>NZ_ONZF01000042.1 GCF_900302445.1 Palleronia abyssalis | reverse complement strand
GCACGTCGACCTGCCGAAGCTTCGCGACGATCTCTTCCGGCTTGTGTCTCTTCTGGGGCATTCTTGCATCCTCCAACTGGCCCGTAAGCCATACTTCAGGGAGGACCACTTTTCAGGGGGCAGACCATGCTCTCCTGTCAGTTCCACCATTTTTCGCTTTGAAAGCATCAGACATTTCTGCCTTTCTCGTCAGAGGATGTGCCTCTGCCGCGCAGATCGGTGCTGTTTTCCCTACGCAAATTTTGTGCTGCCTCGATCCTTGCATATGGCGTGTCGATCGTTTCGCAGCGCTGATCCCTGTCATATTCGATGACGACCCATGAGCGACCGCTTCTTCGTCGTGACGGGCGGCCATGGTACGGGCAAGACAAGCCTGATCACCGAACTCGCCCGCCGCGGCCTCCAAACAATTCCCGAATCCGGCCTCGCGATCATCCGTGAGGATGATGGCGAGCGGCGGAGACGCCCTCCCCTAGGCTGATCGCTTAACGGATGCTGGAGCGCGCGCTGAGCGCCCACAACGCCGCACAGGCGCTCGCGGGCCCCGTGATCTTCGACCGCGGCTTCCCGACAGCTTGGTGCCGTTATGCGTGAAACCTAAACTGCGCTCGGATACGAGCTCAAGGAGCTGCCGTACGCCGACATCCGATCGCGCGCCGACTTTGTCTGTAGGCAACTGGCTTTTCGACCGTCACCCTAGATGCCGCGGCAAAACCGCCAAAGCAGACAAGCAGAGCGGCCCCTCAGGATTCCTAATGGCCGATGACCTGCCACGGGATTTTTCCTCCACCGTCGATTAGAGTCCGGCTCAACCTGAGGACGGACAATGAAGCGAACGAGATTTACGGACGAACAGATCATCGGCTGCCCGGCAGGCGCATGCGCAGCATGCTGCCGAGAGGGGGCATCCTGGGCGAGCACGAGGCAGGCGCAAAATGCGCTGACCTGTGCCGCAGTTCAAGCGTCAAGCAAACGGTCCGGGGGACCGTTTGTAGCGCCGAACGGGATGTCCGAAGGCACCTTTTACAACTGGAAAGCCAAGTTCGGCGGCATGACGGCGGTGGAGGCCAAGCGGCTGAAGG
>NZ_ONZF01000041.1 GCF_900302445.1 Palleronia abyssalis | reverse complement strand
GTTCAAGCGTCAAGCAAACGGTCCGGGGGACCGTTTGTAGCGCCGAACGGGATGTCCGAAGGCACCTTTTACAACTGGAAAGCCAAGTTCGGCGGCATGACGGCGGTGGAGGCCAAGCGGCTGAAGGCGCTGGAGGATGAGAACGCGAAGCTGAAGAAGCTCCTCGCCGAGCAGATGCTGGACTTGGCTGCGATGAAGGATCTGGTTTCAAAAAAGTGGCAGGGTAAGCCATTGGTTCGAGCACAATGGCGACCCGTGAAGCGTGAAGCCGTCGCATATCTTCGGGCCGAGCATGGCCTGTCGGAGCGGCGGGCCTGCAATATCGTCGACGCGGATCGAACGATGATCCGCGATCGATCTCAGCGTGCGCCGGACACAGTGCTGCGCGGTCGGTTGCGGGACCTGGCCAACGAGCGCCGGCGGTTCGGGTATCCGCTGCCCGGCAGGGTCATGCGAAGCATGATCCCGAGAGGGGGCGGCTCTTCGTTCTGCTGCGGCGTGAGGGAGAGCCTTCCGGCATCAACCGGATCTATCGCCTTTACCGCGAGGAAGGGCTGACGGTGCGCAAGCGGAAGGCCCGGCGCAAAGCTATCGGAACGCACGTTCCGATCTTGGTCGAGGCGCAGCCCATTGCACGCCCCCTCTCGCGGTATGCATGCAAACCGCTGCCGGGCAGCGGGATCGCTCGATTTCGTCCATGACCAGTTCGCCAGTGGCCAGCGCTTCCGTGTGCTCAACCTGGTCGATGACGTCACCCGCGAGTGTCTTGCGGCGGTCCCCGACACCTCTATCTCGGGACGCGTCGCCATTGGCGCTCGAACCAATGGCGCTCCAATGACAACCGCGCGTGAATTGACAGCCCTGATCGAGCGCCGTGGAAAGCCCGGTATGATTGACAGCGACAACAGGACCGAACTGACCAGTAACGCGATCCTGCGGTGGTGTTCCGAGTACCGGGTAGAATGGCACTACATCGCGTCCCGTTGCCCGGCAGGGTCATGCGGAGCATGATCCCGGGAGGGGGGAAAGCCAATGCAGAACGGTTTCGTCGAGAGCTTCAACGGCAGGATGCGCGATGAGCTGCTCGACGAGACCA
>NZ_ONZF01000038.1 GCF_900302445.1 Palleronia abyssalis | reverse complement strand
GAGTAACGCGCGAAAGTTGGTGATGCCCTGAGGGGCGGCATATCAAGGCGGTGTCGAAGCGCCGTCAATTCTCAGCCGAGAAAGGGATATGCCACATGTCGGAAGATACCATCACCCAGCTGCCCGATCCATCGGGATTTTCGCGCGATCCGCTGAGCGACCTGATCCGGGGCGGGGCACGCAAGCTGATCGAGCAGGCGGTCGAGGCGGAACTGGCCACGCTGCTGGCAGCCTTCGCCGACCACAAGCTCGAGGACGGTCGGGCCAGGCTGGTGCGTCATGGGCATCTGCCGGAGCGGGAAATCATGACCGGCGTCGGCCCGGTGGCCGTGAAGGTCCCGCGCGTGCGGGACCGCAGGCCGGGCGAGGACAGGATCACCTTCACGCCCAGCATCCTGCCGCGCTACCTACGCCGCGCGAAGTCGGTCGAGGAGCTGCTGCCCTGGCTCTACCTCAAGGGCGTCTCCACCGGCGACTTCAGCGAGGCGCTGGCGGCTCTGCTGGGGCCGGACGCCAAGGGCCTGTCGGCCAAGACCATCACGCGGCTGAAGGCCGATTGGTGGGAGGGCTACGGGGCCTGGCAGAAGCGCGACCTCGGCGCGCGGCGGTTTCTCTACATCTGGGCGGACGGCGTCTACTTCAAACCGCGCATGGCCGAGGAAAAGCAATGCGTTCTGGTGGTCGTGGGCGCGGACGAATACGGTCGCAAGGAGCTGCTGGCCATGACCGACGGCGTCCGCGAAAGCACCCAGAGCTGGCGCGAGGTTCTGCTCGACCTCAAGCGCCGCGGCCTCGAGCAGGACCCCAAGCTGGCCATCGGCGACGGCGCCCTGGGGTTCTGGACCGCCCTGCGTGAGGTCTTCGCCACGACCAAGGAACAGCGCTGCTGGCTGCACAAGACCATGAACGTGCTCAACGCGCTGCCGAAGTCGATGCAGGCGAAGGCCAAGGCGCATCTGCACGACATCTGGCAGGCCGAGACCCGCGCCACCGCCGGGGCCGCCTTCGACCACTTCGTCGAGGTCTACGGCGTGAAGTGGGACAAGGCGGTGGCCAAGCTGGCGAAGGACCGCGACGCGCTGCTGTCGTTCTACGACTTCCCGGCCGAGCACTGGAAACACATCCGCACGTCGAACCCGATCGAGAGCACCTTCGCCACCGTCCGACACCGGACGAAGCGCACCAAGGGATGCCTGAGCCGGAAGACCGGGCTCGCCATGGCCTTCAAGTTGATGATGTCGGCGCAGAAGAAATGGAGGAAACTCGACGGCCGGAACCGCCTGCCGGAGGTCATCAGCGGGGTTGAGTTCCGCGACGGCGTCCGCCACCTTCATACCGCCGCCTGATCAAGCGTCACCAACTTTCGCGCATATCTC
>NZ_ONZF01000037.1 GCF_900302445.1 Palleronia abyssalis | reverse complement strand
CGACATTGGAGACGATCCGCCACCGAACGCCATCGTGAGGCGCGACACCCGCGACCTCGGAGAGAACCATGACCCCTGACGGACACACCGCTCACCCGCTTGACATGGCCGCAATCAGAGAACCGTTCAACGTCCTGTTCTAGAAAAACAAGCTCTGGGCAGCTCAGCTTGCTTGCTTTCACTCTTGGAGACCAGTGTTCAAAAACACTACGTGGAAGTAGAAACTTGGAGGCTAGGTTTTCGAAACTTCTTAAGCGTTTATCTGGATCGACTTGTAGTGGCCAGTACCCGTCAATAAAGATTTCGGACTTGCCATTTGTATGAAGGAAAGTTGCTTGCTCTGGGTCGTATCCGTCCGCAGCCCAAACAGCATCAGTGTCGGCTTCCTTAAGCTCCACGTGTTTTATGCCGTCCAAAACAGACTCGGCACAATCATACAGGTCCTCGGCCACGAATTTGTTGCCGTCTGGAAGAAATGTCACCGTTGTTGAAAGCGGCGCCCAAACCGGCTCATGAAACTGTGCTCAGCAATGATCGCTTGACGGATCGACTCTGGAAATAGGTCCAAAGTAACCGCTGCTGATAAGGCGACCTCTCGATCAGTCACTAGTCAGCCGCTCTCTTTTGCCCTGTTAGCATGTTCTCAATTAAATCTTTCGAATAGCTGACGATCTTTCGAAAAACTTGTGGATGCCGGTTTTTCAAGGGCTGAACAATTTCCTCTTCTACCCAAGCGAGATAGGCTTCTCGGTCTTCTTTGGACGCGCCTTCAGACGTCGCCAACAAGCCTACTACGTTCGCGATCAAAAAACCTTCGACGCTGTTATTTTGAACATCTGAGCTGTTGTTGCCTGCCCAAAGTCTCAGATCAACAAGGTCAAACAGCCAGCTAGAGATAGCCCTACTGAGTTGGAGGTCCTTGGCACCTTTCCATTGTTCTCTAATGATATCGTTCACAAACCGGTTTGACCGTAGGAGCCAGTGCATATCGTCTGGAACAGTGAGACACTCGGAAAACCTAGCAAAGAGGTGCTATGCCTGAATCTGAAGTAGGTTCCTGCTGACCCGCAACTGCCCTTCCTTGAATGTCACTTCGCTGACATAAGCGCGCAATTCTTCTATCTCTAACGGAACAAACAGGCGCCCGCGTTGCCTCAATCTATTCAAAGCTCGAAAGTAATCGTCGTTGCTAACATCTTTACTTGTCTGGAGTGTTTTAAGAATGTCTAAGGTCGACTAGACTTTGCTCCTACCGTTGCTTCTGTCTACCGTTGCATGTCTGTTCAGGAATCTATCGTCTACTACGATGGCATCCGAATGGCCTGCCCCAATCGGGAGGTCCGGTTTCAGTCTTAGTGCATGACGGGACTCGGCGCTACGGCCGGAGTGGCCGGCGAAGCGGCTCCGGATTGCGGAGCCGGCCACTGCACCACCTCGGGTGCTGG
>NZ_ONZF01000035.1 GCF_900302445.1 Palleronia abyssalis | reverse complement strand
TGTCCGTCGTCAGATAATTTGGGACGTTTGAGCGCTTTCCAGACTGGAGGCTCTGGCTCACCGCTGATTGATGCTATGCGTTTTCAGTTTTGTGGCGCAAGCGCCGGGCGAGCATGGTTTTTCGTTTGATCTCCTCTCGCTGTTCCAGGATTTGGTCACCCCGGCCGTAATAGACGTCGGCTGGCGTCAGGTTCCCGAGGCTCTCATGGTATCGGCGGGTGTTGTAGTATTCGACGAACGCGCCGACCTGGCGTTCAAGATCCCCGGGCAGGAAGTAATGCTCAAGCAGGACGCGGTTCTTCATTGTTTGGTGCCACCGCTCGATTTTGCCCTGGGTCTGCGGGTGGTATGGCGCACCGCGGACGTGCTCCATGCCCTTGTCCTCGAGATAATCGGCCAAGTCGCCGGCGATGTAAGATGATCCGTTGTCGCTGAGCAGCCTTGGTTTGGCGATGACGGTCGCGCAGCCACAGCCCGAAGCCTTCAAGGCCAGGTCGAGCGTGGCGGTCACGTCCTCCGCTTTCATCGTCGTGCAGAGCTTCCAGGCGATGATGTACCGGCTGTGATCGTCGAGGATGGTCGAAAGGTAGAACCAGCCCCACCCCAAAACCTTGAGATAGGTGAAGTCGGTCTGCCAGAGTTCGTTGGGCCGTGTGGTCCTGTCTTTGAACTCATTAGCCGCCTTCATCACAATATGCGCCGGCGCCGTGATCAGGTCCGCGGCTTTCAGAATCCGGTAAACCGACGATTCAGAGACAAAATACTGTTTTTCATCGGTGTACTTCACCGCCAGCTCGCGGGGGGTCAGCTCTTCGTGCTCAAGGGCGAACTCGATGATGTCGGCCCGGGTCTCGTCCGGGAGCCGGTTCCAGACAGAGCCCGGGTGCGGCGCCACATCCTCCAACCCATCAAGCCCGTCCTCAGACCAGCGGTCATACCAGCGATAATAGGTCGTGCTGGGAATGCCGAGCATGGCCAGCGTCTGGCGCACCGGCAGATGCGAGGCTTCTACAGTGCGGATGATCTCAAGCTTTTCCGATGCGGAGCACCTCATGCCTCGTACTCCCCATCCCCGATCATGCTTTTTTTGAGAAGGCGGTTTTCGAGGGTCAGGTCGGCGACGACCTCCTTCAGTGCGGTCGCCTCCGACCGGAGTTCCTTGACCTCGGGCGAGGTCGCCTGACGGGCCGTATCCCCGGCCAGCCGCTGTTTGCCTGCCTCGAGGAATTCCTTCGACCACGTGTAGTACAGGCTCTCGCTGATCCCTTCACGGCGGCAGAGTGCGGCGATGCTTTCCTCACCGCGCAGGCCAGCCAACACGATCCTGATCTTCTCTTCGGCCGAGTACTGCTTTCGGGTCTTACGTTTGATCCCTTTGACCAGCTTATCAGCCGCGTCCTTCGATGTTCCGGATTTCTGGTTCATCTTCGCTCCTTAATGGCTGCGATGATCCAGAAATCCTCCGTTACGAAAACCTCAAATCTGTCCCATGAGTGCTGACGTCAGACA
>NZ_ONZF01000034.1 GCF_900302445.1 Palleronia abyssalis | reverse complement strand
TTTCAGCGACACATCCAAACCGGCATAGTGTTCCATAGGTCGTTCTCCTCACGGCTATTATCCATGAGGCCAACATACCGGACCTCGTTCGCCTCCGGAGAGCGACCGCCGCAATCACACCATGTCGTTTGTAGCTGTTGCTTTGCGGATTCGCCAAGAAATCGAGAATGGAAGTAGTAACTTTCAAACGCTGGTTCCAAGCGATCCTGAATTTTGGCGATTAGCATATCTAACTACAACAGACGCTCCCGTGCTCGCCGAGTTCATAGAGCGGGAGGTAAAACCTCTTATTGTCGCGGGCACAAAGGCTTATGGAGTGAAATTTTATCCAGAGGCCTTGAGACTCTGCATTCATAGCTCTATGGCCACGGTGATTGGAAACGAGAGCTTATCAGCTGATGATTTCGCGAAACTGGCTGACCATGTGGAACAATCAGGTTCTATGTTATCGATGCTAGGGTTCGTCGAAGCAATGCTAGCCCGAGATGATGTGAGCATTGCATTGCAAGAACGGCTTGCTGGCATCATCGACTTCTTTCTGAATGAGCCGGAAGAAGGTCGTTTTAAGTTGCTGAGCAATCTGTTCTTCTTTGTAAGCGGTCGGTTAAGCCTGTCATCAGACTTCGACGGATCGCCCGTCTTTGGTAGGCGCCTGGTCGAATTCTCGCACGCCTCTTTTCTGGAAGAAATACTGCTTTCCGAAAGGGTCGATGCTACCACCGCTGCTTTCGAACTGGCGCAACGGGTAGCGCGCCGCGCATTTGTGGTGGGACATCTCGATGCTCATTCGGAAGCCAGATGGATGCCAGAGTTTGCTACTCCACACCAACTCAAGGCAGAGTTCATCTCTCGGTTGAGCAACGCCATCACATCTAAAAAGGATTCTCTTAAAGGAACTCCAATGGAGAGATACTTTAAGGATGGATCCGATAAGTTGCTATCGGACAGACTGAGGTTCCCCTACTCCTTCCTACCTGGTCCGCTAAAAGGCGGAGTGGAGCAAGCTGCGAGTTTGCCCGATGATTGGAAGGCCCTTATTGAGTCGGAACTGAAGAAAGACCCTCCAGGCGTTGGAGGTTTCAATGCCCTGGTCAATGGCGGCGCCGTATTCAAACTTCCGGCCGAAATAGTCTCACTGTCGGTGGCTGCTCTCAGACGTATCGACCTCGCCACCGACAATGAAGAAAACTTTTCAATTGGTGCCTCCGTTGGAGGTTTGGCGCGAGTTGCAGCCGTCGTCAGAAATGCGCAGCTTGCAGAGGAAATCTGGCAGTTGACCGGGCGAGTATTGCGACGAAAGCCTGAGGCACTTGAGTGTGAGGCTCTTTTCTCACTACCAACAACACTATCTGCTGTCTATGACGGCGAGCGGCGTGATAAAATGGCCTGCCCCAATCGGGAGGTCCGGTTTCAGTCTTAGTGCATGACGGGACTCGGCGCTACGGCCGGAGTGGCCGGCGAAGCGGCTCCGGATTGCGGAGCCGGCCACTGCACCACCTCGGGTGCTGG
>NZ_ONZF01000044.1 GCF_900302445.1 Palleronia abyssalis | reverse complement strand
AAAGGCTATTCTCGCCTCGCCGACGCTTATCGCAGAGTATCACGTCCTTCATCGCCTCTTACTGCCAAGGCATCCACCAAACGCCCTTCTCGCGCTTGATCTGATCCAGAAGAAGACTGACTTCTTCCGCGCCCCAAAGGCCTTTTGTGTCCCCCGGGGCATTAATCAGAAGCATACTTTCCCGCCCTTCCACCTGGTTCAAAGTATGGAAGGACTGTTCTTGGCGACCCGAAGGTCGCCTGGGTTAGTGTACTTGACTTGGATAGTTACATGCCGCTCGGTCGAACCGAAGATACGGGCGCACTGCCCGTATCAGCATGTTAACTGATGTGTATCTCTCTATACGATGTAAATCCGTCGAATGCGTGCATCCGACGATGTCCGATTGGACGGGTAAACAGCCAGGGCTGCTTGCCGGTCAAATCGGAGTTGGTGGAGCCTATCGGGATCGAACCGATGACCCTCTGCTTGCAAAGCAGATGCTCTCCCAGCTGAGCTAAGGCCCCCCGATCCCGAAGGATATGGTGGGTCGAGGAGGACTTGAACCTCCGACCTCACGCTTATCAGGCGTGCGCTCTAACCACCTGAGCTACCGACCCACGTTCGATCGACAACGCCGATCGAACGAGTGCGACAGGCGATTGCTTGCAATCGCCGAGAGGCACCCGGCTGCAATGGCGCGGCCTATTCCACGAGCCGGTGGCTCGCTGCTGATCTGAAGAGATATGAGGACGGTCCGGTCCGATATGTGCTCACTCCGCTTCCGGAGACCTTCGTGAGAAGGTGGCACTGCTAAGTGTGTTACGACGTCATGCGCTACCGCTTCGCTACTTGAGCGCGTTGGCAACGTAATCCATACTAAACACATCCTTAGAAAGGAGGTGATCCAGCCGCAGGTTCCCCTACGGCTACCTTGTTACGACTTCACCCCAGTCGCTGATCCTACCGTGGTCCGCTGCCTCCCGAAGGTTAGCGCACGGCCGTCAGGTAG
>NZ_ONZF01000043.1 GCF_900302445.1 Palleronia abyssalis | reverse complement strand
CTCACAGTAGCCGTTCTCCCAAGGACTGCCGGGCTCGATGAATGCTGTCTTCGCTCCCATGGCATTGATCCAGTCCCGAACAGCTTTGGCGATGAACTCCGGGCCGTTGTCCGAGCGAACATGACCGGGCACGCCTCGCAGGATGAACAGGTCGGTCAGGACGTCGATCACCGCGGTCGAGTTCAGCTTCCGGTCGATCCTGATGCCCAGGCATTCCCGGCTGAACTCGTCGATTACGTTGAGCATGCGGAACTTCCTTCCATCATGGGTCCGGCTCTCGACGAAGTCGTATGACCAGACGTGGTTCGGCCGCTCCGGCCGCAGACGGATGCAGGACCCGTCACCCCGCCAGAGGCGGCCCTTCTTTGGTTGCTTCTGGGGAACCTTCAGCCCCTCCCGCCGCCAGATCCGCTCCACACGCTTGGTGTTCACGACCCAGCCAGCCTCACGAAGAAGCGCCGTGATGCGCCGGTAACCGTAGCGCCCGTATTGGCTGGCGAGCGCGACGATATCAGCGGTCAGTGCGTCCTCGTCAGCTCGCCCTTGCGGCACTTTCCGCTGGGTCGATCGATGCTGGCCGAGCACACGGCAGGCGAACCGTTCCGAGACGCCGAACTTCTGCATGATGTGATCGACGCACCGACGGCGGCGGGCGGGGCTCAGAAGTTTCCCGAGGCGGCCTCCCGCAGGATCAGCTTCTCAAGCGTCAGGTCGGAAACGGCCTTTCGCAGCCGCTCGTTCTCTTTCTCGAGCTCCTTCAGCCGCTTCACCTGGTCGGTCTTCAGACCGCCATACTCCTTGCGCCAACGGTAGTAGGTGAACTGGGTCACACCAATCGACCGCACCGCCTCGGCCACCGACTGGCCTTGCGAAACCAGCACGTCGACCTGCCGAAGCTTCGCGACGATCTCTTCCGGCTTGTGTCTCTTCTGGGGCATTCTTGCATCCTCCAACTGGCCCGTAAGCCATACTTCAGGGAGGACCACTTTTCAGGGGGCAGACCA
>NZ_ONZF01000031.1 GCF_900302445.1 Palleronia abyssalis | reverse complement strand
TCGGGCAGCTGGGTGATGGTATCTTCCGACATGTGGCATATCCCTTTCTCGGCTGAGAATTGACGGCGCTTCGACACCGCCTTGATATGCCGCCCCTCAGGGCATCACCAACTTTCGCGCGTTACTCACCGGCGTCGTGCTCCAGGCTCTACTCGTGGCCACATGGCGAAGGAAACCGAAGGCCAAGGTGCTGATCCATTCGGATCAGGGAAGCCAGTTCACAAGCATGGACTGGGCCGCTTTCCTGAAAGCCCACAACTTTGAGCATTCCATGAGCCGGCGCGGCAATTGCCACGATAACGCCGTCGCCGAGAGCTTCTTCAACCTGCTCAAGCGCGAGAGGATCAGGCGCCGCACCTACAGGACCCGCCAAGAAGCCCGGCGGGACGTGTTCGACTACATTGAAATGTTCTACAATCCCAAGCGCAAGCACGCGCGGAATAGAATGCTGTCGCCTGTCGAGTTCGAGCGACAGCGGAAACTGAGACACGAAGGCGTCTAAGAAACGCGGGGCTATTCAAACCCCGTAAAGAGCACTGCGCACATCGAAGGACGGCGCGTTGTGCTGCCTGCCTTTGATTCGTGCCTTTGGCAGCGGAGCCAGATTATCACTCGCTCGGACGGTCAGCGCCCCCACGGCAACTTCCAGTTTGTGGTCGCAAGCCTTGATCTGTGCCTTGTAGAAGTCGTAAACTTCCAGCGACTGTGTCAGGGCAAAGACATGTTCCTCGCGGTCGTTGCCGACCAATGCCGCCTTGATCGTATCTATGGAAAATTTGCAGCGAACATCCCGGAAGGCGGCAAGAGCCTCAGGATCGCGCTCGCCGCCGACAATGGCACGGATAATCCGCATGCCCGTCGCGCCCGTGATGTCGGAGACGACATGATGAAGCTGCAGGTTCATCTCCATGAGTGCCTTCTGCATATGCTGGATATGGGCGGTGGCATATTCGGTGAGCCGTTCCCGTTGGCGCACATAGGCGCGTAAAGTAGCAACCTCGGCTTCGGGGCGGAAGCTGCCACGTAACAAGCCATAGGAATGCAGCTGACGCAGCCATCCAGCATCGCTGACATCGGTTTTGCGGCCCGGCACATTCTTGGCATAGCGGGCGTTCACGAGGATGACCTCGAAGCCATGCGCTTCAAGGATCTCGAAGACCGGTATCCAGTAAACGGCGGTCGACTCCATGGCGACACTGGTAACACCGCACGACTGGAACCAGTCAGCGAGATCGTGCAGGTCTTGAGTGAATGTCCCGAAGGCTCGCACAGGCATGGTGTCAGCGTCAGGGTTCACAGCCGCCATATGCATCGTCGAACCGATGTCGATCGCAGCCGCATTGGGATTGACCATCTTCAGATCCGGGTGGCCACCGGTTTTGCGCTTTGTCATGGCATCTCCTCCGTTCAGGGCGAAGGGCGTGGGCCATGCACGTTCGTCATCTTCCTAACCGGGATCGCCGCGATGGCGGCGTCACCACTCTCAAGTGCGCATCGGCCCATGTGCCATGTTTTTTAACGGGGTCCAGCCCACCAATAAGCCATCGGCAACTGCCCTTCAGGCGCCGCGTAGCACAGGGTGTTGCTACCGCGCATAGGCAGGCTGCAGCCCGGAACGGTTTTTTAGTATGTCACGCTCCTCCTTGAGGATGCGAACCTCGCGCCGAAGCCGGTCGTTTTCTTGTGGCCTGCCCCAATCGGGAGGTCCGGTTTCAGTCTTAGTGCATGACGGGACTCGGCGCTACGGCCGGAGTGGCCGGCGAAGCGGCTCCGGATTGCGGAGCCGGCCACTGCACCACCTCGGGTGCTGG
>NZ_ONZF01000028.1 GCF_900302445.1 Palleronia abyssalis | reverse complement strand
GGTATCCCTGAGGACCGTGGTAGACCACCACGTCGATAGGCCGGAGATGTAAGCGCAGCAATGCGTTCAGTTGACCGGTACTAATTGTCCGATAGGCTTGATCTGATCCGGAAGAAGGCTGACTGCCTTGACCAGATCGGAAGCATACATCCCAGTGAACTTGACTTGGACCAAATGTGGTGCAACCCGCACCGCAAATGGGCTTTTCCTCGGTTTGGTGGTCATAGCACGAGCAAAACACCCGGCTCCATTCCGAACCCGGTCGTTAAGTGCCGTAGCGCCGATGGTACTGCGTCCTAAGACGTGGGAGAGTAGGTCGCCGCCAAACCTAGAAAAAGCCCCGTGTACCTCTCATACGATAAAAAAAGCACCGCGGGGTGGAGCAGTCCGGTAGCTCGTCAGGCTCATAACCTGAAGGTCATAGGTTCAAATCCTATCCCCGCAACCAAATTATACGAAATCTCTGCCCGAACGGCGCCTGTGTATGCGCCGTATTCGCCCCATTGGGTTTTCGCTTGCAGTCAGGATCGCTCGGCGCCTCCGGCTGCCGCTTTCGGACTCGTGGGCGCTCACCCTTTTCGGAGGTCCGGTGGATGTTAATTCCGATCACGCGTCGCGTGCGCGCCTCCCTTGCCAGTGACAAAAAGCGGGAGCGGCGGGCGACACGACGACTACGGATTCTCGCTCTCGGCGCAACCGGGCGAGTCACTGTCAATCGGGACGCAATATTGCCCCCCTTTCGCAGATCGCACGGATAGCTGGCCCGATGCGGTGTAGCCTCCATACAGCGCGGCCGGATCGGGCCAGCGGCGTCTGGGTCATTCCTGGGTCCTGAAGCGCCAGCTCTCGTTGCCGGTCTCAACGATGTCACAGTGATGGGTCAGGCGGTCGAGAAGGGCATGTGCAACGCGCGAATGGCCGACCTGCACAACATTTATGCTGCCGAAGATGTCGAACGATCCGGTTTTTCCTCTTATGTCTCTGTAGGATGCGCAAATTCCGGTGCCAGGAAGCGGATTTCCGGATAGGTTCGCGCGATATTTTCCAGCTCCTTTTGGTAGAGGTCTTCAAAACGCTCTTTGTCCGCGTGCGAAACCGGATCGAATTTAGTCGCGCCCAGGTCGTTTTCGATGATCTGTGCAGCCAGCTCTGCATGCTGCTCGGAGCTGGCGTGCTCAGGAATACGCTCGATAGCTTCGATTGCGTCCCACGAAGGCGACCGGGTGGAGGCAGACGGTGGAAGCGTCTCGCCGGGAGAGATGTACGTCCCCACGATCTGCGACAGGATATGCCATTGCATGTCTTTGTAGTCTTCGAATTTCCAGATGGTCAATGACGCATCTGGCAGGGTCTTTCTGAGGCGGGATACGACATCAAACCAGCTCGCAGAGCTGCGAAGCGCCAAATTGCATATCGGTTCGAATCCACCAGGAACCGGTCGGACGCGGAGTTGCTGTGCATATGCGGACGGCAGCAGTGTTGCCGGGTTTCTCAGCCCAAGAAACAAGGATACATTCCGCGCCTTGCAAAGAGCGTGAAAAGGACGAAGCCGTGCTTCCATATTGGGATAGAATGGAACGGCGAGGAGATCGCGCACCCATCCCAACAGGTTCTCGTCCGAGATCACGACCCGCCCCGGTCCGCTGCGCAAAGGGGCGATCGCGTCTTCGAGCCTGGCGCGCATTGGCCAGCCAAGACGTGTCCGCCACTGGAGTCTGCCCGGCCGCGGCGGCAACTTCAGCGCCCGAACATCGCGCATCGGAATATAATCGATGCCCATCTTTCTGAGGAATGCGCGGCGCAGGAATATCGTGTCCTGCAAGTGCGTCGTTGCCGTTTTATGGGCCCCCAGATGTATCCGCCATTCGCGGACCGGCTCCAGCTCCAAGGCTTGCCTCCTTCTTGGTTGATGCAAACGGGGTTTCCGGGGGAAATCAAACGCCGACAGTTTTGCGCCAGAGGGTATGTCTTACCTGTCTTGCCGCAGTCGCGGGATGCCATTTGACGGCCTCGGTGAGCAAGCGCAGGCGCAAAGCGCGATCTGAGTATCCGCGCGCATGACAGACGAGAGCATCGGATACGCTGCGCCGGAAGAACCGCACGGTGGCATTCGTCTCGTGCAGCCGGGCCTGCGCCCAGACCTCCTGCAGACCTCTAAGGCCTTCAAGCACCCTCTCGGGTGCGACCTGGTGTCCGCGTCGAAACCAGAAAGCATCAACCATGGCCGCAGCTTCGTCGAGACCGACGTCCCGCCCGAGATACTCGGCCAATGCGCGCTGACGAATTCCCAGACTGAGCAGCTTCTTATCTTCCGATCGGGTCTGTACGGCAGAGGCACCGTGTTTTCTGTATTTGACCAGCGGCGCCCTCAAGTTCGCCGTCTTGGTCTTTCGGCGCAGGCGCAACCAGAGATCCGCATCTTGCGCGTTCCGATATGCGGGGTCATAGCCGCCCACCTCCAGAACGAGGTCGCGCCGGAACATGGCCCCGGGATGGGAGATACAGTTCACGAAAAGCTCTCTGATGCGGATCTCGCCGTCTTCGCGCGGAAACGTCTGGGTAAGAAGGTGCGTCCCGTTTTCGTCGATCTTTTCGACCGCGCAGGACAGCAGACCGACCTGGGGGTTGCGATCCATGAACGCCAATTGCTGCTGTAGGCGGTCGGGCATGTACCGATCATCCGCGTCTGCCCTTGCCACGATGGGCGCGCGGCAGTGCTCCAATCCAATATTGAGTGAAACTGGAAGGCCACGATTTTCGGTATTTTCCACCACGAGGATTCTTGGGTCCCCGGCGGCATAAGTCCGAAGCTTGGCGAGCGTGCCGTCTGTGCTGCCGTCCTCGACGATGATGAACTCGAAATCCTTGTAGGTCTGGCGCAAGATGTCTTGGATGGCTTCGTCGAGAAACTTCTCGGCGTTGTAAGCAGCCATCAAGACGCTGACGCGCGGCGATCCGGTTTGCTGCTTCATATCTTGTAACCCCGAAGAAAGATGTTGCCCGACTAATTTTACAACACCGGACCGGCCTGCCTGGGAACCTGATCCACGCCGGGCGAGAGGCAAGAGATCCCAGGGCAAAAATGCGTCCAGAAGGGGGCCTTGCGATGTTCAAGCGTTCCCGACAGATCGACCGGCCCATGCACCCTCTCGCAACACGGGGAGAGAACGGGACTGGACGCCGTCTCAAGCGTCGCCTTGCGACCGCAAAGCCGGGAACGACCTGCCGCACGAGGGGGTAAATTCTTCCGCTGATCTGGAAAATTGGACCTGCACGCGTAACTGACGAACGTCTGCCTTCCAGGGCAGCGGAAGTAGGCCAGCCGGGACGTTCTGAGGTCAATATTGAAGGGTAGAGACGAGCATGTACGACAATGCAGATAAGCGAACGCTATATCTTCATATTGGGCTTCCCAAAACCGCGTCGTCGTGGCTTCAGTCACATGTATTCAGCAGTATGTCGCATCTGGAATTCATCGATTCGCCGCGGAGCCAGATTTTTCAGGGTGCCGGGGATCTGGCCGATGGGAACTGGCTCATGGCGAGTGTTTTCAAGCGGTCGAGCCATATCTGGAAGAGTTATGGGGATGCCATATTCACCGAAATTTTTGGCGCCAAGGACTCTTGGCAGACCCGCGGGCAAAATGCCCTGATTTCGGACGAAAGAATCGGCAGGGAGGGAAGCCGTTCTGCTTTGCTTTCCGCTCATCTCGCGGGTTTGAGACGAACGGCATTCGAGTGGGGGTTCGAAGACGTCAAAGTCGTCTTCATGATCCGGCGACAGGATACCTGGCTTGCTTCCCACTATGCTCAGATGTCGGACAGGAATTCGCGAGCCGGGCAGCGCGACTTCGGGAGGCTGTTGACCGATGTCATATCCCCTGCACGAAGCCGCTACAATTTTGGAACCTTGCTTGATTTCGGTTCCCTGTATCAGGTTCTGGTCGATGCCATGGGTCCCGATAAGGTAATGGTATGGCCCTACGAGCATTTGCAGGAGACCCCGATGGAATTCCTTCGAGAACTATTGGCCGCCCTGAACGCCTCTCCCACGAATATCGAGTCCATTTGCAATGCTGCTATGGGATCCACGGCGAATGTCCGCTCCTCAGGGCAGAGTTGGAAACTGAGGCAAAGAACAGATCGGAGAGTAACGCGCGAAAGTTGGTGATGCCCTGAGGGGCGGCATATCAAGGCGGTGTCGAAGCGCCGTCAATTCTCAGCCGAGAAAGGGATATGCCACATGTCGGAAGATACCATCACCCAGCTGCCCGA
>NZ_ONZF01000040.1 GCF_900302445.1 Palleronia abyssalis | reverse complement strand
TGGTCTTGCCCCCGTTTCAGCGGACACTCAGGCGGTTGCGGTTTGAGCTGCGATGAACTCGCGAGGCGAACGCATCTTCAGCCCTGAGTGCGGGTGGTTGTCGTTGTAGTCCTCGAACCACCCGGCGATCAATTCGAGGACTGTGGCGGCATCCGGGAGCGGCGTCACATGAACGTAGTCGCGCTTCAGCGTCTTCACGAACGCCTCCGAGATGCCATTGCTCTGCGGACTCTTCACCGGCGTGAAGCAAGGCTTCAGGCCGAGCTGACGGGCAAAGATGCGTGTCTCCCTGGCAATGTAAGGCGAGCCGTTGTCGCTCAGCATCTCGACCGGGTGATGTGCTCGGAAGGTTCCGAACCGCTTCTCGACCGCCTCCAGCATCATGTCGCGGATATCCGAGCCACTGATGCCGGCATTCACCACGGCTCGCCAGGAGATGATCTCCCGGTCGTGTGCGTCGATGATGAACGCGCCCCGGATGATCTCGCCGTTCCAGCAGGTGAACTCGAACCCGTCCGAGCACCAGCGGATGTTCGAGCGCATCGTCACCACTTTTCCCTCGTGGGTCAGCTCCGGCCGCTCCGTATATTTACGGGCCAACAGAAGGTTGTGCGCCTGCATGATACGGTAGGTGCGCTTATGGTTGATGGGGGCGGCGCCCTCCGCTCGGAGCTGGCGGTTCAGGAGTGCCGTGATGCGGCGATAGCCATAGGTCGGGCGCGCCGCCACCAACGCGGTGAGCAGCGGCAGGACCACCGCGTCTTGCGCTTTGTGGTAGCGCCGACGCGGCTTCGTGCTCCCGGTCATCCGGGCATGCAGGTTGGATCGGGAGACGCCCAAGGTCTCGGCCACGACCTTCACCGGAAACTGTCCTTCGGCTGCGACTGCGCAAGCCACGTCCGTTTTTTTGAGCGTGTTTTGTCCAGAGCCTCCTTGAGGATCTCGACCTCGAGCGTCTTGCGCCCGAGCTGCCGCTCCAACTCGCGGATGCGATCCTCCATCTGGCGAACCGCGCGATTGCTGGTCACGTCGTCATCTTCGGACACGGCTACGGCTCCCCCATCCAGCATCAGGCGACGCCAACGATACAGCAGGTTCGGAGCAACGCCATTCCGGCGAGCGACGACCGAAATGCTGGCGCCGTCCTCCAGGGTCTCCTCGACGATCCGCAGCTTCTCGGCAGCAGGCCAGCGGCGCCGACGGCCGCCATCGGTGATGATCTCGTAGTCAGACATAAGCACGTGCTTAGGCATATGCCTAAGCCTCCATGGTTATGCCCAGGTGTCCGGTCGAAACGGGGGCCAGTTCA
>NZ_ONZF01000029.1 GCF_900302445.1 Palleronia abyssalis | reverse complement strand
GAAGAAGTCAGTCTTCTTCTGGATCAGATCAAGCGCGAGAAGGGCGTTTGGTGGATGCCTTGGCAGTAAGAGGCGATGAAGGACGTGATACTCTGCGATAAGCGTCGGCGAGGCGAGAATAGCCTTTGACCCGACGATCTCCGAATGGGGCAACCCACCTGACAGTTGACTATAATTGCCTACGGGCAGCTTATAGGCTTCTGAAACAGGTACTTATTACCTGAATACATAGGGTTTTAAGAGCGAACCCGGGGAACTGAAACATCTAAGTACCCGGAGGAAAGGAAATCAACAGATACTCCCCTAGTAGTGGCGAGCGAACGGGGACCAGCCGAGCCGTAAGTGTGACTGGAACACGTTGGAAAACGTGACCATAGCGGGTGACAGTCCCGTACAGGAAGCATGATCGGACGCATTAAGTAGGGCGGGACACGTGAAATCCTGTCTGAAGATCGGGGGACCACCCTCGAAGGCTAAGTACTCCTTACTGACCGATAGCGAACCAGTACCGTGAGGGAAAGGTGAAAAGCACCCCGACGAGGGGAGTGAAACAGTACCTGAAACCGAACGCCTACAATCAGTCGGAGCCTCCTTGCGGGGTGACGGCGTACCTTTTGTATAATGGGTCATCGACTTGGTCTCACGAGCAAGCTTAAGCCGTTAGGTGTAGGCGCAGCGAAAGCGAGTCTTAATAGGGCGCATGAGTTCGTGGGATCAGACCCGAAACCGAGTGATCTAGGCATGACCAGGATGAAGATAAGGTAACACTTATTGGAGGTCCGAACCCACACCTGTTGAAAAAGGTCGGGATGAGTTGTGCCTAGGGGTGAAAGGCCAATCAAACTCGGAGATAGCTGGTTCTCCGCGAAATCTATTTAGGTAGAGCGTCAGACGAATACCTACGGGGGTAGAGCACTGGATGGGTAATGGGGCCCCACAGGCTTACTGATCCTAACCAAACTCCGAATACCGTAGAGTACTATCTGGCAGACACACGGCGGGTGCTAACGTCCGTCGTGGAGAGGGAAACAACCCTGACCTGCAGCTAAGGCCCCTAATTCGTGGCTAAGTGGGAAAGCATGTGAGACGGCCAAAACAACCAGGAGGTTGGCTTAGAAGCAGCCATCCTTTAAAGATAGCGTAACAGCTCACTGGTCTAGACAAGCTGTCTTGCGGCGAAGATGTAACGGGGCTCAAGCCACGAGCCGAAGCTCAGGACTGCATAGCAGTGGTAGCGGAGCGTAGTGTGACATAGCTCACTGTCTCCTTAGCGGGACGATCCTCTTCGGAGGGTCTGTCCGTGTTGGAGACAAGGAGCTTTCTGTGAAGCCGGCGCGTGAGCGATCCGGTGGAGAGATCACTAGCGAGAATGATGACATGAGTAGCGACAAACAGGGTGAGAGACCCTGTCGCCGAAAGTCCAAGGGTTCCTGCTTAAAGCTAATCTGAGCAGGGTAAGCCGACCCCTAAGGCGAGGCCGAAAGGCGTAGTCGATGGGAACCAGGTTAATATTCCTGGGCCATGTAGTGGTGACGGATCGCGGGTGTAGTTCGGCCTTATCGGATTGGTCGGGCTGCTGAGCGGTTCCTGGAAATAGCCCTACTATAAGATCGTACCCTAAACCGACACAGGTGGACTGGTAGAGAATACCAAGGCGCTTGAGAGAACGATGTTGAAGGAACTCGGCAAAATACCTCCGTAAGTTCGCGAGAAGGAGGCCCAGTTACCAGGCAACTAGTGGCTGGGGGCACAAACCAGGGGGTGGCGACTGTTTACTAAAAACACAGGGCTCTGCGAAGTCGCAAGACGACGTATAGGGTCTGACGCCTGCCCGGTGCCGGAAGGTTAAAAGGAGAGGTGCAAGCCTTGAATTGAAGCCCCGGTAAACGGCGGCCGTAACTATAACGGTCCTAAGGTAGCGAAATTCCTTGTCGGGTAAGTTCCGACCTGCACGAATGGCGTAACGACTTCCCCGCTGTCTCCAACATCGACTCAGCGAAATTGAATTGCCTGTCAAGATGCAGGCTTCCCGCGGTTAGACGGAAAGACCCCGTGCACCTTTACTACAGCTTCACACTGGCATTAGGCCGAGCATGTGCAGGATAGGTGGTAGGCTTCGAAGCAGGAACGCCAGTTTCTGTGGAGCCATCCTTGAGATACCACCCTTGCTCTGCTTGATGTCTAACCGCGGTCCGTTATCCGGATCCGGGACCCTGTGTGGCGGGTAGTTTGACTGGGGCGGTCGCCTCCCAAAGAGTAACGGAGGCGCGCGAAGGTTGGCTCAGACCGGTCGGAAATCGGTCGTTGAGTGCAATGGCAGAAGCCAGCCTGACTGCGAGACTGACAAGTCGAGCAGAGTCGAAAGACGGCCATAGTGATCCGGTGGTCCCGAGTGGAAGGGCCATCGCTCAACGGATAAAAGGTACGCCGGGGATAACAGGCTGATGGTGCCCAAGAGTCCATATCGACGGCACCGTTTGGCACCTCGATGTCGGCTCATCTCATCCTGGGGCTGGAGCAGGTCCCAAGGGTACGGCTGTTCGCCGTTTAAAGAGGTA
The DNA here is from genome assembly GCF_900302445.1 of Palleronia abyssalis. Classification (GTDB taxonomy): domain Bacteria; phylum Pseudomonadota; class Alphaproteobacteria; order Rhodobacterales; family Rhodobacteraceae; genus Palleronia; species Palleronia abyssalis. Next base: position 336 of record NZ_ONZF01000029.1, on the reverse strand, counting down.
CGTGAGCTGGGTTTAGAACGTCGTGAGACAGTTCGGTCCCTATCTGCCGTGGGTGTAGGATACTTGAGAGGAGTTGCCCCTAGTACGAGAGGACCGGGGTGAACGATCCACTGGTGGACCTGTTATCGCGCCAGCGGTAGTGCAGGGTAGCTATGATCGGACAGGATAACCGCTGAAGGCATCTAAGCGGGAAGCCCCCCTCAAAACAAGGTATCCCTGAGGACCGTGGTAGACCACCACGTCGATAGGCCGGAGATGTAAGCGCAGCAATGCGTTCAGTTGACCGGTACTAATTGTCCGATAGGCTTGATCTGATCCGGAAGAAGGCTGACTGCC
>NZ_ONZF01000027.1 GCF_900302445.1 Palleronia abyssalis | reverse complement strand
CACGCTCTTTTAAAATGTCAACAAGAGAATCTCTACCATGAACAAAATGTGACTCATATCTAAACCAGTCCTTGACGAACGTGCCAAGCATATTAAGCCACTTCTCCTCATCCAACGCGTCAGTTTTTGACAGAATCGTTAGTTGATGGCGAAAGGTCGCAAAGTAAGAGCTTCTCGAGCTGCGCAAGGATAGGTCGAATTTTCTCATTTTCCGCCAGCAGTCCACTTCGATTTAATTCGTAAACAAGCAGTAGTAATTCCTGCTTTATCAAGATAATTTTTCGACTCATCAGAAATATCCGAAAGTGTTAACTTCTGCGTCATGGAAGCGATAAAACTCTGCAGGTTGGATACGCCAATCATTTTTATCGAAGCGCGCATAAATTTGAGCAGATTTGTCGTCACAGGTTGCGCCGCCAAAACGTCGGCTACAGTAACTTTTCCCAGCCTCAATCTCATCTCTCTTTTTGCGTTCTGCTTCAATATCTGGTTGAACGGCGTCGCGTCGTAACCCAGCTTGGTAAGTTGGATTAAGCACTCCGTGGACAGATTTGTCATTGTGAGCATTTTCATCCCGAAGTTGCGGCTCATTCTGATTCTGAACAGCTTCTTGGGAAGTAGCGACAGCTTGGTTTTTAGTGAGTTGTTCCATTCTTTAGCTCCTAGACCTTTAGCAGCAAGGTCCATATCTGACTTTTTGTTAACGTATTTAGCCACATAGAAACCAACAGCCATATAACTGGTAGCTTTAAGCGGCTCACCTTTAGCATCAACAGGCCACAACCAACCAGAACGTGAAAAAGCGTCCTGCGTGTAGCGAACTGCGATGGGCATACTGTAACCATAAGGCCACGTATTTTGCAAGCTATTTAACTGGCGGCGATTGCGTACCCGACGACCAAAATTAGGGTCAACGCTACCTGTAGGAAGTGTCCGCATAAAGTGCACCGCATGGAAATGAAGACGGCCATTAGCTGTACCATACTCAGGCACACAAAAATACTGATAGCAGTCGGCGTGTGAATCATTAGCCTTGCGACCCTCGGCAGCAAGAACCATACGACCAATATCACGAAAATAGTCACGCAAAGCATTGGGATTATCATAAAACGCCTCTAATCGGTCGTCAGCCAACGTGAGAGTGTCAAAAACGATAAACCAACCATCAGCATGAGCCTGTCGCATTGCATTCATCAAACGCTGAATAGCAAAGCCTCTACGCGATTTCATAGTGGAGGCCTCCAGCAATCTTGAACACTCATCCTTAATACCTTTCTTTTTGGGGTAATTATACTCATCGCGAATATCCTTAAGAGGGCGTTCAGCAGCCAGCTTGCGGCAAAACTGCGTAACCGTCTTCTCGTTCTCTAAAAACCATTTTTCGTCCCCTTCGGGGCGGTGGTCTATAGTGTTATTAATATCAAGTTGGGGGAGCACATTGTAGCATTGTGCCAATTCATCCATTAACTTCTCAGTAACAGATACAAACTCATCACGAACGTCAGAAGCAGCCTTATGGCCGTCAACATACATATCACCATTATCGAACTCAACGCCCTGCATACGAAAAGACAGAATCTCTTCCAAGAGCTTGATGCGGTTATCCATCTGCTTATGGAAGCCAAGCATTGGGGATTGAGAAAGAGTAGAAATGCCACAAGCCTCAATAGCAGGTTTAAGAGCCTCGATACGCTCAAAGTCAAAATAATCAGCGTGACATTCAGAAGGGTAATAAGAACGAACCATAAAAAAGCCTCCAAGATTTGGAGGCATGAAAACATACAATTGGGAGGGTGTCAATCCTGACGGTTATTTCCTAGACAAATTAGAGCCAATACCATCAGCTTTACCGTCTTTCCAGAAATTGTTCCAAGTATCGGCAACAGCTTTATCAATACCATGAAAAATATCAACCACACCAGAAGCAGCATCAGTGACGACATTAGAAATATCCTTTGCAGTAGCGCCAATATGAGAAGAGCCATACCGCTGATTCTGCGTTTGCTGATGAACTAAGTCAACCTCAGCACTAACCTTGCGAGTCATTTCTTTGATTTGGTCATTGGTAAAATACTGACCAGCCGTTTGAGCTTGAGTAAGCATTTGGCGCATAATCTCGGAAACCTGCTGTTGCTTGGAAAGATTGGTGTTTTCCATAATAGACGCAACGCGAGCAGTAGACTCCTTCTGTTGATAAGCAAGCATCTCATTTTGTGCATATACCTGGTCTTTCGTATTCTGGCGTGAAGTCGCCGACTGAATGCCAGCAATCTCTTTTTGAGTCTCATTTTGCATCTCGGCAATCTCTTTCTGATTGTCCAGTTGCATTTTAGTAAGCTCTTTTTGATTCTCAAATCCGGCGTCAACCATACCAGCAGAGGAAGCATCAGCACCAGCACGCTCCCAAGCATTAAGCTCAGGAAATGCAGCAGCAAGATAATCACGAGTATCCTTTCCTTTATCAGCGGCAGACTTGCCACCAAGTCCAACCAAATCAAGCAACTTATCAGAAACGGCAGAAGTGCCAGCCTGCAACGTACCTTCAAGAAGTCCTTTACCAGCTTTAGCCATAGCACCAGAAACAAAACTAGGGACGGCCTCATCAGGGTTAGGAACATTAGAGCCTTGAATGGCAGATTTAATACCAGCATCACCCATGCCTACAGTATTGTTATCGGTAGCAAGCACATCACCTTGAATGCCACCGGAGGCGGCTTTTTGACCGCCTCCAAACAATTTAGACATGGCGCCACCAGCAAGAGCAGAAGCAATACCGCCAGCAATAGCACCAAACATAAATCACCTCACTTAAGTGGCTGGAGACAAATAATCTCTTTAATAACCTGATTCAGCGAAACCAATCCGCGGCATTTAGTAGCGGTAAAGTTAGACCAAACCATGAAACCAACATAAACATTATTGCCCGGCGTACGGGGAAGGACGTCAATAGTCACACAGTCCTTGACGGTATAATAACCACCATCATGGCGACCATCCAAAGGATAAACATCATAGGCAGTCGGGAGGGTAGTCGGAACCGAAGAAGACTCAAAGCGAACCAAACAGGCAAAAAATTTAGGGTCGGCATCAAAAGCAATATCAGCACCAACAGAAACAACCTGATTAGCGGCGTTGACAGATGTATCCATCTGAATGCAATGAAGAAAACCACCATTACCAGCATTAACCGTCAAACTATCAAAATATAACGTTGACGATGTAGCTTTAGGTGTCTGTAAAACAGGTGCCGAAGAAGCTGGAGTAACAGAAGTGAGAACCAGCTTATCAGAAAAAAAGTTTGAATTATGGCGAGAAATAAAAGTCTGAAACATGATTAAACTCCTAAGCAGAAAACCTACCGCGCTTCGCTTGGTCAACCCCTCAGCGGCAAAAATTAAAATTTTTACCGCTTCGGCGTTATAACCTCACACTCAATCTTTTATCACGAAGTCATGATTGAATCGCGAGTGGTCGGCAGATTGCGATAAACGGTCACATTAAATTTAACCTGACTATTCCACTGCAACAACTGAACGGACTGGAAACACTGGTCATAATCATGGTGGCGAATAAGTACGCGTTCTTGCAAATCACCAGAAGGCGGTTCCTGAATGAATGGGAAGCCTTCAAGAAGGTGATAAGCAGGAGAAACATACGAAGGCGCATAACGATACCACTGACCCTCAGCAATCTTAAACTTCTTAGACGAATCACCAGAACGGAAAACATCCTTCATAGAAATTTCACGCGGCGGCAAGTTGCCATACAAAACAGGGTCGCCAGCAATATCGGTATAAGTCAAAGCACCTTTAGCGTTAAGGTACTGAATCTCTTTAGTCGCAGTAGGCGGAAAACGAACAAGCGCAAGAGTAAACATAGTGCCATGCTCAGGAACAAAGAAACGCGGCACAGAATGTTTATAGGTCTGTTGAACACGACCAGAAAACTGGCCTAACGACGTTTGGTCAGTTCCATCAACATCATAGCCAGATGCCCAGAGATTAGAGCGCATGACAAGTAAAGGACGGTTGTCAGCGTCATAAGAGGTTTTACCTCCAAATGAAGAAATAACATCATGGTAACGCTGCATGAAGTAATCACGTTCTTGGTCAGTATGCAAATTAGCATAAGCAGCTTGCAGACCCATAATGTCAATAGATGTGGTAGAAGTCGTCATTTGGCGAGAAAGCTCAGTCTCAGGAGGAAGCGGAGCAGTCCAAATGTTTTTGAGATGGCAGCAACGGAAACCATAACGAGCATCATCTTGATTAAGCTCATTAGGGTTAGCCTCGGTACGGTCAGGCATCCACGGCGCTTTAAAATAGTTGTTATAGATATTCAAATAACCCTGAAACAAATGCTTAGGGATTTTATTGGTATCAGGGTTAATCGTGCCAAGAAAAGCGGCATGGTCAATATAACCAGTAGTGTTAACAGTCGGGAGAGGAGTGGCATTAACACCATCCTTCATGAACTTAATCCACTGTTCACCATAAACGTGACGATGAGGGACATAAAAAGTAAAAATGTCTACAGTAGAGTCAATAGCAAGGCCACGACGCAATGGAGAAAGACGGAGAGCGCCAACGGCGTCCATCTCGAAGGAGTCGCCAGCGATAACCGGAGTAGTTGAAATGGTAATAAGACGACCAATCTGACCAGCAAGGAAGCCAAGATGGGAAAGGTCATGCGGCATACGCTCGGCGCCAGTTTGAATATTAGACATAATTTATCCTCAAGTAAGGGGCCGAAGCCCCTGCAATTAAAATTGTTGACCACCTACATACCAAAGACGAGCGCCTTTACGCTTGCCTTTAGTACCTCGCAACGGCTGCGGACGACCAGGGCGAGCGCCAGAACGTTTTTTACCTTTAGACATTACATCACTCCTTCTGCACGTAATTTTTGACGCACGTTTTCTTCTGCGTCAGTAAGAACGTCAGTGTTTCCTGCGCGTACACGCAAGGTAAACGCGAACAATTCAGCGGCTTTAACCGGACGCTCGACGCCATTAATAATGTTTTCCGTAAATTCAGCGCCTTCCATGATGAGACAGGCCGTTTGAATGTTGACGGGATGAACATAATAAGCAATGACGGCAGCAATAAACTCAACAGGAGCAGGAAAGCGAGGGTATCCTACAAAGTCCAGCGTACCATAAACGCAAGCCTCAACGCAGCGACGAGCACGAGAGCGGTCAGTAGCAATCCAAACTTTGTTACTCGTCAGAAAATCGAAATCATCTTCGGTTAAATCCAAAACGGCAGAAGCCTGAATGAGCTTAATAGAGGCCAAAGCGGTCTGGAAACGTACGGATTGTTCAGTAACTTGACTCATGATTTCTTACCTATTAGTGGTTGAACAGCATCGGACTCAGATAGTAATCCACGCTCTTTTAAAATGTCAACAAGAGAATCTCTACCATGAACAAAATGTGACTCATATCTAAACCAGTCCTTGACGAACGTGCCAAGCATATTAAGCCACTTCTCCTCATCCAACGCGTCAGTTTT
>NZ_ONZF01000033.1 GCF_900302445.1 Palleronia abyssalis | reverse complement strand
CAGCACCCGAGGTGGTGCAGTGGCCGGCTCCGCAATCCGGAGCCGCTTCGCCGGCCACTCCGGCCGTAGCGCCGAGTCCCGTCATGCACTAAGACTGAAACCGGACCTCCCGATTGGGGCAGGCCAGGCCATGCCCCTGAATTGTTTGCTTCGTGGTCGAGACGCGGCAGTAAATAACCGCGGCATCAGGCTTAATTTCTTGGGAAAGAGATAATCGTTCAGCGCTCATCAGGGCTCCTTTTGTTTGTCGGTTTTCAAGGATGCCACTGTTTCAGGCGCTGTATCTTCAAGGCAAAGATACTGTAGCACATCATCCATGCCGATGTCGCTTTTCGGGTTGAATTTATCCCCAGCCCTCACGCTGAAACCCAGATCGACAAACGCCACCATGACCTGCCAGAGAGCGCCCAGGAACTCCTTGGCCTGATCCTCACTCAGCCCTTCACCTTCCAGGTGGTCACCGTAGCGCTCCATGAGCTGCTGCGAAGATGGCCGACCGGTTGCTATCCCAGTTTCGTCAGATCGGCCTCGTGTTTTTCCTCTATTTTCCATACCGTTGTCCTTTCTTGGTTTTGATGGTTACTTTCTCGTCCCCCCGTCTCTTTTCTCCTGCCAAGTGCACGGGTGCGGCCACACCAAGCCTGGCACCCGTGCCCTTTGCGTTATCTGTCCAGTGAAGGTCCCTCGCGCCCGGCGAAGCGATCAGGTGCAGCGCGTCGGGGGCGGTGCGGACGTTCCTCCCGCTTCGGCGCCTCGCGTTCGTTGGTCCGCTCCAGATTGTGCTCGCGGCGGAGGCTACGGATCAGGCCATGAGCCTCGCGCGCCAGCTCTGCGACGCGTAAAAGCTCTCGGGCAGAGAACGAACTTGTTTCCTGAAGATGCCCGTCTTTGTCTTCATAGACCTTGGCGAGCGTGACGGTGTGATAGGGACCACTCTCGCCCTGGTTCTCCCAGAGCGTCGCTTTCAGGCGACCGTCTCGCAGTGTTTCTATCGGTTGATTAGATGCAGGTGTTCTGTCCATGGAACATACTCCTTTCCTTGGTTGGGGTTTCAGTTGTCAGGATTTTCATTTGTTCTTTTCTTACGCTCTCGCGGATTAGAACAAAGAGTGAACATATCACATTCAAAGCCTCCATTTCAACGTAAAAATGTTGCAATACAGCATATTAGCTTTGCCTGATACTCATTCTCTTCGAACAGCCTTTTGAAAGCTGCGGCTCATCGCGGATGTATTTCTGCGCTGTTTACCGAATGCTTCCCGAGAAAGGCGGGTGTCTTTCTGGCGCACTACGATGTCGCGAGCAGATTTTTGGAGGACCATCCAGCCTTCACGACTGCGGCTTTCAACGCGCCGCTTTAGTAATTCTGTCTCCGGCCTGGCTTGATAGACCGCTCTTATCCGTCGAACTTCATCATTGTAAGAGTTGCCACTGCCGGGTGGCCTGCCCCAATCGGGAGGTCCGGTTTCAGTCTTAGTGCATGACGGGACTCGGCGCTACGGCCGGAGTGGCCGGCGAAGCGGCTCCGGATTGCGGAGCCGGCCACTGCACCACCTCGGGTGCTGG
>NZ_ONZF01000024.1 GCF_900302445.1 Palleronia abyssalis | reverse complement strand
ACCGACCGTAGAGTTTCACCCATGCGTGCGTCCGAAGCTGCTGGCGGATTGCGGTGTAGCAGCTTGATTCTACGGCGCTTTCAGGCGCACGCAACCTTCCCCAACCGATTTGGATGAATAAGCCGGGCTCAATGGCCGCCGCGGAACATGAGCTCGCCTCGAAGGTGTGGACCACCTGTCGCGTTAAATCAGCCGCCAAGCCCGTGAGGTGCGTTTCCAGAGCTCATGGTATAGACCATCGAACCGATCTTCGAGGCTTTGCCCGGGCACCGGAATGGGTGAAAGTGGTTCGATGCAGACGCAAGCGCCCACGAGGCCTCCACCCGGCTGCCTCAGCTCCGAGACCAACAACTTTCTGAACCGATGGGTCGCCGTGTAGGAGATGCCGTATCGCTGTGCGAGATAATGCCCGGTCAACCTAGATGTCTCTTGGCCGATCGAATAGGCATGGATGATGTCCTCGGCGGCGATGAACCATGCTCGCAGATCGAGGCGGGACTGATGTGCGACCGTTCCTGCCGTTGCCGAGAACTGCTTTCGACATGTTCGGCATTGGTAAAGCTGGCGGCTTTCAAGATGAGTGATGTCCCGCGCCTCGCATAGGGGACATGTTACACCACCCGGCCATCTCATGAGCACCCACCGTTCACGACAACTCGCCGTATTCGGAAACGCCTCTCGGACCCCGTCCGCAGGCAAGCACAATCGTAGCTCCAACCAGTGGACACGAGATTTGACGTCAATCTGCTGCACCCGCCCGGCCCTCCTCCATCAAGGGCAGGTAACCAACGGGTCACTCAAATGTCGATCCTCGCGGGGAATTGCCGCAGACTGACACGAAACGCTGCTGCGAACCTGGGCTCGTAGCCGACCTGCGGCAGCGCAGCGCTGAGGGCTTTGGGTAGGTCGGGCAGGTCGTCGCTACGGGGCGGGAAGCGGTCCTTCGCTGCAAGTGCGACAAAGGTCCGCTTTGAGCTCTTACCCGATTGGTTTGGCCGCGACCGTAGTCTATTCATGAACAATGGTTAACGGGGCAGGTAACACATCAGAATGACTACCCGGCTTTCAGGAAGTATAAGTCTGCGCCCAATACGCTTCGGTTTCTTGGTTCGTCCAAATGACAACCAATCGGTCAGCCGCATCATGCGCTGGTCCACATGCCTATGGGGTGGGCGTTGCAACCCAATTATCCCGGTAGGTCGCTACCCTGCGCACTGGCGGTCAAGCGAGCCGTTTCTTCGCAAGCCAGATCGGGAAGTGGCACGAGATTACATGCGTTTTTTTGAACCAGACATCATTGTTGAGGCAGAGTCAGGCTTAGCGGAGTCAATTGGCTTCGGCGCTATTTCTAATCCAAGTTTGGAATCGCAGCTTATCTCACTTGATGAACTCCACTCGAAGAAATGGTCCGGCCATCGGATGGACCTGTACGTTGGTCAATCTGTGGTCGACATATATCAAGCCGACTATGAGGCGCGGCATCAATTTGTTCTTCGTGAAGATGTGCCAGCGCTATTGTTCAAGGAAGATCGGCTGGCGCCACTTGTAGAGGCAATATTCGGCGCATTTCCGAGAGACGAGGATGCAGGCTATTTCAAGAAATTATACGAAAACGCCTATTCTCCGCAGTTGGCAGTCGCGGGTTCGGATATCTGGCTGTCGGTTTTTGAAGGTAAGGCAAAGCCGCCATTTTATCCGACTTTCTTGGACTTGGATATTGAACCTAAGACTCGAATAGAAGCGACGTTTTTCATATTTGATCACACCAAGACGAGCGACTTGATCGAATACTGGAATACCCGGCTTTTTGAGACGCCTGTTTTCCCAGTTCCGCTATGCTGGTTGGACGAGCTAACGGGCTTTGTCTCGAAAGCGATCCAATCCAATCATCGTCCGATCCCAAACAACAGGTTTGGGACAATGTTTACAAGCCAGGTGGTTTTCGCTCGGAGCGTCAAAAAGGAAATCGCGAAGGCTGCCGTTGAAGTGCTCTCTTCCGATTGTCCCGACGGCTCCTTTTTCATTGGTCGCACCACGCATCCCAAACACTCTGATGACTGGCATGGACCAAGATGTGAGCGTCACAGCGTCAAGTCAGATGAGGCCCGCTTGTCGCTGGAAGTCGAAGGAGAATCAGTCTCGTTTCCTATGCCGTATCCCAAGTTTGCCGAGAGATTTGGCGGCGGACGTTATCGCTGGGCAAATGTCGTCAACCTCAGCGCACACGGTCCGAGTGACATGGCACTCTGCTATCCTTCAAATATCGAGGACCGCACCTTTCCACACCTTGCGATGGGGCAGCAGGGTCCGATTGTTTCACGCGAAGGTTGGGTTCTTCTTGAACACTACCAGGAGAGCAGCGGCTATCTGCGAATAGAATCAGGTACAGAAGCCATTTGTCGTTGGCTGAAGAAGAAAGGAATTGAGGCCAAGCCCTCTTCCGCCGGTCGTATTGCGTCACAAATGGTTGAGAAGCTTGCATCCCTTCGTGCCGCCGATTTGATCGCCGACAAGGATACGATCCAGCTTTTGAACAAGATGGCGATGCAGGAACGTACAAGCAATTCGAAATCCACGTTCAATACCAAGACATTTGAAGGTCGAACCGCAGATACCGGACGATGGCACGAACTTATTAAGAAGAGGGCGAAGAACTCCCTTCGCTTTCGAGTTTCGCTTGAGCAGTTCACGAGCCGAGGCATCTTAAAGCTGGGTCTTGGGCTGAACTGCCCACACTGTACCCATAGTAACTGGTACGGACTTGATGGGGTCGATTACACCGTAACCTGCGAACGCTGTCTTAAAGAGTTTTCCTATCCGCAGGGCAGCAAGGAGCCACGTTGGAAGTACCGTGTGACCGGACCATTTTCTGTCCCAAACTTCGCTGAAGGTGCTTACGCTGTAACGCTTACGCTAACCACGTTTGCGAAGAACCTATCTCCAGTTGGAGACATAGGCATGACCATGACCACCGGTTTGAACCTCAAGTGCGACGCATTCCAGCGGGAGATTGATTTTGCCTTTTGGTACCGTAAAGAGCGAATGCTCGATCATAAAAGCGAACCGCATTTTGTTGTTGGTGAAGCCAAGAGCTTTGCAGAGGAAGCGATCGAGAAGGGCGATCTTGAAGCTCTTCAAGCGGTGGCAAGAGAACTCCCTGGAACCGTCTTGGTCGTGTCAGTTTTGAAAGAGAACTTCTCGGAAAGAGAGAAGCGGTTGTTGGAGAAGCTGGTTCGTTGGGGTTGGGTATCGGTTGAAGGGCGTATGAGAGCACCTGTGATCATGCTGACAGGCGTTGAGTTGTTCGCTGACTGGTCGGTTGAAAAGGCATGGCAACAAAAGGGAGCTCCTTACCCGGCTGAAGCTCGCATGAGCGTATTATCAGACTTGGAATTACTTGCGATGGAAACGCAGCGCATTCATCTGGGACTGGACTACTACTCTCATATCGGAGAAAGATACAGGACTGCGAAGCAAACCTGAGTTCGACTCAAGGTCTTCTATGCGCACAGTTCGGACAATTTCGTCCAGCAACGCGGACGGCGGCTTTGGGCCGGAAGCAACGGCCGCTGCGGTCCGCCAGGTGTTCGGTTCGCTGCGCCGCAGCAGGTCGGCTTTGAGCCCGCTTTTAGGAATGGTGCTCCAAGCGTAAATGACTATTATAGCCGCGTTCCCATGTACTATTTCGTGCGTGCATGTCACCCCACAAGATAGATGGCATCGAAGGGCTTACACATGAAGGTTGGTGAGTTTATTCACGTTTGCGGAACCGTCGTTGCGATTGGACTAGGCGGCTATGCAATTTATTCCGATTGGATCAACTTAAGGGAGCGATTGTCCGTTCAACCGGCGGAGGTAATGGGGAACTTTTATCTTACACGCGACGGCGTTTCCCAAGAGGTTGAGTTTGTGGTCGTTAACGAAGGCCGTAGGTCAACAGTGATCCAACGAGTCGATATTTCGCCAGGCGGCTTATTTCCTGATCCAGTTCTTATTGATGGAAAATTTTGGGACGGTCGTCCATTTAGCATAGAACCACACCAAGTCATGACCTTCCGCTTTCTAGCTGAAGACAGGTTCGAAACGTGGAACACATCTGAGGCACGCGAAGCTGCCGCTGGCGAGCCGATCAACCTTGGCTATCTGAATTTGTTTAATTCCTTTAACCATCGTGTTGCTGTGGAAGAGCGCATGGATTTGCCGCTTCACGCACGGAACCTTGAAATGGGGTACACGCTTTTCGAGTCCTTCGAAGCAAGTGAATTTCAGAAGGCACTTTTTTCAAGCGGACGGACATTCGCTGGCGACAACAAAGAAATGGCGCAAGAGCTGGCATCGTTGCAAATGAATGTGACTTTTGGTGGGCCGTGTCTATCCTACATGGTGCATACGCTAAGCGTCTGTGCAGGGATGGAACTGACAACGCTGAGCGGGAACACTTTTGCCTCCGAGTATATCGGGTTCGGGCTTAGGTCGCACGAACTGGACGGAGCATATCGTCAAGCAAATTAGCCGTTAAGCTGGTAGTGCCAGGGGGCTATTACTGACAGATAGCAGATGGCAGCTTCGTCCCGCTGTGGTGACCTTGGGCTGCCAGACCATGCTGCACGTGGCCACGAGTGACTGGTTCGGGGAAGCTGTGCTGCTGCAACGGTGAACCTGGCCAAGGTCGGCTCTGGGCCGTGAGCGACCGCCGCTGATGCCCGCCAAGCGTCCTCCCCCCGCCGCACTGCCGCAAGTTCGCTCCGAGCCCTTGCTTTTTGAATTCATGGTGTCGCGACGTCACAAATATCCAGTAGGTGCGGGTTTCGCCTCGTACGCTTTTCGCCGACCGTGTTCGAGGCACTTTCAACGACCGGGACCGGTTTAGGGGGTACTAGAGATAAGCGAGCATCACAGTGGGAAAATGCGACTGTTCGAGGATGTCCAGCGCAAAGCCGATGCGCCTGTCGATTGCGTCAGAACTCAGCTCCAAATCTCGCCCCATGAGCGCAGACAGAATGATCGGCGCAAATGTCAGGTCCAGAAAGCGCTCTGCAATCTCGTTTGCTTGGCGCCTGGCCACGCTGTCTGCGATCACTGGCGCCACCGATAGCGAAAGCACCTCGACCACCCTAGCTCGCGTGATGCTGTCCGCCTGCTCGACCAGCTCGGGAAAGCGGCGTGCTTCGGTCAGGAAAAGGCGCATCAGCTGCAGCGGGACGGGCTGCAGCGCCTGTGTAAGCACCTCCTTGCCCGCGACGGCGAGCCGGGTCCTGAGCGCGGCATCGGGGGGCGCGGCTCCTTCCCAATGGAAAGTGCGACCGTCGATGACGCGACGGACCACCGCTTCGAACAGGGCCTCCTTCCCGGTATAGCGGGAATATAGGCTCGCCTTGCTGACGCGCGCCCGCGCCGCAACCGCCTCGCAGCTGGTGGCGGTGACCCCCTTCTCGAGAAAGAGCTCCGTCGCGGAGGCAAGAATGCGGTCATTCACTGCGCCGGCATCCTCGCGCCTGGGGCGTCCGACGCGCGGGGTGGGTCGGGATGTGTGATCCTTGGTCATGGGGCGATCCTAGGCCAAGCCGCCGGGAAAATAAATAGAACGATACCGTTTCATTTAATGCCAGGCGGTGTATGTCCCGTTCAGACATCACCCACCAAGGTATACAGACATGGACCACGTGGCGATCGTACTTGCAGGGGCGACCAGGGATCTTGGCGGCCGCATCGCCCTAGCGCTCACGCGCAAAGGGGCCGAGGTCCGCGCCATCGTGCGACCCGGCACCCCTTCGGCCAAGCGCAAGCTCCTGACTGGCCAAGGGATCACGCTGATCGAGAGCGGCTACGACGCGCCTTCGCTGCGAGCGGCCTGCGAAGGCGCGGCCTGCATCGTCTCGGCGCTCAACGGACTGGAGGACGTGATGCTTGGCCAGCAGGGCGACCTTCTGGACGCGGCGGTCGCGGCGAGGGTCCCGCGCTTCATTCCGTCGGACTTTTCGCTCGACTACACGAAGACGCGACCCGGCGAGAACCGCAACATGGACCTGCGCCGCCGCTTCCGCGAGCAGCTTAATGAGACCTTGATCCAGGCGACGTCGGTGCTCAACGACGCCTTCTCGACGGTCTTGACCGAGGATGCGCCGATCCTGCTGCCGAAGGTGAGCCGTGTGCTTTATTGGGGCGACGCGGACCAGGTTCTCGATTTCACCACCAAGGATGACGTGGCCGATTTTACCGCGGACGCCGCCATGGAGGCAGACGCGCCGCGCGACCTGCGTATCGCGGGCGGCAGCGGTTCGCCCCGAGACATCGCGCGGATCGCCAGTGAGGCCTCAGGCCGGACCTACCGGACGATGCGGGCGGGCGGCATGGGCCGGCTCGGGCTGGCGATCCGCACGGCGCGAACCGCTGCGCCATCGAACGGCGCGGTGTTCCCGGCGTGGCAGGGCATGCAGTACCTGCGCGACATGATGAGCGGGCGTGGCCAACTCACCCCGCTGGATAACTCTCGCTACGACAAGACCGACTGGACCGACATCCGGGCGATGATCGCCGATCTCGCCTAACCTCCCCTTTCCTCGACAGGACGCCACCATGACCGACGCCATCACTCCCTTCATCCTCGACGTTCCGCAATCCGAACTCGACGATCTCGCCGCGCGCCTCGACCGGGTGCGCTGGCCCGATCCCTCCCCGGTCGAGGACGGCCGCCAGGGCCCGTCTCTCGCGCGGCTCAAGGCGCTCGTCGCGCACTGGCGTACGGCCTATGACTGGCGACGCTGCGAGAGCCTGCTCAATGGGCTGGGCCAGAGCCGAACGACGATCGACGGGGTCGAGATCCACCTTCTCCACATCCGTTCCGAGCACGAGGACGCCCTGCCGCTCCTGATGACGCATGGCTGGCCCGGCTCGGTCCTGGAGTTCCGCCACGTGATCGACCCTCTGGTGAACCCGACGGCGCGTGGCGGATCGGCAGAGGACGCGTTCCACCTGGTGATCCCATCGATGCCCGGGTTCGGCTTTTCGGGAAAGCCCGACGTGCCGGGCTGGAACACCGGCCGCATTGCCGGCGCCTGGGCTGAGTTGATGGAGCGGCTGGGTTACGATCGCTGGGTCGCGCAGGGTGGGGACTGGGGGGCGATGGTGACCCTGACGCTCGGGCACATGTGCCCGCCTGGGCTGGCGGGCATCCACCTCAACTTCGTCCCCTTCCAGCCGACCGAGGCCGAGATCGCAGGCGCCTCGGAAGCCGAACAAGAGATGCTCGCCGACGCGAGGCGCTATGACGCCGATTATTCTGGCTACATGAAGCTCATGGGAACGCGTCCGCAGTCGGTCGCCTTCGCCCTGGCGGATTCACCTGTAGGCCTCGCAGCCTGGATCTACGCGCTGTTCCAAGATGTCTCGGACAGCCACGGCAATCCCGAGGCTGTCTTTTCCCTCGACGAGATGATCGACGACATCATGCTCTACTGGCTGCCGAACGCGGGCGCCAGTTCGGCCCGGCTCTATTGGGAGGGCATGCAGGCGATGCGCCAGGGCGGCATGCCGCAGGCAAAGGTCCCGACACCCGCAGGCATCAGCATGTTCGCGGGCGAGCAGGTCAGGCTGTCGCAACGATGGGCCGACAGCCGGTTCGACAGGATCACGCATTTCGCGGAACACTCCCGAGGTGGCCACTTCGCCGCGCTCGAGGCCCCGGAGAGCTTAGTCGCCGATCTACGAGAAACGGTGCGCAGCCTGCGCTGAACGTCCAAGATGATCTGCCAAACTTCGACGCGCGATCTGCGCGTGTCGAACTCGATGAAAGAGCGCTCTGTCCGCACTGCGGACATTGACCAACTCTTCGGTGAAGGTCCGCAGTCGGGCGCTCGGCGGTCAGAACCCGACATGGTGTGATTGCGGCGGTCGCTCTCCGGAGGCGAACGAGGTCCGGTATGTTGGCCTCATGGATAATAGCCGTGAGGAGAACGACCTATGGAACACTATGCCGGTTTGGATGTGTCGCTGAAA
>NZ_ONZF01000032.1 GCF_900302445.1 Palleronia abyssalis | reverse complement strand
CCCGGCTTATTCATCCAAATCGGTTGGGGAAGGTTGCGTGCGCCTGAAAGCGCCGTAGAATCAAGCTGCTACACCGCAATCCGCCAGCAGCTTCGGACGCACGCATGGGTGAAACTCTACGGTCGGTCACGGCCGGATTCAACCGCTCCCTTTCGATCGAGACCCGGGCTGAGCGCCTGACCGGCGATCCGGGCGCAGTGCTTCTGCGAGAAGCTCTCGACGCGACCGGGATCATCGGCTGGATGGCGACGCAGATGAAGGACACCCGCCGCCAGGCCGATGTCGTGCATGACCTGCCGTCGCTACTGCGGACCCTGGTGCTTCTGGTTGCACAGGGCTGGCAGGACCACGACGATGCCGATGCTCTGCGGCATGATCCGGCGATGCGCTTGGCGGCCGGCTCCGCGGCCGGCCTGACGCCTTTGACTGTGCAGCCCGGTTTGGCATCCCAGCCCACGCTGTCGCGCTGCACGGCGATGTTGGCCGAACCCGCAAACCTGAAAGTTCTGCGGGAGGCTGCCCTCGAACTCGCAGGTCGGAACCTGCGGGCCGAGAACGGCGGGCAGCGGCGCACACGCATCACGCTGGACGTGGACAGCCTGCCCATCGAGGTCCACGGACACCAGCCGAAGGCCGAGTGGAATGGGCATTACCGGGCCCGGATCTACCACCCGCTGATCACCTCGATCGCGGAAACCGGCGACATGCTCGACGCGCGTTTGCGCCCCGGCAATGTCGGCACTGCCGACGGTGCGCTGGACGTCATCCTCGACGTGGTCGATCGCGCCGAGGCCAACCTGTGCAAGATCACCACCGTGCGCATTGATGCGGGCTTCCCCTCCGGCGTGCTCCTGTCGGGTCTTGAGGCGCGCGGCATCCACCACGTCGCCCGCCTGCGTGCGAACGCCGCCCTCGACAAGCTCGCGGCGCCGCACATGAAGCGACCGCCGGGACGACGACCAACGGAACCGCGGCTTTGGACGCACGAACTGGAATACCAGGCGCAGGGCTGGGGCGAGCCCCGCCGTGTCGTGCTTGTGGTCAAGGAGCGCGAGGGGGATCTGCTTCTCGACCGCTTCTTCCTCGTCACCTCAATCTCGCGTTTCCAGATGAGCGGGCAAGCCCTGCTGGACCATTATCGCCAGCGCGGCAAAGCCGAAGGGCATATGGGCGAGTTGATGGACGTGCTTTCTCCAGCCCTGTCCTCCACCAACCGCGCCAAGACCCATCTGCGCGGTAAGAAGCCGAAATCAGTCACACCCGCCGTCGATGCCTTCGCCTGCAACGAGGTCCGGTTGCTCATCGCGATGCTCGCCTACCAGATCATGCACGTGGCGCGCCGGGCCATGGCGCGCGCGACGAAAACGCCTTGGAGCCTGCGCCGTCTGCGGGAACGCGTGCTGCGCGCCGGCGCCCGTCTCGTCATCTCCGCCCGGCGCATGACACTGATCCTTGCCGAAGCGGCCGCGCCCTTCTGGGCTGCCGTTTGGCCACAGATCCAGATGCTGCGTGGGACCGGCCCGTAGTTCCGCGAGAGGACGTCGATGCCGCCGACCGGATGAACGCCCAGGGGCGGTGAGCAGGCGTGTTCCAACAACATCGATCGATACCGGAATAGCTGCCGGCGCAGCAGCTCTATCAACTCATGCGCGAAGCGCGGCTGACACTCGCAGCAAACGCTCGCCCAGAGGCCGGCAGGAACGGCCTCACCTTGCCTCAAGCCCACCGGGGAGCCGTTCCGGTGAATAATGCGGG
>NZ_ONZF01000025.1 GCF_900302445.1 Palleronia abyssalis | reverse complement strand
GAAATGGAGGAAACTCGACGGCCGGAACCGCCTGCCGGAGGTCATCAGCGGGGTTGAGTTCCGCGACGGCGTCCGCCACCTTCATACCGCCGCCTGATCAAGCGTCACCAACTTTCGCGCATATCTCGACGCCGGTCGTCTGGCGTGACTGCATAGACCATCCGACCACGTGAGAACAGATCGATGACCACCGCCAGGTAAGCGAAGCCGTCCTGTGTCCGGATGTAGGTGATATCGGTCACCCAGACCGTGTCCGGGGCTTCCACATCGAACTGCCGATCCAAGGTGTTGTCGACCACGACCGATGGCTTGCCGCCATACTTGCCGGGGCGGCGCTTATAGCCGATCTGCGCAGTAATCCCGGCCAGCTTGGTCAGACGGGCCACGCGGTTCAGACAGACATCTTCGCCCTGCTCGAGAAGATCGTCGTGCAGTTTGCGGTGCCCATAGACCTTGCCGCTTTCGACCCAGGCCACCTTCAACAGCTCGGTCTGGCGGACGTCTTCCCGGGCGCGCTTGCTGAGCGGCGCCTTCACCCACGCATAGCAGCCGCTCGGCTGAATGCGCAGACACCGGCACATCGCCCGGACGGAGAATTGCCCGCGATGCTCGGCCACGAACGCGTATCTCACTTTGCATCCCTGGCGAAATACGCGGTGACCTTTTTAAGATATCGCGCTCCTCCGTCACTCGTGCCAGCTCCCGCTTCAGACGCCGGATCTCTGCATCGCTCGCGGCGTCGCCCGAGGCGGACTTCGAGAACTTCTTCTTCCAAGCGTAGAGAGAATACGCGCTGACCCCGAGGCGATCGGAAACCTCTCTGACCGGGTAGCCCCGTTCGGTAATCTGCGCGACCGCGTCCCGCTTGAAATCGTCACTGTAAGTGTTGCTGCCCATCATGGCCTCCTTGCTTCAGATTCAGCTAAGAAGGCGTCCACGATACACGGGGCTATTCAGAACTTCATCGTGACCGCTACCGAGAGCCGGAATGCAAGGTAAGCTTGGGCAGACTGCGAAAACCATTACCCAATCAGAGCTTGCACCTGGGGCGTTCCAAACGTTTGATCCTGCAACCTTGGGGCTGTGCGCCGCGCCTTGAGGTAAGTCGCATCCACCAAGATGCTCGGCAATCGGCCTGCTCAGTGGCGAGCCATTCCATGATCCGCGCGAACGGTTCCATGCTGCTTCACCTGATCCAGCGATTGCAGAGCGTCTTGTACGAACCCGCATTTAGGCTCCGCTCCTGGGCCGTCTGACCGGCCTGTCCCGGAAAGGACCCGTGTTCTGCGATCGTCACCGGTGGACTTAATCATGGCCGGGCGATCCTGGCCGCCTCGACCTCGTCGCGCTCCGCCGGCTCGAAGCTGCTCCATGTCTCCTCATAAAGAGCCAGGCCGGTCGGTGTCTCGCCACCGGTCCAGTACTGGATCCTGTGCGTCTCCATGTAATTCAGGCTGGAGCCGGTCTGGTCGAACGCGCCGGAATCGAATTGAACGTGGTCCGCAGGCTCGACGGGGATCTCTGTCCCGGAGAGGTCATAGACCTCGATACCTGTTTCTCCGGATCCGCTGCTGGCAATACTTGCCACCGCAGTGCCCTCGCGCACCCAGAGCCCGATGCGCCCTCCGGGTATCGTAAACAGGTGGTCCCCATCCGGGGACAGCACGCCAAGGTTCCCGGCCCTGACAAGCATGTTCGCGGTTGCCGGGGACAAACGGATTTCCGCTCGACCGTCGCGGGAGAGATCCTGGGGCACCTCTATTTCGGAGACCATTCGACCATCGATATACGCAGCGACCACCTGCTTGAGGCCGCCATCGTCACCCCCCGGTGCTGCCGTTGGGCGCGGCGGAATGCCCGGTCTACCGGGTGGGCCGGGCATCTGCATTGCAGGGTCTCTCAGGCCGTCGACATACAGTCGTCCGGATTGACCCCAGCCGAGAGCCATTCCGTTTCTTATCCCGTCGGGCAACGAAATCTGGTAAAGTGGCTGACCATTCTCGGTCGAAAAGACCAGCACGTCGCCGCTGTCGCTCACCGCAATTTGGCTCCCGTCACGAGAAAAGCCGCCGATGAAGAGACTGACTCTGCGCCGCTGATATGCCTTGGCGCCCGGGATCATGATGTCGCGGACCAACGCGCCATCTTCAGCCCGAAACACCGAGATCCGGTCATTGCTCTCCGGCGCGAGAATAAAAGTGCTGCCATCGGGGGAATAGAAGATCGGCGAGGCAGGGCCGAACCAGGTGTCCGGCATATCGGGATGCGACAGTCTGGTCAGAATCCTTCCGGCTTCCGCATCAACCAGGAAGGCATCCGCCATGCTCCAGTTTTCCCTGGGCTGGAGCAGGACCCCGCGTCGTCCGGCCTGGCCGACCACGTAGACCGCCTCATCCTGGCGCTCGACGACGACCGGGCGCGCGGCCGAGGCCCGGTAGAGAGCATCATGCGCATCGCCGAACAATCGCATGTCGTCCTCGGTCGGATTTGCGGGAAGACCGCGAAGCGCCGCAATCATCGCCTCGCGGCGTTCGCCCCGCGCGAGATGGTCGACCGCGTCCCGGGCGAACTGGCGGGAGAGCTCCTCCGCGGGGAGAGTTCCTTCGGATGCGGAGCGTGGGCCTGTCCCGCGTCCCTCGAACCCGATTGCAGCAGCCGCAAGCCTGTAAAGTTCGAGCCCGAGGGGCAGATCGCCGCCCCGATACGACACGGAAACCCGGTCCACCGACGTCGTCCGGCCGAGAAGACCGCCGCTCTCGGCCACGACAATTCCGCTGAGAAAGCCGTAGTCCCGGGGCTCTGGGTCGAGCTCGTTTCCGGCGAGATCTCGAACCAGCACGCGCTGCTCCGCGATCCCGCCATCGTCGAAGTTCAGCGGCCAGACCAGCGCCTCCCCGCCGCGGGACAGGACGACCGGCGCCTGGGATCCGGGCATGCGCGTGGTCACCCCTTCGTCCCTGTCCACCACGATGGCCCCTTTGGCACTGGTCATCACGAACTCGTCCCGGCCGGCCTTCCTGGCAAACGACGTCAAATCGAGATCGATATCCGTGGCGATCACGCGCTCCGTTCCCGGCCCGATCTCCAGCAGCTCCTCAACCCGCTGGCTATAGATTTCCTGAGGCCCTTGCGCCTGAACAACCGTCTCCAGCAGAGTGGTATCGGACAACCAGCCGAAACCGCGGCGCAGCGTGAACGGTCCCGTGCGGGAGGGGAGCGCGTAAGGGCGGTGGAACACGGTCTCGCCGGTTTCGGCGGCCCACATCGTCAGGCCGAGCGGCCCGGTTGCCGCAATCAACCGGCTGTCACCGGAAAATCCGAGAGACAGTGCGTGATCCGAGAAGTCGATGTCAACCAGACGTTCGCCGGTCACGCCGTCCGCGACGATCAGGAGATCGAGATCGACCAGCGCAACGGCGATGCGCGTTCCGTCCGGGGAGAACCGAACGCTGGTATCCGATGGGATGCCTCCGCCCCGGGTGACTTCGTCTCCCGATGCAATCACGGAGATCACCTCCCCGGTCCGGGCGTCATGCAACGAGATCGGGAGGCTGGCGCGTCCGCGCTCGATGCTGGCGGTGATCATGCGCTCTCCATTCGGGCTTACCGAGGCCGTGACGTGCCCGTCGAAATCCAGTCGAACGACCCGGGAGGATACGGAGCGCCAGAGCGCCTCCATCGCATCGGGATATCTTCCGAGAGTGGCGTCATCTGGGTCAGCAGGAAGCACCTCCAGAATCTCTTCGATGGCAGCGCTCTTCTCGCCGATCTCGAGAAGCTGAAGGGCGCGGCGTGCAGCCTCCTCCGCCTGAGCCACCGGCACTTGCGAATATGCCGCGCCGGACCAAGACGCGATGGCGAGAAACAAGAGCAGACTTTTCATAGGATTATCCCTCAATAAAGAGATTGGTTCATGATCGAAAGGAGCGGCGGAATGAAAGACCGCTTGTTGGATATAATCAGACCCTGAAATACAGATCACTCGCGGCGATCAGTCCATATGCCCGTCCACCACGATCCGACGAAACGGTAACACAGAATTAGCTTTCGGGGAACTTTGAATTATTGTGGTCGCAAACTCGGATTCGTTTCTGAGAACTTGGATAGGCGTTGTTGCAAAACTCACGCCTGATGCATGACTTCCCCTTACCCCGCTGACGTTATGCCGCGCGAACGATCTCGGCGGTGCCGAGGGCGTTGAAGCGGTTCATGATGGCGACGCGGAAGTGTATCTCGGCGGTCTGGCGATCGGGGTCTCTTGCGGCGATGCGCTCGCCGAATGCCTTGAGGCAGCGCATCTTCGCCTCCACGCGGCTCAGGGCGTGGTTTCTGGTCCAGTGCTTCCAGAACGCCCGGCCGTAGTGCTTCGTGGCGCGTAGCGTTTCGTTGCGAGCCTTCGCGGCCGAGCAGTCTTCCTTCCAGGCGCGTCCGTTCTTCCGGATTGGGATGATTGGGGTAGCCTTCCGTGCGGTGATGGCCGCGTGGCAGCGGCGCGTGTCGTAGGCACCATCAGCTGTCACCGTTCCGATCTGCTCGTTGTCGGGGATCTGGCCGAGCAGTTCGGGTAGGATTGGACTGTCACCATCGCTGCTGGGGGTGAACTCAACCGCACGGATGTCCGAGGTCGCCGTATCCATGGCGAGATGCACCTTGCGCCACTGGCGGCGGCCCTGAACGCCGTGCTTACGGGTCTGCCACCGTCGCCCAGAAACATAATGCCAGTGCTATCAAGAAGCAGATTGAGCGGGCCATCGATACGGCGATACGGGATCTGGACGGCCAACGTCTTCTGTCTGCGGCACAGGGTGCTGAAGTCAGGAACGGACCAGTCCAGCCCCGCCAGCCGCAGTAGGCTGGCCACCATCCCCGCGGTCTGCCGCAATGGCAGCTTGAACAGAACCTTCACCGAAAGACAGAACTGGATGGCAGCATCGGAGAAGACGGAAGGGCGGCCAGGACGGCCTTCATGCGGCGCCAGCCAAGCCATCTCCTGATCAACCCAGATCAGCATCGAGCCGCGCTTGCGCAGCGATGCGTTATAGCTGGACCAGTTCGTCGTTCGGTAGCGGGCGGGCGGTGGCTTGCTCCTGCACCTCGTCTAACCGCATGGATTCGCGATGTGAACCGTTAAAAGTAAGAGTTCTGCAACAACCCCACGTAGAATGCCCCGGCGACGACCCGTTTGCCAGACTTGTTCGAGACGTCGGAGGGCGTGAGTCCGTGCCTCTTGCACGTAGCCCAACGCAAAGAGATTCGGGAGATCCAAGATCCTTGCTATGAGTACTTTGTGAAAGGTAACGGTTTGCCACGGAGGAAGGATGGCGGCTTGCTTGCGGTGCCATGGGGTGGAACGATCGAGGGGAGTTATCCTTCGTGTTACGGCTGCAACGGCACAGGATATATCGGAAGCAATACCGAGGCGAGGTGCGGTTCCTGCGGCGCGTCAGGGCGCATGTCGACGCGAGAGATCGTGAGTTGTCCGCGTTGCGCGGGAACCGGGCGAGAACCAGGCGGAGGCGGTAGTTCCCACGGTTCCGGATCAAGTCCGTCGCCAGCCGGGGCGTCTGCTGGAAGTACTTCGAAGATTTCGTCGAAATCGGAATGGAAGGCAATCGATTGGATTGTCGTGTTTGTCGTTGGGTTTTTTACGTTCGCGGTGACATCAAGGGGGACAAGCGCACCAAGCGACGAGATCTGGTTCCATGTCGTTATAGCAGTGATTGCTGGACTTTTCGCCGGTGCCATCTGGCGGCCGGTTACGAAAATCATGGTCGTCGGTGATCGTCTTTTCCAGCGTGCTCATCTTGGTCAATGCCGAATTGGATCTGTCAGCAGCGTGGCAGGCTTATGCAATCTCAGGCCTTTCGGCGTTCATTGCCTTTCATATCTGGCAATGGGTCGCTTTCATTGGCGTCTTGGCTACTCCCGGGCTCCTTCAAGAGATAGTCGATTCCGGTGATGATCTGGGAGAGATTTGGTCGCGCGTTTTGACTTCGCTGCTGGCTGCCATGTGACACCGGAAACCAGTGCCTCGAGCGGGTGTGCAGTGTTGCAGAACTCTCACCGTAGAGGATTCACAGCCGAATCCATGCGGTTAGACGGGTCGCATGAGCAAGCCTCCACCCGCCTGCTACCGCACGACGAACTGGTCCAGCTATAACGCATCGCTGCGCGAGCGCGGCTCAATGCTGATCTGGGTGGACCAAAAGATAAACTGGCTGGCGCCGCATGAAGGTCGCCTTGGCCGACCTTTCGTCGTCTCAGATGCCGCCATCCAGCTTTGCCTCTCGGCCAAGGTGCTTCTGTGGTTGGCCTGCCCCAATCGGGAGGTCCGGTTTCAGTCTTAGTGCATGACGGGACTCGGCGCTACGGCCGGAGTGGCCGGCGAAGCGGCTCCGGATTGCGGAGCCGGCCACTGCACCACCTCGGGTGCTGG
>NZ_ONZF01000003.1 GCF_900302445.1 Palleronia abyssalis | reverse complement strand
TACATCGCGTCCCGTTGCCCGGCAGGGTCATGCGGAGCATGATCCCGGGAGGGGGGAAAGCCAATGCAGAACGGTTTCGTCGAGAGCTTCAACGGCAGGATGCGCGATGAGCTGCTCGACGAGACCACGTTCCGCAACTTGGCCCATGCGCGGATCGTGATCGCCGCATGGGCTAACGACTACAACACCGAACGCCCGCATTCGGCCTTGGATTACCAGACCCCGGTCGACTACGCGCGGACCCTGACCACCGCAATCAACCGCCCCGCTGCGTGAGATGAAAGCTCCGCACGTCGGGCGATTGCTCAACCTGCGCCAGCCGGCGTAAACACCAACCGGGCTCCGGTCGTCGCTGGATGAAAGATCAGTGGCAGGTCAGGCCGACCATTGAAACGCGCGCGGCCTGGATGGATGACTCCAAGCCAGTGCAGCTAGGCTATAGGAGGCAAGAATGATGGATACTGCCGTGGCAAAGGCCATGCCGTCGCCTGACGGGAGGGATGGAACGATGAAATCGTCGATTCCGCCACGATCGCTTCCAACACGTACAAGCAGGTCGACCCCCGCGATGGCGCCCGCCAGGAAGGCGCAGATCGTCTGGACGAGGCGGCCGTCCGTTCTCGTCTACACGAAGAGCCCGGCTGAAAGCAGCATGAAGCACATGGCGGCGCTTGGAGCCATGGCCGCAAAGTCCGGCCGGATGCGGCGGAGGAAATCGATATCAGCTCCCCAGCCGAGGACCAGCACGGCCGCGCTCACGGTCGCCACGATCAGCGACAGTCGCCTCGACCATCTCGAACTATCCCAGGAACGGTCGGCGGTCCCGGTGTTCGGTCCTTGCATGCTGGCCTCCCGCGGTTTCGAGTTTCCTGCATCGGACCCTCGGCCAAGACCCGGGGAACGGCAAATTGCATCCTGTCCATGCTCCGAACCAAGATCGCAGAGTATCGTCGGACTACAAGCTTAGGTATTTGCCAGCATTGAACCGCATGCTGCTGCTGGGCATCGGGTTCAAGCTATTCCACCTATTATCTGGTGGATCTGGACAATGCCGTCATTGTGAATTTCGAACCGACGGCTTCGATCCAGCAAGTGGAAGCGCGCGCGTCCCTGATCACGACCACCCCCCTTGATGAACCCCGCCATGCTCGCTCTTTCCGTTTAAGTAAAGCATACAGCAAAATGCGGTTTGCACTTGGCCTCGGCCAAGAGCGGCTATCACGCTATGGCAGGACAAGCGCATAATCCGAGCCGTGCGTGGGTCAGTTCTTGTTTCGGTAGGCCGCCTTTTGAGACGCTGTTTGCCCCGCCGTGCCGGATTACGGCAGCCGACCTTGCCCTCGCCGAGATCCGCGATGTCGATCATGCTCCGTGTCCTGGGCGTTCTGACCGACGCGAACGGCGGCTCTAAGCTGCCTCCCGGATCCACGGTCTTGCCGATTACTACCGGACGATTGCCGAGGCGGGAATGAACAGCGCCATCGATCGCGACGAGGCCGGCATCGTTCGCAAGCGCCTCTATCCGCGTCGTATCGGCTCCGCGAGTTACGCGCAGAGCCCGACGGCGTGACCAAGCCAACGCACCTCTGCAAAGTCTCACCGGCATGATGGTCATCAGCAAGCAAACCACTGCCGAAGAAAGATCGCCGCCGGATCCCCTTGGCCCCCGACGGTCTTCTTTTGTCAGCGGTGTGCCCTGCCTCCTTCTGGACTTTTGCAGAAGATACGATCAACCAGCCGGTGTGTTCGGGGCAAAGCCCTGGAGCCTGTCAGGAGGGATACGACTTGAACATCGACCACATCGTCATCACGGCTCCCGATCTCGATACCGGGGCGGAGGCTGTACACGAAGCGCTCGGCGTTGCACCCGTACAGGGCGGCAAACATTCTCTGATGGGCACCCACAACCGGCTGCTTTCGCTAGGGCCGGACATGTATCTAGAGGTCATAGCCGTCGATCCTGACGCCCCCGATCCCGGACGTCCCCGGTGGTTCGCGATGGACCGGTTTTCGGGTCCGCCCCGCCTTACCAACTGGGCGGCGCAGGCGGATGACATGACCCGCGCACTGGCCGAGGCGCCCATGGGGATGGGGGAACTGACCTCGCTGACCCGGGGCGATCTGTCGTGGCAAATGGCCATTCCCCCAAGCGGAGAACTGCCGTTCGACGGCGTGCTGCCCATGCTTCTGTCTTGGCAGGGTCGGACGGCCGCCGATCTTTTGTCCCCATCCGGGTGCCGACTGCAGCGCTTGATCCTTACGCATCCCCGAGCCGGGGACATCCGGACGGCTTGGCCGCGACTGGCAGCGACGGATCGCTTGCAGATCGAGGTCGGACCGCAACCCGGTCTGGCGGCCGAAATTGCCACGCCAGAGGGTCTGAAGACGCTCTCTGGCGTCATCGGCAACTAGATTTTGTCCCTGGTCGCGGCGCCCGTCCAGCAGGTTGCGTTCCAGCAGCCAGCCAAGGTGTTTTCGCCGCTTTGCCTAAGCGCGCGCGAAGGCTAACTTCGCGCCATGTCAATCTGGTCCCGCATTACCGATGCTCTGTCGGCCCTGCGTCAGGGGGAAAGCCTGGCGACCGTGTTCGATCGGCTGCGCACCGCGCCGGAACGCAGCGTCGGCTTCACGATCGCCGTCATCGCCCTGGGGGCAAAGATGGCCAAGGCCGACGGACAGGTCACACGCGACGAGGTCACGGCCTTTCGCGAGGTCTTCCAGATCCCCGACGGGGCCGAGGCTGCGGCGGGACGGGTGTTCGATCTTGCCCGACAGGACGTTGCCGGGTTCGACGACTATGCCCGTCGCATCCGCGCCATGTTCGGCCCCGAAGGCAGCGACAGCCTGATCGACTTGATGGACGGGCTGTTCCATATCGCCGTTGCCGATGGGGCGTATCACCCGGACGAGGAAGTGTTCCTGCGCCGCGTCCAGGAGATTTTTGGCCTGGCCGAAAGCGAGTTTCGCCAGATCCGTGCCCGCCACGTCACGGATGCAGAACCGGACCCCTACGAGGTTCTAGGTCTGCAGCCGGGGGCCTCGCCGGCAGAGGCGCGAGCGGCCTGGAAGAGGCTGGTCAAGGAAAGTCATCCAGACCGGATGATTGCCAGGGGCGTGCCACCCGAGGCGGTGCACATGGCCGAACGCCGTATACGGGCACTCAATCGCGCATGGGAGCTGATCGAGGCCGAACAGGCGTGAACCTCGGCAAGCGCGCTTGACCTTCAGGGTGCGCACCCCACCATTTGTAGAATGAGACACATCATTCCCGCCTTGGTGACCGCGTTGCTTCTTTCTACCCCTGCGATCGCGCAGGAGGCGACCGAAGACCCGGACATGCCAATCGGTGATACGTCGGATGTCGAACAAGGCCTGGATTTGCTGTCCGAGGGGACGCGCCAGCTTCTCCGTGGCCTGATGGGCGAGGTCGAACCGCGGATGCGAGACTTGGCCGAATCGCTCGAGAATTTCGACTTCAATGGCATCGGAGTAGACGACCTGGGCGCCTACCACCCGCCTGAGATGTTGCCCAACGGCGACATCATCCTGCGTCGGAAGGAAGATCGACCGATCGATACGCCCATGGATGACGAGATCGAGATCTAGCCACCGCTGAGCGTTCCGCGCAGCATCTTGACCTCGGAAGTTGCGTCCAAGGCACTGACCAGGGCCTTGAATCGCGATTGCGCAACTTCGCCGAACAAATCCCGGGCTTCTTGTGCAAGGCGTAGTTCCAGGTGCCGGCGCTTGGGGAACCAACGCATTTCCCCGTGGCTCAGCGGTTCCCGCGCCGAGAACATCGCACCGAACCGCATCGCACGGCCCAAGACTTCAGCGTTCCTCAGTTCCTTGTCGGACAGCACGCCTTCCATCTGATCGAACCGGGTGCCAGAGCGTGATCCTTTGTAACGGTGCAGAAGGGACAGCCCCAGGAACAGGCGTTCCTCGTGGGTCAGTCCGCCGAGATTGGCGCGCGTGGCACTGTCGAAACAGGCCTCGTGGCGGTAATCGGGGTGCGCCCGCCAGTTCACATCGTGCAGCAGGCATGCCGCGCGCACGATCCGCAAGCGGCCGCCGGGGCGGTCACGGAATAGCGGCAGGATAAAGTGGTACAAGGCACGTCCGAACCCCGGCTGGCGCGCGTCCTTCTGTTCGATGAAGCGGCAGGCTTCGATCAACGGGTCGCGATCTCGCAAGGGCTGGGGCATCTGTTCGTATAGAATGCCTTCGCGGATGCCGTAGGACGAGACCGCGATTTCGGCCGGTTTCAAACCTTTCACCACCTCCTTCAGCACCAGGCTGGCCAGCGGGACCAGCGTCATGCGGCTTTCGCCGATGCCGGTCAGGGCGCGGAGTTCGTCGACTGAGCGTTTCTGGATGTATTTCAGAGTTTCACGCACGTCCTTCGGGGTCATCCGGTATTCGTGCAGAACGTGCAGGGGATAGTCCCTGCGGCTCATGTCGATCCGCGCGATGGCCCGCCAAGAGCCGCCGACCAGGAACATGCGCGGCGCTTTCTCGCCCACCTCGTCCTTCAGCGTGTCGACCGTCTCGCGAATATGGGCCACCAGCGTCTTTTTGTTCCCCCCAAGCCCTTCAAGGCGCAGCGGCCCAAGCGGAGAGGTCACACGGTGTCCGATCCGCCCCGATCCGATGACCGCAAGCTCCATCGACGAACCGCCGATGTCGCAGACCAGCCCCTCTGCGCCCGGCCAGCCCAAAAGGACCCCCTGCGCCGACAGCCGCGCCTCTTCCTCGCCGTCGATGATGGTGATCGAGATTCCTGTCTCGCGCTCGACCTCGTCGCGGAATTCCGCTCCGTCCTCGGCCTCGCGCATGGCTGCGGTGGCGACCGCGATCACGGGCGAGGCGCCCATGCCGTCGACCAGCTTGGCAAAGCGGCGCATCGCGGCCATGGCACGGGCCTTGCCCTCGGGGTTCAGGCGCCCCGTCTCGCTGAAGCCGGCGCCGAGGCCGGCCATGACCTTTTCGTTGAAGAAATACGCGGGCGACCGTGCGGCCCCGTCGAACACGACCATCCGGATGGAATTCGATCCGATATCGATGACGGCGACGCGGCTGACGGCCCGCGCGGTGGGGTCGTCGAACAGGGGAGGACCGAACGGTCCATATTCATCGGCAGGCGGGGCAGGGGGCGTCATGCGCGGGGCCTCGGTCCTTGCGGTTCGATCAGGTACTTGTGATCCAGCTCGGGGAAATCAAACGCAACGTGGATCACGCGCAAGCCCTGACCTAGAGGCAAGCATCCAAGACGGCGCCCGGATGCGTCCCACGTGCAGCCCCATCATTCCGCGGCGTGGGTCAGTTCTGGTACGTCCTTCGCCCCGGCCGAACCGCGCCCCGACAGCGATGGGTTCTCCAGGAAGAAGCGATGGCAGGAGAACGACCGTTCCTGCGTTTCGGGGGCCGGGCGTTCGAACTGGCCGTTCGGGCGCAGTATCCAGCTTTGGGCCGTGTCTGCCATGTTCGCGGCCATGATCTGGCTGACGATCTGTGCCTTGACGGTTGGGTTCTCGCATTCGACCAACGTCTCGACCCGGCGGTTCAGATTGCGTCCCATCCAGTCGGCGGATGAGATGAAGACCCGCGCCTTCTTAGAGGGAAGCTCGTGCCCGTTGCCGACGCAGACGATGCGCGAATGCTCCAGGAAGCGGCCGACGATGGACTTGATGCGGATGTTCTCGCTCAGGCCTTCGATCCCGGGGCGCAGGCCGCAGATCCCCCGCACGACAAGCGAGACCTTCACCCCCCGCTGACTGACCTCATAAAGCTTGTCGATCACGTCCGCCTCGATGATCGAGTTCATCTTGCCCCAGATCGCGGCGGGCTTTCCGGCCTCGGCGTTCAGGGCCTCCTGCTCGAACATGTCCAGCAGCTTCTGTTTCAGCGTCAGGGGCGAGACGCCGAGATTTTCCAGATCCTCGGGCTGGGCATAGCCAGAAAGATAGTTGAACAGCCGCGTCATGTCGCGGCCCAGCACCGGATCGGTCGTGAAGAACGACAGATCGGTATAGATGCGCGCCGTGATGTGGTGGTAGTTGCCCGTGCCGAAGTGGCTATATGTCACCGTCTTGTCGCCTTCGCGCCGGATGACGGCCGACAGCTTGGCGTGGGTCTTGAGGTTCAGGAAGCCATAGACGACGTGAACGCCCGCGCGTTCCAGCTTGCGGGACTGGCGGATGTTCGCGGCCTCGTCGAAGCGCGCCTTCAGCTCGACCAGTGCGGTGACCTGCTTGCCCGCCTCGGCCGCTTCGCAAAGGGCGTCGACGATTGGGCTGTCTTGGCTGGTCCGATAAAGCGTCTGCTTGATCGCCACCACGTTCGGGTCGGCCGCTGCCTGCTTGAGGAAGCGAACCACCATGTCGAACGTCTCGTAGGGGTGGTGCAGCAGCATGTCCTTCTGGCGGATCGCTGCGAACATGTCGCCCTCGTGATCCTGCACCCGTTCGGGTACGCGCGGGGTGAAGGCGGGCCAAAGCAGGTCGGGGCGTTCTTTCAGCACAAGCTCGGACAAGTGTCCGACGCCGATCAGCCCCTCCGTCTCGATGGTTTCGTCTTCCTTCACGGGAAGCTCTTCCATGATGATGCGCTTCAGCCCCTCGGGCGCTTTGGCCGAGATGTTCAGGCGCACGACCTCGCCCCGGCGACGGCGCTTCAGGGCAACCTCGAACTCGCGCACCAGATCCTCGGCTTCGTCCTCGACCTCCAGATCGCTGTCGCGCAGCACGCGGAAGGTGCAGTGCCCCTTCACCTTGTAGCGCGGATAGAGGGTGCCGATGTGCAAAAGCAGAAGCTCTTCCAGCGGGATGACCCGCACCTGGCCTTCGGGCGCGTTGAGGCGCACGAACCGGTCGATCTGCTGCGGGATGGGCAGCAGCGCGCGCAGGGTCTTGCCGTCCTTGGCCCGTTCCAGCTGAAGCGCAAGGGAATAGCCTGTGGACGGAATAAAGGGGAACGGATGTGCCGGGTCGATGGCCAGAGGCGACAGGACCGGGAACACGCTTTGCAGGAAGACACCTTCGAGGAAAGTATGGTCGGCTTTGTCCAGATCCGACCGGGTCAGAATGTGGATGCCTTCCTCGGCCATCCGCGCCTTCAGCTCGGCATAGACGTCCTGCTGGCGGTCCATCAGGTCGCGTGCATTCGCGTTGATCCGGGTCAGCTGTTGCGCGGGGGTCAGACCATCGGCGGCCGGGGTCGTGTTCCCCGACAGCGCAAGCTCTCGCAGGCCCGCGACGCGCACGGTGTAGAACTCGTCCAGGTTGGTAGCCGAGATCGACAGGAAACGCAGGCGCTCCAGCAGGGGAACGCGCGTGTTCTCGGCCTCTTCCAGGACCCGCCAGTTGAATGCCAGCCACGACAGTTCGCGATTGAAATAGCGCCCGGGGCCCGACAAATCGTCGGATGGATCGGGTGCCGTGGCTGCGGGGAATGGGGCGTTGAGGAAGTCGGTTTCGGTCATGGCGGCCTTATGCGTTGTCTTGATGACGTTACGGCGACACGCCTACGCGCGCCAGAGCCTCGCGCGCCATGTCACGCGACACGGCACGCCGGCGCGCATACGACAGACGGTTCAGCTCGACCGCGATATCCCGCGCGGCTTCGGCGGTGCGCGGCATCCGGTTGACGAGGTAGACCAGCGTCGACAGGTCGGCGGACAGTTTCTGGTCATTCAACTGCTTTTCCAGAAGTGCCCCCAGAAGGGCGTCGTCCGGCGCCTGGATCGTCGCCACGGTCATGGCGGAAAGGCGACTGGCGAGGTCCGGGAGGGCAATGCCCCATCTTGCGGGTGCGTCCCCACCCGTCACCAGAAGCTGCCCCCCCATGCTGCTCAGCCGGTTGTACAGATGGAACAGCGCCGCTTCGGCGCCGCGCTGACCCGCGATCCCGGGCACATCCTCGACCGCCACCCGGGTCGCGCCAGCCAGCGTGGCAATGTCGTATCGGGTCAGGTCAGCGGCTTGCACCACCACCGCGTCGGTCGCGGCGGCCCAAACGTGGACAAGGTGGGTCTTGCCGCAGGCCGGCGGGCCGGTCAGTGCGAGCCGTCCGCCGGGCCAGCGTGGCGCCTCGATCAGGGCCAGCGCCGTGGCGTTTGCCTGCGTGACGACGAAATCGGCGCGACCCAGCGCAGGGCGGCGGGCAAGGTCGAGGGGAAGCTGTTCGGCCCTCATGAGCCTCTGCTCCCGGACCCCTGGTAAAGCGAGCTTTCGCGGTAGCGCGCCGTCAGGAAGCGGGCGATCACGCCCATCGCCGCTGCCGCGGGCACCGCGATAAGGAAGCCCACGAAGCCGAACACGGCGCCGAAGGCCGACAGCGCGAACAATAGCCAGACCGGATGCAGCCCGACCGAGTCGCCCACCAGCTTGGGCGTCAGGAAGTTGCCTTCGACGAACTGACCGGACTGAAAGATGGCCCAGACGACTAGGATCCACACCCAATCCCCCCAGAACTGGAACAGCGCCAGACCGATGGCGAGGATGCCGCCCACCAGCGCGCCGACATAGGGGATGAAGGTCAGAAAGCCGGCGATGGCGCCAACGATCAGCCCGAATTGCAACCCCACGGCGGCCAACGCGGCGGCATAATACACCCCCAAGATCAAACAAACGAGGCCCTGTCCCCGCACGAACGACGCCAGCGTGTCGTCGATATCGCGCGCCACGCGGCGGATCGTCGGTGCGTGGTCCCGCGGCAGAAGGGTGTCGATCTCGGCCATCATGCGATCCCAATCTATCAGCAGATAAACGGCGACCACCGGCACGATCAGGAACAGCACAAGGACGTTCACCAGCCCCGAAGCGCTGGCCAGCACCCCTTCGACCAGGCTGCCGGCCCGGTCGCGGATCGCCTGCGTCGCGTTCGCCAGCATGTCACGCAGGGTCGTGTCGATGTCCGCGAAGTCGGGGAATCGTTCCACGAAACCGGGAAACCGCCCGGACAGCCAGGTCTGCAGCCCCTCGACCGTATCGGGCGCGCGTTCGATCAGCAGGGCGATCCGCTCGGTCAGGGACACGGCCTGGGTTGCCAGTGTCGGCACCACCAGAAGGATTGTCGCCACAAGGATCAGAAGCGTGGCGACCGTGATGATGGCGACCGCAGCTACCCGCGGCAGGCCAAGACGCTGCAACCTGTCTGCCACCGGATCCAGAAGATAGGCGATTGCTGCGCCCAAGAGGAAGGGCAGGATCACGTCACCCAGCCACCACAGCACCAGAAGGAACAGCGCCAGCGCGACGCCCCAGTATTTCATCTGATCTCGCACGGGCAGGGCCATGGCGCTCTCGCAATAGGGGCCGGGGCGTCTCGGCGCGTTCCGGGTATGGATCATCTTGGACCCGGCTTACACCAAGTGAAGGCCACCTTGTAGCGGTCACTTGGCATCCGTATGAGACGCGACGATGAAACAGGTGATCTGCATCCACTGGGGGACCAAATACGGCCCGCCCTATATCAACCGCCTTTATGGCATGGTCGCGCGCAACATCACGCCACCTTTCCGGTTCATCTGTTTCTGCGACGACCCCACCGGCATCCGGCCCGAGGTCGAGACACTGCCGCTGCCCGAAATCGACTATGAAATACCGAAGACCCGATCGGGGATCTGGCCGAAATCGCGGCTTTGGGGCGCGCGGCTGGGTGATCTGTCCGGGCCGGTCCTGTTTCTGGACCTCGATCTTCTGGTGACGGGGTCGCTCGACCCGTTCTTCGAGTTTGGCGCGCCGGACGACGTGATCCTGTCGCGCAACCCCTCGAACCCGTTGGAGCGGTTGGGCCAGACCTCGGTCTTCCGCTTTCCCGTCGGCAAGCTTCTGCCCTTGCAGGAAATATTCAAGGCGGACCCACTGGGCGTGGCCGAGGCCTACCGGTACGAACAGCGTTTTGTCACCCGCAACGCGCCCGGCGGGGTGAAGCTGTTCCCGCGCGGCTGGGTGGCGCATTTCAGGCGCGATTGCCGGCGGATCACGCCCCTGAACTATCTACTGCCGCCAAAGCAGCCCAAAGACGCGCGGATCGTGATCTTCCCCGGTCACCTGACCCCCGAGGACGCCATCCTGGGGCGGTACAACGCGAACGGCGCGACCAGTGCCCGCGAACACCTGAGACGCCTGCTGACGGGGCGCGTCAAATCCCGCCGTCTTGGCCATATCCGCCATTTCATCCGACCCGCTCCTTGGGTTGCCGATCACTGGCGCGAGTGACTTGCGGGGGCGGGGGCTTTGGCCTACCCCCGAACCGACCCGCCGAAGGAGCCCTGAGCAAATGCGCCTGTCCCGTTATTTCCTGCCCGTCCTGAAGGAGACACCCTCGGATGCGCAGATCGCCTCTCACCGGCTGATGCTGCGTGCGGGCATGATCAAGCAGAACGCGGCGGGCATCTATTCCTGGCTGCCGCTGGGCTATCGTGTCCTGCGTAACATCGAGCGGATCGTTCACGAAGAACAGCAGGCCGCGGGACACATCCCCATGTTGATGCCGACCCTGCAACCGGCCGACCTGTGGCGCGAGAGCGGCCGCTATGACGCCTATGGCCCCGAAATGCTGCGCATCCGCGACCGGCACGAACGGGACATGCTGTACGGCCCCACGAACGAGGAGATGATCACCGACATCTTCCGCAGCCACGTCGGCAGCTATCGCGACCTGCCGTTGACGCTGTATCATATCCAGTGGAAGTTCCGCGACGAGGTCCGCCCCCGTTTTGGCGTGATGCGCGGGCGCGAGTTCTTCATGAAAGACGGCTACAATTTCGACCTCAGCTACGAGGATTCGATGTATGCCTACGATCGCCACATGGTTAGCTATCTGCGTACCTACGAGCGGATGGGCCTGAAGGCGATCCCGATGCGCGCGGATTCCGGCCCCATCGGCGGCGACGACACGCACGAGTTTCTCGTGCTGGCCGACACGGGCGAGTCCGAAGTGTTCTACGATGCGGCCATCACCGACCTGACCCTGGGTGACCGCCAGATCGATTTTGACGACCGCGCGGGCCTGCGCGCCATCTGCGAGGAATGGACCACCCCCTACGCCCGCACGGACGAGACACACGATGCTGCCCTGTTCGACCAGATCCCCGAGGAGCAGCGCCGCACCTCGCGCGGGATAGAGGTGGGCCAGATCTTCTATTTCGGGACCAAGTATTCCGAACCGATGGGCGCCACCGTCGTAGGGCCCGATGGCGCGAAGGTGCCGGTCCACATGGGGTCGCACGGGATCGGGGTCTCTCGCCTGGTCGGTGCGTTGATCGAAGCGCATCACGATGATAACGGGATCATCTGGCCCGAGGGCGTGACCCCGTTCCATTGCGGCATCGTCAACCTGCGCCAGGGCGACGGCGATTGCGATGCAACCTGCGAGAAGATCGATGCGGCGCTGAAGGCCAAGGGCCTCGACCCCCTTTATGACGACCGGGACGAGCGGGCAGGGGCCAAGTTCGCGACGATGGATCTGATCGGTCTGCCGTGGCGTATCACCGTCGGTCCGCGCGGCCTGAAGAACGGTGTGGTCGAGCTGACCTCTCGCAAGACCGGCGAGTCCGAGGAGATGTCGCTGAAGGCCGCCGTGGACCGGGTCGGGCAAATCTACGCGCGACCCTGATCTACGTTAGCCATAGGGACGCAGGGTGAAGCCACGAGGCTGCCCCTGTAGCCTTGCAATGCATCCTGCGCGCAGTCCTACCACGCGATCCATGGTGGGCGTCGCGGGCAGGATACCGGTCGGCGGAATGGGTACGATCTGGGCGTTCGTATATGCCATCTGCTCCAGGACGATCCGCCGGGGGTCTGCCTTGCACAATCTTCGGATGCCGTCGGTGATGCGGCTGAAATCCTCCAGCGTATAAAGTTTGAACGTCTCGCTGCGCGGTTCACTGCGCGCAAGCATCAGGTGCGGTCCCGGATCGCTGATCGGGTCGGAGGCGAGTGTGGCCAGCCACCAGACTTGTGGCAGGGGAATACCGCCATCGACCATGATTTCGACGGCATAATCGCCAGTAAAAACGGTCACACTCTCTCTCCTTTTCGCTGCCGACCGATCCGCGCCGTAGTCCTGGCCTTCTTGGGGGCGTCACACCCTGCCAGCCAGTTCGAGGATCAGCGACCGCTTGTCCTTGTCCTTGGCCCCGTCGATGCCAGCCTCTGTCGCGGCCCCGTAGATTTCCTTGCGTGTCAGGCCCAGCCACGGGGTCAGATCGTCCTCGGCCTGATTGTCCATCGCGTCGATCAGGTCCGCCTTGGTCATGTCCGTATGCCCCGGCACTTCGCGCACAGAGGCGAGGTCGCGCAGGGCATCTTTCGACAGGTCCGACAACTCAACCGGCATCATTCAGGGCCTCGACCAGATCGTCCTTGTCCATGTCGGACCGCCCGTCGACATCGCGCTCCTGCGCCATGCCGTAAAGTTCGCCCTTCGTCTTCGCCTCTAGCGACGCTTTCGATCCCTTGCCGCGCCCGTTCTCGTCCGTCGCGTCGTCGATGGCTGACAGAAGCTCATCCTTGGTCATGTTCGACCGTCCTTCGATGTCCAGATCCCGGGCACGCTCGTCCAGCATGTCCTTCGTCGGACCGTTCTTCTTGATCTTCGCAACCTTGTCCTCGACGTCCTTCGGCTGGTCGACATATTGGCCCGACCCGTCCCTCTTCTTCTCGGTCGAGCGGGCATATTCGTCCTGGGTCAGTAGCATCCGGACCTTCTTGGGCAGATACCGCTCGCCGGTCTCGCCGGATTGGCCGCCCGACTTGGTGCCCCAGTCCTCCTCGGTCCAGTCATGCAGATCGGTATCCTTCTGATCGGGGCCGTCATCGGCATACCCCCCGCCGCGTTTCTTGTATTCCTGCACGGCCATCTGGGCCTTGCGCGCGGACCACTGGCCGGGATCGCCACCCTTGCCGGACTGCGTCACCTCGTCCTTCACCTTTTCCCACAGCTCGGGGTCGGTCTTCTTTGCCTCGCTCATCAGGGCCTCCGTCAATCATGCGTGTCGGGCCAAAACGCGGGAAGGCGGCCCGCAGATCCCGCTGCGACGAATTGCGCCGGCCGGAACGGGGGCGGTGTATGTCCGTTGATCCCGCAAACCAACGAAAGGGAGATCGACAACATGACGCGCACCCTCACCATGCTTTTGTCCACCGCACTGGCCACTGGCGCCGCGGCACAGGTCGAGCAGGGGCCGAAGAACGTCCCCGAATTCGAACCCGCATTCGAGAACCAGACCCGGGCCCCCGCCGTAGAGACAGTGGTGGCCCTGTCGGTCGAAACCGTGGCCGACGGCCTGATCCATCCCTGGGCCGTCGAGGTCCTGCCGAATGGCAACTACATCGTGACCGAGCGTGCCGGTCAGCTTCGAATCGTAACCCGTGACGGCACCGTTCAGGATCCGATCCAGAACGTGCCCGAGGTCGCCGCGCGCGATCAGGGCGGTCTACTGGACGTAGCATTGGCCGAAGACTTCGCCGAAAGCCGCACCCTGTTCCTGACCTACGCCAAGCCCATGGGCAGCGGCCAGACCGCGACCGCCGCCGCCCGCGCGACCCTATCCGAAGATGGCACGGCGCTTCAGGACGTCACCGACATCTTCGTGCAGGATCCGCCCGCAGACAACGCCATGCATATCGGCAGCCGCGTCGTACTGGACGGTGATTATGCTTTCGTGACGACGGGCGAGCACTTCACCGCAACCTATCGGGATTACGCTCAAGATTTCGACAAGACCTACGGCAAGATCGTGCGTGTGCATCAGGATGGCAGCCTGCCCGAGGACAATCCCTTCGACGACGTCGACGGTACGAAAGGCGAGATCTGGTCGCTGGGGCACCGCAACGTGCAGGGTGCTGCGCTTCATCCCGAGACCGGTCAGCTTTGGGGCTTGGAACATGGCCCCGCCGGCGGTGACGAGCTGAACCTGATCGAGGCCGGGCAAAACTATGGCTGGCCCGTCGTCAGCTATGGCCGCCAATATTCCGGCCCCCTGATCGGGATCGGAGAGCCGCGCCGCGAGGAATTCGTCGAGCCGCGGTATTACTGGGACCCGGTGATCGCACCCGGCGGTTTCGTCTTCTACGAGGGGGACATGTTCCCGGAATGGGATGGGAACGTCCTTGCGGCATCCCTTGCGCCCGGCGCACTGGTCCGGTTGACGATGGACGGCGACACGGTCACGGGCGAGGAACGTCTGGTGACAGATCGCGGGCGTATTCGCGACGTCGATGTCGACCAGGACGGAGCTGTGCTTCTGGTGACCGACAAGCCGAACGGAGAGCTTCTGCGCATCACGCCCGAAGGGTAGGCGGACCGTGATCGTCGTCGGCCCGGCGCTACATGATCAGCTGATGCTCGCGCTGACCGACACCTTCACCGGCCACGGCAAACGTGCGGCCGTGGCCGACGTCTGAAGTCACGGCATCTTCCGACAGCCCAACGGCAGCCGACGTGGCGAAAAGCGTGGCCAGACCGGGACCGCCGAAGGCCGGGCAGGTGATCTGGGTGGCAGGCAGGCGAACCTCTCGCTCGAACTGGCCGTCGGGGCTGTAGATCGCAACCCGGCCCGATCCCCAATGCGAGACCCACAGCCTGCCATCGCTGTCGCAGACGGCACCGTCCGGGCTGTGTCCCGCGCGGGTCTCGTCGATGAAGGGTTCGGGGTCGCCCAATGGGGTTCCGTCGCTCCCCAGTTTCCAACGCATGACGATCTGCGTCGGCGTATCTGTGAAATACGCCCAGTCGTGACGGGGTGAGAAGCAGATGGCGTTCGTGATCGTGATACCGTCCAGAAGCTGCGTCAAAGCGCCCTTGTGAAAGCGATAGATCGACCCGGCCTGCGCCTCTTTCCCGGTGCCCATGGTTCCGATCCAGAACCCGCCCCAGGGGTCGACGCGCCCGTCATTGGACCGTGTGGCGGGGTTGTCCGCCTCCAATGGGTGAAGATGGGTTTGTTCCCCGGTCTCCACGTTCAAAAGCGCAATATCGGTCTGCGTGGCAACCGCCAGATGTTCCTGGTCGACCCACGCAAGGCACGAGACGAAGCGGTCGAAATCGAAGCTGCGCAGACGGTCGCCTTCGCGCGTCATCACCCGGCGCGAGAGGATATCGCACCAGTAAAGCTGTTCGCGCTGGGGATGCCAAAGGGGGCCTTCACCCAGAAGGCAACGCGTCGTGTCGTGGACGGTGACTGTCATTCGAAAGCTCCATCATGGGCTGCAACCATCTCGGCGGCGCGGGTCGCGACGTCCTCGGGCGTGTCGCCGGGGCGGTAGAGGGCCGAGCCGATGCCGAAGCCCGACGCGCCCGCGCTGACCCACTCACGGAAGGCCGCGGGGCCGACACCGCCGACCATGT
This sequence comes from Palleronia abyssalis, assembly GCF_900302445.1. Classification (GTDB taxonomy): domain Bacteria; phylum Pseudomonadota; class Alphaproteobacteria; order Rhodobacterales; family Rhodobacteraceae; genus Palleronia; species Palleronia abyssalis. The sequence goes on along the minus strand of NZ_ONZF01000003.1, from coordinate 594,799 downwards.
AAAGCCGCGTCTCGATTGGCAGGACCGCGCGCAGGGCCTTCAGCCCCTCGATCCCCATCTGGAAGGCGGGAAAGACCTTCAGGGCCGTCGCGCCGGCCTTCAGCGCCGCGAAGCATTCCGTCGGGGTCAGGACGCCGGGATAGCTGTCGAGGCCCGCCGTTCGCGTGGCGGCGATGACCTCGGGGTCGCAATTGGGCGAGACGACCATGCGGGCGCCCGTCTCGGCCACGTTACGTACATCTTCGGGCGTCAGGACCGTGCCCGCGCCGATCTGGGCCACGTCGCCGAACGTGTCGACCATCGCCCGGATCGACAGAAAGGGAGAGGGGGAGTTCAGCGGGACCTCGATCCGGGTTATTCCAGCGTTCACAAGGGCTTCGGTGACGGGGACCGCCTCATCGGGGTCGATGCCGCGCAGGATGGCGATGATCTCTCGCATGGGTCAGGTCTCCTTCCATAGGGCGCGGGCGGCCTTCAGGCCGGCAAGGGTGCAGGCATCGCCCCTTGCGATCAAGGGGGCCACGCCCTGGGCTTTCAGGGCGGCCGCGTAGTGGGAAACGAGCTTGGGGGCGCCGACGATGGCGGTCGGAAGGCCCAGCCAGTAGGGGCGTGCATTGGCCAGTTCCGCGCCTACCAGAAGGCCCGACAGGCGCGCGGCGGCCGTGGAAGAGTCCAATCCGTTCAGAAGGTTATCCGCCCTGATCTGGAAGGCGCGGGTGGCCAGCGCCTCAGGGCGGGACAGGCCGTCCGAGATCGCGTCGAGGAAGGCCGCGTCGTCCCAGCCGTCGGTGATGGAATGGCGCAGGACCGTATGGTGGGCGAGGGCCGCGTAGATCTCGCCGGTCATCGCGGTCTGGAACGACACGACCTCACCGGCCGAAATCTGCACCCATTTCGTGTGCGTTCCGGGCAGGATCAGGGTCCCGTCGAACTTCGGGTTGGGCGACAGGAACCCCGCGATCTGCGTCTCCTCGCCGCGCATCACATCGGGCGGGCGGGTCTGGCTGAGGCCGGGGACGATCCGCACGACCAGCTGATCGGACAGCGTTTCCACGCGGGTGGGGGTGCCGGAAAGTGGCGCGCAGGGGACCGCCTGATACCCCGCCTCGGCCCAGCCCTGACGGGCGCCGACCATGCCGCAGGCGAAGACGGGGCAGGCGTCGGGCAGGGTCCAGTCCGAGACGAGGTCGAGGAACGCGGGCTCGAACTCTGCGGGGCTGAGGGTCGCCATGCCGCGGGGGGAGGATGCTTCTGCCAGAACGCCGCCTGCGCGGTCCATGGCCCAAGCCCTGACGTTCGAGGTTCCCCAGTCGAGGGCGATCCAGTCCGGGTGCATGACCCCTCTCCATATTTCGGAATAAACGTCGGGCTTTCGTCGGACATGCGCCGGACAAAGGCAAGGCCCGGGTCGGGTTTGCGTCGGGCAAATGCCGGATACGCGTCGGACAAACGCCCGGCACCGCGCGGGACGGGCCGATCAGCGGTAGTAGAGGGCGAGGGTGTGCTCGGCCTCGGCGAAGAACAGCCAGCGGATCACCAGCGTGCCGCCCAGATGCGTCAGTGCGGCCAGCGGCAGGGCCAGCGGGGCGGGCGGGATCGCAAGGAAGGCGAGCGGGGCAAGATAGGCCGCGGCCAGTCCGATAGAGCGCAGGCGCAGCCGGTGCTTGCGGCCTACGACGAACACCATCTCGCGCGTGAGGTAGCTTTCGCCGGTATGGGGCGCCTCGAACGGGCGGACCTTCGGCCCGAGGCCGGTCGCGGATTCGCGGGTCGTAGGGCCGGTGCGCGCGTCGCCCGCTTTCCACGCGGCGAACTGCGCGGCTGCAGTCAGCACCAGCAGGATCGCCGCGGGCAGGCGGTGCCCGGCCAGCAGCGTTCCGGCTGTGGCGGCATGGGCAAGGAACAGCGCTGGTGTGGACCAATGGTGCCAGCGCGGCACGGTTTTGAGCTGGGCATAAATCATGGCGGTGGCGGTGATGGTCGCGATGGCCAGAAGGGCGGTTGGCAGACCGAGGAACAGCGCGGGCAGGCCGGTCAGCGACAGGATCGCCGTCAAACCGCCCAAGCCCAAGGTGCCAAAGGCCAGCCACGCCTCGCGCGACAGCCATGAGCTGCGCCATTCGCGGAACGCCTTCAGCGCGCGTTCGGGGCGGCCCAGATGCAGGGTCGATGCGGCAAGACCGGACAGCGCCAGTCCGAAGGCCAGCGCGAATTCCAGCAAGCCGCCCCAGCCGGTTGACGGGGCAATGCCGAGGCACGCCAGCGCCAGAAGGGCAAAGCCTGCCCCCGATAGGGTGGTGAAGAAAATGAGGGACGGCGCGGGATGCATTGCGCCTTGTTGCCGGGTTTTGCGGGTGAAATCGAGTCCCGCGGCGGGGCAGGATTTGGTAGGGCAGATTTCCGGATCGAAAATCTGGCCCGGACCTCGCGCGGTCAGCCCAGCCGGTCGAGCGTCCGGTCGAGCCAGCCGAGGAAGCCGCCCGGCTCTTGGTCCACGGGGGCGAGGAGGGGGGCGAGGATGTCGATCTCCTCGTCCTTCTGGCGGGGTGGCAGGTACTTGTTCACGGGCCGGGTGCCCTGTTCGGGGGCCAGATCCATGCCGCCGCGCTCGGCCACGAGGCGGCTGACATGGCTTTCCGGATCCGAGAGGTCGCCGAAATGACGCGCCTTGGCGGGGCAGGTGCGCACGCAGGCCGGTTCGCGGTCGATTTCGGGCAGGTTGTGGTTGTCGATGCGGTCGACGCAGAGGGTGCATTTCTTCATCACCTTTTGCGACGGGTCCTGTTCGCGCGCGCCGTAGGGGCAGGCCCAGGCGCAAAGGCCGCAGCCGATGCATTCGGCCTCGTTCACCAGCACGATCCCGTCCTCGGTGCGCTTGTAGCTGGCGCCGGTTGGGCAGACGGTGACGCAAGGCGCGTCCTGGCAATGCAGGCAGGATTTCGGGAAGTGGACGATCCGGGGCGGACCGGCCTCGGGCGTGACCTCGTAGGAGTGGACGCGGTTGAGCCATGCGCCCGAGGGGGTGGCGCCGTGGGCGTCGGTGTCCGACAGGGGCGCCCCGTAATTCTCGGTATTCCAGGCCTTGCAGGCGACGACGCAGGCGTGACAGCCGACGCAGGTGTCGAGGTCGATCACCAGACCCAGCGTCTTTTCGGTGTGGGTGGGCAGGTCGGTCACAGGAAGCGCGCCTTCAGCCGGTCGAGGAGAGAGGGCGCGGGATCGGCCGCAGCACCTGTATGCCGCGCGACAATGGCGGGGCCTTGGCCCACGGGGCTGTCCTGCCGCACGATCGCGGGGTGGGAGACCTTGGGCGCCTTCACCTTTTCAACCTTCACGCGGCAGTCGAACCACGCCGCCTGCCCGGTGATCGGGTCCGAGTTCGACCAGCGCAAGCCGTCGCCCTTCTCGGGGTGCAGCTCGTGGATGATGTGGTTGAGCAGGAAGCCTTTGGTGGCTTCGGGGGCCTTCGGCGACAGCGCCCATGCGCCGCGGCGCTTGCCGACGGCGTTCCACGTCCAGACCGTGTTCTCGTTCAGGGCGGCCATATGGGCGACGGGGACCGTGATCTCGCCGTGGACCGAGGCGACGCGGGCCCAGTCGCCGTCCTGAAACTTGCACTTTTCCCACAATTTGGTGGGCAAATAGAGGGGATTTCGCCCGTGGATTTGACGTAACCAGACATTCTGACCGCCCCACGAGTGATACATCGCCGCCGGGCGCTGGGTCAGGGCATAATACGGATATTCATAGGGATCGGCGTGGCCGTCTTCCAGCGGAGCGTACCAGATCGGCAGGGGATCGTGGGTCAGCCGCATGCGGGCGCGATAGGGTTCGGGGCAAGGGCCGCCGTCCTCGGCCGCCATCTGGAAGCGGCGCAGCGGCTCGGACCACAGCGCGAAGGGCGCGGGGGCGGGTGCGTCGGTAAAGCCCATCTGCTGCGACCAGTCCCACCACGCGGTGTTGAAGGTCTTCATGTAGCGCGCGGCCTGCGGAACCTCGTAGGTCTTGAAGCCGCCATGCTTGATATACTGGTCGATCTGGCCGCCATTGGGCTGGCCGCGCCCGTCTGTCAGGCCGGTCTCGGCGATGCGCCAGCCGGCCAGCGGGCCCACGCCCGGGCGGCGTTCGTGGTTGGCCATGTAGTCGGCGTAATCGGCATAAAGGGGCTGGCCGTCCGCGACGAAGCCGGGCAGGCCCATGCGGTTGGCGAGGTCGATCAGGACGGTCTGGAAGGGGCGCACATCCCGATCGGGCGCGACCACGGGCCAGCGGATGGCGTCGGCGGCGTGGTCAGGTTCGGAAATCGGGCGATCCAGAAGCGAGATGCAGTCGTGGCGTTCAAGGTAGGTCGTGTCGGGCAGCACGATGTCGGCATAGGCCACGATTTCCGAGCTGTAGGCGTCGGCGCAGACAATGAAGGGGATGACGTGGTTGCCGTCCTCGTCCTTGTCCGAAAGCATCCCCATCACCTGGCTGGTGTTCATGGTCGAGTTCCAGGCCATGTTCGCCATGTAGAGGAACAGGGTGTCGATCTCGTACGGGTCGCCCGCATAGGCGTTCGAGATCACCATGTGCATCAGGCCGTGGATCGACAGCGGGTTCTCCCAACTGAACGCCTTGTCGAGGCGTTTAGGCGTGCCGTCGGCTTCGACCAGCAGATCCTCGGGGCCTTGTGGAAAGCCTAGATGTGGGCCGTCCAGCGGCTGGCCGGGTTTGCAGCCCGCGTGGGGGCGCGGGTGGGCGTGGGCCGGTTTGGGATAGGGCGGCTTGAAGCGGCTGCCACCGGGGACGTCGATGCTGCCCAGCAGCAGTTGCAGGAAATGGATGGCCCGCGCGGTCTGGAAGCCGTTGGAATGGGCCGAGATGCCGCGCATCGCGTGCATGGCGACGGGGCGGGCGGTGACATGGGTGTGGCGCTGGCCGCGCATGTCGGTCCAGTCCTGCTTGTGCTGCCAGCTTTGGTCGAAGGCGGTGTGGGCAAGATCGGCGGCGATGCGGTGGATCTGCGCAGGGTCGATCCCGCATTTCGGTCCGATGCGCTCGGGCGCGTAGTCCTCGGACAAGTAGCGGTCAGCAATGTGAAGGAACACCGAACGGTGCGTGGCCCCGGCGCGGCGGTAGCGCCCCGAAAGGTCAGGTTTCACGCCCGCCGCGTCCCACGGGCGGGGCTTGCGCGTCGCGCGGTCGAGGACCAGCGGCGTGCCCCGGTCGTCCTTCAGCAGAAGGCCGTGGGTCGGGGATTTCGGGTCGCCGTCGACCAGACAGCCCGCATTCGTCCAGCGCGCGAGGTAATCCAGATCGACCTTGCCTGATCGCAACAGGCAGTGGATCAGCGACAGCACGAACAGTCCGTCGGTGCCCGGCGTGATGCCGACCCATTCGTCCGCGATCGCGTTATAGCCGGTGCGGATCGGGTTCACGGCGATGACCTTCGCCCCGCGTTCCTTCAACTTGGCGAGGCCCAGCTTGATCGGATTGCTGTCGTGATCCTCGGCCGTGCCGAACAGCAGGAACAGCTGCGCGTTCTCCCAATCAGGCGACATGAATTCCCAGAAGGCGCCGCCGATGGTATAGATCCCCGCCGCCGCCATGTTGACCGAGCAGAAGCCGCCATGCGCGGCGTAGTTGGGCGTGCCGAACTGCTGCGCCCAGAAACCGGTGAAGCTTTGCGACTGGTCGCGGCCGGTGAAGAAGGCCAGCTTTTTGGGGTCTGTGGCGCGGATATGGCTCAGGCGGTCGGCGACGGTCGTCAGCGCCTCGTCCCAGGTGATCTCCTGGAACTTGCCTTCGCCGCGCTCGCCTACCCGTTTCAGCGGCGCGCGCAGACGCGCGGCAGAAGTGTGCTGCATGATCCCCGCAGCGCCCTTGGCGCACAGGACGCCCTTGTTGATCGGGTGGTCGCGGTTGCCCTCGATATAGGCGATCTCCTCGCCCTTCATATGGACGTCGATGCCGCAGCGGCAGGCGCACATGTAGCAGGTGGTCTTGCGGACCTCGTCGCCCAGGCGTGGGGCGGGATCGAAATGGGGGCTGTCCTTCATGGCCCTTCGAGTAGTGACAGAGGGACCAGGGCAGGGAAAGGGGGTGCGGCGGCGACCGGCGCCGGCGGAGGTCGCAGGCGGAGCGCAGCCTGTGGTCTCGTGCGGAGGATCGTCCACTTGTTCGCACTGTCGGACACTGTCAGCCGTATCGGTATGGTCGGGACGGCCGCGGGCTATGGTCCGGGTCGGGCAGGACTTTCCCCCGGCGTGAACATGCTAACGCGCGAAATACAGCCGGTGCGGGTTGTCGACCAACAACTTCTGACGCAGCTCGGGCGTGGGGGCGATCACGGGGATCCGGTCCACCAGAAGCCCGTCATCCGGCACGTGGCTTTTCATGTTCGGGTGCGGCCAGTCGGTGCCCCAGAGCACGCGATTCGGGATCTGCTCGACAAGCGTGCGGGCGAAGGGGCTGACGTCGTCATAGGGCGGGCCGTCCTGGGTCATCCGCTCGGGGCAACCGACCTTGACCCAGAATTTCGGATCGTCGACCAGCGCGCGGAATGCGTCGAACCCGGGCGCGTCGACGCCTGCCGCGATGTCCGGCCGCCCCATGTGGTCGATCACCACGTCGCAGGGAAGCTGCTTGAGGAAGGGCGCGAGGTCCTCAAGATCGGATGCTTCGAAATAGACCACCACGTGCCACCCCAGCGCCGCGACCCGTGCCGCAAGGCGGGCCGAGACGTCCAGAGGATCGGGATCGACCAGACGGCGCACGAAGTTGAAGCGGACGCCGCGCACGCCGGCGGCATCCATCTCGTGCAGGGTGGAGTCCGAGATCTCCGGGTCGACCACGGCGATGCCGCGGCATCCTTCCGGGTCGGCGGTCAGCGCATCGAGGAGGGCGGCGTTGTCGCGCCCATGGCAGCTGGCCTGCACGATGACGTTGCGCGCAAATCCCAGGTGGCGGCGCAGCGCGAACAGCTTTTCCTTCGGCGCGTCGGTGGGGGTGTACTTGCGCTGGGGCGCATAGGGAAAGCGGTCGCCGGGCCCGAAGACGTGGCAATGGGCATCGACGGCGCCCTCGGGCGGGGCATAGTCGGGAACGCTGGGGTCATGCGCCCAGGTTGGCGGATCGATATCCATGGGATCTCCACAATGAGGCGATGAGGAAGAACAGCGCGACCAGCGCCAGCGCCAGCGCCAGAAGGCTGGCACCCGAGGCGATGGGCAACACGAGCGAGACGGTGCAAAGCGCGGCCACGGCCCAGAAACCGCCCCGATGCGCCAGGGTCAGCGGGGCGATGCACCATCCGCTGAGCGCGGTGCCCGCGGCGAAGGTGCCCGCGAAGGCCGCGATGGTGGCCAGCGCGATGGTCAGGGGCGTGCCGATCAGCAAAAGCTCGGGCGCGTAGACGAACAGGAACGGGGCGACGACCTTCACGAAGCCCAGCCGGATGGAGTCGATCGCCACGGCATTGGGCGGTGCGCCGGCGATGGACGCCCCGGCATAGGCCGCCAACGCCACCGGGGGCGTGATCGCCGACAGAAGCCCGTAGTAGAAGATGAACATGTGCGCCGCGATGATCGGCAGGCCGAACTGTTCCAAAGCGGGGGCGATGAGGATGGCCAGCAGAAGATAGGCCGCCGACGTGGGCATCCCCATGCCCAGAACGAAGCTGGCGACCATGGTCAGAAGCAGCACCGCCAGAAGGTTGCCGCCGCCCACGTCGAGGATCAGCGCCGACATCTTCAGCGCCATGCCGGTCAGGGTCAGCACACCGATCAGCATGCCCGCGATCGCCACGGCCGCCACCACGGGCAGGACGTTGCGGACGGTCAGCATCATCACCTCGACCAGGCCCTTGGGGCCGATGCGCGTCTCTTTCGAGATGACCGAGACCAGCAGGGTCGCGATGATGCATAGGACCGCCGCGGCCGACGGGGTATAGCCCACGGCCAGGAACACGATAAGCGCGATGAGGGGGATCAGCAGATGCCCGCTCGTTTTAAGGACCTCGCTCATCGCCGGGATGTCGGCGGGATCGGCCCGGGCCAGATCGCGCTTGCCGGCTTCCTCGCGCACGGCGACGAGCATTGCGAAGACGTAAAGCAGCGCCGGGATCAGAGCCGCGGCGGCGATGGTGGCATAGGGGGTCTGCGTCAGCTCGGCCATCAGGAAGGCCGCGGCGCCCATCACGGGGGGCATGATCTGGCCCGCCGACGAGGCGGCCGCCTCGATCGCAGCGGCCAGCCGGGGCGGATAACCGGTGCGCTTCATCAGCGGGATCGTGAAGGTGCCGGTGGTCACAACGCCCGCCACAGCCGAGCCGTTGATCGAGGAGAACATGGTCGACGACACCACCGCCGTCAGCGCAGGTCCGCCCTGAACGCGTCCGGTGGCGGCGTGCGCCAGGTCGACGAAGACCTGCCCCAGCCCCGTGCGCAGAAGCAGCGCCCCCAGGAACGAGAACAGCAGGATGTATTGCGCGGCCACGCCCATGGGCAGGCCGAACAGGCCCTCGGTCCGCAGGAACAGGTTCGAGGTCACCCGTCCGAGGCTGTAGCCCGCGTGGCCATAGGTGCCCGGAATGAGATAGCCGAAGAAAGCGTAAACCAGGGCCACGACGCCCAGCGCCACCATCACCCACCCGATGGAGAACCGTGACACGATCAGCGCCGCCAGCGTCGAGATGATGAACAGCGCGATATGCGTCTGGTTCGCGATCCCGCCGGAGCGGATGATATCGATGTAGTTCACCCACAGGAACGGCCCCGGGATCAGTACCAACGCGGCCAGCACGTAGAGGACGATCCGCCACCAGACCGCAGGACGCGCGACCGCCACCACAACGAGGCCCGCGGAAATGGTCAGCGAGAAGAACACCGCGCGCAGGATCAGCGCAGTGATGTCGCCGAACCAGGCCGACCACATCACCAGGGCCGTCGCAGCCACGGCGGTCAGGGCCAAGGCTGCGGTGGCGAGGCCGTGCTCCCACCGCGAGACATGGTCCCGCGGCAGGATCGTGGCGAATGTTTCGTCAATCATGGGGTGGGCTTTCGATAGGGCCGGGACGCGATGGGTCCCGGCCCGGGAGTCCGGTCAACGGCCGTCGAAATACGCCTGCGCGCCCGGATGCAGGTCGATCGGGGTGTTGCCCGCGGCTTCGACCGTGATCTTGGCAGCGGCGGGATGGACGGACCCCAACGTTTCGAGATTGTCGAAGAGGGTGGCCGTGATCTGGCGGACCATCTCCTCGTCCGCATCCGCTGCTGTGAACAGGATTGCCGGATCGCCCACCGCCGAGACTGCACCGTCCTGCCCTTCATAGGTGCCTGCGGGGATGTCGACTAGTTCGTAGAACGGATAGTCCTGAAGCAGACCTTCGACGCTGCCGCCCTCGACCGGGATCAGTCGGACGTCTTCGGTCGTGAAGAGTTCAATGAAGGCCGAGGCGGGCGTGCCGGCCAGGATGATCGAGCCTTCCAGTTGCCCGTTCTTGATCGCACCGGTCGCCTCTCCGTAGGACAGGAACGATACGTTGCCCATGTCGAACGCGTCCTGCGAGGTCAGCAGACGCTCGGCGAAGATCGACGAGTTCGATCCCGGCGGTCCGATGGAGATATCGAGGCCGCCCAGATCGGCCACGGTTTCGGCACCGCTTTCGGCCGTCGCGGCAAGCTGGAGCACGGCCGGGTAGAGATAGGCGATGGCTGCGACATTCTGCGGGTCGCCGTCGAAGGGGCCTTCGCCGGCCTTGCCCTCGTACAGCGTAGAGGCCGAGGAGAAGCCCATGGTCATCTCGCCGTTCGAGACGCGGCGGATATTCTCGACCGAGGCCCCGGTGACTTCGGCATTCGCGGACACTCCGTCGAGCTGCCGGTTCAGCAGATCGGCCATGCCGGCGCCGACGGCATAAAACACGCCGCCCGTGCCGCCCGTCCCGATCGAGACACGGTCCTGTGCGGCCAGCGGCGTCGCTGCAGCCAGCGCAAGCGCAGTGAAAGTGCACCTGAGATACATCGCTAAATCCTCCCTGATTTATTATCCGCATCATACGGGTCGGGCGCGCCGGACACTAATTGGATTCGACGCGGTCTCATTCGGGCGATATTCAGATTGCGCAACAAGCAGCGCCGGTGGTTCCCCTGAGATCCGATCCCCCAAACTTGCGCCATCTCGCCGGAGTTGTGGCAATCGCCGATATCGGCTCTCTCTCGGCGGCGGCGGATGCTATCAGCCTTTCGCAACCGGCCCTGACCCAAGGCGTCGCGAAGATTGAGGGCGACATCGGGTTGCCGCTGTTCTGGCGGACCAGCGGGGGCATGCGGATCACCGAGGCCGGAGAGACCTACGTCGCCCGCGTCCGCCGTGGTCTGGCGCTCTTGGACCGGTCGGGGTGGCCCGCCGAAAGGCCCCGCGTGTGGAAGGCGCTGAGCCACGCGCAGCTGACCGCGCTGGTTGCCGCGGTCGACCATCTAGGGTTTCGCGCAGCGGCCCGTCAGATGGGGCGCGAGGTCTCGACCGTCAGCCGGTCGCTGCGCGCGGCCGAGCGTCGGGCGAATGCGCCGCTGTTCGAGATGACCTCCCGCGGCATGCGCCCCACGCGCCTGGGCGAGTCGCTGGCCAATGCCGCGCGCCTGGCCCTTGCCGAGTTCCAGCAGGCCCGCACCGATCTGGCCGACTGGCAGGGGCATTTTTCGGGCCGGCTGAATGTCGGGTGCCTGCCGCTGGCGCAGACGGCGGTGCTGCCCCGGGCGATTGACGCATTCTCGGACGCCTTTCCGAAGGTCGAAATTCGTGTGGTGGATGGCGCATACCAGCCGCTGGTGCGGGCGCTTCTGCGCGGCGAGATCGACGTCCTGATCGGGGCGCTGCGCGAGGGCGCGGTGCCCGACGGGGTTGAAGAAACACTGGTCCTGCACGACCCGCTGTGGGTGGTGGCGCGATCCGGTCATCCGCTTGGAGCCAGATCCGATTTGTGCCTGGCCGACCTTGCTGGGCACGCCTGGATCGCCCCACGGGTCGGCGCGCCGGCCCGCGTGCATTTCGATGCGCTGGTGGGCAGGCTGGATTTCGGGGACGAGATCGCGATGCCGGTTGAGATGGGGGCCCCCGCGCTGTTGCAGGCGATGCTGCGGGACTCGGACCGCTTGACTCTGATCTCGAGGATGCAGGTGGCCGAAGCGGTGGCCATGGGGCATCTTTGCCGTATCGAGGTCGATCTGGGACCGACCGGGCGCGCAATCGGATATACCACGCGCGCCGACTGGCAGCCCTCGATGCCGCAACAGCGGTTCCTGGATATCCTGAACGTGGAATTCGAAGCGATGGATCGCGCGATGGGCTGAGGTCCTGCGGCCGGGGCAATCGGCTTGTCATGTCGCCACCATGCGCGGAGTATCCGTCCCGCGCCCGACATTGCACAAGGAGACGCAGGATGAATGGCACGATAGCCTTCGTGGGTTTCGGCGAGGCCGGACAGGCCTTCGCGACCGGCTGGTCGCGATCGGTCGGCCAGGTCGCGGCCTTCGACATCAAGACCGATACATCGCAAACGCGCGCCGCGATGGAAGCGCGCTATGCCGCGGCGGGTGTGACGGGTGCGGATCGCATCGAAGCTGCCTTGGACGGGGCGGAGCGCGTCTTCTGCCTTGTGACGGCCGATTGCGCCCTGGAGGCCGCGCGGGCAGGCGCCGGGTCCGTCGCGCCGGGGACGCTGTGGTTTGACGGCAATTCCTGCGCGCCGGATACCAAACGCGCCGCCGCGGAGGTGATCGAAGGGGCCGGGGGGCGTTATGTCGATATGGCGATCATGGCCCCGGTTGCCGGGAAGAAACACCGCGTTCCGATCCTGCTGTCGGGCCCCCATGCCGATGTCGCGCTGAGCGCGCTGACTGCGCTGGACATGCAGGTCCGCGTGGTGGGGGACACGGTCGGACAGGCGTCCTCGATCAAGATGATCCGGTCGGTCATGATCAAGGGGATCGAGGCGCTGACGGCCGAATGCTTTCTGTCCGCCCGCCGCGCCGGGGTGGGGGCCGAGGTTCTGGGCTCGTTCGAAGCATCGGACCCCGGAATGGAATGGCCGTCCCGCGCGGCCTATAATTTCGAGCGTATGATGGTGCATGGCAAACGCCGCGCGGCCGAAATGCGCGAGGTCGCGAAGACGGTCGAGGCGCTGGGCCTGGGCGGTGGCATGGCCGCGGCGACGGCGGCGTGGCAGGACCGGGTCGCGGACACGCAAGCCAACCCGTCTGGCGACGATCTATGGCAGGAGGTCGACCGCGTGCTGAACCGCCTGTAACCCGGCGTTGCGCAGATTGAATGGTCGGAACGACGAACGGATTGGCCGAACTTACCGCATTAGCCTACTCTTCGATGCGTAAAAGCAATCTGTTGCAACACCGGAAGGAGCCGTTCGGATGGCCGGAAAAACAGGTCTCGTGATCAGTGCGCACGCCGCGGATTTCGTCTGGCGCTGCGGGGGTGCCATTGCGCTGCACCAATCGCGGGGCATCGACATGACGGTCGTCTGCCTCAGCTTCGGTGAGCGCGGAGAGAGCGCCAAGCTGTGGAAACAGGGCGGCTACACGCTCGACCAGGTGAAGGACGCCCGCAAGGCCGAGGCCCAGGCGGCGGCGGATGCGCTGGGCTGCGCCGACATCCGCTTCATGGATTTGGGGGACTATCCGCTGCACCTAGACCGTGATGACAAGGACGCGCTGGTGGATATCCTCCGCGAGGTTCAGCCCGGCTTCATCCTGACCCATTCCCAGCGCGATCCGTACAACACAGATCACGCCTATACCTATGCGCTGACCATCGAATGCCGGATGATCGCGCAGGCCTGGGGCCATAACCCCGGGCAGACGGTTCTGGGCGCACCTCAGGTCTATCAGTTCGAGCCGCACCAGACCGAACAGATGGGCTGGGTGCCCGACACGTTCCTCGACATCTCGGACGTGTGGGACAAGAAGCGCGCCGCCATCGAATGCATGCAGGGGCAGGAGCATCTCTGGGACTACTACACCAACGTCGCCCAGAACCGCGGCAATCACTTCCGCCGCAATTCGGGCGGGCAGGCGGGCGGGCGCAAGGCCACCCATGCCGAAGGCTTCCAGTCAGTCTTCCCGCGCTGCGTGGACGCGCTGTGATGGGGGGCGTCGTTCGCACGAAGATCGTCCGCGCCGATCCCGACGTGGTGCGGCGCCTGGGTCAGGCCGGTGTCGCGACCGTGCACGAGGCGCAGGGCCGGACAGGGCTTATGGCGCCCCACATGACACCGATCTGGCAGGGTGCGCAGACGGCAGGGTCTGCGGTGACGATCTCGGCCCCGCCGGGGGACAATTGGATGCTGCATGTCGCCATCGAGCAGCTGTCGGAGGGGGATATCCTGGTCCTCGCGCCGACCTCGGCCTGTGACGACGGGTATTTCGGGGATCTTCTGGCGACGTCGGCCATGGCGCGGGGCTGTCGCGGCCTGGTCATCGATGCCGGTGTGCGCGACGTGTCGGAGCTGACGGAGATGGGGTTTCCCGTCTGGTCGAAGGTTGTCCACGCGCAGGGCACGGTGAAGGAGACGGTGGGGTCGGTGAACGTGCCCATTGTCTGCGCCGGGGCGTATGTCGACGCCGGTGACGTGATCGTCGCCGACGATGACGGCGTCTGTGTCGTCAAGCGCGCAGAGGCCGAGGCGGTTCTGGAAAAAGCCGAAGCGCGGCTGGCCAAGGAAGATGAGAAGCGCGCGCGGCTGGCGGCGGGCGAGTTGGGGCTTGATATCTACGACATGCGCGGCCGGCTGGCCGAACGGGGCCTGCGCTATGAGTGACGGCGTGCGCGTCATGTGGATGCGGGGCGGCACCTCGAAGGGCGGGTATTTTCTCGCCGACGACCTGCCTTCGGATCGCGATGCCTTCCTGCTGTCGGCCATGGGGTCGCCCGATCCGCGCCAGATCGACGGGATGGGCGGAGGCGATCCGCTGACCTCCAAGATCGCGGTCATCCGGCGTTCAAACCGCGCGGGGATCGACGTGGATTACCTGTTCCTCCAAGTCTTCGTCGATCAGCCTGTAGTCTCGGACGGACAGAATTGCGGGAATATCCTTGCCGGAGTCGGCCCCTTCGCGGTGGAGCGTGGGTTGGCGGACGCCGTCGACGGAGAGACCGAAGTCGCGATCTACATGGAAAACACCGGGCAAACGGCGCGCGCCACATTCCCCACGCCGGGCGGGCGGGTGTCTTACTCCGGCGAGGCGCGGATCGACGGTGTTCCCGGCACGGCGGCCCCGGTCGCGCTGGCGTTCGAAGACACGGCCGGGTCGACCTGCGGCGCGCTTCTGCCGACCGGCAACCGGGTGGACCAGATCGAGGGCGTCGCCTGCACGCTGATCGACAACGGGATGCCCTGCGTCGTGATGCGCGCCGATGCGCTGGGGATCAAAGGCGACGAGGACCCCGCGGACCTGGAAGCGAATGCCGACCTGCGCGAAAAGCTCGAAGCGATCCGGGCCATTGCCGGGCCGATGATGAACCTTGGCGATATTTCCGAGAAATCCGTGCCGAAGATGACGCTGGTGTCCCCTCCGCGTTCGGGCGGCACACTGTCGACCCGTACCTTCATCCCGCATCGCTGCCACAAGGCCATCGGTGTTCTGGGCGCCGTCAGCGCGGGCTCGGCGGCGCTGCTTTCGGAAGGTCCGGCAGTCGAGGTCGCGAACCTGCCGGAGGGGGAGGAGAAGCACCTGCGCATCGAACACCCCACGGGAGAGACCACGGTCGTGGCCACGCTGCGCGAGGGTGCGATCGTGCGCACCGGCATCTTGCGCACGGCGCGTAAGCTGATGGACGGGCATATCTTCGGGTGAACCGCGGGCGAAGGCCGACCTATGGCCACGCGAAAAGCTGCGCCTCTTTCGGTTGGCTGCCCGCGGGGCGCCTGTTCGCCGCGCGGTAAGCACCGGGCGGCTGGCCGGCCTCGCGCGAGAATGCGCGAGAGAAATGCGACGCCGAGGCGAACCCCAGCATGTCGGCGATCTGCTGCACGGTTTGGGTCGAGTTTGATAGCATCAGGCGCGCTTCGACCAGGGTCCGACGTGCGATGACGTGTTTGGGCGCATGCCCGCAGGCGCGCATGCAAATGTCCCCCAGCCGGTCGCGTGAAACACCCAGTGCCGTTGCGTAATCCTGCACCTTCCAGCGGTCACGGTAATGCAGATCGACGAGGGTGGTAAATTGTTCGAACACTTCCTCTTCGAAGGCGCGTCGCGGACCCTGCTTCAGGTGGTCGTCCCCTGCGCGCGCAAGCGCGACAAGCAGAAGTTGCAGATGTGCTTCGATCGCGATCACGGAGCCTACCGCCTGACGGCGGCGTTCTTCAAGAAGCGCCCCAAGTCGGTCTCGGGCGTCGCAGAGAAGGTCCGGGCAGTCGACCAGGGGCAGGATCACGTCGCGCTCGGCCGTTTCGCTTAAAACCTCGGCGCGGCGGCCGATAGCGCCGCGCACAGGGAGGCGTCCGATCAGGACGTAGGTTCCGACCGCCCCGGGCGCCAGCGACAGGCGCAGGTCCTCGGCCTGGTGCGTCCAGAACAGCGCCGGTCCCTTCAGATCGTCCCGGCCCGAGGGCCGGTCGATGCGCGCCGTACCGCTTTCCAGAAGCAGTGCGCCATAGGACCGGCCCGGGATCGCTTCGGCCCGACCTACCACGGTGGCGCGCAGGTCACCGGCGATCCTTCGGCCGTGGATCAGGTAGGTCGTCGCATGATTGGGGATCGGCATCGGCATAGAGCAGATTTCCCGCAAAGTGGAAATATTTCCCCGCATTGAGGCATTTATTCCGCCGCGAAACAAGGAAAGGCTGTCTCATGCCCGACGGAGGAGGTCGGGCGGGGGGAAGTTCACTGTACGAGGCGCAACTCATCATCGATGGGGCAGGTCTGCCGTGTCCCGGGGCATCGGTCTTCGAATTGCGGGGGCCGCTGACCGACGCTGTCGTCACCCGCGCGGTGGCGGCCCGGGCCTCCCAGGCGCGGGCCGCGGCAACCTCGGCCGCGGCCGCATTCCCTGCGTGGTCCGAGACACCGCCGCAAAGGCGGTCCGCCATTTTGCGTGACGCGGCACGGCTGATGCTGGAACGGCAGTCCGAGGTCGTGGCCATCGCCGCCCAGGAAGTCGGTGCTTCTGCCGAATGGACACGGTTCAACGTGGGCATCGCCGTGGCGATGCTGCGCCAGGCCGGGGAGATCGCGATGCCGAGCGCCGCGGAGTCGTCTTCGGACCTCGGGGCGGCAGGTCTGATGACGCTGCGCCGCCGCCCGGCCGGGGTTGTGCTTGCGATCGCGCCATGGAATGCGCCCGTCTCGCTAGCGACGCGGGCCGTGGCGGCACCGCTTGCCTGCGGCAACACGGTCGTGCTGAAGGCGTCGGAGCTTTGCGCCAAGACCCACGAATGGGTCGCCCGCGCGGTCATCGACGCGGGTCTGCCGCCCGGGGCGCTGAACTTCGTCACCAACGCGCCGGATCATGCGCAGGAGGTCGTCGGCGCGCTGATCGAACATCCCGCGGTGCGGCGTGTGACCTTCACCGGGTCCAGCCGGGTGGGGCGCGAGATCGCCGTGATGGCGGCGCATCACCTGAAGCCCTGCGTTCTGGAGCTTTCGGGCAAGGGCACCGCCATCGTTCTGGCGGATGCCGATCTGGACCGCGCCGCGCGCGAGGTCGCCCATGGCGCGTTCTTCAATCAGGGCCAAGTCTGCATGTCCACCGAGCGCGTGCTGGTCGAAGAGGCGGTGGCCGAGCCATTCCTGGCGAAGCTCGTCGCCGAAGCGAATGCCCAGCGGGCTGCCACGCCTTCGCAAAGTCCCCTGGGGGCGCTGGTCAGTCCGGGCGCGGTGGCCCGCCTGCGCGGCTTCATCCACGACGCCGAAAGCCGCGGCGCCGTGGTGGCCGCGGGGGGCGAGGCCTTGGGCACGCTGGTCCAGCCCACGGTGATCGACCGTGTCACCCCCGACATGCGGCTGTTTTCCGAAGAGGCGTTCGGCCCCATCGTCGGCGTCACCCGCGTCGGCGATGCCGAAGAGGCCGTGTCGCTGGCCAATCTTACCGAGTTCGGCCTTGTCGCCTCGGTCTTCAGTCGGGACGAGGGGCGCGCGATGCGGATGCTGCGCCAGATCGAGACCGGGATCGGCCATGTCAACCGCACCACGGTCTTCGACGATCCCACCATGCCGTTCGGCGGCGTGCGCGCCTCGGGCTACGGCCGGTACGGCGGGCTGGAGGCAATCCACGAATTCACCGAATGCCACGCGCTGACGACCAACCCGGCGGGCGACGCGTCCGCCGGCAGCACCGACCATCATCACGTCAACAGGGAGGAGACGACATGACCAGGTATCTTACGGCGGCCAGCCTCGTGGCGCTTGTCGCGGGCGGCGGCGCGGCCTTCGCGCAGGAAACGCTGACCATCGGGGCGGTGGGTCCCAAGACCGGACCGCTGGCGGGCGGTGCGGCGGTCACCTACTGGCCCAACGTCCAGCTTTGGGCCCATGACGTGAACGAGGCCGGCGGCATCCAGGTCGGCGACACGTCCTACATGGTCGAAATCATCGAATACGACGACCAGACCAACCCCGGCCAGACGATCCAGGCGGTGCAGCGTCTTGCCACGCAGGACGAGGCCGACTTCATCCTACCGCCCTATTCCACGGGCCTGAACCTGGCCGCCGCGCCGATCTATGACCGCTTCGGCTATCCGCAGGTCACGTCAACCGCCAATACGGGCAACGTGGACGAGCTGTCTGACCAGTTCCCGAACCTGTATGTCACGCTTGGCGCAGCGTCGGGCATGGTGGGCGGATTGATCGACGTGATGACCGAACTTCGCGAGGCGGGCGAGATCGACAACACCGTCGCCATGGTCAACGTCGCGGACGCCTTCGGCATCGAACTGGCCGAAGAGGCGCGCCCGCTGTTCGAGGAAGCCGGGTTCGAGATCGTCTATGACAGCTCATACCCCTTGGGCACGCAGGACCTGTCGCCGGTGATCCAGGGGGCTTCGGACGCCAATCCGTCCAGCTTCGTCGCGTTCTCGTATCCCCCCGACACGTTCGCTCTGACCGAACAGGCGATCATCGAGGAACTGGATGTCGGGGTGTTCTATACCGCCGTGGCTACGGCCTTCCCGGCTTATGGCGAACGCTTCGGCCCAGCTGCCAACGGCGTGATGGGGATCGGCGGCGTCAATGCCGACGACGCGGGCTTCCAGGACTATGTCGCCCGCCATCTGGAGGTGACGGGCCAGGCGCCAGACAGCTGGGCCTCTCCGATGGTCTACTCGACCTTCCAGATCTACCAGCAAGCCATCGAGGGCGCGGGCTCGATCGACCGGGCCGAAGTTTCGGAATACATCGCGAACAATTCCTTCGACACGCTGATCGGCCCGATCGAATGGGACGAGAACAACAACAACCCGGCCTACTGGACCGTCGGCCAATGGCAGGACGGCACCTATCGCGGCATTGCGTCGACCGGGCGCGAAGGCGAGGTCGATCCGATCGTCAAGCAAGGCTGGGGCGAGTGAGCCCCGGGTCGGGCCGGTGATTCCGGCCCGCCCCGAAGCAACGGACAGGCGGACGACATGGACATCATATTCACCGGCCTTCTGCTGGGCGGGACCTACGCGCTGATCGCGCTGGGGTTGAACCTGCAATACGGCATGGCGCGCATCATGAACCTCGCCAATGGCGAGACGCTGGTGGCCGGCGGCTTCGGCGCCTACTGGTTCTGGACGGGCGCGCAGCTGAGCCCGCTTCTGACGGTGTTCGTCGTCGCGCCGCTGGCCTTCGCGGTGAACTGGCTGATCTATGTCGTTATCCTGCGCCCGCTGGTAAAGCGGGCCAAGTCGCGCGGCCAGCTCGAGGTCGACACGATCCTGACCACCTTCGGACTGTCGTTCATGGCCGTGGGCATCATGATCGCGCTGTTTGGCGGCGACTATTTCTCGTATTCCTACCTTGCGACCCCGGTGCGCTTCATCGGCGAGACCTACGGACTGAACCGGGTCGTGGCCTTCGCCTCGGCCGTGCTGATCGGCGGGGCGCTGTGGCTTTGGCTCTATCGCAGCAAGGCGGGCATGGCGGTGCGGGCCATCGCCGTGTCGCCCGAAAGCGCACGGTTGGTGGGGATCAACGTGCCGCGCATCTCGGCCATGGCGTTCGCGTTGGGCGGGGCGGTGACGGCGGCGGGCGGCGCGCTGGTGTCCACCTTCCTGACGCTGGACGCGTCGACCGGGGTGATGTTCACGCTGAAGGCCCTGATCATCGTCATAATGGGGGGCGTGGGGGACATTCGCGGCACGGTGGTCGCCGCCGTCCTCCTTGGCATTCTCGAGACATTCGTGGCCACGCTGATCGACCCCGGGCTGACGCTGGCGGCCGCCTATCTTCTGTTCGTCGTCATCCTTCTGGTCCGCCCGCAGGGCCTGTTCGGGCGGTCGCAGACATGAAGGGCATGGACACGAAAAGCCTCGGGCTCGCGGGCCTAGTCCTGCTTGTCGCGGCGGGGCTGCCGCTGGTGTCGGACGCCTATCTGCTGTCGATCGGCGTCACCATCGCGATGTATACCTGCCTTGCGACCAGTTGGGCGCTGTTCTCGGGGCCGACGCATTACATCTCGCTGGCGACGGCGGCCTTCTTCGGGATCGGCACCTACACGACCGGCATCGGGATCGAGCATCTGCCCTACTGGATGCTGCTGCCCATCGCGGGAGTGCTGGGGGCGGTGGTCGCCGCGCTGGTGGGCGTCGCCACGCTGCGCCTTTCGGGCGTCTATTTCGTCATCTTCACGCTGGGCTTGGCCGAGCTGATCCGCCAGATCATCACGTGGGGGCAGAACGTCTCGGGCGCGAAGGGAATCTATGTCCTGACCTCGATCACCGAGGAGCATATCTATTGGCAGCTTCTGGGCCTCGCGGCGCTGGTCTTCCTTGGCGGGTTCCTGATCTGGCGGTCTCGGCTTGGCTTTGCGGTACGTATCCTGGGCGATGACGAGGATGTCGCACGCCATGCCGGCATCCACACCGCGCGGGTCAAGGTGCTGCTTTTCATGATCCCCGGCGCGGTCGCGGCGATCACCGGGGCGATGCTGGCGCCGCGCTATGTCTATGTCGAACCCTCCATCGCCTTTACGCCAATGCTGTCCTTTCAGGTCGTCATCATGGCGCTACTGGGCGGAACGGGCCGCCTGTGGGGGCCGGTGGTCGGCGTGATCCCCTTCACCCTCCTGTGGGAGGCGATCTCGGGCACGTTCCCCAATCAGACCACGCTTCTGCTGGGCCTGTCCTTCCTTGTCATCGTCTACCTACTGCCCCGCGGCTTCGTCGGGTTGATCGAGGGCGGCCGGGCCCGGATGCGCGCGGGCGGGGCGATGGCATGAGCGCGGTTCTGAGCCTGAGCGGCGCGACCAAGCGTTTCGGCGGGCTGGTCGCGGTGAACCAGCTGGAGTTCGAGGTGGCCGAACATGAGGTGCTGGGGCTGATCGGGCCGAACGGATCGGGCAAGTCCACGACGCTGAACCTGATTTCCGGCGCGCTGCCTTTGACCGCCGGGACGATTTCATTGCGGGGCAGTCGAATTTCCGGGTTGCCGCCGCAGGACATCGCGCGGAGGGGCGTGGCGCGGACGTTCCAGCTGGTCAAGCTGCTCCCCTCGATGAGCGTTCTGGAGAACGTCATGGCCGGCGCGGTGTTCGGGCATCGGCGGCGCTGGGGCGAGGAGGCCGAGGCGCAGGCCATGGCGATGCTGGAGAAGGTCGGGCTGGCCCGGCGGGCGCATGCGCCGGTGGGGGAGCTGACCTATATCGACACCAAGCGGGTCGAACTTGCGCGAACTTTGGCCGGCGAGCCGAAGGTGTTGCTGCTGGACGAATGGCTGGCGGGGTTAAACCCGACCGAGTTGGAACAGGGGATCGCGCTGATCGCGGCATTGCGCGACGAAGGCCGCACGATCATCCTGGTCGAGCATGTGATGGACGCGATCCGCTCGCTTTGCGACCGGTGCGTCGTGATGTCCTCGGGCAGCAAGATCGCCGAGGGTACGACGGCGGATGTGTTGCAGGACAAGGCGGTTATCGAGGCGTATCTGGGGGCGGACGAGGATGCTTGAGGTCGCGGGTCTGCATGTCTCCTACGGCAAGCACCGCGCGCTGGAAGGTGCCGGGCTGGTCGTGGCGAAGGGCGAGATCGTCGTGATCCTGGGCGCGAACGGGGCCGGGAAATCGACGCTTCTGAAGGCGATCTGCGGGGTGTGCGAGGGGTCCGTCGCGGGGTCCGTGCGGGTCGAGGGGCGCGATATCCTTGGCCGTCCGCCCCACGAGATCGTCGACGAAGGTCTGGCGCTGGTGCCCGAGGGGCGGGGCATTTTTCCCGACATGACCGTGGCCGAGAACCTGACGCTGGGCGCCTATTCGGACCGCGCGCGGGACGAGGCGCAGGCCAGTCTGGAACGGGTTTTCAAGCTTTTCCCGAAGCTTAGGGAGCGGCGGCGTCAGGTGGCGCGCACCATGTCGGGGGGCGAGCAGCAGATGGTCGCCATCGGTCGCGCGATGATGTCGAACCCCGCGATCCTGGCCCTGGACGAGCCGTCGCTGGGTCTGTCCCCGATCCTGTGCAAGGAGCTTTTCCAGACACTGGGCACCGTGCGGGATGCCGGTCTTGGGCTGCTGCTGGTCGAACAGAACGCACGCCAGTCGCTGGCGATCGCGGATCGCGGATACCTGCTGGAAAACGGAGAGATCGTGCGCGAGGCGACGGGGGCCGAGCTGCTGAAGGACCCCGCGGTGCAGGAGGCGTATCTGGGCGGGGCCGCGGCCAAAGGGGGCGCAAAACCCGTCCCGCACGCGCCGGACAAACGTCCCGCCGCCGCCGGGCCTGCGCCGGGCGCACGTCCCGCCTCGGTCGCGCAGATGCCGGACACGCGTCCCGCACATGTCCCGACACCGCGTGGGACGGGGCCGTCGCCGTCGGAAATCGCGGCGCATGCGGTGCGCTCGGCCCAGGGCCGGGCCACGCCGCGATCCGCGCAGTCCGCGCCGCCGCGCCCTGCGGTGAAGCCGGCCCCGGACCCGACGCCGACCCCGGCGCAGAGCCGTCCGATCCCGACGCCGACCCCGCGCACCCCCAGCACTGGCCGGGCGCGCGATGTGCTGGGCGGGGTGGAGATCGGGGATTTGGTGGCCAATGCCACCTCACGCGCCGACCGGCGCGGTGGGGGCGGGACCCGGCCTGGGCCGGGTGTGCCCCGGTCGATGCCGGATGCGCAGGGGCCACCGGCGCGGTCGACGACACAGACCGCCACCTCTGCCAGACTGCCCGATGTTCCGATGCCCGATCTGGGATCCTCGGCCGACCGGCTGCGACGGATCCTCGACGAGATCGAGGGCGCCGCGAAACAGGCCGAAAGCTGGCGCCCGCAATCCAGCACAAACCCCCGAGGGAGGTAAGACATGCTTGATCAGATGAAGGCCCGCCCGACCATCCGCGGCAACTATATCGACGGCGCGTGGGTGCCTGCCGCGCGCAGCTTCGACGACCTCAACCCGTCGGATAATTCGCTTTACGCGCATATGCCCGACGGGTCGGTCGAGGATGTGCGCCGCGCCATCGCCGCCGCCAAGAAAGCGTTTCCCGCCTGGGCGGCGCAGCCCTTCCACCACCGCGCCGCCGCGCTGCACCGGATCGCCGAGGTGTGGGAGAAGAGGAAGGACGATTTCGTCGCCGCCGCCGTGGCCGAAGGGGGCGGCTGGCTGGGCAAGGGCATGTTCGAGGCCGGCTATGTCGGCGAGGTGTTCCGGTCGGCAGCGGCCCTTTGTTATCAGAACACGGGCGAGGTCCTGCCCAGCGAGCATGGCAAGCTGATGATGGCGCAGCGGGTGCCGATGGGGGTGGTGTCCGTCATCTCGCCCTGGAACATGCCGGGGATCCTGACCTCTCGCGGGTTTGCCGCCGCATTGGCCGCGGGCAACACGGTGGTGCTGAAGCCGTCCGAGGACACGCCTTATGCCGGGGGCCTTTACTTCGCCGAAATCCTGGACGAGGCGGGCGTCCCGCCGGGGGTGTTCAACGTCGTCACCTGCTCGCGCGAAAGCGTGTCCGAGGTAGGCGACGAGATGATCGAGAACCCGGATGTGAAGGCCGTCAGCTTCACCGGCTCGACCGCCGTGGGGCGCCATATCGCGGCGAAATGCGGGGCGCATCTGAAGAAGGCCTGCGTCGAGCTGGGCGGCAAGGATTCGATGATCGTGCTGGAGGATGCCGATCTGGACGCCGCCGCACGCGCCGCGAATTTCGGCAGTTTCATGCACCAGGGCCAGGTCTGCATGTCGACCGAGAAGCTGCTGATCCACGAGGGGGTGTGGGACGACTTCATGGGCCGGTTCCTGGACCGGGCGCGCAAGCTGAAGACCGGGCCCACGGACGACAAGGACAACGTGATCGGGCCGCTGGTGAACACGCGGCAGGCCATCCGCGTCAAGGCGTTGATCGACGACGCGGTGGGAAAGGGCGCGCGGGTCGAGCTGGGCGGCCATGCGTGGGACAATTTCGTAGAACCTACGGTGCTGACCCATGTCGACCGGTCCATGGACATCTGGCACGACGAGACCTTCGGGCCGGTCGTCGTGGCCTTGCCGTTCCGCACCGATGACGAGGCCATCGCGCTGAACAACGACACAGAATACGGTCTGACGGGCGCCGTCTGGAGCCGCGACGAGCAGCGTGCGCTGGGTATCGCGCAACGGCTGGAGACCGGGATCGCCCATGTGAACTGCCAGAACATCAACGACGAGCCGCATGTGCCGTTTGGCGGCGTGAAGGCCAGCGGGATCGGGCGCTATGGCGGGCGCTGGTCGCTGGATGCGTTCACCGAGCTGCGGTGGATCACGCTGGATCGCGGCGGGCGCCATTTCCCGCCGGTCTTCTGAGCGTGGGATATAGGGGAGGAGAACCGGGATGAGCGCTTTGGGCTGGATCGTTTTGGGACTGATCGTCATCGCGGGGGTGATCGGGCTGGCCGCGTGGGTCTACGAGCGGGCGACCAACGAGGTGGCGCTGGTGCGCACCGGCGTGGGCGGGCGCAAGGTCGTGGCGGACGGGGGGGTGCTGGCGATCCCGTTCTTCCACGAGATCGCCCGGGTCAACATGCAGACGATCCGCATGCATGTCTCGCGCATGGGCGAGGCGTCGTTGATCACCCATGACCGGATGCGCATTGACGTAGGCGCGGAGTTCTATGCCTCGGTCATCCCCGAGACGGACGCGATCGCGCGGGCCTCGCAAACCCTGGGCAAGCGGACCTTCCAGCCTGACCAGCTGAAGGATCTGATCGACGGGATGATGATCGACGCGCTGCGTGCCGTGGCCGCCCAGCGCAGCATGGACGAGCTGCACGAGGATCGCGCGGGCTTCGTCCGCGCGGTACGCGATGCGCTGGGCGAGGTTCTGGCGCGATACGGTTTGCAGATCGACAGCGTGTCGCTGACTGCTTTCGACCAGACCCCGTTTCGCGCGCTGGACGAGAACAACGCCTTCAACGCGGTGGGGATGCGCAAGCTGGCCGAGGTGATCGCCAAGTCCAAGCGCGAGCGCGCCGAGATCGAGGGCGAGAGCCAGGTCGCCGTGCGCCGCGCCGAGGTCGAAAGCAACCGCCGCAAACTGGAAATCGAGCTGGAGCAGCGCCGGGCCGAGATCGCCCAGACCCAGGAGATCGAGACGTTGCTGGCCGCCCAGCTGACCGAGGTCGCCCGCCGCAAGGCCGAGGCCGAGCAGGAGGCCGCCCAGGCCCGCATCCGCATGGAGCAGCAGATCCAGTCGGCCAATATCGGGCGCGAACTGGCGATCCGCGAGGCCGAGATCGCCCAGCTGCGAGCGCTGGACATGGCCGAGCAGGATCGGGTGATCCAGACCGCCGCCAAGAGCCGCGAAGAGACGCAGGCCAAGGCCGAGGCGACCTCGGCCCGGTCGGCGCTGGTCGAGGCCGAGGAGGCATTGCAGACCCTGCGCGCGATGGCCGAGGCCGAGCGGCGCAAGCGGCTGGCGCAGGTCGCCGCCGAGCAGGAGGCCGAGACCGAGGCGTTGCGCGCCTCGCGCCGGGCCAGGTCCGACCGGGAGGTGGCCGGCGCCCGCGCCGAGATCGACCGCGAAGCCGCCGAGACGATGAAGCTGCGCAAGCTGGCCGAGGCGGAGGCCGAGGGCGCCCGGATCGCGGCCGAGAACAACCGGTCCGAGGCGCTGACGGCGATGGAGCTGGAGAAGGCGCGCCTGGCCGCGATGCCCGCGATCATCGGCGAGATGGTCAAGCCGGCCGAGAAGATATCGGGCATCTCCATCAACCACATCACCGGGCTGGACCGGGGCGCGGCGGGGGAGCGGCCGGCCTCGCCCGTGAACCAGACGGTGGATGCGATCCTGGACATGGCGGTCAGCCTGCCCGCGATGAAGAAGCTGGGGGACAGCCTGGGCGTCAATCTCGATACAGGCGCGGCGAAGGACGGCAAAGGCTGAGCCGCTCTGGACTGGCTAGAAGGCTTGACGGAGCGTCCCATCCTGTCAGTGCGTTTTTCAGGGCGGGGCGTCGATCTGGCCGAAGCGTGATCCCGTTCCGACCAACAATTATGGCAGCGAGCGTGGGTGCGGCGTTCTCATAGTTGCCGGAAGCGGGTCGGGCACGGTAGGCGGGGGGGGCGTACCGGCGCTGTCGCCCCAATGTATCCTGCGGTGAGCGATTGCAGTATCGTGCGGTTTCCCGGGCGGCTCGGGCCCGCGAGCTCTACGCATCGTTGCTGACGAACCTGCCGAAGCCCGATGCCTACAGGGTGTTCGTGAGCCGTGATCACGGCACCGATGAGCGCGAGGACCCGGCCCGGGAAAGCGCGGTCGCCGGGCTGACCGCGTAGAACATCCGTCTGGGGGGCCGCACGCCGTGGACGCCTATGCCGAGGTCCGCGCGGCGCGCGATGCCATCTTCGACATGTCCAAACAGATGCTGCACACGCCTCAGGCAACCATGCGCGGCGGCCGGTTGCCCCGCCGGCGGAGGGCGGGGACAGCTCCCCGCAAACCGGTTCTGATCAGGGGCGTCAGGCCGGCTCGGGGACCATCCCTTGGCGGGGGCTGCGCGGGCCGCGGATCAGCATCCACATGGCGAAGCCGATCTCGGCCATCGTTACGATCAGCAGCAGCACGACCTTCAGGCTTGCCAGCAGGGTGGCCTCGGGCAGGGCGAACATCTGCACGCTGTCGACCAGATAGCCAAAGCCACCAACGACCAGCCCCGCGCCCAGAAGCCGGGGATACACCCCTGAGCGCGCGACGAGCGTCCCCAGCAGGATCAGGTGCAGCCAGAAGAAGACCTGCCAGATCCACACCCCGGCATCGTGGACATGGCGCATGAGGCCAGCCAGTTCGATCCGTTGCGCCGCGGAGAAGCTGTCCAGCGGCACGGTCCCGTCGGCCAAGGCAAGCGCGGCCGCGTGGAAGAACAGCATCGCCGCCATTACGGCGACCATCAGCACCCGCGCGTAAGAGGCGGCGAGCGACAATGTCGGGCTCACCTTGCGAAACATGAAATAGAGCATGGCGGAAACGAGGATCTCGGCCGTCATCATCACCACGTCGCCCGCGATCCCTGCGTGGAAAAGGCCACGGCGGTCCGCGATGTTGGCGAATGTCGCCACGGGATCGCCGCCCACATTCAGTGCGCCGGGCACGTAGAGAATGGAGAAGCCGCCGGCGATCGCGATGACGAGGTAAAGTCCGCCGGTCATGCGGGCATAACTGCGGGAAGTGGGGTCCTGGAACGGGTGCATATGGGGCCGCCTTTCGGGATGGGGTTGGGATGGCCGCGATCTACTCCCATACGTTTGCGTAGAGAATGAATTGAATCCTGCGAACTGGTATGCATATCCGTATGGATTGGCGCAGCGTCACGTTCGACTGGACCCGTGTCCGCGCCTTTCTGGTGACGGCCGAGGAGGGGTCGCTGTCGGCTGCGGCACGCGCGCTGGGGATGTCGCAGCCTACGCTGGGCCGCCAGGTCGAGGCATTGGAGGCCGAACTGGGGGTCGCGTTGTTCGAACGTACGGGCCGGGGTTTGCGGCTGTCCCCCATCGGGCACGAACTTCTGGAGCATGCGAGGGCGATGGGCGATGGGGCCCGTGCCCTGTCGCTGGCTGCGTGGGGCCAGACCGAGGCGTTGGAAGGGGAAGTGGCGATTTCCGCTTCGGACGCCTATGCGGCGTATCTTCTGCCGCCGATCCTGGAAAGGCTGCACCGGGCCGAGCCACGCATCCGCATAGATATTGTGGTCTCGAACGACCTGTCCGACCTGTCACGCCGCGAGGCGGACATCGCGGTGCGCAACGTCCGGCCCACCGCGCCCGACCTGATCGCAAGGAAGGTCCGCGACGCTTCGGCCCGCCTGTATGCCGCGCCGGAATACCTTGATCGGGTGGGACGGCGCGGGACGGCGGCGGAATTTTCCGACGCCGAGTTCATCGAGATCGACGATCAGGGCAGCCTGATGCACCTGCTGAACGACAGCGGGTTCGCGTTGACCGGGGCGAATTTTCCTTATCGTTGCCGGAATTTCACCGTGATGTGGGAAATGGTCCGCCGCGGCATGGGGATCGGTGTCATCGACGATCGCATCGGTGACAACGACCCGCACGTCGTGCGCGCGCTGCCGGGGTTCGGGCCGATCGGCTTTCCGGTCTGGTTGGCTGCCCATCGCGACATCGCCCGGTCCCGCCGTCTACGCCTTGTCTTCGATGCGCTGGTCGAGGGGTTGGGACCGTAACCGTCCGGCGCTGACGCCTTCTCAAAGCGCATTAATTGTGGACAGTTTAGGCCCGTCGCGACCAAATCGTATACAAAGAGATCGTCGTCCCGTCTGGAGCGCGATGCAAACTGGTCATCATGCCATCCGGCGTGAAGCCTTGGGCTTGCACATCACTCACGCCAGCGAGGTTCCTGCCATGCTCAGACGAAAGTTTCTCACGACCGCCGCGGTCGCCGGTGCCGCCGCCCCCCTTGCCGCCCCTTCGGTCGCCCGCGCCCAGGACAGCTTCAACTGGCGCATGACCAACGCCTACGGTCCCGGATCGCCCTTCTATGTCGAAGGTCCCGGCAGCCCGACCGATTTTTGCGACAAGGTCGCGGCCATGTCCGGTGGGCGGTTGCAGATCCAGCATTTCGCCGCCGGGGAACTGATCCCCGCGCTGGAAGGCTTTGACGCCGTGCGGGGCGGGGCGGTTCAGATGAACGCCGCCAACGCCTATTTCTGGGCAGGCCGTATCCCGGCGGCGCAGTATTTCACCACCGTGCCTTTCGGCATGAACTTCCAAGGCATGAACGCCTGGCTTTACCACGGCGGCGGTATGGAGCTTTGGGACGAGCTTTACGCGCCGCTGGGACTGAAGGCGTTGCCGATGGGGAATACCGGCGTGCAGATGACCGGCTGGTTCCGCGAGCCGATCGAGAGCGTCGCGGATTTCCAGGACCTGAAGATGCGGATCCCGGGCCTTGCCGGCAAGGTCTATGCCGAGCTTGGCGTCGATGTCCGGCTGCTGCCGGGCGGCGAGATTTTCCCCGCGCTGGAACGCGGCGTGATCGACGCGGCCGAGTTCGTCGGCCCCTATCAGGATCGTCGCCTGGGCCTTCAAAACGCGGCGTCCTACTACTATACCACCGGTTGGGCCGAGCCGTCGAACACGACCGAGCTGCTGATCGGCCTTGAAGCGTGGAACAGCCTGCCGGCGGACTTGCAGGCGATCGTCACCGCCGCTGCCACGGCCTGCAACCTGGAAAGCCACGCCTGGAGCGAGGCGGTGAACGGCGAGGCCATGACCGACCTGGTCGAGAACCAGGGCGTGATCGCCAACGTCCTGCCGCCCGAAGTCGTCGCCGAGTTGAAGAGCGTCACCGAGACGGTGCTGGCCGATGCCGCCGCCGCCGACCCCGATCTTCAGCGCGTGCACGACAGTTACATGGGCTTCATGGCCGAGCACAAAACCTGGGCCGCGCTGTCCGAAAAGGTCCTGTTCGAGCTGTAGGGCATCAGGTGACGGTATTTCTGAAAACGGTCGCGGACATTGCGTCAGGCATTGTCCGCATCATCGGCCAGGTCACCGCGTGGAGCGGCCTGGCCCTTGTGCTGCTCGTGGCGTTCAACGTGCTGGGGAGATACCTGTTCAACTTCGGTACGGTCGGTCTGCAGGAACTGGAATGGCATGTGCTGGCGGTCTCGGCGCTGTTCGGCATGTCCTATTGCCTGAACCAGGGCGGCGAGGTCCGCGTGGACATCTATTACGGCAGGATGGGGCCGCGGGCGCAGGCGGCGGTCGATCTGTTCTCCAGCATCGCGCTTGTGGTC
Organism: Palleronia abyssalis; assembly: GCF_900302445.1. GTDB lineage: Bacteria > Pseudomonadota > Alphaproteobacteria > Rhodobacterales > Rhodobacteraceae > Palleronia > Palleronia abyssalis. The sequence goes on along the minus strand of NZ_ONZF01000003.1, from coordinate 565,397 downwards.
GTGTCGCTGATCATCGCGTGGCTTTCGATCGGCTTTGTCGAGCAGAGCTATTCGATCGGCGAAGGGTCCGCCGATCCCGGCGGACTGACCCACAGATACATTCTGAAAGCCTGCATTCCGGTGGCGTTCCTCCTGCTTGCATTGCAGGCGCTGGCCATGACCTGCGAGGCGGCCGTCCGGCTGCTGACACCAAAGACCGAGGCGTAGATCCAAATGCCGATGATGGAAATCCTGGCCCTGTGCATGATCGGCGCCTTCTTCCTGCTGCTTCTGGCGGGTGTTCCGGTGGCAATCTGCCTGGGCGTGACCGGCCTTGCCTTCGGATACGCGGGCTTCGGGGGGATGCTGTTCACGCTGATGCCGTCGCGCATCTTCGGGGTGGTGACGAACTACACGCTGCTGGCGCTGCCACTGTTCATTTTCATGGGCATCATGCTGGAGAAGAGCCGAATAGCCGAGGACCTGCTGGAGGTCATAGGGCTGGCGATGGGCGGGCTGCGGGGCGGCATGGCGCTGGCCATCATCCTGGTCGGCGTCCTGATGGGCGCGGCCTCGGGCGTGGTCGGGGCGACGGTCGTGACGGTCGGGCTGATCGCGCTGTCGCCGCTGTTGCGCCGCGGTTACGACACGGGCGTCGCGGCGGGGATCATCTGCGCGTCGGGTACGCTGGGCCAGATCATCCCGCCAAGCCTTGTTCTGATCCTGCTGGCCGACATCATGGGTGAAAGTGTCGGCACGCTGTTTGCCGCGGCGCTGTTTCCGGGACTTATGCTGGCCGGGCTGTTCGTGGCCTACATCCTGATCCTGGGCATCGTCTCGCCCGACAGCGTTCCGGCCATCCCGGCCGAAGAGCGCGCCGAGGTGTCTGGCCGCGATCTGGCGGTGCGATTGGTGAAGGTCGTCCTGCCGCCGATCGCGCTGATCGCGCTTGTTCTGGGGTCGATCATCGGGGGGGTCGCGGCCCCGACCGAAGCTGCGTCGATGGGGGCCTTCGGCGCGCTGGTGCTGGCCGCGCTGGCAGGGCGGCTGAACTGGCCGACCCTGCGCGAGACGGTGCGTTCGGCCTTCGTGACATCCGCCATGGTCTTCCTGATCCTGATCTTCGCGCAGCCCTTCGGTCTGGCGTTCCGGGGGCTGGGCGGCGAACGGCTGGTGCAGGATGCCTTCGGCGCCATGCCCGGCGGGCTGAACGGGCAGCTGCTGTTCCTGATGATCCTGCTGTTCGTGCTGGGGTTCTTCCTGGAATGGATCGAGATTTCGTATATCGCACTGCCGCTTTTTCTGCCGGTGTTCCTGGCTTCTGGCGTCGACATGGCATGGATCGCAATATTGGTGGGCATGAACCTTCAGACGTCCTTCCTGACGCCTCCCTTCGGTTGGGCGCTGTTCTTTCTGAAAGGGGTCGCGCCGCCCGAGGTGAAGACATCGCAGATCTATCGCGGCGTGCTGCCATTCATCGCGATCCAGCTGTTCGGCCTGGTCCTGGTGTTCCTCTTTCCCGGGCTGGCGCTCTGGTTGCCCGAGGCGATCGGGTGGTAGGCCTCCGGGGCACCGATTCCTAGCCGTAGGTGCCCTGCCCGGGGTCGGCGGTCTCGGTCGCGTCGTTCAGTTCGCGCAGGACTTCCCGCGCAGCGCTGAGCAGATGCCGCCGTAAAGCGCGCGCCGTGCCTTCGGGGTCGCGGTCAAGGATCGCGGCGACGATGGCGGAATGCTCCTCGTTCGAGCGGTGCATCCGTTCGATCGACTGCAGTTGCGACTTTCGGAAGGGGGCCAGCTTCAGCCGCAGGGAATTGCTGACCTCGGAAAGATCCGCGTTGTGGGCCCCGTCGTAGATCAGCTGGTGGAACTCGGCGTTCGCGACCTCGTACCCTTCGGGGTCCTTTTTCGCCGCGATGGTGCCCAGTCGGGTGTGATGCTCCTCGAGCAGGGCGCGTTCGCTGATCTTCATCCTCTCGCTCGCGAGGCGCCCGCATAGCGCCTCGATCTCTCCCATCGCTTCGAACATCTGCTCGACCCGTTCGGGCGTGATGTCGACGACGATGACCCCGCGAAAGGGGATTCGCTCGGCCAGCGAGCGCGAGACGAGGATATGCAGCGCTTCCCTGACCGGGGTTCGGGACACGCCGAACCGCCTGGTCAGCGACGCTTCGTCCAGCCGCGCCCCGGCGTTCAGGCGCCCGGTGACGATCTCTTTCTCCAATGCGGCGGCGATTGCGGCGCTGTGGACCATGCGCGACGCGGTCGTCATGAAATGCAAGTCCTTCCGCGTCTGATCCGGGGTCCGACAACCATACAGAGAATGATCCCCCTAGAAAAGGGCGGGTCCGGCGTGCTGGATCAGGCCGGTTCGCGCAGGGTGCCCTGCCAATGCTCGCCCATGGCGACGATGCAGGACGTGCCGTTCGCGTAATTCTGCAATATCACCCAATCGCCGCTGGACCGCGATACCCAGACCTCCAGCGTGGTTTCCGGGTCGCGCAGACCCGCGCCGTGACGTTCGGCGCCCAGAACCTGTTTCAGGGTCTGCGACATGCGCGCGCTGTCGTCGCAGCTGACATCCGCCATGGGCGATTGCGCGTGGCCCGGAAACGCCAGGCCAACACACACCATCACTGACAAACGTATGATCATTAATGAAACCTACTCGCCTACCGGATGTAATGTAACAGCTTTATGACGCAGCGCCGTCACAAATCCGTCGTGCAGCTGTCAGAAAACTGAAAGACCCCCGTCACGGAACTGTAGCGTTCGGTGCCTATCCGCCTTCCAAAGACTGGGGGCGACATGCTGAGAATTGAAACGCTGACGAAGCGCTTCGGGGACAAGACGGCGGTGGATGCCGCGAATATCGCGGTCGAGCGGCCCACGATGATCGGGATCATCGGACGGTCGGGCGCGGGCAAATCGACGCTTCTTCGCATGCTCAACCGATTGAGCGACGCGACCGAAGGGACGATCACGTTCGAGGGGGAGGAGGTTTCCTCCCTACGGGGCGCGGCGAAGCGGGACTGGCAATCGCGCTGTGCGATGATCTTTCAGCAGTTCAACCTGGTGCCGCGCATGGACGTCGTCTCGAACGTGCTGCACGGCACGCTGAACAAGCGGTCGACCATGGCCACGATGTTCAACCTCTATCCCCAGGCGGACATCCACCGGGCGATCGAGATCCTCGACCGGCTAGGCATCGCCGAGCAGGCCCCGAAGCGCGCCGAAGCGCTGTCGGGCGGGCAGCAGCAGCGCGTGGCGATCGCGCGGGCGCTGATGCAGGACCCGAAGATCATCCTCGCGGACGAGCCCATCGCCTCGCTCGACCCGATGAACGCGCAGGTGGTGATGCAGTCGCTGCGCACCATCCACGAGGAAGACGGCCGCATGGTCATCGCCAACCTGCACACGCTGGATACCGCGCGGCGCTATTGCGACCGGGTAATCGGCATGCGCGACGGGCGCATCGTCTTCGACGGCACGCCCGCCCAGCTGACGACCGGCGCGGCGCGCGACATCTACGGGGCGGGCGCGGATTTTTCCGAGGATGCCACGTCCACCCAGATCGAAACGCTGGACAGGCCGGAGGTGCGCAAGGCCAAGGCCCTCGTCTGATCCAGTTCTGCCCGCGCCCGCCGCGGACCCCGCTTCATCAACCCGCCCTCAAGCCGCTGTCAGGCAACAGGGCAAACCCAACGGAGAGACCGATGAAAAAGACCCTTGCCCTGGCGCTTGTCGCCACCACCGCCCTGGGCACCACCGCGTTCGCCCAGGAAGAGATTTCCGAGTTCCGCATCGGCATCCTCGGCGGCGAGAACGCCCAGGATCGCATGAACAGCTACCAGTGTCTGGCCGACTACACGACCGAGGCGCTGGGCGTGGAGACCAAGCTGTTCGCCCCCGCCGACTACAACGGCGTGATCCAGGGCCTGCTGGGCGGCACGATCGACATGGCGTGGCTGGGCGCCTCGGCCTATGCCGCCACCTTCCTGCAGGACCCCGAAGTAGTCGAGCCTGTGCTGATAAAGGTGAACCTCGACGGTTCGGTCGGCTATCACTCGATCGGGTTCGCCCGCGCCGACAGCGACATCGCCTCGCTCGAGGATATGGAAGGCAAGGTCTTCGGTTTCGGCGATCCCAACTCGACCTCGGGCTACCTGATCCCGTCGATCGAGATTCCGAAGGCGGGCGACGGAATTACGATGGAGCCGGGCGACTATTTCCAAGACGTCGTTTTCACCGGCGGTCACGAGCAGACCATCGTTGCGGTCGCCAACGGCGATATCGACGGCGGTGTGACCTGGGCCGACGGCCAGGGTAACTGGGAAGACGGCTATAACTCGGGTGCGCTGCGCAAGGCCGTGGATGCGGGTCTGGTCGACATGAACAACCTCGTCGAAATCTGGAAGTCCAACGTGATCCCCGAAGGCCCGGTCGTCCTGCGCTCGGCCCTGCCTGAAGAGGTGAAGACCACGATGACCGAGCTGGTCGACGGTCTTTACGACCAGGATCCCGATTGCGCCTACGGCGTCGCCGCGGGTGACACGCTGGGATTCCAGCCCGTGACCCACGAGATGTACGAAAGCATCATCGCCGCCCGTCAGTCCGTGATCGGCAACTGAACCATCTGACACCACCGACCGGCGGCCCGATCCAGGGCCGCCGGTTCTTCATTTTCGGGGGACGGGAATGACCGACGCAAGCCTCGGCTCCACGCCGCGCGGCCTGGACGCCATTCGCGACAGTTACATGGCGCAGGTCCACCGCCGCCGGCTGTATGGCGGTCTGGCGCTGCTGATCTTCGTCGTGCTGATGGCGTCGGGCTTCAACATCGCCGACGATCGCAACGCCGGCGGCTTCTGGAGTGGGCTGCACCAGATTGGCGACTATCCGGCCGATGTGCTGTCCGAGGCCTGGGAAAAGCGCGCGGAACTGCCGGGGCTGATCGTAAAGTTCTTCCCCGCCCTGGTGGAGACTGTCAACATCGCCGCCGTATCGACCCTGATCGGGGCCATCGGGGGGTTGTTCCTGTCGCTTCTGGGGACGCGGGGCCTGGCCAAGTGGCCGCGGCTGATCCCGCTGTTCCGCCGCATCTCGGACATGATGCGCGCGGTGCCTGAAATCGTGATCGCGCTTGTGCTGATCTTCGTGCTGGGGGGCGGGCCGGTGCCTGCGATGATCGCCATTGCGATCCATACCGCAGGCGCGCTGGGCAAGATGTTCTCGGAAGTGGCCGAGAACGCGGACCTCAAGCCCGTGGAGGGCCTCGCCTCGACCGGAGCCACGTGGTCGCAACGGATGCTTCTGGGCGTGCTCCCGCAGGTCGCGCCCAATTATGTCAGCTATGCCCTGCTGCGGTTCGAGATCAACATCCGCGCCTCTGCTATCCTTGGCTTCGTGGGCGCGGGGGGGCTGGGTTACGAGCTGCGCAACTCCATGGCCTGGGGGCCCGGCCGTTTCGACGAGGCCGCGGCGATCTTCATCCTGCTGTTCGGCACCATCGTCTTCTTCGACCAGCTTTCCAGCCGCTATCGCAATCGCCTTACGGAGGGGCAGGGCCAATGACCGCCATTGATCTGGGGGCCACCAATCTGGATGCCACCAAGCTGAACGCCGACAAGCTGTTCCAGCGCAAGCGGATGGGGGCATTCGCCATTCCGGTGGTGATCGCGATTTACCTCGTCTACATTTTCTTCGCCTTCGACGTTCCGGGCCTTGCCGGACGCGCCAACCTCAACAACGCCGTCACGCTGGCCTCGGACAGCTGGTCGTACAAGGTGCACGTGACGCGCGACAACCGCTCGGGCGACACCAGCTATGCGATCGAGGGGTCGCGCAAGGGGGCCTATCCCGAGGGTCAGCGCCCCGACTGGGTGTCGGGCGACGAGGTCATCACCATCGATCTGGGCGCGGACCATGTCGTGCGCTACCTGCCCGGCGCCCGGACCGAGATCGAGATCCCAGGCTTCCAGATGATCGAGGTGCGGGCTGAGGGGCGCAGCCTTGTCACCAACCTGCCCGAGGATGTGCCTGACTGGATTTCCGCCTCGGATCGGCGCATCGGCATCACCACGCCCGAGGGTCGCATCACGATGACCGGCGCGCGGACCGAGGTGTTCAACTATTTCCCCGGGTGGGAGCTGTTCTGGTTCACGCTCGACAGCCCCTATCACGGGAACGGGCTTGCCGCGATCCTGTTCGGCGACCGGATCGACCCGGACCGCCCCAACATCACTGGCGCGGTGTCGGACTGGTGGAACAACGCCATGTGGCGCCACAAGGACGTGGCCTGGGCGATCGGCGAGACTATCCTGATGGCGTTCCTGGGCACCATGGGGGCCGCCATCATCGCGTTGCCGCTGGCCTTCCTGGCCGCCCGGCGCTTCTCGCCCATCATGGTGTTGCGCGCCGCGACCCGCCGTCTGTTCGACTTCGTGCGGGGGGTAGACGCGCTGATCTGGACCGTGGTTCTGGCCCGCGCCTTCGGCCCCGGGCCGCTGACCGGGGCGCTGGCGATCCTGATCACCGACACCGGCACGTTCGGCAAGGTCTTCTCCGAGGCGCTGGAAAACGTCGACCAGAAGCAGATCGAGGGGATTTCCTCGACCGGAGCGAAGCCGCTTCAACGCTACCGCTTCGGCGTGATCCCGCAGGTCGTTCCGGTGCTGTTGTCGCAGATCCTGTATTTCCTGGAATCCAACACGCGATCGGCCACCATCATCGGTGCGATCACGGGCGGGGGCATCGGCCTGTTGCTGACCCAGGCGATCCAGACCCAGAACGACTGGGAGCAGGTGGCCTATTACATCGTGCTGATCGTGCTCATGGTGATGGTGATGGACTGGCTGTCGGCTTGGCTGCGGGGCAAGCTGATCGGACGCAGTACCTGATGGCACGGTTGAAAGAGGGGGCACCGTTCCTGCACCCGGACTGCGAGATCAGCGACAGCACGTTCGGCGCATATGTCGAAATCGGCCGCGGCAGCCGCGTGGCGCATTCGGTCTTCGGCGATTACAGCTATTGCGACCGCTACGCCGACGTCGCCAATGCGCGGATCGGCAAGTTCGCCAATATCGCGGCCTTCTCGCGCATCGGCGCGACGGACCATCCGTTGCACACCGCCGCGTGCCACCATTTCCTGTATCGCTCGGACGATTACTGGGACGACGCGGACCGCGACGACACCTTCTTCGACCACCGCAAATCCCGGATCGCGTGGATCGGCCACGACACCTGGATCGGCGCGGGTGCGATGATCAAGCCCGAGGTCACGCTGGGCCACGGTGCGGTCGTGGCTGCCGGGGCGATCGTGACGAAGGACGTTGATCCCTATACCATCGTGGCGGGCATCCCGGCGCGCCCCTTGCGTCCGCGCCAGCCGCCCGACATTGCCCGGCGCTTGATCGAGCTGGCATGGTGGGATTGGTCGCATGACGCCCTGCGGGACGCGTTACACGATTTCCGTACGCTGACGGCCGAAGCTTTCCTGGAAACCTACGAGGTCCGATGACCGGCGTCGAAACGACATTGCGTCCGGCCACGCGGGAGGATGCCGCGTATATCCTGCGCCTGGAAGACGCCGGAATGCGCAGCTATGCCAAAAAGCTTTGGGGCGCTTGGAAACCGTCAGCCACCCCCGAAACCCTGGCTCTGGCCGGGCATGAAGTGATCCGCGCGGCAGGGCGGGATGCGGGGTGCATCGCCTGCTCCTGGCACCCCGATCACCTGCGGATCCACAAGCTGTACGTTGCGCCCGCCTGTCGTGGTCAAGGGATCGGGGCCTCTGCGCTGGCATGCAAGCTTCGGGATGCCGCGGCGAAGAGACTGCCCGTCAGGCTTACGGTTCTGGCTACGAACCCCGAGGCCGCCCGGTTCTATGCGCGGGAAGGCCTGTGCGAGATCGCCCGCGATGCCGAGCGTATCATGTTCGAGTATCGTCCGGCCCCGCATCCAGGGTTAGAGTAACCCGATCCCCCGCGAACCACGTCCGGCCATACTCGACCGGCTGTCCCGCCTCGTCCACATTTACGCCCGACGTGCGAAGCAGCGGGTCGCCTTCGGTCAGTTGCAGGTGCAACGCCTGGGTTGCCGTGGCCCGGACGGCCGTCAGGCGGGTCGTGGCGCGGATGTAGTCGCGGACGCCCACCGCGCCCAGGGCTTCGGTCACGCTGCCGGTCTGTCGCAACGCGTCCCCAATTCTGGGCAGGCGGGTCAGGGGAAACAGGCTTTCGAATACGGCCATCGGCTGCCCATCGGCCAGCGACAGGCCGTGATAGGCGCAGACTGGATCTCCGGCGTCGATCTGCAGGGCCTTCGCCTCGCCCGGTGTGGCCGCACGCGCTTCCAGGTCCAGCACGCGCTTCTCGGGCCGGCGGCCCGCGGCGATGACGTTCTCGTGGAAGCGCACGCGCCGCCCGATGGGGTAGTCCGTGGGCGTGGCGGCGACGAACGCGCCGGAGCCGCGGCGGGTGCGGATCAATCCCTCGTCCACCAGGGCCGCGATGGCGTGGCGAACCGTGTGGCGGTTCACGCCGAACCTGTCGGCTAACGCCGCCTCGGTGGGCAGCTTGTCGCCGGGGCCATAGCGGCCTTCGGACAGGTCGGTGCGCAAGGCGTCCGCGATGGCCTTCCAGATCGGGGTCTTGGCTGAGCTGTCACGCAAGTATCACAAATCTCCTCTGTCGCGGGGCGGCGGATCTGGTAAGATGTGTATAGTTGTATAGTATACGGAAAAGTTGTCGAGATGAAAGACGGTTTCGACCAGAACGCCCCGCGAAAGTCCTGGATGGGGCTTCTTGCCAAGGCCCCGGAGGGGCGCGCGGCCGCCTTGCTGGACGGCGCGATGGCGCGCCCGTCCTTCACCTGGCTGCGCGCGCCGGAGATCGGCACCACCATGGTCCGCGCCCGCGCGGGCGGGACCGGCACGTCGTTCAACCTGGGCGAGGTCACGGTCACCCGCTGCGCCCTTACCCTGGAGGGCGGCCCGGTGGGCCATGCCTATATCCGGGGGCGGCGCAAGGCGGATGCCGAAGCTGCCGCGCTGATCGACGCGCTGATGCAGACGGATAGGGCAGGGGTCTTGCAGGCCGAGGTTCTGGACAGGCTGCACGCCGAGGCTGCCGCGGCCAAGGCCGACCGCGCGGGCAAGGCGGCGGCGACGAAGGTCGATTTCTTCACCATGGTCAGGGGAGAGGACTGATGCCCCAATCCCAAACGCTTTCCGGCGGCTTTGCCGATCCCGCACGCCAGTCGGCCCACGCGTTCCGCAGCGTGATGGAGGCGATGGCCCGCCCCGGCAGCCTGCACGACATAACCGGCGCGGAACCGCCCGCGTCGTTGTCGGTTGCGACCGGCGCGGTATTGCTGACGCTGTGCGACACGGACACGCCGGTCCACCTGGCCGGGGACGCGGATTGCGCCACGGTGCGCGACTGGATCGCCTTTCACACCGGCGCGCCCTTCTGCGGCCCCGCGGATTGCATGTTCGCCCTGGGCACGTGGCAGGCGCTGGCGCCCCTGTCGGCCTTTCCCACCGGGACCGCCCAGTATCCCGACCGGTCGGCCACCATGATCGTCGAGGTCCCGCAGCTTTCCGCGTCGGGCGCCACGCTGACCGGCCCCGGCATCAAGGACAACGCGTCCCTGTCGCTGCCTGAGACGCGGGCCTTCCGGGACAACCACGCGCTGTTCCCGTTGGGGCTGGACTTCATCTTCACAAGTGGCAGCCGCCTTGCCGCGCTGCCCCGTTCGACGGAGGTTCGCTGATGTATGTTGCCGTGAAAGGCGGAGAGCGAGCGATCGAGAACGCCCATGCCTGGCTGGCCGAGGAGCGTCGGGGCGATCCGGGCGTCGCCGAACTGGACGTCGCGCAGATCCGCCAGCAGCTCGGGCTGGCAGTCAATCGCGTCATGGCCGAGGGGTCGCTGTACGACCCCGACCTTGCCGCGCTGGCGATCAAGCAGGCGCGGGGCGACCTGATCGAGGCGATCTTCCTGATCCGCGCCTATCGCACCACGCTGCCCCGCTTCGGCGCGTCGACCCCCGTCGATACCGGGGCGATGGCCTGCGACCGCCGTATCTCGGCCACCTTCAAGGACCTGCCGGGCGGGCAGATACTGGGGCCGACCTTCGACTACACCCACCGCCTGCTGGATTTCAAACTCGCGGCCGAGGGCGAGGTGCCCGACGCGCCTAAGCGCGACGCGGATCTGGCCGACGTGCCCCACGTGACCGGGTTCCTGAACCGCGAGGGCCTGATCGAAGAGGCCCCGCAGGACGACACGCCGCCCCCCGACCTGACCCGCGAACCGCTTGAGATGCCCGCCGACCGCGCCCTGCGCTTGCAGGCCCTGGCGCGCGCGGACGAGGGGTTCACCCTGGGCCTGGCCTATTCCACGCAGCGCGGATACGCCCGCAACCACGCCTTCGTGGGCGAGCTGCGGATCGGGTCTGTCCCGGTCGAGATGGAGATCCCCGAGCTGGGCTTCGCGGTCGAGATCGGAGAGATCACCCTGACCGAATGCGAGACCGTGAACCAGTTCAAGGGCTCGAAGACCGAGCCGCCGCAATTCACTCGCGGTTACGGGCTGGTCTTCGGCCAGACCGAGCGCAAGGCGATCTCAATGGCGCTGGTGGACCGCGCCCTGCGGTGGGAGGAGCTGGGCGAAGACGATCAGGGTGCGCCCGCGCAGGACGCCGAATTCGTCCTTTATCACGCCGACAACATCCAGGCGACCGGGTTCCTCGAGCATATCAAGCTGCCCCATTACGTCGATTTCCAGTCCGAGCTTGAACTGGTGCGCAAGCTGCGCCGCGAGGCAGGGGCCCACCAGGTGCAGGAGGCCGCTGAATGACCGACTACAACTTCGCCTATCTCGACGAGCAGACAAAGCGGATGATCCGCCGCGCGATCCTGAAGGGGCTGGCGATCCCCGGCTACCAGGTGCCCTTCGCCAGCCGCGAGATGCCGATGCCTTATGGCTGGGGCACCGGGGGCATCCAGGTCTCGGCCGCGGTTCTGACGCCCGAAGATCGGTTCAAGGTCATCGACCAGGGCGCGGACGACACGACCAACGCCGTGTCGATCCGTACGTTCTTCGAACGCACCGCCGGGGTGAAGACGACCACCGCCACCGCCGAGGCGACGGTGATCCAGACCCGGCATCGCATCCCCGAGGCGCCCCTGACCGAAGGGCAGATCCTGGTCTATCAGGTGCCCATCCCCGAACCCCTGCGCTTTCTCGAGCCGCGCGAAAGCGAGACGCGCAAGATGCACAGCCTCGAGGAATACGGGCTGATGCACGTGAAGCTCTACGAGGACATCAGCCGCCACGGGCATATCGCCACCTCTTACGCCTACCCGGTGAAGGTCGAGGGGCGGTATGTCATGGACCCGTCCCCGATCCCCAAGTTCGACAATCCGAAACTGGGCGACATGGCGGCGATCCAGCTGTTCGGCGCGGGGCGGGAGCAACGCATCTACGCCCTGCCGCCCTACACGCAGGTCGTGTCGCTGGATTTCGAGGATCACCCGTTCGACCCTTCGCGCGCCGATCACCCCTGCGGCCTGTGCGGGGCCGAGGACAGTTACCTCGACGAGGTGATCGTGGACGACGCGGGCGGGCGGATGTTCGTCTGTTCCGACACCGACTATTGCAGTGCCCGCCAGGCCGCGGGCCATACCGGAAAGGATGCTGCATGACCCCGTTGCTGTCGGTTCAGGGCATCACCAAGCGGTACGGCGCGCATATCGGCTGCGCCGACGTGTCGTTCGACCTTTATCCGGGCGAGGTCATGGGGATTGTCGGCGAAAGCGGCTCGGGCAAGTCCACGCTTCTGAGTTGCCTTGCCGGGCACCTGACCCCGGACGCAGGGCAGGTGGTCTTCGACACCCGCGCGGACGGCCCGCGCGACACCGTCACCATGGCCGAGCCCGAGCGCCGGATGCTGGGCCGCACGGACTGGGCCTTCGTCCACCAGCACGCCCGGGACGGGTTGCGCATGGGCGTCAGCGCGGGCGGCAACGTGGGCGAGCGGCTGATGGCCGTGGGGGCGCGTCACTACGGGGATATCCGCAACAAGGCGACAGACTGGCTGGACCGTGTGGAGATCGACGCCGCCCGCGTGGACGACCGGCCCACGACCTTCTCGGGGGGGATGCAGCAGCGCCTGCAGATCGCGCGCAACCTGGTGACCGGCCCGCGGCTGGTGTTCATGGATGAGCCTACGGGTGGTCTGGATGTCTCGGTCCAGGCGCGGCTGCTGGACCTGCTGCGCGGGCTGGTCCGCGACATGGGCCTGTCGGCGATCATCGTCACCCACGACCTGGCAGTGGTGCGCCTACTGGCGGACCGACTGATGGTCATGAAATCGGGCCATGTTGTCGAGGCCGGGCTGACCGACCAAGTGCTGGACGATCCGCAGCACGCCTACAGCCAGCTTCTTGTCAGTTCCGTCCTGCAGGTGTGAGAGATGATCGAGTTAAGAAACGTGTCCAAGACCTTCACCCTGCACAATCAGGACAGTACGGTGATCGAGGTCGTCAACGATGTCTCCTTCACGGTCGGCCGGGGCGAATGCGTGGCGCTGACCGGGGCGTCAGGGGCGGGCAAGTCGACATTGATGCGGATGATCTACGGCAATTACCTGACGCAGGCGGGTGAGATCCGCATCGGCGATCTGAACCTTGTGCAAGCGAAACCGCGCGAGATCATCGCCCTCCGCCGCGAGGTGCTGGGGTATGTCAGCCAGTTCCTGCGGGTGGTTCCACGCGTGCCGACGCAGGACGTGGTGGCCGAACCGCTGCGTGCGGTCGGTGTGTCTGCTGAGGATGCGCAGGCGCGTGCGCAGGACTTGCTGACGCGCCTGAACATACCCGAACGGCTCTGGTCCCTGTCGCCCACCACCTTCTCGGGCGGCGAACAGCAGCGCGTGAACATCGCCCGGGGATTTGCCCATGCCTATCCTGCCATGCTGCTGGACGAACCCACCGCCAGCCTTGATGCTGCGAACCGCGAGGTCGTGCTGTCGCTGATCGAGGATGCCAAGGCGCGCGGGGCCGCGATCATCGGCATCTTCCATGACGAGGCCGCGCGGGCCCGTGTCTGTGACCGCGAGATCGACGTGGGCCGCTTCACGCCCGGACTAGCCGCATGACCGTCGGGCGCCTCATCGCGGTGGTCGGTCCGTCGGGCGTCGGCAAGGACAGCTTCATGGCCGGCCTTCGCGATGCGATCCCCGATCTGAACGTGGTGCGACGGGTGATCACGCGCGCGCCGGATTTGGGCGGCGAAGACTACGATGCCGTGACGGTGGACCAGTTCGACGAGATGGTCGCGAACGGTGATTTCGCGGTGCACTGGGGCGCGCACGGTCTGTATTACGGGATTCCGGATGCGGTGAGGACACGGTTGGCGGAAGGGGCCGATTGCCTCGTGAATTTCTCACGCCATTCCCTGACGGACGCAGCAGAGATCTTCCCGCGACTGACCGTTCTGAATATCACGGCTACGCCCGAAACCCTGATGCGCCGCCTGATCGCGCGCGGCCGTGAGCCCGAGGAGGAAATCGCCCGGCGGCTTGCGCGGGCCGAGAAACCCTTGCCCCAGGGGCTGGACGTGATCCACCTGTCCAACGATGGTCCCTTGAACCAGACGGTCGCCCGCGCGACCGCCTTGCTTCAGCCGGCTAGGGTGTAGCGATGGATCAGCTCGAACCGGCCGTCCTCACGCTCGCCGCACAGGGCGATCTGATCCACCACGAAGGGGTCGGGCAGCTTCGGCAAATGGCGCCCGGCCAGCTCCTTCCATGCCGAGATGGTGTCTTCGGGCAACTGTCCCGAGAGGGTCAGGTGGAAGCGGAATTCCTCCATCACGTATGGATAGCCCCACCGCGTCAGCAACACCTCCTGACGCTCGGTCAGGCCGGCGTTCCGCCGCCGGGCAAGATCGGCCGGGTCGGGCGAAGCGCGAAACGGGTCGAGGTCGCGAACGCAAGCCTCGGCCAGCCGTCGCAGCGGCCCCGCCTCGCCGCGCGGCGTCAGGGCCAGGAAGCGGCCGATCGCCGTCAGGTCCAGCCCAGTGCACGCGGCGGGTTCCAGCGACCCGGCAAGCGTCGAGGCCGCGGCCTTCAGATCCGCAACCGTTCGACCAGCCGCCAGGCGGAAGGGCGGCTTCAAAGTGCCATGGAACCCGTACTTGCGCGGTGTCATGGTGATGTCGCGCAAGGCGGGCAGATCGGGTTGGGGCACCTCGCAGCCGCGGGCGACGTCCCATCCCAGCCAGGTTCGGCCGAACGCCGCCAAGGGGCCCTCGGGCGGCACGTAATAGATTGCGAATCGAGAGTATGACATGAATTCCCTTTTTCCCGTTTCATCTGTGGCGAAGGCCCATGACAGCGATACGTCAGCCGATCTTTGCCTCGCCAATGCGCGACTGGTCCTGCCGGATCGGGTCATGACCGGCGCGCTGACGATCGAACGGGGCGTGATCTCAGGGATTGAGGAAGGGGACAACGTACCGACCGGTGCGGTGGATTGTGCGGGCGACCTGGTTTTGCCGGGCTTGGTGGAGCTGCACACCGACAACCTCGAGCGTCATATCGAACCGCGCCCCGATGTCGATTGGCCCCATCTGCCGGCCCTGATCGCCCACGATGCCGAACTGGCCTCGACCGGGATCACCACCGTCTTCGACGCCATGCGCGTCGGCTCGATCCACAGCGGCAAGGGACGCTATGTCGACTATGCCCGCAAACTGGCGGACGAGCTTCTGGCGGCCCGCGCGGCAGGTCTTCTGAAGATCAGCCACTTCCTGCATCTCAGGGCCGAGATCTGCTCGGAAACCCTGCTGGAGGAGCTTGCGGCGTTCGGGCCCGAAGACAGTGTCGGCATCGTCAGCCTGATGGATCACACCCCGGGCCAGCGGCAATTCCGCGACCTGTCTGCCTTGAAATCCTATGTCGCGAAGAAACGCGGTATGAATGACGCGGAGTTCGCCGAGCACGTGGAGGACCTGCTGAGCCTGCAACGGCGCTTCGGCAGCAAACACGAACAAGGCGCGGTCGCCGAGTCCGGCCGGCTGGGTGCCGTCCTTGCCAGCCACGACGACACCACGGCCGATCATGTCGCGACGTCCGCCGAAAACGGCGTCGGGTTTGCCGAGTTTCCAACGACGCTCGAAGCCGCCGAGGCCTGCCGCGCGCACGGGATTGCCGTGATGATGGGGGCGCCGAACCTGATCCGCGGTGGCTCTCACTCGGGCAATGTCGCGGCGGAACAGCTGGCAGGGGCGGACCTTCTGGACATCGTCTCGTCGGATTACGTCCCTTCGGCGCTGCTTCTGTCGGCCTTCCACCTGGCGGAAATATGGGGCGACCTGCCGCGCGCGATCAAGACGGTGACCAGCAACCCGGCCCGGGCCGCCGGCCTTGGGGATCGTGGCGCCTTGCAGGTGGGACGGCGAGGCGACGTCTTGCGACTGCGCCGGGTCGACCGGGCGCCGCTTCTGCGCGGCGTCTGGAGCCATGGTATTCGGGTCGGGTAACGCATGCCTGACGGCCCAGCTGGCGGTCCGGGGCACGGCTTGCGCCCCGACGGCATGCGTGGTTTGCGCATCCGAAGACTGAGGACTACTGTCCAGGCACGTCAAATCTGGAAAACTTGATGCTCGCCCCTGACGACCCCCATAGACTGGATATCCGGCAAATCAGCAGGATCCGCGAAGTGCCGGTGATCCTAGACGCATGTCGTGCGGCGACGGGCATGGGCTTTACGGCCGTCGCCCGCGTTACCGAGGATCGATGGATCACTTGCGCCTCTCTCGATCATGTCAGCTTCGGCCTGCTGCCCGGGGACGAGCTGGAGGTCCGGTCGACCATTTGCCAGGAGGTGCGCACCTGCCGCGATGCCATCACGATCCCGGATGTCGACGCGAGCGAGGTCTACAAGGACCACGACACCCCGCGCCGCTATGGGTTCAAAAGCTAGATCTCTGTCCCGATCTTCCGAACCGACGGCAGCTTTTGGGGCACGCTCTGCGCCATCGACCCGGAACCGCGGACGATCACACCGGAGACGCACACCACCTTCCGGCTTTTCGCCCAGCTCATCGCGCTCGAGCTGGACCGGAATGAAGAGCTGGAAGCAGGCCAAGCGGCTCTCGCAACCGAACGTGATACCGCCCGCCTGAGGGAGGAGTTCATCGCGGTCGTGGGGCACGATCTGAGAAATCCGATCGGCGCAGTCTCGGCCGGCTTGCGGATGCTGTCGCAGGACGGCACTGACGCCCGACGCGCAGCTATCCTGATCCCCGAGATGCAACGCTCGCTCACGCGGGCGAACCAGATCATCACTAACCTGATGGATTTCGCCCGCGGTCGGTTGGGCGGCGGGATCGAGATAGTGGCTCCGCGTCCGGTCGACCTTGACCCGGTCTTTCGCGGCGTCGCGAACGAGATCTCGCAGTTCTCGACGCAGCCCATCGAATGCATGATCGACCTGCCGCAGCAGATCCGCGCCGATCCAATGTGGCTCGGGCAGCTTCTGTCGAACCTTCTGGGCAACGCGGTCACCCATGGCGAGCCGGGTAAGCCGATCCGGCTTGAAGCTATGACCCGGGACGGAATGCTGCGCGTCGCCGTGACCAACCAGGGCGAGCCGATCGCGGACGCGGACAAGGCTTCGCTGTTTCAACCAGTCTCGCGCGGGCGCGACACGGAGAGCCTTCAGGGGCTTGGCCGGGGACTGTATATCGCGTCCGAAATCGCCCGCGCCCATGACGGGCGGATCGATCTGGAGTCCTCGGTTTCGGGCTCGACAACCTTCGCTTTCACGATGCCGGCACGGCGCTAGCTCCGCCCGGCCACCGACTTGCCGGCCGTATCGTTGGGACGTGGCCGGCAAACCGCCCCCGGGCGCCCTCAATCCTCAGAGCCGTATTCCCGATGATCGAGGGCGGGCCTTGCCGGTACCGTCGGACATGTGCCAATCGACGCTACTCGCGCGGAGCGTCCGGTTCGAGGAGGTCATCCCCACCCTGGCGTTCGGCCGCAACGAGGGGGATCAGCGCCTGTTCCTCGGATTGGCTTGCGGGTTGGTCGGCAATCTCGGCCGGTGGGGGTTTGGCCTCGGTCTTTGGTCGGCTCGGTGGTTCGGAGACTGCCGGGATGCCTTTTGTGCCTTCGAGGCGAATTCGGTAGGTCGTATCGGGGATCGACACGCCGGCCGCTTCGATGGCGTCCTTGACCAGACGGATGGCGTCACCGCGTGCAGAGAAGAAGCCGGTCGTCTCCTGGTCGATCCAGCCTGTCACACGCAGGATCGCGCCGGACTCGTTGACGTTTTCGATCCAGACCAGTTCCTCGGGTTTATCGAGAACGAAGGGCATTGCCCTGAGGGCGCCCTGCGCCAACAGCCGGGTCGCCTCGAGGTCGGCATCGGGGTCGATGCCGATGTCGAACGTGAACCGGCGCGCCGGGTTCTGGCTGTAATTCACGATGCGCCCCTTGAAGACCGAGGCGTTGGGAATCCGGATGTGGTTCCCGTCCAGCGATAGAAGGATCGTTGCCCGGGAGGTAAGCCGGATCACGCGCCCCAGATCGCCTTCGATCTCGACGAGGTCGTTGGGACGGAACGGCTGGCGCAGGCTGAGCATGATCGAGGAGACGAAGTTCTCGACCGTGTCTCGGACCGCGAAGCCGATCGCCAGCCCGACGATGCCTGCAGCCCCTAGAATGGTCCCGAGAAGGGCGACCGCGCCCAGAAGATCGAGGGCGACCACGATACCGGCGATCACGCAGGCGGCCCGGAAGGCCTGGCGATAGATCCCCGCGATGAATGCGTTCGGCGCCAGTCGATCCCAGAATTGGCGCCGCGACAGAAGAACGCCCAAGGCGACGATCGCCATGAAGATCACGGCGGCGAGAAAGAACAAGGGAAGACGCGCGAGGAACTGATCGGCCCTGGCGCGGAACCGCTGGAATGCCGGGTCGATCTGTTGGGACAGGTCGTCCAGCGCCGCAAGCTGGTTCCTGACGGCGACGACGCCTTCGATGCGTTCGGCAATGCCGACGACCTCCGCGCTCACCGAAGGATCCGCGATGTCGCCGTCCAGGGTGACGACGCCTGCCTGAACGGCCACCGCAATTTCGGAACGATCCAGCGCGGCCAGTATGGCTCTCAGGCGGTTGGCTATTGCCGCGTCCGACGGCGCATTCGCGACGGACAGGGTACTGGGCACCGGCCCGTCATCTTGCGCGAACACAGGGGCGCCCAGGGCGGCCAGGAGACAGATTAGAAGGAGAAAGCCCCGCACCATGAAACAGCGTTATCGAACCTTTGCGCCGTTATCCATCCGCTTCCGGCGCCTCATGCGGGACGCGCGATGGGCCTCGGCGGCGGCGATGATCCTGTTCACGATCATAGCGGTCATCGCCGTGCTCCAGTTCCGCCTGCTTCGGGAACGGGCGACGGGATCGCGTCCTGCAATATCTCGCGCTGGCTTTCGTGGCAGTCCTGATGCTGCTACCGTTCGGGGACATGTTTACCGGCGCACTGCGCGGGCGCGAAGACATCTTCGCCGCGCCGCCCAACTACTTCCCCGGCTACCCCCAATGGAACGTCTACGCTCGCGTCTTTGACAAGTTGCCAATGGGACGCTGGTTTTTCGACTTGATCGTTGTGACCACGATCATCACCGCGCTTTAGGTCGCCACCTCGGTCATGGCAGGCTACGCGCTGGCGAAATACGAGTTCGCGGGCCACGACGGTATCTTCCGCCTGGTGATCGGCGCGTAGATGTTGCCGTTCTCCTGTTCATCATTCCGATCTTCTTTCTGCTCGCTTCGTTCCCCTGACCGGCGACATCGGACTGACGCAGTTCTGCGACTGAGGTCTTCCGGGAACCTATGCAGCGCTCGTGCTGCCGTTCCTCGTCACGTGGTACGGCGTCTTCCTGATGCGCCGGTTCTTCGTTATCGCGCCGGACGACGTCATAGAAGCGCCCCGGCTGGATGGATTCGGCGCGTGCGAGACGGCGCATTTGTGGGAGGGCCGAACCGGGCCATGTCGCGACAAGGTGGGGCCGGCGGGCGGACGTTTATCCCGTTGATTTCCTTGGCCCCACAGACGTGTTGGCATTCACCGGATGTAAATGATTCCGCATGCATGTAAGCGGAATGTTCGCATCCATCCGCTCAGACGTGGCCCGAACCCAGGACGCACTGCTTCGGCAAGCGCGCCATCTCAACCATGATTTCGGACCACGTGCGGTCACGCTGTCGCTTTGTACCGTGCTGGCCGCGACGATCGTTTCTCTCCAGTGGCTCGTGGCGAGCCTGGGTGTGTTCCTGCTGACGGAACTCTCACAATACGCCCTTTATACCCGGATCTCGCGGGGCCGCGCGATGTGGGAGCGTCAAGCCTACGTCATCAACGCCTTTTTCGCGGGGATCATCTTCACCGGTTTTCCAATGGTGATCTGGTATAGCGGAACCGGTGCCGGTTACGTCATGGGGCTGGGGGTGATGGTGACGGCCATCATGCATTGCATGCTGATCAGAACCCATCACGTAGGCGTCTGTCTGGCGACCCTTGCCCCGCTTGTCACCGGGCTTGGGGTCATGGTGATTGCGCTGATCACAGATCTTGACCTCGCGCCTTCCACTGCGGTCGCGCCGATCCAGACCCAACAGAACCTTCTGGTCTCCGGGCTGTTCTGCTTTCTCTGTCTGGGCTACCTGACATGCACCGGCATCGATCAGAACCACATCCACCGGGGTATGGCGCAGGCCCTTGCCGAGGCCGAGGCTGCGAGCCGGACAAAAGACCGGTTCCTTGCATCCATGAGCCACGAAATTCGGACGCCCTTGAACGGGATCCTGGGAATTGCACAGGTGAACCGCGACGCTGCGCGAAATGCCCAGGACACGGAACTGGCCGAGACGCTTTTGTCTTCCGGCTTGATCCTGAAAAGCATGGTCGACGATATCCTGGATCACGCCAAGATCGAGGCGGGAAAGATGACCTTCGATCCTGCACCGATGGATATGCGACAGCTCTGCGCCGTGCTTGTGCGGCTGTTCCACGCAGAGGCGAAGGAGAAGGGGATCGACCTTGTCATCGACATTCCTGAAGATTTCCCCGCGACGATCGTTGCCGATCGGTTGAGGCTGCACCAGATCCTCGCCAATCTGGTGTCGAATGCGGTAAAGTTCACGCCCTCGGGCGAGGTCCGGATTGCGGTGTCCTTCGATCCTGCGGAGGACGGATCGGCGAACGTGAAAGTGGTCGTCAGCGATACCGGAAAAGGCCTGTCCGACGCCGAGATCGACGTCTTGTTCGACGCATTCACACAGATCGGGGACCAGACCGAGCTTGCAGTCAAGGGTACGGGGCTGGGCCTTCCCATTTCGCGCGGTCTCGCAACTCTGATGGGCGGCACTCTATCGGTCACGTCGCGCCAAGGCGATGGGGCGCAATTCACGCTGACCTTCCCAGCGAAATCCATGGCTGCCATGGCCCTTCGACCGGAACGCCAGAACACGGTTTCGTCCATGGCTCTGGACGGTATGTCGATCCTCGTTGCCGAAGATAATCGCACAAATCGTTTTATCGTGCGATCTTTCCTGAAAGACACCGGCGCCTTGCTGACCGAAGCCGAGAACGGGGCGATCGCTGTCGAGCTTGCCCAGCAGACACGTTTCGACGTGATCCTTCTGGACATGCGCATGCCTGTGATGGACGGGGAAACCGCGTTCCGAAGGCTTCGGGACGAAGGCATTTCTGCCCCGATCATTGCGCTTACGGCGAACGCGATGCCCGAACATCGCGCGCGGTATATCGAAATGGGGATGAACGACTATCTATCCAAACCGCTCAGCAAAAAGGCCCTCCTCGACGTCCTGATCCGGTCTCTGCCGGCCGAAGTTGCGGCCTGAAGTGCCAGTTATTCCATAGTCCTTCGGGCGATGCGTCCACTCCACGAACGACGAAAGGCATCGGGGTGGCCTGTCATTCAAATCTCGGCGTGTCACGCTGGCCCACCCATTTTCTGCGGCTGCGGCGAGCTAAGGCGCGTTGGAAGGCCAGGTCATCCAAGGCTGGGGCGGCGCAGCTATGAGGCGGTGGAACATGCGGCGCGGGTTTGTTCGGTAAACACCGGCTGATAAACCGGGCGTCCAAGCTCGGCGGCGGGCATCGTATGGCCGGAAGACGGCGCGGCGGCCGTCTTCCGGTTCCGAGCTGGGTCAGCTCGCTGGTTGCGGGCTGCCGCCCGTGGCCCCGAAGACCTGACCGGTCGAATAGCTCAGAGCTGGGTCCGCGGCCATGACGTAAAGCGGCGCGAGTTCCACCGGCTGGCCGGCACGGCCAATAGGGGTGCTTGAGCCGAATTCGACGAGGTTCTCCATCTTCTGCCCGCCTGCGACCTGCAGAGGTGTCCAGATCGGCCCCGGTGTCACCGAATTTACGCGGATCCCGCGCGACGCAAGCTGCTTGGCCAGCGTGTCCGTGAAAGACAGGATGGCCGACTTGGTCATCGAATAATCTATGAGGATTTCCGGCGGGTTTGCCGCGACAGTGCTCGAAGTATTGATGATCGACGCACCCGGATTCAGATGCGGCAGGGCCGCCTTGGTCAGCCAGAACATGGCATAGAGATTGGTCTTCATCGTCTGGTCGAATTGTTCGTCCGACAGCTCTTCAAGCCCCGGCACCCATTGCTGATATGCCGCGTTATTGACGAGGATATCGAGACCGCCGAGTTCCTCGACCACTTTTTCGGGCAGGCCGGTCGTATAGCCCTTGTCCCGCAGATCCCCGGGAAATGCCGCAAAGGCGCGACCTTCGCGTTCGACGACCCGCTTGACGTCCTGGGCATCGGGTTCTTCCTCGGGCAGGTATGCGATGGCGACGTCAGCGCCCTCTTTCGCGAAGGCGATCGCGGCGGCACGTCCGATCCCGCTGTCGCCCCCGGTGATCAACGCGCGCTTGCCGCTGAGCCGTCCGCTGCCTTGATAACTTTCCTCTCCGTGATCCGGACGCGGGTCCATTTCCTGCGCGAGGCCGGGCCAGGGTTGCTCCTGCCTAGGATAAGGCGGTCTGGGGAAATCAGCGGCTTGCCGCGTCATGGGCGCGCTGTCACTGCCGGATTGGTTGGCCTGGGCGAACGCCGGGCCAGAGGCAGCAGCAGCACCCGTTACGGCGGCGCCGGCCATAAGTGCGCGGCGGGTTGGATCAAACTCGGTCATTGGTTACTTCCTTACACTTCGAACTTATGAGGCCTCTGGCGCCCTTCGCTAGCGGGACGGATGAACACCCGAAACGGATAGAACCCCCAGCCCGGCATCCTGTGCCCAAGAACGTCATCGGTCGGTTGGGCAATGGACAAGCGCTCGCCCCGGTTCCGGACGGGAATGTCAAAGCAATCGTGAGGTGACGCGGGGGAGAAGCTTGCTATGCGCCGCAAGCCATAGGCTTATCCGCCGCCGTTTGGCGATCCAGATCAGACCCGTGCGGTATCGTACAGTCCGGCAAACGACCGTTGGACCCGTAACTTTTCAGCGGGTGGGGCGTTGTCGAACCAGACCGGAAAAGTGACGAGTGTTTTATGCGGTTGGTTCGGTTGTCAGGAAACGCGGCTGCGTGTCCAGCTGACGGAGCGGCGCGTTCCGAGGCCTGTGTTTCAACTCGGCTCGACCTGAATTCGTTGAAGAAAATGCCAATCGCAAACGCCGAACGCAGGCCTCTGACCACTGTCGGACTCTCGTGATCGTTCACGAGACGAGTCCGGCGGACGGGATGTGGGAAAGAAAAGTGACCTAAGGGAGAAGGATCATCACCCGTAGTAGCATGACCCATCAAAACGACGCGTCAGCGATGCCGGCCTTGGACCATGCTGCGCTGTTTCTCGATTTCGACGGGACGCTGGTGGATATCGCATCGCGACCGGACGGGGTCACGTTGGCCTCTGGAATGGAGGATGTCCTCGGCGCATTGCATCGCCGTACGAACGGGCGGGTCGCCATCGTGTCGGGACGCAGGCTGGATCAGCTGGAACAGATCATGCCGAGTTTCCAGGGCGTGTTGATCGGATCCCATGGTGCGGAATCGCGGATCGGCGGTGTCCACGAGATCGCCGCCGATGGCGACCGTGCGGCGTTTCTGGCCACGCGTGACATGCTGCGGGCCTGGGTCGGGTATCACGAGGGCGTCCTTCTGGAAGAGAAACCTGTTTCCCTCGTCCTGCACTATCGCCAGGCGCCGGAGGAGGAGGGCAATTGCACCGGTATCCTCGCCGCTCTGTCTCAGGTCCTGCCCGGGTTCGCGGTGCGTCCGTCCAAGATGGCCATGGAGCTGATGCCCCAGAACGTCTCGAAGAAAGAAGCGGTTTTGGGGCTTCTGAAGGACTGGACCGACAGGACCCCGGTCGCAATTGGTGATGACCGCACCGACGAGGACATGTTCGCCGCAGCCGAGTCGTGCGGTGGCTTCGGCATCAAGGTGGGCGAAGGGGAAACGTCCGCGCAGATGCGTCTGGACGGGGTCGAAGAGGTCCACGCGTTGTTGAAAAATTGGCTGGAAACGCCGGAGGATTTGTCATGACGGGTCGGCTGATCGTTCTGTCCAATCGCATCCCGACGGATAAGCCGCCCGCGGGGGGACTTGTCGTCGCCATCCACGAATTGCTGGCCGAGCGCGGCGGCCTCTGGATCGGATCGGGGGATGAATTCGTCCAGACGCCGTCGGACTCCTTCCGGCCCCTCGAAGGCGGAGAAGGTTACGACAAGGCGGCCTTCGACCTGACCGAGTCTGAGCACGAGACTTTCTATCTGGGATACGCGAACTCGGTCCTCTGGCCCCTTTGCCACCATCGGACCGACCTCATCGCGCTGGATCGCAAATATGCCGAGGGCTATGCGGCGGTGAACGCGCGCGTCGCCCGGATGCTGTCGGAAATCCTCACCCCCGAGGACGTCATCTGGGTCCACGATTATCATTTTCTGCCCATCGCACTGGAGCTGCGCAAGCTTGGCGTTGCTGCGCGGATCGGATTGTTCCTGCACATCCCGTTTCCTACGGGCCCGGACATCCAGGCTTTGCCCGAACGGGAGGCGTTTTATCACTGGTTTGCCGCCTTCGACCTGGTCGGCCTTCAGACGGAGGCGGACGTTGCCCGGTGCCTTGACGGATATCGCGCGCACCGATCCGGGGAAATGTTGATGAATGGCCGTATGAAGTTCCGCAGCCGGGTGTTCGAGGTTCGGTCCTTCCCCATCGGCATCGACGTCAAGACCTTCGCCGAGACGGCAGCGAAGCCCCTGACGCATGATCCGGTCCACATAAGGGCCGACGCCAAGCTCATCCTCGGCGTCGACCGGTTGGATTACTCGAAGGGCATCCCCCACCGTTTCCGCGGATTCGGAACATGGTTGGAAAAACGTGGTCCGGACTCGCCGCGGGGCACCCTGATCCAGATTACGCCGCCGTCCCGAGAGACGGTTCCGGCCTATCAGGCCATCGCGCGCGAGCTTGAAGCACTGGTCGGGAACCTCAATGGCCGCTACGGCGAGCTTGACTGGACGCCGATCCGCCTGATCGAACGCGGTGTCCCGCGCGAGACCTTGGCACCTCTCTACCGGCTGGCCGATATCGCCCTCGTTACTCCGCTGGCCGATGGAATGAACCTTGTCGCGAAAGAGTTCGTGGCCGCGCAGGATCCCGAAAACCCGGGCGTTCTGATCCTGTCCCGCTCGGCCGGGGCGGCGGAGCAGATGACCGAGGCCCTTATCGTGAACCCGCATGATGCCGAGGAAGTCGGGGATGCCATTGAACGTGCGTTCAAGATGCCGCTCGAGGAACGGAAGACCCGCCACGCGGCCCTCTTTCAGGTCGTGCAGGATAGCGACATCTTCGACTGGGGAACCCGGTATCTGGACCGTCTGAACAAGGTGGAACGGGCGTTGGATCCAGCCAAGAGGCTTCCCCCCGGGCCATGATCCGGGCTTTATCGGGAGGGCAGGTGGATCTGGAGCAGGCGCGAAAAGTCACCGGGTAGGGGTGGCGCCGAACCGGATCAGCAGATGCATCCTGGCCTGAACGCTGCGCAGCTTCTCGGCGTGAACCTGAATGGCGACGGGGCTACGGCAGGCCACCCTGACGAAAGCGTAGATTGTCCCGGTCCAACTGATCGATCCGCGTGCGACCCATCAGGCGCATGTCGCGGATCAACTCGTCCCGCATGAGGCCCATGGCGCGTTCCACCCCCTGTTGACCGGCGGCGGCCAGGGGGAAAAGGTAGTAGCGGCCAAGCCCGACGGCCTTTGCCCCGAGGGACAGGGCCTTGAGCACATGGCTGCCGCGTGTGACGCCGGAATCCAGCATGACGTCCAGCCTGTCACCCGCGGCCTGGACGATTTCTTCCAGTTGATCGAAGGGCGCGCGCGACCCGTCAAGCTGCCGCCCCCCGTGGTTGGAAATTACGACCCCGGCACAGCCGATCTCGGCCGCGCGTACGGCATCTTCCGCGGACATGATCCCCTTCAGGCAGAAAGGGCCACCCCACAGATCGACCATCTCGGCAACGTCGTCCCAGTTCATCGCGGGGTCCAGCATCTCGGTAAAATACTGGCCGATCGAGGCGGTGCCGCTGCCCATGTTCACGTGTTCGTCCAGTTGCGGCAGCGAGAACTTCTCGTGGCGCACATAATTGATCCCCCAAGCCGGCTTCAGCACGAACTGGCTGAGACCCTT
This sequence comes from Palleronia abyssalis, assembly GCF_900302445.1. Taxonomy (GTDB): domain Bacteria; phylum Pseudomonadota; class Alphaproteobacteria; order Rhodobacterales; family Rhodobacteraceae; genus Palleronia; species Palleronia abyssalis. Next base: position 539,665 of record NZ_ONZF01000003.1, on the reverse strand, counting down.
GGCGTTGAGGCGGAAGGGGATCGAGAAGCCGGTGCGCTTGTCGCGCTCGCGGTTGCCGCCCGTTATGCTGTCGACGGTCAGCATCATGACCTCGACCCCGGCCTCCTTGGCGCGCTGCATCATGGCGCGGTTCAGGCCGCGATCCTTGTGAAAGTAGAACTGGTAAACCTGCGGGTTCGAATGCTTTTTCCGCAGTTCTTCCAGGCTGACGGTACCCAGGGACGACACACCGAACATGGTCCCGAACTTGGCGGCGGCCGCGCCCACGGCGCGTTCTCCGTCGTGGTGGAACAGGCGTTGCAGGGCGGTGGGCGAACAATATACGGGCAGGTCGAGTTTCTGCCCCATGACGGTCACCGAAAGGTCCACGTCCTTCACACCGCGCAGGACGTTGGGGATCAGGTCGACCTCGCCGAAGCTGGCGGCGTTGCGGGCATAGGTCGTCTCGTCATCGGCGGCGCCATCGATATAGTCAAAGATCGGAGAGGGCAGGCGCTTCTGGGCGAGGCGGCGAAAGTCCCTGAAGTTATGGCAGTCTTTCAGTCTCATTGCGTGCTCCCTCTCGAATCCTTCTGCGCGGTCTCAAAGCCCCCTAAGCCTTTCGGGATCTGGGGGCGTCATGACGTGGCCGGTTCGTTCCTGATACCCCTCCATCGACAGAAGGGCACGCCCTTGAAGTACAGATGCCCGTAGTCGACACCTCGACTGTGCCGCGCTGGGGTGACCTGCATGTCGGGCGCCAGGAAAACGGACCCGTCCTGCGCGCTAATCCCTGTTGTCATTGCGGCCCCAGACAATCGAGGTCTGATGCCGCTCGATCAGGAACCGCAGAAGGTCGAACTTGCGCATGATGTGCCTCGCGAGCTTGTCCGCCGCCGGGAGCGGGCTTTCACTGGCGGCGCGTAAAATTCCGAGAGAGCGTGGTGGCTGCGGGATCTGTAGCGGAAGGACCGTGATCTGCCGGTCCTTGCGGTGTGCGAAGACGACCGAGTGGGGCAGGATCGTGAGGGCATCGGTCTCTTCAAGGTAGTTGAAGACCGACAGCAACGAGCCGCCCGAGTATCGGATGCTCACCTCGGGCAGGCCGATGGAAAGCAACAGCGCGTGCAGATCCGCCAGCAGCGGAGAGCCGGGCAGGGGGGCGATCCACGGGAAGTCAAGCAGGTCGTCGGTGGACAGTTTCTTTCGTCGCAGAAGCGGGTGGCCGATCCGGCAGGCGATAATGTTGCGGGCGGCTAGGATAGGGGTGAACTGAAAGCCGCGCGCGGCATCCACGATGCCGAGCGGGCAGATCGCGAGGTCGAGCTGGTTCGAGGCGATGCCCTTCTCGAGATCATGAAGGTTGCCGTAGCCCTGTTCGATGCGGATCTCGGGTTCCAGCCGTTAGAATTCGCCGATCATGACGCTGATGAAGGCGTCCATGAAGAACGGCACGCCCGCGATGCGGATCGTTCCGACCGAGCCGGCGCGGAACTTGGCCACGGTCTCTGACGCCTGGCGGGAGGCTTCGAGGATGACGCGGCCATGATGCGCAAGTTGCGCGCCGATCAGGGTCGGCTCCAGTGGACGGCGGCCCGGTCGAAAAAGCGGCTCGCCCACGCGTATCTCCAGCGCCGAGAGCGTGCGCGAGACCGCCGGTTGCGACAGGCCCAACCGGGCCGCCCCGGCCGTGACGCCGCCCGCGTCGACGACGGCGGCAAGTTGGGCGAGGTGCTTCTCCTCCAGCTTCATAGCGATTTGCTATATTGATGGGCGAAATAATGATAGTTCTTTTGCCGGGTTCCCATAACGTCGGTGGCGGGAGGACATTGGTTGCGCCGCGCAGGTTCTGTGCGCGCAACCCGTGCCGGAGATCGAACGGAACGGGAGGGAGGCGAGCATGGACCAGATCAAGGGGTTCCATCATCTGACGATGAGCACCGACGGCGCTCAGGAGGACTATGATTTTTTCACAAAGACCCTGGCGCTTTACTCGATAAAGCGGACGGTCCTCTTCGACGGCACCATACCGGTATATCACTTGTATTACGGCTCGAAGGGGGGGGACGAGTCGACGATCATCACGACCTTCCCGTTCCGCAAGCCGGGCGTCTACGGGCGGCGCGGTACGAACCAGTCCAAGATCGTCCAGCAGGCGATCCCGGTGGGTGCGTCCGAGTTCTGGGTCAACCGTCTGGGCGAGCACGGGATCGAGGCGACGCGAAGCAACCGCTTCGGGATCGACCGCGTCGATTTCCGGCATCCGTCGGGGATCGAGTTGCAGCTGGTCGAGAACCCGAGCGATGACCGCCAGCCCATCGTGAACGAGGAGGCCGGTGTCGGCGCCGACCACGCGATCAAGGGGATCTATGGCGGGGTCGTGGCCGTGACGGATCGCACAGCGATGGACGATTTCCTGACCATCGCGCTGCCGTTGAAGAAGATGGCCGATGACGAGAACGGAATGGCCTACGAGGTGCCCAACGCGAACGGGCCCACCAGCGTTGTCGAGGTGACCGAGATCCGCGACGAAGCCCAAGGGACATGGACGCTTTCTGGCGGGACGATCCACCACTTCGCGCTGAACACTGGCGATGAGGAGAACCAGATGAACCTGCGCGCCCATATCGAGGGGCTGGGGTTCACCGACATCTCCGAGCAGAAGGACCGGATGTATTTCAAGTCCTGCTACGTGCGCAGCCCCGGCGGCGCGTTGTTCGAACTGGCGTGGACCGTGCCCGAGGGCTGGGCGCGGGACGAACCTGCCGACGCGATCGGCCAGACGCTGGTGTTCCCGCCCTGGTTCGAGGGCCGCAAGCAGGAACTGATCGAGGGGCTGGAGCCGGCCAGCTTCCAGGACGCCTGACTGCGGTGGCCAATCCAATGACATCGGGAGCCCAGGCCGATCGGGCCCGGGCAGTCGCCGTGGTGCTGCACGGCCGGGGTCAGGAGCCTGCGTACATGCGCGAAGCGCTCCTCTCGCGATTATCGGCGGAGTCCGTGCGCTATGTGCTACCCGATGCACCGGGACAAAGCTGGTATGATGCGAAGGCGGTCGACCCGCCGACGCCTGAAACCGAGACGCAGCTGAGCGATGCGCTGGGCCGCGTTGCCGAGGCGGTGGCGGTCGCGCGATCGGAATGTGCCGGTGTGCCGCTGGTTTTGATCGGGTTCTCGCAAGGGGCGTGCCTCGTGGCCGAGTATCTGATGCGCGGGGACAGGGCGGATATGGCGGCGATGCTGACGGGCTGCCGGGTCGGGGCTGTGAGCGATGCGCTTCCGACGGCGCAGCTCGACGGGATGCCGATCTATTGCGCGAACGGGAACACCGATCCGTGGATCCCGCCCTGGGCGTTCGACAAAGCCGTTGCGGGGTTCGTGGCGATGGGCGCGCGGGTGAGGAGCGACGTTTTCCCGGGCCGACCGCACGAAATATCAGCGGGCGAGATCGCCGAGATCGACAGGATGCTTGTCTCGCTCTGCGAGGGTCGGCCGGTGTTCGGGCCGGCGCCATGAGCGTGCGTCTTTCCGATTTCACTTTTCCCGGTATCCCGACCCGGGTGGTCTTCGGCAGTGGGACGCTTTCGCAGGTCGGCGACGAGATCGTGCGGCTCGGGCACGCGCGTGCGCTGGTCCTCACGACGGACGGTCAGGCCGAAGCGGGGCAGGCGCTGGCGGACGAGCTTGGGGGCCTCGCGGTCGGCACCTTCGCGCAGGCCCAGATGCACACCCCGGTGGCGGTGACGGCGCGTGCGCTGGAGGATGTCAAAGGCAGGGACGCGGATTGTGTCGTTTCGCTGGGTGGCGGATCGACCGTGGGCCTTGGAAAGGCCATCGCCAGCCGCGTGGGGTGCGGGCATGTCGCCGTGCCGACGACCTATGCGGGCTCGGAAATGACGGATATTCTGGGCGAAACCGAGAACGGAGAGAAGACCACCCGGCGGGACGCGTCTATCCGGCCCGATGCGGTTGTCTACGATGTCGATCTCACGCTGAGCCTTCCGGTTAATCTGTCGGTGACTTCCGCCCTCAACGCCGCGGCGCATGCGGTGGAGGGGCTTTACGCGCCGGACGCCAATCCGATCACGAGCCTGATGTCCCTAGAGGCACTGGCCGCGTTTTGCGATGCGCTGCCGAAGCTGCGCGACCAGCCGAAGGATCCGGACCTTCGGGCGCGGCTGCTCTATGCGGCGTGGCTGTGTTCCACGGTGCTTGGAAGCGTGTCGATGTCGCTGCATCACAAGCTGGCGCATGTGCTGGGCGGATCGTTCGATATGCCCCATGCAGAAACGCATGCGATCCTGTTGCCGCATAGCGCGGGCTTCAACGCGGGCGGAACCGAACTGCTTGACCCTGTCGCCGAGTTATTCGGCGGATCGGTAGGCGGCGGGCTGTGGGATCTGGCGCGGCGCAGCGGCGCGCCCCTGCGACTGGCTGATCTGGGGCTGAGAGAGGCCGATCTCGACCGCGCCGCGTCCATCGCGCTGAAGAACTCGTACGACAATCCCCGGCCCTTCGACGAGGCTGATATCCGGGACTTGCTGCAGGCCGCCTGGGAGGGGACACGGCCCGCCGCATAAATCGCACACTTTGGGAGGAGTAGAGACATGTTGACCAGAAGACGCCTGCTGAAATCCGCCGCCGCCACGGGGCTGGTGACGTCCGCGAGCGGGTTGGCCGCTCCGGCCATCGCCCAGAACGCGCCGGTGCGCATCGGCTATGTCAGTCCGCAGACCGGCCCCCTTGCGGGGTTCGCAGAAGCCGATGCGTTTACCATCGACACGTTCAACCGCATCGCGTCCGAACAGGGCCTCAATGTCGAAGTGATCGTCAAGGACAGCCAGTCCAACCCGAACCGCGCCGCCGACGTGGCGCAGGAGGCGATCATCGACGACGAGATCCACCTGATGCTGGTGGCCTCGACGCCGGAAACGACGAACCCGGTCACGACGGTGGCCGAGAGCGAGGGCATCCCCACGATCTCGACCATGGCGCCGTGGCAGCCTTGGTTCATCGGCCAGCAGGGCAATCCCGGTGATCCGGGCAGCTGGCGCCCCTTCGAATATGCGTTCCACTACTTCTGGGGGCTGGAGGACGTCATCGCCGTCTTCACCAACATGTGGAACCAGCTTGATACCAACAAGGTGGTGGCGGGGCTTTTCCCCAACGACGCGGACGGCAATGCCTGGGGCGATCCGAACACCGGCGTGGCGCCGGGCTTCGCACAGGATGGCTACGAGACCGTCGATCCGGGGCGCTATCAGAACCTCACCGACGATTTCACCGCGCAGATCAATGCGTTCAAGCAGGCCAACGCGGATATTGTGACTGGCGTGGTGATCCCGCCGGACTTCACCACGTTCCGAAATCAGGCCAGCCAGCAAGGCTTCAACCCGAAGGCCATCACGGTGGCCAAGGCGATCCTGTTCCCGCAATCGGTAGAGACGCTGGGAGAAGCGGGGCACAATCTCAGCTCCGAGGTTTGGTGGTCGGCGAACCACCCGTTCACCTCGTCGCTCACCGGTCAGGGTTGCAGGGAACTGGCGGACGCCTTCACCGAGTCGACGGGGCGGCCCTGGACGCAGCCGATCGGCTTCATCCATTCGCTCTTCGAGGTGGCCGCGGACGTGGTGCAGCGCGCGGAGGATCCGACGGAGTGGGATCAATTGGCGGAGGCCATCGCGGCAACGAACCTCGACACCATCGTCGGGCATGTGGAGTGGAACGGCGCGGGCGTGCCGGATTTCGCAGCACAGAACGTGTGCAAGACGCCGCTTGTCGGGGGGCAATGGCGGCGGGGCGACGACGGGACGTTCGAGCTGGTCGTGGTGGACAACGAGACGGCGCCCGACATCCCCACGCAAGGCGAGATGCAGCCGCTGAGCTGAGGCTGTCCGCCCGCCCGGAATGATTTCGGGCGGGCCACATTTTGGGGGGAAACTTTGGTATGTCTGCGATCCTGTCGCTTCAGAACGTCAGCAAGAGCTTTGGCGCCCTGACCGTGACCGACGACGTGACCTTCGAAGTGCCGCGGGGCCAAGCGCTCGGGATCATCGGGCCCAATGGCGCGGGCAAGTCGACGCTGTTCAACCTGATCACCGGCAACCTCGCGCCGGATTCGGGGCATATCTCGTATGACGGCCGCGACGTGACCCGGGTGCCACCCATGCAGCGCTGCCTGTCTGGGATTGGGCGGTCGTTCCAGATTCCACAACCCTTCGACCGGTTGACGGTGTTCGAGAATCTGCTGGTCTCCGCCACCCACGGGCGCGGCCGGTCGGAGCACGAGGTGGAACAGGATTGCGCCGCGGTGCTGGAGCGAACGGAGCTGATCAAGGTCGCCAACCGCGCATCGGGCACGCTGACCCTGCTTCAGCGCAAGCGGCTGGAGCTGGCACGGGCGATGGCGACGCGGCCGAAGCTGCTGCTCCTCGACGAAATCGCCGGCGGCCTGACCGAGGGCGAATGTGTGGCCTTGGTCGACACGATCCGCGCGATCCATGCCGAGGGAGTGACGATCATCTGGATCGAGCATGTGCTGCACGCGCTCAATCGCGTGGTGGAGCGGCTGCTGGTGCTGGATTTCGGGCGGATCATCGGCATTGGCGAGCCGGACGAAATCATGGCCAGCCGTGAGGTGCGTGAAATCTATCTGGGGATCGAGGTTTGATGTCACTTCTGGAAACCCGCGATCTGACCGGCTTCTATGGTGATTTTCAGGCGTTGTTCGGTGTCGATATCACCTTGTCGGAGGGGGAAACCGTAGCCGTGATCGGGGCCAACGGCGCGGGAAAAACGACGTTGATGCGATCAATCTCGGGCGTGATCACACAGGCGCCGGGCATGGTTCGGTTCGACGGGCGAGAGATCGGGGCCTTGCCGCCCGACGAGATCATGGCCCTCGGGATCGCAGTGGTGCCCGAGGGCCGCAAGCTCTTTCCTTCACTGTCGGTGGAGGAGAACCTGATGATGGGCTGTCACCGCCGCAAGGTTGCGGGCCCGTGGTCGCTGGACACTGTCTATGGGTTGTTCCCGATCCTGAAGGAGCGGCGGCATCAGCCCGGTACGGCGCTGTCGGGCGGACAGCAGCAGATGGTCTCGATCGGGCGGGCGCTGATGTCGAACCCGCGCGTGCTGCTCTGCGACGAGATCAGCCTTGGCCTCGCTCCGGTGGTGATCAAGGACATCTACGCAGCCTTCCCGCAGATCCGCGAAACCGGCGCGAGCGTCGTGGTGGTCGAGCAGGATGTGGGCCAGGCGATGAAGGTGGCCGACCGGGTTTATTGCATGATGGAGGGGCGGGTGACGCTGTCGGGGCGCCCGAGCGACCTAAGCCGCGAAGCCATTCACGACGCCTATTTCGGGGCCGCGGCATGATCTGGGTCGATACCGTTCTGCAGGGCGTGCTGCTCGGGGGGCTCTACGCGCTTTTCGCGTTGGGTCTGAGCCTGGTCTTCGGGATCATGCGGCTGGTGAACCTTGCCCATGGCGATCTGATCGTTCTGGCTGCTTACCTGATCCTCATGCTGGTAACCCTTCTGGGACTCGGCCCGTTCGTCGCGGCGCTGATCGCGCTGCCGGTAATGTTCGCCGTCGGATGGGTGCTGCAACGGCTTGTCCTGAACCGTGTGCTGGGGCCAGATATCCTGCCGCCGCTTCTGGTCACCTTCGGCCTTTCGGTCGTTTTGCAGAATGCGCTGCAGGAGGGGTTCTCCGCAGACAGTCGGCGCATTCCGGCGGGCTGGTTGGAGACCGCGTCCGTGCCTGTGGGGCCGATCTCGCTGGGGGTCATGCCGCTATTGACGTTTGGGTCAGCCATCCTCGTGACGCTGGCGTTGCAATTCGTGTTCTACCGCACCGCGCTGGGACGGGCGTTTCGCGCGACGTCCGACGATCCAGTGACGGCCAGCCTCATGGGTGTGAAACCGGCTTCGGTCTTTGCGATGGCCACGGGCATCGCCATGGTTGTCGTAACCATCGCGGCGCTGTATCTGGGGACACGGGCGAATTTCGATCCGACCACGGGCCCCGCACGCCTGATCTATGCCTTCGAGGCGGTGATCATCGGGGGGCTCGGGTCGCTTTGGGGGACGCTGGCGGGGGGCATCATCATTGGCGTGGCCCAGACGGTGGGCGCGAAAATCAACCCCGAGTGGCAAATCCTCGCGGGCCATGTGGCCTTTCTGGTCGTGCTGCTGGTGCGCCCGCGTGGCCTGTTTCCCAGGGCGTTCGACTGATGGCCGGGTATACCGTCACCACGCGCACCCGCGCCTCGCAGATCGCGGCTGCCTTTGCGCTGGTCCTTCTGATCGTCGCGATCCTGCTACCGGCCTTCGCGTCGCGGTCGCTGATCCAGGATCTGTTCTTCATCCTGACCATGCTGACGCTGGCGCAGTACTGGAACCTTCTGGCCGGATATGGCGGGCTGGTAAGCGTCGGGCAGCAGGCCTTCGTAGGTTTCGGGGCGTATTCGCTGTTTGGTGGCGCGATCCTGTGGGGGCTGAACCCCATCGCCGGGCTGCTTCTCGCGGGGGTGGCGGCGCTGATCATCGCCGTGCCCACCGCGTTCTTCGCGTTCCGATTGCAGGGCGCATACTTCGCCATCGGCACATGGGTCGTGGCCGAGGTCGTCCGGCTCAGCGTGGCCCAGTGGAAAGCAGTCGGCGGCGGCACCGGAACGTCCCTGCCGCGCGATGCGCGCGACGCCATGTGGGGCGCCGAGTGGATCGAAATCGCGTTCGATACACGGTCCTCGGCCGCGCGCGATATCCTGGCCTACTGGCTGGCGCTCTTGCTGGCCGTGGCGACGATCGGCGGTATCTACTGGTTCCTGCGCACCAAGCGCGGGCTTGCCCTCGCCGCGTTGCGTGACAACGTCGAAGCGGCGCGCTCGGTAGGTGTGGATTCCGAGAGGATGAAATGGGTGGTCTTCCTCGTCGCGGCCTTTGGCACCGGCATCGCGGGTGGCCTGATCTTCCTGCAAAACGGCCGCATCAGCCCCGACAGTGCGTTCTCGGTGATCGACTGGACCGCCTTCGTGATCTTCATCGTCGTGATCGGCGGCATCGGTACGATCGAGGGCCCGATCCTTGGCGTCCTGATCTTTTTCGGGCTTCAGACGCTGCTGGCGGATTTCGGATCATGGTACCTGATGGTGCTGGGCGGACTGGGCATCGTGGTGATGCTCTTCGCACCGGGCGGGCTGTGGGGGCTATTGTCGGACCGGACCGGCCTGCGTTTGTTCCCGATCCAAAGGCGCTTGGAGCGCCGCGCAACAATCGAGGAGAACAGCGATGGCTGAGATCGAAACGGATGTTCTGATTGTCGGAACTGGCCCGGCCGGCGGTGCCGCGGCGGCGCTTCTTTCGAGCTATGGGATCGAGAACGTCGCGATCAACCGCTACCGTTGGCTGGCCAACACGCCGCGCGCGCATATCACGAACCAGCGCACCATGGAGGTGCTGCGCGACCTGGGCCCCGAAGTCGAGGCCGAGGCCTATATGCACGCCACCGAGGGCGACCTGATCGGGAACAACGTCTTCTGCGAAAGCCTCGCAGGCGAAGAACTCGGACGGATGCTGTCCTGGGGCAACAACCCCGAAAGCCGGGCCGAGCACCTGCGATCATCGCCGTGTCAGATGAACGACCTGCCGCAGACCTACATGGAGCCGCTTCTGTTCAAGACCGCCTGTTCGCGCGGCACTCAGGCGCGGATGCAGACCGAGTATCTAGGCCATGTCGAGGATGAGACGGGCGTCACCACAACCTGCCGCGACCGCCTGACAGGCCGCGAGTTCGAAGTCCGCTCGAAATACCTCGTCGGCGCGGATGGTGGCAATTCTGCCGTGGCTGAGACATGCGGCCTGCCTTTCGAGGGGCAGATGGGCGTCGGCGGCTCGATGAACATCCTGTTCCGCGCGGATCTCACGCGCTTCGTCGCGCATCGCCCTTCGGTCCTCTACTGGGTCATGCAGCCCGGGGCGAATGTCGGCGGCATCGGCATGGGTCTCGTGCGCATGGTTCGGCCCTGGAATGAATGGTTGATCGTCTGGGGCTACGACATCAACGAGCCTGCCCCCGAAGTGACGCCCGAGCTGGCCACCGAAGTCGCGCGGCAGCTCGTCGGGGACCCCGAGCTTGAGATTGAGCTTCTTTCGGCCAACACGTGGACCGTCAACAACATGTACGCGACCCATATGCAGACCGACCGGGTCTTCATTATGGGCGACGCGGCGCACAGGCATCCGCCATCGAACGGGCTCGGCTCGAACACCTCGATCCAGGACGCCTACAACCTCGCGTGGAAACTCGCGCATGTCCTCAAGGGCGCGGCAGGGCCGGGCTTGCTGAACAGCTATTCAGCAGAACGCGCACCCGTCGCCAAGCAGATCGTCACCCGCGCCAACCAGTCCATCGGTGAATTCGGCCCTATCTTTGAGGCACTGGGTCTGACCGACAGCACCGATCCGGAAGTGATGCAGGAGAACATGGAGAAACGCGGCGAGGACGGTCCAGCTGCCGAAGCCCAGCGCGCCGCGTTGCGGAAGGCCATCGCGTTCAAGAAATACGAATTCGACTGTCACGGCGTTGAGATGAACCAGCGCTATGACAGCGAAGCACTGGTCCGCGACGGCCAGCCCGACCCCGGCTTCGAGCGAGACGCCGAACTGCATTACCAGCCGACCACTTGGCCCGGCGCGCGCCTGCCGCATTGCTGGCTGTTCGCGGCGGACGGTACCCGTGTCTCCACGCTCGACCTTGCAGGCAAGGGGCGCTGGTCGATCTTCACCGGCATCGGCGGCGAAGCCTGGGCAGAGGCGGCCAAAGCGGTCGCCCGTGACATGGGAATCGCCATAGACACCCACATGATCGGGCCGCGCCGCGCGATCGAGGATCATCTTGGCGATTGGGCGCGCCTGCGCGAGACCACCGACACCGGCGCGGTGATGACCCGCCCCGACCAGCATGTCTGCTTCCGTGCCCCCGAGATGGCAGACAACCCCGAGGGCGAATTGCGTCGCGCCCTGTCGGCGATCCTCCAGCCCGCCGAGGCCGAGACCTCCCACGCCGCGGCAGATTAAGGACCGCACCAGGGCCCACGCGATCAAACAGCGCTGTTTCAAGAGAACTGGGCGGGGTGGGCATCGCCCGCGATGCGCAATCAGAAGGCGCGCGGCTGAAAAGGTGATGGACGGGCGTTTGCGCCATCTTAATGTCGCAATGAAGGAGATCGAGCTCACTCATAGGGACTGGCCGCAGGCGATCCCGTTCCTCATCGACAGCGGCCGGATGTGTAGAATGGCAGCAGGAATACGTCCTACCAGCCCTGATCCTCGGCATCTCGATGGCGGTCAGCGGGCGCATTCTCGAGGTCGACGGTACTCCCACACCAGATGCGGATGCGGTCGCCCCGGGCGCTTGGTCCCTCCCTCCGTTCGTTTTGGAAAATACTCAGGCGGTTGTGGTTTGGTCTGCGACGAACTTGTGTGGCGAACAAATCTTCAACCGTGACTGCGGGTGGCTGTTGTTAAAGCCCTCGAACCACCCGGCGATCAATTCGGGGACTCTGCCTGTTGCCACAAGGCCGTAGTCGCCTTTCAGCGTCTTCACGAATGGCGTGAAATCGGCCAATCATGGCGGCAGGATAAAGTAGCTTGCGCAGATACCGTTTGCCCACCGTGGATATCCGCTCAAGTCTTACTTTCCCGCGCCAGAATGGGCCCGCGGCGTCAGTCCGAGCTAGGCCGCGTCGTCGCACGCGCCGCGAAAGGCGGCCATGTCGGGCGTAGTGGCGGTAAACGGCCGGACGAGGTTGCGTCCGCCCCGGGCACCGTTGCCAGCCAGCGTGCCAGCTCAACTTCGCCCCGCATTTCGCCGATCCGCGCGGAACGCGCTAGAGCCTGTGTGTCGTGTGCCTGGCATGCCAACACGCCGGAGGCCAAACACTCCGCAGGGTACATTGCGGGCCGCTTCGAGCAGACGGTAAACCCCATGAGTACCTTCGCCCTGACGGCCCCACCTTGCCCATATGCGAACGGATGGCGTTTATGGTTGGCGCTCTCTGCTGAACCGAAAAATCCCGCGCGCTGCGCCATTGGAGTGGCGTGATCGGGCAGCGCCGCCTGACGGTCAAAACTGCCCCGGCTTGCCCGGAGAGCGTTTCGTTCAACGGGTCATGCCACCTTGTCGCTGAGCTTGGGCTGTTCAAGATGCCGTCGCTCAGCCCCTACCGGCGGGATGCAGCCTGTCGAACTCAAGGGCCGATACTCGTTGTACGAATCCAACGGGTGGAAGGGCTTCCATTCAACCTCCTGAATGGTTTTCCGGGGCCCGAGCTGTTTCATGACCTCGGTCTTGAACAGACCGATGCCGGTTTCCGCGAGCGCGTTATCAAATAGGACACCCAGCGTGCCGGCGGGTGGATCGACCTATACAATCGCCAGCCGTTCGGAGGACTCGATGCAAAGATGTCGCGATCTGCGGTCCGAGCGATGGATCCTAAAGCCGGCAGATTCTCGCAAAGAACAAGGTGATCGAGAAGGGGGCAGCTCTGAGGGTATTCAGGGCCGATCGTAAGGTGACGCAGTACTAAGCCAGCGGATTGACATTATCTTTGGAGAGGTTCCCAGTGGACGGCGCAACATCTGATGGGGAAGCAAGCACCCCGGCGGCCCGGACTTGCGAGTCGGTGCGCGAGAGCCAGTCGGTCGATTGCAGAGCAGGTGCATCGCCAGACGACCATCTATGCCAAAGCGGTTTTCTGCGGCTTGGAAGCTGGGCGCTTATGACCCTCAGGGGGCCGAGCGTGCGATAACCTTGCCCGACGCCGAACGAACGGTTTTCCGCGCCACGGCGGTTCGGTTTGCGCACCCGAACCCATCTGTGCAAGAAACCTCTTCTATGCTGTAGGTTGGTCAATGAGGTTCGAATGACACGATCAACCATCCACGACGTTGCGCGCGTCGCGAATGTTAGTCTTTCAACCGTAGACCGTGTCCTGAATGGTCGAAACTGTGTCCGTCCGGCAACCCGGGAGAAAGTCGAGGAAGCCGTTCGGACCCTGGGATATGTGCGAAACAGCGCGGCCGCGAACCTGTCCCGAAAGCGCAGGCTACGCTTTCTGTTTCTTCTGCCCAGCGGCGCCAACAGCTTCATGCGGAACCTCGAGGAGGAAGTTGTTTGCTACGCCCGTCCCCTGGCTGCCGACGGGATCGATGTTGTGGTTCAGGTCGTGCCGCCATTCGACGGAGGTGCGCTGTGCCGGGAACTTGACGCCATGCAGCCGGGCAGTTTCGACGGTGTGGCCTTCGTGGCGGTGGATTCCCCCGAGGTCAGGGACGCCGTGAAACGGTTGCGGCACGGGAACTTGCCGGTCGTCACGCTGGTGTCAGATTTACCTGCGGAACTGCGGACGCATTTCATTGGCATCGACAATATCTGGGCCGGACGAACGGCGGGTCGGCTTCTTGGCCGGTTTTGTGGCGCGGCCCGGGGCAAGATCGCCGTGGTTGCGGGGGCGATGATGATGCAAGATCATGCGGCGCGCTACTCCGGTTTCCGTCAGGTATTGGCCGAAGATTTCCCTCACCTCGAGGCCTTGCCTCCGATCGAAGCGCTGGACGATGCGGAAAGGGCGGAGGCGGGCCTGAGCGCTCTGTTGCAATCGACGGACGACGTAGTCGGAATTTACAGCTTGGGCGCTGGCAATCGCGGGGTCGTCGCCGCTTTGCGAAAGCTCGAGGATGTCCCTCCCGTCGTGGTCCATGAACTGACCGAACATTCCCGGCGCTGGTTGCTTGCGGGGACGATCGATGCGGTCATTCGCCAGGATCCCGCCCGCGAGGCGCGTTCGGCGGTTCGCACGCTACTCTCGATGTCGCAGGGCAAACCGTTCCACAAGGAAGAGAATTGCGTCGGGATCGAGATCTTTCTCCGCGACAATCTTCCCTGAACCCGCATCCGGATCGGGCGTCCGGCTTCCTTTTTTAGTTGAGCCTTACCGAAGGTCCCCCTTTCCCCCGTCAAAAAATGAGGTACGTTAGTCAGAGTTCAGGCGGGCATAAAGCCGCCAAACATGGGAGGAGATTCGATGAAACTGTATGCAACCACCGCGCTTGCCGTGACCTTGGGCGCCGGGGCGGCCTACGCCCAGCAAACGGAGGTCAATATCCTCCGCGTGCAGCCGAGCGACGAGGAACAGGCGTTCTATGCGGAGGTCGAAGAGGCCTATGAGGCCCAGAATTCTGACGTGGACGTCGTGTTCGAATACATCGCCAATGAGGCTTACAAATCGAAGCTGCCCACGCTGCTTCAGTCGAATGCACGGCCCGACATCTTCTATTCATGGGGCGGCGAAACCCTGCGCGAGCAGGCAGAGGCCGGCTTCCTTCGTCCGATCGGCGATGTGGTCGGTGAAGAAATGCTGGCTTCTTTCCCCGACGCTGCGCTGAATGCTTACACCGTGGACGATTCACTGGTCGGTCTTCCGCTCTACGCGACCGAGGTTGTTTTCTGGGTCAACACCGACCTGACCGAAGAAGCAGGCGTCGATCACGAATCTATCGAGACGTGGGACGATTTTCTGCAAGCAGTCCAGACCCTGAAAGACGCCGGAATTACGCCGATCGTCGCGGGCGGCCAGGACAAATGGCCGGTGCACTTCTACTGGAGCTATCTTGCCCTTCGTGAAGGGGGGCCCGATGTCGTGACCACGGCCATGTCGGGCGAGGGAGGCGGCTTCGAGAACGAAGCGTTCGTCGCCGCGGGCCGGGATCTGGAAGAGCTCGTTGCGCTCGAGCCGTTCCAGCCCGGCGTGATGGGCACGACCTACGAGACCGCGTCGGGCATGTTCGCCGACGGCCAAGGCGCGTTCCACCTGATGGGCGACTGGGACTACCTTCCGATGCGCGGCCGGGCCACTGACGGGGTTGGGTTGTCGGACGAACAGCTTGCGATCATGGCGTTTCCGACGATATCCGATCCGGTGACCGAAGGTGGCGATGGCGCGACCCTTGGCGGGATCAACGGCTGGGCGGTCACGGCCGATGCCTCGGACGCTGCGGTCGATTTCCTGACCTTCATGTTGAATCGCGAAAACCAGGAAACGGTGGCCGAGCGCGGGATCTTCATCCCGATCGTCGAAGGGGCCGACGAGGCGCTTCCCAACGCGTTCTTCCAGCAGGTGGCGCAGGATATCTCAGAGTCCGACTACCACCAGATCTTCCTCGATCAGTTCCTCGGGGCTTCGGTCGGTGCGACCGTCAACGACGTGTCGGCGGACCTGATCGCGGGGGCCACGACGCCTGAGGAAGCGGCCGCGCGGGTCCAGGAGGCTTGGGACTTCCGCTGAACCATTCGGCGCGCCCCGACCGGGGCGCGCCCCACGCGACTCCGGGGAGGAGATTCGATGTCCGACACTACGCTGCCGCCGGATCGCCGGCAGGCATTCTCTGACCGTGTGCGACGTGCCGCGACGAACGGGCGTCTGACTGCGGGCCTGATCCTGCTTCCGCCGGCGCTGATCCTGTTTACCCTTTTCGTGATCCTGCCCCTGGGCGAGTCTGGCCTTTATGCCTTCTATGACTGGAACGGCTATGGTGCCCCGCAGGACTTCGTCGGCTTGCGGAATTTCGAGCAGATGTTCGGGCACTCGGTGTTTTCGATCGCGGTCTGGAACACGGTGAAGATCATCCTGATCTCCTTGCTGATCCAGATGCCCTTGGCGCTGCTTCTGGCGCTGCTGATCTACCGCAAGACGCCGACCAACGCGGTCTTCCGGCTGATCTTCTTTGTCCCCTACATCATGGCCGAAGTCGCGGCCGGCCTGATCTGGAGCTTCGTGTTCGACGGCAATTACGGCGTCACGGCGTCCATCGCCACGACCCTCGGGATCGAACGGTTCTTCGTCCTCGCCGACCGCGAACTGGCCTTTTACGCGGTCATGGTCGTGATCGTCTGGAAGTATTTCGGCTTCCACATGATGATCTACATCGCCGCCCTGCAAGGCGTGCCGGATGACCAGATCGAGGCCGCGCAGATCGAAGGAGCCAGCCGCCCCCAGATCGTGCGCCACGTACAGGTTCCGCACATCAAACCTGCCATCGCAGTCAGCGCCTTCTTCGCCATCATCGGCGCGTTACAGGTGTTCGACGTCATCATCCCTCTGACGAATGGCGGCCCGTCGAACCAGACCCACACCATCGTCACCTATCTCTACGAGTTCGGGCTGACGCGTCTGCGTATCGGCTATGGCAGCGCGGTCGGCGTGGTGCTGTTCATCGTCGCCGTGCTGGTGGCTGTGTTCTATCAGCGTATCTTCATGAAGAAAGGGACGGCATGACCGGTCCGCATGTCTGGCGCAACGTCGCGCGGCTTACTCTTCTGGTGATCGTGGCCAGCTTCGTGCTTGCCCCCCTCTGGGCGACCGTGATGGGCGGGTTCAAGACCAACGCCGAAATCCGCACCGCCGCCTTCGCCGTGCCGGAGGCGTTCAATATCGAGTTCTACGGCGCGATCCTGAGCGATCCGGCGTTCTGGCGCTATCTCGGCAACTCGATGCTGATCTCGTCCGCGGCGGTGATCCTGACGCTGATTGTCGGGTCGGCGGCCGCCTATGTCTTCGCGCAGATCAAGTTCTTCGGCTCGAACTTCCTGTTCTCCTATCTGCTGCTCGGGCTGATGTTCCCCTTTGCCACCGCGATCCTGCCGCTGTTCATCAAGATCCGCGACATCGGCCTGCTCGACACCTATTGGGCCGTCATTCTTCCCCAGACGGCCTTCGGCCTCAGCCTTGCCATCCTTCTGTTCCGCACCTTCTTCGCGCAGCTGCCGAAGGAACTGTTCGAGGCTGCCTATATCGACGGGTGCGGCTACGTCCGCTTTTTCATCATGTTCACTCTGCCGCTCTCGACACCGATCCTGGCCACAGTGGGCGTATTCGTCTTCGTGCAAAGCTGGAACAATTTCCTTCTGCCGCTCGTGGTGCTGAACTCGCGCGAAGTGTTCACCTGGCCGTTGGGGATGATGCAGTACCGCGGCGAATACGTGACCCAGTGGAACCAGACCCTGGCCTTCGTGACGCTGTCGCTGGTGCCCGCTGTCGTCTTCTTCCTTGCCGCCCAGAAATACATTGTTGCCGGTCTAACCGGTGGCGCCGTGAAAGGCTGACCCTTGAAGATTACCAATCCGATCCTGCCCGGCTTCAATCCCGATCCGTCCATCGTCCGTGTGGGCAAGGATTACTACATCGCGACATCCACCTTCGAATGGTATCCGGGCGTCCAGATCCACCACTCTCGCGATCTGAAGAACTGGTCGCTGGCGGTGCGGCCCCTCGACCGCGCCGCACAGCTCGACCTGAGGGGCGACCCGGACTCGGGTGGGGTCTGGGCCCCGTGTCTGACCTATGCCGACGGTCAGTTCTGGCTGATCTATACGGATGTGAAGCGCCGCGACGGGGCGTGGAAAGACAGCCACAACTATCTTGTCACCGCGCCCGCGATCGAAGGACCGTGGTCCGATCCGGTCTACCTGAACTCCTCGGGGTTCGATCCATCGCTGTTCCACGGCGAAGACGGGCGCAAGTGGCTGATGAACATGATCTGGAACCACAATCATGAAGGCGGCGACCGGTTCGGCGGGATCGTGATGCAGGAATATTCGGTCAGTCAAGGCCGCTTGGTGGGCGAAGTGCACAACATCTATCGCGGCACGGACCACAAGCTGGTCGAGGGTCCGCACCTCTATCGGCGCGACGGGTGGTACTACCTGCTGACGGCTGAGGGTGGCACGGGCTATGACCACGCTGTGACGATGGCGCGCTCACGCGACCTGTTCGGCCCCTACGAGACCGACCCCGCCAAGCATGTGCTGACGGCCAAGGACACTGGTCCCGACCACCTGCTCCAGCGCGCCGGCCATGCCGATATCGTCGAGACCCAGACGGGTGAGCACTTCATGGTTCATCTCTGCTCGCGCCCGCTGCCCGAGACGCGCACCGCGGTGACTGGTGCGGGGATCCATGCTGACGACGTGCGCCGCTCGCCGCTGGGGCGCGAGACGGCGATCCAGCGGCTGATCTGGGACGAGGGCGAGTTCCCCCGCCTTGCGCATGGCGGCAACGCCCCCGCCGCCGAGATCGATGGCCCGGACCTGGCCGAGGCGCCGGTTCCCATCATCCCCGCCCGCCGCACGTTCGAGGGCGGCCTGCCCCCCGAATTTCAGTGGCTGCGCAACCCCCATTGCGACCGCCTGTTTTCGGTCACCGAGCGACCCGGTGTCCTGCGGTTGTTCGGTCGCGAAAGCCCCGGCTCGCAGTTCGAACACGCGCTGGTCGCACGCCGGCAGGATGCGCTGGCCTATACCGCCGAGACCGAGCTTGAGATGACCCCGGATGACTATCAGCATTTCGCCGGGCTGATCGCCTGGTACGGGCGCAACAAGTTCCATTATCTGGCCGTGACCGCCGACGAGGCGGGGGAACGCAATCTGACGATCTACAGCTGTGCCGCCGACTGGCCCGACGCCGCGATCGAATATCCGATCAAGCCAGTTCCGCTGCCGCCGGAAGGCGGTATCCGCCTGGGTTGCGACGTCGACGGGTCCGAATTGCGGTTTCGCTATGCCGTCGGGGATGGCAACTGGATCGACGCCGGCGTGACTCTCGACCAGTCCGCGATCTCGGACGAGGCCGGGAACGGTCCGGGCAACAATTTCACCGGCGCATTCATTGGTATGTGCGCCCACGATACCTCGGGGCGCGGCCGCCCCGCCGATTTCCTGTCGTTTACCTATGAGGCCCGGAATGGCTGAAGTTCGCCTCGAAAACGTGACCAAGTCCTTCGGGAAACTCACGGTCATCCCGGACATTTCGCTGACCGTGCCGGACAAGTCCTTCACCGTGCTTGTAGGACCATCGGGCTGCGGAAAATCCACGCTGTTGCGGCTGATCGCCGGGCTGGAACGCCCCACCAGCGGCACGATCCGCATCGGGGGCGACGACGTGACCGATGACGAGCCGTCGAAGCGGGGCATCTCGATGGTGTTCCAGTCCTACGCGCTTTATCCGCACATGTCCGTGGCCCGGAATATCGATTTCGGTCTGCGTATCTCGAACATGCCGACCGAAGAGCGTGAGAAGCGTCTGGCCGAGGCGGCGAGGATCCTCGCGCTTGAGGATTATCTGGACCGGAAGCCGTCCGAGCTTTCGGGCGGGCAACGCCAGCGCGTGGCGATCGGGCGGTCGATCGTCCGCAACCCAAAGGTGTTCCTGTTCGACGAGCCCCTGTCGAACCTTGACGCAGCGCTGAGGACGCAGATGCGCGTGGAACTGGCCGAGCTGCACCATTCCATCGATTCCACGATGATCTACGTGACCCACGACCAAGTAGAGGCTATGACGCTGGCCGACCAGATCGTCGTGATGAACAAGGGCCGGATCGAACAGATCGGATCGCCCATGGACCTCTATGACACGCCCGCCTCCGTCTTCGTGGCGGGGTTCATCGGGTCGCCGAAGATGAACCTGTTACCGGGCAAAGCGCTTGGCCGACCGGACATCGCCACGGTCGGCATCCGCCCCGAGGATCTGGAGGTCACGGAGAACGACGGGTGGGACACGAAGGCCCGCGTGGTCGAGACGCTGGGGTCGGACACCATCGCCTATGTCCGCGTCGAGGATGTCGGCGAGATGACCGTTCGGCTTCCCGGCCACATCCGTTTGAAGGACGGTGATCGGCTCAAGCTGCGCGCCGACCCTGAGCGTCAGCATCACTTCGACGAGGATGGACGCCGCATCGAACGGACCGACGTATGACCGGGGTAGGTATCGTCGGCTGCGGTGTCATCAGCGGTATCTACCTCGACAACGTCGCGCGGTTGCCGGGCCTTGATCTGCGCGCGGTGGCCGATGCGAAGCCCTCCGTCGCGAAGGCGGTCGGGAAGGCGAGGCAGGTGCCTGCGCTGTCCGTGGATGACCTGCTGGCCCGGGAGGACATCGACATCGTCGTCAATCTGACGATCCCGGCGGCCCATGCGCCGGTCGGGCGAAAGGTGTTGGAGGCGGGCAAGCACCTTTACCTGGAAAAGCCCCTTTCGGCGACCCTTGCCGAGGCGCAGGACCTGACGCAGATGGCCGCGGATCGTGGGCTTCGGATCGGGTGTGCGCCCGACACATTCATGGGCGGGGGGCACCAGACCGCCCGCGCGGCACTTGATTCCGGGCGGATCGGACGCGCCATTGGTGGCAGCGCGACGATGATGGTCGCCGGTCATGAGCGTTGGCATCCCTCTCCGGATTTCTACTACAGCGACCCCGGCGGCGGGGCCCTGATGGATATGGGACCCTATTACCTGACTGCGCTGATCAATCTGCTTGGCCCCGTGCGCGAGGTCGCCTCCCTTGCAACCCGACCCCGCACCGAGCGACGTATTGCAACCGGGGATCGCGCGGGCGAGAGCGTCTCGGTGGAGGTCGACACTCATCTGCTGGGTCTTCTGGCCTTCGAGCAGGGTGCATTGGTGCAGATGGCGATGAGCTTCGATGTGCAGGCGCATTGGCACAGCCCGTTGGAAATCTATGGCACCGACGGCTCCATGCGATTGCCCGACCCCAATCGTTTCGATGGCGAGGTCGGTTTCGGCGATGGCAGCGTCATGGCAGCTTCGGATCGGGCCTACGGCGCCGATAATTGGCGCGGGATCGGGTTGGCCGACATGGCCGAGGCGATCGGCAAGGATCGCGATCATCGGGCCAGCGGCGCTTTGGCGCTTCACGTCCTTGAGGTCATCGACGCCCTGCATCGCGCCGCCGAGGCGCGGCGAACCATCCCAATCACTAGCGACTGTATCAGGCCGCAGATACTGGAAAGAGAACTGACATGAGTGACGCACGCGCGCTTATTTTCTGGGGCGGGTGGAAGGGTCACGACCCCGAGGCCTGCGCCAGTATCGTCTCGGACATCCTCCGGGCAGAGGGAATGGAAGTCACCTCGGTCGAGGGGGCCGATATCCTGCAATCGGAGGATCTGGACCGTTATGCGCTGATCGTTCCAATGGTCACTCAGGTCGCCTCGGACAAGGAAGGCGTCGACCGCCTGTGCGCCGCAGTTCGGGGTGGCGTGGGGCTGGGCGGATTTCATGGCGGAATGGGCGATGCGTTTCGCGACGCGCCGGCCTATCAGTTCATGGTGGGCGGCCAGTGGGTCGCACACCCGGGCGACTTCATCGATTACCGCATCGAGGTCACGCGCCCCGACCATCCGATCATGAACGGCATCGACAGTTTCGACTACCACTCAGAGCAATACTTCATGCATGTTGATCCGGGCAACGAGGTCCTGGCCACGACCACGTTCACGGGCGAGCACGCGCCGGAGACTGCGGGCACGACGATGCCTGTGGTCTGGACCCGGACCTTCGGAACGGGACGCGTCTTTTATTCCAGTCTTGGGCATGACTCGAAGGAGCTGTCGGAGCCGGCAGGCCGCGAGATCCTGCGTCGGGGTCTGGTCTGGGCCACCCGGACGGAACGCTAGGTCAAGACCCGGCAGCGATCAGGGGCGGGCCCTGATCGAGGTCCTTCTCATCGTCGCAAGAACGGTGTCCCCCGACTTTGGGTCGGCCGCGATCGCGACTTGATCATTGCGCGGGGCGCGCTGTGGTCCGCCGACGGGCCCGCGCGCTTCCGAACAAGGACCACGAATACACCGCCAGCGCGGACCAGATGAAAGCAAATCCGATCAATTGCCACGCGCCAAAGGGCTCTCCGAACAGGAAGACCGCCGTGAGGAAGATAAGGGTGGGCACGATGTATTGCAGGATGCCGATGGTCGCGTAATGCAAAAGCCGCGCCCCCGCCGCATAGAGGATGAGGGGGGCTGCCGTCAGCGGGCCTGCCCCGATCAGCAGCAGCATGTCCCAGCTTGTATGCTGGAACGGCCCGCCTTCCGGCAGGAGGAGCAAGAGCGCAAACGCGGGAATGGCCAGTATCAGCACCTCGAGCGTGAACCCTTCGGTCGCGCCCACGGGCACGACCTTGCGGAGCAGTCCGTAGGTCCCGAATGACCCGGCCAGTACGAGCGATATCCAGGGCAGGCTGCCGGCTTTCGCCGTCATGATCGCGACGCCAACCACGGCAAGCGCGATCGCGATGCCCTGGGTCCGGTTCGGCCGTTCAGCCAGGAAGACCGCCCCGAGCACGACGTTGACCAACGGATTGATGTAGTATCCCAGCGCCGCTGCCAGGGCCTGCCCCGAGATGATCGCATACACGTAGACCCCCCAGTTGATCGAGATCAGCGCCGCGGTCAGCGAAGCCAGCGCCACCGTTCGCGGATCGCGCAGATGCCGGCCGAAATTTCGCAGGATCCCTTGCCACCAAAGCAGAAGGATCCCGCATGGGATTGCCCAGATCACCCTGTGCCCGACGATTTCCAGCGCTGAGACATGCGACAGGGCCTTCATGTACAGCGGCAGGCACAGCCCCCAGATGCCATATGCTCCGATGGCGTATGCAAGGCCGCGCGGCACATTGGAATCGGAGGATGGCATGGGGCGGCCCTTTCGAAGCAACGCATGTCCATAATTCCGTGCCCCTCCGACGCGCAACCGCCTTTTACGGTGCGGCTGGCCCAGCAGATGTCCGCCGCCGGTATGGTCGGGATTCTGGAAGGCCGCTCGGTTTTCGGCGCGGTTGCGGGGGTGTGCAGGCGATGGAAGGGTGGGGCGAATGCCTGATGACCGGCGACGGTCGTGTAAATGGCCCGGCGCGCGCGCTTACCGGACCATGAGGGTTTCACGAAGACAGGCGGTTCGGAATCAGCTCTTTACGAGTAACTTCCGGGGAACGTCGGCGAAGCACTCCGGGGCGCCGTCTGTGATAGCGATGCTCTCGGTGATCTCGAACCCGAAATTGTCCAGCCACAGGCCGGTCATGAAATGGAAGGTCATGCCGGGCTGCAAGACCGTCTTGTCTCCGGGGCGAAGCGAGCAGGTGCGTTCGCCCCAATCAGGCGGATAGCTGAGTCCGATCGGGTAGCCGGTGCGATTGTTCTTGGTGATGCCCCACTTGCGCAGAACGTCGAAGAAGGCGTTGGCAATATCCTCGCAGGTATTCCCGGCCCGCGCGGCCTCGAGCCCCATTTCCATCCCTTCCAGCACGGCTTTCTCGGCGTCCAGAAACTGTTGCGTCGGCTTGCCCAGAAAGATCGTGCGCGACAGCGGGCAGTGATAGCGGCGGAAGCAGCCGGCGATCTCGAAGAAGGTGCCTTCGCCGGTCTTCATCGGCTTGTCGTCCCAAGTCAAATGGGGCGCTGCGGCGTCGGTGCCCGAGGGCAGCAGCGGCACGATGGCGGGATAATCGCCGCCGAAGCCCCAGTCCTCGTCATAGCGCAGGGCGGCGTCATAGATGTCGGCGACAAGATCGCATTTCCGCATCCCCGGCTCGACCTTTTCGGCGATGCGGGCGTGCATCCGTTCGACGATGCGGGCGGCCTTGCGCATATGGTTCAGTTCGGCTTCGGACTTGATCCCGCGTTGCCAGTTCACGAGGCCGGTGATGTCGACCAGCTCGTTCGCGAGGCCATCCGACAGCGCACGGTAGCCGCGGGCCGAGAACCAGTAATTGTCCATCTCCACGCCGATCCGGCCGGTATGCCAGGCGCGTTCGGTCAGCTTGGCGGCAAGGTAGTCCATCGGGTGCCGTTCGGTGGACTGTACGAAGTAGTCCGGATAGCTGATCATGTCGGCTTCGGCCATGTAGGTGGTCCGAATTGCGCCTTGTGCGTCCTGTTCGCGGCCGAACCACACAGGCTCGCCCGTAGGGCCGATGATCACCGCCTGGTGGACGTAGAAAGACCAGCCGTCATAGCCGGTCAGCCACGCCATGTTCGACGGGTCCGAGGTGATGAGAACGTCGATGCCCGCTTTCTCCATCGCGGCGCGGGTGCGGGCCAAGCGGTTTTCGTATTCGGCATCGGTAAAGCGGAAGGTGTCGATAATCGCCATGATCTAGCTTTCGAAAAGGGTGCCGGCCCTTGCGTCGCGGGCGCGGCGGACTGCGTGGTTTGCGATCGCCGTGTCCTGAACGCCGGTCCCGGTCAGGTCTGCGATGGTGATCTGCTCATCCGAGCGACGTCCGGGCGATGTGCCGGCGATGATGTCGCCCAGTTCGGGATAGGCCCGGTCCGCGGGGATAAGTCCGGCGGCAATGGCCGCGTGCAGCTCGCCCAGGGTGCGGGTCTGGGACAGGCGGTCGGGCACGTAGAGGTCGGCGCGCGACAGGCATTCGGGGTCGAGCTCGGACTTGCCGTGCTGATCCGATCCCATGGCGGTTACGTGCTGCCCCGGGCGCAACCAGTCTGCGTGCAGGATCGGTGTCGTCGAGGGCGTGGTCGTCACGATCACATCGGCAGCCATGACGGCGGCTTCTGCATCCGCAGTCGCGCCGACCTCGATCCCGAGGGCGTCGGAAAGCTGTTGCGCCGCGGCCTCGGCCTTCGACAGATCGCGCGCCCAGATCGTGGCGCGCTGAATCGGGCGAACGAGGCAGAGGGCGGTCAGTTGCAGGTGCGCCTGCATCCCGGCCCCGAGGATGGCGGCGGTCTGCGCATCCGGGCGGGCCAGGTGGCGCGCGGCGACGGCCCCTGCGGCGGCGGTCCTGATATCTGTCAGATACCCGTTGTCGAGCAGCAGCGCTTCGACCTGACCAGTCCGGGCTGACAGCAGCATCATCAGGCCAGAGGTCGAGGGAAGGCCGATCTTGGGATTGTCGAAGAACCCGGGCGAGACCTTGATGGCGAAGCCCGGCAGGCCGGGAACGAACGCGGTCTTCACGTCGACCTCGCCATTCGCAGGCTCAATGGCCATCGACAGGATCGGCGGCATCACGACCGACCCCGCCGCGAGGGTGCGGAACGCATCCTCGATCACGTCCACGATCTCGGTGTCGAGGGTCACGAGGCCCCTCAGATCGGCCTCCGACAGCAGGGTGATCCGGGGCATCGCGCTTATCCTGCCTCTTGCATCAGATCCACATGCTCGCCCGAGATCAGGCGATAGTGCAAATCCATATCGATGCTGGCACCGGTCAGGATCGTGGCGACAGGCCCGTCGGGGCGCACATGATCGTGCAGCAAGGCCGAGATCCCAACGACGCCGCCCCCTTCGACGATCTGCCGTTCGTGACGATACGCATGGCGCACGCCATCGGCGATCTCTTTCTCGCTGAGCAGCACGACCTCGTCCACGAGGGAGCGGACCATCTGGAACGTATGGCGGTTGCCCAGCCCGATCCCGCCACCGAGCGAGTCGGCTAGCGTCGGAAGCTCTTCGACTGCCACGGGCTTTCCCGCCGCCAGACTGGCATGCATCGCCGCCCCGCGGGTCATTGTGATGCCGATCACCCTGATGTCGGGTTTGCGCGCCTTCAGCGCGGCGGCCACGCCCGAGATCAGCCCACCGCCCGAAAGCTGGACCAGGGCCACCTGCAGATCGGGCACGTCTTCCAGCAACTCCAGCCCCAGCGTCCCTTGCCCCGCGATCACCCGTGCATCGTCGAAGGGCGGGACCATCACCATGCCGTCTTCGCGGACGAGGCGGTCGACCTCTTCCTGGGCGTCGTCCTGGCTGCGGCCAACAATACGGATCTCGGCGCCTTCGCTGGCGATGGCGTCGACCTTGTTCTTCGGGACCAGCGCGGACATGCAGATCACGCACCTCACCCCGGCGCGCCGTGCGGCAAAGGCGAGGGCCCGCCCGTGATTGCCGGTCGAGGCTCCGGTGACGCCCCGCGCGCGTTCTGCTTCGGACAACTGTTCGACGGCGTTCGTGGCGCCCCGCATCTTGAAGCTGCCGGTGAACTGGTGATGTTCGAACTTCAAATGCACCGGCTGCCCTGTCGCCTCAGTGAGGAAGGCAGATGGCTCGACCGGTGTCCGACGGATGAGGCCCTTGATCCGGTCGCGCGCCGCCTCGATTTCAGCGATGCCTACATGGCTCATGCGGCACCGGCCGTCGCAAGTGGCACAGTCGAGAGACGTCCATACCCGTCGGGCATTGGCCAGCCTGCCATTTGAAGCATCTGCCAAAGGCTGGCCTGGTTCGAGGTCAGCAGCGGCTTTCCCAGCCGCGCCTCGATCTCGGCGATGACGCCCAGGGCGGGCATGGATGTGCAGGAAATGAACATCGCCTCTGCCTCCGACGTATCGGCGGCCAGGGCGGCGGAAACAATTGTATCGGCCGAAAGCCGGGCGATGTCGCGGTCGTCGGCCATGTCGAGGCAGCATGTCCGGACCACATCCATCCCGGCGGCGGTGAAATATTCAGCTACAGGCCGCGTCGTCTCTTTCAGATAGGGCGCCAGCAACACGATGCGCCGGACGCGCAGCGCGGCGAACCCCGTAAGGGCGGCACGCGCCGGTGTGATCACCGGAACCCCCGGGCGCACGCTTGCCATCGCGTCGTCGATGACCGCGTCGCCCAATGTGATTGCGGCGGAGGTGCACCCAAAGCAGATTGCGGCCAGATTCATCCCGGGCACCAGAAGGTCCGCGGTTCGGCTGAGGTCGGGAAGCATGGCGCGCAGATTGGCCGGGGTCGTGGGGTTCTGGAACGCGATCCGGGCGACGTGCAAGGCCATGCCGTCGTGGGGCAGCACCCGCGCCGCGTCCCGTTCGAAGGTCAGGTCGGTGGAAAGAGCCACAAGCCCCAACCGCGTGACGGATTCGTCCGTGTCGAGGCGCACGCCCCCGAGTGTTTCGATCCGCGATGACATCCTCAGACCACCAGCACGGGGCAACTCGCCAGCCCGGAAACCTTGTGCGACACGCTGCCAAGCAGGTAATTCTCGATCGAGCCGAGGCCGCGGCTGCCAATCACGATCAGGTCGACGTCATGCTTTTCGGCGAAGTCGATCAGCGTCCGGGCGGGCGGGCCGGATTTGACGAAGCCACGGGCCCGCGCCGCGCCATGATCCAGTGCCATCGCCTTCCCGAACTCGGCTGTTTCCTTGGCGTAACTGCTCATCGCGTCGTCGATGGAGCCGGGATCCGAAGCTCTGACCATGGATAGCGAGGCTTCGAGCATACTGTAGTGCCGGAAGATCGTCAGCACCGAGAGCTCGGCGTCGCACAGCGCCGCGATCTCGGCTGCCTTTTCCACGGCACGCGCGGCGTTCTTGGAACCGTCGTAGCCGACGAGGATATTGGAGAACATGCTCATGCCACTTACCCCGCGAAGGCCAGGTCGCGCAGGAACAGCGCGATCTGCGGGAAGTAGATCAGCGCAACCGCAACCCCCAGCAGGATGACGATGAAGGGCGGCGTGCCACGGATGACCTCGATATAGGGACGTTTGAAGACCGCGATCGCCGTGAAGATGTCGCATCCGAAGGGGGGCGTGGCCGACCCGATGGCTACCTGAAGCGTGATGATCGTGCCGACGAGCACCGGGTCGAGGCCCGTGCTTTGCACCACGGGCGCGAAGATAGGCACCAGGATCAGGATCACCACGATGGGATCGACGAACATGCAGCCGATGAAGAACGCGATCGAGATCACGAAAAGCACCGCGATCGGCCCCATCTCGGAAATGCCGATCCCGGAAAGGATCGCCTGCGGGATCTGTGCGAACGAGATCACCCAGGAGAAGGCCGCGCCGGCCGCGACCAGGATGAACACCACCGCCGTGATCAGGCCGGTGGATTTCGCGGTCTCGTAGACGCCCTTGAGGCTGAGCGATCGGAAGACGATCACTTCGAGGATCAGCGCGTAGAGGACGCAGGCCGCCGCGGCTTCGGTGGGCGAGAATATCCCGCCATAGATGCCGCCGATGATGATGGCCGGAAAGCCCAACGGCCAGAGCGCTCCCTGAACCGCGCGGCCGCGTTCGGCCCAGCTTGATTTTGGCTCGGTCGGAACGTCATGACGCCGGGCGTAGATTATGCTGTAGATCGAGAACAGCACAAGGATCAGCAGGCCCGGGCCGATGCCGGCGATGAAAAGCTCGGCGATGGAGGTGCCCGAGACGACGCCGTAGATGATCATCCCGATGGAAGGTGGGATCAGGAACGCGATGTCGGCCGAATTGATGATCAGCGCCAGCACGAAGCTGTCCTTGTACCCGGCCTTCAGCATCCGCGGTCTCAGCGGAGAGCCGACCGCGACGACGGTAGCCTGGGTCGAACCCGAGACGGCGCCGAACATGGTGCAGGCCGCGGCGGTCGAGACGGCGAGGCCGCCGCGCACGTGGCCCACGAAGGCCATCACCATGTCGATCAGGCGGCCGGCGGATTGACCCCGGGTCATGATGTCGGCCGCGAAGATGAACATCGGCACCGCGATCAGCGATGCGGGCCGGATCCCGGCGATCATCTGCTGGATCATGGTCTCCATCTGGCCGAAGCCGCCGAACATGGTGACGAACCCGACAGCGGCGCCGACCAGAAGCGGGATCATCATCGGAAAGCCCAGAAGGAGCAGTACGATCATGATCGAGAACAGGGTGGCTGCCATCGCTCAGACCTCCCGCTCTTCGTCGGTGCCGTAGCCTTCCAGAACGTTGGTCGACAGGTAGATGTCGTCCTCGACGATGTTCTTGTAGGCGGTCAGTGCGTACTGGATGCCCGTCAGCGTGAAGCCGAGCGGCGCCCAGATCAACGTCCACCAGACGGGGATCTGCAACGAAGGCAACAATCGGCCTTGCCCGGCCGAGGTTCGGATGAAGCCGAACGCGTACCACGCCAGGCCGAACATGCAGAGCGCCGTGACCGAGGCGATCAGGATCATCATCACCTTGCGGCCCCGGGGCGGTAACGTGTCGTAGATCGCCGACATCCGGATATGCCGTCCGTGCCGCGCGGCATAGCTGATGCCCGCGAAGGTGATCAGGATGATCAGGATCCGGTTGAGCTCTTCGGAAAAGAAGATGCTGGAGCCGAAGACATAGCGCCCGACGACATTCGCGACCGTGTTCGCCGCCATGAGAAGAACCCCCGCCGCGAGCAGGACCGCCTCGATCCGGGCGACCATGAGGTCGATCGTACCCAGCACGCCCGGCAGCGCCGAGGTGTCATCAAGGGTGTCCGTCGTATCAGTGGTGGTTGTCTGGGTCTCGTCGTGGGCAGGATCGGGGGGCCTGGTCAAATCGCGCGCTCCTGGAAAGAAGTGCCGGGCGGAGTATTCCCCGCCCGGTGCCGTGAAGAGCTTAGCCCGAGGTCGCCTGACGCGCGTCTTCGAGGTCCTGCTTCATCTGGTCGAGGATCTCCTGACCGCTGTCGCCGGCCATGCCGATGAACTCTTCTTCCACCTGGCTCGCGGTATCCATGAAGGGCTGCCGCTCTTCTTCGGAAAGGATGTTGATTTCCATCTCCGGCTTGGCCTCGCGGATTTTGTCCAGGCTCTCTTCCTGAAGGCCCTGCTGGTATTCCAGGATATATTCGAACGCCGCGTCGGTGGCGTTCTGGATGACCTGCTGATCCTCTTCGGGCAGGCCGTCATAGAACTGCTTGTTGGCCATCACCGCGGTGGTGAAGTTATTGTGGCCGATGCAGGTGATGACGTCGGTCACTTCGTACATCTTGGTGGACTCGAGGAAGAAGCCCGGGTTCTCCTGGCCCTGAATGATGCCGGTCTGAAGCGCGCCATAGACCTCTCCCCACGGCAGGGGGGTGGGGACGGCGCCGAAGGCCTCGTAGCTTTCGACCAGAAGCGGGTTGGTCATGACCCGGAACTTCACCTCGTTGAGGTCCTCGGGGCTGTGTACGGGTTCCTGCGTGGTCATGCAGACCTCGCCTTCAGGGAACATGGTCAGCAGCTCCAGCCCCTGTTCGGCATAAAGCTCGGGAAACATCTCGTTGATGGCGACCGAGTTGCGGAAGAACTCGAACAGCGTGTCCTGGTCCTGCGGCAGCAGGTAGGGGACGAAGAAGACCTGCGCCTCGGGGATCAGGGCGCCGGTGAAGCCGGGCGACTGGTCGACGAATTGCAGGATGCCGGCTTGGGCCTGTTCCATGGTGTCGGCGCTTTCGCCCAAGGTGCCGAACGGGAACAGCTGAACCTCGTGGTCGGAGTTGGCTTCGACCTCTTCCTTGAACTTCTGCGCGTACTTTCCCTGGACCTCCTCCATGGCCTCCTCGAACGCATAGCGCCAAGTATCGGCGCTGACGGCGGGGGCGGCGAGGCAAAACGTAAGTGCCGTACCCACGAAAATATTTTGGGTTCGCATCGTTGAACTTCCTTCCTGTTCTGGCTCGGACATCCGATCCGGCATAAGGAGCCAACCGAACGCCGGTTTGGCCGGCGGACCGCACGGATTGCGGGACCGCTCGGCTCGCGAAGAGCGTTTAAGCACGCTTCGGCGTTATTGGCCCAAGTGTGTTTCGCCGAACACACAACGTCAATTCCTTAAATGCCAAGAAAAAATCTGACGCAGGATGCAGGGGGTGAAGCTTCCCAGGTGCCCGTATGATGTGCGCCCTGCCGCAGAAATGGCCGCAAACGGTCGGATGAACGCCGGCTCGGCGCCGGCGAGATTGACAATTCCGGGCCTTGTCGCGACGGTGCGGCTCATGCGCAGGTTCGCCCTCGATGATCGGGATATCGGCATTCTTTCGGTTCTTTCCCGCGAAGGACGCATCTCCAAGGTCGCCTTGGCCGCGCGGGTCAATCTGTCGCCTACTCCCTGCTGGGAACGGCTGCGCAAACTCGAAGACGCAGGCCTGATCCGTGGCTACAGGGCCGACGTGTCGCTTGCGCATCTGGGCCCCCATGTCTCGGTTTTTGTCACGGTCGAGCTGGAAAGCCACCGCGCGGAGAGCTTTCAGGCGTTCGAACGTGCGGTTTCGGTGTATGACGAGGTCGTGGCGTGCTGGGCCATCGGTGGCGGGTACGACTATCTGATGCAGGTCGTGACCCGGGATGTCCCCGGATATCAGACACTGATGGACGAGATGCTGGCCGCGCGGATCGGCCTGAAGCGCTATTTCAGTTATATCGTGACCAAAGAGGTGAAGAGCGGCCCGCCGCCCTTCGGCTTGATCCACGCCGCCCAACCGAAAGATTGACGCCGGGCTGACTTAAGTTCGGAGGAATCCTCTGCCGTTGGCTCGGCGACAGAGTAAGTCTCTGTGCGGATCGTCTATCATAACGCGAAATGGCAAACGGAGAATCCGATGACACAGGTCGCACAGCCGCAGGTCGAATCCGATCTGACGCGCTCGCTGGAGGATGCCGCGCTGTTCGTGACGCGCGGGCGCATTGGCGGTGACTGGATCCCCGCAGAGACAAGTTTTTCCGTGACCGACCCTGCGACCGGACACGAGATCGCACGGGTGGCGCAGATGTCGGCGGAGCAGGCGAGGCAGGCCGTGGACGTGGCCCACGCGGCTTTCGACACCTGGTCCGTATCCCTGCCGCAGGAGCGCGCGAGGGTTTTGCATGCGTGGTATCGCGGCATGCTGGAGCACCGCGAGGATCTGGCCCGGATCATGACCGCCGAACAGGGCAAGCCACTGTCGGAATCGCGTGGCGAGATCGACTATGCTGCGTCTTTCCTTGAGTTCTATGCCGAGGAGGCGCGCCGCCCGAACATCGAGGGGGTCACCTCGCACCTGAAGGATGCAGAGGTCGAATTGTGGCGCGAGCCGGTGGGCGTGGCTGCGCTGGTGACACCGTGGAATTTCCCCTCGGCGATGATCACTCGCAAGGCGGCCGCGGCGATTGCCGCGGGCTGTACCACGGTGGTCCACCCTTCGGCCGAGACGCCGCTATCGGCGCTCGCGCTGGCCGAATTGGCCCGTCGCGCGGGCCTGCCGGACGGGGTCTTCAACGTCGTGACCGGTGCCGCGCCCGAGATCGTGAGCGCCTGGACCGCCGACGCGCGTGTCAGGGCACTGTCGTTCACCGGATCGACCGAGGTGGGGCGGCTGCTTTACCGCCAATCGGCCGACACGGTGAAGCGCCTTGTGCTCGAGCTTGGGGGACATGCGCCTTTCCTGGTTTTCGCCGATGCCGACATGGACCGCGCGGTGGACGAGGCCGTGAAAGCGAAGTTCGCGACCTCGGGGCAGGATTGCCTGGGCGCCAACCGGTTCCTCGTCGAACGATCGGTCTACGACACCTTTTGCGAACGGTTCGCAAAGGCCGCGCGCGCGCTGACGCTTGGGCCGGGCTGCGACGATCGCGACCTTGGGCCTATGATGAACGAAAAGGCCGTGGCCAAGCAGGAAGAGCACGTCGCCGACGCGCTCGATCGCGGCGCGAAGCTTCTCTGCGGGGGCGAGCGGGACGGGCAGGGGCCGCTGTTCTACCCGCCGACGGTGTTGGTGGACGTGCCGGCGGAAGCGAAGGTCATGCACGAAGAAACCTTCGGGCCGGTCGCCGCCATCGCACCCTTCGATACGGAAGCCGAGGCGTTGAAGCGCGCCAACGCGACCGAGTACGGCCTGATCGCCTACCTTCATACCCAGGACCCGCGCCGCATCTATCGCGCCAGCCGGGCACTGCAGTTCGGCATGGTGGCGGTCAACCGAACCAAGGTCACCGGAGCGCCGATCCCCTTCGGCGGAATGAAGCAATCCGGCCTGTCCCGCGAGGGCGCCCGCCACGGGCTCGAGGCCTTCACCGACATCAAATACGTCTGCCGCGACTGGGCATAGGAAAGAGACTGACATGAACAAGATGCTGACGAACGACCAACTCGCCCAGTGGGATCGCGAGAGCTTCTTCCACCCCTCGACCCACCTTGCGCAATTCGCCCGCGGCGAGGCCCCGCAGCGGATCGTGACCGGAGGCGAGGGTGTGTTCATCGAGGACCGCGACGGCAACCGGCTGCTTGACGCCTTCGCGGGTCTCTATTGCGTCAATGTCGGCTACGGGCGGACCGAGATTGCCGAGGCGATCTCGAAGCAAGCTCACGAGTTGGCCTATTACCACGCCTATGTCGGCCACGGCACCGAGGCCGCGATCACGCTTGCGCATATGGTGCTGGAGCGGGCACCGGCCAACATGTCCAAGGTCTATTTCGGCCTCTCGGGGTCCGACGCGAACGAGACGAACATCAAGCTGGTCTGGTACTACAACAACATCCTCGGCCGGCCCGAGAAGAAGAAGATCATCTCGCGCTGGCGCGGCTATCACGGCTCGGGGCTGATGACCGGGTCGCTGACGGGCCTGGGCCTGTTTCACAAGAAGTTCGACCTTCCCCTTGCGCAAGTGATCCACACCGAGGCGCCGTACTATTTCCGTCGCCCCGATGCTGAGATGACCGAAGCGCAGTTCACCGCCCATTGCGTGGCCGAACTCGAGGCGCTGATCGATCGCGAGGGCGCCGACACCATCGCCGCCTTCATCGGCGAGCCGGTCCTGGGCACGGGCGGCCTCGTACCCCCGCCCGAAGGGTATTGGGCGGCGATTCAGGAGGTGCTGAAGAAGCACGACATCCTGCTGATCGCGGACGAGGTCGTCACGGGTTTCGGGCGGCTTGGGTCGATGACCGGCTCGGAGCATTACGGGATCGAGCCGGACCTGATGACCATCGCCAAGGGTCTGACCTCGGCCTACGCACCGCTATCGGGCTCGATCGTGGGCGAACGGATGTGGAAGGTGCTCGAACGCGGAACCGACGAGAACGGCGCGTTCGGCCACGGCTGGACGTACTCGGCCCACCCGATCGGCGCGGCGGCTGGTGTTGCCAACCTGAAGCTCGTCGACAGCCTGGGTCTCGTGGACAATGCGGGTGTGGTCGGCGCCTATCTCAACGCGCAAATGACCGAAGCGCTGGGCGAACATTCCCGCGTTGGCGATGTGCGTGGCGAGGGGATGATGTGCGCCGTCGAGCTGGTCGAGGACCGGCAGGCGCGACGCCATTACGAACAGCCCGGCAAGACAGCCGGTGCCATCGTGGCGAAGATGGTCGAAAAGGGCGTGATCGCCCGCGCCATGCCGCAGGGCGACATCCTTGGGTTCGCGCCGCCGCTGTGCCTGAGCCAGGCCGAAGCCGATCGCATCGTCGAGGTCACGGCGGACTCGATCCGCGAAGTTCTGGGCGACTGATCGCACACATGGAAAGGGCGCCCGGTCTTTCGGGCGCCCTTTCTGCGAAGGCTGGCTGGCCGGGACCCCCATGGGGCTGAGTTCAGGCGTGGTTTCGCGCGATCGACACGGACCACTCATGCTCTCGTTCAAGGGTATCCCCTTCCCACGCGCGTAAGGTTGCGGCGATATGGAAGAAATCCGCGTCGCAGGTCAGGCGGGTATGTGTCTCGGTCCGCACAGACCAGCCGTCGCGGGCCATCTCGTGGATCCAGGTTGCCTCGCCCTCGGCTGACTGCGGATCGGGTGGAAGGACCGAGTAGCGCTCGGACCCTTCGGCTGAATGGAAGAACTGCTGCGGCTCGATGGTCGCTGCACCCTCGTGGTCGCGGATTTCGAACGTCATGCGGCCGGTGTCCATATCCTCGGTTACGCGCCATTCCGAACGCGGCGGCGTGTGGACCACTAGGTCCAGGGGAGTCCCGGCGCGGGGCGGCGGGAAGTCGGGCATCCGCGGGCCGGAGTCCGAGCGTAGCGGTAGCATCAGATCCGACTGTTCCGTCAGGACCGTCAACGTCACGGGTTCAGGGACGGGCCAGGCGATCGGGAAGTAATTCGTGGACAGGGACAGTCGCAGGCGATGCCCGGCGGGCACGGTCTGTGCGACGGGTTTGAACATCAGCTCGACCGTCATGTCCTCGCCCGGAACGGTCGGCGATGGCGTCTCGTGCCCGTCGCGATGGGACAGGTTCAGCAAGCCATAGGCGATCCGGGTTGCCGTGCCGTCGGGGGCGACGTCGA
This sequence comes from Palleronia abyssalis, assembly GCF_900302445.1. Taxonomy (GTDB): domain Bacteria; phylum Pseudomonadota; class Alphaproteobacteria; order Rhodobacterales; family Rhodobacteraceae; genus Palleronia; species Palleronia abyssalis. The sequence continues at coordinate 504,860 of NZ_ONZF01000003.1, read as the reverse complement.
CAAGACGGGCGGTGATCTGCGCGACCGGGCGGTCGACCCGGCAGGTCAGGTGCAGGCGGGCGTCGCCGACGAGGTAGAGGTCTTGGTCCAGCGGGGCCGTCTGAAAGGTAAGACTGCCGGAATCGTCGCGCCTTTGATCGCTCGGCTGATCGCCCGGATGCGCGTAGGAGCACCATTTACCCCCCTGCGACCCGACCCAGAGAGGCGACGAGACGGACAGTTCTCCGCCCGTGCCTTGCGCGTCGCGGACTAGAGTCCCTCCCGCGCCAAGGCCGAACCGAGTCGCGGTGACGTTCGGCGACGGCCATGCGGGCTCGGCGATCCAGTGTCCTTCGCGTTCGGCATAGTGGCTGCGGGGTTCCGCGTGGTCTTGCAGGAACAGGCGCAGGGGCGGTTCGTCCATGATGCCGGTGTCCTGGCCCTTCAGCCAGTGATCCCACCACCGCGTCTCTTCCGACAGCCAGTCGATCGCGGGGCCGGGTGCCCCGAGATGCGGATAGCGGTGGGACCAGGGGCCGACGATCCCCTTGGCCGGACCACGCAGGTTCTCGACCAGGCGCAGGACCGCGCGGCAATACCCGTCGGCCCAGCCGGACACGGCGTAGACCGGAATCTGGATGTCGTCCCAGTTCTCGCAGACCGAGCCGTGTTTCCAGAACGCGTCGCGCGTCTGGTGCTTCAACCAAGTCTCCAGCCACAGGCCGGACTCGTCGAGGCGCCGGTGCCACATCTCGCGCCACCGCTCGCCCACATGGGCCGGGTCGGGCGGCAGGGTGTTGATGCCGAACATGATCGAGGCCCAGGACAGCTGTTCGACCAGCGGCACCCCGCCCATGTAATGGATGTCGTCCGCATAGCGGTCGTCGGTCGAACAAATCGTCACGACGGCTTTCAGCGCAGGGGGACGCAGGGCGGCCAGTTGCAGCCCGTTGAACCCGCCCCACGAGATGCCGACGATGCCGACGCCACCGTCGCACCAGGCCTGATCGGCGATCCAGGCGATGACGTCGCACCCGTCGGCCAGTTCGATCTCGGTATACTCGTCCTTCATCACACCTTCGGACTCGCCTGTTCCGCGCAGATCGACCCGAACATAGGCGTAGTCACGCGACGCCAGCCAAGGCGCGCGGGCGGCGTCACGCTCCAGCGTCTTGTCGTTCTTGCGGTAGGGGATGTATTCGAGGATCGCGGGCACCGGCGCGCTGTCAGCCCCCTCGGGCATCCAGATCCGCGCGGCAAGCCGGGTGCCGTCGGGCATCGGAATCTCGGCGTGCTCCAGTTCCCGGACCGGGCGCGGCAGGTCGGTATCAATCTTCATGGGCGTGCCTTTGATGTTCGCAACAGCAACCGCTTGGCCGCCCGAGGGCTGGCACCGGGGGTGTCAGTCCAGGATGTCGGTGAATTCGTAATTCAGGCGTTTCATCACTTGCTCGTAGTTCCACAGAAGCTTTGAGCCGGTGCTCGCCCCCATCCATAGCGACGCCACGGCGAAGCTGTAGGCGTCCTGTTCGGGCAGCTCGGACAGCTGCATTCCCTTGCGGACGTTCGACACGATGCGGGTGCCGTCCACCTGTTCGGCCGCCACTTCGATCTCGGCCCGGGACGGGGTGCGGGCGACCGTCGCGTCGCGGAAGAAGACGCGATAGAAGAACTCGGCCGCCACCTTCTGCGATCCCTCGCGATGGGGCATGTCGGGTTTGCGGCCGAGACCCAGATCGACCGTTACCTGCTGGTGACTGACGCCATCGACCATCTCGAAGAGGTCGCAATGGGATTGGGCGATGCGCGTGTTGATCTCCAGCAGCCAAATCTTGTTCTCAACCTCGTCCCAGAAATACTCGATGTTGAAGCCGGCATTGTCGTAGCCGATATGCGTCATCACCTTGCGAGAGATCTCCCACATCTGCTCCTGCACAGGCCGGGGCAGGTTCGAGGGGTAGAGGTAGTAGAAGAAGCTGAGGACCTGCGGATAGCGGATCGAATCCACGGTCCCGTACAGCGTTACCTCGCCATCGTGGACATAGCCTTCGACGGTGCATTGCCGCCCGCCGATCACCCGTTCGGCCATGCAGTAGTGCCCCTCGACGCTTCGGATGTCGTCGGGCAGGTTGGCTTGCGACAGAACGTGGTCGAAGGGTTCGCCGATGGACCGGATCTCGGCGCGCAGCTTCTCGGTCGCGTAGGCGAAGTCTTCGGGGCTGTCGATCCGGAAGCCCAGGCGCGAACCCGACGACTTGATCGGCTTGACGAAGAACGGAAAGCGCAGGCCCGCTTCGCCGATCTTAGACAGGGCGTCGTCGTCGAACGGGTCGAACGCGGTGAAGTTGGGCGTATGGTCCGGCACGATCTCGGCCATGACGCTGCGCGACCAGAACTTGTGCTCGCACTTCAGCAGGCTTTCAAGCGACGCGTTCCTCGTTCCGTATTTCGCGCAAAGAAGTGGCAGCATGGTCGAAACCGGGAAGTCCATATAGCCTACGATCGCGTCGATCGAGCCGTCGAACGCGTCTAGCGTCGCTTCGGCCTCGGCCAGCATGGCGGGGATATCGAATTCCTGCGTCTCGTAGACCTGCGCAGGCGTCAGCAGGGGATGAAAAACGACGTCCTCGACCCCCCGCAGGCTGGTCAGCCGCTCGGCGTTGTGGTCGTTCAGGCCGACCACGAAAACGTTCTTCGTCATATCCGTTCCTCTGCTTCTGCGCCGCAGTCAGGTGCCTGCGCGGCGTTCAGGGCTGTGCGAGTTCGGCTTGGTGCGGAAAGCTGCGTCCCTTGAGCCGTCGCGTCGCACCGTCGATGTCGTCGACGAGCAGCAGCAGGAAGTCGCCCCGTTGCGCCGCGTCAATTGCGCGGTCGGTGGCCGCGTGCTCGTCGTGGATCGTCTCGACCTCGCAGGACGTGTCCGCCTGGGCGGCGCCTTCGTGGATCAGCTTCGCCGTCTCTCCAGGCGCGCGGCCGCGTGCGTCGGTCTCGTAGACGAACAGCAGGTCGCACATGCCCGCCAGCTCGGCCCCCAGCGCGACGAGATCCTCGTCGCGGCGGTTTCCGGGGGCTGTGGCGACGCCGATCCGGCGCTGCGTGGCCAGCCCGTTCACCAAGGGCCGCAGCGCCTTGAGCGCGGGCACGTTGTGGCCGTAGTCGATCAGGCACTTCACGCCGTCGGCTTCGAAATAGTTGGTGCGTCCCGGCATCTGGGCGGGCGTCGGGTGGAAGGTTAGAAGCCCCGCACGAATGTCGTCGATCTCGATCCCGTGGGCGGTGGCGGCGGCGGCGGCTGCCATAGCGTTCTGCACGTTGAACGGTGCGTGCCCTTCGAAGGCGATGGGCACGTCATTGACCGCGCAGATCTCCACCGTCACCCTGCCGCGCAGCATGACGATCTTGCCGTTCTTCACCGCGAACACCATCCCCAGCTCGCTCAGGTGCTGCGTCAGCGCGGGGTTCTCGGGGTCCATCGTGAAATAGATGATCTCGCCCCGGGCCCAGTGCGTGCCCTGGTCCATCACCAGCGGATCGTCGGCGTTCAGGACGCAATACCCTCCCTCGCGCCGGACCGCATCGACGACAACCGTCTTGCAGCGCGCAAGCTCCTCGAGCGTGTGGATGTCGCGTTCGCCCAGATGGTCCGACGCGATATTGAGCAGCACACCCACGTCGCATTCGTCAAAGCCAAGACCGCGCCGCATGATCCCGCCGCGCGCAACCTCGAGCACCGCGTGCTCGACCGTCGGTTCGCGCAGAACTGCCTGCGCGGCAGCAGGGCCGGAATAGTCGCCGCGCAGGATCACGTGGTTGTCGATCTCCACCGTGCCGGTGCAGCCCATGCCGACGGAGCGGCCGGCCTGCCGCAGGATATGCGACGTCAGGCGCGTGGTGGTGGTCTTGCCGTTGGTGCCGGTGATCGCGGTGATCGGGATGCGCCCGTTATCGGTCGGATCGGGGAAAAGCATGTCGACGATGTGCTGGCCCACCGGGCGCGGCGTGCCATGGGTGGGCGACATGTGCATTCGGAAGCCCGGGCCGGCATTGACCTCGACCACACCCGCGGACTGGTTTTCCAGCGGCTCGGACAGCGTTTCGGCCAGAAGGTCGATGCCGATCACGTCCAGCCCGACCAAGCGGCCGATCCGCTCCATCGCGAAGCGCACTTCGGGATGAACGTCGTCGGTCAGGTCGCTCGCCGTGCCGCCGGTCGAGATATTCGCGGTCGACTTGAGGAACGCAAGCTCGCCCTCGGGGAGGACGGTGTCGAGCGTCAGTCCGGCCTGCTCCAGCATCCGGTGGGTCTGTTCATCGACATGGATCTGGGTCAGCAGGTTCTCGTGGCCCACGCCGCGCCGGGGGTCCTCGTTCTCGCGGTTGATCAGCTGCTGGATGGTGCTCTGCCCGTCGCCCTGGACATGCGCCGGCCGGCGGCGCGCGGCGGCGACCAGCTTGCCCCCGATCACCAGCATCCGGTGATCTTCACCCTTGATGTAGCTTTCGACGATCACGCCGTCGGTCCCTTCGCGCAGCCGGGCCACGGCCGCGTCGTAGCCGGACTGGAGATCTTCCATCGTCGTGATGTCGGTGGTCACGCCGCGCCCGTGATTGCCCGACAGCGGCTTTGTCACGACCGGCCAGCCGATCCAATCGGCAGCCTCGCGCGCCTCCTCGAACGAATAGCAGGTCTGGCCTCTCGGGACCGGTACGCCGGCGTCGCCCAGGATCTGCTTGGTCCAGTCCTTGTCGTCCGCGATCGAGTGGCCGATGATCCCCGAGGCGTCGGTGACGGTCGCCTGAAAGCGCCGCTGTTTGATGCCGTGGCCAAGCTGGGTGTAGCTGGTGCCTTCGGTCAAGTTGTAGGCCGGAATACCCCGGTCCCGCGCAGCCGCGACGATAGAGCCAGTCGACGGCCCGAGCGCGTTGGCGTCGCGCACTTCCTTCAGCCGGTCGATATGGGGCTGAAGGTCGACATCTTCGCCGTCGTAGATCTGCTTGGCAATCTCGACCGCGGCTGTGCCCGCGGCAAGGCCCGTCGCCTCATCGCGGTAGCGGTAGACGACATTGTAGATGCCGGGATCATAGCTGTCGACGGTCTTGCCATAACCGACCGAGAACCCGACGAGGTTCTGCAGTTCGATCGCCAGATGCTCGACCAAATGACCGGCATAAGTGCCGCCCCGCACCCTTTGCAGGAACCCGCCAGCTTCCCCAACGGAACACCGATGCTCGTAAAGCGAAGGGATCAGCGTTTCCAGGCGTTCGGCCATGCCCGCAACCTTGTCGCTGGGCCGCTGTTCCAGCTCCTCGATGTCGAGGCGCATGTAGAGGGCCTGATAGCGGCTGTAATAGTTCGGACCGCGCAGGGCACGGTGTTCAAGGATATGCATCGCTTTGCTCCAGGCTCATTTGCGCGAGTTCGTTTGGTCCGAGGACTCGCTTCTCCCGGAGATTGTAACCATACCCGCTGATGAGGGCATGCATGGTGACGTTGTGGACGGTGACGGCCTCTCCATCATGAAGATCGAAGACGTTCGACCCCGTGATCGAGGAACTGTCGACCAGGATCACGTGACCGGGGCCGATGGCGCGGATCACGTCCCCTTCGAACAGCACGGCTGCATCTTCGCCCAATCCGACGCCGAGCTGCCCGGGGTTGGTTGCCCCCACTTCCATCAGCCGCGAGAAGCGGCCGCGTTGAAGGAAATGGGTGTCGATGATCACCCCGTCCACAAACCCGAAGCCCGCGGCCATCTTCACCGCGCCCTTGCGCAGGCTGTCATCGGGCGATCCGCCATAGACCATGGTCTGCGACTGGCAGGCCGCGCCGGCGCTGGTCCCCGCCACAACAGCGCCTTGGGCGTGCCGCGCGCGGATTTTGGCCAACGTTGCCGAGCCACCGAACACGTTGGTCAGCCGCATCTGGTCGCCGCCCGAAATGAAGATCACGTCGGCGCGCCCGATCATGTCGACGAAGACGTCAGCGGCGGCATCGGCGCGGTCCCGCACGCGGATATCCAGAACCTCGGCGGCGCCAAGGGTCTCGAAGGTTTCTTTGTAGCCCTCGAAGACCACGTCCGGAATTGCGCTTGCCGTGGTGATCACACCCACAACCGGGGCAGCCTTTCCCGACCAGCCGATGACGCGCCTGAGGATATCCGCCTCGTCCGACTTGTCCTCTGCGCCGCCGATCGCGACGAGCGGTCCGGGGGCCGTCACTTTCGCGGGCATGTTCATTTTTGGGCCTCCAAGGTTCAGGATAGCCTAGATTTTGCGGTTCATTTTGACAACATTTGGTCAAGATTATCCGTATGTGCGGCATATTCTTTGCGCGGTGTGCTTTTCCCGGTCATCGTGCACAGTGTCCGAGCAGCGGGCGTTCATGTCGTTGCACCCGAACGTCGGATTTACCGGGACCCTCGCTCGACTCGGCCTTGGCCGATAAATTCGGTTGGACCCAGACGTCCGATGCCGTCCTGCACACTCGGCTCCTTATGGCCGAAGACGCCAAGAGTCGAGGATGCTGGGCGATTTCGGCCGGATCAGACGTTTCAACACGCGTATCGCCCTCAGATCACGGGTGAGCGAGGTCTCGTGGCGCGCTACTTGGGTCGCGCCCTTTCCATCGACCGAGATGCACAAGCTGGTTTGACGCCGGTGGCCCGCGGAGGCTCGGGGCGTGAACTGGCTGTCCAATCGTGTCAGCCGTAATTTCAGGCTGGCCTAGATCGGCAACAGGGGATCGCGACGGATGCTGCCGATTGTTTGCATCAAGTTCGATGGGCTTTTCCTCCGACCGATACCACTCCACGCCAGGTTCTCAACGGAGGATTAATAATCGGCCTGTACCTACGAAATCGACCAAAGGCGGGAGCCAGTAATGTAAAATCGGGGCACATGTAGGGTCGGGTCGGAATTCAGTCCATCCTGCAAGCCTTGGGCTTGCAGGATGTCTATCGCCGGTCTGGGGCCCCGACAAATTAGGCCGGTACTTTGTTTGGTGCCGGTCCGTGCAAGTGGGATGAACACTAAGCGCCGCACTGCGCCATCGAAAACTGATGTCGCGTCGAAACCATAAATTCGAATAACTCAAGGAATTATCACGACCATGGGAATGACAATTAAGACCAGACTTATTGCCGTTTTCGCAGTGTTGATCGCACTGCTCGGCCTCTCAAGCTTCATCGCCCTGAACCAGGCGGGACGTCTGAATGCCGAGATTGCCGAAATCACCGAAGAGTTCGCTTACCGGCAAGAGCTCAGCCTCGATATGAAGGCTAGCGCTGCCGAAACGGTCAACTTCGTCAAGGGATACTTGATGGCGAAAAACCGAGGCGATGCTGAAGTTTATGCCGCGCGCGTTGATGAGCAAATCGCACGTGTCGAACAAGCCCAGAACAGCCTCGCTCCTTTGCTGCGCACCGAAGAATCCCGCACGATCTTGGAACATTTCACAGTTGATTGGGGGGAGTTTCTCGCCATCGAGGGAGAGCTTCGACAGTTCGGCCTGGAAAACACAGGTATCAGAGCCACGGAAATCAGCATCACCGAGATGGAACCCGCGTTCGCGGACCTGATGACTAGCCTCGACGCTGTCATCATGCCCGCCCGAGAGCAACTTTTGAATGATGCGACACCGGACCGTGATCTGGTCGCGCTCGAAGCAGCACTTGACCGCGGCATGGACGACGTTCGCGAGATCCAGGCGCTTCACACGGACATGCTGGTAGACGCGACCCAAGAATCGCGGGACGCAAACGCCGAAATGATCGCCGCCGCCGAAGCTCGTTTCGCGCAGCAAATCGAGACTGCAGCGTCGGTCGCTCCGTCCGGCTTTCGTATCCCGCTGCAGCAGATCGAAGCTGACTGGGACGCTTACAGCGATACCTTCGAGCGGTTTGTGGCAACGGTGATTCAAAGCACTAACGAGCGTGCACATGAAACGATGATCACGGAACTCGAGCCCGCCTTCGTTGAGGCCTTCGAAGATGCCGATGAGATGGCCGAGCGGGCGTCTGCCCTCATGGACGAGGCAGCAAAGCAAGCGGAAACCCTTTATCACAATGCCACACGTCTGCTGATCACCGTGGGCGCCGTGGCTGCGGCGATCGCCATCGCGGCTGCCTTCTGGCTTGCCGTTACGATCTCTCGCGGGCTCTCCCACGCCGTCACCGTCGTCAAGGAAGTCGCACGCGGTAATCTCGACGTCGATGCCAAAACTACAAGCCGGGATGAGATCGGCGTTCTGCTCAATGCGATGGACGAGATGGTCGGGGACCTCAAAAGGATGAGCCGCGCCGCCGAAAGCATCTCGAAGGGCGATTTGCGGGCCGAGGTTACGCCGCGTTCCGATGACGACCGGCTTGGCATCTCGTTGCGCGACATGGTGATCAAGCTGCGCGAAGTGATTTCGAACGCCAGCGCCAGTGCGACCTATGTGGCCGAAGGGGCAGGGAACATGTCCACCACCGCCGAGCAGCTCTCTGCGGGCTCCAGTCAGCAGGCCGCGGCGGCGCAAGAGGCCAGTGCCTCGATCGAGGAGATGACCGCCAACATCCGACAGAATGCGGACAATGCCGGTCAGACCGAGAAAATCGCCAACCAGTCAGCCGAAGAAGCCAAGAAGTCCGGTGAGGCCGTCGCGAGTGCGGTCCAGTCGATGAAATCGATTGCCGACAAGATCAACATCATCCAGGAAATTGCCCGCCAGACGGATCTTCTTGCACTCAACGCGGCGGTGGAAGCGGCACGCGCCGGCTCGCACGGCAAGGGGTTCGCGGTAGTGGCTTCTGAAGTGCGCAAACTTGCCGAACGCAGTCAGTTGGCTGCGACGGAAATTCGCCAGCTTTCCGCCGAGACCGTCGACGTGTCGGGCGAGGCTGGGCGAATGCTGGAAACGCTCGTTCCGAACATTCAGCGCACTGCGGATCTTGTGCAGGAAATCTCTGCCTCGACCCGCGAGCAGAATATCGGTGCCGAGCAGATCAACCAGGCAATCCGCGAACTCGACAAGGTCATCCAGCAGAACGCGAATGCCGCAGAGGAGTCCGCCGCAACCAGCCAGGAACTTGCCGCGCAGTCCCAGCAATTGACGACTACGATCTCGTTTTTCGAGCTGGACGATGCTGCCAAACGGCCAGCAGCCCAAGCAAAGCCCAGGGTCGTGGCCTCTGATGCCAAGCCGGCCGAGGTGCAAAAGCCCGCAAAGGACATCGAGGCATTCGACCTTGATCTATCGTCCGAGGAGTTCTCCGACGCGGATTTCCGGCGCTACGGAACTTGATCCACGCAAGTCGCGGAGCGACGATACCGAAGCCGGGGAAGGCGGATGCCTTCCCCGGCCTGCTGGTTGCAGACCTTATGTACGCTGCCCCAAAGTTGATCGCGCCTTTCCGAGCGCTCGACAGTTTTAAATACGCATTTACAAATTTGCCCTTTGGCCGGGACAGGCCTTTTCGCGAGAGCTTTAATGCACTGACGCCTAAGTCGTAGGCCGCTCCCCTGTGGGTGAACCAGCCAGACGGGTTGAATTGATCCCAGCGGGCTTTCACAGGAAGAAAGCCCGTGTCCGAACACCACCGGAAGCTGCTTGCGCCGCGCCGCATTCAATTTTCGGGAGGTCGCGAGTGCTATGGCGGCAACACGCTACTTGCTTTCAGCCGCCACCATGACCTTTCGCGCAACCTGCTCCGCACCTAGATCGAGAAAGCCGATGGCCAGTACGAAGTCCGGATCCCGGCGCTCGATCGGCTGGCCGGGCGCCAAGCCCTCGAGATCGATTTTTCGAAGGCGGCTCGGACGCTCGCCAAGAAGCGGACCTATATCAGGGAGTGCCGACCGCGCGGTCTGTCGATCCGGCAAAGCAGCTGACGGGCCTCGCACGGTTCAGCTTCTATGCCGATCCCAGTTCCAAACCCGTTGACATGGCGATCATCGAGGAAATTCGGGCGATCGCCCCCGAGTTCGAAGGCTACGGCCATCGCCGCGGCGATGCCGACCTCCGCCACAGGGACATGGTCGTCAACTCGAGGAAAGCGCAACGGCCCATGAAGGAGAACGACCTGGATCCGCGCGGAAGGTGGCGTTTTGTCCACACGTCCGACATTGATCACCGCAACCCGATCTGTCCGTTCATCGCCAGGGGGGTCGAAGTTCATGGCCTCGACCGGCTTTGGGTCGCAGACCTGACCTCCATTAACATCGCCGAAGGCTTTTCCTGTGCGCCGCTCGACCATTGTTCTTGAACCAATTGCGAACAAGGTCTGGCATCATCGATGCCTGGTCACGACGCGTCATCGGTCACAGCATCGATGCCCGCCTAGAGGTCAGAGCGTTCGAGACCGCGATTGCTGATCGCCGCCCCTTGCCAGGCTGCGTCTTTCATACGAACCGTGGTGTGGAGTACGCGTACAAGCCGCAGTGAGGTACTGCTGCCGAACATGGCCGCTCCGAGCCGCTGCGGCACTCCATACGACAACGCGCAGGCGGCGCGCGCTTTAAGAAGACGCTGAAGGTAGATGACATCTATTCGATGGAGTACAAAACCTACGAGGAGATCGCCCTAGGTGTTTCCCGTTTCATCGAAACCTAAAACACGCGTCGCCGTCGCTCAGCCTTGGGGTATCTCAACCCCGCCCAGTTCGAGGACCGCCACGCCCACGGTCAAAACCGCTGCGTGATCCTGTCCACCCGGGCCATGTTGCCCAAAGCAGCTGCTAATTTGACTTCCCCTTTCCCCAGACACACTTACCCCACGGCCTTTGTGATGGGTATGCCGAGTGCGGTATACCTGTTCATGATGGCGATGCGGACCTGGATCCCGGCGACTTGGCGGTCGTAGTCCCGTGCCATGAGGCGCTGCCCCATCAGCTTCACGCAGTTCATCCGCTGACCGGCAGGGCATTGCGCAACAATGCCCCGAGAGGTTTTGTCTCGGCACGGCTTCGGCGGTGGTATCCACTCCAGTTTCGCCAGATCGCTCGCTTAACGTATTTCGACGCTCGCATAGCTTCGCTAAGTGGCGAGCCTTCTGCGCCATTGGTCCGAGGACAATGGCGAGCGCACTGGCCGTGGTCGGCTTCCAGGGCTTGGCATTTTCGCGGGGCGGAATGACGGCGTGGGCGCCTCTATCCGCGATGGCATCGTGGCAATTGCGCGTGTCATAGGCGCCGTCCGTTGCCCGGCAGGCGATTGCGAAGCAATCTGCCGAGAGAGGGCGGTGACGCTACCGACCTCCTGCGCAGATGGGATCTGGCTGATCAAATCAGGTAGCACGTTTGCGACGCGCTCGAACCTGTGGCGCGCCGCCCCTCACCGTCGCCGATGTGGTTCCTGTCCATTGGCTCTTTCGGACCAGTGGCATTCGCCAGTGAACCCTCGACCGACCGGATTTCCGGCGTCCGCTCGTCGATCCCGAGGTGGATCTTGCGCCGGACGCGTCGTTTGGAGCCGCCATGCTTGTGCGCGTGCCATTTGTTACCCGCAGGCGATTGCCAAGCAATCTGCCGAGAGGGCGCCTTCGCCCTTGACCTTGATCCCAGTGCTGTCGACCAGCAGGTGCAACGGGCCTTTGGAGCCGCGATAGGGGATGATCACGGCGAGGATCTTCTCGCTCCTCTCGGCAGCATCTTGCAGATGCGCCTGCCGGGCAAAGGACGTGACAGGGTGCTGAAATCTGGCACCGTCCAGTCCAAGCCGACCAGCTTCAACAGGCTCTCCACGTCTGGCGCAACGCCATGCCGAACAACACCTTCATGGTGAGACAGGTCTGGACGGCGGCATCTCAGTAGGTCTGCCGGCGGCCGAGCTTGCCGTTGGGCGCAGCGTCCCTCGTCATCTCGGGGTCAAACCAGATCGTCAGCGCGCCCCGGCGTTTGAACGCCTCGTTTTAGGCTGGCCAGTTCGTCGTCTTGTAGCTCGGGGTGATGGGTCTGCATGCGCACCAGCTACCATGCTGCATTCACCCCATGAATCCCTCTGCTTCTGTACAAGATGTATAACCGCCCCATACGCAAGAGGGATCTTCGGAGCTTGGTCTGACGCGCTGTCGAGTGCTGACATGTATCCGGCCTCTTGATGCGGCGTCTCACATGCCGCTAGCTCGTGTGGTGGTCGAGGATCAGGTCCAGATCAAAGCCGCCTGCTCAAGGGCACTTTGTTGCACTCTGGTCACCCCATCGCGTGTCACGAGTGCTGCGCCGTACGTCTCCTTGCCCTTTTACGCTCCGACGTTCCCCGATCGACGACGATCTATGCCGCCGTGACCGGAGCCTTGTAGACGCCGCCGCGGGCCATGAGAGCCCAGACGATCCGTGCCAATTTGTTCGCCAACGCCACCCGCACCAGCATCCCTGGCTTGCGCGCGAGCAGCCCGCCGAGCCACGTCCCCCGGCTGCGCCATCGGGTCCGTCTGCCGCTTGATGACGACGCTGTTTGAACCGCCTCGGCTTGCCCGGAGAGCAAAACTCTCAAAGGATTGCTTTCTATGGACAGGAAGGAGGACACGACGAGCCCGTACCGGGCCGAGTTCCGCGAGCGGGCTGTCCAGATGGTTGCGGACCATCTCGATGGCTACAGCACTTTGACGGCGGCGGTGCGCGACATTGCCCAGAAGCTTGGCTGCTCCGCGGATAGCTTGCGGGTCTGGTACAAGAAAGCCCAGCGTGACGTGGGCAAGGAAGCCGGCCCGACCAGCGCAGAGAAGGCCCGGATAAAGGAGCTGGAGCGCGAGGTGCGCGAACTGCGCCAGGCGAACGAGATCCTGAAGACGGCCAGAGCGTATTTTGCCCCCGCTCTCACACATGCAAGCATGTGTTGCCGCGCAGCGGGACGGAGCTCGACCGCCCGTTCCGCAAATGACTGCATTCATTGATGATTTCCGGGAGGAGTTCGGGGTCGAGCCGATCTGTCGCGTGCTGCCGATCGCCCCGTCCACTTACTATGAGCAGAAGGCGATCGCCCGGGACCCTTCGCGGGCGTCCAAACGCGTCCGGCGCGATGATGCGCTACGAGAGAAGATCCGGAGGGTCTGCTCGGACAATCGCGGACTCTACGGCGCCCGCAAGGTTTGGCATGTTCTGAGGCGTGAGGGCGTTGCTCAGGCCGATGGCGCGCCAATGACAGCTGTCGCGCGCTGTACGGTGGAACGGTTGATGCGCGAGATGGGCCTGCAGGGCGTGGTGCGCGGCAAGAAGGTAATAACGACGAACCCGGACGCGGCGCGGCCCTGTCCGGACGACAAGGTCAACCGCGCCTTCCATGCCGACCGGCCGAACCAACTGTGGGTATCGGATTTCACGTATGTCCCGACTTGGTCGGGGACCGTCTACGTCGCGTTTGTCATCGACGTATTCGCCCGTCGGGTCGTGGGCTGGCGGGTATCGACCTCGATGACCAGCCAGTTTGTCCTCGATGCACTCGAGCAGGCGCTACGGCAAAGAAAGCCCATAGGGAACAAGAGCTTGATCCATCATTCGGACCGCGGATCGCAATATCTCTCCATCAAGTACCCTGAACGCCTGGCAGATGCAGAGGTCGATCCATCCGTCGGCACGGTGGGTGACCCATACGATAACGCGCTCGCGGAAAGCGTCATCGGCCCGTTCAAGACCGAGGTCGTCAAGCAGCTCGGACCCTGGAAAACCATGCAGGCGGTCGAATGGGAGACCTTCCATTGGGCGGATTGGTACAACCAGCATCGGCTCTTGGGCTCGATAGGTTACATCCCGCCGGCAGAAGCTGAGCGACGACATCTTGAACAGCCCCAACCCCGCGATAAGGCCGCCTGACCCGTTGAACGAAACGCTCTCCGATAAAGCCGGGGCGGTTCAGTTGGCCCCTAGGATCAAGAGCCGCCTGAGGGAGCGCTCGCCCATCCTGGTCGTCGCGCCGAGCCGCTGCTTGCCCGCGGTCGAGTGCTGCCGAGGCGTGAGGCCGAGCCAGGCGGCGAAGTCGCGGGCACGCCGGAAGTGCTCTGGCGGCGGGGCGAGCGTGGCGAGCGCCGTAGCGATCAGCGGGCCGATCCCAGGGATCGTCATCAGCCGCCGTGCCACCTCGTCCTCCCGCGCCCGACGCGCGATCTCCGCGTCGAGCTCGCTGATCCGTTCGTCAAGGTGACGCAGTCCGTCCACCAGGACCTTCTACGTCGCCCGCGCCGTCTCCAGCAAAGCGTCGTAGTCTGTCTCGACCAGATCAATCAGGCGGCGGGCGTTACACGCTCCCTCGGGCACGACTTCCCCGAACTCGGTCAGATGGCCTCGCGTCACGCCGAAGGCGTGCTTTCAGCACGACGCGTGGATCGTCTGCGTGCGTGGCCGGATCAGCAGCTTGCGCACCCGGAACACCGTCGCGGCGCTCTGCTTCTCCTCACTCTTCACCGGCACGAAGCTCATGTTCGGCCGCCGCGCCGCTTCGCAGATCGCTTCCGCATCGTTCGTCGGCTTGTGCGGCTGCACCGCAGCCACGGTCCTCCTCACCATCGTTCTTCTGCCGCCGCACGAGCAGTTTGACGTAGGTCGGCGGGATCAGCCGGACCTCGTGCCCCAGCTTGCCGATCTCACGACCCCAGTAATGGGCACCCCCGCAGGCTTCCATCGCCACCGTGCAGGACCTCAACCAGGGCAGAAATTCGAGTACCTGTTCCCGCAGCTTGCGCCGGAGCAACATGCATCCAGACGCGTCCGACCCGTGAAGCTGAAACACATTTTTCGCCAGATCGAGCCCGACCGTGATAATCTCCGACATGACCACTCCCTCCTGTGGATCATTGCTGACCCACCTTGGCACACCAGATGCCGTCGGGGGGCGGTCACATCATCCAAGCCCTTCGTAACTAAACTAAAAGGACCGCAAAGTTCTAGAAAGCTGCGGCTACCTCCTCGTCCAATCTGACGGCTAGGGTTTGTCAAATATACAATCGCCGAAAGTCAGGCGTAGAGGCGCTCGATCTCGCCCGCGTATCTCTCGGCGATGCTGGCTCGACGGACCTTCATTGTGGCGGTCACTTCGCCGTCGTCGTGATCCAGCTCCTTCGTCAGAAGATGGAACTTGCGGATGTTCGACACCGTGGCGAGCTGCGCGTTCGACCGGGCAACCTCGGTCTCGACCAGATCGCGGACCTTGGGGTGTTCGGCCAAGCTGCGGAACGTGGTATAGCTGATGCCTTGTTCCTCGGCCCATTTTGCGGTGGTCTCGTGGTCGATCTGGATCAGGGCCGAGACGAACTTGCGCGCTTCTCCGATTACGATGCATTCCTTTATATAGGGGCTCGCCTTCACCTTGTTCTCGATCTCGGACGGTGACAGGTTCTTGCCGCCCGCGGTGATCATGATGTCCTTCATGCGGTCCACGACGCGGTACTGGCCGTCCGCGACCGCGAAAACGTCACCGGTGTGCAACCAGCCGCCGCGGATGGTGTCGCGGGTCGCTTCGTCGTTCTTGTAGTAGCCCGCGAAGACCAGATCGCCCTTCAGCAGAAGCTCTCCGGTATCGTCGAGCCGTATTTCGGCGTTGGCGACAGGCTCGCCGACCGCGCCGGGGACGAGGCGGTCGGGGCGTTGGCCGACGATCACGCAGGACGTCTCGGTCGCGCCATAGACCTCGACCAGGGGGATGCCGATGGTGCGGAAGAACGCGACGATATCGGGCGGGATTGGGGCGGCCCCGGTCATCGCCAGCCGAACGCGCCGCAGCCCGACGAAGTTCTGAAGCGCGCGGAAGACGAGGATATACCACAGGAAAAAGCGCAGGCGTGCGCCCAAGGGGCGTTGCGCGACCGGGGTGGTCGCCATTGGTGCCGAGTCCGCCAGAGCGCGTTCGTACAGCTTGCGGCGCCAGCCGCCCGCTTCGATCATGCCGATATGGATCGCGGCGTGCAGCTTTTCCCAGATGCGGGGAACGCCAAGGAACACGGTGGGGGCGACCTCGCGCAGATCCTCCTGAACCGTGCGCAGCGACTCGCCGAAATTGACGAGGCTGGCGTGGTAGGTCGGCACCATCATCGTCGTCATCTGTTCGGCGACGTGGCACAGCGGCAGGTACGACAGATGGCTGTCGCCCGCGTTCATGCCCAACCGGTCCGTCACCGCGATCGCCTGCGCGCGCAGGTTGCGGTAGGTCAGCATCGCGCCCTTCGGCTTGCCGGTCGATCCGGAGGTGTAGATCATCAGCGCGATGTCATCGAGGGTCTGGCGCGCCAGCACGTCCTTGACCAGATCGGGCGTTTGGGTTCGATCCTCGCGGCCCTGCGCCTCCATCTCGGCGAAGGACAAGATAAGGTCCTCGGGCAGATCGTCGGGATAGCTGCGCATTCCCTTGGTCTCGATCACCACGATGCGGCGCAGGCGGGGCAGTTGGTCGCGGGTTTCCAGCACCTTGTCGACCTGTTCCTGATCCTCGCAGACCACGATCTCGGCATCCGCGTGGCCCAGAACATAGGCAACCTCGGGCGCGGGGGAGGTGGGATAGACCCCGACCGCGATCGCCCCGCCAAGGCCGGACCCCATCTGGGCCAGCACCCACTCGATCCGGTTCTCGGACAGAATGGCGACATGCCCCCGCTCGGACAGGCCGAGCCAGCGCAGCCCGTGGGCCACGTCGGCGGCCCGGTTGAAATAGCCCGCCCAGGTCGTCACCTGCCAGATGCCGAAATCTTTCTGGCGGATGGCCTTGCGGTCGGGGTGGCGGTGCGCGTTCTCGCGCAGCATCTGGGGCAGGGTCAGCTCTGGAAGATCGGGCAAAGGCATCAGGACAGCCACCGCTTGCGTCGTTTGTAATGCTTGATGTCGCGATAGCTGCGTTCCCGGTCGCCGCCGGTTCCGAGGTAGAATTCCCGCACGTCCTGATCGGCCAGAAGCCGGTCGGTCGGACCGTCGAGCTGAATGCGTCCGCTTTCCATGATATACCCGTACTGCGCCACGGCGAAGGCGACGGCGGCGTTCTGTTCGACCAGCAGCATCGACACGCCGGTCTGGCGGCTGATCTTGCCGATGATCGTGAAGATCTCTTCGACCAGCTGGGGCGACAGGCCAAGCGACGGCTCGTCCAGCAGGATCAGCTTGGGGTCGGCGACAAGCGCGCGGCCGATTGCCAGCATCTGCTGTTCGCCCCCCGACAGATACCCCGCCAGCGCCTTGCGCCTCTCATGCAGGCGGGGGAAATACTCGTAGACCGCGTCGAACCCATTGGGACGCTTTTCCGCGCGACCCGTGGTCGCGAAGGTGGCCGCGGTCAGGTTCTCTTCCACGGTCAGATCCTCGAAGACGCGGCGGCCTTCCATGACGTGAAACAGCCCCCGCCGCACCAGCGCATGCGGGGATTGTCCCTTGGTATCCATGCCGTCGAAGCGGATGCGACCCGCGGTCAGGTCCCCGTTCTCGAGGAACAGCAGACGCGAGACCGCCTTCAGCGTCGAGGATTTCCCCGCGCCGTTCGAGCCCAGAAGCGTGACCACCTGTCCGCGCGGCACCGTCAGGGACAAGCCCTTCAGCACCTGCACGGAGCGGTTGTAGACCAGCTCGATATTCTCGATCTCGAGGATCGCATCCGTCGACATGTCAGTCTTCCAGTTCGATCCAGTCCGACACCGGCTCCATCTGGCCGCTCTCGGCGTTGAACTCGTACACCCGGCCGAAGGGTACCGCGTTGCCCTTGACCGAGACGGGGACCCCGATGATGCCCCCGGTGTCGAACTCCTCGATCGAGGACAGCGCGGATTTCAGCGTGTCGCCGTTCAGCTCCGCGCCGTTGGCCACGGCACGCCGGGCGGCTTCCGTCATCAGCATCGCGCTGAAGAAACCCTGCATGTAGCCTGTGGCCTGATACTCGGGCCGCATCTCGCGGATGCGGTCGAGCATGGGGGCCTCTTCCTCGTCGTAGTAATAACGATAGGGCATCACGCCCAGAAAGCCGTCAGCTGCTTCGCCGACCGATTGCCAAAGCGAGCTGTCCATCGACCAGAACGTGCCCATGAATTGCGTGTCGAGACCAAGCTCGCGGATCTGACTGACGAATTCCGGGATCGGCGACAGGACGTAGCCGTGGAAGATGATGTAGTCGGGGCGCGACCGGCGCAGGCGCAGCACCTCGGTCGAGACGTCGGCAGCACCCGGCGGGGTGATGATCTCTTCCACGACCTCAAGGCCCAGCTCGGACGCGCGTTCTTTCGTCGTCTCGATCGGGTCGCGCCCGAACTCGGTGTCGGAATTGACCAGCGCGATGCTGGCGCCGGGATTTTCGTCGGCGATGTATTCCAGAAGGATGCCGACCTGCTGGATGTAGTCGGGGCCGGGGATGAAGATGTAGGGGAATTCCTCGGGGTCGTTCAGCTCGGACGCGAAGGACGCGCCGCCCATGATCATGTCGCCGCGCCGCTGAAGCTCGGGCGCGATGGTCTTGGCGAACCCGGTGCTGTCGCCGTAATACATGTCGATGTCATTCTGGCTGGTCAGCTGATTGAAGACCGCGACCGACTGGTTCACCTCGTATCCGGTATCTTCGTACACGAACTCGATCTGGCGCCCGTCGATGCCGCCTTCCTCGTTCGCGATCTCGAAATAGTCGGACATGCCTTTCTCGATGGCGATGCCCGCGAACGCGAAGACCCCGGTCAGCGGCAAAGAGCCCCCGACCACGATGCTGTCGTCCTGTGCGGCCAGCGGTGCGCCGACCATCGTCAGGGCCGTGGCCCCGGCAAGCGCGGCCATTCCGGCCCTTCTGGTGATGTTCATGTCTTCTCCTCCCTTGGGTGTTGTCATGTGCGGAACGGCCACAGCCGGAAGAACCGGCGGATGCGATCCACGATCTCGGTCAGGCCGCGCGGCTCGAGGATCAGGAACCCCACGATCAGCGCGCCGAAGACGATGGTGCGGACCGGCGACAGTAGGGTTGCGGCGTCCGGCACGAAGACCGAGGCGAGGTCGACCACCACGCGCAGAAGCTCAGGGGTCAGGGTCATGAAGACCGCGCCCAGGATACCTCCCAGGATCGTGCCCATGCCGCCCACGATGATCGCCGCCAGAAGGAAGATCGAGGTCAGGAACGGGAAACTCTCAGGCGTCACGACCCGGAACAGGTAGGCCCAAAGGCCGCCCGCGATCCCGGCATAGAAGGACGCGATGGCGAAGCTCATCAGCTTGTAGCGCAAAAGCGGGATGCCCAGCACCTCGGCCGAGATGTCGCGGTCGCGGATCGCGATGAAGGCCCGCCCGATCCGGGTGCGGAACAGGTTCGCCGCGCCCCAGACCAGCAGGACCGCGAACGGCATGATCAGCCAGTACAGCCGGTCGTAGGTCGCCAGTTCGATCCCGAAGACCGTCGCGGGGGCCAAAGTCGCCCCGGAGTTTCCGTTCGTCACCGCCGTCCAGTTCACGAAGACGAAATGCAGTATGAACGACGCCGCGATGGTCGCGATGGCCAGGTACAGGCCCTTCACCCGGAGGCTGGGCAGGCCGACGACAAGCCCGATGGCCGCCGCAATCACGCCCCCTGCGAGGATGTTCAGAAGGAAAGGCGTGCCCAGGCTCCTTTCAAGATAGGCCACTGTATAGGCCCCCACGGCCATGAACGCCGCCTGTCCCAGGCTGACCTGCCCGGTATAACCGGTCAGCACGTTCAGGCCCGTGGCCGAGATCACGTTGATCATCGCAAGGCACGCCAAATACAGCCAGTAATTCGACAGGACGAAGGGCGCCGCGATCAGGGCGATGACGAAAATCGTCATCCAGACCCGTTGGGGCGCGGTCGTCAGCAGCGCCTCGTCGGCGGGATAGCTTTCCTTTGCGGTGCCGATGATCATGGGGTTACAGCCTTTCGATCTCGTGGGTGCCGAACAGGCCGTAGGGGCGCAGCATCAGCGCGAAGATCATGATGCCGAAGGTCACGACATTGGTGTATTCGCCGCCCACATAGGTGCTGGTCCAGGACTGGATCATGCCCAGCGCGAGGCCCCCGATCAGCGCCCCCAGCACCGAGTCGAGCCCGCCCACGATCACCACGACCAGCGCGGACAATCCGAACACCCCCATGACCGGAGAGATCCCCCCGATCGCCCCCAGCAGAAGGCCCGCGCCCGCAGCGGTTGCGCCGCCGATGACCCACGCGGCCGAGTAGACGCCGGGCACGTTGATCCCGCAGGAATAGGCGGCAGCCTGATCGGTCGCGGTGGCACGAAGCGCTACGCCGCCGCGCCAGAAGCGGAACAGGATCAGGAACAGCCCGATGACGATCGCCGCCGTCACGAAAGCGACCGCGATCTTGCGCGAGACATAGGCCTCGCCCAGGAACAGCGGCGAGGTGTCGATGAAGGCGGGTAGGGCGCGCGGATCGGTGCCCCAGACCAATTCGACAAGGCCCACGATGACCGAGCCAAGCCCCACGGTCACCATGAAGACCGAGATCGCGCTTTCCCCCAGCATGGGGCGGATCAGCCCACGCTCGACGATGCCGCCGACCAGCCCGCCGCCGATGATCGCCAGCGGAATCGCGATCCAGGCCGATAGCCCCCACCCGGCCGCGAAAGCGAAAAAGAGGTAGGCGCCCAGCATCAGCATCTCGCCCACGGCAAGGTTCACCACGCGCGTCGCCTTGTAGATCAGCACATAGGCCAGCGCCGTCAGTGCGAGCAGCGCGCCGGACCCCAGCCCGGCCAGCGTCACTTCCAGAAAGAACAACCACTCGCTCATGACGCCATCTCGCGCTCGATCCGTTTGACGAGGGCCTGGGGATCGCCGCTGCCCAGATACGCCTCGGCGACGCGTGGGTCGTTCTGCACGGTTTTTGGCGTTCCGCTGGCGATCACCTCGCCGAAATTCAGGACGGTCACGTGATCCGAGATGTCCATGACAAGGCCCATGTCGTGTTCGACCATGACGATGGTCGTGCCCCATTCCTCCTTCACGTCCAGGATGAAGCGGGCCATGTCCTCGGTCTCTTCCCGGTTCATGCCGGCCACCGGCTCGTCCAGCAGCAGCACGCGCGGCTGCATCGCCAGCGCCCGCGCCAGCTCGACCCGTTTCTGCAAGCCGTAGGACAGGACCGAGACGGATTTGTTGCGGATGTGGTCGATCTCGAGGAAGTCGATGATCCGCTCTTCGACCTCGCGGCGCAGCGCCTCCTCCTCGCGCTTGGCGGGACCGGCATAGAAGAACGCCTGCAACAGATTGGTCTTCATGTAGGCGTGGCGCCCCAGCTTGATGTTGTCGAGGACGGTCATGCCGTGAAACAGCGCGATGTTCTGGAACGACCGCGCAAGGCCTCGGGCCGCGCGGGCCGGGGGGCGCACTTTCGTAATGTCCTCGCCATCCAGGACAATCCTGCCAGCGGTGGGGCGATAGAATCCGGTGATGCAGTTGAACACCGAGGTCTTGCCGGCCCCGTTCGGCCCGATCACGGCGGTGATTGATCCCGCCTCGGCGGTGAACGAGGCGTCGTTCAGCGCGCGCACGCCACCAAAGGTCAGCGTGACTCCTTGTACATCAAGGCGCGCCGGCCCCTTGGACATCATTGCCTTGCCCGGGACGATTGCCCCCGGGGTTCGTGCGTCGCGACCATGGCTCCTCCCTCCGCGCGGGTCTTCACCACGCGTTGACCTGGATGTTACTCACGGGTAAAAAATTGACGCAAGAGAAGATTTCGAGAAGGAGCGCGTCGGGGTGAGCACGAATTCCGCGCCGGACGAAGGATCGCCCTGGCCCAAGAAGACCGACCGGACCCGCAGCCGCGCCTTGAAACGCGAGGCGGTGATGACCATGGCCGTGCGGTTCTTCAATGAAAAGGGGTTTCACGCCACCTCTCTGGATGACGTCGCCAAGGCGTTGAACGTCACCAAGCCAACCATCTATCACTACTTTCGCAACAAGGATGAAATCCTGTTCGAATGCGTGGTGCAGGGCCTTCACTCCATCGCTGACGCGGCCGGGCGGGTCGAAGCGCAGGGCGGCACCGGGTTGGAGCGTCTGAAGTCGCTGGCCTACATGTACGCGATCTGCATGACGCAGGACTTCTGTATCTGCATCTCCCGCACCGCCGACCACGAATTGTCGCCCGCCTCGCGGGCGCGGTTCCGGGCGCTGAAGCGCGAGATCGACCAGACGATGCGACAGGTGATCCGGGACGGGATCGCGGACGGAACGATCGCGCCTGAAAGCGAACGGATGATCTCGTTCACTCTGGCGGGCGCGCTGAACTGGATCGCCCGCTGGTTCGATCCCGAGGGGCCGATGTCGCGCGAAGAGGTGGCGCAGTCGGTCGTGTCCATCCTCATGAACGGTGTCGCGGCAGAGGCGGGCCGAGGGACCCCCGTTCGGGCACCCGAGTCTTCTTGAGTTCGGGCTTTATGCGCCGCCCACTCGATGACCGCAGGCCGCCCGTGATCCTGAACATCCGCGGGCCGTTCGGGTAAAACCACGAGTTCGTCGCGCGAACCTGCTGCTGCGGCGCCGTCCGAGGCGTCATGGCCTCAAAAAACTGCCCGAAAATTAGGCGCGCCGTGAACGGAGACGCCGAGGCTCGGACCCCTCTGGACAGACGGCACCGATCCGCGCAGTGTTGTCCAAACGGCCGGATCGTCGGCCAAGGGCAATCGGGCCCCGCATTTCCTCGGCGCAATCGGGGGTGCGGGGCTTTTTTCGTTCACGGGGGTGCCATGACGCTCAGGCTCGGTCTGATTTTCTCGACCACGGGCAGCTATGCCGCGCTGGGGCAAGGTGCGCTGGCGGGCGCGCTGGGCGCGATCGAAGCGCTGAAGGACACCGTCGAGATCGAGCCGTCCATATGCGATCCTGGGGGCGACGTGACCCGGTACGAGAGCATGGCGTCCGAACTTCTGGACGACGGCGTGCGCCACATCGTCGGTGCCATCACGTCCTGGAGCCGGAAGGAGATGATCCCGGTTCTTGAACGCAAGGACGGCCTTTTGTGGTATCCGTGTCCCTACGAGGGGTTCGAGTGTAACGACCACGTCGTTTATCTGGGCGCGGCGCCGAACCACCACGTCGTGCCAGCCATCGATTGGATCGCAGACAGCGGCATGCGCAGCGCGTATCTGGTTGGGTCGAATTACGTCTGGGGATGGGAGACGCTGCGCCTCGCGCGGGATCGGTTGCAGGCCGCCGGGGTCGAAATCGTGGGCGAGCGTTACGTGCCGCTCGGCTCGACCGAGCATGCCCATGTCGTCGAAGAAATCGTGGCCACCGGCGCGGACTGTGTTTGCAACAGCTTGATTGGTCCGTCGAACAGCACCTTCCTGCGCGACCTCATGGCGCGCGATCCCGCGCGGCGCGGACGAGACGGGCATGTCGTCAGCTTCAACCAGACCGAGGCCGACCTCGACACGCTGGGGTCCGCCGCTGACGGGCTTCTGTCGGCAGGTGCGTTCTTCGAGGAAGATGCCGACCCCGCGCTGGTCGATGCCGCCGCGCGCTTCGCGCCGAACGCCCGCGTTTCCGCCTTCCTCGCCAGTGCATATGCCGCGGTCGAGATCTTCGCGGCGGCGGCCCGGACGGCCGGAACGGACGCCCCCCGCAAGGTCTTCGCGGCCGCTTCGGCGCATCCACACCTAACCGCGATGGGTGAGATGCGCATCGACCCGGTGATGCGCCACGCCGCGCTTGCCCCGCGTCTTGCGCTGGCAAAGGACGGGGCGTTCCGCGTGATCGACCGTGCACCGGCCACGATCCCCGCCGATCCTTATCTTGCCCATCAAAGGCAGGCCGATAGGCCCCGCCGTCCCAATCTGAAGGTTGTGACATGACGCAATTTCCCCTGCACAACTTCGCCGGTCTGACCGCCCTGGTCCTGCACCGCTCGGAAGAGCCGGTGCGCCGGGTCGTCGAACGCTGCGACCGTCTGGGCATCCGCGCGATCCCCCATACCGGCGATCTCGACCTTGGGACCGCCGAGCAGGCGGACATGATCATCCTCGACATCGACACCGGGCATGACGGGCAACTGCCTTGGGACGCAGGCCGCGCGCCGGTGCCACTGATCGGGCTGATCGGGTCAGAAAGCCCGGGGCGTTTGGCTTGGGCGTTGGGGCAGGGGGTCGATGCGTACCTTCCGCTTTCGGCGCTGGGCAACCTGTTCTCGGCACTCGTCATCGCGCACGAGACCTTTGCCCGCAAAACGCAGCGGTCCGAACAGGATCGCGACGTGGCCCGCCAGCGCGCGGGCCGGCTGGACGTGATCCGGGCGGTTCTGGCGCTGATGCCCGACTGCGGCGACGAGGCCTTGGCACTGAAGCAGTTGCGCGCGATGGCCATGGTCGAGCAAATTTCGCTCGAGGACGCCGCCGCCCGGCTTCTGACCGAGCGGCAGCCTTCCAGGATGGGCGGCTGATGAGCGTGGCAACCGATCCCGCCGCAAGACCGCGCAAGCCGTCGCGGGCCCGCGTGGTGCTGGGCGAATTGCTGCGCCGCCCGCGCGCTGCCTTCGGGCTGATCATCATCGCGCTGATGGTCTTCGCCGCCGTGTTCGCCCCGTGGATCATGCCGCAGGATCCGTTCGCGCAAAGCTTCGACGGCCTCGATCTCATGGGCGCGCCTTTGCCGCCCGGCGGGGACTACCTTCTGGGCACCGACCTTCTGGGGCGCGATCTGGCCTCGCGCCTGATCCTCGGGACGCGCACCTCGCTGATCATCGGCGTGGTGGCCAACGGCATCGCGGTTCTGCTGGGTGCGGGCGTGGGCATCACGGCGGGCTATTTCGGCGGCTGGACGGCGGCGATCCTGATGCGCTTCACCGACCTGATGATGGCGTTCCCGGCGCTACTGCTTGCCATCGTGCTGGCGGCGATCTTCCAGCCTTCGTTGATGATCGTGGCCCTTGTCATCGCCATGGTGAACTGGGTGCAGATGAGCCGGGTGATCTATACCGAAACGCGCAGCCTGGCCGAGCGCGAGTTCATCCAGGTCCAGCGCGCCATCGGCTCGGGCCCGATCCGCATTTTGTTCAAGCACCTGCTGCCGCACCTGTTGTCGTCGATCATCGTGTTCGGAACGCTGGGGATTTCCACGACCGTTCTGCTGGAGGCGACGCTCAGCTACCTCGGCGTCGGGGTGCAGCCGCCGATGCCGTCCTGGGGCAACATCATCTTCGAGAACCAGACCTATTTCTCGACCGCGCCGTGGCTGGTGTTCTTCCCGGGCCTGCTGATCGTGCTTCTGGCGCTGGGCTTCAACCTCGTGGGCGACGCGCTGCGCGACATCCTCGACCCGACTTTGAAGGGGCGGCACTGATGTGGGGCTATCTTCTGCGCCGCCTGTTCGAAAGCGCGCTGATCCTTCTGGGGATCACCTTCGTGACCTTCATCCTGCTGTACCTCGTCCCTGCCGATCCTGCACGCCAGATCGCAGGGCGGTCCGCCACGGCGGAAACGGTCGCCAACATCCGCGACCAGCTTGGCCTGAACGACCCACTGTTCGTGCAGTACTGGCGCTATCTGGCGGGGCTGTTCCAGGGCGACATGGGCCGGTCCTACCTGCAACGGGCCGAGGTGGCGTCGCTGATCATGGCGCGTCTGCCAGCCAGCCTGATGCTGATGGTCACCGCCATCGTGACTGAGCTGATCATCGGCCTGACCATCGGCGTCGTCGCCGCCCTGCGCCGCAACAAGCCCGCCGACCATTCGCTGATGATCTTTTCGTTCGTGGCGATCTCGGCCCCGCAATTCGTGATCGGCATCCTGCTTCTTTACGTCTTTGCCGTACAGCTGGGCTGGTTCCCCATCGGCGGTTACGGCACCTGGGCGCATTTCGTGCTGCCCTCGGTCACGCTGGGGCTGCTGGGGGCGGGGTGGTACAGCCGGATGATGCGGTCCTCGATGATCGAGGTGCTGAATCAGGACCTCGTGCGCACCGCCCGGGCCAAGGGTTTGTCGAAACTGCGCATCGTCACCCGGCACGTCATGCCGAACGCGATCCTGCCGATCATCGCGATGATCGGGATCGATATCGGCCTCTTCATGTCCGGTATCGTCGTCGTCGAAAGCGTCTTCGGATGGCCTGGGATCGGCCAGCTTGCCTGGCAGGCCATCCAGCGCGTCGACATCCCCGTGATCATGGGGGTCACCATGGTCTCGGCCACCGCCATCGTTCTCGGCAATCTTCTTGCCGACCTGGTGGCGCCCCTGATCGATCCCAGAATTAAAACAAAATGACCAACAGTGGAGATAACCCAATGAAGAAACTGCTTCTTTCCTCGGCGATTGCCCTGACGGCCACCGGCGCACTTGCCCAAGTCGACCAGGACGCGCCACAGGGCGGCGAGATGGTCGTCACCTATCAGGACGATGTGGCAACGCTGGACCCGGCGATCGGCTACGACTGGCAGAACTGGTCGATGATCAAGTCGCTCTTCGACGGGCTGATGGGCTACGAACCCGGCACGACCACCCTGCGCAACGAGCTGGCCGAAAGCCACGAGATCAGCGAGGACGGCCTGACCCACACCTTCACGCTGAAGGACGGGATCATGTTCCACAACGGGCGCGAGGTCACGGCCGAGGATGTGAAGTATTCGTTGGAACGGGTCACCGACCCCGAAACGCGCAGCCCCGGCGCCGGCTTCTTTTCGATGATCGACGGGTTCGACACGTGGAACGCGGGCGAGGGCGAAGGCCTGTCCGGCGTCTCGGTGACCGACGACAAGACGGTCGAGATCACGCTGTCGCGCCCCGATGCCACCTTCGGCCATGTCATGGCGCTGAACTTCGCCTCCATCGTGCCGCAGGAAGCCGTGGAAGAAGCGGGCGAGGATTTCGGACGCCAGCCCGTCGGCTCGGGCGCGTTCCAGCTGGCCGAGTGGACGCCGGGCCAGCGCCTCGTCTTCGAGGCGTTCGAGGACTATCACCGCGCCGGTGTGCCGAAGCTGGATCAGGTCACGTTCAACATCGGCCTCGACCCGACCGTGGCACTGCTGCGCCTTCAGAACGGTGACGCGGACGTGCCCGGCGACGGCATCCCGCCCGCGCAGTTCCTTCAAGTCGTGAACGACGCCGAATACGAGGACCAGATCGTCGAGGGCGGCCAGCTTCAGACCGGCTATATCACCATGAACACGCAGATGGCGCCGTTCGACAATGTCGACGTCCGCAAGGCCGTGAACATGGCGATCAACAAGGACCGCATCGTCCAGATGATCAACAATCGCGCGGTCCCCGCCAACCAGCCGCTGCCGCCGACCATGCCCGGCTATGCCGAGGATTACGAAGGCTATGCCTACGACCCCGAGGCCGCGCAGCAGATGCTGGCGGATGCGGGCTTCGCCGACGGGTTCGACACCGAGCTTTATGTGATGAACGTCGATCCCAACCCGCGCATCGCGCAGGCCATCCAGCAGGACCTGAGCCAGATCGGCATCAATGCCGAGATCCGCAGCCTTGCCCAGGCCAACGTGATCGCCGCGGGCGGTGAAGAGGATCAAGCCCCGATGATCTGGTCGGGCGGCATGGCCTGGATCGCGGACTTCCCCGATCCGTCGAACTTCTACGGCCCGATCCTGGGCTGCGCGGGCGCCACGCCCGGCG
The DNA here is from genome assembly GCF_900302445.1 of Palleronia abyssalis. Lineage (GTDB taxonomy): Bacteria > Pseudomonadota > Alphaproteobacteria > Rhodobacterales > Rhodobacteraceae > Palleronia > Palleronia abyssalis. The sequence continues at coordinate 477,364 of NZ_ONZF01000003.1, read as the reverse complement.
GCTGGAACTGGTCGTGGTACTGCAACGAAGACATCGACCAGCGCGCGGCCGAGGCCGATGCCATGGTCGGCGACGAGGACGGCCGTGAAGAGGCGTGGCGCCAGATCTACCTCGACATCATGGAGGATGCGCCCTGGGTGCCGGTCTTCAACGAGCAGCGCTTCACCCTGCATTCGAACAATGTCACGGGCGACGACAGCCTGTTCGTCGATCCGGTCCATATCCCGGTGAACTACGACTACATCTACTCGACCGAGGCGCAGTAATTTCCGATGTGCAAGAATTGCGATTACACGATCCACGGCCATCACCATCACGGGTGGGATCATTCGATCCCACCTGCTGAAACGGTGGCGCCCGGCAGTCGGCTGCATTTTCAGTGCCTCGACAGCTCGGGCGGGCAGTTCACGAAGGACAGCACTTCGGCTGACGTGCCGTCGCTGGACTTCGGCAAGATCAACCCGGTCACCGGTCCCGTCTATGTCGACGGGGCCGAGCCGGGGGACGTGCTGACGATTCAGATCGAGGCGTTCCACCCCTCGGGCTTCGGGTGGACCGCGAACATTCCCGGCTTCGGCCTGCTGGCCGATCAGTTCAAAGACCCGCATCTGAAGGTCTGGGACTACAACCCCGACACGCTGGACCCGGCGCTGTTTTCCGACATCGCCAAGGTGCCGCTGAAGCCTTTCGCCGGCACCATCGGCCTCGCCCCGGCAGAACCTGGCCTGCATTCGGTCGTGCCGCCCCGGCGGATGGGCGGGAACCTCGATATCCGCGATCTGGCGGCGGGGACGACCCTGTATCTGCCGGTCGAGGTGGCGGGGGCGCTGTTCTCGATCGGGGACACCCACGCGGCGCAAGGCGATGGTGAGGTCTGCGGGACGGCGATCGAGTCGCCCATGGATGTCGAGGTCACGCTTGACCTCGTGAAGCAGGAAAAGCTCGCCTTCCCGCGCTTCACCACGCCGGGGCCGGTGACGCGGCATCTGGACGCCAAGGGCTATGAGGTGACCACCGGCATCGGACCCGACATGATGAGCGGCGCGAAGGATGCCGTGTCGGCCATGGTAGACCTTCTTTGCAAGGATCACGGCTTCTCGGCCGAGGATGCGTATCTGCTGTGCTCGGTCGCGGGCGATTTGCGAATTTCCGAGATCGTGGACATGCCGAACTGGGTCGTGTCCTTCTACTTCCCGCGGATCGTGCTGGGATGACCGAAACGCGTGAAACCGGAGGGGGCGGCACACGGCCCCTCCTGACCGTTCGGGACCTGTCCGTGCAGGTCGCGACCGAGGCGGGGGCGAAGACCGTGCTCGATCGCCTGTCCTTTGATCTGACGGGGGGCGAGACGCTGGCGCTGGCCGGGGAAAGCGGGTCGGGCAAATCGATGACCGCGCTGGCGATCATGGGGCTTTTGCCGAAACCCATGGCACGGGTCTCGGGCGGGGCCATCAAGCTGGGCGAAACCGACCTGACGGCGATGGACGAACGCGGCTATCGCAAGATCCGCTCGGCCCGGGTTGCGATGATCTTTCAGGAGCCGATGACCTCGCTCAATCCGTTGATGACGGTGGAACGGCAATTGATCGAGGTGCTACTGGAACACGAGGTCTGCCGACGGTCCGAGGCGCCGAAGCAGGCGCTGAGGCTTTTGAAGGATGTGCGGCTGACTGAACCCGAACGGCGGCTGAAACAATATCCCCACGAACTGTCGGGTGGCATGCGCCAGCGCGTGATGATCGCCATCGCTCTGGCTTGCGACCCCGAAATCCTGATCGCGGATGAACCGACGACCGCGCTGGACGTGACCGTGCAGGCCGAGATCCTGGATCTGATCCGCACGTTGCAGGCCGAACATGGCACCGCCGTCCTGATGATCACCCACGACATGGGCGTCGTGGCCGAGATGGCCGACCGCGTCATCGTCCTGCGCCACGGCCGGCAGGAGGAAGCGGCCCCGGTCCGGGAGCTGTTCGCCGCGCCACAGACCGACTATGCGCGGACGCTGCTAGCCGCCGTTCCGCGGCTCGGCTCAGCTCCGGCGCGGCCGCAGGCCGAGGCGCGCAAGAAGATCGTCGAGGTCGACGACCTGAGCGTCCGGTTCGACATCACCGGCGGCATCCTCAACCGCACAATCGCGCGGGTCCATGCCGTTGAGAATGTCTCGTTCCACATCAGGGAACGCGAAACCCTGGCACTGGTGGGCGAGTCCGGCTGCGGGAAATCGACCATCGGCAAGGCGCTTCTGGGGCTGGTTCCGTGGGACGGTTCGATCCGCGTGGACGGCGTGCAGACCCGCGGCCGGTCCCGCGCGATGATGCACCCCGTTCTGCGCGACATCCAGATGGTGTTCCAGGATCCCGGCGCGTCGATGGATGCGCGCATGACCGTGGGCGAACAGGTGATCGAGCCCATGCGCGTGCACGGGCTGGCCCGCGGCAGCGAACTGCAGGACCGGGCCGAATGGCTGTTCAAGCGCGTCGGGCTGTCACCCGACATGCTGTCGCGCTATCCTCACGAGTTCTCCGGGGGGCAACGCCAACGGGTCTGTATCGCGCGGGCCCTGTCCCTGTCGCCCAAGGTGATCGTCGCGGACGAAAGCGTCTCGGCGTTGGACGTCAGCGTCCAGGCGCAGGTTCTGGACCTGCTTCAGGAACTGCAGGAGGAAGATGGGTTGTCCTATCTCTTCATCAGCCACGACATGGCCGTGATCGACCGGGTTGCCGATCGCGTCATGGTCATGCGGTTGGGCCAGGTGATGGAGGAAGGGCCGCGCGACGCGGTCCTGCGCGATCCGCAACACCCCTATACCAAGCGTCTTCTGGCGGCCGTCCCGGTGCCCGATCCGACCCGCTCGCGCCCCGCGATGCCCGATGCCGCCGGAATCGAGGAGGCCAGCCCCATCTTCCCCGTTGGACAGTCGCCCCAGCGGATCGCATTGCACGATCTGCGACAGGGACACCGTGTCGCCCGCGTGGCCGCCACCACACCATGACCGGCGGGGGTGCCATTCTTCAGGTGGAGGACCTGTCCATCTCGCCTTCGGCGACACTTCAGCGGTGCGGAACCTGTCCTTCCGCGTCCCCCGTGGAGGCACCCTTGCCATCGTCGGCGAAAGCGGATCGGGCAAATCGGTCACCTCGCTGGCCGCGATGGGTCTGCTCAAATTCACCGGCGGGCGGGTCACATCGGGTCGAATCACGCTGAACGGCCCCGATGGCTCGACCGAGATCACCAGTGCCTCGGAAAACGTCCTGCGTCGGATCCGCGGCAACCGGGTCTCGATGATTTTCCAGGAACCGATGAGCTCGCTCGACCCGGTCTTCACCGTGGGCAACCAGATCACCGAGGCCCTGAAACTTCACCGGGGCATGACCAGCCGCACGGCGAAGGACGAGGCGGCGCGGCTTCTCGACCTCGTGCGGATGCCGAACGCGCGCCAGCAGCTCGACCGCTATCCGCACCAGCTTTCGGGGGGCATGCGCCAGCGGGTGATGATCGCGATGGCCGTCTCGTGCCGGCCTGACCTGCTGATCGCGGACGAGCAGACGACGGCGCTCGACGTGACGATTCAGGCGCAAATCCTGCAGATCATCCGCGACATGCAGGCCGAATTCGGCACCTCGGCCATCTTCATCAGCCACGACATGGGGGTCGTGTCGCAGATGGCCGACGAGATCGTGGTGATGCAGGGCGGCCGGATGATGGAGACGGGCAGGGCGCGCGACGTGATCCTGACCCCGTCAGACGACTATACCCGCGCCCTGATGGCGGCGGTGCCCCGGATCGGCGCGATGACCGGCCGCGATGCCCCGCGGCCCTTCCCGCTGCTGGGCGAAGAGGACATCGCGGCGGATCACGCGGTGCCCGAGCAGGCCGAGCCGCTGGTCAAGCTTGAAGGTGTCACGACGCGCTACGACGTGACCTCGGGCCTTCTGGGGCGGGTGACGCACCGGGTCCACGCGGCCGAGGATATCTCGTTCCAGATCGCGCTGGGCGAGACGCTGGCGCTGGTGGGGGAATCGGGCAGCGGCAAGTCGACCGTCGGCAGGACTCTGCAACACCTGGTCGCCCCGGTTTCGGGGTGGATCCTGTATCGCGGGACGGATATCCTGTCGCTTGACCCGGAAAAACGCGCCCGTTTCAAGCGCGAGATCCAGTACGTCTTCCAGGATCCGGTCGGCTCGCTGAACCCGCGGCGCACGGTGCGCCAAAGCCTGATCGAGCCAATGCGCGTCCACAACCTGCTGACCGACCCCGACCGGCAGGTGGCCGAGCTGCTTCAGGCGGTGAACCTGCCGTCCGAACATGCCGATCGCTATCCCCACGAATTCTCGGACGGGCAGCGTCAGCGGATCTGTATTGCCCGAGCCCTGGCGGTCGATCCTGGCCTCATCATCGCGGACGAAACGGTATCGGCGTTGGACGTCAGCGTTCAGGCCCAGGTCATCAACCTGATGATGCGGCTTCAGGCGGAACGGGGGTTGGCCTACCTGTTCATCAGTCTTGACATGGCGGTGGTCGAACGGGTCAGCCACCGCGTCGCGGTCATGTATCTGGGCGAGATCGTCGAGATCGGGACACGCCGCCAGATCTTCGAAAATCCTCAGCATCCCTACACAAAGCGGCTATTGAAAGCGGTCCCCGTCATGGATCCCGACACGCGGCCCGAGCGGGTCGATCTGTCGGGCGATATCCCCGGCCCGGTCCGCCCGGTCGGAAATCCGCGCAGACCGCACGGCTTCGTCGAGATCGCGTCGGGGCACATGATGGCCGACGACCATCAACTTTTCGAACAAGAGCAACAGGGAGAAATTCAAGCATGACCAGAACCATGAAAGCCTTGCTGACCGCCACGGCCTTGGCCGGGGTCGGACTGCCTGCGTTCGCCGATGGCACGCTGACGGTCGCGCAGCGCCAGGCCCCGCAGAACTGGGACCCGGTGGACACGTTCCTGCTGGCCTGGGGCGGAATCGCCAGTAACATCTTCGACGGCCTCGTGCGCCGCGACGAGAACCTGGAACTGCAACCGGGCCTCGCCACGGGGTGGGAAACGCTCGATGACGGGATGCGATATCGGTTCACACTGCGCGCAGGCGTGACCTTCCACAACGGCGAGCCCTTCGACACCGAAGCGGTAACATACACCTTTGACCGCCTGCTGGGCGAACAAGGCGCGCAAGGGCCGCAGCAATCGAACTATACCACCATCGACCGGGTCGAGGTCGTCGACGACACTACCGTCGACATCCACATGGCCCAGCTCGACCCGGTGATCCTGACGAAGCTGTCAGGTTACGGCGCCATGATCGAGCCGCACGACTATATCGAAGAGAACGGCGAAGATCATTTCGACCTGAACCCGGTCGGGGCCGGCCCCTTCCAGTTCGTGAGCTAAGACCAAGGCTCGCGCCTGACGCTGGAGGCTTATCCCGACTATTTCGAAGGCGCGCCGGAGCTTGACGAGCTGATGTTCCGCTTCATCCGCGAGGACTCGACACGCCTGGCCGAGCTTCAGTCGGGATCCGTCGATATCGTCAACAACCTTGCCTATTCGGCGATCCCCACGGTCGAAGGCGACCCGAACCTCGAGATCATGTCGGTTCCGGGGCCGACCATCTATTCGCTGGCGCTTAAGACAGCCGAACCAGCGGCCACCGCGGATGTGCGCGTCCGCCGCGCGCTGAACATGGCGGTGGACAAGCAGGCCCTGATCGACGCGTTCCTCGGGGGGCGTGGTTTGCCGATCTCGCAGCTTCAGGGTGACCAGTCCTTCGGCTATGCCCCCGACCTGACGGGATACGACTACGACCCCGAACAGGCCCGAGCGCTTCTGGACGAGGCCGGCGTGCCGGAAGGGGCCAAGATGACCATCGACTACCGGGCCGGAAACTCGACCTTCAACGAGGTCGCGCAGGCGCTGACAGGGTTCTTCGGGCAGGTAGGGTTGAACGTCGGCCTGAACCCGATTGGGGACGGCGTCTTCCTCAACGAGATTGTCCCCGAGGGGCGCACGAACGAGATGTTCCAGTTTAGCTGGGGCGGCTGGACCTTCGATTTAGACAACACCGCCTACCTGTCCTACCACAACGGCGAGAAGCGGAACCCCTACGGCACTTCGGACGAGATGAACGCCCTTCTCGAAGAGCAACGCGAGACTTCGGAAGTAGAGGAACGTGAGGCGATCCTGCGGGACGTCACACGGCTGGCCCATGAAGAGGCGTATCATATCCCGCTCTATGTCGAGGATCAGATCTACGCGGTCTCGAACCGGGTCGAGAACTTCGTGCCGGCCCCCGACATCCGCCTGCGTCTGGTGGACGTTGCCGTAACCGAGTGACGCCTTCGGAGTGATCCATGCCGATTTTGGGATACATCGCCAAGCGCGGTCTTCAGGCCATCTTCGTGGTCGTCGCGGTCACGCTTTTCATCTCGTTCGCGATCCGCCTGACAGGCGATCCTGCGGTGATGATGCGGGAAAGCGCCAACGTGACCCCCGAGGATCTGGAGCGCGTGCGCGAAGGTCTTGGGCTGAACCGGCCGTTCCTTGTCCAGTACTGGGACTTCCTGTCGGGGCTGGTCACCGGGGACCTTGGCGCAAGCTTCTTCCGCGGCCCCATCGCGCCCTTGGTCAGCGACGCGCTGGGGGCTACGGTCCTGCTGGCCCTGACGTCTTTGGTCGTATCCCTGATCATCTCGATCCCGCTTGGCGTCTATGCGGCGCGGCACCGGGGCAGCGTGTCGGATCAGATCATCCGCCTCCTGTCGCTGACAGGGCTGTCATTCCCGAATTTCTGGCTGGGAATCGTGCTGATTTTGATCTTCTCGGTCTCATTGCGCTGGCTGCCCGCGTCCGATTTCCGCAGCCCGGCATCGCTGATCATGCCGGCGGTGACCATCGGCGTGATCCTGACCGCGACCAACCTGCGCATCGTGCGCACCACGATGCTGGACACGCTGAACCAGCAATTCATCATGGTCGCCCGTGCCAAGGGTCTCAGCGAACGGTCGGTCATCTACAAGCACGCGCTTCGGAACTCGTCGATCGCGCTGGTGACCTATCTGGGCCTTCAGTTCGGATCGCTGATGGGCGGGCTCGTCGTGGTCGAACTGGTGTTCAACTGGCCCGGCATGGGCACGCTGGCGGTCGAGGCCATCGCGCAGCGCGACTATCCGATCTTGCAGACCGTGATCTCGTTCCTGGCGATCATGATCGTTGCCGTGAACCTTCTAGTGGACCTCGTCTACATGGCGCTCGACCCGCGCATCCGACTGGAGTGATCCGATGAGCGCTTTCAAGAGTTTCGAATTCGTCGCCGGGATCGTCCTGATCGCCCTGATCGCCCTGATCGCCCTGATCGGCGGCGCGGTGCTGCTGTCGCCGCTGCTGTTTCCCGGCGGCGGCACGGCGCAATCTTTGGTCGACCGTCTGACACCGCCGTTCCAGACTTGGGAGTATCCGCTGGGAACCGATCCGCTGGGACGGGACATTCTGGCGCGTGTCGTGGTGGGGGGGCGTGTCTCTTTCTTCGTGGGGATCTCCTCGGCCATCGGGGCGGTCGCCATCGGCACCGTCGTCGGCCTGTTCGCGGGATATTATCGCGGCGTCTGGGATACGTTTCTGATGCGCTTTGCCGATATCCAGCTGGCCCTGCCGTTCATCCTTCTGGCGATCACGGTGATCGCGATCATCGGGCCGGGCCTTGACCGGATCATCTTTCTGATGATCGTCGCGCAATGGGTGCAATACGCGCGCCTCATCCGCGGATCCGTCCTGTCGCTGCGACGGGCGGAGTACGTGCAGGCGGCCCAATGCTATGGCCTGCGCGATCGAGCAATCCTGTTCAAGCATATCCTGCCGAACGCGATGGGGCCGCTGGTGATCGTGGGCACGCCGAACGTGGCGACGAACATCCTTCTGGAAAGCAGCCTGACCTTCCTCGGCCTCGGGATCGACCCGCTGATCCCCAGCTGGGGCGGGATGCTGGCGGGCGGGCGCAACTACATCCAGACCGCGCCCTGGGTGACGATCTTCCCGGGGCTGGCCATCATGCTGACGGTCCTTGGTCTGAACCTGCTGGGCGACTGGTTGCGCGACCGCCTCGACCCGCTGGGGCGGACCACATGATCCCGACAGACGAAACCTTCCCCCGTACGCTCGACGCGCTGCCTGAAAACGCGCAGACTGTATGGCTGTTCGAAAGCTTGCCAGCGCGCCGTGCGGCGGAGCATCTGGCGCGCCAGTCGGGTCGATCCTTGCGCGTCCGGTCGGCCTACAAGACCCTGCTTCACGACGTGATCGAGGACGGTCTGCTGGCCGACGCCCCCCGGGCGACGATCAGGTATCCCGTGATCGAAGGCTGCCCCGAGGATCGCTTCCGTCTGGAATGCTACCCCCTTCATGCCCTTTTCGACGGGTGCGAGATCGACTTCGTTCCCTCGCCGCACGACGGATCGGGCCTGCCGGAATACCGGGTCGAGACGCCTTGCGCCACCACGTCCGTTCCCGTCCCGGTGCGATGGACCCAGGATGAAGACGGGCAGCCGATCCTTGCGGGCTGCGGGTGGGCCACCGACGGTGCCGGGGCAGGGTACCACCTTCTGACGGAGTACGAAGCCATCTTCGCCCGCGCCTGCGAGGCAATCCGATCCTTGCCCCTTGATCCATTGGATCCCGCCGAACCGGACGGGCCGTTCTTCGACCGCCTGGATATCGACGCGGTGATCCCAGCCGAGGACATGCGGCTTCCCGTGGGTCACGAGTGTATTTCCCTCGCCGAGGCTTTGCACGAAGACCTTTATTTCGCCGCGCTCGAAATCTTCCGCCACCGACTAGGCCTCGGACCCGAGGAACGGTCGGTCAAGTTCGGGCAGGTCGTCCCCCGGATCGTCATGGGTCCGACACCGCGCCTTTCGATGCGGCTGACTTCAGGTGCAGCTACCGACGAAGCGGAGGATACGATACGTCCAGAACTGGACGGCGCGACGCACTGGCTGACGCCTGCGGCCATCGGCGCGCATCTCGACGCCCTGGGCGGCACCTTGTTCACGGCCCGATCCCGGCAGGGCCGGGCGGTGCGGGGCACGTTCGTCGCGGGCAGCGGGCCGGGACGGCTTGCGATCTCGGCCGGTCAGCACGCCAACGAAAGCTCTCCGATCATCGGCGCCTTGCGCGCCGCACGCGATCTGGCGGCCGAGGGGGCGGTCAGTTTTACGCTGAACCCGCTGGAAAATCCCGACGGCTACGCCGTGTTCCAAGAGCTTTGCCGAACACATCCCAACCACATGCACCATGCTGCGCGGTATACCTCCGGCGGGGCCGACCTCAGCCACGGCGGGGGCATGCACGAAAGCGCCATCCGGGATTTGGCGCGCGCCAATCTTGCCGCCGAGGTGCACGTCAACCTTCACGGTTACCCTTCGCACGAATGGACCCGTCCCCTGTCGGGCTACATTCCCCGCGGGTTCGGTCAATGGACTATCCCCAAGGGGTTCTTCCTGATCCTGCGACACGCCCCGGGCCGGGCCGGACTGGCGCGACAGGTCCTGGAGGTCGCCTTGGCCGCCCTGACGAACCTGCCCGAACTGGTGCGCCAGAACCGACGGATGCTGGGCCTCTATGATCGCTATGTCTCTCACCGTGCATTCGAGCTGCACGCGGACAGCATTCCGTTCACCGTGACGGAGACGGAAGACGAGCCCTATCCCGTGACGCTGATCACCGAAGCCCCGGACGAGACGATCTACGGCGAGGACTTCCGGATCGCCCATCAAGGGCAATATGCCGTGGTTTGCGCTGTCGCCGACATGCTTGACCAGAGGGGCAGAGGAGCGTTCGCCTAGGGCTATCCCGACCTTCTCCCGAAGCGCCTCCGCAGACCGGTTGCACAGCTGTCATCGCACCCTCTCGCCGGCGCATTTGCCGGAAGTTTCACCACCTGTCAGGTGCGATCCAAGTCAACATAACCTTCCAGATGAATTCGTACCTCGCCATGAACATCATTCTGATGGCGGCACTGCGGTTTGGGCGAACTGTGCTGCGCATCTGTTCTTGGGCCGGGAACGGGGTGGCTTGGGCAGTGACCGACGGAGCGGGCTATTGCGGACCGCTCGGCGTGCGATAAGCCGGTGTCCGGGGGCTGCTACCGATGGCCCACCCAACCCCTGTCGTCCGTGAAGGCCCGGCCGGGCGAGATTTCGGTTCGCGCGTATCCTTCGGGCAAGGTGTCCAGCGCAGCCAACGGCGCGCCGGAGGCCGCAAGGACCAGGTTCGCCCGGCCGAACGCATTGGTATCGCCCTGAACGGCCTCCACATGGGGATAGAGGTCGGCGAGGATTGCATGAACCCCACGCGCAAGCGGACCGTCAGGCGTGTCGATCAGGTTCACATACACGGGGCCGTCGACGATCTGGCGAAGCCGCGTGAAGGTCTCGCGCGTGACCAGATGGGCCGGAACGGAACTCGAGGAGAATGCGTCCATTACCGCGGCGTCGAAGCGGCGGTCCGTCTCGTTCAGAAAGACGCGTCCATCCGCATGAACGATGCCCAGGCGTGCCGTTTCGCTTTCGCCGGCGTTTTCGGCATCATAGCCGGTACGCTCGATCATATCGCCCGCGCGCGGCATGTGCCGGCGTACCACCTTTGTCACGAGCGGGTCGATTTCGACGGTGATCGCCTCGGCCCCCGGGCGGGAGGCAAGAAGGCGGGTGGGCAGCGTGTATCCGCCCCCGCCGACGAACAGAACCGACGGGTCAGCGCCCAGATCGTGGTCCATCCGGGTCCAAATCCATTGCGTATAGGAGAGGGCAAGCTCGGATCGCTCTTCGTCCGCATCTTCCAGCACGGCAGGTTCGGCCGCTTGCAGCGTTCGGTCGGAGAATAGCCGGATATCGCCCCCCCGGGGGGCAACATGAATGCAGGACAGTCCGGATTCATATTGGCACAGCGGACCGCCGGCCACGCCGGCCAATACGACGAAGGCCGCCGCCGCGACCACCACGCCGCCAGGTGGCCCGGGCGTGCGCACCGTCTCGCCAGTTTCGCGGCCAGTCGTATCGCAGCGAACGAACGCCAGGCAAAGGAGGGCGGCCCCGCCGCAGACCGCGAAGGTCGCTGCCGAGCCGAGCAAGGGCAGGGCCACGAACCCCGCCAGAACCGCGCCGAGGATGGCCCCCAGGGACCCGGCCGCCAGCACCACACCCAGGGACGAGCCCTCGCGGCCCGGACGGGCCTCGATCGCCCGTTTTGCAAGATATGGCGAGGGCAGTGTGACGAAGACCGAAGCGGGGAAGAAGGCCAGCACGACGCTGAGCAGCATTCCCCCGGTGCCCCGTGCGCCCCAGGCGTGAACCAGTCCCAATGCCGTGGGCGACAAGGCCATCAGAACAGCCGTGGCGACCAACGCACCGCGCACCGTGCCGACCGCGTCCTGGCGTTCCTGCTCAGCCACGAACCCACCCCATGCACTGCCCAGTGAGAAGCCTGCCAACACTGTCGCGATGACCGATGTCCAGGTCAGCAGTGACGTCCCGAAGAATGGGGCAAGCACCCGTCCGGCGGCAATCTCGTATGTCAGTCCAAGGGCGGACAGAACGAGTATCAGGCCGATCGTGATCCAGAACTGCATTCTCGGTTCCTCGGCTGACGTTACGGCGGAGAATTTGGCCATCTTCGATAGGGCTTTTGTCCCAAGCCGGCGTCCGAAGGAAGCATCGCTCGCGCAAACGTGGTCGTCCGGGCCAAATCGGTCCTCGTCGCGCGAATGCTTGGATCCCGTTAGGGCGGCATTAATCCGTATGTGGTCCAGTTGACCCATGAGAAGGATGTCAAAGTGGGTCCGATACTTGCCGCTTGTCGGCGTTTTGACGATCGGCATTGGTACACCGCTTGGGATTCTGATCGGGCAGAACGCCCCGGTGCCTGGCGCGCCCGTTCTTGTGCTGGCCGCGCCCTGGACCAGTGCGGATCGTGTTGCGGCTTCTGCATCCGCATATGTGATCCTGCCGGGCCGTGTTCCATTCGTTGGTCTGGTTTATTCGCAAGTGCCTGATTTTCAGGAATACCTAAGGCAATCCGGTGCGTGGCTTGTCCTCGACGGACGTTTGTCGCGCGCTTTCTGTGTCACGATCTAGGAAATTGTAATGACAAAACCTGTTGCATCGGAAATCGCATCGATGCCCCTGAAGCTTCGCGCGATGCTCGCCTTCTGCTGGCTGCACGTCCCGCTCGTCTTGACGATCGCATTGCTCAGGGACGGGAACTGGGTCCTTCCCGTGGCCGCGTCCCTTGCCCTCTCGGGGCTAGCGACGTTGGACCTCTACCTTTCGCAAGTCCGCGGGCGGGTTACGCTTGCATGCGCGCTGATCGCGCAACCTGCGATCCTTGTGGGTGTGATGGCGGGACATGCGTGGCAGGTCGACATGCACATGTATTTCTTTGCCATGCTGGCGATCTTGTCATTGCTGTTCGACGCCCGGGCGCTGCTTGCGGCGGCCGCGATCGTTGCAGTCCATCACCTGGGCCTGAATTTTGCGCTGCCCGAACTGATCTATCCCGGGGGAACGAACCTTGAGCGTACGATCGTCCACGCCGTCGTTCTGATCGTCGAGACGGCCGGGCTTTGTGCGATGGTCATCGGGCATCATCGACAAGCAGAGGACATCCGTATCGCACAGAAGCGGGCGTTGGAGACGTCCGAAGCAGCTCGGGTCGAACAGGCCGAAGCAAACGACAAGATCTCAAGAATGCTCAACGCAGCCAAGAGCGGCATCGGCGCGATCGAGGAGAACAGCGCGCAGCTCAGCACGGTCGCGAACGAGATGGCCGAGGGTGCGCGGCGTCAGTCCGGGTCTGTCCAGGCGGCATCCTCTTCGATCGAGGAAATCAGCGCCTCGATCCGCAGCACGGCCGAGGATGTGTCCGCGACCGAACGCAGTTCGGCCAAGGCACTGAAAAGCGCGCGCCTTGCCGAAAGCACGGTGGCCAGTGCTGTGACCGCGATGCAGGACATCGCCCGGAAGATCGTAGTGATCCAGGATATCGCCCGTCAGACCGATCTGTTGGCGCTGAACGCCGCAGTCGAAGCCGCGCGGGCGGGCTCGCATGGCCGCGGGTTCGCTGTCGTAGCGGCCGAGGTCCGTAAACTGGCCGAGCGCGCGCGGGACGCTTCGGCCGAGATCTCGGCACTTTCCGGAAACACGATGGAAGTCTCGACCGAAGCGGGTGCGATGCTGGCCGAGCTTTTGCCGGAAATCGACCGCACCGCGGACGCCAACCGGAATATATCGGCCGCGATGCGCGAACAGACCATCGGGTCCGAGCAAATTCGAACGGCCATTGCCGAGCTTCAACGCGTGATCGAGCAGAACGATGGCCTCGCCTCGCAGGCAGCAGAAGCGGCGAACGATCTTGCCCGGCAATCCGAGGAACTGAACGCTCTCGTCGCTACCGAGAACTCGGTCGAAACGACCCCGGCTCCATCGGCCGAGAAGAGGACGCCCGTACCTTTGCGCGACGCTGCGTAAGCCATGGATGCGTCTGACGCCAAGGGCGTATCGATCCCTTTCGTGTGCTCCTGTGCGGTAACGGAAATTCCGTGACACCGCGACCGCACGGGGCACCAACTGGAAACTGCGGCGTTCCGGCAAATACCGGAACCCGGCCGGGGTGCTTACCATGATCACCCACGGGACGTAATGGGGGAGCAGGCAACGTCCGAAAAACGAATTCCTGCAATATAACGGGAAAGCCCGAGTCCGGCAGTCAAGCACGCACATGATCGTAGGGGCTTTGTTGAAGGTCCGGGCGGGGGCCACTGGCAGCTGTAGCTGAACAGCAGCGAGGGACCGCCTGATCAAAGGCATCGCGCCGGTTGATGACCCCTGTGGGGGACCGTTTGCTCCGGCGCGGGACCTGCGCGGATCAACGGATTGAGGACGACCACAGGATCGTCGTGAGCGAACCCCGCCGGCCCGACCTAAACGTGCCTTTCGCCATAAGCGTGGCGTTTGGGCGATGCAGGGGTGCCAAGGCTAAAATCTACGCAAATACAATGACCGAACCGTACCCGGACCAGAACACCTTGAGGTCGCTTGCGCGCCACTGCTGTTCAATAAGGCCATGCTCGATCCGCTTACCATTGTCGTCGTCGAACCTGATCCCGAGCGGGCGCGCCTTATCGTCGATGCTTTGACGGACGCCACGGATTACCGGGTTCACGTCATCGCAGAGCGGGCAGCGCTCGCGCGTCAGATCGTGCAGCGCAAACCTGACCTGGTGTTGATCGACGTGGCTGATCCGTCCCGGGACGTGATCGAGGAACTCACGCTGGCCAGCGGACCGCTCGACCGGCCCGTCGCGCTTTTCGTGGACCGCAGCGATGAAGGCCTGTCCACGGCCGCCATCGAGGCGGGCCTGTCGGCGTATGTCGTGGATGGCCTGACGCCCGCGCGGGTCAAGCCGGTGCTGGACGCGGCCATCGCGCGCTTTCGCCTGATGCAGCGAATGCGCGCGGAACTGGCCGAGACGAAACGCGCGCTGGAAGAGCGCAAGGTGATCGACCGCGCAAAGGGGCTTTTGATGCGCGCGCGCGGCATTCCCGAAGACGAGGCCTATGCTCTGCTTCGGCGGACCGCGATGGATCAGGGGCGTCGGGTTGCCGACGTGGCCGAGGCGCTGGTCACGGCGGCGGGGCTTCTGGGGTGAGGGCCGCGACGCTGGAGATCGGGTTCGTACCCCTCGTCGATGCCGCGCCGTTGGTCGTCGCGCACGAAATGGGGTTCGCCGCCGAGGAAGGGATCGCGCTGGAGTTCCGCCGCGCGCCGTCGTGGTCCTCGGCCCGGGACGCGTTGTCCTTCGGGCAGGTCGCCGCGGCGCATATGCTCGCCCCGGTTCCCGTGGCCATGGCGTTGGGCCTGGGCGGGGGTGGCGCCGCGATCGACGCGGTCTCGGTGCTGTCGGTGAACGGCACGGTGGTCGGGGTCAGCACCGCTCTTGCAGACCGGATGCGCGATGCGGGCCATGAGTTCGACTTCACGGACGCCCATGCCGCGGGCCGCGCACTGATCGCCGCTGCGCCCGAACCCCTGCGCATCGGGGTGCCGTTTCCGTTTTCGATGCATGCGGAACTGGTCTTCTACTGGTTGTCCGCGTTAGGCCGACCCAGTCCGCAAAGCCTGTCCATCCGCACCGTCCCACCCCCGCTGATGGCTGATGCGATCCGCGCCGGAGAGATCGACGCGTTCTGCGTGGGCGAGCCCTGGGGATCGAAGGCGGTCGAGGGCGGCGTGGGGGAGCTTCTGTTGCCGGGTTGCGCGATCTGGGCCTCGGCGCCGGAAAAGGTGCTCGCGATGCGCCGCGACTGGGCGGAGGCCGAGCCGGACTTGTCCGGCCGCCTGATCCGCGCGGTCTGGCGGGCGGGGCGCTGGCTCGATACCGCGGACGGTCGGTCCCTGGCGGCCGAGCTTCTTTCGCGCCGGGCGTATCTGGACATCGCCCCAGACCTGATCGAGCGGGCGCTGACCGGTCGCCTGATCCGTGCCCCGTCGGGCCAAAGCCAAACCGCCCCACGTTTCGTTGCTTTCCACGAGGGCGGGGCGAACTTCCCCTGGCGCAGCCAGGCGGCTTGGATCGGGGGTCAACTTGCCGCGCGCACGGGGCTGGACCGACGTCGTGCGGTCGGTGCCGCCTCGTCCGTGTTCCGCAGCGACCTCTACCGGGCGGCGCTGAAGCAGACGGCCGCGGACCTTCCCGCCGCCTCCTCCCGCGTTGAGGGAGCGCTGGGGGTCGATTCTTCCGTCGCTGGGGTTCGAGGGCAGACGACATTGTGGCGCAATGCCTTTTTTGACGGTGGCACGTTCGATCCGGCGTTATGACAATGCCTTGTTCTTGAGCAGGGGGCGAAAACGATGCCGCATTGCGGCGCATTCGCCATGTAGCACGACGAATTCTGTTTCAGACCCCGGCGGCGGGGTGCATGAACGAAGTGCGACAGGCAACGGGGCCGGTCGCGACCGAACACCCGAACGACCGGGATGATGAGCAAAGCCGCTCGACCCCTTGCCAGACAGGCGAGGTGCGTCAGCGGCTTTTTGCGTGTTTGGCCGGCCCCTATGCCGGCCCGAATTGGGACGACGACATGAAACAATTCCTGCTCGGCCTAGCCGCCACCACATGCCTTACCAGCCCCGCCCTCGCGCAGATGCTGGAGCTGGAGAAGGACCAGCTGACCCTCGGTTTCATCAAGCTGACCGACATGGCCCCGCTCGCCGTCGCGTACGAGCAGGGGTATTTTCTGGACGAGGGGCTGTTCGTCACGCTCGAGGCGCAGGCCAACTGGAAGGTGCTGCTGGACGGGGTCATCGACGGCACGCTGGACGGTGCGCACATGCTGGCCGGTCAGCCGCTGGCCGCGACCATCGGCTACGGCACCGAGGCGCATATCGTCACGCCCTTCTCCATGGACCTGAACGGCAACGGCATCACGGTGTCGAACGAGGTCTGGGACATGATGAAACCCAATATCCCGGAAAACGCCGACGGACTGCCGCAGCATCCGATCAGCGCAGAGGCGCTGGTGCCCGTGGTCAAGCAGTTCAACCAGAATGGCGAGGCGTTCAAGATGGGCATGGTGTTCCCCGTCTCGACCCACAATTACGAACTGCGCTACTGGCTGGCCGCGGGTGGTCTGAATCCCGGCTTTTACGGCGACGGCGACGCGACGGGCCAGATCGGCGCGGACGTGTTGCTGTCCGTCACGCCCCCGCCGCAGATGCCTGCGACGCTCGAGGCCGGGACGATCCACGGCTATTGCGTAGGTGAACCCTGGAACCAGCAGGCGGTGTTCAAGGGCATCGGGGTCCCGGTCATCACCGATTACGAGATTTGGAAGAACAACCCCGAAAAGGTCTTCGGCATCACTGCCGAGTTCGCCGAGGAAAACCCGAACACCACGCTGGCGCTGACCAAGGCGCTGATCCGCGCCGCCATCTGGCTGGACGAGAACGATAATGCCAACCGCGAGGAAGCGGTCGCGATCCTTGCCCGGCCCGAATATGTCGGCGCGGACGAAGAGGTCATTGCCAATTCGATGACCGGCACCTTCGAGTACGAGAAGGGCGACGTCCGCGAAGTCCCCGATTTCAACGTCTTCTTCCGCTACAACGCGACCTATCCCTTCTACTCCGACGCGGTGTGGTACCTCACGCAGATGCGCCGCTGGGGACAGATCGCCGAGGCCAAGGACGACCAGTGGTATTTCGACACTGCCGAGTCCGTCTATCGCCCCGACATCTACCTCGAAGCCGCGCGGATGCTGGTGGACGAGGGGATGGCGCCCGAGGACGGCTTCCCGTGGGACACCGACGGCTACAAGGAACCGACCCCGGCCGAGGATATCATCGACGGCCTGGCCTATGACGGGCGCAACCCGACCGGCTACCTCGAAAGCCTGAGCATTGGCCTGAAAGACGGACAGACCGTCACCGGGTCCGGCGTCGAGGGCTGACCGCCCCACGATCCCGGGGAGGTGCGCGGTCGCCGCGGACCTCCCCCCAGATGTCATCGACAAACCGGAGATCCCCATGACCGCCGTCGATCCCAACGCCATGGAAGCCCAGCACCGCGAGGCGCGCCGCGCCCGGTGGTTCACCCGCATCAACAAGGCCGATGCCTGGTTCAACGTCTTCGGGCTTTCGTTCCTGACCCCCTTGCTGCGGGCCGCCGCGGGCGACAATCCCAAAGGCCAGCTGTCCGAGATCTGGCGCCTTCTGGGCGTGCCGCTTCTGGCGATCATGGGATTCCTAGCGCTGTGGGCGATACTGGCGCCGCAGGTTCAGACGTCACTGGGGGCCGTGCCGGGGCCTGCGCAAGTGTGGCAGGAAGCGCAGGGCCTGCATGCCGATGCCGTGCGCACCGGCGAACAGCGCGCCCGGTTCGAGGAGATGGTCGCCTTGCGCAACGAGCGACTTGTGGAGGCCGGCAGGGGCG
Source organism: Palleronia abyssalis (assembly GCF_900302445.1). Lineage (GTDB taxonomy): Bacteria > Pseudomonadota > Alphaproteobacteria > Rhodobacterales > Rhodobacteraceae > Palleronia > Palleronia abyssalis. Next base: position 459,378 of record NZ_ONZF01000003.1, on the reverse strand, counting down.
ACGAGGTCAGCGCCGTGGCCTATACCGGCGCACCGTCCTTCTACCAACAGATCCGGACCTCTATCGGGACGGTGTTCTTCGGGTTCCTGATCGCCACCGCCGTCGCCGTCCCACTGGGGATCGCAGCCGGTCTGTCGCCCACCGCCAACGCCGCGCTGAACCCGATCATCCAGATCTTCAAGCCGGTCAGTCCGCTGGCCTGGCTGCCCATCGTCACCATGATCGTTTCGGCCGTTTACGCCACGAATGACGGGCTGTTCGCCAAGTCGTTCCTGGTCTCGGCCATCACGGTCACGCTCTGCTCGCTCTGGCCGACGCTGATCAACACCGCGCTTGGGGTCGCGTCGATCGACAAGGATTTGGTGAACGTCTCGAAGGTGCTGAAGATGAACACCTACACCAAGATCACCAAGCTGGTGCTGCCTTCGGCCCTGCCGCTGATCTTCACCGGTCTGCGCCTGTCGCTGGGAGTCGGCTGGATGGTCCTGATCGCCGCCGAGATGCTGGCCCAGAACCCCGGCCTGGGCAAGTTCGTCTGGGACGAGTTCCAGAACGGCAGTTCGTCCTCGCTCGCGCGGATCATGGTGGCTGTGTTCACCATCGGCATCATCGGCTTCCTTCTGGACCGCCTGATGTTCGCGATCCAGGCGGCCTTCACCTTCACGAACCAGCGGTGAGCGGTATGGGTATCCTGACATTCCAAGGCGTCCACAAAAGCTATGGCGAAACGCCGGTGCTCAAGGGCATCGATTTGACCGTGGCCGAGGGCGAGTTCCTAGTCCTGCTTGGGTTTTCGGGCACCGGCAAGACGACCCTCATCAACCTCATGGCGGGGTTGGAGGCGCCTACCAGGGGCCACGTCACCTACAAGGACAAGCCCGTCACCGGACCGGGGCCGGAACGGGGCGTGATCTTTCAAAGCTATTCGCTAATGCCGTGGCTGACCGTCACCGGCAACGTGCGCCTGGCGGTGGACACGGTCTTTCCGAGCCTTCCCACGAAGGAGAAGGAGTCCAAGGTCGCCCATTACGTGAAGATGGTGGGCCTTGGGCATGCTGCCGGACGCCGCCCCGCCGAATTGTCGGGCGGGATGCGCCAACGGGTGAACGTGGCCCGCGCGCTTGCCATGAACCCCGACCTTCTGCTTCTGGACGAGCCGCTGTCTGCGCTCGACGCGCTGACCCGCGCCAATCTGGCCGACGAGATCGAGGCGATCTGGCAGCACGAAAAGCAGACCTGTGTGCTGATCACCAACGATGTGGACGAGGCCATAGTTCTGGCCGACCGGATCATCGCCCTGACCCCCGAGGGGACGCTGGGGCGCGAGTTCACCGTCGGAATCCCCCGCCCGCGCGAGCGGGGGGCGATGAACCACCACGAGGGCTTCAAGCGCCTGCGCGCTGACATCACCGGCTATCTGATGGATGTCGGGATCAAGACCGAGGCGGGGGGCAAGAAGGCCCTGCCGAACGTGACCCCGATCCACGGCCTTCCCAAGGTCCAGAAGGACGCCCGCGACGGCCTGATAGACGAGCGGTTCGTAGATTTCTCGCAGTTGCACAAGGTGTATCCCACGCCCAAGGGTCCGCTGACGGTGGTCGAGGATTTCGACCTGAAGATGAACCGGGGCGAGTTCATTTCGCTGATCGGCCATTCGGGATGCGGCAAGTCCACCGTCCTGACCATGGCTGCCGGCCTGAACGAGATTTCCAAGGGTGCGATCAAGCTGGACGGGCGGCACGTGACGGGCGCCGACCCCGAGCGTGCAGTCGTGTTCCAGTCACCTTCGCTGTTTCCGTGGCTGACCGCGAAGGAGAACGTCGCCATTGGCGTCGACAAGGTCTATCCGCGCGCCAGCCGCGCCGAACGGCAGGACGTCGTGGAATACTACCTCGAACGGGTGGGCCTCGGCGACGCGATGGACAGGCCCGCGACCGATCTGTCCAACGGCATGAAGCAGCGAGTGGGCATCGCCCGGGCCTTCGCCCTGTCGCCCAAGCTGCTGCTTCTGGACGAACCGTTCGGCATGCTCGACAGCCTCACCCGGTGGGAGTTGCAAGAGGTGCTGATGGAGGTCTGGGACCGCACGAAGGTCACCGCGATCTGCGTCACGCACGATGTGGACGAGGCGATCCTGCTGGCCGACCGCGTGGTGATGATGACCAACGGCCCGCAGGCGACCATCGGCAAGATCGTCGACGTGGACTTGCCGCGCCCGCGCAGCCGCAAGGCGCTGCTGGAGCATCCTGACTACTATCTATACCGCGAGCAGGTGCTGAATTTCCTCGAGGAATACGAGCACGGCGCGCGCCCCAAATCGCAACCGGCCAAATCGGCCATCGCAGCGGAATGAGCGCCATGGACACCGTTCTGGAAACGACCCGCACCTTCGTCGAGGTGGCCGAGGTCTGGATCCCCGAAGGCGGCCGGCTGGTGCTGTCGGGTGGCGTTTACGGGCCCCACTCGGCCTTCGCCGACGCCTCGCGCCAGGAAAGTTTTGCCAAGGGTGAAGGTCTTCCCGGCAAGGCGTGGGCCGAGGCGCGCCCGGTCGTGCTGAAAGGCTTCGACGGATCCTATTTCAAGCGCGCCGAGGCCGCACGCGCGGTCGGTCTGACCAGTGCCGTCGCGGTGCCGGTCTTTGCCGGGCAGTCCCTGAAGGCTGTGCTTGTGGTGCTTTGCGCCGACGACGCCGTGCGCACCGGCGCGATCGAGGTCTGGGCCGAAGCCGACGGAGTGCTGAGCTTGGATGACGGGTATTACGGGGCCGCGACGCATTTCGAATGGGTCAGCCAGCACACCCGGTTCCCGCGCGGGCAAGGGCTTCCGGGCGGGGTCTGGGCGGCGCAGACGCCGATCCTGATGCGTGATCTGGGGTCCGGATACCGCTTTGTCCGCGCCGAAAGCGCGGGCCAGGCGGGATTGACCACAGGCCTCGGCCTGCCCGTGCCGGTCCCGGGGGGGCAGACCTATGTTCTGACGTTGCTGTCGGCCCGGGGAACCCCCATCGCACGGCGTTTCGAAATCTGGGACGCCCGCGCCGCACGAACAGGACCGCGCGGAACAGCCCGCCTGATCGACGGCATCTGCGAACGCGAGGGGCCGCTCTGGGACCCCGAGAATGCCGGGAACGAGCGCATCGCCCATGCCTGGGAAGGCCCGGTGGGCCGGGTGCTGGCCACCGGTCTGCCGGTCACCGAAACGGGGGCCGCGGCGGGCGACTACGCGATGATGGTTGGCCTGCCGATCCACCGGGGCGGCGAGCTTGCCCATGTTGTAGCCTGGTATTGCTGAGGAGCGGATGATGGAAAGACTTGTGGTCATTGGCGCGGGCATGGCCTCGGGCCGCCTGCTGGAGCATCTGTTCGAGGCCGCCCCCGAAAAGTTCGAGGTCACGTTGTTCAACGCCGAACCGCGCGGCAACTACAACCGCATCATGCTATCGCCGGTCCTGTCAGGAGAGAAGAGCTATGCCGAGATCGTCACCCATGACGACGATTGGTACGCGGCACACGGCGTGACTTGCCGGTTTGGCGAGCGGATCCGGCGGATCGACCGTGACCGCCGCGTGGTGGTCGGCACGACCGGCGAGGTGCCGTATGACCGGCTGGTGATCGCCACCGGCTCGGACCCCTTCATCGTGCCGTGCCCCGGGCATGACCTCGACGGAGTGATCGCCTATCGCGACCTCGACGACACCAACCGGATGATCGACCAGCCGCAAGGCGCTCGCGCCGTGGTGATCGGCGGCGGTCTGCTGGGGCTGGAAGCCGCCGCGGGCCTGCGCCTGCGCGGTATGGAGGTGACGGTCCTTCACCTCGCCGGACACCTGATGGAGCGTCAGCTGGATCCTGCGGCGGGATATCTTCTGCGCGCCGATCTGGAGCGGCGGGGGATCACCGTGATGACCCAGGCATCCACCAAGTGCATCCGGGGGGACGGCAAGGTCGAGACGGTCGAGCTTGAGGACGGCACGGTTCTGCCGGCCGATCTGGTCGTCATGGCTGTCGGCATCCGACCGGCCGTCGCGCTGGCCAGGGACGCCGGGCTGACGGTCGGCCGTGCCATCGAGGTCGACGCGCAGATGCAGACCTCGGACCCGGACGTCTTTGCGCTGGGCGAATGCGTGGAATTTACGGGGCAGCTCTTCGGCCTTGTCGCCCCCCTCTATGACCAGGCCAAGGTGCTGGCTGCGACGCTTCTGGGGCAGGAGGCCGCGTTCGCCCCGAAGCAGCTGTCCACCAAGCTCAAGGTGACAGGTTGCGACCTATTCAGCGCCGGCGATTTCGCCGAAGGCCCGGGGCGCGAGGACATCGTCTTCCGCGACCCCGCCCGCGGCATCTACAAGAGGCTGGTGGTCGAGGATGACCGGCTGGTCGGCGCGGTGATGTATGGCGACACGGCCGACGGCAACTGGTTCTTTGGTCTGATCAAGGACGGCACCGATGTCTCCGAGATGCGTGAGACGCTGATCTTCGGACCCGCGTACCAAGGGGGGGCTGCGGCGGACCCTATGGCCGCCGTTGCAGCCTTGCCGGCTGACGCAGAGATCTGCGGCTGCAACGGCGTCTGCAAGGGTCAGATCGTCAGCGCCATCGAAGGGGGGGCGACCGACCTCGGCGCAGTGCGCGCGCAGACCAAGGCCAGCGCGTCCTGCGGGACCTGCACGGGGCTTGTCGAACAGGTCCTGGCCGCCACGCTGGGCGAGGCCTTCGCGATGCCCGCCGCACAGCCCGTCTGCGGCTGCACCGACCTGTCCCACGAGGACGTGCGCCGCCTGATCAAGGCGCAGGAACTGAAATCGCAACCCGCGGTCTGGCAGGAACTGGGATGGCGCACCCCGAACGGCTGCCACGTTTGCCGCCCGGCGGTGAACTTCTACCTGTTGGCCGACTGGCCGCTGGAATATCTGGACGACCCGCAAAGCCGCTTCGTGAATGAACGCAAGCACGCCAACATCCAGAAGGACGGCACGTTCAGCGTCGTGCCGCGGATGTGGGGCGGGATCACCTCGGCCGCCGAACTGCGCGCCATCGCCGACGCGGCCGAGAAATACGACGTGCCCACGGTCAAGGTCACCGGCGGCCAGCGCATCGACCTTCTGGGCGTGAAGGGCGAGGATCTGCCCGCCATGTGGGCCGATCTGAACGCGGCCGGCCTGGTTTCGGGGCATGCCTATTCCAAGGGACTGCGTACGGTGAAGACTTGCGTGGGCACCGATCACTGCCGGTTCGGAACGCAGGATTCGACGGGCCTGGGCATCCGTCTGGAAAGGCGGCTGTGGGGGTCGTGGACGCCGCACAAGGTGAAGCTCGCCGTTTCGGGCTGCCCCCGCAACTGCGCCGAGGCGACCTGCAAGGATGTGGGCATCGTATGCGTGGATTCAGGCTTCGAGATCGGAGTCGGCGGTGCCGCGGGCATGGACGTGAAGGAGGTCGAGCGCCTGGTCAAGGTCGCGACCGAGGACGAGGCTGTGGAATGGACCGTCGCCTTCGTTCAGCTTTACCGCGAACACGCCAAGTATCTGGACCGGCCCTACAAGTGGCTGTCGAAGGTGGGGCTTGACTGGGTCAAGGAAACCCTCTCGGACGCTGCCACCCGCACGGCACTGGTCGAGCGGTTCGACCTTTCCCAGACGATCTACCAGACCGACCCCTGGGCGGAACTGGCGGTGCGCGAGAAGGCGCGCGCCTTCGCCCCCATCGCAGACCTGACACTGGAGGCCGCCGAATGAGCTGGATCGACATCGGTGCGCTGGACGACATCCCCCTGCGCGGTGCGCGCGTGGTCAAGACGCCGGCGGGCTGCGTGGCGCTGTTCCGCACCGCCGGGGCCGAGGTCTTCGCCACCTCGAACACCTGCGCCCACAAGGGTGGTCCGTTGGCCGAAGGGATCGTCCACGACCGTAAGGTGACCTGTCCGCTGCACAACTGGGTGTGGTCGCTCGAAACCGGCGAGGCGCAAGGCGCGGACGAGGGGCGCATCGCCACCTATCCCGTCCGCGTTGAGGGGGGACGGATCCTCATCGATGCCGAGGCGGTCGGCAAGCGGAGCGCGGCGTGAGCGAGGTCCGCTCTACCTGTCCCTATTGCGGGGTGGGCTGCGGCGTGATCCTGACGCCGGACGGAGAGGGGTTGAGCGTGCGCGGCGATCCCGACCATCCGGCCAATCGCGGGCGGCTGTGCTCGAAGGGATCGGCGCTGGCCGAGACGGTCGGAGCCGAGGGGCGCCTCCTTGCCCCCCGGATCGGCGGGCACGAGACCGACTGGGACACGGCGCTGGACCGCGTCGCGGACCGTTTCGCCGCGACCATCGCCGAACACGGTCCCGACAGCGTCGCCTTCTATGCCTCCGGCCAGATGCTGACCGAGGATTACTACGTCGCCAACAAGTTCATGAAGGGCTTCGTCGGCACCGCCAATATCGATACCAACTCGCGGCTGTGCATGGCGTCTACCGTGGCGGGGCACAAGCGCGCCTTCGGCACCGACACTGTGCCCGGCACCTACGAGGACCTGGACCAGGCCGATCTGGTGGTGCTGGTCGGGTCGAACCTGGCATGGTGCCACCCCGTCCTGCACCAGCGCGTCTTGGCCGCAAAGGCCGCGCGGGGTACGAAGATCATTGTCGTCGATCCGCGGCGCACCGCCACCTGCGACGGGGCCGACCTGCACCTGCCATTGCACATCGGGTCCGACGTGGCGTTGTTCAACGCGCTGCTTCGCGAGATCGCGGAGACCGGCGCGTTCGACCCGGGTTATGTTGACCGTGTTGACGGCTTGGAAGCGGCGCTCGCCGCCGCCCGCACGGACAGCTTGGAACCGACAGGCCTTGCCCCTGATTTGGTGGACCGGTTCTTCCGGTTATGGATCGGGACGGACAAGGTCGTCACCGTGTTCAGCCAGGGTGTGAACCAGTCCAGTAGCGGCACCGACAAGGTGAACGCGATCCTCAACTGCCACCTTGCCACAGGGCGGATCGGCAAGCCCGGGCAGGGGCCGCTGTCGGTCACCGGGCAGCCAAATGCGATGGGGGGGCGCGAAGTCGGCGGCCTGTCAAACACGCTGGCGTGTCACCTGGATATCGAGGTTCCGGCCCACCGTGCCGCCGTCGCCGAGTTCTGGGACGCGCCGCGCCTAGCCAGCGCCCCGGGGCTGAAGGCAGTCGAGATGTTTCGCGCCGTGGCCTCGGGGCGGATCAAGGCGCTTTGGATCATGCATACGAACCCCGCCGCGACGCTGCCCGAGGCCGACGCCGTGCGCGCGGCCATCGCTGCCTGCGACTTCACCGTCGTGTCCGACATCACCGCCGACACGGACACGGCGCGATTGGCCGATGTGCTGTTGCCCGCCGCCGCCTGGGCCGAAAAGGACGGCACGGTCACCAATTCCGACCGGACAATCTCGCGCCAGCGCGCGGCGCTTGCCGGGCCGGGCCGGGCCCGTCCCGACTGGTGGCACGTGGCCCAGGTCGCCCGACGGATGGGCCATAAAGCGGCCTTCGACTACGACGGCCCGGCAGAGATCTTCCGCGAGCATGCCGCGCTGTCGGGCATCGCTGGCGGGTTCGGACGGGATTTCGATATCTCTGCCTTGGCAGACCTGTCGGACGGGGCCTATGCCGATCTGGCTCCGACGCGCTGGCCGGTGGCCGCGAAGCGCGGGGGGCGGTTCTTCGCGGATGGTCGGTCGTTCCACGCGGACGGTCGGATGCGCATGGTCCCCGTCACATGGCGGGCACCGGCCGCGAAACATGAACCGCGTTTTCCGTTCCGGCTGAATACGGGCCGGGTCCGCGATCACTGGCACACGATGACCCGCACAGGACGCTCGGCGCGATTGTCGGCCCACTTGGCCGAGCCCTTCGTCGAAATCCATCCCTGCGATGCCGCACGGCTTGGCATCGCGGCCGATACGCTGGTCGACCTGTCCGCGCCCACGGGCCGCGCCATCCTGCGCGCCACGGTGACGGACGCGGTCCAGCCCGGCACGCTTTTCGCGCCGATGCACTGGACCGGTGAAACAGCGCCTTCGGGCCGGATCGATGCGCTGGTGGCGGGTGCGACCGATCCGGTATCCGGCCAGCCGGAAAGCAAGGCGTCCGTCTGCGCCGCACGTCCCTTCGCCGCTGCATGGTACGGGTTCGCCGTCTCGGCCGCACCTATGGCTCCCTCTTGCGATTACTGGGCCGTGGCGCGCAGTGCCACGGGCTGGCGGGCCGAGCTGGCCGGGCGCGACGCGCCGCAAGACTGGGAGGCTGCGGCGCGTACGTTGTTCGACCTACCGGCCGCCGAAGCCCAGGTTCTCAGCGACCCCGCCCGCGGCATCGCCCGGCTGGCGTTCCGGGAAGAGGGTCGCCTTGCAGCGGCGCTTTTCGTCGGGCCGGGTCCGCTTGGCCTGATGCGGGACTATCTGGCGACGCTTCCTGAAATCGACCCGCTGACCGGCCGCGCCCCGGCCGACCGGCCCGATCCGGGGCCGATCCTGTGTTCGTGTTTCGGGGTGGGGGTGAACACGATCCTGACCGCGATCGAGACCGACGGCCTTTTATCGGTCGAGGCGGTGGGCGTCGCCCTTTCGGCAGGAACCAATTGCGGCTCGTGCCGGCCCGAGATCGCGGCCCTGCTGGCACCGGCGCAAGGACGGGAGGCCGCGGAATGAGCTTGGCGCCCTTCGTCCAGATCCTCGGTCGGGGGCAGGGCCGCGCACGGTCCATGACACGCGACGAAGCCGAGGCGGCGATGACCGCGATGCTGGCCGAAGGCGCCGCGCCCGAAGCCGTGGGCGCGATCCTGATGCTGATGCGGATGAAGGGCGAGACGGCAGACGAGATCGCGGGCTTTGCCGCAGCCGCCCACGCCGCGCTTCCCCCCTGGTCGGGCACCCGCCCCGCGCTGGACTGGCCCAGCTATGCCGCGGGGCGCACGCGAGGGCTGCCGTGGTTCCTGCTGGCCGCGCGGCTTGTCGCGGATGCGGGCGTGCCCGTGCTGCTGCATGGCTGGAATAGCCACCAGGGCACCCGGGCGTCGGTCCGTGCGGCGCTGCCGGTGCTGGGCCTGCGCCCCGCTGAATGCATGGCCGAGGCCGCATGGCACCTTGGCACCGACGGGATCGCCTACCTGCCGCTGGAAACGATGGCCCCCGGCGTGATGGCCCTGCTGCGCCTGCGCGATACGCTGGGGTTGCGGTCATGCGTGAATACGGTGTGCAGGATGCTGAACCCGGGCGGCGCGCCAGCCGCCGTCCAAGGCGTTTTCCATCCGCCCTATCGGGAGCTTCAGGCCGATGCGGGCATGCATCTGGGCTTGGATCGATTGAGCGTTCTGAAGGGCGGCGGCGGCGAGTTCGAGCATCACCCGGGAAAGGAGATTGCCCTGTTCGGCCTGCGGGAGGGGCGGCCTTGGACCGGCGCCGCGCCCCAGGTGCTGGACGCCCATCGCCGCCTTGCGGACGCGCCGTCCGATCCAGCTGCCCTTGGCGCGATCTGGCGGGGCGACCTGCGGGACGAGTTTGCCGAGGCCATCGTGCTGTCGACAGCGGCGCTTGCCCTGGATGCGGCCGGGATCGACGCGCCCGGGCGCACGGCCCAGGCGCTGTGGCAGGACCGCGCGCGAAACCTCGTGGCGTAAGAAAGGCTACCGATGCACAGTTTTCCCATGTTCATCCGCACCACCGGGCGCCGCGTCATCATCGCGGGCGGTGGCGAGCAGGCGGCGCAGAAGGCGCGGTTGGTGACCAAGACCGATGCGACGCTGGTCTTTGCCGCCCCCGAACTGGACCCCGAGCTTGCTGCGCTGGTCGCTGCCGGACGGGCCGTTCATCATGCCCAACCGATAACAGCCCGGGTGTTCGAGGGGGCCGCCATGGCTTTCGTCGCGGCGGGCTGCCCCGGCATCGACGCATGCCTGCACGCGTTGGCACAGGCCGTGCGCTGCCCGGTGAATGTGGTGGATCAGCCGGCGCTTTGCGACCTGACGACGCCTTCAATCGTGGATCGCGATCCGGTTGTGGTGGCCATCGGAACAGACGGGACCGCGCCTGTCCTGGCCCGGCAGATCAAGACGCAGGTCGAACAGATGCTCCCGCCGACCCTGGGTGGGCTTGCGGCCTTCGCGGGCCGGATGCGGGACGCCGTCGCAGGTCGGGTGCCAAAGGAAGGCCGCAGGGCGTTCTGGCGCTGGGTCTTTGCCGAAGAACCCCGCGCCGCATGGACACGCGGGGCCGAGCGGGAGGCGGCGCGAACGATCAAGAAGGCTGTGGCCGCGGGCGGGGCGCCGGACATCGGGACGGCGGGGTGTATCGCTTACGTGGGGGCCGGACCGGGCGCGCGCGATCTTTTGACCATGCGCGCCGTGCAACGCCTGCAAGAGGCGGACGTCATATTCTTCGACCGGCTGGTCGGGGAAGATGTCCTGGAACTTGCGCGCCGCGACGCCGAACGGGTCTTCGTCGGGAAGGTCGTCGGGGCTCACGCTTGGCCGCAGGACCGGATCAACGCCGCCGTGGTCGCCGAGGCGCGCAAGGGTCGCCGCGTGGTGCGGCTGAAATCCGGAGATCCGGGGATCTTCGGGCGGCTCGAAGAAGAGCTGCGCGCCGCCCGAAAGGCCGGTATCGCGTTCGAGATCGTCCCCGGCGTCACCGCTGCCTGTGCCGCTGCGGCGTCGCTGGGCCAATCCCTTACCTGCCGGGGAGAGACCGACACGCTCGTGCTGGCAACAGCCCGCCATCGCGACGACGGTGCCATCGCGGACATCGAATGCCGGGTTCAGCCTGGAACGACCCTTGCCATATACATGGGCGTCTCTGCCGCGGCGTACCTGTCCGAACGCTTGCTGGCCAAGGGCATCTTGCCGGGAACAAAGGTCGAAGTGGTCGCGGACGCCTCAAGGCATGGGGAAAAGCGCCTTTGCACCCAACTGGACGGCATGGCCGGGGACATTCAGGCGGCGGGGATCACCGGTTGCGCCGTGATCTTCGTCAGGACTGGGTATGACCGGACCATCAGTGTCGATGCACCCCATGCGGAACTCAGGCGCGCGTGATACGGATGCGGCAAGGGTCGATCAGACTGGACCTTCCGCATGAGCGCGGCCTTCCTTAAAGGCAGACCCCAGCCCAATCGCCGCGCAGTTGGCGGCGATTTGCCAAGTCGGACGAAGATTCGGCCACCCTATCCAGCAGTTCACCGTCGCGGACGGATTTCGTCAGGCGTGTCACCGGCACAAGGTTGTCGGGGATCGCCACCGTCGTGGCGGTGTACCCGGTCAGGAAGGCTGTCGGAATGCCATGCAGTTTCAGGCGACGCGCAGGCCTTTCCTACGCGGGCAACAACAGCTTGGAAATCTGTTGGATCGTCGCCAGCGTGTTCTTCGCGCGACCTCGCGCAAAGCTTCCAGCCCGGCGGCCAAAGCGCCTGTGCCGCCTGCCGGGGACGTGTCCTGTCGTGCTATCGAACATAGGCTCTCGGGTGGAAAACCCGGATCATGATGTTACGTCGTATCGTATGACAACTGTATGCAGTACGGGCCCCGACGCAAATGTGGTCGATACCGTCGTTGTTGGCGGATCGGCGGGCGGTTTCAATGCCTTGCGCGCCCTTCTTTCGGAACTGCCTGCGGATTTTCCGGCAGCTATGGTGGTTTGCCTGCATCAGCCGGTCCAAGCGCATCTGCGCTTCGCCGAAAGTTTGGCATCCCACAGCCGGATGCCGATCGAAACGGCCGAGGACGGCCGCGCCATCGATCCCGGCAAGGTGTATATCGCGGGGCCCGACCGGCATCTGATGATCGGGGCGGACCACCTTCATCTGCGCCGCGGTGCGCACGAGAACAACTTCCGCCCCGCGATCGATCCGTTGTTCCGCTCGGCCGCGGTCTACCGCGGGCCCCGGGCCGTCGGCGTGATCCTGTCCGGTCTGATGGATGACGGTGCGGCCGGGGCCCGTGCCCTCTCGCGCACCGGCGGACAGATCGTGGTGCAGTCGCCGGAGACGACCGAATTCCCGGACATGCCCCAGGCGACGCTGGATGCGGTGCCGTCTGCGCGGGACGTGGCTCTGGGCGATCTTGCTGCAACGCTGGTCGATCTTGTCGGCGCATCATGCGCCGATCAGGGCAAGGTTCCCTGGGACATCGGCATGGAACTGAAGATCACGTCGCTGGAGGGGTCGGACATGGAAAGCGAACGCAAGCTCGGGACCCTCTCGCCTTTCAACTGCCCCCATTGCAACGGGGTCCTGTGGGAGATCGAGGATGGCCCATTGACCCGCTTCAGGTGCCACACCGGTCATGCCTATTCTATCCAGGCCCTCAATGACGCCCAGGAAGAAGCGCTGGACGCGGGCCTGTTCAATGCGCTGCGGGCGCACAGGGGGCGCGCCGAACTGGTCCGCAAGATCGCACGCTCTACGCGCAACAAGACGTCGCGGAAAACGCTTGAGGCCCGGGCCGAACGGATCCGGGAGGATACCGAATTGCTGGAACGGATCATCACGCGTCGGTCCGGCGCGCCCCGGGCCTAGCAAGGGGGCCGGCGCCAGGATTCGCAAGCTTGTCCGCCGCGGGAACGGTGAATGACCAGGGGGCGGACCGGGCGATGGACGTCGATCCTGAGGGGCCGCCACAACCGGCCGCCCCTTCAATCCTTCAGGGGAAAACTAAGCTTCAGGACAAGGCCATCGGGTCGGAAATCCGTTTCGATCTCCCCCTCCATCTGCGATCGCACCTGCCCCTCGATCAGGACAAGGCCGAACCCCTTTTCGGCCGGGGCATTCACCAAGGGGCCGCCCTGTTCGACCCAGGTAAGGTGGGCCTGTCCATCCTTGACCTCCCAGGCGACGTTGACGCGACCGGCGATTTCGGAAAGGGCCCCGTATTTCGCCGCGTTGGTTGCCATCTCGTGAACGATCATACCCAGCGAAAGCGCATGCTCGGGCGTCAGGTGCAACGCCGGTCCTTCCGCGGTGACACGGTCGGCCCCGAAGACCTCGACCTCGGCATGCAAGAGGTCGCGCAGCTCGACGCCGCTCCATTCCGAACCTGACAGCAGCGAATACGCCCGGGCCATCCCGTTCAACCGGCCAATCAGGCGGTCGACGAATTCGTCCATGTTGGACGACGTCTTCTTGGTGAAATTCGCGATGCTGACGACCACGGCGAGCATGTTCTTGACCCGGTGATTCAACTCCGAGATCAGAACCTTCTGCTGCTGCTCCGCCTCGGCAAGCGAAGAGATGTCGACGACGGTGACGACGATTCCGCCGACATGCTCGTCCTGGTTCCGGTAGGGCACGAGCCGGACCAGGAAATGCCTCTTTGTCCTGTCCGGCGGCAGCCGCCGCTCGATCGCGTCGCCCGATCGGAGGACGGCGCGAACCTCGTCCTCGAGTTCGGGGTATTGCAGCGCCCCGGCAAGGTCGGTCATCGGGCGACCGATGTCGCTTTCGCGAATGTTGAAGAACGCCCCGGCGACGGGCGTGAAATTGCGGATGACGAGGTTGCGATCCAGGAACACGGTGGCAATCTGCGTCGCCGCATAAAGGTTCTTGAGATCCGTGTTCGCGCGGTCGAGCTGTTCGACGCTTGTCGCAAGCTCGTTGTTGATGGTCGAAAGCTCTTCGTTGAGGGACTGCATCTCCTCTCGCGAGGCTTCCAGCTCCTCGTTCGTGGACTGGGCCTCCTCGTTGACCGAGACGAGCTCCTCGTTCGAGGATTTGAGTTCCTCGAGCGCGGTTTCGTATTCCTCGACGGTGGATTGCAGCCGTTCGCGCATATCGCGCAGCTCGCGCTCCAGCGACGCCTCGGCCTCGTGCGCGATGGCCTCGGCGGTGCCGGTCGCCGCCTTCGGGCGCCATTGACCCAGCGGCTTGAAGAGCACCAGGAACAGGTCTTCCTGAGTTCCCGCATCCTCGAGCAGTTCGGTCGACAGCTCGACCATGACACTATCTTCGCCACCCCGGTCCACCATCAGAACCTGTCGTATGGCGGGCTCTCGGGATTCCGTCGTCTGGCGCAGCATGGCCCGCAAGTCTGCCCTGAACTCGCGCCGTGCGAGGTCGAAGATGTTGCGGTTCGGTGCGCCTTGGGGAATCTGCAGATAGCGTTCGGTGTTCGACGAGAAATACAGCGTTTCGCCATCATGCGTGACGACCACGTGCCCCGGCGTGTGACGTTCCAACACCTGAAGCTCGATCCGTTGGCGAAGATGTACGCCATAGGCCTCGCGACCCTTTTCCGCGTGATCCTGCCGGGTTCTGGAACTGGCGGGTTCATAGGCCATCGGAAGGCGGCGCGGTCCCCCGTGGTCGCGACTTTGGAAAAGCCGATTCTGCTTGTCGACGGGCGCGAAGAGATCGCTGTGCCGACTGACGCCTTCCGACGTGCCAAGGAACAGGTATCCCCCCGGTTTCAGCGCATAATGGAACGTCGGGATCACGCGATCCTGCAAATCGCCGCCCAGATAGATCAGCAGGTTCCGGCACGAAACGAGGTCCATCCGCGAAAATGGCGGATCCGCGATGACGCTGTGCGGCGAGAAAATGCACATTTCGCGCACTTCCTTGCTGATCACCAGGCTGCCACCGTCCCGGCGGAAGAAGCGCTTGAGCCTTTCGGACCCCAGACCGGACAGAAGTGCGTCGGGGTACCGGCCGGCACGCGCGGTCGACAGGGCCTCGTCGTCGATGTCGGTGGCAAAGATCTGGACCTTCGGCACGACCTCAAGCCCATCCATGTGCTCTCGCATCAGGATGCCCAGCGAGAAAACCTCTTCGCCCGTTGCGCAGCCCGGCACCCAAAGCCTGATTGTGTCGTCCGCGCCGCGGCCGGCGAAAAGCCGCGGGATCACCTGGGTTTCCAGCGCGGCAAAGGCGGCGCTGTCGCGAAAGAAGTTCGTCACGTTGATCAGAAGATCGCGGAACAGGGAAACGATTTCGGACGGGTCATCCTTCAGGTGCTGGATATAGGCGTCGAACGTGAACAACTGCACGACCTTCATTCGCCGGGCAACGCGGCGCAGGAAAGTCTTGCTCTTGTATCCCGCGAAGTCGTGGCCCGTGCGGTTGAGCAAAAGCCGCGCGATCTTTTCCTGGGCCTGCCGCGCCTCATGCGCGTGGTGCAGATCCTGTTCGTCAACGACCAGTGCCCCGAGGGCCCCGCGTCCGTCGCGAAGTTTGAGCAGCCGTTCGGGCATGCTTTGCACCGGCTCGGCGAAATCGATCAGGCCGCTTGCCACGGCACTGTGGGGCATCTCGGGGTTGCGCGGACCGGTGCCGTTGCCCGCCTGCGCCAACGTGATGCCGCCCCGCTCCTTGATGGCCTTGACGCCAAGCGTTCCGTCGCCACCGCCGCCCGACAGCACGATGCCGACGGCGTTCTCACCCTGATCCTCGGCCAGCGACGCGAAGAAAACGTCGATCGGCTTGCGCTCTCGCTGGATGGGGTCGTCATCGCGCAGACGCAGTTTGCCGTCCGCGATGGTCAGTATTTTGCCCTCAGGCATGATATAGACGGTATCGGCGCGAACCTCGGCCCCGTCCTCTGCAATCTTTACGGGGGACGCGGTGTATCTGGCGATCACCTCGTCCAGCAGGCTATGGCGGTTGGGACTCAAATGAGTGACGATCACGAACGCCATTCCGGTATCTCGTGGCAGTTGCTGAAAGAAGCCTTCCAGCGCCGGAATACCCCCAGCCGAGGCGCCGATACCCACGACGAGGGGGAGATGCGATGTCATCTTCCAAGATTAAACAAAGTTAACCTCGTCTACAACATGCCAATACCATAACTGGCACGCGATGGACCGGGGTCTTACAACTGATTGACCGGGTCATTCGAATGCCGACCGCCCGGCGCCGGAGGACCGCATTGCCGTCATGCACGCCGCCTGCGCGCCTGCAATGTTACAGTCCGGGACGTCGACCCCGCCGCGGTGGCGCAGGGCTTTGGGTCTGCCCGGGGGTGTGACGCATCCTTTTTGCGCACCCGTCTTCAGCACATGACGCCGCCAGCGCGTATTCTGACGGCATCGCGAGGAATGCGCGTCGCACAAGTCGGGCGCGCTTGGCGGTGGAAGGGCGGGTGATGTCACCATCGCGGCGCAGGGTGTTTAGGGTTCCGCCGCATCGCGGGTCAGGTCCGAGAAACGCCACCCGATCGGCAAAATCCGGTCGGGCACACGGCGGGCCAAAATCCCGGGAGGATCACTGCGCAGGTTCGACCCGCGCCACGACTCCTGTTCCGCCAGCGGATCCGACCTTGACCAACAGACGACCGGCGGGACGCTGACCAACGGGGTGACCCATGATCAAGACAACGTATCTCGCTACGACGGCTGCTGCATTCGGCCTGGCCGCCGCAACCTTGTCCCCGGCATTCGCACAGGAAAAGACGGATTTCTCCGTCGCCTGGTCGATCTATGTCGGCTGGATGCCCTGGGGGTATCTCGACGAGTCCGGCATCATGGACAAATGGGCCGAGAAATACGGCATCTCCGTCGATATCGTTCAGATCAACGACTACGTCGAATCCATCAACCAGTATACGGCCGGCGCATTCGACGGAGTCTCGGCCACCAACATGGACACGTTGTCGATTCCGGCGGGCGGCGGCGTGGACACCACCGCGCTGATCATCGGGGATTATTCCGACGGCAACGACGCGGTGATCGCCAAGGGCGACACGACGCTGGAAGACCTGGCAGGCACGTCCGTCAATCTGGTGGAACTGTCGGTCTCGCATTACCTGCTGGCGCGTGCGCTTGACAGCGTCGGGCTGGAGGAGCGTGACCTGGACGGGGTGGTCAATACCTCGGACGCGGACATGATCGCCGCATTTTCGAGCAATGATGTCAGTACGGTCGTCACCTGGAACCCGCTTGTCTCGGAAATTCTGTCGTCCAACCCGGATGCGACGAACCTGTTCGACAGTTCGGCGATCCCCGGCGAAATCCTCGATCTCATGGTGGTCAATACCGAGGTGCTCGAGGCGAACCCCGATTTCGGGCGCGCCCTGGTCGGGGCCTGGTACGAGGTGATGGGTCTCATGGCCGAGGGGGACGAGGACGCCCTGACCGCCATGGCAGAGGCGTCCGGCACCGACCTGGAGGGGTACAAGGCGCAGCTTGACGCGACCGAGATGTTCTTCGACCCCGCCGATGGCGTGGCCCAGGCCGAAAGTCCCGATCTGCCGGACACGATGGTCAACGTGGCCGAGTTCCTGTTCGACAAGGGGATCCTGGGGGTGAACGCCCCCTCGGCCGACTTCATCGGGATCGCCTATCCCGACGGAACGATCACGGGCGACGAGGGCAACGTGCAGTTCCGTTTCGACCCCAGCTTCATGAAGATGGCCGCCGACGGCGCGCTGTGATGCCGGTCTCCGGCCCCTTCCGAGGGGTCGGCTACTTTCGCCGCGGACGGAGCCTGCCATGCGCTTGATCAACCGACGCCCCGCCCGGCCCACCGCCGTGCTGCTGGCTGCGCTGCCTTTCGTGGCGGTGATGGTGGCCTATTGGGTCGGGTCGGAAATCCGTCTCGCGGCCAACCCCGCCGACAAGCTGCTGCCCGCGCCGGAGACAGTCGCCACCACGGCGCGGCGCTTGTTCACCGAAGGCGACCGACGCTCGGGCGAGATCCTCTTGTGGTCGGACACATGGGCCAGCTTGCGCCGTCTCGGGATCGGGGTAGGTATCGCGGCGGCCCTGTCCACCATCATAGGGGTGGCGATCGGGATGCTGCCCTATGCGCGGCGGACCCTGTCGGATTTCGTCGCGGTTCTGTCCATGGTGCCCCCGCTGGCGCTGCTTCCGATCCTGTTCATCGTGTTCGGCCTGGGCGAGGCCTCCAAGGTCGTGCTCATCGTCGTGGGGATCACGCCCTTCATCATCCGCGATCTCAGCCAGCGCGTGCTCGACATCCCGCATGAGGAAATCGTGAAGGCGCAGACGCTGGGGGCCTCGACCGCGGTGATCGCCCTGCGCGTGGTGCTGCCCAAGATCCTGCCGCGCCTCATCGCGTCCGTGCGCTTGTCGCTGGGGGCGGCCTGGCTGTTCCTGATCGCGGCCGAGGCGGTGGCGGCCGAATCCGGGTTGGGCTACCGTATCTTCCTGGTCCGCCGCTACCTCGCAATGGACATCATCCTGACCTACGTCATCTGGATCACGCTTCTTGCCTTCCTGATCGACTGGGCGCTGAAAACCCTGTCGCGCCGCGCCTTCCCCTGGCTGGAGGCCGGATTGTGAGCTTCGTCACCGTCACCGATGTCTGGCAGCGCTATGGCACGCGTTCGATCATAGAGAGGGTCAATCTCGAGGTCGCCGAGGGGGAGTTCGTCTCGATCGTGGGGGCGTCGGGCTGCGGTAAGTCCACCTTCCTGCGCCTGCTTCTGGCCGACGAGACGCCGACACGCGGCGAAATCCGCATTGACGGGGGCAAGCCCGCGCGCGAGCCGGGGCGCGAGCGGGGCGTGGTCTTCCAGAAATACTCTGTCTTTCCGCATATGACCGTGCGCGACAACATCGTCGCCGCCGAATGCTTCCCGACCGGGCTTGGCCGGTTTTTCGGGGTAAAACGCCGGGCGGCGCGGGCGCGCGCTGACGAAACGCTCGAACGGATCGGCCTGGCCCATGTCGCCGGGAACTATCCCGCGACGCTTTCGGGCGGCATGCAGCAGCGGCTGGCCATCGCGCAGGCCCTGACCGCCCGGCCGCGCATCCTGCTGCTGGACGAGCCCTTCGGCGCGCTGGACCCGGGCACGCGGCTGGCGATGCACGACTTCCTGACCGAACTGAGGTCCCAGACGGCGATGACGGTGTTCATGGTCACCCACGATCTGTCCGAGGGGTTCAAGCTGGGCGACCGTGTGCTGGTCTTCGACAAGCCGCGCTGGGACCCCCACGCGCCCGAGGCTTTCGGGGCGACGGTGACCTACGATTTCGACGCCCGCGACGACGGTGTGCCGTACCAGCACATACTGGACCGGTATCCCA
This sequence comes from Palleronia abyssalis, assembly GCF_900302445.1. Classification (GTDB taxonomy): domain Bacteria; phylum Pseudomonadota; class Alphaproteobacteria; order Rhodobacterales; family Rhodobacteraceae; genus Palleronia; species Palleronia abyssalis. The sequence goes on along the minus strand of NZ_ONZF01000003.1, from coordinate 440,398 downwards.
CGCTCGCCGCGCAATAGAACACCTTCTGCGCGCCGCCGGGCCCCGCGCAGACAGGTTTGCCAAGGCCCGTACAGACCGCCCCCGCAGGACGGGGCATATAAGGGAGACAGCGATGTTCTCTGATCTTCACCGCGCCAGGACACGGTCGCACCACCCGCTGGACGTGGCGGCACAACTGACCGCCCGCGACCGGCGCCAGCACCATCCGGACCTTACCAAGTTAGGCGGATGGAAAGCCATGCAGAAGGAGGGCGAACTGCCCGAAGGCCGCTGGGACGAGGAGCGGCGATGGGCGTTGCGCATGGGCCTGACGGGGGCCGACAGCATCGACGACAAGTCTATCCCAACCTTCGCGCGGGGCGAGCTGCCCCATTATGCCGGCATCAATACCTTCCTGAAGGCCCCCTATGCCGAGGATGTGCAGGAGGTCGCCCACTACGACGCGACCGTGTTGGGCATCCCGTTCGACGGCGGCACGACCTATCGCGCGGGCACGCGCTTCGGGCCGCAGGGCGTGCGCAAGATCAGCGCGCTCTACACCCCCTACAACTACGAGATCGGGGTGGACCTGCGCGAGCAGATGACCCTGTGCGACGCGGGCGACGTCTTCACCATCCCCGCCAATATCGAGAAGAGCTTCGACCAGATCAGCCGCGCGGTCAGCCACGTCTTCTCGTCCGGCTCGCTGCCCATCATGATCGGCGGCGACCATTCCATCGGCTTTCCCTGCCTGCGCGGCATCGCCGAATGCACCTCGAAGAAGATCGGGATCGTCCATTTCGACCGCCACGCCGATATCCAGGAAAAGGACCTGGACGAGCGGATGCACACGACCCCGTGGTTCCACGCTACCAACATGCCCAACGTCTCGCCCAAGAACCTGGTGCAGGTCGGCATCGGCGGCTGGCAGGTCCCGCGCGAGGCGGTGAAGGTCGCCCGCGAGCGCGAGACCAACATCATCACCATGGCCGACATGGAGGCGATGGGCGTCGACAAGACCGCCGAGATGGCGCTGGAGATGGCGTGGGACGGGGTGGACATGGTGTATATGTCCTTCGACATCGACAGCATCGATTGCGGCTTCGTCCCCGGCACCGGCTGGCCCGAACCGGGCGGCTTCCTGCCGCGCGAGGCGCTGGCGCTGGCTTCCAAGGTCGCGGCGGAAGGCATCTGCGGGATGGAGCTGGTCGAGGTCAGCCCGCCCTACGACCAGTCCGAGATCACCGCCCTGATGGGAACCCGGGTGATCGTGGATGTGCTCGGCTCGCTTGTCGCGCATGGCAAGCTGGGGGCGCACAAGCGCCATATCGACAAGCCCGTCGCCATTCCGCATGGGGAGTTCGACGGCAAGCGCTGGTCGAACCCCGAACCGCACCGGATCGGGTGACGCCATGCCCCATGACCACGCCCCGCACGATCATCACCATCACCACCCGCATGACCACAACCATCCCCACGACGCGGATCACCTGCACAGCCACATGCACCCACAGGATACGGCGGCCGACCTGCAGGTTCTTGCCGCGCAGTTCATCGACGGCTTCGTGCAGGCCAAGGACAAGACCAGCTATCTCAGGCTTGCCGGCGTCCCGTTCGAGCGTCCTGGCATCGCCGGGGCGACGGCCCTGAAACTTGTGGATGTGGAACTGACCACGGATTGGCAGGTGGGCACGGCGTCGCCCAGCTTCGGGTCGCGCGAATTGTCCTATCTGCCGTTTCCCGGCGAAATGGTGCGCGAACGCACGAACATGTCGCTGATCTATGTCTCGATGGACGAGAAATCGACCCTCGACCTCCGGGACTTCCTGACCGCCCGCAAAAAGGAAATCGAAACGTGATCCGTATGACTTGGTCCACACTGGCAGTTCTTTGCGCAGGCCCCGCATTTGCCCATCCCGCGTCGACCGGCCACGTGCATGCCGAAGGGGGGTGGCCCGTGCTGATCGCCTGCGCGGTGATCCTGCTGGCAGGTGGTGTCTTCGCTTGGCAAAAAAGGCGGGCCGAGGGGCATTCAGCCTGAAGGTCTGATGCGGCCTCGGCCCGGTCGGGCGCTGTCTGGAAGAGCCGGTGCCCTTCCGGATTTTGGGTGGCGACGGCCGAGTGCCGTCGCCGTCCCGGTTACCAGCTATGACGAATGGTGGCCTCCAACTCGCGTCCGGGGCTGTAGAAGTCCGCGTAGAAGCCACCATAGGCCACGTGCTTCTCATCCAGCAGGTTCTTGGCGTTGATCGCCAGTTCGGTGCTTTCCGAGAGGGCATAGGAGTAGGCGGCATCGACGGCCACGAAGCTGTCGGATTCCCCCGCGATATTCGCGTCGTCGTAGAAATAGCTGCCGCTATAGCGTGCGCCCAGACCGAAGGTCATGTCTCCACGCCCACCGCTTCCGGCCAGCGTGTAATTCGCCCAGATCGAGCCCAGATGGTTCGGCACGCGCGCTGGCTGGTTGCCTTCGTTGCCGGCCGTCCCGTTCTCGGTGATCTCAGGGTCGAGGTAGCTGTAGGCCGCCGTAAGATCGAACGCGCCGAGCTCGGCCTTCGCCTCCAGATCGACGCCGCGGACGCGGATCTCGCCAATCGGTTCGGGCAGGTTGGTCACGGGGTTCGTCCGCGTGATGTTGGTCTTCGACAGGTCGTACACCGCTGCCGACAACAGGGTCCCCCCGCCCATCGGCCGCCATTTCGCCCCGAGTTCGATCTGCTCGCCTTCTTCGGGTTCGACCCCGGTCCCGGCGGGGATGACGGATTCCGCGTAGCTAGCGAAAAGCGACAGATCGGGGGTCGGCTTGTAGGTCAGGCCGAAACGACCCGTGGTCGCGCTGATATCGTTCGTCGCGGTCGTCCCGGAAAGCATGTTCGTGTCGGTGATGTCGATCCAGTCGTGGCGCAGCCCGAAAGAGGCGATGACGCGGTCGCTCCAGTCCAGTTCCTGCTGCAGGTACAGCGCCTGGCCGCTCCGCTCGGTCTCGCCATCCGCGAAAAGCGGCACACTGTCCGGGGCGCCGGTATAGACCGGGTTGCCGATCGATATGGACGGGGCGGCCCCGAAATACCGTTTGTTCGCCGACTCGGATCGTGACGCTTCGAAGCCGACCAGAGTGCTGCTGTCGATGCCCCCGATCTGAGCGTCGTATCCAAGATGGATATCGGCGATCGCGACCTCTTCTTCGCTGTCACTGACGAAAAAGCTTCTGTTGGCTTCGGTGTCCGTCTGCCCGGAAACATAGGCATAGCCGAAATCGTCGGCACCGTCGCTGAACCGCGCAGTGCCGCCCAGGCTCAGACCGTTGCCGAACTCGTGACGCCCGATCAGCGTGGCCGTTGTGCGTTCGGTGCCGCGATAGTTGTAGTCGGGTTCGCCGAAGAACGTGTCGGTGCGGTCGAAATCATAGCCGATCGGGAAGCCGCCGCTGCCGGGCACGTCGTCACGATCCAGATGATCCAGAACGAAGGTCAATTCGCTTTGAGCGGTCGGCTGCCATGACAAGCCGCCCATGACGAAGACCTCGTCATTTCGCGAGAAAGGATACTCGCGCTCGCCGTCGCGGACCAGGCCGGTGACGCGGTAGGACAGGCTGCCGTCCTTCGTCAGGGTGTCGCCGAAATCCAGCCCCACCTCCCTGGTGTCGAACGAGCCGATGGACCCGTAGGCCGATCCGAACCGCTCGCCCCGCGGGGTCTTCGTGACATAGTTCACCGATCCGCCAGGATCGGACACGCCGAACAGGGTCGAATTGGCGCCCTTGAAGACCTCGACCCGTTCGAAGGCGAAGGGTTCTTCGCGGATGCCACCGAAATTCGCGCCCAGGGTCAGACCGTCCCGATACGTGTAGGCGTTGAAGCCGCGGATCGAGAAATAGTCGAACCGGTCGTCGGCGCCGTAGCTGTCGGTCACGACGCCCGCGGTGTAGCTCAGAACCTCTTCGATGGACTCCGCGTTGCGTTGCTCGATCTCGGCGCTGGTGACGACCGAAACCGTCGCGGGGATGTCCAGGATGTCACCGGTGATCTTTCCTCCGGCGCTGATTTCCCGGGCGACGATGGTCTGGTCATCTGCGCCCGTCGACACGTCCAGCACAATATCGGGAAGCTGAACCGCCTCCTGCGCGGCGACCTGCCCCGGGACGAGGGCCGTACAGCACAAAAGCGCGACAAGCGCCGGGCTATGGGTGAAAGGTTCCGATCTCATGGCAGCCTCTTTCCTGACTTTAATTATCAGGATTAGCTCTACAGATCATTTCCCTGGAGGGCGAGTCATAGTTGATTGATTTTATCGGAAATATGACCGTTTTGTTTTCCGAGGTTTTCGCACCGGTGGCGCCCGATCGGGACCATCGACGGGGCGCCGGATACGGGATCGGTCACGATGCGGCTTTCCAAGCCGAAGACGGTGCGGACATTGGCTTCGGTCAGAACATCCCGCGGGTCCCCTTCGGACTGGATCCCTCCGGCGGCAATGGCGACAAGCCGGTCGGAATAGCGCGCAGCGAGGTTCAGATCATGCAGCACCATGACGATGGTGGTCCCGCGCGTCCGGTTCAGATCGACCAGAAGATCGAGGACATCGATCTGGTGGGCGACGTCCAGAAAGGTCGTCGGCTCGTCCAGAAGAAGCAGGCCAGTCTCTTGGGCCAGCGCCATGGCGATCCAGGCCCGCTGGCGTTGCCCGCCCGACAGGGTGTCGACCTCACGCTCGGCAAGATTGGCCGTGCCGGTCAGGCGCAACGCTTCACAGACAGCCTGCGCATCTTTTGCGTTTCGGGTGGCGAACATCCCCTGGTGCGGGTGCCGGCCCCGGGCCACCAGATCCCGCACCGTGATCCCCTCGGGGGCGATGGGGGATTGCGGCAGGAGACCAACGGATTTCGCCACCTCGCGCGAGCGCCTCGCGTGGATCGACTTCCCGTCCAGAAGGACGCGGCCACCTTTCGGCGACAAGACCCGCGCAAGGGTTCGCAGCAGGGTCGATTTGCCCGACGCGTTGCCCCCCACGATCGAGGTGATCCGCCCCGGCATCAACGAAAGCGAGACGCCCGAAAGAATTTGTCGCTGGTCGTATCCCGCGGAAAGGTCGACGGCCTCGAGGCGAAGCGCTTCGGTCATAGTGTCCCCCCTGCGCGGTTTGCGCGGACGATCAGGTAAAGCAGGAAAGGCGCGCCAAGCGCGCCGGTAACGACGCCGACGGGCAGCCGTGCGGGAAGAAGGACCTGTCCTGCGTAATCGCCGCCCAGGACGAGGATCGCGCCCATCGCCGCCGCAGCCGGAAGCTTGGCCCGCCCGCCGGTCAGGCGCGCGGCAATCGGTCCGGCAAGAAACGCGACAAAACTTATCGGACCCGCCGCACCCGTCGCAAAGGCGACCAGCCCGACTGCGGCAAGCGTCACCCGCAGACGTGTGAAATCGGGATGCACGCCAAGCCCTCGCGCGGTGTCGTCTCCCAGTCGCAGGATTTCCAGGTCGCGGGCGGTGCTGGCCAGAAGGCCGCCGAACACGGCAAGCGCAACTGCCACGGGCCAGACCTGCGCCAGGCGCGCGCCGTTCACGCTGCCCGTCAGCCAGCGCATCGCCTCGGCCCGGTCCCAGGCCTGCGCATCGAGCATCATGTAGGACGTTGCGCTGCCCAACATTGCCGATATTCCGATCCCGACCAGGATCAGCCGTGCCCCCGCCGCGCTTCGTCCCGACGACAGCCCCCAGATCAGCGCCGCGACACCCAGTCCTGATAAAACGGCCACCAGCGACACGGCCGCTCCGTCCAGCCCGAGGACCACGATGGCAAAGACGGCAGCCGCGCCGGCCCCCCCGCTGATCCCGATGATATCAGGGCTGGCCAGCGGGTTGCGCAGCATGATCTGAAAGGACACGCCGCCAAGCCCGAAGCAGCACCCCGTGACAAGCGACAGAAGGGCCCGCGGAAGCCTGAGATCCTGCACAAGAAAGGATGTCCCCGGCACGTCGCGGCCTGAAAGCACCTGCAACACCTCGGGGATCGGCGCACAGCTCTGGCCGCAGACCAGCGTCAGCAGGAACAGACCCAGGGTGCAAGCGACCAGAGATACCAGCGCAAGCGTTGCATGGGCCCGGCGTTCCGGCATGGCTCGTACAACATCCGTCACAGCCCACGGATCCTTTGCCGCCGGACGGTCCAGATGAAGAACGGCGCGCCTACGAAGGCGGTGACCACGCCGACATCCAGTTCGTTCGGGCGCGCGACGATGCGGCCAAGGACATCCGAAAGGGTCAGAAGGATTGCGCCGCCGACGGCTGACGCAGGGATCAGGACGCGGTGGTCGATACCGCCCAGCATCCGGCACAGGTGAGGCACGATCAGCCCCACGAAGCCGATGGGGCCGCACAGCGCGGTCGCCGTTCCGCACAGCAAAATCGCCCCGGCGGCGGCCATCGCGCGGCCAAGGGCGACGTTCTGGCCCAGCCCCACGGCCATCTCTTCACCAAGGGCGAGCGCGTTCAGTACCCGCGCCGACAAGGCGCTTAGGACAAGACCGACCGCGAAGAAGGGCAGGGCGGGCACCAGCGTGTCGAAGCGCGCCCCGCCGACCCCGCCGACGGACCAGGCTTGGACATTGCCGGCGATGTCGTTGCGCGGCAGGACGACCGCGACGATGAAGGCCGAGGCCGCGATGGACGTGGCCGTTCCCGCTAGCGTCAGCTTGAGCGGCGTCGCGCCGTCCCGCCCGAGTGATCCGATGACGTAGACGAAGACCGCGGCGCATCCCGCGCCCGCAACGCCGAGCCATAGGTAGGTCACGGCGCCGGAAATGCCGAACCACGCGATACCGACGACCACGAACAGGGCCGCCCCGGCATTGACGCCCAGGATACCAGGGTCGGCCAACGGATTGCGCGTGATCCCTTGCATGATCGCGCCCGCCAGACCCAGCGCCCCGCCTGCCAGAAGCGCGAGGGCGGTCCTTGGAAGGCGAACGGCGACGGCGGCCGTTCCGATCGTGTCGGCCTGCCCCCCAAGGGCGGCACGAATCTCGGACCACCCCACCGACCGCGTGCCGATCGTCACCGACAGGACCACCGCGGCCAACAGCAGCAGCAGCGCCGCGACGGTCCCGATCGATGGCCGGATCAACTCTGCCTGCATGGGTTACTGCGACGCTGCGCGGGACAGCATTTGCAGGTAATCATCGAGGACCAGATCCATCGACAGCGGCGTCGGGTTCGCGGCGGTTCCGATCGCATCGTTGCCCAGCAAAACGACGGCATCGCGCGCGACGGCCGGGAATTGGGCGATCAGGGGATTCTGCTTCATCTCGTCGAGGCGCGCGCGATCCCCGTAGGTGACGACGACATCCACATCGTCGAAAAGGTCCACACGCTCGGCACTGATGCGACCGGAATACTGTCCGTCCTCGCTGGCTTCGCGCACCGCATCGGGCATCTCCATGCCCAGGTCCTGCAGGAACTGCACCCGCTGGTCGGCCGCGGCGTAGAAGCCGATCGTGCTCAGGTCGCGCGGATCCAGATGGGTGACGAACATGCCGGTCTTACCCTCAAGCTCGGGGTGGTTCGAAACGGCCTCTTCGATGCGTGTTTCCAGCGTCTCGATCAGCTGGTCGCCCTCGGTCGCCATGCCAATGCCGGCCGCGTTCTGGCGGATCATCTCGCGCCATGTCGTTGTCCAGGCAGCCTCGGGGTAGGCGATGACGGGGGCGATAAGGCTCAAGGTCTCGTACTCAGAGCGGGATATGCCCGAGTAAGCCGCCAGGATCACGTCAGGATCGGTGGCTGCGACCGCCTCGAAGTCCACCCCGTCGCCTTCGTCGAACAGCGCGGGCGTTTCGGCGCCCAGCTCATCAAGGCGCGCGGTCACCCAAGGCAGCACGCCGTCGCCATCGTCGTCACCCCAGTTTGCCCGGGCAAAGCCCACAGGAACGATGCCCAGGGCCAACGGCACTTCGTGATTGGCCCAGCCGACAGTGGCGATGCGTTCGGGGCGCGTCTCCAACGTCGTCGACCCGAAGGCATGTTCGACGGTGACGGGGAAGTCCTGCGCAAGGGCGCCGACTGTCGAGGCCAGAAGCACGGTGAGAGCCAGAAGGCGGGACATGGCGATTATCCGATTCTTTTTGTCATCTATCGCGTTCGGTGTAGACACGCCTTGCGGATCGGGCAAGGGGCGTCACCCCTTTTGCCAGTAGCCGGTGACGTAGCTTTCGCTGCGGGCCACCCCGCGGCGCGCGCGCAGGTCATGGCGGACGGCGGCGGCCCGGCTCTTTTCCGCGGCAAACCAGACGTGCCGCGCGCCGTCCGCGCCGAGATCGGCCTCGGCGAGCGCTGTTTCCAGATCGCTGCCCTGGCTCCTGTCGAGGATCCGCAAGGTCATGCCGGGCGGGACGGTCAGCGGCGGATAATCGAAGGCGCCATTGACCTCGACAATGGCAGTCCCGGTCGTATCCGGGGCCGCGTGGTCGAGAATGCGCGCGATGGCGGGCAGGGCGGTCTCGTCCCCCGCGATGACAAGGTGATCGGCGTCTGGGTACCAGCCGCCACCGGGGCCGATCATGCCGATCTCCTCTCCCGAGCGCGCGGCCGAGATCCAATCGCAGGTCCGTCCGCCCGCATGGCGAAAGATGTCGATCACAGTTCGGCTGGTCACGGGGTCGATGCTGCGCACTGTGTAGACCGCAACGTGCAGGTCGTCGGGCGAAGGCCATTCCGTACGCCCCCGCTGGTTCAGGATCGGCCACGCCGCCGACGCCCCGCGTGTCGGCAGGGCAAGGCGCAGGTGCAGGCCGCCATGTGCGAAGGGTGTCAGGTCGTCCCCGTCGACCTCCAGTCGCCAGAAAGACCGGCCAAGCGCGGTCACCGATAAGACCGTGGCAAGCCTGAAATTCGGGGGAAAACGCCCATGTGCGATGTCACCGTGCCACCCGAGCATGGAAACACGAGCCGGATCGAGCAGGTCGAGCTGCGTCGCGACCGTCTCGCGCAGCATATGAAGCGCGCCGTCGTTCGGGGCGGCGAGGTCAACGGACAGGCCATCACGGGACGCGCGCATGTCGATCGCGCCGATTTCGGTGGTGATGGTCAGGCGTTCGCTTCGGGTGCCTTCGAAGGGGAGGTCGTAGGTTTCGCAATACGCCGCGACACGGGACAGAAAGGCGACCGGGTCTTCGATCCCGATCCGGCCGGTATCCGTGCATACAAGGCGCGTGGCGTCGGAAATCATCTGGTTCATCGCCGCAGCTCCTGTCCGGTACGAACGATCTCGTAACGGCAGCGGCTTGATGACTCAATCCCGACTATTTTTATTTGTTAATATTTTGTCGACTTGAATTCCCGGGAACCGCCGTCCTTCGGGGTCCGGGGTTTTCCCATGATGCCATATCGGAACCTTTGCCTGGCGCAGTCGCCGAACGCGGACGACCAGGGCAACATGAAAGAGGGCGGCACATAACCGTGCCGCCCCCGGATTTCGAACGCGGTCCGTATGATGTCAGCCCATGTAGACGGACTTGGCGTTTACGAATTCCTTCATTCCGAAGCCGCCATGCTCTCGCCCGTAGCCCGAGTTCTTCACGCCGCCGAATGGCATGTTCGGGATGGCGATGTTGAACCCGTTGATCGAGACCATGCCGGTGTCGAACTGCTCGGACGCCAGCTTGCGCGCCTTCGCCTCGTCCTTCGAAAAGATGCCCCCGCCCAGGCCATAGCGGCTGTCATTGGCGATGCGCATCGCGTCCTGATCGTCTTCGGCCTTGATGATCGAGGCGACGGGACCGAAGAGCTCGTCATCATAGGCCGGCTGTCCGGGCTTCACATCGACCAGCACGGTCGCGGGATACCAGGCGCCGTCGCGGTCAGGCACTTCGCCCCCGGTCAGAACACGCGCCCCGTTCTTCACGCTTTCCTCGACCTGCTGGTGCAGGTCGTCACGCAGGTCGGTTCGCGCCATCGGGCCCAGCGCCGTGTTCTCATCCGTGGGGTCACCCATCTGCAGGGCCTCGAACCTCTGGGCGTAGCGCTCGACAAAGGCGTCGTAGTTCTTTGCCGTGACGATGAAGCGCTTACCGTTCACGCAGGTCTCGCCGTTGTTATACAGGCGCGCGGTCACACAGGCCTCGACGGCGGTGTCCAGGTCGGCATCGTCCAGCACGACATACGCGTCGTTCGACCCCAGTTCGAGCACGGATTTCTTAAGCTGCTCGGCAGCCTTCTGTGCGACGATCCGCCCCGCGCCGTCGCTTCCCGTCAGGGTCACGCCGCGCACCAGGTCGTTCTCGATCACGCGGTCGGACTGGTCGTGGTCGATCCGCAGCACGGTGAACAGGTGCTTCGGCAAGCCGGCGCGTTCCAGCACGTCCTGAAGGAACAGGCCCGATCCGGTGCAATTCTCGGCGTGCTTGAGAAGGACGCCGTTGCCGGCCATCAGGTTGGCGATCGTGTAGCGGATCACCTGATAGGCGGGGAAGTTCCAGGGCTGGATGCCGTAGATAACGCCAAGAGGCGAATAGTGCACGACGCCCGTGCCGCCGGGGATGTCGCGTTCCTCGTCGGCCAGTTCGGCGGGGCCGGTTTCGGCGGTGAATTGGCTGATCTGGGCGCAAAGCGCGATCTCGTCGCGGCTGTCGCCAATCAGCTTGCCGACTTCGCGCGTCATGAGCTGGGCGAACTCTTCCTGGCTGTTCTGAAGTTCCTGGCCGATGGTCTTGATGACTTCGGCACGGTCCTTCAACGGGCGGGCCTTCCAGTCGAGGAAGGCGTCGTGACACGCCTGAATCGCAGATTTGACCTCGGCATCGCTCATGCGCTCGTAGGTCTCGATCGGCGTGTTGTCGGTCGGGTTCACGGTGGTGATGGGATCGGTCATGAAAACCTCAAGTCTTGGGTATTTGGTGGCCCAACGCAGGCCCCCGGGGGGCGATTTCCATGCGGTGTCGCCTGACGTCGCGTCCGGTGCCGGGTGGGCATGTCGCTTTTTCGCCCGCGATTGTCGGGCGTAGGGCGAAGGGCCGGGGGCCATGCGGTAAACGGGCCCCGAGGGACGAAGGAGAGTGCCATGAAGAGCCATGTTAAGGCGTTGGTCGTGGGCGGCGGTGCGGTCGGGGCGTCGGTCGCATACCATCTGGCGAAGGCCGGGTGGCAGGATGTCCTGCTGCTGGAACGCGACGAGCTGACATCGGGCTCGACCTGGCATGCCGCGGGCCTGCTGCCGTATTTCAACATGAGCTACGCGACCACGTGGATCCACGACTACTCGATCAAGTTCTACAAGACACTGGAAGACGAAACCGGCCTGAACGCCGGATTCTCGGTTGTGGGCAACTTGCGCATGGCCGGCTCGAAAGAGCGTATGGACGAATACATGCTCTATGCCGCCACGGCCGAGACGGTGGGCGTGCCCTTCGAGTGGCTGACGCCGTCGCAGGTCAAGGACCGCTATCCGCTGGTGCACACGGACGACCTGCACGGGGCGATCTTCCACCCCACGGATGGCTACATCAATCCCGCCGACGTGACGATGGCCATGGCCAAGGGCGCGCGCCAGCGCGGCGTGACGATCGAGCGCAAGTGGCAGGTCGACGGCTATGAGTGGACCGGCAATGCCTGGAAGGTCACCCTGACCAAGATGGCGGAAAAGGGCGGCAACCTCGTCCCCACCGAAGAGCGGCAGGTGATCGAGGCCGAGCATGTCGTGACGGCCACGGGCAACCATGCACAGCGCACCGCCCGGATGCTGGGCATCAAGATCCCCGCCATTCCGGTCGAACACCAGTTCGTCGTGACCGAGCCCGACCCCGCGCTGCAGAAATGGCGTGCGGAGGGGAACGGCGAACACCCCGTCCTGCGCGATGCCGACGCCAAGTGGTACGTCCGCGAGGAACGCGGCGGCTGGCTGCTTGGCCCCTACGAGCGTAACGCCCCCGCGCGGTTCCTGTACGGTGTGCCCGAAAGCTTCCGTGCCGACCTGTTCCCGCTGGATCTGGACCGGATCGAGGCGGAATACATGTCGATGATCCACCGCATCCCCACCTCCGAGGATTGCGGCCTGAAGGACGACTTCAACGGCCCGATCTGTTACACCCCCGACGGCAATCCGCTGATCGGTCCCGCGCCGGGCCTGCGGAACATGTGGCTGGCCGAGGGCTTCAGCTTCGGGATCACCGCCGCGGGGGGCGCCGGTAATTACCTTGCGCAGATGATGGTCGAAGGCGAGGCCGAGATCGACATGGCGTCCCTGGATCCCAAGCGGTTCGGATCGTGGATCACCACCGACTGGGGTGTTGCCAAGAACGAGGAAGCTTACGAACACGTCTACATCCTGCACCACCCCGACGAGGAACGCCCGGCGGCCCGTCCGCTGCGCACCGCGCCCTGCTATGACCGCCTGAAGGCGCGAGGCGCACAGTTCGGTGTGGTCAACGGGTTCGAACGGCCCAACTATTTCGGCCCCCTCGATGCCGACGATCACTTCGACGAGGGCTCGCGCAGCTTCCGTCGCGGCGGCTGGTGGCAATACGCCAAGACCGAGGCCGAGGCGATCCGCAACGACGCGGGCCTGATCGACGTCTCGGCCTTCGCCAAGCACGTCATCAAGGGGCCGGGCGCGGCGGCGTTCCTGGACTGGTTCACCACGAACCGCCTGCCCAAGGTGGGGCGGATCAGCCTGACCTACGCCCTGACCGACGCAGGGACGGTACGCACCGAATACACCATCGTCCGGCAGGCCGAGGATCAGTTCTACCTCGTCTCGGCCGGTGGGTCGGCCGATTACGACCGCGACTATCTGGCGAAGGCGATGGAGGACAAGGCAGCCGAGTTCGGGCCCATGGTCCTGCAGGACGTCACCACGCAATACGGCGCTTTCGCGCTCGCGGGCCCAAAATCGCGCGACATCCTCGCCACGCTGATCCGCGACGCCAGCCCCGAGGACGCGCTGGGCAACAAGCGCTTCCCGTGGCTGAGCGCCCGCGAGATCGAGCTGGGCATGGTCCCCCTGACCGCCATCCGCGTCGCCTATACCGGGGAGTTGGGCTGGGAGCTGCACCACCCCGTGGAAATGCAGAATCACCTGTTCGACAAGCTGATGGAGGCGGGCGAGCCCCATGGCATGAAGCTGGTGGGCATGCGCGCGCAGAACTGGCTGCGGCAGGAGAAATCCTATCGCGCCTTCGGAAACGAGCTTGGTCGCGATGCCTCGCCGCTGGAAGCCGGGCTGGACCGGTTCGTCGACACCAGCAAGGACTTCCGCGGCAAGGACCGAATGGAGGCTTTGGGCATCCGCTCGAAATGCGTGACGTTTCTGGTCGATGGCCCCCCGGACGGCGATCCCTGGGGGCGCGAGGCGCTGTATTCCGGCGACGAGAAGGTCGGACGCATGACCTCGGGCGGCTATTCGGTGGCCTTCGGCAAGTCCATCGGCATGGGCTACGTGCGGCCCGACATGGCCGAGGTCGGCACCAAGCTGAAGGTCCGCATGTTCCGCGACCTGTTCGATGCCGAGGTGGTCGAGGATTCGCCCTACGACCCGAAGAATGCGCGTATCCGGGTCGACGGCTGACTTTGACGATCGACCGGGGCCGGCAGGGATGTCGCGCCCCGCTCGACGCCTAGGCGAACTCTTCCAGAAGCGCCGGGGTGTGATCGCAACGGACTGCGCCGGATGCCGAAGTGCAGGCGGCGGGTCGCGCGGTCGGGCACGGACATGAACTGCCCCGTCCCTGCGCCTTCGCCCGGGATCCGCCGTGTTCGCGTTGACGGGTATGAAGGCTCTTGGTCTACGCGCTTGGGATACCGGGTAGGGCCGTATCGCCCCTAAACCGCTTGAAACCCCCGAAAAGGCCGCTGTTCCTTCCGGGGAATTGCGTGCGATGTCCGCCCGCATAGTAAGCCTTAGAAAACCGACCGCCCGCGACACTTCAAAGTCGCGGGGTATGGCGCTGAAGGCCGCGTCCGGATTGCGCCGGTCGATACTCGATACTCGATAGCCGATCTGAGCCGGGCGCGGGGCCGTGCCATTCAGGGATCGCCGTGGGGGACATCCCCAAGCCGGCAGATCCACCAAGGGGATGCAGGTCGCGGCGTGCGGGATATGACCATGGTGCGGCTGGGGACCACGCCCTATCCCCGGCATTTGATCGCGGCCGGCCGGACCGGTAAACAGATCGAACCTTATGGAGCCGCCCCATGGACCCGCAACATCTCAAGTCGGCGCTCGGCGCCGGGCTTCTCTCGTTCCCGGTGACGCCGTTCGACGACGACCTGCGGTTCGCTGCCGAACCCTATCGCCGCCTTATCGCGTGGCTTGGCGGTTACGAGGCCAGCGTCCTGTTCGCCGCCGGCGGCACGGGAGAGCTCTTCTCGCTAACCCCGGACGAGGTGCCGCAGGTCGTCGCCGCCGCCAAGGACGCAGCGGGCCGGACCCCCATCGTGGGGGGCACCGCCTGGGGCACCGCGACGGCGGTCGAGACGGCAAAACGGATCGAAGCCGCCGGCGGCGACGGCGTTCTGGTCCTGCCGCACTATCTGATCGACGCCCCGCAGGAGGGGCTGTTCGCCCATGCCAAGGCCATCTGTGACGCAGTCGGGATCGGGGTCATCCTCTATAATCGCGACAACGCCATCTATCGCCCCGAGACCATCGCACGCCTGGCCGGGGTCTGCCCGAACCTCGTGGGCTTCAAGGACGGATCGGGCGATATCGGCCTTGTGCGCCGGGTGACTTGCGAACTGGGCGACCGGCTGACCTATATCGGTGGGATGCCGACGGCCGAGTTGTTCGCCCAAGCCTACCTCGGAGCGGGCTTCACGACCTATTCGTCGGCCAGCTTCAATTTCGTACCCGAACTGGCGCAGCGGTTCTACAACGCGCTCCGCGCCGGGGACAGGACGGTTTGCGACCAGCTTCTGACCGATTTCTATTATCCTTTTATGGCGATCCGGGACCGGCAGAAAGGCTATGCGGTGTCGGCCATCAAGGCCGGCGTGCGGCTGCGCGGGTTCGAGGCCGGGTCGGTGCGCCCCCCGCTGACCGATCTGACGGAAGAGGAGGAGCGGATGCTCGACTGCTTGATCGCCTTCGACATGGGGAAAGCTGAATGAAGATCGGTGATATGAAATTCGAAGGCCTCTGGCTGGACGACCCGGTGCACCGAGCCTTCCTTGCCGACGATGCCCGTGCCCATTTCGACTTCTTTCGCGCCAGTCTTCGCCCCGACGGGCGGATCGCCGCGCTGGACGAGACCGGCGCCCCTAGGCCCGATGCGCCGCAGGAACTGCATGCCGTTGCCCGGCTGGTTCACTCCTATGCCCTTGGGCAACTCTGCGGGCAGGGCGGCACGGCCGATGTCGTCGAAGCGGCCCTTGCCGCCCTGACCCGCGACCATCGCGACCCCGACCACGGCGGCTATGTGTGGGCGGTGCAGGACCGACAGATCGTCGACGGCATCAAGCTCGCTTATGGTCAGGTCTTCGTGCTTCTGGCCGCGTCGACCGCCCGGATCGCGGGCCATAGCGCCGCGGAGCCGCTGTTCGATGACGTGGCAGAGGTGATCGAGACGCGGTTCTGGGACGATGCGGCCGGTCATCTTCGCGACGAGTTTGCCCGCGACTGGACCCCGTTTTCGACCTATCGCGGGATGAACGCCAACATGCACGGGGTC
Source organism: Palleronia abyssalis (assembly GCF_900302445.1). Lineage (GTDB taxonomy): Bacteria > Pseudomonadota > Alphaproteobacteria > Rhodobacterales > Rhodobacteraceae > Palleronia > Palleronia abyssalis. Next base: position 424,767 of record NZ_ONZF01000003.1, on the reverse strand, counting down.
GAAGCGATGCTGACCGCGTTCGAGGCGACAGGCGACACCGTCTGGCGCGATCGGGCGGGGCGTATCCTGACCTTCTTCGTTGGCCGTATGGCCCCGGCCCACGGGTGGCGCCTGCCCGAACACTATAACGAGGACTGGAGCGTCGATCCCGCGTATTCCGGCGATCCGATGTTCCGGCCGGCAGGAACGACCCCCGGGCATTCCTTCGAACTGGCGCGATTGTCGATCCAGCACTGGGATCTGTGCGGCCGGCCCGCAAACGACGCGCCCGCCATGGCGCGCAGGCTGATCGAACGGGCGCTGTCGGATGCGTGGCTGCCCGAAGGCGGCTTTGCCTATACGCTCGGGCATGATGGACACGTCGCGGTCGCCGACCGCTATTGGTGGCCCGTGACCGAGGCAATCGGCGCGATGGCGACGCTGTTGAAGGTCGACCCCCGGCCCGGGGACGCTGACTGGTATCGTCGCCTCTGGGTCTTCGCCGCGGATCATTTCATCGACGCAGCGCGGGGCGGCTGGTTTCCCGAGGTCGACGCAGAAGGGCGCCACGCCCACGCACAGTTCGCGGGCAAGCCCGACATCTATCATAGCCTTCAGGCCGATTTGATTCCACTGATCCCGAGTGTATCCAGAATGTGGGAAGGGATCGGCACGCTTAAACCGCTGGCAGACCGCAGTTAAGCTGCGCGCAAAGCATTGGAAAATCGGGAAAACTTCGTACCCGACGCACGCCTGCGAACCGTCTTACGTTAGTAAAGTCCGTGCAGCCCCGCACCCGCCAAGCAGATAAGGCTGACCACGATCAATGCGAATAGCCGAAGCGTCATGGCCTGTCCTGACGTGAGTTTCTCTTGCTGGTAACAGAAAGCATACTTGTCAAACGCGGACTCGGTGTCGGGTTCCAGCGCCTCGCCGTCAATTTCGAACCCATGGGTGTTGGCCATCTGCGGTGTCTTCCTCGGGACGGTTTCGTATCTCGACGCCTTATCGCTAGGGTAGAATGGTTAACAAAGTGTTCACCGCCTATGCGACCATCTGACGGGTTACCGTGCGTGGCGGGCATCCTGTACCGCGCGCTCGATCTCGATCCGGCGCCGCATGTCCGCCTCGGCGATCTCGGCCAGCAACGCGCGCCGACGGGTGCGGTCATGCTCGGACGCCAACTGCGCCCGCAGATCTTCAAGCTTGCGGTTCAGAACGACGACGGGGGGCGTATAGCCGGACTCTCGCAAAGATTTCGGGACTACGGGATCGCCGGGCTTGAAAGGCAGAGGCTTGCCAGCGCCGGGGAGGTTGTCGAACGCGCCGTCTTCCATGGCACGCTCGATCTTTTCCTGTGCGATACGTTCGAAAAACAGCATCCCCGAAAGATGGGCCGAGATCGCCGCGTGCGCAACATTCCCGGCCCGGAACATCGCGTCAGGCGGCGACGAAGCCCAGCTCGTAGGGGTGGATTTCGAACGCGGGGTGTTGTTCGGCCCCGACGACGCGCGCGTCGAAATGGCGGAAGACCGACCGCCAGTAGGGTTGGGTGATCACGCCTTCCTCGCGCAGGATCGTCTCCAGCCGGGCCATGACCTCGGCCCGCGCCTCGGCGTCGCCGATCCCCTGCGCCTCTTCCAGCAGGCTGTCGAACTCCTCGTTCGAGAATCCGGCCTCGTTCCAGGGCACGCCCGATTTGTAAGCCAGCGACAGAAGCTGGATGCCCAGCGGGCGGTGCCCCCAGTCGGTGGCCGAGAACGGGTATTGCGTCCAGTTGTTCCAGAACGTTGCCCCCGGCACGACAGTGCGGCGCACATTCATGCCCGCATCGCGCAACTGCGCGGCCATGGCATCGCAGGTATTGCGCCGCCAGTCGTCGTCGATCGAGATCAGCTCGAACTCGAAATCCGCCTGGCCTGCCTCTTCCAGAAGCGCCATCGCCTGTTCGGGGTCGTAGGTGGCCGGGCCGATATCGGCATAGTCGGGATGGATCGGCGCAACGTGATGGTTCGCGGCGACTTGGCCGCGTCCGGCATATCCCAGTTCCAGCAGGGTCGCGTTGTCGACCGCCAGTTGCAGCGCGCGGCGTACGCGGACATCGTCATAGGGAGCGGTGGTCTGGTTCGGGCGCAGGACCACGGTGCCCGAGGTCACACTTTCCGAGCCGGTCCAGTCCAGCGTCTCGAACAGGTCGATGAACTCGCCAACGGTCTCGTAGACCATGTCGACCTCGCCGGCGTCGGCGGCGGCGAACCAACTGGCCGGGTCGGTGCCGTAGTCGATGAACTCGATCCGGTCCAGCGTCGCGGGGCCATAGACCTCTGTCCCCCACCAGTCGTGGTCGGGGCGCTTTTCGATCGCGGCGCGCACGCCGACCTCGTATTCAACGGGCATGTACGCCCCGGTGCCCTTCGCAATCAACGGATCGCCTGTGAAGTCCTGCGGCACGATCCCGGCGGTGAAGTCGCTGAACGTCGCGATCAATGTCACGTCGGGGAAGGACAGCGACAGGGCGACGGTGGTGTCGTCGACGACCTCGATCGCGCCCTCGCGTGCTTGGCCCGTCTCTTCGTCCATCAGCGCGTTGAAGCGGGCGGCCATCGAATTGCCCTCGACCGTGCTGTCGGCCCACCGGGTCAAATTGAAGGCCACGTCCTCGGCCGTGAAGGGCGTGCCGTCGGACCACGTGACGCCGGGGCGGACGCGCAGGGTATAGGTGGTGGCGTCGTCGCTGATCTCCCACCCTTCCAGCAACATGGGGGTCAAGCTGCCGTCGCGCTCGTACTTGACGAGGTATTCCAGCCAGCCGCGCGTGACGTTCGACATCTGCGGCCAGTCATAGGTGCGAGGGTCCTTCAGGGCGCGCACGTCCTGCTGGATGCGCAGGGTGCCGCCCTGCTCGCGCTCCTGCGCGCGGGCGGGACTGGGGAGGAGGCCAAGAAGGCCGTAGGCGGCCGAAGCCGACAGCCCCAGCGACGTGGCGCGGGTCAGGAACTCGCGGCGGGACAGAAGACCGCGCGTGGCTTCGGCGGCAAGGGTGAGGGCATGGGGGTGGGTCATGGGGCGCTCCGGCTCCGAAGGTTGTCTAGGGGGCCCGAAGGGTCCCGGCGAACCGGCTGCCAACTAGCCTTCCGCTCCGGTCCGTCCATCTGCCGGGTCGCGACCGGCTGTCGCGGGCGGCGTGCCCCGGCTTACGACGAACCCGCGCAGAAGCGCCACGCGGCGGGGGCGGAAGCTGGTCGTGCCTTCCTGCATCGCTTCGATCCGTGGCACGTGAAACACGCGGTAATCCTGTCGCTTCAAGCAGAACGCCGCGAGGGTCAGGGTATCGGGGGCGAAGGACAGGCCCAGCGGCCAGATTTCGCGCTCGGTGACGCGCTCGGATTGGTCGCGATACCGGATGCGGACCCCGACCTCGTCCCAGCAGGCCCGATACAGTGCGTCCACATCGACCGAAGGAGCGGGGCGCTGTTCGGACGGCCGCCACGATCGCAGGACGGTGTGCATGGCCTGCCGCGCCTGCCGGTCGGGCAGGGTGGCGACGATCCGCGCCATGGCATCGCGCCCCGCCCGCGCCAGCGCGGGATCGCCCAGATGGTCGAGGCTGGAGATCCCCAGCATCAGCGCCTCGATCTCCAGCCGGGTGAAGCTTTGCGGGGGCAGGACCGGATCCTCGGTCAGAGTATATCCCACGCCCGCAGCCCCGTCGATCAGCGCACCGCCCGCGCGCAAGGTGGCGATGTCTCGGTAAAGCTGGCGGGGCGATACCTCGGTCTCGGCCGCCAGTCGCGCCGCAGTGACCGGCGCCGGGATCCGGCGCAGCGCATCCATCAGACGCATCAGTCGGTCCTGCCGGGCCATCGTCCTCCTGCCGGGTTCTGTCAGCACGGGCAGCGTAGGACGTCGGCAGGCAAAGCGCAAAAGGAGATCACCATGCCCATCCTCTATCATTCCCCCCAATCGCGGTCTGAAACCGTCGCTGCCCTGGCCCGGATGCTGTCGGACCAGATCGAGATCCGCGAGGTCACGGTCTCCCGCCAGGACGGCACCGGAGCGCCCGATCCCGCCAATCCCCACCCTGAAAAGAAGGTGCCTTTCCTGACTGACGGGGCCGAGTCGGTGCGCGAACGCGGCGCGATCATCACCTACCTGACCGATCTTTACCCCGAAGCGGACCTCGCCCCTCTGCCGGGCGAAGCGGGGCGGGGCGCCTACCTGTCGTGGCTGACCTATTACCATGCGGTGATGGAGCCGATCATCATCTTCGACTGGGCCGAGCTCAGCCACCCTATCCTCCACGCGACCTTCCGCGACCGTCAGACCATGATCGACCGGTTGTGCGAAGGGCTGGAGCCCGGCCCGTGGCTGCTGGGCGAGAGGTTCTCGGCCGCGGACATGCTGTGCGCCTCGCCCTTCCACTGGTTCCCCGAGGCGACGCCCGACGTGCCTGCGATCCGCGACTGGGTGGCGCGCACGACCGAACGGATGGGATAAGGGGTGCGCGGGCGGAACACAGCCGTGACTTGACCCCGCCCGCGCCTTCCGCCAACCCGTGGCGCGACCCTTCGAAGGACCGATCCATGGCCAGTCCCGCGCCTTTCGCCCGCTATGAATGGATGATTGCCTGGCGCTACCTGCGCGCCAAGCGGGCCGAGGGCGGCGTCAGCGTGATGACCTGGATCAGCCTCGTCGGGATCACGCTGGCGGTCTTCGCGTTGATCGCGACGCTGGCCGTCCGGTCGGGCTTCCGGGCCGAGTTCATCGACACGATCCTGGGCGCCAACGCCCATGTCACGGTCTATTCGACCGCCTATGTCTCGGAAACCGGGGCGACGTCGCGCCAGATCGAGGAGTACGCCCAGATGGCCGACGCGGTGCGCGCCGTTCCGGGCGTGACCCGGGTGGCCCCTTTGGTCAAGGGGCAGGTCATGGCCAGCTTCCGGGGCGAAACCTCAGGGGTCGAGGTTCACGGCATCCGCCCCGAGGATCTGCAATCGGTCCCCCGGGTGGCCGAGCCCCTGGACAGTTCGGGCGACCTGTCGCGCTTCGGGGCCGAGGACGTCGCGGGCATTGCCATCGGATCGGGCGTGGCGCGCGAGCTGAACGTGGTCGAGGGCGACGTGATCCGCCTGATCTCTCCCGATGGGGCGCGCACCGCCTTCGGCACGACGCCCCGCGTCTCGAATTACGAGATCGTCTATGTCTTCACAGCCGGGCGCTATGACATCGACCGCACGCGTGTCTACATGCCATTCGCCGAGGCGCAGACCTATTTCAACGCAGAAGGTGCCGCGACCGAGCTCGAGGTGATGGTCGAGAACCCCGACGAGATCGAGCAATACGAGCTTCCGATCCTTCAGGCGGCCGGGCCGGACGCGATCCTGTGGACGTGGAAGGACGCCAGCGGCAGTTTCCTGCGCGCGCTGGATATCGAGGACAACGTGATGTTCGTGATCCTGTCGATCCTGGTGCTGATCGCGGCGATGAACATCGTCTCGGGCCTTATCATGCTGGTCAAGAACAAGGGGCGCGACATCGGCATTTTGCGCACCGTGGGCCTGACGGAAGGCGCGATCCTGCGCATCTTCTTCATCTGCGGCTCGCTCACGGGGATCATCGGTACGGTGCTGGGCGTGATCCTGGGGTGCCTGTTCGCACTCTACGTCGATCCGATCTTCTCGGCTGTGAACTACCTGTCGGGGGGCGGGGCGTGGGATCCGTCGATCCGGGGTATCTATGCCCTACCGGCCAAGCTGGAATGGGGGGACGTCCTGTCGGCCGTGGTGCTGTCGCTGGGCCTGTCGTTCATCGTCACCATCTTTCCCGCCCGCCGCGCGGCGCGGATGAACCCGGTCGAGGCCTTGCGCTATGAGTGATCCTGCCCTCGACCTGTCGGACCTGCACAAGGGCTATAACCACGGCACCCCGAAGGAGGTGCAGGTCCTGCGCGGCGTGTCCCTTGCCGTGCAGCCGGGCGAGATCGTGTCGATGGTCGCCCCTTCTGGCGCGGGCAAGTCGACGCTTCTGCACATCGCGGGGCTTCTGGACACCGCCGACAGCGGCCACGTGCGGCTGGGAGGGGAGGAAATGACTGCCCTCGGCGACCGCCGCCGCACCGCCGCGCGTCGCAACCGCGTGGGCTTCGTCTACCAATTCCACCATCTTCTCCCCGAGTTCACGGCGGCCGAGAACATCGTCCTGCCGCAGCTTGCCAACGGTGTCGCCCGGGCCGAGGCCGAGAAACACGCCACCAGCCTGCTGGAGATCGTAGGCGTCGGCCACCGGTCCGATCACCGCCCGTCGGCCCTGTCTGGCGGGGAACAGCAGCGCGTCGCCTTCTGCCGGGCGCTGGCAAACCGCCCTCGCGTCCTGCTGGCCGACGAACCTACGGGCAATCTCGATCCCGAAACGTCGGACACGGTCTTCGCCGCCCTGATGAATCTGGTGCGCGAGACAGGGCTTGCCGCGCTGATCGCGACGCACAACCTGGACCTCGCCGCGCGCATGGATCGCACGGTCAGGCTGAAAGACGGCCGGATCGTCTGAGGTCGGAAACCATTGTTTCCAAACGGTGAGCTTGTCCTCCGCTGAATTTTCTGGACTAGTCAGTTTAGATTAGAATTTGCGGGATTTCATCAGATGATTGGCCTGTTTCTGCTTGGCGGAATGCTTCTCTTGGGCGGGTTTGCCGCGTTCGGGAATGATGACGGTGACGACGACACCTCGTCTCGCGACACTGACGACGCTTCGGGCAATGACAGCGGCAACGGCCCGGACCTGACCGATTTCGACACGCTGACGGTCGGCGGCGAGGATATACTGGTGCCCTCCGACATCTCGAAGGTGCCGTCCTCTGGCAGCGATTCCCTTGAAGGGGGGGCGGGCGCCGATTCGATCTACGGCCTGGGCGGGGCAGATATCCTGCAAGGGCGCGGCGGGGACGATCTGCTCAGCGGCCAAGATGGTGAAGATATCCTGTTCGGCGGACCCGGATCGGATCTGATGTTCGGTGGGGCGGGGATCGACCTGATGTATGGCGGCCCGGATCAGGACACCCTGATCGGCGGACCCGACGGGGACCTTCTTGATGGCGGGCGGGGCGACGATTCCCTCGATGGCGGATTGGGGGACGACGTGATCATCGGGTTCACCGGGAACGACACACTGATCGGTTTCGATGGCAATGACAGCCTTGGTGGTGAAGATGGCGACGACCTGATCGATGCGGGGGATGGCGACGATATTGCCGTCGGCGGGGCCGGGAATGATGTCATCGACGCAGGCCGTGGATGGGACGGGGTGTCCGGTCAGGCGGGCAACGACCGTATCACCGGCGGCGACGGCTCGGACACGCTTCTGGGCGGCGACGGGAACGACACCCTTTCGGGCGGCGATTTCGGTTTGCCGGGCGAGCAGGGGCGCCCGGACGCCGGCGATCTGTTCGACGACGAGGAAGACTTCCTCTTCGGCGACGCGGGCAACGATCACCTTGTTCTGACCGGCGCGGATTACGGCATCGGCGGGGCCGGGGCGGACCGGTTCGAGGTCTTCGACCGGCCCACCGGATCGACCGACACGATCATCACGGTCAACGATTTCTCCCCGGGCGAAGACGTCCTGCAGATCACCGTGCCCGACGCGGGCGCGGCCACCGGCATCGACGACTATCTTGCGCGCCAGGAGGTTCTGAGCGGCGACCCGACCCTGGGCCAGCCCGCGGTACTGGGGTATCAGATCACACTGGATACGGGGCAGGTCGTCAGGCTCTATGGCCTGGACCAACCGCTGACCGCCGCTGACCTCGATATACTGACCGACACCCGCGCGGCCTGACGGCGCTTTGTCTGGACCTTCGCGCCCGGTTGCGTCATATCGGGCGCGATCGGGAACGGAGTGATCCATGGGACTTCTCAACCGCGTTCTGCAGGCCGTCACCTGGTGGAACGGTGCGACGCTGAACACGCTGCTCTGGTCGTGGCGCAACGGCCAGAAGGTCGGCGAGGACGAGGCCGGGAACACGTTCTGGCAGACCAAGGACGGCAAGCGCCGCTGGGTCCTGTTCAACGGCGAAGCCGAGGCCAGCCGCGTCGGGCCTGAATGGCATGGCTGGCTGCACCATACCTGGGACGAGCCGCCCACCGAACGTCCGATCAAGAAGCAAGCGTGGGAAAAGCCCCATTTGCCGAACCTGACCGGGACGCCCGCGGCCTATGCGCCCGCCGGCTCGATCCGGCGTGAAAACACGGCTGATCGCTCGGATTACGAGGCCTGGACCCCCGAATGATCCGCGCGGTCCTTTTGCTTTCGGCCTTTGCCCTGCCGGTCGCGGCGCAGGAGATTCAGCAGATTCCCGGCGCAGAAGAGATGTTCAGCGGCGAAGATGACGGCGATATCATGAAGCAGGATTGGGAAAACGGTATCCTGATCCCGCTGAACCAGGATGAGCCCGAGGAAACGCGCGAACGCGTGGCGCAAGGCAGCGCGGCCGTGCTGCGCGGCCTCGACAAGCTGACGGGCGACGTGCGCGATCTAGAGATCGGGGTGGGCCAGACGCAAACATTGGGCCGGATCGAGGTCACGCTGAGCGAATGTCGCTATCCCGAGGCGAACCCCGTGGGCAATGCCTATGCCTACCTGACCATCCGCGAGAGGGGTGATGACGCCCCCGCGTTTACGGGCTGGATGGTCGCCGCATCCCCCGCCCTGAACCCGATGGAGCACCCGCGCTATGACGTCTGGGTGATGCGCTGCACGACCTGATCCGCCGGATCGACAGGGCTTTCCGCGTCGAAGATGGCCTGGGTGCGCATCGCCTGCGCCAGCCGCAAGTGATACTCGGACCGCGGGATTTCGACGGCCCCCAAGCTTTCCAAATGGGGCGTGATGAACTGCGTGTCGAACAGCGTAAAGCCCGAATGCCGCAACCGGTCCACCAGGTAGGCCAACGCGATCTTCGAGGCATCCGTCCGACGCGAGAACATCGACTCGCCGAAGAACGCGCCGCCTATCGTGACGCCATAAACCCCACCGGCCAGAATGTCCCCATCCCACAACTCGATGGAATGGGCATGGCCAGCCTCGAACAGCGCCAGGTAAAGTGCCGCGATCTCGGGATTGATCCAGGTCTCGTCGCGATCCGCGCATCCGGCCAGAACGCCGGGGAAATCGCTGTCGAAGGTGATGGCGAAAGGTTGTGCGCGCATTCTGCGCCGTAACGACCGAGAGACGTGGAAACCTTGCAGCGGCAGGATGCCCCGAAAACGCGGATCGACCCAAAAGATCTGGGCTGAATCGCGCCCCTCGGCCATCGGGAAGATGCCCCGCGCGTAAGCGGCCAGCACGAGGTCGGGCGTGACCTCGGGCGCCCTCACGCCAGATTCTGGGCCAGCCACTCTTCCAACCAGTGGATCGTGTAATTACCAGTCTGGACGGCTTCCTGCTGCAACAATGCGTGGAAAAGTGGTACTGTTGTATCCACGCCGTCAACAATAAGCTCGCCAAGCGCACGGTTCAGTCGGGCCAACGCTTCGGGCCGGTCCCGGCCATGCACGATCAGCTTGCCGATTAGCGAATCGTAGTAGGGCGGGATGCGATACCCATCATACAGCGCCGAATCCATCCGGACGCCCAGACCGCCCGGCGCGTGATACTGGGTAATCTTACCCGGCGAGGGCGAGAAACTGGGCAGTTTTTCCGCGTTGATCCGCACCTCGATGGCATGCCCGTTGATCCGCAGATCCTCTTGCGCGAAGGACAGCGGCAGACCGGCGGCTACGCGGATCTGCTCGCGGACCAGATCGACGCCGAAGATCACCTCGGTCACGGGATGCTCGACCTGAAGGCGGGTGTTCATCTCGATGAAATAGAACTCGCCGTCCTCGAACAGGAATTCGATTGTGCCCGCGCCCGCATACCCGATCCGGGCGACCGCGTCGGCACAGGTCTTGCCGATCTCGGCCCGCTGTTCTTGTGTGATCGACGGGCCGGGGGCTTCTTCGAACACCTTCTGGTGGCGGCGTTGCAGCGAACAGTCCCGCTCGCCCAAGTGGACGGCGTTGCCCTTGCCGTCGCCGAAGACCTGCACTTCGATATGGCGCGGGGCGCCGAGGTATTTCTCGAGGTAGACTTCGTCATTGCCGAAGGCGGCCTTGGCCTCGGACCGGGCGGTCTGGAACGCACGCTCCATCTCGGCTGCGGTTTTCGCCAGCTTCATGCCGCGCCCGCCGCCGCCGGCGGTGGCCTTGACGATCACGGGATAGCCGATTTCCTCCCCGATCCTCTGCGCGGCCTCCAGATCGGGCACACCGCCTTCCGAGCCCGGCACGCAGGGCACCCCAAGCTCGCGCATCGTTTCCTTGGCGGTGATCTTGTCGCCCATGATGCGGATATGCTCGGCGCGGGGTCCGATGAAGGTCAGTTCATGGTCTTCGACGATCTGCACGAAATTGGCGTTCTCGGACAGGAAGCCATAGCCGGGATGGATCGCCTGCGCCCCCGTCACTTCGCAGGCCGAGATGATGGCGGGGAAGTTCAGGTAGCTCTGCGCGGCCGAGGGCGGACCAATGCACACGCTTTCATCGGCCATGCGCACATGCATCGCGTCGGCATCGGCGGTCGAATGCACGGCGACGGTGCCGATATCCATCTCGCGGGCCGCGCGGATGACCCGAAGCGCGATCTCGCCGCGGTTGGCGATGAGGATCTTGTCGAACATGCGGTTGCCTCAGCCGAGGATCACGAGGGGGGCGCCGTATTCCACCGGTGCGCCGTCCTCGACAAGGATGTCCGTGATCTTGCCCGACCGGGGTGCGGGAATGTGGTTCATGGTCTTCATCGCCTCGACGATCAGCAGCGTCTGGCCTTCCTCGACCGTGTCGCCGACCTTCACGAAGGCGGCCGCGTTAGGCTCGGGCGACAGATAGACCGTGCCGACCATGGGCGAGGTCACGGCGCCGGGATCGTTCGCCGGATCGGCGGGGGCTGCCGCAGGACGTGGCGCGTCCGAGGACGCAGGCTGCGGGGCAGGGGCGGCCGCCTGGGCCGTGTGCTGAACCGGCGGCGGGCCCATGCGCGACACGCGCACATCCAGGCTGTCATCCTCGCCGTATTCCCGCTTGACGCGAAGTTCCGTCAGGTCGTTCTCGCGCAGCAGTTCCGCCAAAGCCTGGATGAAGGCCACGTCTTGGTCGTGCGGGGTGTCGCTCATGCCGTCCTCGTCGTCGTTCCGCTGACCCGGGCTACGGGCCGTTCCGATCTTGCTTTGCCCGTCTATAGGATAGAGCGGACGCGGTGGAAAGCAGGCTCTCGATCGGGTGGCGTCGCTTTCGGGTAACGCTCGGGCGACGGCACCCATGCCTGCGCTTGACGCCCGAAGGGTCGCTGTTAGCGTCCGTCCGGTCTTGAGTTCAGGGGATTTCCAGCGACATGAAAGCACTTTCCGGCGTTTGCGCCATCATCCTTCTTCTGTCCGGGTGTGTGACCGCCCCGATTTCCGTCGAAGAAGATGGAACGGTCCGCAACGTCTCGCCTGCGGCGCTGGCGGCCCTGCCGCGCGGAATTTCGCCGGAGTTCCTGATCAAGGATGCGAACGGTTGCTACGGAATCGCGCTGGAGCAGGCCGAGATCCCTTCCGGCATTCCCCTCCGCAACGACGCCGGGCAGCAGGTCTGCGATGCCTGAAGCACCGCCGGATGCCGCGGCACGCCGTGCCGTGGCCCCGGTCGCCGTCTATGATCCGGACGCGCTGGACCGGAAGATCCCCGATCCCGGTCCGCTGACCCCGGTCGACACGATCCGCGTGCCACCCCGCGACGCCCGCGCGATCCACGTGCCCGCGGGCCACGTCCTGCGCATCCTGTCGATCGAGGGGGCGCAGGTCGGCGATCTGAACCTCTTCGCGGCCGACGACCTGTCCGAGCGGTTCTTCTCGGGCAAGACCCGCGCGCTGCATGGCACGCATGTCACCGCCGGAGACCGGCTCTGGTCCTGCCTGCCGTATCTGCGGCCCATGGCGACGATCATCTATGATTCGCTGTCGTGGTACGGGACGGATCCCCATGGCTGCCGCGTGCATGATGTGATCGGCACGCGCTGCGATCCCTATACCGGGCGGCTTCTGGGCGGGGACGACTATCACCGCTGCTGCCATTCCAACCTGACCCGCGCGCTGGCCGATGCCACCGACCTGCCGCTGCCCGAGGCCGAGGGGCATGTGCATGACGTCCTGAACGTCTTCATGGCCACCGGTTTCGACGAAACCGGTCGATATATCATGAAAGCCAGCCCCGTGCGCCCCGGCGACCGCCTGGACCTTCAGGCACAGTTCGACCTGCTGGCGGTGCTGTCGACCTGCCCGGGCGGCGATTGCGGTTCGGGCCATTCATCCGACGACGCGCCATGCTTTCCGATCGACCTTCAGGTCCTTGCCCCCGCGCCCGGGGTTCTGGAAGGCTGGCAAGTGCCGCCGTCCAACCCCTACGACCGCAGCCACGGCCGCTAGGGCGCGACGCGCAACCGCGCAGGCCCCCGGAAGTGATAGATCGGCGCGATTTCCGCCGGTTCGACCAAGTGCAGGCCCGGCATCCGCTGGAAAAGCACCCGCAGCGAGATCTCGAGCTCCAGCCGTGCGAGCGGCGCGCCAAGGCAGAAATGGGCCCCTCCGCCGAACGCGGTATGGGACGGCCCCGCGCGGTCGGGGATCAGGCGGTCCGGATCCGGATAGGCCTCCGGGTCCCGATTGGCTGCGCCCAAAAGCAGCCCGATCCGGTCGCCGCGGCGGAATTGGTGGCCGAACAGCTCGGCATCTTCCAGCACCCAACGGGTGAACAGGTGCAACGGCGGGTCGAGGCGCAAAAGCTCGTCCACCAGCCCTTCGGTGGGCCGCGTACCGGTGGCGCACAGGTGGATCACCGCGTTGCCCAGCGCATGCACCGTCGCCTCGTGGCCGGCGTTCAGAAGCAGGATGGCAGTGGCAATACGCTCAGGATCCGACAGGTTGTCGGCGGTGACCATTGCCGACAGCAGATCGTCCCGTGGCTCAGCCCGCCGCGCGGCCATGGTCTCGGCCAGATGGGCGCGGAAGGCCCCGGCGGCGTCGGCGGCGGCGTCCTCCATCGCGCGGGTGCGCCCGGCCTGATACATGCCCACCATAGCGTGCGACCAGTCCAGAAGCTGCGGCGCCATGTCCTCGGGCAGGCCGATCAACCGGGCGATGGTCCGCACCGGCAGGGGCGCGGCATAGGCATCGATCAGGTCGAAGGGGCCGTTCGTGGCATCCAGCAGATCATGGCACAAAGCCTCGATCGCGGGGGCCAGCCCCGCCACCCGTTTCGAGGTAAAGGCCGTCAGCACCTGCCGGCGCAGCCGCGCGTGGCGCGGGCCGTCCAGTTCCAGCATCGAATGATCCTCGACCGCGTAGAACGGGGCGACATGATCGGGGACCGGTTCGCGCCTCTCCTCCGGGGTCTCGCGCCCCAGGCGGCGGTCTCGCAGCAGGGCTGTGACGGCGCGGTGGCTTGCGGCGACCGGCATGTCATAGTCGTCCCAGACCGCGATATTCCCGACGGCGCGCAGCCGCGCATAGAAGGGGTAGGGGTCCGCGACGAAGGCGGGATCGACGGGGCTTTGAGAAATCCGGTCCATGCCCCGGCGTCTAGCGCGGCGCGAATCCCGCGGAAACCCCGTTCCGCTTCGCGTGTTCTCAGTTCAGTGCGTCCCAGTCCCGGAGGAACCGAAGATGCCCGCCAAGACCTTTCCCAACCGTATCCTCGTCAATCTCGACAAGTCCGCGCCCGCGCAAAAGGCGCTGGAGATGGCAATGCAGATCGCCAGCGCCACCGGGTCCGAATTGCACGTCGTCCACGTGGTGCACATGACGCGCTATACCTATCCGCAGTTCATGTCCGACAACCAGATCGACAAGTATGTCGAGGCCGCCGAAGGCCATCTGAAAGAACTTCTGTCTGAAGGAGCCGACATCCCCGCATCCAACCGCCATGTCCGCGCGGGCACCACCGACAACGAGGTCATGCGCCTGGCCCAGGAATTGAAGGCCGGCCTTATCGTCGTGGGCAACCGGTCCGCGGACGCGATCTCGCGCATCGTTCTGGGGAATGCCGCCGACAGCATCGTGCGGCATGCCCATTGCCCGGTGCTGGTCGTCCGCGACGAAAGTTACGACTGAGTATGCCCCCGCGCGGCGAAGCGCGGCAGCATGGCCGAGAAGTCGCGCCCCGTGCCGCCCTCGTCCTCGACGAAGGCGCGGTAAAGGTCGCGCGCGGCACGACCGATCGGCGTGTCCGCATCCGCGTTTTCGGCCGCGGCCATCGCAAGGCTCAGGTCCTTCAGCATCAGCTCGGCCGCGAAACCGGGGGTGTAGTCGTTGTCGGCCGGGCTTTGCGGCCCAATGCCGGGCGCGGGGCAATAGGCGTTCATGCTCCACGAATATCCCGAGGACGTGCTGACCACGTCGAACATCGCCTGCCGGTCCAGCCCCAGCTTGTCGGCCAGCGCGAAGGCCTCGCAGGTGACGATCATGGTCGCGCCCAGAATCATGTTGTTGCAGATCTTGGCGGCTTGGCCGTTTCCGGATTGCCCGCAATGAACTGCTTTCTTGCCCATTGTGTCGAACAGCGGCTTGGCTTTCTCGAACGCGGCTTGGTCGCCGCCGACCATGAAAGTCAGCGTGCCGCCTTGCGCGCCGCCGATCCCGCCCGAGACGGGCGCATCCAGCGCACCCAGACCTGCGGCATTCGCCTGTTCGGCGACGGCGCGCGCGCTTTCCACATCCACGGTCGAACAGTCCAGAAACACCGCCCCGTCAGCCATGGCCGGGATGATCTCGGTCGCGACGCTGCGCAGGATATTCCCGTTCGGCAGCATGGTGATGACCATTTCGGCCCCGTTCACGGCATCGGTGGCGCTGCGGGCGGTGGGGAAGGGTGCGTCAACGGATGCGGTGTCGAAGCCGGTGACCTCGTGCCCGGCTTCGGCCAGATTCTTCGCCATGGGCAGGCCCATGTTTCCAAGGCCGATGAACGCGATCTTCATGGAAGTTCTCCTGTTCCGATGGGGGCAAGATAGGCGTCGATCAACGCCTCGGGCACGTCCGCGAAGCTGGCATGCTGCCAATGCGGGGTGCGATCCTTGTCGATGACCTGCGCGCGGATACCTTCGACGAGGTCCCCGTGCTCGATCAGGCGGTGTGTGCAGCGGTATTCCAGCTCCAGCGCGTCCTCGATCTGGGTCAGGGACCGCACCTCGCGGATCAGCCGCAGCGAAAGCTCGCTGGACAGGGGCGAGAGGCGCGACAGTGCCTTCATCGTGTCCGGGTCGGCCTGTACGTCCGCCATGCGGGGGACAGCGAAGTCCGCGTCGATCTGGTCCTGCCGCGCTGCCAGGGGGCTATCGCCCGGATCCTGCGCCATGTCGGCGATGATCCCGGGATCGCCAGTCTCGCACAGGCGCGCGGTCAGATCGGACCACAACTCCTCGGGCACGAAACGGTTGGCGAAGCCCGCGTGGATCGCGCAGGCCGGGCCCATGCGGTCGCCCGTGGTGCCCAGGTATTCGCCAAGCCGTCCCGGGGCGCGGGACAGCAGGAACGAGCCGCCCGCGTCCGGAATCAGCCCGATCCCGCATTCGGGCATCGCGATCCGGGTGCTTTCGCCCACCACGCGGTGCGCGGCATGGCAGCCCAAGCCCACGCCGCCGCCCATGGCAAAGCCCTGCATCAGCGCGACGACCGGCTTGGGATAGGTGCGGATCCGCGCGTTCATGCGGTATTCGTCCCGCCAGAAGGCGCGCGTGGCCTCGTAATTGCCCGAGCTACCGTTGCGGTGGATCGCGGCGATGTCGCCCCCGGCGCAGAAGGCCTTCTCACCCTCGGCGTCGATCAGGACCAGCGCGACGGCCGCGTCCCCCTCCCACGCGTCCAGCGCACGCTCGATCTCCAGCCCCATCTCGTGGGTCAGGGCGTTCAGGGCCTTGGGCCGGGTCAGCGTGATCCGGCCTGCGCAGCCTTCGATGCGGATGTTCAGATCGCTCATTGGGCGAGCATCTTTCGTGCGACGATCATGCGCATGATCTCGTTCGTGCCTTCCAGGATCTGGTGCACACGCAGGTCGCGCACGATCTTCTCGATCCCGTAATCGCCCAGATATCCGTAGCCGCCATGCAGTTGCAGGCACTGGTCCGCGACTCGGCTACCGGCTTCGGTCACGAATTTCTTGGCCATGGCGCAATGCTTCGTCGCCTCCGGGTGCCCTTCGTCCAGCATCCACGCGGCCTGGCGCAGGAAGGCGCGGGCGGCCTGAAGCTCGATCTCCATCTCGGCCAGGCGGAACTGCAGCGCCTGGAAATCCGACAGTGCTTGCCCGAAGGCCTTGCGCTCGCGCATGTAGTCGACCGTCTGGTCCAGCGCGGCCTGCGCCGCGCCCAGCGAACAGGCGGCGATGTTCAGCCGCCCGCCATCGAGGCCCGACATCGCATAATTGAAACCCTTGCCCTCCTCGCCCAACAGATTGACCGCCGGAATATTGCAATCGTCCAACTGCACCTGCCGCGTCGGTTGCGAGCGCCAGCCCATCTTGTCCTCGAGCCCGCCGAAAGACAGCCCCGGCGTCCCGTCCTCGACGATCACGGCCGAGATGCCCTTGGGCCCGGCACCGCCGGTGCGGGCCATGACGATGTAGGCGTCCGAATACCCTCCGCCCGAGATGAACGCCTTCACCCCGTTCAACTTGTAGCCTTCGTTCGTCCGCTCGGCCTTCGTCTTCAGGCCCGCCGCGTCCGATCCCGATCCCGGCTCGGTCAGGCAATAGGAAAAGAACGTCTCCATCGCGCAGGCGGGGGCCAGGAAGCGGTCCTTCACCTCGTCCGAGCCATAGCGGTCCACCATCGCCGCGCACATGTTGTGGATTGACAGGAACGCCGCCGTGCTGGCGCAGGACATCGACAGCGCCTCGAAGATCAGCGTGGCGTCCAGCCGCGTCAGGCCCGTGCCCCCCGCGTCCTCGCTGACGTAAAGGCCGCCGAAGCCCAGCTCGGCCGCCTTTGACCACAACTCTTTGGGGATGGTCCCGTCCTTCTCCCAGTCGCGCGCATGGGGCGCAATGTGGTCCGTGCCGAACGACCGGGCCATGTCATAGATGGCCGATTGCTCCTCGCTCAATGCGAAATCCATGTGTCTTCCTCCCAATCCTGTTTCAGTGCGGCGCCGCGGGCACGAAGCGCCGCGCCAGGTCCCGCGTGACGGCGCGGCAGCCGGCAGCATCGTCGGACCCGCCCTCACACGCCTCGGCATGAACCGCCCTCTGCCGCTCGGCCGAGATGCCGCCCGCCACGATATCGCGCAGTCCCTCGACTTCGGCGCGGCATCCCAGCGCCTCGGCATCCTCGGCAATCAGGGCCACCCATTCATCGACCAGCCGCGCCATCGCGACGACCTCGCCCGCGCCGAAATCCACCAGCCCCTCAGCGGTGCCATAGCGTCGCGCGCGCCAGCGGTTCTCGTTCAGCAGCGCGTTGTCGTAGACGCGCCACCGCCGGTTCTGCTTCTTCAGCCGCCACAGGAACCGCGTCGTCGCCTGGATCGTGGCGGCCAGCGACAGGGTGTGCTCGACCTCGGGGCAGGCGTCGCAGATCCGAGTCTCCAGCGTCGGGTAACTGTCCGAGGGGCGCAGATCCCACCAGATTTTCGACCCGTCCTCGATCAGCCCGGCACCGATCAAAGTATCCACGTAGCGCCGGTAGGAAGCCCAACCGTCGAAGCGCGGCGGCAGCCCGGTGCGGGGCAGGTTGTCGAAAATCCCCAGCCGGTAGGACGCCAGTCCCGTGTCCCTGCCTTGCCAGAACGGCGACGAGGCCGACAGCGCCAGAAGATGCGGCAGGAAATACGAGACCTGGTTCATCAGGTCGATCCGGGTGTCGTCGTCGTCGATCCCGACATGGACATGCATCCCGCAGATCAGCATCCGCTCGCCCACCGCGGCCAGATCGCGGCGGAGCTCGTTATAGCGCTTGCGGTCCCTGTGGGTTTGTTCGGACCAGTCGGCGGTGGGGTGACAGCCGGCGGCGATGGGCGCCAGGCCATGCTCGGCCGCGACATCGGCCACGGTGCGGCGCAAGGTCGTCAGCTCGGCCCGCGCCTCGCCGATATCGGCGCAGACGCGGGTGCCGACCTCGATCTGGCAGCGCAGGAACTCGGGCGAGACCCGGTCGCCGACACGCTCCTTGCAGGCGGTGATCATCGCCTCGGGCGCCTCGGCCAGGTCGCACGTCTCGGCATCGACAAGAAGGTATTCCTCCTCGATCCCGATGGTGAAGTCCGGCTCGGTCATGTCATCCCCCCTTGCGCGGCGCACCCGGGGGCGCGCCGCGACCGGGTTAGTCCATGGCCTTGAAGTTGAACTCAGCCGCATCCTTGATCCCCGAGAACCAGCGCGCCGTGACGGTCTTGGTCCGGGTATAGAACTTGAACGCGTCGGGGCCGTACTGGTTCAGGTCACCGAAGGCCGACTTCTTCCACCCGCCGAACGAGTGATAGGACAGCGGCACCGGGATCGGAAAGTTGATGCCGACCATGCCCACATTGACCTTGTGCGCGAAATCGCGCGCGGTGTCGCCGTCGGCGGTATAGATCGCCACCCCGTTGCCGTAGGGATTGTCCATGATCAGGTTCAGCGCGTCGTCATAGGTGTCGGCGCGGACCTGGGACAGGACGGGGCCGAAGATCTCTTCTTTATAGATTTCCATGTCCGGCGTGACGTTATCGAACAGCGAGGGGCCCACGAAAAAGCCGTTCTCGTAGCCCTGCAACTTGAACCCGCGTCCGTCGACGGCCAGCGTAGCACCTTCCTCGACGCCCTTTTCGACCAGCCCGTTGATCCGATCGCGCGCAGCCCCGGTGATGACCGGGCCGAAATCCACGTCGTCGCCCGCGGTATAGGGGCCGACCTTCAGCGCCTCGACCTTGGGGATCAGCTTTTCGACCAGCGCGTCGGCGGTGTCCTTGCCCACCGGCACGGCGACCGAGACGGCCATGCATCGCTCGCCCGCGGCGCCGTAGCCCGCGCCCACCAGAGCGTCGGCCGCCTTGTCCAGATCGGCGTCGGGCATGATGATCATGTGGTTCTTCGCACCGCCGAAGCACTGCGCGCGCTTCCCGTTCGAACAGGCCCGGCCATAGATATACTGCGCGATCGGGGTCGATCCGACGAAGCCCACGCCCTGGATGGTGTCGTTGTCCAGAATGCCGTCGACCACTTCCTTGTCGCCGTTGACGACCTGAAGCACGCCGTCGGGCAGGCCCGCTTCCTTGATCAGCTCGGCCAGCCGCAGCGACACGGACGGCACCCGCTCGGACGGCTTGAGGATCATCGCGTTGCCGCAAACCAGCGCCGGTCCCATCTTCCACAGCGGGATCATGGCGGGGAAGTTGAACGGCACGATCCCCGCGACCACGCCCAAAGGCTGGCGCATGGAATAAAGGTCGATGCCGGGGCCGCCATCGTCGGTGTATTCACCCTTCAGCATGTGCGGCGCGCCCATGCAGACCTCGATCACCTCAAGACCGCGCTGCACGTCGCCGCGCCCGTCGGGGATGGTCTTGCCATGCTCGCGGCTGACCAGCTCGGCCAGTTCGTCCATGTGCTCGTTGATCAGCTGGCCGAAGCGCATCATCACCCGCGCGCGGCGCTGCGGGTTCGTCGCGGCCCAGCCCTTCTGGGCTTCGGCGGCGCTGGCGATGGCCTTGTCCAGCTCGGCCGTGGTGGCCAGCGGCGTGCGCGCCTGCACCTCGCCCGTGGCGGGGTTGTAGACGTCGGTGAAGCGGCCCGAAGTGCCCTTGACCCGCTGGCCGTCGATCCAGTGATGCAGCTCTTCCATATGACCCTCCCGTAAAACTTGGTCACGCGAAGGATAGCTTGCAGTTTTTCCCGTGCTAGGGGCAGCATCCCAAAGCGGTTTTGTGATTTTGCAAGGATGCGGCGATGCATTGGGACGATATGCGTGTTTTTCTGGGCGTGGCGCGGGATGGCGGGCTGACCGGGGCCGCGCGGTCCCTACGCCTCGATCCCGCGACGTTGGGCCGCCGCGTGGCCCGGCTGGAGGATGCATTAGGCGCGGCGCTGTTCGTGAAGGGGCCGCAGGGTTACCGGCTGACGGCCGAGGGGGGGCGCCTGTTCGACCATGCCGAACGGGCCGAAGCGGCGATGCGCGCGGCCGAGGCGGAACTGGGCGGAGCGATGACGGGGGCGGTGCGCATCGGCGCACCCGAGGGCTGCGCGACCTGGCTCTTGCCGCAGGTCACGGCGGAGATGGTCGCCGCCAACTCCGGCCTGACCGTGGAGATCGTGGCCCTGCCGCGCGTGTTCGACCTGAACCGGCGCGAGGTCGATATGGCCATCGCCGTCTCGCGCCCTACGGCGGGGCGGATCACGGTGCAGAAGGTGTCGGACTATCGCCTCAGCCTCGCCGCGCATCGCGACTACCTGGTCGACCGGCCGATCGCAGCGGTCGATGAGCTGAGCCGCCACCGCGTCGTCGGCTATGTCCCCGACATGATCTTCGACCGCGAGCTCGATTATCTGGGCGAGATCGGGGTGGGCCGCGTGGATCTCGCCTCGTCCTCGGTGGTGGTGCAGGGCCAGTGGATCGCGCGGGGGCAGGGGATCGGCATCGTGCATGATTTCGCGCTGTCCCAGCTTCCGGGCGTGATCCGCGCGCTGCCCGATGCCGTGCGCCTGACCCGCGCTTTCTGGCTGCTGCGCCCGGCCGAGGACCCGCGCGCCGCGCGCCTGGACGCGGTGGCCGCGGCCCTGGCCCAAGGCCTGCGGGCCGAAGTCGACCGCGCCGAGGGACTGGCTTGACAGGGGGCGGGCCCCGCGCACACGCTACGGGATAGCAGTAAGGTTTGGAGGGCCGGTAATGCGTATCGAACGGGTTTTACGGGACAAGGGCGGCGACGTCCTGACGATCACGCCGGGGGCGAAGGTGTCCCAGGCGGCGGCGATGCTGTCCGAGAAACGGATCGGCGCGCTGATCGTTTGCGAAAAAGGCGGTGGCCCCGAAGGCATCCTGTCCGAGCGTGACATCGTCCGCGAACTGGGCCGCAGCGGGGCCGGGTGCCTCGACACACCTGTGTCCGAACTGATGACCGCCAAGATCGAAAGCTGCGCCAAGGACGATGCCCTCGACGCCGTTCTGACCAAGATGACCGAGGGCCGCTTCCGCCACATGCCGGTCATTGAAAACGGGCAGATGATTGGCCTCGTCTCGATCGGCGACGTGGTCAAGGCCCGCCTGAGCGAGCTGGCGATGGAGCGGGACGCGCTGCAGGGCATGGTGATGGGCCACTGATCTTCCGCTTGCAAAGCGCCATGCAACAATGTTGCGTGGCGCCGGACGCGAGAGGGGGAACATCGCCATGCGCACGGCACTCTATCCGGGCACCTTCGATCCGGTGACCGAAGGCCACCTGGACATCATCCGCCGGGCGACGGTCCTGGTCGACCGGCTGGTCATCGGCATCGCCATCAACCGCGACAAGGGGCCCATGTTCTCCCTCGACGAGCGGGTCGCGATGATCGAGGGCGAATGCAAGACCATCGCCGAGGAGACGGGGGTCGAGATCATCGCCCACCCGTTCGAGAATCTGCTGATCGATTGCGCCCGCGATGTCGGTGCCAAGCTGATCGTGCGCGGGCTGCGCGCGGTCGCCGATTTCGAATACGAGTTCCAGATGGTCGGCATGAATCGCCGCCTCGACGATTCGATCGAGACGGTGTTCCTGATGGCCGAGGCCGAGCATCAGGCCGTCGCCTCGAAGCTGGTGAAGGAGATCGCGCGTCTCGGCGGCGACATCTCGCCCTTCGTGACCCCGGCCGTCGAACGCGCGCTCAAGTCAAAGCTGTTCTAATCCGCCAGTGCGGTGTCGATCCGCGCGCCCGACTCCAGCGATCGGTGGACGGGGCACTTGTCCGCGATTTCCAGCAGTTTCGAACGCTGATTGTCGCTTAACTCGCCGTCTATCGTGATCGTCCTGTGGAACCGGTCCGCGCGGGTGTCGGCCGAGGTCCCGGCATCCTTCGCGTGGGACCGGTCATGAGAGACATCGACCGTCACCCCCTCGAGCGGCCAACCCTTGCGGTCGGCATACATCCGCAGCGTCATCGACGTGCAGGCCCCCAAGGCGGCGCACAGCAGATTGTAGGGAGTCATCCCCATATCCGTGCCGCCCATGGACCTGGGCTCGTCGGCGTGGATGTGATGGCGGTTCGCAGTGACGTCCTGCAAGAAGCCGTCGTTCTCGCGCACCCGAACGATGCCTTCTGGCGCAGCCGCCGGCGCGGGGCCTTCGTCCATGTCGACATAGCGCGCGGCCCACGCGGCGATCAGATCGGCGGCATAGACCGCGTCCGCCTCAGCCGAAACCAGATGATCCGCGCTGTCCAGCGTCACAAAACTTTTGGGATGCTTCGCGGCGGTGAAGATGCGCGTGGCGTTGTCGATCCCCACCACCGAATCCAGCGGCGCATGCATCACCAGAAGCGCGCGGTTCAGGCCCGCGATCGCGTCGGTCAGGTCCAGCCCGTCGACCCCGTCCACGAAATCGCGACCAATCCGGATGGGCCGTCCGCCAAGGTTGACCTCTGCCGATCCTTCGGCCGCGATCCGCCCCAGCGCGTCGCCGAAATTGCCGGTGACGTGCCCCGGCTCGAACGGGGCGCCGATGGTGGCCACGGCCTTGACCGAGGGCAGCGCGCCCGCGGCCTTCAAAACCGCCGCCCCGCCCAGCGAATGGCCGATCAAAAGGGCAGGGGGCGCGATCCGGTCCGCCAACGCCCCGGCCGCAGCCGCCAGGTCCCCGACATTCGAGGCGAAGGTCGTTTCCTCAAACGCGCCGCCCGAGCGTCCCAACCCGGTGAAGTCGAACCGCAGCACCGCGATTCCGCCCGCCGCCAGCCGCGCCCCGATCCGGCGTGCCGCGGCGATGTCCTTGCCGCAAGTGAAGCAATGCGCGAACAGGGCCGTCGCCCGCACCCGTCCCACGGGCAGATCCAGCCGGGCATCCAGCATCACGCCCTGCGGCGAAGTGAACTCCAGTCTCTCGGTCGGCATCCCAAGTCTTCCCCTGACGTTGACACGGGCCCACCCTAGTCCATCTGCGTCCCTGACACGAGACGAGGATCCCCCATGACCCAGCCCATCGCGCTTGCCGGTATCGGCAAGATCGCCCGCGACGCCCATCTGCCCGCGTTGCAGCGCAGCTCGGACTGGCATCTCGATGCCACGATCAGCCGCAATGCCTCCCTCGACGGCATCCGCGCGTTCAAGACGATGGAGGATTTCCTGGCCGATCCGGGTGAGGTGAAGACCGTTTCTCTCTCTTTGCCGCCTGCGCCCAGATTCGACTATGCGATCAAGGCGATGCGGGCCGGACTTAACGTGATGCTTGAAAAGCCCCCTGCGGTCACGTTGATCGAATGCCGCAAGCTGATCGCCGAGGCCGAGGCCCAGGGCGTCACGCTGTTCCTGTCATGGCACAGCCGCATGGGTGCCGCCTGCAACATGGCCCGCGACCGGTTGAAGGACGCGCGGCTGAAACGGCTGACCATCGACTGGCGCGAGGATATCCGCCAGTTCCACCCCGATCAGGACTGGATCTGGGACGCCGGGAACCTGGGCGTCTTCGACCCCGGCATCAATGCGTTCTCGATCCTGGCCAGGATACTGCCCGACTTTCCGCATGTCTCGAAGACCCACATGATCGTGCCGGAAGGACGCGAGACCCCCATCGCCGCCGATGTCGCCTTCACCCATCCCCACGGCGCCGACATGACCTGCACCCTCGACTGGCGCCATGACGGCGGGCCCATCTGGAACATGGAGATCGAGACCGACCAAGGCGCCTTTACCCTGACCCGGTCGGGCAGCGGCATCGACGATGGCGACGGGGAAATCGATCTGGGCGACGCCCTGGACGAATACGACCACCTCTATGCTCGTTTGGCCGAACTGGTCGCGAAGGGAACGTCCGAGACCGACACGCGCCCGATGGAAATGGTCGCGGACGCCTTCCTTCTGGGCACCCGGGAAACGGGCGCCCCGTTCGACTGGTAGGGCTTGCAAACCGCCCGGTCCCGACGATAGAAGCGCGTGGTCCGGGCGGTTAGCTCAGCTGGTAGAGCGTCTCGTTTACACCGAGGATGTCGGGGGTTCGAACCCCTCACCGCCCACCATTCCCATCCCCGGCCCCTGCCGCGGCGGGATGTGACCGGGCCCAGACGACAGCCCGATCATGCCCGACCTTACCCTTCATCGCAGCCGTCCCTTCGACCCCGACCCGCTTGGCCGGCTTCTGTCCGACCCCGGCGACCTAGCACTGGTCAATCCCGGCGCGAAACAGCCCTTCGATCCGATGGAGTGGCTGGAGATCTGGCTGAACGAGCCTTCAGACGCGGCCTACTACCTTTTGGATGCCACAGGCGCCGAAAAGGGGTTCTTCGCCCTGCGCGTCGGCATCGGCCCCGAACAGCGCCATCTGGTCTTCGTCTATCTCGACCCTTCCGTGCGAGGCGGCGGCGGCGGCGAGCTGATCGCGCATGTGGAAACCGCGGCGCACGAGCTTCAGGCCCTGACGATCACCCTCAAGGTCGAACTCGACAACGCCCCGGCGCTGGCCCTTTACCAGGGCGCGGGGTTCGAGGAGCTCGGCCGCCGCAACGGCATGGCGACCATGCGCAAGGACCTTGGATAAGGGCAGGGCAGCCGGCGAAGAAATCGCCCGGAAACCGCTTGACGCCCTGACCCCCCGTGCATAGAACGCGCCTCACGTTCGGGGCACCCCGTTCGGGCAATGGGCGGTTGTAGCTCAGTTGGTTAGAGTACCGGCCTGTCACGCCGGGGGTCGCGGGTTCGAGCCCCGTCAACCGCGCCACCATTGCCCCGACGATGTTCCGGCCGAAATGCGGTTGTAGCTCAGTTGGTTAGAGTACCGGCCTGTCACGCCGGGGGTCGCGGGTTCGAGCCCCGTCAACCGCGCCACTTCCTTCGAAAAGCCCCGTGGCGACGGCCGCGGGGCTTTCGTCGTCTTGAAGGTCCGGGATAGGCTGACGCGACATCCCCGAAAGGACCGCCCATGCAACGTTCCCGACAACGCGTCACCCTGATCACATTGGGCGTTCGAAACATGGACCGCGCCCGCGCCTTCTACGAGGGGTGGGGCTGGAGCTCGCACGCCTCCTCGCTGCCCACGCTGACGCTGTACCAGATGCACGGCGCGGCGTTGGCGCTGTTCGACCGCGACGCGCTGGCCGAGGATCAGGCCGTCGCGCCCGACACACTTGGCACTGGCGCCGCCACACTGGCGCAGAACTGCGAAGACCGGGCCGAGGTCGACGCGGTCTTCGCCGCCGCGCTGGACGCGGGTGGGACGGCGCGCAAACCGCCGAAGGAGGTTTTCTGGGGCGGTTATTCCGGGTACTTCGCCGACCCCGACGGCCATGTGTGGGAGGTGGCGCACAACCCGTACTGGCCGTTGGCCGAGGACGGATCACTGACCCTGCCGGTCCCGGACGCGCAGGCGGGCTGAGGCGGCCGCGCCGGTGCCTCAGGCCGTGCTCCACCCGAAGCAGCCCGCCGGCAGGGCCGACCCGCCCACCAGAAGGGCGCCGTGCCGATAGAAGGTCCAGCGCCGCTCGGGCGCGACATCGACGACCACGACCCCCATGGCGTCATCCGCCCAGACCAGCGTGGCGTCCGTCGCCGCAAGGGACGCCATCACCTCGGCCAGCCCGCGCGAGGGGTGGAAGACCACCGTGGTGAAGGTCTGGCCCGGGGGTGGCTGCATGGCCCACAGACCGCCGCCGATCCCGGCGGCCATCAGCGCCAGCATCGTCGCCCGCTGGCGCATCCGCCCGCCCGACGACCCGCCACCCCCGCGCATCCTCCAGCCAAGGGCGAACGGCACCAGCCCGAACAGCGCGAACCACGCCAGATCCCATAAAAGCGGCTGCGTGGCGTCGATTTTGATTCGATGAATGCCCATGATCCAATGGGACAGGATGCCGTCCACGATGTGCCACGATCCCGACCCCATCAGCAGCGCGCCATAAAGTGCCCGCCCGCCGATTTCGCCCCCGCGTCTGTACGCGCGCCACAGGCCCCACAGCCCGACCGCCACGATGACATACATCAGCGCATGGAAAAGCCCGTCCCACAGAACTTGCGCGCGCAGGTCTTCCACCCCGGGAACGAGGCTCAGCAGGTGGTGCCATTGCAGGATCTGGTGCAGCAGGATCCCGTCGAAGAACCCGCCAAGCCCGAAGCCCAGCACGACGCCGTATGTGATCCAGGAAGATGGGGGCATGTCGTCCTCGCTTGCAACGTCGAGTGGACAGGATGCACGCCCCGTGCGCCGCAGTCGATCCGGAACCCGCGCGGATTCGGGGGCGGTGGGTGGCCGACTTTGCGGTGGGCAGGCGATGTCTGAAAGGGAGAGGACGGATTCTCGTCCCCCAGGTGATCACAAGGGACGTGGTGCGCTGCAAACGCCCCAGCGGGGCGTTTGCATTGGGTGTTCGGCTGCAGTGATGCAGGCTTCCCGCGATCTGAAACGCCCCTCCACCAAAGGGGCGTTCCCTTGACTGTCGGCCCTACGCTTGCGCTTGTCCGGCCTTTCGCCTTCGCTTCGGGCGTGATCGGGTGCGACCCTCCACCGGAGGGTCGCCTATCCCCAACCTGCTGGCCCTACGCCTGCGCTATGGGCGTTCGCCGCTGCAAACGCCCGTCAGGGCGTTTGCGGATGCGGTTCACCCGTCAAAGTTGACTTCTTCGACCAGGCGCAGGGCGTCTGCGCGATGCTCGGCGATGGCGGCCAGATCCGTCTCGTCGCCCGTCACCTCACCCCAGCTCTGCACAAGGTCCGAGGCGGCGACCAAGGGGTCGGCGGGATATTCGTAATTCGCCTCGGCATAGATCTGCTGCGCCTCGGGCGAGGCCAGGTAGTCCATGAACGCCTGCGCGTCCTCGGGGTTGGGCGCGTTCGCGGCCATCGCGACGCCCGAGATGTTCAGGTGCGTGCCGCCATCCTCGAACTCGGGGAAGGTCACGCGGACCGAATTGGCCCATTCCTGCTGCTCGGGGTCTTCCAGCATCTTGCCCATGTAATAGGTGTTGCCCAGGCTGATGTCGCATTCACCCGCCCAGATGGCGCGGACCTGGGCGCGGTCGTTGCCCTGCGGACGCCGCGCAAGGTTCGACTTCACGCCTTCCAGCCATTCCTTCGTGTACTCTTCGCCGTGATGCTCGATCATCGCGGCGACAAGGCCCAGCGTGTAGACATGCGTGCCCGAGCGGGTGCAGATCCGGCCTTCCCATTTGTCGTCGGCCAGATCCTCGTAGGTGGTGATCTCGCCCTCTTCCACGCGCTCTTTCGAGGCATAGACGATCCGGGCGCGCGTCGTCACGCCGAACCAGTGGCCTTCGGGGTCGCGCAGCGAGGCGGGGATGTTGTCCGACAGCGCGTCGCTTTCGACGGACTGCGTGACACCCGCATCCTTTGCGCCGGTCAGGCGGCTGATATCCACGGTCATGATGATGTCGGCCGGGCTGCGCTCGCCCTCGGCCTGAAGACGCTCGACCAGGCCCTGCTCGACAAAAGCGACGTTGGTCTCGATCCCCGTCTGTTCAGTGAACCCGTCGATGATGGGCTGGATCAGCTCGGGCTGGCGATAGGAATAGATGTTGACCTCGGCCATCGCGGGCAGGGCGGTGGCGCAGGTCAGGGCGGCAAGCAGTGCTGTGCGCATGTCGGGTTTCCTCCTTGAAAAATCTGTGCGCCCTTCAAACCCGAGAGTTTTGCTAGGGTCAATACCTGACTGGACCAGTCGGATGTATGCCCCTGGAACAGCCCACACCCCCTTGTCCGAAGATCCGCGATTCGACCGAGATGGGGCGAACCCGTCAGTCCTTCGTCGCGGTGACGTCGATCTCGACCTTCATCTCCGGTGCGATCAACTGCGCAACGATCATCGTCGCGGCCGGACGGATGTCGCCGAACGCCTCGCCCATCACGTCGAACACCGCCGATACATGGGCGCGGTCTGTCACGACATACCGGGCGCGCACGATATCGGCGAACTCGAACCCCGCCTCGGCCAGCGTCCGCCTGATGGTCTCCAGCGCGTTGCGCGTCTGGTCGGCGACGTCGTCGGGCATGATCATCGTGGCATAATCATAACCGGTCGTCCCCGAAACATGGCAGTCCCTGCCCACTACGACAGCGCGGGAATAGCCCGCCGCCGTTTCGAAGGGCGATCCGGTCGAGATCAGCTTACGCCCCATCCCCGTCAAATCCCAGCCCGTTTCGCAGCGGTCCAAAGCGCGTCCATCTCTTCCAGCGTGGACCCCTCGGGGGTGGTGCCGGCCTCGCGCAGGGCGCCCTCGACGAAGGCGAAGCGGCGGGTGAACTTGTCGTTCGTCGCCCGCAGCGCGGTTTCGGGATCCACGCCCAGATGCCGCGCCAGATTGGCGACCGAGAACAGCAGATCGCCCATTTCCTCGGCGATCCTGTCTTGCGGCAGGGTCTTTTGCGCCTCGGCCAGCTCGCGCGCCTCCTCTGCGATCTTGTCGACGACCTGATCCGTCGCGGGCCAGTCGAAGCCGACCCGCGCGGCGCGCTTCTGCAACTTCTCGGCCCGCATCAGCGCGGGCAGCGCCAGCGCCACGCCATCCAGAACGCCGGTCTCGGCCCGGGCGGCCCGCTCCTTTGCCTTCTCGACTTCCCAGTCGGCAGTTTGCTGGTCGGCTGACTTGTCGCGGCTCTGATCGCCGAACACATGCGGGTGGCGGGCGATCATCTTGTCGGTGATGCCCCGGATCACGTCCATCAGGTCGAAATGCCCGGCCTCCTCGGCCATCTGCGCGTGGAAGACCGACTGGAACAGCAGATCCCCAAGCTCGCCCCTCAGGTCGTCCATCGCGTCGCGCTGGATGGCGTCCTGCACCTCATAGGCTTCCTCGATCGTGTAGGGCGCGATGGTGGCGAAATCCTGCTCCAGATCCCACGGACAGCCCGCGTCGGGGTCGCGCAAACGGGCCATCACGGCCCGCAGGCGGTCCATGCCTTCGGGAATGTCGAAGATCGGGTCGTCGGAATTTGTTGCGGTCATCGGGCCACCTCCAGTCGCGCCCAGACATGACGCCGCGGCGCGGCGCTGTCCATTGCGGGCGGCGGGAACGGTGCTACCCTCTGGCCGAAAGGGGACCACCATGACCAATATCCTGCTGTGGGTCGTTGTCGCGATCGTTCTGATCTTCGGGGCGCTGGCGATCTGGCTGCGCACCGTCACAATCCCGCCCGAGATGCACCGGACCGCGGATCTGCCCGATAGCGGCCGCGAACAGACCGACGGCAGCTTCTTCACCACGCGCCGCCCCGCGGATCCCGCCGCCGCTCTGCGCGATCTGGCGGACGTGATCGAGGACACCCCGCGCACCGCGCGCCTGGCCGGCAGCGTGGACGAGGGGCACGTCTCCTACGTCACGCGCAGCCGCGTGATGGGGTTTCCCGACGTGACGAACCTGTGGCGCGAGGGGGACGTGGTGGCCATCCGCGGGCACCTGATCTTCGGCAAGGGCGACATGGGCGTGAACAAGCGCCGGATCGAAGGGTGGCTGACGCGCGCCGGGCTGTGACTTGACGCGCCCCCTCGAACGGATAGGACGACCTGCATGGTGCCACGGGACAGATTGCAGCAGATCATCGGCCGGTTCGAATACCTCGAAGCGGCGATGTCGGAAGGGAAGGGCGATATCGCCCAGCTCGGGCGGGAATATGCCGAACTGCGCCCCGTCGTCGAAAGCGCGCGCGCCTGGCAGGCCGCGGAGGCCGAGATCGCGGAGACCGAGGCGATGCTGTCCGACCCCGAGATGCGCGCCCTGGCCGAGGAAGAGCTGCCGGCCCTGCGCGCCCGCCACGACGCCCTGGCCGAGGATCTGCGGATGGCGCTTCTTCCCAAGGACGCCGCCGACGCCCGCCCCGCCATCCTGGAGATCCGCCCCGGCACCGGCGGGGACGAGGCCGCACTTTTCGCCGCCGACCTGATGCGCATGTATCAGCGCTTCGCCGACGCGCAGGGCTGGCGGTTCGAGATCGTCGAGCATCAGGAGACCGAGCTGGGCGGCCTGAAGGAGCTTGTGGCGAACATCAAGGGCGACGGGGTCTTCGCCAAGCTGAAGTTCGAGTCAGGCGTCCACCGGGTGCAGCGCGTGCCGTCGACCGAATCGGGCGGGCGTATCCACACCTCTGCGGCGACGGTCGCCGTCCTGCCCGAGGCACAGGAGGTCGATATCGCCATCGACCCCGGTGATATCCGCATCGACACGATGCGCGCCAGCGGGGCGGGGGGCCAGCACGTCAACACGACGGATTCGGCCGTCCGCATCACGCACCTGCCGACTGGGCTGATCGTCACGAGCTCGGAAAAGTCGCAGCACCGCAACCGCGAGATTGCCATGCAGGTCCTGCGCGCGCGGCTGTTCGACATGGAACGTCAGAAGGCCGCGACCGAACGCGCCGACGCGCGCAAGGCGCAGGTGGGCTCGGGCGACCGGTCGGAACGCATCCGCACCTACAACTTCCCGCAGGGCCGCCTGACGGATCATCGGATCAACCTCACGCTCTACAAGCTCGACCAGGTGATGCAGGGTGATCTGGTCGAGATCATCGACGCGCTGACGTCGGAGGATCAGGCCGCCCGCCTGGCCGAGATCGAGGGATGACGGCAGCCGACGCGCTGCGCGACGCTGCCCGCCGCCTGGCGCATGTCCCCGACCCGATGCGCGACGCCCGCACGCTTCTGGCTCACGCCGCCGGTCTGGACCGTTCCGCGCTGCACCGGATCGACACGGTCGAGGGCGATCTGGCCGCCCGGTTCGCAGCGCTTCTGGACCGCCGCGCGGCGGGCGAGCCGCTGGCCCGTATCCTGGGCACCCGCGCCTTCTGGAAGCACGAGTTCCGCATCACCCCCGACGTTCTGGATCCGCGCGCGGACACCGAAGCGCTGGTGGCCCGTGCCCTGGACCTGCCGTGGCAAAGCGTTCTCGACCTCGGCACCGGATCGGGCTGCATCCTGCTCAGCCTCCTGAGCGAGCGGCCGGGCGCGACGGGGGTGGGCACCGACATCTCGGACGCGGCCTTGAAGGTTGCGAAGATCAACGCGCAAACCCTTGGGATCGAAGCCGATTTCGCAATTTCCGACTGGTTTTCCGACGTCGCGGGGCGGTTCGATCTGATCGTCTCGAACCCGCCCTATATCGCGGCGGATGAGATGCCCGACCTCTCGCCCGAGGTGGCCGATCACGACCCGCACCTGGCACTGTCGCCGGGGTCGGATGGCCTGTCCGCCTACCGCGCGATCGCAGCGGGCGCGCGCAACCACCTGACCCAAGGGGGACATCTGATGGTCGAAGTCGGTTGGACCCAGGCCAGGGCGGTCGCAGCGCTTTTTCGCGCCGCGGGTCTTGCGGATGTCGTGGTACATCCCGATCTTGCGGCGCGTGACCGGGTCGTCTGCGCAAAAGCCGGCGCGATCACGGTGTAGCGAAGCGGTTTTTCACCAGATGTTGGTGAAAATCCGACAAATCGACCGGAATGGGCTTGCCAAAGGGGTTCGCCCATGGTCTCACCAAGGTGCAGAGAGCGAAGCGACGAACGACGCTTGCCTTTGAAACTGCCGCAACATGCCCTGTCCGTCAGTCGCGCTTCTTTGCGGCACGTCGCAGACAGGCGCTGTATATGCCAAGAAATTAAGGCCGGAACATACTCCGACATGCGATCTTCCAACAAACGCTCGCGGTCCAAGAACAACCGCAACCGTCCCTCTGGCGGCAACATCGTCAACCGGGTCTTCGACAGTTCGGGACCCGAGGGCAAGGTGCGCGGTACGCCGCAGCAGATCATCGACAAATACAACCAGCTGACCCGTGATGCCCAGCTTTCGGGCGACCGCGTGGCCGCGGAAAACTTCGCCCAGCACGCCGAGCATTACACGCGGATGCTGGCCGAGGCGCAGCGCGAGATGAACGAGCGCAGCGCCCAGCAGGACCAGAATCGCCAACAGAATCAGGGCGGTCAGCAGAATGACGGTGGCGACCAGTCCAACGACAATCGCGACCGCCAAGGCGATCGCAACCAGCAGGACCGCGGTCATCAGGACCGGAACCAGCAGGATCGTGGTCAACAGGACCGCAACCAGCAGGACCGCAATCAGCGGGACGATGGCGGTCAGCGTGAGGACGATCAGCCGCAACGCTTCGATAGGCGCGACGACCGCGACAGGCAGGACGACCGTGATCGGCAGGATAACCGTGATCGGCAGGATAACCGTGACCGGCAAGACGACACCGGGCGCGGCGAAGACCGTCAGCCCGAGCCCGCACCTGCCCCGCAGGAGGCTGCCGAGGCACCGAAGCCCAAGCGCACCCGTCGTCCCCGCAAGAAAGACGATGACGTGATCGACACGGCCGCGCCCGCTGGCGATTCCAGCTTGGTGGAAACGCCTGAGAACGCGCCGAAGCCCAAGCGCCCCCGCGCCCCGCGAAAGCCGAAGACTGCCGAGGCGCCAAAAGCCGCCGATACGCCCGAGGGCGGCGAAGGCAGTGGTGGTGGCGAAAGCGGCGAAAGCGGCGGCAACACCGAAACGGTGGAGTGATCGAAAGGCCGGGCCCAGCGCCCGGCCTTCTTCGTTCCGACCCCGGTCTGCCCCGGTCTGCCCCGGTCAGTCAGCCCGCGCGATCTCTCGCGACAGGGCACAGAACTGCTCCAGCGACAGCTCTTCGGCGCGCTGCGTGGGTTTGATTCCGGCGGCGGTCAGGCGATCCTCGATATCCGGGGCCAAACCCTTCAGCGATGCGCGCAGCATCTTGCGGCGCTGGCCGAACGCGGCTTGCGTCACGCGAAACAGCCCCTTCGGATCGGCCGGAAAGCGCGGCTGGGGCAGGGCGGTCAGGTGCACGACCGAGGATCGCACCTTGGGCGGCGGGGTGAATGCCTCGGGCGGAAGCTCCATCACGATGCGCGCGTCGGTGCGCCACTGGCACAGGATCGCAAGCCGCCCATAGGCCTTCGATCCGGGTGCGGCGACGATGCGCTGCGCGACCTCCTTCTGGAACATCAGCGTCAGCGAGGACCAGAAGGGGGGCCAGTCGCCCGGATCCAGCCAGCGGGTCAGAAGCTCGGTCCCGACATTGTACGGCAGGTTTGACACGATCTTGATGGGCGGGGTCAGATGCGCCGCCGGGTCGATCTTCAGCGCGTCGGCGTTCATCACCTCCAGCCGCCCCGGGTAAGCCTCCGCGATCTGCGACAGGGGGGCGAGGCAGCGCGTGTCCTTTTCGACCGCCAGCACCCGGCGCGCGCCCTCGGCCAAAAGCCCGCGGGTCAGGCCGCCGGGGCCGGGGCCGACCTCCAGCACGTCCGCGCCCGACAGGTCCCCGGCCTGCCGTGCGATCTTGGCCGTCAGGTTCAGATCCAGAAGGAAGTTCTGCCCCAGCGACTTGCGCGCGGAAAGGCCGTGATCGGCGATGACCTGGCGCAGGGGGGGAAGATCGTCGATCCCGCTCATGCGTGCGACATGCGCCCGGCCATCCGCGCGGCCATACGCAGCGCCGCGATGGTCGAGGTCGGGTCGGCCAGCCCGGTGCCCGCGATGTCGAAGGCGGTCCCGTGATCGGGCGAGGTGCGCACGAAGGGTAGCCCCAGCGTGACGTTCACCCCGCCCGCGAAGTCGATCGTCTTGATCGGGATCAGCGCCTGGTCGTGATACATCGCTATGGCCGCATCATAGCGGTCGCGCGCCGCGGCATGAAACATCGTGTCGGCCGAGGCTGGACCGCGCAGGTCGAACCCGTCTACGCGCAGCCGGTCGACAAGTGGGGCGATCCAGTCGACCTCTTCCCGGCCGATCGCGCCGCCTTCGCCTGCATGGGGATTCAAGCCGGCGACGGCGATACGCGGGAAGTCGATGCCGAACCGGTCCATCAATGCGGCGTGGGTGATGCGGATCGTCCGCTCGAGGCTTTCCGGCGTCAGGGCGCGGGGCACCTCGGACAGGGGGATGTGGATCGTGGCAGGCACGACGCGCAGGGCATCGCAGGCCAGCATCATCACCACATGCTCGGACCCCGCCAGCGCGGCGAGGTATTCGGTATGGCCGGGATAGGCGAAATTCGCACCGTCTTTCAGCGCTTTCTTGTGGATCGGCAGGGTGCAAAGCGCCGCAGCCTCGCCCTGGCGCACCAGCTCGACGGCGCGGGCGATGACCTCGATCACGACGGGCGCGTGGGCCGGGTCGGGGTGTCCGGGTGTCGAAGGGCCGCCCATGTCGAAGGCCAGGACGGGAACGCCGTGATGCGCGGCCTCGGCCGCCTCTGACGGGGTGTCGATCACCCGCACGGGCGTCCCCGCCGGCAGATGCGAGGGATCGCCCATGTAGAAGAAGGGCAGCGCGGTCCCAAGGAACGCCCAGGCCTTCGCCGCGATCTCGGGGCCGACGCCTGCGGGTTCGCCGCAGGTCAGCGCGATCGGGCCCGTCATTCGTAGCGGATGCGGGCGTTGGCGCGCAGCTCGGCCAGGTAGTTCTCGGCCTGCTGGGCCGTCAGACGATTGCCGAGCGAGGCGCGCACCTGACCCAGGTTCGGCTCCTCCGCGTCGGGGGCCCGATAGATGCGGTTGCACAGCATCAGAACGACCAGCGTCTGCCCCTCGGCGCGGGTCAGCGCCATGCTGACCTCGCCAGGATCGAGCTGCGCAAGCTCCAGCGCGACGTCCTGCGGCACCTGGGCCACGGGCAGGGTGTCGGCCTGCGTCGCCGCGCCGATCCGGCCGCCGATGGCTTGAAGATCGGTGCAGGTATCGGCGTCGGCCGCGATCTGCGCGGCGCGCTGCAACGTCTCCTCGGATCGGCCGCCGGGCAGGTAGAGGGCGGCATAATCCAGCTGGGTGGGCGTACCGTTCGACGGGACCTCGCCCACTTCGCGCAGCTGGAAGAAGGCCAGCGCATTGGGCAGTCGCACGGGCGGTGAGACTTCTCCCGGTTCCAGCGCGGTCAGGATCTGCCCCAATTGCGGCGGCAGGTCCGACAGTTCCAGCCAGTCGATGGCCCCGCCCCGTTCGCGCGAGGGGGTGGCGGAGTAGGTGCGGGCGGCAGCAGCGAAGGCGCCGAAACCGCGGATGCTTTCGATTTCGGGGATCAGCGACTCGGCCCGGGCGGCCCTTTGGGGGGTGTCCGCGGGGATGATGATCTCGTTCAGGAGCACCCGCAATTCGGGGGCGGGGGGGGCGTCGGCGGCGGCCTGGACCTGGTCGTCGGGGATCTGGCCGGCCGCTGCGCCGAAGCGCTGCTGAACCAGTTGACGCCAGGCCACGCCCGCACGGATGAAGTCGGCATAGCTGGCCGGATCGATGCCCGCACGCGTCAGCTCGGCGATGAAGGCCTCGCGTTCCAGATCGGCGCGGGCGGCGAACTCCGTCTCGCCGGCGATCTGCGCCTCGCGGTCGACCACGATGCCGCGCCGGGCGGCCTCGGCCAGTTGCAGGCGTTCGTCGATCAGGTCCTGAAGCGCCGCCTCGCGCGAGGTGTCGGGGGCGCGGAACACCTCCAGAAGGCGCTGGCGCTGCGTGACCTCGAACTGGGTCACGACGCCCTCGTTCACATGCGCGGCGGGCGAGAACAGCGACTGCGCGGTCGCGGGCGCAAGGACGGGTGCGGTCAGCCCCAACCCAAACGACAGGGCGACGACCGCGGCAAGGGTGCGGGTGCGGTGGATCATGGGCGGCTCATTCCTCGGGTTCGTTTTGCGACCGGCATATCATCCCCGGCAGGTAGATCGATAGCTTTCGTCCACCGATCCGGCGCCGAAGCCCAGAAGCTCGACCTCGACCGCGTATGTGGTGACGGGCGCGATGTCGAGGCGGCGGTAGAACGTGCGGTCGGCGTCCAGACCCACGCGGATGCATTCGGTCTGGTAGGTCAGCCCGACGGACGCCCCGTCCAGGCCGTCGGTATCCATGTCATAGCGCCCCGCGGCTTCGCCCCGCCAATGGCGGGCCAGTCGGGCGTTTGCGGCGAAATCGAACTGGTGCGTGTCGACGGGCCGATTTTCCAGCGGTTCGGCATCCTGGAACAGGTAGGTCCCCGACAGCCCGAACCCCTGTCCGTCATAGCCCGCGATCAGTTCGGCCCGGGTGGCGCCGAAGCTGTCGTCCACCAGTGTCCGGGCCGCCAGATCGAAGCGCGCAAGCTCGAGATCCAGGGCCGCCAGCCAGTCGGATTCGGTGCCCGCAAGGCCGGTGCCCTCGTTCAGTTCGGGGTCGGGATCGTCGCGGATCACGCGGCCCAGCGTCAGGCCCAGGCGCTGATCCTCGGCCAGGCGCGCGGTGTATCCCACGCCCAGATTGGCGCGAATGCCTTCCTCGACCCGGTCGTCGCCCGGGAATCGGTTCATGGCGTAAAGGTTGCCCTCGTCGAAATCGACCAGCACGCTGTCTTCGTTCGGCACCCGGTCTTCCGAGCCGGACCACGCCAATTGCACGACGGGCTCGATCAGGTGGTGGCTGCCCCTGGGCCCCGCGCGTTGCAGCGGCAGGCGCAATTCCGTCGACACACCCCCCGCCAGGCGGAACACGTCGTCGAAGGCGGGGTCGTCCGCCACAGTGTAGGTCCCGCCCGACACCACGGCACGGGTGGTCCAGACGAGGCCCGGGGAAAGCACCATGCGCCGGATATAGTCGCCAGAGACGCCGATCTCTGACACGTCGCGTCCCAGTCCGTCCAGATCGCTGTCGCGCTGGACGCCCGCGGCGTCGATGCCCAACCGAAGTTCCCCCCCACCGACGGACAGGCGGCGCTGATAGGCGAAATCGGCGGCGAGGCCCGGCAACTGGTCGGCGATTTGTGCCTCTGATGCGGCCAGCGGCGTGTAGTCGATAATCGCGGCGCGGATCGCCTCGTTCCTGTCGTACCGCGTCACCCGCACCTCGCTTTCCAGAAGGTCGATGCTGGAATAGTCGTATTGCGCCAGATAGCGGCGGTCCGACGTCTCGCGCAGGTCGAATTGCAGCAGGAAGTCGCCCGGCAACCGGAACGCGCCCTCGGCGAACAGGTAGTACCGGTCCTCGTCCGGCAGGATCGTGTCCTGCGAGAACGCGCCCGCGATGTCGACGGCACCGGTGCGGAAGTTCTGGCGATAGCGCGCTTCCAGCGTCGTCGTCTCGGCCGAGACATAGGGGGTGAACGTTACGTCGGCGTAAGGCCCCAGCGTCTGATAATAGGGCAGCTTGATCCCGAACCCCAGTGTCGAGGACGTCACCAGCCGCGGCGTCAGAAGGCCCGATTGCCGCGGGTTGTTCGACGACGGCAGCCGCAGCCGCGGAATATAGGCGATGGGGACACCCGCCAGCCGGAACGAGGCGCGGTCGAAATAGATCAGCTCTTCCTGCTGGTCGTAGATCACCTTCCGGGCGCGGATCTCCCACAGGGGCGTCGCACCGGTCGCGCAGATCCTGCAGGCCGAGGTGACGGCGTTCGACAGCTGGGTATACCGGCCATCGACGCGCGCAATCTCGGTCGCGGCAAGCTGAAGCTGTCGGTCCAGCACCAGCCGCGCCGATTGCAGGATGCCGTTGGTGAAGTCGCGGTCCAGCGCGGCGCTGTCGGCCAGAAGCACGGTGTCGCCATTGTCCGACGTCAGGGTCAGCGGCCCCACGATCGCGACCTGGTCGGTGTCCTTGTCATAGGTGACGCGGGTGGCCGTCAGGATCGACCCCTCGTAGGAGACCTGCACATCGCCTTCGGCCACCAGAACGTCGCCTTCGACCCGCACAACGTTGGCGATCAGCGCAGCCTGCTGGGCGGCGGCGGCCAGCGGCGCCACGGCTAGTCCAAGGATCAGAAGAATGGCGCGCATCAGCCGTCTTCCCAGTGCAAAATCAGGCCCAGCGGCAAGCAGATCGCGGCCACGGGCGGCCCCCAAGCAGCCAGGATCGCCGAGATCTGACCGTTCTCCCCCAGGATTTGCGCGAAATCGTTCAGAAAGAAAAGGCTGAAGCCAGAGGCAAGCGCCAGAAGCACCATCCTTCCCGTCCGACCGAAGCGCGTATGCCGCATGGTGAACGCCGCCCCCACCAGCACCATCGCCATCAGCATCGCAGGCAGGGCAAGGGTCGCGTGCAGCCCCACGATATAGGCCTGCGCGGAGAATCCGGCGGCCTGCATGTCCTGGATGAAGCGGGGCAGCTGCCAGATCGGGACCGAGGCGGGGTCGGAGAAGCTGTCGGCGATGCCCTGCGCCGAGAGGCTGGAAGGCAGGATCAGCATCGAGCTGTCCATCGACGCCGCCTCGGGGTTGGGGTCCGAGAAATCCCAGCGCTTGGCCTGCCTCAACTGCCATTCCTCGTCCAGAAGCACGGCCGTGGCCGCCTCGGCCCGCGACAGCGCGGTGCCGGCGTCGTCGAAGGTCAGAAAGGTGGCGTCGCGCAGGACGGTGCCGCCGTCGTCGATGCCGGTGGCGTGGATCACCGTCTGGCCCGTGACGTCCGCCTGCCGCAGCCAGACCCCCTCGCGCCCCATGGACAGTGCGGGTCCCGACACCCCCTGAAGCCGGTCCGACAGCCGGTCGTATTGACGTGCCGTGCCGGCTGCGATTGGGTTCAGGGCCGCCACGGCGATCGTTCCGATCAGGAAGGTCACGACCAGCGGACCCAGAAGGCTGAGGATCGCCGACCGCCCCGACGCGCGGCTGACCACCAGTTCCGACGTGCGCGCCAGCGACAGGAACAGCGTCAGCGTGGCAATGATCGTGATCAGCGGCAGGATCGAATAAAGCGTGCGCGGCACCGAAAGAAGCGTCAGGCCGATCAGCATGACGAACCCCACGGCGTCGTCCTCGAACCGGCGGACCTGATCGACAAGGTCGATCAGGATCAGGATCCCCAGAAAGACCCCCAGCACCAAAAGGAACGTCCCGGCGAAACGGCGGGCGAAATAGATGTGCAGGATCATGCGTTTGCCCCCCGCGGCCGCCACGGCCTGCCGGCGATCTTCAGCGCCAGCAGCGCCACGATGGAAAAGACCAGCGTGGGTATGAAAAGCGCCAAAGGCGGCAGTGTCCCGCCCAGGACGGCCCCCAGGGCCATGCGGTAGGACAGCTCGTACAGGACCAGCGCGACGATCGCGCCGGTGACCTGCCGCCATGCCGAAAAGCGCGAGAATCCCCCCAGCATCAGCATGGCGAACCCGAGGATGGGGGCGGCGAAGGATTGCAGTCCCTGGGCGGTGCGCTCGGCGATCTCGACCGTGATCTGGCGCGGCGTGCTGCCGGTCCGCAGCGCGGTGTCGGCGGGGTCGGACAGCGCGGCCGGTGTCGGCACCGCGTCGAGGTCGATGCGCCCGCCCGGGCCGTCCCGGGCGGGGTCGACGGTGACGGTCAGCTCGTCGAAGAACGTCGTCTCGAGCTGGCCGGTCGCCGGATCGTAATCCTGCGACAGACCGTTGAACATCACCAGGAAGGTCTGCCCCTCGCGCGTCGCCAGGATCGCGGTTTCAGACGTATAGGTCGTCTCTTCGGCGGGGTCGCGGCGGTCGCTGAGGAACACCTTCTCCATCAGGCCGCGGTCGGTAATGTTCGCGACGAACAGCGTGACGTCGTCGGCGGGGTGCTGGAACTGCCCCGCGACCAGCAGGCCCGCGGTGACGTCGGCCGCGATCTCGGCGTTGCGGACATCCAGTCTGTTCTGGCTCATCGGGCCCAGGACGTGGGTCATCGTCAGCGTGATCAGGGCCGCCACCCCGCCGAAGACGACCACCGCCCGCGCGCCGCGCAGGGGCGACAGGCCGGTCGCCTGGGCGATCACCAGCTCGGATTCCGTGCGCATCCGGTTCGTCACCTGCACCGCCGCCGCGAAGGCCGCCACGGGCAGCACCACGCGGATCACGTTGGGCAACGTCAGGATCGAGAATTCCAGGAAGACGCCGGCCGAGTGGCCGTTGGCCACCAGCCTGTCGAACAGCCCGACCGCGCGGTTCACCCAGTAGACGGCGACCAGCACGAGGCTGAAGAACCCGAACAGCGTCAGGAATTGCGACAGCAGGTATCTGTCGTAGGTCGGCACGTCTCTCCCCGGCGGTCGTTGTTCCCGGACCCTATCCAAACCGGCGGGCAAGGCAAACTGCGTTCTGGCCAATAGGACACGCCGCGCCTACCTAGGGGCGGACCGAAAGACCGAAAACCCGGAGATCCCACATGACCACCCCCGCCACCTTCCGCCTGACCGAGACCGACGTGAACACCCTGGGTGAGGCGTCCGGCCTCGTGGCGGTGTTCGTGCCCGAGGAAGGGACGCTGGACGCCGCGGCGCGCCGGGTGAACCGCCTGACCAAGGGCGCGGTCGAGCGTGTCACGACGGCAAAAGGCTGGGAGAAGGCCGAGGCGGGGGACGTGACGATCCTGTCCTGGCCCACCGGCATGACCGCCGAGAAGGTGGCCGTGGTGAAACTGGGCAAGAAGCCCGGCCCCGAGGCGGCACGCAAGGCCGGCGTGGCGCTGGGCAAAGCGCTGGGCGCGGAGGGCGCGACCCTGTGCCTGGCCAACCGCAAGGGCGTGCGCGAGGTACTGACGGGTGCGATGCTGCGCGCCTATGACTACACCGATCAGAAGACGAAAAGCGGGGAGGAGAAGGCACTTGGCGAGATCGTCGCCATGGTCTCGAAACCCGAGGAGATGGACGTGGACGACCTCTCGGCGGTGGCCGAGGGTGTGTTCTTCTGTCGCGATCTGGTCAACGCGCCGGCCAATGTGCTGACCACGACCAGCTATGCCGAGCAGCTGTCGGCCCTGTCCGAGCATGGTGTCGAGGTCGAGGTGCTGGAAGAGGAGAAGCTGGCCGAGCTGGGCATGGGCGCGCTTCTGGCCGTGGGGCAGGGATCCGACAGCCCGTCGAAGGTCGTGGTGATGAAGTGGATGGGCGGCGGTGACGAGGCCCCGCTGGCGCTGGTCGGCAAGGGCGTGGTCTTCGACACCGGGGGCATTTCGTTGAAGCCGGGCGCCGGCATGGAAGACATGACGATGGACATGGGCGGGTCCGCCGTGGTCGCGGGCGTGATGAAGACGCTGGCGCTGCGCAAGGCGAAGGCCAATGTCGTGGGGCTGGTCGGGCTGGTCGAGAACATGCCCTCGGGCCGAGCCTATCGCCCCGGCGATGTGGTGAAATCAATGAAGGGCGACACGATCGAGGTCATCAACACCGATGCCGAGGGGCGTTTGGTGCTGGCCGACGTGATGTGGTACGCGCAGGAGACGTTCCAGCCGTCGGGCATGATCGACCTTGCCACGCTGACGGGGGCCGTGATCATCGGTCTGGGACATCACAATGCGGGATTGTTGTCGAACGATGACGGGTTCGTCGGTGATATTCTGAAGGCCGCGGGGGCCGAAGGCGAGGGCGCATGGCGTCTGCCGTTGGGCAACGATTATGCCGACCAGCTGAAATCGCGCATCGCGGATGTGAAGAACGTGGGTGGCCGTCCGGCGGGGACGATCACTGCGGCCGAGTTCCTGCACCGCTTCGTGAAAGAGGGCACGCGCTGGTGTCATATCGACATCGCGGGCGTCGCCTCGACCTCGTTCGATTCGCCCTATGCGCCCAAGGGGGCGTCGGGCTGGGGCGTGCGGGCGCTGGACCGCTTCATTCGCGACACCTGCGAGGGGTGATGGGCCGGGCGGGGGCCAGCCCCCGCACCCCCGGGGTATTTGACCAAGGATGAAGGAGGGGGCGTTTGGGAGAGGCGTATTTCTATCACCTGACCCGGCGGCCCCTTGAGGCCGTACTTCCGCAATTGCTGGAGCGCAGTCTCGCGCAAGGGTGGCGCGTGCTGGTCCGGGGGCGCAACGAGGTGAGGCTGCGGCAATTGGACGAGGCGCTTTGGCTGGAGCCCGAGGACGGGTTCCTGCCCCATGGGCTGGCGGGCGGGGACCGTGATGCGGATCAGCCGGTTCTGCTGACCGTTGATGCGGAGACGGCGGGGGATCGTGGATGCCTGATCTGTATTGAGGGGGCAGAGGTGTCGGCCGACGAGGTAAGCGCGGCTCAGCGGGTCTGCGTGATCTTCGACGGGGGCAACCCGGATGCCTTGAACCGGGCCCGCGAGCAGTGGCGCGGGCTGACGAAGGCCGGGGCCAAGGCGCAATACTGGTCCGAGGAAACGGGCCAGTGGCAGAAGAAGGCCGAGAGCTGATCGGGTGTCAGATCGGGGGCCAGGCCCCGGACCCTCGGGGCATTCCGGCAAGGATGAAAGTTGGAACCTCTGGATAAGGCCCGGGGCGGAAGACGCGCATGGCGGAACGCCGGTGGCCCGGCGACGGCGTGGGCCGGGCCGGGTAGTGGTCGGTTCGTGATATGGAAGTCGGTGGCGCCACCTGCGGGGACGCGAGGATTGGGGCGGGGCGTCACCCCCTGCCTGCGATCTCACCGGTGAGACCTGTGGTCGGACCTGTCCGGCGTGTCAGACCGAACCATCCCCCTGGGCCTCGCTGTTCTTCCAATTGCGCGCGGTGGGGATATGCGTCGCGCGCGGTTAAGTTGAAGCGAAGGCGGCGTGCGGTGGGTCAGCGTGTGAGGGTCAGCGTGTCGTCTTGGATCGTGATCTGGCCGAACCGACTGAGATAGCTCATCCCCAGCAGGGAGCCCGACATCTCTCCGCCATTGACTGAGGCAGGGACGCCGCGTTCGATGACAGGGCCGAGGCTGACGCGGTCGAGACGGACGCGCGCCAGGGGCACCGTTCCGTTGGCGGTCTGTGCGCGGCCGAGATAGGCGAGTGTATCGGGCTCGATCCCCGCGCGGCGCGCGTCGTTCTGGCTGAGCACCATGTCCGAGGCGCCGGTGTCGACGATGAAGTCGATGGGCACGTCGTTGATCCCCATCGTCACGTGGTAATGCCCGTCGACACCGCGCGGGACCTGAAGGCTGCCGGTGGAGGTGAAGCTTTGCCGGGGGGCGACGGTGTCGCGGATGCCGGGCCAGAGGCCGGCGATGGCGATGGCGCCGAGGAAGATAAGCCCCCACAGGGCCAACTGGCGCAGGGTCTTACCCATGTTCTGCCGGTTCGAAGCGATGAAATAGCCGAAGATCGCCGCGCCGAGCAGGGCGAGATAAAGAAGGGATGCGGTCTGGTCGCCTGTCATGCCCCGGATATGGTGGTCGGGGCCGGCGTTTTCCAGATCACGGGCCAAGGCCTGCGTTCACCAGGCCGTCCAGCACGAACTGGACCGAGAGTGCGGCCAGGAGCATGCCCAGAAGGCGAGTGACAACGAGGATGCCGGTATCGCCGAGGCCACGCTCGATCGCGCCGGCGGCCATGAACAGAAGGTAGCAAATCGCGTAGATTACGGCGATCACGGCGAAGAGCCCCGCCAACGTCGCCGGTCCGCCGCCGCCCTGGTCGGTCAGCAGGATCAGCGAGGCGATGGAGCCGGGCCCGGCAAGCAGCGGGATCGCAAGGGGGAAGACCGAAGGGTCGTCGGAGGGATCGTCGTCGGCCGCCTCGGCCTGGGACTGGCGGCGCTGGGTGCGGCGGCCGAACAGCATCTCGAGCGCGGTGAGGAACAGCAAAAGGCCGCCCGCGATGCGGAAGGCGGGCATGGAGATGCCGATGAAGCCCAGGACCGCTTCGCCGAAGAGGCCGAAGGCCAGAAGGATCAGCAGGCCGATGAGGCACGCCCGGCGCGCGATGGCCCGGCGCCGGGCGGAGGTCATCCCGCCGGTCAGCGCGACGAAGACCGGCGTGGTGCCCACGGGGTCGATCACGACGAACAGCGTGACGAAGGCGGTGATGAGGAAGTCGGGCGTCATCGGGGGGTGACCCGCGCCTTGCGGCGCGGTGCCTTCGGCGGGGGTATTTGGACAAGGGTGAAGAGGGCGGGCGGGGGCATCAGTGTTCCGCGGTTTCGAGCTTTTCCAGCGAGGCCATCCAGAGCGCTTCGGCTTTGTCCATGGCGCCCATGACTTCGGCGTATTTCTTGTTCCAGGTGGCGAGTTCGCCCACGCGGTCGTCTTCGTAGAGGGTGGGATCGGCCAGCTTCTTGGCCAGCTTGTCGCGCATCTCGGTCAATTTGGCGACGCGGGCCTCGGCCTTTCGCACCTCGGAC
Organism: Palleronia abyssalis; assembly: GCF_900302445.1. Classification (GTDB taxonomy): domain Bacteria; phylum Pseudomonadota; class Alphaproteobacteria; order Rhodobacterales; family Rhodobacteraceae; genus Palleronia; species Palleronia abyssalis. Next base: position 380,580 of record NZ_ONZF01000003.1, on the reverse strand, counting down.
CTCAGGGCGAGGACCTGGTCGCGCGAGGGTTTGGCGGGTTTGGCCGCGGGTTTCGGCTTTTCGGGCTTCTGTTGATCCTCGCCCGTCAGGAGCATCTTGCGATAGGCGTCGAGGTCGTCCTCGAACGGGGCGACGCGCCCGTCCTTGACCAGCCAGAGGCGGTCGGCGACGAGGCTGAGCAGGTGCATGTCGTGGCTGACGAGGATGACGGCGCCCGAATAGGCGGTCAGCGCCTCGACCAGCGCCTCGCGGCTTTCGATGTCGAGGTGGTTCGTCGGCTCGTCCAGGATCAGCATGTGGGGCGCGTCGATGGTCGCGATCAGCAGCGACAGGCGGGCCTTCTGCCCGCCCGAGAGGGAGCCGACGACCGTGTCCGCCTGATCGGCGGTCAGGCCGAACCCGGCCAGCCGGGCGCGCAGACGGGCGGGTGCTTCGAGCGGGCGCAGCTGGCGCACGTGGTCCAGCGGCGTCTCGTCGATATGAAGCTCGTCGACCTGGTGCTGGGCGAAGTAGCCGACGCGCAGTTTCGACGAGGTCGTGACGCGCCCGCCCATAGCGTCGAGCCGTCCCGCAAGAAGCTTGGACAGGGTCGATTTCCCTTCGCCGTTGCGCCCCAGAAGCGCGATGCGGTCGTCCTGGTCGATGCGCAGGTTCAGCTTGCCCAGCACCGTGCGGTCGCCATAGCCGACCGAGGCGCTTTCGAGGTTCACGATGGGGGGCGACAGTTCCTCGGGTTCGGGGAAGGTGAAGGCGCGCAGCGCGGCCTCCTGCGGGGTTGTGATCGTCTCCATCTTCTCGATCATCTTCAGGCGGGATTGGGCCTGCTTGGCCTTGGTGGCCTTGGCGCGGAAGCGGTCGACGAAGCTTTGCAGGTGGGCGCGGCGCGCATCCTGCTTGGAGATTGCAGCCTCCTTGGCGGCCAGCCGCGCGGCGCGGGTGCGCGCGAAGGTGTCATACCCGCCGGAATACAGCGTGAGCTTGCGATCCTCGAGATGCAGGATCGAGCCCACGGACCGGTTCAGCAAGCCGCGGTCGTGGGAGATGACGATGACCGTGTGCGGATAGCGCGTCAGATAGCTTTCCAGCCACAGCGCGCCTTCGAGGTCGAGATAGTTCGTCGGCTCGTCCAGCAGCAGCACGTCGGGCGCGGCGAAAAGCACGCCGGCCAAGGCCACGCGCATCCGCCAGCCGCCCGAGAAGGCCGAGCACGGCATCGCGATCTCGGCCTGGGTGAAGCCCAGCCCGCGCAGGATCTGCGTTGCGCGGCCTTCCGCCGACCAGGCGTCGATATCGGCCAGCCGCGTCTGGATCTCGGCGATGCGGGCGGGGTCGGCGGCGGTCTCGGCCTCGGCCATCAGGCCGGCGCGTTCAGTATCGGCGTCGAGGACGGTGTCCAGAAGCGTGGTCTGGGACGACGGCACCTCTTGCCGGACGCCGCCGATGCGGGCCTGTCTGGGCAGGTCGATGGAGCCGCCTTCCAGGGCAATCTCGCCCCGGATCAGGCCGAACAGCGTGGTCTTGCCGGTGCCGTTGCGGCCCACCACGCCGACCTTGTGGCCGTCGGGAATATCGGCCGAGGCCCCCTCGAACAGGGGGCGGCCGGCGATGGAGTACGAGATGTCGCGAATTCGAAGCATGGACGCGCCCTAGCAGAGGCCGCGCCCGGGCGGAAGACGGCGCGTCTGCGGCTTTCCCTTCGGAGAGGCCCGTGCTAGCAGGCGGGCAATTCGCGGACCCGCATGGGGCGGGCCGCCCGAAACGAAGAGGCACCCATGGCCACCGAACGCACCCTGTCGATCATCAAGCCCGACGCCACCCGCCGCAACCTGACCGGCAAGATCAACGCCAAGTTCGAGGATGCCGGCCTGCGCATCGTCGCGCAAAAGCGCATCCACCTGACCAAGGCGCAGGCGGGCGAGTTCTACAAGGTCCATGCCGAGCGTCCGTTCTATCAGGAGCTGGTGGACTTCATGGCCAGCGAGCCGGTGGTCGTGCAGGTGCTGGAAGGCGACAACGCCATCGCGAAGAACCGCGAAGTGATGGGCGCCACGAACCCCGCCGATGCGGAATCGGGCACGATCCGCGCCGAATTCGCCGAGTCGGTCGGCGAGAACTCGGTCCACGGCTCTGACGCGCCTGAGACGGCGAAGGAAGAGATCGCCTATTTCTTCTCGGGCCTCGAACTGGTCGGCTGAGCCAACGATTTTCGCGACGATTTGAAAAGGCCCTCGGTTTTCGGGGGCCTTTTTTTTGTTCCGCGCTCACCGAGTTTGACCACCTGCGATGCCGGAGCGGGCAACGAGTCCGGGCGGCCGCGCTCGGTCTACGTCATCCGGCCAGGAAACGATCCGTTTCGTCCATCATCACGGCGAAGGCCGCTTCCGACGGGGCGATGACGTGATTGTCCGTGTCGAGCGACAGAAACTCGGCATTGGGCAAGGTGCGGGCGAGCTGACGGCTCTGCGCCTGGGGGTGCACGGCATCGCCCACTGACGCCATGACCAGAACCGGGGCGGTGACCTGTTCCAAAATGGCGCTGACGTCGAAATGCCCCACGGCCCTGCGCATCGCGGCGGCCTCTTCGCTGTTGGCGGACCGGGTTTGCATCTCGACGAAACTGGCCAGTTCGACCTCTGTCGCGCGGGGCATGAACACGGTCGCCACGGCCTTGACGAAGGGGCTGCCGGGAAGGCCCCAGCCCGCCCGTATCATGGCGATCACCGCGTCCGTCCTGTCGATCTCTCCGCGCGCATAGCTGCCCTGGACGAAGCCGTTCACCAGCACGAGTCTGCGCACCCGGTCCGGATGGGTGGCGGCGAACGCGAGCGCGACCGGGGCGCTTTGGGACACGGCGAATATGTCTGCGGGATCGGCCCCCGCCGCCGCGATCACCGCGGCCAGGTCCGCCACGAAATCCCCCTGCGAGCGCCGCGGGGGGTGCCGCTCGGACAAGCCCGTCCCCCGCGCGTCATAGCGGATCAGCCGCCGTCCCGCCCCGAGCCGATCGAGCCATGGACGCCAGAGCGGGCTGGTCCAGTCATGCTCCAGATGCGAGATCCAGTGCGCACCGCGGACGAGCGGCGGCCCCTCGGCGTCCGAGACAGCATAGGCGATGCCCGTGCCGTCGGCGGATGCGGCATAACGAATGGTCTGACGCGGGATGACCCGCGGGTCCGGCGCCGGCGTTACCCTCTCGCCGATGCCGGGGGCCAGATGGACGGGGCAGACCAGCTGTACCCCGCGGCGCGGTATGGTGCGGATCACGGACTGGGCCTTGCCGCTGTCCCCGACCGCTGCGCGGGCCGAACTGATCCGGGCGCTGAGGGTCGCATCCGACACGATCCGCCCGTGCCAGACCCGTTCGATCATGTCGTCATAGCTGAGCAAACCGGGCGCGGTCCGAACCAGCGCGATCAACAGGTCGAACACCTGCGGCTCGACATGCACGGGTGTGCCGGAGCGTAAAAGCCGGTGGGACGTCTCGTCCAGGACGCAATCGGCGAATGCATAGGCCATCCCGCGATTGTGCCCCACGCGCGGGAACGCGCACAAGCGGGACGGACAATCTCGGGCGAAAATCACGGGAACCTTCAGGTCTTCTGAAGGCGGTCTTCAAGTGCCGTCTGCCGTCCTGTCGCAGGATGGGATCGGAAGATATGCAGGAGGACCACGAGATGACCGATCCGATCAGAACCCGCGCCGATGGCAGCATCGACACCGCCTATTACATGCGCCGCGGCCGGATTGCCCGTGGCGAGGCGGCCTATGACATGGCCCGCCGCGCTGTGCCGTCCCGGAGGACACCGACAGGCGCGCGTCGTCCGTGGATGATGCCACTGGTGATCGTCGCGTTCGCCGGTCTGACGGTGCCTTACCTACTGTAGGGCGATCCGGGGGCTGAGCTTGGCAAATGCGGTGGTGCGGGCACGATTTCCGGCGCCATCCCGCCCCAGAATCTCCGCCCCGGAACGGTGCTCAGGCTTTCCCGCCATAGGAGGGGTGGTGCGAGCTGAGGGCGCCTTCGCCGGTATGCGTCCCGGCGCGCATGCCGCGTTCCACGTGATCGCGCAGAATGCCGACATTCCGGCGGTTCGCCTTGAACTTTGCGTCGAAGAGGTCGCCGAGCAGAGGGATGGTGCCGACGGCCACGTCCAGACCGACATTGACGCCTTGCTGTAGCAATTTGTGGCGCGGCAGGCCCATTCGGTAGCTTTCATAGACGATCCATGCGGCGGGCGCTGCGGCCGCCGCGTCGCCGACGCCGGGGATCAGGCCTATGATGGAATCCCAGCCGACGCGCAGTCCGATCCCCGGCACGCGGAACGCGGTATCCATCCGGCGCGACAGGCGATCGAGCCGTTCGAGGCGGAGAAGATCGGGATGCTGTGTCATGGGTGGCAAACGACCCGGCGCGTCAGCGGTTCCGAAGCCCCATGTCATCGAGAAACCTCGACAGGGGTGGGGGCAGTGGATCGTTGTCCTCGGGGGCTGCAGGCGGCAGGTGTCCCGCTTTGACGGTCGCCAGAATCGCCGCGTGCCGCTCCCGCAGATTGGCCATCATGGCCGGATCTGCGGCCCGCCAATCGCGGTCTTCAAGCGCCATCGCCAAGGCGATGAACTTCATGATGTGCGGGGCGTCCCCGCCGGCGATCATGCGCGCATACGCATGATCGACCCCGACCGCACGATAGTTTTCGACCGAATGGATGCCGATCCGCGCGAAAGCGTCGGACATCGCGGGCCGATATTGCGCAGCGTGCTCAGGGGCGTTCCGGTCATGCGGACCGCCCCACGCCGCGGTGGATCAGATCATCGCCCAGTCGTCGAAGCGCACGGGCTTCGGGGGGGTCTGGCGGGCGGGCTGATGCGATTTGGTTGATTTGGCGCGCATGACGGCGGTTCCCTGGTTCACTCCATTCGCCCATCCTGCCCGGCGATTTGGGCACAAGATGGGCCGTTGGCGGAAACAATTCGCCCGCGCGCCGGAAGTTCCAGGGTGTTGCCGAAGGGTTACGCTTGGGCATCGGCGGGGTCGTCGATGAGGCGGATCAGGCGATGTCGGTCCAATGGTTTGGGGATCAGCGAAACGCCGGCTGCGGCGCAGCTTGCGGCAATATCCTCGTGCCGGCTGGCCGAGATGACGGCGGCGGGAATCGGGCCGTGACGGGTCCGCAGCACGGCGATCAGGTCCAGTCCGGTCATGCCGTCCCCCAGCTGATAGTCGATCAGAAGCCTGTCGGGAATGATGTCGATCTCGGCCAGAAGATCCATCGCCGCTTCGCCGCTGTCGGCCGGGATGACGTGATTGTCCCAGGATTCGATCATCAGGGTCAGGGCGGCGGACATTTCGGCATCGTTCTCGACCAGCAGCACGACGAGGCCGCGGGTGCGGGGGGCCAATCCGTCGTTCCGGGGCGGTCGCGCCTGGGGCAGGGTCGAAAGCCGTGGAACCGTGACCGAAAAGGTCGATCCCCGGCCGGGAACGGACAGCAGGTCCAGCGGATGACCCAGCATGCCGCAAGCCCGTTCGACGATCGCCAGGCCGAGGCCGAGCCCCTGCGCGCCGGAGGCCGAAGGGCCGAGCTGCCGGAACTCCTGGAAGATCGTGGCGCGGTCCTCGTCCGCGATGCCGGGTCCGGTGTCGCGGACCTCGATCCGCGTGGTGCCGCCCAAGCGGCGCGCGCCCACCAGAACGCGGCCCGCCGAAGTATAGCGGATGGCGTTCGAGACGAGATTTTGAAGGATCCGGCGCAGAAAGACCGGGTCGGAGCGCACGATATGCGTGCTGTCAAGGATCTTCAGCCGCAGGCCCTTCGCGTCGGCAGCGGGGCCAAGCTCGCTTTGCAGGGAATGCAGGATGCGGCCCAGTTCGACCTCCTGCACGCGCATCGTGGCCTGACCGGAATCCAGCTTCGATATATCCAGAAGCGCCTCGATGATCTGCTCGACCGAGGACAGGGCCGAGACGGCCTTCGACGCGGTCGCCCGCGCGGCGTCGCTGCCCGCCCGTTCCTCCAGGTGCGAGACGAAGAGTTTGGCCGCCGAGAGAGGTTGCAGCAGGTCGTGCGAGGCCGCGGCGACGAAGCGCGTCTTTGAGGCGTTGGCGCGGCGGGCTTCCTCCAAGGCGATGCCGAGCTCCTCGGTGCGTTCCTCGACCCGGCGTTCCAGCGTTTCGTTCATGTCTCGCAAGGCCCGCTCGGCCTCGCGTTCGGCGGTGACATCGGTGAACGAGATGACGAAGCCTCGGTCGGGAATCTCTTGCGCGAAGACCGACAGGATGGCGTCACGGCCGCGGTTGACCTCGAAGCTGATGGGGCGGCGCGGGCGGGTGCGGTTCGCCCAGGCGATCAGATGCTCGCGCGTGAAATGGGACGAGAACGCGATCTGTTCGTCCAAGCGTTCGACCAGCGCGGTGAAGCGGATGCCCAGGACCTGCCCGTCGATGGGGCGGTCCAGAAGGTCCTCCATCCGGTCGTTCCAGCCGACCAGCCGCTGCCGGGCCGAGAAGATGCACACCCCTTGGTTCAGGTGGTCGAGGGTGGCGCGCACCATCTGCGCCTGTTCGTCCAGCAGCCGGTCGCGTTTGACCCGCTCGGCGCGCATGATCTCGGACACGTCGGTCTGCAGGATCACGGTTCCGCCCGAGGCGGTGCGGTGCTCGCCCACCTGAAGCCAGCGGTCCCGGGTGAGGCGGACGTTGAACACGGTGCTGTCGTCGGCGTGCCGTGCCATCCGGCGGGCCATCCACTGCGCCCGCGTTTCGCCTTCCGGCAGCGCCAGATAGATCGACTGCGACACCAGCGCGACATAGTCGGCAAAGGGTAGCCCGGGTTCGATCCGGGGGACGATGTCGGCGATCTCGCGGCAGAAGCGCGAGTTCGACATGACCAGGTGGTCCGAGTGATCGAACAGCGCAAATCCCTCCTGCACCGACTCCACGGCCTCGGCCATGTTCGACCGTGCCGCCTCGGCCGCGGCGTTGGCCTCGTGCAGCAGGGCAAGCGTGCGTTCCAGGTCGACGGTGCGCTGGCGGACCTGCGCCTCCAGAAGGGCCGCACGCTCGAACTGGGAATAGGCGAGGCCGGGGTCGCTGCCGGCTTGTTCGACCTTGCGCATCAGCGATTGCGCGATGCGCATCAGCTTGGCGTTCTGGACCTCGACGGGGTCGGCGGGGTCGATCAGTCCGGGTGCATCGCTCATGCCGGGTCTGCCGTGTGCGGCGGGGGATAAAGCGCCACGCCGGTCATGGTGTGGTTGACGTGCATCGGCCCGATCTGCTCGCCATAGGTGGAAAAGCCGACGACGCGGTGCCGCGCGAGAATCTCCGACACCCGGTGGCTTTGCTGGGATTGCTCGGCCTCGATCCGGCGCAGGATGCAATCGCAGCCCAGGATGTCCGCCGGAGGACCATGGCGCCCCAGACCCGCGAGTTCCCGGTGCAGATGCCCCGCCATGTCCGAGGAACGCGCGACCGACAGAACCATCCCTTCCTCGATCGCCGAGAAGAAAACCAGATCCCCCCCGGGAGTCACCCGCTGGATCGCACGGACATGGTGGGTGTCGCCCAGCCGGACCACGACGGGGTGCGAGGCGAAGGTGAACGTATCGAGCTGGGCGGGATCGGTGCCTATCAGGCGGGCGTATTCGCTCGCGGCCGGTGCGCCGTTGATCTGCTTCACGCAGCGCGTTTCGGGGTCGGCGGCGGTGACGACCATGCGCGTCGGGGTGGGTGTCATGTGATCGAGGCTGAAGACCTGCGCGCGGCACGCCGTGGTCACCAGCGACAGGATCGCGGCATTGTCGTGGACGGTCCCGTTCAGGCCCAGTTTCGTACGGCCGAACGCGCGCCCGTCGCCGGCCGACCCGCCGAACAGGGGCAGAGGCCCCAGTGCCGGTGCGATCTGCGACAGCACGGCGTCCTCGCGTCGCGACAGGCCGTCGATCATCGCGAAGGCGAATGCGGTCGGGAAGCCCGGGCGCCGTCCCGTCAGTTCGACCCGGGCCTGAACGACGCGATCGGTCAGGCCGTGCCCGTGCAGCCTGTCGAGGGAAGGTGCCAGGATCACGGAGGTGGCGAAATCGCGGTCCGGAAGGCCGACCGCGATGATGGTGTCCTCGGCATAGCCCATGGGCCCGATCTCGCCCGCCGTGGTGCACGCGACGGTGGGAATGTCGGGATAGGCGCGGGCGGCCTCGGCGACGACGTGGTCGAAATCGGCGGTGGGTCCGACAAACAGGAACAACTGCGCAAGGGGCGTTCCGTCGAGCCGGGCGACGATCTTCGCGAACGGCTGGCCCTTGGTGATGGCACAGCGCATCAGGACGTGCGGGACCTGGCCCTGCACGGGCGACGCCATGGCTGCTGGATCCGTCCTGTGGATTGCGGTTTCCTCCCGCGGGGCAGGATCGTTCAGTTTTGCCTGCCGGGCAAGATCGACGTGAACCGGGCCTCTTGCGCGACCAGCACCGCCTGGGTGCGCGACTGGACCGACAGCTTGCGCATGATGGCGGTGACATGCGCTTTCACGGTCGTTTCGGCGATGGACAGGTCGAAGGCGATCTGCTTGTTCAGCTTGCCGTCGCAGATCAGGTCGAGGATGCGCGCCTGCTGCGGCGTCAGTGAGGCCAGCCGGCTGACCGGGTCGGGACCGTCCGCAGGCTCGGCGACGTCCACGAACTGCTCGGGCAGGTAGGTGCCGCCGTCCAGGATGCGCGCGATCGCGGCGCGGAATTCGGAATGGGGGCTGTGCTTGGGCACATAGCCCGCGGCACCCGCCTTCATCGCCGACGCGATGATTGCATTCTCGGTCATCGACGAGACGACGATGACCGGCGTGCCCGGGGCGCGGGATTTCAGCCGCAGTAGCCCGTCGAGGCCAGTGACGTCGGGCAGGTTGAGATCCAGCACGATCAGGTCGCACCCGCCCCCCGCGTCGAGCGCGTCCAGCCCCCCGGCCAGCGAGTCCGCCGTGGCGATGTCGGCGAACCCTGCGCAGTCGCGCAAGGTCAGTTCCAGCGCGTCGCAGAACATCGGGTGATCGTCGATCACCAGCGCTCGGCGGGCGGGGGTGGCTTGGTCCAGCATGACGGCAGCCTACGCGATTCCGGGGGCGCGGTCATCCGCTGCCAAAGTCGGGGGGCCGGACAGGCCGCCGCCGTTCATTTCGCATCGCCTTTGCCGGGATATAAGGTTGACGGCGAACCCCGCGAAGCGCTGAGTGTCGGGGTGCAGAGATCTACGCCGCCACGGCTTGGCCCGCGCGGGAGCCGGACCCCGAACGACCTGTCCATAGGTCGCATATCGCGGGCCCCACGCGGCGCCGTAGCATCTCGTCGAAAAAAGGGGAGGCACCCATATGGAACTGAGCGGACACCGCATCATCGATGCGCCTAGGGAAGAGGTCTGGGCGGCACTGCTGAACCCCGACGTCCTGAAGGAATGCGTGCCCGGCTGCCAGGAGATGGCCGGAAACCCCGAGGATGGGTTCGACGCGACCGTCGTCCAGAAGGTCGGACCCGTGAAGGCCACGTTCAAGGGGAAGGTCCACCTCAACGATATGAACGCCCCCGAAAGCCTGACGCTGGAAGGCGAGGGCAAGGGCGGCGCCGCGGGATTCGCGAAGGGCGGGGCGAAATGCGTCCTGACCGAGGAAGACGGCAAGACCCGTCTGGATTACGATGTCGAGGCCAAGGTGGGCGGCAAGCTGGCGCAGCTTGGCAGCCGCATCATCGACGGTTTCGCCAAGAAGATGGCCGATCAGTTCTTCGAGGACTTCAAGGCCCAGGTCGAAGGGCCAGGCACGGAGTCCGAGCCAGAGATGGCCGGCGGCGAAGGCGGTGAGCCCGCAAAGAAAAAGGGATGGTTCGGGCGCGGCTCGGCCGAATGACAGCAAGATTGAGAGGGAGGATTTTCGCATGAAAGTCGACATGAAGGTCAACGGCCGCGCCGTTTCGGGCGAGGTCGAAGGCCGAACGCTTCTGGTGGATTTCATCCGGCAGACCCTGCGCCTGACGGGCACCCATGTGGGATGCGACACCAGCCAGTGCGGCGCGTGTACCATCCACATGAACGGCGAGCCGGTGAAGTCGTGCTCGGTCCTGGCGGTGGAGTGCGAGGGGGCCGAGATCACCACCATCGAAGGTATGGCCAACGCCGATGGATCGCTGTCCACGATGCAGGCCGCGTTCCAAGAGCATCACGGCCTTCAGTGCGGCTTTTGCACGCCCGGCATGGTCATGGCGGCGACCGCGCTGCTGAAGGAGAACCCGTCCCCCAGCGAGGCCGAGATCCGGCATCACCTGGAGGGCAATATCTGCCGCTGCACAGGCTACCACAACATCATCAAGGCGGTGCAGGCGGCATCGGGGCAGGACGTTCAGCCCGTCGCGGCCGAGTGAAATCATGACGGGGGACCAGATTTTCGATCCGAAAATCTGACCCCGAGGGGAGGAGACGACATGCCTAAAGATGGTGGCATCGGCGCCAGCTCGAAACGGCGCGAAGATATCCGGTTCCTGAGCGGAACCGGGCAATATACGGACGACATCAACCTGCACGGCCAGGCCTACGCGTATTTCCTGCGCTCGGACGTGGCCCACGGGAAGATCAACGGGATCGACACGTCGGCCGCCGAAGGGATGCCGGGGGTGCTGCGGGTCTTCACCGCCAAGGATTTCGACGGCGTCGGCGGCATTCCCTGCGGCTGGCAGATCACCTCGATCGACGGCCAGCCCATGCAGGAGCCCAAGCATCCGATTCTGGCGGAAGGCAAGGTGCGCCATGTGGGCGACCCGATTGCCGTGGTGGTGGCCGAAAGCCTCGCTCAGGCCCGTGACGCGGCCGAAGCAATCATGCCCGATATCGAGGACCTTCCGGCCGTCATGGACATGAAGGCCGCCGTTCAGGAGGGGGCGCCGAAGGTCCACGACGATCTGACCTCGAACCTGTGTTACGACTGGGGCTTCGTCGAGGATAACCGCGAGGCCGTCGACCAGGCGATCAAGGATGCCGCGCATGTCACCACGCTGGAGTTGGTGAACAACCGCATGGTCGCCAACCCGATGGAGCCGCGGGTGGCCGTGGGCGACTATGCCGCCCATTCGGGCGAGTCGACGCTGTACACCACCTCGCAGAACCCGCATGTGATTCGGCTTCTGATGGGGGCCTTTGTGTTGGGCATTCCCGAGCACAAGCTGCGCGTGGTCGCCCCCGACGTAGGCGGCGGCTTCGGCACCAAGATCTTCCACTATGCCGAGGAAGCGTTCTGTACCTTTGCCGCCAAGCAGTTGCGCCGTCCCGTCAAGTGGACGTCCAGCCGGTCCGAGGCGTTCATGTCGGACGCCCATGGCCGCGACCACGTCACCAAGATCGAACTGGCGCTGGACGCGGACAACAACTTCACCGCCCTTCGGACCGAAACCTACGCGAACATGGGCGCGTATTTGTCGACCTTCGCGCCTTCGGTCCCGACATGGCTGCACGGCACGCTGATGGCGGGCAACTACAAGACGCCGCTGATCTATGTGAACGTGAAGGCGGTCTTCACTAACACCGTCCCCGTCGACGCCTATCGCGGCGCGGGACGCCCTGAGGCGACGTTCCAGCTTGAACGCGTGGTGGACAAGGCTGCGCGCGAACTGGGCGTGGATCCGATCGCGCTGCGCCGGCAGAACTTCATCACCGAGTTCCCATACGCCACCCCGGTCGCCGTCGAATACGACACCGGCGACTATCACGCGACCATGGACAAGGTGCTGGAAGTCTCGGACCACGCGGGCTTCGAGGCGCGTGCGGCCGAGTCGAAGAAGAACGGCAAGCTGCGCGGCTATGGCATCGCCCATTATATCGAGGCGTGCGGCATCGCGCCGTCGAACCTTGTCGGGCAGCTGGGCGCGCGGGCGGGTCTCTACGAGAGCGCAACGGTTCGGGTGAACGCCACCGGCGGCATCGTCGTGATGACCGGCAGCCACAGCCACGGGCAGGGGCACGAGACGACATTCGCGCAGGTGATCTCGGAAATGATCGGGATCGATGCCGACCAGGTCGAGATCGTGCATGGCGACACCGCCCGAACCCCGATGGGCATGGGCACCTATGGCTCGCGATCCATCGCCGTGGGCGGCAGCGCGATGGTCCGCGCGGCCGAGAAGATCATCAACAAGGCCAAGAAGATCGCGGCCCACCTGATGGAGGCCAGCGAGGGGGATATCGAGCTGAAGGACGGGGCCTTCACCGTCGCGGGCACCGACAAGTCGGTCGCCTGGGGCGATGTCACGCTGGCGGCGTATGTCCCCCACAACTACCCGCTGGAGGATATCGAGCCCGGGCTGGAGGAGACGGCGTTCTACGACCCCGCGAACTTCACCTACCCCTCGGGCGGCTATGCCTGCGAGGTCGAGGTGGACGAGGAAACCGGCCGGGTCGAGGTCATGGGCTTCACCGCGGCGGACGATTTCGGCAACGTCATCAATCCGATGATCGTCGAAGGTCAGGTTCACGGCGGTTTGGCGCAAGGTATCGGACAGGCGTTGTGGGAGAATTGCGCCTATGACGAAGACGGGCAGCTGATCTCGGCCAGCTACATGGATTATGCCATGCCACGCTCGACCGATCTGCCGATGTTCAAGGTGGACCATTCCTGCGTCACGCCCTGTACCCACAACCCGCTGGGCGTGAAGGGCTGCGGCGAGGCCGGGGCCATCGGATCGCCGCCCGCGGTCATCAACGCGGTCATCGACGCGCTGCATCGGGGCGGCTACGACGTGCCCCACATCAACATGCCGGCCAGCCCCGACCGGGTCTGGGCGGCGATGCAGGGCGCGAAGGCCAACATGGGCGCGGCACAGCCCGCCGCCCGCTCGACGGATACGGCCGAGGGCCGCTCGGTCTGAGGAACCTCCCCATGGCGGGTGCCCAGTTGGGCCCCGCCGCATCGATAGGGATAGAAAAGATGTATGATTTCGAATTCGACCGGCCGACCAGCATCCAAGCGGCCGTGGACAGCCTGAAGACGGAAGAGGCGCTGGCCTTCTCGGGCGGGCAGACGCTGATGCCGACGATGAAGCAGCGGCTGGCGATGCCGTCGAAGGTGGTCAGCCTGTCCGCCATCGAGGAAATGAAAGGCGTGCGCGTCGAGGGCAGCGAGCTTTGGATCGGCGGCGCGACCACCCACGCCACCGTGATGCGCGAGACCGCTGAAAGCTATCCAGCGATCTCATCTCTGGCGGGTCGGATCGGCGATCCGTCGGTGCGTTCGCGCGGGACCATCGGTGGTTCGGTCGCCAACAACGACCCCTCGGCCTGCTATCCGGCGGGGACGCTGGCCTCGAAAGGCGTGATCGTGACGGACCGGCGTGAAATCCCGGCTGACGAGTTCTTCCAAGGCATGTTCATGACCGCGCTGGAAGAGGGCGAGATCGTGACGGCGGTGAAGATGCAAATCCCCGACGCTGCGCACTATGCCAAGTTCATCCAGCCTGCCTCGCGCTTCCCGCTGACGGCGGTCTTCGTCGCGAGATACGGCGATGGCGTGCGCGTGGCCGTGACCGGGGCGTCCGAAAGTGGAGTGTTCCGCTGGACCGAGGCGGAGGAAGCGCTGTCGGGCAACTTCTCGGCCGAAGCGGTCGACGGGCTGGCGACGCCGGACGGATCGGGCATGATCTCGGACCTGCACGGAACCGGCGACTACCGCGCGCATCTGGTGAAGGTCATGACCAAGCGGGCCGTGGCCGCCTGCTGAGGGTTCGGACGGCTGATTTGCGCGCCTCCGGACCCGGGGGCGCGTTCAAGTCTCCGACAATCACCGCGTCAGTTTGCGGCAGGTGGATGGCGTCTGCCCCGGGAACAACGCCGGACTTCTTCTTGTTCGTCAGTCAATCCGGCCATCGTGCCGCAGGCACCGTCGCCGCGTTAACGAGTGAAGGAGTACCAGGATGAAAACGATTGCTGCCACCATCGCCGTCGTCGGTCTCACGACAGGCTTTGCCGTCGCCCAGGACATGGACGAAGACACCGACGGCTATGATTTCGGGACGCTTTCAGGCTATAACGAGGGCCTGACCGAGGATCAGTTCAACACCTATGACCTGAACCAGGATGGCTTCCTGCAGGAAAACGAGACGGGCACGTTCGAAGGCGACGGCTACGCGCTGGACGATATCGCCGAACCGACGGACGGGTTCGAGAACGAGATCGGCGTCGACGACTGATTTTTTCTGAGACGATCCCGCCCGGCGCGAGCTGGGCGGGTTTCTCTATGCCCGGGCCTGACAGCTTAGGGAGCGGCATCGCCGGTCAGGCCTGAACCGATTGGCTTTCGAATCCGACGGCGCAGACATTTGGTCCGATACCGGCGATACCTCTGAACGAGCCCTTTGCATCCCGTGGCGCTGTCGTTCCGCACCGCGTAGCCCCCGAACCGCCGTCCAAGAACATTTGTCGCTCGACGCGACCAAGGGCCAGCGCCCTTCCCGAAAGGGCAAAGACTGGCCTAGCCGCGGGCCAACGCCGCAACACCGGTACGGGCCATCTCGGTCAGACCCAGGGGGCGCATAAGGTCCGCAAAGGCGTCGATCTTTTCGGGCGATCCGGTGATTTCGAACGTGAAGTTCTTGAGCGTGCTGTCGACGACATTGGCGCGGAAGATATCCGCAAGACGCAACGCCTCGACCCGCTTGTCGCCTTCGCCCGAAACCTTGAACAAGGCAAGCTCACGTTCGACGCTAGCGCCTTCGACGGTCAGATCGTGGACTTCGTGAACCGGAACGATCCGCCCCAGCTGCGCCTTGATCTGGTCGATGATGGCGGGCGTCCCGGTGGTGACGATGGTGATGCGAGAGGTGTGACCGGTATGGTCGATCTCGGCCACCGTCAGGCTTTCGATGTTGTAACCCCGCCCGGAGAACAGGCCGATGACTCGCGCCAGCACGCCGGCCTCGTTGTCGACGATCACTGCCAGCGTATGACGCTCGATGGTGTCCGCGTTCGGATCGCGTAGGTCATAGGCTGACCGCCGGGACGACCCTTTCTCGATCTTCAGGTTGCTCACGAACGCCTCCCCCACGTGGTATTCCAGTCCACCTTCTATGCCGCCCGGACGGCGGCGGGACAAGGGGCGTTCACCACCAATGCTCGACCTGCACGCCATAGGTCGCGCCCGCGGTCCCGGGATAGACCCGGCCCAACCCGGCCGTCTCGGCCTCGTCGTTCCAGTCGGCATAGGTCACATAGCCGCGGATGGCGGGCCGGTCGAAGAAGTCCGATCCGCCCGGCTTCCAGACCAACGCGCCGGTCAGTTTTCCCAGGATCTGCGCGTCGCCATCTTCGACCGTGACATCTAGCCCGGGCTCCAGCCCGACATGGAAATCGCCGCCGATCCGCCATAATGGGCGCGCCCCGATCGACAGCCATTCGCGGTTCCGGCTCTGCGCCTCGACCACGGCCGTGGCCTGCATCGAGAAATCGTCGCCGCGGTTCGTCAGGTAGCTGGCGACCAGACGCGCCCCGACCTCTCCTTCGGGGGCCGTGGCGTCCGAGGCGAAGGTCAGCGTATGCCCCGGCCCCCAACCCAGTTGCGCAGTCAGCGATAGGCTGCCTTGCCAGATATCGGAAACCTCTGCCTCGACGGTGGCCATGCCGCCGAAATCGGCCCGCGTCTCGGCGTGGGACTTGGCAAAGCGCAGGTCCACGGCACCGCGCAGAAGGACGGTCTCGGTGTGCTGCCAATCCTCGATCCGGGCCTCGACGCGGCGGAAGGGCGTGTCCTCGTCCAGCGCGGTCCCGATGTCGAAGCTGGAATGCTCGAAGAGGGCGACGGCCAGCTCGCCTTGGCCAAACGGGATCTGCTCGATCCCGTAGCCGAGGCCGGTGCCGTTGAAATAATAAAAGTCGTGGATATGCGTGTCCTGGCGATAGTAGAACCGTTGCCCGCCCCAGACCCGGGCACCGGCCAGCGGTCCCTGGTCGGTGAACTCGCCCAGCCCGACCCAGCTCTCGACGGTCAGGATCTCGAAATCGTCATAGTCGTTGATCGGCGTTCCGATGATCGCGTTGCGCAGTTGGAACAGAAGGGTCGGTCCGGCCTCGCGATCGCCGAATGTCAGGGTAAAACCCGGCTCGACATAGGTCTCGCACTCGTTGCCAAGGCGGTATTTTACGGGCGCATCGGGAAGTTGGAAGCATTCCTGTGCGCCGCCGTCGAACCGCCCGCCGAAGCCCAGAGACCGCAAATACCCGAAACTCACCAACTCTATGCTGTCCGACTGGTAAAGCGTCGGCCACCCGCTTTCCTCGTCCAGCCGATCCTGGGCATGGGCGCCCGTGATCAGTCCCGCACCAAAAACCACCACAATACATGTTGCCCGCATCACCGAACCCAAAAAACTGCACTTGTACCAGCAGAGTTTCGCGCCGAACGGCCCGCGGTGCAACACCGCGCACCTTCATTCTTGGGAAAATACCCCACGGGGGTCCGGGGGTGTGAAACCCCCGGTCCTGGCCTTCAAACCAGCACGGCGCCAGGTGCGGTGATCTGGTTCTGCGTTTCTGCATTGGGCAGCAGCATCTTATTGTGCGGCTCACCGCTGGGGATCATCGGGAAGCAGTTCTCGTGCTTTTCCACCAGGCAGTCGAAGATGACCGGGCCGTCGTGGTCCAGCATCTCCTTGATGGCGTCGTCCAGGTCCTTGGGGTCCGCGCATTGGATGCCCTTGGCCCCGAACGCCTCGGCCAGTTTCACGAAGTCGGGCAGGGCCTCGGACCAGCTTTGCGAGTATCGCTCGCCATGCAGAAGCTCCTGCCATTGGCGCACCATGCCCAGGCGTTCGTTGTTCAGGATGAACTGCTTCACGGGCATGCGGTACTGCACCATCGTGCCCATTTCCTGCATGTTCATCAGCCATGACGCCTCGCCCGCGACGTTGATGACCAGGGCATCGGGGTGGGCCATCTGGACGCCCATCGACGCCGGCTGGCCATAGCCCATGGTGCCCAGACCGCCGGAGGTCATCCAGCGGTTGGGTTCCTCGAATCCCAGGTATTGCGCGGCCCACATCTGGTGCTGGCCGACTTCGGTGCAGATGTAGCGGTCGCGGTCCTTGGTCAGCGCCTCGAGCCGCTGCATCGCGTATTGCGGCTTGATGACCGTGTCGGAGTTCTTGAACTCCAGGCACTTCACCGCGCGCCATTCGTCGATCTGGGCCCACCACTTGGACAGGGCGGCCTTGTCGGTCTTGCGGCCCTGGCTTTTCCAGATCCGCAGCAGGTCTTCCAACACATGCCCGACGTCGCCGATGATCGGCATGTCCACCCGGATGACCTTGTTGATCGACGAGGGGTCGATATCGATATGCGCTTTCTGGCTGTTGGGGCTGAAATCCTGCGTGCGCCCGGTGATGCGGTCGTCGAAACGGGCGCCGATGTTGATCATCAGGTCGCAGCCATGCATCGCGAGGTTCGCCTCGTAGAGGCCGTGCATCCCCAGCATTCCCAACCACTTTTCGCCCGAGGCCGGATAGGCCCCCAGGCCCATCAGGGTCGAGGTGATGGGAAACCCGGTCTCGTCCACCAGTTCGCGCAGAAGCTGGCTGGCGGCTGGGCCGGAATTGATGACGCCGCCGCCCGAATAGATGATGGGCCGCTTGGCGGTCGCGATGGCTTCGGCCAGGCGCGACAGCATCTCGGGGTCGCCCTTTACCTTGGGTTGATAGCGCGAGGTGTTGGCCTTGACCTTGGGCGTATAGGTCCCGGCCGCGAACTGGACGTCCTTGGGGATGTCGACCAGCACCGGGCCGGGCCGGCCCGAGCGGGCAACGTGGAAGGCCTCGTGGATCACGCCCGACAGGGCGTCGGTCTCTTTCACCAGCCAGTTGTGCTTGGTGCAGGGCCGGGTGATGCCCACGGTGTCGGCCTCCTGGAAGGCGTCGTTGCCGATCATGAAGGTGGGCACTTGGCCCGACAGGACGATGATCGGGATCGAATCCATCAGAGCGTCGGTCAGGCCAGTGACCGCGTTCGTCGCACCGGGCCCTGATGTGACCAGCGCGACCCCGACCTTCCCGGTGGACCGGGCATAGCCTTCGGCGGCGTGGACGGCGGCCTGTTCGTGGCGGACGAGGACGTGCTTGATCTCGTTTTGCAGGAAGATCTCGTCATAGATCGGAAGGACCGCGCCGCCGGGGTAGCCGAACACCACGTCTACGCCCTGATCCTTCAGGGCCTGAACAACCATTTGGGCGCCGGTGATGGGCTGGGTCATCGTTTCGTCTCCGTCGTGCATTGCCCAAGAAAAAGCCCCCGAGGGTGAGGTCGGGGGCGCGTCAGAAGTCCGATCGGGGCCGTTCACCCCGCGTGCCTGTCGCTCCGTACTACAAGAAGGATCGCCATGGTCCGGTCTCCGTTGCCGTGCGTTGACCGATACGCCCGGGGCGACATGCGGTCAACCGCGATTCCGCACGAAAAATGTCGCAGCACCGTGATCAGGCGAACGAATGTTGCGCCCGGGGTCTCCGGTGCGGCCGTGCGCGTCATGCGGAACGACATACCCGGTCCGCCGTTCAGAGAGCAGGCAACAGGAGGGACCCCATGGCCGACACCGCAAGCGTCGCAAAAGCCGTCTACACCCAGATGAACGACAAGAAGCTGACACTGATCGCGGCGGGCGTGGCATTTTACGGCTTGCTGGCGCTGTTTCCGGCCATCGGTGCAATGATGGCGATGGCGGGCCTTGTTGCCGATCCCGCGCAGGTGACCGAAACCCTGAACAGCCTTTCGGGCGTGATGCCCCAAGCCGCGCAAGAGATCATCATCGGCCAGGCGCGCGAGGTCGCGGGCAGCGAATCCGGCGGGCTCGGCCTTGTTGCAATCTTCGGTCTTCTGATCACGCTCTATTCCGCGTCGAAGGGCATGCAGGCACTGATCGACGGGATGAACCTGATCAACGAACGCGACGACGATCGCAGCTTCGTCAAGCAGACGGCGTTGAAGCTGGCGCTGACGCTGGGCCTGCTTCTTGGGGTGCTTCTTTGCGTCGCAGTCGCGGTGATCGTTCCGGCGGTGCTGGCGTGGCTTCCGCTGCCCGCCTCGACCGAGACGCTGGTGACCGCCGCGAGATGGCCGGTCCTGCTTGTGATCGCGGCTGCCGGCATTGCGCTGACCTATCGTGTCGGGCCGGCCGGGCAGAACACGGCGTGGCGCTGGATCGTGCCGGGTGCGGCGCTGGCCTGCCTGCTGTGGCTTGCCGGGACGGCCGCCTTCGCCGTCTATGTGCGCCTGTTCGGATCATATCAGGAGACGTTCGGCGCGCTGGGCGGCGTGGTGATCCTGCTCATGTGGCTATGGGTGTCGGCCAGCGTTGTCTTGCTGGGCGCGCTTGTGGCGAAAGTCCTGCGGGAACGGTCGAGGAGCGCCGGGCGGGACTGATGTGGAACCGAAAGGGTTCCGGCCACGTTAAGTTAATTGCTGAATATTTCATATTTCCTCCCTCGATCTGTCTCGCTAGGGTCGCGTCACGCAACGGATCCGTCGCGCCGGGCATAACGGCGCGGCATCACGGGAGGAAAATATATGGATCGCCGTTCATTCTTGAGAACGTCTGCTCTTGGCGGCTCGGCCGCTGCCGCGTCGACGCTGGCCGCACCGGCCTACGCGCAGGGCAACCGGACACTGACGATGGTCACGACCTGGGGCCGCGGCCTTGCGGGTGTCCACGACAGCGCGCAATTCTGTGCCGACAAGATCACCGAACTGACGGACGGTCAGGTCACCGTCGACCTGCGCGCCGCGGGGGAGCTGGTCGGCGCGTTCGAGGTCTTCGACGCGGTCACCGCCGGCCAGGCCGACATGTATCATGGCGTGGATTACTATTTCCTCAGCCAGCACCCGGCGCTGTCCTTCTTCAGCCAGGTGCCGTTCGGCATGACGTTCCAGGAATACAACAACTGGATCGACCACCAGGGCGGACAGGAACTGGCGGACGAACTGTATTCGATCTTCGGGCTGAAGGCGATGGCGGCGGGCAACACAGGTCCGCAGTCGGGCGGCTGGTTCAGCAAGGAAATCAACGCCCCCGAAGACTTCCAGGGCCTGCGGTTCCGGATGCCGGGGCAGGGCGGTCAAGTGCTCTCGAAGCTGGGCGCGTCGGTGCAGAACCTGCCGGGCGCCGAAGTGTACCAGGCGCTGTCCTCTGGCGCCATTGACGGGACCGAGTGGATCGGACCCTGGGCGGACGAAAAGGCCGGTTTCCAGGAGATCACGAATATCTACTACACCGCCGGCTTCCACGAGCCCGGGCCGAACCTGAACCTCGTGATGAACCTCGAGGTGTTCGAAAGCCTGACCCCGGCGCAGCAGGCCATCGTTCAGCAGGTCTCGCGCTCGTCGAACCTGTGGACCATGTCCCTGTTCATGGCCAACAACGGTGCCGCGCTTCAGCGTCTGCAGTCGGGAGGCGTGCGCATCGCCGAGTTCCCCGACGCCGTGTGGGATGCCTTCGGCTCAGCCGCGGAAGAGGTCTTGATGGAGGCCGCAGGCGACGATCTTTATGATCGCTGCCTCGAAAGCTATCAGAACTCGCTTCAGGCGTCGGCCCAGTGGATTTCCACGTCCTCGGGCGTGTTCTCCCAGCAGCGGGACCGCGTGAAGGGCTACTGACCTTTCCGACCTGACGGGCGCGCGCCGCACGCGGGGCGCGCCGACCGGGCCGACCGGTGCTAGGGCACTGGCCGGCCTTCGTCCAAGTTGACCTCAAGGCCCACCGGGACTCACTCATGCTTGATGGACTGATCTGGTTCGTGACCAACATCGTGCTGTCGGTCTGGCACTTCATCCTCGCGGTGACGCAGCCGGGGCTGTGGCTGGACTGGTCGAATGGCGAAAGCCTCGTCCGTTTCATATATTACGGTGCCTCGGTTGAATTCTTCTTCGTCGTCCTGACGGCCTTTCTGATCTTCACGGCGTTCGGGATGTGGAAGACCTGGCTTCTGTGGGGCGCGGTCCGCGGGATCGAGGCGTTCGGGAACACGGTGGGACGGGTGATGGCCTGGGCGGGACTGATCATGGTCCTTCAGCAGATCGTCGTCATCTTCGTCCAGCGCATCTTCGCCCAGTCGCAACTGGGGATCGGGTTCGGCACGGCCTTCTCGTTCGAGGTGTCGTGGTGGTCCGAGGAACTGAAGCTCTACAACGCGATCGTCGTGACGCTGTGCTGCGCCTATACGTTCGTCCAGAAGGGCCATGTGCGCGTCGATCTTCTGTACGCGCCGGCATCGTACCGGACCAAGAAGATCATAGACATGGTCGGCGCGCTGATCTTCATGGCGCCGATGGCGATCATCATCTGGCTTTACGCCTGGTTCTTCCTGTGGCGTCATCTGGTGACGCCCAAGGTGTCGGCCTCGGACAAGCTGGATCTGATGATGCGCAAGGCGACGATCCTGCGCTGGAACGTGGAAACCATCGGATTCTCGCCCAACGGGTTCAACGCGTATTTCCTGTTCAAGGTGCTTCTGGTCGCGTTCTGCGGGATGATCTTCCTGCAGGCCATCGCCGTGTTCTATCGGTCCTACCTCGAACTGAGGGAGGGGCCGGCCTCCGACAACAAGTATCTTGACCTCGACAACCCCGACGCCGTCGCGTCGAGCCATTGAGACTGGAATAGACACATGCTCTTCGGTTTGGACGGGGTCGAGATCGGCCTGATCATCGTGTTCCTCTGCCTGTTCGGCGGGATCCTGTCGGGCTTCCCGGTGGCCTTCGCCATCGGCGGCGCCGCGGTGGTGTCCTTCGCGATCATTGCCGCGCTGGACAGCGCGGGGATCCTTGTCCACCAGGCGGTGGATACCGGGTCCGACGCCTATCGGGGCCTGACGGCCGACGGGGTGAACCCCATCGACATCTCGAAGTTCAGGTATCCCGACCTGCCCCTGATCACCGAACCCCTGTTCAACGGCGGCTGGCAGCTGGCGCTGGACCGCAACATCAGCTTCATCGTCAACCGCATCAACGAGCGTGTGCTGGCCGGCCAGTCGATCGAGACGCTACTTGCCGTCCTGATGTTCGTCCTCATGGGCATCACGCTGGAACGCTCGCGCATCGCGAACGACCTGCTGACGACCATGGCGCGGGTGTTCGGACCGATCCCGGGCGGTCTGGCGGTTTCGGTCGTCGTCGTCGGCGCGTTCCTCGCGGCCTCCACCGGGATCGTGGGGGCGACCGTGGTGACCATGGGGCTGCTGTCGCTGCCGACGATGCTGCGGGCGAACTATTCGGCCGAGCTGGCGACGGGGGTCATCGCGGCCTCGGGGACGCTGGGGCAGATCATCCCGCCGTCGATCGTGATCGTCCTTCTGGGCACGTTGGCCGGCGACCTCTATTCCACCGCGCAGGAGGCCCGCGCGCAGTCGGTCGGCTGTTCCGACGCGCTGACCTATTTGGGCGAAGCGGCCGTCGTCTCGGTCGGGACGTTGTTCCAGGCCGCGCTGTTGCCGGGGATCTTCCTGGCGCTGCTCTACGGGCTTTATGCCTTCGGCTATGCGGTGCTGAACCCGTCCAAGGCCCCGCCGGTCACGGGCGAGGGCGCGAACGGCGAGTACATCACCCGCGGCGAGGGGCTGACCTGGTTTCTGGGTGTGCCCGCGGCGATGGTGCTTGCGGTGGTGCTGGCCGGATCGGCCGGGTTGATGGGCTCGCAATCCGTAGTCGTTGACTCGTTCAGCCAACAGGGCGATGCCGCGTCGCTGCGTACCAACGTGTCGCCCCAGTGCCAGGAAGCGATGATCGATCTGCACGGTCAGTCCGCCTGGGACCGTGCCGTGGCCGAGCAGGCCGCGATCAACGAGTCCGGCGGCTTGCAGGACGTGCATCGCCTGACCGAGGAGGAGCGCGAGGTCGAACTGGCGCGCATGATCGACGAGGCCGCCCCCATCGGCACCGGCGTCGCGATCTTTTTCCTGTTCTTCGCCATCGTCCTGGCCTTCGCGCGCGGCGTCTCGCCCTCGGACGAGCCAAGGCCGCTGGCACTTGGGGGGCTGGGGATCGTGCTGGCCCTGCTTGCCGATATTGTCTTCATCGGCCCCACGACGTCCCCCGGGGCGACATTCCTGATCCTGTTGCTGCCGGGGCTTCTGGTCCTGTGGGCCGTGCGCGAGGCTGCGAGGCGTTTGGCGCGAAACGACCTGATCCGCGTGGTCTTCCCGCCGCTGGTCCTGATCGTCGCGGTCCTGGGGTCGATCCTGGGCGGGATCACCAACCCGACGCCCGCCGCGGCATTGGGGGCAGGGGGCGCCATCATGCTGGCGGCCTTCCGCAAGCTGAAGGATGACGGGAAGTCGGGGAAGATCATCATAGGTTCTGCGTTAGCCATCGTCGTTATGATCCTGATCGGGGTGAACTTCGACTTGCGCGTGGGCCTGGGCGAAACGGGCGCCGAGCAATGGATCGCCTATCTGGCCGCGCAGGCATGTTATCTGTTTGCGCTGTTCGGGCTGCTTTATGCCTGCGTCGTGCTGTGGACGGGGGGCGTGTTGACGCCCGTGGTGCGTGAGACGGCGAAGGTTACCAGCATGGTCTTCACCATCCTGATCGGCTCGCAGCTTTTGAACCTGGTCGTGATCTCGTTCGGGGGCGAGCACTATATCCAGGCGTTCCTTCGCAGCTTCGACAACGAGATGGTCGTCTTCCTGATCGTCATGCTGGTGCTGTTCGTGCTGGGCTTCGTGCTCGACTTCCTCGAGATCATCTACATCGTCGTCCCCATCGTGGGCCCCGTGATCTATGGCGGGACGATGGATCCCAAATGGGTGACGATCATGATCGCGGTTAATTTGCAGACCTCGTTCCTGACGCCGCCCTTCGGGTTTGCGCTGTTCTATCTGCGCGGGGTCGCCCCGAAGGAGGTCACGACCGGCCACATCTATCGCGGTGTCCTGCCCTTCGTGCTGATCCAGATCGTCGGGCTGTCGATCCTGTGGTTCTTCCCCGCCATCGTGACCATCGTGCCGGACCTGTTCCCCGGCTGAGCCGTCGGCGCAGCCCGCGTCACGGAACGGGCTGCGCCGTCTCTTCGTTACCGGGATGTATGTGACCAGTAACGGAGAGACCCCATGGACACCGGACGCATGATCGCGGCCCATCCCCACGTGGAAGGCCACCTGAACGACCCGCTGGCTGACTGTGTCGCCGAGGCGCTGAACTGCGCGCAGGTCTGCACATCATGCGCGGATGCCTGCGCGGGTGAGCCGAACGTTGCGGACCTTGTCGACTGCATCCGACTGGACGCCGACTGCGCCGACATCTGCATGGCGACCGCCAAGGTGGCCACCCGTCGGACCGGATCGAACGAGGAGGTCATCCGGGCGATGCTGAACGCCTGCATGGTCGCCTGTGGCACGTGCGGCGCCATGTGCGAGCAGCACGGCGAGATGATGGAGCATTGCAGGATTTGCGCCGAGGCCTGCAAACGCTGTGGCGACGCGTGCAAGAAAGCGCTGGAAACGATGTAGGCGCCTTCGGCGTCAGTCGCGCCGCGACATCGTGTCGGGCAGGTCCAGTTTCGCGACCTGCTCGGCAATCGGATCTGTCGAGAGGGGATGCGTCTGGGATTCGTGATCGGCCGGATTGCCGATTGGTACCCATTGACCGCCCTTGTAGATCTCGAGCGCGTTGAACCGCGCTTTGTATCCCATCTTCGCAGACCCGGGCACCCAGTAGCCCAGATAGACGTAGGGCAAACCGGCATCCCGCGCGATCCTGACGTGATCGAGGATGGCATAGGTCCCCAAGGACCGTTCGGCCATGTCCGGGGCGTAGAAAGAATAGACCATGGACAGCCCGTCATCCAGCACGTCGGTGAGGCAAGTCGCGATCAGCTCGGCCCGTCCGGTGTCCGGGTCGGGGCGTTGGTATTCGACCACGCGGCTGCGGATCGGGGTTTCCTCGATCATCGCCGCGAACTCGAAAATGTCCATATCCGCCATGCCGCCATCGGCGTGCCGGCTGTCGAGGTAGGACCGGAACAGCTCGTACTGGGCTTCGGTGGCCCAGGGCGCGTTGGCCCCCCGCGTCACATCCGCATTTCGCTTCATCAGGCGCCGCTGTGTACGCGACGGCTGGAAATCGGCCACGCGAATCCGGGCCGACAGGCAGGCGGCGCATTCGGCGCAGGAGGGGCGATAAAGCACGTTCTGGCTGCGCCGGAAGCCCTGCTTGGACAGCGCGTCGTTCAGCAGTTGCGCCTCGTCCCCGTGCAGCGCGGTGAAGAGCTTCCGCTCGACCCGGTCGGGAAGATAGGGGCAAGGTTGGGGCGCCGTAACGTAGAACTGCGGCGCGATGGGAAGTGTGTGTCGCATGTGGTCCGAAGAACTGTTCGGGGGCGACGGTAGCGCGGCCTTGACGCCGCGCCAACCCCCCGAAATCGCACCTAGGCGAGGGCGGCGCGGTTGATCGCCGCCGAGCCCAGGACAAGATCGACAAGGCCCTGTTTCCGGGCGGTCCCGATCATCAGGGCGCCGGACATCAATTGCAACGGGAAGAACACGACGGCGGCGGTATATCCGGCCGTGTGCAGCGCGGCGTTGACTATGTCGAACCGTTCGCCATTCACGTCCCTAAGCTCGACCGACATCAGTCGCATGCCGGGCGTGCCGGACCATTTGGCGATGCTGGCGCTGCGATAGGCGAAGCCGACGCAAAGGTAGAACAGCGGGAAATAGAAGATCGACGTGAACAGCGTCAGCGGCGTCAGCGCCACCGACAGCGCCGTGATGAGGACGACATCTACGACCCAGGCCAGGGCGCGCTTGATGGCGGTGTCCTCGTAGAACGCGGCGTCGCGATACGGGTCGGGAAGTCCAAGTGCAGTCGTCATCATACCCTCTCAGATAAGCGTTCGGCCCGCCCTGTGGAAGGGCGGGCCGCTTGGATCACGCGGCGTCCTTGTCGTCGGACTTCCGGTTCCGATCTTCCATGAACTGGTCGAACTCGGCCTTGTCGCGGGCTTCGCGCAGACGCTTCAGGAAGCCTTCGAACGCGGCCTGTTCGTCTTCCAGACGGCGCAACGTTTCATTGCGGTAGGTGTCGAAGGCGGCGTTGCCCGACGTCCCGCGCAAGTTGCCGCTGCGCCGCATGGCGTAGCTGCCGCGTTTGCTCAGCGAGAACTTGTTCTGCCAGACCATGTATCCCAGGAAGGCCAGCCCGACCGGCCAAAAGAAGATGAAACCGGCCACCATCGAGGCGATCCAGGCGAACTTTCCGCGCTGGTCGAGCCACTGTTCCACCCGGACGAGCGGATTGGGGCGATGGACGGGGGTATCGGCGAAGCTGGTCATCGAAGTCTCCTATGTTAATGCCTTTCACATGACTCAAGATGGGGTGACGTGGCGGAGCCTGCAAGGGGTGATGTGAAAGCTTTTCACATTTTTCGATTGGCTGATCGTGCGAAAGGTGCCTGCCGTGGCTTGACGGGCGGATCGCTTGGGCGAACATGCATGCACATGTCCCTGACCGCGCGCATCACCCGTTGGCCGTCCCCGTTCGAGACCGATCGGGCCCGAGAGACCCTGGATACGGTCGGAACCCTGCCGGATCGGGCTGGTGATCTTGTTGCCGGCATCGCGGGATGCAGCCCCTATCTGCGCGGCTTGATCGAGCGGGAGGCCGAGTGGGTGCGCCACGCGGTGGAGGGGGACCCGGAAACGCTTCTGCACACGATCCTGTCTGACGTGAATGCCGCGCAGGATGCCGACCTAGCCGCGGCGCTGCGCCAAGCCAAGCGACGTGTCGCGCTTCTGACGGCGCTTTGCGATTGCGGCGGTGTCTGGTCGCTGGGCGAGGTGACGGGCGCCTTGACCCGGCTGGCGGATCTGGCCGTGGACCGCGCATGGCGCCGCGAGATCGCGACCGAGCGGCAGCGCAAGCGGTTGCCCCCCAGCGAGGCGGATGCGGGCGGCTTTGTCGCGCTGGCCATGGGTAAGATGGGCGCCTTCGAACTGAACTATTCGTCGGATATCGACCTGATCTGCTTATTCGACGAAGGCGCCTACGACCCCGGCGAGATCGGCCAGGTGCGCAGTGCGCTGGTCAAGGCCGGTCAAAGGGCTTGCCGCCTGCTGTCGGAGACCGACGCCGACGGCTATGTGTTCAGGACGGACCTGCGCCTGCGCCCCGATCCGTCCGTCACGCCGATCTGCATGGGCATGGCCGCGGCCGAACGGTATTACGAATCCTTGGGGCGCACATGGGAACGCGCCGCCCACATCAAGGCCCGCCCCTGCGCCGGCGACGTGCGCGCGGGCGAGCGGTACTTGTGCGATCTGCGTCCGTTTGTCTGGCGGCGGCACTTGGACTTCGCCGCCATTCGCGACGCCCACGACATGCGGCTGCGCATCCGCGATCACAAGGGGCTGGGCGGGCCGATCCGGCTGGACGGGCATGACATGAAACTGGGCCGCGGCGGCATCCGCGAGATCGAGTTCTTCACCCAGACCCGCCAGATCATCGCCGGTGGTCGCGACGAGAGTCTTCGGGTCCGCGGCACGGTTGAGGGGCTGAACCGCCTGGTCGCCGCGGGCTGGGTGCCCGCCGATGTTGCTGAGACGCTGGCCGAGGACTACGCCGCCCATCGCGAGGTCGAACATCGCATTCAGATGATCGCCGACCGCCAGACCCACGAGCTTCCCGACGATGCCGAGGGATTCGACCGACTGGCCGCGTTCATGGGGACCGATACAGCGACCCTGAAGCGCAACCTGACCGAGAGTCTGTCGCGGGTGTCCGAGCTGACCGAGGATTTCTTCGCCCCCACGCCCGCGCCCCGGTCCGAGGTCGACCTGACCCCGGATCAGGCCCGGATCGTCGAAGGTTGGCGAGGCGTACCTGCGTTGCGCTCGGAACGGGCGCTGGACATCTTCGACCGGATCAAGGCGGACCTGCTGAAGCGGCTTCTGTCGGGGCCCCGCGCCGACAAGGCGTTGGTTAATTTCGACGGGTTCCTGCGCGGACTTCCCGCGGGGGTGCAGCTGTTCTCCCTCTTCGAGGCCAATCCCGAGCTTTTGACCCTGATCGCCGACATCGCGGGCACCACGACCGAATTGTCCAGCTATCTCAGCCGGAACGCGGCCGTTCTGGACGCAGTTCTGGTGGGGGACTTCTTCCGCCCCTGGCCCGGGGAGGCGGCGCTGACCGGCGATCTTTCGACCGCGCTTCAGGCCGATGACGATTACGAACGCCAGCTCGACACCGCGCGGCGGTGGGCGCGGGACTGGCATTTCCGCATCGGTGTCCATCACCTGCGCGGCCTGATCGACGGGGCCGAGGCAGGGCGGCAGTATACCGATCTTGCGACCTCGGTCATCCGGTCGCTTTGGCCTACCGTTCAGGCCGAATTTGCGGGCAAGCACGGCGCGGCCCCGGGGCGGGGCGCGATGGTCCTGGGGATGGGGTCGCTGGGGGCCGGGCATCTGACCGCACGGTCGGATCTGGACCTCATCGTCATCTACGACGCGGATGGCGCCGACAGCTCGGACGGGCGGCGCCCCCTGCCCGCGCGGACCTATTACGCGCGCCTGACGCAGGCGCTGGTGACGGCGCTGACGGTGCCCACGGCGGAAGGGCGGCTTTACGAGGTCGACATGCGGCTGCGACCGTCTGGCAAACAGGGTCCGGTCGCGACAGCCTTGTCGGCCTTCGACACCTATCAACGGGACCAAGCCTGGACGTGGGAGCATCTGGCCCTGACCCGCGCTTGCGGCATCGCCGGGCCACCGGGGCTGATCGACGATGTCGACGGCATACGTCGTGCGGTGATCGGGGAGGATCACGATGCGGGGGCCGTACTGTCGGATGCCCGCGCGATGCTGGATCGTCTGTCCGAGGCCAAGCCGGGCGGCGCGTGGGACATGAAGGCCGGCCCCGGTCGGCTGATGGAGATCGAGCTGGCCGCGCAGGCGATGGGGCTGCTGGCGGGGTCGGATGCCCGCGCACCCGCCGCTCAGATCGAGGCGGGCAAGGCCCGTGGACTTATCGCGGGCGCATTGGCCGCAACGCTGAGCGAGGCGCACGAGCGGCTGTCGCGCGTTCAGGATGCCAAGCGTCTGCTGGTCGAGGATCGCCTGGATCCCGGCGATCTGGGCGCCGCGGCGGAAGAGATGATCCTGCGCGAAACGGGCTGCGGCTCCATCGCCGAGCTGTCGGACAGGATCGACGAATGGGCCGCCCTGGCGGCCAAAGCTGTGCGTGAGGTGCTTCATGCGGAAAGGTGACGCGGCGGATCCCAAGGGGCTGATCGCCGAAAGTTTCGAGATCGAGGGGATCACGCTGGCCGATTGCCGGACGATCTTCCTTGACTGGGCGCTGTCGCTGCCCGGGGACATGACGACCGAGACCGCGCTGCCCCGGCTGCTGTCACGCCATCAGGGCAAACCCTCCGACCACCCGATGCAACAGGTTCTGCGCGAAGCGCTGGCTGAAGCGCCACGCCGGCGACGCCGGGGGGGATGGTCCGGGCGGCGCGGGGATGCAACGGACTGAAACCGCACGATGGCTTGGCTTGCGCACCGCGTCCCCGCGGTTAAGGTCGCACGACTCACCCGGACGCAGGCATGATCGAAAACGCGCTCGACCCCACGGCCACTGCACTGCTGAGTTTCGCCATCGTGGTGGGCATGTTCATTCTGTTCGCGCGCGAGACCTACCCGACGGAGGTCGTCGCGATCGGGGGGGCGGCGGTCATGTTCGCCACGGGGCTTTTGCCCTATGACGATGCGCTTCAGGTTCTGTCGAACCCCGCACCATGGACCATCGCGGCGATGTTCCTGATCATGGGCGGGCTGGTACGCACCGGCGCCCTGCAATGGCTGACCGAGGTCGCCGATGCCCGCGCCGAGACGCGCCCTCGCCGCACGCTGGTCTTGGCGCTGGCGGCCGTGGCGCTGGGATCGGCAGTAATGAACAACACGCCGGTTGTCGTGGTGATGATCCCGGTCTTCGTGCAACTGGCCAAGCGGCTGAACGTCTCGCCCTCGAAGGTGCTGATCCCGCTGTCCTATGCGGCGATCCTGGGGGGCACGCTGACGCTACTGGGCACGTCCACGAACCTGCTGGTCGACGGCGTGGCGCGATCACAGGGGATGGAGGCGTTCTCGATCTTCGAGATTCTGCCGCTGGGCATCGTTCAGGTGGCGATGGGCGGGGCCTATCTGGCCTTCGTCGGGCGCCGCCTTCTGCCCGAGCGGACCTCGCTGGCGGGCACCTTGTCCGAGCGCCGGCGGATGAAATACTTCACCGAAGTCGCAATCCCCGAAGGGTCGAACCTGATCGGTGACCGGGTGGTCGAGGTCGAGGCCTTCCGACGGGAAGGCGGGCGCGTGATCGACGTGTTGCGCGGCGATGCCTCGCTGCGGCGCGATCTGGGCGCCGTGGTCTTGGCGGCCGGGGACCGCGTGGTCCTGCGCACCGAGATGGCGGAGCTTCTGAGCCTGAAGGAAAGCAGGGACCTGCGCGGGGTGGACCGCCTGTCGTCGGTCGAGACGGAGACGGTCGAGGTGCTAATCTCTCCCGGATGCCGGATGATCGGCCGTTCGCTGGGGGCGATGCGGCTGCGGCGCCGGTATGGTGTCTATCCGCTGGCGGTTCACCGCAGGAACCAGAATATCGGGCGCCAGCTGGACGAGGTGGTCGTGCGCGTGGGCGACACCCTTTTGCTGGAAGGCAGCCCCGGCGATATCGAGCGCCTGGCCACGGACATGGATCTGGTCGACATCTCGCGCCCTGCCGCGCAGGCCTATCGGCGCAGCCGCGCGCCCTGGGCCATCGGATCGCTGGTCGGGGTGGTCGTGCTGTCGGCGCTGGGGATTGCTCCGATCCTGGGGCTGGCCATCGTCGCGGTGGCAATCATTCTGCTGACCCGCTGCATTGACGCAGACGAGGCGTTTACCTTCATCGAAGGCCAGCTTCTGGCCCTGATCTTCGCGATGCTGGCCGTAGGCGCGGGATTGCAGGCGTCGGGCGCCGTCGCACTTCTGGCGGACTGGCTGTCCCCGCTTCTGAGCGGTTTGCCCCCCGTGGCACTGGTCTTTGCCATCTACATCATGGCCTCTGCTCTGACGGAAATGGTGTCGAACAATGCGGTTGGCGTGATCCTGACCCCCATCGCAATAGAAATCGGTGTTTCGCTGGGCTACGACCCGCGCGCGTTGGTCGTCGCGGTGATGTTCGCCGCGTCCTCGGCCTTTTCGACGCCCATCGGGTATCAGACCAACATGCTGGTCTTCGGCCCCGGCGGGTATCGGTTCACCGACTATCTGAAGGTCGGCATTCCGATGAACCTGCTTCTGGCCTGTTCGGCCAGCCTTGCCATTCCCTTGATCTGGCCATTGTGATGCGAGCCGTTCTTCTGCTTCTTTTGCTCGGCGCCTGTGCCTCCCCTGAAATTGCGCGGGATACGACAGATCCTGGCGGCGTCACCGCGCGTGAGGTCGTGTTGTACCGCGACACCGTCACGGCGCGCATGTCCGACGGGGCCTTCTGCACGGCGGTGCGCAGTTCGGGAGCGGGGCCATGGCGCGCGCCTTTGGCGGGATGTCCGCATCAATGGCCCGCGGCGGTTCTGCGTGTGCCCGCGCGCCCGCGTGTTCCCTTGGTCGGCTCCTCTGCCGATCCGTGGGTAACGCTGACATCGCCCGCGGGACAGGTCGGGTTCGCACCGCCGGGGTGAGTTCGGCCGGCGATGGCTTGAACGCCCCATGTCTCGTGGCGTATATGCCTGCCGATCAGGCGACATTCGGAGATACCCCCATGGCCGGCCATTCCAAATGGGCGAACATTCAGCACCGCAAGGGACGCCAGGACGCGGCCCGCTCGAAACTCTTTTCCAAACTGGCGAAGGAAATCACCGTCGCCGCCAAGATGGGCGATCCCGATCCCGACAAGAACCCGCGCCTGCGGCTGGCGGTGAAGGAAGCGAAGGCCGTGTCCGTTCCGAAGGACGTGATCGACCGCGCGATCAAGAAATCCCTCGGCGGCGATTCCGAGAATTACGAGGAAATCCGATACGAAGGGTACGGCCCCGGCGGTGTCGCGATCATCGTCGAGGCGATGACCGACAACCGCAACCGCACCGCGTCCACCGTCCGCTCGACGTTTTCCAAGAACGGCGGCAATCTGGGCGAGACGGGGTCGGTGTCGTTCATGTTCGATCGCAAGGGGCAGGTGGTCTATCCCGCCTCGGTAGGCGATGCGGATGACGTGATGATGGCCGCGATCGAGGCTGGCGCCGAAGACGTCGAAAGCAGCGACGAGTCGCATGTGATCTGGTGCGCGGACACCGATTTGAACGACGTGTCGAACGTGCTGGAGGAACAGCTGGGCGAGTCCGAGAGCACCAAGCTGGTCTGGCGGCCGCAGACCACGACCGAGCTGGACCTGGACGGCATGCAGAAGCTGATGAAGCTGATGGAGGCCCTGGACGACGACGATGACGTTCAGAACGTCACCGCCAATTTCGATGCCTCCGACGATGTGATGGCGCAGCTTTAAGCGCGCTGTCTGGCGCGTTTCAGCAGTCCGGCGCGGGGTGCCGTATCAGCAGGTTCCCCCGCCCCCGGTCCCGTCGTAATCAGCGGCTTTTTCGACTGCGGC
Source organism: Palleronia abyssalis (assembly GCF_900302445.1). Classification (GTDB taxonomy): domain Bacteria; phylum Pseudomonadota; class Alphaproteobacteria; order Rhodobacterales; family Rhodobacteraceae; genus Palleronia; species Palleronia abyssalis. The sequence goes on along the minus strand of NZ_ONZF01000003.1, from coordinate 347,954 downwards.
AGAGACGTTGCAAGAGGTGGTCTTGCTGCTGCCGGCGACCGTGGAAATGCCAGCCACCGCGATGCCGACGGCCGCCGCGGTCAGAACGACCCAATCTATGGTGACCGCGCCGTCTTCTGACAGACTGAAGCGTCGTTGCATCGCAGATGATCCTTGGCTGAACGCTCGATCATTACAATTCCATTCGAAAGGGGCAAAACTGCGGCTTGCCCTCGACTTCTGTGCGACCCGGGGCATTGGCAAGACCGTCGAATTGGTCGTAAGTGCCCGTATGCCGTCACTGTTTTCCGGTTTCGCCCTTGGCCTTTCGCTGATCCTCGCCATCGGGGCCCAGAATGCCTTCGTTCTGCGGCAGGGCCTGCGTCAATCGCATGTCTTCGCCGTCTGCCTGACCTGCGCGTTGTCGGACGCGATACTCGTCGCGGCCGGTGTGGCGGGGTTCGGATGGCTGGTCGAGGCCGCGCCCTGGATCGCTCCCGTCTTCACGTTGGGCGGGGCCGCGTTCCTTGTGGCCTACGGGGCGATCTCCTTGCGGTCGGCATGGCGCGGGGGCCATGCCCTGGAAGCTGCCGATGCCCGCGCGGATGACCTGCGCCGCGCGGTGTTGACCTGCCTCGCGCTGACCTGGCTCAACCCGCATGTCTATCTGGATACCGTCGTGCTTCTGGGATCGATCTCCAGTGGGGCGGACTGGCCATTGGGCTTCGGGATCGGCGCGGTCACAGCGTCTTTCGTCTTCTTCTTCAGCTTGGGCTACGGCGCGCGGCTTCTATCGCCGCTGTTCGCCAAGCCGCGATCCTGGCGCATCCTTGACGTCGTCGTTGGCGCCACGATGTGGATCCTTGCCCTGAACTTGGTGCTGTCATGAAACAGGCGTCTCGCCCCCTGGCCGGTGTTCTCTGGATGTTGCTGACCGGGGCTTTGTTCGTTGCGGTCACGGCCACCGTCAAGCATCTGGGAGACCGGGTGCCAGCCGCCGAGGCTGCGTTCCTGCGGTATCTTCTGGGCCTGGTCTTTTTGCTGCCCCTGATTGGCGTGCTGCGCCGGGCACGTCTGGACAAGCGCCGCATGGGCTTCTTCGCCCTGCGCGGCGCGGTGCATTCGGTGGGCGTCGCCCTGTGGTTCTTTGCGATGACCCAGATCCCCATCGCAGAAGTCACGGCGCTGAATTACCTTTCTCCGGTCTATGTCAGCCTAGGTGCGGCGATTTTCCTGGGCGAGCGGTTTTCGTGGGCACGGGGGACGGCCATTGCGACCGCCCTTCTGGGGGTGCTTTTGATCCTGCGGCCGGGGTTCCGCGCGATCGACCCCGGGCATCTGGCGATGATGGGCACGGCCTTGCTGTTCGCGTGTTCCTACCTGATCGCAAAGATCATGTCGGACGAGGTCGCGCCCTCGGTCGTGGTGGCGATGCTGTCGGTGTGGACGACGCTGGGGCTGGCGCCGCTTGCGATCTCGGTCTGGGTCTGGCCCACCTGGGACGAAATCGGCTGGCTGTTTCTGGTGGCCACGCTGGCGACGACGGGCCACTTTACCATGACGCTGGCGTTCAAGTCGGCCGATATCAGCGTCACCCAGCCGGTGACGTTCCTGCAATTGGTCTGGGCCAGCCTTCTGGGGTGGGTCGTGTTCGGCGAGGGGCTGGACGCCTACGTCCTGACAGGTGGCACGATCATCGTGGGGTCGGTGGTCGTGATCTCGATCCGCGAGGCGCGCAAGAAGGTGAAGACGCCGCCCGTCGCCCCCTGATCTTACTGGGTGCAGACCGAGACGAGCGACTCGTACCGGGTGACGATCCATCCGGGCGCATCGGCCGGGATCGTCTGGTCGATGGTGCCCTCGGACCGGGCGAAGACGTTCGCGGTGCGCGAATTCTCGACCGCGGCGATGGTCTCTGTCACGGCGATGCGGTCGTAGACGACGAAGGCTACTGCGATCAGGATGATCCCGCGGGCAACGCCGAACAGGAAGCCAAGGCCCCGGTCGATGGGGCCAAGCGCCGAATCCTGCACCGCGCCCGATAGGATGGGCGTGAAGATGGACGCCACGACCAGCATCACGGCGAAAACCGCTGCGAAGGCGAAGATGATGGAAAGCTCACAACTGTCGCCAAGGTAACGGTCGAGGACCGGGATTTCCTGCACCAAGGGTTGCGCCGTGGTCGCAAGCGCAAAGGCCGCTATGGCCGCGACGATCCATCCCGCAATGGCCATTGCTTCGCGTACGAACCCGCGGGAATAGGCGAGGATGGCCGAAACCACGAGGATCAGCGCGACGATACCGTCGACGATGGTGAAGCCGTCCATTCAGGTATTCCTTTACCCTGCGCCGAAAATGTCGCCGACGAGGCTTGCCAGATCGGGGTAATGGCGCAGGGCCATATCCTCTCCGGCAAGCGCCTTCGATTGGCTCGGCGCGATCGCGGTGGAGAAACCAAGTTTGGCCGCCTCTTTCAACCTGTTTTCCGTTTGGCCGGCGGGGCGCAGCGCACCCGACAAGCTGATCTCTCCGAAGACGACCGAATGCGGGGGCAGGGCGACATCTTCACGGGCCGACAGTAGGGCGGCGGCGACCGCCAGATCGGCGGCCGGTTCGCGCACCCGAAGGCCGCCGGCTACGTTGAGATAAACGTCGAGCCCCGAGAAGGGGATCGCGCAGCGCGCTTCGAGGACGGCGAGGATCATCGCCAGACGCCCGCCGTCCCAACCGACCGTGGACCGGCGCGGCTGGCTGTGCGGGGTGGGGGCCACAAGGGCCTGGAATTCGCACAGGACGGGGCGCGAGCCTTCGATCCCTGCAAAGACCGCCGCACCTGCCTGCGGCTCGTCCCGGTCGCCCAGAAACAGGGCCGAGGGGTTGGAAACTTGGGCCAGACCGGCGCCCGTCATCTCGAACACGCCGATCTCATCCGCGGGGCCGAAACGGTTCTTGACCGCGCGCAGGATGCGGAACTGGTGGCCGCGTTCGCCCTCGAAATAAAGGACGGTATCGACCATGTGCTCGATCACGCGGGGGCCGGCGATCTGGCCTTCCTTGGTGACGTGACCGACGAGGATCACCGCGATGCCGTTGCGCTTGGCGAAGGTGGTCAACTCATGCGCGGCGGCCCGCACCTGAGAGACCGAGCCGGGCGAGCTGTCGACATTGTCGGCCCACATCGTCTGAATCGAGTCGATGATCGCAAGGTCGGGTTTTTCCGCCTCGAGCGTGGTCAGGATGTTGCGCAGATTGGTTTCCGTCGCCAGTCGCACGGGGGCGTCACCCAGTCCCAGCCGTTGAGCGCGCATCCGGATCTGCGCGCTTGCCTCCTCGCCCGAGACATAGATGCACGACGTTCCCGCCCGCGCGAAACTGGCCGCCGCTTGCAGCAGCAGCGTGGATTTGCCAATTCCGGGATCGCCGCCCACCAGAACAGCAGAAGAGGGCACCAAGCCGCCGCCAAGCACGCGGTCAAGCTCATCAATGCCGCTGCTGGACCTTGGGGGAGGTGCTTCCTCGCGGGCCAAGTCGGTCAGCGCCATGCCCTTGCCGCGCTTGGTCCCCAACGATTTGGCCGCAGGCCCCGAGGAAAGGGGCTGTTCCTCGACGATGGTGTTCCAGGCGCCGCAGGCGTCACAGCGGCCCGACCATTTGGAATGCGCCGCGCCGCAGGCTTGGCAGATGAAATTTTGGGACTGTTTGGCCATATCGCCCTTCTGCCGCGCGACCGCGGCAGGGGCAAGTTACTCGGCCGCTGTCGCGTGGGGCAGGGCGATCACGTTTGCGGGCTGACGGGTCCGCGAGAAGCCAAGCTCGTCCAGGAGATCGCCGAATTCCTCCTGAAGGGCCTGAAGTCGGCTTTCCATCGCAGCTTCTTCAACCTCGACGGTTTCCTTGTGACGGCGTAATTCGCGGCTGATGGACAGTGCGTGGTCGATCCGGTCCTCGAACAGGGCGATCTCTTCCTCGCGGTGGCGCAGGAAGCCTTGAGCACGGGACACGTTTTCGTCCGAATAGATTTCGGCAAGTTCGCGAGAGGCATAGGACATCTCGGCCGCGGCTTCGAGCACTTCGGGCTCAAGCTCGCGCAGGTTCGGATGACTGCGCAGGAACACGATACGCTCCTTCACGGCATCGTATTCAGACGCGATGCGGAACACCCCCTCGCGATCGGCCGCATGGCACAAGTGATACGCTTCGGCGACGTCGGACATGGAAATCGTGAAATCGCGATGGGTTCGTTCAAGACGAAGGACGCGGAACCCGGCGGGCAGGGCGCACAGGACCGTCAGAAGGAACAGAACCAGCCCGATCTGGATCAGAAGGCCGGCCTCAGGATAAATCGTATCACCGAACTGAAGGGGCATGGTCAGCGTGGGCAGATACCCCAGCATTCCTGCCACGGTCGCCCCGGTCGCAGCTATGCAGGCCAGAAAGATCAGAGTCGTCGCGATCCACTGAAAATAGGCAGAGATCGGGAACCGCGTGTGCCGCTGCGATCGCATGGTCTTTTATCCCCCGTGGATACCGTAGGCGGAAGTCCGCTTTCTCCGCCAATGATATTACGGCAGATTGGTTCCTTACGGAGAAAATTCGGTCGGCTTATGGCGGTCTTGTGACGTGTAGGACCCAGAAAACACGTGTCAGATCAGGAATATGTTCGCCTGTACCGAACACCCAGAGATGTGAGGACCTCGTACCCGATCGTGCCCGCCGCTTCGGCCAGGTCGTCGACGCTTTGCTCGGTGCCCAAAATATCGAGCGAATCAGGCACCGTGTCGAGGTGGCCGATATCGACCGTCAGCAAGTCCATCGAGACCCGACCGACAAGCGGGCAGGGGGTGCCCTCGTGAAACAACACCGCATCGTTTCCCATCGCGCGAATCAGGCCGTCGGCATAGCCCGCGGACAAGGTCGCGACCCGGGTTGGCTCATCCGCCAGCCACGATCCACCGTAGCCGACGATCTCGCCGGGGGCGACATCGCGGGTCTGGATCACGGGAACTGAAAGACGCACGACTGGACGTCCGTCGGTGAATGGAAAGCCGCCATACAGACCGATGCCCGGGCGGGTGAAGTCGAAGTGATACTCCGGGCCCAGAAGAATCCCGCCCGTGGCGGACAGAGAGACTGGGACGTCCACCCCATCGACCATCTCGGTAAAGGTTCGAAGTTGACGCGCGTTCATCGGATCGCTGGGATCGTCGGCGCAGGCAAGGTGGCTCATGATCATGGCGGGGGACTGGCCCATCACCAGACGCCTTGCGGCCGTCCATTCGGCGGGTTCCAGCCCCAGGCGGTTCATGCCGGTGTCAAGCTGCACGCCGAACGGATGGTCGGGGAGCGCTTCGAAATGCCGGGTGAGCTGCTCGATCGAGTTGAGCATGGGCGTCAGGTTCAGCGATTGGATCGTGTCGGTATCACCCGCCATGTGGCCCGAAAACACGCAGATTTCCGCATCCGGTCCAAGGGTTTGACGGATCGCCGCGCCTTCCTCGGCCACCGCGATGAAGAAGCGTCGGGCGCCGGCCTCCCACAGGGTTTTCGTGACGGCTTCGGCCCCCAGACCGTACCCGTCCGCCTTGACCACCGCAGCCGTTTCGCACCTTTCGGCGGTGCGCCCATCCAGTGCGCGCCAGTTTTCGGCAAGGGCGGTCAGGTCGATCTGAAGATGCGCGGTTCCCATGGGGGCGCAGGTGCCGTCAAACCCGGGCCGGGGTCAAGGGAAGACGTAGCCGAAGATGAGGACCGACCTCAGAAGCCATCGCCCGAGCCTTGTTGCCAGGCCTGAACAAGGTTGCCGAACCGGGTGAAGCGCCCTTCGAACGACAGATCGACCGAGCCGATGGGACCGTGACGCTGCTTGCCGATGATGACTTCGGCCCGGCCGTGCAGACGCTCCATCTCATCCTGCCAGGTCGCCATCTTTTCAAGCTCGTGGTCGCCGGGTTTCTCTCGTTCTTTGTAGTATTCCTCGCGGAACACGAACATCACGACGTCGGCGTCCTGCTCGATCGAGCCGGATTCGCGCAAGTCCGACAGCTGCGGGCGCTTGTCCTCGCGGCTTTCGACCTGGCGTGACAGCTGCGACAGGGCGACCACGGGGATGTCCAGTTCCTTCGCGATGGCTTTCAGGCCCTGCGAAATCTCCGATATCTCGTTGACCCGGTTTTCCCCGCGCCCGGTGCCCTTCACCAGCTGCAAATAGTCCACGAACAGCGCATCTAGGCCGTGCTCGCGCTTCAGACGCCGAGCGCGGGCGGCCAGTTGGCTGATCGGCAGGGCAGGGGTGTCGTCGATGTATAGCGGGCAAGCCTCAAGCGATTTCGCGGCCTCGACGAAGCGGCGGAACTCGCCCTCGTTCATGTCGCCGCGACGAATTTGCTCGGACGGAACCTCGGAGGCTTCGGACAGGATCCGCGCGGCCAGCTGCTCAGCCGACATTTCCAGCGAGTAGAAGCCCACGACGCCGCCATCCACGGCGCCTTCGCTGCCGTCGGGCCGCGTTCCCTTGCGATAGGCCTTGGCGATGTTGAACGCGATGTTCGTCGCCAGCGACGTCTTGCCCATCGACGGGCGTCCGGCGAGGATCAGAAGGTCGGACTTGTGCAGACCGCCCAGCTTTTTGTCCAGATCGACAAGGCCAGTGGAGACGCCCGCCAGCCCTCCTTCGCGCTGGTATGCGGCGTTGGCGACGTTCACCGCGTCCGTGACCGCGCGCAAGAAGGACTGGAAGCCCTGGTTCGACTGGCCGGCCTCGCCCAGCTTGTAGAGGGATTGTTCCGCCTCGACGATCTGCTCGCGCGGCTCGGAGGTGATGTCGACCTTGCCGGCCTTGGTCGAGATATCGCGCCCCAGCTGGATCAGCTTCCGGCGGATCGCCAGGTCATAGATCATCTGCGCGTAATCGCGCGCTGCGTAGGAAGAGATCGCGGCACCGGCGAGCTTGACCAGATAGGCCGGTCCGCCAAGTTCCTTCAGCCCCGAATCCTCTTCCAGGAACGCCTTCAGCGTCACGGGGGAGGCGAGGGCGTTCTTTGCGATTCTCGCCGCAGCCACCTCGTAGATGCGGGCGTGAACCGGATCGTAGAAGTGCGATTCGTCGATCAGGCTTGCGACACGGTCGAACACGTCGTTGTTCGTCAGGATCGCACCCAGAAGCTGTTGTTCCGCCTCGATGTTGTGCGGCAGCAGGTCCGGGGTCTCGCCGTCCTTCGATGTCGGAATTGTCGTGATCTGGTTCATGCCAACCGCCCCTTGCCTGCCTCGAACGTGCCCCGTGTCGGATGGTGTAGCGCCCCTGTGGGCCTGCGATCAACATGGGATAAGTTGGGGCGAGGTTCCGCCGGGCGGGCCGTCATCTGGCGGTAACAGTAAGCCGACCTACCACATCTGGGCAAACTCACATGGGGCCCGCAAGTTATCCCGGCCCCTCCACAGGGTCAGCTTCCCCGGCGGGCGTCTTGCCAGGCGCGCGGGTCGTTCAGGAACTCTTCCACGCCCTGCAACGTGGCGGCATCGAAGCTGCCCGACGCCTTAGCCGCGTCCAGCACGTCCCACCAGGTGCACAAGCTGTGAAGTTTCACGCCATGGTCCCCCAGCGTCTTCTCGGTCTCGGGGAAAATCCCGTACGAGAAGATGACGGCCGTATGCGCGCAGGAGGCACCGGTTTCGCGGATCGCATCGACGAAGGACAGTTTCGAGCCACCGTCTGTCGTCAGGTCCTCGACCAACAGTACGCGCTGCCCCTCGGTCATGGCGCCTTCGATCCGGGCGTTGCGCCCGTATCCCTTGGGCTTCTTGCGCACATAGGTCATCGGCAGGCCCAGCCGTTCGGCAACGAGGGCCGCGAAGGGGATCCCCGCGGTCTCTCCGCCCGCGATGTTGTCGAAGGCCTCGAACCCCGCGTCGCGCATGACCGTGATGGCCATGAAGTCCATGAGCGTCGACCGGATGCGCGGGTAGGAGATCAGCTTGCGGCAATCGATATAGGTGGGCGAAGGCAGGCCGCTGGCAAGCGTGAACGGCTCGCCCGCGTTGAAATGCACGGCTTCGATCTCAAGCAGCATCCGGGCCGAAAGACGCGCGACCTCGGCCCGGTCGGGGAACCCGGTGGGGATCATCAATCGCGCCCCGTGGGCGAGCGGTCGACCGGGTTGCGATAGGTCATGCGCCGCACCGAGCCGGTTTTCGAGCGCATCAGGATCGTCTCGGTCGTGAAATACCCGGGCTCGCGCTTGATGCCGGGCACGATCGACCCGTCGGTGACGCCCGTCGCGGCGAAGATCACGTCGTCGGTCACCAGATCGTCACGGGTATAGACCCGGTCGAAATTCTTGATCCCCGCCTTTTCGGCGCGGCCACGCTCGGCCGCGTCTCGGAAGGTCAGCTTGCCGTACATCTGGCCGCCCATGCACTTGAGCGCGGCGGCCGCCAACACCCCCTCGGGCGCTCCGCCCGAACCCATATACATGTCGATGCCGGTCGACGGTTCAGCGCAGTGGATGATACCGGCCACGTCGCCGTCGGTGATCAGGCGGATCGCGCAATCTGTCGTGCGCAGCTCCTCGATCATGTCCTCGTGGCGCGGACGTTCCAGCACGCAGACGGTGATGTCATGGGTGGACACACCCTTTGCGGACGCAAGGTTCGAAACGCGCTCGGCCGGACTCATGTTCATGGTGACGACGCCGGGGCGGAAGCCGGGGCCGATCGCCAGCTTTTCCATGTAGACGTCGGGGGCATGCAGAAGCGACCCCTTGGGGCCCATCGCGATGACGGTCAGCGCGTTCGGCATGTCCTTGGCCGTCAGCGTCGTCCCTTCCAGCGGGTCCAGCGCGATGTCCACCTCGGGACCATCTCCGGTGCCGACTTCCTCGCCGATATAGAGCATTGGGGCCTCGTCACGCTCCCCCTCGCCGATGACGACGGTGCCGCGGATCTGCAGCTTGTTCAGCTGGTCGCGCATCGCGGTGACGGCAGCCTGGTCGGCGGCTTTCTCGTCGCCGCGGCCGATCCAGCGACCCGACGCCAGCGCCGCGGCCTCCGAGACGCGAGCCAGGCCCAGTGAAAGCATGCGGTCGTTGAAATCGTTGGTCGCCATGCGCCGGTTCTCCCCTATGACGTTGGGTCGGGGTCTAGCGCGGGGCGGGTGATGCGCACAAGGCTGTTACCGGCGAAACTATGGACAGTCAGTCCAGCTGTTCGATCCTGAGGGCAACGGGCTCGCCGATCAGGACCCCGGTTTCGGCCATCGCCTCGATCGCCGCATCCAGCGACGGGCGGCCCGCCTTGTGCGTCACGACGATCACCGGTGCGGTGCTTTCGGGGTGATCGTACTGGCGCATCCGGTCGATGGATATCCCGGCATCGCCAAGGCAAGACGCGATCTTCGCCAGCGCCCCGGGCTTGTCCACCAAATCCATCCGCAGGTAATAGGGCGACGGGCCGCCGGAATGTGCCCGTGTTCCGGCCTTCAGCGTCGAGGCGGGCTGTCCGAAGGTCGACAGACGCGTACCGCGGGCGATTTCCATGATGTCCGCCAGGACCGCGCTGGCGGTGGGGCCTTCGCCCGCGCCCGCACCGCGCATGACGATCCGGCCGACCGCGTCGCCTTCGAGGACCACCATGTTCGTAGCCCCGTCGAGTTGGCCCAGCGGCGAGGAGGCGGGAACGAGGCATGGCGACATCCGCGCCTCGAGCCCCCGACCGGTCATCTGTGCCACGCCCAGAAGCTTGACCTTGAACCCCATGTCGGCGGCGTGGCGGATGTCGGCGATCGAGACACGCTCGATCCCCTCGAGCTTTACGCCCTCGAAGTCAACGCGCGTACCATACGCGATCGAGGCCAACAGGGCCAGCTTGTGGCCCGCGTCGATGCCGCCGACGTCCAGCGTGGGGTCGGCTTCGAGATAACCCAGCGCATTCGCCTCGGCGAAGACCGTGTCGTAGGGCAGGCCCGCGTCCTCCATCCGCGTGAGGATATAGTTGCAGGTGCCGTTCATCACGCCCATCACGCGCTCGATCCGGTTGCCGGCAAGCCCTTCCGTAAGGGCTTTCACACATGGGATCCCCCCCGCGACGGCGGCCTCGAAGCGCAGACACAGGCCCTTCGCCTCGGCAGCCTCGGCCAAGGCCTGGCCGTGAAGGGCCAGAAGTGCCTTGTTCGCCGTCACGACGTCCTTGCCGTTTGCGATCGCCGCTTCCACCGTCGATTTCGCGGGTCCGCTGTCGCCGCCCACAAGTTCCACGACGAGATCCACGTCATCCCGCGCGGCCAGGGCCACCGGGTCATCCTCCCACGCGAAGGGTGACAGATCGACGCCGCGATCCTTGTCCCTGGTCCGGGCCGAGACGGCTGTGATCTGAATGGGGCGACCGGCTCGAGCGGCCAGGGTCTCGGCACGTTTCGTGACGATCTTCACCACACCGGCGCCGACCGTTCCAAGGCCGGCGATGCCAAGACGCACGGGATCGGACATGGGCAGGTTCCTTTTCGGCATGGCGTGTTGCGGAACGCGCCATAGCCCGGATCGGCGACAGGGAACAGGGGGTCAGTATGTCGCCGCGCGCTCTCGAAGGCGTCGCATGCGCTCCAGAAGCGTTGCATCCCCTTCGGCATTGGCCCGGATAACGGCCGCCCGGGCACGAAGCTGTGCGGCCCGGTCGGTCAGTTCCGCGGCTATGCCGGGCGACAATCCCGTTCGGGTCGACGCAGTCCGCGCCCTGAGTTGGGCAGAGGCGGAATCGAGCTCCGCCGGTAGCGCGGCGAGCTGGGGCGACTGCGTTTCGGTCGCCCTCGAAATGGTTTCGAAGGGGGCGAGCATCGGAAAGTCGGCGCGCGACGGGGTCGTCGCCACCGGCGTGTCGAGCTGCGGCAGATCGCAGGCCGTCAGCAAAATGCAGGCGATCAGCAGCCGTTTCATGATCCCGTCCCAGATGACGGCTCAGTCTAGGCCGGCCCCCCGAACGCACGCAACGCCCTTTTCACTGCAACGCCGGGGCGGTACAGGCAAACCATGTCGGACCCTTCCGAAATCCTGTACCGCCTCGACGCGTCTGCACCACGGCGCGTGTTTGCGACCGGCGTCCTCGCCGCGCTTACCGGGCTGCTGCTCTGGCTTTCGCTCGCCGCCCAGGCGGACCCCATCTGGAGGGTTGTTCTAATCGCCATCGCGGTGGCTGCGGCCTTTGCAGCACGTTCGCTATGGGTCGCGACGGCGTATGCGATCCTGTTGACCGAGGAGGGACTTGTTCAATCGGACGGTCGCCTCATAGCATCCTACGATCAGATCGGATCGGTTGATCGGGGCATGTTCGCGCTGAAACCGTCGAACGGGTTCCTAATCAATTTGACGGAAGCCCGCCCGTTCGGATGGGCGCCGGGTCTGTGGTGGCGGTGGGGCAAGAGGGTCGGCGTCGGGGGGGTTACGCGCGCCGGATCGGCGAAAGCAATGGCTGACCTCCTGGCGCTTCGTATCGAAGCGCGCGGTTAACTCGTTCCCTCATACCGCAGAACCGGAACGAAGCGGGGCGAGACCACCGTATAGTTGGCGAACCGCCGACCGCCGAAGCCCACATCAAAGGGAGGCGTATAGTCCATCCACGTCTCGACCACGATGATCGAATCCCCGTCCGCAAGAACCGGTATTCGGTCGGCCAGGTCGGGCAGGGTCGCCTCTGTGTGCGGCTGCGGCTTGTAGATCGCGCTGTCGGGGAAGGTCACGTCGGACCAGACGAGGATATGCCGGGCGTTCGTCTCGTCCCAGATGACGGAACTGATCCGCATATACGTGTTTTCGTCCCCCACGGTGAGATAGTCGTAGACGCGCCCCAATCCTTCGACCGTTTGACGGGTCGCCGGAAACTGCTCGCGCGAGAGCATGTCCGCGATGGAATACGTGATGCGCAGGTTCGAGATCTGGGTGCGATACGCATCCACGAATGTCAGCAGCGCAAGACAGGTCATGACCAGAAAGGGCAGGACCAGCACCGTCTCGACGGTGTAGGACCCGCTTTCGTCCCGGCGGAAAGCCATCAGGCGGCGCGAGAGGCGCTGGATCAACCTCATGGCTCGTTCACGAAGAAGGTCTCTGCGATCATCGCGACGCCCCTCCCGCCCGTATTCACGTCCATTTGCGCCCCGACACCGGCGCCGGGCAGGATGGGATCGTACAGAACGCAGAACCGCATCATCATAAGCTCGTTGCGACCACCGGGCCGGACCGTCAGGGCCGGTTGAACATCCTCGGCCCGATCACGGCATTTCGTGCTTTCAGTTGGCGCCGCGAAATTGGCAACGGGCACCGGGTACATCTCGAGGTAAAGGTCCGACAGGCAGTTTGGGATCACGAGGGTCTCGTCGCAGACCGCAGCGCGGATCGCATCGAAGGATTGCAGGGTGGGATCGCCCAGCCGGATGTCACGCGCCACGACGTCCACCGCGCGTTCGAACATGACGCGCCGCATCTGCATCATGCCCGACTCCATGGCCATGAAGAACGGCCACATGATCAGCGGGAACAGTAGCACGATCTCGACCGTGGCAGCGCCGTCGTCGCGGCGCAAAAATCGGAGGATGCGGCGCAGGGTCATTCGATCAACTGCAACTGATTGATGGTAGTGGCGATCGCCGAGAAGGCGTAGGTGATCTGGCTTCCGGTGACGTTGAAATAATTGTTCCCCGAGCTGGCACAGTCTTTCAGAAGCGTGCTGTTCGCCTCGGAAATGTTGAAGGCAATACTGTAGACGACCACGCCGTTTGCCTTGATCGTGTCGCACATGTCGGCCATCCGATTGTTCTTCTCCGAGGCGCCGATGGACTTCACGACATCGGTGTACCACGCGTCGTAGACGGCAGATTTGGTGCTGTCGTAATAGTGCTGATCGGCACGGCCCGACCAAGCGTGCCAGCGTACGGAAAGATTGGCCCAAACCTCCGGCCAAGTCAGCGCCCGTGCCCAGTTGCCCGGATCGCTTCGCCAGTAGTCGCCGCCGGGCACATAGTAAGGTTCGTTGTAATAGCCGTCACGGTCGCGGTTTCCGTCTTCGATGTCGCGGATCGTAATACGCCAGTTGTCGCCGAAATACCCCACATAGACGTCCGATTCGACATTGGGGTAAAGTGCCGGGTCCAGCATGTACTGGGTCGTGTTCTGACCGTCAGTCATCACGATCAGGACCTTGATCGTCTGGGCGCGCCCGTAATCGTAAGGGCGTTCAGAAAAATTCGAATCTGCCGCACCCGAATTGACCAACGCGGTCCGCATAGTCGGATCAAGCAGGCCCATACCCCATTTCAGCCCGATCTCGACCGAGGTGTTTCCAGCGCCCCTCAAGTCATTGATCTTGTCTTTCAGCTTGGACTTGTCGTCTTGTAGATAGAGGGGGGCCATATCGCTGTCGGTCCGACAGGGTGCCCAGGATTCGTCCATCATCATGCCCGACGTGACGCCATCGAAATGCGCGGTCTGGACGATCGAAGTCGACGGATCGATGGCGGGCGTCTGGAAATCGCCTGCCCCGAAATCCAGGCAGTTCGAATAGCCATGGCGGTTGGTGACGGTCATCTGCGACAAAAGCCGGGGATCCGCTTGGACCTGGGATGAGTAGGGAATAATACTGATCGACACGCGGCGGTTCGTGTCCCCGTCCTTTAGCATGGCATCGATGAATTTGTTGGCAGCGGTCTTCAGATGCGTCAGCTTGCTATCGCGCGTCATCGAGCCGGACACGTCTAAGACCAGCGAAATCTCCACATCCTGGATCGCCTCGCGTGCTGTACCGCCGCTGGTAAGTCCCAGGTCGTCGACACCCACCGCGCTTATGAACCAGGTTGGAATCGTGGCTTTGGCGACGGCTCTGACCGTACGTGAATTGATCGTTTCGCTGACTTCCACGGAGTCCAGGGCGTCGGCGACGCCGGCCTTGTCGAAATAGTCGTTGACGACCGCGGTCGGGTCGAGGGTCTGGTTCAGGTCTGCCGCCGCAAGGGTCGCCGAGTCGATAGTGTTCTGGAGTCGGGTGCGCGCGTAATCGTGGCGCAGGATGTCGACCGCCAGGCCGCCGACGAGGATCATCGCTAGGAACAGGTACAACGCGAACAGGACGAAAGACCCGTCTTCGGACCGGCCGAACCTAGCGATCAGCTTGCCAACCTGCACTTCGGTCATGTCGCGGTCGCGATGTTCCACTGTTCCGGCCTTTCAAACCGTCTCTCGAAAGCGGACCTGCGTCGGAATGCATCGCGTGATGCCCGTATACGGACAACACGACTCGGTTCGCGTTCTAGGCGGTAAACGTAGCAGCAGATTTCGGGTGATATTGTGGCACCCCCACGCCGAAAGGGCGGCAGTTCGCGGAATCTGGCTCCAATCCGGTCGAACGGGACGGTTCGTTCAGGCAGTGGCGACAGCGCAAAAGAAAAGGGCCGCCCGAAGGCGGCCCCCGAAATTGGTGGATCGAAATCTTACATATCGCCGGAAGGCATCAGCACGGTGTCGATCACGTGGATCACGCCATTCGAGGCCTCGATATCGGCGGTTGTTACGGTAGCGCCGCCAACCATGACGGTTTCGCCGTCGATGGAAACCTCAAGCTCTTCGCCGTTCACCGTTTCGATCATCTGACCATCGCTCAGGTCGCCGGACATGGCGGCCATCGGAACGACGTGGTAGGTCAGGATGTCAGTCAATTCCTCTTCGCTGAGTTCGTCCAGCGTGCCTTCGGGAAGTTCCGCGAAGGCATCGTCGGTCGGTGCGAAGACGGTGAACGGACCTTCGCCCGACAGCGTTTCGGCCAATCCGGCCGTCTCGGCCGCGGAGAGGAGCGTGGAGAAGTTGCCGGCGTCCTGCGCGGTCTCGACGATGTTCATCGTGTGCGCGGCGCCGAAGGCGACCCCGGCGGCGACGGTGGCAGCTGCAGTGGTCGTAATGAAAGTTCTGCTAAGCATAATTTTCTCCCTAGATATCTGATCAGCCCGTTTTCGTTTGGGCTGGTTGGCAAACACGGAATGCGGGAATGCGTTTCTGCGTCATTCGCCCGCACTGCGGCAATCTGGCGGGATCGGTTGTGCCCATCGGCGGATTTGCGCAAGGTCGGTCCAAACACAGGAGATCACGTATGCTGCACCGTCTTGCCCTTCTTGCCCCCCTGGCCCTTCTGGCCTGTGCGCCGACCGGCCCCGCGCCCGAGGTAGAGATGACCGTAGATTCCGAAGGTGCCGCCCAAGCGGCGTCGACTTCGCCGCAACTGACTGCCGTCGCCGAGGCCCTGAACGCGCGCCAAGGGACGAGCCTTTCCGCCGAGTCCGATTTGACGATCACCGGGGCAGAGGCCCGCGGGAACCAGCTTTACATGCAGTTCCGACACAACCAGCCCGCGTCCGCGTTCGGCCCGGCCGCGCGCGAAAGCTATGAGATTGTCGCCGCGCGCACCTTGCGGCAGAACCTGTGCGCCGAGCCTGCGCTGGCCCGCTTCGTCGATACCTACGGGCTTGCCGCCGACATCACGACAAATGACGGTCAACCTTTGGCGACCGTGGCGGTCGACGACTGCTAGCCCTCTGGACAGTGGGGGGGCTGACCCAAATATAGGGGTCATGAGCCTCCCGCCCGGATTCCTTGATGAGCTTCGATCCCGCGTCAGCCTGGCTCAGGTTGTCGGACGCAAGGTCATGTGGGACACCCGGAAGTCCCAGCAGGGAAAGGGTGACATGTGGGCGCCCTGTCCGTTCCACCAGGAAAAGACGGCGAGTTTCCACGTCGAGGACCGCAAGGGCTTCTATTATTGCTTCGGATGCCACGCGAAGGGCGACGCGATCACCTTCGTGATGGAAAGCGAGAACGTGCCGTTCATCGAAGCAGTGAAAATCCTGGCCGACGAGGCGGGGATGCAGGTCCCAGAAAGCGATCCCCGCGCCAAGGAAAAGGCGGATCGGCGGACGATCCTGATTGGCGTGATGGACGAGGCGGTCAAATTCTTCCGTCTGCAGTTACGCACGGGCGATGGGGCCGCCGCCAGGGCCTATCTGGAAAACCGCGGCCTGACATCGGACGCGATCGACCGCTGGGAGCTGGGGTTCGCCCCGGATGACTGGCGCAGGCTGACCGATCACCTGAAGGCCAAGGGGATCGCGCCCGACCTCATCGCGGCGGTCGGCCTGTCCAAGACGAGCGCGAAGGGCGGCGAGCCGTACGACACGTTCCGCAACCGGATCATGTTCCCGATCCGCGATGCGCGCGGCCATACCATTGCCTTTGGCGGCCGCGCGATGGACCCGAACGATCAGGCGAAGTACCTGAACTCGCCCGAGACGGAGCTTTTCGACAAGGGCCGGCAACTTTACAACCACGGCAATGCCCGCGCCGCCGCCGGACGGGATGCCCAGCTGGTCGTGGCCGAAGGCTACATGGATGTCATCGCGCTGAGCGAGGCCGGGTTCGGCGCCACCGTTGCCCCCCTGGGTACCGCCGTGACCGAGGACCAATTGAACCTGCTGTGGCGGATTCATGACGAGCCTGTCATCGCACTGGACGGCGATACGGCCGGACAGCGCGCAGCGATGCGGGTGATGGACCTGGCGCTGCCCTTGCTTGAGGCCGGAAAATCCCTGCGGTTCTGCTTGATGCCAGAAGGCAAGGACCCCGACGACCTGCTGCGCGCCGAGGGGCCCGAGAAGATGCGCGACTTGCTGGGGCGCGCGCGCCCGATGGTGGATCTTCTCTGGACGCGGGAAACCGACGGCGTGAGCTTGGATAGCCCGGAACGGCGCGCCGCGCTCGATAAGAAACTGAAAGCTGCGCTGAACAGGATCAAGGACCCTTCGATCAAGCGCCATTATGGCGAGGCCATTCGGGAGCGCCGCTATCACCTCTTCAATCCGCGCCGGGCGTGGGTGCCGAAAGGCAAGGCGGTCGCACCGGTGGCGGTGACGTCCACCCGCAGCTCGGAGCTTGTAATGGGCGGGGAGGGGGACCGGGTGCGCGAGGCGGTCGTCCTTGCTGTGTTGATGAAGCACCCCCATCTGATCGAGGTGTTCGAGCCAGTTCTGGAAAAGGCGGAATTCGCCGATCCAACCCACCGGCGCCTTGTGTCCTGCCTGCTGTCGGTCGTTGCGTCGGACGCCGAGGGATGCCGCCGCGAGGTGGAGGGCATTGTCGGCGGTGATACCCTTGAAAAGCTGTATGCGACGCGCCATCTCGGGGTCGTGCCAGCCCTGCGGTCAAATGATCCTGACATCGCACGACAATGCATCGCCGAAGAGCTTGCGAAACTGGTTGCCCGTCGCGGGGCCGCCCGCGAGGTCGAGGAGGCGCTGACGGATATCGGTGCAGTTGCTGACGAAGCATTGACCTGGCGCCTGCGTCAGGCGGCGCAGGCGCTGGAGCGGGCAGGCAAGAGCCAGTCCGAGGACAAACGGGAGTTCAACGTCGCGCCGAATGGCGTGCGTCTTGATCGTGATGAAGTGAGTGCCTTCGACCGTCTGCTCAGCCAGATCGGATTCGATGGCGGCTCGGATGAAAAGTGAAGGCGGGACTCTGGGTTCGGGGTGCTGCAATTGGTAAGAGAATCGCGGTAACAACGTGTGATTAGTTGATTCGGTCGGCTGATTCGCGAAAGTTTGACCGGCGCCGTTATATCCGGCGCGGGACCTGCGTTAAGGGGAGAGCCGAATGGCTGCCAAGGACAACACCGACGAACGCAAGGATGATCAAGACGGCGAGGCCATGCTCGATATGAGCCAAGCCGCCGTCAAGAAGATGATCGCCGACGCGCGCGAGCGCGGATACATCACTTATGATCAGCTGAACGCGGTTCTTCCGCCCGAACAGGTCAGTTCGGAGCAGATCGAAGACGTCATGTCCATGTTGTCCGAGATGGGCATCAACGTCATCGAGGATGACGAGGCCGAGGAAGAAGAGAAGAAGTCCACCGAGGTCGTCACCCGCAACGACAGCCGCGAAGTTGCCGTGTCGTCCGGGGAGGGCGAGAAGCTCGACCGGACCGACGACCCGGTGCGCATGTACCTGCGCGAGATGGGGTCGGTCGAACTTCTGTCCCGCGAGGGCGAAATCGCCATCGCCAAGCGGATCGAGGCCGGTCGCAACACCATGATCGCAGGGCTTTGCGAAAGCCCGCTGACCTTCCAGGCCATCACGATCTGGCGTGACGAGCTTCTGTCCGAAGACATTCTTCTGCGCGACGTCATCGACCTCGAAACGACGTTCGGCCGGTCGATGGGCGAAGAGGGCGAGGAGCCTGTCGTCTCGGACCTTGGCTCGACCCCGCAGGAGATTCGCGAGGCGCCTTCTCCCAAGGCCGATACCATCAAGGAAGAGGTCGACGCTGACGGTAACCCGATCGGCAAGTCCGACGACGAAGACAGCGACGACGAGGACGAACAGGCGAACCTGTCGCTTGCCGCGATGGAAGCTGCGCTGAAGCCGCGTGTCCTGGAAATGCTGGATGCGATCGCCGGCGACTACGAGCAACTGGCCGAGATGCAGGATCTGCGGATGTCCGCGACCCTGAACGAGGATGGCAGCTTCACCACGGATGCCGAGGAAAAGTACCAGAAGCTGCGCGGCGAGATCGTCGTGCTGGTCAAAGAACTGCACCTCCACAACAACCGTATCGAAGCGCTGATCGACCAGCTCTACGGGATCAACCGCAAGATCATGTCGATCGACAGCGCCATGGTGAAGCTCGCCGACCAGGCCCGTATTAACCGGCGCGAGTTCATCGAGGCCTATCGGGGCGCCGAACTGGATCCGGCCTGGATGGACAAGATGCGCGAGAAGCCGGGGCGCGGCTGGCAGTCTTTGTTCGAGCGGTCGACCGGCAAGATCGAGGAACTGCGCGGCGAGATGGCCCAGGTCGGCACCTATGTGGGCGTCGACATCACCGAGTTCCGCCGCATCGTCCAGCAGGTCCAGAAGGGTGAGAAAGAGGCGCGTCAGGCCAAGAAGGAAATGGTCGAGGCCAATCTGCGACTCGTGATCTCGATCGCCAAGAAGTATACGAACCGCGGTTTGCAGTTCCTGGACCTGATCCAGGAAGGTAACATCGGCCTGATGAAGGCCGTCGACAAGTTTGAGTATCGCCGCGGTTACAAATTCTCGACCTATGCGACCTGGTGGATCCGCCAGGCGATCACCCGGTCCATCGCCGACCAGGCCCGCACGATCCGTATCCCGGTCCACATGATCGAGACGATCAACAAGCTGGTCCGCACGGGCCGGCAGATGCTGCACGAGATCGGCCGCGAGCCGACGCCCGAGGAAATGGCCGAAAAGCTCCAGATGCCGCTGGAGAAGGTTCGCAAGGTGATGAAGATCGCCAAGGAACCGATCAGCCTCGAAACCCCCATCGGGGACGAGGAAGACAGCCAGCTTGGCGACTTCATCGAGGACAAGAACGCTGTCTTGCCGCTCGACAGTGCCATTCAGGAGAACCTGAAGGAAACGACGACCCGCGTTCTGGCCAGCTTGACGCCGCGGGAAGAGCGGGTTCTGCGGATGCGGTTCGGGATCGGCATGAACACCGACCACACGCTGGAAGAGGTCGGCCAGCAGTTCAGCGTGACGCGCGAACGTATTCGCCAGATCGAGGCCAAAGCGCTGCGCAAGCTCAAGCACCCGTCGCGCAGCCGGAAACTGCGGTCCTTCCTGGATCAATAGGTGGACCGCGTCGGGGCGTTTTTTGATCCGCCCCGACGTCGCCCTAGCCTAAGCCGAAGTCGCCCTAGCCTAAGCCGAAAGCGTTGATCGACTTATGACGGCTGGGCTGCGCATAGGGGGAAACTGCGATGAGTATCTGGTCTAGGCTGTTTGGCAAACCGAAGTCGTCGGCACCCGAACAACGTCCGTCCGAAAGCTACAAGGGCTTCACGATATATCCGGCCCCGATGGAAGAAGGTGGGCAGTATCGCCTTGCAGCGATCATCGAGAAAGAAATCGCAGGCGAAACCCAAAGCCATCACTTGGTTCGCGCAGATCTTCTTCGCGATCCCGAGTTATGTGCCGAAGCCGCCGTGGCGAAAGCCAGGACCATGATCGACGAGCAGGGCGACCGGATCTTCGACTGATCCGGTCACTTCGCCCACGGGGTAGGTAAAGGTTCGAACCGTTTGCAGAAGGAACATCAGCCAATGCCCTTCGACGTGACAAACCCGTTCCCTGACCGGCGAAGCCACTTCGGCAGGCTGCCCCGTATCGTGCGCCTTTATATCGTCAACTGTGCCATTGGTTTTGCCGTGGCAGGCGCGTTCACTGCGGCGGTTCTGGCCTTCGATGTCGCGGGACTTGGCCACTTGGTAACAACCGTCTCAGGCGGCTGGCTGGCCGCCCTGGTTTTTTTCATGCTGAACGGAATTGTCTTCGCCGGCGTACAGACAAGCATCATCGTGATGACCCTAGACCGGCCGGGTGGGGGAGGGAGCGGTAAGCCTCGCAGAAACCTTGCCCCGCTGCCGGTCGAGATCTCGGATCGTTCTGCCTAGACGTCTTACAACCTCAGGTCCGATTGCCCTGGTTGGGGTCGCTCGTGCTTCCCGGTCCTGTCTTTGGGTCGTCCGGATCACTCTGATCGTTCTTGATTGACGGTTTGACGGGCGCTTTTTCTGGTAAATCCGTCCGGTTGGCTTGGTTCGGATCGTCCGTCGATCCGGGGCCCTTTCGGGGATCGGCCTTGTCGCGGTCTTCCATTTTGATCATGTCCTCTCTTTTGGCGTGAACTAGTCGAAATTACGCCCGCGCCCAGCCCGGTATGGACGGTGAACCTCTTGACCGCATGGCATTGTCTGTTTAGGTCCTGCGCACGCGTTGCCGAGGTAGCTCAGGGGCAGAGCACCTGATTGTGGATCAGGGGGTCGGCGGTTCGAAACCGCCCCTCGGTACGCGGCAAATCCCAAATAATCACTGCGTCGGTTCGATATGCCGGAACAGAGTGCCGTCCAGGTCAAAAAACAGGATGTCGCCGTCTTTGGTCACCACGACGGTGAGGTCCTCGGCCAGCGTGACGGCTGCTGGTGTCTTACCTTCCGGCAGGTCCAGCGTCTCGGGAACAGCGGGGGCCTCGTCATTCAGAGTCGTCAGAATGGCGAAGATCAGGACCATCCCCAGTGCGATCATGGTTGCGGTCAACGCAATCACCATCCATTTCACCACGCGAATGGTATGATCCGGCCGAGGGGAGTCGTCGCTCATGTCGCAGCGCCTTGTCGTCACGATCGGGGAAAATCCACCCGCGCGTCTGGATAAGGCACTCGCGCGGGACGTGCCAGAGCAGGCGCACTTGTCCCGCTCGCGGCTCGCGCGCTTGATCGGCGAGGGCGCCGTGAGCCGCGACGGGCGCGTCCTCGACAGCCCCAAGGCGCAGGTGGAGGCCGGGCAGGAGATTACCGTCGTGGTGCCTGACGAGGCCGAGACCGAAATGCGGGCCGAGGATATCCCCCTGAACATCGTCCACGAGGACGCCGATCTGGTCGTCGTCGACAAGCCGGCCGGCATGGTCGTCCACCCTGCGCCCGGCAGTCCCTCGGGCACGCTGGTCAACGCGCTTTTGCACCACTTCGACGGGCGGCTGTCCGGGGTGGGGGGAGAGAAGCGCCCCGGCATCGTCCACCGGATCGACAAGGATACCAGCGGTCTTCTGGTCGTGGCCAAGACCGACCGGGCCCATCACGGTCTGGCCGAACAGTTCGCCGCCCATAGCGTGATGCGCGAGTATCTCGCCCTCTGCCACGGGGTTCCCAGTCCGTCGGACCCGCGTATGGCGGGCATGAAAGGCGTGCATATCGAGGGGAACGGGATCATCCGAATTTCCTCTGGGTTGGCCCGGCATCCAACGGATCGACAACGACAGGCGGTTACGTTCGACGGCGGTCGGCACGCTGTGACGCGGGTGAGGCTGCAAAGGGACTGGGGCGCTGTTGCGATGGTTACGTGCCGTTTGGAAACGGGGCGGACGCATCAGATCAGGGTGCATATGCGCCATGTGGGTCACCCATTGGTCGGGGATCAGACATATGGCGGCCAGCGAAGGGTTTCTGTGCGCCTGCGCGCGGCCGAGGCGGTGAACCAGTTTGCCAGGCAAGCACTTCACGCCCGTGAGCTGGGCTTCGTCCACCCCGGGAGCGGCGAAAGAATGATATTTACCAGTAGGTTACCTATTGATCTCCAAGGTTTGGTCGACGAACTGGATGATGTGCCGGGCGACACAAACGCGTGAGATTATTCCGACATCTGAACCTGAAATCTTAGCAATCAGTTAGAGTACGAAGTCTAAACTGCGGCCAAGGACTTGAACTGAACCGATCGGTTCACCAAATAGTTGTCAGGCAGGAAAGCCGTTCGAAGGAGGGGGCCCCATGGCGAGCTACGCAAATCTTCCCGCACCGAGCCCGGAACAGGGACTCAACCGTTACATGCAGGAGATCCGGCGCTTCCCGATGCTGGAGCCGGACGAGGAATACATGCTGGCCAAACGCTGGGTCGAGCATGAGGATACCGAGGCGGCGCACAAGCTGGTTACGTCCCACCTGCGCCTCGCGGCCAAGATCGCCATGGGCTATCGCGGCTATGGCCTTCCGCAGGCCGAGGTCATTTCGGAAGCGAATGTCGGCCTGATGCAGGCGGTCAAGCGGTTCGATCCTGAAAAGGGCTTCCGTCTTGCGACCTACGCGATGTGGTGGATCCGTGCCTCGATCCAGGAATACATCCTTCGGTCATGGAGCCTTGTGAAACTCGGGACGACCAGCGCACAGAAAAAATTGTTCTTCAACCTGCGCAAGGCAAAGAACCGGATCGGCGCCCTGGAAGACGGCGACTTGCGGCCGGAGAACGTGAAGCAGATCGCGACCGATCTGGGTGTTACCGAGGACGAAGTGATCTCGATGAACCGCCGCATGGCGGGCTCGGACGCGTCGCTGAACGCCACGATTTCGAACGATGGCGAGGGCACGGCGCAATGGCAGGATTGGCTGGAAGATGAAGATGCCAACCAAGCCGACGACTATGCCGAGCGTAATGAACTCGAGACCCGCCGCGCGCTGCTGACCCAAGCGATGGACGTTCTGAACGACCGTGAAAAGGACGTTCTGACCCAGCGCAGGTTGCTCGACCAGCCTGTGACCCTTGAAGAGTTGTCGGGCGTCTACGACGTCAGCCGGGAGCGTATCCGTCAGATCGAGGTGCGTGCCTTCGACAAGCTTCAGAAGCGCATGACCGAACTGGCGGGTCAAAAGGGCATGATGGCCGACGCTTGACGTCGCGGCGAAATTGCTAGTTGTGGCATCGGGCCGGTCTTCGCACGTGAGGATCGGCCCGATGCAATTTGGAGGGACCTGATGACCGATCCGATCCGATGGGGCGTCGTAGGCGCGTCGAATTTTGCCCAGACGACAATGGCTCGGGCGATCCACCTTGCAAAGGGGGCGAAGCTGGCCGCGTTGGCGACGTCGAACCCGGCAAAAGCCAAAGGCTTCACCGACTTTGCACCAGATCTGCGGGTGGAAGACACCTACGATTCTTTGCTGTCCGCTGAAGATATCGACGCGATCTATGTTCCGTTGCCAAATCATCTTCATGTGGAATGGGTGATCCGGGCGCTTAAGGCGGGCAAGCATGTTCTGTGCGAAAAGCCGATCGCCATGCAGGAGTCCGATTTCGACGCAATGATCGAGGCACGGGACGCGGCCGGGAAATTGGCGGCCGAGGCGTTCATGATCGTCCATCATCCTCAATGGCAGCGCGCCCGCGCTCTCCTGTCCGACGGCGCAATCGGACGCCTCCGGCATGTCGAGTCGGTCTTCAGCTACAACAATCCAGACCCGTCAAACGTTCGAAACCGGTCCGGAATGGGCGGTGGCGGATTGCGCGATATCGGCGTCTATACGTTTGGTGCTGCGCGTTTCGCGACCGGCGAAGAGCCTGAGGAGATGTCGGCCATCGCCGAGTTCGAGCAGGATTTCGATGTCTATGCCGAAGTCCGCGCCCGCTTCCCGTCATTCACGTTCCACAGCCTGATCTCGACCCGCATCGCGCCGCGCCAACGTGTCGTTTTCCATGGCGAGGGTGGAACGATCGAACTGACCGCTCCGTTCAACGCCGGAACTTTCGATCAGGCGGAGCTGATCGTCGAGACCTCTGCGACGGCGCGGACGGTCGAACGATGGCCGGGGGTGAACCAGTATGTCCGGCAAGTCGAGGCGTTCGTTCAATCAGTCCAAGCCGGCGATACCTATCTCTGGACGCTTGAGAACGCAAAGGGCACACAAGCCATGATCGACAGCGCTATCCGCTTGGGACGGGAGCATGCCAACCGTTAGACCCCTTTCAGGACGATGGAATCGAGGTTTACGGGTCGATCGCTGCGGACCATGGCAACCACCACGCCACCGAGTACGACGGCCGAGATTCCATTGTCCCCTTCCTTTACCGACAGGCTTCCGGGGTCATTTTCTGCGGGGAACTCGATGACCAGTGTATCCATACCCTCTTCGAAATCGGTTACCTCTAGCTCGGTGTCGTAAAGTCCGAGTTCTTGGGCATTCGTAGCATTGCCCTCTGCCTCCGCCCCCAGCATCGGCAGCGCGAGGTCTTCGCTGTGAAGCATGTCGTACCAGCTGCTCAGATCCATGTGGGGAACGCCATCCTCCGCAGCCCCGAGAGGGTCGGTTCCAGCGTCCGCGCCACCCAACGCAAGGCTGGAAAGGTCTGCGTGCCGACCAGATGGAATGCTGTCATCGTCGGCCGGGCCAGGCTCGGACGGCGAGAAGTCGAGGAAGGCGAACATGCCCGCGAACAGGACGTAAAGTGCACTACCGAAGAGGTGAGGGTCAGATAACATGACACGTTTCCCGAATGACGGTTAACGCGCAGCTTTGACTCAGATTGTGGACAAACTAGGGAACTGACGTGGCGCGCGCCGAACAATTGCCCGGCGCGCTCGGGATTAGCCCTCCATGGCTTCCAATTCGTCGATCATGCCTTCGATCATGGACAGGCCTTTGTGCCAGAATGCGGGATCGCTGGCGTCGAGGCCGAAAGGCTGCAGAAGCTCCGAGTGGTGCTTGGACCCGCCGGCCTTCAACATGTCGAAGTATTTTTCCTGAAAGTCCGGGGTGCCTTCCTCATAGGCCGCGTAGAGGGCGTTTACCAATCCATCCCCGAACGCATACGCATAGACGTAGAAGGGAGAATGGACGAAATGGGGGATGTAAGCCCAGAACACTTGGTAGTCGTCCATGAAGTCGAACGCATCGCCCAGGCTTTCGGCCTGCACCGACATCCAGAGGGCATTGATCTCGTCCGGCGTCAGCTCCCCTTCGTTGCGGGCGGCGTGAAGCTTGCACTCGAAATCGTAGAACGCGATCTGGCGGACGACCGTGTTGATCATGTCCTCGACCTTGCCGGCCAGAAGAACCTTGCGCTGCTGCTGGTCCTTGGCGCCCGCCAGAAGCTTGCGGAAGGTCAGCATCTCGCCAAAGACGCTGGCGGTCTCGGCCAGGGTCAGGGGGGTGTTGGCCAGAAGCTCTCCCTGATCCGCGGCGAGCCGCTGGTGGACGCCGTGACCAAGCTCATGCGCAAGGGTCATGACATCCCGTGGTTTACCTAGGTAGTTCAGCATCACGTAGGGGTGCGCATCGGTGACGGTGGGGTGCGCGAACGCGCCGGGGGCCTTGCCGGGGGTGACGCCTGCGTCGATCCAGCCTTTGTCGAAGAAGGGCTGCGCAAGGTCGGCCAGCTTGGGCGAGAAGTCGGAATAGGCGTCCATCACCATTCCGCGGGCCTGGTCCCAATCGATCCGGCGCTCGTCTTCCATGGGCAGCGGCGCGTTGCGGTCCCACACATGCATCCGGTCGAGGCCCAGCCACTTGCGCTTTAACTCGTAATAACGGTGCGACAAACGTGGATAGGCCTCGACCACCGCATCGCGCAGGGCCTCGACCACCTCGGGCTCGACATCGTTCGAAAGGTGGCGGCCAGTCTGCGGCGTGGGCATGTTGCGCCAGCGATCCTCGACCTCCTTTTCCTTGGCGAGTGTATTATGCACGCGGGCGAAGGTCTTGACGTTGGCCGAGAAGACGCGGCCCAGCTCGCGTGCGGCGGCTTCGCGGGTGGCGCGGTCCTGCTCGGTCAGCAGGTTCAGCGTCGCCTCGATTCCCATAACCTCGTCGTTTACGGTGAATTCAAGGCCCGAGATCGTTTCGTCGAACAGCTTGTTCCAGGCCGTGGCACCCACCACCGACTGGTCGTGAAGGAACTTCTCCAGCTCGTCGGAGAGCTGATAGGGTCGCATCTTGCGCAGCCGGTCGAAAACGGGCTTGTAGCGGGCCAGCGCGGCATCCTCGAACAGTGCGTCCAGCTTCGCGTCCTCGATCCGGTTCACCTCAAGCGAGAAGAACACGAGCGGCGCGGTATAGGTCGTCAGCCGGTCCTGGCAGTCGGACAGGAAGGCCGCACGTTCGGGGTCGGTCGTCTGCTGGTAATAGCGCAAGCCGGCATAGGACATGATGCGGCCGCCCACCCGGTCGATGGCCTCGTAGCGGTCGATCAGCTTCAGCATGGCCTCGGCGTCGAGATCGGCCAGCTTGCCCTCGTACTCGGACGCGAAGGCGGCGCATTCCGTCTGCAACCAAGACAGGTCGCGCTCGATCTCGGGCGCGTCCGGCGCGGTATAAAGGTCGCTTAGGTCCCAGACGGGAAGGTTGCCCAGGTTCCTGCCCTGGGCGGTGGCGTTGGCGTCGAAAACGGGCTGGCTCGGCATGGTCGCTCCTCGGAAATGTCGAATTGGACATATGGGCTGAGCGGCGCCGCGCCAACCCGTCCGTCAGAAGCCGTAAAGGTCGGCCGGCGCGTCCACGAGGATCGCCTGGCGCCGCTCGGCATCGGTGACGTGGTCGAAGAACCGGTCGAGAAGCACGCCCGCGTCGGGCACCGATGCCCCGTTCAGCATCAGGTGGGGCCAGTCCGACCCCCACAGGCAGCGTTCCGGCGTGGCCGCCAGCGCGTCGACGAAGGGCGCCGCGGCGTCATAAGGCGCGTCGGCCAGGCGGTAGAGGCCTGTCAGCTTGGCATAGGCCTTGCCCTCAGCCACCAGCCTCCGCACCGCCTGAAAGCCCGGAGCATCCGCGCCAGCCGCGATATCGGGCCAGCCCAGGTGGCCGATCACAACGTCGCAGGGCAACTCGCTGATCTGTTCGGAAAGCTCCGCGATACGGTCGGCCGGTTGCAACAGTTCCAGATGCATGCCGCGCTCCGCCAGCCCGTGGGCAAGGTGCTTGGCCCCCTCCCAGCTGAGCGGGCCATCGAAGACCTCGTTCAGGCGGATGCCGCGCACGCGGGCCTCGGCCAGCCGGTCCAATACGTCTTCGTTCGCGTCGTCCCGGACAAGGCCGACGCCGACGTAGCCTTGCCCCAGCCGTTTCAGTGCTTCGATCGTGACCGAGTTGTCGTCGCCGTAAAGCGTGGAATGGACGATCACCCCGCGCGACAGTTCCAGCGTGCTCATGTGCGTGCGCAGCAGGTCCAGCCAGTCCTCGAAACCGCGGCCGGGGGCGGGATCCTCCTTTCGCTCGGCCCAGAGCGGGAAGTCGTTCTTGCCGCCGACAAGGTGCAGATGCGTGTCGCAAGCGCCCTGCGGCGGAAGGGTCGAGGGCACCTTGGGCCGGTCCGCGGGGAACATGCCGCAGGGCAGTTCCGAAACGGTGTCGTAGTCGCGGTCCGGGGTGGCGTCGGGGAGGTCTCTGTCATCGTCAACCATAGGCGGCCAGCATCTCCTTGAGATCATTCAACGTATTCGCCTCGGCCAACGGTTTGTCGTGGCGCCAGCGGGCCATGCGGGGGAAACGCAGGGCGACGCCGGACTTGTGGCGGGGGCTTTCCTGTATTCCCTCAAACGCGATCTCGAACACATGTTCCGGTTTGACCTGCCGAACCGGGCCATAGCGTTCGAGGGTGTTCTTGCGCACCCATGCGGTGATCTTGCGAAACTCGGCGTCGGTCAGGCCCGAATAAGCCTTCGTGAAGGGGACCAAATTGTCGTCGTCCCAGACAGCGAACGTGAAATCGGTGAAGAGGTTCGCCCGGCGGCCATGGCCTTGTTGCGCATAGATCATCACGGCGTCGATGGTCAGGGGATCGACCTTCCATTTCCACCAGTCGCCCTTCTTACGACCGTCCCGGTAAGGGGCGTCCCAGCGTTTGAGCATGATGCCTTCGGCGTTGTATTTGCGGGATTTCTCGCGGATCGCGGCCAGTTCATCCCAACTGTCGAACGTCAGCAAGGGCGACGCGCGGAGGGGGGCGTCGGACGGGACTTGCGCCACCAGATCGTCAAGGCGGGCGCGGCGGTCGCGGAAGGGGTGGGGGCGGATATCCTCGCCCTGCCATTCCAGCAGGTCGTAGGCATAAAGGATGACGGGCGCTTCGGTCAGGAGTTTCTTCGGGACGGTCTTGCGGCCGATCCTTTTCTGCAGCAAATTGAAGGACATGGGGCTGTCTTCGGCCCAGGCCAGAACCTCTCCGTCCAGAACGGTGCCGGGGGGAAGGTAGTCGATCAGGCGGGCAAGCTCGGGGAACCGGTCGGTCATCAGTTCTTCGCCGCGGGACCACAGGAAATGCTGGCCGCCACGCAGGACAAGCTGGCCGCGGATGCCATCCCACTTGCGTTCGGCCGCCCAGTCGTTGCTTGATGTGTCGAGTGAAGAAGGTCCTCCATCAAGTTGATAGGCCAGATAAAATGGATACGGCTTGGAGAGGTCCGTCTCGGGGTCCGGGGCGCGGATGAGGGCGTCGAAGCTAGTCGTCTCGGGACGCCAGTCACCCATGAGGCGGTGGGCGAGGTCGGGCTCGGGGATATGGGTGGCGCGTGAAAGGGCGCGGGTCATCAGTTTCTGACTCACGCCCATGCGGAAGCCGCCGGTCAGCAACTTGTTGAAAACGAACCGCTCCTTGGCGCGAAGCTGGTCCCACGCGCTGAGGATGGCGGCCTTGCGCTGCGCCTCGTCGAGGGTGGGCAGGGTACGGACCATGTCGATCCAATGCGTCAGCGTGTTGTCGCTCTCGCGGGTCGCATCGGGCAGGATAAGGGCGATGGTCTCGGCCAGATCGCCGACGATGGGGTAGGATTCTTCGAACAACCATAATGGGATAGACGCCCGTTCGGCGGCCCATTCGCGCAGATATGTCGTAGTAATCGCGCGTTTGGGGCGGCGTCCGGACAGAAGCGCGATGGTCCACAGGCGGTCGGTTTCGGGCGCGTCCTGGAAATAGGCGGCCAGCGCGTCGACCTTGGCGTTCGTCTTCGTCGTCTGATCGAGCCGCGTGAACAAGTCGGTGAACCGCTTCATCGCCCGCCCCCCGGAATCCCGTCGGGCACGCGTCGGGCATCCGTCGGACATCGGTCGGGCAAACGTCGGGCCTGCGCCCCGCGGCGGTCGGACAGGCGCCGGGCAACCGCCGGACATGTGCCGGGCAGGGCGGTCATGCCTCGTCCTGGGTCTCGACGCTCTCGCCCTCGTACTCGGTTTCCACCACGGCGGCGTCGTAGCCCTGGCTGTCCAGCCAACGCCGGAAGATCGAAGTGTATCCGTGGGTGGCGAAGATCCGGGTCGCGCCGGTCTCGCGGATCGCGGTGTTCAGCCCCTCCCAGTCGGCGTGGTCGGACAGGACGAAGCCGCGATCGGCGGCGCGACGGCGGCGCACCCCCCGCAGCGCCATCCATCCCGAGGCGAACCCGGTCGAGGCGGGGCCGAAGCGGCGCGCCCATGGAGTGCCGAGGGCAGAGGGCGTGGCGAGGATCAGCGCGCCGGGATGGTCCTTCGGGTCGAGGTCCGGGGTGACGCGGATGGTGTCGGGCAGGGCGATGCCCTGGGCGCGCAGTACCTCGTTCGTGTTCTCGACCGCGCCATGGGTCAGGATCGGCCCGATGGAGGCATCGATCGCCGATAGAAGACGCTGCGCCTTGCCCAGCGCGTATGCCCCGAGGATCGTCGCACGCCCGTCGGCCGCGTTCCGGCGCCACCAGTCGTCGATCTGGCCCGCGACGGTGGGCTGGCTGTCCCACCGGAAGACCGGCAGGCCAAAGGTGCATTCGGTGATGAAGGCGTGGCAGCGCACAGGCTCGAACGGCTCGGACAGGCCGTCATCCTCGACCTTGTAGTCGCCCGAGGCGACCCAGACCTCGCCCCCGACCTCGACCCGGATCTGGGCGCTTCCGGGCACGTGACCGGCGGGGTGGAAGCTGATCAAAGCGTCACCGATGCGACGCTGTTCGCCGTAGCGGGTCGTTTCGATTGCAACGTCGCCCAGCCGGTGGCGCATGACGGGGGCCGCCGCGTCGGTGGCGAGGTAGCGCGCCATGCCGGGCCGCGCGTGGTCGGCATGGCCGTGGGTGATCAGTGCGCGGTCCACCGGCCGCCACGGGTCGATGAAGACATCGGCGGCGGGACAATAGATGCCGCGGTCGGTGAAGGTCAGGACGGGATCGGCCATGAACCGGAGAGTAGGGCGGCCGTGCGGACGGTCGATGCCGCCTGAAGTCGTCAGTGTGACGCGGTCGCGTCTTCGACCGCGCGATGGGCCATCGCGCGGATGAGCGCGGTTGCCGGACCGGGGCCCGCGCCATCGTGAAGCTGCCGGACCAGATCGGCGACCCCGTCGCGCGCAGCTTCCTGCGGATCGGCGAAAGCCATGGCGAACCGGCTGAACGCGCGCAATTCGACCATGCGGTCGGATACGATATCGAGGCCGGTATGCCGGTGATCGTCGCGGATCTCTGCCACTACGTGATCGAGGACTTCGGGGTCACCTTCGAGAACCTGCACATAGGTCCCCGACGTCATCGTCAGTGCCCCGGTAATGCCCAGCGCCGGGTTGTTCCGCCGTGATACGGCCAGAATCCCGTCCAGCACCTCGCCCGGCGTGCCGGCGTCAGGGCAAGGGTCGCTGAGGTAGAGTATCTGACGGATCATTCGGAAGCTCGAAAATAACGCATGGGCAACAGGCTGCTTTGCATTCTGCTGTCCGACCCTTAATGCGAAGTGAACGCGCGGCGGGCGATTTGTTGATCTCGGCCAGCCAACCTCTAAGCTCAGAGGCAACAAACAGGGACAGGCCGCAACAATATGCCAGACTATTTCAACGAAATGTATCAGGACGGCCGGGTGCGCGAGCCCTATGCGGGGATCGAAGACTGGGCCAACGACATGCCGGTCGATCTTCGGGGCATGAAACAATCCGAGGCCGAGGCGCTTTTCCGGCGCATCGGGATCACCTTCGCGGTCTATGGCGAGGGGGGCAGCCCCGACCGGCTGATCCCGTTCGACATGTTCCCGCGCGTGTTCTCGGCGCGGGAGTGGGACCGGCTGGACCGGGGGATCAAGCAACGGGCGCGGGCACTGAACGCGTTCCTCGCGGATGTCTACGACCGCGGCGAGATCGTGCGCGCGGGGCGGATCCCGGCGCACCTTGTCTATCAGAACGACGCGTACGAGATCGCGGCGACCGGGTTTACGCCGCCGCAGGGCATCTTCAGCCATATCGTGGGCATCGACCTTGTGCGCACCGGCCCTGAGGATTTCTTCGTGCTGGAGGACAACTGCCGCACGCCCTCGGGGGTCAGCTACATGCTGGAGAACCGCGAGATCATGATGCGGATGTTCCCCACGTTGTTCCAGAACAACCGGATCGCCCCGGTCGAGACCTATCCCATGCAGCTCAAGCGGACGTTCGATTCCGTGGCGCCGAAGAAATGCGACGGAGATCCGTGCGTGGTGGTGCTGACGCCAGGTCACTTCAACTCGGCCTATTACGAGCATTCGTTCCTGGCCGACATGATGGGGGTCGAGCTTGTCGAAGGCTCGGACCTGTTCGTGGAAGGCGATTTCGTCTGGATGCGCACGACCGAAGGGCCAAAGCGCGTCGACGTGATCTATCGCCGGCTGGACGACGCGTTCCTCGACCCGCTGTGCTTCCGGTCGGACTCTATGCTGGGCGTGTCGGGGTTGATGAACGTCTACCGCTCGGGCGGGGTGACGATCTGTTCGGCCCCCGGGGCGGGGGTCGCGGACGACAAGGCGATCTATACTTTCGTGCCCGACATGATCCGCTTCTACCTGGGCGAAGAGCCGATCCTGAAGAACGTGCCCACATGGCAATGCGCCAAGTCCGACGAGTGCAAATACGTGCTGGAGAACCTGCACGAGCTGGTCGTCAAGGAGGTCCACGGATCGGGCGGCTACGGGATGTTGGTGGGTCCGAAATCCACCAAGGACGAGATCGCGCTGTTCCGCACCAAGATCGAGGATAACCCCGAGAACTACATCGCTCAGCCCACGCTGGCGCTGTCGACATGTCCGACCTTCGTCGAGGAAGGGTTCGCGCCGCGGCACGTGGATTTGAGGCCCTATTGCCTTGTCGGCAAGGACATCACGCTGGTGCCCGGGGGACTGACGCGGGTTGCGCTGACGGAAGGGTCGCTGGTGGTGAACTCGTCGCAGGGCGGCGGCGTGAAGGACACCTGGGTCATGGCGGAGGGTTGATGACATGCTGAGCCGGACCGCAGATAACCTGTACTGGATGGCGCGCTACATGGAGCGCGCCGAGACAAACGCCCGCCTGCTGGAGGTCGCCGCGCGCAACGCGCTGCTGCCCGATACGGGCGGGGGCAACCGCAACGAGTGGGATTCGGTGTTGCAGGCGGCGGGCACGCGCGACGCGTACCGCACCAAGTTCGGCCGCGATGCCGTGCAGCGCAATGTCGAGACTCACATGTTCTTCGACCGCGACAACGCGTCCTCGGTCGCGGCCTGCATCCATTCGGCGCGCGAGAACGCCCGGATCGTGCGCACCGCGCTGACCACCCAAGTGTGGGAGGCGATCAACGACGCCCATGCCGAGATGACCGAGTTGGCGCGGCAGGAACGTTCGACCCTTTCGACCTCGTTCATGAAGGATTTCGCGCTGCGCCACATGGCCCATGTCCGGGGCGCGATCCTGGCCACGCAGCTGCGCAACGACGGCTATGACTTCATGAATATCGGCCACTATCTCGAGCGGGCGGATTCCACCGCGCGGATCGTGGATGTGAAATATTACGTACTGCTGCCCAACGTCTCGATGGTGGGGTCCGGGCTGGACAACTATCAGTGGCGCACGGTGCTGCATGCCATGAACGCGCAACGGGCCTTCGCGTGGGTCTATGGCGGCGAGGTGACCGCGCGCAAGATCGTGGATTTCCTGGTGCTGAACCGGCAGTCGCCGCGGTCATTGATCGCTTCCTCGGACGGCGTGATGGAGCATTTGGAACGCCTGTCGCGGGGATATGGCCGAACGACGTCGGCCACGTCGCGGGCGCGGACGGTCAATGCGATGCTGTCCGAAGTCACGGTCGAGGACATCTTCGAAGAAGGGCTGCATGCGTTCCTGCAGCGGGTCCTCAATGAGGTGGGCGCGTTGGGCCACGAAATCACGACGAGCTACCTGAACGGAGAAGCGCGATGAAGCTTCATGTGACGCACCGCACGGAATACACCTACGACGCGCCGATCCGCAGTCTGGTTCAGTCGCTCAGGCTGTGGCCGTCCGAGTTCGATGGGCAGGACGTCCATGCCTGGAATGTCGGGATCGAGGGAACCGCGGTCGAGCGCGGCGCGGCCTTCCGCGACGGCGCGGGCGACTGGATCGAGACCGTCTCGGCCCGGGACGTGTCGCAACTGGCGATCGTGATCGCGGGCGAGGTCGAGACCCGCGACCTGACCGGGGTCGTGCGCGGCCTGCGCGAGAAGGTGCCGCCGCAAGCCTATTTGCGGCCGTCGAACATGACGCGGCTGAACCAGGACTTGCGCGAGCTGGCGCAGGATGCCGTCTCGGGGATCGACGACGAACTGTCCCGGGCGCATGCTCTGTCGCGGGCGGTGGCCAGCGCCATCGTCTATACCCCCGGATCGACCGAAGCCGATACCACGGCTACCCAGGCGCTGGAGATGGGCAAGGGCGTCTGCCAGGACCAGACCCACGCGGTCATCGCGGTGGCCCGCGCCGTCGGGATGCCTGGGCGGTATGTCGTTGGCTATCTTCATGCCACGTCGGACGGAACGACCCATCAGGCCAGCCATGCCTGGGCCGAAATCTGGGTCGAGGGGCTGGGCTGGGTCGGATTCGACGCGGCGAACGGATGCTGCCCGGACGAGAAGTATATCCGTCTGGGATCGGGCCTCGACGCCCATGCCGCCGCGCCCATTCGCGGGCGGTCCCTGGGCGGGGGCCTCGAGGACATGTCCGTGGATGTCAGGGTGCTGGACGAGCAACAGCAGCAACAGTGATCCCGGTGGGCACTGCCCCGGCCGGGGCGGCTCGGGTCGGCGCCTCGTCTTGCTTGGCGGGACGGGCGATTTCCCGCGCAAGGTCCGTCCAGACAATGGCCAGTTGCAGGGCACTGGGGGCGGCGATATAACGCCCTTCCCACGCCGGGGCGAAGGCGGTCTTGAACTGCCGCAGACCGGCGGTGCCCATCTTTCTTTCGGCTATGCATCGCAGGCGGGCGGGCAAGACGCGCGGGGCCGTGGGAACGGATGCGAGGCTGAGCCGGTGGCATCCTTCCGACCCGGCGGCAGCGATCGCGTGCGCGACGAGAGCGTGCATCGTCCCGTCCGGCGCGCCGTCATGCCGCACGAGGTCCAGAACCCATTCCCGCGCCGACGTGTGGAAGCTGACGAACGCGCGAACCTGGCCGTCGATCTCGGCCGTGAACAGGCGTTGGGCAGCAACGTATTCGGCGTCGAACCGTCCCATCGTGACCCCCCGTGCCCCTGAATTGGCTGCGACCCAGTGCCGGTCGATCCGCTCAAGCTCGGGCAGGGTGGGGCCGAGGTCGGCGACCTCGCGCAGGACCACGCCGGCCTTGAGCGCTTTCTTCAGCTTGCGCCGCAATTGCGCCCGAGCCGGACCGTCGATCGTCCACCCGGTGGGGTCGAGGATGGCTTCGGCCCCCGTGCGGGCCACCGTCCAGCCGGTCTTCCGCACGGCTGCGGCGAGTCGCGCGTCGATCCGGTAGAGGCAGGCGATCCGCCCTGATTCCTTCGCCGCGGTCGCGAATCCGGCCAGCAGATCAGGCACGGTTCCCGGCAGAACGCGATCGAGGAAGGCCAGATGCACAAGGCCGTGGCCGGTGCGCGTCACGACCTGCCGCGCGGATTCGGGAGTGCACAGAAGGCCCATGTGACCCTGGCGCGCCAATCCGGCCTCGGCCTGGACTGGGTCGTTCAGCCGCCAGTCCGTTGGCGATAGAGGCGTATCCGTGGCAATTGCTTCGGCCGCCCGGGGGCCCTGCAGCAGGACCAAAAGTCCGAGGATTGCCGGTCCCGCGAAATAGACCACCCGGTAGGCCACTATGGCCGAGAGCAGGGTTGCGGGATCGACGCCGGGCAAAAGGGCGATCAGCGTCGCCTCGAACGGGCCGACCCCGCCTGGCACGCCCGAGACCAGGCCGACCCCATAGGCCACCACGAAAGCGGCGAGGACCTGGGTGCCGGGGGCGTCGGGCAAGAAGCAGATCAGGACCATTCCCGCGGCAAGAAGGTCGGCCGCGGCCAACGGAAGGATGGCCGCGGCCGTCCTGAGACTGGGCATGGACCGCCCCATGCGACCCGGTCGCCAAGCGATGACCGGGATCGCAGCGGCGGCCAGCGCCAGGATCAGCACAGAGAGGGGGCGCAAACCAGGCAAATCTGGCGACAGGACCAGGGTTGCAGCTGCTGCAAGGACAGCCCACGCGGCGAGAAAACTGATCGAGACGTAGAAAGACAGGCGTGCGGCCGTCCAGAGCCCCAGGGACGGGATCAGGTGACGGCGGATGAACGCTCCGACAACAAGGCCGAATCCGGTCGTCTGCGAGACTGCGATGGCGGCAATTCCCGCGCGGGTGGCTAAGGCGGGCGGCGTCGCGGTGCCCATATGACGGTGAAGGACGCGGTCGTAGCGGCCAATGGCCCAGAACCCGAGCGCGGCGAACGCCGCGGCCACGCCCCACCGCCAGGTGCCGAAATCGCCCAGATCCGCGATCGCCGCCGCTGCGTCGAGATCGAGGTTCGACAGGCAAAGCCACGCGATGGCAAGGCAGGGGACGGCTAACAGAGTTTGCCTGAGGATTGCGCCGCGCAGGGGCATTGCGCGCGAGTGGTCTGTACGCACCGGTCTGTTCGCCTTCCGTTCTGTCCTCTTCGAACCCGGTCTTCGTCCGACTTCGTGGCCAGACCGGGGCAGGACTTGAACGCTGTGCGGTTCTTTACGCCGGATTCGAGGTGAATGTAGTTCGACTGCGCATGAAAAAGGGGCCCCGAGGGACCCCTTTCATAGCTTCAATCGGACTGGATCAGTTCCAGAAGCCTTCGTCGACGCCTTCGCGGCTTTCCAGCTCTTCTTCGCTGTAGCGCGTGACGTAGGCGTAGGTGGCATCGTCGACGGCGACGAGGTTCAGATCGTCGACCGAGATGACGACGTGCTTGTCGGCCACGTCGAGGAAGCCGCCGACCTCGGCCACGATGCCCCGGATCTGGCCGTCTTGGGTCAGGATCAGGTCCTCGATCTCACCGATCTGGTTCCAATCGGTGCCGACGGAGGTATAGCTGTTTTCGCTGTCCCAACCTTCGTCATTGGCTGCGTTCGTCGTGTAGACGTTACCACCAGTGATGTCGCGCGAGCGGATCAGGTCGCCCTGCATGCCCATCAGGTCATCGCTGGAATAGCTGTCGCCCGATGACATGGAGGTGTCGGAATTCATGTCGGCCTCGTCGTTGGACGTGTGGCTCTCGGCAAAGGCCGTGCCGCTGGCAAGGATCAGGGCGATGGCGCTGGTTGCAATAGTCTTCATATCGAGACTCCTTTTGTGACTTGTTACGCCTAAACAATGAGCACTCCCGGGGCCTGGTTCCTCACAATTTGTTAGGAAACATCTGGTGATTTGAACGTTGCGAGACGATCCACGGGGCATTACCTACCCATAGTAACCTTTGAAGGCACCAAAATGACTTACTGCGTCGGCCTCCTCCTCGATGCGGGGCTGGTCCTGTTGTCCGATACGCGCACCAATGCGGGTGTCGACAATATCTCCACCTACCGAAAGATGTTTACCTTCGTCGATCCTGGAGAACGGGCGATCGTGATCCTGACGGCCGGATCGCTGTCGGTCACGCAAACCACGCTGGCGCGCATGGACGATGCCAATTCCGATCCGGACAAGCGGTCGATCATGAATGCGGGCACCATGCTTGAGGTAGCCGAGATCGTGGGCGAGACGTTGTCCGAGGTCTCGGCGCAGGTGGCAGACCGCATGGGCGCCAAGGCACAGTCGGCGCGCGCGTCGATGATCGTGGCCGGCCAGAGACGGGGCGGCGCGGCGCGCATGTTCCTGATCTATCCCGAGGGGAACTTCATCGAGGCGACCGAGGATACGCCCTATCTGCAGATCGGCGAGCACAAGTACGGCAAGCCGATCCTCGACAGAGTGGTCACGCCCGAGACGACCATCGAGGACGCGAAGAAAGCCGTTCTGCTGTCCATGGATTCGACGTTGAGGTCGAACCTCAGCGTGGGAATGCCGCTTGATATGTGCATCATCAAGACCGACACGCAGGATATTGGCGAACGCCGCCGGATCAGCGCCGAAGACGAGACGTTTCAGGCGATGAGCGTGGCGTGGTCGCAGGCGTTGCGCGATGCCTTCGCCGAGATCGAGATCTAGGACCCGACGGGCGCGGGTGCCGAAAGGTGGCGGCGCATCGCGTCGAGGACCAGGGCGCGCCGCTTGGGCGTTTCCATCAGACACTCGTGGCGTCCTCCGTCGACTGACAGAAGTTCTCCGTTGCGCCATGTCGCCATGCGCTCGGTGATGCGCTGGGTGTCGACGATCAGCTCTTCGGTGCCCACGAAGGTCAGGCACGGCGTCGCGGGCGAGGACAGACGTGACAGGCGCCGACACTCGACCAGTGCTTCGTTCAGCCAGCCCAGGGACGGACCGGCCAGACCCAGTTCAGGGTGCCGCTCGGTCTGGAGGGCCATGCGGGCGTACTGATCCTGGTCATGGGTCAGAAGGTTCCCCTCGAACGCGGCGGCGTTCTGGTATGCGCCTTTCGATGTGCCAGGCGCATAACGGTCGTGGAAGCCGAAGCTGCGGGCCGCGTAGGACAGTGTCCACGCCGCGGGACGCAGGGCCGCGGACAGCGAAATGCCCCACATCGGCGAAGAGAACACGGCGCGTTCCACGGTTAGCCCGTCGATCAGGGCGCGCAAGCCGATGGCGCCTCCCATCGAGTGGGCGACCAGATACCAAGGTTTGGGCATGCCCGCCGCGGTGGCGTGGTCCACCAGCGCCGCAAGGTCGGCCTGGTAATCCGAGAACGAATTGACGTGCCCCGACAGCGGATCGGCCAGCAGACGGTCCGACAGACCCTGTCCACGCCAGTCGATCGAGACCGTGGAAAGCCCCCATTCGGCCAAGTCACCGGCGAGGCCCGCGTATTTTTCAACGTATTCGGTGCGGCCGGGCAGCAGCAGGACCGTGCCCCGCGCCCCATCGACCGGCCAAGTCGCCGCGCGCAAGCGAAGCCCGTCCCGCGTGCGAAGCCACGCGGCCTCGACCCGCTCGGGGCCGCCGGCGACATCGCCGTGGAACGGGGCGGGCCCTGTCATCAAAGCGCCTGGGCGAGCTTCATGGCCTGGCCCATGTCGCCGTCGATGGTCAGGCGGCCGGACATGAACGCGGCGGTCGGGTCAAGCTCGCCCTCGAAAATCTCGCGGAAGGTGTCGGCGGAGGCGGTCATGGTGACTTCGGCCTCTTCATCGGCGGCGCGCGCGCCTTCGCCGTCGAGCATGATGGTCCCCTCGTCCTCGACCACGAACTTGGCCGACCCGTCGAAGCTGCCACCGGTCTTCTGGTTCAGCTCTTTCACGGCTTCATCGATCATCTGGCTCATCTTCACGCTCCGTTGATATGACGGACGAAGGGAATGACATCGGCCGCCTGTGAGTTAGGATAGGTCGAGATATGGCCCGCATGACCCACAATCTCAAA
The DNA here is from genome assembly GCF_900302445.1 of Palleronia abyssalis. Lineage (GTDB taxonomy): Bacteria > Pseudomonadota > Alphaproteobacteria > Rhodobacterales > Rhodobacteraceae > Palleronia > Palleronia abyssalis. Next base: position 308,903 of record NZ_ONZF01000003.1, on the reverse strand, counting down.
TACGTCGTTGCGACACTTCTGCTTTCCACCGGTCTGGGGTGGGCGCAAGGGAGCGATACGCGACTCGACGATCTGTTCGCCGCGCTGAAACAGGCCGAAGGATCGGATGCCGAACAGATCGTGGGGAAGATCGCGTCGGAATGGTCCCGTTCGGGCTCGCCCGCGATGGACATGCTGCTGGAACGGGGGCGCGAGGCGCTCGCGATGGGGCAGACGCAGGTCGCGATCGGCCATTTCTCGGCGCTGGTCGATCACGCGCCGGACTTCGCCGAAGGCTATAATGCGCGGGCGACGGCCTATTTCCAGTCCCAGCAGTTCGGCCCGGCGCTGGCCGATATCGGGCGGGTCCTGGACCTGAACCCGCGCCATATTGGCGCGCTCACCGGGCTTGCGGTGATCCTGTCTGACCTTGGCGAGGCGCAGACCGCGCTTGCGGCCTGGCGCGAGGTCGAGCGGCTGTATCCGGCCAGCCCGCAAGCCGCTGCCGCGATTCCCCTGCTCGAGCGTGAGGTGGATGGCAGCCGGCTGTGAAATTCGCGGATCGGTTGTGACTCGAAAGACACGTTCGCAAAAGTCACGAAAATGACCGATTCACACGGCGATCTTGCCGTGATGTGATTCCTTCATGACCTGCGCACCAAGATGCAGGCAGAGGCAGATCGAGGCATGAAACCATGAAAATGTCGAAAGTCGCGGGTTTGACCGCGCTGGTCGTGCTTGCGCTGGGACAGGCGCGGGCCGACGAAGTGCCGGCATCGGGGCTGGGGTTCGGGATCGCGAAAGCCCCCTCCACGATGTCCGTGTCGAAGGCGCAACGCGACGACGCGATCTGGGGCACCATGGCGGAGCTCTCCTCGTCCGAGGGGCTGGGCCATGGATTCCTCAGGGTGACGAACGTGAAGCGGGTCAAGGGCCTGCTTCCCCACGAGGGGCAGTGACGACACCCGCCGCCGGGCGTCCCGGCGGCGGTTCTTCCCGGGGGCGGGGTTGAGTCTCGGGTCGTCTGCCCTCACTTAGGGGGTGGGCAGAGAAGAGGCACCGATGGGACGGATCACGGCGGTCCTTGGCCCCACCAATACCGGAAAGACGCATTACGCGCTGGAACGGATGCTGGGCTATCGCACCGGCATCATTGGCCTTCCGCTGCGTCTTCTTGCGCGCGAGATTTACGACAAGCTGGTGGCGCTGCGCGGACCTTCGGTCGTGGCGCTGGTCACGGGCGAGGAACGGATCGTTCCCGAACGCACGCAATACTGGGTCTGCACGGTCGAGGCGATGCCCGAGGCGATGGGCACCGATTTCCTGGCCATCGACGAGGTCCAGCTTTGCGCAGACCCCGAACGGGGCCATGTCTTCACCGACCGCCTTCTGCGCGCGCGCGGCACCCACGAGACGCTTTTCCTGGGCGCCGAAACCATGCGCGGCGCCATCGCGGCCCTGGTCCCCGAGGCGCAGTTCATCAAACGCGAGCGGTTCTCGACCTTGATCTATACAGGCAGCCGCAAGATCAGCCGGATGAAGCCGCGTTCGGCCATCGTCGGGTTCTCTGTGGAAAACGTCTATGCCATTGCCGAGCTTCTGCGCCGACAGAAGGGCGGGGCGGCCGTGGTGATGGGCGCGCTCAGCCCGCGCACCCGCAACGCCCAGGTCGAGATGTACCAGAACGGCGATGTCGATTTCCTGGTGGCGACAGATGCCATCGGAATGGGGTTGAACCTGGACATCGACCATGTCGCGTTCTCTTCGACCCGGAAGTTCGACGGTCGGCGAATGCGCGAGCTGCAACCGAACGAGCTGGCGCAGATCGCCGGTCGTGCGGGGCGCTATACCAATGACGGCACCTTCGGCGTGACGGGAGAGGCGGCCCCGCTGGATGACGGCGTGGCCGAGGCGATCTGCGACCACCGGTTCGCCCCGCTCAAGGTACTGCAATGGCGCAATGCTCGGCTGAATTTCGGGTCGACCAACGCGCTGATCGCTTCGCTGGAAGAGCGGCCGGATCACGAAAGATTGCAGCGCGCGCGTGAGGCCGACGATCTGGCCGCGCTGAAGACCCTTTCGGCCATCCCGGAGGTCGCGCGCACGATCCGCGACGCGCATGGCGTGCGCCTTTTGTGGGATGTTTGCCGGATTCCCGATTTCCGTGGGATCAGTGCGGGCGAACATGCCGGCATGCTGGAGCGGATCTACGGCTTCCTGGGCGAGTGGGGGCGGGTGCCCGACGACTGGCTTTCGCGGCAGGTGAAGCGAATCGATCGAACCGATGGCGACATTGATACGTTGTCGAAACGTTTGGCGTATATCCGCACGTGGACCTACGTCGCGCAACGAAAAGACTGGGTCGACGACGCGCACCATTGGCGCGGGGCGACCCGCGCGGTAGAAGATAGGTTGTCGGATGCGCTTCACGATGCACTGACGCAAAGATTTGTGGACCGGCGCACCAGCGTGCTGATGCGGCGGCTCAAGCAGAAGGAGGCCATGGTGGCCGAAGTGAACGACAAGGGCGAAGTGAGTGTCGAGGGCCAGTATGTCGGCCGGATCGAAGGGTTCCGGTTCCGTCAGGACAAGTCCGGCAGCCCCGACGAGGCGAAGACTCTGAGGCAGGCCAGCGCGGCGGCACTGGCCCCCCAGTTTCACCTGCGTGCAGACCGGTTCTACAACGCCCCCGATACCGAGATCGACTTTACCGAACAGGGCGGTCTCATGTGGGGCACTGAAGCCGTGGGCCGCCTGGCGAAGGGCGACGATCCGCTGAAACCGCGCGCCGTGGGATTCGTCGACGACGAGGCCGGGGCCGAGGTCATGCAGAAGGTCGAGCGCCGCCTGCAGCATTTCATCGACCGCAAGATCGCCGCCCTGTTCGAGCCGCTGGTCGCCATGCAGCGAGACGAGACCCTTGAAGGGTTGGCCAAAGGCTTCGCCTACCGCCTGGTCGAGGCCATGGGCGTGGTGCCGCGCGCCGATGTCGCATCGGATGTCAAAGGGCTGGACCAGCAGGCCCGCGGTCTGTTGCGCAAGCACGGGGTGCGGTTCGGCCAGTTCACCGTCTTCCTGCCCGCGCTTCTGAAACCCGCGCCCACGCGGCTGCGGCTTGTTCTGTGGTCGCTGTCGCAGGGCTTCGACGAGTTTCCCGAAAGCCCGCCACCGGGTCTTGTGACCATACCTGTGGTCAGGGACGTGCCCGAAGGCACCTACACCATGGCCGGGTACCGCGCTGCGGGCGATCGGGCGATCCGCATCGACATGCTGGAACGGCTGGCTGATCTGCTGCGGGCCAAGGACGGCCGCGCCGGGTTCGAGGCGACGCCTGACATGCTGTCGATTACCGGCATGACGCTGGAGCAGTTCGCCAATCTCATGGAAGGCCTAGGCTACAAGGCCGAAAAAGCCGAGCGCGAGAAAGTGCCAGGCCCGAAGGAAACGCCTCCCGCCGAAGCGACGTCCGAATCGCCTGCCGAAGCCGGATCGGACGTGTCCGAGCCGCCGTCGGAGATGCCGCAGGCCCCGGCCGAACCCGAGGCCACGCCCGCCCCCGCCGAAGAGTCCGAGGTCGCGGCGGTAACCGACGCGGATCCGGCGCCCGCGCCTGCTGATGACGCCACGTCCGAAGCACCTGCATCCGAAGCCGGCGACGAGGTCGCGGCGGTCACTGATGCCGAGATGGCCGATGCTATTCCCCAGGGCGAGGTAGCGAAGCCCGAAGCCGCGCCGGAGGTCGAGACGTTCTATACCTTCACCTGGGGTGGCCGGGCCGAGCGGCGCAGCGGCGGCAAGCCGCGCGGGGAACGGGCGGATCGCAATTCCAAGCCGAAGGGCAAGCCCCGGGGCAAGGGGCAGGGGGATCGCAAGAAGCCTCAGACGGCTGAATCGCGCCCACCCCGCAAGGAGAAGGCGATCGATCCGTCGAACCCCTTTGCCGAGGCCTTGATGGGTCTCAAGGACAAGGGCTGACTTGCAGGGCGCGCCCTCGATTCGCCTGGACAAGTGGCTGTTCTTCGCGCGGTTCTTCAAGACCCGCAGCCTGGCGGCCAAGATGGTCACCGATGGCGGGGTCCTGGTGAACGGAACGCGGGTCTCCAAACCCTCGGCCTCAGTCCGGGTGGGCGATGTGCTGACCTTCAGCCAGGGCCGTGCGATCCGGGTGGTCGAAGTCCTTTCGCCCGGTGACCGCCGTGGACCGGCGAACGAGGCGCAGACCCTTTATGACGATCGCTCGCCCCCGCCGCCGCCGAAATCCCCCGACGCCCCCCGATTCGACAAGGGGGGCCGGCCCAGCAAACGCGACCGGCGCGAGATTGACCGGTTCGAGCAAGGCCACGACTGAGCCGCGCCGACCTGTCGCTTGAACCCCGAGCGACGAAGGTCTATCCCGCCCCCGACCTCTCATCCGACGGAACGCACGCATGACCTATATCGTCAACGACAATTGCATCGCCTGCAAATACACCGACTGCGTCGAAGTCTGCCCCGTGGACTGCTTCTACGAGGGGGAGAACATGCTGGTGATCCACCCCGACGAATGCATCGACTGTGGAGTCTGCGAGCCCGAGTGCCCGGCCGATGCGATCCGCCCCGATACCGACCCCGAGGCCGAGAAATGGGTCGAGTTCAATCGTAAGTATTCAGAGATGTGGCCGGTCATCGTCACGAAAAAGGACCCCCTCCCCAACGCGGAGGAGATGGATGGCAAGGACGGCAAGATGGAGCTGTTCTCGGAAGCGCCGGGCGAAGGCGGCTGACCCGCTGACCGCAGCGACTGTTTCAGGCCCCTTGTGCCGCACTGGCACGGGGCCCATTTTTGTGCTATAGTATATGGACATTAGCAGGATCGGGTGCGGCGCACCCTTGGCGACGGGAAAATGTGTGTGTTCCCGGCGTCATTCTTGCGGTTGTAACCCTGGGGCCTGAAAAGGAACTTTGTCTGCGATGAGCAAATCAAAAAAGCCGGAATTCCGTCCGAACGATTATGTTGTGTATCCCGCCCATGGTGTGGGTCAAATCCTGTCTATCGAAAAACAGGAGATTGCGGGGCTCGAACTCGAGCTGTTCGTGATCTCGTTCGAGAAGGACAAGATGACCTTGCGTGTTCCGACGCACAAGGCGTCCGAGGTCGGAATGCGGCAACTGTCCTCGCCCGACGTGGTGACGAAGGCGATGACGACCCTGAAGGGTAAGGCCAAGGTCAAAAAGGCCATGTGGTCCCGCCGGGCCCAGGAATACGAACAGAAGATCAATTCGGGAGACTTGATCGCCATCGCCGAAGTGGTCCGTGACTTGCACCGCACCGACGACCAGCGCGAGCAATCCTATTCCGAGCGTCAGCTTTATGAAGCCGCGCTAGAGCGTCTGACCCGTGAAATCGCTGCCGTGTCCGGTGACGACGAAGCGGCAGCACAGCGCCAGATCGATTCGGTTCTGGAAGCGCGGAACGCCGCGGCCGCCTGATCGCCACCGCATCTGCCGAACATCGAAAAAGCCGCGCCCTGGAAGCGCGGCTTTTTTGCATGCGGGGCTGGCGAAGTTAAGCGACTTGTGCCGCTTCGTCATCCTTGTCGCCCAACCCCTCGTCCGTGTCCTCATCGTTGGAATCGATCTCGCGCTGGCCGCGCAGTTCGTCGTACTTGGCCGACAAAGCGGATTCCAGGTCGGCGTTCAGCGCCCGCGCGCGCTCCATGTAGGGCTCGTTCTTCGAGATAGGCACCCCGGGCTTCCAAAGCTTTGCCAGTTCGCGCAAGGCGGACCGGTCGATCTTGAAGAACGCCTTTTCCAGCTCTGCCGCCTCGAATTCGGACAGGCCGATATTCTCCAACACGTACCGTCCCGCCCGCAGGGACGAATCGAAGACCTCTCGCACGATGTCGTCGGCGCCCGCGCGGTAAAGCTCGTAGACGTGGTTCCGGTCGTAGGCGCGGGCGATGATATGCAGGTCCGGCCGGGCCTTGCGTGCGTATTTCACCAGGGCGGTGACGTTCTTCGGCTCGTCCATTGTGCAGACCAGGACCTTCGCCTCATCCAGACCGGCCGCATGCAGCAGCTCAGGTCGGGTGGGGTCGCCGAAGAATCCCTTGAATCCGAACTTGCGCATCAGCTGGATGGTGTCGAGGTCATGGTCCAGCACCGTCGTCTCGAACCCCGCAAGCTGCAGCATTCGGTTCACCACCTGCCCGAAGCGCCCGACACCCGCGATGATGATCGGTGCCTGATGGTCGATCTCGTCGGCGGGGGCGCTTTCCTCGCGGCCGTCGGACAGGCGGGCGTTGATCTGCTCCCACAGGATAAAGAACAGGGGCGTCAGCAGCATCGACATGGCAATGACCAGAAGCAGAAGCTCGCTGATGCCGCGACCCAGCACGCCGGTCTGGACCGAGAACGAGGTCAGCACGAACCCGAACTCCCCCGCCTGCGCCAAACCCAGGGTGAACAGCCAGCGGTTGCGCCGCCCCAGACTGAAGATATGGGCCAGCCCATACAAGACGGCGCCCTTCAGAAGCATCAGGCCCAGCGCCAGGCCCATGATGGTGAACGGTTGCTCGAATAGCAGCGGGAACGAGATCCCGGCCCCTACCGTGATGAAGAAGAGCCCGAGGAGAAGGCCCTTGAACGGCTCGATATCCGATTCAAGCTCGTGCCGGAATTCCGAGTTCGCCAAGACCACACCCGCTAGGAACGCACCCAGGGCGGGGGAGAGACCCACCAGCGTCATGACGTAGGAAATCGAGATGACGATCAGCAGCGCCAGTGCGGTGTAAAGCTCGCGCAGGCGCGCCCGGTGAATATAGCGGAAGACCGGGCGCGTGCCAAAGACGCCGGCGATGATGATCGCGGCCACGGCGCCTATGGTCATCAGCGTGATTCCCCAGCCGGGCAGGCTTTCGATCATCTGCGTCATGGTCTGCGCATGGGCTGCCGCGGTGGTATCGCCTGCGACTTCGGCCCCACCGCCATGTCCGCCGCCGTCATCCACATGCCCCGACCCCAGCAAGGGCAGAAGTGCAAGCATCGGGATGACCGCGATGTCTTGCGTCAACAGCACCGAGAACGAAGACCGCCCCCCCGCCGTCTGCATCAGCCGTTTCTCATTCAGGGTCTGAAGGACGATGGCGGTCGACGACAGGGCAAGGATCATGCCGATGGCGATCGAGTCGGTGCCTGGCTGGCCCAATGCATAGGCTGCCGCGGTGACAAGGCCCATCGTGACCAGAACCTGTGCGCCACCCAAGCCCAGAAGCCTGTGGCGCATATCCCAAAGGGCCCGAGGCTCCAGCTCGAGGCCGATCAGGAACAGCATCATTACGACGCCGAACTCGGCAAAGTGTTGAAGGTCCTGCGTTTCTCCGACCAGCCCGAAAACCGGACCGATCAGAATGCCCGCGGCAAGATATCCCAGGACCGATCCCAGCCCCAGACGCGCGGCGATGGGAACGGCGATCACCGCCGCCCCGAGATAGATCAAGGCTTGAAAAAGAAAGGATTCCATATGTTCTCCGGCATCGGGCGTCCGATCGTCAGAGACCTAGCAGGATCGCCCTTCGTTCCTACCCCTGCGGGATCGCCAAGGTGACGGATCGCCCGCCTTTGACGTATTGAAGCTGATCGGACCCGATCGCGCTGACGCGACCGCCATCCACCCGGTCGCCGACCTTTACCTTCACGAAGCGCCCCGAGGGCAGTCGGACCAGCGCGCGGCGATTGGACTGGGTGCCGTAGACACCGATCAGGTTGACCCGGTTGAGACGGATCGCATTCGACTGCGTCGCGCGCGACGCAACGGACCCGGCCGTGGGAGCGCGCGGCGTGACGGTGGCGGCCGCCGCGGCGACCTGTGTCGGGCGGGCCTGTTCCACGCGGTTGGCCAGATTGCGCGGACGCGCATCGGGGCGGACGGACCGGCCGACGGCGTAGGGGCTGATCTCCTCGGTCTCGGGGATGATCGACGCGATGGCGGCCGCGACGGCTTCCGCCTGTGCGGTGGTCTCCTGCTCCGAAAGCTGCGGGACCTCGGGCGCCTCGGCGGCTTCGACGACCTCCGGGGCCAGATCCTGCGGCCGGGCACGCGGCGTGAACGAGGCAAGATAAACCTCCGCCGGCGAGGACGGATCGGCCTCGTCGTCCGCCAGTGCGGCGAGCGATGTACCGCCCAGCCCGCCCGGGCGGGCCAGCGGGATCGGATCGGTGGCGCGGCTGACCTCGGTCACGGGGATATCCGGGGTAATTTCGATCTGCGGGGACGTGGCCTGGTCGAGCGCCGCGGCCTGATCGTCGGCCTCGGGTGTTACTTCCTCGGGTCGTGCCGGCGGGGTCGCGGACGGCTGTCCTTCGGTCACCGGGATCGTCAGATTGCTTTCGTCGACCGGCAGTTCGGCTGCGGGTTCGGCGTCGGTTTCCGGCGTGGCCTCGGGTGTCGTCTCTGCCGCCGGCTCGGCGGGGGCCGCGGCCGTCCGGCCCGGAGCAGCCGGTGGAACGGCGGCCGGACGCCCGGCTGTGATGCGGACGCCTTGCGGCGACACCGTTCCCTCGGGCGTGGCAAGGACACGCCCGTTCGCGTCAAGCTCGAACCGGCTGCCAGCCGGGGGCGGCGGTATCAGGGCCGCGGGGCGGGTGAACGCGGCTGTTTCGGGCGCTGAGGGGGCGGAAATGCTGTCGAGAGTGCGGATCGTGCTGTCGGACAGTTCCGCGGGCGCAGAGTCTAGAGATTCGACAGACGGTGCGGCCGATCCCGATGGCGCCTCGGTGGAAACGCCCGTGGCGGCATAGCGTGTCGCCTCGGGGGCTTCGGGCGAACGATTCAAGGGGTCGTTCGGACCGGGCTGAAGCGCGGGCTCCACGGGGTCGAGCGGTTCGGCCGTTTCTTCCTCGACGGTCGCTTCATCCGTTTCCTGCTCCGTGGCCCCCTCCGTTTCGGCGGTCGCCTCATCGGACGCTGTGCTGCTGCTGGTGTCGGGCACGATCTCGATCTCGGGGACGACGATATCGACATCATCCGCCGGGGGCGCGGGCTCGGTCTCCGGGGCGGGTGCAAGAAGGGCCGTGTCGACCGAGTCCGACTCCGGTCCGGGCGGCCGGATTTCGTCCGGTGTCACCTCGGGCGCAATCGGCTGCGCCTGATCCGCAGGGGCGGGCTCTTCGACCGGCTGGACGGGCAGCGACGCGCTCTCGACCGGCTCTTCGGGGCCCACCAGGAAAAAGAAGACGGACCACACGGCCAGCGCGAGAAGCAAGGCGACCACGAGGCCGATCGCGACGGGCAGCAGGGCCGCGAAGCGAGAGCGAGGCGGTTCGCGCATCCCGAACACCGTCAGCGCCTCGGCCTCCGACAGGTTGTTGCGCGACCGGATCGTGCCGGGAGTGTTCCCCCCGAGGCTTCGGGCCGCATCGGTCGCCGCGTCCGGCGCCTCGACCTTGCGGACCGTCGGGGTCGGCGCACCCGGCCCCGGCTTGACGCCGGATCGCGGCTGCGGCGTCACCCCCGGCGCGTTCAGTGGAGGGGGCGCCTTCTGGGTGGCAGCGCTGTCCGGCGCGATCCCGGCGCCGTTCGGACGCGGCGGGACCTTCGGCGTCGCGCCGCCGTCGGGTAGCATCTGGATACGGGGGGCGATCGAATCCAAGCCCGGCGCCCCGGCGGGCGCCATCGGCGCGGCGGTAGCGGTGTCGGATTGCCGCCGCGAACTGAACGACGCCGGGGCCTTCCCCTCGTCGACCGAAGCGGCACCCGGGGCCAGCGCGGCCTTGGCAGCCGCATCCTCGGACGCCTTCGCGCGGCTCGGGGCGACATACCCGCGCCTGGCTTGCCGTGCCGTGGGATCCACGGGATCGAGGGGCGAGAGCGGCTGCCGAGTCGGGCCGATCTCGGCATAATCGTCGATCAAGGCTGGCCGGGTAGGGTCCGACTCCGGGGTTTTTTCCGGGTCGGAGCCGGTCTTCGACGCCGCCGCCCCGGCGGATTTTCCGGGCGGTGTCGTCCCCGTGGGCTTGTCCGACGTGCCGTCGGCGGACTTGGATGCGTCGCCGGTCTTCGGCTGGGAGGCCGACGCCTCCTTCGCGGGCATGGTGCCCTTTGCGGCCGGTTCGGTCGTTTTCGACGGCGGCGGGACGGCTGGCGCATCCGCTTTCGGCGGTGCCTCGACCGGCGCGGGCTTCGTGTCGAGTAGCGCGGGTGGGGGGGCGACCGGTTCGGGCGCGGGCTCCGGCTCCGGTTCGACCAGAGGTTTCGGCGCCGGGCGTGCCGAGGCGCCGAAGTCCGGCTGGCCGCGGAAGGCCCCGGCCTTGGGATGCGTGGTGAAGGGGCCCGGGCCAAAACCGTTATGCGCGGCGAATCCGTCCGCCTCGTCCAGGGTGTCGCGTGCGACAGCCGCGACCTGCACCTGCGTCTTGGAAATGGATTTCCAATCGTAGACCAGGTCGTCGATCCGGTAGGGCGTCAATCCTTCAAGTTCAGACCGGACCTTCGCCTCACGTTCCGCATCGTCTTCGTCCCCCAAATTCATGGTATGAAAAAGGATTTCCGAATGCGGAATCAGAAGCGCGGGCGACACAGGTTCGCCTGTTTCGGCCTCGACCTCCTTGCGTAGGTCTTCCAAACGGGTTTCGAAATGGGGATCGTTCAGCGCGACCTCGCCCATGACGATCTGATCCTTGCCCGATCCCTTGAGCAGGCGCACCCCTTCGGGGGTGAAGTCGAGCGCGTAGTCGTATGTCATGGGTCCTGCTTTAGCATAAGCGCGGCGTGCCACCACCTGCTTCCCGGGCCAGTCAACAATTTAGCGCAACTTCCCGCCCATGAAAAGAAACCGCAAGACGTTTGATGCGCAAAGGCTATTTTTCGATTTTTCCGCCAATCTGGGAGAATGGCATGAAAACTTGGTGTGGTGCGCTGGCCGTGGGGATTGCCCTTGCGGCGCCGGCACTGGCGCAAGAGGCCGATGCGGTCCTTTCGGTCACGGGTGAGGGGCGGATCTCCGCCGCGCCCGATATCGCGACGGTCGAGATGGGCGTGGTCGCAGAAGGGGACACCCCGGCCGAGGCCATCGACGGCATGAGCACCGAGATGGGATCGGTCCTGACCGCGCTGACCGAAGCGGGCATCGCCCCCGAAGACATCCAGAGCGGAACCCTGTCCCTGCAGCCGATCTATGCGGACCGGACCGAGATCCAGCCCGAACAGGGGCCGCGGATTACCGGATACCTTGCCGTGACGGATTTGTCTGTACGGGTGCGGGCGCTGGACGATCTGGGCGGCGTTCTGAATACGGCGGTGGATCAGGGGGCGAACCAGCTGAGCGGCCTGCGATGGGCCCTGTCCGATCCGCAGCCGGCCGAGGACGCGGCGCTGGCCGCCGCGGTGGCCGAAGCTGTCCGCAAGGGCGCGATCATGGCCGAAGCGGCGGGCGTCGCGCTGGGACCCATCGTCGAGCTGGTTGAAAGCGGCGGCCCGTTGGGCGGGCCGCAGCCGATGATGATGGAAGCGCGCGCCGCCGACATCCCGCTGGCACGTGGAGAGATCGACGTGACCGCCCGCGTGACGGTGCGATTCGCGCTGCCCGACCAGCCGGACTAGGCGGTGGCCTTCGTGAGCGCCTGATCGAGGTCGGCGATCAGGTCGTCGGCATCCTCGATCCCGATCGACAGGCGCACGACCTCGGGGTCGGCGCCAGCCGCGCGCTGCTGGTTCTCTTCCAACTGGCGGTGCGTGGTCGACGCGGAATGGATGATGAGACTGCGCGTGTCGCCCAGGTTCGCCACATGGCTGAACAGTTCCAGCGCCTCGATCAGTTTCACGCAGGCGTCGTAGCCGCCCTTGACCGCAAAGGTGAAAAGGCTGCCGGCCCCCTTGGGGCAGATCCGCCCGACCCGGTCGTAATAGGGCGAGGAGGGCAGGCCGGCATAGGTCACGTAGTCGACGCGGTCGTCCTTCTCCAGCCACGCGGCGATCTTCTGGGCGTTGGCCACGTGACGCTCCATTCGCAGGCTCAGCGTCTCGATCCCCATCAGCGTGTAATGCGCCGCCTGCGGGTTCAACGTCATCCCCAAGTCGCGCAGGCCGATGGCGATGCCGTGGAAGGTGAAGGCCAGCGGGCCGAAGGTCTCGTGGAACTTCAGGCCGTGATAGGCAGGCTCAGGATCCGACAGGGACGGGAACTTGCCGCTGGCCGACCAGTCGAAATTGCCCGAATCGACGACACAACCGCCGGTAACCGTGCCGTTGCCGGTCAGGAACTTGGTGGTGGAATGCACGACCAGCGTAGCACCATGCTTGATTGGGTTGCACAGGTACGGCGTGGCCGAGGTGTTGTCGACGATCAGGGGCAGGCCGACCTCGCCCGCGAGTTTGCCGATCGCATCGAGGTCGGTAATATAGCCGCCCGGGTTGGCCACGGATTCGCAGAAGATCGCGCGGGTGTCGTCATCCAAGGCCGCGCGCACGGCGTCCAGATCGTCGAAATCCACGAACTTGGCCGACCAGCCGAAGCGCTTGATGGTCTGGGTCATCTGCGTGACCGTACCGCCGTAAAGCCGGGTCGAGACGACGACATTCTTGCCCGGCGCCATCAGCGGGAACAGCGCCATGATCTGTGCCGCGTGCCCCGACGAACAGCAGACCGCGCCGACGCCGCCTTCCAGCGTGGCGATCCGCTCTTGCAGGACGGCGACGGTGGGGTTCGTCAGGCGCGAATAGATGAAGCCGACTTCCTGCAGGTTGAACAGCGCAGCGGCGTGGTCCGCGTCGCGGAACACGTAGGCCGTGGTCTGATAGATCGGCGTCTGCCGCGCGCCGGTGGCCGGGTCGGGGCGGGCGCCGGCGTGGATTTGCAGGGTGTCGAAGCCGTAGGTCTGGTCGCTCATTGGGTCCTCCGCGATGATTTGCGCGAACCCTAGATCACGGCCTCTCGCTTCACAACGAGGGCGAGGGTCTAGCGCAACCCGGCCTTGGCGTAGTCGGACCCCTCATCGGACCCTTCCCGCGCCACCACGCTGAACGAGCCGTCGGTTTCCAGGATCACGGCAGAGGTGTTGTCCAAAGTGCGCGCGCCGCTTTGGCGCACGACGGTCTCCAACTCGCGCTCGGTGATCCGCTCGCGCGTCAGGGCGCCGTGCAGCACATCGCCGTTTCGGACCAGCAGGGCCGGTTCCGACCGGACGATGCGTGCCACTGTCCGGAACCGCACCGACCCCCAGGCGACGATCCATTGCAGCGCGACCAGCGTGACGAAGGCCGCCAAGGCCTCGGTCAGGGGGGTGCTGCGCGACAGGATGGCCGAGGCCAGGGTCGACCCCAGCGCCACCGTCACGATCATGTCGAACGCGTTCAGCGTGGCCAGCGTCCGCTTGCCCGAGATGCGCAGGATCAGCACGACCGACACATAGGCCATGGTCGCGAACAGGATCATGCGGGCAATGCCGCCGAAGCTTTGGAAAAGGGCGTCGCTCATGCGGGGGCAATGCGCGGGCCGGCCGTTGGTTCATTTGCGCGTCGGCGCGTGGCGGCCTATGTCCGGCGAAACAGGAGGATCCCCATGCTGACGCCGTTTCACCTTGCCATCCACGTGACCGATCTGAATGAGGCGCGTGCCTTCTATGGCGGCGTGCTGGGCTGTGCCGAGGGGCGATCCACCGACACGTGGGTCGATTTCGACTTCTTCGGGCACCAGCTGTCGCTGCACCGCGGGACGCCGTTTGCCACGTCCGACACCGGCAAGGTCGGCGATCACATGGTCCCGATGCCCCATATCGGGCTGGTGCTGCACCTGCCCGACTGGCAGGCGCTGCGCGATCGTCTGGAAGAGGCGGGAACCGACTGGGTGCTGCCCCCCTCCGTCCGGTTCGAGGGGGAGCCGGGCGAGCAATGGACGATGTTCTTCCGCGACCCCTCGGGCAACCCGATCGAGATCAAGGGCTTCCGCGAGATGGACGCCGTCTTCGCCAGCTAGCGGCCGCGGTCCACGTCAGGCGGACCGTTTCGCCTCCTGCGGGAACAGCCCGGTCAGCCCATCCTCGCTGGCCTCGCAGATGCCGCGTTCGGTGATGAACCCGGTCACCAGCCGCGAGGGCGTGACGTCGAACGCGTCGTTGCGGGCGGGCGTGCCTTCGGGCGTGACGCGCACCTCTCCGATGCCGCCCTCGGTCGCGCCTTGGATATGGGTGACCTCGCGGGGGTCGCGTTCCTCGATCGGGATCTCGGCGATGCCGTCCGACACGCGCCAATCGATGGTGGGCGAGGGCAGGGCGACGTAGAACGGCACCCCGTTATCCTGCGCGGCCAGCGCCTTCAGATAGGTGCCGATCTTGTTGCACACGTCGCCGCGGCGGGTCACTCGGTCGGTGCCTGTGATGACAAGGTCCACCAGCCCGCGCTGCATCAGGTGCCCGCCCGCGTTGTCGGTGATGTAGGTGTGGGGCACGCCGTGGGACCCAAGCTCCCACGAGGTCAGGGCGCCCTGGTTGCGCGGCCGCGTCTCGTCGACCCAGACATGCAGCGGAATCCCGGCGTCATGCGCCTGGTACAGCGGTGAGGTCGCGGTGCCCCAGTCGACCGTGGCGATCCAGCCCGCGTTGCAATGGGTCAGGACGTTGACCGGGCCGTCCTTTTTTGCCGCGATGTCGCGCAGAAGATCCAGCCCGTAGGCGCCGATGGCGTGGTTGATGCCCACATCCTCGTCCGCGATCTCGTGCGCGAGGGCAAGTGCCGCGTCCTTGCGCCGGTCGGGGTCCAGCGCGCCCAAGGCATCCCGCAGCCGGTCCAGCGCCCAGCGCAGGTTGATCGCGGTCGGGCGGGTGGCGTGCAGCTTGTCGTAGGCCGCCGACAGCGCCGCGTCCGACGGGTCGTTCGACATCGCCAGCGCCACGCCATAGGCCGCGGTCGCCCCGATCAGGGGGGCGCCACGCACGCGCATCTGGACGATGGCGTCGGCATACTCGTCCAACGTTCGCACCGTCTGGATCCGCAGGTCATGCGGCAGCCAGCGCTGGTCGATGATCTGAAGCGCATCCTCGGCCTCGGACCACCACAGCGAGCGGTAGGGAACGCCGTCGATCTTCATTTCCCGGTCCGCTCGGCGATCAGCTTCTCAAGCTTCACGTAATCGGCGTGGAACTTGCGGATCCCCTCGGCCAGCTTCTCAGTCGCCATGGCGTCCTCATTCAGGTCCCATCGGAAGTTGGGCTCGTCGATGGGGGCGGCGGTGCCCTGGCTCTCGGCCCCGGCAGAGTTCAGGCGGCGGGGTAGATCGCCCTGATCCTGATCCAGATCATCCAGCAGATCGGGCGAGATCGTCAGCCGGTCGCAGCCCGCCAGCGCCTCGATCTGCTGGGCGCTGCGGAAGGACGCGCCCATCACCACGGTGTCGATCCCGTTCGCCTTGTAGTGATCATAGATCGCGCGCACCGACTTCACGCCCGGATCTTCGTCAGGCGCATAGCTTTCGACGCCCTCGGACGCCTTGTACCAGTCCGTGATGCGCCCCACGAAGGGTGAGATCAGGAAGGCGCCGGCATCCGCGCAGGCCCGCGCCTGCGCCATGGAAAACAGCAGCGTCAGATTGCAGTCGATCCCATCCTTCTGCAACCGCTCGGCCGCGCGGATGCCTTCCCAGGTCGAGGCGAGCTTGATCAGGATGCGGTCCGACGGAACGCCGCGCTTGTCGTAGCTTTCGATGATCGCCTTCGCCTTGGCGACTGACCCTTCGGTGTCGAAGGACAGTCGCGCATCCACTTCCGTGGAAACGCGGCCCGGCACGATGCCCGCAAGTTCCGCGCCGACGGCAACAGTAAGGCGTTGCGCGATGTCCGAGATCTCGCCGCCCTTGCCAATGTTTTCGTTCACGATGTCGTTGAAATAGTCCGATCCCACGGCCTTCAGCACGATGGACGGGTTCGTGGTGCAATCCTGCGGCTTCAGGCGGCGGACGGCGTCCACGTCGCCGGTATCGGCGACGACGACGGTCATGTCGCGAAGCTGGTCGAGTTTGCTGGCCATGGGTTCCTCCGGAACTGATGTTTGCGCCCTAACTAAGCGCCTTCGCGGCAGAGTGCCAGCATCAGCCGCCCAACCACTTGGCCTCGTTTGCTTCGATGGCGGCGATGCGCTCATCCGTCTTGGGATGTGACAAAAGCCAGGCGGGCTGATTGCCGCCGCCGCCGCCCGACAGACGTTCCAGCTTGCGGAACATGGCCTTTTGCGGGGCCGTCCCGATCCCGGCCTTGATCAACAGCGCCGAGGCATAGCTGTCCGCCTCGTACTCGTCCTGCCGCGACAGACGCGCGGCCAGAAGGGAGGCGAGGCCGTTCGCGATCCAGATGCCGATGCCGGGAATGATCCGCCCGAGGACCATCATCAGCGCCGTGCGCAGGGCGTTCTGGCCGGAAAAGTCGATCATCCGGCGCTTGGAATGGCCAAGGGCCACATGCCCCAGCTCGTGTGCGATGACGGTCGCCATCTCCTCGGCCGAGACCTCGCCGGCGCGGTAGCGGTCATAGAAGCCGCGGGTGATGAAGATGCGCCCGTCGGGGGCCGCCAGACCGTTGATCGGCGCGATCTCGTAGATATGCACCTTGATCCGGTCGATATCCAAGGCGCGGGCCATCTTGTCGGTCAGTGCCTTCAGGCGCGCATCGGCCAGTTCGGTCGATTGCCCGTCGAGCTGCTTCTTCGTCCGCCACACCGAAAACCGGTACATGACGAGAGCATAGCCAATGGCCAGAAGGATGGGGGTCAGCTTCAGCATGACCTCAAGATGGTGCGGTCCCGGGTCCGGCGCAATGGTGCTGCGTCATCGGGACGGGAACGTGAAAAGGGCGCGGACCCTGCGGCACGCGCCCTTCGTAATCTTAAGAAAGTTCCGCGATCAGGCCAGCTTGGCGTCCATTGTGATCTCGCTCACGCCGCCCAGCGCCTTCGAGATCGGGCAGCCCGACTTCGCGGCGTTGGCGGCGTCCATGAACTGATCCTCGGTCGCGTTCGGGACCGAGGCCGTAACGTCCAGATGGATCTTGGTGATTGCAAAGCCACCGTCGACTTCGTCGAGGGTCACGGTGGCTTTGGTATCGATGTTCGACGGCTCCAGATCGCTTTGGCCGAGGATCATCGACAGCGCCATCGAGAAGCACGAGGCATGCGCCGCGCCGATCAGTTCCTCGGGGTTGGTGTTCGTGCCGCCTTCGAAGCGTGACTGGAAGCCATAGTTTGCCTTGTCGAGCACGCCGGTCTGCGTGCTGATGGTGCCGGTGCCCTCTTTCAGGCTGCCTTTCCAGTTGGCGGATCCTGTCTTCTTGACCATGTTGATGCTCCCTCGGGTTCGTTTCGATACGATGGCGGGTGCCGTCGTTTGCGGATTGGGAAACGTCGCCGGGGGCATTGGCGTTCCGGGCCCCGGGGCCGGAGTTGTCCGGCCCCGGGGCTTTGGGTGTCAGGCCGTCTGGCTTTCCATCCAGCTGCGGTGACGCTTCTCGTCCGCCAGCGCGGTCTCGAAGGCGCTTCGCATCTCGGGGTCGGCCTTGGCGTTCCCCGAAGCCTGTTCATAGGCCTGTACCGTGTCATCCTCGTTGGTCTTCATCGCCTTGAGGATGGCGCTGTCGCCGGCAAGGTCCGCCAGGGCGATCTTCCCGGTGGTCAGCATCTCCTTCATGTCGCCACCTTGCGGAGCTTCGATGCCAAGCTTCGTGGCAAACCCCTTCAGTGCGTCGACATGCCGGATGTGATCCTGCCGGAAGTCCTCGATCTGGGTCTTGTACGCCTGATCGTCGATCCTCTCGATCGTCGACTCGTATGCCGCGATCGCGTCATGCTCGAGCTTCAGAAGATTGCGGACCAGCGTTTCGGCGTCGTTCTCGGTACCTACTGTCGTAACCATATCCGTTGCTCCTCAAATCTGCTCGGTCTGGGCGCCGCTGTTCGGCTTGGCCTTGCCGAGGTCGGGCTTCTGACCTTGCGGCTCGGGCTTTTCCTTGATCGAGAACTCGGCACGCCCGTCCAACGACTTGCCGCTGGTCCAACGACCTTCGGGCGTCGGCTCGTCCAGCGAGGTGTTGAGGAAGTAATAGCTGTGCTCGGTTGCCTCGTGATCCTGCGGGGTCGAGTTCGGGACGGGAAGCTGCGCTTCCATGCCGCCCAGTTCCTCGATCACGGCCAGCCACTGCTGCTGGTGCATCGTGTCGCGCGCGATCAGGAAGGACAGCATGTCCTTCATGCCCGCATCGTCGGTCATGTTGTAAAGCCGGCTGGCCAGCACGCGGCCGCCGCCTTCGGCGGTGGCGTTGGCCATCATGTCGGCCGCCAGGTTGCCCGTGGCGTAGACATGGCTCATGTCGAAGGGCACGCCGTTGGCGTTGACCGGCATCGCGGACAGGCCGGAGGACAGGATGTGACGCGGGTTGGCGCCGCCCATGATGGCGTGAACGATGGGATCCTTCGCCGCCTCTTCCTGCGCCGTGACCGGGGCACCTTCGAGGTTCAGCGCGACCGCGTGGCCAAGAAACTCGATATGGCTCAACTCTTCGGTCGCGGTCATCATCAGCATGTCGCGGTACTTCGCGTCGCCGCGCGCGCCCATCGCCTGGAAGAAGTACTGCATGGCGACGCGGATTTCGCCCTCAACGCCGCCGATGGCCTGCTGAAGGTACTTCGCGAAGACGGGATCGGGGGTGTCGACCCGGACCTGATACTGAAGTTTCGACGAATGGTGGAACATGGTGTCACTCCTTACTTATCGACTAAGGTATGAAACCGGTTCGCCCCGCCTTGTTCCGAACTTTTCGCATGCAGATCAGGTCAGCAACTTCATCCCACGTGTCAGCCCGTCGAGGGTCATCGGCACCATCCGGTCGGCCCCGAAAATCTGCTGGATCATCTGCGTGGACTGCGTGTAGCCCCAGTATTTTTCGGGCACCGGATTGATCCACAGATGCTCGGGCCACTGGGTGCGGGCGCGCTCCAGCCAGGTATGGCCGGCCTCGGGGTTCCAGTGCTCATTTGCCCCTCCGGCCATCGCGATCTCGTAGGGGCTCATCGCTGCGTCGCCGACGAAGATGCAGCGCCATTCGGGGCCGTAGGTGCGCAAGACCTCCCATGTGGGGGTCTGCTCGGTCCAGCGGCGGCGGTTGTCGGTCCACACGCCTTCATACAGGCAGTTGTGGAAATAGAATTGCTCCAGGTGCCGGAACTCGGACTTCGCGGCCGAAAACAGGTCCGACACGACCTGGATATGATCGTCCATCGATCCGCCCACGTCCAGAAACAGCAGCACGCGCACGGCGTTGCGCCGTTCGGGGCGCGTCTTGACGTCGAGATAGCCGTTATTCGCGGTCGAGCGGATCGTGCCGGGCAGGTCCAGCTCCTCGGTGGCGCCGTCGCGGGCCCAGCGGCGCAGGCGCTTGAGGGCCACCTTGATATTGCGCGTCCCGATCTCTCGATCCTCGTCGAAATTCTTGAACTCGCGCTTGTCCCAGACCTTCACCGCGCGGCGGTGGCGGCTTTCATGCTGACCGATGCGCACGCCTTCGGGGTTGTAGCCGTAGGCCCCGAAGGGCGAGGTGCCGGCCGTGCCGACCCACTTGTTGCCCCCCTGGTGACGGCCTTCCTGTTCCTTCAGCCGCTCGCGCAGCGTCTCCATCAGTTTGTCGAACCCGCCCAAGCTTTCGATCTCGGCGCGTTCCTCGGGGCTCAGGTGTTTCTCGGCCATCTTGCGCAGCCAGTCCTCGGGCAGGTCCATCGCCTCGATCACGGCCTCGGGCGGGATCGCCTCTATGCCCGCGAAGCTGGCGGCGAAGGCCTGGTCGAAGCGGTCGATATGCCGTTCGTCCTTCACCAGACTGGCGCGGGCCAGATAGTAGAACCCGTCGACGTCATAGGTCACGAGGCCGGTCTTCAGAACGCCCAGAAAGTCCAGGAATTCGCGCAGGCTCGTCGGAACCTTGTGACGGCGGAGCTGGTCGAAGAAGGGCAGGAACATCAGGCGATCAGGTTTTCCAGCGTGACGGTGACGATCAGACCCAGAAGCGCGCCCGCGATGGCGCAGGCCAGCGCGTATTGCACCTTGTCGGCGCGTTTTCCGCCATGCCGTCCGGCCAGGCGGATACCCAGGATGACGCCGGCGGCGACGCAAAGAATGACGATCATGAACCTGTCCCCCGTCTTGGCGCGATGGCCGAGATTTCCTCGGCGCGGCGCAGGACCTCGTCCGTATCACCATATCCATAGCGCGCCCAGCCCAACGCCTCGTGCCTGAGGCGATCCGCCTCGGAGCCGCGGTCCAGGCTGCGCAACGCCTCGGACTTGACCAGCAGAAGGGTGGACAGAAGCGCCGCGTTCTCGGCCGCGATGACAGCGTCGGTATTGGCGTCCACGATGGCCAACGTCGCCTGCGGCTGCCCCGAGGACAACGCGAAGGCGGCCAGTTGCATCGCGATATGGGCGCCATGGACCTGCGTGGCCGGGTCGGAACCATAGATGCCGGCGGCTTGCAGGAACGAGCTCAACGCCAGTTCGGGGTCATCGCCCAGCGACAGCCGGCCCAGCGCGAACAGCGAAAAGGCCAGCCGGTTGTCATTCCAGCCGCCCTGCCGCGCGATGATCACCGCGCGGCGAGCCGCGGCGCGGCGCTGCGTCATGCGGGTGCGCGGGCCCAGGGCGTGCTCGATCTCGTCGATCCAGGCGCGTGTGGTCGCCGGGCGAACCCGCGGGGCGCGCTGGGCGCCGGCCGGGTTCAGCCGCCGCAGCACCCGCGGCAGAACCGCGGCGACCTGATCGCGGTTCATCCCCGAGCGTAGTTCGGGCGCATAAGTTGCCCGCAGGATCAGCATGTCGAAGCCCGTCAAGATCGTGTGGAAATTGTCGTCGTTGAAGACCGAGTCGGTCAGCCGGTACAGATCGTTCAGCGGCCCAAGCGCCTGCGCCAGCTCTTCGTGCAGGCAGTCGCGCACCTCCTGCGGGGGCACGTCGCCGGGGATGAACACGGCCAGCGTCTCGCGCGTGGGCAGGGTGGCCCAGTCGATCCGATCGGACCGGCGGTTGCGCGTGAATTCGGACCACGACCTAATCCGGGGGACCACGAAACAGGCGGCTTCGGGCACCGCGCGTTGCAGCTGGGCGCGGGGCACGACCTCGACCGTGATGTTGGCCTGCCGGTTCGCGGGCACCCGGGCAATGTCGATCCCCGCCTCGCTGCGGAACCGGGTCAGCAACCGCGCCAGATCGGTGTCCAGGTTGACAGGCACCGGCCCCGTCACCCGCACGCTGATCGGCCCCTCGAACCGGGTCAGGACGGGAAGGGCACGCCCCGATTCCAGCGTGAAGGACAGGTCCAGGAAATCCTGCGCGATCTCGACATTCGACCGCGCGGGGCGGGTAACGCGATGGGCTGTGAAGGTGCGCATCGTCGGCAGATCGGCCAGGTCGTAGGTCGCGCGACGCTCGGATACGGTTTCAGGCGCGGCGCAGGCCGACAGCGCAAGAAGCGATGAGATGAGGAGGGCGCGAAGCTGCATTGACGGCATCCTCAATCATGGCACCGGGAATGTGAACCGCGCGCACCCGAACATGAGAACTTCCCCGCCGATGCGCGTATCTGGCAACGCCCGCGCCCTAGCGGCCCTGCCGCTGTGCCATGAAGGCCAGCCGCTCGAACAGTTGGACGTCCTGTTCGTTCTTCAAAAGCGCGCCGTGCAGTTTGGGCAGCGCGTCCTTGCCGTCCTTGCGCAGGTCTTCGGCCGTCAGATCTTCGGCCAGAAGCAGCTTCAGCCAGTCGATCACTTCCGAGGTCGATGGCTTCTTTTTCAGCCCCTGCTGGTCGCGGATCTCGTAGAACTGGGTCAGCGCGGCGGTCAGCATCGCGTCCTTGATGCCCGGGTGGTGCACTTCGACGATACGCTTCAGCGTGTCCATGTCGGGGAAGCGGATATAGTGGAAGAAGCACCGGCGCAGGAAGGCGTCGGGCAGCTCTTTCTCGTTGTTCGAGGTGATGATGACGATGGGCCGTTGGCGGGCACGGATCGTCTCGCCCGTCTCGTAGACATGGAACTCCATCCGGTCGAGCTCTTGCAGAAGGTCGTTCGGAAACTCGATATCGGCCTTGTCGACCTCGTCGATCAGAAGGACCACGCGTTCGTCGGCCTCGAACGCCTCCCACAGCTTGCCTTTGCGGATATAGTTCTTGACGTCGTGGACCCGTTCATCCCCCAGCTGGCTGTCGCGCAGGCGGCTGACGGCGTCATACTCATAAAGCCCCTGCTGTGCGCGGGTGGTGGATTTCACGTGCCATTCGATCATCCGCAGACCCAGGCTCTGGCTGACCTGGCGCGCAAGCTCGGTCTTGCCGGTCCCAGGCTCGCCCTTGACCAGAAGCGGCCGTTCCAGAGTGATCGCGGCATTCACCGCAAGCTCCAGATCGGCGGTGGCGACATAGGTCTCGGTCGAACTGAACTGCATGGAACACCCCCTTATGACGGCCCAAGGCCTAGTGGCGGGCGGGGGACGATGCAAGCGGGCCGCCTCTCGCCGGGCGACCTGTAAATACGCGCAAAAGTGGAAGGATCCCGCCTGAGCTTTGGAGGAAACACGTATAACGCGAGAAAGTGCGGCAATCCAGCCCGACGGTTGACGCTAGGGCGAAGATGTCACGTGACAACATAAAATCCTTGGAGTATGCCGCGCCCATGGGCTGATCAGGGATGGGACAGATCGGTCCACAGTAAAAGGGAGTAGGGTGAATGAGGGTCGAAACCTTCTTGTCGGACGACTACCGTCCCGCCGAGGACGAGCCGTTCATGAACGAACGCCAACTCGAATACTTTCGCCGTAAGCTGCACGACTGGCGTGAAGAATTGCTTAACGGAAGCCGCTCGACGATCGAGGGCCTTCAGGACGGCACCCGCAATATCCCCGACGTCGCCGATCGCGCCAGCGAGGAGACCGACCGCGCGCTGGAGCTTCGGACCCGGGATCGCCAGCGCAAGCTGGTCGCCAAGATCGACGCGGCCCTGCGCCGGATCGAAAACGGTGAATACGGCTATTGCGAAGTCACGGGCGAGCCGATCTCGCTCAAGCGACTGGACGCACGGCCGATCGCCACGCTCAGCCTCGAGGCGCAGGAGCGTCACGAGCGGCGCGAGAAGGTTCATCGCGACGACTGACCGCATGTTTCGACGTATGGCAGGCAAACGCCGGGGCAGGGGTCCCGGCGTTGTCGTTTCTGCAAGGGCCCGCGCATGACGCCCGTGACCGTGATAGGCGCCGGGATCGCCGGATTGACCGCGGCGCTGTCCCTGTCGGCCCGGGGCGTTCCGGTCCGCGTGGTCGAACGCGCCAAAGGTCCCGCCGAACTGGGCGCCGGCCTTCAGATCAGCCCCAATGGATACAAGGTTCTGGAGGCGCTTGGCCTCGGCCCCGCGATCGAGGCGCGGTCGCTGGCCAACCTTGCGGTGGTACTGGCCGACGGTCGTACCGGGGCGCAAGTTCTGCGGATGCCGCTTTCAGGTCCGTTCCGCCTGGTGCGGCGGCCCGACCTGATCGCCATTCTGTCCGAGGCCGCCGACGCCGCCGGGATCGATGTCGCCTATGGCCGGCCGATCGACTCTCCGCCGCCCGAGGGCGCGGTTCTGGGGGCCGACGGCCTGCATTCGGTCGTGCGGCCGCATCTGAACGGGGCCGACGCGCCGTTCTTCACCGGCCAGGTCGCGTGGCGGGCCGTCGTGCCCGGGGACCGTCCGCCCGAGGCGCGGGTGGACATGGACGCCGCGCGTCACCTCGTGCGGTATCCGCTTCCGGGGGGCTTGGTGAACCTCGTCGGGATTCAGGAGCGGGCGGACTGGACTGCGGAAGGATGGCGCCAACCCGGCGACCCGGACGCCTTCCGCGCCACCTTTGCCGGGATGCCCGCGGCCGCTGACGATCTTGCTAAGATCGACACCTGCCATCTGTGGGGCCTATTCCGCCATCCCGTTGCCCGCCGCTGGCAGGACGGACGTGTCGCGATCATTGGCGATGCTGCGCACCCGACGCTGCCCTTCTTGGCCCAGGGCGCGAACCTCGCGCTGGAGGATGCGTGGACCTTCGCCGCGGCCCACTCCGCGGGCGACCTGCCGGGGTGGGAGGCCGCGCGCCGCCCCCGGGTCGAACGGGCGATCGCCGCCGCCAACGCCAACGCACGCAATTATCACCTGTCGGGTCTGACGCGGCTTGTCGGGCATGCCGGCCTGCGGGTGCTGGGGCGTGTCGCCCCGGCTTTCATGCCGTCGCGGTTCGATTGGCTCTACGGCCACGACGTGACCGCCCGGTGATCGACGTCAGGAGCTTGCCAGCGCCTCGATGATGCCGCCGAAATCGGCCGCCTTCAGCGAGGCCCCGCCGACCAGCGCGCCGTCCACGTTCTCGACCGCGAAGATCTCGGCCGCGTTGCCCGGCTTGACCGACCCGCCGTAAAGAAGCCGCACCGACCGCCCCACGCCCGGGCCGAACCGCTTTTCCAGCTGCGCCCGGATGACGCCGTGAACCTCGCTGATCTGGTCGGTGGTGGGAACCTTGCCGGTGCCGATGGCCCACACGGGTTCGTAGGCGACGACCAGGTTCAGCCCGGTCGCTTGTGTCGGCAGCGATCCGGCCAGCTGGCCCTTGATGATGTCGATGGTGTTCGACGCCTCGCGCTCGCTCAGCGTTTCGCCCACGCAGACGATGGCCGTCAGGCCCGCAGCCCAGGCGGCCTTGGTCTTGTTGCGCACGACCTCGTCTGTCTCGCCATGGTCGGCGCGGCGTTCGGAGTGACCCAGGATCACGAAGCTGGCGCCTGCGTCCTTTAGCATCCCGGCCGAGACGTCGCCGGTATGGGCGCCCGACTCCTCCCAGTGGCAGTCCTGGCCGCCCACCGCGATGGCCGTGCCGTCGGCCTTCTGCGCAAGACGCTCGACCAGCGTGGCGGGCGGGCACAGCAGGATTTCGCAGCCCGCATTGGCGTGGGTCTCTGCCAGTGCCGCGACCTCTGCCAGCTCGGCGCTGGTCCCGTTCATCTTCCAGTTTCCGGCAGCCAGTTTCTGTCGCTCGGCCATGGTATGGTCCCCTTCGTTCCCTTTTGCGCCTAGAGGTAGCGGCTTTCAGCCCGTGTCAAAAGCGATTACGTCAACGCGGCACACGCGACCAGGAGAGTGCCCATGATCCCGCAGATCGACGCCGCCCGCCTTCATGCACCCGAAACGCAGGACGCGCTGCGCCATGCCGCGACCGAAACGGGGTTCCTGACGCTGACGAATACCGCCATCGACCGCGCCCAGGTCGAGGCGGTGATCGCCGCCTATCTGTCGTTCTTCCGTCTGGACGAGGCGCACAAGGCCCAAATCGACATGGCGCGTACAGGCTCGAACCGCGGCTGGGGCGCGTCGGGGGCCGAGCAGGTCGACCCGGCCGCGAACCCTGACTACAAGCAGGTCTTCGACATGGGGATGGAGCTGTCGGCGGACGATCCCCTGGCCGCGCACGGGCTGAAATACTACGCCCCCAACCATTGGCCTGCGGATCTGCCGGGCTTTCGTGAAACGCTCGAGGCCTATTACGGCGGCGCCCGGCACGTGGCGCTGGACCTTCTGGCAGCGCTGTCGACGGCCATCGGTCAACCGCGGGACTATTTCGCGGACCGGTTCGACAAGCCGATGGCGCTGTTGCGCGGCAACTATTATCCGCCGCGGCCCGACGATGCCGGCGCGCGCGATTTCGGCATCGCCCCGCATACCGATTACGGCTGCCTGACGCTTCTGGCCACCGACGGCACCGCCGGGCTGGAGGTTCAACTGCGCGACGGTACATGGATCGACGTCGCGGCCAACCCCGGCACCTTCGTCGTCAATTTCGGAGAGATGCTTGAGATGTGGACCAACGAGTTGGTCCGCGCCACGCCCCACCGGGTGATCGGCACCGCGACCGAGCGTGTGTCGGTGCCGTTGTTCTTCAATCCGAACTACGACACCAACGTGGCCCCCATGGGGTCAGGCCGGACGATCCTTGCGGGCGACCACCTGTCGCGCCGCTATGACGAGACCTACCTGCACCTCGCCAAGGGGTGATCCCGGGGGGGGCGGGGCCTCAGCCCCGCTCGTCTTCGACGATCTGGCGCATCGCATCCAGGGGCACATAGCCGCGCACCATCTGGTCGCCGAAGACGAAGGACGGCGTACCGTTCACGCCCATTGCCTGACCCAGTGCCAGCGTCTCGGAGATCCGGGTGTTCACCTCCTCCGAGTCCATCCGCGCCTCGATCTCGGCGAAGTCGAGGCCCGCCTCCTCGGCCAGATCGGCCAGGCTGTCGGGCGTCACGTCGGCGCGCATCGTCATCAGCCCGTCATGCACCGCCTCGTAGGCGTCGTCGCCGGCGACCAGCTGCGTGGCGATGGCAAAGCGCGAGGCCAACGTGGATTGCTCGCCCAGGATCGGAAATTCCTTCACGATCAGGCGGATGTTGCCGTCGCTTTCGATCAGCTCTTCCACCTCGGGGAAAGCGCGCCGGCAATAGCCGCAGCGATAGTCCAGGAACTCAACCACGGTGATGTCGCCATCGGGGTTGCCGCCCACCCAGTCGTCGCCGTCAAACAACGCGGCGGCGTTCTGCGCGATCAAATCGGCATCGGACGACGCCTGCGCCTGCTGTTCGCGGCTTTCCAGAACCGCGATCGCCTCCATCAGGACTTGCGGGTTCTCCAGAAGGTAGGCGCGGACTTCATCGCCGAAGGCCTGACGCTCGGCCTTGGTCATGGCGGTCATGTCGAACGCGGCGGCGGGCAGGGCCAGCCCCGTGGCAAGGGCGGCGGCGCAAAGGGTCTTCAGCATCGGCGGGGCTCCATCAAAACTCGGGCGCGACCCTGCGGGAAGTGGGCCGGTGTGGCAAGCCGATTGGCGGACCCATTGGCGGGAACGTGATTGACGCGCGCCGGGCAGGGGGGCAGGCAGGGCCGCGACAGGAGGATCCAACATGCGACAGTCGAACCGGGGCAAGGTCGATCCGTTCATTGTCATGGACGTGATGGAACGCGCCCGCGCCGCCGAGGCGCAGGGACGCCGGATCATACACATGGAGGTCGGCCAGCCCGGCACCTCTGCCCCCGAAGGCGCGCGCGCCGCGCTGGCGGCGGCGATGGCGGCCGATCCGCTGGGGTATACCGTGGCGCTGGGCCTGCCCGAACTGCGCGCCCGGATCGCAAAACATTACCGCGACTGGCACGGCGTGGACTTGGACCCGGCGCGGGTCGTGGTCACGGCGGGGGCGTCGGCGGGGTTCGTGTTGGCCTTCACTGCACTCTTCGACGCGGGCGACCTGGTGGGGCTGGGGCTGCCGGGATACCCGTCCTATCGTCATATCCTGACCGCGCTATCGCTTGAGGCGGTGGGGATCCCCACCACGATGGAGGACCGCTTCCAGCCGCGCCCGGACCAGATCGGCACGGATCTGGACGGGCTGATCGTCGCCTCGCCCGGCAATCCGGCTGGCACGATGCTGTCGCGGGACGGGCTGGGCGCGCTGGTCGACCGCTGCGCGTCCGAAGACGTCGCGCTGATCTCGGACGAGATCTATCACGGCCTGCATTACGACCGCCCCGCCGTCTCGGCGCTGGAACTGACGGACGACGTGTTCGTCATCAATTCCTTCTCGAAATACTTCTCGATGACGGGCTGGCGCGTCGGCTGGATGGTCGTCCCCGAGTCCCATATCCGCACGGTCGAACGGCTGGCGCAGAACATGTTCATCTGCCCGTCCCACGCCAGCCAGGTCGCCGCCCTTGCCAGCTTCGACTGCACGGCCGAGCTCGAGGCCAACCGCTCGGTCTATGCGGCGAACCGGCAGCTGATGATCGACGGTTTGGCCGCAGCGGGGTTCCCCAGCTTCGCGCCGCCTGATGGCGCCTTCTACGTCTATGCCGACAGCCGGCATTTGTCGGACGACTCGCTGTCGCTGTCCACGCGCATCCTGGACGAGGCGGGGGTGGCCGTGACCCCGGGTCTGGATTTCGATCCGGCGCGCGGGGCGGGAATGCTGCGATTTTCGTACGCGCGGGCGACGGCGGACATTGCCGAGGGCCTGGACCGCTTGCGTGATTGGGCCGCAAGGGCCTGATTTTCCTTTTGGCATCGGCGCTGAAATGCTAGGCTACCCCCAGGACCGAGGCGCCAAGACCCCGGCCGAGGCGGGATGACAAGAGGCACGGAATGCATGGGATTCAGAACACTGGCGATTGGCCTTCTGGCGGTGGGGCTTTTGTCCACCGAGGCACGTCCGCAGGAAGACACATCTGACGTCTGGGACGGCGTTCCGGACGAAAGCACGGCTGCCCAGTCGCTGGATCAGGTCCCGGCGGAGGATCAACTGACGGCCCTGGCCCGCATCGACCCCGACAGAAGCCGGATCGAGGATTTCGGCGCCAACCTGCACGTGGAACTGGCCCTCAGCCAGCCGGTGCAATGGCGCGTCTTCACCCTGGACGCGCCGCGACGGCTGGTCATGGATTTCTCGGAAGTCGACTTTTCGGGGGTGGACCTTGAAGCCCTCGTCGCCTCGGACATCGTGGCGGGCCTCTATCGTGGTCGGTTCCGCGAGGGATGGTCGCGGCTGGTGATCGAACTGGGCGCGCCCATGCGGATCGAGACCGCGGGCCTCGCCATCGCCGGGATCGAGGGTGCAGTCCTGAAACTGCAGATGGCCCCCACCACGCAGGAGCGTTTCGACGCCGAAGTCGGCCTGCCGGACGACGCCGCCTTCGCGCTGCCCCAGCCCGAGGAAGTCGCGCCGCCCGTCATGCGCCAGCTCGGCGACCGCCCGTTGCGGGTCACGCTCGACCCCGGGCATGGCGGCTTCGATCCGGGCGCCGAGGTCGGCGGCAGCCGCGAGTCCGACCTGATGCTGCAATTCGCGCTGGAACTGGCCGAGATCCTGAACGCCGCCGGGATGGAGGTCAGCCTGACCCGGACCGACGATGCGTTCGTGCCCTTGCCGGATCGCGTCGGCGTGGCGCGCGCGAGGCAGGCCGACCTGTTCCTGTCCCTGCATGCCGACGCGCTGGCCGAAGGGGCGGCCTCGGGGGCCTCGGTCTATACCCTGTCGTCCGAGGCCTCGGACGACGCGTCGCAGAAGCTGGCCGAACGGATGGACCGGACGGATCTGCTGGCGGGCGTGGATCTGCAGATCGCCGACGACGAGGTTGCGACGATCCTGCAAGAGATGGTGCGCGCCGAGACCGGACCGCGATCCGCCGCATTGGCCGACGAGATCGTGAACGGCCTGTCCCGCGCGACCGGCGATCTTCACAAGCGACCCCGCCTGTCGGCCGATTTCTCGGTGCTACGGGGGGCCGACATCCCGTCTGTCCTGATCGAACTGGGCTTTCTGTCCAGTGACCGCGACCGCCACAACCTGCTGGACGCCGCGTGGCGGCGCGAGGCGGCGCACGGCATTCGCGAAGGCGTCGAAACCTGGGCTAGGGCGGACGCGGCCGAAGCGAAACGATTGATGCAATGACGGGATCACGGCCCCGTGTTCCTGCACATAATTCCGCCGATGCGGTTTTGATTTCACGCGGCCTTCACGCTAGAAGACCCCACTTCCCGTTCCCGACCCCGGAGATCTGCCAGTGATCCGCGCCATCCTTTCCCTCTTCGGCGGACTCTTCACGCTCGTCACCATGGGCGCCCTTGCCGTGGCGCTGTCCATCGGCGGGGTCTTCTGGATCTACGGGCGGGACCTGCCCGATACCGACCAGCTGGCGCAGTACACGCCCCCGACGATCAGCCGCATCTACTCGGCCGAGGGCAAGATCATCGACGAATTCGCCGAGGAACGGCGCCTCTTCACCCCCGCGAACGAGATTCCGGACATGGTGAAGCACGCCTTCATCTCGGCCGAGGACAAGAACTTCTATACCCACCAGGGCTACGATCCGCGCGGCATGGTGGCTGCCGCCCTCGACGCGGCGCAGGGCGGGGCCGTGCGCGGTGCCTCGACCATCACGCAGCAGGTGATGAAGAACTTCCTTCTGGGCGGCGAACGCTCGGCCGAGCGCAAGGTGAAAGAACTGATCCTGGCCGCCCGCATCGAAGAGACGCTGTCGAAGGACAAGATCCTCGAACTCTACCTCAACGAGATTTTCCTCGGTCAGAACAGCTATGGCGTCACTGCCGCCGCGCAGAGCTATTTCAACAAGCCGCTGACCGAGCTCGAGCCTCAGGAGGCCGCCTATCTGGCCGCGCTGCCCAAGGCACCGTCGACCTACCATCCGGTGCGCGCCAAGGAGCGCGCGATCGAGCGGCGCAACTTCGTTCTGCGCGAGATGTTCGAGAACGGCTATCTGACCGAGCCCGAGTATCGCGAAGCCCGCGTCGCGCCGCTTCTGTCCGTGCAGGGCGGAGACTTCGAAAGCTTCCGCGACGAGATCCCGCCGCGCGACTATTTCACCGACGAGATCCGTCGCCAGCTTAGCCGTGATTTCGGCGAGGGGGAGTTCTTCGGCGGCGGCCTGTCGGTGCGTGCCACCATGGACCCCGAACTGCAGAAGGTCGCGGCCGTCGCCCTGCAGGAAGCGCTGGAGAATTACGACCGCGGCCTGGGCCGGTGGCGCGGCAGCGGCAAGACCATCCCCGAAGACCAGCTTGGCGACTGGGAAGATGCTTTGGCCGGCGTGAATATCGCCCGCGACATCGAACTGGACGGGCCGTGGTTCCCGGCGGTCGTTCTGGACATCGCCGACCAGTCCCTGACCGTGGGCGTCGAAGGGCAGGGCACCCAGACAGTCCCGCGCGAGGACATCCAATGGCTGCGCGGCGATTTCTTCGAGAATTTCGCCCGTGGCGACGTGGTCCACGTGCGCAAGATGACCGCCGACGGCGATGGTGCATTCATCCGCTGGACCTTGCGACAGGTCCCCGAGGTCGAGGGCGCGTTCATGGCGATGGACGTGGACACCGGCCGCGTTCTGGCGATGCAGGGCGGCTTCAGCTATCAGCATTCGGTCTTCAACCGCGCCACGCAGGCGACGCGGCAGCCGGGTTCGTCGTTCAAGCCCTTCGTCTATGCCGCCGCGCTGGATTCGGGCTTCTCGCCCGCCACGGTCGTGGTCGACGCGCCCATCGAGATCAACACGCCCCAGGGCCTGTGGCGGCCCAAGAACTACTCGAACAAGTTCTACGGTCCCACGCCCCTGCGCACCGGGATCGAGCAATCGCGCAACCTGATGACCGTGCGCCTCGCACAGGAGGTCGGGATGGACACGGTCGCCAGCTATGCCGAGCGGTTCGGGGTCTACGACAACATGGGGCGGTTCCTGGCCAACTCGCTGGGGTCCGAGGAGACGACGCTTTACAAGATGGTCGCGGCCTATTCGATGTTCGCCAATGGCGGCGAGCGGGTGGAGCCGACGCTGGTCGACCGCGTGCAGGACCGCTGGGGGCGCAGCGTCTATACCCACGACCGACGCCAATGCTTCGACTGCGACATCGCCAGTCTTGAGCCCGGCGTTGCGCCCACCATCGTGTCGAACCGCGAACGTGTGATGAACGCGATCACGGCCTACCAGCTGACGTCGATGATGAAGGGTGTCGTGGAACGCGGCACCGCGCGCGGCAAGGTCGATCTGGGCGTGCCCGTGGCGGGCAAGACCGGCACCACCAACGACGCCAAGGACGTTTGGTTCGTCGGCTTTACCTCGAACATCGCGGCGGGCTGCTATATCGGCCACGACCAGCCGCGAAGCTTGGGCTCGGGCGCGTCGGGCGGCGGCATGTGCGCGCCGGTCTTCAACAAGGTGATGAAGGCCGCGACCGAGAAATACGGCGGCGGCCCGTTCGAGGTGCCCCCGGGCGGTCATTTCATCAAGATCAACCGCTTCACCGGCGCCCGTCTTCCTGACAGCGCGTCCGGTCCGGACGTCGTTGCCGAGTATTTCCGCCTTGGCGAAGAGCCGATCTTCGGCGTGACCTTCGATGGCGGCTTCGAGATGGGCGCGAACCTTCCCCTCGTCGAAGGTGCGGGCGGCGGATCGGGCCAGCAGGTCCAGAACGCCACCGGCAAGACGGTGGTGATCCCCACGAAGAAGGCGACCTTCGGCACGCTCAGCTCGGGCGGTCTCTACTAGGCTCGCTCGGGGCAGGGCTGCGCCTAGGCGTCCCGCGCCGCTCGTTCGGCGTGCATCGGGTCGGGCCCATCCCCTTGGGGCGAGGCGGCCCGGTCCGCGTCCAGCGTTGCGGCAGGACCGTCCGCCAGCGCCCGCGCGGCGATCTTGCGCATGTCCTGCGCCAGCAAAAGCCCGTCTTCGGCATAGGCCAAGCCACGCGCGCTGAGGTCGACGGCGGCCTCCCTGATCCCGGCCGCGTCATGCGTGGCCAGTTGTGCCGCGGCGGTCTGGATCGAGATCTGCACCTCGAAAAACGCCTTCCCGTCGCGGGCCAGCGGGTCCAGCGTGGCCGCAAGGACTTCCTCGGTCTTCAGCGCCGGGACGAAGACCCGCGGGGCAGGCGGCTGATCGAGTTCCCGTTCCGCCGGCATGGTCAACACCAGCCGCGTGATGCGCGAGATCGCGTCCAGCCCCGTGCGCGGATCGTTGATCCCTGGCGACAATGCGCGCTCGCCGATCTCGGCCAGCACGATCAGCGACTGGATGACGTCCTGCCCGGGCTCACGGCGGTCGTCTATGGTGAACGCGGCCCTGAGCTTCGCCTGTCGATCCTCGTCCAGCCGGTCGATCCCGATCTCGGCCAAGACGTCCCCCTGGGCCAGCCAGGCCCCCGGCCGGTGGCGCAGATAGGCCGTGCCGCCCCAGTGATCCAAATCCTTCGACAGCTTGCCGGTATCGACGTTTTGCAAGAACCCCGACCGTTCGGCGGTCAATTCTTGCAGGGCCCCGGCCACGTCTCCCTTCGGACTGCGCCCGCCCAGAAACGGCGTGCGGCGATAGACATCGATCGATTCGACCGCGCGGGCCTCGGCCCGGCGCAGCGTCGCCTCGACCGATCCCAGGCCGTCCAGGTGTCCGACCCACCGCAACAACGCGGCCACGATCAACGCCGCGACCGCGACCGTGAAGGCGTAGATCAGGGCGAATTCGCCCGTCTGGAAGACGCCGAAATCGATCATCACCGTCATCGCCAGCGCATAGACGAAGGCGCCGATGAAGGTCGCGATCACCGTCTGCGTGCGGCTGTCCTGTTGCAGCATCCGGTGCGCCCTGGGGGTCGTGTTCGCATCGGCCGCCAAGTGGGCCGACACCATGATCGACAGCGAAAACGTCGAGACCGTCAGCATCGACGCCGTGATGACGTCCAGCAGATCCTGCAGCGTCTCTTCGTCGATCTTCGCCGCGATGCCAAACGGGATGTAATTGCCCAAAGGCGCCAGGAACGCGGCGATCAACGCCAGTCCGGAAATCAGCGCAGAGCGCACCCAGAGACGCCGCGAGAACAGCCGGAACCGAAAGAAAAGGGAGGAGATCATACGAGAAAGACGTGCCAGACCGGCTGAGGTTCCACGCTTGACAACCCCCGGGCGCTCCGTCATCTAGCGGCCCATATCGGGGCCGTAGCTCAGTTGGGAGAGCGCGTCGTTCGCAATGACGAGGTCAGGGGTTCGATCCCCCTCGGCTCCACCAAACACCGTTTGAAATTTTAGGCCGGTGACGGGTGTCTGTGCGGCCCGTGCCTTTGGGTACACGACGATGTCCGCTTCATGTCGCGTCCGTACGCCTTTGCGGAAAGCTTCAGGTCTTGCGCG
This sequence comes from Palleronia abyssalis, assembly GCF_900302445.1. Taxonomy (GTDB): domain Bacteria; phylum Pseudomonadota; class Alphaproteobacteria; order Rhodobacterales; family Rhodobacteraceae; genus Palleronia; species Palleronia abyssalis. The sequence goes on along the minus strand of NZ_ONZF01000003.1, from coordinate 275,187 downwards.
CGCGAAACCCCCAATCGCCCGCCCCAAGGGCCGGGGCTGCCCGGTCCACCGTCATGTCGCTGCGTCCGAAGCGGATCGGGGTTCTAAGGCCCTCCATCCCCTCTGGTGCGACGCGCATGCCCCGGGCGGCGATCTGGGGATCGCTCAGCGCTTCGGGGACCGTGTTGATCGGCCCCGCGGGCACCCCAGCCGCCTCGAGCCGGCCGATCAGCGTATCCCGGTCCACCATGGCGGTCGCCTGCGTGAGGTCCGCGCACAGTATGTCACGGTGATCGACCCGAGCCTCGTTCGTGGCGAACCGGGGATCGGCTGCCAGCTCGGCGCGCCCCAGCACGTCGCAGAAGGCGGCGAACTGCCGGTCGTTGCCGCAGGCCACGATCAGGAAGCCGTCGGCGGCGGGGAAGACCTGATAGGGCACGATGTTTGGATGCGCGTTGCCCAGGCGGGTGGGCTGGGTGCCGCCCAGAAGGTGGTTCGCGGCCTGATTGGCCAGCACACCGACCCCGCAATCCAGAAGCGACAGGTCAACGTGCTGCCCGCGCCCCGACCGGACCCGCTCGGCCAGGGCGGCCTGGATTCCGATCACGCCGTAAAGCCCGGTGAAGATGTCGATCCACGCGACGCCGATCTTCTGCGGCTGGCCCTCGGGCTCTCCGGTCAGGTCCATGATGCCGCACATGCCCTGGATCAGGAAGTCGTATCCCGGCTGCCGTGCGCGTGGCCCCGACTGCCCGAAGCCCGTGACCGAGGCATAGACCAGGCCCGGGTTGCGCGCTGAAAGCGTCTCGTAATCCAGCCCGAAGCGCTTCAGCCCCCCGACCTTGAAATTCTCTACCACGACATCCGCCCCGTCGATCAGGTCGCGCAGCCGTTCAAGCTTGGCGGGGTCGCGGAAGTCGCAGGTGATCGAGGTCTTGCCACGGTTGGCCGCGTGGAAATAAGCGGCGACCCGTTCGGTCCCGCCTTCGGGTGTCGGCCTGTCGATGAAGGGGGGCCCCCAACGGCGGGTGTCGTCGCCCTCGGGGCTTTCGACCTTGATGACCTCGGCGCCCAGGTCGGCGAGGGTTTGCCCGATCCATGGCCCTGCCAGGATCCGCGCCAGTTCGACCACGCGCAGACCGCTGAGCGGTGCGTTCGCCCCTTGGGTCGATATCTCCGACATGTAAATCCTCCGTGCCCCGGTGTGGGGGTCATACTGCGCCATGGCCCGAAGCGAAACCGCCGCCGCGCGGGGCTTGGGGAACGCGGGCCCGGCAGCTAAGACATGGGGACCTGCACAAGGATGGATTGAATGCCCGAAATGACGCCCCGATCCTGGCTTTTTATTCCCGGCGACAGCGAACGCAAGCTGGCCAAGGCCGACATGTCGGGCGCCGATGCCCTGATCCTGGACCTTGAGGACAGCGTCGCCCCGGCCGGCAAGGCGGCGGCGCGGGATCTGGTTCTGGAGCATCTGGCCGCCCGACCGGGGGACGCGCGCAGGCCGCTGATCTATGTCCGGGTCAATCCGCTGGACGAGGATGCGCTGGGTGATCTGACGGCGGTCATGCCAGGGGCGCCGGACGGCATCGTGCTGCCCAAGACGCAAGGGGCCGACGACGTGCGCGTCCTGTCGCTGTGGCTCGACGCGTTCGAGGCGGCGCACGGGATCGCCGCCGGTCGCACCCGCATCCTGCCCGTCGCGACCGAAACCGCGGCCGGCACGCTGAAGCTGGCCGAGTTCGCGGAAATCCCCCTGCCGCGCCTGATCGGCCTGACATGGGGGGCCGAGGATCTGTCCGCCGCGCTGGGGGCCGCGACCAACCTGGATCCCGAAACGGGGCAATGGGCGCTGATCTACAGGATGGCGCGGGTGCAGGTGCTTCTGGCTGCGAAGGCCGCGGGGGTGGCGGCCATCGACACCCTGCACATCGATTTCCGCGACGAGGCGGGGCTGCGCCAATCTTCGTCCCGGGCGGCTGGCGAGGGGTTCGCGGGTCGTCTGGCCATCCACCCCGCGCAGGTCGCGCCGATCAACGACAGTTTCGCCCCGTCGCCCGAGGTCGTCGCCCATGCCGAACGTGTCGTCGCCGCGTTCGAGGCCGAACCGGGGGCGGGGACGGTGGGCCTCGACGGCAAGATGATCGACATTCCCCACCTGAAGCAGGCGCAGACCGTCCTGAACCTCCACCGGGCGATTGCCGGGCGGGACTGATCGGGCCCTTCATACGACCGCACGGCCCCCATGCTGGGGTGTCGACAAGTGGACAACGGTGGATCGACAAGTAGACAGGCGGTCGTGAAGGTGTCACAAATTCTCCATGACGGCGGAAACGATCTGGTCTTCCATTGCCGAGACGCTTCGCGCAGAAATCGCGCAGGGCGTCCGTGCACCGGGCGCGCGCCTTCCGACCGAGGCGCAGTTGTCCAAGCGGTTCGGCGTGAACCGCCACACCGTGCGCCGCGCGCTGGCCCACTTGTCGCAGGAGGGGCTGCTTCACTCTCGGCGGGGCGTCGGTGTTTTCGTTGCGTCAAGACCGGCCGAGTATGCCTTGGGCCCGAAGGTGCGGTTCCATCGCAATATTTCGGCCGCCGGGCGCTTCCCGAAACGCCACACCACCCTGATCGAGACGCGAAATCCGACAGAGGCCGAAGCCGAGGCGCTGAAGATTTCGACGTCCGGGCGCGTCATCGCGACCGAGGGGATCAGCCTGTCTGACGGGGTGCCGATCGCCCTGTTCGCCTCGGCCTTTCCCGAAGACCGGTTGCCGGGGCTGGCGGACGCCCTGTCCGAACTGTCGTCGGTCACCGAGGCGCTGGCCCGCGCGGGTGTGCCAGACTACACCCGGCGCACGACCCGGATCACCGCCGTCACGGCCGACCCGGCGCAGGCCGCGCTTTTGCAGATTTCCGCCGGGACTGCCCTGATCCTTGGCGTCAGCCTCAGCGTCGATCCGGCCGGCCGCCCTGTCGAGTTCGGCACGTCCCATTTCGTGGGCGAGCGTGTGACACTGACCCTGGATCACGCCTGACCGACCCGGCTTCGGCCGATCAGGTTCGGGTCAGCATCTCGGTCAGCCACAGGTTGATCGGCTCGCGAACGCTTTGCTGGCGGCTGTGTCGCGCGGTTTCGATCACCTCGCGCGCCTCGCCGATATCCACCCGGCGCAGCAGGTTCTTGACCGGCCCGATCGAGGCGGGGCGCATCGACAGGGCACGCAGCCCGATGGCCGCAAGGCACAGCGCCTCCAATGGACGGCCCGCGTCTTCGCCGCAGAAGCTTAAGGGCGTGCCGAAGGCGTGGCACCGGTCCACGATCATCTGAAGCGCGTTCAGGAACGAGATATTCAGCGTATCGTACCGGCGACGCACCCGCTCGTTCTCGCGGTCGGCGGCGAAGAAGAACTGCTTGAGATCGTTGCCGCCGATCGAGATGAAGTCGGCTTCTTCGAAGAAGGCATCGGGGGCGAAGACCATCGACGGCGTTTCCAGCATCGCGCCCACGCGGATTTGCGTGGGCAGGGTATGGCCCAGCCGACGCTCGCGTTCGATCTCGCGGTCGAGGATGTCGCGCGCGGCCCGGAACTCGTCCAGTTGCGCGATGAAGGGGAACATCACATCCAGCGTCCGGCCCGCCGTGGCGCGGATCAGCGCTTGAAGCTGCATCCGCATCACGCCCTTCTTGTCCAGCCCGACGCGGATGGCCCGCCAGCCCAGGGCCGGGTTCGGCTCGTCCGGGCGCTTCATGTAGGGCAGGACCTTGTCCGACCCGATATCGAGGGTGCGGAACACCACCGGCTTGCCTTGGGCTGCGTCCATCACGCGGCTATAAAGCTTCGCCAGATCGCCGCGCCGGGGCATCGAGCGGTTGGCAAGGAACTGCAGCTCGGTCCGGAACAAGCCCACGCCTTCGGCCCCCGATCCGGCCAGCGAGGGCAGGTCGGCCATCAGCCCGGCGTTCATCGTCAGCGACACGGTGGTGCCGCACAGCGTCGTGGCGGGCTTGTCGCGCAGCGAGGCATAGCGTTCCTGCGCCTGCGCCTGCATCGCCATCTTGTCGCGGAAGGCGGCGGCGATGTTTTCCTCTGGGCGCAGGTGGACGATGCCCTGTTCGCCGTCCAGCATGATATGATCGCCGTTCAGCGCCTCGGTCGTGATGTGATCGGCGTGGATGACCAGCGGAATGGCCAGGGCGCGGGCGATGATCGCGGCGTGGCTGCCGACCGATCCGCCTTCCAGAACAATGCCCTTCAGCGTGCGCCCGTAATCCAGCAGGTCGCCGGGGCCGATGTCGCGCGCGACCAGGATCGGGTCGGCGGGCATCTCGGCCCCCGTCTCGGACCCTTGGCCGGTCAGGATGCGCAAGAGTCTGCGCGACAGGTCGTCGAGGTCGTGCATCCGCTCGCGGATATAGGCGTCCGATGCCGATTGCAGGCGCGTGCGGGCCGAGGATTGCTCTTTCTCGACGGCGGCTTCGGCTGACAGGCCGCGTTCGATGTTCTCGCACATGCGCCGGATCCAGCCGCGGGAATGGGCGAACATGCGATAGGTTTCCAGCACGTCGCGCTGGTCCTTGTCGGCGATCCCGGCACTGCCCAGCATGTCGTCGACGCTGACCTGCAACTGGCGGATCGCGTCGTTCAGGCGCGCGATCTCGGCCTGCGTATCCTCGGCCACGGGGTTGGTGACGACGACGCGGGGCTCGTGCAGCCAGACGTGCCCCTCGGCCGTGCCTTCCTGTCCGACGGTGCCGCGGACCATGACGGGGTGCTGGTGGCGGGCCGACAGGGCCGCGCTGTCGTCGACGAAGGCGCCAAGCTCGGTCATCTCGGCCAGCACCATGGCGACGACTTCCAGGCCGTAGACCTCGTCGTCGGTATAGCCGCGCGCCTCTTTCGACTGGACGACCAGCACGCCCAGCTTGTCGCCCAGGCGCTGGATCGGCACGCCGAGGAAGCTGGAATAGATCTCCTCGCCCGTCTCGGGCATGTAGCGAAAGCCCCGGGTGGAGGGCGCGTCGGCGGCGTTGATGTTCTGCCCCAGCCGGGCGACGCGCCCCACCAGGCCCTCGCCCAGACGCATCCGGGTCTGGTGGACGGCCGCGGGGTTCAGGCCCTCGGTCGCGCAGAGCTCCAGCGTTTCGGGGTCGCGGAACAGGTAGATCGAGCAGACCTCGGTCTGCATCGATGACGCGATGATCGTGGTGATATGGTCGAGCCGTTCCTGCCCCTCGCTTTCCTCGGCAAGGGTGTCGCGCAAGCGCTTCAGCAGCTTGCGGCTTTCGCTTTCGCTCTCGCTGCGATTTGGCATGGCGCGCGTCCCCGCAACCTTTCTCGACCGCTCGCGGCCCGATTAACCCTAACTGCTCTTAGGGGACGTGAGCCGTTCTGGAAAGACGCCAAGGGATGCCCCTGCGGCACCGGGGTGCCCGGTGCCCGGGAATTTCACCCGGGCGAGAGGCCGCCGGGCAGGGATCAGGCGGTGCCGATCTTTTCCAGTTCGAACGCGTCGTGCAGTGCCTGAACGGCCAGCTCCATGTACTTGCGGTCGATCAGGACCGAGATCTTGATCTCGGACGTGGTGATGACCTTGATGTTGACGTTCTCGTCCTTCAGCGCCTTGAACATGTGCGCGGCGACGCCCGCATGGCTGCGCATCCCGATGCCCACGACGGACACCTTGGCCACGTCCTGATCGGCCACAAGCTCGCCGAATTCGTAGGCGCCGGACGCCTTGGCGTCCTCAATCGACTTCTTCGCGCGGGCCACCTGGTCGACGGGGCACGAGAAGGTCATGTCGGTCTTGCCGCCTTCCGAGATGTTCTGGACGATCATGTCCACGTTGATCCCCGCATCGGCCAGCGGCCCGAAGATGGCCGCGGCGATGCCCGGGCGATCCTCGACCCCCAGAAGGGTCATCTTGGCTTCGTCGCGCGAATAGGCGACGCCGTTCACGACATTGGATTCCATGATCTCGTCCTCCGCGCAGACCAGCGTTCCCGCGGTCTCGTCATACTCTCCGAACGAGGAGAGCACCCTGAGTTTCACATTGTAGCGCATCGCCAGCTCGACCGAGCGTGTTTGCAGCACCTTGGCGCCGAGCGATGCAAGCTCGAGCATCTCCTCGAACGCGATGCGGTCGAGCTTGCGGGCCTTGGCGGTGATGCGCGGGTCGGTGGTATAGACGCCGTCCACATCCGTATAGATGTCGCAGCGCACCGCATCAAAGGCGGCGGCGAAGGCGACGGCGGTGGTGTCCGATCCGCCCCGGCCCAGCGTGGTGATCCGTCCTTCGGGGCTGATGCCCTGAAAGCCCGCGACCACCGCGACCTTCATCCCGTCGGCGAAGCGCGCGTCCAGGTTGGCGGTCGGAATCTCTTCGATCCGGGCGGCGCCGTGGGCGCCGTTCGTCTTCAGCGGCACTTGCCAGCCCTGCCAGGACCGGGCGGGAATCTCCATCTCTTGCAATGTTAGCGCCATGAGGCCCGCGGTCACGTTTTCGCCCGAGCTGACGACGGCGTCGTATTCGCGCGCGTCGTAGAAGGGCGAGGTCTCGTTCACCCAGCCGACCAGTTCGTTTGTCTTGCCGGACATGGCCGAGACGATGACGATGACCTCGTGGCCGTTCGCAACCTCACGCGCGACGCGCTTGGCGGCCCGCTTGATACGGTCGAGCGTGGCGACGGACGTGCCGCCGAATTTCATGACGAGACGCGACATCGCGGGCCCCCTTTTCGATCGCGTGCCTCTTATGGGGCCGGACGGGGGGGCGCAAGGGGTCGGGCTTTCCGTCGGGGCATCACGGGCTAGGGTTGAAGGCCGAGATCGCTGCAAGGGAGGAGACGTCATGTCCACACCGGACAGCCGATTCATCCGCGCCTATTCGCGGGTCGAACAGGTCATTTCCGCGTTGATCCTCGTGGGGATGGTCGCTGTGGTGTTCCTGGCGACATGGGCGTTCTTCCGGACCCTGATCGACACCACCCTGGCCGAAAACGCGACGCTGGACTACGGCCAGTTCCAGACTTTGTTCGACCGGGTTCTGGCCGCCATCATCGCGCTGGAGCTGGCGCATTCCATCCGGCAGCTGGTTTCGGGCGAGCATGGACTCGGCCAGCTTCGGACCGTCATCGTGATCGGGATGCTGGCGGTGGTGCGCAAGCTGATCGTGCTGGAAGTGGATTCGACGACCGGGACGTTCCTTTTGGGAATTGCCGCAACCGTGGCGGCGCTGGCCGCGGGGCTGGTCGCGATCTGGTGGGTCAGCGGCGAGAGGTGAGCGCGGACCGGGGGTTTCACACCCCCGGACCCCCGTGGGGTATTTCTGACAAGGATGAATGCGGATGCGGGATTGGCCCGGGGTCGCCTTGGTGAGGCGCCGGGCTGTTCTGCTTTCGACGATGCGAGGAAGAGGGCGGGCCCGCCTGTCGCGAATGGGTCGAGACGGGGCGTCACCCCCGGTCGTGGTCTCACCGGTGAAACCTGTGATCGGGGCGATGTGCGGGGTGTCAGGCCGCACGGCCCCTCTCGATCAAGTTTCGCTGTCTTCGTCGTGGCGCGCGGGGTGGATATGCTCCGGCGCGCGTTAGGATCGGGTGAAGGCGGCGCGCGGTGGATCAGATGGCCGAGATACCGCCGGTGACCGAGATCGTCTGGCCGGTGATCTTCGCCGCCGCGGGGCTGGCGAGGAATGTTGCGAGATGGGCGAGATCTTCGGGCTCGGCCACGCCAAGATGGGCCATTGCTTCTGCCTTCTGGAACAGTTTGCTGGCGAAGGGGTCGGCCATCAGCTTGTCGTAGAGGGACGTGCCCCGCACGATCGAGGGGGTCAGGCAATTGACGCGGATGCCCTGGCGTTTGACCTCGATCGCCATGGCGCGGGCGAACATTGCGATCCCGGCCATGGCGGCGCCGATGGCGACTTCGCCCGGCGTGGCGGTTTTCCCTGCGTCCGAGGCGACCAGCAGGATACAGCCGCCGCCCTGGTCGGCCATCACCGGATAGACGGCGCGGGCGGGCGTGACGACGGGGGCGAGAACACCCGTGATGTCGGCCATGACGTCGCCGACCGGGATGTCCTTCAAGAGCCGTGGCATCGGATCGCCCCCGGCCGAACACATAAGCACGTCGATCCCGCCCATCGCCTCGCGCGCCTCGGCAATCATGCGGGTGGCGTCGTCGGGGTTGGCCGCGTCGCCGGTGACGGCATGGGCGCCGAGGGTTTCGGCGGCGGCTCGGGCGCGGTCGGGGTCGCGGCCCGCGAGGGTCAGCGTCGCGCCGGCGGCCTTCATTGTGCGCGCGGTGGCGAGACCGATGCCGCCGGTGCCGCCGACGATCAGGACGCGGCTGCCTTGCAGATCGCTCATGCCGGGCGCTTTCGCATCAGGGCGGCGCGGTCGCAGGTGCCGCACAGGACGCCGTCCTGGTTGAAGCATTCGTGGCGGAAGTTGACGATGCCGTCGTCGGGACGCTTGCGGCTTTCGCGCTTCGAAAGGACGGTGGTGCGGATGCGGACGGTGTCGCCTTCGAACAGGGGGTGGGGGAACTTGACGTCGGTCATCCCGAGATTCGCGACCGTGGTGCGGAAGGTCGTGTCGTTCACGCTCATCCCGACCATCAGGCCCAGGGTGAACAGGGAATTGACCAGCGGGCGGCCGAAGTCGGTTTCGGTCGCCGCGTAATGGGCGTCGATATGCAAAGGCTGGGGGTTCATCGTCAGAAGCGAGAACCAGCGGTTGTCGGCTTCGGTGATTGTGCGCGTCCAGTCGTGGTCGAAGACCTGACCGTCCTCGAACTCCTCGAAATACTTGCCCGGCATCTTGTCCCTCCCTGGCCGTTTCGGGGCGAGGGTAGGCGGGACGTGCGGGAAGGGAAAGCCCACCCCTTCCGCTTGGCTTCCGGGCGCGTTACCGATGAGTAAATTGCGTCAGGGAGGACGGTCATGGACGATCCGGTGGTCATCGTTGGGGCGGCGCGCACGCCCATGGGCAGCTTCATGGGGGCGTTGTCAAAGCAATCCGCGCCCGAGATGGGATCGGCGGCGATCCGCGCCGCTTTGGACCGCGCCGGGATCGCGCCCGACCGGGTGGACGAGGTGCTGATGGGTTGCGTGCTGCCAGCGGGTTTGGGCCAGGCGCCGGCGCGGCAGGCCTCGATGGGGGCCGGGCTGCCGGAGGGCGTGCCCTGTGCGACGTTGAACAAGGTCTGCGGGTCGGGCATGAAGACCGCAATGATGGCGCATGATGCCATCGCCATGGGGTCCGCCGACATCGTCGTTGCTGGCGGGATGGAGAGCATGACGAACGCGCCCTACCTGCTGGAAAAGGCGCGTATGGGGTATCGTGCGGGGCACGGCAAGGTCGTCGATCACATGTTCCTCGACGGGCTGGAGGACGCCTATGACAAGGGGCGCGCCATGGGCACCTTTGCCGAGGATTGCGCCGAGGCGTATCAGTTCACCCGGTCTGCACAGGATGAGTATGCGCTGGAGTCGCTGGCCCGGGCGAAGAAAGCCATCGAAAGCGGTGCCTTTGCGGGCGAGATTGTGGCGCTGGGCGATGTGGACACCGACGAGCAGCCGGGGCGCGCGAAGCCGGAGAAGATCCCGAACCTCAAGCCCGCCTTCCGCGAGGGGGGGACGGTGACGGCGGCCAACTCGTCCAGCATCTCGGACGGGGCGGCGGCGCTGGCGCTGATGCGTCGAAGCGTGGCCGAGAAGATGGGGCTGACGCCCTTGGCCGTGATCCGGGGCCATGCGGGACATGCGCAGGCGCCGAGCCTGTTCACCACCGCGCCCATCGCAGCCACCCGCAAGCTGATGGAGAAGACCGGCTGGTCGCTGAAGGACGTCGATCTGGTCGAGGTGAACGAGGCCTTCGCTGTGGTGGCCATGGCCGCGATGCGCGACCTGGACCTGCCCCATGACAAGGTGAACGTGAATGGCGGGGCCTGCGCGCTGGGCCATCCGATCGGGTGCTCGGGCGCGCGGATCATCGTGACGCTGCTGCATGCGCTGGCCGCGCGGGACCTGAAGAAGGGCGTCGCGTCGATCTGCATCGGCGGGGGCGAGGCGACGGCCATCGCGGTGGAGCGCCTGGCATGAGCTTCCACGATATCCTCTACGGGGTCGAGGACGGCGTGGCGTTGATCCGGTTCAACCGGCCCGACCAGCTGAATGCCGCGCGGATGGAGACGCATGCCGAGCTGATCCGCGCGCTGGACATGGCCGACGCGGACGACGCTGTGCGCGCCGTCGTGGTCACCGGCGAAGGACGCGCGTTCTGCGCGGGGACCGATCTTGCCTCGGGCGGGTTCGACCTGCCAGAAGGCGGCGACCCGGCCACGGGCGAAGGTGTGCCGCCCGATGTGGGCGGGGTCACGGTGCTGCGGCTGTACGACATGCGAAAGCCGGTGATCGGGGCGATGAACGGCGCAGCGGTGGGCTTCGGGCTGACCTTCACCCTGGGCATGGATATCCGCATCGTGGCCGAAGACGCCAAGCTGGCCTTCCCGTTCACCCGCCGCGGCATCTGCGCCGAAAGCTGCTGCAGCTGGTTCCTGCCCCGGATCGTGGGGCTGGAGCAGGCGATGGAGTGGATGCTGTCGGGGCGGACCTTCCTGGGTAAGGAAGCGGCCGCGAAGGGGCTGGCGTTGCAGGCGCTGCCCGCAGCCGACGTGCTGCCCCGCGCGATGGATCTTGCGCGGGAGATCGCCGCGCAGACCTCGGCCCCGTCGGTCGCGGTGACGCGGGCATTGTTGCTGCGCGGACTGGGCGCGGCGCACCCGGCCGAGGCGCACGCGTATGAAAGCCGCGCGATCTCGGCCTGTCTGGCCGGTCCGGACGCGGCCGAGGGGGTCGCCGCTTTCAAGGCGCGCCGCGCGCCCGCGTTCACGGGCCGCGTGGCCGAGACGGACTACATGCAAGACTGGGAGGCAAAGACGTGAAGATCGACGGACAGATCGCCATCGTGACGGGCGGGGCCTCGGGGTTGGGCGGGGCCACCGCCGCGCGACTAGCGGGGCAGGGCGCGAAAGTCGCCATCTTCGACCGCGACGCCGAAAGGGGCGAGGCTCACGCCGAGGCGCTGGGCGGCAGTTTCCACGCGGTCGACGTCACCGACGAGACCGCGGTGGAAGAGGCCATCGCCGCCGCCGAGGGGCTGCACGGCAAGGCGCGGATCCTCGTGAACTGCGCAGGCATCGGGCCGCCGGGCAAGGTCGTGGACCGCGAGGGCAACGCGATGCCGCTGGCCGAGTTCTCGAAGATCGTGACCATCAACCTGATCGGCACCTTCAACGTGCTGTCGAAGTTCGCCGCCCGCCTGGTTGGCGATCGTGACGGGGACGAGGCTGGGGTGATCATCAACACCGCCTCGGTCGCGGCCTTCGACGGGCAGATCGGGCAACCGGCCTATGCCGCGTCGAAAGGCGGTGTGGTCAGCATGACGCTGCCCATCGCGCGCGAATTCGCCCGCCACGGCATCCGCGTGATGACCATCGCGCCGGGCCTGTTCCTGACCCCGCTTCTGGAAAGCTTGCCGCAGGAGGCGCAGGACAGCCTTGGCGCTCAGGTGCCATTCCCGAACCGGCTGGGCGATCCGGAGGAATACGCGCAGCTGGTGCAATCCATCGTTGAGAACCCCATGCTGAACGGCGAGGTCATCCGCCTCGACGGCGCAATAAGGATGGCCCCGAAATGACCCCGCTGGACCAGATCACCGGACTGTCGGACGAGGCGCGCGACATCGCCGCCCGGATCGAGACCTTCGTGCGCGACACGATCATCCCGTACGAGAAAGACCCCCGCCACGACATGCACGGCCCCACCGACGACCTTGTGCACGAGCTGCGGGGGCTGGCGCGCGAGGCGGGGCTGATGACGCCGCATGTGCGCGACGACGGCACCCATTTCACCCACCGCGAGACGGCGGCGATGCTGATCCGGGCAGGGCTGTCGACGCTGGGGGCGCTGGCGGTGAACGTCTCGGCGCCCGACGAGGGGAACATGTTCCTGCTGGGCCATGTCGGCAGCCCCGAGCTGAAGGAGCGGTTCCTGACCCCCATGATTGCGGGCGAAAAGCGGTCCGCCTTCTTCATGACCGAACCGGCCGAGGATGGCGGCGCGGGCTCGGACCCGTCGATGATGCAGACGGAATGCCATCTGGACGGCAATCACTGGGTGATCAATGGGCGCAAGACCTACATCACCGGGGCGCAGGGCGCGGGCATCGGCATCGTCATGGCCAAGGCCGATGAGGGCGCGTGCATGTTCCTCGTGGACCTGCCCGACCCCGCGATAAGGATCGAACGGGTGCTGGACACGATCGACGGCTCGATGCCCGGGGGGCATTCCGTGATCGCCATCGAGAACCTGCGCGTCCCCGCCGACCAGATGCTGGGCGAGGCGGGCGAGGGGTTCAAGTATGCGCAGGTGCGTCTGGCGCCCGCACGGCTGACCCATTGCATGCGCTGGCTGGGTGCGTGCTATCGCAGTCAGGAGATCGCGACGGATTACACCTGCCGCCGCCACGCGTTCGGCAAGCCCCTGATCGAGCATGAGGGCGTGGGCTTCCAGCTGGCCGAGAACCGCATCGACCTTCAGCAGGCCGAACTGATGACCTTCTGGTGCGCCGATGTTCTGGACCGGGGCAGTCGCGGGACGACTGAATCCTCGATGGCGAAGGTCGCGGTGTCCGAGGCGCTGATGCGCGTGGCCGACCGCTGCGTGCAGGTCATGGGCGGGCAGGGCGTCACGGCCGATACGCCGGTGGAACGCATATTCCGCGAAATCCGCGCCTTCCGCATCTATGACGGGCCGACCGAAGTGCATAAGTGGTCGCTTGGAAAGAAGATCCAGAAGGACTGGCAAAAAGCGCAGGGGTAACGCCCCTGCGACATCGGGGAGGGCGGCATGAGACGGGACGATCTGGGCGCGCGCGACGATTGGGAGGCGAAGGCCGAAGCCGCGGGCTTCACCTTCCACCACATGGACGGGACGCTCTACTGGGACGAATCCGCCGCATACGCCTTCACGCTTGAAGAGATCGAGCGCGAGCTGGAAGGCCCCGCCGAAGAGCTGCACCAGATGTGCCGCGAGGCGGTGGCCGAGATCGTCGGCTCTGACGAGCTGATGGAGCGTCTGCAGATCCCCGAGGCGCATCGTGATCTGGTGGCGGAAAGCTGGCGCATGGGCGAGCCCGAGCTCTATGGCCGGATGGATTTCGCCTATGGTGCCGGGGGTCCGGCCAAACTGCTGGAATACAACGCCGACACGCCCACGACCCTTTATGAAACCTCCGGCTTTCAGTGGCACTGGCTGGAAGACATGATCGCCGCCGGTCGCTTGCCCGAGGGCGCCGATCAGTTCAACGGCATCCACGAGGCGCTGGTCGCCCGGTTCGCCGAGCTGTTCGAGAACGGCACCGAGATCCACTTTGCCGCCTTCGCCGACGCGGTCGAGGATTACGCCACGGTCGAGACGCTTGGCTGGGCCGCGCGCGAGGCCGGGATGGGCGCGCATTTCACCGATATCCGCAAGATCGGCGTGTCCGAGTCCGGCCAGTTCGCGGATGAAGAAGACCGGGTGATCGGCACCCTCTTCAAGCTGTACCCGTGGGAGGACATGCTGCGCGACGATTTCGCCGACGCCATCGTCGGATCCGGCGTGCGGTTTCTAGAGCCTGCGTGGAAGGCGCTGGTGTCGAACAAGGGGATCCTGCCGGTGTTGTGGCGAATGTTCCCGGACCATCCGAACCTGCTGCCGGCGGTCTTCGCCGACGAGGATCCGGCGGTGCTGGGCCCCGATGTCGTGGAAAAACCCATCTTCTCGCGCGAGGGGGCCGGGGTGCGCATTCGCGCCGGGGACGACAGCGAGGTGTCGGCGGACACCAGTTACGACGCGCATCCGCGCATCCTGCAAACCTATGCGCCCTTGGCGAAATTCGGCGAGGATCGCGTCGTGTGCGGCATCTGGATGGTGGGTGCCGAGGCGCACGGGCTGGGCCTGCGCGAAGATGTGTCGCGGATCACCCAGGATACGAGCCGCTTCCGCCCGCACTATATAGAGGCTTGAGATGACAGATATGACCCAACCCCGCCCCCGCAAACGCGCCCGGACCGCCCGCGTGGTCCTTCTGGGCACCGCCGCCTTCAGCCTTGCCGCCTGTCAGCCCGAGGAACAGGTCGAGGCGACCGTTTTTCCGTCGGTCGAGGAATGCCGGGCGCTGGCCGACCTTCCCGAGAACGACTTCACCGCCGAAGAATGTGTTGAAGGATACGAAGAGGCGCAGGCGATCCACCGCGAAAGCGCGCCCCGCTACGAAGATCAGGCCCTGTGCGAGGAACAGCACGAGGGGGAATGCGTGGTCGAACAACGCTCGGACGGGTCGTCGATCTTCTTGCCGCTGTTGGCGGGATACATGATCGGCAACATGCTGGGCGGGCGCGGCATGGCGTCCAAACCGCTGTATCGCACGTCGGGCGGGCGCTATGCGACGCCGGGCGGCGGCACCGTCCTGTCGGGGTTGCGCGGCAAGACGCAGGTGCGCCCCGCGTCCTTCGGCGCCTCGCCCAACACCCGCGCCGCAGCACCGCTCAGCCGGGCAGCGGTGCAAAGCCGCGGCGGCTTCGGCGCCTCGCGCACGGGCGGCGGATTCGGCACCCGCAGCTTCGGCGGGTAGGGACGGCCGGGGAACCGGCACCCGCGGACCTCGTTCAGATCGGTAAGGACGGCGGCACAGGCGCGTCGTCCGGTTCGTTCCGATCTGAGGGGTATCTTATGTTTCCGGACCGCTACAGGGGTCGCTACGACCCCCCGCAGCAAAGCGACATCTGGCAGGCCGCGGGCTTGGCCGCCATCGCCGGCCTGACGGTTTTCGCGCTTTACCAATCGCAAACACGCAACCGAGTGGCCCATCGTCCGCCCGACGACGCCCCGCCGCGCACTGCGCGCGGATCGGGCCGTGGACGGGCCGTCACGGGCCGCACCGTGACCATCGACCGCCCGCGCGGCGAGGTCTACGATTTCTGGCGCGACTTCACCAATCTGCCGCATGTCATGGAAAACGTTCGGGAAATCACGGTTCAGGGCGATCTGACCCGCTGGTCGATCGAAGCTCCGGGGAAGGGGACTGCAGACTTGGTCACCCGCATCGTGGACGACCGCCCGGGCGAGGCGATCTCGTGGGTGTCCACGGAATCGTCGGACATCGCGCATGAAGGACGCGTGACCTTCCGCGACGCCCCCGGCGGGCGCGGGACCGAGGTATCGCTGATCCTGCGCTACGACGCGCCGGCGGGCATGCTGGGGCGGGCCATCGCCAAGATGTTGCAGGCCGAACCGCACCTGCAGGCGCGACGCGACCTCAAGCGGCTGAAGATGCTGCTGGAAACGGGCGAGATCGCCACCAACGCCAATCGCCGTTCGGCGGCCTGAAAGGAAAACCCATGCGCGCACTTACCTGGCACGGCACGCACGACGTTCGGGTCGACACGGTTCCCGACCCCGAGATCGTCAATCCCCGCGACGCCATCATCGAAGTCACCTCGACCGCGATCTGTGGCTCGGACTTGCACCTCTATGACGGGGTGCTGCCCGGCATGCAGCAGGGCGACATCCTGGGGCACGAGTTCATGGGCCGCGTCGTCGAGACGGGTCCGAAAAGCACGCTGAAGAAGGGCCAGCGCGTCGTCGTGCCCTTCACCATCTCTTGCGGAAGCTGCTTTTTCTGCAAGCAGACGATGTATTCGGCCTGCGACAATACCAACCCGGCTGAAAAGCAGGACATGACCGAAGGGTTGTTCGGCCATTCGGTGTCGGCGCTGTTCGGCTATACGCACCTGACGGGTGGCTATCCGGGCGGTCAGGCCGAGTATGTCCGGGTCCCGTTCTCTGATGTCGGCCCCATCGTCATCCCGGATGGCATGGACGACGACGAGGTGCTGTTCCTGTCGGACATCCTGCCCACCGGCTGGATGGGGGCCGAGAATGCCGACATCAAGGAAGGCGACACCGTCGCCGTCTGGGGCTGCGGTCCCGTGGGCCTGTTCGCGGTGCAGTCAGCGCTGGCAATGGGCGCGGCACGGGTCATCGCCATTGACGAGTATCCCAACCGTTTGGCGTTGGCCCGCAAGCTGGGCGCCGAGATCATCGACTTCAAGCGCACCAACGTGATGGAGGCCCTGACCGAAATGTCGGGTGGCCTTGGCCCCGACGCGGTGATCGATGCCGTGGGCATGGAAAGCCACGGCTTCGCGCCGGACACGGTGATGGACAACATCAAGCAGAATGTCGGCATCGGCGCCGACAGTGCCCACGCCCTGCGCGAAGCGATCATGTGTGTACGCAAAGGCGGCACCGTGTCCATTCCCGGCGTCTATGGCGGGATGCTGGACAAGTTCCCGCTGGGCGCGCTGATGGAGAAAGGCGTCCAGGTCCGGTCCGGCCAGACGCATGTGCAGCGCTACCTCGAGCCGCTGCTGGAGAAGATCGGCAACGGCGAGCTGGACACGACCTTCCTGATCTCGCACCGGCTTCCGCTGGAAGAGGCGCCGACTGGCTATGACCGGTTCCGCTTCAACCAGGATGACTGGACCAAGGTGGTCCTGAAGACCAAGGCGGCCTGACCGTCCGCCTGAAGGGCCGGCGCAACAGGTGCCGGCCCGCACTGTCCCCCATTATTGACAGGTTCGACCGGCATGTGACACGCCGACCCACGGGACGGTCCGCCATCGGGCGCGGGCAACCTATGGCGGACAGGGCGCATGCAGATCGAGGACACCACGATTCCGGGCGTGAAGGTGCTGACCCCGCGTCGCTTCGACGACTCGCGGGGCTTCTTTTCCGAGACCTGGAGCGCGCGCACCTTGTCCGATGCGGGCATCGATATCGTATTCGTCCAGGACAACCTGTCCGTATCAGAAACCGCCGGCACCGTCCGCGGCCTGCATTATCAATCCCCGCCGCACGCGCAGGCCAAGCTGGTCCGTTGCGCGCGGGGGGCGATTTTCGACGTCGCGGTGGACGTGCGCAGGTGCGCGCCGACCTACGGGCAATGGGTGGGCGTCGATCTGAGTTTCGAGAATGGACGCCAGCTTCTGGTGCCCGAAGGGTGCTTGCACGGATTTGCGACGCGGCTGCCCGGGACCGAAGTGGTGTACAAATGCTCGGACTTCTACGCCCCGGATTGTGACGGGGCCGTGGCGTGGAACGATCCGGATCTTGGGATCGACTGGGGACTGGCCTCAGGCGATGCGATTCTCAGCGAAAAAGACCGTACGGCCCCTGCCTTCGCCGCCTTCGACAGCCCATTCGTGTGGGAGGGGGCGGTGTGAAGCTTCTGGTCACGGGCGGGGCGGGGTTCATCGGCTCGGCCGTGGTGCGGCTGGCGGTGTCTCGGGGGCACGAAGTCGTCAATCTGGATGCTCTGACCTATGCCGCCTGCCTGGAGAATGTGGCCGAGGTGGCGGACCACCCGTCCTATGCGTTCGTGCAGGCCGATATCCGGGACCGCGCGGCGCTGGATCGCGTTTTTGCGGCCCACGCGCCGGACGCGGTGATGCACTTGGCGGCCGAAAGCCATGTCGACCGCTCTATCGACGGGCCGGGGACATTCGTCCAGACCAACGTGACCGGCACCTTTCATCTGCTTGAGGCGGCACGCGCCTACTGGACCGGGGCGGGCCGGCCCGAGGGGTTCAGGTTCCACCACGTCTCGACCGACGAGGTGTTCGGCGCGCTGCCGCTTGACGCCGACACGCGGTTCACCGAAGACACGCCCTACGATCCACGCTCACCCTATTCCGCCTCGAAAGCGGCCTCCGACCATCTGGTCCGCGCGTGGCACGAGACCTATGGCTTGCCGGTGATCTTGACGAATTGTTCCAACAATTACGGGCCATTCCACTTCCCCGAAAAGCTGATCCCGGTTGTCATCCTGAACGCGCTGGCGGTGCGGCCGATCCCGGTCTACGGGCAAGGGCGCAACGTGCGGGACTGGCTATTCGTCGAGGATCACGCCGACGCGCTGTTGCTGGCGATCCGGCAAGGGCAGGTCGGGCGGACCTATGCCATCGGCGGCGGTGCTGAGGTTGCCAACCTGGATCTTGTTCAGCGGGTTTGCGCGATCCTCGATCGCCTTAGCCCGCGCGCTGAAGGTCCGTATGCCGACCTGATCACCTTCGTCCCCGACCGCCCCGGCCACGACCTGCGCTATGCCATCGATGCCACGCGCATCCGGACCGAACTGGGTTGGAGGCCGGGCGTCACCCTGTCCGAAGGGCTCGAAAGGACAGTGCGCTGGTATCTGGACAACCCGGCCTGGTGGCGTGCCTTGGCGGCGCGCGATGGTGTCGGCCGGCGTCTGGGAACGGGGTAGGAGATGCGGATCCTTGTCTTCGGCAAGACCGGTCAGGTGGCCTCAGCGCTTGGCGGAAATCGGGGCGTGATCACGCTGGACCGGGATGCGGCGGACCTGACCGATCCCGCCGCCTGTGCCGCTGCGGTCCACGCCCATCGCCCCGACGCGGTGATCAACGCGGCTGCCCATACGGCCGTGGACCGTGCCGAGGGGGAGGAGCATCTTGCAACGCTGGTCAATGGCGCGGCCCCCGGTGCGATTGCGGCGGCCTGCGCTGAACTGGGCGTGCCTATGGTCCAGCTTTCGACTGACTACGTCTTCGATGGGTCGGGTACCGCGCCTCGCGCGCCGGCCGAACCATTTGCCCCGGTCAACGCCTATGGACGCTCGAAACTGGTGGGCGAGCGGTTGGTGCGCGACAGCGGTGCGGCCCATGCGGTCCTGCGCACCTCGTGGGTGTTTTCCGGGCGCGGGCCGAATTTCGTGGCGACCATGCTGCGGTTGTCGGAAACGCGCAACACGGTCGACGTCGTGGACGACCAGATCGGCGGACCGACACCTGCTGAGGATATCGCGCAGGCATGCCTGGTCATTGCGGCCCGGTTGGCCCGCGATCCCGGAATGTCCGGGACTTACCATTTGTCTGGCGCGCCCGACATAAGCTGGTGCGGCTTCGCCCAGGCGATCTTCGCCACCGCCGGACGTCGGGTCCGGGTCCGCCCCGTCGCGACCGCGGATTTCCCGACACCGGCGGCGCGGCCGTCGAACTCTCGCCTCGATTGCACCAGCCTGTCGCGCAGTTTTGGAATCGCGCGGCCCGATTGGCGGGACGCCCTGCCGGGGGCGATCGCCGCTCTTTGCCAATCGGAGAGGCAGCCATGACCGCACGCAAGGGCATCATTCTGGCAGGCGGATCGGGCACGCGGCTTTATCCGATCACGCAGGGGATCTCGAAGCAGCTTCTGCCGGTCTACGACAAACCGATGATCTATTATCCCCTGACGGTGCTCATGCTGACCGGAATCCGTGATATTTGCATCATCACCACCCCGCAGGATGTCGACCAGTTCAAACGCACCCTCGGCGATGGCAGCCAATGGGGGATCCGGCTGGACTATGTCATGCAGCCGTCGCCCGATGGCCTTGCGCAGGCCTATCTGCTGGCCGAGCGGTTTCTGGACGGGGCGCCTTCGGCCATGGTGCTGGGGGACAACATCTTTTTCGGGCATGGCCTGCCCGAGCTTTTGGCCGAAGCGGATGCCGAAGCCACGGGCGGGACGGTGTTCGGGTATCACGTGGTCGATCCGGCGCGCTACGGCGTGGTGGCGTTCGATGCCGACGGGCGCGCCCGGACCATCGTCGAGAAGCCTGCGGTTCCGCCATCGAATTACGCCGTGACGGGACTTTATTTTCTGGACGGGGACGCCCCGCGCCGGGCGGCCCGGGTTCAACCGTCGGACCGCGGAGAGCTGGAGATCACGACGCTACTGGAAAGTTACCTGACCGAGGGCGCGCTACGGGTAAAGAAAATGGGGCGGGGCTTCGCGTGGCTTGATACGGGAACGCACGGATCGCTTCTGGATGCGGGCAATTTCGTCCGGACGCTGACAGAACGGCAGGGCCAGCAGGTCGGCAGCCCCGACGAGATCGCGTTCAACGCCGGGTGGATCGGTGCCGATGCGCTGCGAGCCCGGGCCGAGGCGTTTCGCAAGAACGCTTACGGCGCCTATCTTCTGGACTTGATCGAGGGGCGACAATAAGCGCCTAGGCCGCTGCGGCGGGGCGACGCCGAACGGTTTTCAGGACGGTCTGGCAGAGCTCGGCGCGATCCAGCGGCTTGGCAATCTGCCCGTCAAACTCGGACATGTCATTCTGGTGATCGGCCGTCAGGCAAATCACCGGAATGGTCCGCAAATCCGGTTGCGCCCTTATCGCGCTGAGAAGGGCGGTGCCGTCCATCCCGGGCATATGCAGATCCGTCAGGATCAAGTCGATCGGAGCCTGCGACAGGATCCCCAGAGCGGCCTCGCCATGGGCGGCATCCTCGACTTCGGCCCCGGCCAGTTCCAGGAACGAGCGAGCGATCCTGCGATTGAGGGTTGTGTCGTCGACCACGAGAATGCGCAATCCCGCGAGCGATCCGCCCTTTTCACGGCTTGCGTCCGGGTCGGCTTCGGCGGGGGCTTCGGCTGGAACGATTGGCAGCGACAAGGTGAATGTCGAACCGCGGCCGGGTTCGGACGCTACGGTGACTGTGCCGCCCATCAGCTCGGCAAGGGCGCGCGCTATGGCAAGACCGAGACCGGTGCCAATCCCGGCCTTCGAAGCAGTGTCGGCCAGTTGTTCGTAGGGAAGAAAGATCTGCTCGATCCTGTCGGGGGGGATACCGGTTCCCGTGTCGTGGACAGAGAGGTCGACCCAGGGCCGTCCGTCCCTGTCAGCCGGCGCGGCGACGATCCGAACTTGCCCCGCATCGGTATGCTTGATGGCGTTCGACACGAGGTTTGACAGGATCTGCTGGACGCGGATCGCATCCCCTGTGATCCAGTCCGGCAGTGCGTCAGAGGTCTCCAGCTTGAGAGGCAATCCTTTGGACGAGGCCATGTCGGAGAACAGGCCCACGACGTTGCGCAGGATCCTGTCGATCCGCATCGGATCGGAATTGGCGACGAATTGTCCGGCTTCCAACTTGGCGTGGTTCAGCAGATCGTCGAGCAGCGTGCTCATCGCCTTGCCGGAGGCGAGGATCGTCTGCGCGCGTTCGGTTTCCTCGGCGCTGCTTGAACTGTTCGTCATCATCTGACCAATGCCCATGATGCCGTTTAAAGGGGTACGGATCTCATGGCTGACCATGGCGAAGAACCGATCCTTGGAGCGGCGCGACTGTTCCACCCGGTCGAGCGCGTCGATAAGATTGGATCTGATCCGGCGCGAAACCCATCCGGTCTGAAGCGCGAAGGCCAGTTGCAAACCGACGCAGATCAGAACCACACCTTGGAACCCGTCGGGAAAGACGGGTGGTCCGAGTTGCATCGCACCGTATCCGAAGCCGATGAAACCGGGCGCCACGGTGGCGACGTAGACGTTTAGGTCATGGGTTCGGACCACGATGGATTGCGACGTCATGATCCAGACCATGGTCAACGCCATGAAAAGCGACAGGCCGTCCCCGCGTTCCAGGATCATGACGTAGATTATGGCGGGAATGATGCCGTCCACCCAACACCACGCCAGGCACATGGCATATCGCAGCCGGGTGGGGCGGGCGAGATACATCCTGTCGAACGGTTCCGCCGCCATGATCGAGGCGAACATCACGATGGCTGCGGGAACGTACGCTTGCCCGGTGCCGAACCCGAATGCGAGGGCCAGAAAGGCCGCCACGCAGAAAAGACGCAAGGGCCGCTCCTTGCGGTTCAGCCGGATCTGCTGGCATTTTGCGTCCAGTTCGGAATTCATCGAAGGGTCCGGGGCACAGTTCCTCTATGTCCCGAACATATTTCGAACCCGTTGCAGCAACCTTAATTGCGCCCCGGCGATTATATCGCATTCGATGCGATCACCCTTCGTACTCTACCAGAAGGTCCTTCGCGTCGATCTGCGCGCCCGGCGTGACGTGGACGGCCTTGATCACGGCGTCGCGGTCGGCGTGCAGGCCGGATTCCATCTTCATCGCCTCGATGGTCAAAAGCATGTCGCCCTTCTTGACGGATTTCCCGGTCTCGACCGTGATCGAAGCGACGACGCCCGGCATCGGTGCGCCCACGTGGTTTGCATTCCCAAGCTCGGCCTTGGGCCGGGCGGCGGAGGTGCCGGCGAGCTTGCGGTTGGGGACCCGCGCGACGCGGGGCTGGCCGTTCAGTTCGAAGAAGACGCGGACCTCGCCATCCTCCGTCGTCTCGCCCATGGCCTGACAGCGGATTTCCAGCGTCTTGCCGGGGTCGATCTCGGCTGAGATTTCCTGCCCCGGCTCCATTCCGTAGAAGAAGGTGGGCGTGGGCAGGGTGCGGACCGGGCCGTATTCCTCGTTCCGCAGGCGGTATTCGGTGAAGACCTTGGGATACATGAGGTAGCCGAAGAGATCCTCGTCGTCGATCTGGACCCCGCCGCATTTCTCGGACGCCTCGGCGCGGGCGGCTTCAAGGTCCACGGGCTTCAGGTGCTTGCCGGGACGATCTTCCATCGGTTTTTCGCCCTTCAGAATCCGCTTCTGGATCTTGTCGGGCCAGCCGCCCGGGGGCTGGCCGAGCGCGCCGCGCATCATGTCGACGACCGAGTCGGGGAAGGTGACGTCGGTCTTCGGGTCCTCGACTTCCTCGCGGGTCAAGCCTTGCGCGACCATCATCAGGGCCATGTCGCCAACGACCTTGGACGAGGGCGTCACCTTCACGATGTCGCCGAACATCTGGTTCACTTGCGCGTAGGTGTGGGCGACCTCGTGCCAGCGATCCTCAAGCCCCATGGAACGGGCCTGCGCCTTGAGGTTGGTGAACTGGCCGCCGGGCATTTCGTGTAGGTAGACCTCGGACGCGGGGGCCTGCATGCCTGATTCAAAGGCGGCGTAGTGGTTGCGTACGCCTTCCCAGTAGTTCGAGATCTCGCGGATCGCGTCGATGTCGAGGCCCGTGTCGCGGTCCGAGCCAGCCAGCGCCTCGACCACGGTGCCCAGCGTTGCCTGGCTGGTGTTGCCCGACAGCGAGTCCATCGCGCAGTCCACGGCATCGACGCCAGCGTCCGAGGCGGCGAGGATCGTGCCCGATGCAATGCCGGCCGTGTCGTGGGTGTGGAAGTGGATCGGCAGCCCGACCTCTTCCTTCAGCGCCTTGAAGAGGATGCGCGCGGCGGCGGGTTTCATCAGGCCCGCCATGTCCTTGACGCCAAGGATATGCGCGCCTGCGGCCTTCAGCTCCTTCGCGGTGCGGATGTAGTAGTCCAGGTCGTACTTGGCGCGGTCGGGATCGCGCAGGTCGCCGGTATAGCACACGGTGCCCTCGCAGACCTTGTTCGCGGCGATCACCGCGTCCATCGCGACGCGCATGTTCTCGACCCAGTTGAGGCTGTCGAAGACGCGGAACACGTCGATGCCCGAGGTCGCGGCCTGCGCGACGAAACCTTGCACGACGTTGTCGGGATAGTTCGTGTAGCCGACCCCGTTCGAGCCGCGCAGCAGCATCTGCGTCATAATGTTGGGCACCCGCGCGCGGATGTCGCGCAGGCGTTGCCAGGGGCATTCCTGCAAGAAGCGGTAGGCCACGTCGAAAGTGGCCCCGCCCCAGCATTCGAGGGAGAAGAGCTCGGGCAGGTTATGGGCATAGGTGGGGGCGACGCGGATCATGTCGATCGACCGCATGCGCGTGGCCAGAAGGGATTGGTGCCCGTCGCGCATGGTCGTGTCGGTGATCAGAAGCTGGGGCTGGTCGGCCAGCCAGTCGGCGACGGCCTGTGGCCCGAAATCGTCGAGGATCTGGCGCGTACCGGCCGCGGGGCCGTCGGTGCGGAATCGCGGCGCCACGGGGGCCTTCGCCTCGGCCGCAGGCAGGACGCGGCCTTCGGTCTCGGGGTGGCCATTGACGGTGATGTCGGCGATGTAGTTCAGAAGCTTCGTCGCCCGGTCACGGCGGGGGGCGAAGTCGAACAGCTCGGGCGTCTGGTCGATGAACTTGGTGTGGTACTCGTTCGACAGAAAGGTCGGGTGTCGCAGCAGGTTGATGACGAAGTCGATATTGGTGCTGACGCCGCGGATGCGGAATTCGCGCAAGGCCCGGTCCATGCGGGCGATCGCGGCTTCGGGTGTGGGGGCCCAGGCGGTGACCTTTTCCAGCAAGCTGTCGTAGTAGCGGGTGATGACCGCGCCCGAATAGGCGGTGCCGCCGTCTAGACGGATGCCCATGCCGGTCGCGCCGCGATAGGCGGTGATGCGGCCGTAATCGGGGATGAAGTTGTTGGTCGGGTCCTCGGAGGTGATCCGGCACTGGATCGCGTGGCCGGACAGTTCGACGTCGTATTGGCTGGCGGTGCCGGTCGCCTCCATCAGCGACTTGCCCTCGGCGATGAGGATCTGGGCGCGGACGATGTCGATGCCGGTGACCTCTTCGGTCACGGTGTGCTCGACTTGGATTCGGGGGTTCACTTCGATGAAGTAGAAGTCGCCCGTGTCCATATCCATGAGGAACTCGATGGTGCCGGCGCATTCGTATCCCACATGCTCGGCGATCTTCTTGCCCAGGTTGCAGATCCGTTCGCGTTGGGCGCCAGAAAGATACGGGGCGGGGGCGCGTTCGACGACCTTTTGGTTGCGCCGCTGGACCGAGCAGTCACGCTCCCACAGGTGATAGATGTGACCGTGGCTGTCGCCGAGGATCTGCACCTCGACGTGTCGGGCGCGCTGGATCATCTTCTCCAGATAGCCCTCGCCATTGCCGAAAGCGGCCTCGGCCTCGCGGCGGCCTTCCAGCACCTTCTCCTCAAGCTCCTCGGGGCCCATGATGGCGCGCATACCGCGCCCGCCGCCGCCCCACGAGGCCTTGAGCATGATGGGATAGCCGACCTCCTCGGCCGCCTTGCGCGCGGCGTCCATGTCGTCGGTCAGAACCTCCGACGCCGGGACCACGGGCACGCCCGCCTCGATGGCGACGCGCCGCGCGCTGGCCTTGTCGCCAAGTTGGCGCATTGTCTCGGCCTTGGGGCCGATGAAGGTGATCCCGGCCTCGCGGCAGGCATCCACGAAATCGGGGTTTTCCGACAGCAGGCCATAGCCCGGGTGGATCGCGTCGGCACCGCTTTCACGGGCGATGCGGATGATCTCGGGGATCGACAGGTAGGCTTGCACGGGGCCCAACCCCTCGCCAATGCGGTAGGCTTCGTCGGCCTTGAAGCGATGCAGCGACAGCTTGTCTTCCTCGGCGTAGACGGCGACCGTCCTTTTGCCCAGCTCGTTCGCCGCGCGCATCACGCGGATCGCGATCTCGCCGCGGTTGGCAATCAGGATTTTCTTGAAGTCGGTCATCGCACTGCCTTTAGGTATTTCGCGGTTGCAGCATGAGCCTAGGGCCGAGGTTTGCAAGGCCCAATCGTCAGAGACGCTGTCGGGCCTCTGGCGGGGTTCCTATGGCCAACTGGCCCATGTCGGCGATCATCCCCTCGCGCAGGATATGGATGGCGTGGTCGATGCCCGCGCGCCCCAAAGCGGCATAACCGTGATGAAACGCGCGGCCCAGCATCACCAGGTCGGCGCCAAGCGCGATCAGGCGCAGGATATCGGTGCCCGACCGTACGCCCCCGTCGGCGATGAGCGGCAGGTCCGGCACGGCGTTGCGGATCGCGGGCAGGACGGTGGCGGCGGCGGGCGCCCCCTCGAACTGCCGACCGCCGTGGTTCGACACCCAGACGGCGTCGCAAAGGGGGGCGACGGTGCCCGCGTCGTCGGGATCGAGGATGCCCTTGACGATCAGCGCGCCATCCCATTCGGCGCGCAGGGCCTTGAGGTAGTCGAGGTCGGGCGCAACCCGCAAGCGATATCCGATATGGCCGGTGGTGCCGCCGGGCGCGTCGGGGCCGGCATAGGGTTCCAGCGTCTTAAGCCCCGGAATACCGCTGCGCAGCGTGGCCAGCGACCAAGCGGGACGCAGGGCGGCCTGCGCCACGATGTGGGGGCGCAGGCGCATCGGGTTCGTCAGCCGCGCGCGGCGCTGGCGCTCTCGACGCGACGGGGTGCCGACATCCGCCGTCAGGATCAGCGTGTCGAAGCCCGATGCCTTCGCGCGGGCCAGCATGTCGCGGCGGATTTCGGGGTCGCGGGGCGGGTAAAGCTGAAACCAGCCGCGCCCGCCGGTCGACGGCCCGACCTCCTCCGGCGTGGCGGCGGCGACGGTGGACAGGCTGTAGGGCAGGCCCGCCTTGGTTGCGGCCGTTGCCAGCGCGACCTCAGCCCCCGGCCAGACCAGGCCCGACATGCCGACAGGGGCGATCCCGAACGGCGCGTCCCAGCTTTGCCGCAGAAACGTGGTGGTCAGGTCAGCCGTGAAGGGGGAGAGGACCCGGGGTGTCAGCCGCACCGCGTTCAGCGCCGCCGTGTTGGCATGCATCGAACTTTCGTCACCGGTGGCGCTGTCCAGATACTCCCACACGAATCGCGGAACACGCCGTTTCGCGGCGGCGGCAAGGTCGGACAGGGCGGGATAAAGGTCGTCGAGGTCCATTCCGCCCAGATAGCGCGGCCGGACGTGGGCGTCACCATTCGATCAGCGGCGTTCCGTCGGGCGACCATATTTGCGACACCATGCACTCGATCAGGTAAGGACGCAGGGAGCCGTCGCACAGGGTCTCGCCCACCGCTTCGGCGGTCGCGCGGTCGGGCAGACCGCAATGGGTTTCATGCCAATGCGGACCTTCCCGGTGCTGTAGGAACACGTCGACCGAGTGTCCCGCGATTTCGCATGCGGTGGTGACGATGCAATCCTCGGGGAAGCCGCCCTCTGCGACGCAGTTCGACCGCGCGGCCTGGGTCGCATCCTCTATCGTTGCGCCGGTACCGATGCCCCAGCTTTGTTCGACGGCCTGGGCGAACGCGATGGATTGCGCCGAAGCCGGGCCGGACACTGCGACGATCAGGATCGAAAACAGGATTCGCATCGAAACCTCCCTTTCCCGGGCAGGCTACGGAAATGTCGGTCAAGAGAGTATTGAATACTGAGCGAACGAAAGAAGAACAGGCGCTTTTCGTTCGGAATGGGATGGGCTAGAGTAGTGGCATGAGTGAGTTCTCTGACGAAGACGCCTTCGAAGCGGCGGTCCCATTGTCCCGGCAGGCCGCGGCCATGCGGCCGTCGCCGTGGCTGGACGATCTGAACCCGGCGCAACGCCAGGCGGTCGAGGCGCTGGACGGCCCGGTGCTGATGCTGGCGGGGGCCGGGACCGGCAAGACCAAGGCACTGACAGCGCGGATCGCGCATCTGATGACGACGGGGCGCGCCCGCCCGAACGAGATCCTTGCGGTGACCTTCACCAACAAGGCCGCGCGCGAGATGAAGGACCGGGTCGGTCGCCTGCTGGGCCAGACGGTCGAGGGGATGCCGTGGCTGGGCACGTTCCATGCCATCTGCGTCAAGCTTCTGCGCCGCCATGCCGAGCTGGTGGGTCTGAAGTCGAACTTCACAATCCTCGACACCGACGACCAGCAGCGCCTTCTGAAGCAGCTGATCGTGGCCGAGAACATCGACGAGAAGCGCTGGCCGCCGCGGATGCTTGCCGGGCTGATCGACCATTGGAAGAACCGCGCCTGGACGCCCCAGAAGGTCCCCGCCAGCGAGGCCTCGGCGTTCAACCATCGCGGCACCGAGCTTTACGACTATTATCAGCGTCGCCTGAAGGAGCTGAACGCGGTCGATTTCGGCGATCTGCTGTTGCATATGGTCACGATCTTTCAGGATCACCCCGACGTACTGGAGCAGTACCAGCGCTGGTTCCGCTATATCCTGGTGGACGAATATCAGGATACGAACGTGGCGCAGTACTTGTGGCTGCGGCTTCTGGCGCAAAGCCACAAGAACATCTGTTGCGTGGGCGACGACGACCAGTCGATCTATGGCTGGCGCGGGGCCGAGGTGGGCAACATCCTGCGGTTCGAAAAGGATTTTCCCGGCGCCACGGTGGTACGGCTGGAGCAGAACTATCGCTCGACCCCGCATATCCTGGCGGCCGCGTCGGGGGTGATCGACGCCAACCAAGGGCGTCTGGGCAAGACGCTGTGGACCGCGGAAGAGCAGGGCGAGAAGGTGCGCCTGATCGGTCACTGGGACGGTGACGAGGAAGCGCGCTGGGTCGGGGAAGAGATTGAATCGATGGCAAAGGGCACCCGCGGGATGCGGTCCTTCAGCCTCGACGACATGGCGATCCTCGTCCGCGCCTCGCACCAGATGCGCGCGTTCGAGGACCGGTTCCTGACCATCGGCTTGCCCTACCGGGTCATCGGCGGCCCCCGCTTCTATGAGCGGATGGAGATCCGCGATGCCATGGCTTATTTCCGGCTGGCCGTGTCACCCGACGACGACCTCGCGTTCGAGCGGATCGTGAACACGCCCAAGCGGGGCTTGGGCGACAAGGCTCAGCAGAAGATCCAGATCGCGGCCCGCGAGAACGGGGCCAGCCTAGTCGATGGCGCGCGGATCCTGTTGCAGGACAAGGGCCTTGGCGGGAAGGGCGCGGCGGAGCTGCGCGTGCTGGTCGACGGGATCGCACGGTGGCACGATGCGGTGCGCGCGGGCGAGCGCAGCCATATCGAGCTGGCCGAAGTGATCCTGGATGAGTCGGGCTATACGACTTTCTGGCAGAACGAAAAGTCGCCAGAAGCGCCCGGCCGTCTTGAGAACCTCAAGGAACTGGTGAAAGCGCTGGAGGGCTTCGAGAATCTGCAGGGCTTCCTCGAACATGTCGCACTGATCATGGATAACGAGAGCGAAAGCGAAGGTGCCAAAGTCTCGATCATGACGCTGCACGGCGCGAAGGGGCTGGAGTTTCCGGCCGTGTTCCTGCCCGGTTGGGAAGACGGCCTGTTCCCGTCGCAACGGTCGATGGACGAAAGCGGTCTGAAGGGCCTCGAGGAAGAGCGTCGGCTGGCCTATGTCGGAATCACCCGCGCGGAAGAGGTTTGCACGATCTCGTTCGCGGCGAACCGGCGGGTCTATGGCCAGTGGCAATCCGCGCTGCCGTCACGTTTCATCGACGAACTGCCCGCCGATCACGTCGAGGTTCTGACGCCGCCGGGCCTCTATGGCGGGGGATACGGTGCGGCAGGTATGGCCGCCAGCGCATCGCCGCAGATCATGGCCGAGTCGCAGTCGGACCTGCACGACAGGGCGAGCCGGGCGGATGTCTATAACTCACCCGGATGGCGTCGCCTGCAGGAACGCAGCCAGCAGCGCCCGATGAGCCAGCCGCGCGAAAGCCGGAACATGGTGGTGGACGCCGAGGCCGTGTCCTCCTTTACCGAGGGCGACCGCGTGTTTCACCAGAAATTCGGGTATGGCACCGTCACCGGTCTGGAAGGCGACAAGGTCGACGTGTCGTTCGACAAGGCCGGCTCGAAGAAGCTGGTCGGCCGCTTTCTGGTAGAAGCGGCGCAGGCTGGCGACGTCCCGTTCTAGGTACTTTGATTTTCAAAGACTGAAACGAAAAAGCGGCGATGCCCGGGAGGAGGTGGGCATCGCCGCAGCGAACGTGCACCCCGGGAGGAGGTGGGGCGACGTTATACGTGACGACGGTGCCGGGAGGAGGTGACACCGTCGCCATACGCTTGCGCCGGGGAGGAGGTCGGCGCAGCAACTGAAACCTGGTGCGGCGATGGTCGGGAGGAGGTGACCATCGCCGCGAAACCCGCGCCCGGGAGGAGGTGGGCGGGGTGTAGGGTGGCGACGGGTCCGGGGAGAAGGTCGGACCCATCGCCAGATGCATGAACCGGGGAGGAGGTCGGTCCGCTGCATGTTTCTGCAGCGGCGACACTCGGGAGGAGGTGAGTGTCGCCGCCATTTACGTTCGCCCGGGAGGAGGTGAGCGTTCGCAACCTTTTGTTCTGTCGCGACGGCGCCGGGGAGGAGGTCGGCGCCGTCGCTGTATCAGACCGCCAGGGAGGAGCGGCGGGCTGAAACCGTGTATCTCAGTTGCCGTAGGCCGCTTCGCGGGCCACGGCGGTGATGCCGGACCGGTGCAGGCCAAGATCGGCAAGCTCGCGGTCGGACAGTTCGTTCAGTTCCCGGCGCGTCTGCCGGAACACTTTCCAAGCCTCGAACCGGGTGCGCAGATCGCGGCGGATGCCGTCGAAGCGACCTTCGGTGTGGCCGTGGATCGTGGTGGTGTTCAGCGTGGTCATTGTCATCGTCTTTCGGTTGGCGTGTCTGTTGTCGCCGGCGTTGGGAGTAAGATGGGGCAATTGCTGCGAGCGCACAATCCCGAGCCTCGGCAATGCTGCTATGCGGCAAACGCAAGGCGGGCCGGTGGCTGGGCTTAGGGTGGGATGTGGGATCCGGTCGCTGCCGCCTCATGGGAATTTATGGGCGACCCGCGACTTCATGGGATTGCGTGGTCCGACGTTAGTGATTCTGGGAATCGTACAGGATTCGGGAGGCGAGTCTGGCGGCTGCCGGGTCCAGATGGGGCCAAATGCCCAAATATGCCGCGCTCGCTTTCGGATTTTTTGGGGAATGGCGGTGGCCTATATATGGCCCTCGATCCCTTGAATAACCGCTATATCAGCGGAGAGATCACAACCTCACACTGCAAGACTGTGTGGAATTCGCCATACCCGGAGGACCCCTGAACCGGTTCTCTGGACATTTCTTCTTGCCGCCCACGATTTCCCATGGAATACCTTGGGCATCGAAAGGCGGTCGGCTCTAGAGGCGGAAACAGCTTCAGGGTCACATAATAAAAACAAGAGCTTAGGCTTCATACAGGCAAACGATAGGCCGCTTGACGATACATGGTTCCGGTGCGCGGGCGAGCAGACGTTCCCCCAGATGTCGCGCGCTATCGGACTAGCCCGGTGACGGGATGACGGCGGCGATCCGGACAGTGGCAGCAGTTCGGATCGCCGTTTTCGCCCCCGGGAATCAGCAGGATCGAAACGGGGCAGCTTGGTCAAGGGGAGTTTTCGGTGCTCGACGTCTTTATCGGACAGCACGAAAACAAGATCGACGGGAAGGCCCGACTCTCGATCCCGTCGCAGTTCCGAAAGATCATCGAAAGCGGCGATACCG
This sequence comes from Palleronia abyssalis, assembly GCF_900302445.1. GTDB lineage: Bacteria > Pseudomonadota > Alphaproteobacteria > Rhodobacterales > Rhodobacteraceae > Palleronia > Palleronia abyssalis. The sequence continues at coordinate 244,104 of NZ_ONZF01000003.1, read as the reverse complement.
ACCGCGAGGCCGGTAGCCTGCCGAACTTCGTCCTGATCTTCGGGGACGAGCGGACCGACTACCTCGAAGGTCTCACAATCAAGCAATACAACAAGATGACGCGCAAGCTGCGCAAGATGGACAAGGGCGATCCCAGGCGGCAGCAGATGGAGCTGATCCTCTATTCCCTGGCGCAATTGATGACCCTGGACGAGACGGGGCGCATCGTCATGCCCCCCAAGGGTCGTGCGAAACTGGCGCTCAACGCGAACGATATGGTCGAGTTCACGGGGGCGGGCGACTCGTTCCGGGTCAAGAAAGCGGCTGGCGAGGCGGAACGGCAGGCTGAACGGCCCGCGGCCAAGCCAGACATCGGGTACCACCCCGACACCAATCCGATGGACTACTTCTCTGGCGACGACGAGGACGATGAGGACTGACAGATGGCACCCCATGTTCCCGTTCTCCTCAGCCCGATCCTGATGCATTGCGCCCCGATCCGGGGGCTTTGGGTGGACGGCACGTTCGGCGCGGGCGGCTATGCGCAGGGGCTTCTGGCCGCGGGCGCCGACCGGGTGGTGGGCATTGACCGCGACCCGAGCGTCTTTCCCATGGCCGCGGAATGGGCGGATGAGTATGGCGACGCGCTGCATCTGGTCGAGGGGACGTTCTCGGACATGGATGAATACGTGGATGGTCCGGTCGACGGGGTTGTTCTGGACCTCGGGGTGTCGTCCATGCAGCTCGACCGGCCCGAACGCGGTTTTTCCTTTATGCGCGACGGCCCCTTGGACATGCGGATGGGCGACGAGGGCGCGACGGCCGCGGATATCGTCAACGAAGCAGGCGAGGGCGTGCTGGCCGACATTCTGTATCATTACGGAGAGGAGCGTGCCTCGCGCCGGATCGCCCGGGCGATTGTCGAGGCCCGCAAAACGGGGCGCATCCTGACGACCGGCCAGCTTGCCGGCCTGGTCGAAAAGGTCCTGCCGCGCCCGAAGCCCGGTCAAAGCCATCCGGCCACCCGCAGTTTCCAGGCGCTCCGGATCGCGGTCAATGACGAGTTCGGCCAGCTGGTCGCCGGGCTGGAGGCGGCCGAGCGTGCGCTGACCCCCGGCGGATGGCTGGCGGTGGTCAGTTTCCACTCGCTCGAAGACCGGGTCGTGAAGCGGTTTCTTCAGCAGCGCGGCGGGAAGGGCGGGGGCGGCAGCAGATTTCAGCCGAAAGTCGATGCGCCAGAGCCACGGTTCACGGATCTTTCCAAAGGGATCGTCGCGGACCATGCCGAAGTCGATCTAAATCCCCGGGCGCGTTCGGCGCGCCTGCGCATCGCGCGGCGGACCGAGGCGCCGGCGGCGCCCGTGGATCGTAGCGGTCTGGGTCTGCCGAAGTTCGACCTCGGGGATCTTTGATGCGTACGCTTCTTTTTGTTCTTCCCGGCCTGGCGATCATGGCGCTGGCGTTCTGGGCCTATTCGGAAAACTACGAAACCCAGCAATCCCTGTCGCATGTCCGCGATTTGCAGGCGCAGATCGGGACCGAGCGCGAGACCCTGGCCATCCTGAAGGCCGAATGGGCCTATCTGAACCGCCCCGCGCGCTTGCGTGACCTGGTGGATCTCAACTTCCAGCGGCTTCAGCTGATGCCATTGATGCCGCACCATTTCGCGGGGGTCGACCAGATCCCCTATCCTCAGCCGGTCCTGCCGGCGCTGGACGGAACCATCACGCTGAGCGGGGAGCTTGACCCATGATCCGCACGCCCCTTCGTCCTCTGGCCCGGGTTCTGGAAGCCCGCGAGAGCGGCGAGAGCCCCGACGCGATCGAGCGCGAGAACCTGCGCCGCCGCCATGACGACATGCGCGACAAGGCGCGGCGGCGTGCCGAAGGGCGTCTGGTCCTGATGGCGGGCTTCTTTCTTTGCGCCTTCATGGTGATTGGCGGACGCATGGCGCTGATGGCGATCTCGGAACCGGCCGAGCCGCGCGCCTATGTCGCCGGAAGCTCGATCGCGGCGCAACGTGCCGATATCGTCGACCGGCACGGGCGGACGCTGGCCACGAACCTGGCGACCTATGCGCTTTACGCCCAACCGCCGCACATGATCGACAAGGCTGGCGCGGCGAAGAAGCTGGCCGGGATCTTTCCCGACCTGAAGGAAGACGAGCTGCTGGAGGACTTCACCGGCAAGCGCAAGTTCCTGTGGATCAAGAAGAAACTCAGCCCCGAACAGCGGCAGGCGGTCCACGATATCGGCGATCCGGGCCTTCTGTTCGGCCCGCGCGAGATGCGGCTTTATCCCAACGGTCCGCTGGCCGCCCATATCCTGGGCGGTGCCAGTTTCGGGCGCGAGGGCGTGAACTCGGCCGAGGTGATCGGCGTCGCCGGGATCGAGCGGGCGATGGACGACACGCTGCGCGACCCCGCCCGCGCCGGTCAGCCGCTGGAGTTGTCGATAGACCTCAGCGTGCAGGCGGCCATGCGCGAAGTGCTGAACGGGGGAATGTACCTTCTGAACGCCAAGGGCGCGGCCGGCGTGCTGATGGACATTCACACGGGCGAGATCCTGTCGATGGTCTCGCTTCCCGATTTCGACCCCAACGACCGCCCCCGTCCGCTGACCAAGGGGGATGCCGCCGACAGCCCGCTGTTCAACCGCGCGGTTCAGGGCGTCTACGAGCTTGGGTCGACCTTCAAGATCTTCACCGTCGCCCAGGCGATGGAGATGGGGATGGTCGGGCCCGACACCATGGTCGATGCGAACGCGCCGATGCAATGGGGCCGGTTCAAGATCAAGGAGTTCCAGAACAAGAACTACGGGCCGCTTCTGTCCGTCACGAACGTCATCGCCAAAAGCTCGAACGTCGGGACGGCCAAGCTGGCCTTGCGGATTGGCGGCGAGGCGCAAAAGAAGTTCCTGTCGGATTTCGGCGTGCTGGAGCCGACCCCGGTCGAGCTGATCGAGGCCCCGGGCGCCGCGCCGCTGGTGCCGCCCAACTGGTCCGAGATCGTGACAATCACGGCTTCCTACGGGCACGGCTTCTCGGCCTCGCCTCTGCACTTGGCCACGGCCTATTCGTCGCTGCTGAACGGCGGCACGAAAGTCACGCCTACCCTTTTGAAGCGTGACCGGGTCGAGCCCGGGCCGCGACTGGTGAAGCCCGAGGTCAGCCAGGCGGCCGCCGACATGCTGCGCGAGGTTGTGCTGACCGGAACCGCCAGCTTCGGCGCCGTGCCGGGATACGAGGTAGGCGGCAAGACAGGGACGGCGAACAAGCCGTTGAAGACCGGTGCGGGATACCACAAGGACAAGAACATCAATACGTTCGCCAGCGTCTTCCCCGCGTCCGACCCGAAATACGTCCTGATCGTCACGTTGGACGAGGCATCGGACGAAACCGGGTCCGAGCCGCGCCGGACCGCCGGCTGGACCGCCGTGCCCGTCGCGGCCGAAGTCATCCGAAGGGCGGGCCCGTTGTTGGGCCTGCGTCCCTCGATTGAACCTCTGCCCCTGACTGAGCTAACACTGGCCTCGGAGTAAGGGGGCTGGTCATGGCCGAGAAGACGACACCGCTGGCGGGGCTGGGCCTGTCCGCGCAAGGCGGGGCAGAGGCCCGGATCACCGGGCTGTCCGTCGACAGCCGCGAGACTCGGGACGGGCACTTGTTCGCGGCCCTTCCTGGCGTGCGGGTGCACGGTGCTGAGTATGTACAATACGCCGTCCGCATGGGCGCTGCCGCGATCCTGACGGACCGGGAGGGGGCGCGCATCGCGGCCCCGGCGTTGGAGGGCACCACAGTCGCGCTGATCGTCGCCGAAGCGCCGCGCCAGGCGCTGGCCTTCGCGTCCGCGCTGTGGTTCGACCGCGCGCCTGAAACGATCGTCGCGGTCACGGGTACGAACGGCAAGACCTCGGTGGCCAGCTTCACCCGCCAGATCTGGGCCGAGCTGGGGCTTCCGGCGATCAATGTCGGAACGACCGGGGTGGAAGGGGCGTGGGATACCCCGCTGCATCACACCACGCCCGAGCCCGTGACCCTGCACCGGGTGCTGTTCGAGGCCGCGCGGGTTGGCATCACCCATGCCGCGATGGAGGCCTCGTCCCACGGGCTGGACCAGAACCGGCTGGACGGCGTGAGCCTGCGCGCCGCGGCGTTCACCAACCTGTCGCAGGATCACCTGGATTATCACCCTGATCTCGACAGTTATTTCGACGCCAAGGCGGGCCTTTTCGCGCGTGTTTTGCCCGAGGACGGGACGGCTGTCATTAATGTCGAGGATTCCAAGGGCGAGGCGATGCGTCTGGTGGCCGAAAAACGCGGCCAGGATATCCTGACGGTGGGGCGGCAGGCCAATGCCGCCCTGCGCATCACCGGGCAACGCTTTGACGCGACGGGCCAGGATCTGCGGTTCACATGGAACGGGGCGGCGCGGCAGGTTCGGCTGAACCTGATCGGCGGTTTTCAGGCCGAGAACGTGCTGCTGGCCGCCGGCCTTGCCATCGGGTCCGGCAGTGACCCGCAGGCAGTGTTCGACGCGCTGCCGGCGCTATCCACCGTGCGGGGGAGGATGCAACTGGCCGCGACGCGCGACAACGGGGCCACGGTGTTCGTGGATTACGCGCATACGCCCGCCGCGCTGGAAACTGCGCTGAAAGCCCTTCGTCCCCATGTCATGGGACGGCTGATCGTCGTCTATGGCGCCGGGGGCGATCGAGACCGGGGCAAGCGCCCGATGATGGGCGAAGCCGCGCGGGACCATGCCGACCTCAGGATCGTCACCGACGACAACCCACGCTCCGAGGAGCCCGCCGCCATCCGCGCGCAGATCTGCGCCGCCGATCCGGAAGCGGGCAATATCGGCGACCGCGCCGAAGCGATCCTGCGCGGGGTAGACGCGCTGGAGCCGGGCGATGCGCTGCTGATCGCCGGCAAGGGCCACGAGACGGGCCAGATCGTGGGTGAAACGGTCTATCCGTTCGACGATGCCGAACAGGCGAGCGTGGCTGTCGCCGCCCTCGACGGGCGTGTGGCATGAGCCTCTGGACCTCTGCCGATGCCGTTGCCGCGACCGGGGGCCGGACCATCTGCGACTGGCAGGCCTTCGGCGTTTCCATTGACACGCGCACCTTGCAGCCCGGCGATCTGTTCGTTGCGCTGACGGTCGCGCGGGACGCGCACGATTTCGTGGCGACTGCGCTGAAAAAGGGGGCTGCGGCGGCTTTGGTCAGCCGCGTGCCCGACGGGGTGGACCCGGGCGCGCCTTTGCTGATCGTCGACGACGTGCAGACCGCGCTGGAAGGTCTCGGGCGGTTTGCCCGGTCGCGTTTGACGGGGCGTGTGCTGGCGATCACCGGGTCGGTCGGCAAGACCACCACCAAGGAAATGGCCCGTGCGGCCTTCGCGGCGCAGATGCGCGTTCATGCGGCCGAGGCGAGCTATAACAATCACTGGGGCGTGCCGCTGACGCTGGCGCGGATGCCGCCCGAGACCGAGTTGGGCATTATCGAGATCGGAATGAACCATCCCGGCGAGATCGCGCCCCTGTCCGAACTGGCGCGCCCGCATGCGGCTATCGTGACCACGGTCGCGCCGGCCCATCTGGAGGCGTTCGAAAGTATCGAGGGGATCGCCGTTGAGAAGGCGTCGATCTTCCGCGGGCTAGAGGCTGGGGGGATCGGTATCTACAACGCCGACATTCCGACCGCATCGATCCTGGCCGACGCCGCCGGGCCAGGGGAAATCGGGTTCGGCACGGGGGAAGGCTGTGACCTGCGGGTTTGTGACGTCATGCTCCGGGACGAGCAGACAATTTTTCGCGCGATCCGGAACGGCACGGAGATCCTCGTCTCTCTGTCCGCCCCGGGCAAGCATCTTGCGATGAACGCTGCATCCGTTCTGGCCGCGGCCGAAGCCGTGGGGGCGGACCCGGATCTGACCGCGCGCAACCTCAGCGCGTGGCAGCCCCCGCAGGGCCGGGGTACGCGAGAGACGATCGTTCTGGACGAGATAGAAGGGCGCCAGATCACGCTGATCGACGACGCCTTCAACGCCAACCCCGCCTCGATGGAGGCGGCGCTGGACCGGTTGGCCGCGGCCCAGCCCGGCCCCGGGGGCCGACGCGTGGCGATCCTGGGCGACATGCTGGAACTGGGCCCCGAAGCGGACGCGCATCACGCCGCCCTCGCGCAGCTTCCCGCGATGGAGCGGATCGCCTGCGTCCATTCCTCGGGGCCGCTGATGCGCATCCTTCATGACGCCCTGCCACCCGACCGCCAGGGGGTCTGGGCCGAGACGGCCGAAGAGCTGGCGGCCGATATTCGCCATCTTGTCCATTCCGGCGATATCGTGCTGGGCAAGGGATCGAAATCGGCAAAAACGTCGGTGGTCGTTGACGCGATCCGCAAAATGGCCCATCGCACCCGCCGTGCCGCCCAACAGGACACCTGACCCATGCTTTACTGGCTGACCGAGTTCTCTGACGGGGGGGATCTGTTCAACCTGTTCCAGTACATCACCTTCCGCGCCGGCGCCGGGTTCTTCACCGCCCTTGTTTTCGGGTTCGTGTTCGGACAGCCCCTGATCAACCTTCTGCGCAAGCGCCAGAAGCACGGGCAGCCCATTCGCGCCGACGGCCCGGAGGGACACCTGACCACCAAGGCCGGAACGCCGACAATGGGCGGGGTGCTGATTCTGGGGGCGCTTCTGGTTTCGACCCTGCTATGGGCGCGGCTCGACAACCCATACGTGTGGATGCTGTTGTTCGTCACGGGCGGCTTCGGCGTGATCGGGTTCCTCGACGACTATGCCAAGGTCACCAAGAACACCCATGCCGGTCTGTCGGGGCGGGTGCGGCTGCTGATCGGGTTCACCATCGCCGGGATCGCGGGGGCTTGGGCCGCATGGTTCCACCCCGCCGATCTGACCGGGCAATTAGCCTTTCCCGTCTTTGCCAACGTGCTTCTGAACCTTGGGGTGATGTTCGTACCCTTCGCGATGATCGTGATCGTGGGGGCGGCGAATGCCGTGAACCTGACCGACGGGCTGGACGGGCTGGCGATCATGCCGGTGATGATCGCCGCCGCGACGCTGGGCGTTATTGCCTATACCGTGGGGCGGACGGATTTCACCGAATATCTGGGCGTCCACTACGTGCCCGGTACGGGAGAGATCCTGATCTTTACCGCCGCGTTGATCGGCGGGGGCTTGGGCTTTCTGTGGTACAACGCGCCGCCGGCCGCGGTCTTCATGGGCGATACCGGAAGCCTCGCCCTGGGTGGGGCACTGGGGGCCATTGCCGTGGCGATCAAGCACGAGCTTGTGCTGGCCATCGTCGGCGGCCTTTTCGTGGTCGAGGCGCTGTCGGTCATCATTCAGGTCCTGTACTTCAAGAGTACGGGCAAGCGCGTTTTCCTGATGGCCCCGATCCACCACCATTTCGAGAAGCGTGGCTGGGCCGAACCGCAGATCGTGATCCGGTTCTGGATCATCTCGCTGATCCTTGCGCTGATCGGCCTTGCGACGTTGAAGCTGCGATGATCCCGGTCACGGGCGTCAGCGGGCGCAAGATCGCCGTTCTGGGCCTTGGGCGGTCCGGCCTTTCGGCCGCGCGGGCGATCCGTGCCGGCGGAGGAGAGCCGGTGTGCTGGGATGACGGTGCCGAGGGACGGCAAAGGGCCGAGGACGAGGGGTTCACCGTCACCGACCTGACCCGCGGCGGCGCGTTCGAGGGGATTGCCGAGCTGATCGTCTCGCCCGGGATCCCTCATCTGTATCCGCAGCCCCATGCCGTCGTGTCGGCCGCCTTGGCGGCAAGCGTGCCGGTGGATAACGATATTGGCCTGTTTTTCCGGTCCGTCGGTGTGGACGGATTGCCCAAGGTGATCGCGGTGACGGGATCGAACGGGAAGTCCACGACCGCCGCCCTGATCGACCATGTGCTGCGCAGTGACGGCCGACAGGTGCAACTGGCCGGCAATATCGGGCGCGGCGTGCTGGACCTGGACCCGCCGGGCGAGGGTGACGTGGTCGTGCTGGAGCTGTCGAGCTATCAGACCGAACTGGCGCGGGCGTTGACCCCCGATGTCGCGGTGTTCACCAACCTGTCGCCCGACCATCTGGACCGGCATGGCGGGATGGGCGGATATTTTGCGGCCAAGCGCAGGCTGTTCTCGGAAGGCGGTCCGGACCGCGCGGTGATCGGCGTGGACGAGATCGAAGGGCGGTTCCTGGCCGGTCAGATGGCCGAGGGCGCCGGCGACGACCGCGTCATCCGCATTAGCGTCGACCGCAAGCTGCCCGGCCCCGGCTGGTCCGTGGTTGCGCGGAAAGGATACCTTGCCGAATGGCGCAAGGGACGACAGGTCGGTGCCATCGACCTGCGCGCGGTGAAAGGACTGCCGGGCAGTCACAACCACCAGAACGCGTGCGCCGCCTATGCCGCGACGCGTGCGCTGGGGCTGTCGCCCAAGGCAATCGAATCCGCGTTCCACAGCTTCGCAGGACTGCCGCACCGGTCGGAACTGGTGGCCGAGCGAGCCGGGGTGCGGTTCGTGAACGATTCGAAGGCGACGAATGTCGATGCGGCCGCCAAGGCCCTTCTTGCCTTCGACAAGGTGCGCTGGATCGCTGGCGGTCTGGGCAAGGAAGGCGGGGTCACCGCGTTGGAGCCGTTCCTGGGATCGGTGTCAAAGGCCTATCTGATCGGGCATTCGGCGCGGGATTTCGCGGTGCAGCTGACCAGTATCCCGGTCGAGATCTGCGAAACCATGGAAGTTGCCGTGGCCCGCGCGGCAGCCGAGGCCGCACCGGGCGAGGTAGTTCTACTGGCCCCCGCAGCGGCCAGTTTCGACCAGTATCCGAATTTCGAGAAGCGCGGCGACGATTTCAAACGCCTCGTCGGTGCGCTGGACCAGACCGGGTAGGCGGGCACGAAAAAGCCCGGCCGCAACGCGGTCCGGGCCTGTCCGGTCTGGCAGTTGGTCCTAGCGCGAGGGGCCGATCATCATGACCATCTGGCGGCCTTCCATCTTCGGGAAGTTCTCGACCTTGCCGATCTCCTTGGTGTCCTCGGCCACACGCTCCAGCAGCTCGCGGCCCAAGTTCTGGTGCGCCATCTCGCGGCCACGGAACCGCAGCGTGACCTTCACCTTGTCGCCGTTTTCAAGGAATTTGAAAACGTTACGCATCTTGACTTCGTAGTCGTGCGTGTCGGTGTTGGGGCGGAACTTGACCTCCTTCACCTCGATCGTCTTCTGCTTCTTGCGTGCCTCGGATTCCCGCTTCTGCTGTTCGTATTTGAACTTGCCGAAATCCATGATCTTGCACACGGGCGGTGTGGCGTTGGGCGAAATCTCGACCAAGTCCAACCCGGCCTGTTCGGCCATTTCCATGGCGCGATCGGGCGTCACGACGCCTGCGTTTTCCCCATCCGCGCCGATCAGGCGGATTTCGGGGGCACGGATGCGGCCGTTGACGCGGGGTCCGGTGTCACGCGTGGGGGGCGCGTTATGAGGTCTGCGGGCGATGGGTGTGTCCTCTCTCAAGACAATATTACAGGCAGGCAATTTAGCGTCTCGGGGCGTCTGCTTCAAGCCATGCCGGACCTTCGTGCGATTTGCCGCGTTGGAAGGCGAATGAGGGCCGGATCCACCGGCGATATCACGAGGAAGGAGTGTCCCTATGTTGACGCGTATGACATCGCTTGCTGCGCTTCTGGCCGCTGGCATGACGCTGGCCGCCTGCCAGGAAGAAGAGACCGAGACCACGACCGAGGAGACCAGTTCGGTCGCGGAGGACTCGACCGACATGGCTGAAGAGGCCGAGGCCGAAGTCGAAGAGACCGTGGACGAAGCATCTGCCGAAGTGGAAGAAGCCGAGGCCGAGGTGGAAGAGACCGCTGAGGACGTCGGTGCAGAAGCTGAAGACGTCGCGCAGGACGTAGAGGCCGCCGCGGAAGATGCCGAAGCCGAAGCCGAAGACGCGGCCGCCGAAGCGGAAGCCACTGCCGAAGAGGCCGAGCAGGAAGCCGAAGAGGCGACCGGGATGACGGACGGCGAAACCACTGCAGCCGGTACGTCGGATGACGAGCAAGCGGCCGCGGTCGATGCCCCCGAGGATTCGGCTGCTGAAGTGACCGAGGCGGAAACCTCGAGCACCGGGGAAGCGTCCTCGGAAGCGACTGAAGCAGCCCGTGCGGCCGCGCAAGATGGCGAATCCCCGGCCCAAGCTGCCGAGGTCGAAGCGACCGAAGCGGCCCAGGAAGAGGGTGTTGCCGGGTCCGGCGCCGATGGCGGCGTCACAATCGACGAGCTTCTGACCGAGGACGGGTTCGATCCGGACCGCATCGTCGCCTACATGGAAGAAGAGCAGACCGATCTCGATCAAGAGACGCGGGATGCCTTGGTCCAGGCCGTAGAGACCGTCGACACCGAGAACGAGGTCGCGGTCGAGGCGTTGATCGAGCGCCTGCGGATTGCGTTCGACATGGAAGCGAACGCCGCTGCCACCACCGAATGACGACAAAGCCCCGGCGCAGAGCTGCGCCGGGGCTTCGCTTTTTCTCCGAAGGTCGCCTGGTTCAGCCGACAAAGGCCTTTTCCACCACGTATTCGGCAGGATCGCTGTTCGCGCCCTCGCGCAGACCGAAGCCTTCCAGAATTTCCTTCAGATCGTTGTTCAGCCCCAGCGACCCGCAGACCATTGCACGGTCCGTGCCCGGCGTAATGCCGTCGATGCCGAGGTCACGGAAAACCTCGCCCGAGCGCAGAAGGTCGGTGATCCGACCCATCTTCGGGCTCTCCTCGCGTGTTGTGGTGGGGTAGTAGACCAGCTTGTCCACGCCCCCCTCAGTCAGCTCACGCATCATCTCGTCCGATTTCACGTGCTCGACCAGCTGCCGGCCGTATTCCAGCTCGGCCACGTCGCGGCAGGTGTGGGTCAGGATGACCTGGTCATAATCCTCGTAGGTTTGCGGCTCGCGGATCAGGCTGGCGAACGGCGCGATGCCGGTTCCGGTCGAGAAGAACCACAGCCGGTTGCCCGGAAGCAGGGCGTCATGCACCAGCGTGCCCACGGGCTTGGGGCGCAGGATGATCTGGTCGCCGGGCTGAATGTGCTGAAGACGCGAGGTCAGCGGGCCGTCCTGTACCTTGATCGAGTAGAATTCGAGCTCGTCGTCCCAGGCGGGCGAGGCGATGGAATAGGCGCGCAGAAGCGGTTTGCCGTCATCCTTCAACAGGCCGATCATCACGAACTCGCCCGAGCGGAAGCGCAGCGAGGCAGGCCGCGACACCCGGAACGAGAACAGCCGGTCGGTCCAATGCGTGACCGACTGAACCGTTTGCGCGTCGGGAAGGGTAGGGGTCTTTGGGTTGGCGACGGAGGTCATGTCATTCATTCTGGGTTGCCGGAACGGGTCCGGCCCTTCTGTAACGGGGTCGTTTTCGATGCGAAAGGCGGGTCAGCCGCGCAGGCGGCTTTGATAGTCGTGGGCTTGCCACTTGGCGCGGGCCAGCCACTGATCCTCGGGCTGACGGGCGGCCAGATCGTCGTCGATCTCGACCTCGTCGAACCCGGCGCGGCGCGCCATGGCGTATTGATCGGCGATCACGTGGCCCTTGGCACGCAAGCGGCCCTCATAGCCCAAGCGGCGCAATTGGCGGGCGATGGTGAAACCGCGCCCGTCGGAAAAGCTTGGGAAGTCCACGCGGATCATCGCGACGCCCCCCAGCTTGCCGTCCATTTGCACGGGATCGGTGTCTGAAGGCACGTCCAGCGCCAGACCCCGCCCGGCCTCGTCGCTGGGGTGATTTTGCAGCGGGGTATAGCCAGCTTCCCAGTCGTCGGGGGCGAAACCTTGATCTGTGACGATGACGCTCATGCCGCGTCCTCCTTCTTGATGCGGACCATCTTGCCGTTGACGAAGTGGATCCCGCATTCTTCCTTTTCCTGGCCGCGCCAGCGCCCGGCGCGTTCGTCCTCGCCCGGGTTCACCTTGCTGGTGCAGGGCTCGCATCCGATCGAGGGGTACCCCTGGCTGACCAGCGGATGACGGGGCAGCTTGTTGTTGACCATGTATTCGCGCGTCGCGTCGCGTTCCCAATGGACCAGCGGATTGATCTTGATGCGGCCCGAGCCCGGTTCTTCCTCGAAGAAGTCCAGATCGGTGCGCGCCCCGCCTTGATACTGCTTGCGCCCGGTGATCCATGCGTCGAACCCGTCGAGGGCGCGTGCCAGCGGCACGGTCTTGCGAAAGTTGCAGCACGCATCCGGGTCGGTGACGTTGAGCTGCCCGTCCGGGTCCAGCCTGGCGGTATCGTCGGGATCGGGTTTCAGGATCCGGACATCGGTGAGGCCGAGCTTCCTGGCGACCTCCTTTTGATACTCCAGCGTTTCCTTGAACAGCATCTGCGTGTCCAGAAACAGGACCGGCGTCTTAGGATTGACGACCGACACAAGGTGCAGCAGCGCTACGGATTCCGCCCCGAAGGACGAAACCATGGCAACCTTGCCCACGTCATTATCCCTCAATGCATGGCGCAGCACGTCGATGGCGGCGTGGTGCGCGTAGCGCTTGTTCAGCTCGGCGACGCGGGTCGCGACGGGGGTGTCGAACGCTTCATGCCGCATCTTGCTTCGCCTTTTCCGGGTACAGCGCGGCCTTGAATGGCTCCATCCCGACCCGGCGATAGGTCTGCAGGAAGGTCTCGTCCTCAGCCTCGCGAATGTCCAGGTATTTCAGCATGATGCGCTCGATCGCGGGGACGATCTCGTCATAGGCGAATCCGGGGCCGGTGCGGGTGCCGATGGTGGCATCCTCGGTCCCGTCGCCGCCCAGCGTGATCTGGTAGTTCTCGACCCCCGCGCGGTCGAGGCCGAGGATCCCGATATGGCCGACATGGTGGTGGCCGCAGGCGTTGATGCAGCCCGAGATCTTGATCTTCATCGGGCCGATCTCGTGTTCAAGCTTCAGCTCCTCGAAGCGGGTCGCGATGTCTTGCGCGACGGGGATCGAGCGTGCGGTGGCCAGTGCGCAGTAATCCATGCCGGGGCAGGCGATGATGTCGCTAAGCAACCCGATATTGGCGGCGGCAAGGTCCGCCTCCTTCAACGCGCGGTGGATTTCGGGCAGATCGGCGCGGCTGACATGGGGCAGGATGACGTTCTGCTCGTGGCTGATCCGAAGCTCATCATAGCCGTAAGCCTCGGCCAGCGCGGCCATGACTTCCATCTGGTGTGCGGTCGCGTCGCCCGGGGTGGCGCCCGGCTTTTTCAGCGAGATCGAGACGATGCCATGATCGTCGCGCTTGTGGGGCGTGACGTTGGTGTCGACCCAGGCGCGGAAGACCGGGTCCGCGTCATACGCCTGCCGGTAGGCGGCAAGATCCGCGGCCTCGAACGCGGGCGGGGCGAACTGGGACTGGATCTCGCCCAGGATCTGCTGGTCCACGCCGGTGAAGGCGGGGCGGATCTCGGCGAAGCGTTCCTCGACCAAGCGGCGAATTTCCTCGATCCCGGTCTCGTGCACGGTGATCTTGATGCGCGCCTTGAACTTGTTGTCGCGGCGGCCCAGCAGGTTGTAGACGCTGACGATGGCCTCGCAATAGGGCAGCAGGTCGGCCTCGGGGACGAAATCGCGCACGACCTTGCCGATCATCGGCGTCCGGCCCAGGCCACCTCCGGCCAACACGCGGAAGCCGATCTCTCCGTCCTTCTCGACGATCTGCAGGCCGATGTCGTGGGCCTTGATGACCGCGCGGTCGTGTTCGGCGCCGGTGATGGCGATCTTGAACTTGCGCGGCAGGAACTGGAATTCCGGGTGGTCGGTGGACCACTGGCGCAGCAATTCGGCATAGGGGCGGGGATCGCGAATCTCGTCCTGCGCGGCCCCTGCGAAATGGTCGGCAGTTACGTTGCGGATCGTGTTTCCGGAGGTTTGGATCGCGTGCATCTCGACATCGGCCAGCGCGTCGAGGATGTCGGGAATGTCCTTCAGCTTGGGCCAGTTGTACTGAATGTTCTGGCGCGTGGTGAAATGGCCATAGCCCTCGTCCCAGCGATCGGCGATCATGCCAAGCTGGCGCATCTGGCGGCTGGACAGCGTGCCATAGGGGATCGCCACGCGCAGCATGTAGGCGTGCAGTTGCAGATACAGGCCGTTCATCAGGCGCAGCGGCTTGAACTCGTCCTCAGTCAGCGAGCCGTCGATGCGGCGTTCGACCTGGGCGCGGAACTGGGACACGCGCTCGCGCACGAAGGCTTCGTCGAAATCGTTGTACTTGTACATGGGATCAGACCTCTGCCTGCTTGCCGAGGGCGTAGTTCGACGGGCCGCGGGTGCGGAACGCCTCTCGGAAATGGGTGGGTTCGGGGCCGTTCTCCCCGGCCTTTGCATCTGCAAGGTAAGCGCCGACGACCAGGTCGGGCTGGCTCTGGGCGTGGATCAGGCGATCCTGCGCGACGGCCTCGTCCTCGATCAGTTCGGCGTCGGCGATGGTCGTGGACCAGCGGTCGTCGGCGGTCAGCCAGACCGAGTCGCCTTCGAGCAGGCGGTTCGCGGTGACGACTTTCGGGGTGAAGGCGCGGGGCATCAGAGGACCTCCTGCAGGGTCGGATGTTCCAAATGGGGACGGGTCAGGGACGCGGCGGTCCGCGGGGCGAGACCCAGAAGAACGACAGCCGGACCGGTCAGGTTCGCCCGGCTCAGCTCGGGTTCCAGCGTGGAAAGCGTGGCCGACAGCACTCGTTCATTCGGGCGAGACGCGTTCTCGATCACCGTGACGGGGGTTTCGGGGTCGGCCCCGTGCATCAACAGGCGGCCCTGGATGAACCGCGCGGCGCGCTTGCCCATGTAGATCGCGGCAACCTGACCGGGCTTGGCGAGGTCCGCCCAGTCGTGATCGGCAAAGCCTTTCATGTCGTGCCCGGTCAGGAACCGGACATTGGCGTTCCGCCCCCGCCGTGTGAGGCTCTGCCCGATTGTAGCAACAGAAGCCGACGCGGCCGTGATGCCAGGCACGATCGAGAAGGACAGGCCGGCCGCCTCGACCGCCTCGACCTCTTCGTCGAGCCGTCCGAACACGGTGGGATCACCGGATTTCAGGCGCACGACCTGGTGGCCGTCGGCGACGTGCCGCACGATATGGGCGTTGATCTCTTCCTGTGGCGTGTGGCGGCCGAAGCCTTCCTTGCCGACATCGATCATCAGGGCCTCGCGCCGGGCGAGTTCCAGGATCTCGGGCGTGACCAGCCGGTCGTAGATCACCACATCGGCGGTATCGAGCGCCTTGCGCGCCTTCATGGTCAGAAGATCGGGATCACCCGGGCCAGAGCCGACAAAGGCCACATGGCCGGCCGCGGCCTGGCGGGTCAGGTGGGCGTTCAGAAGGTCGTCCAGCGTTTCACGTACGGATGCCTCGCCGCCCGCTGCATGTGCGCGCGGGCCCGCGGTGTCATAATAGTCGGCCCAGAAATCCCGGCGGGCGCGACCCATGGGCAGGGCTTCTGCCACGTGCCGGAAGGACTTGCCGATCCGGGCGAGGGTGCCGAGGACGGGCGACAGGCGTTCTTCCAGCTCGCGCTTGATCTGGCGGGCGAGGACAGGGGCGGCACCTTCCGTCCCGATGGCAACGGTGACGGGGTCGCGGTCGACGATGGCGGGCGTGATGAACTGCGAGCCATGAAGGTTGTCGACCAGGTTCGTCAGCGCGCCGTCGGCCCGGGCCAGCTTCGCAACGCGTGCATCTTCTGCATCGTCGTCATTGGCCGCATAGAACAGCGCGGCGCACATTGCGTCACCCGGTTGCAGGCGGCGGCGGACCAGGCGCAGCCGTCCTTGCGTGGCCCACTCGGCGATCTCGGGCGCGGGATCCGGGGCGAAGACGGTCAGGTGCGCTTCGGTCTTCAAAAGCAGACGTAGCTTGGCCAGCGCGGCCTCGCCGCCGCCCGACAGGACGACGCGGCGCCCTTCAAGCGCGAGGAAGATCGGAAAGTGCTTCATCGGACGGACTCCGGGTATTGCGCGTTGCAGTCGAGATAGAACGTTTTTCCGCTTCCGTGCAGGGGCATGGGCTATATAAGGAACGTGTGTTCCCGCCGGGTGCCCTTGCGGGTCGGGTGTTCCGCACGAAGGGGGTTGAGCGAATGGATGTCCGCCTGGACGATCTGGATCGGAAGATCCTCCGCGAATTGCAGCGTGATGCGGGGCAATCCCTTGATGAAATCGCGAAAGAGGTCGGTTCGTCCAAGACGCCCGTCTGGAACCGGATCCGCAAGATGCGCGAGGCTGGCATCGTCGGCGCGCAGACGGTCCTTCTGGATGCTGAGTCGTTGGGATTCGACGCGTGTTTCTTCGTGCTGATCCGCACCAGCGAGCATGAGAAGGATTGGCAGGACAGATTCCTGGCCGCCCTGAAGGCCCGCCCGGAAGTGCAGGAGGCACACCGGCTGGCGGGGGATATCGACTATATTCTGAAGGTCCGTGTGAAAAATGCGCGGGCCTATGACACATTTTATCAGGCGCTTATTGCAGAGGTGAAAATTCACAACGTTACGGCGCTTCTGTCGATGGAAGAGCTGAAGTTCACCACCGCGCTGCCGTTGTGATCGGCGAAATTTGGGTATTTTTCCAAGGGTGAAACAGCGGTGCGTCAGACGGCATCGGCTTTCTCGACTTCCGAAAGGGAGGCCCACCATGTCGCGTATGTCGAGTTCCAAGGCGCCGTTCGGGTCTGGTCCGGGGCACCATCGGTCCACCAGACCGGGCCACGCTCGCCCAAGCGCCGTTTTGCCGCGTCCACATCATTGCGTGCGACGTGTTCGCCTTCCTCGGTTTCCGCCTGGCCGACCGCGCGGCGGGCTTGCATCAGGGCCTTGACGGCGGCGCGCCGTTCGGTGTCGGGCAGGGAAGGGTCGGTCTTGCGCCAGAGCCGACCCTTGGAGACGAAGTAGCGCCCGTCGGGCGTCGTCGGCGCATCCTTCGGCATCAGGCGCTTTCGTAATCCGAAAGCTGATCGATCATGGTCTGGTCCAACGGCGTCGTGGCGCGGAGAACGCCGTCCTCGCTTTCCTCGATCTGAACATCGTCGAGGTTCAGAAGGACCTTTCGCGTCGACAACTCGCCAAAGCCCCCCATGGACATCACGAGTTTGTCCGGACCGTCCCTGATAATGACGACATCTTCGATTTCACCAAGGCCCTCGCCGTCCGAACCGGTGATCATGGTACCAATCAGACGCTCGGCCTCGAGCCCGTCGATGGGGATTTCCGAGAACTCGGCGGGCCCGACGCTGAGGGTCTGGGCCAGCCCGGAATTCTCTTGCGCATGAAGTTGCAGGCATGGCGTGAGGATGAGGGGTAGAGCGAACAGGATACGCATGTGCGGCCTCGCTTTCTCTTGCACTGTCAAAAGATAAACTCGCGTCCCGGCCCCGATGTTCCGGATCAGTTCGCCGCCCGCTGCCCGTCATAGGGGGGCAGGGCGAGCAGGTCCTGACGTGTCATGTCGAGGACCACCCGCGTTCCGAAGTCGTCGGAGCGTCCAATCTGGGCCCGATCGAGCGGAACTGCGACGGGGTGGTCGAACGTCCCCAAAACACCGCCCACGGTGAAGATCAGCGCCTCGGCCATGCCATCCTGGATCACGAGGCCGTCGACGTCGCCGATCCGATTGCCCGCAGAGTCGAGGACGCGGGCTGCCGTCACCAGCTCGACGCTTAGCTCCTCGGGCGGGACCGGGGTGAAGCTTTCGACGGCCTCCGTCCCGGCTTTGAGCCGTCCTGCAAGGCTACCCGATTGCTTGAACGGAACCTCCTCAACAGGGATCGTTCCCTGCGCGGGCGCAGCGATGGGCAGAATGAGGAGGTAAGGCAGAACGTGTCGGAGCATGGAATATCCTTCTTGTGCGCTTGCTCCGAAGGATAGCGCAAAGCTGGAAGTTCCGAGTGCATCGTGGCGCGGCCCAGCGTCGCATTGGGCCGCGCCGGTCCGGGAATGTCCTACCGGTTCAGGCGGTTCTCGATCAGGTCGTCGACGACCTCGGGCTCGGCCAGTGTCGAGGTGTCGCCCAACGCGTCATGCTCGTTCGCGGCGACTTTCCGCAAGATGCGGCGCATGATTTTCCCTGATCGCGTCTTCGGCAGACCGGGGGCGAACTGGATAAAGTCAGGCTTCGCGATCGGGCCGATCTCCTTGCGGACCCAGTCCGAAAGCTCTTTCTTCAGTTCGTCTGACGGCTCCTGTCCCGACATGAGCGACACATAGGCGTAGATGCCCTGGCCCTTCACGTCGTGGGGGACGCCGACAACGGCGGCCTCGTTCACCGCGTCATGCGCGACAAGGGCCGATTCCACCTCGGCCGTGCCCATGCGGTGACCGGACACGTTGATGACATCATCGACGCGGCCGGTGATCCAGTGATAGCCGTCCTCGTCCCGCGTGCAGCCGTCGCCCGAGAAGTAGTAGCCCTTGTATTGCTGGAAATACGTGTTTTCGAACCGCTCGTGATCGCCGTAGACGGTGCGCATCTGGCCGGGCCAGCTGTCGGCGATGGCCAGCACGCCATCGACCCCGTTCCCGTCCTTTTCGGTACCGGCCTCGGCGTCGAGCACGACCGGCTTCACACCGAAGAAGGGCAGGGTGGCCGAGCCGGGTTTCGTCGGCGTGGCGCCGGGCAGGGGCGTTAGCATGTGGCCGCCGGTCTCGGTCTGCCACCAGGTGTCCACGATGGGGCAGCGGCCTTCGCCCACGACCTTGTCGTACCAGTTCCAGGCCTCGGGGTTGATCGGCTCGCCCACGGTGCCGAGAACCTTGATCGAGGACCGGTCGTACTTCGTGACGAAGTCGTCGCCCTTTCCCATCAGCGCACGGATCGCGGTGGGGGCGGTGTAGAACTGCGCGACCTTGTGGTCCTGCACGATCTTCCAGCAGCGTCCCGCGTCGGGATAGGTGGGCACACCTTCGAACATGATCGTCGTCGCGCCGTTGGCCAGCGGGCCGTAGACGATGTAGCTGTGACCGGTGACCCAGCCGACATCGGCGGTGCACCAGTAGACGTCGCCATCCTTGTAATCGAACGTGTATTCGTGGGTGATGGCGGTGTAGAGCAGATAGCCGCCGGTGGTGTGAACGACCCCCTTGGGCGCGCCGGTTGAGCCGGAGGTATAGAGGACGAACAGCGGATCCTCGGCGTTCATCTCCTCGGGCGCGCAGCTGTCGTCGACATCCTCTTCCATCTCGTGCAGCCAGTGATCGCGACCGGCGACCATGTTGGCCTCGTTGCCCTGGCGTTTGACGACAAGCACCTGCGCGTCATGTTCGACCTTCTCCATCGCCTTGTCGGTGTTGCCCTTGAGGTCGGTGGCCTTACCGCCGCGGGGGGCGCCGTCCGAGGTGATGACGACCTTGGCCCCGCAGCCGTTCACCCTCTGGGCCAGCGCGTCGGGTGAGAATCCGGCGAACACGACCGAATGAATCGCGCCGATCCGCGCGCAGGCCAGCATTGCATAGGCGGCCTGCGGGATCATCGGCAGATAAATCACCACGCGGTCGCCCTTGCCCACGCCCATCTTCTTCAGCACATTGGCGAACTTGTTCACATGGCTGGCCAGCTGCTGGTATGTGATGTGCTGGTCGCTGCCGTCATCCTCGTCGGGGACCCAGATGATCGCGGTCTGGTCGCCACGGTCCTTCAGGTGCCGGTCGATACAGTTCTGGGCGACGTTCAGCGTGCCGTCCTCGAACCACTTGATCGAGACGTTGCCATAGTCGAAATTCGTGTTCTTGATCTTCGTCGGCGTCTTCATCCAGTCGAGCCGGGTCATCTGCTCGGACCAGAACCCCTCGGGGTCTTCGATCGAACGGGCATACATCTGGTCGTACTTCGTCCGGTCGATATGGGCTTTCGACGCGAAATCGTCGGACGGGGCGTGCATCTTCTGTTCATCCAGCATTGGGTGTCCTCCCTTCAAGTCCTTGCCTGGCCAGCTAGGGGGCTTGGCCTAGATGGCGAGGTATTCCTGCCTGAGCGCCTCGTTCTCTAGCACCTCGGCGGCCGAGCCGTCATAGACCACCGATCCCGTATCCAGGATCACCGCGCGGTCAGAGATCTTCAAGGCGGCGACGGCGTTCTGTTCGACCAGGATCGTCGTGATCCCCTGGTCGCGGATGAGGTTTAGGGTCTTCGCAATTTCCTGTACGATCACCGGGGCCAGACCTTCGTAGGGTTCGTCCAGTAGCAGCACCTTGATGTCCCGGCACAGGGCGCGGCCGATGGCCAGCATCTGCTGTTCGCCGCCCGAAAGGGTCACGCCCTCCTGCTTGCGCCGCTCTCCCAGGCGGGGGAACAACTCGTAGATCCGCTCGATCCCCCAACCCTTGGGCGGGGCGATCTGGGCCAGTTGCAGGTTCTCCTCGACCGTGAGGCCAGCAATGATGCGGCGATCCTCGGGGACAAGCTGAATGCCGGCGGCGGCGGCCTGATGGGCCTTCATCTCGTGCAGGGGCTGGTGATCCAGCCAGATTTCCCCGTGCTTCAGCTCGGGCGTGCCGACCCGGGCGATTGTGCGCAGGGTCGAGGTCTTGCCAGCCCCGTTGCGGCCCAGCAGGGCCAGGATCTCACCCTCGTGGACGTTGAAGCTGACATCCTGAACGATGTAGCTCTCGCCGTAATACGCCTCGATGTTCGAGACCGAAAGGAAGGCGGGCGCGGTGGCCGCGTGGTTGGCGTTGGGGTTCCAGTCGCCGGACTTGTCGGGCTTGTTCATGGTGTTTCCTTTCAGACCTCGGCTTCGCCAAGATAGGCTTCGCGCACCTTCGGGTGGCCCTTGATGTTCTCGGGGATATCCTCGACCAGCGGGGTGCCCTGGGCCAGCACGGTGATCCGGTCTGCAAGGCTGAAGACGACGTGCATGTCATGCTCGATGATGCACAGCGTCACGTCGCCCTTGGCCTTGATGGTCTTGAGAAGGTCGATCGTGTTGTTCGTGTCGGCACGGGCCATGCCGGCCGTGGGTTCGTCCAGCAGCAGGAGCTTGGGCTTCTGCGACAGGCACATCGCCATCTCCAGCCGCCGCTTGTCGCCGCGCGACAGCGAGGACGCCACGATGTCCCGCTTTTCTAGCATGTTGACCTCGTCCAGCATCCGTTCGGCCTTGTCGACGATGTCGGTCTCGTTATCCGTCCGCTCGTAGGCGTGCATTCGGAAGGCCCCGTCGCGCTTGGCGAAGCAGGGGATCATCACGTTCTCGAACACCGTCAGATCGCCGAAGATTTCGGGCGTCTGGAACACGCGGGAGATACCCATCTGGTTGATCTCGTGCGGCTTGCGTCCCAGCACCGAATTTCCGTCGAACATGACCGAACCCGAGTCGGGGATCAGCTTGCCGACGAGGCAGTTCAGCAACGTCGACTTGCCTGCCCCGTTGGGCCCGATGATGGCGTGGCAGGTGTTCTCCTTGACGGAGAGGTTCACGTCGCCCAGCGCCTGCAGACCGCCGAAGCGCTTGTTCACGCCTTTGACTTCAAGGATTCCCATCGTTTCGTCTCCCTTACTTGGCGTTGCGCTTCTTGGCGGCCGCGTCTTCGACATTGGTCGCCTTGCGGTCGCGGCGGAACACGGTGGCGATGCGCTGTCCGCCCTCGACCAGCCCGCCGGGCAGGAAGATGACGACGAGCATGAACATCAGGCCCAGTGTCAGGTGCCAGCCCTTGCCCACGAAGGGGTGGACGATCGTCACGAGCAGATCCTCGATCCCGTCGGGCATGAATGCGAACCACTGGTGCAGGACGCCGTCGTTGATCTTCGAGAAAATGTTCTCGAAATACTTGATAAGGCCTGCGCCCAGGACCGGGCCGATTAGGGTGCCCGCACCGCCCAGAATGGTCATAAGCACGACCTCGCCCGAGGCGGTCCACTGCATCCGCTCGGCGCCCGCAAGCGGGTCCATCGAGGCCATGAGCCCACCGGCAAGCCCCGCATACATCCCCGAGATCACGAAGGCCGCCAGGGTGTAAGGACGCGGGTTGACGCCGGTGTAGTTCAGGCGCTGCTGGTTCGACTTCACCGCCCGCAGCATCATCCCGAAGGGCGAGCGGAAGATGCGGATCGCCATGTAGAAGGCGGCGAGCATGATGATCGCGCAGACGTAGTAGCCGAAGTTGAAGGTGAACGACCACGCGCCGATCTCGATCGTCTCGGTCGCGCGCATCGTCACGCCGAACAGGTGCGGCATGTCAGGGGCACCCGCCGATTGCAGGTATTGCGGGTCCGAGGTGTAGACCTGAAGCCCCGTCTCGCCATTGGTGATGGGGGTCAGCACCGAATATGCCAGCGCGAAGGACATCTGCGCGAAGGCAAGAGTCAGGATCGAGAAGTAGATCCCCGACCGCCGCAGCGAGATATATCCGATCAACACCGAGAACAGCGCGGCCACGATGACCGACAGAACGAGGCCCGGCAGGATGTTGTAGTTCAACAGCTTGAACATCCAGACGGTGGCGTAGGAGCCGACCCCGAGGAAGGCCGCGTGGCCGAACGACAGGTAGCCGGTCAGGCCGAAGAGGATGTTGAAGCCAATCGCGAAGATTCCGAAGATGACGAAGCGCTGCATCAGGTCCGGATAACCTGCGTTGAACTGTGCCAGGCTGCTATCGGCCGGGAACGGATTCAGCAGGATCGGCGCGGCCATGGTCAGGATCAGGACAATCACCATCAGCGTGATGTCGCGGCCTTTCAGTCCCAGGATGCCCGAGGTTTCACGGGTTTTCCGGGTGGTTGTCGCACCGGCGGGAGTGTGGGTGGTCTGGTCGGTCATTGGATTACTCCTCCATCACGCCCTTGCGGCCCATCAGACCGCGCGGACGGGTCAGCAGCACCACGATGGCGACGAGGTAGATGATGATCTGGTTGATGCCGGGCACGAGGCCGATGGCCCAGGTGGTCGAGGCGAAGCTTTCGAGAATTCCCAGAAGGAAGCCCGCCAGCACCGCACCGGGCAGCGAGCCCATGCCGCCCACGACGACCACGACGAAGGACAGCACCAGGAAGTCCATGCCCATGTGGTAGTTCGGCGGGTTGATCGGCGTGTACATCACGCCCGCCAGACCCGCGACGGCCGCCGCGATGCCGAACATGATGGTGAAGCGCTTGTCGATATCGATGCCCAGGATGCCGACCGTCTCGCGATCCGCCATGCCGGCGCGAACGACCATGCCGAAGGTGGTGAATTGCAGGAACCCGAAGACCGCGGCGATGATCGACAGCGAGAAGATGAAATAGACCAGACGCCAGATCGGGTAGATGACGACGTTGGGGTCAAAGCCCAGCAGCACGCCGAAATCCATCGACCCGCGGAACACGTCGGGCGCGGGCGTCGGGATCGGGTTGGCGCCGTAGAAATACTTGATGACCTCCTGCAGAACGATCGCCAGGCCGAACGTCACGAGGATCTGGTCCGCGTGGGGGCGCTTGTAGAAGTGCTTGATGAGGCCGCGCTCCATGATGAAGCCGACGAGCAGCATCACCGGAATCGCCAGCAGGATGGCCAGCGGGACCGACCAGTCGATGATGCTGGCGCCGATTTCGGGGCCGAACCACGCTTCGACATACGGCGTCTGGACCTGCATCGGATTGCCCAGGAAGTCGGTCCGGCTTTCGTCGATCGTCGTGAAGCTGGCGTTGAAGATGCGTTGCAGCGTGACGGCGCAGAAGGCGCCGATCATGAACAACGCGCCGTGGGCGAAATTGACGACGCCCAGGGTGCCGAAGATCAAGGTCAGGCCAAGGGCGATCAGCGCATAGGCCGATCCCTTGTCCAGGCCGTTCAGGATTTGAAGGAAAATGGCTTCCATGGGCCTCGCCTTTGATGAAGGGAAGGGGTTCGGCGCCCCCAGGGGGAGGCCGGCGACCGCGTAGATGTCATGTCGTTAAGTCCCGGCGTCGGGGCCGGAAGGGTCGCCCCGGCGGTTACGCCGGGGCGGGGGCACGCATCAGGCGCCCGGGTTGCACTCGCCCAGGTCGCCGCCGGCGAACATGGGGTGGTCGGGATCGTAGGTGACCTGCTCGGTCGGGGTGGCCTCGACGATCTCGACCAGGTCGAACTCGTTTTCCGGGTTCTCCTTGCCGCGCACGACCACGACGTCCTTGAAGCACTGGTGGTCGGCGGCACGATACAGCGTCGGACCATTGCCCAGGCCGTCGAACTCGAAGTCTTCCAGTGCCTCGACCACGGCACAGGGGTTGAACGAGCCGGCGCGCTGCACCGCATCCGCATAGAGCATCGTCTGCGCGTAGCAGGTGTGGGCCGCCTGCGAGGGCGGAAAGCCGTACTTCTCTCCGAAGGACTGCACGAAGGCATTGGTGCCTTTGTAGCGGTCGCCCAGCTGGTTCTCGAGCTTCCAGTCCCAGTTCTGCGAGCCGGGGATACCGGCGATGTTCTCGCCCGCGCCGCGCGCCATCAGCTCGGAATACAGCGGAACGATGATCTGGAAGTCCTTGCCGTTGGCCTGCGCTTCCTTCAGCCCGAACTGCACGGCGTTGGTCAGCGAGTTGACCATGTTGCCGCCGTAGTGGTTCAGGAACAGTACGTCCGCGCCCGATTGCAGGACCGGCGTGATGTAGGACGAGAAGTCCGTTGCCGCCAGCGGGGTGAGGACGTTGTTCACCGTCTCCCAGCCCATCGCCTCAGTCGTGGCCTGCATCGATTCCTGCGTGGTCCAGCCCCAGGTATAGTCGGCTGTCAGGTGATAGGCCTTGCGGTCCGTGCCGTAGAGGCTCTCCAGAACGGGACCCAGTGCCGCGGCGGACTGGTAGGCGTTGAAGAAGTGGCGGAAGCCGTTGGCCTTGCGGTCCTTGCCGGTGGTGTCGTTCGAGTGGGTCAGGCCGGCCATGAAGATGACGCCGGCTTCCTGGCAAAGGCCCTGGACCGCAACCGCGACGCCCGAGGACGACCCGCCCGAGATCATCACCGCGCCGTCTTTCTCGATCATCGAACGGGCGGAGGCACGCGCGGCGTCGGACTTGGTCTGCGTGTCGCCGGTCACGTACTCGACCCGCTTGCCGAGGATCCCGCTGCCTTCCAGCGCGTTGGACGAGAAGGTCTGGAGCATGCCGCCCGATCCATCGCCGTTCAGATGCTCGACCGCCAGTTCGAAGGCGCGCAGCTCGTCGGCGCCCTCATCGGCATAGGGGCCGGTCTGGGGCACGTTGAAGCCAAGGGTCACGGTGTCGCCGGTGGGGGCGTTGGTAAAGCCCTGCTCCTGCGCCCAGGCGGCGCCGGTAAAGATCGTGGGGGTGGCAAGCGCCGCACCCGTGGCGGCACCGGTCTTTATCAGACCGCGACGCGTCAGGTTCGATTTGGTCATGGAGTCCTCCCGTTTGATTGATCGCCCCTTTAGCCCGCGCGTCTCCTCCCGCGGTAGGGTCGTGGCCCTTGTTACAGGACTGCCTGCATTCTGCGGAGCGTCGGCAAAGCAGGCAACAAACCGTTGCCACTTGGTAACTTTTCTGTAAATTTATGCGCGCTGCAGTGCCGCAATCTGTAAATTTCTTGTCGGCGCGGCGCAGAAACACCCTTTGAGGAAAGGAAGAT
The DNA here is from genome assembly GCF_900302445.1 of Palleronia abyssalis. Lineage (GTDB taxonomy): Bacteria > Pseudomonadota > Alphaproteobacteria > Rhodobacterales > Rhodobacteraceae > Palleronia > Palleronia abyssalis. The sequence goes on along the minus strand of NZ_ONZF01000003.1, from coordinate 218,541 downwards.
TCCGTTGGCGTCTGACAGGATGATCGGCGCGCGGATCCGGGCGCGGCGCTTCGATCGGGGTCTCAGCCAAGCGGATCTGGCGAAGGCCGCGGGGATCTCGGCCTCGTATCTGAACCTGATCGAACACGACAAACGGCGCATCGGCGGGCGGGTTCTGGCGGCCGTGGCGGACGCCTTGGGAACCGATCCGCACCGCCTGTCGGAAGGGGCCGGGCCGCGGTTGATCCGGGCCTTGATGGCCGCCGCTGCCGCCACCGAGAGCGACCCGCCACCCGAGATCGACCAGATCGAACGCCTTGCCGCCGATCTGCCCGGTTGGACCGCGCTGATTGCCGCGCAGTCCGACCGTATCGCGGCGCTGGAGGCACGCATCGCCGCCATGGGCGACCGAATGGCACACGACCCGGCGCTTTCGGCCTCGGTCCACGATGTGCTGTCGATGGTCACCGCGATCCGATCCTCCGCGGCCATTCTGGTCGAGGAAGAGCTTGAGGCCGATTGGCAGCGCCGGTTTCACCGCAATATTGACGAGGATAGTCGGCGGCTTGCGACCTCGGCCCAGGCCTTGGCCGGCTATCTGACCGCCGGAGAGGGGGCCGCATTCGACGCGGTCAGCCCGCAGGAAGAGGTCGAGGCATGGTGCGCCGAGCGTGGGTTCGCGATTTCAGGCGACATGCCGGTCGAAGGCGATCTGAGCGAGGGTGCCCGCGCCCTTCTGGGCGCCGTGCTGGCCCGGGCGGGCGCGGATGCGTCCCGGCTGCCGGACAGCGCCTTGCTGCGCGGGCTGGAAGATGGTGTCGATCCGTTCGCGCTGGCCTCCGGAACGGGGGTCGATCCGGGACTTGTCATGCGCCGGATCGCCACGCTGCCGCGCGAAAGGCTGGGGCGCGATGTCGGTCTGGTGGAATGCGACGGCGCGGGCGCGATCCTGTTCCGCCGCCCCACGGCGGGGTTCGATCTGCCGCGCTATGGCGCGCCCTGTGCGCTATGGCCGATCTTCCAGGCGCTTCTGGTGCCGCACGGCCCCCGGCATGACGTCGTCCGCCAGTTCGGCCGCGATGCCCGCCCGGCCGAGACGTGGTGTTCCGTGGCCCTCGACCATCCGGCGGGGTATGGGGGGCCCTTGACGGCGCGGGCTACGATGCTGATCCTGCCGGGCGCCGCGGAGGACGTTCCGCCAACGCTCGGCACCACGTGTCGCCTGTGTCCGCGGGCCGACTGCCCCGCCCGGCGGGAGGCGGCGATCCTGTGAAGCCTTTTGACAAGCCGACCGCGCTGCCGTCTTATGCACGGGTCCTGACCCGGGGGGAGTGTGGTCCGGCAAGAGGGAGGAGGGTCGGTCTTGACCGACAGACAGCGCGTTCTTCTGATCGAGGACGAGCCCAACATCATCGAGGCGATCCGCTTCGTGCTGTCCCGCGACGGCTGGCAGGTCGCGACCCATCCTGAGGGAAGGGGCGCGGTCGAGGCCGTGCGCGACCGCATGCCGGACGTGCTGATCCTGGACGTTATGCTGCCTGACCGGTCGGGCTATGACATCCTGGCCGACCTGCGCGCGGACGAGGCGTTGCGCGATCTGCCGATCATGGTGCTGACGGCGCGCGGTCAGTCCAAGGAGCGCGAGATGGCGCTGGAGATCGGGGCGGACGTGTTCATGACCAAGCCGTTCTCGAATGCCGAAATGCTCGAGGCCGTCCGCGCGCTCGCGCATCGACGCGATACGGCATGAGCCCGCTGAAGGAATTGCCGTTCCTTGAGCGGACGAGTTACCGTCGGCGACGGCTGGGCGATGCCGCGCGACTTCTGCCGGTTCTGGGTATGGTCCTGTTCCTGCTGCCGTTAATGTGGGCGAGCGACGGGGCCGGGACTACCGCGCGCAGCGGACTTTACCTGTTCGGGGCGTGGGGCGGGCTGATCGCATTGTCCTTCGCGATCTCACTCCGGTTGGCGCGGATCGTCCGGGCCGAGGACGGGACAGGCCCGGAGGGCGACTGAAATGCCGGCCTTCGATGTGATCCTGGGGGCCTGCGTCCTTTACGCAGCACTTCTTTTCGTCATCGCGTTTCTGGCGGAAAGGCTGTCGGTGCGCGGCCGGGCGCGCTGGCTGCGCGGGCCGGTGGTCTATACCCTGTCGATGTCGATCTACTGCACGGCGTGGACCTTTTACGGCGCGGTCGGCTATGCGGCGCGCTCCGGTCTTGAGTTCGCGACCATCTATCTGGGGCCGACGCTGGTACTGGTGGGCTGGTGGACGCTTCTGCGCAAGCTCGTCCGGGTCGGACGGTCGCAGCGGATCACCTCCGTCGCCGACCTGATTTCCTCGCGGTTCGGGAAGTCGAACCTGCTGGGCGGATTGGTGACCTTGCTGGCCGTGGTCGCAACGACCCCTTACATCGCACTGCAACTGCAATCGGTCACGCTGTCCTTCGCCGTCTTCTCGGACGGACCGCAGGCGCCTGACCTCAATGCCATCGCGCTTTGGGTCGCAGCGGGCCTGGCCGTGTTCACCATCGTCTTCGGCACCCGGCGCCTAGATGCGAACGAACGGCATGACGGCATCGTCGCCGCCATCGCCGTCGAAGCGGTGGTCAAACTTCTGGCGCTTCTCGCGGTCGGGCTTTTTGTCGTCTTCACGGTCGCGGGCGGCCCGGCCGAGACGTTCCGGATCATCGACGCCTCGCCCATCGCCGAATGGCAGGTGCAGCCGGGCCGCTGGGTCGGCCTGACCTTCCTGGCGGGGGCGGCCTTTCTGTGTCTGCCGCGCATGTTCCAGGTGCTGGTGGTCGAAAATTCCGACGAACGGCACCTTGCGACGGCGTCTTGGGCCTTCCCCCTCTACCTGTTCGCGATGTCGCTGTTTACCCTTCCCATCGCTGCGGTGGGCCTTGGGCGGATGCCAGAGGGGGCGAACCCCGATCTGTTCGTCCTGACCCTTCCCCTGGCCGAAAACCAGGAGGCGCTGGCGCTTTTCGCCTTCCTGGGCGGGTTCTCGTCGGCCACGTCCATGGTGATTGTGGCGGCCATCGCGTTGGCGACGATGATCTCGAACCACGTGGTCATGCCGATCTGGCTCCGCTCGGGGCCCCCTGGTGCGCTGGTTTCGGGCGATGTGCGCCATGTCGCGATCCGCGCGCGACGGGTGTCCATCGTGGCCATCCTTGCGCTGGGCTATGCCTATTACCGGTTGTCGGGAGGGGGCGAGGCGCTGGCGGCGATCGGGTTGATCTCGTTCGCGGGGATCGCGCAGATTCTGCCGGCGATGCTGGGCGGGCTGTTCTGGCGGGGTGCCACGCGGGTTGGCGCGGCGCTGGGACTGGGGCTGGGCCTGTTGATCTGGGGATGGACGTTGTTCCTGCCGTCCTTCGCGACGGGCCTTCCGCAGGCGGTCATGGCGTCGGGCCCCTTCGGCATCGATCTGTTGCGGCCGCAGGCGCTGTTCGGGATCGGCGGGGTGGATCCGCTTTTGCACGCGCTGATCTGGTCGCTCCTGTTCAACACGGCCGGTCTCGTGATCGGGTCGCTTCTAACCTTTCCAAGCCCGATGGAGCGTCTGCAGGGCGCGGCCATGGTCAACGTGTTTCGCACCAAGCCCGGTGCGCGCGGCTGGCAGTCGACCCACGTCGAGGCCGAGGATCTTCTGGTCATGGCGCAACGCATCCTTGGCCCGACCGAAGCACAGGCGGTGTTTCGCAGTGCCGCGATCCGGCAAGGCAAGGCGGGGTACCTGCCCGATCCCGATCAGGAGTTTCTGGAAGGGCTCGAACGTGAGCTGGCCGGGTCCGTGGGCGGGGCCACTGCCCACGCCATGCTGGGCCAGATCACGGGGGGCGGATCGGTCTCTGTTGAGGAGTTGATGCGCGTCGCCGACGAGACGGCGCAGATCATGGAATATTCGGCCCGGCTTGAAGCGCAGAGCCGCGAGCTGGCCCGCACCGCCACGCAGCTACGCGAGGCCAACGAGAAACTGACCCGCCTGTCGGTACAGAAGGACGCCTTCCTCAGCCAGATCAGCCACGAGCTGCGCACGCCCATGACGTCGATCCGGTCGTTCTCGGAGCTTTTGCGCGACGGGGCAGGAACGCTGGACCCGGAAAACCGCGCACGTTTCGCGGGCATCATTCAGGACGAGGCCGAACGCCTGACCCGCCTTCTTGACGACCTTCTGGATCTCAGCGTTCTGGAATCGGGGCAGGTGACCCTGCGTATCGAGGAAGCACAACTGGCCGACGTGCTGGACCGGGCGATTCAGGCCTGCGATGGCGGCGGTCCCGTGATGATTGAAAGATCGGGGCGGGCAGAGATGCGGTTGCGCACCGATCCCGACCGGCTGGCACAGGTCTTCATCAATCTGGTAACGAACTGCCGCAAGTATTGCCGGGTCGACACGCCCCGGTTGCGGATCGTTTCTCGCCTTTCGGGCGACGCGGCCGAGGTCGACTTCATCGACAACGGGCCCGGCATTCCGGCAACCGAGCAGCAGATGATCTTCGAAAAATTCGCCCGCGGGGGGGACAGCCGTGCTGCGGGCGGGGCCGGGCTGGGCCTGGCGATCTGCCGCGAGATCCTGGGCCGCCTGGGTGGGTCGATCGCGTATCTGCCGGGACAGGGTGGTGCCGCGTTCCGGGTGCGGGTGCCCCTGGCGCAGCGCGACGTCCACGCGGCTGGATAGATCGAACTTTATGGTTTGGTAAGAATTGGCGTCTATCGAAAGGACAAGCCAGAAGCGAGTTCCCCCGGTCGATGTCCGACATGTCGCCCCTTCGCCGAAAGATCGGTGCCATACGGCGCGATGCGCCACCCCCGCCCAGCCCCGAACGGGTCTGGAGGCGGGCGGTCGTTCACGGGCTGTCCCGCGGCGCAGGCCTGACTGTCGAGGTCGAGCGTCCGGGACGGGCCACCATCCTGCCCGAAGATGCCGCCCCCCTGATGGGCGAAGGCATGCTCACCCTGCTTCTCGATTCAGCGGCCGGACCGGGCGTTTTGATCCTGGAACCCGGTCCGATGGCGGCGCTGGTCGAACAGCAGACGCTGGGACGGCTTGGCACGCGCCCGCCCCGCAAGCGGACGCCGACAGGAACCGACGCCGCGCTGGTCGCGGATGCCGTGGATTGCATTCTGACCACGCACGAGGCGATGATCGACGAGCTTCAGATGGCCGGCGCGGTCACGGGGTTCCGGTATGCGACGCCCCTGTCCAAGCCGCGCGATATCATGCTGGGGCTGCGGGATACGGCGCATGATCACTGGAAACTGCCGCTGAAGTTTCCGGGCAACGAAAGCCGCGAGGGTACGCTTCATCTTGTCCTTCCCAACGAGGCGGCCAAGACCGACGACCCGGCTGACAAGTCCGCCAACTGGGCCGAGAAGATGGAAGCCCGCCTGATGGGCAGCGAGCTTCAGGTCACCGCCCTTCTGGGCGAGATCGAGACGACGGTGGCCGCCATGCGCGCCCTTCGGGTTGGGGACCGGCTGACCCTTCCACGCGAATCGATCGGGCGCGTCTCGATCGTCGGGGCGACGGGTGCGCGGATCGGGGAGGGCCGTCTGGGACAATCGGGGGGGCGCAAGGCGGTTCGGCTGGAACAGCCCGGTGCGGCAGAGTTCTTGTCGCCGGAAGACGATACGATGATGCTTCCGGACGGAATGGCCGCCGCTTGGGACAGCGAGTAACGTGACACCGCCGCCGTTGGCCTACGACCTGGCTTGCTCCAGCGCCATCAACGTGGGACGAAGACCGCTCAGGTCATAGCCGGCGTCTGCTCCCGACTGCACGATGGTGTCGACATCGATCTCGCCCGCCCGACCCAGGGCCCAGATGTGACAGGACCGCGTGCCCGACCGGCAATAGGCGAAGACAGGACCCTCGGCGGTGTCGATCGCGGTGCGGTGCTGATCGATCAGGTCCTGTGTCACGCCCGCATGGGTTACCGGGATCATGTGGAAGGACAGACCAGCGGCCGCGCATGCCTCACGTATCGTGGCCGAACTTTCGTCGCCGGCAACTTCCTCGTCGGGGCGGTTGCAGATCACGCGGGTGAACCCCGCCTCGGCCAGGGCGTCAATGTCCCCTGGCTGGATTTGCGGGCTGACCGCGTAGGTCGGGGTGACCTGTCGAATGTCCATGGCGCGATTTCCTGGCTGCGGGGATGCGAAACCTTGTGCCGTGCCTACGCCATTCAGGCAAGGGGGTCAGCCGAGGAAGAGACCCGTGATGACGATGACGAGGCCCAGGGTCGACAGAAGAAGCGCCCCCATGTTCCACCCTACGAGGCGCTTCAGGCGCGCGCGCATTTCATCTTCGTCCAGCCCCGCCCGTTTGGCGCGCAGTGCCGCGATCACGCAATAGACCAGCCCGGCCAGCCCGAGGCAGGACAGCGCTGTTCCGATCCAGATGATATACTCCATGGTCACCCCTGTGCCGCCGTCGCGGACTCGCGATAGGGCATCGGGGTCCGGGCGGCAACACCCTTGCCAGACACCACGGGTCCGCGTAGGACCCGCCCCCGTGCATATTCACATCAAGGGGCGGCCGACCATGTCCGACGCAAGCGTGATCGACAGCAACTACAAGGTGACGGCCGACGAGCTGCGCCAGTTCATCGAGCGGTTCGAGCGACTCGAACAGGAGAAGAAGGACATTGCCGACGCGCAGAAGGAAGTCATGGCCGAAGCCAAGGGGCGCGGTTACGACACCAAGGTGATGCGCAAGATCATCGCCATGCGCAAGCGCGACAAGGACGACATTGCCGAGGAAGAGGCGGTGCTCGAGATGTACATGGAAGCGCTCGGGATGAGCTGAGGCTTAGACGAGAGTGACGATCTCGGCCTCGATCCCGGGGCCGAGGGTCAGGATCGCCAGAGTGACCGGCAGCTTGAACCGCCGCCGCCCCGCGCTGCCTGGATTGAGGTAGAGGATACCGTCAGACCACGTGCAGGACGGCTTGTGTGAATGGCCCGAGATGATGACCGAGACGTCCTTGGGCGCGGTCCCGAGGTCCTTCAGGTCGTGGATCATCATTATTCCTTGGCCGGCAAACGTCAGCTGCATCTGCTGTGGCAGGCCAGCCGCCCAGTCTTCGGTATCGATATTTCCACGGATCGCAACAACCGGCGCGATCTTGGCAAGGGCGGGCAAGATGTCCGGCCGCCCGATATCGCCCGCGTGCAGGATATGGTCGACACCGTCCAAACAGGCCAAAGCCTCGGGCCTGAGAAGCCCGTGTGTATCCGAGATCACGCCAATGCGCATGAAGTTTCCCCCTGGTCTGTCCCGGTTTGCTGGACACCGCCCCGCGTGCTGACCTATCTAGCCGCATGACCGAGCAGATCACTCAGATTGTCGCGATGCGGCGCGGGCCGGGCGGTTGGTCGCTGGGCGCGGCGGTGATTGCGGCCCTTGTGCTTCTGCCGATCCTGACGGTCGTCTGGCTGGCACTGAACCCTAGCCAGGACATCTGGCACCACCTCATCTCGACAACGCTGCCGCGTTATCTGTCGAATTCGGTCATCCTGATGACGGCCGTGGGCGCGCTGTCGGCCGTGGTGGGCACCGTCACTGCATGGCTGGTGACCATGTACAGGTTCCCGGGCGTGCGTTGGTTGGAATGGGCGCTGCTGATGCCGCTGGCGATCCCGGCCTACGTGGGGGCCTACGCATTGGTCGATTTCCTGGAATATGCTGGACCTGTGCAGACCGGCCTGCGCCAGGTTTTTGGCTGGCATAGCGCGCGCGACTACGCCTTTCCGGAAATACGGTCGCGCTGGGCCGCGGTCCTCGTGATCTCTGCTGCGCTTTATCCTTATGTCTACCTGTTGGCCCGGGCCGCGTTTCGTGAATTGTCGGCCCAGAGCTTCGACGTGGCCCGCGCGCTGGGGGCGGGGCATGTCGCGCGGTTCTGGCGGGTCGGCTTGCCACTGGCCCGTCCGGCCATCGCCGCGGGCACCGCCGTCGTCATGATGGAAACCGTGAACGATTTCGGCGTAGTCGAGTATTTCGGCGTGCAGACCCTGACCACCGGCATCTTCACCGTCTGGTTGGAGCAGGGAAACGCCGGTGGGGCGGCTCAGATCGCCTGTGTGATCCTTACGCTCGTGTTCGTTCTCGTGATGCTCGAAAAGCTCTCGCGCCGCCGGTCGCGGTTCTATGCGCTCAGCCGCTCGGAAAGCCGGCCGGGGCGGACTTTAATTCGGGGGGGCTGGGGTTGGTTGGCCTTCGTGCTTTGCACGATTCCGTTTGCCGCGGGGTTTGTCCTGCCGGTAGCGGTCCTGTCCGGCCACGCGGTCGGCGCCGCGGACCGATGGGCGGACCCCGATCTGGCGCGCGCCACACTTCATACCCTTGTCACGGGGGGAGCCGCGGCCGTACTGACGGTCGGGGGTGCGCTGTTCCTGGTCTATGGGGTGCGACTGTCGGGCCGGGTTTTGCCGCGGTTTCTGATGCCTGCGACCCTTGTTGGGTATGCCGCTCCGGGGGCCGTCCTGGGCCTGGGGCTTCTTCTTCCGCTTGCGTGGTTCGACAACCGGGTCGCCGACCTTTGGCTGGCGATCACCGGCACCGATCCGGGGCTGATCCTGACCGGCTCGGCCGCGGCAATCGTATTGGCCTACACGGTGCGCTTCTTCGCGATCGCGCAGGGGGCGACGGACGCCGCGATGGGCCGCGTCTCGCCCAGCCTGCCCATGGCCGCGCGCGCATTGGGGCGGACGGCCGGCGGCGCGCTGAGCGCGATTTACCTGCCCATGATGCGCGGATCACTGGCCACGGCCCTGCTTCTGGTCTTCGTGGACTGCGTCAAGGAACTTCCGGCAACGCTGCTTTTGCGTCCGTTCAACTACAACACACTGGCGACGCGGGTCTACGAGCAGGCATCGCTCGAGCGGATCGGCGACGCGGCGCCGGCGGCGCTGCTGGTGACGTTCGTGGGGCTGACGGCCGTTGCAATCCTTGCACGCGCAAACCGCTGACGGTATGGGCATGTCGCGGGCCGGCGTAGCTCAGATGGCCAGAGCGGCGATTTTGTAAGTCGAGGGTCGGGGGTTCGAATCCCTCCGCCGGCACCATTTTCCCTCGCATTGTCGCGATTGTGCCACGGGTGAAATGACGTTTCCCGGCGGGCTTTAAGGCAACCTTAAATCATCGCGCGCATGGTCTTTCGGAAAGTTGTCGCCGCTGCGGCACCAACCGGAGGACTGGGATTTGCTTCGCACGACCCTTGCAACCGCATTCGCATTCATTGGGTATAGTACGGCGGTTCCCGCCGACCCCATGCAGGACTTCGTCACCCGTCAGATGGACCTGATTGCGGCGTCCCCGGCCATCATGGCTGCGGTCGCGAACGCCAACGAGGCCCACGCTGGCGTGACCGAAGCGGATGTGATCGCGCTCGATGAAACGTGGCGGCAGGAAATCGCGTCAGCGTCCAGACCCCTCATTTCAAATCTGACCGGATCGGACGCCTCGATGCAATTGCGCATGATGGTGAAGGAAAGCGAGGGTCGGATCGCCGAGATCATCGTGATGGATACCGTGGGTCTGAACGCGGCGATCAGTGGCATCACCTCTGACTACTGGCAGGGGGACGAGGCCAAACACCAGGAAACGTTCGGCGCGGGTCCGACCGGCGCACACACTTCCGATGTAGAACTCGACGCGTCTACAGGGGTGTACGCGGTGCAAGCGTCCCGAACCTTGCTCGATCCCGACAGCGGTGAGCCGGTCGGAGCCGTCACCTTCGGCCTCGACAGCCTTTCATTTTGATGCAGCCCAGTGCCGAAAAACAAACCATGAAATTTGATTCCAAGATTCCGCTTCACCGTTCGGTCGCCGTGAAGATCGGCCTGTGCCTTTTCGCCAGCATTGCCGCCGTCAGCATATCGCTGGACCTACTGCATTCGCGCGGCTCCGACACCGTCATGCAAACTGTGGCCCGTGGAAATGCGGGCGTGGTTGTCGATCTCATCGGCGATACACTAGCTCCGCCTGTCGCGTTCGATCGCCTCGATGCCGCGGGAGAGATGCTTCGCGACACGCTCATGACGTCCAACGGAGCGATCGTGGCTGCCACCGTTTCGAACGCTGCCGGCCAACCGGTTCTGCGCGTGGGAACAGCATCCAAGGTCAGCGAACTGGACAGCGCAGCAGGGGTCGCGTTGGAATTCAGCGGGGTTCAAGATATCTCCGACCGCATCGTGGGCTTCCCTTTGGAATTGCCCGATGGCCGGCGGGTCGGTGCATTGGCCGTCGAATGGGATCCGACCTATCTTGACACCGTCCGGACTGCGGCGTCCACACGCGCCGTTCTCGTATCGGCCGGCATCGGCATATTGTGTTTGGTCGGTGCTCTGTTCGCCTTTGGCCCGCTGGTTGTGAATCCGCTCAAACGCCTTCGTCGTGACGTCGAACGGCTGAGCGCGCGGGACTATTCCGTACCCAGCAAAGACCGAATGCGCGCGGACGAGTTCGGCGCCGTCAGCCGCGCGGTCGACGCGTTTCGAACCGACTTGGCCGCAGTCGCAAGCCTGGAAGAACAGGCCCGATACGCCGAAGCGGCGTTCCAGGGGGCATCCGGGGCGTTGATGCTTACCGATACGGGTGGTGAAATCCGGGCAGTGAACCCCGCAATGCGCAATCTTCTGTCCGTCGGTGAGGGGATGCTGCACGGGTGCGTGGACGAAGACGAATCCACGGACCTTATTGGTCAGCCGGTTCAACGCCTCATCGGCAGCGCCTTCGAGGACATGCAACAGAGCCTTGAGGCTTCCCAGGAGACGACATCGACAACTGTCATCCGGCTCGGTAAAGGCCGCATCCAGTTGGCTGTGACGGCGATCGAAGGCAAAGACGGCACGGTAACCGGCTACGTCCTTGAATGGGCCGACGTTACCGGAGAGTTTCGCCGGAAAGCGGCCTTCGCTGCCATCGACGCGACCCAGCTCAACGCGGAATTTGATCTTCGCGGGTCCATTCTGGAGGCCAACGCGCTGGTGCAGCGGACGTTCGGTGGGCCTGACGGGGAGACCCGCCTTGATCTATGCCGCGACATCTATCCCATGAAGGACGGTCTGACCATGGATGCGGTCCTGCGCGGTCTCTCCCAGGGAGACGGCTTTGACGGGCTGTGGAGAATCGGCGACCAAGGCCCCAACGCTATCTATATCGAAGCCAGCTTCAGCCCGATCCGCGACGCCGATGGAACGGTCGAGCGGGTGCTTCTGCTGGGTCGAGATGTCAGCGAAGCCCAGCGCGAGCTGCAGATTGCACGCGATAGACAGGACGCCGCCGAGCGCGAAAGGATTGTCGTCGTCGACGAGCTGCGACGCGGCATGAGCCGTCTTGCCGATGGCGACCTGGACGCCTCCATAGAGACGGAATTCGCGGCCAAGTATGAAGAATTGCGCCAAGATTTTAATGATACGGTCAAAATGTTGGGCGAGGCCATGTCGGAGATCGCCGACCGGGCGAACAACATCGGGTCGGAATCCAAGGATATCAGTGCGACCGCCGAGATCCTCTCGCAGCGCAGCGAAAGCACCGCTGCCACGCTTGAGCAGACGGCAGCCGCACTGGACGATCTGACCGGAGGCGTGAAATCCGCAGCAGAAGGCGCCGACAAAGCTTCGGCGATGGTCTCGGAGGCACGCCAGAACGCAGAATCCAGCGGAGAGATCGTTGTACGTACCGTCCAGGCCATGGACGAGATCGCTGCCTCGTCCGAACGTGTTGCGTCGATCATTCGGGTTATTGACGACATTGCGTTCCAGACGAACCTCCTGGCGTTGAATGCCGGGGTCGAAGCAGCGCGAGCCGGCGATGCCGGGCGGGGCTTCGCAGTTGTTGCATCCGAGGTGCGAGCATTGGCGCAGCGATCTTCCGACGCCGCAAATGAGATCAATTCCTTGATCGAGCAATCCCGAACCCAAGTGAAGGATGGCGTCTCGCTTGTGGGGGAAACCGGAAACGCTCTGCGCCATATCGTTTCTTCGGTCACCGATATCTCGACTCGGGTGACGGAAATCGCAAAATCGGCCCGCAGCCAGTCCGAAACCCTCGAAGAAATCAATTCTGCGGTTACACAACTAGATCAATCGACGCAAAATAACGCCGCCCGGCTGGAGGAAACGACTGCGGCAAGCGAAGCCCTCCGCAACGATGCCGAGACGCTTGTCGCAACGATCGGCCGCTTCCGTTTCGGAAGCGTGAGTAAGACCTCTGCGGCCGTCCAACCTCCAACTCGCCAACTGCACGCCCCAAAACTCGCGTTTGTGTCGGGAAACGCGGCGTCGTCAAACGCCGTCGAAATGTGGACCGATTTCTGATTCGGCCGGGATTGAAGAGGGCAGAGGGTGTCAAAAGATGAATTACAAAATTCTGATAGAACCAGAAAAACAATTTCTGTCGTTCAAGGCGAGTGCCGCGTCTCTGATTGCCCGGAAATCGAAATGACGACACTCCTAGGATCATGTGTAGCAACCTGCATGTGCGATCCCGTAGCAGGCGTTGGCGGAATGAACCACTTTCTTCTGCCTTACGCACGATCGGCCGCCGTTTCGTCGGAGCGTTATGGTTTACACGCAATGGAAGTACTCATCAATGGACTTCTAAAGCTTGGAGCTAGGAAACCTCGGCTGCAGGCCAAGGTCTTTGGGGGGGCCATGATGGGAGATGTTGCCAACTCAATAGGACAGCAGAATGCAGCCTTTGCATTATCCTTTCTTGACGACGAAGGGATACCCTGCATCGCCAACAGCATAGGAGGGCTAATGGCCCGTCGTCTGAAATATGCCCCGACAACTGGAAGAGCGCGTCAACTGTTCGTCCGGGAATTTGATCCTGGCAATACTCAGTGCTCCCATAAAGCTGACGTGAAAGACGATATTCAATTTTTCGATGGAGGTAGAAGATGATACCGCCAATAAAACTCCCCAAAACACTTAAGTCGGCGGATGCCGAAGCATTGAGGGAATGCCTCGCTGCTGCATCCGGGGACGCCGAACTCGACGGGACGGAAGTACAAGCATTGGGTGGATTGTGTGCGCAAGAATTACTAATTTTCCATAAAAGACAGCTGAAATCGAACTATACAGTACGGATTAATGCATCTCCGGAATTATATGACGATCTGCAGCTTTTGGGCCTGGCAGACCTCGCAAGAGAAAAAGGGGAATCCCAATGAGCAATCTGAAGGTGCTAGCAATAGATGATTCTCGTACGATGCGCAATCTCGTGCGCGCTACACTGGAAGGTGCAGGATTCGACGTCGAGACTGCGGAAGATGGTGAAGTTGGAGTTGCTAGCGTAAGTGATGCCGATCCAGACGTCATTATTACCGATATTAACATGCCAAATTTGGATGGCTTCGGAGTAATTACCGCAGTTAGACAAATGCCGCAATATAGAAGCGTTCCGATTCTTGTTCTTACCACGGAAAGCGACCATTCGTTAAAAGTACGTGCACGTGATAGTGGGGCGACTGGGTGGATTGTGAAGCCGTTTGAGGATTCGAAACTTATTGCGGCTATACGGCGTGTAGCGAGGATCTGAATATGTCGAGCTTGGACGAAATCAAAGAAATGTTCTTCGTCGAGTGTGATGAACAACTGGAAGCTTTGGCGGACGGACTCGCTGAGCTCGAAACGGGCGATGCGATCAGCGAAACTGTGAACACCATGTTTCGGGCGGTTCATTCGGTCAAGGGGGGCGCAGCGTCATTCAACTTAGATGCATTGACGCAGTTTGCACACGCGTTCGAGTTTGTCTTGGATGACCTGCGAAGCGAACGAATTTCGGTAACTCCGGAGGTTGTGCGGCATCTCTATAAAGCCGCTGACCATTTGGCCGCTTTGATATCCGACGGTGGAAACGGCGAGAGCTTTAATTCCGAACAGCTTGAGGCGATGATCACAGAGATTGGCGCACTAGCTACCAGCGAAATCCCTACTGAGAACGAAGCCGATGAACTCGTCTTCGAACCTATGCAATTGGATTTCGAAGCGCCGGATATACGTATCTTCGACATCATATTCCGCCCGTCGCAGAAGCTCTACGACCTTGGGCATGACCCAGTACACTTGTTCCGCGAGCTTGCCGGAATGGGTGAACTGCGTTCTGTTCCCGATATACCGAAAAATTTAGATTCGGAGCTTCTATCATTGGTTCTCGAACTTGAGACCGACAGCAAATTGGAAGAGGTTGCCGAGGTCTTCGAGTTCATAGACGGGCTTGCTGAACTGAATTTGACCGTGCGACAAGAGGAGAACCAGGGTGATGATCTGCCCGACATACCTTTGCCGGCAGTTCCCGATCCCGCACCGGGTGCCACCGAGGACGCCCTGAAGACGGAAGTTGGTACATCTTCACCCCATAAGCCACCGACGACCAAGCCGACATTGCGTGTTGACCTCGGGCTCGTAGATAATCTGATTAATCTAGTAGGCGAACTTGTCATCAACCAATCCGTCCTGAGTCAAGCCACCTACAACCTTCAAAGTGATAGCGGTGCTAGGGTGGGTCAATCACTAGAAGAATTAAAGAACTTGACTCGTCAAATCCAAGAATGCGTAATGTCTCTCAGAGCTCAGTCTGTCAAAACGCTGTTTCAAAGAATGGCTCGGATCGTTCGGGAGACAGCAGATGTATCCGGAAAAGATGTTCACTTTGAGCTGGATGGTGAATCAACAGAAGTAGACCGTACGGTTATCGAACACCTCGTGGATCCCTTGACGCATATTCTGCGAAATTCGATTGACCACGGGCTCGAATCTCCAGAGGTTCGAGTGATGAATGGCAAAGAGCCTTCTGGTAATGTTAGGCTGAGTGCGCAGCACAGGTCTGGGCGGGTAGTAATCGAAGCTACTGACGATGGTGGTGGCATCGATCGTAAGAGGGTACTCGCCAAAGCGATAGAAAAAGGTATGGTGCCCGATAACGCAAAACTATCCGATCAGGAAATCGATAGACTTTTGTTCGCTCCTGGCTTCTCGACAGCTGAATCCGTAACCAGCCTTTCCGGCCGAGGGGTTGGCATGGACGTTGTGAATAAGGAAATTCAAAAACTCGGAGGGAGGATTGCGATATCATCCGAAGCAGGGCAAGGTACGTCATTGACGATCAGCTTACCACTAACTCTTGCAGTACTTGACGGCATGGTCGTCGATGTCGCTGGACAGACAATGGTCGTTCCACTCTCGGCGATATTCGAAACGATTAGACCCAGGGCTGGTCAGATACATCGAGTTGAGCCTGGAAAATCGATGATCCGCATCCGGGATGTTCTCGTCCCGGTTATCGATCTATCGGTCATGTTCGGATATCCAAGGGAAACGCCCGCGGATATTTTTTCCCAGGTCCTACTTCTAACGGAGTCCGCTGAACAAGAACGTCGCGCATTGATTGTCGACCGCATATATGATCAGCGCCAAGTAGTTATTAAGAGTTTGGAAAATAATTATGGTCAAGTTGCAGGAGTGTCTGCGGCAACCATTCTTGGCGATGGAAAGATCGCACTCATTATCGACCCTGACGAAATTGTCAATATCGACGCGGTAAAAATACCGTCAACGCAACTGGAAGCTATGCAATGAAAGAAAATGGTGCCGAACATAGCCGAGCTAACCGTGAGCTAATCGCTTTTACCGTTGGCGATCAGTCCCTTTGTATTGATATCATGAAGGTTCGAGAAATTAGAGGGTGGACGAGCACTACTATATTGCCTCATTCGCCCGCCTATGTTCTTGGGGTCATCAACTTGCGTGGAGCAGTAGTGCCTATTGTTGATCTTTCTGCTCGTCTTGGTTTAGAGCCCATCAAACCAAAAGCAAGGAATGTTATACTCGTTACTCAAATTGTAGATCAGATTGTTGGCCTGCTCGTCTCGTCGGTCTCCGATATCGTAAGTGTTTCACCTGACGATATCCAGCCAATGCCTCAGGTTGGTCCACGTAGCGGAATGGGCATGATCGACGGCATGGTTGTATCAGGCGAAAGAGCACTGAGCATTTTAAATGCATCTGCCGCTGTTCCCCCCGAGACGACGATGGCGGCGTTGTAGATGGATCAGGCTGCCAGTCCCTTAGAGTACCGGAAGTCTTCCATAAACATGACGGAGGAAGACTTTCGGACTGTTTCCAACTTGCTGTACCGCCTGACTGGGATCTGCTTGGATCAAAGCTCTCGTCAAATTGTCGAATCCAGGCTTTCGCGGCATTTTCGTGACTCGCACGCGGGGACTTTTTCTGAGTTTATTGAAGGCACCTTACTTAGAAACGGTCAAGTTGGGGCTAGCTTACTCATTAGTGCACTTACTACGAACACAACGAGATTCTTTCGTGAACCGGCTCATTTTGAAATATTTTCCCGTGACGTCGTCCCGCAAATATCGAGGAGGGCACGCAAAGGTGAGCGGGTTAGGATTTGGTCGGCCGCTTGTTCCTCCGGCGAGGAGCCGTTTTCGATTGGCGCAGTCCTTCTAAGAGACTTTCCAGAGGTTTGCGAATACGACGTTAAGATACTGGCAACGGATGTGGATAGGTTAGTTCTTGAGAAGGGAAAGGTAGGGCGATACCGAGCGCAATCGTTCTCTGGTATTGACCAAAATCTATCCCGATATCTCGTTAAAGATTGCGGTGATGGGATTAACGAGCTTGAGCTGAATGATGACCTTAGGAAACTGGTGACCTTTAGGTATCTTAACTTTGTCGAGCCGTGGCCGGTCTCAGGTCCATTCGACGCAATCTTCTGTCGGAATGCTGCGATCTATATGGATCCTGAAGTTCAGGCAAGGCTTTGGATCGGGCTCGAAAAGGTTTTGTCGCCGGATGGATGCCTTTTCATCGGTCATTCGGAGAGGCTAACTTCTGAAGTGGCCATACATTTTGATTCGATTGGTCGCACGGCTTTCAAAAGGCGTAAGGCGACGCTTCAAACCGGAAAAGGAAATTCGGTATGTCTGTAAAAGATATGATGTCCATTTTGGTCGTTGACGATACGAGTGTCAGCCGCGGCCTTATCATTGCGTCACTGGAAGAGATCGGTTTCAAAAAGATCGATTTTGCTAAGGACGGTGCGTCGGCTTTAGATAAAGCAAGTCGTCAACCAACTCATCTGATCATATCGGATCATAATATGCCGGGCATGAGCGGCCTCGAACTGTTGGCTAAACTTCGGTCTCAGCGCGCAACGGCAAAAGTTGGTTTCGTGCTGATTAGCGGAACAATGACACCGCAATTGATCGCAGACGCCAAGAAAACCGGCGTCAATAATATTTTGGCCAAGCCCTTTGATACTGCAAAGATTCGGGCGTGCCTAAAGCCGATCGTGGGGCCGGTTTGACGACCCTGGCGCGCGCGGACCTGTTTCTGTTCATGGCTCGTCGTTTCCAGGATATCGAGGCTTATGGGGCTGTTCTCGAGGAAGCGTTGACACCGGCCATAGGGTCGACCGGCCTTGGGGATCATGCGACCAAGGCGATGCAGTCGATCGATCTTTCGCAGCAGACTGCCCAGGAAATGGCGCGGTTTTGCAAGGCGCTGGCTGGAGCCGATGGCGGCGAACCAATTGATGTGGCTTCTGCGGTGAGCGGACTGAAACTCGGCGCTATACGCGATGATATCGCTCCAGCGCCGGGTCGAAAAAAGGCTGACAGCGAAGTCGACATTTTTTAGGGCGCAGGACCGGGAAGAACACTTATGCTTCGGGGTAAAAGCACGCCGCGGGATGCGGCGTGCCCTCCATTATTGGGCGATCACGACGACATTTGTCCTGCGCTTTCCAGCATCGCGGTGAAAAAGGGCATCCTGGCGGGACCGCGAGTGGCGAGGGCAGCTCTCCGACGAGTTTGATGCGTTCCCGGCGGTTTCGCGGGTCAGCCGAAGGAGTGGCCGAGATCAGGGCCTTGGTATAGGGATGTCTTGGTGCATCGAAAATCTCGTCCTTGGGGCCGAATTCGACCGGACGACCCAGATACATGACCAAGATTTCGTCGGCGACATGGCGGACGACCGACAGGTCATGGCTGATGAAGAGATAGGCAAGGTTCAAACGCGTTTGAAGGTCATTCAAAAGGTTCAAAATCTGGCTTTGGATCGATAGATCCAGGGCTGATACCGGTTCGTCCAAGACCAGAAGCTTAGGCTCCAGCATCAGGGCCCGGGCGACGGCAATACGCTGTCGTTGCCCACCGGAGAACATGTGGGGATAGCGATCGTAATGCTCTTCGCGCAGACCGACCAGACGCATCATTTCGCGCGCCTTGGCCCGGCGCTCTGCCGCGCTCATTCCGCGCCGATTAATTTTCAGAGGCTCTTCCAGGATTTGGCCGACCCGCTGGCGCAGGTTCAGCGACCCATAAGGATCCTGGAACACGATTTGGACGTGGGTGCGCAGGTCGGCCCACCGGTCCGGCGTAACAGTCTCGCCGTCCAGCAGGAAGGTTCCGGAGGTCGGTTCTTCAATCATGGTGACAAGACGCGCGAGCGTGGATTTTCCACACCCGGACTCGCCCACAACCGCCAGCGTCTTCCCTGCCGAGACGGAGAACGATGTCTCGGCAACCGCGCGGACCACTCCTGGCTTCGAGAACATCCCGCCGCCAACCTCGTAATCCCGTCCCAATCCGCGGGCTTCGATGATCGCGCTCATGCCTTGGCCTCCTGCGGAGCGTGAAGTGGATAATGACACAGCGCCAGGCCCAGTTCAGGCGGTTGGACGGGCGGCTCAATGGTCCGGCAGGTATCGTCCGCGAACTTGCATCTGGGGCTGAACAGACATCCGGCGGGGCGATCATGCTGGCCCGGGACGACGCCCGGGATTGTAGGCAGATGCCGTTCCGTCGCGCGCTCGGGCAGGGCGGCCAGAAGCGCGGCAGTATAGGGGTGGTGCGGGGTATCGAACAAGGCGTCCACCGGTTGATCCTCGACTTTTTGGCCCGCGTATTGCACGGCCACACGTTCGGCCGTTTCCGCCACCACGCCCATGTCGTGGGTGATCAGGATCAGACCCATTCCGGTCTCGGCCTGCAGACCGGTCAGCAAATCCAGGATCTGCGCCTGGATCGTGACGTCCAGGGCCGTCGTCGGTTCGTCCGCGATCAGAAGCCGGGGTCGGCAGGCGATGGCCATCGCAATCATCACACGCTGATTCATGCCGCCCGACAGCTGATGCGGGAACGCCTTCAGCCGCCGTTCCGGGGCAGGGATGCCCACCATCTCGAACAGCTCGATGCACCGGGCGTGCCGTGCTTTAGCATCCAGCGAGGTGTGCTTGCGCAAAGCCTCGCGGATCTGGAAGCCAACCGTGAAGCACGGGTTCAGGGACGACATCGGCTCTTGGAAGATCATTGCCAAGTCGTTGCCGATCAGGCGGCGTCGCGCCTTGCCGGACATCGCGCGCAGATCCCGGCCGTCGAAGCTCATCTCGTCAGCGGTTACTGTGGCGGTCCAAGGCAGCAGCCCCATTGTTGCCAGCATCGAGACCGACTTGCCCGACCCCGACTCGCCCACGATGGCCAGAATCTCACCCGGGCGGACATCCACGTCGACCTTGTCGACCGCCCGGAACGGTCCGGAGGATGTCGTGAAGGTCACGGAAAGATTGCGGATTTTCAGAAGCGACATCGGGTCAGCTCCGCTTGAGTTTCGGGTCGAGCGCGTCGCGAAGCCCGTCGCCCATCAGGTTGATCGCCAGCACGGTCACGAGGATCGCGATGCCCGGCAAAGTGACGACCCACCAAGCGCGCAGCACGAATTCGCGCGCATCGGCCAGCATCGTGCCCCATTCCGGCGTGGGCGGCTGTGCGCCCATGCCCAGAAAGCCCAACGCGGCGGCATCAAGGATCGCGGTCGAGAAGGACAGGGCGGCCTGCACGATGATCGGCGCAAGGCAGTTCGGCAGAACGGTAATGAACATCAGCCGCGCCCGGCCGGCCCCCGCGACGCGCGAGGCGATCACGTAGTCCTTCGACCGCTCCGACAGGACTGACGCACGTGTCAAGCGGACGTAATGCGGCTGCAACACCAGCGCGATCGCGATCATCGCGTTCAGAAGCGTGGGCCCCAGCACTGCCACCAGCACGAGGGCCAGCAAAAGCGACGGGAACGCCAGGATGATGTCCATCAGGCGCATGATCAGCGTATCCAGCCACGTCGGCGCAAACCCGGCGATCAGGCCGATGATGATCCCGCCCGTCGCGGCCACGACCACGACCACGATGCCCACGAAGAACGAGAACCGCGCGCCGTGGATCAACCGGCTGAGCATGTCGCGCCCGACGGCATCGGTGCCCAAGGGGAAGCCCCACGTCCCCCCCTCCTGCCAGACGGGGGGTTGCAGGGTGGCATCGCGGAATTGGGCCGAGGGGTCGTAGGGCGCCAGAAATGGGGCGAAAACCGCCACCAGAAGGAACGCCAGGAACACCCAGAGGCCCATCACCGCGCCGCGGTTTTCCTTGAACGAATTCCAGAACGTGCGGAAGCGGGTGGGGCGCGTGCCGCCGTCCTTCAGGACCTGCCGTCCGGTTTGCGAGGATGCGTCGGCCATGTCAGCGTTTCCGGATCTTGGGATTGATAAGACCATAGAGCAGATCGACGATCAGGTTCACGAACATCACCATCACGGCGATCATCAGAAGTCCGCCCTGAACAACGGGATAATCCCGCCGGAAAATGGAATCGACCATCCATTTCCCGATGCCGGGCCAGGAAAAGATCGTCTCGGTCAGGATCGCGCCGGCCAGAAGCGTGCCGACCGACAGGCCGATCACGGTGATGACCGGGATCATCGCATTACGCAGCGCGTGCAGCCCGTTGACCCGGCCAGGCGACAGGCCCTTGGCGCGTGCGGTGCGGATGTAATCCTCGGATAGGACCTCCAGCATGGCTGACCGCGTCTGGCGGGCGATCACGGCCAGCGGGATCGTCGCCAGCACGATCGACGGTAGGATCAAGTGATGCACCGCGCTGCCGAAGGCCCCCTCCTGACCCGACAGCAGCGAATCGATCAGCATGAATCCCGTCACGTCGTCGAAGAAATACAAAAGCCCCATCCGCCCCGACACCGGCGTCCACCCCAGATTGCCCGAGAACACGATGATCAGCAGCAGCGCCCACCAGAAAATCGGCATGGAATATCCGATCAGCGCCGTGGACATCAGCGCGCGGTCGAAGAACTTGCCGCGATAGACCGCTGCGATGACGCCTGCGGGAAGTCCCAGCGCGATCGCAATGATGATGGCGCAGATCGACAGCTCCAGCGTGGCTGGGAACAGCGAGAAGAATTCGTCCCACACGGGTCGGTTCGTCACGAAGCTGGTGCCCAGATCGCCCTGCAGCACGCCGGTGAAATACTCCCAGAATTGCACGTAAAGCGGCTGGTCGAACCCGTATTGGCTGCGCAGCGCCTCGTATCGCTCCTGGCTCAGGCCGCGCTCGCCGGCCATGACGATGATCGGATCGCCCGGCAGCACGCGGATGAACGCGAACGAAATCAGCGTAACACCGAGAAACGTCGGAATGAACGTCCCAAGCCGCGAGAGGAAGAATTTAAGCATCAGATCACCTTCTACCCGGTCGGGAAGGACGTCAGGGACCGGAAGCCCGTGTCGGGCGTCGGCACGCCGCCCTTGATCCGGAACTCGGCCACGGCATCGACCTCACGCCTGTCGGCGGGGTCGCGATATCCTGCGTAACGGTCTGTCATAAAAGGAAAACGACGGGGCGCACCGAATGGTGCACCCCGCCGCCGTGTCAGTCAATCAGTCCTGGTTGATCGAAACCGTGTCGAAAAGGTGTCCGCCCAGCGGATGGACGATATAACCCTCGACCTCGGACCGGACCGGCATGAACACGACCGAGTGTGCGATGGTCGCCCACGGCGCCTGCTCCTTGAAGATGGCCTGCGCCTCTTCGTACATGTCCGCCCGCTCGGACTGGTCGCTAACCGTCTTCGCTTCCTGCACGATCGAGTCGAACTCCTCGTTGCACCATTGCGCGCGGTTCGCACCGCCCACGCCGTCGCAGCCCAGAAGCACGGCCAGGAAGTTGTCCGGATCGCCGTTGTCACCGGTCCACCCCAGAAGCACCGCACCGTCGCGATCCTCGGCCGACGACCGCTCCAGATACTCGCCCCATTCGTAGGACACGATCTCGACGTCCACGCCGACCTCGCTGAAATCCTCCTGGATCAGCTCGGCCATGCGGCGGGCGTTGGGGTTGTAGGGGCGCTGCACCGGCATCGCCCAGATTTTCATCGACAGGTCCTCGACCCCGGCCTCTTCCAGCATCTGGCGGGCCTGCTCGGGATCGTAGGGATCGTCCTCGATCTCTTCGTTGTAGGACCACATGGTCGGCGGGATCGGGTTCTTGGCCTGTTCGGCCTGACCGCCGAAGATCACGTCGATGATGGCCTCCTTGTCGATGGCCATGTTCAGCGCCTTGCGCACCTGCGGGTCGTCGAACGGCTCCTGCGTGGTGTTGTAGGCCAGGTACCCGACGTTCAGGCCTTCCTGCTCAAGCAGGTCCAGATCGTCGTTCTCGCGAATCGATTCGACATCTGCCGGGTTCGGGTAGGGCATGACATGGCACTCGCCCGCCTGAAGACGCTGCAGCCGCACCGACGCGTCGGGCGTGATCGCGAAGACCAGGTTGTCGACCTTTGGCTCGTCCGACTTCCAGTAGTCCTGGTTCTTGGAATACCGGATGACCGCGTCGGTCTGGTAATCCTCGAACACGAAGGGTCCGGTGCCGATGGGCTGCTGGTTCACCATCTCGGGCGTTCCGGCCTCTTCCATCGCCTGCGCGTATTCCGCCGACACGATCGACGCGAAATCCATGGCCATGTTGGCAATGAACGGCGCCTCAGGGCGCGTCAGGTTGAAGCGGACTGTCATGTCGTCGACCTTCTCGATCGATTCGATGAGGTCGGGCATCGACATGGCGTTGTAGTATTCCCACGAGCCTTCGCCGCCCTGACGCTCGAACGTGTGGATCACGTCGTCGGCGTTGAAGTCACGGCTGGGGGTGAACATGTCGTTCGAGTGGAATTGAACCCCCTCGCGCAGGGTGAACGTCACCTGCGTACCGTCTTCGCTGACCTCCCAGCTTTCGGCCAGGCCGGGGACCACGTTGGTGGTGCCGGTCTCGAATTCGACCAGCTGGTTATAGACGGTGTGCGACGAGGCATCGAAGGTCGTGCCTGCGGTATAAAGCGCCGGATCGAAGCCCTCGGGGCTGCCTTCCGAGCAATAGACAAGCGTCTGCTGCGCGCTGGCCGCGCCTGCAAGACCGAGCGCCAGGGCCGAGACGGCCAGGGTGGATCGGAATTTCATGGAAAAACTCCCTGTTGAGGTGGAGCCGGGTCGTTGATGCCCGGCCGCATGCCGCAAACCTTTGCAGGGGGATCGGGGATGGTCCAGACCCTCCCGCCGGGAAGTTCCACCTCATTTCGCGACGTCAATGAAAAATATCGGACTGAAGTGGGTGATTGACGTATCCAATAAAAATAGTCAGGATTTTCGCACGCCACGAGGATCCGCCATGAACCGCCCCGTCTTCCGCCCCGAAACGCCGCCCCCCGGTGCCGCCCCCGTGCGCCGGCGCGAGACTCTGTCCGCGCCCGAAGCATGGTGGCTGCGCGCCCTGCGGCTGTGGGATGGCCCCCCCGACGGCCGTGTCGAGCTGGCCGAGGATTTGACGATCCGCTTCGGCGCCGCGCGCGCCAAGCGCCTTCTTGCCCGTTTCGGCGAACTGTTCGACCTGGTGTCCCAGACCGCGCGGCGTCCCTTGGCCATCCACGCGCCGTCCTGCGACTGTGATTGCGTCGGCTCGGACGAAGCGGTCTTTGCCCTGTTCTGCAGCACCGCGACCCATGGTCCGCGCGAGGATGCGATGATGATTGCCTGCCTGATCCTGCGTCCCGACGTGGCCCCGCTGGCCGTCTCCCTGGCGCAAAGCCTGGGGCTGGAGCTTGACCGCAGCTTGCGCGCGTCCGTTCGCTGATCGGGAAACGCGGGCGATTGACGCGGCCCCCCGACCGGATCAAGGCTGGGACAACGTCATGGAGGACCCGATGAACGCCCCGAACGACCTGTCCGCCTTCTGGATGCCCTTCACCGCGAACCGCCAGTTCAAGGCGGCGCCGCGTATGCTGACCCGCGCCGAGGGTATGAGCTATTTCACCGATACCGGGCGCGAGATCCTCGACGCCACCGCCGGCCTGTGGTGCGTGAATGCCGGGCATTGCCGCCCGAAGATCGTGAAGGCTGTGCAGGACCAGGTGGCCGAACTCGACTACGCGCCCGCCTTCCAGATGGGCCACCCCAAGGCGTTCGAGCTGGCCTCGCGCCTCGGCGCGCTGGCACCGCAAGGACTGGACCACGTATTCTACACGAACTCCGGCTCGGAAGCTGTTGAGACGGCTCTGAAAATCGCTCTGGCCTACCACAAGGCGAAAGGGCAGGGCGGCCGGACCCGCCTGATTGGCCGCGAGCGCGGCTATCACGGTGTGAACTTCGGCGGGATTTCGGTTGGCGGAATTGTCAACAATCGCCGCGTTTTTGGGCCATTGGTTCCGGGTGTGGATCACCTGCCCCATACCCACATCCCCGACAACGCCTGGACGCGCGGCCAGCCCGAGCATGGCGCCCATCTGGCCGAGGATTTGGAACGCCTCGTGGCCCTTCATGGCGCCGAAACCATCGCCGCCGTGATCGTCGAACCCGTCGCAGGCTCTACCGGCGTCCTGTTGCCGCCCAAGGGCTACCTCGAACGCCTGCGCGAGATCACGCGAAAGCATGGCATCCTGCTGATCTTCGACGAGGTCATCACCGGCTTCGGCCGTCTGGGGTCGGCGTTTGCGGCGGATCGTCTGGGCGTCACGCCCGACATGATCACCTGCGCCAAGGGCCTGACCAACGGCACGATCCCCATGGGCGCCGTCATCGCCAGTGCCGAGATCCACGACGCCTTCATGCACGGCCCCGACCATCTGATCGAGCTGTTCCACGGCTATACCTATTCGGGGACGCCGGTCGCCTGTGCGGCGGGCCTCGCCACGTTGGACACCTACCGCGAGGAGGGGCTGTTCGAACATGCCGCCGGGTTGGAGGACGCGTGGGCCGACATGCTGCATGGGTTGCGCGACTGCCGCCATGTGATCGACATCCGCAACATGGGCCTGATCGGCGCGATCGAGTTGCAACCGATCGACGGCCACCCGACCAAGCGGGCCTTCCAGGCCTTCCTCGACGCGTTCGAGGCCGGCGTGATGATCCGCACCACGGGCGACATCATCGCCATGTCGCCGCCCCTGATTATCGACCAGTCGCATATCGACCAGATCGGAGAGACGTTGCGCACCGTCCTGAACGCTCTCGACTGATGGATCTGCGCCCCGGTGAACAGGCGGCGGAGCTTCCCGCGCCCGATGACGCCGCGCTGCGCTTCATCGGGCGCATCCGTACACCCTGGACAGATCGCAAGGACTGCCCCCGGCAAGGCGATCCAGACGGGCCCTTGTGCCGGGTGGAGCTCGATCCGCCTTGGGACGCGGCCCTCGACGGGATCGAACAGTTCGCCGGGGTCGAGCTTCTCTATTGGCTCGACCTCAGCCGCAGGGACCTGATCCTGCAAAGCCCGAAATCGGACGGAAAGGTTCGCGGGACGTTTTCGCTCCGCTCGCCGGTGCGGCCAAACCCCATCGGAACGTCACGCGTACGCCTGATCGGGCGCGAGGGGGGAAAGCTGCTGGTGCGGGGTCTCGACTGCCTCGACGGTACGCCGCTTCTGGACGTCAAGCCGGACCGCTGCGCCTATACCCCCGTCGCCCCAGACAAATGAAGGTCGCCGGATAACCCCAAGAGTTTCGGCCAAAAACCTGTTTCGCGATGCTAGGCGACGGTCCCGGTGATCCCTTCGGCCGCCGACCGGATCGCCGCGATGTTGCGCCCGTAAACCTCCGGTTCCGCGACCGAGCCACCCTTGAATACGGCGCTGCCCGCGACCAGCACATCTGCCCCGGCGGCGACGACCTTCGGGGCGGTCGAAGGATCGACACCCCCGTCGATTTCGATATGCACGGGCCGGTCCCCCAGCATCGTGCGCAGCTGCCGGACCTTGCCGGTCATGTCGATGAAGCTCTGCCCGCCGAAGCCCGGATTGACCGTCATCACGCAGACCAGATCCACCAGGTCCAGCACATGGGCAACCGCCTCGGCCGGTGTGCCGGGATTCAGCGCCACGCCGGCCTTCATCCCCGCGCCCCGGATCGCTTGAAGCGTGCGGTGGATGTGGGGGCCGGCCTCGACATGGGCGGTCAGGATGTCGGCGCCGGCAACCGCGTAGGCCTCGATGAACGGATCGACGGGCGCGATCATCAGATGCACGTCCATCACGGTTTTCACGTGTGGGCGAAACGCCTTCACGGCGGGCGGCCCGAAGGTCAGGTTCGGCACGAAATGCCCGTCCATCACGTCTACATGGACCCAGTCCGCGCCCTGATCCTCGATGGCGCGAATCTCGCGCCCGAAATCGGCGAAGTCGGCGGACAGGATCGAGGGGGCGATCTTGATGCTCATGGTGTCAGTCCCGTGTCCCCGAGAAGCGCGCGGCCCAGTCGTCGCGGCTCTCGTCGGTGATCTTGGCAAAGAGGTTTTCCGGCACGTCGAAGGCGTGACCGGCGGGCAGGGCGTCGAGCGCCTGCGACACGTCGTTGGGCCACGCGGCATCGGTGCGCATGGCTTTCAGCATCGCGTTCGCTGCGTCCGGGATAAAGGGCTGCGACAGGATGCCGTAGAGACGGATCAGGCTCAGCGACAGGCGGATGATCGCAGCGGCGCGGTCGGGGTCTTCCTTGAATGCCGTCCAGGGGGCGGTGCGCTGGAGATACTCGTTGCCCACGACCCAGATCGCGCGAAGCTCGGCCGCCGCCTTGCGGATCTCGATCGCGTCCATGAGGCGCGTGTACTCGGCCACGCGCGTCGTCAGGTCGGCGATCACCGCCTCTTCCTCGGGACCGTAGGTGCCGCCTTGGGGGACGGTTTCGTCGAATTTCGAGCGGCAGAACTTGGTGACGCGGCTGACGAAGTTGCCCAGCACGTCCGCGAGGTCGCGGTTCGAGGCGGCCTGGAACGTCTCCCACGTGAATTCGCTGTCGCCGTTCTCGGGCGCGTTGCGCAGCAGGTACCAGCGCCAGTAATCCGCCGGAAGGATCGACAGCGCCTGGTCCATGAAGACGCCACGGCCCTGACTGGTCGAGAACTGCCCACCATCGTAGTTCAGGTAATTGAACGACTTGATGTAATCGACAAGCTTCCAATCCTCGCCCGTCGAGTTCGCGCCCATGATCGTCACGGGGAAGGACAGGGTGTGGAACGGCACGTTGTCCTTGCCCATGAACTGGACGTAACGCACGTCGTCGGCGCCGTGGTCGGTGCGCCACCAGCGCTGCCAGTCGGCGTCGGGCATGCCCTTCTCGTCGGTCCATTCCTTGGCGCAGGCGATGTATTCGATGGGGGCGTCGAACCAGACGTAGAAGACCTTGCCCTCCATCCCCGGCCAATCTCCGTCGCCCCGGCGCACCGGCACGCCCCATTCCAGATCGCGCGTGATGCCACGGTCCTGCAAGCCGTCGCCGTCATCCAGCCATTTCTTCGCAATGGACGTGGTCAGGATCGGCCAGTCCGTCCGCGTGTCGATCCATTCCCGCAGGTCGTCGCGCATCTTGGATTGCAGAAGGTAGAGGTGCTTGGTCTCGCGCACCTCAAGGTCCGTGCTGCCCGAAATGGCCGAGCGCGGTTCGATCAGATCCACGGGGTCGAGCTGCTTCGTGCAGTTCTCGCACTGGTCGCCGCGCGCCTTGTCGTGGCCGCAGTTGGGGCAGGTGCCCTCGATATAGCGGTCGGGCAGGAAGCGGCCGTCGGCGTTGGAATAGACCTGCGTCTCGGTCCGTTCCTCGATCAGGCCAGCCTCGTGCAGCTTGGCCGCGAAATGCTGCGTCAGCTGGCGGTTCTGCGGGCTGGAGGATCGGCCGAACTTGTCGAAGGACAGCAGGAACCCGTCGCTCAGGGCCTTCTGGGTCTGCCACATCTCGGCGCAGTATTCGGCCACCGGTTTGCCGGCCTTCTGGGCGGCGATCTCGGCGGGTGTGCCATGCTCGTCCGTGGCGCACAGGAACAGCACCTCGTCGCCGCGCCCGCGCCGGTAGCGCGCATAGAGGTCGGCGGGCAGCATCGAGCCGACGAGGTTCCCGAGATGCTTGATGCCATTGATGTAAGGGATCGCCGAGGTGATCAGGACGCGGGACATGGGGGCCTCGTTTCAGGTGTCGCGCTCATTTAGACGCTGGGTGCGGCAATTTCCAGCACGCCCGCACGTCCAATCGGGTTTGACCGGGGCAGGGGGCGGTATAGCTGGCCTATCCATGAAACATGCACTCATCACCGGCGGCGCGAACGGCATTGGCCGCGGCATTGTCGCTCATCTTCTGGACCTCGGCTGGATTGTCCACGCGCTGGACCGCGATGCGGACGCGCTGGACGATCTGACCGATCACGCCAACCTGCGCCGCATCCGGGCCGACGTCTCGGACGAGGCGTCTGTCCGACAGGCTGTCACGGGGCTGGACCGGCTGGACCTCCTCGTCTCGAACGCCGGTGTCGCAAGCCCCGAAAGCGGCCCGATCGAGGATCTGTCGCTGTCGGACTGGAACGCCTGGATCGGCACCAACCTGACCGGCAGCTTCCTGATGGCCAAGCACGGCGTGCCGCTGCTGCGCGCCGCAAAGGGGGCGATGGTTCTGATGAGCTCCACCCGCGCGCGCATGTCCGAGGCCAACACCGAAGCCTACGCCGCCACCAAGGGCGGGATCGAGGCGCTGACCCATGCGCTGGCGATCTCGCTGGGGCCGCAAGTCCGGGTGAACGGCATCGCGCCGGGCTGGGTCGTGACGGGCGATTTCGACGCCCTGCGCGACGTTGATCACGACCAGCACCCTGTGGGCCGTGCCGGCAAGCCGTCGGACATCGCCGAGGCGGTCGAATACCTCGCCGGGGCACAGTTCATGACCGGGCAGATCCTGACGCTGGACGGCGGGATGACACGAAAGATGATTTATGCCGAGTAACCGCACCCTGGTGGTCGGCGCCTCGGGCGGGGTGGGCGCGGCGGTCGCCGCCGAACTGGACGCGCGCGGCTGGACCGTGACGCGTCTGTCGCGCAGCAAGGATGGCCTCGACATCACCGACGAGGACAGCGTGAAGGCGGCGCTCGCCGCCCTCGACCACCCGTTCGGACTGGTCTTCGTGGCGACCGGGGCGCTGACCTCGACCCGCGCGGCGCCCGAGAAATCGCTGGCAGACCTGACCGGGGACGAGCTGATCGCGCAGATCCGCCTGAACGCGCTTGGCCCCGCGCTGGTGCTGAAGCACCTGAAACCCCACATCCCCCGCGGCGACCGGTTCGTCTTTGCCGCCCTGTCGGCGCGGGTCGGCTCGATCGGGGATAACGGCTTGGGCGGCTGGTACTCCTACCGCACGTCGAAGGCCGCGCTCAACAGCCTGCTGCACGGCGCTGCGGTCGAACTCGCGCGCACCCATCGGCAGGCCATCGTCACCTGCCTGCACCCGGGCACCGTCGCCACGACCTTCACCGAGGGTTACGACCACGACAAGGTCACGCCCGACACCGCCGCCGCCAACCTGATCGACGTGATCGAGGGCCTGACCCCAGAGCAGACAGGCCGCTTCTACGACTACGCGGGCAAGGACATCCCCTGGTGAGCCGCCTGATCCTTGTCCTTGGCGATCAGCTGACCCGCGACGTGGCGGCCTTGCGCGACTATCGCGATGGCGACACGGTCGTCATGGCCGAGGTCGAGACCGAGGCGACCTACGTCCCCCACCACCCACGCAAGATCGCCTTCTGCTTTGCCGCCATGCGCAAATTCGCTGCCGGCCTGCGCGAGGGCGGGTTGCGCGTCGCCTACACCACGCTCGACGACCCGGAAAACGCGGGGTCCATCCCGGCTGAGCTTCTGCGACGCGCCGAGGAACACGGGACGACCAAGGTCATTGCGACCGAACCCGGCGAATGGCGCCTGATCGAGGCGCTGAACGACTGTCCCCTGACCGTCCGCCAGCTGGAGGATGACCGCTTCATCGCCAACCACACCGAGTTTGCGCGCTGGGCCGAGGGCCGGAAAGAGCTGCGCCTCGAATGGTTCTACCGCGACATGCGCCGCAAGACCGGCCTGTTGATGGAAGGCGACCAGCCCGCGGGCGGCAAGTGGAACTATGACCACGACAACCGCAAGCCCGCACCGGAGGCCATCGACTTCTCCGGCCCCATGCACTTCACCCCCGACGAGATCACCGAGGACGTGCTGACCCTTGTCCGCCGCCGCTTCGGCAACAGCTTCGGCACGCTCGACGGGTTCTGGTTCGCCACGGATCGTGGCGAGGCCCATCGCGCGCTGGCCCGCTTCATCACTCACGCCTTGCCACGCTTCGGAGATTACCAGGACGCGATGATGGCCCAAAGCTGTTTTCTCTATCACTCGGTGCTGTCGGTCTACATGAACGCGGGCCTTCTGACCCCGCTCGAGGTCTGCCGCGCCGCCGAACAGGCCTGGAAGGACGGCGACGCCCCAATCAATGCGGTCGAAGGCTTCATTCGCCAGATCATCGGCTGGCGCGAATACGTGCGGGGGATCTACTTTCTGCAAGGTCCCGACTACGCACAACGCAACGATCTGGACGCGCAGCGCAGCCTGCCGGGCTTCTTCTGGGGCGACCCGACCGACATGCGCTGCATTTCCGAAACCGTGGCCCAGACCCGGGACGAGGCCTATGCCCACCACATCCAGCGCCTGATGGTCACCGGCAATTTCGCCCTGATCGCTGGGCTGAACCCGCAAGAGGTCCAGCACTGGTACATGAGCGTCTATGCCGACGCCTATGAATGGGTGATGTGCGCCAATGTCATCGGCATGACCCAGTTCGCCGATGGCGGCATCGTGGCGTCCAAACCCTATGCCTCCAGCGCGAATTACATCGACAAGATGTCCGACTATTGCGGCGACTGCGCCTATTCGGCCAAGACCAAGACGGGGCAGGGGGCCTGCCCGTTCAACCTGCTCTACTGGCATTTCCTCGTGCGCAACCGCGACAGGTTCGCGGATAACCCCCGGATCAGCCGCGTCTATTCCACTTGGGACCGGATGGCCCCGGACAAGCGCGAAACCATCCTGTCCGAGGCCGATACGTTCTTGAACCGCATGGCGCAGGGCGCGCGGGTCTAGGCCGCCAGTGCCGCCTGCTCCTGCATCGCCTCGGCGGCGATCTCGAACGACCGCAACCGGTCGGCATGGCCGTGGATGTTGCCGGTCAGGATCACCTCGTCGGGGCGGTGACGTTCGACCATCGCGGCGATCTGGTCGGCGACCTCATTCTTCGTGCCCGTCGCCGTGATCCGCAGCGCATGATCCACGGCCTGCGTCATCTGTCGCCCGATCGCGGCATCGATATCGTCCACCGGGGCGGGCAGCTTGCCGGGCTGTCCGGTGCGCAGTCGTGCAAACGCCTGCTGCATCGAGGTGCGCATCTTCACGGCATGGTCCCGCGTATCGGCGGCAAAGACGTTGATCGCCATGATCGCGTGGGGCGTCGGATGCGCGTCCGAGGGCTGGTAGCTGTCGCGATACAGGCGGAACGCATCCTCCAGCGCATCGGGCGCGAAATGCGAAGCAAAGGCATAGGGCAGCCCCTGCTGCGCCGCGAACCCCGCGCCGTAGAGCGACGAGCCCAGGATATACAGCGGCACGTTCGTCCCCTCGCCGGGTACGGCAACGATCGGGGCACCGGGCCGGGCGGGACCGAACAACTGCTGAAGCAGCGCGACATCCGCGGGGAAGTCGTCGCGGCCGGGACGATAAAGCGCGCGCATCACGTTCATATCGCCGCCGGGCGCGCGTCCAAGGCCCAGATCGATCCGGTCGGGATACATCGTCGCCAGCGTGCCGAATTGTTCGGCGATGGCCAGCGGCGCGTGGTTGCCAAGCATGATGCCACCCGCGCCGACCCGGATACGCTTCGTGGCGCCCGCCACATGGCCGATCAGCACCGACGTCGCGGCCGACGCGATGCCGGGCATGTTGTGGTGTTCGGCCAGCCAGAACCGGTGATAGCCCAGCCCTTCGGCATGGCGGGCCAGATCGACGGTGTTGGCGATGGCGTCCTTCGCCTCGAACCCTTCGGGGACGGGCGACAGGTCGAGAAGGGAATACCGCATGAGACTGCTCCTTTTCACCCGATATGGGGGCAGCGCCGCCCGGGCAAAAGGGGCTCAGCCGTCCTCGGAGTCCACCTCGGCGGCAGGCTCGACCTCGGCGGCGGGCTCGGCCTGTTCGGCCTGCGCGGTCAGCGCGCCCGAAACCCAGGTGCCCGTCTCTTCCTCGCCATTGGCGTATTGCACGGTGCCTTCGCCCTCGCGCTGGCCATCGACAAATGCCCCGCGATAGACGTCGCCATTGGCATAGGTCGCGACGCCCTCGCCCTCGATCCGGCCCTCGACGAAGCTGCCCTCGTAGGTGGACCCGTCGGGATAGGTGATCCGGCCTAGGCCGCTTCGGCGGTCATCCTCGTAATTGCCGACATAGACGGTGCCGTCGGGATATGTCGCCGTGCCTTCGCCCTCGCGCTGCCCATCCACGAACTGGCCCTCATAGACGGTCCCGTCCGGCAGCGTCAGCGTGCCTTCCCCCTCACGCTCGCCATCGGCGAACTGACCCTCGTAGATCGCGGCATTGGGGTAGGTCGCGATGCCGGTGCCCTGGATCACGCCGCCCTCGAACTGTCCTTCATAGATCGTGCCGTCGGCGAAGGTGATGCTGCCTTGGCCGGTGGGCAGGTCGTCGCGGAACTGTCCGGTATAGACCGACCCGTCGGGATAGGTCGCCGTGCCTTGCCCCTCGATCCGGCCGGCCACCCAGTCGCCGGTATAGCTGTAGCCGTTGGCGCCAAGGAAGCTGCCCTCGCCCTCGCGCAGGTCGTTGACGAAGCCGCCCTCGTAGACGTCGCCATTGGCGTATTCCACCCGACCCTGGCCCTGGCGCTGCTGGTTGACCAGCGCGCCGGTATAGACGTCGCCGTTGGGCAGGGTCAGGGTGCCTTCGCCGGTCATGGCGCCCTGGGTCCATTCCCCCTCGTAGATCAGGCCGTCGGCCATTTCCAATCGGCCTTGCCCGTTGCGGGCATCGTCCGACATCTGGCCTTCATAGGTCGATCCGTCCGAAAAGGTGATGACGCCTTCGCCGGACTTTTCGCCATACACCCAGTCGCCTTCGTAGACATACCCGGCCTCGGTCTCCAGCCGGCCTTGCCCATGGCGCTGGGCGTTGCGGAATTCCCCGGCATAGCGGCTGCCGTCGGCATAGGTCGCAACACCTTCACCCTCGATCACGCCGGCCAGCCAGTCACCCTCGTAGGTGGCCCCGTCCGCGAAGGTAATCCGGCCTTGCCCATGGGGCTTGCCGGACATGAACGCGCCCTCGTAGACCGACCCGTCAGGAAAGCGTCCGACGCCCTCGCCGCGGATCTCTCCCTCGACCCATTCGCCGGTGTATTCGAACCCGTTGGGCAGGCGGTAGGTGCCTTGGCCATGCTGCAAGCCATCCTGGAACTCGCCTTCGTAGACGCCCCCATCCTCGTACTGGACGGGCCCGCCCTGACCGTCCTGCGCCGAGGCCGCACCGGCCACCAGTAGCGATCCGATAAGGCCATATCTCAGAAGAAGGCTATTCGTCATACGCTCCGTCCTTGAAACTTCGCCTGAAATTAGCCGGGGCACGCCCGGGCCGCAACGCTTTTCCCGTTTCGCCCCTTCCCATGGCCTGCGCGCCGGATAAGTCGCGCCGGATGGAGGCCCCGACATGACCGATCGTTTCCGCGCCACGCTGGCGCAACTCGGCCCCGCGCCCGGTGATCTTGCCGGCAACGCCGCGCAGGCCATGACCGCGTGGACGGCCGCGCGCGAGGCGGGGTCGGACATGCTGGCGTTGCCCGAACTGTTCCTGACCGGTCCCGACCTTGGCGATCTGGTTCGGGATCAGGCCTTCATGGACGCCGTACATGATACGGTCGCCGATCTCGCGCAGCGCACATCCCAAGGCCCCGCGCTTCTGATCGGTGCGCCCTGCCGCGCGCGCGGCACCCTGCACGCGGCCTACTGGGTGTGCCAGGGCGGGGCGATCACCGCCCGCGTCCTGAAGCATACCGTGGCGAAGGACGGCGCCTATGACCACGCCGGCCTTTTCGACGCGGCCCCGATCCCCGGTCCGGTCTCGGTCGGGCCAGTCCGCATCGGCGTGCTGCTCGGCGAGGACGCACACGCCCCCGACGTGGCCGAAGCGCAGGCCGAGTCGGGGGCCGAGATCCTGCTGGCCCCCACGGCGGCCCCATTTCACCGCGGCGGGCATGACCGGCGACTGACCCACGCCGTCGCCCGGGTGGTCGAGACCGGGTTGCCCCTGATCCATCTAAACGGACTGGGCGGGGACGGCCGGACCACCTGCGACGGGACCAGCTTCATTCTGAACCGGGGCGGGGCGCTGGCCCATCAGATGGGGTTTTGCGACCCGGGTCTGCGTCACGTCGACTTCGCAAGGGACGGGGCGGGCTGGACCGCCTCGACCGGGGACCGCCCGCCGCTTCCGCCACAGGTCGAGCAGGAGTATCGTATCCTGGTCGACGCGCTGACGCACCGATGCCACGTTACAGGGGCCGGCACGGCCATCGTCGACCCGACCGGCGGCACCGACAGTGCCTTGACCGCAATCATCGCAGTGGATGCCTTGGGCCCCGACAACGTGCACTGCGTGATGATGGGCGAAGGGGGGCCTACCCGGCCTTCGCGAGATGCCGCCAGAGACCTCGCGCACGATCTGGGCGCCCGGATCGATCAGATCGCGCTCGACGCGGTTGCCGGGGCCTTGGCCGAGGCGCTTCACCCCCTGCTGAGGGACCACGAAGACAGAACCGCCTTCCCCGCGCGCCTGCGCGATCTTGCCCTTGCGGCGCTGGCCGAAACGACCGGGGCCCTGCCACTGGTGGCCGTGAACAAGACCGACATGGCACTTGGCGCGATGCCACACGGTGCAAACCCGGGCCGTTACAATCCGGTGGGGGACGTTTTCAGCTCGCGCGTAGAGCAGCTTTGCCAATGGCGCGTCGGGACCCATCGAAACTGGATGCGCGCCCCGGCGAATATCACGATCCCGTCCGGAGTCTTCAGGGCGTCGGGCCCACCGTCCACCGAGGGTCTGCCCCCGGACGTCCTCGACGAAATTCTTGGGCATCTGATAGAGCGCGATGCCGACCTCGCCGACTTGGCGGCCCGGGGGCACGATCCTGATACCCTCGTGCGGATCACCCGCCTGCTCCACAAGGTGGAGGCCGGGACAGCCGGGTTCCCCCCCGGTCCGCGTCTTTCGTCCCGGGCGTTGGGGGACCGGCGCTATCCGGCAGGACAAGCCTGGCTGGCCGAGAGCTGAGGCGGGACACGCGCTGCCGGGTCTTCGGGCAGAACAATCGCCGGCGCGACCTGCGGATATTGCTTTCAATCTGAAAGACGCGGCGTCTTCCCGCGGCCTTTGAATAGACCGGCGTTTCGGAATGGCAGCCCTTGGTGCCTTGATATGGATGTCCGTCATCAGGACGGCAGTCACCCCCGTGGCCGACCGCTCTTGCCGTCGCTGGGTATTGTTCGGTTGGCCGAAACTGGGTGCCGAGATGACTTGGGCATGACCTTCATCCTCTAATCCAGCCGGCGGAGCGTCTGCGCCCGAACCGGGAAAGGCTCAGCGGTCGGGAATGACCTCTCGCCTCACGTTGCGCGATGAACAACGACCGCAACCGTGCGCCCCCCGGATCTGCAGGCGGCACGATCCTGCGGGGCCCCGCCGTAGCCGCTGAATCGCCTCAAGGTTCGAACGCTCCTCCCGCAGTGACACCGCCGCGGTTGCCCATGTCATTGCCTCGCACTCCCGCGGTACAGGACCCGACCGGGCAGCGTCATCTGCATCGTCGCGCCGCGCCCCAGACGCGGGGGAAGGGGGGTCAGGCTGCCACCAACCGAGGACAGAAGCCGGACGATGGCGCCCGGCCCGCTACTGCGCATCCCGTGATGCGGCCCGTCCACCCCGTGTGCGGGATCGACCGATTTTCCGAAGCCCGGGCCGTCATCCGCGACGGTCAGGCACAGATCGTCCCCGGACGCGCTTTCGTACAGGCTGACCTCAACCATCCCGTGCGCATAGCGCGCGGCGTTGGCGATCAGGTTGCGCAGGCAGACATGCAGAACCATCGGGTCGGCCTGGATCCGGGTGTCGGGGTAGACAATGTCGATCCGCGCCGTGGGGTCGATGATGGCCGCGATGTCGGCGCAGACCTGATCGAGGTGCAAAGGTTCGCACCGACAGGCGGCCGCGCCCTGCGCCTCGATCCTGGCGACCAGACCGTCGGCCGCCAACATGGCCCTGCTCGCCGCGTTGCGACCGTTGGCCAGGACCTGCCAGAGGGGCACGTCGGATCCCTGCGCCCCGTCGTCCGTATCTTCGAGTATTGCGACAGCATCACGCATCTGGACCGCCGTTGCGGCGGCCAGCTTGGCCATGGCCTCTGTCCCCTCGCGCAGCTCGGCGGCCGTCTCGA
Organism: Palleronia abyssalis; assembly: GCF_900302445.1. GTDB lineage: Bacteria > Pseudomonadota > Alphaproteobacteria > Rhodobacterales > Rhodobacteraceae > Palleronia > Palleronia abyssalis. Next base: position 181,852 of record NZ_ONZF01000003.1, on the reverse strand, counting down.
GGAGTTTGAGCGCGGCCATCTTGAGGTCCGTGATATCCTGCGCGGTGATCAGCACCAGTTCGTCGGCGGTATCGCACTTGGAAACGGTCAATCGCCACCAGGCCAGATCCCCGTCGATCACCAGGGCCTTGTCGACCGTTTCGGGCAAGCCGGTGGCCAGAACCCGTCGAGACACACGCCGAAGATCGGCCGCTACGCGGGGCGGGATGATCCGGGCGAACGCGCCCGAGTCCTCGGCCTTCATATCCAACCCCATCGCGCGGAACGCGGCGTTCATCCGTACGATGCGAAATGCCTGGCGGTTGTCCCGACCCGCCACGACGGCGGGAAGGCCGAGCGAGACGAACATGTCGAACAGTCCCCCGCCAGCCTCCTGAACTGTGGTGTGATACATCCCGATCCCCCGACCCCATCACCGCAGAGAATGGTCCGCAATGCTTACCGCGAGGTTTCGAAATACCGGGCCGCCACCTTCCTTATCCCTAAAATCCAAGGCGATACCGGCCGTCTGCCAGGGCGGTCGTCCGCGGTCCGGCACAAAAAAAGCCTGCCGGACGAAGGGTCTGGCAGGCTTCGAGACGTATCCAGATCTGGGCTGCGCGTTACTCGCGCTGGCCCATGAAGCTCAGGAGGAACATGAACAGGTTGATGAAGTCGAGGTAGAGGTTCAGCGCGCCCATGATGGCGGATTTCTGAAGCCACTCCTGATCCATCGCCTGCGCGTGCTGGATATAGTCGTTCTTGATCCGCTGCGTGTCATAGGCGGTCAGGCCGGCGAAGATCAGCACACCCAGCGCCGAGATCGCGAAAGCGATGGCCGGCGAACCGAGGAAGATGTTGACGATCGACGCCACGATCAGACCCACGACACCCATGATGAGGAACGATCCCCACCCAGAGATGTCCTTTTTCGTGGTGTATCCCCACAGCGACAGCGCCGCGAAGGCGATGGCCGTGACCAGGAAGGTCTGCGCGACCGATACGCCGGTATAGATCAGGAAGATCGACGACAGCGACAGGCCCATCAGAACCGCGAAGGTATAGAAGAACAGTTGCGCGCCCGCGGCCGAGATCCGGTTGACCATCGCCCCGAAGGCGAACACCATGATGAGCGGCGCGAACATGATCAGCCATTTCAGCGGCGAGGCGTAGATCGCGTTGCCCAGCTGCGTCAGCTGCCCCGCGTCGTTCACGGCCAGCCCCGAGATGGCCCATCCCGCCAGCGCGGTGATGACCATGCCCACGGACATCGTTCCGTAAACCTTGTTCATGTGGGCGCGAAGCCCTTGATCGACCTGCGCGGAACGCGTTCCCGCGCCCGCACGGATCGTCTGATAGTCAGCCATCGAATGCCTCCAAGCGATTGATCCGTTGGACCAGCACACCCGCCAGTCCCCACATCCATATTGGCAATTGCCGGGGGTTCTTCAAGATCCCGCAGGATCCTGCGTCATTATTTCATCCAATGGGCGGGCGCGTCCCAAGCCGGGCGCACCACTTCGGCATCCCGCGCTGCGGGCGCGATGCCAAGATCGCGCAGAAGATGGGCGTCGAGCGACGCCAACTGTCTGCGCTGGCGATACAATTCCCAGAAATGCAGGGGATTGTTCAGCGCAAGCCGGCGGGCTGGGCGGGATTGGGACATTCCGGTCGAGAGGGCAGACATAGAAAGCTCCGTAAGGTTTGATGGATCAAGCGAATTGCATAAGCGGACTTGATGTATATGGGCCGACGGGATACTTTTTGAAAACGAATGTTTCTTACCCTCGACATCAAGGATATTGATATGGCCCGAAACCTCGACATGACCGCGCTCCGCTCTTTCGTGACGGTGGCCGAGGTGGGGGGCGTGACCCGGGCGGCGGGGCATCTGCACCTGACGCAATCTGCGGTGTCGATGCAGCTCAAGCGGCTGGAGGAATCGCTGGGCCTGCAGCTTCTGGACCGTAGCGCGCGCACCGTGTCGCTGACGCCCACGGGCGAGCAACTGCTCAGCTATGCGCGCCGGATGCTGATCCTGAACGACGAGGCGGTGGCCCGCCTGACCGACGACATTTACGAAGGCGAGATCACGCTGGGCGTGCCGCACGACATTCTTTACCCGGCGATCCCGCCCGTGCTGGCCGCCTTCGCGCAGCGTTATCCCCGCCTGCGCATCCAGCTTCTGTCGCTTCCCACGCGAACCCTGAAGGAGATGTTTGCCCGGGGCGAGTGCGATGCGATCCTGACCACGGAAGAGACGATGGATGACGGGGCCGAGACGTTGCAGACGCTGCCGCTGATCTGGGCGGGGGCACCCAACGGCACGGCCTACCGCGAACGGCCCCTGCGGTTCGCCTTCTGTCGCAATTGCATCTTCAGCCCGATCGCGCGGGCGCGGCTGGACGCGGCCGGAATCGACTGGGTGTCGGTGGTCGACAGCGCCTCGGACCGGGCGACCGAAGTTGCCGTGATGGCCGACCTCGCGGTCTATGTGATCCTCGACCAGACGCTGCCGCACGGGATCCACCCGGTGCCGTCGGGCGCCGGACTGCCGGCGCTGCCGGACCAGAAGATCAACCTGTACCGCTCGAAATCCCTGCAGGCCGAGGTGGCCGCGACCCTGACGACCCTGCTGCGCGACAGCTACGCCCGCCTCAACCGGCCCGCGATAGCTGCCGAATAGACCGGGGGCCTACATCGTCACGACGACCTTGCCGGTGGACTTGCGGCTGCGCAGGAACTCCAGCGCCTCATCGGCCTGGGCGAGGGGAAAGGTCCGGCTTATGTGGGGGCGCAGTTTGCCGGCAGTGTACCAGTCCATCACCTCGGCCAGGCTGTCGCTCAGAACCTCGGGCGCGAACCCCTTGTAGCCGCCCCAGTAGAAGCCGACGACGTCCACGTTCTTCACCATCAGGTGGTTGGCCCGCAGCGTCGGGAAATCCCCGCTGGCAAAGCCGACGACCAACAGCCGCCCCTCGGGCCGGGCGGCGCGCAGGGCCTGTTCGGTCAGGGCACCGCCGACCGCATCGTAGATCACGTCCACGCCGCCCAGAGCCTTGAGACGGTCGCGCAGATCGCCCTCGGTGCCCGAATCGATCAGGTGATGCGCCCCGGCCGCCTGCGCGATTTCAAGCTTTGCGGCGCCGCGCGCGACGGCGACGATTTCGGCGCCCAGTGCCGCGCCGACTTCGACCGCGGTCAGCCCCACGCCGCCCGCGGCCCCAAGCACCACCATGCGCTCGCCCCGTTTCAGGCGCGCGCGCCGCACCAGCCCCAGATGGGACGTGCCGTAGGCGACCATGAAGGCAGCAGCGTCCTCGAACGGCATGGCATCGGGGATCGGCTGGGCCGCGGCGGCGGGGAAGACCCCGGCTTCGGCCAGGCCGCCATGGCCCGCATTCACCGCGACGCGCTGCCCCACCGATAGCCCGGTGACCCCGTCGCCCAGACGCGCGACCGTGCCGGCAAGCTCCATCCCCAGGGTGAAGGGCAGGGGCGGGGTGTCCTGATAGGTCCCCCTGGCCATCAGCATATCGGCGAAATTCAAACCGCAGGCGGCGATCCGGATCAGGACTTGCCCATCCCCGGGATCGGGCATTGCAATGTCGTCAAGCCGGGGCGGAGTAGCGAAATCGGAAACCTGGAGCGCGCGCATCGGTGTGAGTTGATCCTCTTTAGGTTGTGCGCAGCCTTTGGGTGGGGGCGAAGCGCGCACGTTTTGCGTGTGTATCTACGGCGATCTTCACCGAACCTGACTAAACGGGCAGGTTGATTGCCGACATAATATTTCGTCTATCGGGTCCACGCTACTATTGGGGCATTGGGACCGAAGGGTATTTGAAATGAAGCATCCCGTGGATATTCACGTGGGGTCACGCATCCGACAACGTCGCTGGATGACGGGCGTGACGCAACAGCAACTGGCCGAAAAAGTCGGCATCAAGTTCCAGCAGATTCAGAAATACGAAACCGGGATGAACCGGGTCAGCGCATCGCGGCTTTGGGACATCGCCGAAGCGCTGGACGTCACGATCTCGTTCTTCTTCGAGGGGCTGGATACCGAGGCCGCGACTGGCGAGGACGCGCAGCGCGATTTCATGACCGACCGCGAAGCGATGGAGCTGATCCGCTCGTACTACGCGATTCCCGAAGCGCAACGTCGCCGCCTGTTCGAATTGGCCCGCGTCCTGTCGGACGTCGCCTGAGCGCGGCTTGACCGGCACCTGTCCGGGGCGTAGCGATATTTGATGCCGCATGCCCCCGACCTTATCGCCGATTTGACGGCTGCCGCCCACGCGGCCGCCGACGCCGCCCGACCCGAGACCTTGCGCCATTTCCGTACCGCGCTGGATGTCGCGAACAAGGAGGATGGCGGCTTCGATCCCGTGACCGAGGGCGACCGCGCGGCCGAACGCGCCATGCGCGAGGTCCTTGGCCGGCTGCGGCCCGACGACGCCATCCTGGGCGAGGAGTACGGAGCGCAGGCCGGCAGCAGCGGCCTGACCTGGGTTCTCGATCCCATCGACGGCACCCGCGCCTATCTGGCGGGCGCACCGACATGGGGCGTTCTGGTCGCCGTCTCGGACGCGGGCGGCCCCATCCTGGGTCTGATCGACCAACCCCATATCGGGGAGCGGTTCTTCGGCGGGCCGGATGGTGCCACCCTGACCGGGCCGGGCGGGCAGATGCCGTTGCACACCCGACCGAGCCGGCCCCTCCAGGACGCCATTGTGATGACCACCTTCCCCGAAGTGGGCACCGCGCCCGAGGGACAGGCCTTCGTCCGTGTCGCGCAGAAGTCCAAACTGGTGCGGTATGGTCTGGATTGCTATGCCTACGGTCTTCTGGCCATGGGCCAGATCGATGTGGTGATCGAGGCGGGCCTGCAACCCTACGACATCCAGGGACCGATGGCCGTGGTGAAGGCCGCTGGCGGGATCGTCACCGACTGGACCGGCGGCCCGGCCCATAGGGGCGGTCGGGTCATCGCCGCGGCCAACCCCGCCATTCATGCCGAGGCGCTGGCGCTGCTGAAGGACTGATCGGATGTCCCATGTCCTGATCCGCCGCGCGGGCACGATCCTGAGCATGGATGACGACCGGGCCGAGCTGTCGGACCAAGACCTGCGTCTGAGGGGCGGCATCATCGCCGAGATCGGGCGCGACCTGCCCGCCGACGGGGCCGAGGAAGTGCGCGCCGAAGGCTGCCTGATTACGCCCGGCCTGATCAACACGCATCACCACCTGTACCAGACGCTGACCCGCGCCGTTCCCGACGCGCAGGACGCGCTGCTGTTCGGGTGGCTACGCACCCTCTATCCCATCTGGGCGCGGATGGGGCCCGATCACATGCGCGTCTCGGCCCTGGCGGGGCTGGCGCTGTCTGGCTGCACGACGACCTCGGATCATCTGTACCTGTTCCCCAATGGCGCGCGGCTGGACGACACGATCCATGCCGCCGCCGAGATCGGGATGCGCTTTCATCCCACCCGCGGAGCCATGTCCATCGGTGAAAGCGCCGGGGGCCTGCCGCCGGATGCGCTGGTCGAGCGCGAGGGGGCGATCCTGGACGATTGCATCCGGGTGATCGACACCTTCCACGACCCCGCTCCGGGATCGATGTGCCGGGTGGGGGTTGCGCCATGCTCGCCCTTCTCGGTCAGCCGCGAGCTGATGCGCGACGCGGCGATCCTGGCCCGTGACAAGGGCGTGCGGCTGCACACCCACCTGGCCGAGAATGCCGAGGACGTGGCCTATTCGCTGGCGACGTTCGGCTGCCGCCCGGGGGAGTATGCGCGCGACCTGGGCTGGACCGGCGACGACGTGTGGCACGCCCATTGCGTGAAGCTGGACGGGGCCGAGATCGACCTGTTCGCGCGCACCGGGACGGGGGTGGCGCATTGCCCATGCTCGAACTGCCGCCTGGGATCGGGGATCGCGCCGGTGCGGGCGATGCGGGATGCGGGCCTGCGCGTGGGGCTGGGGGTGGACGGCTCGGCCTCGAACGACGCCGGGAACATGGTGGCCGAGGCGCGCATGGCGATGCAGTTGCAGCGCGTGGCTTCGGGGGCGGACGCCATGAGCGCACGCGAGGCCCTATGGATCGCCACCCGCGGCGGGGCCGAGGTGCTGGGCCGCGACGATGTGGGCCGGATCGCGCCGGGGTATCGCGCGGATCTTGCGATCTGGGACATGACAGGGGTCGAGGCCGCGGGGTCGTGGGATCCGGCCGCCCTGCTGCTGGCGGGCCCGACCCGCGTGCGTGACCTTTTCGTCGAGGGACGCGGGATCGTGCGGGACGGGCGGGTGACCACGATCGACCTGGCGGCTACTTTGGCCGATCAGAGGCGCCTTGCCACGGCGCTGGCCAATGGTGAGGGCTGAGATGCGCGCGATCCTGATCTGTCTGATGCTCGGCGGCTGCGTCGCGGCGCCATCGATTCCGGAGGTGTCGGGATCGGCGGGCGGAGACGTGAACGTCTATCGCCAAGCGGCCGGTCTGCCCGTGCTGACGACCAGCGCCGCCACCCGTCGCGCGGCCGAACGGCACGCGGCCGACATGGCGCGGGCCGGGTTCTTCTCGCATGATGGATCGGATGGCAGCACCATGGCCGACAGGTTGCGCGCGGTCGGCTGTACCGGCGGGGCCGAGAACATCGCGGCCGGTCCCTATGACCGCGTGACCGTGCTGGAGGCGTGGATGGACAGCCCGGGCCACCGCGCCAACATCCTGAATCCGGCAATGCGCACCTACGGCGTGGCGCAGTCGGGGGACCGGTGGGTTATGGTGCTTGGCATGGATTGCTGACGCGCAACGCCGATGGCCCGGCGGCGGCGTCAGGCCGGGCCGGGGATCGGTCGTGTGATGGTATGGAAGTCGGTGGCGCCACCTTCGGGGCACGAGATCAGAGCAGGGCGTCACCCCCGGTCCATCAATCCTACCGGTAAGACCTGCGGGCGGGCCATGTTCGGGTCGCTAGGCCGAACGGGTCCCCCTGGTCTCGCTGTTCTTCCAAGTGCGCGCGGGACGGATATGGCTTGGCGCGCGTTACGAACCCGCAAACGCGGCGTGCGGTGGGGTCCATCGCTTGCCCGCCACCCAGACGGCGGCGGTGGCGCGGTCGTCGCCCATCATGATCGTGGGGAACACGGCCTCCCACAGGTCGTCGGCGCGGGCGGTGCGCTGGGCGATGGCGGGGGTCGAGGCGAGGTTCAAAGCCACGAGGTCCGCGGCCGATCCGGGCGCGAGGGTGCCGATGTCCGCCTCCATCCGCATGGCGCGGGCCGATCCCGCGGTCGCCAGCCACAAAAGCTGCGCCGGGTGCAGCGCGGTGCCCGAAAGCTGCCCGATTTCATAGGCGGCGGCCATGGTGCGCAGCATGGAAAACGACGACCCGCCGCCGGTATCGGTGGCCAGCCCCGTCGTGATCCCGTCGGCCTTCATGCGCGCCATGTCGAAGACCCCCGACCCGATGAAGGTATTCGATGTGGGGCAGTGGACCACGGCCGAGCCGCTGTCGCGAAGGCGGTCGCGTTCCCGATCCGTCAGGTGGATGGCGTGGCCGAACATGGCGCCGGGGCCGACCAGCCCGAACCGTTCGTAGGTGTCGAGGTAGTCGCGCGCCCAGGGTTCCAGGTCCTGCACCCAGGCGACCTCGTCCACCTGTTCCGACAGGTGGGTCTGCATCGCGCAGGTGGGATGCGCGGCCCACAGCGTCCCCAGGGCCTCGAGCTGTTCGGGCGTAGAGGTCGGCGTGAAGCGCGGCGTGATCGCATAGCGCGCGCGGCCCCGGTCGTGCCACTTGTCCAACAGGGCGGCGCTTTCTTCATGGGCGGCCTGTGCGGTGTCGCGCAAGCCGGCGGGGGCGTTGCGGTCCATGCAGGTACGGCCCGCCATGACGGCCATGCCCCGCGCCTCGGCCGCTGAAAACAGCGCGTCGACGCTTTCGGGGTGGATGGTGCAGAAACTCGACAGGGATGTGGTGCCGTGGGACAGCATCAGGTCCAGCGTCGTGTCGGTCTGCGCGCGGGCATGGGCGGGGTCGCCGAAGCGCGATTCCTCTGGGAAGGTATAGGTGTTCAGCCAGTCGATCAGCCGCTTGCCCCAACTGGCGATCATTCCAGTCTGGGGATAGTGCATGTGCGCGTCGACGAAGCCCGGAAGGATCAGCGCATCGCCCATGTCGGTTTGGGTCGCGCCCGGATGGTCGCGGCGCAGACCGTCGGCGGCGCCCACCGCCAGGATGCGGTCGTCGCGGATCGCCACGCCTTCGTGCAGGGTGAAGGCATCCCCGACCGGGACGGCGAACGGGTCGGAATGAAGGTCGAGCACGCGGCCCAGGATCAGCTCGGTCATGAAAAGGGGCGTAGCGCGGATCGGCGCGTGGCGGAAGCCGCCCAAGGGGGCGACCCCGCGAAATCGTGCGGCCGGGGCAGCACGCGCACGCTGGTGAAACCGGCGGGACTGGCCTAAGTCTCGGCCCGGTTCCACGCAAGGAGACGGTCATGGCCGAGCCTGAAGAGCTTCTCGAGCAGGACGACGACGCCTATGCGCTGGACCGCGAAACGATCCGGGTTGTGCGCGACGCGGTCGACGCGGAGGATCGGGATGCATTGCTGGCGGCGATGGAGCCGATGCACCCCGCCGACATCGCCGACCTTCTGGAACAGCTGGACGAGGGGCCGCGCCACCGGCTGATCGCGCTTCTGGGCCATGATTTCGATGGCGAGGTGCTGTCGGAACTGGATGAGGGCCTGCGCGAGGAGGTGATCGCGGCGTTGTCGCCCGCGGTGCTGACGGATGCCGTGCGCAAGCTGGAATCCGATGACGTGGTCGACCTGCTGGAGACTCTGGAAGAGCCGCAGAAGGAGGCGATCCTGGGGTCTCTGACCCGGCCCGACCGGATCGCCATCGAACGCGCGATGAGCTTCCCCGACGGGTCGGCCGGGCGCCTGATGCAGCGCGAGGTCGTCACCGCGCCCGAACACTGGACCGTGGGCGACGCCATTGACTTCATGCGCGCCAGCCTCGACCTGCCCGAACAGTTCTATCACATCGTTCTGGTCGATCCGCGCTACCGGCCCATCGGGCATGTGACGCTGGGCAAGGTCATGTCCTCGGACCGGGTCACGCCGCTGCGCGAGCTTCTGGAGGATTCGTTCCGCACGATCCCCGCGACGCAGGACGAGGAGGACGTGGCCTACGCGTTCAACCAATATCACCTGATCTCGGCCCCCGTGGTGGACGACAATGACCGTCTGGTGGGCGTCATCACCATCGACGACGCGATGATCGTCCTCAGCGAGGAAAACGAGGAGGACCTTCTGCTTCTGGCCGGTGTGGGCGACGAGAGCATCGCGGACCGCACGCTTCAGATCGTGCGGCAGCGGTTTCCGTGGCTTCTGGTGAATCTCGGCACCGCGATCCTGGCGTCGCTGGTGATCGCCCAGTTCGAAGACGTGCTGGCCGCCGTGGTCGCGCTGGCGGTGCTGATGCCCATTGTCGCGTCGATGGGCGGGAATGCGGGCACGCAGTCGATGACGGTGGCGGTGCGCGCCATCGCGACGCGCGACCTCACAGGCTCGAACGCGTGGCGGGTGGTCCGGCGCGAGGTGACAGCGGGGCTGCTGAACGGCGTTGCCTTCGCGATCATCATCGGGATCGTCGGGGTGATCTGGTTCGGCAACGTGCTGCTGGGCGTGGTGATCGCACTGGCGATGGTCATCAACCTCGTCGTCGCGGGCCTTGCCGGGGTGCTTCTGCCGATCCTGCTGGACAAGGCAGGGGTCGATCCTGCGCTGGCCTCGGGGACCTTCGTGACCACGGTGACGGACGTGGTCGGCTTCTTCGCCTTCCTGGGGCTGGCGGGGATCATCCTGCTGTGAGCCTCGAGGCGGCGAAGGCGGAGCTGCGGCGCGCGGCATTGGCGCGGCGCAAGGCGGCCCATGCGGCGGCCGGACCAAATGTGACCGAACGGCTTCTGGAGGTTCTGGACGGGCACCGGGGGCGGGTCATCTCGGGCTACATGCCGATCCGGACGGAGATCGATCCGATCCCCGCCATGGCAGCGATGGCGCAGGATGGTCCCGTCTGCGCGCCGGTGATCGAAGGGCCGGGGACGCCGCTGAAGTTTCGGGAATGGCGTCCCGGCTGCGACATGGTGGAGGGGCCGTTCGGTGCTCAGGTCCCGGCGAAGGGGGACTGGCTGGTGCCCGACGTGCTGATCGTGCCCTTGGTCGCGTTCGACCGGCAGGGCGGGCGGCTGGGCTATGGCGGGGGCTTCTACGACCGGACGCTGGCCGATTTGCGGCGCGCGGGGCCGGTCACGGCCATCGGGTTCGCCTATGCCGCGCAGGAGGATGCCGGCCTGCCACAGGAGCCGACGGACGAGCGGCTGGATCTGGTCGTGACCGAGCGTGAGGTGCTTCTTGCGGGCCGCGGAGGGGTATTTCAACAAGGGTGAATGGGGCGGGGCGCGCGTCGAATTGGCCGATGGGGCTTAAATTCCGCGCGTGATGGACTAGCATTGAGCGTGAAACGGACGGGAGGGTGATCATGGCCCAAGGCGAGATCGCGAAGACCGAATACGACCTCTTCATCATTGGAGGGGGGATCAACGGCACCGGCATCGCGCGGGATGCGCAAGGCAGGGGGCTGTCGGTCTGCCTGGCCGAGATGGGCGATCTGGCGGGCGCGACATCCTCGAAATCCACGAAGCTGTTCCATGGCGGGCTGCGGTACCTGGAGTTCTTCGAGGTGGGGCTGGTGAAAAAGGCCCTGGTCGAGCGCGAGGTGCTGCTGGAGGCCATGCCCCATATCTCGTGGCCGATGCGGTTCGTGCTGCCTTACAGTCCCGACATGCGGTTCGAGGGCGAGACGCCGACCTCGAAGCTCCTCAACACCGTGATGCCCTGGATGAAGGGGCGGCGGCCCGACTGGATCATCCGGGTCGGTCTATTCATGTACGACAATCTGGGCGGGCGGAAATACCTGCCGGGCACGAAGACGCTGGACCTGCGCAATGCGCCCGAGGGGGTGCCCTTGGAGGACCGGTTCAAGAAGGCCTACGAGTATTCCGATTGCTGGGTCGAGGATTCGCGCCTGGTCGTCCTGAACGCGCGCGATGCCGAGGCGCGCGGCGCGCGGGTCCTGACGCGCACCAAGGTCGTCACGGCCGAGCGCGAGGACGGCGTCTGGTCCGTCACGATCGAGGATGGCGAGACCGGCGCGCAGGAGAAGATCCGCGCTAAGGGGCTGGTCAACGCGGGCGGTCCCTGGGTCGAGAACGTGGTTAAGAACACGGTGCGCATGAACTCGTCCGAGGGCGTGCGGCTGGTCCGGGGCAGCCATATCGTGGTGCCCAAGCTGTTCGACCACGAGAAGGCGTATTTCTTCCAGGGCGAGGACGGCCGCATCATCTTCGCCATCCCCTACGAGACCGATTTCACCCTGATCGGCACGACCGACAAGGATCACGGCAGCGACCCTTCGGTAAAGGCGGAATGCACGCCCGAGGAACAGCAATACCTGTGCGATTTCGTGTCGAACTACCTCAAGGCCGATGTTTCGCGCGACGATATCGTATGGACCTACTCGGGGGTGCGCCCGCTGTATGACGACGGCGCGAAATCGGCGACGGCGGCGACGCGGGACTATGTCCTGAGCGTCGATGCGGGCCCCGCGACGGACGGCCCCGTGGGGATGGAGCCGCCGCTTCTGAACGTGTTCGGGGGCAAGATCACCACCTATCGCAAACTGGCCGAGCAGGCGATGGCGAAGCTGGCGCCGTTCTATCCGGGGCTGAAGCCGGACTGGACCGCACGGGTGCCGATGCCCGGCGGCGACTTCCCCGTCGACGGGGTCGAGGCGCAGATCGACAGCCTGAAATCGGCCCACCCGTTCCTGAGCGACTATCACGCGCGCCGCCTGATCCGCGCCTACGGGACCGAGGCGAAGGAGATCTGCGACGGGGCCGACACCGCCGAGGGAATGGGTCGAGATTTCGGTGGCACCCTGACCGAGGCCGAGGTGCGCTGGCTGATGGAGCGCGAATACGCGCGGACGGCCGAGGATGTCGTCTGGCGCCGCACAAAGCTGGGCCTGCGCATGACCGACGAGCAGGTCGCGGCCCTGGACACGTGGATGCTCGAAGCGCGCGGCGTGGCGCAGGCGGCCGAGTAAGGGCGCACGGCCGTCGAAATCCCGCGATGCGAAAGCGTTGCCTGCTTGACGCGGGCATCTCGCATGCGAGGTTTCGTCACAGCAAGGGAGGACACACATGTCGCATATTCTGGCCATCGACCAGGGAACGACCTCGAGCCGGGCGATCATTTTCGACGGGGACATGCAGGTCGTCGCCAGTGCACAGGAAGAGTTCGAACAGCATTACCCCAACAGCGGCTGGGTCGAGCACGATCCGTCCGACCTGTGGTCCTCGACCGCCGCGACCTGCCGGTCGGTGATCGAAAAGGCCGGCATCCCCGAGGGCGACATCGCCGGGATCGGCATCACCAACCAGCGCGAGACCGTCGTCGTCTGGGAGAAGGAGTCGGGCCGCGCGATCCACAACGCCATCGTCTGGCAGGACCGACGCACCAGCGACATCTGCCGCCAGCTGAAGGCCGACGGGTACGAGGATCAGGTGATCGAGAAGACGGGGCTATTGCTGGATCCCTATTTCTCGGGGACGAAGCTGAAATGGATCCTTGACCATGTGGACGGGTCGCGCGAGCGCGCGCGCAGGGGCGAGCTGCTGTTCGGCACCGTGGACACCTATCTGATCTGGCGGATGACGGGCGGCAAGCGGCACGTGACGGATGCCACCAATGCCTGCCGGACGCTGATGTATGACAGCTTCAAGGGCGGGTGGTCGACGACGATCTGCAAGATGCTGGACATCCCGATGGAGATGCTGCCGGAGGTCTGCGACAGCGCGGCCGAGTTCGGCGTGACGCGCCCCGATCTGTTCGGGCGCGAGATCCCGATCCTGGGGGTGGCGGGCGACCAGCAGGCGGCGACCATCGGGCAGGCGTGCTTCAAACCGGGCATGCTGAAATCGACCTACGGGACGGGGTGCTTTGCGCTTCTGAACACCGGGGACGAGCCGGTGAGGTCGCAGAACCGGCTGCTGACCACGGTGGCTTATCAGCTTGACGGCAAGCCGACCTATGCGCTGGAGGGGTCGATCTTCATCGCCGGGGCGGTCGTGCAGTGGCTGCGCGACGGGCTGAAGATCATCCGCTCGGCCTCGGAAACGCAAGGGTTGGCCGAGAAGGCGGACGACACGCAGGACCTTGTGCTGGTGCCCGCCTTCGTGGGGCTTGGCGCGCCCTATTGGAACGCCGAATGCCGCGGCGCGATCTACGGGCTGACGCGCGGCTCGGGCCCCGAGGAGTTCGCGAAGGCCGCGCTGGAATCGGTGGGCTACCAGACCCGCGACCTGCTAGAGGCGATGCGCGCCGACTGGGACGACATGGGCCATCCCGAGACGCTGCGCGTCGACGGCGGGATGAGCGCGTCGGATTGGGCGATGCAGTTCCTGTCGGACATCATCGGGGCCAAGGTCGACCGGCCCGAAGTGCTAGAGACGACGGCGCTGGGCGCGGCCTGGCTGGCCGGGTGGAGGGCCGGCGTCTATGCCGACCGCGACGGTTTCGCGGAGCGGTGGCGCCTGGATCGCTGCTTCGAGCCGGGGATGGACGACGACCTTCGGGCCGAGAAATACGATCGCTGGAAGCGCGCGGTCGAGGCAACGATGAGCGTCTGACAGGGAATCGTCCTGCCGGGCGAAAAAGCTGCCGCGGCCTGCGATGGCCGCGGCAGTTCTGTTTTTGGCGAAGCGCTGTCCCCCCATACAGGGTGGGGTTGTGCGCCAACCGACAGCTCCATCCAGTTTCTGCTGAATATCCGGGCAGGTGCCAATTCGGTGCGCTGCGATCCCGGGCATCCGAGGTCGCGCACCCCTTGGGCCGGTCGGATCGACTCACGTGCGGTGCCGTTTCAGCGTCTCTTGTGTTCGCGCCGGTCAGGGAGCCGGCGAAACCTGTGCGGCAGTCCAGTGAACCGGCGGTCCGCATGTGGCGAAATCGCGCGAGGGGGCGCAAGACCAAGGCACCGGCCCATTTGCGCCGTGCTGTCCCCCGCGCACCGATCCGAGGGAACACGATGTCAATTCGCACCGCTCTTCTGTCCACCGCCCTGGCCACCATGGCCGTCCCGGCCCTTGCCCAGGATGCGGACTGCCCGATCAAGGTCGGGATCCTACATTCGCTGTCCGGCACCATGGCGATCTCTGAGACCACCCTTAAAGACGTCATGCTGATGCTGATCGAGCAGCAGAACGAGGCGGGCGGTCTTCTGGGCTGCGAGATCGAGGCGGTCGTCGTCGATCCCGCCTCGGACTGGCCACTGTTCGCCGAGAAGGCGCGCGAGCTTCTGACCGTCAACGAGGTCGACGTGATCTTCGGCAGCTGGACCTCCGTCAGCCGCAAGTCGGTGCTGCCCGTGTTGGAGGAACTGAACGGCCTGATGTTCTACCCCGTCCAGTACGAGGGCGAGGAATCCTCGAAGAACGTGTTCTACACCGGTGCCGCGCCCAACCAGCAGGCGATTCCGGCGGTGGATTACTTCATGGAGGAGTTGGGCGTCGAGAAATTCGCCCTTCTGGGCACCGACTACGTCTATCCCCGCACGACGAACCAGATCCTCGAACAGTACCTGAAGGATCAGGGCATCCCCGAGGAAGACATCTTCGTCAACTACACCCCCTTCGGCCATTCCGACTGGTCGACCATCGTGTCCGACGTGATCGAGCTTGGCTCGGACGGGTCGCTGGTCGGCGTGATCTCGACCATCAACGGCGACGCCAATGTGGGCTTCTACAAGGAGCTTGCGGCGCAGGACGTTAGCGCAGACGACATTCCGGTCGTCGCCTTCTCGGTCGGGGAGGAGGAGCTTTCGGGCCTCGATACCTCGAACCTCGTCGGTCACCTCGCCGCGTGGAACTACTTCCAGAGCGCGGACACCCCCGAGAACGAGGAATTCATCGCCGCCTGGCACGAGTTCATCGGCAACGAGGATCGCGTCACCAACGACCCGATGGAGGCCCACTATATCGGCTTCAACATGTGGGTGAACGCGGTCGAAGAGGCCGGCACCACCGATGTCGATGCGGTGCGCGAGGCCATGTGGGGCCAGGAGCATCCGAACCTGACCGGCGGCACCGCGGTGATGAACCCGAACCATCACTTGTCCAAGCCGGTGCTGATCGGCGAGATTCAGGATGACGGGCAGTTCGACATCATCAGCGAGACCGAGGAAGTGCCCGGCGATGCATGGACCGACTTCCTGCCCGACTCGGCGGTGCTGACCTCGGACTGGGCCGAGCTCGACTGCGGCATGTACAACACCGAGACTGAAACCTGCGTGCAGCAGACATCGAACTACTGAGGGCAATCCAGCCGGGCGCCGCGCTTCCCTCCGCGGCGCCCGGCACTTTTCGGGTCCCCGGATACAGGCCACCATGCACCGAATTCTCATCGCTATCTTGGCTGTTCTGACGCTGATCCCGGTCGCTGGACGCGCGCAGGATCTTCAGACGATCCTTCAGCTTCACACCGAAGAGGTCGAAAACCCCGGCCGCCGGTCCGTCGGCGTGGTGATCGAGGACCTGATCGCCGCCCGCCTTCCGGCCGTCCCGGTGTTCCTGACCCATTGGCAGGACCGCGAGATCGTGCTGAACGCCGAGGACGGGCAATTCTATGCGCTGGTCGACGAAGACGGCGACACGGCCACGATCCGCAATCTCGACACAGGTGACGAGTCCGAGGTCGCGGGCGACAGCCTGACCGAGGTGCGCCCCAATGGCGGTGTGCGGCGCGAGATCGCCGCAGCCCTGGTGCGATTCCAGCTGTCGGACGAAAACCCGGCCAACCGGCGCGCGGCCCTCGATGCCATCGCCCGGAGACCGGACGCCGACCAGATCGCGCCACTGACGGCCTCGATCGAGGACGAGCAGGACGCCGCGATCCGGGCCGACAAGGACCGCCTTCTGAACATCCTGACTGCCCGCTATGGCGAGACGACCGAGGCCCGGGTCGAGGCCATCGAACGGCTGGGCGGCAGCATCACCTCGGACGCACGCGCTGCCCTCAGCCAGATCCTTGAAGCCGAGGATAGGGTCAGCGCCGAAGCTCCGGACGGGAATATTGCGCAAGTCTATACGCCCGGCGACCAAATTTCCCGCACCGAAGCCTATGGCCGGCTGGTCGACGCAGAGCTTGCCCCTGCGCCCGTCTCGGGCGGGGCGATCCGCGACGCGTTGATCGCGAATATCGACGGGGGCATGGTTCTCGACATCCCTGTCGAGTTACTCGACACAGATGCACAGCGCCGGGCCGCTTATGACCGCCTTGCGCAAGCGGGGCGCGTGCCCCCCTTCGTCACCCAAGACCGGATCGACGCGGCGCTGGACTCGCACAGCTTCTATGCCGTCTACGAAGAAGAGGATGCAGCGGTCACCGACGCAGCCCGCGCCACCCTCCGCTCGGTCGAGACGCAGGTCTCGCTGAACCAGACCGCGGATCTGGCCCTTGACGCGATCTCGCTGGCTTCGATCTACTTCCTCGCCGCGATCGGGCTGGCGATCACCTTCGGGGTCATGGGCGTCATCAACATGGCCCATGGGGAGTTCATCATGATGGGCGCCTATACCGGCTATGTCGTGCAGCAGATCGTGCCCGACTATACGTGGTCGCTGATCATCGCGCTGCCGCTGGCCTTCGTGGTCGCAGGCGCGGCCGGCATCGCGATGGAACGGCTGATCATCCGCCACCTCTATCACCGCCCGCTCGAAACTTTGCTGGCGACCTTCGGCGTCTCGATCGCGTTGCAGCAGCTGGCCAAGAACATCTTCGGCACGCAGGCCCGCCCCCTGACCTCGCCCGATTGGCTGTCGGGGCAGATGGTCATCAACGAGCTCGTCTCGATCAGCTATATCCGCATCGCGATCTTCGTACTCGCCGGCCTGTTCCTGGCGCTTTTGCTGTTCATCCTGAAGCGCACGCGGCTGGGGCTCGAGGTGCGCGCGGTCACCCAGAACCCCGGAATGGCTGCGTCCATGGGGATCGACCCCGACAGGATCAACATGGCGACCTTCGGGCTGGGCTCAGGGATCGCGGGGATCGCGGGCGTGGCGATCGGCCTCTACGCGCAGGTCACTTCCGAGATGGGCGCGAACTACATCGTCCAGAGCTTCATGACGGTGGTCGTGGGCGGCGTCGGCAATGTCTGGGGCACGCTGGCGGGCGCAAGCCTGATCGGGGTGCTGCAAAAGGGGATCGAAAGCCTGAACCCCTCGAACACGCTGGCCGCGCAGACCTACATGATCCTGTTCATCATCATCTTCATCCAGTTCCGGCCGAGGGGCATCGTCGCCCTCAAGGGCCGCGCGGCAGGGGCCTGATCCGATGACCCTCTTCATCCTTGTCGAAATACCCCGGGGAGCGCGAGGGGCTGGCCCCTCGCATTCCTCCCTGGACACGAGAGCCTCGCTATGACCGACGCGACCCTGGCCCTGCCATCCCGCACGCCCCCCGTGCGCCAGACCTCCACCATGGTCTTTCTGGCATCGCTGGCCGTCTTCGCCGTGATCGTCACGATCCTGGCGCAGCAGGGGGTGATCTCGACCTCGTTCGTGAAGACCTTGGGCAAGACCTTGTGCCTGTGCCTTGCGGCCGTCGCGATGGACGTGGTCTGGGGCTATACCGGTATCCTCAGCCTGGGGCACATGGCGTTCTTCGGGCTGGGCGGATACGCCATAGGCATGTGGCTGATGTATGCAAGGACCGAGGCGTTGGTCGCACCAGGCCTCGCTGCGCAGCCAATCCCGCCCACGCCGTCGGAACTTCAGGACGCTATCGGCAGCCAGATCTTCGGGGTCGTGGGATCGTCCGACTTTCCGCTGATCTGGATGTTCGCGGACAGCCTTTTCCTGCAAATGGCCATGGTCGTCCTGGTGCCGGGGGTGCTGGCGCTGGTCTTCGGGTGGCTGGCGTTCCGCAGCCGGGTGACGGGCGTCTACCTGTCGATCTTGACACAGGCGATGACGCTGGCGCTGGCGCTTTACCTTTTCCAGAACGACAGCGGTCTGCGCGGCAACAACGGCCTGTCGGGTCTGCAGAACATCCCCGGTTTCGAGGATGCGCCCCAATCCGCGATCTCGCTGGCGTTCTTCTGGGCCTCGGCGGTGGCGCTTGCGCTGGGCTATCTGCTGTTCGCCTGGGTCGTGTCGGGCAAGATGGGCAGCGTATTGCGCGCGGTGCGCGACGACGAGGCGCGGGTGCGGTTCCTTGGATACCACGTCGAGTCGTTCAAGCTGTTCGCCTTCGTGCTGACGGCCGTGGTCACCGGTATCGCGGGCGCGCTCTATTATCCGCAGGCGGGCATCATCAACCCGGCCGAGATTGCGCCCATCGCGTCCATCTACCTGGCGGTCTGGGTCGCCATCGGCGGGCGCGGGCGGCTTTACGGTGCGGCCATCGGGGCGGCGTTCGTGTCGCTGCTGTCGAGCTGGTTCACCGGGGGCGGGGCGCCCGATATCGACCTTGGCGTCTATACCGTGCGCTGGACCGACTGGTGGCTGGTGCTGCTGGGTCTCAGCTTCGTGGCGGTCACCCTGTTCGCGCCGAAGGGGATCGGCGGCCTGGTCGACCTGCTGACTGAAAAACGCCGCCCCGAACGGCAGGGCGATTACGGCCCCGACAAGGGGGCGAAGCGGTCCGAGGAGGGCGTCGAATGAGGCTGCTGGAAGTGGATGGCGTGTCCGTGACCTTTGACGGGTTCCGCGCCATCAACAACCTGTCGCTCAGCATGGGGGAACCCGAGCTGCGCGCCGTGATCGGCCCCAACGGGGCGGGCAAGACGACCTTCATGGACATCGTGACCGGCAAGACCCGTCCCGACAGCGGCCGCGTCATCTGGGGTGAGGAGAACCGCAACCTGATCGGCCTGAGCGAAAGTTCCATCGCCCGCGCGGGCATCGGCCGCAAGTTCCAGAAGCCTACCGTATTCGAGGACCAGACCGTGCGAGAGAACCTCGCCATGGCGCTGAAGGCCCGGCGTGATCCCTTCGCGGTCCTGTTCCGCCGGTCCGACATGCCCGCACGGCTGGCTGAGCTTGCCGAGGAGATCGCGCTGACCGAGCATCTGACCCGCAAGGCGGGCGAGCTTAGCCACGGCCAGAAGCAGTGGCTGGAAATCGGGATGCTTCTGGCGCAGGAGCCGCGTCTTTTGCTGGTGGACGAGCCGGCTGCTGGCATGACCCCGGCAGAGCGGACCCATACCGCCGACCTTTTGAAAAGGCTGGCGCAAACGCGGGCGGTCATCGTGGTGGAGCATGACATGGAGTTCGTTCGCCGCCTGGAGTGCAAGGTGACGGTTCTGCACGAGGGGCGGGTGCTGGCGGAAGGCTCGCTGGACCACGTGACGAAGAACCAGGATGTGATCGACGTGTATCTGGGGCGCTGAGATGCTTGATGTGACGGATCTGACGCTGCGCTACGGTCAAAGCCAGGTGCTGCACGGGGTGAACCTGTCGGCGCGGGCGGGCGAGGTGACGGCCGTCATGGGGATGAACGGTGTCGGCAAGACGTCCCTGATGAAGGCCATCGCGGGGCGGCACCCGTTCCGGTCGGGCCGGATCACGGTGGACGGGCGCGACCTGGGCCACCCTTCGGCGGTCGAGGCGGCGCGCGCGGGCATTGCCTATGTCCCGCAGGGGCGCGAGGTCTTCGCGCTGCTCAGCGTGGCCGAGAACCTGCAAACCGGGTTTGCCTGCCTCGACCGGGGATCGCGCGCGGTGCCGGACCGGATCTTCGACCTGTTCCCCGTCCTGGCCGAGATGCGCAACCGGCGCGGCGGGGACCTTTCGGGCGGGCAGCAGCAGCAGCTTGCCATCGCCCGCGCGCTTGTGACACAGCCGCGGGTCCTGCTTCTGGACGAGCCTACCGAGGGCATCCAGCCGTCGATCATCAAGGATATCGGTCGCGTCATCTCGACGCTGCGCGAAGAGGGGGAGATCGCGATCGTCCTGGTCGAGCAGTATTTCGACTTTGCCGTGGGGCTAGCCGACCGGGTGACGGTGCTGACGGGCGGGCAGGTCAGCTATACCGCCGAAAAGGGCGGGATCGAGCGTGAGGCGCTGCTGGGCGCGGTTTCACTGTAAGGGGTGAGACGCCGCGATCGCGTTAACGAAAAGTCGATAAAACTCGTGCCAGTCTCGGGGTTGGCACGGCCCGCGCTGCATCCCACATTGGCGGAAACGGGGGATTGGCACTGGCGGCGGCGCCGTCTAAGAGTCCTTCGATCCAAGGACAGAACACCAAACGAAAGGGGCGGTCATGCAAGACCCCGTCGAGCATTTCCAGAACAACCTCGTTCCCATGGTCGTCGAACAGACCAGCCGCGGGGAACGGGCCTATGACATCTTCTCGCGCCTCCTGAAGGAGCGGATCGTCTTCGTGAACGGCCCCATCCACAGCGGCATGAGCCATCTTATCGTGGCGCAGCTTCTGCACCTCGAGGCCGAGAACCCGAAGAAAGAGATCAGCATGTACATCAACTCTCCGGGGGGAGAGGTGACGTCGGGCATGTCGATCTACGACACGATGCAGTATATCCGCCCGGCCGTTTCGACCCTCGTGTGCGGTCTGGCCGCCTCCATGGGCTCGGTGCTGGCCGTCGGCGGCGAAAAAGGTCAGCGCTTTGCCCTGCCGAACGCGGAATTCCTTGTCCACCAGCCGTCGGGCGGGGCGCAGGGCACCGCCTCCGATATCCTGATCCGCGCCAAAAGCATCGAGGACACGCGCGAGCGCATGTACCGCCTTTACATGAAGCACACCGGTCAGGACTATGAGACGGTGCAGAAGGCGCTGGACCGCGACAAGTGGATGACGCCGCAGGAGGCGAAGGACTGGGGCCATGTCGACGAGATCGTCGAAAGCCGGAAAGTCCCCGACGACGCAAGCTGAGGTTCCCTGAAACGCCCGCAAAAGTGATGCTTTTTTGCGATTGCGGGCGATCCGGTCCCGGCCTAGGCTTGGCCGCGGTTGAGCAAGTTGACGAACTAGAGGGGCGAATGCCCCCGAAGGATGGCCCATGGCGAACAATTCCGGCGACAGCAAGAACACTCTCTACTGCTCGTTCTGTGGCAAGAGCCAGCATGAGGTACGAAAGCTCATCGCGGGTCCGACGGTCTTCATCTGCGACGAATGCGTCGAGCTGTGCATGGACATCATCCGTGAAGAGACCAAGTCGGCCGGTCTGAAATCCACCGACGGCGTGCCGACGCCGAAGGAGATTTGCCAGGTTCTGGACGACTATGTCATCGGCCAGCGCATCGCCAAGCGGGTGCTGTCGGTCGCGGTGCACAACCACTACAAGCGCCTGAACAACGCCGGTAAGTCCGAGATCGAGCTGAACAAGTCGAACATCCTGCTGATCGGTCCCACGGGCTGCGGCAAGACGCTTCTGGCCCAGACGCTCGCCCGGATCCTCGACGTTCCGTTCACTATGGCGGACGCCACAACCCTGACCGAAGCCGGCTATGTTGGCGAGGATGTCGAAAACATCATCCTGAAGCTGCTTCAGGCGTCGGAATACAATGTCGAACGTGCGCAGCGCGGCATCGTCTATATCGACGAGGTCGACAAGATCACGCGCAAGTCGGACAACCCCAGCATAACCCGCGACGTGTCGGGCGAGGGGGTGCAGCAGGCGCTTCTGAAGATCATGGAAGGTACCGTGGCCAGCGTGCCGCCACAGGGCGGGCGCAAGCATCCCCAGCAGGAGTTCCTGCAGGTCGACACGACGAACATCCTGTTCATCTGCGGCGGCGCGTTCGCGGGTCTGGAAAAGATCATCGCGCAGCGCGGCAAGGGCTCGGCCATCGGGTTCGGCGCCGACGTGAAGTCGGGCGAGGACAAGGGGATCGGCGAACAGCTGACCTCGTTGGAGCCCGAGGATCTGCTGAAGTTCGGCCTGATCCCGGAATTCGTCGGCCGTCTGCCGGTCATCGCGACGCTGGAGGATCTGGACGAGGATGCCCTGGTCACGATCCTGACCAAGCCGAAAAACGCGCTGGTCAAGCAGTACCAGCGCCTGTTCGAGCTTGAGGATGTCGAGCTGACCTTCACCGAAGATGCGCTGACCGCCATTGCCAAGCGCGCGATCGAGCGCAAGACCGGTGCCCGCGGTCTGCGGTCGATCATGGAGGACATCCTGCTCGACACGATGTTCGACATGCCCGGAACCGAAGGCGTGCAGGAAGTCGTGGTCAACGATGAGGCCGTGATGTCCGATGCGGCACCGTTGGTTATCTATGCCGACCAGAAGGAAAGCGCCTCGGCCGGCTGACGCAAGTGCGGTGTGAACTTATCAAGCGGGGTGCCCGATGGGGCGCCCCGCTTTTTGTTGCGCAGGTCGGGGATCAGGCGGCGATGGACGCGTCGAGGGAGTCGGCCAATGTATCGACCAGCCATCCGATCTGCGCGTCGTCGATTATGAAAGGCGGCGCTAGAAGGATGTGGTCGCCATGGACGCCGTCGATGGTGCCGCCGCCGGGATAACAGATCAGGCCGCGCGCGAAGGCCTCGGCCTTGATCCGGGCGTGCAATTTTCGGGCGGGGTCGAAGGGGGCCTTGGTGTCCCGGTCCGCGACCAGTTCGATCCCGCGGAACAGGCCGCGCCCGCGGATATCTCCGACATGGGGGTGATTTTCCAGACGGTCTGTCAGCGCTTCAACAAGCGTTTGCCCCTTTGCGGGCACCTCGGCGACAAGGCCGTCTTGCGTTAGGCGGTCCAGCACCGCGACGGCGGTCGCGCCGGCAAGGGGGTGGCCGTGATAGGTGTGGCCATGTTGGAACGCGCCGGAGCCATCGGCAATCGCACGGTAAATCGCGTCCGAGGCCAGCATCGCGCCAATGGGCACGTATCCGGCGCCAAGGCCCTTGGCGATCGTCACGATGTCGGGGGCGACGCCGTCCTGATCGCAGGCGAAAAGCGTCCCGGTGCGCCCCATCCCGCACATCACCTCGTCCAGGATCAGAAGCACGCCGTGCCGGTCGCAGATGTCGCGGATGCGGGGGAAATAGCTGGCGGGAGGGGCCAGCGCCCCCGCCGTCGCACCGACGACAGGTTCGGCGATGAAGGCCATGACGGTCTCGGGGCCCAGGCGTTGCAGCTCGTCCTCCAGCGCGTCGGCGGCGCGCAGTCCGTAGGCGTCGAGCGATTCGCCGTCGGCCCTGTCGCGATAGGGATAGCAGGGTGCGATGTGGTGGCAGGTGACGAGGAGAGGGGCGAATTTCTCGCGTCGCCAGGCATTGCCACCGGCGGCCAGCGCGCCCAGCGTGTTGCCGTGATAGCTTTGGCGGCGGGCGACGATCTTCGTGCGCTGCGGCTGGCCGGTCTCCAGGAAATACTGCCGGGCGAGCTTCAGCGCTGCCTCGACCGCTTCGGAGCCGCCGGACAGGGGATATACCCGAGATAGTCCGGGCGGGGCGTGGGCGATCAGGGCACGGGCAAGATCCTCGGCCGGGTCGGACGTGAAAAAGCCCGTATGCGCAAAGTTGAGCCGGTCGATCTGATCATGCATGGCCTGGCGCACTTTGGTATCGGAATGCCCCAGGCACGACACCGCAGCCCCGCCAGACCCGTCGAGGTAGCGCCGGCCCTCCGCGTCGATCAGATAGCAGCCGTCGCCCGCCACCGCACGGGGCAGGGCATGGGCCGACCGTCCGAACAGATGGCTAGCCACGGACAACGAATACCGATTGCGGCGCGTGGCGGACGACGCGGGCGGCGTTGGGGCCAAGCAGGTATTCGGCCAGATCGGTCCGCGGTGCTCCCAGGACGATCACGTCCACGTCCAGCTTGGAGGCGGCGCGGATGATCTCGTCATAGATGCGGCCGTGGGTGACGTGGGGGTGCACGTCTTGCGCGTCGGGTATGTTGGCGCGGATCCAGTCGCCAAGCTGCGCGCCGACATCGTGCAACGCCTGCTTGATGAACCCCTCGTCGAAATAGCTGCCGACCATGGACATGCCGAAATTCGGGATGACCGTTATGACGTGAAGGGTGCCGCCGTCCGCGAGGTTCAGCGCGCGCGGCAGCGATTTGTCCCAGGTGGCGGGAACGGCGAGGTCGATAGGCAGAAGGACGGTCTGGGTCATGATCAGAAGGCCGGTTTGGTTTGACGGCGGCGTTGCAGCACGATCACCAGACCGAGGAGCAGAAGCGCCGGGAGGTAGAAGATTTGCGCGGGCAGCCTGCTGGTGTTGGGCGACAGGACTTCGGTGATGCGCACGGGGTCGTCCATGTAGAAGTCGAAATTCGCCAACTGTTCCTGCAGCGACGTGCCGAACATCGGTTCCTCAAGCGCGGCGTCTTGCGTCTCGCCCGGGCGGAACATCAGACCGGTCTCGTTCAGGCGGGTCTGCGCGTCGCCCTCGGGCACGGTGAGGGAGATCGTCGTCTCGCTTTCGGTGCCGGTGGCGAAGTCCGGGCCGGAGATGCGCAATCGGATCCGGCCGTCGACCGGGGCTTCGGCCAGGATCTGCTCGAAATTGGCGGGGTCCTGCTGGACGAAGCGGGGCTGGACCTGATTCAGCCAGAAGTTCGGCACGAACAGGGTGAAGGCGACCAGAAGCAGCGCGGCGGATTCGAAAATGTTCGACCGGGCCAGGAAATAGCCCTGTGTCGCAGCGGCGAAGAGAAGCATCGCGAAGGTCGCCACGACGAAAACGAAGACCGCGTGGAAGATCCCCGACATGGTTGCCAGATCCACGCCGTAGAGGATCAGCGTGGGATTGTAGATGAACAGGAACGGCAGGGCCACGGTGCGCAGGCTGTAGAAGAACGCGGTGAAGCCGGTCTTGATCGGATCGCCCCCCGATACCGCGGCCGCGGCGAATGACGCGAGGCCCACGGGCGGGGTCACGTCGGCCATGATGCCGAAGTAGAAGACGAAGAGGTGGGCGGCGATCAGGGGCACGATCAGCCCTTCTTGCGCGCCCAGCGAGACCACGACCGACGCCATCAGCGACGAGACGACGATATAGTTTGCCGTCGTCGGCAGGCCCATCCCCAGGATCAGCGAGAACAGGCCGATCAGCACCAGCATGACGATCAGGATGCCGCCCGACAGCGCCTCGACCAGGGCGGCCAGTTCGGTGCCGATCGGGGTCTTGGTGACGGTGGCGACGATGATGCCCGCGGCGGCCGTGGCGACGCCGATCCCGATCATATTGCGCGCACCTGCGATCAGGCCGTCGACCAGGTCATACATGCCTTCGCGCCACGCTTCGGCTTGGCCCGCGCCCTTGCGGAACACGGCCTTCAGCGGCTTTTGGGTGATGATGATGAACAGCATCAGCGACGTTGCGTAGAAAGCGGATTTGGCGGGCGACTGCTGTTCGACCATCAGGAACCAGACGAGGACGAGGATCGGAAGGACATAGTGCAGGCCGGTCTTCCAGACGTCGGCGACCTTGGGCAGCGTGATCTGGCCGCCCTTGTCCTCAAGGCTTTCGGGGTCGAGGTCGGTCTGGTCCGCCGAGATCTTCACCAGCCAGACATAGACTGCGCCAAGGGCGAGGATCATGATAGGCGCCGTCAGGTCGGGCAGAACCGCGTTCAGCGCGCCAATCCCGTATATCAGGGCCGTGAAGCCCAGCCCGAAGATCGCGAAACCGATGGCGAAGTTAAGCGCCATGCGCAAAAGCGACGCGCCTTCGCCCAGGGACTTCATGTCCTTCTTCAAAGCCTCGAGATGCACGATATAGACCAGTGCGATGTAACTGATCACGGCCGGAACGAAGGCGTGCTTGATGACCTGCACGTAGGAGATGCCGATGAACTCGACCATCAGGAAGGCCGCGGCGCCCATGACGGGGGGCATGATCTGGCCGTTGACCGACGAGGCGACCTCGACCGAGCCGGCCTGTTCGTTGGTGAAGCCCACGCGCTTCATCAGCGGGATGGTGAATGTGCCGGTGGTCACGACGTTGGCGATGGACGAGCCTGAGATCAGGCCGGTCATGGCCGATCCGACAACAGCCGCCTTGGCCGGGCCGCCGCGCAAGTGCCCCAGGCCCGCGAAGGCGAGCTGGATGAAGTAGTTGCCCGCCCCGGCCTTATCCAGAAGCGAGCCGAACAGCACGAAGAGGAACACGAACGCGGTCGAAACGCCCAGCGGTATGCCGAAGACCCCCGCCGTATCCAGCCACTGCGCGTTGATCAGCGAGGTGAAGGACAGCCCCTCGTGGCTGATGAGGTCGGGGATCAGCCAGCCCTGCCCGAAATAGGCGTAGGCCAGGAAGATGGCGCCGACGATGGTCAGGGCGGGCCCCAGGGCGCGGCGGGAGGCTTCGAGCAGAAGGAGGATGCCGATGGAGCCGATGATCACCTGCGTCTCGGTCGGGAGGCCCGATCGGGCGGTCTGCGCCAGCGTGTCCGAGGCCAGGAAGACGTAAAGCGTACAGGCCGTTGCCACGATGGCCAGCGCCCAGTCGAGCAGGGGGATGCGGTCGCGCGGGCTGGATTTCAGGGCCGGATAGCACAGGAACGCCAGGAAGATCGCGAAGGCAAGGTGGATGGGCCGCGTCTCGGACGAGTTGAGGACGGGGACATAGGCCCCGAACCACAGTTGCGGCTGCGCAATCCACAACTGGAACAGCGACCAGCAGAATGCGACGATGCCGATCAGCAGCGCCACCCACCGGGTCGAAGGCGTGCGCGCGCCCGCATCCGAGGAGGCGACAAGATCCTGAAGCTCGTCATCGGTGAATTGGCGGTTTTCGGTCTGATCGGCCATGTCGTCGCCCCTGCAATTTCCGTCAGCTTAACGGATCAAAGGTGCGGCGATAGGGAAGAATGCCGGTTTACAGAACATTTTGCCCGCGGGTTCGGCAATTGCCGTTTTACCGGGCATCTCGATCCGGCCCGGCGCGAACAGGGTCATCCAGGGCCGGCCCCTTTCGGAACCGGCCCAGGGTCGTATCACTCGGCGTCTTCGCTCAGAAGGCCGGCTTCTTCGTAGTAACGGCGCGCACCTTCGTGCAGCGGCGCGGACAGACCGTCATTCACCATCTGCTCTCTCTCGAGATTGGCGAAGGCGGGGTGGAGGCCCTTGAACTGGTCGAAGTTCTCGAACACCGCGCGAACCATCTCGTAGACGACGTCGTCGGACACGTCCTCGCGCGTGACCAGCGTGGCGCCGACGCCGAAGGTCGTCGTGTCCTGATCATTGCCGCGATACATGCCGCCCGGGATCGTCGCCTGACGGTAGTAGTCGTTGTTCTCGATCAGCGACTGGCTGGCCTCGTTGTCCACGGGGACCAGAACGGAATCACAGGCCGTGGTGGCTTCCTGAATCGAACCGGAGGGGTGGCCGACCGAGTAGACCATCGCGTCGATGTTGTTGTCGCACAGCGCCTGCGACTGCTCGGCCGCCTGGAGTTCGGACGCCAGCTGGAAGCTGTCGGTGGTCCAGTCCATCTCCTCCATCATGCGTTCCATCAGGACGCGCTGGCCCGAGCCGGGGTTGCCGATGTTGACGCGCTTGCCTTCGAGGTCGTCGAACGTCTCGATCCCGGCGCCGGCGCGGGCGACGACCGTGAAGGGTTCGGGGTGGATCGAGAAGACGGCCCGCAGCGCCTCGTTGGCACCCTGGTCCTCGAACTGTTCGGTGCCGTTATAGGCTTGGAACTGCACGTCGGACTGGGCGACGCCGAATTCCAGCTCTTCGTTGAGGATCGCGTTGACGTTGTAGACCGACCCGCCGGTGGATTCGACCGAACAGCGGATACCGTGGTCGGCGCGGTTGCGGTTGACCAGACGGCAGATCGCGCCGCCGGTGGGATAATAGACGCCCGTCACGCCGCCCGTGCCGATCGTGATGAAATTCTGTTCCTGTGCGGCGACGGGGGCGGCCAGCGTCCCGGCCAGGGCCGTGGCGGCGAAAAAGCGGATGGTCTTGGACATGCAAATCTCCCTTTGGATTTTGGCCCTGTGACGGGCTTCGATACTCAGCATGATGGAGCGGACCCGACCTGACGGCAAGGGCGGGGGGGGTGACGCGCGCCGCAGGAATTGATTGGCGGGGGACTCGCAATGGGCGGTGCCTTCCTTATAACCGCCCGAGGGACGCAGATTTCCGTACCGTCCCCGGGGAGATTGCCGATGTCGATGACCGAGGCGACCGATCTTGCGGACCTTCCGCTGGACGAGCTGATCGCCTGTCCGCAATGCGACGCGCTGTATCGCGCCCGGATGCCGGCGATGGGCAGCCGGGCGGTCTGCAAGCGATGCCATACGGTGCTGATCGCGCCGAAGACCAACGCCTATCTGCACCTGATCGTCCTGTCGCTGACGGTGGTCGTTCTGATGGTGGGTGCGGTGACCTTTCCCTTCCTCGGGGTGAATGTCGCGGGGTTCTCGAACAAGGCGTCGGTCGTCGACACGGCGCTGACCTTCATGGATGGCGGCTGGATGGTGGCGCTGTCGATGTTCGTGGTCGCGTTCATCATCCTGATCCCGCTCTTCCGGGCGCTTTTGGTGCTGTATGTCGTCGCACCCCTGACGCTGGGCCGCAGGCCGTTTCTCGGCGCGCGGCGGGCCTTCGGGTGGAGCGAGGACCTGCGCCCGTGGTCGATGGCCGAGATCTTCATCATCGGCTGCGCCGTAGCCCTGGTGAAGGTCGCGGACCTGGCCAAGGTCGAGTTCGGCCCGGCCTTCTTCATGTTTGCCGCACTTGTCGTCATAACGGTCCTTCAGGACATCAACATGGACCGCTGGAGCATATGGAAGGCGCTGGAAGAGACATCGTAAGCGCGCGGTCCGAGGGACTTGTCGCCTGCCGCCGCTGCACCCGCGTCTGGCCGATGGGGCAGCGAAGCTGTGCGCGGTGCGGCGCGCCACTGGCCTCGCGCGATTGGGGGTCGCTGCAACGTGTGTGGGCGTGGCTGACGGTGGGGATCATCTGCTATATCCCGGCGAACCTGTTTCCGATGCTGCGCACCCAGGTCCTATTCGACGAGAGCGAAGACACGATTATCCAGGGCGCGGTCGAGCTTGCGACCCACGGCAACCTGGCCATCGCGGCGATCATCCTGATCGCGTCCGTGGCGATTCCGGTGGGCAAATTCATCGCCATCGGGTATCTGGCGATCTCGGTCGCGCGGCCCGAACGCCTGCGCCCGAAACAGCGTCACAAGCTGTATCATATCGTCGAGTTCATCGGGCGATGGTCCATGATCGACGTTTTCGTCGTTGCGATCCTGTCCGCCCTTGTGCAACTGAATTTCGCGGCATCCATACGGCCCGGCCCCGCGGCGATCACTTTCGCCCTGTCGGTCATCTTTACCATGTTCGCGGCGATCAGTTTCGATCCGCGCATGATCTGGGACAACGGGGGGCGGGGGCCTCATAAGTCATGAGCGATGAGACGAACGCACGCGCCGACGCGGCCGAGCCCGAGATGACCGAACCGCGCAAGGGCTTGCTTTCGCGCGTCTCTATCGTGTGGCTTCTGCCGATCCTGGCCGTCGTGATCTCTTTGGCCGTGGCGTGGCGCAGCTATACTGACCAGGGCCCGCTGATCGAGGTGACCTTCACCAATGCCGCCGGCGTCCGCGCCGAGGAAACCCAGCTGCGGTACCGCGACGTGGTGGTCGGCCTGGTCGAGACGGTGCGATTTTCCGAGAACCTCGGTCAGGTCGTGGTCGAGATCCGCGTGAACAACGAAGTCGCGCCCTATATCGACCAGGATGCGGCGTTCTGGATCGTCCGTCCCGAGGTGTCCGCGCAAGGGGTGTCCGGCCTCGATACCGTTCTGGGCGGCGTCTACATGATTGGCAGCTGGGACGGCGAAATCGGAGAGCCCGAGACCGAGTTCGACGGGCTGACCCGCGCGCCGCTGGTCACGAACAACCGCGACGGACTGTTCTTCCAGCTGCGCGCCGGCGATGTCGCGGGGCTGAGCGAGAACGCTCCGATCCTGTATCGCGGGATCAATGTCGGACAGGTCGGCAATCTGCGCCTGGCCGAGGACGGCGTGTCGGTTCTGGCCGATGCCTTCGTGCGCGAGCCTGAATCGCGTTTGATCAACTCGGCCACGCGGTTCTGGGATACGTCAGGATTCACGTTCTCGTTCGGGGCCTCGGGCGCGCAGCTCAGCGTCAACTCGCTGTCGTCGCTGGTCTCGGGCGGTGTGTCGTTTGAAACGACGGTCTCGGGCGGGCAATCCCTGGGGGACAACCCGACCTTCCGCCTGTTTCCCAGCGAGGAAGCGGCGCGGTCCTCTGTCTTCGAGGCGTCGGGCGATGGCGAGCCGGTGAATTTCACGGTTGTGTTCGAGGATTCGGTACCCGGCCTCGAAGTTGGCGCGGATGTCGATTTCGGGGGCATCGTTGTCGGCCGTGTGTCGGGCTTGACCGGTGTGCTGGACGAAGAAACTTTCGGCGACCGCGGCGTGCGGCTTCTGACCACGATCGAGATCCAACCGGGCAAGATGGGCCTCGACCCGCAGTCCACGCCCGAAGATGTCCTGGATTTCATGCAGTTCGCCGTCCAGAACGGCCTGCGTGCGCAGTTGACTTCGGCCTCGCTTCTGGGGGGATTGCAGGTCTCGCTCGAGCAGACGAACGATGCCCCCGACGCCGAGATCGTCGTGGACGCCGAGCCGTATCCCCGAATTCCATCGATCCCTGCCAACCTGTCGGACTTCGCCGATACGGCCGAAGGCGTTTTCAACCGGGTCAACAATCTGCCCATCGAAGAGCTTCTGGACAACGCGATCCTGGTCATGCAGTCCGTGACCCGCCTGCTGAACGACGAGGGGATCCAGGAAACACCGTCGGAGGTGCTGGCGCTTCTGGGCGACGTGCGCAGTTTCGTGAATTCCGAGGGCATCCAATCGATCCCGCAGGAGGCAAACGCGACGATGGCCGCCCTTTCGGACACGGCCGTGCAGCTTCAGGACCTGGTCACCCGACTGAACGAGGCCGGGGCGGTTACGGCACTTGTCGACGCGCTGGCCGCGGCCGAGGAGGCCGCCGATTCCGTGTTCGAGACGATGGAGGACGGTCCCGAAACGCTGGAACAGATCAACGCCGCTGTCTCCGAGCTGGAAACGCTGATTGCCGAGGTGAACACGCTGCCCCTGAACGAGGTGGTGACCGAGGTCGAGGGGACGCTGGATGCGTTGCGCACGTTCCTGTCTTCGGACGCGACACAGGGTCTGACCGGCGATGTCTCCGAGCTTCTGACCGAAGTCGAGGGGCTGGTCGCCGATGTCCGGGATTCCGGACTGGTCGAGACGGCGAACGCAACGCTTGAAACCCTGTCCCAGACGGTGGTGGAGATTCAGACGCAGGCGACGCCGATCCTTGAGGAAGTGCGAGTCGCGGTCGCAAGCGCGCAGGGATCGATCAGCGCGCTGCCCACGCTTCTGGGCAACGTGGATCAACTGGTCGCGACGCTGAACGATGTCGCTCAGAGCGTGGGCGCGCTGCCTCTGGACCGGACGCTTGGGAAAGTGAACGATCTTCTGATCTCGGTCGATACGCTCGTGTCGTCCGATGGGATCAGCCAACTGCCGCAGGATGTGCAGGCCACGCTGGCCGACCTGCGTCTGGTCTTCACCTCTCTGACCGAACAGAACGGCACCATCGACCAAGTGAATGGCCTGATCGGGGATGCGGGCACAACGGTCGCGGACGTGAACGCCGCGATCCAGCCTGTCGTGACCCAGATCGAGCCCGTGTTGCAGGAATTGCGGACGACGCTTCAGGCCACGCAGGGGCCGATCAACCAGCTGCCCGGCGTGCTCGACGATGTCGACGCGCTTCTAGCCAGCCTCAACACCGTGGCCGACAACGTGGCGACCCTGCCGCTGGATCGGGCCGTGGCGAATGTGAACGACCTTTTGGTTTCGGTGGATACCCTGGTCTCGTCCGAGGCGGTGTCGCAACTGCCGGCCGAGGTCCAGACGACGCTGGCCGACTTGCGGATCGTCTTCACCTCGCTGACGGAACAGAACGGTGTGCTCGAGAATGCGAACGATCTTCTGGTCTCGACCGACAGCGCGGTAGGCGAGATCTCGGCCGCGTTGTCGCCGGTGCTGGCCGATGCGCAGCGCGCCGCGCGGGCGGTGGCCGATGCCGCCGATACCGCACCAGAGGTGGCCGACCGTGCCAAGCGGGTGGCCGACCAGATCGAGCTTCTGGTGAACGATGTCGCCGACCTGCCGATCCAGGAGATCGGCGATCGGACGTCCAGCCTGCTGGCCTCGGCCGATACGCTGATCTCGTCCCCCGAGACACAGCGGGTTCCCACGGCGCTGTCGAACGCGCTGGAAGAGGTGCAGCGCCTGCTGATCCAGGTTCAGGAAGGCGGGCTGATCGAGAACGCGAACGCCACGCTCAGCTCCATTCGGCAATCCGCCGACCAGGTTCCGACCCTTCTGACCAATGTGGGCGGCTTGCTGAACCAGACCGGCACCATCATCGAGGGCTACGACTCGCGCGGCGCCCTCGGGGCCGAAATCCAGTCGACGCTGCGCGATATCCAGTCGGCGGCCTCGTCCATCGACAGTCTGGCCCGCCAGATCGAACGCAATCCCAATTCCCTGCTGTTTGGACGCTGACCCATGAAGAAGCTTGCCGCTGCCACGGCCCTGATCCTTCTCGCCGCCTGCGGTGACACGCCCTTGCGCTTCGACCTGCCGGCCACGGAGGTCGCCCAGAGGATCCCGGTCTCGGTCGGGTCGGTCGAGGTGATGGATGTCTCGCTTCCGCTCTATGCGGATCAGGAGGTCATCTATTACGAGGACGAGACCGGCGCGCTGGTCAGCAACGAAGCGCTTCTATGGGCGGACGATCCGCAGCGCAGTTTTACCGAGGGGCTGGCGTTTTCGTTGGCCGCGCAGACCCGCGCCACGGTCGCTGCCGAGCCGTGGCCCTTCTTCGACCGGCCGGACGTACGCGTCGATGTGCGGGTGTCACGCGCGCTGCCGGGGCGGGACGGGGTGTTCCGGCTGGCCGGGCAGTATTTCGTCGGATCGGTGCAGGGCGAGACACGCGAACGGGCGCGGCGGTTTTCGCTGTCGGCCCCGTACCAGACCCTCAGCGCTGGATCGATCGCGTCGGCAAAGTCGCGGCTGATCGACGAATTGGCGACCCTGATCGCGCGCGACGGGCTCTGATGGCGGTCAAAGCTCTGCCCGGGTGGGTGGGTTCGCCCCGGCGCGGCTGACCGTGACCGCGGCGGCCTGCACGCCAAGTGACAGGGCGGCGTTCAGATGATCTTCCGTCAGGCTGCGCAGCGCCTTCTTCGTCAGCACGCCCTGTTCGGACAGCGAGGCTAGGACGCCCGCGTTGAACGTGTCACCGGCACCCACAGTATCGACCACGGTGGCGGGACGGGAGGGGACGAAGACCTCCGAGCCCTTGGTGAACGCGGTCGCCCCTTCGGCGCCCCGCGTCAGGCAGACCATCGCAGGCCCCTTGGCGAGAACGGCGCGCGCGCGGTCTTCCAGCGTGCCGGCGTCGGTCAGCCATGCAAGATCCTCGTCCGAGACTTTCACGATGTCGGCCCGTTCGATCATCCGCGAGATGCGCGCGTCATAGCTTGCTCGGTCTCGGATGAAATCAGGGCGGATATTCGGGTCCAGCATCATTGGCATCCGCGCCGACAGTTGCGCGGACAGGGTGTCGTAGGCCGTGCCGCAGGGTTCGGCCGTCAATGAGATACCGCCGAAGAAACAGGCGTCGACGTCGATGTCCGACGGCAGGTCTTCTTCGGACAGCATTCGACCGGCGGTCGCCTCGTCATAGAAGGCATAGCTGGCCTGCCCGTTGACCAGAGTGACGAACGCCAGTGTGGTGGGGCGGTCCGAACGGTGGGCCGGGGCGGCATCGACCCCTGCGGCCTTCAGCGCGGCGACGATCTGTGCCCCGAACAGGTCGGTCGAGATGCCCGAGAAGAACCCCGCAGGCGCCCCGAGCCGGCCCAGGGCCACGGCCGTGTTCAGGACCGCGCCGCCGACATGGGGGGCGAAGGCCGGCTCTCCCCGGTCGGAGGTTCGGGGCAGCATGTCGATCAGGGCCTCGCCCGCGCACAAGATCATCGTCTGGGTCCCCTTTCGTTTTCGATTGCCTAGCGTCCCGCCCCCGATAGCGCAATCAGCCGTTCGAGAAATAGGCGAACACGCCCGCCACGATGACGGCCACCAGTACCGCGAACGCGATCTTCCAGGGGGAGTAGGGGCGTTCGCCGGTCACGCGGCCGTTATGGCCGTTGATGACCACGCGAAAGGTCCGGCCGCGATAGGTATAGGCCGCGATCCACAGCGGCAGCAGGATATGCTTGAACGTGACGTCGGCGATCTCGGTGTCGATCCGGTCGATGCGCTGCCGGTCGCCACCGATATCGAGGCGCACATCCCGCGCGATGACGGCGTCCATCTTGCCGCGCGCGATGCGGTGCCCGTCTTCGACCCCGATCCGGTAGCTTTCGGCCCCGAACCCGGCCAGGTAGTCCGCCGAATAAGGCACCAGCGCCGACAGGTCCCACGGCTCGATCGCATCGACCGTCTTGCCCGGCAGCGTGGGGGAGGCGAGGGCCAGCACGTCGTCGAAGTCCCGCGCAACGGTGCCCGAGACACGGGTCCAGCGGATGGTCATGTCGGTGCGCGTCTTGCCGTCCGCGCCGCGCCGCCGGGTCCGGTGAACGCGGCCGCGCTGCCCGCGATAGGCGGACCGGGTGCGGGCGTCGAAGGTCCAGTAGGGCAGGTAGACGCCGCTCATCCGGCGGCCCTTACGGGCGAAGCGGCGCAGGCCGTTGGGGGCGAACCACAGCCCGCCCAGCCAAGCCGTCATGTCGCGGCGGGCCTGATCCTCGGTCAGGGCGAAGGGCAGCAGGGCGCGCGGCCTGATCTGCTGGTGCGGGTCCGGGTCGGTGACGACGGGCGTGGCGCAGAACGGGCATTCCATCGCGGTCCGCGCGGTGTCGAAGGTGACCTCTGCCCCGCAATTGGGGCAGCGATGGGTGCGGGCGACCTCCAATTCCATCTGTGGAATGCGGTTCGACAGGGCGGCTTCGAAATCAAGCTCGCGGATCGCCTGCGGTGCAGGGTCCGGCGCAAGCTCTTCTTCGTGGCCGCAGAAGTCGCAGTGCAAGGCGCCGCGGGTTGGTTCGAAGCGCAGGTCGGCACCGCAGGACGGGCAGGGGAAATGATGCCCCTCGTCCGACGGCTGGTCGGGGGCGTCGTCATCGGTTTCGGAAGGACGGGACATGCGTGTCTGCGGCTGGCTCGGTCAGGTCGGCGGTGGGGGCGGGGGCATCACGGTGAACAGGCGGGCAAGGGGCGTGATATCCTCGGCCCGTTGCCAGCCGTCCTGGCCGGCGGTCCAGACGAGGGTGTCGCGGGTCAGGTGCCCGTCCTGCGCCATCCTGCCCAGTCGCGCGGTCGAGAACGGCCCCTCTGTCGTGCCGTCCCTGGCGATATGCCAGACCTGTTCGACCGGAGGCGGCGGTGGCGGCGCGGGACGCGGGCCCCAGGGGCCGGCGGCGCCCATCTGCATCCCCAGCCCCGCGCCGAAGCCGGTGCCCATGGCCGCCCCCGCCGCCGAGCCCTGTTCGGTCAGTGCCTCGGCCGCCTGAAAGCGCGTGTACCGGTCCATGTCGCCGATCACGCCCATCGACGTTCGCTTGTCCAGCGCGGCCTCGACAGCCTCAGGCAGGGAGACGTTCTCGATATAGAGTTCCGGTATTTGAAGGCCGTAGGCGGCGACGGTGGGGGCGATGGCCTCGGCCACCAGCTTGCCCAGATCGGCGGTATTAGCGGCCATATCCAGAACGGACAGCCCGCTGGAGGCCAGCGCCCGGCTGACCTCCTGCACGATGACGTTGCGGATCTGAAAGCTGATCTCGTCGGCGGTGAATTCGCCGTCGGTACCCACGATCTCGGTCAGGAACAGGGACGGGTCGGCGACCTTGACCGCGAAGGTTCCGAAGGCCCGCACGCGGGTGGGGCCGAATTCGGGGTCGCGCAGGATGACAGGGTTCTTGGTGCCCCATTTCAGATCGGTGAACCGGGTCGTGTTGACGTAGTAAATCTCGGACTTGAAGGGCGAGCGGAATCCATGATCCCAGTGCTGAAGCGAGGTCAGGATCGGCATGTTGTTGGTTTCGAGGAGATAGAGGCCGGGCCTGAAGACATCCGCCAGCTGGCCTTCATGGACGAAGACGGCGGCTTGGCCTTCGCGCACGGTCAGCTTGGCGCCGTACTTGATCTCGTGACCTTCCCGCTCGAACCGCCAGACCATGCGGTCCTGCCGATCATCGACCCAATGGATGACATCGATGAGCTGACCCTGAAGGAAGTCGAAGATGGGCATCGCGCGCTCCTGCGTGGTTGTCGGGACCTGTATAGGGTGGGGGGATGCGGATGCTAAGCGCAGAATCGGGCCGTCAGCTTTCCCCGGGGATCAGTTCGGCCGCGATCCGGCGCACGATGGGTTCGGCCTCGTCCAGCGTCATGCCCGGGCGAAGACGGTCGTCGTAGAGCATCGCCAGAAGCTGCTCGTCCATCGTGGTCAGAAGCGCAAATTCCTCGTCGTCATTGAAGATCGAGGGGCGTGCGCGGGGGCTGTCATTCGCCAGGCCCAACCCTTGCGCGATCTCTTCGTGGAAGCACGACAGGCGCAGAAGATCGGGGTGTTCGCCGCGGATGATGGCGACGGCGCGGTTGTACCGACCGGTCGTGCCAGGATCGACGGCGAAGACGATACAGTAATTGTTGCGCGGCAGGTCGAGGATGGATTGCAGCGCCGCGTTCTGCAGTTCGGGCACGAGGCGCCGTAATTCGTCGCCCATGTCGCGTCGCTCGGCCTCGTTCACGATAAAGACGGTGAAGTTGCCGTTCGTCGTGGTGGGGGTGATCGGATGACCCGTGACCCGGGCCAGCCGTCGGGTGAACGCGATCACGTCGTTGCGGTCGCGGGTCTGCTGTTCCACGGGAATGGTGTCGCCGAACCGGGTTTCGATCCGGACGGGGATCTCCCAGCGATGAAGCCGGGACTCGGTTTCGCGGGCGACCAGGACCCCGCCGTTCGGCGCGTATTCCTCGTAGAAGGCCAGCCGCAGGAACGTGTCGGCCAGACGGCGAGCGTCCCACGGGGTATCGGGACCGCCGCCATCCTGGCGCAGCAAGCCTTGAACCAGCAGCCCTTGCTCGATCCGGTCGTAATAGGCCGACAACTCCTTGCTTTCGGGCTCAGGCTCGGCGGCTTCTGGGGCCGGCTCAACCGCGGGTGCCGGAGGACGTTCGGGGCGCGAGGGGGGGACCGGGACGGGGTCTGCGGGTTCCAGCTGCGCGCATCCAACCAAGGTGATCGCAGTCAGGAGGGCAGGCAGGACCGCGCGCAAGATCAAACGGCTTTCCGAACTTGATGCGACTTGGCGGCCGACAGGGTCTGTTTCAGGTCCGCTTCCATCTTCTGCAATTCGCCCTCGGCCTCGGCCCGCGCCTTCTTGCCCTGATCGGCGATCTGAAGAGACTCTTCTATTGTGGCGATCAGCTCGGCATTCGCGGATTTCACGGCCTCGATATCGAAGACACCGCGTTCCACCTGGGTGCGCACCTTGGCATTGGCCTCGCGCAGGTTCTTGGCGTTCGAGGTCAGAAGGTCGTTCGTCAGATCGTTCGCTGATTTCACGGCGTCGGCGGCATCCTCGCTGCGCTGGATGGTGACGGCCTGGGCCAACTGCGTCTCCCACAGGGGCACGGTGTTCACCAGCGTCGAGTTGATCTTCATCACGAGGCTCTTGTCGTTTTCCTGCACCAGCCGGATCGAGGGAAGGGACTGCATCGTCACCTGCCGGGTCAGCTTCAAATCGTGGACCCGGCGTTCCAGGTCATCGCGTGCGGCGCGAAGGTCGCGTAGCTGCTGGCTGTCGATGACGTCGTCGCCGCGACCGTCCGCGGCGGCGGCTTCGGCGGCGGGGATGTCTTCGGCGTCGAGGCGGCGCAGCTTTTCCTGCCCCGCGGCGATGTAGAGGGCCAGTTCGTCATAGAAGTTCAGCGTCTTTTCGTAGAGGACGTCGAGCGCCTTGATATCCTTCAGAAGCTGGTGCTCGTGACGATGAAGCTGGCCGGTGATGTCGTCGATCTGGGCCTGCACGTCTTCGTATTTCGCGATGAAGCGAGACAGCGGCGCCGCGCGGCCCAGCATGCGTTCGAAGAACGTGCGGTTGCGACGCGCGTCCAGCTCGGCGCTGGAAAAGCCTCGCAGGGCCGAGACCATGGCGCGCAGGCTGTCGCCGGCGGGCCCGATATCCTTGTTCTTGACGTCCGCCAGCATCGACTGGCTGATCTGCTGAAGTTCTTCCTGCGCTGGCGCGCCGAAGCCGATGATCGAGCCGGTGTCGGTGATGTCGATCTGCGACAGCCGCTGGTCGATGGCGGTCTTCGTTTCCGCATCCGCGCCGTCATATGGCGTGATCTCGGCCGAGGGGGACACGGTCGCCTCAAGCGCCTCGATCTCGGTCGAGGGGCCGGGCTTCAGGGGGCGGTCGTTCATCCTCGGGTCTCCTTGGTTTCGCCCATGCTCACGCCTTCGCGGTCCAGTCTCTCGCGCAGAACGTCGATCTCGATATCCAGGTCCGTGCGATCGTCCAGCAGCATCGTCTCGGACCGCCGCGCGAATCCTTCCTCAAGGTCGTCGAGCAACGCAAGAAAATCGTCGCGGGCGGCCTCGTCATGCCCTCTTTGCGCAAGGCTGGCATATTTTACAGCCGCATCCTTCGCGCCCAGCAGATATACGCCGAGCCATCGGCGCGCCTGCGGCAGGTCGCGCGGGTCTTCCTCGACCCGGCGGAACAGGGCGCGGGCCGTATCGGCGAAGCCGTCCACCCGGGTCAAGAGATGCCGGTCGCCGGTCGCGCGGATGGCCGCGCGCATGTCGGCCAGGTGCGCTTCGGCCTCGTCTACCGCGGCGGCGACCCGTTCGGACTGCCAGCCCGGCGCCCCGCCGGCGATCTTGTTGCGCATCGGGTCAACACCGAAGGCGGCCACGTGCAGGACAACCCCCAGGACGGCCAGAACGATGGCGCCGCCGACGGCCGGAAGCCCGGCCAAGGCCAGACCGGCCCCGGTCAGCGCCGCACCTAGGGCCTTGCGGGGTAGGGCGGGGCGGCGGGCCGTGGCGCGCGCGTCATAGGCATCCTGCGCCTTCAGCCCTTCGCGGGTCATCCACGCCGCCCCGCTGAGCGCGAAGAACGCC
The DNA here is from genome assembly GCF_900302445.1 of Palleronia abyssalis. Taxonomy (GTDB): domain Bacteria; phylum Pseudomonadota; class Alphaproteobacteria; order Rhodobacterales; family Rhodobacteraceae; genus Palleronia; species Palleronia abyssalis. The sequence goes on along the minus strand of NZ_ONZF01000003.1, from coordinate 142,531 downwards.
GCCAGGTCCAGGGCAAGGCCGGTCGGTGCCTCGCCGAACGCGGTGAACAGAAGCGGGATTGGCGCGATATACAGCGCATTGGCCCGCGCGCCGACGCGCGAGCGTCGCTTGACAGCCCAGCCGCCCTTCGCGCCGCGCGGAGAATGCGGGCCACCGAAGCGTTCGGGCATCAGCCTGCCCCCCAGATCGCGGCATAGAATATCAGGGCGACCAGAAGGACGAAGGACAGGCGTTGCATCGGTGTCTCTCCCAACGGGGCTTGGCGCAGGCGCGCGCGTGCATCGGTCGCGACCTGGCCCAGCGATCGAAGCGCCAAGGACACAAGGGCCACGACAAGCGCGAGGACGAGCGCGGTCAGCAGAAGGCGGGGCATGGAGGCTCCTGTTTCATCCCGACCGATATATGAACGCGCTACGGGCCCTTCTAGGTGCGGATCTGGCGGCGGGCTTCGGACTTGCGTTCCGCATCCAGCTTCCGGCGATACCGCGACTGGATGATCTCGACCGCGAAGAGCACGAGGACCGAGAAGTAGAACGTGGATTTCGACATCGGGACCAGCTCGAACCCGAACACGTGGATTGCCATGTCTTCGGCCGCCTCGTGGGCCATTCCCATCGCCTCGGCGCCGTGGACGGCAGCCTGACCGGCTTCACCCAGAAGGACGACGCCGACGATCAGAAGAACGAACAGGCCCAGAACCTCGAACATGCGGTTCTTCTGGATGAACGCCGTAACCCAGTCGGCCAGCGCCAGCATCGCGATGCCCGACAGTATGATCGCCGCCGCGAGGATCAGGAAGACGTCCGTGATTGCCAGAGCAGACAACACGGAGTCGAACGAGAAGACGAGGTTCATAAAGACGATCAGCATGATCACCTGAAACGCTGACTTCCCGGTCTTGTCCCCCGTCGCCTGACCGATGTGATCGGTCGCCAGCATGTGGGTGATCTCCTTGACGGCAGTGTACATGATAAAGATGCCGCCCAGAATGAACACCAGCGTCGAGAAATTGACCCCGCCGGTCAGCACGCCGTCCCAGTTCAACACGAAGAACGGTTCGCTCAGCATGTCGATCAGGCGGATCATGGCGAACAGCAGCACGATCCGCAGCGTGACGGCGATGACAATCCCCCAGAACCGGACCTGCTTTTGCTGGGCCACCGGCGCGCGCTGGCTTTCGATGGAGATATAGAGAAGGTTGTCGAACCCTAGAACCGCCTGCAGAAACAGGAGCATCAGGAGGTTACCTGTGTTTTCGAAAGTCAGTAGATCGGCCATGCCTCGTGTCCTGTCAGTTCTGGGTCGGTGGGTGTCGCTATTTGCGCCGCTTCACAGTGCGTTTCGGGGCCGATTTCTCGGCGAAGCCTTCGGTGGACAATCCCAGCTGATCGCGCAGGACCTTAGGTCGAACCTCTTCGACGGCCCCGGGTTTCAGATCGCCCAGGCGGAACGGCCCGAATGAAATCCGCAGAAGGCGTGTAACCGGAAGGCCGACGCTTTCCATCGCACGCCGGATCTCGCGGTTCTTTCCCTCGCGCAGGCCGATGCTGATCCAAGCATTCGCGCCTTGCTGACGGTCGATCCGCACGTCCATCGGCTGGAAGCGCTCGCCCTCTATCGTGATACCCTTGCGCAACGGCTCGAGGTCGGCATCCTCGGGGGTGCCGTGGACGCGCACGCGGTATTTGCGCAGCCATCCGGTCTTGGGCAGTTCAAGCTTGCGCTTGATCCCGCCGTCATTGGTCAGAAGCAGAAGCCCCTCGGAATTCAGATCGAGGCGACCGACGGAAACGACGCGGGGCAGCTCGGGCGGAAGGCTTTCGAAAACCGTTTTGCGCCCTTTCTCGTCCTTGGCCGAGGTCACCAGCCCCTGGGGCTTGTGATACAGCCAGAGGCGCGGTGTGTCCGGCGGGCCGATCTCCTGCCCGTCGAGGGTGATGCGGTCCCGTTCGGTGACGTTCAGGGCGGGGCTGTCGATGGTCTTGCCGTTGACGGCGACGCGCCCGGCCTCGATCATCCGCTCGGCCTCGCGTCGCGAGGCGCGGCCGGCGCGGGCGATGACCTTGGCGATTCGGTCGCCTTCATGGGGTGTGTTGGACATATCCCCGTCCTAGACCCGGTGAGCCGACTTGCAAGCGCAAGCGCCACAGATAAGCGAATTCGGCTGGACTGGCGGCATGCGCCCGGGCAAGTCCAGATGCATGGAGCGGTCCGCACATATGGCGCTGGCGCTGGACGCCGCACGCGAAGCCGCGCAACGCGGCGAGGTGCCCGTGGGCGCGGTCGTTGTCAGTCCTGAAGGCCGGGTGTTGGCCGTGCGCGGCAACGAGACCCGGGCCACGCACGATCCGTCCGCCCATGCCGAGGTGCAGGCGATCCGGGCCGCCTGCGCCATGTTGGGGCAAGAGCGACTGCCCGGCGCATCGCTGTACGTCACGCTGGAGCCGTGTGCCGCCTGTGCCGGGGTCATCGCGGCGGCCCGGATCGCGCGTCTGTACTATGGCGCCTCGGACCCGAAATCAGGCGGCACGGAACACGGCGCACGCGTCTTCTCGCATCCGCAGGCGCATCATACGCCCGAAATCTATGCGGGTATCGCCGAGCGGGAGGCCGAAGCGCTTCTGAGGGCCTTCTTTCAGGTACGCCGGGGCTAGATTTCCCCGCCGAAACCCGGCCCAGTGTCCGAAACCTTGCAGGAGCCGCCATGACCGATCTTTCCCACCTCATCGCAGTCGGCGCCGGTCGCGCCCCCGCCGATCTGGTCTTGCGGGGCGGGGCGGTCCTGGATGTGGTTACCGGAGGGATGATCGAGGGCGACGTCGCGATTGCAGGGGGCACGATCGCCGGGATTGGCGCCGATTACGACGGCCCTTCTCGCGACGTGTCCGGCCTGACACTGGTGCCCGGCTTTATCGACACGCATCTGCACATCGAAAGCTCGTTGGTGACGCCGTCGGAATTCGCGCGTCTGGTGGGCGCTCGCGGGGTCACGACGGCGATCTGGGACCCGCACGAGATCGCGAATGTGCTGGGGGTCGCGGCGTTGGACTGGGCGATGGACTGTGCCGCCAACGCCCCCATCGACATCAAGGTGATGCTGTCTTCCTGTGTGCCCTCATCGCACATGGAGACATCGGGCGCCGAGATCGGGGCAGGGGCGCTGGCGCGGCTGGCGGATCACCCGCAGACCCGGGGGCTGGCCGAGTTCATGAACTATCCCGGCGTGATCGCCGGCGATCCCGATTGCCTTGCCAAGCTGGAGGCGTTCTCGGGGCGCCATATCGACGGCCACGCGCCGCTGCTGTCGGGGCGGGGCCTGAACGCCTACACCGCCGCGGGCATCCGCACCGAACACGAGGCAACCAGCGCCGAAGAGGCGCGCGAGAAGCTGTCGCGGGGCTTGCGCATCCTTATCCGCGAGGGGTCGGTGTCGAAGGATCTTCACGCCCTGATCCCGCTGATGACCGACCGTCTGTCGCCCTATCTGGCGCTTTGCACCGATGACCGGAACCCTTTGGATATCGCGGAGGAAGGGCATCTGGACCACATGATCCGCACGGCGATCGCCGAAGGGGTCGATCCGGTGGTCGCCTACCGGATCGCCTCGCTTTCGGGGGCCGAAGCGTTCGGCTTGAAGGATCGGGGGCAGATCGCGCCGGGCAAACGCGCCGATATCGTGGCGATTGGCGCACTGGCGCAATGCGATGCGCAGGCGGTCTGGGCGAATGGGGTCGAATTGGGATCGGCGCGCGGTGTCCCGGATGCCGAGATCGGGCGCAGGTCCGTCCGAATCCCGGCCATCACGGCCAGCACCTTCCGGATGCCGGGGCAGGGTGCGACGCCAGTGATCGGCGTGCGCGAGGGGATGATCCTGACCGACCACCTGACCGAAGACCTCTCCGCGACTGAGGGCGACCGCCGTCCCGATCCCGCGCGCGACCTGGCCCGCGTCACCGTGATCGAACGGCACGGCCGCGCCGGCACCATCGCGTCTGGGCTGGTGCGCGGGTTCGGTGTCGAACGGGGGGCCATCGCCTCGACCGTATGCCACGATCATCACAACTTGATCGCGGTCGGGGTCGACTATGAGGACATGGCCCTCGCTGCCCACCGCCTGGCCGAGATCGAGGGCGGCTTCTGCGTGGTCGAGGACCGGAAGATCCTTGCGGAACTGGCCCTGCCGGTCGCCGGATTGATGAGCCAGGGAAGCTTCGAGGACGTGCGCGCAGGACTAGCCGGTCTGAGGGAGGCGGCGCGGTCGCTGGGCGTGACCCTGAACGAGCCGTTCCTGCAATTGGCCTTCATCGCGCTTCCCGTGATCCCGCACCTGAAGATCACGGATCTTGGGCTAGTCGATGTGGACCGCTTCGAACTAATGAAGGATGTCTGACGGTTGGAGCGGGCGATGAGATTCGAACTCACGACCCTAACCTTGGCAAGGTTATGCTCTACCCCTGAGCTACGCCCGCGCGCCAACCCGTCTGACCGATGGAGCGGGCGATGAGATTCGAACTCACGACCCTAACCTTGGCAAGGTTATGCTCTACCCCTGAGCTACGCCCGCGCGCCATCGGTAAGCGCCCATCTATCCAACCGGATCGGGACACGCAAGAGGGCGCAATCCAGTTTTTCAACCTGCCTCGAGGGGACACGTGGTCTCCCGCGTTTTCAGGTGAAGAAATAGATTCGGGGGGAGGGCTTCTGGAGGCGAGTACCGGAATCGAACCGGTGTACACGGATTTGCAATCCGCTGCGTAACCACTCCGCCAACTCGCCGAAGCGCGTTCCTCATATGCCCCGCGGTTCAGACCTGCAAGCGGATATCGTTACGCTGCCCCGCCCGGCGCGTTCGCTGACCGCCAATGTGATGATCCGGCGCGGGATGAAGCGTTGCCGTCATTCTATCGATATGGCAAAGCGGTCGGATCGGAGACTTGGAAGGGACTTGGGATGACCGATTTCGCGAGCCGCCGCAGGATCATGGTCGACACGCAGGTCCGGCCCTCTGACGTGACGCGGTTTCCCATCATCGAGGCCATGCTGGACATCCCGCGCGAGAAATTCGTGCCGTCGCGCCTCGTCGAAGCGGCTTACCTGGGCGAGAACCTGATCATCGGGCGGGGTCGCGCCATCCTCGACCCCAGGACGCTGGCCAAGATGCTGAACGTACTGGATGTCGGTCCCGGTGATCTTGTGCTCGATATCGCGCCGGGGTTCGGTTATTCGACCGCCGTTCTGGCCCATCTGGCGCAGGCGGTGGTGGCCGTCGAATCCGAAGAGCCGCTGGTGTCCGAGGCCGAGTCTTCCTTGGCCGAAGTGGGGATCCACAATGCTGCCATCCAGCACGGGGATCTGACGCGGGGCGCGCCGGAACACGGTCCCTATGACGTCATCGCGATACAAGGGGCCGTGGATGTTCTTCCCGACGCGATTATCGAGCAACTCGCCGAAGGTGGGCGGATCGCGTGCATCTTCTGGGAAAACAACCTTGGCATCTGTCGTGTCGGCATGAAGGTCGATGGGTTCATCAGTTGGCGATATGCGTTCAACGCCGCCGCGCCGGTGTTGCCAGGGTTCGAGCGCAAAGCGGAGTTCACCCTATGAGGCTGCGATCGCTTTGCCAGGCCGGGGTCGCGGCCTTGATGATCGTCTCGGGGCCCTTGTCCGCCCAGGCGGAGACGTTGGCGGACGCATTCGTGCTGGCCTATCGCCACTCAGGTTTGCTGGAAAAGAACCGGGCGGTTCTGCGTGCCGCGGATGAGGATGTCGCGAGCGCCATCGCCCAGCTGCGCCCCATCATCAACTACACCGTTCAGGCGCAGCAAAGCTTCACGGCTCCGAACGGGTTCGTGCCGCCCACCACCGATACCACGCCGACGACTGCAAGCGCTGCGATCACCGCAGAGCTTTTGTTGTGGGACGGGGGAGCCAGTCGGCTTGCCATCGATGTCGCCCGCGAAACGGTCCTGGCGACCCGACATGGCCTGTTGCAGGTGGAACAGCAAGTTCTCTACAACGCGGTGCTGGCGTATCTTTCGGTGCGCGAGGCGATCGCCTTCGTCGAATTGCGGCAGTCGAACGTTCAACTGATCACCGAGCAACTGCGCGCCGCGCAGGAGCGCTTCGAGGTGGGTGAGGTCACGCGGACCGACGTTGCGATCGCCGAAGCCCAATTAGCGTCGGCCCGGTCCAACCTGGCGGCGGCGCTGGGGGATTTGGAAATCGCGCAGTCGCAATACGTTCAGGCCGTGGGCCAGGAGCCCGGAAACCTGACTCCGATCGAGGCGCATCCGACAATCGTCAACACGCTCGCCGCCGCGCAGGACATCGCCCGCAAAACCCATCCGACGATCCGACGTGACATGCGCGGGGTGACCATCGCGGAGTTGAACGTGCTTCGGGCCGAAGCGCTGACACGGCCGCAGATTACGGGGTCCGGTCGGTTGTCAATCGACGATGAGTTTGTCGAACAAGGATCGGTTGGGATTCAGCTGAGCGGCCCGATCTATCGCGGCGGTGCGCTGTCGGCCGCCTATCGCCAGGCGGTTGCCCGCAGGGACGAAAGCCGCGCGGATCTGCACATAACTGTGGACGATATCCTTCAGCAGGTTGCCGAAGCCTGGGCGCAGCAGGAAGTTGCGATTGCCCGGATCGCGGCGAACGAATTGCAGGTACGCGCGGCACGTGTCGCGTTCCGTGGCCTGCAGGAGGAAGTCAGCCTTGGCGCGCGGACGACGCTGGACGTGCTGGACGCCGAGCAGGACCTGCAAGACGCGCGTGCGGCTCTGATCTCTGCCCAGATCGCCGAGATACGGTCGGCCTATTCTTTGCTTTTCACCATGGGGCTTCTCACGGCCGAGTACCTGGACCTTGGCATTCCGACCTATGATCCGAGCTTGTATTACAATGCCGTCAAGGACGCACCCTCGGGCCGTGTCAGTCCCCAAGGTCAGAAGCTGGACAAGGTTCTCCGCGCTATCGGGCGTTAAGCTTTCCTCCACACCGTTGTGCCAGAATCCGTTTGCCCGTACTATGGGAGGCGAGCAGGAATAACCGCGAAGGTGGGCCATGTCGGACGCAATGTCATCCGATGAGATCGATCGGGTTTTGAACAATATCCGTCGTCTGGTTTCGGTCGAGGGCGATCAGAAGTCTTCCGGAGGCGACCGGCTGGTGCTGACCTCCGATCTGCGGGTCGGTAACGGCGCACCGCAGGCGCAGCCCAAAGCAGAGCCGTATACCGCCGCCGATGATACCTTCATCGAAATGGCGCAGGCGGATTCGGACGCGGATGGGGCGAAGAACGATTTGCCCCCGATCCTCGAAGTCGTTACCGACCCTGCCACGAGCCGAAGCCTGGAAGAACGTATTGCCGGTTTGGAGGCCGCGATCGGGCGCGGGGAAGAGTTCGAACCCGACGGAAGCGAGGCGCAGGATCAGCATCGCCCGGATAAGGTGCCAAACCTCAGATCGGACATCATGCACGAGGTTGTCGACGAACCCGACAACGACGCGCAGTCCCAGGATTCCGCGGCAGATGTGCCTGATAACCAGGACGAAACCCTTGATCCCCCGATGGGTGATCCGATGATGGCTTTCGACCGCCATGACCGTGTACATGCGCCACATCCGGAAGGCCCCACGGAACCGCGGTTTACTCATGCCGAAGACGATCCGACCCCGGAAATGCAGTTCTCGCACCGGTCCGATCCTTTGACGTTGGAGGATCCCGAAGAGGTTCTGGACGAAGAGGCTTTGCGCGATTTGATCGCCGAGATCGTGCGCGAAGAGCTCGCTGGAACGTTGGGAGAGCGGATCACGAGAAACGTGCGCAAACTCGTACGGCGGGAAATCATGCGGATTCTGTCCGCACGTGATTTCGAGTGATCCTGCCTAATCTGAAAACGTCTTACGGCAACCATTGATTGCGTTGCCCCTGAAAAAGAGCACTTGGCGCACCTTGCCTAAGAAATATTGAGGTGCTTCGTTCTTTGGCGTTGAATTGCTTTTGGGGGCCTAACCGCTGTAAGCGGTGAACGCCCCAAAACTTCGATCACTGAAAAGCTGATCGTATCTATGAATACCGATTTTAGTGCTATCCGTATTCAGAAGATCGCCAGCGCTCTGCGACGGGAATGTGGCTCGGCTCCAGAGCAGAGCTTTTACCATTTGATCAACAAGAAAGGCGCCGCGGAAGCTAACCGCGACGCCCTTTCGCTGTGCCGGCGCAAGTGACCGACGGGCAAGGCCCTCAGAAGATCAAGCCGCTTCGGCCTGAGCGGCGTTGCGCCGCTCGCTCTCTTCGCGGCTGAGAGCGACAGATGTGCGCACGCCTTTCTTCACGAATTCCATAAGGCCAGTCACCACCCGCTCGTTGGGGTCGATGCCAGCGCAGCTTAGAACCTCGCGACCGTCGCGAGAACGCGCCCAGCGGGCGATCTGTTCGGGTCCGTTGCCGTATTTCTTGTCATCCGCAATCGCATCATCGAGCGCGGCCAGAACTACAGCCGCAAACAGCTTGCGGGCGCGGTTGCCTTGCTCGTGATTGAAAGCGGTTCCGTCAACGAAGTCGGGCATTCGTCGTTCCTTGTTCTTGGTCTTGGCGGTGGACGTGGCGTGCCTTATGAAGGTTTTGTGTCGCCAAGTGGTATGTCGTTTTCGTATATCACCTATGCGCTGGACGCATTCGACTACTTCCATTGGACTAGATAGGCCGTGTTGCGCGATGATCGATGCACAGATATAGGCTCGGACAGATCATCATCAACCTTGTGACGTAGTTTCGCCATATGCCTAAAATCAACGGAAACGAAATTCGCCCCGGAAACGTGCTGGAGCACAATGGCGGCCTTTGGGTCGCCGTGAAGGCCGATCACGTGAAGCCCGGCAAGGGCGGGGCCTTCGCGCAGGTCGAGCTGCGCAATTTGCGCAACGGATCCAAGCTCAACGAGCGGTTCCGGTCGGCCGACAAGGTTGAGAAGGTGCGCCTGGAACAGAAGGACCAGCAGTTCCTGTACGAGACCGACGGCATGCTGGTCTTCATGGATTCAGAGACTTACGAGCAGATCGAACTGCCAGCCGAGATCCTGGGCGAGCGCCGGCCGTTCCTGCAGGACGGCATGACCATCCAGATCGAATATTACGAGTCCGAGGCGCTGAACGCGACGTTGCCACAGAAGGTGACCTGCAAGGTGGTCGAGACCGAGCCGGTGGTGAAGGGCCAGACGGCCGCAAACTCGTTCAAGCCAGCTATTCTTGACAATGGCGTGAAGGTGATGGTGCCGCCCTTCGTCGGGCAGGACGAGGATATCGTCGTGAATACCGAGACGATGGAATACGCCGAGCGGGCGTGACTGGGGATCGGGCCGGCCACAGGATATGGTGGGCGGACCCTGCGTGCGGCCGACGGGGCGTATGCGCAACGATACCGTGTCGGTGCGGGCGCACTCTTAATCCTGCATCGCCGCACGGCGGCGTAGGGGCGCGGCCGTCGATGTGCGCCAATCGCGCCGGACACTCGCCGGGTATGGGCCGGTCGAACGCCGGACACGCGTCCCGCCAGCGCCGGGCAAGTGTCGGATATCTGTCGGGCGGCCGCCGGGCATGTGCCGGACAGATGAAACTTCTAGCATGGGAAATGGGGCGGCGATGCTGAACGTGGTCATCGCGGCGGTTATCGTCGCGACAGGCGCGGCCCTGATCTGGCCGCCGATCCGCAAGGCCACGCTGTGGCGCGCGGCGATCACGCCGCTGGCGTCGATCATTGGCAGCGGGTTCCTGGTGCTGGGGCCGATCCTTGACATCACCTATGGCGCGTTTGCCCCTGTGGTCATGGCCGCCCTGTGCGCCGTGGCATGGGGGCTGGGAAGCGCGATCCGGTTCAATATCGCGGCGATGGACTGGGACGCCGCGGGCCGGGGGCGACTGGAGACGCTGGGGGCGTGGGCACTGGCCTTCGCATACGTGGTCTCGGTTGCCTATTACCTGAACCTGTTTGGGTCCTTCGCGCTGCGGCTGACGCCGTTCGACACGGATTTCAACGCGCGCTTGGTGACGACGGGGATGTTCGCGCTGATCCTGGCCATCGGGTGGGGCAAGGGGTTCGCGGCGCTGGAACGGGCCGAGATGATCTCGGTCGGGGTGAAGCTGGCGATCATCGCGGGGCTTCTGGTCGGGCTGGGATGGACTTTCGCCGAACGTGCCGGGGCGGGAGAGCTGGTGGCCAAGACGCCCGACATGGGCGGTTGGGCCGGGGTGACGATGGCCTTCGGGCTTCTGGTCACCGTGCAGGGGTTCGAGACGTCGCGCTACCTGGGAGCTGAATACGGCGCTGAGGTGCGGATTCGGTCGATGAAGCTGGCCCAGGCCATAAGCAGCGTGATCTATGTCGTCTATATCGCGATGTTCGCCTACCTGTTCGCGCCCTCTGCGATCGAGCTGGACGAGACGGCGATCATCGAACTGATGGGCCGCGTCGCCGCCATCCTGCCGTTTCTTCTGACAGCCGCCGCCCTGAGCGCGCAGTTCAGCGCGGCGGTGGCCGATACCAGCGGATCCGGCGGGCTTCTGGCCGAGCTGACGGGCGGGCGCGTATCGCCGCGCACAGGCTACGCGATCCTTGTAGGATGTGGACTGGCGCTGACCTGGGGTCTGGGCGTGTTCGAGATCATCAGCTGGGCCTCGCGCGCCTTCGCCGTGTACTACGCGATTCAGGCGACGCTGGCGGCGCAAGCGGCGCGGGGGGGCAAGTCCGTGCTGTTCTGGGGGTTGGCCGCGCTGGCGGCCGCGATCGCGATCCTTGGCACCCCGGTGGAGTGATCAGGCGCCCGCGGCCTGTAGGCAGCGTTCGACCATGCCGCGATAGCTTTCGCCGAACAGCCTGAGATGCAGGATCGCGATCCATAGGCGATATATGGGCCGTCGCTGTTCCCATCCTTCGGGGCAAGGCCCGTAGGCCGCGAAGAATTCGGCCGGCGGCATACTGAACGTCGTGAGCGCAGCCAGATCGACCTCGGCATCGCCGTAGTAGCACGCAGGGTCGATCAATCCCTTGAAGCCGCCATCGAAAACGAGGTTGCCGTGCCACAGATCGCCGTGCAGCAGGCCGGCGCGCGGCTGTCGCGGAAGCAGGTCAGGCAGGCGTGCGGCAAGCCGTTCCAGGCGTTGCGCGATGTCGGCGGGCAACGTCTCGGGCCAGGCCAGAAGGCGGTGTTCGGCCCAGAACGCGGGCCAGTCGTCGGACACGATTGCGGGCTGGGGCGCCGGACCGATTGCGAAATCCTCCTTCCACCCGAAATGGGGGCCGACGGTGGCGTGCAGATCAGAGATTGCATGGCCCGCTTCGGCCCAGCCGGCCTTGGTGGGAAACCCTTGGGGCAGGCGGTCCATCACCAGCCACTTGTCGGATGTTGCCACGACCTGTGCCGCCGGGCACCCGGCGGCAGCGATGGCCTGGAGCATCCGTGCCTCGACCCCGGGAAGGGCAGAGGACTTGGCGACCCGTGGGCCGCGCGGCGTATCAATGGCGATCACCTCTGCGACATCCCCGCCGGAGAGGTGTTCGGAGATGGTCACATCCGTTCCCAGCAGGTCGGACAGCACTTTGGCAGCGTCGGTCATGATGGCCGAACGCGCCTCTTCCGGTTTGGTTCATGGAACGCGAAAGCGACCGTGGAGGTTCAAGCCATACCGGGTTGGTAAAGAGGATGTGACATGGGGGAAGCCCAGTTCAGTTTGGCGCTGGTCGATTATGCGATCATCGCGGCATATTTCATCGGCGTTCTGGCGCTTGGTCTGTATCACTCCAAGACCCGTGGGGACGAAAGCGACGATTACTTCCTAGCCGGGCGGAACCTGGGTTGGTTCGTGATCGGCTTCTCGCTCTACGCCTCGAACATGAGCGGGTCGAGCTTCGTCGGCCTAATGGGCGGCGCCTATGCCAACGGGATCGCGATCTACAACTACGAATGGACGGCCGCCATCGTGTTGATCGCCTTCGCGATCTTCATCTTGCCCAGCTATCTGCGCGCCAGGATCGCCACAACGCCCGAGTTCCTCGAACTGCGGTACGACGTGCGCTCGCGCCGGGCGTATTCGCTGTTCACCATCCTGGCCGTCATGCTGATCGACGTCGCCGGCGCGCTGTACGCGGGCGGGCTGGTCATCGCCAACACGTTCAGCTTCCTCAACATCTGGACTGCGGTGGCCGTGCTGGCGCTGATCGCGGGGGTCTATACCGTTCTGGGCGGGCTTGCTGCGGTGGTCGTGACCGACACCGTGCAGTCAATCCTGCTGATCGCGGGGGGGTTGGTAATCTTCGTGCTGGGCATGCAGGAGATTGGTGGCTGGGACGCAATCTGGACGGATCTCGAACCCTCGAAGACCTCCCTGATCCTGCCGATGGAGAATGATTTCACCCCGTGGCACGGGTTATGGGGGGTGACGCTTCTGTCGTTCTATCTATGGACAATGAACCAGTTCGTGGCGCAGCGGACCCTGGCGGCGAAGGACCTGAAGAACGGTCAGATCGGTGCGTTGTTCGCGGGGTTCCTGAAGCTGCCCAACATCTTCATCATGATCATCCCGGGGCTGATCGCGCTGAAGCTCTATCCCGATCTGGAGACCCCGGATCTGGCGTTCCCGAAGCTGGCGTTCGAGCTGATGCCCATCGGGATCCGCGGGCTGGTGATGGCGGCGCTGATCGCGGCGATCATGTCCTCGGTCGACTCGGCGGCGACGGCTTTGTCGTCGCTGGTGGTGAAGGACTTCGTCGAGCCGGCCAAGCCCGACTGGTCCGACAGCCGGCTGGTTGCCATCGGTCAGATCGCGACCGGGTGCTTTCTGATCTTCGCCGCCCTCTATGCGCCGCTGATCGGGTCGTTCGAGTCGCTTTTCGGGTATTTCCAGAGCTCGCTGAGCTATATCGTGCCGACCATCGTGGCCACTTACATGGTCGGACTCTCGATCTCGTGGTCGAACGGGAACGGGGCGTTCTGGACCATCGTGGGCGGGCTGGTCATCGGCATCCCGATCTTCATCCTGAAAGAGGTGTTCAGCGTGTGGGAGGCCGTGGGCCTGCCGCCGATCCACTATACCGTGATGGGCACCGCGCTGTTCTTTATCGGGATCGCCACGAATCTGGGGATCTCGGCCATGACGCGGCAGCCGGACAAGGAAGGCGTGGACAAGCTGGTCTGGTCCGCCGAAGAGGCGAAGAAGACCTTCGGGTCGTTCCAGAAACCCTATTACTTCGATCCGCTTCTGTGGGCGCTGCTTCTGGGGATCGCCACCATCGGGTTCCTGGTCTGGTTCTGGTAAGGGCGCTGAGGCGTGGGCGGTCAGGGCCGCCCGCGCCAGCTGACGGTAGCGTCGCCGGCCTGCATCGCCTCCGACGCGCGGTCGAACCGCAGCCAAGCCAGCCCCGCACCGCCTGACTGGGTGAACAGCGTCCCGGCGGGCTTGCCGTCGATGCTGATGGGGGTGCCGATTTCGGCCGTGCCGTCGACGCCGACGGTCACAAGGCCCTTCTTCAGCTCGGTCTTGTGCTTCATGCGGGCCGTGACCTCTTGCCCGACATAGCAGCCCTTGCGGAAATCGACGCCGTTCAGCCTGTCGAATCCCATTTCAAGGATAAAACTGTCGTTGGGGATCAGCTCGACCCCCGAGACGGGCACGGTCAGCGCGACGCGCAGCGCGTCCCAATCGGTGCCGTCATCGGCGCCTTCCCGGTCGATCCGTCGCCAGCCGAGGTCCGGGTGACGCGGATCGGGCATTGCTCCTTCGGGCGCGGGACCGGTCCCGCGCGAGACGGCGAGGTCTGTTACTTCGATCTGAACCTTGCGACGCAGGCGATACATCGTCAGCCGCGCGGCAAGCTGGTCGGCCATGTCCTCGGCCACGTCGATCAACAACCGGTCGCCGTCATGGGCGACGAAGAAGTCGAACAAATACTTGCCCTGCGGCGTCAGAAGCGCGGCATAGGCCAGCCGGTCGGGCTGCGTGACGTCGTTCGTCACGAGGTCTTGCAGGAAGTCGATGCGTTCGGGTCCCGAAAGGGCGATGATGCTGCGTGTCATGGGGCATGAAGTCGTGGTGCCGCAGGGCCGCGTCAAGCCGTCAGGTGAGATTGACGCCCCGCGATCCCCGGCATACCCATCGCGGATGAGCTTGTCCCACGGTCGCCCCTATCTTGCCATTCCCGGTCCCTCGGTCATGCCCGAGGAGGTGCTGAGGGCCATGCACCGCTCGGCCCCGAACATCTACGAGGGCCAGATCGTCGACATGACCGCGACCATCGTGGCCGATCTGCGCCGGGTGGCGCGGACCAAGGGCGATGTGGCGATCTATATCAGCAATGGCCATGGCTTGTGGGAGGCTTCGCTGGCCAACGTGTTGGCCCCCGGCGACGCGGTTCTGGTGCCGGTGACGGGCCGTTTCGGGCATGGCTGGGCAGCGCAGGCGGGGCGTATGGGCGCGGAGGTCCGCCTTGTGGATTTCGGCAAGCAGCAGGCGATCGACCCCGCCCGGGTCGCCGAAGCGCTGAAGGCGGACACCGAACACCGGATCAAGGCGGTGCTGGCGGTGCATGTCGATACCTCGACCGGCATCCGCAACGACGTGGCCGCCCTGCGGCGCGCGCTGGACGAGACCGGCCACCCCGCACTTCTGATGATGGACGCCATCGCCAGCCTGGGATGCGACCGGATCGAGATGGACGCGTGGGGCGTCGACGTCCTGCTGGCAGCCAGCCAGAAGGGCCTGATGACCCCGCCGGGGATCGGGTTCCTGTGGGTGTCCGAGAAGGCGCAGGCCGTGCGCGACGGGATCGAGGTGACCAGTCCCTATTGGGACTGGGCACCGCGCCTGCACCCCGAAGGGTATTATCAGCATTTCTGCGGCACCGCGCCGACGCATCACCTGTACGGCCTGCGCGCCGCGCTGGACATGATCCTGACCGAGGGGTTGGAGAATGTGTGGAACCGCCACGAGGTCCTGGCGCGCGCCATCTGGGCGGCGGCGCAGCGTTGGGGTGCGGACGGTCCCCTGACCGTGAACGCGCCTGAGGGTGTGCGCAGCCATGCGGTAACGGCGCTGCGTCTTGGCGGGGACATGGCCGACCGCCTGCGGACGTGGACCGACACCTGCGGGGGCGTCACGCTGGGCATCGGCTTGGGAATGGCCGAACCCGGCGACGTGGATTTCGGCGGGTTCTTCCGCATTGGACATATGGGGCACGTGAACGCGCATATGGTGCTTGGTGCGCTGTCGGTGATCGAGGCCGGGATGACGGCTTGCGAGATCCCCCACGGGGACGGTGCGGTGGCCGAAGCGGCGCGCATCTGCGCTGGGGCCTGACGCCGCGTTTCAGGTCTTGAGACGTCCGATCCGGGTAATTCCCTTGTCGGCCAGGTACGACACGCCCATCACGCTGAGCAATCCGGCCAACGCCCAGATCACGAACAGGGCGATGAACACCAGCGGTGCCAGCGAGACAAGGAATGGCGTCGTGAAATTGGGGGCGGGCTGTCTCTCCATATCGCTGAGAGTAGGCGCGCCGGTCTGGCTGTCACGTTAAAAATCCGTGAGGGCCTTGGGCAGGGTGTCGGCCAGAAGGTCGAGGTCGTCCTCTGACCCGCAGGAGATGCGGATGCATCGATCGAGCGGCGCCACCCCCGGCATGCGGGTGAAGATGCCCCGCGCCGTCAGGGCATTCAGCAGATTGCGCGTGCGGTCCCCCGACCCGGTGTCGAGCGCCACGAAATTCGCGGCCGAGGGCAGGGGCGTCAGGCCGTTCTGCTGCCCGATCCGTGCAATCCGGTCGCGCGCGGCGGCGATCCGGGACACGGTTTCGGCCAGGTAGGTCTGGTCGCGCAACGCGGCCAGCGCGCCGGCCTGGCTGACCCGGCTGAGCCCGAAATGGTTGCGGACCCGTCCGAAGGCCGCGATCAGATCCGGCTGCCCGATGGCATAGCCCATGCGGATGCCGGCCAGTCCATAGGCCTTCGAGAATGTGCGCATCCGGACGACGCGCGTATCCTCCGGGTCGAGCGGGGGCGCCGTGCCTTCGGGCGCACATTCCAGGTAGGCCTCGTCGAGGACCAGCAGGCAGCCCTGCGGCACCTCTTCGATCATCCGGGCGATGCGGTCGGCGTCGTGCCACGAGCCCATGGGATTGTCGGGATTCGACAGATAAATCAGCTTGGCCCCGGTGTCGTGCGCCCTGGCGATCAGGGCATCGGGATCCTCGTGGTCGTCGCGATAGGGCACCTTGTGCAGCGTGCCGCCATAGCCTGCGACGTGGTAGTTGAACGTCGGATAGGCGCCGTCGCTGGTGACGACCGCGTCGCCCGGGGCCACCGTCAGGCGTACGAGCGAACCCAGAAGCCCGTCGATCCCGGCGCCCATCACTAGATTCCCCATCCCCACGCCCAGATGACGCGACAGGGCTGTGCGCAGATCGAAGCTCTCGGGGTCGGGATACATCCAGGCCTCGGCCGCGGCGTCGGCCATGGCCTGGATCGCGCGAGGCGAGGGGCCGAAGACGCTTTCGTTTGCGCCAAGGCGCGCGCGGAAGGACGCGCCCCGCTGCCGTTCCTGTGTCTCGGGGCCGACGAACGGCACCGTGGCGGGCAGGGCGGCGGCCAGCGGGGTCAGGCGCGGGTCGGTCATATCTCGGCCAGCCGCGCCTCGGCTTCCTTCATTCGGTTGCGGTCGGCGGTCTTGTCGGCCAGCAGCGCCTCGGTCTCGGCCACGACCTCCTCCGGCGCGCTTTCGCGGAACTTGGGGTTCTTCAAACGCCGTTCGAGCCCACGGATGTCCTTGTCGAGCTTGCCGAGCGCCTTCTCGACACGCGCCTTCTCGGCGTCCACATCGATGATGTCGGCCAGCGGCAACGCGAAGGACCCACCCTGAACCGGCAGGATCATGGCGCCCTTGGGGGCGGGGCCTTCTGAGACGTCGCCCAGTCGGGCCAGCCGTTCGATCAGCGCGCGATTGCGGTCGAAAGCGCGGCGGCCGTCATCGTCCAGTTCGACCATCAGCAACGGCGCGTGAAGCGAGGCGGGGACGTTCATCTCTCCCCGGACCGACCGGATCTGCTCGATCAGGCCGATGACCCACGACATCTCGCGATCCGCGGCCGGGTCGATCAGGGCGGCGGCCGTATAGTCCGGCCAAGGCGCATGAACGAGGCGGGTGTCGCGTTCGGCGTGGCCCCAAAGCTCCTCGGTCAGGAAGGGCATGAAGGGATGCAGCAGGATCAGGCACTGGTCGAGGACATAGCCCATGGTCGCCCGGGTTTCATCGGCCGCGTCGGTGTCGAAGAGGGGCTTCGAGAGTTCGAGATACCAGTCGCAGACACGGCCCCAGACGAAGGCATAGAGCGTGTTCGCGGCATCGTTGAAGCGGTAATCCTCAAGCGAGGCGTGAACCGCGTCGCGGGTGCGGCCAAGTTCGCCAAGGATCCACGCGTTCGTGGTTTCCTGAACGCGGTCAGGGCGTTGCGAGCCGGACTTCACCTGGTTCATTTCGGCGAAGCGGAAGGCGTTCCAGAGTTTCGTGCCAAAATTGCGATAGCCGGCGACGCGGTCCTTCGACAGCTTCAGGTCGCGTCCCATCGCCGCCATCGAGGCCAAGGTGAAGCGCACCGCGTCCGCGCCGTATTCGTCGATCAAGGTCAGCGGGTCGATGACGTTGCCGAGCGATTTGGACATCTTCCGCCCCTTCTCGTCACGGACGAGGGCGTGGACGTAAACGGTATGGAAGGGTTTTTCGCCCACCATCGCATATTGCATCATCATCATACGGGCGACCCAGAAGAAGATGATGTCGAAACCCGTGATCAGGACGGAGGAGGGGAAATACTTTTGCAGCGCCTCGTTCTGCGCGTCCTTCTCGGCATCGCCGGTCCAGCCCAGTGTGCCCAGCGGCCAGAGGCCGGAGGAGAACCACGTGTCGAGGACATCGGGGTCTTGCCAGAATGGCACAGCCGATTGCATATCCCACCCATCAGGATCAACAAGGTACTCGCCGGGCTCCCGTGCGACTTCCTTGAACTCCGGAATATGCCCCGCTCTTTCCTTCCAAATCTTGGCAATTTTCTCCTTCGCGGCCTCGGCGTTGACGGCGCAGACTTCGACGATCGGGTGGCCGGCCTTGCCTCGTGGGCCATCCCAATCCTCGAGTTTCTTGGTTTCTTCCCGCAGAAACGCCTGTCCCCTGGCCGTCTGCGCCAAATCGCCGCCAACTCTGACTGTCGCCTTACTGATCTGTCCATTGAAGTCAGGCGCGATGGCAGTCCAGACCGGAATCCGGTGGCCCCACCAGAGCTGGCGCGAGATGCACCACGGCTCGATATTCTCGAGCCAGTGGAAATAGGTCTTTGCGTCGCGCTCGGGCAGGATCTTCGTGCCCTCGGTCGAGCCGTCGGCGCGGGCTTGCCCCTGGCGCACCGCGTCGATGGCGGGGGCGACGATCTTTTCGGCATCGACGAACCACTGGTCGGTCAGCATGGGCTCGATCACGACCTTCGACCGATCGCCGAAGGGCTGGGTGATCGTCTTCTTCTCGACCAGCGGGATCATCTCGGCCTGCCGCGTTTCACCGCCTTCCTCGGGCGCGATGGGCGCCTTGGCGGCCGGTGCGCCGAGGCGGGGATCGGTGTCGGGGACCATGACGGCCAGACCTTCCCCGGTGATCGCGTCGATGACGGCCTTGCGCGCGTCGAACCGGTCCAGACCGCGCAGTTCCTCGGGGACGAGGTTGATATGCGTGGCGTCAGCAGGCGCAGGCTCCGCGCCGCGGGCGATGCGCCCCGCAAGCTGAGCGGCCTCCTCGTAGGACAGGCCGTCGGTTCGCATACGCCCCTTCGTGTCCATCAGCGCATAAAGGGGGATGCCGTTGCGGGTCGCGACGCCGTAGTCGTTGAAGTCGTGCGCGCCGGTGATCTTGACCGCGCCCGAGCCGAAATCAGGGTCGGGGTATTCATCTGTGATGATCGGGATCAGGCGCCGATGTTCCCGGGGGCCGACCGGGATTTCGCAGAGTTTTCCGACGATTGGCGCGTAACGCTCATCCGAAGGGTGAACCGCGACCGCGCCGTCGCCCAGCATGGTTTCGGGCCGGGTGGTGGCGATCGAGATATAGTCCCGCTCTTCCTCGAAGAGGGTGTTCCCGTCCTCGTCCTTCTCGACGTAAGTGTACGTTGCACCGCCGGCGAGAGGGTACTTGAAGTGCCACATATGGCCGGGCTGGTCTATATTCTCGACCTCGAGATCGGAGATCGCCGTCTCGAAATGGGGGTCCCAGTTCACCAGCCGCTTGCCGCGGTAGATGATGCCCTTCTCGTAGAACTCGACGAAGGTGCGGATGACGGCGGCGTGGAAGTCCTGCCCGCCCGGCGTGTCGCCTGGATCGCCGGGGGCCCCGCTCATCGTGAAGGCCTCGCGCGACCAGTCGACCGACGCCCCGAGGCGTTCGAGTTGGCCGCGGATGTTGCCGCGCGATTGCTTCTTCTGTTCCCAGACGAGATCCAGGAAGTCTTCGCGTTTCATATCGGTCCGGCGGCGATTGGTCTTGGCCAGCTCGCGTTCGACCACCATTTGCGTGGCGATGCCCGCGTGGTCGGTGCCGGGCTGCCAGAGCGTATCGAGCCCCTGCATCCGCTTCCAGCGCACCAGGATGTCCTGCAGCGTGTTGTTGAAGGCGTGCCCCATGTGCAGCGAGCCCGTCACGTTGGGCGGCGGGATCATGATCGAGAATGTCTCGGCATCGGGGCGGGCGTTGGCGCCTGCGGCGAAACAGCCCTCACGCTCCCAAAACTCGTAGATGCGGGGCTCGGCGCTGGCGGCGTCGAAGGTTTTTTCCATGGGCATGGGGTCTGGTCCTCGGATCCGGTCGGGGTCGGGATAGCCAATCGCGCGGGCGAGGGAAAGGCGGCTTTGAGGCTGGCATTCGCCTGCGGTGCGGGGCAGGTTGGCGCCGAAAAGGAGACCCTGCCATGCTGAAATTCGGGAAGAGCCAGCCGGTGATGCGGCGCGAGGACGTTCGGTTCCTGACCGGAGGGGGGCGCTATGTCGGGGATCTGATCCCCGAGGGCGCGCTGTGGGCCGCCTTCGTTCGCTCTGACGTTGCCCATGGACGGATCGTGTCCGTCGATCTGGATGCGGCGCGCGAGATGCCCGGCGTGGTGCTGGCGATGACGGCCGAGGATGCCGAAGCCGCCGGCGCCGATCTGGGGATGAACTTTACCACTGCGCCCAATCGCGACGGCACGAAGGGCGCAGCCCCCCTGCGACCGTTCCTGGCAAAGGGCCATGTGCGCTTCGTGGGCGAACCGGTGGCGGTCATCGTGGCCGAGACCGAGGCCGCGGCGCGCGATGCGGTCGAAGCCGTGGTGCTGGAAATTGACGACCTGCCCGTCCATGCCGAGGTCGCGCCGGGCGGACCTTCCGTGCATGACGAGGCTCCCGACAACGTGGCGTTCGATTACGGCCTGGGCGACGAGGCCGCGACAGAGGCGGCGCTGGCCGGGGCCGCCCATCGCGTGCGCCTGCGGGTCGAGGACAACCGTATTGTGTCGAACCCGATGGAGACGCGCGCCTGTTTCGCCGAACCCGAGGGGGACCGGATGCATGTCTGCTATGGCGGGCAGGGTGTGTGGTCGCTGAAGAAGGAACTGTGCGAGCGTCTCGGGATGGCGCCCGAGGCCGTGCGCGTGACCACGCCGGACGTGGGCGGCGGATTCGGGACCAAGGCGTCGAACTACCCCGAGTATTTCTGCGTCGCGCTGGCGGCATCGCAGCTGGGCCGTCCAGTGGCGTGGGTCGCGTCGCGTGGCGAGGGAATGCTAACCGACAATGCGGGTCGCGACCTGGTCAGCGAGCTTGAGCTGGGGTTCGACGCGGACCACCGGATCGTCGCCTACAAGGTCGATACGCTTAGCAATCTGGGAGCCTACAATTCGAACTTCGGGCAGATGATCCAAAGCTACCTGTTCGCGCGGGTGCTGACGGGGACCTATGATATCGGGACGGCCTGGCTGCGCGCCCGGGGGATCTTTACCAATACCGTGCAGGTGGACGCTTATCGCGGGGCCGGGCGCCCCGAGGCGATCTTTGCGCTGGAGCGAGTGATGGACCGGGCGGCGCGCGAGCTGGGCCTCGATCCGTGGGAGCTGCGGCGCAAGAACTTCGTGGCCGAGGGGGCGTTCCCCTATACCACCGTCTCTGGCGAAAGTTACGATGTGGGCGCTTTCGCCCGCGTTCTGGACCGAGCCCAGGCTGCGGCGGACAGGGCCGGCTTCGCCAAGCGGCGCGACGCCAGTGCGGCGCAGGGGCGGCTTCGGGGGATGGGCGTCTGCTATTACATCGAGTCGATCCTGGGCGACCCGTCCGAGGGCGCGACGGTCGAGTTCACCGATGACGGCGGCGTGCGGCTTTACGTTGGCACGCAATCGAACGGGCAAGGGCACGAGACGGTGTTCGCCCAGTTCCTGGCCGACCAGACCGGTATTCCGGCCGAGGCGATCGAGGTGGTTCAAGGCGACTCGGATCGGATCGAACGGGGCGGCGGGACAGGTGGATCGCGTTCGGTCACGACGCAGGGCACCGCGACCCTGAAGGTGGCGGGCGACGCCATTGCCGCGTTGGCGGAGTTCCTGTCCGACGAGGAGGGCGCCGAGGTCGAGTTCGACGATGAACGGTTCCGCATCGCAGGATCGAACGAGGCGCCGTCGGTGCTGGAGGCGGTTGCGCGTGCGCGGGCGGCTGGGCGTGCCGATCTGACCCGGTTCGAGGGGCGAGACACGCTGCCCGGACGGTCCTTCCCGAACGGCGCCCACGTGGCCGAGGTCGAGATCGACCCCGAGACCGGCCATGTGGTGGTCGAACGCTATACCGTCGTCGACGATTTCGGCAACCTCATCAACCCGATGCTGGCCGCGGGGCAGGTGCATGGCGGCGTGGCGCAGGGCGTCGGTCAGATCCTGATGGAGCACGCGGTCTATGACGCGGAGGGCCAGTGCCTGACGGCCAGCTTCATGGATTACGCCATGCCGCGCGCGACCGATCTGCCATCGGTGGATTTGTCATTCGAGCCTGTGCCGTCGACGCAGAACCCGCTGGGCATGAAGGGCTGTGGCGAGGCCGGGACCGTGGGCGCGATGGCGGCGGTGATGAACGCGGTTGAGGACGCGCTGTGGGACAGGGGCGTGCGCGACCTGCAGCCGCCGCTGACGCCGGGGCGGCTGTGGCAGACGATACGAGAGGCAGATGATCGACCGCTCGCCGCTGAATAAGGTCCTCCGCCAAGCGCGGGCCTGGATCGCGCGCCGCGGCAAGGTGCGCCAGGTCTCGCGCGGGGTGCGGCGCGGCTCGACCACGCTCGTCGTGATCCTCGACGGGACGATGTCGAGCCTCGAGCCGGGGACGGAGACCAATGCCGGCCTGATCTATCGTCTGCTGGCCGAGCGGACTCCGGCGCGCGACCTGGCCCTCTATTACGAGCCGGGGATCCAGTACACGAACTGGCGCCAGTTGCGCGACGTGATCGAGGGGCGGGGCCTGAACCGCCAGATCCGGCGCGCCTACGGCTGGCTTGCTTCGCATTACCGGCCTGGCGACCGGATCTATCTGTTCGGGTACTCGCGCGGGGCGTATGCCGTGCGGTCGCTGGCGGGTGTGATCGACCGGCTGGGTCTTCTGAAGGCCGAGGCCGCGACCGAGCGCAATGTCCACATGGCCTATCGCTATTACCGGACCTTGCCTGACAGTGCGGGCGCGCGGGATTTTCGACGCCTATATTGCCACGACTCCGTGGATATCGAGATGATCGGCGCGTTCGACACGGTCAAGGCCTTGGGGATGCGGGGGCCGATCCTGTGGCGCTATTCCCAGATGGCGCACCGGTTCCACGACCACGCGCTGGGGCCGTCGCTGAAGCGGGGTTATCACGCGCTGGCCCGGGACGAGACGCGCGTGGCCTATGCGCCCGTCATGTGGCGCCTGCGCGAAGACTGGGTCGGTACGTGCGAGCAGGTCTGGTTCCCAGGTACCCATGGCGACGTGGGGGGGCAGCTGGCGGGTGTGGGCGCGGCGCGGTCGCTGTCGAACATCCCGCTGGTCTGGATGCTGGACCGGGCCGAGGCGGCTGGGCTGGACCTGCCAGAGGGATGGCGTCGCCGCTATCCGATCGATCTTCAGGCGCCGTCCATCGGACTGAATCGCGGATTGGGTCGGTTGCTGCGCTATCGCACCCCGCGCGCGATCGGTATCGACGCCAGTGAGCGGACGTTCGACCCCACCGGGGACCTTCCGAACAGCCGCACTGCCGCGGTGTCGCGGCGGGCGGTATCCTGACCTGCCGCCATGCGCGCCCGGATCAGGCTTCGGGCAGTTGCATGATCAGGCAGGTGGTCGATCCGGTGGCATAAAGTTTGCCGTCCGCAGCGCCGCGAAGCTCGCCCGAGGCGATTCCGGTCGAGCGACCCGCATGGCTGGTCCGGCCTTCGGCCAGCACCTCGACCCCGGGGGGCAGTGCGCGGCAGATGTTTATCTTGTATTCCAGCGTCGTGTAGGTCGATCCCTGCGGTACCTTCGTCATCACCGCGCAGGCCATGCAACTGTCCAGAAGCGTGCCGTACCAGCCGCCGTGCAGACCGCCCATGGGATTGACGTGGTCGAATTTCGGCGTGCCGCGAAAGACGACCCGCCCATCCTCGACGGTATCGAGGCGGTAGTTGATGCCTTCGGCGATGGGCGGCTCGGAAAAGCGGCCTTCCAGCATCGCGCGCATGAACGCGAAGCCCGACATCGACCGCATCGTCGCCATGTCGGGCAGATCTTCAGGGGTTCGGGCAAACATGGCTTACGCGTCCTTGCCCAGCATGGCGCAGGCGTCGCGGTATTCGCGGGTCAGGCGGTCGCAAAGCTCGGCCGCGGGCAGGATGTCGTGGATGGCCGCGACGCCGTGGCCCGCCGACCAGACGTCCTTCCAGGCGCGCGCCTCGCTTTCCATGTTCATCGGCCCGTGATCGGGCAGGTTGTCCGGGTCCAGCCCCTGGCTGATCATCGAGCCACGCATGAAATTGGCGTTCACGCCCGAGATCTTGGGGGTATAGACGATGTCGGTCGTGGTGGATGAGACGACCATATCCTTGTTTTCCTGGCTGACCATCGCTTCCTCGGTGGCGATGAAGCGGGTGCCCAGGTAGGCTAGGTCGGCGCCCATCGCGCGCGCCGCAGCGATCTGCGCCCCGGTCGAGATGGCGCCCGACAGCACGATGGTACCGTCGAAGAAGGACCGGATCTCGGGGATGAAGCCGAAGGCGGAAAGCGTGCCGCCATGGCCGCCCGCGCCGGCGCAGACCGCGACAAGGCCGTCGACGCCCGCCTCGACCGCCTTTTCGGCGTGGCGGGTCTTGATGACGTCGTGGAAGATCTTGCCGCCATAGCTGTGGACGGCGTCGACAACCTCCTTCACCGCGCCCAGCGACGTGATGACAAGCGGCACCTTGTGCTTCACGCAAAGCTCGAGGTCGGGCTGCACCCGTTTGTTCGACTTGTGGACGATCAGGTTGACGCCGTAGGGGGCGGGGCTTTCCACCTCGGCCAAGCGATCTTCGATCTGGGTCAGCCAGTCGCCGAAGCCTTCGGTGGTGCGCTGGTTCAGGGCCGGGAAGGTGCCCAGAACGCCGGACCGGCAGCATTCCACCACGAGGTCGGGCCCCGAGGTCAGGAACATCGGCGCCGCGATGGCGGGGATCTTCAGGTTCTGGAAATCGTGCATGTCGGTCCCTCCCGGTTTCGCGCCCCACCTTGGCGGGGCGTGACCGGAAGGCAAGGGGGACGGCGCGTCAGAACTACGCGCCGTCCGGCCTAATCAGTCATCCCAGTCGGGCGCCATGCTGTCGGGCGAGATCAGGCGGCCGTCGGGGCGGGCCAATCCATCGATGCGCGCGACCTCGTCGTCCGAAAGCGAGATCTCGGCCGCGGCGAGGTTCGGGGCAAGGCGCTTTTCCTTGCTGGTCTTGGGAATCGCGATGCCCCCCTTGTGCAGTATCCACGAAACCGAGATCTGCGCGGGCGTCGCGTCGTGCTGGGCCGCGATCTCCTTCAACGTGGTGTCTTCCATGACGTCGCCGCGGGCGAGGGGGGAGTACGCCTCGAACGGGATCGACATGGCTTCCATTGCTGACATCAGGTTGCGCTGGTCGATGAAGGGATGAAACTCGACCTGATTGGCGGCGATCACGTGACTCATCACCGATTTTGCCTCTTCCAAGAGGGCGATGGTGAAGTTCGACACGCCGCCGAAGCGCACCTTGCCTTCGTCGATCAGCGCGTCGAGGACGGGCAGCGTTTCCTGCAACGGCACCTCCTTCGAAGGCCAATGCAGCAAAAGCAGGTCGACGTAGTCCGTCCCCAGCTTCTGCAGCGATTCCTCGGCCGCCAGCCGGAAGGATTCCGCGTCGTGCCGGGCGGGCAGGATCTTGGTGGTCAGAAAGATTTGGTCGCGCGGCACCTCCGAGTCGCGGATGCCTTGTCCGACGCTTTCTTCGTTGCCATAGGCCTGAGCCGTGTCGATGTGGCGATAGCCTTCGGCCAGCGCGGCGCGGACGAGGTCGGCGGTGCCGCCGGGGTCCATCTGGAAGGTGCCGAGGCCGAGATTGGGGATTTTCGCGGGGCCGATACCTGTGATGGCCATGGGGATGCTCCTGTGTCTTTGGGTCGGGCAGTAACGCGACGGCCCCGCGGAACGTTTCGCGGCCTGCGCGTCCTTTTCGCCCCTCAGCCCGTGGCCCAGGTCGCGTCTTTCACCGATTGCATCGCCACGAAGGTCGAGGTGTGCGCAACATGCGGCAGGGTCGAGATGTCGGCGGCCAGCACCTCGCGGTAGCGGGCCATGTCGGCGGTGCGCACCTTCAGAAGATAGTCGAATGCGCCCGCGATCAGGTGGCATTGCTCGATCTCGGGGATCGACTGGACGGCTGCGTTGAAGGCGGCAAGCGCCCCTTCGCGCGTGTCGTGCAGCTTGACCTCTACGAAGGCGACACGCTCGCGCCCCAGGCGCACGGGATCGATGGTGGCGCGGTAGCCCGTGATGAAGCCTTCGGTTTCCAGCCGCTTCAACCGTGCCTGGACCGGACTTTTCGAAAGGCCGACACGGCCGGCCAGTTCGGTGACGCTGATCCGCCCCTCGATGCCCAGCACTTCGAGGATCGCCTGATCGAATCTGTCGAGATCGCTGAGCTTCATTTGACTTGCGGCCCCGTCGAATTTCAGTCGATCCGCCCGCGACTTACCGCCCCGGCAGTGTGACATCCGGTCGATATCGCCCTATGTTGATCGGATTAGCAAGTGGAGGAGTGCATCATGCCCCGCGACACAGCCTTGCCGCCCTCGGTTCTTCCGATCTCGCCCTATCCGGACCCGGACGCGGTCTTGCAGCGGCTGATTGCCGAAGCGGATCTGACCCCCGAGGCGCGTCGCGCGATCAAGGAAAAGGCGGTCGGGCTGGTCAAACGCCTCCGAAACGATGCCGATCCGGGCCTGATGGAGGTGTTTCTGTCGGAATACGGGCTGTCGACCGAGGAAGGCGTGGCGCTGATGTGCCTGGCCGAGGCACTGCTTCGGGTGCCCGATGACTACACCATCGACGAGCTGATCGAGGACAAGATCGCCCCCGGCCAATGGGGATCACATCTGGGCAAATCGTCCTCCAGCCTCGTCAACGCCTCGACCTGGGCGCTGATGTTCACCGGGCGGGTGCTGGACGAACGTGACACGCGTCCACTGAAGGCCCTGCGCGGCGCCGTCAAGCGCATGGGTGAGCCGGTGATCCGCCGTGCCACGCGCGAGGCGATGCGCGTCATGGGGCGCCAGTTTGTACTGGGCGAAACCATGGACAAGGCAATGGACCGCGCCTCGAAGATGGAGGCGAAGGGTTATACCTATTCCTACGACATGCTGGGTGAGGCGGCGATGACCTACGCCGATGCCGAGCGGTATCGGAAAGCCTATGAGGGCGCGATCGAGAAGATCTCCCGCGCCGCAACCAAGGGCGACATCGCGACCAATCCCGGGATCTCGGTCAAATTCTCGGCGCTGCATCCCCGCTATGAGATGGCGCAGCGCGACCGGGTGCTGGACGAACTGGTCCCCATCGTGCGCGAACTGGCCGCCCGCGCGGCCGAATTGGGCATCGGCTTCAACATCGACGCCGAGGAACAGGACCGCCTGACCCTGTCGCTGGAGATCATCGAGAAGGTGCTGGAAGACGACCGACTGGCTGGCTGGAACGGTTTCGGCGTCGTGGTGCAGGCCTACGGTCCGCGCTGCTCGTCGGTGATCGACTGGATCGCGCAGACGGCCGAGCGGCTGGACCGCAAGCTGATGGTTCGTCTCGTCAAGGGTGCTTACTGGGATACCGAGATCAAGCTGGCCCAGCAGGAGGGGCTGGAGCGGTTCCCGGTGTTCAGCCGCAAGCCCGCCACGGATGTCAGCTATATGGGCAATGCGCGCAAGCTGCTGCGCCATCGCGACCGGATCTATCCGCAATTTGCCACGCACAACGCCCATACGGTCGCGGCCGTGCTGCGGATGGTCGAGGAGGAAGGCGCCAAGACCGATGAGTTCGAGTTCCAGCGCCTGCACGGCATGGGCGAGGCGCTGTATGACATGCTGATGAAGGACGAGGGGATCCGTTGCCGGATCTATGCCCCTGTCGGCGCGCATCGCGACCTGCTGGCCTATCTGGTGCGGCGTCTGCTGGAGAATGGCGCGAACTCGTCCTTCGTGAACCAGATCGTCGACGAGGAGGTCCCGCCCGAAGAGGTCGCCGCCGACCCGCTGGAGGCGATGGGGTATCACGCGCCTGTCACGCCGGGGACGGATATCTTCCTGCCCATGCGCCGCAACTCTCGCGGCTGGGACCTGGCCAATCCGGAACACCTGGAAGAAATCGAGGCGGCGCGTCGCCCGTTCCGCGCCACCCGGTTCGAGGCCGGACCGCTGATCGCGGGCGATACATCGCCGGACGATATGATGGAGCGCGAGAGCCCCAGCGATCCATCCGACGTCGTGGGCGAGGTGCGCTTTGCCAGCCGCACCGATGTGGACACGGCGCTGGACGCGGCACGCACGTGGAAGGCGTCGAAGGACGAGCGGA
The DNA here is from genome assembly GCF_900302445.1 of Palleronia abyssalis. GTDB lineage: Bacteria > Pseudomonadota > Alphaproteobacteria > Rhodobacterales > Rhodobacteraceae > Palleronia > Palleronia abyssalis. The sequence continues at coordinate 114,367 of NZ_ONZF01000003.1, read as the reverse complement.
GCGCGATCCTGAAGCGTGCCGCCGACCTCTATGAGCAGAATTTCGGCGAAATCTTCGCCGTCCTGGCGCGCGAGGCCGGCAAAACGCTGCCCGACGCGCTGGCCGAGCTTCGCGAGGCGGTGGATTTCCTGAACTACTATGCCGAGGAATTGCTGGAGCTCAACAGCGAGCCGCAGGGCCGGTTCGTCTGCATCAGCCCGTGGAACTTCCCGCTGGCCATCTTCACCGGCCAGATCTCGGCGGCTTTGGCGGCCGGGAATGCTGTGCTGGCCAAACCGGCCGAGCAGACGACGCTGATCGCCCATCTGGGCGCGCGCCTGATGCACGAGGCTGGCGTCCCGGCCGAGGTCCTGCAGCTTCTGCCTGGCGCGGGCGAGGTGGGCGGCATGCTGACCTCGGATTCACGGATCAACGGCGTGGCCTTCACCGGCTCGACCGAGACGGCGCGCAAGATCAAGCAGGCCATGGCCGACAATTGCGACCCCTCGGCCACCCTGATCGCCGAGACGGGCGGGTTGAACGCGATGATCGTGGATTCGACCGCGCTGCCCGAACAGGCGGTCCGCGATCTGGTTCAGTCCGCCTTCCAGAGCGCGGGGCAACGATGCTCGGCCTGTCGGTGCGTCTATGTGCAGGAAGATGTGGCGGAAGGGTTCCTGGAGATGCTTACGGGGGCGATGGACGCGTTTCGTCCGGCCGAACCCTGGGGCATCGAATCCGACAGCGGCCCGCTGATCGACGCCGAGGCGCACGTGAACATAGCGTCCTACGTGGCGAAAGCGAAGGACGAAGGGCGACTGATCCATCAGACGGACGGGCCTGATCAGGGGTATTTCCTGGCGCCCGCGCTGGTGAAGGTGAAAGGCATCCACGAGATCGAGCGTGAGGTTTTCGGCCCCGTCCTGCACGTGGCGACCTTCAAGGCCAAGGAGCTGGACCGGGTCATCCGCGCCATCAATTCCACCGGCTACGGCCTGACCTTCGGTCTGCACACGCGGATCGACGACCGGGTGCAATACGTGACCGACCGGATCGCGGCGGGCAACCTTTACGTCAACCGCAACCAGATCGGCGCGATCGTCGGCAGCCAGCCCTTCGGGGGCGAGGGGCTGTCCGGCACGGGACCGAAGGCGGGCGGGCCGTTCTACGTGCCGCGCTTCCAGAAGCCCGTGACGCCGGACGTGCCCGAAAGCCCGATGGTGATGCCCGGGCCGACGGGTGAATCGAACCGTCTGCACCTGGTGCCGCGTCCCGCCGTCGTGTGCCTTGGCCCCACCGAAGAGGACAAGGACAAGCAGGTAGAACAGGTCGAGCGACTGGGCGGCAAGGCCCGTAAGAGCTCGGCCGAGCGCGATCTGGCGATGGAGCCGGAGTTCGGCTGCGCGGTCTGGTGGGGCGACGAGGCGACGGCGCGGAAACTGACGCAGGAGCTTGCCCGCCGCGAGGGGCCGCTTCTGGGCTTGCAAACCGGCCCCGTCACGGTGGCGGACGTTCTGCACGAACGTCACCTGTGCGTCGATACGACTGCATCGGGCGGGAACGCGCAACTTTTGGCCGAGGTGGCCACCAACGATCCCCGCGCCCAGGGCGAGAAGCCGACGACCGGCCCTCAGGTCTGAATGGAACGGCCCAGCTCCGGTGGCTTCCCCCGGAGCTGGGCACGGCTTGATTATTCGCGGATCCGGGACACTTACGGGCGATGTTTCCGATCCGCGACCACAATCCCAGCCGCAAGACGCCTTATGTCACTTACGCCTTGATCGCGGTGAATATCGCGGTGTTCATCCTGACCGCGCCCTATCTGGACAATCCCTATTTCCTGGCAGACTGGGCGTTGATCCCGGCGCTGTTCGCGCCCTCGACCTATATCACCTCGCAATTCCTGCATGGCGGCATCCTGCATCTGGCGGGCAACATGTGGTTCCTTTGGCTGTTCGGGGACAACCTGGAAGACCGGATGGGGCGCCTGACCTATCTGGGGTTCTACCTGGCCAGCGGTGTGGCTGCGGGGCTTGGCCAAGCGTTTTCCGACCCCGGGTCCACAATACCGATGGTCGGCGCCTCAGGGGCGATCGCGGGGGTCATGGGGGGCTATCTGCTGCTGTTCCCCAAGGCCCGGGTGGATGTGCTGGTGATATTCCTGATCTTCTTTCGCATCTTCGCCATTCCGGCCTGGATCGTTCTGGGCATCTGGTTCGCCATCCAGATCGTGTCGGGCGCGTCGGCGCCGGCGAATATGGGCGGCGTGGCGTATTGGGCGCATGCGGGGGGGTTCCTGGCGGGGCTTTGCCTGACCTTTCCGCTGTTCCTGCGCCTTGGCGGGCCGGTGTTCTGGAACCGGACCCACGGCGCGCCGCCATACCCCGAGGCCGATTATCGCTGGCGCCGATCCCCCATCCCCAGCGCGGGGCGTCGGAAATGATGGTACGTGCGACCTGCCATTGCGGCGCGGTCGAGATCGAGGCGACCCTGTCCGAGGAGCTGGCGAAGGCGCGCCGCTGCGACTGCTCGTACTGTGCGCGGCGGCAAGGGGCCAATGTCTCGGCCCGCGTCGGGGACGTGACAGTCCTGCGCGGTGCGGATCGGCTGAGCTTGTATCAGTGGGGCACGATGACGGCCAAGCACTGGTTCTGCTCAATCTGCGGGATCTACACGCATCACCAGCGCCGGTCGGACCCGGGCGAGATCGGGATCAATGTCGGCTGTATCGAAGGTGTCGATCTGCGCACGCTGGAACCGATCCCGACGACGCGCGGCGGGGGCGACGGAACCTAAGGCCGCCGCAGTTCCTTCGTCAGGCTGTCGAAGACGCCGGGGTTTCCGGCGACGATGGTGCGAGAGGTGAAGATATCCTCGCCCGCGAGCGGTTCGACGAAGCCCCCGGCCTCCTTCACGATCAGGATGCCCGCGGCAACGTCCCAGGGCAGGATGCCGCGTTCCCAATAGCCATCATAACGACCCGCGGCAGTGTAGCACAGGTCAAGCGCGGCGGCCCCCCAGCGGCGTACGCCTGCGGTCGCAGGCAAGATGCGGCCCAGATCCTTCAGCTTTAGCGGAAGGTCGGGCCGGTTGCCAAAAGGCAAGCCCGTGGCGAAGATGCTTTCGATCATGCGGGTCCGGCCAGACACCCGCAGGCGCTGTTCGTTCATGAAGGCACCCGCGCCGCGTTCGGCCCAGAACAGCTCGTCCTTGGCGGGGTCGAAGATCACGGCCGAGACGATATCGCCCTTGTGTTCCAGCGCGATCGAAACCGCCCAGTGCGGCAGGCCGTGCAGGAAGTTCGTCGTGCCATCCAGCGGATCGACGATCCAGCGGCGGGTGGGATCCTTGCCGGGAACCTCTTCGCTTTCCTCGGCCATCCAGCCGTAATTCGGACGCTCGCCCATCAGGATGTCGCGGATGGTCTCCTCGGCCGCGGTATCGGCGCGGCTGACAAAATCGCCCGTGCCCTTGACCGAGACCTGCAGGTTCTCGACCTCCCGGAAGTCACGGACCAGTTTGCGACCCGCCGCGCGGGCGGCCTTGACCATGATAGTAAGATTGGCGCTGCCCTGCATGATCCTGCTTCTCTGCGTGGTTCGGCCCCGCCCTATACGGCCCATGCGGACCAAAGCCAACCTTTTGCGGGGAAATGCGTTGATAGATGTGAGGGGACGCCGAGAAGGAGGATTGCATGAATTTTGTTTGGGTGTACGCCGCCGCGGTTCCGAGGGACCGTAAGGAAAGCTTCACGACCCACGCCAGGGAAGCGGCAGAGATGTTCAAATGCGCCGGCGCATTGTCCGTTCAGGAGAATTGGGCGTGCGAGGATGTGGACGGAAAGCTCAGCTCGTTTCCCGTCGCGGTCGGCAAGGCCGACGACGAGGACGTCGTCGTGGGCTGGGTCATATGGCCCGATGAAGACACCGCGCAGGCGTGCATGGCTTCGATGGAAGACGATCCGAAGTGGCAGGATATGGGCGAACGCCCCCATGACGGCAAGCGGATGCTGTGGGGCCATTTTAGGCCGGTGCTGATCAGCTAGCGCCGCATCATCTTCAGGGGCTCAGTCCGTGCGAGGCGGAGCAAATGCGCCATGTAGGGTTGGTCCGCTTCGGACTCGCGGACTGCCGCGTAAAGTCTGCGGGTCACGCCCCCTTTCGTCAGGGGCAGAGTCACGTAGTCGGATTGCAGCCGCACGTCCCGTACCACCCAATCGGGCAGGACCGCCACACCACGTTGACTGGCAACGAGGATAAGGATCATTGCCGTCAATTCGACCTGCCGGATCGCGGCCGGTATGACACCCGCCGGTAGCAAAAGCTCGGTAAACACGTCGAGCCGTTCGCGCGGAACCGGGTAGGTGATGAGCGTCTGGTCGGCAAAGTCGGAGGCTTCGATATACGCCTTCTGCGCCAGGGGATGTGACGAGGCGGCAACGAACACGGGCTCGTAGTCGAAAAGCGGGACGAAGGTCACGCCTTTCAAAGGCTCAGGGTCGGAGGAGACGACAAGGTCGACCTCCTCGCGTTGCAGGGCGGGCAGGGCGCCGAAGGCAAGGCCCGGGCGGATGTCGACATCCACATCGGGCCAGGCCCGGCGGAACTGTTCCAGCACCGGGAAAAGCCATTCGAAGCAGGCATGACACTCGATGGCGATGTGAAGCCGTCCGGACCGACCCGCGACCAGGCCCGCGAACTCGGCTTCTAGCGCGGCGACCTCGGGCAGGATCTTTTCGGCCGCGCGCAGAAGGCGCAGACCGGCATCCGACAGTTTCAAGGGCTTCGATCTGCGGACAAACAACTCCACGCCGGCCTGTTCCTCCAGGTTCTTGACCTGATGCGACAGGGCGGACTGGGTGATGTTCAGCCGATCCGCCGCCCGCGCCAGCCCGCCTTCGTCATGGATGGCCTTGATGGTGCGCAGGTGGCGGAACTCAATATGCATACTGGCGTCGGACTCATGATGATCTTCGAGATTATGAATTTGTCTCACCAAAGCCCATGTGGGACAAGGCAGGAAATCAGAGGTGACCCGATGACGCGCATCAGCTACGAATTCTTCCCGCCCAAGACCCTCGAAGCGTCGTTCCGGCTTTGGGATACGATCAACGTGCTGGCCCCGACCGCGCCCGATTTCGTTTCGGTCACCTACGGGGCGGGCGGGACGACCCGCAAGTTGACGCACGAGGCCGTCACGACGATCAGCAAGTCGACCGGCCTTCGGGTCGCGGCGCATCTGACCTGCGTGGATGCCTCTAAGGCCGAGACTCTGGAGATCGCCGAAAGCTATGCCGCCGCCGGGATCACCGACATCGTGGCGCTGCGCGGCGACATGCCGGGCGGCTGTGCTTTCGCGCCCCATTCCGAAGGGTTCGCCTCCTCGGTCGAGCTGATCGAGGCGCTGGCGGCGACCGGCAAGTTCACCCTGCGCGTCGGGGCCTATCCCGACCGCCACCCCGAGGCCGCATCGGACAACGCGGATGTCGAGTTCCTGAAGCGCAAGATCGACGCCGGCGCAACCGAGGCGATCACCCAGTTCTTCTTCGAGGCCGAGACCTTCCTGCGGTTCCGCGACCGCTGCGACAAGGCCGGGATCACCGCCCCTATCGTGCCGGGCATTCTGCCGATCGAAAACTGGAAAGGCGTGCGCAAGTTCGCCGCCAGCTGTGGCACGGTCATCCCCGACTGGGTGGACCAGGCGTTCGAGGCCGCCGACCGCGACGACCGCTCGGACCTGCTGGCCACGGCGATCTGCACCGAGATGAGCTCGGAGCTTCTGGCCGAGGGCGTGGACAAGCTGCATTTCTACACGCTGAACAAGCCGCATCTGACGCGTGACGTGATCCACGCGCTGGGCCTTGCGCCCGAGCCGGGTCTGGAGAAGGTCGCCTAAAGACGCTTCTGGAAGAAGATGCGCGATTGGCCGGGCGGGTAATCCTCGATCCGGCCGATTTCGGTGAAGCCGTGGCGTGGATAGAAGTCGGGCGCCTGGAAGGAATAGGTATCAAGCCAGATGCCCGTCTTTCCCTTGTTCCGGGCGATGTCTTCGATCCGCCGCAGTAGGCGAGAGCCTAGACCGGCCTGACGGTAATCGGGGGCGATGCCCAGCAACTTCACGAAAACCCAATGGCTGCCGATCTCGGCGTGGAGGGCACCGGCGAAGGTATCGCCGTCCCATGCTTCGAGGATGCAGGGCGCATTCGTGAACGGGTGGCCAGCCTCTTCGGCGTGGGCGGTCAGAACCGTTTCGACCTGATCGCGGGCATCCGGCGATACCGTATCGCTCTCGCGAATCTCGACCGTCATCGCGACAGGGGCGCAACGCGCGCCAACCCCTGGACCTTTCCGTGTGCCGCACCCGAATCAATGCTTTCGGCCGCCGTGGAGACTCCCTCCGCAAGGTCCGCGGCCTTGCCGGCGACGACCAACGCAGCGGCCGAGTTCAGGAGCACGGCGTCGCGGTAAGCCGAAGGCTCTCCCGCAAGAAGCGCGCGGAAGGCACGACCGTTCGCTTCGGGGGTGCCGCCGACGATCTGGTCGAAGGGGTGCTGTGGCAGTCCGGCATCTTCGGGCGCGATCTCGCTCATCTCGACTTTGCCGTCTTCAAGTACTGCGACCGTGGACGGGCCGGCGATCGACAGCTCGTCCGTCCCGTCCGAGCCGTGAACCAGCCAGGCCCGGGTTGATCCGAGCCGCCCGAGGGTTTCGGCCATGGGGGCCAGAACCTCGGCCGAGAAGGCACCCGTCAGCTGGTATTTCACCCCGGCCGGGTTGGTCAGGGGCCCCAGGATGTTGAAAATCGTCCGGGTCCCAAGCTCGACCCGGGTGGGCATGACATTGGCGATGGCCGGGTGATGCATGGGCGCCATCATGAAGCCGATCCCGACCTCGGACAGGGCGCGTTCCACCACGTCGGGCCCCACCATGACGTCGATGCCCTGCTGGGAGACGACATCCGCCGCGCCGGATTTCGAGCTTAGGTTGCGATTGCCGTGTTTTGCGACCGGCACGCCGACGCCGGCAACCACGAAGGCCGCGGCGGTGGATATGTTCAGCGTGCCCTTGCCGTCGCCGCCGGTGCCCACGATGTCCATGGCACCTTCGGGCGCGCGCACCCGACGCGCTCGGGCACGCATAGCAGCCGCGGCGGCAGCGTATTCGGACACCGCCTCGCCCCGGACGCGCAGAGTCATCAGAAAGCCGCCGATCTGGCTGGGCGTTGCCGCCCCGTCGAACAGGATATCGAAGGCGGTGCGCGCCTCGTCCTCGGTCAGGGGGCGGTCGACGGCGGCTGCAATCAGGGGCTTCAGCGCGTCACTCATGCCGGAACGGGGGTCATGTCGAGGAAATTTTTCAGCATCGCGTGGCCGTGTTCGGACCGGATGGATTCAGGGTGGAACTGGACGCCGTGGATCGGCAGGTCGCGATGGGCGAGGCCCATGATCGTCCCGTCCTCCAGCTCGGCCGTGACTTTCAGGGTCTCGGGCAGGCTGTCGCGAGCAACGACGAGGCTGTGATAGCGAGTTGCCGACAGCGGCGAAGGAAGCTGCGAAAAGACGCTTTCGCCGCCGTGATGCATGATCCCCGCCTTGCCGTGCACGATCTCGGAATGACGCACGACCTTTCCGCCGAATGCCTGTCCGATGGCCTGGTGCCCCAGGCACACGCCCAGAAGGGGCACGCGGGCTTCGGCCGCCGCCTCAACGAGGTCAAGGCAGATGCCGGCGCGATCGGGATCGCATGGTCCAGGCGACAGCAAGATCTGGTCGGGCTTCAGGGACATGGCTTCAGCGACGGTCAGCGTATCGTTACGGTGGACCTGCACCTCGGCACCGAGTTCGCCGACGTAATGGACGAGGTTCCAGGTGAAGCTGTCGTAATTGTCGATGAGAAGAAGCACGCCATTGGTCCTTGTCGTCGGGGCGGGGCTGGAAGGCCCGCGCGTGAGGCGTATAGATGGGGGATTGGGCGGGCAAGCGTCAAGACGGGCAGGGAGTTTGCCGTGAAGGGTGTTCTGGCGGGTTTCGGTGGGGGCGCGGTCCTAGGCGTGATCGGAGTGGCGGCGGTGATGACGCTGGTGCCTCCGGTCCCCGAGACGGCCGTGCGCCCGACCCCCCCCGAAGCAGAGACGAGCGTTGGGCCGGACGTCTTCGGGACGGATAAGCTGATGCGCGACCTTCGCGTGCGCGAGGAGGAGGAGCTTGTCGAACCGATCGAGAAGGGGGCAACCGGGGCGGACTCTGCGGCCGAAATTACAGAGCCCTCGGTGGAGACTGCGCCCAACGCGCCGGATGTGATGGCCGAACAACCGGCCCTGTCCCAGCGCACGTTAGACACTTCCACGGTTCCGCGGCGCAATGGGACGCGCGACGCGGATGTCGCGGCAACCGCCGAATTCGCGGGCCTTCAGCCCCCAGCGGGGCGAGATACGCCGAAAGGACTGACGTCCCCGCCAGTACGAAAGTCGAGCGCCGACGAAGCCCCGGCAGCGCGGCTGAGGGACATGGTTGAGGAACGACCGGATGCCGCCACGCTGGTGTTCGCCAGCCCCGCGCCCGTTCCGGAACCGATCGCGGCGGCCTTGACCAAGGCCCCGGCTGGCCCCGGAACGGCACCCGAGACGTCCTCTGCCCCGCGCATCGACGGGTGGCCGGTGGCCGAGGTGCCTTCAGCTTCGGCGATCGCGACGCTACGGGCGCCGGCTTCCTGGTCTTGGCCCGCGTTGGCCGATGGGCCGGTGCCGCAGGTGAAGCCTGAACCGGTCCCGACCGCCGCCACACTGGCACCCACGCCCCCTGAGACACCGGTGTCGACCGAAATGGTGGTGACGGTGGCCTTGGCGCGTGCGTCCGATGCCCGACCTGCCCAAACGATCCCGCCTGCCATGACGGCGCCCACGCAAGCCACCATGCCGATCTTGGCTGCCGCACCGGTTTCGCCCGTGCCGGAGCCCGCGCGATCCGAGGATCCGGAAGGCACTGCACTGGAAAGGAACGCTGTCCCGTCGGGCGAAACGGGGGGACGGCCGCTGATGGCAGTGGTCCTTCTGGACCAAGATGGTGGCGCGCTTCTGCAAACTCTGCCCCTGAGTGTCGCCATTGCCGCGGACGCAACCGACGCCGCCGCGCGGGCACAGGTGTGGCGCGATGCCGGGCAGGAAGTCGTTGCAATTCCCGCGGTGACCGATCCTTCGGAAACCGGGGCGGATGCTTTGATCGATGGGACCGCGTCGACCTTGCCCCAGGCCGCGAGCGTTATGCCGGACGGAGCGAGCGGATTTGCCGGCGGGCCGCTCGTGTCCCGGCAGATCGTGGAATCCCTGGCGCTGACCGGACATGGTTTGATTGCCCGCGGCTCGGCCTTGGACCCGGCGATCCGCGCGGCCGAGCAAGCTGGAGTGCCGGTGACGCGCATCTACCGCAGGATGGACGGGGCAGGGCGCGACGCGCGGGCGATCGCGCGCTTTCTGGATCAGGCCGCGTTCGAAGCGCGCAATCGCGGATCGGTGGTCGTGTTGGCCGCGAATACCGATGAAGTCGCGCGGGCCTTCGACCTCTGGCTGGGATCAAGCCGGGCGCAGAGCGTGGCCCTCGTCCCCGTCTCGGCGGTGCTGCGACAGGGCATGGCCGATGGCGGCTAGAGATGCGGCTCCAGAAGGGCAAGCGCCGCCTCGGGCGTATCGGCCACCTCGACAAAGCCCAGCAGGCTTTCGGCCGCAAACCCTTGGGCGACGACATGAGCCATGAGGTCCAATAGCGGCTCCCAATAGCCCGCCACGTTCAGAAGGACGATGGGCTTTTCGTGCAGGCCAAGCTGGCGCCAGGTCAGAACCTCGAAGAACTCGTCCAGCGATCCGGCCCCGCCCGGCAGAACGACCACTGCGTCGGCATTCATCAGCATGACCTTCTTGCGCTCGTGCATCGTCTCGGTCACGACGAAGCGGGTCAAATCCGTCTTGCCGACCTCGAGATCCAGAAGGTGCCGCGGGATCACCCCGAACGTATCGGCCCCCGCGGATTGTGCCGCGCGCGCCACCCGGCCCATCAATCCCACGTCTCCCGCGCCGTAGACGAGGCGCCAACTGCGCGAGGCGATAGCACCCCCCAGCGCTTCGGCGGCTGTCGCGAAATCGGGATCAATTCCGTCCCGTGACCCGCAATAGACGCAAATTGATACGTTCGAAGAGGGGGAAGCAGGCATGGACTCGCCATTTTTCGAGGTTTAGGCAGAGGTATGGCGGTTCTGCCAGTGGTGGCAAGCCGGTATCCGGAGGATCGCAAACGTGAAGTTTCTGTTCGGCATGGTTGCGGGACTGGCGGCGGTCGTCGCGGTTCTGACTCTGGGCTTTCGCGGTGTCGACATGGCGCAGGATCGCGCCGGCGACGAAGACGCGGAACAGGGTGATGCCGTCGCGCCGGTTTCGACTGCCGAGGTCCAGCCCAAGGAGGGGTCGACAGTTCCCGCACCGCAAGCAGAGCGAACCCCCGGCACCGACAACTTTGACCAGCCCGACACGCCCGCGGCGACGCTTCAGCAGGACCGGAATGTTGCGGCCGTGCCGGATAACCGCAGTGAGGCCACTTCCATGGCGAGCGAAGCTTCCACGGCGGGCGAAGAGGTCTCATCGCCGTCCCGCGCGGCGGTCGCCCCCGCTCCAGATGACACGGTCGTAACCATGGACCCCGTGGCAGAGCTGGATGAGGCCGCCGCCGTCTTGTCCGATCCCGGTCCGGCCGATGCGCCCAGTATTGATCTGCTGCGGATCGAGCGGGACGGTACGGCCATCGTCTCGGGCAACGCGCCCCCGAATGCCGAGGTCGAGGTTCTGTTGGACGACACTCCGATCGAGCGGACCCAAGTCGATGGTAGCGGCAGCTTCGCGATGATCTTGAGTTTGCCGCCAGCATCCGCCCCGCAGATCCTGAGCATCCGGTCCCGCGACAGGTCGGCCGAGGCGCGGGGGACGCAGACCTTCATCGTGGAGCCTGCGACCCTCGACCAGCCGGAGATGGCAGAGGCGCCGCGTGCCATTCGCCCGCCCACGGCCCCCGAAGATCGCGCACCCGATCCGCCCGATACGTCTGAGACCGACGACGTAGCGGCTTTGGCGGAGGAGTCCTTCGGGACAAACGCGCCCGCCGGCGTCGATACACCCGGCATTGCCCGCGACCCGGAACCGCGATCCGAGTCACCGGAAGCCGCCGCGGCCCCTGAAGCGCCGGTCCGGCCCACGGCTCTCGATGCCGTCGAGGGGGCCACACCGGACGTCGCGGGCGAACGAGGCGGCGGGATGGGCAACCCTTCGGGCGTAGGCGCGCCGCAAGCTTCATCCGACGGGCTTCAGGTGCCGACGTCAGACCCTCCTTTGCCCGCGTCCGACCAACCCGAAAGCCCCGCCGCACCGCGTGTCCTGGCGTTGGCGGGCCGCAGTCTCGAAATCGTTCAGGACGACATCGCGACCCCGACTCTCAGCATCGACACGATCTCTTACCAATCCGAAGGGAACGTCGTTCTGGGCGGCAGGGCGCCGGGAAACGCGCCGGTCCGAGTGTATCTGGACGGACGCCCACTGGATGCGAGGCGCACCGAGGCGGACGGCCAGTGGCGCGTGAGCCTGCCGGTTCTTGAGGAACGTGCATATACGCTGCGGGTCGATCAACTGGCAGAAGACGGCACGGTCGCGGCCCGAGCCGAAACGCCCTTCAAGCCTGAATCTCAGGCCGATCTGGATCGGCTGGCAGGGGAGATCTCGGACGGGATCCGGCGAGTCACGGTTCAGCCCGGGTTCACCCTTTGGGCGATTGCCGAGAGGAACTATGGGGACGGCCTGGATTTCGTGCGGGTGTTCGAAGCGAATGCCGAGAAGATCCGCGATCCTGACCTGATCTTTCCGGGGCAGATCTTCACTGTTCCGGACTAGGCCCGCATCTGGTCAAGCCGGCCCACCGCCCTTAGACACGGTGGCATGAGTCCCAGACCCTCCGCCCCCGCCGACGACCTTGACGAGACCCAGGCGGGCGGGTCCCGCATCGTCCTGCGCGTGTTGCCGTATCTCTGGCCCGAGGGAGAGCCCGGGCTTCGTGTTCGGGTCGTGCTGTCGATGGCGATGCTGATCGCGGCGAAGCTGATCGCCGTGGCTACCCCGTTCTTCTACAAGGCCGCCGTCGACACACTGTCGGGCGAAAGCGGCCCGACCGAGGCGGCGTGGATGCTGGGGCTGGGCGCGGTCGGCCTGACCGTCGCCTATGGCATCGCGCGGGCGATGAATGTCGGGTTCCAGCAGCTGCGCGACGTGCTGTTCGCGCCGGTGGGGCAGCGGGCGTTGCGGACCCTCGCGCTCGAGACGTTCCAGCACATCCACCGCCTGTCGCTGCGCTATCATATCCAGCGCCGGACCGGCTCGCTCCAACGGATCATGGAGCGGGGCGTGAAGGGGGTCGAGTTTCTGCTCCGCTTCCTGCTGTTTTCGATCGGGCCGCTGATCCTCGAACTGGTGATGGTGGGCGTCATCCTGGCGGTGGTGTTCGACTGGCGGTACCTGGCCGTGGTCGCCGCAACCATCGCGGCCTATGTCGGCTTTACCTTCGCCGTGACAGAATGGCGCGTGAAGATTCGCCGCGAGATGATCCGGCAGGACAATGACGCCGCGCAGAAATCCATGGACGCGCTGCTGAACTTCGAGACGGTGAAGTATTTTGGGGCCGAACGCCGCGAGGCATCGCGCTACGACGGGGCGATGGGCGCCTATATCGCGGCCGCGTTGCGCACCTCGTATTCCCTCGCGGCTCTGAACGCGGGGCAATCGATCATCATCACCGCGGGGCTGGTGGGAACCATGGTCATGGCCGCCATCGGTGTGCAGCAGGGCGCCTTGACCACGGGCGACTTCGTGATGGTCAACGCTTATATGATCCAGATCACCGTACCGCTCAATTTCCTCGGGACCGTCTATCGCGAGATCCGCCAGGCGCTTGTCGATATGGGCCAGATGTTCGGCCTTCTTGAACAGCCGGCCGAAGTGTCGGACGCGCCGGACGCGCAGGCGCTTGAGGTGCACGGCGGCAAGGTCGTGTTCGATGATGTCCGGTTCGGCTATGGGGCGGATCGTGCGGTTCTGGACGGGGTCAGTTTCACCGTGCCCGAAGGCCGCACCCTGGCGCTTGTGGGGCCGTCGGGCGCAGGGAAATCGACGGTCGGGCGGCTGCTGTTTCGCTTCTACGATGTGACCGGCGGCGCGATCCGCATCGACGGCCAGGATCTGCGCGCGGTGACACAAGACAGTTTGCATGCAGCCATTGGCGTCGTGCCGCAGGACACTGTTCTGTTCAATGACACCATCCTTTACAACATCGCCTACGGCCGGCCGGAGGCCACGCGCGCCGAGATCGAAGATGCCGCAAGGGCCGCGCAGGTGCATGACTTCGTGATGAGCTTGCCCGACGGGTATGACACCCAAGTGGGAGAGCGGGGGCTGAAGCTGTCGGGAGGCGAGAAGCAGCGCGTGGGAATCGCGCGAACGCTGCTGAAGGACCCGCCGATCCTGCTTCTGGACGAGGCGACCTCGGCCCTCGACACCGAAACGGAGATGGGCATCCAGACCGCCCTTCGCGCCATGGGGCGGGGCCGGACCGTCCTTGTGATCGCCCACCGCCTGTCGACCATCGTTGACGCGGACGAGATCGCGGTGCTGGAGGCCGGACGGATCGTCGAGCGCGGGACCCATCGCAAGCTTCTGGAGCGGGACGGGCGGTATGCCCAGCTTTGGAACCGGCAGGCGAACGAGGAGGAAGATGCCGCCTGAGCCGTCGTGTCAGGCCCGGGGCGTTGGCTATTCCGCGGCCTGAAGATGTGTCGGTGGTTTGCCGCTACGTTCCTGGGGCGTCGGGACATCGACATCCCATAGGATCTCGGGGTTCTTGATCTTGCGCGCGGCGCGTCCCAGCCGAAGATCGGCCGCCACGTCGCGCGCCGCCAGGGCCTGGATCCCGCGCAGCCCACGATAGGCGCCCTGCGCCACCCAGTAGCGGAAAGCGAGCGCTGCCGGGGTGAAGACCAGGGTCAGGACAGTCGCCACGGCCAAGCCGAACACCACTGCGGTGGCCAGCTGCTTCCACCACAGGGCCGTAGGGCTGTCGATGGAATAGCCGCCGCCGATGAAGTCGAGGCTGAGGCCGACCACCATGGGCAACAGGCCCGCAATGGTCGTGATCGTGGTCAGAAGGACGGGGCGGATGCGATCCTCGGCCGTACGCACGATCGCCTCGACCTTGGGCATGTACCGCGAATATTCTTGGTAGGTGTCGATGAGCACGATGTTATTGTTTACCACGATCCCCGCCAGCGCCACGATCCCGGTGCCGGTCATGATGATCGAGAAGGGCTGGTTCAACAAAAGCATGCCCCAAAGGCACCCCGCCACTGACATGACGACAGCAACGAGCACCAGCGCCGAATTGTAGAACGAGTTGAACTGCGCCAGCAGGATAATGAACATCAGGCCAAGCGCGCCTGCGAAGGCCGATTGGAGGAAGGCCTGGCTTTCGGCCTGATCCTCTTGATCGCCGGTCCACTCCCACGCGATGCCGCCGGGCAGGGGATCCGAGTTCAACCATTCGGTCAGCATGGCGATGCGTTCATTCGCATTCACTGGCGTGATCGTCAGGTCGCCCCCAGCGTCAGCCGCAGTCAGGTCGTCCGCCGTAACCCCGTCGGCGCGCCAGAACACCTGATACGAGGTATCACCCAGCGTCACGGTTGGCGCATCGGGGCGGGATTCGGGTGCGTCGGTGGGGCGCAGAAGGACCCGTACCTCGCCATCCATGGTCGCCTTCACCAGCGAGGGGGCGACGTCCGCCTTCACATCGAAGAACCGCTTCTGGTCGATGCGGTCGATCTGTCCCAGAGAGGCCACAGGACGGCGTTCGATGAAATTGGACAGCGGGATCAGGCCGTCGGGCGTCCGGACCTTCAGGTTGTCCAGCGTCGAAAGCGCGCGGTCTTTTTCGGGAAGTCGCACGCGGATCTCGATCTCCTCGTCGGAACTGTCGACCCGCATGGTGTCCAGCAGAATGCCGCGGGTGACAAGCTGGACCATGCCGCCCACTGTCGCGACGTCGGCGCCGAAGCGTCCGGCTTTCTCGACATCCACGTCAATTTCGAAATCGATGCCTGGCAGGGGCAGGGAGTCCTCGATATCCGTCAGGCCCGGCATTGATTCGAATCGCGCGCGCGCAATGTTCGCAGCCTCGCGCAGGTCATCCCAATCGTCGCCCATCATCCGAAGATGCACGGGCTTGCCCGAGCCCGGGCCCATGGCGAGGTTCAGGGTCTCGGTCTGCACGCCCGGAAGACGGGCCAGTTGCAGCTCGAGGCTTTCGAGCACGCGATCACCGTCGAGGGTCGCCAAGTCCACCCCATTCGCGGCGGCATAGTCCGGGCGGTCTTCCCACGCGATCAACTCGATCTGGATTTGCCCGATTGTATCCAGCGGCGCCTCTCCGCCACCGGTGTTGTTGTTGATGCCGCCTTCGCCAGCAAAGGCAAACGCCGAATCCACGCCTTCGGTCGACAGGGCGATCTCTTCCGCCTGTCGCAGCAGGGCGTCCTTCTCGGGCAGGCTGAGATTGCCGCGCGCGCGGACGTAGATCAGCGCCTGCTCAGGCTCGCTCTCGACAAAAAACTCGGTGCCGTTGTTATTCTGGCCGTAATAGCCGAACGTGAAGACCACGAAGGCGATCACCCCACCCATCGCAACCAGCGGCATGATCGGGTTGCCCGCGATCAGCTTGATGAGGCGGCCGAACATGGTCCGCCTGTGGCCCGCCCGGATCCGTTTCTGACGGCGTTGCCACGTGACCGAACTGAGGCACACGCCCGTCAGCATCGCCGCCAGCGTGAACAGGATCGCGCCGGGCAGGGCGCCTGCGGGGCTGGGGAACAGATAATTCGGGTTCAGCGCCTGCATCGCGCCGAGAAACACGAGATACGCCGCCCCGGCGGCCAGAACGGCGCGGACGGGCCAGGGCAGGACCCGGCGCAACGCGCTAGCGCTGCGGTCGAAAATGCGCGAGATGCGGCCCGCAA
This sequence comes from Palleronia abyssalis, assembly GCF_900302445.1. GTDB lineage: Bacteria > Pseudomonadota > Alphaproteobacteria > Rhodobacterales > Rhodobacteraceae > Palleronia > Palleronia abyssalis. Next base: position 98,303 of record NZ_ONZF01000003.1, on the reverse strand, counting down.
CCCCGCCCATGACCGGCAAATAGATCAGTGCGACGACGAGCGAGGCGGACAGCACGAAGATGAGGGTGACGGGTAGCATCCCCATGAACTCGCCCGCCACACCCGGCCAGAACAGCATCGGCAGGAAGGCGCAAAGGGTCGTCGCGGTCGAGGAAACGATCGGCCAGAACATGCGCCGCGCCGCCTCGGTAAAGGCGGCCATTGGCCCCGATCCTTCCTCGATCCGCTTGTCGGCGTATTCCACGACCACGATGGCCCCGTCGACCAGCATCCCCACGGCCAGGATAAGACCGAACATCACGATGTTAGAGACCGAGATCCCCATGAGGCCCAGCAGGATGAAGCATAGCAGAAACGAGGTCGGGATCGCGAAGCCCACCAGCAAGGCCGACCGTATTCCGAGCGCGCCCAGGATCACGATCATCACCAACGCGATCGCGGTCAGCACCGACCCTTCGAGCTGGCTGACCATCGACGCCACCTGACGCGACTGGTCGTTCGAGGTACCCACGTCGATCGCATCGCGCAGAACCTGGGGCCATGCGGCCTCGGCGGCCGCGATCTCCTGACGGACGAGGTCGGCCGTGTCGATCACGTTGAAGCCTTTGCGCTTGACCACCTGAATCGCGACCGTGGTCTCGCCATTGAAGCGGGCGGTGCCTGTCCGATCCTCGAACGTCAGGCGGATGTCCGCCAGATCGCCCAAGGTCACGACGCGGTCGCCGTTCACCTTGACAGGGAGGTTGTAAATGTCCTGCTGCTCGTCGAAGCTCGAGGGGATCTTGACCGCGAACGATCCCTGATCGGACTCGATTTCGCCCGCCGCGATCAGCTGATTGTTGTTCTGGACGACGTTTATAAGCTCGGCCGCTGTCACGTTGTAGGCTTCCAGACGCAATGGGTCGATCACGACCTCGAGCATCTCGTCGCGATGTCCGGCCAAGGGCGCTTCGAGCACGGGTTCGAGCGCCTCAAGCCGATCCTGCAGATCCTCGGCCACCTGCAGAAGCGTGCGCTCGGGCAGGTCGCCGGTCAGGTTGACGATGATGATCGGGAATTCCGAGAAGTTGATCTCGTTGATGGAATACTGTTCCGCGCCTTCGGGGAAATTCGCCTCGGCATTGTTCATCCGGTCTCGCACGTCGGCCAGGGTCTGCGACTTGTCCCAGCCGAACTCGAACTCCATCGCGACGCCCGCATAGCCTTCGGCGGCGGTGGAGGTCATCGTCTCCAGCCCGTCGAGGTCCGAAAGCTCGGTCTCCATCGGTTTGATCAGCAGCGTTTCGGAATCCTGCGCCGAGATCCCGGGGAAGGGGACCGAAACAAACAGCGCCGGAATCTCGATATCGGGCTCGCCTTCCTTGGGCAGGCCGCTGTAGGCAAGCCACCCTGCGGTCACCGACAGGATGATGAACGCCAGAACCATCCGGGCGTGCTCTGCCGCCCAGTCCACCATGCGGGTCATTGCGCAGCCTCGCGATAGGTGACGTTCACCGGGACGCCGTCGGTCACGTATTCCTGTCCGACGACAATGATGTCGGCCGCGTCGGGCAAGCCGGTCAGATAGACACCTTGCGCGGTATCGCGAAGGATGTCGGTAGGCACAAACTCGGCTTGATCCTCGCCGTTCACGATCCGCACGCCAAGATCGCCGTCATCGTTCAACGTCATCGCGGATTGGGGAAGAAGGTGGGCCTGCCGCCCTTCTGTCTGAATTAGGATCTCGGCCGTCTGTCCGTCCCGGATCGCCAGGTCGGCGTTCGGCACCTCGACCTCGACGCGGAAGGTTCGGGTCTGCGGGTCCGACGAACGCGACAGGAACGTCACCTCGCCCTCGGCCCGACCGCCGGACGCAAGCTGCGCGCCGGCCCTGGCGCCCAGTTCGATTCGATCGACCGAAGTTTCCGGAACGAAGCCGACAAGTTTTACGGGGTCGAGCTGGAAGATCGTCGCGCACAACCCTCCGCCCTGCAAAAGTGAGCCGAGTTCGGCCGTATCGCTTTCCAGAACGCCCGCGAAGGGTGCGGCAATGTCCAGCCGCTGCAGCTCGGTCTCGGCACTTGCGACAGCCGCGGCCGCTGATTGTACCCGGGCCTCGGCCGATTCCAGGCCGCCTTTGGCCGCCTCGATGGCGGCCAGAGCGGATTCGACGGATGCGTCGGCCGACGCGACACGGGTCTGGGACGCGAACCCATCCTCGCTGAGGCGCGAGGCGGCGTTCTGGTTGATCTCGGCCTCGGTCAGGCGCGCTTCTGCTTCGGCGATGCGGGCGCGCGCCTCGGGCCGGGCGGCCTCGGCCTCGGCCAACAGGGCCCGCGCTTCGGCCAGCGAGATCTGACGGTCGCCCGGGTCGATCTGGCAAAGGACCTCACCTTCCGAAACGAAGGTGCCCTTGCGCAGGGGTGCACTGACGATACGGCCGCTGGTTTCCGCCCTCACATCCACCTGGCGTGCGGCTTCGGTCTGGCCGCGCACGATCACGGCGGTATCCACGGCCCGGGCTTCGGACCGGACGGCGACGACGGAAACCCCTGTGCTTCCTTCTTCGTCCAACGATTGCTCGGCCGCCCCGATGAGGACCGGATCCGCCCCCGCGAACTCCAGAAGCGCATTGCGCTCGATTACAAGGCCGTAAAGGGCCACCGCGACGAGAAGGGCCGTGATGATCGAGAAAACGCGCATGGCAATATTTCCAGCTGTGTCGCCGTCGAAATAGGGACTGTCGGGACTAATAGGAAGACTCGGAACTGAACTAATCGGTTCAGCGCGCGGTTTTTACGCATTTTCGCGGTCGGCGGATCCGAACTCATCGTGGCGGCGCCCTTGGCAATCCGCCGAATGCCACGTTAAGAGGCACAAACGACAGCCCGGGGATGACAGCGTGAGCGACCGCGACAGTTTCATTGATGAAGTCTCCGAAGAGGTCCGGCGCGACCGACTCTTCGGAATGCTCCGCAGGTATGGCTGGATCGCGATCGCGCTGGTGGTTCTGGCCGTCGGAATCGCGGCATATGTCGAATGGCAGCGCGCGCAGGAGCGTGCCTCGGCGCAGGCTTTCGGCGATCAGATCGTGGCCGCCCTGTCTTACGACAACCCCGAAGAGCGGCGGGAGGCCCTTCTGGGTATCCCGGCCGAAGGGACACGGCGGGCGCTTCTTGCAATGCTAGCAGCGGATACCTTGGAGACGGACGAAGCCGAAGCCCGGACGCTGGAGCTATTGCAGCAGATCGGCTCGGACGACACGATTCCGTCGCTCTACCGCGAACTGGCGCGGCTGAAGGCTGTCATGCTGCTGCAGGATCGCGCCGAGGCGCCAGAGGTTCTGGACCTGCTCGAGCCGTTGACGATTCCAGGCGCGCCTTACCGCCTTTTGGCGCTGGAACAGCAGGCACTGGCGCATGTGCGTGCCGGTGACACCTCTGTCGCCATCGAGACACTGCGCGAAATCGTGCAGGACGGTGCTGCGACGCGAGACTTGCAAGCCCGGGCCCGGCAGTTGATTGTCGCGCTGGGTGGGTCGCTGGAAACGGCCGAGGGATGAGAGGACGCAACATGGTTCGGATCGGCCTTGCGACGGTTGCCACCCTTGCGCTTCTGGCGGGATGCGGGGATCGGGAAGAGCTTCTTCTGGGCGAACGCATGAATCTCCGCGCCGAGGACACCGTTAACGTCGACCGGGCCTTGCCGTTGTCGCTGCCGGCACCTGTCGCCATCGCGGACTGGACGCACACCGCGTATGCACCCGACCACGATATTCCGCACGGCGCGCTTTCCGCCAATCCCGGTTTGCGCTTCAGTGTCGATATCGGTCAGGCGGAAGATCGGCGCCATCGCATCACGGCCAGCCCGGTCGTCGCGAGCGACCGCATCTTCACGGTGGACAGCCGGGCGCGGGTCATGGCGCACACGATTTCGGGCCAGCCGATCTGGTCGACCGACGTGTCGCCTGTGGGCGAGACGACCGAAGCCTCGGGCGCGGGCCTTGCAGTCTCGGGCGGAACCCTCTTCGTCTCGACTGCCTACGGACAGCTGCTCGCCCTAGATACAGGTACCGGTCGGCAACTTTGGGTTCAGGACCTGGGTGCAGCTGCATCCGGTCCGCCTACGGTTTCGGACGGCACGGTCTATGTCGTCGGACGGGACTCCACCGCCTGGGCGATCAACGCCGAGAATGGCCGCATCCTTTGGAGTGAGCAGGGGACGCCATCGTCCGCGTCGGTCGTCGGCGGCGCCGCGCCAGCCGTCGCGAACGGGACGATCGTGTTCCCGTTCGATAGCCGCGAATTGCGCGGGGTTTTGCCGGGCGGCACGCCGATCTGGACTTCGGCCCTCGCGGGAAGCAGGGCGGGACGAGTCTATGCTTCGATCACCGACATCTCTGCCGATCCTGTTATTGCTGGCGACACCGTCTATGCCGGGTCTCCGTCGGGTCGCACGAATGCCTACACCTTGTCGTCCGGTACGCTGATCTGGTCCGCCGAAGAGGGGGCGATGTCCCCCGTCGTCGTCACCGGCGGTTCGGTCTTCGCCGTTACGGACCAGGCCGAACTCGTCCGGCTGAACGCCAACGACGGAAGCCGCGTCTGGGGGGTAAGCCTTCCCTATTTCGAACGGACCGGCATTCGCCGCCGCAAGTCGGTCTTCACGCATAACGGCCCGGTCCTTGCCGGGGGTCGTCTTTGGGTGGCGTCCTCGGACGAGAAATTGCGCGCCTTCGATCCAGAAACCGGAGCGCAAAGGGGTGAAATTGCCCTGCCAGGTGGCGCGGCGTCGGATCCGGTCGTCGCGGGTCAAACGCTCTACGTCGTCAGTCGGGACGGACAATTGCTGGCGTTCCGCTAAGCCGTCCTATAATGGGCGGCCTCTGATAACCCGGAGCGGTAGCCCATGAGCTTCACCCTTGCCATCGTCGGACGGCCCAATGTGGGCAAGTCCACCCTGTTCAACCGCCTCGTCGGACGGCGACTGGCGCTGGTCGATGACCAGCCCGGCGTGACCCGGGACCTGCGGGAGGGGGAAGCCAAGTTGGGAGACCTTCGGTTTACCGTGGTCGATACGGCCGGGCTGGAGGACGCAACGGACGACAGCCTTCAGGGACGAATGCGGCGGCTGACCGAGCGGGCGGTCGAGATGGCGGATGCCTGTCTTTTCGTGGTCGATGCACGCGTCGGGGTGACGCCCGTGGACGAGGTCTTCGCCGAGATCCTGAGGCGGAAAGGGACGACCGTCATTCTGGCAGCAAACAAGTGCGAGGGGCGGGCGGCCGATGGCGGGCTGATCGAGGCCTATGGGCTTGGCCTGGGGGAGCCTTTGCGTCTGTCGGCCGAGCATGGCGAGGGAATGCCTGAATTATATAGCATCCTTAAACCCTTGGCGGCTGAAGCTGAAGCTCGGATCGAGGAAACGGCGCCTGAGACGGACGTGGATGTTGGGGAAGAGGATGAGGACGGTCCACGGGTCCCGACGTTCGAGAAGCCGCTGCAGGTGGCTGTTGTTGGGCGGCCCAATGCAGGGAAGTCCACGCTTATCAACAGGTTGCTTGGTGAAGACCGGTTGTTGACGGGGCCGGAGGCGGGGATCACGCGGGATGCGATCTCGGTCCGGTTGGACTGGGATGGATTGCCGGTGCGAATCTTCGACACCGCTGGCATGCGCAAGAAGGCGAAGGTCCAGGAAAAGCTGGAAAAGCTCAGCGTTTCCGATGGGTTGCGGGCCGTGAAGTTCGCCGAGGTTGTCGTGGTTCTGCTGGATGCCGCCATCCCGTTCGAACAACAGGATCTGCGGATCGCCGACCTTGCGGAACGCGAGGGGCGGGCTGTGGTGATCGCGGTGAACAAGTGGGACGCCGAGCCGGATAAAAACGATAAGATTCTGATGCTTAGAGAGGAATGCGAGCGTCTTCTGCCGCAGCTTCGGGGGGTCCGGTTGGTAACCGTCTCGGCCAAGACCGGGAGGGGGCTGGACCGTTTGCAAGAATCGATTCTGATGGCGCATGATGTCTGGAACCGCAGGGTCAAAACTGCCAAGTTGAATCAATGGCTTGGAGCCATGGTCGAGGCGCATCCGCCCCCTGCGCCGGGCGGGCGGCGGATCAAGCTGCGATATATGACGCAGGCGAAGACGCGGCCGCCGGGATTTGTTGTGATGTGCTCGAATCCGAAAGACATTTCAGAGAGTTATAGCCGATACCTGATCAACGGGTTGCGGCAGGATTTCGATATGCCGGGGACGCCGATCCGGCTTTGGATGCGCTCGCAGGCGGATCAGAACCCGTACAAGGGCAAGACGAAATCAACGCCCTCGCGGCTGCGCAAACACCTGAAATAGCGTCGGACATGCGCCGGACATTTGTCCCGCCCGCGTCGGACATCGGTCGGACACGGGCCGGGCGCGCGCCGGTCAGGCGCCGGACACGCGTCGGGCCTTCGTCATGACGACCCCCGCCAGGATGACGCCGACGGCTGCGATCAGCGCAAGGGCGGTCAGGATCCACGCGTCGTCCCAGTTCCGGATGCCGACCCCCGTGAAGGCCCAGGTGAGGGGCGCGACGTAACCCCAGCTCGGCCGGGCATTCAGGATGCCGAGGCCGATGGCGAGGGCGACCGTCAGCGCGACGAGGGCCGCGGTGAGGTCGGAGGTGATTCCGTAGCCCGCCAGCAGCAGGCCGAGGCTGACGGCGCTGGCGGCGGTGAGCCAGCCGGCATAGAGGCCGATTGGGGTGGACAGGGTCCACGGGTCGGACGGCCCGGCGCGCAGGAGCGCCACCAGAGCGCCCGCCAGCATGATCAGGATGAGGACGGTCGCCCAGACGGGCGAGGAATTGGCGACGGGGATCCAGACGGCCCCCACGGCGAGGCTGACCGCGAGGGGCGCGCGGGTGGGCGCCCAGTCGGGGTCGTCGCCGCGGCGCAGGCCGATGAGGCCGTGGGCGATCAGCGCCAGATAGATCAACCCCCAGATCGAGAAGGCATATCCCGCCGGCACCACGGGCGGATCGTCCTGCGGGACGGGAAAGGCGTTCGGATCGAACCCGCCGAAGGAGGAGGTCACCAGCGGGGAAGCCGCGAAGGCGAGGGCGAGGAGGGGTATGAGGTATCGCATGGGGACGGATGTGGGGCGCGGCGGGGGGATGGGTAGGGCGTGCATTCATGCGCGCCGTTTGGCCAATGGATTGGGGCGGTTCGGGGTTCGGTGCGCATGAATGCGCACCCTACGGTTGCTTGTGCGGGTAGGCGCCCAGTGGGGGTCATCGCCGCGGCGCAGGCCGATGAGGCCGTGGGCGATCAGCGCCAGGTAGATCAGCCCCCAGATCGAGAAGGCGTAGCCTGCGGGGGTGACGGACGGGTCATCCTGCGGGACGGGGTAGGCGTTCGGGTCGAACCCGCCGAAGCTGCCGGTCAGCAGCGGCGACGCGGCGAAGGCGAGGGCGAGGGCGAGGAGGGGGATGAGGTATCGCATGGGGTGCGATGTGGGGCGGTTTGGGGGGAGGGGTAGGGTGCGCATGAGCGCGCACTGTGCATCGCCTCAATCTGTTTCACTGCTAATGAATGTGCGCGCAACCCAAGGGTGTCGAAATTCCTTTAGGAACCCGTCGAGCTTTTGTAAGAAGACATAGTTTATATATATACTTTTTTGGCCAAAGTTCAGTTGTGCGGAGTTGCCGTCCGTGGACGTTTCTAGTTTCAGGCGTTCTTTGTATACTTCCTGAGTCTCGATTGAACCGATTAAGTGTTGGTGCAAGCGTTCGTATATCTCTTTTCGAATGATAATGATTTGATCCAAAAACTCCCGGCTTGCAGCCGTGAATGAGTGAGTTTTCTCAAGCAGGTCGCGGAGCTCTTGGCGAAACTTCTTATTTATCTTCTCGTTATTTATCAATTCTTCGGCGTCCGTTGTCGATTCGAATGATACCTTGCTTCTTGAATTGCCTTTTGGGGAATAGTCAGCGCTCTGAACTCGCTTCCTTCTGAGGGAAACGCCATGAAGAGGGGAGCTATTGTGCATCGCGTGATTTCTAAGCGCGTAGCAAAGCCTGTAGCTGAAGGAGTTGTCGTATTTCTCCGAGAAGATTGCGTTTAGATCAGCCTCCAGCACTCCTACTGCTTTGTGCTTTGGTATGCGTTTTCTGATTCGCTCTTCGAATACGCGGCTTGAGCTCAGGAAGGTTTGCGCTGAGATGTTTAGGTCTGCATAGGGTGTGTCTAAAAATTCGTGGCCAGGCAGCCGCGCGTCGAGTTGGCGATCGCATTCGAGCGCATAGATCAGCTGCCGTTTCTCGAACTCGAAGTGCGCTCGCCAAAGCGCTCGGAATGCCTCTTCGATCTCCCAGAGATCGGAGATGAACGCGTTTGATTGAAAGATGGACGTGGCTTCTGCATCGGACAGAACGATCTCGCCAATCGCACCTGCTCGCCAAACAAGTTGCGCCGTGCTCATCTATCGATCGCCTCCACGCCCCCCATATACCCCCGCAGCACCTCCGGCACGACGATGCTGCCGTCCGGCTGCTGCCCGTTCTCCAGCACCGCGATCAGCGCCCGCCCCACGGCTACTCCGCTGCCGTTCAGCGTATGCACGAATTGCGGCTTCCCCCCGTCTGCGGGCTTGAAGCGGGCGTTCATGCGGCGGGCCTGGAAGTCCCAGCAGTTCGAGACCGAGCTGATCTCGCGGTAGCGCTTCTGGCCCGGCAGCCAGACCTCGATGTCGAAGGTGCGGCGGGCGCCGAAGCCGGTGTCGCCGGTGCAGAGCTTGATCGTGCGGTAGGGGAGATCCAGCGCCTCGAGGATGCCCTCGGCGCAGGCAAGCATCCGCAGCTGCTCGTCATCGGAGGTGTCGGGGTGGGTGATCGAGACCATCTCGACCTTCTCGAACTGGTGCTGGCGGAGCATGCCGGCGGTGTCCTTGCCGGCGGACCCGGCCTCGGACCGGAAGCACAGGGTGTGGGCGGTGAAGCGTTTCGGCAGGTCGGATTCGGAGAGGGTCTCGCCCGCGACGATGTTGGTCAGGGGCACCTCGGAGGTGGGGATCAACCACCAGCCGTTGGTGGTCTGGTAGCTGTCCTCGGCGAATTTGGGGAGCTGGCCGGTGCCGCGCATCGCCTCGTCCTTGACGAGGACGGGGGGAATGATCTCGGTCAGGCCGTTCTGGTCGACATGGGTGTCGAGCATGAACTGCGCCAGCGCCCGGTGGAGGCGGGCGATCTGGCCGCGCAGCAGGGCAAAGCGGGAGCCGGAGAGGCGGGCGGCGGTTTCGAAGTCGATGTCGGCGGTGAGGTCGTAGTGTTCCCTGGCGTTGGCGATCGGGGTGGGGTCGCCGTGGCGCTTGATCTCGACGTTGTCATCCTCGGAGGTGCCTTCGGGGACGTCGGGGGCCATGGTGTTGGGCAGGGTCATGAGCTGGGCGATCAGCTCGGCATCCTTTTCGCGGGCGGCTTGTTCCTGGTCGGCGACCTCGGCCTTTTTCTGGGCGACCTCGGCGCGCAGGCGGTCGAACTCGGCCTCGTCACCCTGCGCCTTGGCGGCGCCGACCTGCTTGGAGGCCGCGTTCTGCTGGGCCTTCGCGGTCTCGGACGCGTGGATGGCGGCGCGGCGGGCCTCGTCCAGGGCCAGGAGGGGGGCGGAGGCGTTCGGGATGCCGCGGCGGGCCATCGCGTCGTCGAAAGCTTCGGGATTGTCGCGGATGGTGCGGATGTCGTGCATGGGGGCCTCCGGGCGGGGTATCGGGCGTGCGTTCGAGTCGCGCGCGTTATGGCGCAATCTCACGGTGGTGTGTAGCCGGGCAGCAGTTGCGGCGAGATCAGCGTGGCGAGGCTGCGCGTCGTGCCGATCCCGGCGATGAGGATGGCGGCGGCGTGCCAGCCGTCGGCGGTGCGGGTCAGGACGGGGCTGCCCCGCTCGGCCGGGGCGGTGGGACAGTCGAGCAGCAGATCCATGCCGCGCCGGTCGATCAGGCGGCAGGTGCGGTGCGCAGGATCGGTGGCACCGGCGGGATAGGTGATCAGCGCCAGGATCGCCCCCACGGGCGGAGCGGGGCCGGTGGGCAGGGGCGTGAGAAGAGTCGCGGGATCGAGCGGCAGCGCGGCCTGGGAAATTTGGGCGTGGTATTCGGGAATCGGCGGCAGGTTCGGACGGAGGATGGCACCGGGGCGGTAGGTCGTCGCAGGGCCCTGGAGGTTCCGGTTCGCCCGGGCGCAGGGCACGGTCGTCAACGCGGTGGCGGGGGCGATCAGGAACGCGGTGCAGGTGTCGCGCTGGTCCGGGCGACCCAGGCGCAGAACACCCTCGGACGGGGGCGGATCGGTGGCGCCGGGCAGCAGCACAAGGGCGATGAGACAAAGGGCGCGGCGCATGCGGGACACGATAGCGCAGGGCTGCGAATGCAAGGAGAGCTTTTGCGCCAGATGGAATTGCCGCACGGTTTTTCGCATGCCGCTTGTCGGTGTTTGCACTTTGTTCACGCATGTCGCGCAATCTGGCGGCAGGTTCGGCGCAGGGTCGGGCTTGCTGGACAACGGGGGAGGGCACAGATAGGACGAAGCCGATTTTGAAGCCGGGCCGCCTTGGCCCCAACCAGCCCTGTGAGGACCGACCATGTTCGCCACACCCGCCTATGCGCAGGCCGCCGGTGGCGCGGGAAGCGCATTTGCCAGCTTCGTGCCGCTGATCCTGATTTTCGCCATCATGTATTTCCTGCTGATCCGGCCGCAGCAGAAAAAGGTGAAGGAGCATCAGAAGATGGTCGAAGCGCTGCGCCGGGGGGACCAGGTGGTCACGGCGGGCGGTCTCGTGGGCAAGGTGACCAAGGTGCTTGACGCAGGCGAGGCCGAGGTCGAACTGGCCGAAGGCGTCAAGGTGCGGGTCGTGAAGTCGACCATCGCTCAGGTCCGTAGCAAGACCGAGCCCGCCGAGGCTTGAGGCCTGCTCGCTGAAAGGCACTGACATGCTGCAAATTCCGCTCTGGAAACGCGTCGTGATCTGGGGGCTCGTGGCCCTGGGGATCGTGCTGGCGGTGCCCAACCTGTTCTATGGACGGGTGGAGCAGGCCAACGATGCCCGTGCCACGATCGAGACCATGGGCGCGACGCCCGAGCGGACCGCTGCCGCCGAGAGCTGGCCGGACTGGCTGCCGTCCGGCTTGGTGAACCTTGGCCTCGACCTGCGGGGAGGGGCGCATCTTCTGGCCGAAGTGCAGGTCGAGGATGTGTATGCCCAGCGGATCGACGGTCTGTGGCCCGAGCTGCGAAACGAGTTGCGCGAGGCGCGGGACACGGTGGGCACCATCCGTCGCACGGACGAGGGCGGGCCGGTGTTGGAGGTGCGGATCTCACGCCCCGATGGACTGTCGCGCGCCTTGGAAATCGTGCGGGGGCTGTCGCAGCCTGTGGCCTCGATCTCGGGTGCGGGGACCCAAAGCCTGGAAGTGTCGGGCGAGCAGACGGGCGATACTGCGGTGCTGCGACTGACCCTCAGCGAAGCAGAACGCGCCGCGACCGACGACCGAACCATCCGTCAGAGCCTGGAGATCATCCGCCGCCGCGTCGACGAGGTCGGCACGCGCGAGCCCACGATCCAGCGCCAGGGCGCGGACCGGATCCTGATCCAGGTGCCCGGCATCGGGTCAGCCGCGGAACTCAAGACCTTGATCGGCACGACAGCGCAACTGACCTTCCACCCGGTTTTGAACCGGACCGGCGATTCCGACGCGAATGCAGGGCCGGGCAATGTGATTTATCCCTCGCTGGACGAAGAGGGAGCGTATTACGTGCTGGAGCGCACTCCGGTCGTCTCGGGCGAGACGCTGACCGACGCGCAGCCGGCGTTCGACCAGAACGGGCGCCCCGCCGTCAATTTCCGCTTCAATCCCCAAGGCGCGCGCGCGTTCGGCGATTACACAGCCGAGAATATAGGATCGCCCTTCGCCATCGTGCTGGACGAGGAGGTCATCTCGGCCCCCGTCATTCAAAGCCACATCCCAGGCGGGTCGGGCATCATTACCGGTAATTTTACGGTCGAGGAATCGACAGAACTGGCCGTGCTTCTGCGTGCAGGCGCACTTCCGGCCGAACTGACCTTCCTGGAAGAACGAACCATCGGCCCCGAACTGGGCCAGGATTCGATCGACGCTGGCCGCATCGCCTGCCTGGTGGCTTTCGCCGCCGTGATGGTGATGATGGCCGCCAGCTATGGCCTGTTCGGGATCTTCGCCAACATCGCGCTGTTGATCAATGTGGGCCTGATCTTCGGTTTGCTGAGCCTGATCGGCGCCACGCTGACGCTTCCGGGCATCGCCGGGATCGTGCTGACCATCGGCATGGCGGTCGATGCGAACGTTCTGGTCTTCGAGCGAATCCGCGAGGAACTGAAGACCGCCAAGGGCCCCAGCCGCGCGATCAGCCTGGGCTACGAGCGAGCGTTGTCGGCGATCGTCGACGCCAACATCACGACGTTCATCATCGCGGGCATCCTGTTCATGCTGGGCTCGGGTCCTGTCCGCGGTTTTGCCGTGACGCTGGGCCTGGGGATCCTGACCAGTGTGTTCACCGCAATCTTCGTGACCCGCCTGATCATCGTGACGTGGTTCGACCGCCGCCGTCCCAAGACCATCGAGGTTTGACGCCATGCGCCTGAAATTCGTCCCCGACGATGTGAATATCGACTGGTTCAAGCGTGCTCGTCTTACCTTCGGCGCGTCGGTCGTGGCCATGATCCTGTCGGTGATCGTCTGGGCCGTGCTGGGCCTGAACTTCGGCATCGACTTCCAGGGCGGGACGACCATCCGGACCCAGGCCGAGGAGGTCGTGGACGTCGCCGAATACCGTGCCGCGCTGGAACCGTTGGGCCTGGGGGATGTCGTGATCTCGGAGGTGTTCGACCCGTCCTTCGGGCCGGACGAGAACGTGGCGATGGTGCGTCTTGGCGCGCAGGGGGAAGAGGCCAGCGTCTCTCCCGATACGATCGAGGAGGTGCGCACCGCGCTGGCAGAGGTTGCCCCGTCGGTGGAGTTCACCAGCGTGGAATCCGTTGGTCCCAAGGTCTCGGGCGAGTTGATCCAGACGGCGTTCCTGGCCGTTGCGGCTTCGCTGGCGGCGATCCTGATCTATATCTGGCTGCGGTTTGAGTGGCAGTTCTCGGTCGGGGCGGTCGCGGCGCTGTTTCACGACGTGATCCTGACGATCGGGCTGTTCTCGGTCCTGCGGATCCAGTTCGACCTGGCGACCATTGCGGCGATCCTGACGATCATCGGCTATTCGATCAACGACACCGTCGTGATCTTCGACCGGCTGCGGGAAAACCTGATAAAGTACAAGTCGCGCGCCCTGAAGGACGTGATGAACCTCAGCGTGAACGAGACATTGAGCCGGACGGTCATGACCAGCGGCACCACCCTGATTGCGCTGATCGCGCTTCTGGTTCTGGGCGGCGATGTGATCCGCGGCTTCGTCTTCGCGATCACCTGGGGTATTATTGTCGGTACGTATTCGTCCGTCTTCGTCGCGAAGAACATCGTTCTGTTCCTGGGCGTGAAGCGCGACTGGTCGAAGCCCGACAAGACAGAGGGCAACCAGTTCGCAAAGATCGACAGCTAGCCCGCGACCAGCGCGCGCGTGATGCCGTAGACGTACAGCCCGGCGAACAGGATGTTGGTGTATTTCAACTGCGGCTCGGTCCTAAGCCAGCCGCAGAAGATCCAGATCAGGCAGAAGGGCAGGCTGAGCGTCATTGCGGCGAATTGCCAGCCCTGCACGATGCAGACGGTGCTGGCGAGCCCGAGGGCGAACGCGATCCATTTCAACGGTTGCTCGGCCCGAGCAAGCATCGAGAGCGTCATGTCATGGCTTTCCGGTGATCGGCGCCGTGGACCCGGCGTTCCGATGGCTCACAGTAGCGTGAGCGAAGAGGTTGGGCAAGCGCCGCCGCTCCGCTGTATTGGCTGCGTCATAGGGTTTCGGTCGCAGGGGCTTTGACCCGTCCGCGAAGGAGGCTAGGGTCCGCGGCATGGAACTGAATCCGACTGAATTCATGGAAGGCGTGCCCATCGACGGGTATGGGACGGGCTTCTTTCGCGTGGGCGGCGAGGTGCACGAGGGGGCCATGTTGCTGTTGCCCTCGGGGCGGTTCGCGTGGAGCGGTTTCGACGCCGCCCCGATCCTGGCGGCCCGCGACCAGATCGACATCATGCTGATCGGGACCGGCCCTGAGATGACACATATCCCCCGCGATTTCCGCGATGCGCTGGATGAGGCGGGGATCGGGGTCGAGAGCATGGCTTCGGGGCAGGGGTGCCGGACCTACAACGTCCTTCTGGGCGAGGGGCGCCGGATCGGTGCGGCCCTTCTGCCGACGTGAGACCACGATGAGGCTGGAGGCCAGAGGGCTGACGGTGGGACGCGGCGGCCTGCCGGTCCTGGCGGACCTGTCCTTCGCGGTCGAGGCCGGTCACGCGCTGATCCTGCGGGGGCCGAACGGGTCGGGCAAGACGACGCTTCTGCGTACCTTGGCCGGTCTGCAACGCGCCTATGCGGGCGAGGTCTCGCCCGGGTCGGACGCCATCGCCTATGGCGGGCACCGCGACGGAATGAAGGGGCAGCTGACCGTGGCCGAGAACCTGTCGTTCTGGGCCCGTTTGCATGGTCTTCGCGACATCACCCCGGCTTTGCGCGCCTTCGCGCTGGAGCGGTTGGATGATCGGCAGGCCCAGCACCTGTCGGCCGGGCAAGCCCGGCGGCTGGGGCTTGCGCGATTGCTCGTCACAGGGCGGCCAATCTGGTGCCTGGACGAGCCCACCGTTTCACTGGATGCCGAGAACACCGGCCGCTTCGCCGACATGGTGCGCGCGCATCTCGGGGATGGCGGGATCGCCGTGATCGCCACGCATATCGATCTGGGGTTGCAGGGTGATACGCTGGACGTCCAACGCTTTCGCGCGACGCTGGAGGCCTTTGGGTGATCCGCCTGATCCTGCGGGACCTTGCACTGGCCGTGCGGGCGGGGGGCGGCTTCGGCCTTGGGCTGGCCTTCTTCCTGATCGTCACCGTGCTCGTCCCGTTCGGAGTGGGGCCGGAGACCGCGCGACTGGCCCCCATCGCGCCGGGCGTGTTGTGGATCGCGGCGCTTCTGGCCTGCTTGTTGTCACTGGACCGCATCTTCGCCATTGACCGAGAGGACGGCGCGCTGGACCTTCTGGCCACAGCCCCCGTCCCGTTGGAGGGGGTGACGCTCGCCAAGGCGGCGGCGCACTGGCTGACGACGGGCCTGCCGCTGAGCCTTGCCGCCGCGCCTTTGGGGGTTCTTCTGGGCATGCCTTGGCCCGGGCATCTGTGGCTGACGGTCTCGCTTCTGGTCGGCACCCCGGCGCTGTCGCTGATCGGTGCGTTCGGCGCGGCGTTGACCGTGGGGCTGAAGCGGGGCGGGCTGTTGATGTCGCTTCTGGTGCTGCCCCTCTATATCCCCACGCTGGTCTTCGGGGCGGACGTCGCGCGGCGGGGGGCGGATGGGCTGGATCCGGGCACGCCGCTTGCCCTTTTGGGGGCGGTCACGCTGGGCTGTGTCGCGGGCTTGCCGTTTGCCGCGGCGGCGGCATTGCGCACCAGCCTGCGCTGACGCGACGAAGGTGTGACCGCCCGTCTCTTGTTGGCCGGGATCGTGCGCGGTAGAGGAAGAACCATGCCGTCGATCTGGACCTTCGCCAATCCGACCCGCTTCATGGCCGTGACGCAACGGCTGGTCCCCGCGTTCGGCGGGCTGGCGGCGCTGTGTCTGATCGGAGGGTTGATCTGGGGGTTCTTCTTCACCCCGGACGATTATCGCCAAGGCGCAACGGTCAAGATCATCTACCTGCATGTCCCCGCCGCCTTCCTGGCGATCAACGCGTGGTTCATGATGCTGGTGGCGTCGCTGATCTGGCTGATCCGGCGGCATCATGTCAGTGCTCTGGCCGCGCGGGCCGCCGCGCCGATCGGTGTGACCATGACGCTGATCGCGCTTGTCACGGGGGCCGTCTGGGGCCAGCCGATGTGGGGGACGTGGTGGGCGTGGGACCCGCGTCTGACCTCGTTCCTGATCCTGTTTCTGTTCTACCTGGGCTATATTTCGCTGTGGGGCGCCATCGACGACCCGGACACCGCGGCCGATCTGACCAGCGTGCTGTGCCTTGTCGGGTCGGTCTTCGCGGTACTTTCGCGCTATGCCGTGAATTTCTGGAACCAGGGCCTGCATCAGGGGGCGTCGCTGTCGCTGGACGCCGAGGAGAACGTGGCCGACGTGTTCTACTATCCGCTGCTGGTCTGCCTTGCGGGGTTCCTCGCGCTGTTCGTCGCCTTGGTCCTTCTGAGGACACGGACCGAGATCCGGGCGCGGCGGCTACATGTGCTGCGCTTGCGTGAAAGGATGGCCGATGCCTGATCTTGGGAAATACGCGCTGGAGGTCGGCCTGGCCTATGGTGCGTCGGCGGTTCTTTTGCTGGCGCTGGTCGGACTTTCGGTACTGCGCGCCGCCCGCGTCAGACGCCAGCTCGAGAAGGTGGAGGCGCGGCGTGGCTAGATTTCCGATTCTGGCGGTCGTCCCGCCCGTGGTGTTCCTGGGGCTGGCCGGGTTGTTCTTTGCCGGGATGCAGCGCGAGGATCCTGATGCGTTGCCGTCGACTTTCGTGGGTCGCGAGGCCCCGGCACTGACAGTCACGCCTTTGGGGGATCTGCCGCCTGTGACGGCCGAGGCATTGCAGGCCGAGGGTGTGAAGCTGGTGAATTTCTGGGCCTCCTGGTGCGCGCCCTGCCGGGTGGAACATCCGAACCTCGAGGCGCTGGCCGAGGACGAGGGAGTGCCGATCTATGGCATCAACTACAAGGACGAGGAAGAGAATGCGCTGGCATTCCTGAACGAGCTGGGGAACCCCTATGCCGGCACATCCGCGGATTCGAGCGGTCGGACCGCGCGTGATTGGGGCGTCTACGGCGTGCCCGAGACGTTCGTCGTCGATGGCGAAGGACGAGTGCTGGCGCGCGTGGCCGGTCCGGTAACGGAACGCACTCTGGACCGGACGATCCTGCCGGCGCTGGAAGAGGCCGGCGTCAGGTGAGCGCGGCGTAGACCAGCGCGATCATCAGCACGGCGGTCTCGACCATCGGAAGGGGCCAATCCAGTTTGGCCGTTGCGGTTCTGATCGCGTCTTTCATGGCGGGAAAAGCGGGTCCGTCAGTATTTTGACCCAGTGTTACCTTGATTCCGCAATATGTCGATGGAGAATCCATCCATCGGCAATGGGATCCTTTACCTGAGGTTAGCAAACGCGGCGATAAGCTCGGCCGATCTTGCAGGCAGGGAGTTGTACCGTTGAAATTGAACATGTTAGGCCTCTCGGCCCTTTTCGCCGTCTCGGCCACGGTCGCCGTGGCGCAGGGGCAGACCTTCAATCAGATCGACAGGGACCGGTCCGGCACGCTGGACCCGGCCGAGCTTCAGGCCGCCTTCGGCGCGGCGGGGAACACGACCCTGGCCGCCTATGACAGGGACGGGGATGGAACCTTGTCGCTGGACGAGGCGAGCCGCTCCGGCGGTGACGATGCGGACGGGGATATCGGTGATGAAGGCGAGGAGGTGGCGAGAGACACCCATTCCTTCAGCCCCGACGCGCAACGCGCGCTATCGAAGTTCGACGAGAACGGCGACGGCATGGTGACCCGGAACGAGGTGCGGGCGTCGGACGATGCGCCGGGCGACCGCGGCCGCGACTCGGACCGGGGCGACTCAAGTGGACGCGACTCGGGCGGACGGGACTCTGGCGGACGGGACTCCGGTGGACGGGACGCGGGCGGACGGGATTCCGGTGGGCGCGGCAACGATGGCGGTCATGGAAAGGGGAACGGTGGCGACAAGGGCAAAGGGCGCGGCCGGGGCTGATCGAAACGCCTTGCGCGCCGGGGTTTTGGTCCGGCGTGCCCCCTGACGCGGGAAGGCCCGCCGCGAAACGTCGCGGCGGGCCCTTTCTTGATCGGCGACTGTCGCGGCCGGTCAGGCGGCCGAGGCGGTGTCCGCCAGGCGACGCAGCACGTAGTGCAGGACGCCCCCGTTCTTGACGTAGTCGATCTCGATCGCCGTATCTATCCGGCTCTTCAGCGTTATGTCCTTGGTCGCACCGTCCGCGTATTTGATGGTGCAGGGCACCTCGGCGCCGGGGCCGAAATCCTCTTCCAGGCCGTGGATCGAGAATTCCTCGTCCCCCGTCAGGTTCAGGCTTTCGCGGGTGTCGCCCATGAACTCGAACGGCAGGACGCCCATCCCCACGAGGTTCGAGCGGTGGATGCGCTCGTAGCTTTCGGCGATGACGGCCTTGACGCCCAGAAGGGCGGTGCCCTTCGCGGCCCAGTCCCGGCTGGAGCCAGCGCCGTATTGCTCGCCCGCGATCACGACCAGGGGGGTGCCCTGTTCCTGATACTTCATCGCGGCGTCATAGATCGGCATTTGCTTCCCGTCCGGACCCTTGGTGTAGCCGCCTTCGACCCCATCCAGCATCTCATTGCGGATGCGGATGTTAGCGAAAGTGCCGCGCATCATCACCTCGTGATTGCCGCGACGCGAGCCATAGGAGTTGAATTCCCGCGGCTGGACTTGCCGTTCGGTCAAATACGAACCGGCGGGTGTCGTTTCCTTGAAGGAACCGGCAGGGCTGATGTGGTCAGTGGTGACCATGTCGCCCAGCAAAGCCAGCATCCGGGCGCCGTCGATGTTCGAGATCTTGCCCGGCTCCTTGTCCATGCCCTGGAAGTAGGGCGGGTTCTGAACGTAGGTCGACCCCGAGGGCCAGTCATAGGTCTGGCTGTCAGTGGTTTCGACCGCTTTCCACTTCTCGTCGCCTTCGAAGACGTCGGCGTATTTCTCCTGGAAGCGGTCGCGGGTCACGGTGTCCTCGACCATCCGCGCGATCTCGTTCTGCGAGGGCCAGATGTCCTTGAGGAAGACGTCGTTGCCGTTATTGTCCTGGCCCAGCGGCTCGCGCGTGATGTCGACATTCATGTCACCGACCAGCGCGTAGGCCACGACCAGCGGCGGCGAGGCGAGGTAGTTGGCCCGAACGTCGGGGCTGATCCGGCCCTCGAAGTTGCGGTTGCCCGACAGGACCGACACGCCGATCAGGTCGTTGTCGTGGATCGCCTTCGACAGTTCCTCGGGGATGGGGCCCGAATTGCCGATGCAGGTCGTGCAGCCATAGCCCACGAGGTTGAAGCCGATGGCATCCAGATCCTCTTGCAGGCCGGTGGCTTCGAGATAAGAGGACACCACCTGCGAGCCCGGCGCCAGCGAGGTCTTCACCCAAGGCTTGCGATCCAGCCCCAGTTCGCGCGCCTTGCGGGCCATCAGGCCGGCGCCGATCATCACGTAGGGGTTCGACGTGTTGGTGCAGGACGTGATCGAGGCGATGACGATCGAGCCGTCATGCAGTTCGAACGATTTCTCCTCGCCGTCGATGTCCTTCATCGTGACATGGGCGCGCTTGTGGTTGCCCTTGTCGCCGGGGATTTCCTTCGGCGCGGGCTGTCCGCCTTCGGCTTCCCAGCGCTTCTCGCGGCGCTCGTCCTCGGGTTTGTCCGAATGGCGCTGTTCCTCGATATAGGCGTGGAACTGGTCGGCCGCCTCGTCGAGGTTGATGTGCTGCTGGGGATGCTTCGGGCCCGAGATGGCGGGCTTCAGCGTGGACATGTCCAGTTCCAGCGTGTCGGTGAACACGGGCTCGTCGCCGGCGTTGCGCCACATGCCCTGCTGCTTGGCATAGGCTTCGACCAGCGCGATTGTCTCTTTCTCGCGACCGGTTTGGTTGAGGTAGCGCAGCGTCTCGTCGTCGATGGGGAAGAACGCACAGGTGCCGCCGAATTCGGGCGACATGTTGCCCAGCGTGGCGCGGTCGGCCAGGGGCACGTTGTCCAGCCCGTCGCCGTAGAACTCGACGAATTTCTGCACAACGCCTTTCTTGCGCAGCATCTCGCAGACTTTCAGGACAAGGTCGGTGGCTGTGCAGCCCTCGGGCATCGCACCGGTCAGCTTGAAGCCGACGACCTCGGGGATCAGCATTGACACGGGTTGGCCCAGCATCGCCGCCTCAGCCTCGATCCCGCCGACGCCCCAGCCCAGAACGGCCGCGCCGTTGACCATGGTGGTGTGGCTGTCGGTGCCCACGAGCGTGTCGGGATAGGCGACCATCTCGCCCGACTGGTCGGTGTCGGACCAGACCGTCTTGGCAAGATATTCCAGGTTCACCTGGTGGCAGATGCCGGTGCCGGGCGGGACGACGCGGAAGTTCTGGAACGCCTTCTGACCCCACTTGAGGAAGGTGTAGCGTTCGATGTTGCGCTCGTACTCGCGGTCCACGTTCATCTGGAAGGCGCGCGGGTTGCCGAACTCGTCGATCATGACCGAGTGGTCGATCACGAGGTCCACGGGGTTCAGCGGGTTGATCTTCTGCGCGTCACCGCCCAGCTGTTCGATCCCGTCGCGCATCGCGGCCAGGTCGACCACGGCAGGAACGCCAGTGAAATCCTGCATCAGGACCCGGGCGGGGCGGTACGCGATCTCGCGGTTGGTCTTGCCGCCGTTCTGTGCCCAGTCGGCGAAGGCCTTTATGTCTTCGACGGTGGTGGTGTTGCCGTCTTCGAACCGCATCAGGTTCTCGGCCAGGACTTTCAGCGATTTCGGCAGGTTGGAGAAGTCGCCCAGTCCCGCCTCCTTCGCGGCATCGAGCGAGTAATAGGCGTAGGCTTTGCCGTCCACGTCCATGGTGCGGCGTGTCTTCGACGAGTCGTGTCCGACTTCGATCGGCATGGCGATGCTCCTTGCGATGGTCAATTCATGCGTCGGGTGTTCCCCGGCGAGCTAGGTTGGAGTTAGACCATTTCCAGATTGTATGCAACAGTATGCAGATGTGACATATGCGCAAGTCGCGCCATTTGGTTACGTCCCTCTCGCAAAACCTTGATTGGCCTCTGAGGGTGGGGGGTCATACGACTGCGCCCTGTCCCGATCGTCCCGGAGGTTGCCCCGTGCTACGTCGTCTTCTGTGTGCCCTGGCGCTTGCCGCCTGGGGTCCTGCCGTGGCAACGGCCGAGGATCAGCCCGTCGTGGTCGAGCTTTTCACCTCGCAGGGGTGTTCGTCCTGTCCGCCGGCGGACCGTTTCCTGCACGAGATGTCCGACCATCCCGACGTTCTGGCTTTGGCGCTGCACGTGGATTACTGGGACTATATCGGTTGGAAGGACAGTTTCGCGGACCCGCGTTTCACGAAGCGTCAGAAGGCCTATGCCCATGCCGGGGGCGAAAAGATGATCTATACCCCGCAGGTGATCGTGGGTGGCGAGGCCCGAACCGTGGGCAGTCGCGTGGCGCAGGTCGCCGACGCGATCATGGCCGAGAAGGGGGACCCCCAGCCCGCCCGAGTCGCAGTTTCGCGCGATGGGGGCACCCTTTCGATCCGGGTCCAGATGGCCGAGGGTGCGGCGGCGCGGCCGATGCTGGTGCAACTGGTAAGTTTCACCCCGCATGAACGCGTCGCCATACACGACGGCGAGAATGCGGGCCGGGTGATGGACTATGCCAACATCGTGCGCGACTGGCAGGTTCTGGGCGAATGGGACGGCACCGGTACCTGGACCGGCGAGGCGGCGGTGAACGGGCCGGCTGCGGTCATCGTGCAAGCGCCCGGTCCAGGCGAAATCCTGGGCGCGCGCCGCGTGGAGTAGGCCTGCCCGCCTTGTAGCCCCCCATGCCCGTTGGTAGAGGAGTGACCCGAAGCCCCGGAGGAGCCCGCCCATGCGCGCCGAGATACAGAACACCGTCGAGTCCATCGAGAAATCGCTCGACCTTCTGCGTCAGCGGATGGACTACGGGACGGCGGCCTTCCGGTTGGAAGAGTTCAACGCCCGGGTCGAGGACCCGACGCTGTGGGACGATCCCGACAGCGCGCAGAAGCTGATGCGCGACCGGCAGGCGCTGGTCGATGCACTGGCGCGCTACGAGGGTATGGCGCAGGAACTGTCGGATCAGGTCGAGCTGATCGAGATGGGAGAGGCCGAAGACGATGCCGACATCGTGGCCGAGGCCGAAGCTGCCCTTAAATCGCTGGAGAAGCGCGCCGACGCCGCCGAGCTTGAAGCGCTGCTGAACGGCGAGGCGGACGGAAACGACACATTCCTGGAGATTAACGCGGGCGCCGGCGGAACCGAAGCCTGCGACTGGGCACAGATGTTGCAACGGATGTATGTCCGCTGGGCCGAGAAGCGCGGCTTCAAGGTCGAGCTTCAATCCGAGGAAGCCGGTGGCGAGGCGGGGATCAAGTCGGCAGGATACAAGATCAGCGGGCAGAACGCATATGGCTGGCTGAAATCGGAATCGGGCGTCCACCGGCTGGTGCGGATCAGTCCCTTCGGGAAGGGCACGCGCGAGACTTCGTTCGCCTCAGTCTGGGTCTATCCGGTCGTCGACGACAATATCGAGATCGAGGTGAACCCGGCCGATATCCGTCTGGACACCTACCGCTCGTCGGGCGCCGGCGGCCAGCACGTGAACACGACCGATTCGGCTGTGCGGATCACCCACATCCCCACGGGGATCGTGGTCACTAGCTCGGAAAAGTCGCAGCACCAGAACCGCGACATCGCGATGAAGGCGTTGAAGTCGCGACTGTACCAGATGGAGCTGGACCGGCGGAACGCGGCAATCAACGAGGCGCATGAAAGCAAGGGCTCGGCCGGTTGGGGCAACCAGATCCGGTCCTATGTGCTGCAGCCCTATCAGATGGTGAAGGACCTTCGGACCGAGCATGAAACCTCGGACACCAAGGGTGTGCTGGACGGCGATCTGGACCCGTTCATGGCCGCGACGCTGGCGATGGACGTCGCAGGCAAGTCGCGGGCTGAGGCCGCGGGCGAAGACTGACGCCCCCCACCCTGGCGGTGCAATCGATGGGCTGCCATGCGCAAGGCCCAGCCCGTGCCGAAGGGATGCATGGCGTCATCACCTTGCGACCCCGGGCGACTTCGATAAACTTCCCTGACCAAGACAACAGACTGACAGGGAAACCCATGAAAACCACCAGCCTGCTTGCCGCAGCCCTTTTGACCACCACCACGGCCGCCTCCGCCGAGACGCTGCGGTGGGCGCGTGCGGGCGATGCGCTGACGCTCGACCCGCATGCCCAGAACGAGGGTCCGACCCACGCTCTGAACCAGCAGATCTACGAGCCGCTTGTCCTGCGCGACAATGACGGCAACTTCGTGCCCACCCTCGCCACCGACTGGAGCGTGAACGAAGACGATCCCAACGTCTGGACCTTCAAGCTGCGCGAGGGCGTGACCTTCCACGATGGCGCCGAGTTCACCGCCGAGGATGTCGTCTTCTCGTTCGAGCGGGCGAAGTCCGAGGATTCGGACATGAAGGAGCTTCTGACCTCGATTACCGAGATTCGCGCGGTCGACGACCACACCGTCGAATTCGTCACCGACGGCCCGAACCCGATCCTGCCGTCGAACTTCACCAACCTGTTCATCATGGACAAGGGCTGGGCCGAGGCGAACGACGCCGTTGAGGTGCAGGATTACGAGGGGGGCGAGACGACCTATGCCGCCGCGAACGCCAATGGCACCGGCGCCTTCAAGCTGGAAAGCCGCGAGCCGGACGTGCGCACCGTCCTGTCGCAGAACGAAGATTACTGGGGAATGGACGAATTCCCCATGGCCGTGACCGAGATCGTCTATACCCCCATCCAGAATGCCGCGACGCGCGTGGCGGCCCTGCTGTCGAACGAGGTCGATTTCATTCAGGACGTTCCCGTCCAGGACCTTGGCCGGGTCGATGGGACCGACGGGCTGTCGATCCAGAGCGCGCCGCAGAACCGCACGATCTTCTTCGGTCTGAACACCGGTGCCGACGATCTGGAGAATGACGACGTCGACGGAGCAAATCCGTTGGCCGACAAGAACGTGCGCAAGGCAATGAACATGGCGCTGGACCGCGCGGCGATCCAGCAGGTCGTGATGCGCGGCCAGAGTCAGCCCACCGGCATCATCGCGCCCCCCTTCGTCAACGGCTGGACCGAAGAGATGGACAACTCGTATGAGAAGAACGTCGAGGAGGCGAACCGCCTGATGGAGGAAGCCGGCTACGGCGACGGCTTCTCGCTCCAGCTCGACTGCCCGAACGATCGCTATATCAACGATGAAGCGATCTGCCAGGCGGCCGTGGGGATGCTGGCCCAGATCGGGGTCAATGTGAACCTAGACGCCAAGCCCAAGGCGCAGCATTTCCCGCTGATCGCGAACGAGACGACCGATTTCTACATGCTGGGCTGGGGTGTTCCGACCTTCGATTCGGAGTACATCTTCAACTTCCTCGTCCACACCAAGGGCGACGAGCGCGGCAGCTGGAACGCCACCGGCTATTCGAACCCCGAGCTTGACGAGCAGATCGTCAGCCTTTCCTCTGAGACCGACGAAGAGGTGCGCAGCCAGACCATCGCCGATATCTGGGACGTGGTGCAGGACGAGACGCTGTACCTGCCGATCCACCACCAGGTGCTGAACTGGGGCATGGCCGACGGCGTCCAGACCGAGGTGGACGTGGAAGACCAGCCGAAGTTCAAGCTGTTCGAGATGTCGTCCTCCTGATTCAGACGGCGCCGCCCGGCAGGAAAGCCGGGCGGCGCGCACATGACGGCCCAACGTCATCTTCAACGAAGGAACGCATCGTGATCCGTTCGACCCTGACCGTTCTGGCGTTCGCCGCCGCCGTTCCCGCATCGGCCGAGACGTTCCGCTGGGCCAGCCAGACCGATCCGTCGACGCTGGACCCGCACGCGAACAACTCGACCCCGGTCCTCAGCTTCCTTGGCAACGTCTATGAGGGACTCGTTCGCCGCGACCGCGTCATGGGCATCGAACCGGCCCTGGCCACCGCCTGGGAGCCCATCGGCGACGGCGAGGGCTGGCGCTTTTCCCTGCGCGAGGGCGTGACCTTCCACGACGGGTCGGACTTCACGGCCGAGGACGTTGTGTTCAGCTATGAGCGCGCCGCGTCGGAGGGGGCAGACACCGCAAGCTGGTTCGCTGGCGTAACCGACGTGACCGCCCCCGACGACTATACCGTCGAGATCCGCACCAAAGCCCCGAACCCGATTTTCCCGGACTCCATCGCGAACTGGCTGATCATGGACTCCGGCTGGGCCGAGGCGAACGGCGCCGAACGGCCGGCCACCACCGAGGCCGGGTATGCCACGCTGAACACCAACGGCACCGGCCCTTACCGTGTGACCGACCGTCAGCCGGGCCTGCGCACTGTGCTGGAGCCGTTCGACGGCTGGTGGGGCGAGGACCGCGGCAACGTGACCGAAGGCATCTTCACCCCCATCGACAATTCCGCCACCGCGGTTGCGGCCCTGCTGTCGGGCGAGGTCGAGATGATCGAGCCCGTTCCCGTGCAGGACGCCGACCGGGTCGAGGCCGCCGCCAATGTCCGCCTGATCCGCGGTGTGGAAGCGCGGGTGATCATGTATGGCTTTTCCATGGACAAGGACACGCTGATCGGCGGAGAGACCGACGGTAATCCATTCCAGGATGCCCGCGTCCGCCAAGCCGTCGCCCATGCGGTCAACGTACCCGCGATCCTGCAAACGATCATGCGCGGCTCGGCCGAGCCTGCGTCCCAACTGGTCGGGTCCGCGATGCGCGGCTACTCGGACGCGCTGCCCGATCGCCCGGCCTACGACCCCGAGCGCGCGCAGGAGCTGCTGGCCGAAGCCGGATACCCCGACGGATTCTCGTTCCTGCTGAAATGCCCGAACGACCGCTACATCAACGACGAAAGCGTCTGCCAGGCCACCGTCGCGATGCTGGCTCAAGTGGGGCTGGACGCGCAGCTGGATGCGATCCCGGTGCGCAACTACTGGCCCGAGTTGCGCGAGGACCAGTTCGACATGTACCTTCTGGGCTGGTCGCCGGGCACCTTCGACGCCGAACACCCGATCCGCTTCCTCGTGGCCACCCAGACCGACCGCATCGGCACCTGGAACTTTGGTGGCTATTCAAATGACCGGATCGACGAACTGCTGCCGCAGGTGCAATCCGAGATCGACGAGGACGCCCGGCAGGCCATGCTGGACGAGATCGCGCAGATCGTTCAGGACGACGCGGTCTATGTGCCTCTTTACGTGCAGCCCCTTCTCTGGGGGGCGGCGGACAATGTCGACCTGACACAGCGCGAGGACAATTTCTTCAACCTGCGCTGGGTTACTGTGAACTGAAGGACGGGGCGTGCTGGCATTCACCATCAGGCGGGTCGGACAGTCGATCCTGGTGCTTCTGGTCACCGGGTTCGTCGCCTTTTCCATGTTCACCTATGTCGGCGACCCCATCGACAACATGCTGGGGCAAGAGCGGACGCAGGCCGATATAGAGCGTCTGCGCGACCAGCTGGGCTTGGATCAGCCTTTCTTCGTGCAATACTGGAATTTCCTGAAAGAAGCCGCGCAGGGCAATTTCGGGCTGAGCTACCGCCAGGGCCGCCCGGTCGGAGAGATCCTGGTCGAACGTCTGCCCGCCACGCTTGAGCTGGCCTTCGTCTCGGGGCTGATGGCGTTGATCGGCGGGATCGGGCTGGGGATCTTCACCGCCATTCGCAAGTCGGGCGCGCTCTCCAGCAGTATCATGGCGCTGTCGCTGATCGGCGTATCGCTACCGACCTTCCTGATCGGGGTCCTGCTGATCTATATCTTCGCGGTTGAGCTGGGATGGCTGCCATCCTTCGGGCGGGGGCAAGTGGTGGATCTGGGGTTCTGGACGACTGGTTTTTTGACCGTCAGTGGCCTCAAGGCGCTGATCCTGCCCGCGATCACGCTTGGCCTCTATCAGATGACGCTGATCATGCGCCTCGTCCGGACAGAGATGCTGGAGGTCCTGCGCACAGACTATATCCGCTTCGCCCGGGCTCGGGGTCTGCGCGAACGGGCGATCAACTTCCGCCACGCGCTGAAGAACACGCTGGTCCCCGTCATCACGGTGACGGGTCTTCAGTTGGGATCCATTATCGCCTTCGCCATCATAACCGAGACGGTGTTCCAGTGGCCGGGCGTGGGCCTGTTGTTCATTAACGCGATCCAATTCGTGGATATCCCCGTCATGGCCGCGTATCTGATGATGATCTCGGTCATGTTCGTGGGCATCAACCTGATCGTGGATCTTCTGTATTTCGCCATCGACCCGCGCCTGCGCGTCGATCGGTCGGCTGCGAAAGGGCACTGACGTGACCGACACACCCGATCACCGCCCGCCCGAAATGCAGGCGCGACCGTCCCGCCTGCGCCGCGCGTGGGAGAGCGATTTCATATACTCCTTCACCCGCTCGCCCGTCGCGATGGTGTCCGCCTTCGTGGTCGTCGTGCTTGTCCTCGGTGCGGTGTTCGCACCGCTGATCGCCCCCTACGATCCTTTCAACCCGGCCTCGCTGAACCTGATGAACGGCTTCACGCCGCCTGGGACAGCCAACCAGTTCACTGGCGACGTCTTCGTGATGGGCAGCGACGACCAGGGGCGGGACGTGTTCTCGACCATCCTATACGGCATGCGGATCTCGCTGTTCGTGGGCTTTGCGGCGGTGCTGCTGGCAATGACCATCGGCGTCACGCTGGGGCTGATCGCGGCCTATGTGGGTGGCTGGGTCGAGACGATCATCATGCGCATCGCGGACGTGCAACTGACCTTTCCGGCGATCCTGGTGGCCATGTTGATCTTCGGCATTGCCCAGGGGATCACGCCCCCTGAATACCGGGACCAGGTGGCGATCTGGGTGCTGATCCTGGCCATCGGCCTGTCGGATTGGGTGCAGTTCGCCCGCGTCGTGCGCGGCGCCACGCTGGTCGAGAAGAACCGCGAATACGTGCAGGCCGCGCGGCTGGTCGGGCGGTCCGGCAATGCGATCATGCTGCGCCACATCCTGCCCAACGTGCTGAACCCGGTGCTGGTGATCGCCACGATCTCGCTGGCGCTGGCCATCATCGCCGAGGCCACGCTCAGCTTTCTGGGCGTGGGGGCGCCGCCGACCAAGCCATCGCTGGGCACGCTGATCCGCATCGGGCAGGAGTTCATGTTCTCGGGCGAATGGTGGATCCTGATCTTCCCCTCGGCCACGCTGCTGGCGCTGGCGCTGTCGATCAATCTGCTGGGGGACTGGTTGCGAGATGCCCTGAACCCGAAGTTGCGCGCATGACCGACCCCGTATTGTCGGTCCAGGGCCTGACCGTCGAGATCCCCGGCCGCCGGGGTATTCTGCGCCCCGTGGACGACGTGTCTTTCGACATCGCGGCGGGAGAGATCCTGGGCGTCGTCGGCGAAAGCGGCGCAGGCAAGTCGATGACCGGAAACGCGGTGATCGGCCTTCTCGACCCGCCCGCGCGAATCTCGGCCGGGCAGGTGATGCTGAAGGGCGAGCCGATTCACACCACGAAGGGCGACGCAATCCGCCGGATCCGGGGCAAGCGCATGGGGATGATCTTCCAGGACCCGCTGACCTCGCTGAACCCGCTTCTGACCATCGGTGACCAGCTGACAGAAACAATCTTGCAGCATCTTGATGTTTCAGAGCCCGAGGCACGACGTCGCGCGATGACCGCCCTTGATGACGTAGGGATTCCAGCGGTCGAGGACCGGATCGACAGCTATCCCCACCAGTTCTCGGGCGGGATGCGCCAGCGCGTCGTGATCGCGCTTGCCTTGTGCGCCGAGCCCGAGGTCGTGATCGCGGACGAACCCACGACCGCGCTGGATGTCAGCGTGCAGGCCCAGGTGCTGGCCCTGCTGAAGCGCCTGTGCCGCGAGAAGGGGTTGGCCGTCATGCTGATCACGCACGACATGGGGGTCATTGCCGAGACCGCCGACCGCGTGGCCGTCATGTATGCGGGTCGCATGGCCGAGCTTGGCCCGGTTCGTGATGTGGTGACGGTCGCGCACCACCCTTATACGGCCGGCCTCATGGCCTCGACCCCCGATGCCAGCCGGGGAGAGGCACGCCTGCGCCAAATTCCTGGATCGATGCCACGGCTGGGTAACCTGCCGGCGGGCTGCCCCTTTCATCCGCGTTGCGACCGGGTGGGCGAGAAATGCCGCCACGATCCCCGGCCAGACCTGTCCGTGGATGGCGGCCGCGCCGCCTGCTGGTTCCCCCTGACCGAAAAGGCCGAGACATGAGCGCGATCGTCAGGGTCCGCAACCTTAGCCGCGTCTTCGATGTCTCGAAGCCTTGGTTGAACCGGGTCATCGAGCGGCTGCCAAAGGCACGGTTGCGGGCCGTCGACGACGTCTCGTTTGAGATCGAGGAGAACGCCTGCTATGCTTTGGTCGGGGAAAGCGGCTCGGGCAAGTCTACGATCGGCAAGATGGTCGTGGGGCTACTGCCGCCCTCGCAGGGGTCGGTCGAGGTCATGGGGGTCGATCTGGCGACCGAGCCCGAGGGCGAGCGCCGAGTTGAGGTGCGGGCGAACCTGCAAATGATCTTCCAAGACCCTTATGCCTCTCTCAACCCGCGCTGGAAGGTCCGCGACATCGTCGCCGAGCCTGCGGTCGCGCAGGGAAAAGCGACCGACGGTCTGGCCGAGGCGCTTCTGGAAAAGGTGGGTCTAAGCGCCGTAGATGCCGGCAAGTACCCCCACGAGTTTTCGGGCGGGCAACGTCAGCGTATCTGTATCGCGCGGGCGCTGGCCGGCGAGCCGAAAGTGATCATTTGCGACGAGCCGACATCCGCGCTGGATGTCAGCGTACAGAGCCAGGTCCTGAACCTCATGTCCGATTTGCGCGCGGATCTGGGTCTGAGCTATCTTTTCATCAGCCACGACCTGACGGTGGTGCGCCATATGGCCGACACGATTGGGGTCCTCTACCTGGGTGCTCTGATCGAAGAGGCGCCGCGGGATCGCCTGTTCGAAGACCCCAAGCATCCCTATACTCAAATGCTGTTCGAGGCAGCGCCCAAGATGGATGCCTTCGGGCGCGAGATCGACCCGCCCAAGGGCGAAATCCCGAACCCGATCGATCCGCCCTCGGGCTGTCCGTTCCACCCCCGTTGCCCGATTGCGGTCGACCGATGCAGCGTGGATCGGCCAGAGTTGAGGTGGATCGGATCGACCCGCGTGGCCTGTCACCTGGCAGAATGATCGCGGAAGCTGGGGGCTTGTTCGGGCCGCTTTAGCGAAGTCTTGAAATGACGGTCGGGACTCGGGGGGCGCTGCCCCCGCCGCTGTGCGGCTCCTCCGGGGTGTTTTACAAGGGTGAATGGCCGCCCTCGACGGCTTGGAGAAGCGCGCGGGCGGCTGTCGCGGCGCCGTCGGGAATAAGCCTTTCGGCGATGTCGCGGGCTCGGTCCCGTGTTTCCGGCGAGAGGATTGCGGCGAGATCGGCGGCGGCCTCGGAAGGGCGGCGGATGCGGCGCCCGATGCCGGCGCGCTCTACCCGCGCCACGTTATCGGGCTGGTCGGCGCCGAGTGGCATGATGAGTTGCGGGATGCCGGCGCGGCATGCAGCCCCCGTTGTGCCGATCCCGCCGTGATGCAGAACGGCTGCTGCGCGGGGGAACAGCGCATCGTGGGATGCCGCCGGAAGGGTGAAGAGGTCGGGAGCGTTCGGCGTGGCAGAGGGACCCGCAAGGAAGACGGCCCGCAGACCGGCGCTTCGGGCGAGCGCGCAGCAATCGCTGTAGAAGGCCGGGCCGCCAAGATTGTGCGACACGCTTCCCAGGCTGACCACAAATGGCGCAGGCCCGGCGTTGAGAAAATTGAGAAGGTCCTGCGGCAAAGGAGTGCCGGGTGGCTTCGGGAAGCCGGTAAGCGTGACGGGGCGATCAGGCGGTGCCTTGGAGAAGGCGGGATCCCACAGGCCCAGTTGCGCAATCGGTTCCGCCGCATGACCAAAGAGGGGGACCGCTCGTGTCGGGGGAAGGCCAAGGTCACGACGGGTGCGGGATTGATCCCGGGCGTGGCGCCGCGAAAACTCTGCGTCGATGACCCGAAGCCAGGCGCGGTTCCAGGTGCGCGTAGCTTGCGATCGGGGCTTTGCCGCCATCGGGGGGCTGAAACCGGGAATGCGCGGCGGGTCCAAGGCTGACCGCAGCAGCATCGGTTGCAGCAAAAGGGGGATGAAAGGCGTTCGGGTAACCTCGGCCGCCAAGGGGGCGGCCATGGCCAAAAGGGTTGCCGAAACGGCACGGGCCTTTTGTGCCTCGGGGATCAGGCGTTGTGCCAAGTCGGCCAGCATTGGGTAGGTCCCGCGCGTGAGGATCGGCGAGGGATTGCGAAATATCTGTCGCGCCAGACCGTCCGGATCGAGCCCGAGCCGATCGAGAAGTTCGGTCTGCGAGGGGCCGAAGTCGAAGGCATCGAGGCCATGGGCCCGAGCGATCAGGGCATCCTCTGGCGAGAGCGCAAGCCGTGCCGGCTGTCCAAGTTCTTCCAACGCACGCGCAACCGCGATGACGGGAAAAAGGTCGCCATGCGACCCGACGGTAGAGAGGAGGATGGGGGCGGTCATCCAAACCCAGATAGCGGCGCTGGCGGGGTCGGCCAGATTGCATTGAGTTCTGGCCCCACAGGTATTCCTGCTCGAGATTTCGGAGAAGACGATCTGAGCGATGTTCAAATCCTAGATTAGAACGGCCGGTGACCGCTGGTTTCTGCCAGGACAACGGCCTCAAGTGCCTTATTGGCCGTGGCTGTCAGGCATAGTAACGGCGGTTGCGATTCTGATTCTCGAATCCGGGCTCAAGTCGGGAGCCTGCAAACGAAAAACGGGCGTCGCGGCATTGCCGGACGCCCGTTGGTCTCTCATACCGTTGTGCTTCAGCTTTCGGAGGAGCCGCTGGTCGCCGGCGCGTTCGACGCGGCCGGAGCGGGGCTGGACGTTCCGGTGCTTCCCATGGGCTGGCGGGATTGGCCACCGCCCTGGGTGTTCAGCGGATCGTCGCGGCGGGCGACGGAGCCTTCGAAATGGGCGCCGGATTCGATCGCGATCGTCTTGTGAATGATGTCGCCCTCGACCCGCGCGGTGGAGGTCAGGCGAACCTTGAGACCGCGGACGCGGCCCACGATGCGGCCGTTGACCACGACGTCGTCAGCCATCACTTCGCCCTTGACCACGGCGCCTTCACCGACAGTCAGCAGATGCGCACGGATGTCGCCTTCGACGTTGCCTTCGATCTGGATGTCGCCGGTGGTCTTCAGGTTGCCCTTCACTGTCAGATCCGAGGACAGGATCGATGCCGGCGGCTTGGCCTTGGGCGCGGTCGAGGACGTGTTGGTCTTGGGTGCGTTCATGGAAGTCTCGCTCGAGGGTTTCACGGCCTCACCGCCCTGTTTCGGCCCGGGCTCGTTGATTTTGGATTTAGAAAACATTGCGCGCTGCCTTGATGTAGGTCATCGGATTGACGGGCTTGCCGCCCACGCGGACCTCGTAGTGAAGGTGGGTGCCCGTCGAGCGTCCGGTATTGCCCATATCACCGATCCGGTCCCCGCGCGAGACCCTTTGACCGACCTTGACGTGGATTGCCGACATGTGAGCGTAGCGCGTCTCGATCCCGAAATCGTGCTTGATCTTGACCAGGTTGCCGTAGCCGGACTGGCGGCCTGCGAAGGTTACGACGCCATCGGCGGTGGTTGCGATCGGCGTGCCGTGGGCGCCTGCGAAATCGGTGCCGTTATGCATCCGTCCCCAGCGCGGGCCAAAGCCAGACGTGAAGCGGAAGCTTCCGTCGACCGGAAGCGCGAAGGGGGCCTTGGCCGCGGCCAGGCGATAGAGGTTCATGCGATCGAGTTTCTCGATGATGCCGTTGGCACGCACGCTGGTCTCGTCCGGCGCTTCGCCCTTGGTCGAGAAGCTGATCGGGGTCAACGGGCCACCTTGGCCCGAATAGCCGCGCCGCACCGAGTTCAGCAGCGTGTCGGTGTTGAGACCGGCGGAGCGGAACATCTTGTCGAGCGGCGCGACCGAGATGGACAGCGCGTCTTCGAGCTGGGTGAAGATCTTGTCGTGGCGATCCTGCTGGAGGCGCGCTTCGAGGATCATCTCCTCGGCGAAGGCTTCGGCCTCGTCCGCATGGTCGGACATCGAGTCGCGCTGCGTCGCGGTGGAATCGAGGGCCGACGCCAGGAAGTCGATAGTGGCCTGGTAATCGTCCAGGCGCGCCAGTTCGGCGGTCGCCCCGGCATCTCCGTCGAGGCGGGCGGCGAACTGGTCGCGTGCGGTCTGCGCGGCGTCCCGTTCGGCGATCGCCTTCTTGAGGTTGGCCTGCGCGATCTCGATCCCGCGGGTCAGTTCCTCGCGCCGGGTTTCCGATGCCAGAAGCTCGGACTGCATGGTGCTGATCTGCTGAAGCGCGGCGTTGAACCGTTCCTGCGCCGCGCCGGCCTCGGCCAGCGCCGTGTCGCGCTTGGTGCTCATCTCGTTCAGGCGCTGTTCATAGGTCACCTGCTCGCGCGCCGCGTTGTCACGCAGGCCGTCGGCGCCGACGGAGTCCATCAAGATCACGGCAGAGGCAAGGATGGTCCATCCGACGACAAGGGCAGAGCCCGATATGGCGAAGAATTGCGTCGCAGGAGATAGGCGGACGAAGCGCGTTTCGGTGTCGGAGCGGAGGAAAAGCCGGCGTTCCGGGAAGGCGCGCGCGAGAGCGTCGCCTACGAATGACCTTCGAACTGTCAGCAATTTCGTCCCCTTGTGCTGTTTTTTCGCCAGCGGCTGCCGCTTCCCGGCTTGATCTGTGCCTACCGGGCGACACACGGCCCCGCAACGATTTTGCCGATACCCCGGGACTTGCGCGCGGAAACCGGCCGTGTTCGGCGAGATTCTGCCGATTCTGTGGGGACTTGCGGACCGCATTTCGGAATAACGCATATCCGTGCGCAAGCATCGGTTGAGAATCGCCTAGGTCTCACCCTCCGTCGGGATGTTAATGACCGTTCCGCAGTGCTTGCAGTGGCTGGCGTCAGGGTCGTGCAGTTTCAGCCCGCATTCGGAACACTCGATTTCGACCTTGTCGGGGCGATACAGCGCCTGGATCAGCTTCAGGAAGAACCCGATCCCGAACAGCATGATGAAGATCGTGAGAATCCGCCCGGCACGGTCGGTGAGGGTGATGTCGCCGTAGCCCGTCGTCGTCAGGGTCGTGATCGTGAAGTAAAGCGCATCGACATAAGTTTCGACGCCCGGGTTCTTGTCGTGTTCGAGGACCCAGACCATCGACGTGACGACAAAGATGAACACCAGAAGGTTGGCGGCAGCGACCGAAACCCGTGTATTGACCGAGATGACCTGGAACACATTGTCCAGTTGACGCATCAGGTGGAAGCCGCGCAACAGCCGAAGGATGCGCAAGGCACGCAGGAAAGCCAGGTTCGACCCGGCGAACAGCGGGACGAGCAGTGTCGCGATGACCACGATATCGGCCAAGGTCGTAACCGAGAGAAAGAACTTCCAGCGATGGTCGGAGATCGAGAACCGCGCGATCAGATCTGCGGCGACGAAGACACTGATGGCAAGGTCGACCGCCAGGATCGTCGAGTCGATGGTCGCCGTGGCCGTCAGCAGGAAATACGCGATGGTCGCCAGGTCGAAGACGAACAGGGCGCCCCGGAACGCCAGCGCCTTGCGATCCTCGCCCTCGTACAGCGCGCGGATCATGCCGGGCGGTCTTCTGGGATCAGAAGCGAGGCGTCGCCGTAGGAAACGAAGCGATAGCACTGCGCGATGGCGTGGTCATAGACGGCGCGGATCTCGTCGACGCCCAGAAAGGCCGAAACCAGCATCATCAACGTGGATTTCGGCAGGTGGAAATTCGTCATCAGCGCGTCGGCGATCCGGAACGAAAAACCCGGCGTGATGAAGATGTCGGTGTTGCCGTGCCACGGGGCGATCACCCCGTGGTCGGTGGCGGCCGTTTCGATCAGGCGCAGGGCCGTGGTGCCCACGGGGATCACCCGACCGCCCCGGCGCTTCGTTTCCATGATCTCGGCGGCGGCTTGTTGACTGACCTCGCCCCATTCGGCGTGCATCTTGTGGTCGCGGATGTCGTCCACCTTAACCGGCAGGAAAGTCCCCGCGCCGACATGCAGGGTGACGTGGGTGAAACCGACACCACGGTCGGCCAGCGCCTGAAGCAGCGCCTCGTCGAAATGCAGCGACGCCGTCGGGGCGGCGACCGCGCCCTGATGCCGGGCCCAGACTGTCTGGTAATCCTCGCGATCGGCGACATCGGCGGCGCGCTTGGCGGCGATGTAGGGGGGCAGGGGCATCGCACCGGCTGCGGCGAGGGCGGCGTCGAAATCGTCGCCGTCGAGGTTGAAGCGCAAGGTGGCCTGTCCACTGTCGCGCCCTTCGACTGTGGCCGAGAAGCCTTCGGAGAACCAAACCACCTCGCCGTCGCGCACCTTTTTCAGGGGTTTGAGAAGCGCGGTCCATGTGCCCTCGGCGCGTGGCTCCAGCAGCGTCACTTCGATCTTCGCGCCCTCGCCGCCGTCACGGACGCGCCGGCCTGTCAGTCTGGCGGGGATGACCTTGGTGTCGTTCAACACCAGACGGTCGCCGGGTCGAAGCCAGTCGGGCAGGTCATAGGCGTGCGCGTCGGTGATCCGCGCACCTTGCGCCACCAGCATCCGGGCCGAGGATCTGGGCCGCGCGGGCCGGACGGCGATAAGGTCGTCGGGAAGGTCGAAGTCGAAATCGGAAAGGCGCATGGGCTGTCTCATTGGGTCGGACGCACCGGGGGCGGGCGTCGGAAGATCTCGCGGAACATGCCCGGGGTCAGGATGGACAGCGGGTTCACCCCGACCTGCGGCTCCGAGACCGGCCCTTGCAAGGTAAAGTTCACGCCGAACAGCCCCTCGCCCCGCCGGGTGAAGATCGAGCCGATGCGATTGAGAAGATAGATCGGCGACACCACGCCCTGCATGTCCATTCGCTTGTTCACGGTGTCGTACACGCCATCCATGGAGAGGCCAAGCGACGCTCCGACCGCCGAGGACCGGTAGAGCGTGATGCGCTGGGGCGCGACGCGGAACTCCGCGCTGACCTCCTCGAACGGGATGCCGGATGTACCAAGCTGTTCCAAAAGTCCCACCACCGAAATTGCCGAGAGGAGTTCAGCAACCGCCGGTGCATCGCGCAACAGAGGGTTCAGGACGCGGGCCTGCCCCTCGTAGGTGCCGCGCGCGCCGGTAGGGCGCAGGATGACCTCCATTTGGCCGCCTTGCACGCGGTCCACCAGTCCCGCGTCGCGCAGCAGCGCCCCGGCATCGTGGGTCTGAACGCGGATCGCGGTGCCCTGCGCCTCGCCCTGCAGGGCGCCCGCGACAGCAACACCGCCATTGACGAGACCGCTAAAACTGCCCGACAGGATAGATCCCGCGGACAGGTCCACGCGCGCATCGCGCAGGGCGATCGTGTCAGTCAGCGTCACCCGGTCGAGGCGCAGGGTCACCGGACCGCGATCACCCCCGGAGCCTTCGCCACTGCCCCCCAGTTGGGCCCGGCGCAGATCGACGCTGCCGGACGTGACGGCGATGGCCGGGGGTTGGCCGGTGCCGCGGGCCGTGATCTGGACACTCGCATCCAGCCAATCGCCCAGCACGACACGGTCGAGCGTCAGCGCCCCGAACCCGCCCCCATCGCTTAGGCGCACGCTGCCGCGCGCCGAAAGGCCAGGCCCATCCAGCCGTATCCGGTCAACCACAGGCGTCGCGCCTAGCGTCGCGGCAAGGTCGAAGCTGCCCTTCTGATCCGGACGCAGCCGCCAGTTGACGGCGTCGACTGCCATGCCGATCCCGGACAGGTCCGAGCTTGCCGTCAGCCGCGGGGATCGTCCCGTGGCGAGGTCCACGCGGATATCTGCCGTTCCGGTTCCGCTCAGCAGCCCGTCGGGCAGGGCGATGCCCAGGGCAGCCAGGCTGTCGTCCGATACCGTCGCCGTCCCCTCGACCGAGCCTTTGCCGCGGTCGGGACCGGACAGGTTCTGGATCCATGCCCCGCGGAACGGAACGCCGTCGAAGGTGAAGGCGCCATCGGCCCGGATTTCGTCCTTGTCGACCGCGACATCGACGCTGGTCGACCGGATCGATCGACCGTTCACCGCGCTGTCCGACTGGAAGTCGGTGATGGTGCCGGAAACGTCGAACGCGACATCCTCTATCGTCAGGCCCTTTTTCAGGGGCAATTCGATCAGCGTCCGCCCCGACGCGGTGCCCTGGGCGATGTCGGGGCTTCGGTCGCTGCGCGACAGAACCGAAAGGGGCGGGCGGTCGACCAAGGCTAGGATCGATGCCAGCGGCCCTTCGGTCACGAGATCGATCTCGGCCGGCGGCGGCCGGAGGCGGGTTTCGGGAATGGTGAATGTCGTGCCTGACAGGTTCACCGGGGACCGGCCCGCGGGGGTCATTCGCCCTTCGTCGAGGCGCAGCGAGAAGCGCCCGTCGGCAAGGTTGGCGAACCCGGCAGCTTCGGTAATGAGGGGCAGGAACGGCACTACCCGGGCGCTCGCGGAGGTGAACCCGAAGCTGATATCCGTCCGGGGCTTGGGCAGATCGGGGCGCATGCGGAGCGACACGACGGGGTCGATGATCGTGCCGGCCTCGACCCGTTCCAGGAAGAACGCCCGCGCCTTCCGCGCCACCGGAACCGGCCAGAGTTGGCGCAGACGCGTCGCCTGCATCTGCTGGGTCCGCAGACTGAGGTCGGCGGACCAGCCGTCCTCGCCTGCTGTCGCCCGGGCAGTGCCACGCAGGGCATCCTTCGGCTGGCCCGTGTCGGACGGAAGGGCCCATTCACCGACTTCCACGGTGAAAGGGTCGAGCCGCAGGCGCAGATCGACGGAACCGCCGCGAACCTCCACAGGCTCGGGGAACAGGTCGGGCGTGGTGATACGCAGTCGATCCACGCTGAACTGACCCAGCAGCGCGCGGGGAAAGCCGTTCGGCCCGATCTCGGACAGGTCGGCATGGCCCGAAAGGCGGGCCGACCCTTCGCGGGCGCTGACGGCGACCTCGGAAAAGGCGATGCGGTTTGTCGCGGGGTCGAAGTCGAAATAGGCGCGCGCGCCGCCGAACGACAGCGGTCGCGCCTCGGCCCGCGGGCTGAGCGCGCCGGCGCCGATCTGCAGCGTGCCCGCCAGTCCGTCAAGCGTGCCGTCGGCCGCCAAGGTGGTCCGGAGGGCGCCGGAGATCGGCGCGTTCAGGACCGACAGGACCGCCAGGGCAGGGGATTGCAGCGCGATGTCCGACGCGGCCACGCGATCCAGTTCGGCCCGCAGCTGGGCGCTGGAATCGTCCAAGTCCGTGGCGATCGACAGTTGCAGCCGTGCAAGGGTGTCCGACCCGTTGAAGAGGTCGGCGTTCAGTCCGAAATCCAGCCCCTCGTCGTCGCGGGTCAGCACCGCGCTGCCATTGGTGATCTGCCAGACGCGGGCGGTGCGCGCGTCCTCGACCGCGATTGCGGCGTTGCGCAGTTCCACCCGCACGACCCGGTCGAGAGGGGGGCGGTCGAACGCGTCTTCGACGAGGTCGAGGAGAGCGCCCGGTGTTTCGGCCGTGAAGCTGCCGCCGCCGCCGAAGCTGATCTCGAACCGGCCGTCGCGATCGCGTCGCAAGATCAGGTCGGCCCCGCCCACGCGCAGCACATGCGGAGCGATGCGCCCTTCGAGGAGGGCGGCCGGTGAGATGGCGACCCCGATTTCCGACAGGCTGGCAAGATCGGCGCCCGTTGGTGACGATAGGCGCACCCGTTCGAGGTAGACTCGCGGTATGCCGCGGCGGTCGATCTCGACCGTGATCCGGCCGAGGTCTATGTCGATGCCGCCCAGGCGCGCGTCGATGCGCGACTGAACCCGGTCGACCAGGGCGTCGGGCAAGGCGAGGCGTGTGTCAGAAAGTGCCAGCGCAGCCAGGCTTGCCAGGAACGCGATGACGAACCCGGTGGCCAGCAGGATGCTGTGCCCGATCACGCCCGGTCGCCGTTTGCGCCTTGGTTTTGCCTGCCCTGCCATCGGCGGCAATCTGACGTCTTTGAGAGCCTTTGGCCACGGTCAGACCGGCGCGTTCCGATCACGTCCGCGTCGGGCGTTGCCTTTTCTCCGCGGCATCGCACCTTTGGGCGCAGTGCAACATGGAAAGGACCCCCGATGGATCTGACCGGCCAGACCGCCCCCGAGATCGAGCTGCCCCGCGACGGGGGCGAGACCGTTCGAATGTCGGATATCGAAGGCCCCGTCGTTTTGTTCTTCTACCCGCGGGCCGATACGCCCGGATGCACGACGGAGGCCAAGGGTTTTACCGATGCCGCCGACGATTTCGCGGCGGCCGGCGTGACGGTCCTTGGGATTTCGAAGGACCCGGTAAAGAAGCAGGACAAGTTTCGCGACAAGCACGGTCTGACGGTGGCGCTACTGTCGGACGAGGAGGGCGATGTCTGCGAACGCTATGGCACTTGGGTCGAGAAGAAGATGTACGGCAAGACCTCCATGGGGATCGAACGCTCGACCTTCCTGATCGGGCCCGACAGGAGCGTGGTACGCGAGTGGCGCAAGGTGAAGGTGCCGGGCCACGTGGACGAGGTGTTGGAGGCCGCACGCGGC
This sequence comes from Palleronia abyssalis, assembly GCF_900302445.1. Lineage (GTDB taxonomy): Bacteria > Pseudomonadota > Alphaproteobacteria > Rhodobacterales > Rhodobacteraceae > Palleronia > Palleronia abyssalis. Next base: position 58,676 of record NZ_ONZF01000003.1, on the reverse strand, counting down.
ATGTAGCGAGAGCTGTGGCGGGCGCGAATGTCTACCATGGCATAGTGTCCGACGATTTACCCTGTTGAAGTATTTACCCGTTTGATAGGCGCGATTTCGACGAATCGAGTCGGCCGCAGCACATTCGGCGTCCGCCCTTGGGGGCAGGCGCCGACAAGGAGATGACGGGAATGATTGCAGTTCTGGGCAGCGCCTGGGCCCTCTTTCTGGGCATGGGCCTTCTGATGATCGGGAACGGGATGCAGGGCACCCTTCTGGGTATCCGTGGTGATATCGAGGGGTTCTCGACCTTCGAGATGTCGATTGTCATGGCGGCCTATTTCGCCGGATTCCTGGGTGGATCGCGTCTGGCGCCGGAGATGATCCGGAGGGTCGGGCATGTTCGCGTCTTCGCCGCCTTGGCGTCTTTTATATCCGCCGTCCTGATCCTTTACCCGTCGATCACCGAGCCATGGGCCTGGATCGCCCTTCGGGTGATCATCGGATTTTGCTTTTCGGGCGTCTATGTCACCGCAGAAAGCTGGCTGAACAACGCCACGACCAGCGAGAACCGCGGTCAGGCGCTGTCGATCTACATGATCGTTCAGATGGGCGGAATCGTGACGGCGCAGTCGGTGATCGTCCTGGGCGACCCGTCGGGCTTCATCCTGTTCGTCATTCCGTCCGTTCTGGTGTCGCTGTCCTTCGCGCCCATCCTTCTGTCGATCACGCCGACACCACCTTTCGCCTCGACCAAACCCATGAGCCTCAAGCGGTTGTTCCAGTCGTCCCCGCTGGGGTGCGTGGGCATGTTCCTTTCGGGCGGCATGTATTCGGCCCAGTTCGGCATGGCGTCGGTTTACGGCGCACAGGCCGGACTGACCGTTACCGAGATCGGGACGTTCATCGGCGCGATCTTCATGGGCGGGCTGCTGCTGCAATACCCCGTCGGCTGGATCTCGGACCGCGTCGACCGCCGCCTGCTGATCCTGGGATGTTCGGTTATCGGTGTTGTCGCCAGCCTGGCCGGCGTCGTGTTGCCGCCCAGTCTGTCGATTCTGATCACGGTGGGCTTCATCGTCGGCGGGATGATCAATCCCCTTTATTCCCTGTTGATCGCATACACCGCAGATTATCTGGAATACGACGATATGGCCTCGGCGTCGGGCGGGCTGCTTTTCATCAACGGGATGGGCGCCGTCGCCGGTCCGCTGGCGATCGGTGGATTGATGACGGCGATCGGTCCGCGCGGGTTCTGGGTTTTCGTGGGCGCCCTTCTTGCGCTGCTGGCTGCTTACGCGGCCTACCGGATGACCCGCCGGACCGCGCCCAGTTCCGACGAGACGGGCGCCTATGTCGTGCTTACCCCATCGGTTTCGTCGGTGGGCCTGACCGCGGGTCAGGAATGGGCGGCCGAGCAACAGGATGAAGAATGACCCGGAACGGCCCTTGCGTAAGGCCCCGGCATTTGTGACGCTACGGTAACTGGGGACCCAAGAGGAGCATTCACCATGGCGTCACCCGAAGAAGTTCTGTCCTTCTGGCTGGACGAGGTCGGTCCGGAAGGTTGGTACAAGCAGGACGACGATCTGGACCAGGCCTGCCGTGACCGGTTTGCCGCGACCTGGGTCGAGGCGCGGGCGGGCGGCCTGTCACTTTGGTTGACCTACCCCTCCGGGACGCTTGCCTATTCCATCGTGACGGACCAGTTTCCGAGGAACATGTGGCGGGGTCATTCCGATAGCTTCGCACTGGATCCCGTCGCGCTGGCCGCGGCGAAGGTGGCGATCGGCCGTGGGTGGGATATGAAGATCGACCCGCCATCGCGTCAGTTCTTTTATCTGCCCCTCATGCATTCCGAGAACCTGAGCGATCAAGAACGATGTGTGCGCCTGTTCCACGCCCGGATGCCCGAGGCAGAGGATAACCTGATCCACGCCTGTGCGCATCGCGAGGTCATTCGTCGTTTCGGCCGGTTCCCCCACCGCAACGAGACGCTGGGGCGCGAGACCTATCCGGCTGAGTTCGAGTTCCTTCAGAACGGCGGCTATGGCGCTGTGGTGCGCGAGACCCGCGCCGCGGCGTGATCCGGCTTAGGCGGGAACCTTGTCTGGCCCGACCCGGTTGATCGGCAAAACCGCTAAGGGAGTCGATCATGCGGAGTATTTGGGCCTCGATCGCGATGCTTGTCGCCGGGCTGAGCATCGTCGTGCTGCGTCCGATGTTCATGGCCGACGAGATGGCCACCAGCGTCTATGAACGGGACACCGGTCTGGTCTGGTTCGGCTGGCTTCTTCTCGTTTTCGGGGCCGGCATGATGGTCTTCAGTGTCGTACGCTCGCGTCGCAAGAAACGGTCGTAGGACCTTGCCTCGGGGCGGTTTCGGGCGTTTGAGGGGGGCATGCCACATGTCCCCGACCGATCCGATTGGCCCCTGATCCTGCTTCTTTTCACGGCGGGGCTTCTGGCCGCGTGGCAATTCGCGAAGATCTCTCTGCTTCTGCCGGTGGTCGCAATCCGATACGGCAGTTCCCCGGCGGATGTCGCATGGCTCGTGTCGATCGTTGGGCTGGTCGGCATCGTGTTGGGGGCGGTTGCGGGGAATGTCGTCGCAAGTCTCGGGGCGCGTCGCGTTCTGCTCTTCGCACTGTGGCTGGGGGCCGCCTTATCCGCCATCCAGATGGTCTGGTTGCCGATTCCGCTGCTGGCGCTGACGCGAGTCCTGGAGGGGATGTCCCACACATTGATTGTCGTGGCTGCACCGACTCTGATCGCCGGCGCGGCGTCCGAAAGCGGGCGTCCGGTCGCGATGGGTTTGTGGGCCATGTTCTTCGGCGTGGCTTTCGCGCTGGGCGCTGTGGTTTTCCCACCGCTGGTGGCACGCTTTGGGCTGGACGGGTTGTTCCTGGCCCATGCCGTCGGGCTTGCTTGGATTGCCATGATCATCGGGCCGTTGCTGGCGCCACAGCCCCGGCAGCGAATCCTGTTCGCCCCTTTGGATCTGCACCGCAGGATATACATCGCCCCGAACCGGGCCATGCCGGGACTTTGCTTCGTCTTCTACACGGTTCTCTTCGTGGCGCTGGTCACGTTGCTTCCCGTCGCGCTGGACCGGCCCGGCCTTGCCGTCAGCCTGCCGCTGCTGAGCCTTCTCGGCACGTTTGGGGCCGGGTGGCTGTCGAAAAGATTTCCACCCCAGTCGGTGACTGCCGCCGGTTTCGTCTGCACGGCCGGGTTCGCCGCGGCAGGCTGGTTTGGCGGGACGTGGCCCATATTCGGACTGTTCACCACCATGGGGTTGGTTCCCGGCGCCTGTTTCGCCTTGATCCCGCATCTGAATCGCACGGTTGCCGACCAGGCCCTTTCGACGGGGGGGATCGCGCAGATGGGCAATGTTGGTACCACACTGGGCACACCCATTTTCGCGGCCGCGCTGGGCGTGGGCGGGCCGCCCACGCTGTGGCTGGGCACAATGGTGATCGCGTTCGGCGGGCTGGGAACGCTTTGGGCGTTGTCACGAAAAGCGGCGAACTACGGAACGGAGCGCACCAGGGTGCATTGATCCCGGGAAGAAAGGATTTAGCCATGCGCAGTATGTGGTTTTGGGGGGGTGTCACCCTTGTCGGCGTGATCGTCGTCTATGCTTCACAAGGTCTGTCCACCGATCCGGCCGTGGACGCGGACACGGCACTGATCTATCCACACTGGTTGGTCCCCGTGGGGTATTTCGTCTCACTGATCGGGGCCGCTGGATTGGTGATCGCCTATATTCGGCGCAAACGCCGCGGCTGATGGACACAATAACCGGCGTGTTCTATGAATGTTCGCATCACCCGCTGGTATCTGCCACATCATTGTTTATCTGAGGCGGCGATCCTTATGGAGGTCCCATGCCCGAGCTGAAGAAGATCGAGGTTCGCGGCGCGCGCGAACACAACCTCAAAGGTATAGACGTCGATATTCCGCGCGACCAGCTGGTTGTGATCACCGGGCTTTCCGGCTCTGGCAAGTCCTCGCTGGCCTTCGACACGATCTATGCCGAAGGGCAACGCCGCTATGTCGAGTCGCTGTCGGCCTATGCGCGGCAATTCCTCGACATGATGGAAAAGCCGGACGTTGATCACATCAGTGGTCTATCGCCCGCGATCTCGATCGAGCAGAAGACAACGTCGAAAAACCCGCGTTCAACCGTGGGCACTGTCACTGAAATCTACGACTACATGCGTCTCCTGTTCGCGCGGGCAGGCACGCCGTATTCCCCCGCGACCGGCAAGCCTATCGAGGCGCAGCAGGTTCAGGACATGGTCGACACCGTGATGCGGATGGAGGAGGGCACCCGCGGATACCTCCTTGCGCCCATCATTCGCGACCGGAAGGGCGAGTATCGGAAAGAGTTCCTTGAGCTTCGCAAGCAGGGCTTCCAGCGCGTGAAGGTCGACGGCACGTTTTACGAGCTGGACGAGCCGCCCACCCTCGACAAGAAGTTTCGCCATGACATCGATGTGGTGGTCGACCGCATTGTCGTGCGCGAAGGGTTGGAGACGCGGCTTGCCGACTCGTTCCGCACGGCGCTGGACCTTGCCGACGGGATCGCGATCCTCGAGACCGCACCTCGCGAGGAAGAAGGAGAGCAGGAGCGTATCACGTTCTCCGAGAACTTCGCCTGCCCGGTCAGTGGCTTCACCATCCCCGAGATCGAGCCGCGCCTGTTCTCGTTCAACGCGCCCTTTGGCGCGTGCCCGGCCTGCGACGGCTTGGGGGTCGAACTGTTCTTCGACCCCGAACTGATGGTACCGGATGCTAACCTCAAGATCGGGGACGGCGCCATCGCCCCGTGGCGCAAGGGAAAATCCCCGTATTTCACCCAGACGATCCAGGCAATGGCCAAGCATTACGGCTTCTCGTCCTCGACCATGTGGAAGGACCTGCCGCAGAACGTGAAGGATGTGTTTCTGTACGGCTCGGGCGCCGAAGAGATCAAGTTCCGCTACGACGAAGGCGGTCGCGTCTATCAGGTCGAACGGTCGTTCGAGGGCGTGATCCCGAATATGGAACGCCGGTATCGCGAAACGGACTCAACTTGGATCCGCGAGGAGTTCGAGCGCTATCAGAACAATCGGCCCTGCGAAGTCTGCAGCGGATACCGCCTGCGCCCCGAAGCGCTGGCCGTGAAGATCGCCGATCACCACGTCGGCGAGGTGGTCCAGAAATCCATCGGCGAGGCGCTGGATTGGTGCGATTCTGTGCCCGCTAAACTGTCCAAGCAAAAGAACGAGATCGCGCGCGCCATCTTGAAGGAAATCCGGGAACGTCTGGGGTTCCTCAACAACGTGGGCCTCGATTACCTGACCCTGTCGCGCAACGCGGGCACCCTGTCGGGGGGCGAGTCCCAGCGGATCAGACTGGCCTCGCAGATCGGGAGCGGTTTGACCGGCGTGCTTTATGTGCTGGATGAACCGTCCATCGGTCTGCACCAGCGGGACAACGACCGGCTCTTGACGACGCTGAAGAACCTTCGGGATCAAGGTAACACCGTGATCGTCGTCGAACACGACGAGGAAGCGATCCGTGAGGCGGATTACGTTCTTGATATCGGCCCCGGCGCCGGTGTTCACGGTGGTCACGTGATTGCGGCCGGCACTCCGCAGGAGGTGATGGACACCCCATCCAGCGTCACGGGCGATTACCTCGCCGGCCGGCGCGAGATCGCGGTCCCGCATGAGCGGCGGAAGGGCAACAAGAAGAAGCTGTCGGTCGTGAAAGCACGTGGCAACAACCTTCAGAACATCACGGTCGACTTTCCGTTGGGCAAATTCGTCTGCGTCAGCGGCGTCTCGGGAGGTGGCAAATCAACCCTGACAATCGAGACGCTGTTCAAGACGGCCTCCATGCGGCTGAACGGGGCGCGGCATACACCGGCGCCGTGTGAGACGATCAAGGGACTGGAGCATCTCGACAAGGTGATCGATATCGATCAGCGCCCCATAGGTCGGACACCACGGTCCAACCCGGCAACCTATACCGGGGCCTTCACTCCGATCCGCGACTGGTTCGCGGGCCTGCCCGAAGCTAAGACCCGCGGGTACAAGCCCGGGCGCTTCAGTTTCAACGTGAAAGGCGGTCGCTGCGAAGCATGTCAGGGCGACGGTGTCATCAAGATCGAGATGCACTTCCTTCCCGATGTCTACGTTACCTGCGAGACCTGCAACGGCGCGCGGTACAATCGCGAAACCCTGGAAATAAAGTTCAAAGGCAAGAGCATAGCCGACGTTCTTGATATGACGGTTGAAGATGCGCAGAGTTTCTTTCAGGCCGTCCCCTCTATCCGGGAGAAGATGGACGCCCTGGTCAGGGTGGGCCTGGGCTATATCAAGGTCGGGCAGCAGGCGACGACCCTTTCGGGGGGCGAAGCTCAGCGTGTGAAGCTATCGAAGGAACTGGCGAAACGCTCGACGGGACGGACCCTTTATATCCTGGACGAACCGACGACCGGGCTGCATTTCGAGGATGTGAAGAAGCTTCTGGAGGTGTTGCACGAGCTGGTGGATCAAGGGAACACGGTCGTGGTTATCGAGCACAATCTGGACGTCATCAAGACGGCCGATTGGATCGTGGATATCGGCCCCGAAGGCGGCACCGGGGGCGGGACCTTGGTGGCGACTGGCACGCCGGAGGAGGTCGCCGAAGTCGCGGGATCTCACACCGGCCAGTACCTCAAGCCGATGCTGCAACCGCGGAAGGTGGCGGCCGAGTAGGCCGCTACCACAGAATTACGGTCCCGATTTCGATGACTTCCAGAACTATGAGCGTTTTTCGCTTCGCCCGGTAGATGTATTCGTCAAAGCGCATATAGCCTTCGGTCTTGTCGAGGCGGGGTAGGTCGAGGCCGGGGAAGACGGCGGCGAGGGGGGTGTCGGGGGGGAGTGTATCGCCCTTGGCATAGGCGGGGCCTTCATTGCCGCCGTGGGCGGGTGAGAGGGCCAGGAACAGCGCGAGGCCAAGCGTCGCCAGAAGGGCGGTCGGGCCTGTAAAACAAGGGGTTTCACGCTGTGTCATGGGCCATCAACAGAAGGCCGGGGACGTTGTTCCGTCAGGCCGCCAGCGTTATCCAAACGGGTACGTGATCCGATGGCTTTTCACGCGCGCGGAGGTCGGATTCGATCCGGCAATCCTCAAGCAAATCAGCGGCTTGCGGGGTCAGCAGATGGTGATCGATGCGGATCCCGTCGTTCTTTTCCCACGCGCCGCGCTGGTAGTCCCAGAAGGTGTAGAGACCGGAATTCCCGTCCCGCACGCGTAGGGCATCCGTCAGGCCCGCGCCGTGCATCAGCCGGCGAAACGCCGTGCGCGTGTCGGGAAGATAGAGGGCATCCGCCGTCCATTTGTCGGGACGGGCCGCGTCGCGCGCATTCGGGATGACATTGTAGTCGCCGCAGAAGACGGCCGGTTCCTCCAGCGCCATGATTTCGGCCACGCGGGCGCGCAGACGCTCCATCCACGCCAGCTTGTAGTCGTATTTCGGCCCCGGGGCGGGGTTGCCGTTGGGCAGGTAGAGGCAGCAGACCCGCACGGCCCGATCGCCCATCACGGTCGCCTCGATATAGCGGGCCTGCTCGTCGGCCTCGTCGCCGGGCAGGCCGCGCGTCACATCCTCGAGCGGGAGCTTCGACAGGATCGCGACCCCGTTGAAGGATTTCTGCCCGTGGGTGTGGAGGGTATAGCCCAGATCCTCGATCTGCTCTCTCGGGAAGGTCTCGTCCGTGGACTTGATCTCTTGCAGGCAGGCGACGTCGGGCGCGGACTCGGCCAGCCAGTCGAGCAGCACGGGCAGGCGGGCCTTGACCCCGTTGATGTTGAAGGTGGCGATTTTCATTGATCTCATCCGCGGCAGCGATGAAAAATGTTCATGTAGTCACACTGGTATTAGATCGGTGGTCTAAGCGGGAATTGATGCCACTTTTACCTTGAGAAGCGCTCGCAGATAGATATCCTAGTGTCAATCCCTACCAAAAATGGATTTGAAATGAACCCTGTAGTCGCGGCGCAACTCAAACAATTCAAAGACGCCAATCCAGTGGCGGAGATGAGTGACGCTAGCTATTTTGAGGTTTATAGTGTATTCTCCGTAGTCAACGGTCGCCTCAAGGAGAACGTTGACCCTTTCGATCTACATTTGCGCGGCGATGAGTTCGGAATTGACGGATGTGGAATCACCATAGGAGGAGATCTGGTCGGGAATACGGATGACGCGGAGGCTGGCCTTAGTTCTTCCAAGGATGCTCAGATTTCGTTCACCTTCCTTCAGGCCAAGCGTAGCGAAGGTTTTGACTACGGTGAAATGTCAAAGTTTTTTGATGGGGTCTGCGACTTCTTCAGCGGAGGCATGGATGGAGAGAGCGATCAGCTGGATGATCTGGCTGGAGCTATTCGGGCAGTATATAGTTCTGCACTGCGTAGGAATCCCTCGATCTATCTTTACTTTGTTTCGACCGGAAAATATGAGGGAGTTCAAAGAATTGAGCGGCTAATAGAGGCGAGCCGCTCAAGGCTAGATGACATGAGCTTGTTTTCAGAGATCCATATTGAACTTCTGGGTGCGAAAGAGCTTCAGGAATCTTATAGGTCCGCGACGAGCGCAAACTCTCAGGAAATCGAGTTTCCCGATAACAAAACTTTGCCTTTGCATCCCGATGTAGCTCAGGCCTTCATCGGCTTTGTTGACGGTGAACAGTTGTTGCGGCTTGCCACGGTAGAGACGCAGGCTGGTCCAGAGATCAACCAGAGTGTTTTTTTTGACAACATACGAGACTTTGATCCTGCTTCGCCAATAAATAAGAAAATTATGCAGGATATCGAGTCTGGTGAACGCCTTGGCTTTGTCTTTCGAAATAATGGCGTGACTGTGGTGGCTCGCGGGATTAATCGAACTGGCGACCGGTTTCTTGTTGAAGACTTTCAAATAGTAAACGGTTGTCAGACAAGCAACATTCTGTTCGAGTGCCGCGATTCTTTGGAGGGGGTCTCGGTTCCTTTCCGGCTTATCGGGTCGGCCGATAACGATTTTATAACTAGCATCATAATCGGGACAAACAGTCAAAACGCGGTCAAGGAAGAGCAGTTCTGGGCGCTAAAGCCTTTTATGAAAGATCTCGAAGAGTTTTGTGGGCAGAAAGCTGGCGACGAGAAGCTGTATCTTGAGCGTAGAGAAAATCAATATCGTGACGCTTCTATTGAGCGAACTAGGGTGTTGCGGCCGTCCGATCTAATGAAGGCTGTGGCTGCGATGTTCATTTTTCAGCCACATCGCGCTGCTCGTGATGCACGCGGCATTAGACGCGAGTATAGCGATAAATTTTTTGTGGAGGCACATAGTGTTCTTCCATATCACTCTGCTGGCTATGCTAGCTACCGCTTCGACTACTTAATTAGAAACCGAAAACTTGAACGTTCGAATAACATTTATAAGTTTTATGTTCTATTTAGGCTCGGCTTGAAGACGGTAGGTAGAGGAAGGGTCTTTGATCTTCGATCCAATAAGGTGGAGAAGATTGCAGCGGAAATCAACCGAATGTGCGGTGACGAGCAAAACTTTATTAAGTTCTGCAATGACACGCGTCAGGAAGTGGAAGGACTTTTGCAAAAGCTACAGGACATGGATGCGAGCAGTGTGTCGAGGGAGCGACTGCGTGACGCCCTCCGATCAGAAACGTTCGCTCACGAATTCGATAAGCTACATCGCAAAGCTAGTCCCGCACCCACATGAACTCGTCGCGTTCGGGTTGTCTATCGTAAACCGGGCGCCGATGAGCTCTTCGGTGAAGTCGATCACCGCTCCGGCCAGGAAGGGCAGGGAGATCTGGTCGACCAGCACGCGCTCTCCGTCCTTTTCGAGGATCAGGTCGTCCTCTTCGGGGGCGTCGAGCTTGATCTCGTACTGGAAGCCCGAGCAGCCGCCGCCCTCGACCGCGACGCGCAGGGCCTGGCCTTGCGCGGCGGCGTTGATCTCGGACAGGCGCGCGAAGGCGCGGTCGGTGACTTTGGGGGGAAGGTTCATGGTTCGATCCGCCTGTAATTCCTAGGATACGCCGAATATATGGGATGCGGCCCCATGGAACAAGGAGCGCCGCCCGTGACCGCGATCTATGCCTCGGACCCCGGTGGAAGCCGCGGGCGGTTGTATGACGAGAGCTATTCGACGTTCCGGTCCCCGTTCCAGAGGGATCGGGACCGGATCATCCATGCCAGCGCCTTCCGTCGGCTGAAGCACAAGACGCAGGTGTTCGTCGAGCATGAGGGGGATTACTTCCGCACGCGGCTGACCCACTCGATCGAGGTGGCGCAGGTTGCGCGGACCATCGCGGGGGTGCTGGGGCTGAACAGCGACCTGACCGAGGCGGTGGCGCTGGCGCATGACCTGGGCCACCCGCCGTTCGGCCATACGGGCGAGGAGGCGCTGTCGAAGCTGATGGCGCCTTACGGGGGGTTCGACCACAACGCGCAGGCGATCCGCATCGTAACCTCGCTGGAGCGGCATTACGCCGAGTTCGACGGGCTGAACCTGACCTGGGAGACGCTGGAGGGGATCGCCAAGCATAACGGTCCCGTGGTGGGGGACGTGCCGTATGCGCTGGCCGCGTATGTGGCGCGGCACGACCTGGAGCTGGGCACCCATGCGAGCGCCGAGGCGCAGGTGGCGGCACTGGCCGACGACATCGCCTACAACAATCACGACCTGCATGACGGGCTGCGGGCCGAGCTGTTTTCCACGGACGAGCTAGCCGAGCTGCCGCTGCTGGACGAATGTTTCGCGCGGGTGGACGAGCTGTATCCCGGGCTGAACTACTACCGGCGGCGGCACGAGGCGCTGCGTCGGTTCTTTGGCCTGCTTGTCGAGGATGTGATCGCCGAGGCCGAGGCGGCTTTGGCCGAAGTCGCCCCGGGGTCGGCAGATGACGTGCGGCATGCGGGACGCGCGGTGGTGCGGTTCTCGCCGGGCGTGTGGGAGAAGCTGAAGGTGATCCGGTCGTTCCTGTTCCACCGTATGTACCGCGCGCCCGGCGTGGTCGAGATGCGCGCGAAGGTGACGCAGGTTATCGAGGAACTGTTTCCGCTGTTCATGGAGCGGACGGATCTGCTGCCCAAGCAATGGCGCAAGGATGTTGAGGAGGCCGAAGGCGAAGTGGCGCTGGCGCGGATCGTTCTGGACTATATCGCCGGGATGACTGACCGGTTCGCGATCCAGAGCCACGAGCGCCTGATCGGCGGGGACTTGGCCCGGGCGATCTGACCGCGGCGCCGTAGGTGGGGCGGGTTGGGTATTTGAACAAGGATGAAGCACCTAACCCTTTGTTAAGGTTACCGCGCTATGCCTGTTCCGGCGGTACAGGCTGGGGAGCCGATGACCGCCAAGGGTGAAGCCCCGCTCCGGGATCGGCGCCGGTTGCGGAGCGGGGTGGATCGCCAATTCATCCTTGGAAAAATACCCAAACGGTGTCCGGCCCGCAAAACGCGGGGTGTCAAAGATCGAATATGACCCCTTCATCGGGCAGAAGCCCGTCGACCGTGCGAAGATCGCGGTCGGGGAGGGTAGAGAGCCGCGCCGTGCCTTGAACGGGCAGGGGCTGCGGTTCATCGGTGAAGTTCAGGGCGACCGCCAGCGATCTTCCTTCATGGGCGCGGCAGTAGGCGAGGACCGCGCCGTCGGCATGAAGGCGCGAATAAGTACCGCAGTTGAGTGCGGGTTCCGCGCGGCGCAGGGTGATGAGGGCGCGCACGAGGGTCAGCATCGACTGCGCATCTTGTGCCTGTGCGGCGGCGGAAGCGATGCCCGACATGGGAAGGAAGGACGTACCTCTCGTGAAGCCGCGTCCAAGCGTATCGTCCCAAGGCATTGGGATCCGCACGGGGTCGCGACCGATGCCGGTGTCGGGGTTGTTGATGGCCCAGGGGTCTTGGAGAAGCTCCTCCGGGACGTGCTCGTTCTCCATACCCAGCTCGTCACCCTGCCACAGCGTAGGCGTGCCGCGCAGGGTCAGAAGCAGCATCTTGGCCACCCGGGCTTGCGCAGCGCCGACACGGCTGGTGATGCGGTCGCGATCGTGGTTGCCAAGCACCCAGTTCGGCCAACCCCCTTCGGGGATCATCGCCTCGTAGCGGTCGATGTAGTTGGCGATGTGAAGCGGGTCCCAGGGGGCCTGGATCAGTTCAAAGTTGAAGGGCAGCTGGAAGCCGTCGCCCGCCGCGCCGTAATAGAGCATGACCTCATCTATATTTCCGTAGGCTTCCCCGACCAGAAGTCGGGCGCCGTCTTGGGTGGCGTACGCGTCGGCCACGGCCCGCATGGCGCGGACATGGGGGAAGACCTCGGGTTGGTGGGAGGTATAGGTGCGAAATAGCGACCGCGCCGGGCCCTCTTTCGGATCCCAGTCGGGGTTCTTCGGGTTGTCGCGCAATTTGGCGTCCGGCGTCAGGTGTTCCACCGCATCGACGCGGAAGCCATCGACACCGCGGTCGTACCAAGTGGCCATCGCGTCCAGCATAGCCTGAGCAACGTCCGGATTGCGCCAGTTCAGCGCCGGTTGTTCGCGCGCGTAGATATGCAAGTAGTATTGCTGCGTGGTCTCGTCCCACGTCCAGGCCGGGCCGCCGAACTCGCTGATCCAGTTGTTGGGCGGGCCGCCATCCGGTCCCGCCTCGCGCCAGATGTACCAGTCGCGTTTCGCGTCGTCGCGCGACCTGCGACTGGCCTGGAACCACGGATGCTGGTCCGAGCTGTGGGCGGGCACGAAATCCAGAAGGACCTTCAGCCCCAGGCGATGGGCCTCGTCGGTCAGCGCCTCGAAATCCGCGATGGTGCCGAAGATCGGCTCGACCCCCGTATAGTCCGAGATGTCGTAGCCCCCGTCCTTCATGGGCGAAGGGTAGATGGGCGAGATCCAGACCGCGTCCGCGCCCAGGGACGCGACATGCGAAAGGCGCATGCGGATGCCGTTCAGGTCGCCCACGCCCGAGCCGGTCGAATCCTGGAACGAGCGGGGATAAATCTGATAGATAATGCCGCTTTGCCACCAGGGCGCATCGGTTCCGGTCATCGCAGGGGCCTTTCGGGAAGGAAGCGTTCGGATCGCGCTAGCAAAGCGTCGGGGGCGTCGCAAGGCGGGGCCCCGAGGGCCGCTCAGGCCGGCCGGGCCGAGGGCCACAACTGCTGGGCGAGGAGGATCACCGTGGCCGGAAGGACGGCGGCGATCTGTTCGTGCCCGCGCCAGGCCAGCGACCAGACCAGCGCGGCCGCGATCATGCCCAGAAGCGTGAGCGTGCCGAGGCGGACCCGGCGGACATCCCCGGCGCGGCGCGAGAACAGGCCGCGGGGCAGGACGGCCCAGCAGACGAGGCCCGCCAGAAGCATGGTCGCGAACAGGGCGGATTCCTGCATCTGCGCGCTGAGGCGGGCAAGCCGGTCGATCCCGGCGCCGAGCGCGATGGCCTCGAGGCAGAGCCACAGGTTGATCGCGGTGAAGAGCGGGTTGATCGCCCACCGCCGCAGGACCAGCACGGCCGTGCAGGCGACCGCCAGGCCCGCGCCCAGGATGAACCGCTGGTCGATGGGCAGCCCGAACCGGCCCGACCACGAGAACGCGGCGATCGGGGCCAGCTCGAACGCGACGAAGGTCCAGTGCAAGGGACGGTGTGTCAGCGGCGCCATGGGCGAAGCGGACCACGTATTTCGGGGCGGGGCAAGCCGCGCGATGTGCGTGGTCGCCGGGGGTCGTGCGATGGGCGCAAAACCGGCCGGAACCGGGCGTTATCGTTCTTTCTTTCGGCGGGGGGGATGTTACATCCTGGCGGATACGGGACGAAGGATTATCCGGACATGGCAGTCGAGACGGCAGCAGGGGCATTGGACCCGGTGGCGGCGGTGGCGCTTGTCGGCGCGCTTGGCGTGGGGGCCCAGTGGCTGGCTTGGCAATTGCGGATGCCCGCCATCGTTCTCATGCTGGCCGTGGGCGTGATCGCGGGGCCCGTTCTTGGGATCTTCGATCCCCAGCGGGATATCGGGCCGTTCTACTTGCCGATGATCTCGATCGCGGTGGCCATCATCCTGTTCGAGGGGGGGCTGACACTGAACTTCCATACGCTGCGGGACGCAGCCTCGGGGGTGAAGCGGCTGGTCTTCATCGGGGCGCCCGTGGGGTGGCTTCTGTCCACGCTGGCGCTGCGCTATGGCGCGGGCACCACGTGGGAGAGTGCCGCGGTCTTCGGCGGCATCATGATCGTCACCGGCCCCACGGTGATCGCGCCGCTTCTGCGATCGGCCAGGCTGGCACGGCGTCCCGCGGCCTTGTTGCAGTGGGAAGCGATCCTGAACGACCCCGTGGGCGCGTTGGCTGCGGTGCTGGCGCTGGAGGTGGTGATCGTCCTGAACACGGCCGAGCAGTTCGCCGAGGCGACCTGGACGCTGGTCTGGGGTATCACCGTGGCGACAGTGCTGGGGATCGGCGCGGGCTATGCCCTGTCTTGGGCATTCCGCCGGGCCAAAGTGCCCGAATACATGAAGGTGCCGGTGCTGTTCGTGGTCGTGCTGGGCGTCTTTGCCGTTAGCGACCTGATCTTGCACGAATCCGGGCTTCTGGCCGTGACCGTGATGGGCATCGTGATCGCCAACGCGAACCTGCCCAGCTATGAGGAGATGCGCCGGTTCAAGGAGCATGCGACGGTCCTTCTGGTTTCGGGTGTGTTCATTCTGCTGGCGGCGTCCCTGGACTTCAGCGCCCTGTCCCAGCTGACGTGGCGGTCCATCCTGTTCGTTATCGTGGTGTTGTCAGTGGTCCGGCCGGTCACGGTGTTCCTGGCGCTTTACTTCACCGACCTGCCGATCCGCGAAAAGATTCTGGTGGCGACGACCGGCCCGCGCGGCGTGGTTCTGGTGGCCGTCGCCGGTCTGTTCGGCGAACGTCTGATCGGTCTGGGGGTCGAGGACGGCGCGCTGATCGGTCCGCTGGCCTTCATCCTGGTGGCCGCGTCGGTGGTCGTGCATGGCTTCACGCTGGCGCCGGTCGCGCGATTCCTGAAGGTGACGGCGGCCGAGGTGCCGGGCGTCATCCTGGTGGGCGGGTCCTACTGGACGACCGGGCTGGCCGAGACGCTGAAGAAGGCCGAGATCCCGGTTCTTGTGACGGATGCGAACCGCGGGCATCTGCGGCGGGCGCGTGAATTGGGGATCGAGACGTTCTTCGGCGACGTCCTGTCGGAGGGGGCCGAGCTTCGGGTGGACATGGCGGGCTACAAGATCGTGGTCGCCGCGACTGACAACGAAGCCTACAACACGCTGGTCGCCACCGATCTGGGCCCGGAATTCGGGCGCGAGAATGTCTATCAGTTGGCGCGCGAGAAGGCGGCGAACGCACGGCATGCGTTGCCATCCTCGCTGGGTGGGCGAACCTTCGCGGGGAATGCGACGTATAACGAGCTCAATCGGCTCATGTGGCAGAACTGGACGTTCCGCGTCACGCGGTTGAGCGAGGAATACCGGATGAAGGAGTGGCGCGAGAAACGCCCCGAGGCCAAGCTTCTGGCCTTCATCGACACGGCTGGGGAGATCCATTTCATCGGCAAGGATGACGAGGTCGCCGCCGGGCCCGGTGTGCGTCTGGTGTCGATGCTGCCGCCAGGCGAGGCCGAGACCGTCAGCGAGGATCAAAAGCCCACGAGCGAGAAGAAAGGCTGATCAGCGACGGATCGTCTGGGCGTTCTGCTCCGACAGGACGACGATTTCCCGGATGCTGAAGAGATCGCGGGGGGAAATCTCGTAGGCCGCCGTGATCCTGCGCACGCGGTCGGGGGCGGGCAGGGGCGTCGCATCGGTGGGTGGATTCGCCACGAAGGCCAGGCGCAGCACGCCGGGGTCGGTTTGCGGCAGCGGGATCAGGGCCGCCTTCCAGTAGCCGGGGCGCGGGATTGCGGCGGTCGCGCGGACGATGGCGGCGCCGGTGGTGTCGGGCTCGACCTCGATGCCGGCAAGGGCGGGGACCAGCGGACGGTCGTCCGGGATTTCGGCCGAGATCGTGTCGGGACGCATGACCTCATCGGTTTCGCCGGCACCGCCGAACGGATTCAGGCGTCCGCATCCCGCAACGCTCAGCGCGACGAGTGCCGCCAGCATGAATCGTGTCATCATGGTCCCCCCACAGTTTTTCCCCGCCCGAAGCGATAGCCGATGTGCCGCGGTGTGAAAAGCTGTTGGCGGCTTGCCACCGGGGCACCCGGGGCTTACCTGCCACCCCGGACCAGCACCGGGGAAAGATCATGGCCAGCGCCGCGTTCGAGGACATTGCCGACACTTTCGAATTCCTGGACGATTGGGAGGACCGGTATCGCCACGTGATCGAGATCGGCAAGGCGATGCCCCCCCTGGAGGATGCCCTGAAGGTGCCAGCCACCAAGGTCGAAGGCTGCGCCAGCCAGGTCTGGCTGGTGCCCACCATCGAGGCGGGCAAGTTCGACTTCCGTGGCGATTCCGACGCGATGATCGTCAAGGGTCTGATCGCGATCCTGCATGCCCTCTATGCCGGGGAGCCTGTGGGGTCCGTGCCGAAGATCGATGCCGAGGGCGAATTGGCGCGGCTTGGTCTGAATGACCATCTGTCGTCGCAACGCTCGAACGGTCTGCGCGCCATGGTCGAACGGATCCGCGTCACGGCCAGAAACGCGGGCTAATCGGCGGCCGTCGCAAGCACGGTTTCAAGGTCGCCAAAGCCGGTGAAACGTCGTTCGAACCGCAGGCCCAAGGATGAAGCCGCGGCTTCGGCACGACGGGTCAGTTCAGGGTCGTCGGTCTGGGCGAGGTAAACCAACCGATCGTAATTACCGAAATACATTTCGCGCAGTTCAGGATGACGGTCGAGGCCGAGGGGGCGCGTGACGAAGGCGTCGAACTGCCGGGCCAGGAAATCGGTGAGGTAGAAAGCAGTGATCTCATCTTCGGCCGCCGCCTCGAACGACCCGACCCCGGTGAAGAAGGCGTAGCAATGGGCGCCGGGCAGGCGCTGTACGCCGAACTCGGCACAGAGGCGATCAATGTCGCCCCCGGTGCCACAATCCCCGTATCCGATCAGAATTGTTTCGTAATCAGCCCGATGCCGCAGGATCGCCTCGCGCAGGGCCGGCGCGATTCTTTCGGGCCGGTTGTGCAGGATCGCCGGAAGGCAGGCCAGATCCACATGATCCAGATCGTTCAGACGGATCAGCGCGGTGATCTCGCGCGCGAGCGCCCCGCAGGCCAGCACCAGAACGCGCCCGGCACCGTCGGGGCGCAGGCCGTCATGGGTCAGCGCGGCTTCGTCGGGCAGGGTCACGGGGCCAGCTTGACGGCCGTGCCGAAAGCCAGGACCTCGCTGGCCTGCTGGGCGATCTGCGACGTCTCGAACCGCGCGCCGACGATGGCGTCCGCGCCCATGGCCTCAGCCTCGGCGATCATGCGATCCAGCGCCTGTTCCCGTGCGCCGGCCAGAAGCTGGGCGTATTCGCGGACTTCGCCCCCGACGAGGTTACGCAGGCTTGCGACGATGTCCGATCCCAGATGCTTGGCCCGCACGGTCGAGCCGCGCACCAGACCCAGGGTCTGGGCAATCTCGCGGCCCGCGACGGTCTCGGTCGTGACGATCAGCATCAGCGCGGGGTCCGGTCGTATTTGTCGCCCTCGGCCATGCGGTCGCGGATGACACGCACCACGACATAGGCGATCAGCGCCGCGGGGATCAGAAGCGACAGGATCCACGGCTGCGAGATCCCGGCGAAGACGATTGTCCCCAGCCATACCGTGATGCCGGCGGCCAGAATGACGAGCACGAGGATCAGGACGAAACGGTCGAGCGGCATGGCGCACCTCCTGCATTGCGATATGGGGAACGTCGAAGGGAATGGGAAGGGTCAGGTCAGTACGGCAAGCAGGCCGCTGCCGAGGGCTGGGGTCAGAAGTGTCAGGAGAACCTTGCCCTTCTCGGTCAGCGTATCGCCCAGAAGGTCGTGGGGCATCGAGATCTGTGTGGCCCCGTCGAGGATGGTCCTGAACTTGGTTTCTCCAGCGCCGATATGGCAGATCAGCGCGCGAAGCCCGGGCGGGTCCTCTTCTAGGGGCCCGGGGGCGTTGCCGCGCGGAAACATCCGGTCCAGCGCCCTGTCGGCAAACTTCAACGCGTCGGATGTCGCGGGCCGTTCGGTTGCCGCGGCATAGGGCGCAACGCGCAATGCCGGGATCGCATAGCATAGGGCCACCGCCGCCGAGAACAGCACCCCGGTCGAGATGAGCCACGCATTCCCCAACTGCGCCACACCCTGTGGCAGTTCGCGGCCGCCGGTAGTGCGCAGTGCCGCCACCTCGACCGTAAGCGCAAGCGCGAGCAGCCCGAGGGCCATGACGATGACGACGGGAATGCAGGTCTGGCGGATATTGCGCATCGAGACGGCGGGCGCGACCTCTCGCCAGACCTTCGGGCCGTCGTCGCTGACCTTGGGGCCGGTCTTGCACATCTGCCTCAACGTCGGAATGTCCTGGCCGGGCGTGACGAGCAATCGCCGCACGTCGACGGCAACGCGATGACGCGGCCAGTTCGACGCGAAAGTCCAGGTGTTCAGTTGTGTTAGCATTAGCAGAACGACGAGGCCGGCCAGACCCGAGGCAAACGCGATGGGCGCACGATCCGGGACCAGCGCGTCCACAAAGCGCTGAGGAAGTCCCAGGGTCCATCCGGACTGCGACAAGGCAAGGGCGGCCGCGGCCGTCCCCGACAGGATCGTCCCGACGCCGGGTCCGACGACGCGCCGCGGGGAATTGTGCGTCTCGATCGCCGACAGGACCCTGATGGCGATACCCAGATGCCCGATAAGAGCGACGCCCAGTGCGGCAAAAAACAGAACGCTTGCAGTGGTGAGACGAAGCTCCGCCGCGCGGATGCGGGCGGCGCCTTGCCGGACGCCACGGTCTTCGGCCTCGATCCGGTCGAGTATGGCGCGGCGGGCGGCCAGTTCCGAAGCGGTGTCGGCTGCGGTTTGCCCCGCGACAGCGGAGGCAAGGGTTCGGGCTTCGATGGCGGCCAGCCGGGCGCGGTCGATATCGGTGCGCAGGATCGCAGCAGGCGGAGCGATCGCGGTAGGATAGAGTGCCGAGGTCACGGTCGAAGTATGGATGGGAAGCGTAGCGATAAGCGCCCAGACGACGATCACCACGGGTGCGAAACGGGTCCGGAAGGAAAGGTCATAGCCGCGGTGCAGACGGTCGATGGCGTCCCGGGTTCGACGTGTGGTGTCTTCTGTCATGTCCCGGGCCCCGCATCCATGCGCTTGCCCGGGATTTGACCGCTCGCCGAACGTTACGTCAACGTCTGGCGTGGTACCGTCGGATTTGCGGTCAGGCGTTCATCTGATTGTGGCGGCGCTTGACGAAATCCTTCGCCGTCTCGACCGCGACGGCGGCATCGCGGCAATAGGCGTCGGCACCGATGGCGCGGCCGAATTCCTCGTTCAGGGGGGCGCCGCCGACCAGCACGATGTAATCGTCGCGGATGCCCTTCTCCTTCATCGTGTCGATCACGACCTTCATGTAGGGCATCGTGGTCGTCAGAAGGGCGGACATGCCCAGGATATCGGCCTGTTCGCGGACCAGCGCTTCGAGGTAATCCTCGACCGGGTTGTTGATGCCCAGGTCCACGACCTCGAACCCGGCGCCTTCCATCATCATGCCCACGAGGTTCTTGCCGATGTCGTGGATGTCGCCCTTGACGGTGCCGATCACCATCTTGCCCTGCTTGGGCGCACCGGTTTCGGCGAGCAACGGCTTGAGAATGAACATGCCGCCCTTCATGGCGTTGGCGGCCAGAAGAACCTCGGGGACGAACAGGATCCCGTCGCGGAAATCGTGTCCGACGATGGTCATGCCGGCGACGAGCGCCTCGGTCAGGATGCGATAAGGCTCCCATCCTCGTTCCAGAAGGATGTTCACGCTCTCTTCGATTTCGGGCCTCATACCATCGTAGAGGTCGTCCATCATCTGTTCGACGAGTTCTTCGTCGCTGAGGTCGGAGAGGATAATTTCGTCGTCGTCGGCCATGGTCGTCTCCTGCCAAGCGTTTCAGACCAGTGCCGCTG
This sequence comes from Palleronia abyssalis, assembly GCF_900302445.1. Classification (GTDB taxonomy): domain Bacteria; phylum Pseudomonadota; class Alphaproteobacteria; order Rhodobacterales; family Rhodobacteraceae; genus Palleronia; species Palleronia abyssalis. The sequence continues at coordinate 38,558 of NZ_ONZF01000003.1, read as the reverse complement.
TTTTCGATGCGGGGTCTGATCGGATTGCGACTTCACTTGAGGCAATGGCGACATGGCGTCAAATGCGGATGCTGCATCATCGACATGAGGCGCATGGGGGTTTCGCGCGTTCTCATTCCGTTCTATATCGTGGCGATGCCCGACCTGCCGCCGCCCCATCTGCGCACCCGCGCCCGCGGGACCGAACTGAACCCTGAAACCCGGTTTGACGCCCATGTGCGCGAGGCGGTCGATGACGGCTGGGCCCCGGATGAACCGCGGCTGGCCCAGACGGAGGTCCGCGACGAGCGGATCCGCGCGATTATCGCGCGCAACACGTCGCCCGACATCTCTTTCGACCGGTCGATCAATCCCTATCGCGGCTGCGAACATGGCTGCGTGTACTGCTTTGCGCGGCCGTCGCATGGTTATCTGGGCATGTCCCCGGGTCTGGATTTCGAGACGAAGCTGATCGCCCGGCCCGAAGCGCCCGCCGTGCTCGATCGGCAGTTAAGAGCGAAAGGGTATCGCTGCGACGTCATCGCGTTGGGGACGAATACGGATCCCTATCAGCCGATCGAGCGCGAGCGTCGGATCATGCGCGGGGTGCTGGAGGTCTTGCAGCGGTTCCGCCACCCGCTGACCATCGCCACCAAGGGGGCCATGGTCGAGCGCGACGTCGATATTCTGGCGGAGATGAGCGGCGCAGGCCTGGCGCGCGTCGGCATCAGCGTGACGACACTGGACACGTGTCTGGCCCGGACGATGGAGCCGCGGGTTCCGTCCCCCGCGCGTCGGCTGAAGGCCATCGAGACCTTGGCCAAGGCCGGGGTCGAGGTGCGGGTCATGGTTTCCCCGGTCGTGCCCGGTCTGACGGATCACGAGATCGAGGGGGTCCTGTCCGCTGCCCGCAACGCGGGGGCGGTCGCGGCGTCGTGGATCATGCTACGCCTGCCCTACGAGGTCTCGGGGCTGTTCGAGGATTGGCTGGAACGGCACGCTCCCGGACGGTCGGCGAAGGTGCTGTCGCGGCTGCGCGAGATGCATGGCGGGGCGCTTTATTCGTCGGAATGGGGCCACCGGATGCGCGGCGAGGGGCTTCACGCCGAGCTGATCGGCCGGCGCTTCGACTTGGCCCGGCGGCGGCTGGGTTTCGCCGAGGGCCTGCCGCCGCTCAGGCGGGAGCTGTTCGCTGTGCCGCTTGGGGATGATCGGCAGGCGTCATTGTTCTAAGGGCGAGGGGCGCTGCCCCTCGCGCTCCCCGGGGTATTTTCACAAGGATGAAGACGGGCTGGAGTCCGGTCGGCGGATGAAGTTCGGGAAGGGCGATGTGGACCGCAGGGGTGAGAGGGTTGGATGGGTGATCCTGCGAGCTTGCGGCCAGATGTACGAACAAAGGTCAGGCTCTTGGAGATTCTTTAGCGCGCGCAGCACTCGCCTGATTGTATGACTGCGATTGACGGGCGGCGTGCTGATTCAGGCTCTCGGTCATGACCGAAGGCGCTATGCGTTCCAGGGCCAGCCCTCCTCATTTTCGGTGACAACTTCGAGTCAGGTGATGGTGTAGTTGCGGCGGATGCCCACCGTTGTTTGGCCGCACGTCGATGTGGCGGCACGTCGGCAATGTGCCTCGAACGCGACGCGGTCGATGAAGCGCTCCTGCACCCGCCAGACTAAGGGGGCTTCCGTTGGCGTGACATCGAAAGACAGGCATCCGGTTCCGCCAAAGTCAGCTGGACGTGTTCCGGCAGAAGTTCCCTCGCGATCTGCGCCTCAGCAGGCGAGGCGCAGACAAGGCTGCCTTACAAGCGAACCTCGCCGCCCCGAAGCGGGTCGTTCACGCCCGGCGGCGGCCGCGGCGTTCGCGCTTGGGCGTGTCGTCCGCACCTGTCCCGTCTTTGGCCGAGGAGAAGCCGCCCAGCTTGGCCTCGATCTCCTCGAGGGTTGGGCGTTCCCCCTTGGAGCGGGTTTCCAGCGACTCGCGCATCGCGCGCAGATGATCGGGCGTGGTGCCGCAGCATCCGCCAATGATCTGCGCCCCGCAGTTGCGAGCCAGTTCGGCATAGTTCGCCATGACCTCGGGCGTTCCGTCGTAATGAATATGCCCCTCGACGTATTTGGGGATCCCGGCATTGCCCTTCGCGATGACGGGGCGGGGAGCACCTGCTTCGGTGAAGCCCAGAACGGTGCGCAGCAGGTCCGACGCGCCGACGCCGCAATTGGCGCCGAAGGCCAGAGGCTGCGGATCGAGCTTGCCGACGATCTTCACCATGTCGCTGCTGGTGGTGCCCATCATCGTGCGCCCCGCGGTGTCGAAAGACATGGTTCCGCACCAGGGCAGGCCGACGCGCGCTGCGGCTTCGGCGGCGGCCTTGTATTCCTCGGGGGCGCTGATCGTCTCGACCCACAGGACGTCGACGCCGCCTTCCTTCAGGCCTTGCGCCTGTTCCTCGAACATCTCGACCGCGATCTCGTGGGTCAGCGCGCCCAGCGGTGCCATGACCTCGCCCGTGGGGCCCATGGAGCCTGCGACAATCACCTTGCGCCCGGACTTGTCGGCAATCTCGCGACCCAGTTCGGCGCCGGCGCGGTTCAGTTCGCGCACCCGGTCCTGTCCGCCATGCAGCTTGAGGCGCGCGGCATTGCCGCCGAAGGTGTTGGTCAGGAACAGGTCCGACCCGGCCTCGACTGGGCCGCGATAGAGGGCGCGGATGTTGTCGGGCTTGTCGACGTTCCAGAATTCCGGGGAATCGCCGGACTGGAGGCCCATGTTGAACAGGTTCGTTCCGGTCGCCCCGTCGGCGAGGATCCAGTCGCGGTCGGACAGCATGTCGGTCAGGGCGTCGGGCATTCGTCTCTCCAGATGGGTCGCGTGTCCATCGCACCGACAGGCACAATGGGCAATTGAGGATCGTTCATGACGATATTGGGCTTGGCCGCAAGTCAGACAATGACTTCGCTGTCCGCCTGCGTCGCGAATTCCTCGGCTTTGCCGCGAATTTCAGCGGTGTCGCGGCCGGTTTCTTCGGCGATGGCGGAAAAGAACGCGTGTTCCCCGCCCGGCTCGTAATCCTTTTTCATCAAGGCCCGCGCCCGGTCGGCGGCGGCGTTCCCGGTCAGATCACCTTCGGCGACGGCCCAGTCGGCCAGAAGCCGGTTGCGCCTGGCGCGGATGCGCAGGCGGTGTTCGGCGTCGCGAGCCCACTTGTGTTCGAACGCGCGTTCGCGGTCATCGAAGATGTGCATGCCTGTCCCTCCGCGGCGCAAGGTAACGGCCCTGCGGGATCGTTCAAGGTGGACTTCTTGCCGGTTCGGCAGGATTGCCATATAGGCGAGGCCTGACACTCCAGAGGATCCGACATGGCGCGCCGCAAGAAGATTTACGAAGGCAAGGCCAAGATCCTGTACGAAGGCCCCGAGCCGGGCACCATCGTGCAGTATTTCAAGGACGACGCTACCGCCTTCAACGCCGAAAAGCGGGCGACGGTCGAGGGCAAGGGCGTCCTGAACAACCGGCTGAGCGAGTTCTTCATGAAGGGCCTCGCGCAGATCGGTGTGCCAACGCATTTCATCAAGCGGCTGAACATGCGCGAGCAGCTGATCCGGCAAGTCGAGATCATCCCACTGGAAGTGATCGTGCGCAATTTCGCCGCCGGTTCGATGTCCACGCGATTGGGGCTGGCCGAGGGGACTGCGCTGCCGCGGCCGATCGTGGAATTCTGCCTCAAGGACGACAAGCTGGGCGATCCCTTTGTCTCGGAAGAGCATATCATGGCCTTCGGATGGGCCACGCAGCAGGATCTGGACGACATGGTCGCGCTGGCACTTCGGGTGAACGACTTCATGTCGGGCATCATGCTGGCAGTCGGTATCAAGCTGGTGGATTTCAAGATCGAGATCGGCCGCGTCTGGGACAATGATTTCATGCGCCTGATCGTCGCCGACGAGATCAGCCCCGACAGCTGTCGCCTTTGGGATATCGAGACCGGTCAGAAGCTGGACAAGGACGTGTTCCGCCGCGACCTGGGCTCGCTGACCGATGCTTACACGGAAGTCGCGCGGCGGCTGGGGGTTCTGCCTACGAACGTCACGCATGCGTCGAAGCCGACGCTGATCAACTGAAGGGGGCGGTCATGAAGGCGCGCGTCATCGTCATGCTGAAGACCGGCGTTCTGGACCCGCAGGGCGAGGCGATCCGCCACGCTCTGGGCGCGATGGGGTTCGACGGGGTCGAAGGCGTGCGGCAGGGCAAGGTGATCGAGCTGGAGCTGGCCGACAGCACGTCCGAGGACGAGATTACCCGGATGTGCGAGCGGCTGCTGGCCAACACGGTGATCGAAAGCTACCGGATCGAGACCTGATGCGCATCGCCATCGACATGGACGAGGTCATGGCCGACACGCATGCGGCCAAGTACGCGTTGTTCGCCGAACGCGGATTCGCCCCTTCGGATGACGAGCTGTCGGGCCGCAAGCTGGCCGACCTGGCCCCGGCCGACATCACGGCCGCGGTCGAGTGCGAGATGCACAAGGGGTTCTTCTTTGCCGATATCGCCCCGATGACGGGCGCGGTGGAGGCGGTGAAGGACCTGACCTCGCGGCACGAGGTCTATGTGGCGACGGCTGCGATGGATTATCCGGCCTCTGTTCCGCACAAGATCGCGTGGCTTGCGCGGCATTTCCCGTTCATCGACCCGCAGAATTACGTCTTCTGCGGAGACAAGGGCATCGTGCGGGCCGACCTTTTGATCGACGACTCGCCCCGGCACTTCACCGGGTTTTCAGGGCAGGGGGTCTGCTTCGAAGCGCTGCACAACCGCGGTGAGGATTGTACCTATCGCCTGTCCGGGTGGGCCGAGGCCGCGGACATGGTCACCCGGATCGAGAAGGACCTGAACCTATGAAGGCTGCGGTCATCGTGTTTCCCGGGTCGAACTGCGACCGAGACCTGAAGACAGCGTTCCAGGCGGCCGGGTTCGACGTATCGATGGTCTGGCACAAGGACGCGACACTGCCCGACGGGGTCGATCTCGTGGGCGTGCCGGGCGGATTTTCCTACGGCGACTACCTGCGTTCGGGCGCGATCGCGGCGCAATCGCCGATCTGCCGTGCGGTGGCGGACCACGCCGTGCGCGGCGGCTATGTTCTGGGGATTTGCAACGGCTTTCAAATTCTGACCGAAACCGGCCTGCTGCCGGGTGCGCTGATGCGCAACCAGCGGATCAAGTATATCTGCCGCACCGTGCCGCTGGTCGTGGGTGAAGGCGATAGTGTCTTCACTTCGGGCTACGAGGCTGGGCAGACGATCCACATTCCCATCGCCCATCACGACGGGAACTACGTCGCGGATGACCAAACGCTTGAACGGATCCGCGCAGAGGGGCGCGTGGCCTTCACCTATGCCGACAATCCTAACGGATCGGTCCACGACATCGCGGGTATCGTCAGCGAGAACGGCCGCGTCCTCGGCATGATGCCCCATCCGGAACGCGCCGCGGATCCGGCGCTGGGGAATACGGACGGTCGGCGGCTCTTTGCCGGGTTGGCCGAGGCGTTCGCCACAGCCTGAGCTTGTTGCTTCCCCGAAACGCCTTTAGTTTAGGCGCGTGGAAGACGTATCGGACATAATCGCGCGCCGTGACAAGCGCCGCCGCTGGGTGCTTCGGTCCGCCGTGGCGCTGGTCTTCTGCGTGACCGTGGCGACGGTCTGGATCAGCAACATCTTCCTGACCGAACGTTTCACCGAATCCACCCGCAACAGGGCCGAGGTGCGGCTGGCGCTGTATTCCGGCAACCTGATGAGTTCATTGCAGCGCGCCAGCGTCGTGCCGCTTCTGCTGTCGCGGGATCCGGCGCTGATCGGCGCGCTCAATTCCAACGATTTCAGCCAGACCACGCAGCGTCTGATCAGCTATGTGGACGAGATCGGAGCGGCGTCTCTGACACTTCTGGACGAGACGGGCCGCGTCGTCGCCGCGACCGATCGCAACCTTCTCGGCGCCAATCGCCAGAACGAGCCGTTCTTCGTCGAGGCGCAACGCTCGGCCGAGACCGTGTTCAACACCACCCGCAACGAAAGCGGGGCCTTCGCCTTCAGCTATTCCCGCCGGGTCGAGATCGACGGCCAGTTGATCGGCGCAATCGTCGTGGGCGTGGCCCTTGGCCAGTTCGAACAAAGCTGGGGCGGATTTTCCGACGCGGTGATGGTCGCCGACAGCGAGGGGCAGATCATCCTCGCGACGGAAAGCCGCTGGCGTGGCCTGACCGAGGAAGAGGCGTTGGCCCGCCGTTCGGCCACCGGCGCGATCCAGCGGGCGATCCAGGCGACGGCAGACTGGACCGTCGTTCCTGTCGATGCCTATGTCGGCGGGGAAGCGGTGATGCGCCAATCCACGCGGATCCCGTTCCAGGGGTGGCGGATGACGTCCTACACCACATATTCCAGCGTCCGCGAACGGGTGAACGGCATCCTCGCCCTGGAAATCATGGGCTTCGCGCTTCTGCTGGCGGCTGGTTCGTTCCTGGTCAGCCGCAAGGCGCTGACGCGTGTGTCCCTGTTCCAGCGCGAGTCGATCGAACTTCGTCGCCTGAACGCGGCCCTTCAACGCGAGGTCGCCGAGCGTGAGAAGGCCGAGAAGAACCTGGAGGTGGCCGAACAGACCGTCGCGCAAACCTCGAAGCTGGCGGTGCTGGGCGAGATGTCGGCCGCGGTCAGTCACGAATTGAACCAGCCCCTGGCGGCGATGAAGACCTATCTTGCCGGCGCGCGCCTTCTGGTACAGCGCAAGCGCCAGGACGAGGCGCTGGCCTCGTTCCACCGCATTGACGACCTGATCGAGCGGATGGGCGCGATCACCCGACAGCTGAAGTCCTATGCCCGAAAAGGCGGTACGGCGGTGGAACCCCTGGACATGCGCGATTGCGTGTCCTCCGCGCTCGCCCTGATGGAGCCGCAGCTGAAGACCCGAAACATCCAGATCGAGCGAGCCGTTCCACACCACCCGGTCCCGGTCATGGCTGACCGCATTCGGGTGGAACAGGTGATCGTGAACCTTCTGCGCAATGCAATAGATGCCACCAGCGAGGTCGAGGGACCCCATATCACCTTGCTTCTATCGGCGGGAGACAACGCAAATCTGACAGTGCGGGACAATGGACACGGGATCAGCGATCTCGAACAGTTGTTCGAGCCGTTCTATACGACCAAGGCACCGGGCGACGGAACGGGATTGGGGCTGGCGATCTCTTCGGGTATCGTCGCTGATCTGGGCGGGCGCCTGACCGCGCGGAACGCCCCCGACGGCGGCGCCGTGTTCGAGATGAAATTGCCCTTGTGGCAGGAAATGCAGGCAGCGGAGTGAACCGATGGCCCACGCCATGAAGATCGCGATCGTCGACGACGAGAAAGACATGCGTCAATCGGTCAGCCAATGGCTGGCCCTTTCGGGCTATGACACCGAGACGTTCCCCAATGCCGAAGAGGCATTGAAGGGGATCGGGGCGGATTACCCGGGGATCGTGATTTCCGACATCAAGATGCCGGGGATGGACGGGATGGCGTTCCTCAAGCGGGTGATGGGGGTCGACAGCGCGCTTCCCGTCATCATGATCACCGGCCACGGCGACGTTCCCATGGCGGTCGAGGCGATGCGTGTCGGCGCGTTCGATTTCCTGGAAAAGCCCTTCGATCCCGAACGGATGAACGAGCTTGCAAAGAAGGCGTCCCATGCGCGGCGACTGACGCTGGACAACCGGGCCTTGCGCCGGGATCTGGGCGATGGCACCGGCATCATGAAGAAGCTGATTGGCGCGTCGCCGGTGATGGAGCGTCTGCGCGAGGACATTTTGGACCTAGGCCAGGCCGACGGGCACGTGCTGATCGACGGCGAGACGGGGACCGGCAAGACCCTGACCGCCCACGCCCTTCACGCGGTAGGTGCGAAAGCCAAGCAGAAGTTCGTCCTGTTCTCCTGCGCGGGGCAGGACGAGGCGACGTTGGCCGAACGTCTGTTCGGGCCCAGCGAGGCAGAAGTGCCGATGATCGAGCAGGCCCGCGGCGGAACGCTGGTGCTGGAGGATATCGACGCGTTACCTGCGGGATTGCAGGCGCGACTTCTGACCTGGATGAACGAGCAGGGGATGCCGGCCGAAACGCGGGTCATCGCCATCTCGAACCTGTCGGAGCAGGGGCGCACGGTTGAAGATGTTCTGCGCCCCGACCTCTATTATCGGCTGGCGGCGATGAAGATCACGCTGCCGCCGCTCCGGGCGCGGGGCGAAGATATCCTGACCCTGTTCACCCGTTTTGCAGAGCAGGCGGCCGAGGATTATGGCGGCGAGGCGCCGGAACTTTCGGCGCAGGAGGCTGCGCAGCTTCTGCAGGCACCGTGGCCGGGCAATATCCGTCAGCTCGTCAACGTCGCCGAACGCGCCGCAATGCAGAATAGACGCGGCACGGGGACCATCAGCTCGCTTCTTATGGCGAACGAGGACGAGGGCGACCCTGGCATGACGACCGAGGGGAAGCCCCTGAAGGAGTATGTCGAGGCGTTCGAGCGCATGCTGATCGACAACACCATGCGCCGTCATCGGGGGTCGATCGTGTCGGTGATGGAAGAACTCTGCCTGCCGCGCCGCACGCTGAACGAAAAGATGGCCAAATACGGGCTTAGCCGGTCGGATTACCTGTCAAGCTGACGAACAGGTCAGAATTGCATTGTCATTCCCCGGCTTTCCCCCCTATGCTTATGGGATCGAGCTTGTGTATGGCGAATGCCTCACACAACTTGAGGTTGATTTCGCTGACGGCGACCCACGCATTGGGGCCGGTCAGACAGATCGTAACCCGGTCCCGCCGTCGGTGGTCCGGGCCCCGTTCATTGGTGCGGCACTCGACCGCGCCGGAGTAAAAACAGCGATGCGACGCGCGAATTTGACAACCAACCTCCGCCTCCTGCCTCCCGCAGGACGAGGTCGGTCTGCCGCGCATGCGCACGCGCCTTTCAAACGCGCATCCCGACATACCGTGATCAGCCCGCCCGGGCGTCCGGCGGCATGCGCGCGGATACGGAATACATGGCCAAGAAAATGCTCATCGACGCCACCCACGCGGAGGAAACCCGCGTCGTGGTGGTGGACGGAAACAAGGTCGAGGAATTCGACTTCGAATCCGAGAACAAGCGACAAATCTCGGGAAATATCTATCTAGCCAAGGTCACGCGGATCGAGCCGTCGCTTCAGGCGGCCTTCGTGGATTACGGCGGAAACCGCCACGGTTTCCTGGCATTCTCGGAAATTCACCCCGACTATTACCAGATTCCCATCGCAGACCGGCAGGCCCTCCTCGAGGAGGAGCAGGCCGAAGCCGACGCGGAGGCCGCCAAGGGCGATGACGCCGACGCCCCTGACGAGGTGCAGAAGCCCAAGCGTCGATCACGTTCGCGCAGCCGTTCCAAGGCGGCGGGGACCGAGACGTCCGATGCCATCGAAACCTCGGACGAGATCGACCCGGACAGCGTCGCCGCCGCCCAGACGGCCGAGATCGTGTCGGATATTCCCGGCATGGATGTCGTGGACGTGCAGGACACCGATGCCGAAGGGGATCCGCGCGAGGATCACGACGACGAGCCTGCGCCCTATGTCGCCGCCGACGATGCCTCCGAGCGGGACGAGACGATCGAGTCTGTGGCAGATGACGATGTCGCCGACGAGATGCGCCCGCGCCGCAAACCGCGAGCGAAGAAGTACAAGATCCAGGAAGTCATCAAGGTTCGGCAGATCCTTCTGGTACAGGTCGTCAAGGAAGAACGCGGCAACAAAGGCGCGGCACTGACCACCTACCTGTCGCTGGCCGGCCGTTACTGTGTGCTGATGCCCAACACCGCGCGCGGCGGCGGGATCAGCCGCAAGATCACGAATGCCGTCGACCGCAAGAAGCTGAAGGAAATCGCGACCTCCATCGACGTGCCCAGGGGCGCAGGCCTGATCATCCGGACCGCCGGCGCCAAGCGCACCAAAACCGAGATCAAGCGCGACTACGAGTACCTCCAGCGTATGTGGGAGCAGATTCGCGAGCTGACGCTGAAATCCGTTGCACCCGCGCCGATCTACGAAGAGGGCGACTTGATCAAGCGTTCGATCCGGGACCTGTATAACCGCGAGATCGACGAGGTCTGGGTCGAGGGCGAGCTGGGCTATCGGACCGCCAAGGACTTCATGAAGATGATCATGCCGTCCCATGCGCGCAACGTGAAGCACTATGTCGATCCGCTGCCCCTGTTCGCGCGGCATCAGGTGGAATCCTACCTCGGCGCGATGTTCAACCCGACCGTGCAGCTGCCCTCCGGCGGCTATATCGTGATCGGTGTGACGGAAGCACTTGTGGCCGTCGACGTGAACTCCGGCAAGGCGACCAAGGAGGGCTCGATCGAGGAGACCGCCTACAAGACGAACATGGAGGCCGCCGAGGAGGTGGCGCGTCAGTTGCGCCTGCGCGACCTGGCCGGTCTGATCGTGATCGATTTCATCGACATGGAAGACCGCAAGCACAACGCGAATGTCGAAAAGCACTTCAAGGACAAGCTGAAAACCGACCGCGCCCGCATCCAGGTGGGCAAGATCAGCGGTTTCGGCCTGCTGGAGATGTCGCGTCAGCGGCTGCGTCCGGGGATGCTCGAGGCGACGACTCAGCCTTGCCCGCATTGCCACGGCACCGGCTTGCTGCGGTCGGACGACAACGTGGCCCTGGCCATCATTCGCCAGCTTGAAGAGGAAGGGACCCGCAAGAAGTCCAAGGAAGTCTGCGTCACTGTCCCCGTGGCCATCTGCAACTATCTGATGAACCACAAGCGCGAGCATATCGCGCTGATCGAGGCGCGGTACGGCATGGCCGTCCGGCTGGAGGCCGATCCCACGTTGATCAGCCCCGATTTCCGGATCGACAAGCTCAAGCATCAGACCACCCGCGTGGTCGAGCAGACGGCCGCGATCACCTCGACCATGATCATGGAAGATCCCGAGGACGAGGTGCTGCCCGAACCCGACGAGGCCGAAGCCCCACCCGCGCCGGACACGCCAGACACTTCCGAAGCTCCGGAAACCCGGGACGAGGGTGAGGACGACAAGCCGAAGAAGAAACGCCGCCGCAGGCGGCGTCGGCGGGGCGGCAAGGAGAACGGATCGGACGGCGATCAGGACAATGGTCAGAACGGGTCCTACGAGGTCGATGACTCGAAGTCCGACGATGATGGTGGTGACGACAGCGACGCCGATGATGGTGACGCGTCGAAGGACGAGGGGGGAGAGAAGAAGCCCTCTCGCCGGCGGTCCCGGTCGCGCAGTCGCAAGAAGCCTGCTGACGATCAGGAGGAGGTGACCCCCGAGATCGCCAGCCCCGTAAGCAAGGCGGTAGAGGCCGAAATCACCGAGGACGCGCCAATTGCACCGCCGGCCGATGACGCACCGTCCGAAGCGCCCCTGACGGTGCCAGAAGAAGCTGCGTCCGAGGCCGAGTCCCCCCGTTCCGAAGCCCCGGAACCGTCCGAGGTTGTCACGTCGGAGCGGACCGAGCCTGCCGTTGCGAGTGCGTCCGAACCGGAGTCGGCCCCGGTTGAAGCATCTTCCCCCGTCGACCACGACGTGTCCGAGCAAGTGGCCGAAAGCGCACCGATCGCACCGCCCGTCCCCGAAGAGGACGAAGAACCTGAAATGGCGGAAGCCGACGGTCGCGACCCGAAGCCCAAGCGCCGCGGCTGGTGGTCGTTGCGCAAGTAATCGTATCGGGGGCGGACCAAGTTCGCCCCCGATTTTTCGTCGCGTCAAGGTGTCGGTATCAGGTCGCTTTGCGGATGTAGTAGGTTGCGACGCCGGCGTCTGTCTCTGTCCGGCTCAGCATCGTATGCCCGGCCTCTGCACAGAAATGCGGGACGTCCACAACCGCGGCGGGGTCGTCCGCCCGCATCCGAAGGATCTGACCGGGCGACAGCGTCTGCAAACGCTTTCGCGCCTTCAGAACGGGCAGGGGGCAAAGCAGCCCGGTGGCGTCGAGGTCGGCGTCATATTCCATGCGGTGGGTATCGCTCGCATGTTTCGACTTGTCCACGCCGATGTGACATCGCTTCCCCCGTGACCCCGGGGTCGTACCGCGCTACGAGGGGGCATGATCGGCATCGACATCCTGGACGCGGGGCTTCTGCCCGCCATGCTCATCGCGCTTGCCGCGGGTCTTCTGTCTTTTCTCAGCCCGTGTGTTCTGCCCATCGTGCCACCTTATCTGGCCTATATGGGTGGCGTGACTCTGAACGACCCCACGGCCAACACGCGCCGTGCGATATTGCCGGCGGTCTTCTTTGTGATGGGGCTGTCGACGGTCTTCTTGCTTCTGGGGTTCACGGCTTCGGCGTTCGGGGCGTTCTTCCTGCAATATCAACAGCTCTTCGCCCGTATTTCAGGTGTCGTTGTCATCATCTTCGGCCTGCATTTCTTGAATGTGTTCCGCATTCCGATGCTTGATCGCGAAGCCCGGCTGGATGCGGGGGACCGCGGTGGATCGGCGCTTGGGGCCTATGTGCTGGGCTTGGCGTTCGCATTCGGATGGACGCCCTGCATCGGGCCGCAGCTGGGCGCGATCCTCAGTCTCGCGGCGTCCGAGGCCAGCGTGACACGCGGCACGGCGCTTTTGGCGGTCTATGCGGCTGGCTTGGGGATTCCGTTCCTTCTGACCGCGCTGTTCCTGCAACGCGCGACGGGCGTGATGAATCGGCTCAAGCGCCATATGGGCCTGATCGAGAAAATCATGGGGGCGCTTTTGCTGATCGTCGGTCTGGCCCTTCTGACGGGCGCGTTCTCGGCGTTCTCGTACTGGCTGCTCGAGACGTTCCCGGCCCTCGCCCGATTGGGGTAGCGGCTTATTTCCGTCGAATTCTCGGGTTAGTCCGGGCCATCGAAATGTCGAAAGGGCAGACATGGCCACGCGACAGGTCAGGACACGGCGGGTCTTCTACATCCCGGGCTATGACCCGATCCATCCCCGTCGGTACCGTGAGCTGTACCGCAAGGAGGGGGCCGCCCAGGCCGTTTTGCGCGGGTACGACATCGCGTTGAAGCCACGCAAGGGGGCCCGCTATGGCTGGTCTGTCGACGCCCGGATCGAGGGGGCTGAGACCCGCGCCGAGGTCGAGGTTTTGGTCTGGTCCGATATCGTGCGCGAAAGCATGGGCGCAGGCATTGTCCAGACCTACACCCAGATGCTCCAGACGGCCTCGACCTATATCGGGACCGGCGCACTGGCGCGACTGTTCCGCCTGCGCAAGGGGCCGGTGATCGCAGCGCTTTACCCCGTGGCGGCGTTGCTGTTGCAGCTTCTTGCGGCGATCGTCGTCGGATGGCTGGCAAGCGGTCTGAGCGCGACGGCTCTGGCCATGATCGGAACGCCGCCCCTCCTATCGGGCCTGGCGGCGGGGATCGTGTTCTGTGTGGTCGCGTTGATCAGCCTGCGCTGGTTCAAGCGCCACGACGGAAAGTTCTTCGCCTATTACCTGATGCACGACTACGCCTTCTCTGCCCGGTGGGGCGGCGCCAATCCTGAGGCGCTCGAGGTTCGGATGTCCGAGTTCGGGCAAGCCATCGCATCCGCGCTGGCCGAGGATGTCGACGAGGTTCTGGTGGTCGGCCATTCCTCGGGCGCGCATCTCGGGGTTTCGGTGCTTGCCGATCTGATCCGCGCGGGCAAGGTTCCGGCGAACGGGCCGCGCCTGTCGTTCCTGTCTTTGGGGCAGGTGGTTCCGATGATGTCTTTCCTGCCCAAAGCTCATCGCCTCAGGTCCGATTTGCGACTTCTGGGCGGGACGACGGCGCTGGACTGGGTCGATGTGACCGCCCCGGGCGACGGATGCGCCTTTGCGCTGTGCGATCCGGTGGCGGTCACCGGCGTCGCAGGCCCCGACCGCACCGGCCCGCTGGTCCTGTCGGCCGCGTTCACCCAGACCTTGCGCCCCGAGACGTGGAACGCCCTGCGCTGGCGGTTCTTCCGGGTGCACTTCCAGTACCTGTGCGCCTTCGACAATCTGCCGGACGCGTCCGATGCCTACGACTACTTCGCCGTGACCGCGGGGCCGCAGACCCTGGGGGAGCGGTTTGAAACGCGCCGTCCGTCAGGCTCGCTGATCGACCGGCCGCTGTCGCGCTATACCTCGACGGCCGCATGATCCCACCCAAACCGCCCGCACGGCCGGACCGGGTTTCGCTGCTGCGCTACCTCCGCCTGTTCCGCGCCGACATTCTGTCAGCCCAGCCGGCGCGCCTCTACCGGGCCTGGATGGCCGAGTTCCGCACGCCGTTCTTCCGCTCATTCCTTGCCAACGATCCCGCGCTTGTCCGTTTGGTTCTGAAGGATCGCCCCATGGATTTCCCGAAATCCGATCGCATCGGCGAAGGCTTGCGCCCCCTTCTGGGGCGATCGGTCTTCCTGACGAACGGGGCCGAATGGCAGCGCCAGCGCCGGCTGATCGACCCCGCTTTCGAGGGGGGGCGTCTGCGCGACACGTTCCCGGCGATGATCGACGCCGCGCGCGCCATGGCCGCGCGACTGCCGGAAGGCCCGGTGGAGATCGAGGCCGAGGCCAGTCACGCCGCCGCCGACGTGATCTTTCGAACGCTGTTCTCGATCCCCATCGAACATGAAACCGCGCGCGCTGTGTTCGAGGAGTTCCGCACCTATCAGCGCACCCAACCGATCCTGAACCTGGCGGCCTTCATCCCGCTTCCGCGCTGGGTGCCCCGGCTGCATCGCCGAAGCACGCTGCAATCTGCCCGCAAGATCCGCGCGTTGATCGAGGGGTTGGTCAGCGACCGGCAAGCCTTAATCCAGAAAGGCCACGCGCCGGACGATCTGGCGACGAAGATCCTGACGGCCCGCGATCCCGAGACAGGTCACGCATTCGACCGGGACGAGATGGTGGATCAGGTCGCAATCTTCTTCTTGGCGGGGCACGAGACGTCTGCTTCAGCGCTGGGATGGACTTTGTACCTGTTGGCGACACACACGGACTGGCAGGACCGCGTGGCTGCCGAGGCGAGGGCCTTTATGAATGCCCCCGATTTCGCAGCCCTGTCGCGATTGCGCGCCACAAGGGACGTGTTTCGAGAAGCGCTGCGCCTCTATCCTCCGGTGCCGATGATGGTGCGAGAAACAGTGCAACGTGAAACGCTGCGAGGCCGACCGGCCCGCAAGGGGGACCAAATCGTGTTGAGCCCCTGGCATCTTCATCGCCAGACCCGCCTTTGGAACAATCCCGACGGGTTCGATCCCGCGCGCTGGCAGACGGAGAACGGGAAGGCTTGTGCGCGCGAGGCGTATATTCCGTTCTCGGCCGGACCCCGGGTGTGCACCGGCGCGGGATTCGCGATGGCGGAGGGGGTGATCCTGCTGGCCGCGGTTCTGGCCGCGTATCGTATCCGCCCGGTCGACGGCCGGGTGCCCGTGCCGCAGGCCCATCTGACGGTGCGCGCGAAAGATGGCATCTGGCTCGAATTGTCATCCCGCAGCTGATGGCGCGCACATGAAGGCTAGGGGTTATCGCCCATGACCCGGGTCAGGATGTAGACCCGGATGGCCGAGGCCAGACCGACCTCGGGATCGCGCGCGGCATCGATTTCGGCCGCCAGATCGTTGATCGGGCGACTGTCCTCGGCCGCGATCTGCCGGAACACCCGCCAGAACGAGTCTTCCAGCGAGACCGAGGTGCGATGCCCCCGCAGCGTCAGCGACCGCTTATGCGGCCGGCCGGTCATTTCTCGATCTTGTGGGCGTCGACGGTGCGACGCGTCTTGCCGTCTGCTGCTTTTTGGGCCGCACGTTCCGCCTTGGTCCGGCCGAACTTCGCGACGTTTGCGTCGGCCTTCTGCCGCGCCTCGACCCGCGCGCGGTCCTTGCGCGCGCGGTTAAGGTTCACGGGCGTGCTCATTTCGGGCCGATCATCTTTTCCGGCCGCACGGCTTCTTTGAACTCGGCCTCGGTGACGAAACCCAAAGCCACGGCCTCGTCCTTCAGGGTCGTGCCGTTCTTGTGGGCGGTCTTGGCCACCGTGGTCGCGTTGTCATACCCGATCTTCGGCGCGAGGGCCGTGACCAGCATCAGCGACTCGCGCATCAGCTTCTCGATCCGGTCCTCGTCAGCGCGGATGCCGGCGACGCAGTTGTCGGTGAAGGCCTCGGACGCGTCACCTAGAAGTTGCATTGATTGCAACACGTTGTAGGCGATCATCGGCTTGAAGACGTTCAGCTCGAACTGACCCTGGCTTCCGGCAAAGCCCACGGCCGCGTCGTTACCCATCACGTGGGCGCAGACCTGGGTCATCGCCTCGACCTGCGTCGGGTTCACCTTGCCCGGCATGATCGAGCTGCCGGGCTCGTTTTCGGGCAGCATCAGCTCGCCCAGACCGCAACGGGGACCGGAGCCCAGCAGACGGATGTCGTTGGCGATCTTGTAGCACGACGCCGCGACGGTCTTCAGGGCGCCGGACATCTCGACCATGGCGTCGTGGCTGGCCAGCGCCTCGAACTTGTTGGGGGCGGTGACGAAGGGCAGGTCGGCGATCTTCGCCATGTTGGACGCGACCTGTTCACCCCAGCCGTGGGACGTATTCAGGCCGGTGCCGACGGCGGTGCCGCCCTGCGCCAGCTCGTAGATGCGGGGCAGGGCGCCTTTAACCCGTTCGATCCCCATGCGGATCTGGTGGGCATAGCCACCGAATTCCTGGCCCAGCGTCAGGGGCGTGGCGTCCATTGTGTGGGTGCGGCCGATCTTGATGATCTCGGCAAAGTGCTCGGCCTTCGTCTCCAGCGCAACGGCCAGCTTCTCAAGCCCCGGCAGCAGGACATCCCGCGCGGTCGTGGCGGTGGCGATGTGCATGGCCGTCGGGAACGTGTCGTTCGAAGACTGACCCATGTTGCAGTGATCGTTCGGGTGAACCGGGTCCTTGGAGCCGATCTTGCCGCCCAGCATCTCGATCGCGCGGTTGGCAATGACCTCGTTGGCGTTCATGTTCGACTGGGTGCCCGAACCGGTCTGCCACACGACCAACGGGAAATTGTCATCCAGCTTGCCGTCCACGACCTCGCCGGCCGCGTCGATGATCGCGTCGGCGATCTTCGCGTCCAGCTTGCCGTTTTCCTTGTTCGCCTGCGCACAGGCCTTCTTGATGACGCCCAGGGCCCGTACGATGGCGACAGGCTGCTTTTCCCAGCCGATGGGGAAGTTCAGGATCGACCGCTGGGTCTGGGCACCCCAATACTTGTCGGCAGGAACTTCGAGCGGCCCGAAGCTGTCGGTTTCGGTGCGGGTATTGGTCATCCTTGTCCCCCTCGTTCCGGATCGGGGCGACACATCGCACGGCCCGCGAAACAGGGCAACGCCCGTTCGCGCAAACGGCCCCGCAGGGTTACTTGCGGAACTTGTCCAAGCTCACGATCTCGGCGTCTCGTTTTTCCGGGGCCGGGGCGTCGCCATCGTCCGTGTCGTCGATCTCGACCATGTCGGCGTCCGGTTCGTCGTCCTCTTCCTGAGTTTCGAAGCGCAGGCCGAACTCGACCGAGGGGTCGACGAAGGTGCGGATCGCGTCAAAGGGGATGTACAGCGGCTCGGGGCTGTCGCCGAAGTTGAGCGTCACCGAAAACCCGTCCTCGGCCACGTCGAGGCCGTCATACCAGTGCTGCATGACCACCGTCATCTCGCCCGGATACCGGTCGCTAAGCCAGTCGGCGATCTCGACATCGGGATGCATGGTGTCGAAAGTGATGAAGAAGTGATGCTCGCCCGGAAGGCCGTTCGCCTCGACGTCGGACAGGACGCGCCGGATAAGACTGCGCATCGCGTCGTGCATCAGATTGCCGTAGTCGATCGATCGCGGGGCCATGGTGTTCCTGTAGGATCAGCGTTTCCCCGACCATAAGTGTTTCGCCGGTGATGAAAAGGGCGGTTTCGGCCGCCGATCGCCATCTGCCGCTAAAGGAGGCGATGCATTGCGGCCCGGGCACCAATTTTCATTTCCGTACACATGTGTATAGAATTGCCGCGTAAACTGGACACGTATGTCGATTTCCTCCGAAAGCCGATTTCCGGCGCAGCATCTTTCCTTCGCGTCCGGGGCGTGAAATAGGGACGTGCCAAACGACGCTCCCAAGGAGATTCCCATGGAGATTCGCGAGGCCCTCACCTTCGATGACGTTCTGCTCCAGCCCGCTGCGTCCAGCGTGCTGCCGTCCACTGCCGATACGCGCACATGGGCGACGCGGGAGATCGCGATGAACGTTCCGCTTCTGAGTTCGGCGATGGACACCGTGACCGAGGCCCGTATGGCCATCGCGATGGCCCAGGCTGGGGGCATTGGCGTCATCCACCGCAACCTGACGGTGGAGGAGCAATCCGACGAGGTCCGGCGGGTCAAGCGGTTCGAGAGCGGGATCGTATATAACCCAATCACCCTGCGGCCTGACCAGACGTTGGCCGACGCCAAGGCCCTGCAAGAGCGGTTCCGCGTCACCGGTTTCCCGGTCGTCGATGCAAACGGCCGCGTCGTGGGCATCGTCACCAATCGCGACATGCGCTTCGCCACTGACGAGAACACACCGGTGTCGGCGATGATGACAGGCAATAATTTGGCGATCCTGGTCGAGCCCGCGGATCGGGAAGAGGCGAAGAGCCTCATGAAAGAGCGCCGGATCGAAAAGCTTCTGGTTACCGACACGGACGGCAAGCTGACGGGGCTTCTGACGCTGAAGGATACCGAACAGGCGGTGCTGAACCCGGCGGCGTGCAAGGATTCGCTGGGGCGTCTGCGCGTCGCGGCGGCGACGACCGTGGGCGATGCCGGGTTCGAACGGTCCGAGGCGCTGGTCGATGCGGGCTGCGACATCGTGGTGATCGACACCGCCCACGGCCACAGCGCCGGCGTGGCCGAGGCGGTCCGCCGGGCCAAGGCGATCTCGGGCAACGTGCAGATCATCGCGGGCAACGTCGCGACGGCGGACGGCGCCCGCGCGCTGATCGACGCCGGGGCGGACGCGGTCAAAGTCGGCATCGGGCCCGGTTCGATCTGCACCACGCGAATGGTGGCGGGGGTCGGCGTGCCCCAGCTGACGGCGATCATGGATGCCGTCTCGGGGGCGAACGGGGTGCCGATCATCGCCGACGGGGGCATCAAGTTCTCGGGCGATTTCGCCAAGGCCATTGCGGCGGGGGCGTCTTCGGCCATGGTCGGCTCGATGCTGGCCGGTACGGAGGAAAGCCCGGGGGAGGTCATTCTCTACCAGGGGCGGACGTTCAAATCCTATCGCGGCATGGGCAGCCTTGGGGCAATGGCGCGCGGATCGGCAGACCGGTATTTCCAGAAGGACGCGGCCAGCGACAAGTTGGTTCCCGAGGGGATTGAGGGGCAGGTGGCCTATAAGGGCGCTGCCGGCAATGTGATCCACCAGCTTGTGGGCGGTCTGCGCGCGGCCATGGGCTATACCGGGTGCGCCACGGTGGACGAGATGCGCACCAACTGCAACTTCGTGCGGATCACGGGAGCGGGCTTGAAGGAAAGCCATGTGCATGACGTCCAGATCGTTCGAGAGTCGCCCAACTACCGCATGGGATAACCCCCCGGGCGTTTACTGGGAAATCAGCCAGTCCCGAAAGACCCGCGCCCGGGGTGAGGCGCGGGGATGGACCGCCAGGTAGAATGGCCAGGGGGATGGCATTGCGGCGTCGCTGAGATGCACAAGCTTGCCTGCCTCCAGAAGTGGGCCGACCAGGCGTTCCCAACCAAGGACCGCGCCGATGCCGTCCTGCGCCATCTGCAACGCGATCATGTAGTTGTTGACGGTGATGCTTTTTCCCGTGGGCGTCATGTCCGAAACGGTCGAGAACCAGTCCGCCCATCCCGTCCAGTCCGTATCGGCGGCCGCGACGTGGATCAGCGGGGCGCCCGCCAGCGCCTTGAGGGATAGGGACGGTATCCTTTCGGCGAATTCAGGCGAGGCCAGCGCGACGATCCGGTCGCGGAACAGGACGTGATGCGCGTCCATCTCGGTGTTGACTGGCCCGTAGTGAATGCCAAGATCCGTGGATCCGCTGGAGGCCGCGGTGTCCATGACGATCTGCGAGATCACGATTTCGGGGTGGGTCTTCCAGAAGGCCGAGATCTTCGGCGTCAGCCAGAACGCACTGACGGCCGTGGTCGCGCGCACCACGACGTCGTCCGTTTCCGCGCGGCCCCTGATCTCGCGGATGGTGTCGGACATTCCCTCGAATCCCTTCCGAAGATTCACGAACAGGAATGCCCCCATCTCGGTCAGGTCGACCCCGCGATGGTGACGGCGAAACAGGTCCCGCCCCAGTTCCGTCTCCAGAGCCTTGATCTGGTGACTGACGGCCGCCGGCGTGACGTTGAGCTCGCGCGCCGCGGTCTTGAAGCTCTGATGGCGGGCCGCTGCTTCGAAGCAGACCAGCGCCGTCATCGAGGGAAGGTCGTAGGGGCGCTTCATATCCGTCGCTTTCGGCTGTCCATGCGTCGCATTCCTGGCTTATTTCAGCTAACCGTGCATGAAAATTTGTGCCATTGAGGCATAGGAAATTCGGGGTGACAAGATCAGATGAAATAAACCGAATACCCGAACCGGGGGTCCTTCCCATGACTGCTAGCCTTACCGATCTTCTGGCGCGCCGCGAGCTCGGGTTCTCCCTCGAGCGGCCGTTCTATACCGATCCGGACATCTTTGCCGCCGACCTTGAGCACATCTTCTACCGCGAATGGCTGTTCGCGGTTCCGGCATGCCAGCTCGACCGCACGGGGGCCTATGCCCGCCTTCAGATCGGCGCCTACAACGTCTTGGTCGTGAAAGGGGGCGACGGGCAGATCCGGGCGTTCCACAATTCTTGCAGGCATCGCGGGTCGGTCCTGTGCGAGGCGCGGCAGGGGCAGGTCGCCAAGCTGGTCTGCCCCTATCACCAATGGACGTACGAGCTGGACGGTCGCCTTCTGTGGGCGCGCGACATGGGACCCGATTTCGACCCTGCCAGGTACAGCCTGCGGTCCGTATCGTGTCGCGAGCTTTGCGGGCTGATCTATATCTGCCTGGCCGACACGCCCCCCGATTTCGAGGCGTTCGCCGATCTCGCTCGGCCCTACCTCGAGGTGCACGACCTGCATCGTGCCAAGGTCGCCCACACGTCTTCGATCATCGAAAAGGGCAACTGGAAGCTGGTGTGGGAAAACAACCGCGAATGCTATCATTGCGGCGGTGCGCATCCGTCGTTGTGCCGATCCTTCCCAATCGATCCGGAAGTGGGTGGCGTGATGGCCGATGGCGGCGCCTCGCCCAAGCTGCAGGCGCATTTCGACCGGTGCGCGGCGGCGGGCGCGCCCGCGCAATTCCGGATGGAGGGGCAGGGTCAGTTCCGTTTTGCCCGGATGCCGCTGAACGAGGATGCGGTCAGCTATACCATGGACGGCAAGCCGGCCGTCAGGCGCCCGCTGGGGCGGGTAGGGCTGCCCGATGCCGGATCGCTTCTGAAGTTCCACTATCCCTCGACCTGGAACCACTTTTTGCCGGATCACTCCCTGACGTTCCGCGTCACCCCCATCGGCCCGCAGGAGACCGAGGTGACGACCACATGGCTGGTCGACAAGGATGCCGTCGAAGGCGTGGATTACGACCTGAAGCGCCTGACCGAGGTGTGGGAGCATACCAACGACGAGGATCGCGAGATCGTCGAGGCGAACCAGATGGGTATCAACTCGCCCGCGTATTTGCCCGGGCCCTACAGCCAAATCCAGGAATCCGGGGTCATCCAGTTCGTCGACTGGTACGCCCACACCATGGGCCGCGCGCTGGCGCCCCGGGCCGTCGCGGCGGAGTAGGCGCGATGAACATGCATTCCCACCCCACGCTGGCCTTCTGGACTGACGACGAACCGCTCGAATGCGTGTCGCGCCTACCCGAGGCACCGAACGTCGTGACCTTCACCTTCCAAGCCCCGTCGGGGGCGCTGTTCGCCTACAAGCCCGGCCAGTTCGTCACGCTGGAGCTTCCGGTGCCCGGCGGCCCGCTGCACCGGACCTATACGATCTCGTCAGCACCATCGCGTCCGACGTCCCTGACGATCACCGTCAAGGCGCAGAATGCATCGCTTGGAACGCGGTGGATGCTGGACAACCTGACGGCGGGGATGCGCCTGAAGGCCACGGGTCCGAGCGGGTCTTTCTCGTATCTCGACCATTCCGCGTCGAAATACCTGTTCATCTCGGCCGGGTCGGGCATCACGCCGATGATGTCGATGACGACCCACATGTACGACGCAGGGCGCGATCCCGACATCGTCTTCGTCAACTGCGCCCGCCGTCCGTCCGAGATCATATTCTCGGAACGGCTCGAACACATGGCATCGCGCATAACCGGGATCGAACTGGCCTGGGTGGTCGAGGAGCGCGACCCCTACCGTCCCTGGACGGGCTACAAGGGCACGTTCAATCAGCTGATCCTGGGTCTCGTCGCCCCCGACTATCTGGAGCGCGAGGTGTTCTGTTGCGGGCCGGAACCGTTCATGCAGGCGGTGCGCGAGGCGCTGTACGGATTGGGCTTCGACATGGACCGATACCACCAAGAAAGCTTCCACGCCGCGCTGCCCGACACCAACCTGGTGCCCGAGGATGTCACGCTGGACGAGGAAGCCAAGGCCGAGGTGGAATGCGCGGTCTCGGGCGTGTCGTTCCAGTGCGCCCAGACCGAGACGATCCTGAATGCCGCGCGCAACGCGGGTGTGATGATCGCGGCGGGCTGCACCTTCGGCGTTTGCGGCACATGCACGGTCCGCAAGACCGAGGGGGAGGTCCACATGGTGCACAATGGCGGCATCACGGACGAGGACGTTGCCGAGGGCTACATTCTGGCCTGTTGCTCGAACCCGATAGGAAAGGTGACGATCGATGCTTGACGGACCCCGGCGCGAGACGAGCGATCCCCTGCTTCAGCCCTATCGCTTGAAGCACCTGACGCTGAAGAACCGGCTGATGATTTCAGCCCATGAACCGGCATACCCCGAAGACGGCATGCCGAAGGAGCGGTACCGCGCCTATCACGTCGAACGCGCCCGGGCCGGGATCGGAATGACAATGACCGCCGGGTCCGCCAGCGTGTCGCGCGACAGCCCGCCGGTGTTCAACAATGTCCTCGCCTGGAAGGACGAGGTCGTCGGCTGGATGCGCCAGCTTGTGAATGAGTGCCACGACGAGGGCTGTGCGGTGATGATCCAGCTGACCCATTTGGGCCGCCGGACTCGCTGGGACAAGGGCGACTGGCTGCCTGTCGTTTCGGCCGGTCATGCGAGGGAGCCGTCCCACAAGGCGTTCCCCAAGAAGGCCGAGGATTGGGACATCGAACGCCTGATCGCGGATTACGCTTCGGCCGCGCAGCGGATGCAGCAGGCCGGCCTCGACGGTATCGAGATTCAGGCCTACGGGCACCTGATGGACCAGTTCTGGTCGCCGCTGACCAACGAACTTGAGGGGCCCTACGGGGGCGAAAGCCTAGACAATCGCCTGCGCTTCACCATGGAGACGCTGGAGGCCATCCGCGCCGCCTGCGGGCCGAACTTTATCGTGGGCGTACGCTATACCGGCGACGAGGATTTGAAGGGGGGGCTGACCAACAGGGACGGGCTGGCCATCTCGCATCGGCTGAAAGACAGTGGGCTGGTCGATTTCCTGAACGTTGTGAAGGGTCATATTGACACCGATGCCGGGCTGACCGACGTCATCCCGGTACAGGGCATGCGGTCCTCGCCGCATCTGGACTTCGCGGGCGAGATCCGGAAAGCGACGGAGTTCCCCACGTTCCACGCCGCCAAGATCCAGGACGTCGCAACCGCCCGTCATGCCGTCGCTTCGGGCAAGCTCGACCTCGTCGGCATGACCCGCGCGCACATGGCGGACCCGCATATCGTCGCCAAGATCATGCGCGGCGAGGAGGATCGGATTCGTCCCTGCGTCGGCGCGAACTACTGCCTCGATCGGATCTATCAGGGGGGCATGGCGCTTTGCGTCCACAACCCCTCGACCGGGCGCGAGTTGGAGCAGCCGCACACCATCGACCCCGCGGCCAAGCGGCGCAAGGTCGTCGTGATCGGTGCCGGGCCGGCCGGGCTGGAGGCCGCGCGTGTCGCGTCCCTTCGCGGACACGACGTGACGGTGCACGAGGCCGCTTCGGATCCCGGCGGTCAGATCCGCCTGACGGCCCTGACCGAGCGTCGGCGCGAGATGATGCAGATCGTCGATTGGCGGGTCGCCGAATGCGAGCGTCAGGGCGTCCGCTTCCACTTCAACAGCTATGTGGACGCGGCCGATGTAATGTCCGACGCACCCGACGTGATCATCGTCGCCACCGGCGGCCTGCCACATGTCGAGGTGTTGGACGCAGGTGACGACCTTGTCGTTTCGGCTTGGGACATTTTGTCGGGCGATGTCGCGCCGGGGCGCAACGTGCTGATCTACGACGACGCAGGCGATTACCCGGCGCTTCAGGCGGCCGAGAAACTGGTCGAAAGCGGCGCGGAGGTCGAGATCGTGACCCGCGATCGCAATATCGTCCCGGAAGTCATGGCGATGTCGCTGACCCCGTCGCTGCGCATCCTGCAGGCGAAGGGCGCGGTGTTCACACCCACATGGCGCGTCGACGCGGTCAAACGCGATGGGAACATGCTGCTGGCCACGCTGGGCAGCGACTACGGAAATTTCAAGCGCGAACGCCGCGTGGATCAGGTCGTGGTGAACCATGGCACCCGCCCGCTGGAAGATCTGTATTTAAAGTTGAAACCAAACGCGAGCAACGGCGGGGAAATCGACTACGAGGCGCTGGTATCCGGCGGGCCACAGTCAGTCATGCGAAACCCAAACGGGACGTATCAGCTGTTCCGTATCGGCGATGCCGTCGCCGCGCGGAACACACACGCAGCGGTCTATGACGCGTTGCGCCTGGTGCGAACCTTGTGATGCTTTCGGCAGTGTGTTGGAGCGGGTGAAGGGAATCGAACCCTCGTATTCAGCTTGGGAAGCTGCTGCTCTACCATTGAGCTACACCCGCATACCACGACGACGAGATAGGGCCGGAGAGGGCCCCGGGTCAAGGGCCTGATGCGCGTCGCGCCACGTCATCCGCGACACGTTAGCCTAGCGGCGCTTGCGGCGGCGCTGCCGGCCACCGTCCTCTCCGTTCTGGTTGAAAGAGAGTTCGGGCAGCGGAACGATCGCGCGCAGTTCGGGGAACGGATCCGTCGCATGGGGCAGGGCGTTTGCTGCAACGAAATGCTCCTGAAAGCGCGGCTCGATGGCGGTTTCGACCTTGTGGATGCGGCGGACGCCCGTCTCGATCTCGGCCCGGGCGGCACGGTTCAGCAGGGCGATGCGGGCGCCGGTTCCCGCGGCGTTGCCGGCGCTGGTTACGCGGTCCAGCGGCACGTCCGGGATCATGCCCAATACCATGGCGTGCTTGGGACTGATATGTGCCCCGAACGCCCCGGCAAGCACCACCTTTCCAACCCGATCCACGCCACGCTCGTCCATCAAAAGACGAGCGCCCGCGTAAAGGGCGGATTTCGCCAGCTGGATCGCCCGCACGTCGCCTTGCGTAACCGAGATCACGCGATCGCCGTCCTCGTGGATGACGTAGGCATGGGTCCGGCCTTCGACGCGCATCCGGTCCGTCCCGGTTTGCGCGGCCGAGCCGATCAATCCCGAAGTATCGATGAGGCCCGCCATGCGCATCTCGGCAAGCGCCTCGATGATGCCCGAGCCGCATATGCCGGTCACTTCAGCATCAAAGCCAGGCTCATCGGACCAGCGATCATCGCCGATGACGCGAAAGCGGGGCTCCTTGGTGTCGGGATCGATGCGGATGGCGTCGATCGCGCCGGAGGCGGCGCGTTGGCCCGAACTGATCTGCGCCCCCTCGAACGCGGGGCCCGTGGGCGAGGAACAGGCCAGGACCCTTTCGCGGTCGCCTAGCAGGATCTCGGCATTTGTGCCGACATCGACGATCAGTGTCAGCTCATCCTGCTCGCCCGGTGCTTCGGACAGGGCAACGGCGGCGGCGTCCGCCCCGACATGGCCCGCGATGCATGGGAGGATATAGGCGCGCGCCCCGGCGTTGATCCGGGCGAGGTCGAGCTCGGCGGTGGCGCAGTCGATCGCATCCGACGTGGCCAGCGCGAAGGGTGCCTGGCCAAGCTCGACCGGGTCGATGCCCAGAAGCAGGTGGTGCATGACCGGATTGCAGACGATCACGGCCTCGACGATGGCGGTGGGCGCGATCCCGGCTTCCTCGGCGATGTCCGCCGACAGCTGGTCCATCGCCTCGCGCACCACGCGCGTCATTTCTCGGTCGCCGCCGGGATTCATCATGGCGTAGCTGACCCGGCTCATCAGGTCTTCGCCGAAGCGGATCTGAGGGTTCATCAGCCCGGCGGATGCAACGACCGCCCCGGTATCGAGATCGCACAGATGCGCGGCGATGGTGGTCGAGCCAAGGTCGATGGCCAGCCCGTACAGCCCGCCTTCGTACAGCCCCGGCCAGATGTCGATCAGGCGGGCAGGCCCGCGATGGGCCTGATGGACCGCGACAGTCACCCGGAAGCCGTCCTTGCGCAGGGTCGGCTGCAACTTATGCAGGATTTGCAGCGGGGCCTCGACCGGCCCGACATCCCACTGCGACTTAAGCGCCCGATTGAGGCGTTCCAGATCGCCCGAAGGCTCGTGCATGTCGGGCGCGTCCACCTCGACGTAGAAAAGGCGGGTGGCCGGGTCCATGCGGATATCTCGGACGGTCGCCGCCTTGCGCACGACCTGGCGGTGGACCTGGCTTTCGGGCGGCACGTCAAGGACGACATCGCCCTGAATCTGGGCTTGGCATCCCAGGCGGCGGCCAGCTTTAAGGCCACGCTTCTCGTCATACCGCGCTTCGACCTTGTTCCAGTCGCTCAGCGCGGTTTCGGAAACCGTGACGCCGTGCTTCGAATGCTGGCCGATCTGCGGCGCGATCTGGCATTTGGAGCAGATGCCACGCCCCCCACATACGCTGTCGAGGTCAACGCCCATGCGCCTTGCAGCCGCGAGGACGGTTGTCCCGGCGGGCACCCGAGCCCGCTTGCCGGAGGGGGTGAAGATGACGAGGGGATCGGTGTCAGACATAATATCGATCTTGCCAGGGATTGGGGCCGGATATGGTCGAGGACGGCGCAGCCCAGATTTTCGGATCGAAAATCCGGTTCAGCGGACGACTTCCAGAAACCCGGGATTCCAAGTGACGACGTACTGGCCCCCGCGCCGGATCATGTGAAAGTCCTGGCGCCGGACCTCGGCGGTCAATCGCTCTTGCCCGATATGTTCGTCCGCGCAAGCCGCGGATCGGGGCACCACCCTGCCGCGCGCTACAGCCTTGGCGGCGAACAGCGCGTCTAGGTTGGCCGCTGCTGTCGCTATCGTCAGCATGGACCGACATTTGCATCACGGCGGTGAAGATTGCTTTACCCCCGACGCCTGCGGCCGCCCGAACGTCCCCCGCGTCCGCCGCCCGCATCCAGCGCGGCTTTTGACGCCTCGGGATAGCTCTGACCGCCTTCGACCGCGTCCAGAACGCGGCTGAACTTGATCCACTCGGACCCGTTCGCATCATGGTTCATCAGGAAGTTGGCGGCGCGCACGGCCTCCATCTCGACCGGGCGGACGGGGTTCATGATCGCACTCGTCATGCCCGCGCCGATGGCCATGGGCAGGAACGCGGCGTTGATCCCGTGGCGGTGGGGCAGACCGAACGAGATATTCGACGCGCCGCAGGTCGTGTTCACGCCAAGTTCGTTGCGCAATTTGCCCACCAGTTCGAAGACCTGGCGCCCGGCGGTGGCCATCGCACCCACGGGCATCACCAAGGGGTCGACCACGATGTCATGGGCGGGGATGCCGAAATCGGCCGCGCGCTCGACGATCTTCTTGGCGACGGCAAAACGCACCTCGGGGTCTTCGCTGATCCCGGTGTCGTCGTTCGAAATTGCAACGACCGGCACGTTGTATTTCTTGACCAGCGGCAGCACCAGCTCCAGCCGGTCTTCCTCACCCGTTACCGAGTTCAGAAGGGGGCGTCCCTCGCACGCTTCCAACCCGGCTTCGAGCGCGCCGGGCACCGAACTGTCGATGCAGAGCGGTAGGTCCACAAGGGCCTGCACCAGTTCGATCACCTTACGCATCAGCGGCGGTTCGGTCTCGTTCGGGTTGGGGTTGGAATTGTAGACCACGCCCGCATTCACATCGAGAACCATGGCCCCGCAGGCCATCTGCTCCAGCGCGTCCTTTTCGACCGTGGAAAAATCGCCCGCCTCAAGCTCGGCCGCCAGCTTCTTGCGTCCGGTGGGGTTGATGCGTTCGCCGATGACGCAGAACGGTTCGTCGAAACCGATGGTGACGGTCTTCGTCTTCGATTCGAGGACGGTGCGGGTCATGTGTCTTCCTTCTGCATGCGGTCGAGCCAGACCCCGAGGGTCGGATCGGTGAAGTCGGCAATCGTATCGTGCGCCCCGGCGGCGGTCAGTCGGTCGTGGGTCAGTGACGACCGCAGCCCGAGGGTCGGAATACCGGCGCGGCTGGCCGAGGTCACCCCCGAGGGGCTGTCATCGAAGGCCAAAGACCGCTGCGCCAGTACGCCCAGTTGGTCCAGGGCGGTCTGGTAAGGCAGGGGGTCCGGCTTGCCGCGCGCCAGTTCGTCGCCGACGATCAGGATAGGCAAACGCGTCGTCAGGCGCAGGGCTGCCAGCATCGCTTCGGCATTGGCGCGGGGGGCGTTGGTGACGACGGCCATGCCCCATCCCTCGGCCTCGGCCCGGTCCAGAAGGGCGGGCAGCCCGGGCATGGGATCGGCCCGATCGCCAAGCCTTTCGCGGAACCGCGCTTCCTTGGTGTCGGCCATGACCTTGGGATCGCGGCCGGGAAAGGCATCGCCGAAGATGTCGTCGTTCAGGCGGCCGTGGATGTGGTCGTAGTAGTAGGATTCGTCGATCTCGCGCCCCTCTTCGGCGAACATCTCGACGAAGACCGCCGCGTGGATCGGGTCGGTTTCGATGAGGGTGCCGTCAAGATCGAAGAGGAGCGCAGGCGTCATTGCGTCGCCCGGGCCTGAGCGGTCCCTGTCCGGTCTGCGACCCAGTCAGCCGTGGCCTTGATCCCGCCCAGCGGGAACAGGTGGACGGCTTCGATGGCGAAGTCGGGGTTCGCGGCCTTGTGGGCGGCAAGCTCGGCCACGACGTCGTCTGGGGTGTAGGGCATCACCAGCTTGGTCACGTCCAGCGCGCGCTTTTGCAGCACTCGCAGCGACGGGCCGACGCCGCAGGCCACGGCGAACTTGATCAGCGTCTGCAGCTTCGCGGGGCCCGCGATGCCGATATGGACGGGAAGGTCGATCCCGTTCGTGCGCAGAGCTTCGGCCCATGCGATGACCGGCTTTGCCTCGAAGCAGAACTGCGTCGTGATCGCCATTTGCGCGTCCGTCCGGTCGGAGAACGCCTGCTTCCAGCGCAGCGCGTCCGACACGTTGCGGTCGCTTCCGTCGGGATCGATGTCGCGGTTGCCCTCGGGGTGGCCCGCCACGTGCAGCCGGGTGAAGCCCGCCTTGTCAAAAAGCCCCGTATCCAGAAGCTGCATCGCGTTGTCGAAGGCGCCCTTGGGCTCGGACACGCCGCCCGCCAGGATCAGGCCCTGCGTGATCCCGGCTTCCCCCTGATAGCGGGCGATCCAGTCGCCCAGCGTATCGGCATCCGCGATGATGCGGGCGGGGAAATGGGGCATGACCTCGAACCCTTCGGCGGCGATGCGCCGGGCGGTGGCGACCATGTCCTCGATTGGGGTGCCGTCGATATGGGCGATGTAGACGCGCGTGCCGGGGGCCAGAAGGGTGCGAAAATCCTCCACCTTCTCGGCCGTGCGTGGCATCACCTCGATCGAGTGACCCTGCAGGAAGCCTGCGGTTACGTCGGAGGTCGGGGCAGGGGTCTTGGACGGCTTGCGGAAGGAAAGGATCGACATGAAGGCTCCCGATGGACAGGGGCAGGCGGTCAGGCTCTGCCGTCGTTGGCGATAAGCGTCTTCAGACGCTCCTGGTCGTATTCGGCGTCGATCCGGGCCACCGCATCCGCGGCGGCGTCTTCTTCGGGACCGTCGACCGTAACGGGGGGCGCCTTGCGCCATTCCGCCAGATAATCGTCTGTCCCGGCCGCGCCCGATTTCATCGCAGCGCGGTCGATCGCCTGTTCGAACCGTTCGGGCAGGGGCTTCTTCACCCCCCGGCGGCCCTTGCCCGCGATCACCTGTGCAGGGATGTCCCGCCAGTATACGATCGTGATCTCGGCCATCGGTGCTGCCCTTTCCGCTTCTGACGTCCCTGTTACGCGGCGCAATGCCGCGTCCCATGCCGGATTTCGACGCAACGTCGTCATCCAGCGACGCGAGGTGTACCGAATGCGCCGCCAAGAGGCCATGCACGGACAAGCGCAAAGAATTCATCATCTTCTTGAGGGCGGGGTGGACTGTCGATCCCCAGACGGCACTTGCCTCACGCGTGCCGCGGACCTACCATCGAGGCAACTGATTGGAGGGCGACACGATGGCGCCCAGGCGTCCCGAAGGTGCGGGCGCGTTCCCGAAGCCGGTCGAGCCGCCGCGCACCATGAAACCCGATCCGGCGTCGCTTTACGCGGCCCTGGATCTCGGCACGAACTCGTGCCGCATGCTGATTGCCCAGCCCAAGGGAAATCAGTTCCACGTCGTGGATTCGTTTTCGAAGTCCGTCCAGCTGGGGCTCGGGCTAGAGGCGACTGGGCGGCTGTCGCGCACGTCGATGGACCGAACGGTCCACGCGCTGAAGATCTGCCGCTCCAAGATCGAGAAACGGCACGTGAGCCGGATGCGGTTAGTCGCGACAGAGGCTTGTCGCCGGGCGACGAACGCGGGCGAGTTCATTTCGACAGTCGAACGCGAGGCTGGCCTGAAGCTGGAAATCATCGCCCCCGAGGAAGAAGCCCGGCTGGCGGTCATCTCCTGCGCGCCGTTGGTGTCCACCAAGACCGAACAGCTGCTGGTCGTCGATATCGGCGGCGGCTCGACCGAGCTTGTGTGGATCGACCTGACACGCGTGCCCCGTCACGACCGGCCGCGCGCGATCATGCGTCTTCACGCCGGGTTCCGGCCCGTTGACGGCTCTCCATTCCCGGCAGCGCGGGTGGTCGACTGGATCAGTGTGCCGCTGGGGGTCGCGACGCTGCGCGAGCAGTTCAATGACGTGCGCAACGACGCCGCCCGTTTTGCCCTGATGAGCTGGTTCTTCGAGGAGAACCTTGTGAACTTCGCGCCGTATGCGAAGGAGCAGGCCCGTGAGGGGTTCCAGATCATCGGTACCAGCGGCACCGTGACCACAGTGGCCGCCAGTCACCTCGGGCTGAAGCGGTATGACCGCAACCGTGTCGACGGGTTGAGGATGACAAGCGACCAGATCGACGCCGTGATCCGCGACTACCTTACCCTGGGCCCCGAGGGACGGCGCAACGATCCTCGGATCGGGCGGGACCGTCAGACGCTGATCATGTCGGGATCGGCCATTCTTCAGGCGCTCCTGCGGGTCTGGCCCACGGACCGTCTGTCCGTGGCGGACCGGGGCCTGCGCGAGGGGCTTTTATATGCGCAAATGTCGGCGGACGGGGTGCTGGACGACGGGCCGTATTGAGGTCCGCCGCCCTTGTGCTTGTCACGGCCGCGTCGACAGCACTTCCGTGAAGCCACCGAAGATCATGCGCTTGCCGTCGAAGGGCATCTCCATCTCCGGCATGTCGTTCATCATCTTGGCCCAGCCCGCGTCCCGGGTGGCCTTGTCGGGCCAGACGACCCAGCCCATGACCACCGTCTCGCCATCTTCAGCCTTGACGGCCATTGGCAAGGACGTGACCTCGCCCGGGGGCGTGTCGTCGCCCCAGCAATCCACGATCTCCGTCGCGCCCAGATCGCGCATCATGGGGTGGGACTGGATGCAGAACTCGGTATAGGCCTCCCGCTGGTCTGTGGGGACGGCCGCGACGAACAGGTCGAAATAGGGCATGAGGTGACTCCGGGGTTTGGCTGACCCAAAGGAAGTATGATGCGTGGCCAAAAGCAAGCGCTGTGTCGTGGAAGTCGGCGCATTCCTCTTGTGCGGGCCGAGTTGCGGCGTAAGTGGACGGGAAGGAGGCCCTGATCATGGCAAAGAAGACAAGCGGGCGCGGGCAGCGCGATCTGACGGTCAAGGTAAAGACGGCACGGGGGCGGACTCTGTCCTCGACCCGGTGGCTGCAACGGCAACTCAACGATCCATACGTTAAGCGCGCCAAGGACGAGGGGTTCCGGGGCCGCGCGGCGTTCAAGATCATGGAACTGGACGACCGGTTCGGGTTCTTCAAGCCGGGCGCGCGTGTCGTGGATCTGGGCTGCGCGCCGGGCGGCTGGCTTCAAGTCGCGGTGCCCCGCATCAACGCCTTAGGCGAGAAATCGGGCAAGCCGGTGGGCCGGATCCTGGGGCTTGACCTTCAGGAGGTCGAGCCGATCGCGGGCGCCGAGATCCATCAGTTGGACTTCATGGAGCCCGGAGCGGACGATCAGGTCAAGGCCTGGCTTGGCGGGTCTGCGGACGTGGTGATGTCCGACATGGCGGCCTCGTCGTCGGGGCACAAGCAGACCGATCACCTGCGTATCGTGGCACTGTGCGAAGCCGCGGCGGAACTGGCCTTCGACGTTTTGAACCCGGGCGGCACTTTCGTGGCCAAGGTCCTTCAGGGCGGGACCGAGGATGGCCTCCAGGCCGAATTGAAGCGCCGGTTCGAGAAAGTGGCGAACGTCAAACCCCCGGCCAGCCGTTCGGACTCGTCGGAAAAGTTCGTCGTGGCGCAGGGGTTCAGGGGATGACGCCCCGCCGGGTAGGGTCGATCGGAACGAACACCCATTTCAGCGCGGCCGGTCGGCCCGAACGCTCGGCACTCTTGCGCGATGCCGGGTTCTGCGCCGCGATCGTGCCCATGTAGGGCCGTTCGGGTGAAAAGGTCGCGGCCAGCGCCCGATGTCCGGCGGCGGCCAGTCCGCGGCCGCGATGGTCCGGATGGACCGCAAGTTCTTGCACGATCTCTCCGTCGATCCAGGCGATCCGGCCCGGGCGCGTGGCGATCAGGCCGACGGGCACCCCTTGGTACAGGATGGCGTGAAGACGCTCCGCATCGAACAGTGCGGGAAGGTCGTCGGTCGGGCTCACGGCCCCTGCGAAACCGGGATCGACGCGGCTGGCGGCGAATGCCGCATCCAGAATGACCTGAGCTGTCTCGGGGCCGTCGAACAGAGCAAGCGTTGCGCCCGCCTGCGCGATGGTGCCCGCTCGGGCGATGTGAACGGTCTGATCGAGGCAGGTTTCACAGGGCATCGAGTGGTCACCGGGGACGAGAAGCCGGAAGGCCCGTGGCGCGAAATCCGCCCATTCTCTCCAAACCGTCGCGCGCAGCGTTTCCAATGGCAGGTCGTGGGCGATCACCTCGACGAAGGGGCGCGTCACGTCGCCCCCGAAAAAGCGTATCCCACCCAGCAGCGATGGCAGATGGCGCTGGGCGAACAGCCCGAGCGGAAGCTTCAGCGCCCGCGCCGCGCCCGAAAAAAGTTCGGTGAACGCCGGATCCCCCGCACGCGCCGCTTCTTCGGCCATCCATTCGACCAGCGCCGCCTCGCCGCCCAGATGCGCGGCCACGGGGGCCAGGGGGCGGGTCGACCCCCACGCCGAGACCGGCAGGGTCATCGCGCGAGAACCAGATCGGCCCGCAGGCCGCCCATCCCCTCGGACCGGTCCAGTCGCAGGACGCCCCCGTGCTGGCGAGCCACATCCTGCGCGATGGCCAGTCCCAGCCCGACGCCGGCCCCGCTGTTCTGATTGCGGGCATCGTCCAGGCGCGCGAAGGCCCGCATGGCCTTGTCCCGTGCCTCGGCCGGGATGCCGGGGCCGTCATCCTCGACCACGTAGACGAGGGCTCGCTCGGACACTTCGAGCGAGACCCGCGCGGTCGAGCCATACCGCAAGGCATTCCCCAAGAGGTTCTCCAGGGCACGACCCACGGCCAGCGGGTTCAGCATCGCCGATCTCAGGGGATCAACCCTGCCTTCCGCGACCGCCCCCCCGCCGCGCCGTGCCTTTTCGACCACGTCCCGCAGGATCGCCACCGGATCGGCTTCCGACGGGGCGGCCATCGTGCCTTCCCGCGCGAAATCGAGGAAAGCGTCCAGCATCCCGCGCATCTCGGCCACATCGCGGCGCATGGCGGGCGCGTCGGGATCGTCGCTGAGTTCGAGCCCCAGATTCAGCCGGGTCAACGGGGTGCGCAGATCATGGCTGATTCCCGACAGCATCATCGTGCGCTGCTCGATCTGCCGCTCGATCCGGGCGCGCATGTCCAGAAAGGCGGTCCCGGCGGCCCGAACTTCCTGTGCGCCCGACGGGTGATAGGCCACAGACCGTCCGCGCCCGAAGGCGGCAGCTGCATCGCCCAGCCGCTTGATCGGGCGCAACTGGTTCTTCATGAACAGGTAGGCCACCACGGTCATCAAAAGCGCGGTCAGCACCATGATCACCGGCAGCTGGTGCGGGTTCTGCGCCGAGACGCGGTCACGGTCGAAGGTCAGCCTGAGGGGGCCGTACGCCGTGCGCGCGGTCAAATCCACGATGCCGTCATCAGTGGCCAGGTCGATACCGCTGACGCCGCCCAGCCGGTCGTTCAGCGTGGGGATCACCAGCCGTCCCGAAAGGTCGTAGAAGCGCCGCGCATTGGCGGTCAGCGGTGCCGGGTCCGGCAACCGGGCAATGATGTCAAACTCGGCCCCCACGACGCGGGCCGTCGCCCGGGCCGTCTCGACGTCGGGGGCCGCATCGATGCGGTCCAGGACGTAGCGCAACTCGTACGCGACGTTGCCCGTCAGCTGCCGGGTGACGTCCTCGAACAGGCGCTGGACGAAGGCGACCGAAACGACAACCTGCAGGACGACGACCGGCAGCAGCAGGATGATGAAGGCCCGGCCGTATAGCGATTTCGGAACGTAGCGTTTGAGCCAGGTGAATGTCATGGTGCGACTCTAGGTCGAGCGTACGACGGGAGGAAGGGATGGAACGACTTGAACCGGGCCTCATGCGCATGATTGCCCCGAATCCCGGCCCGATGACTGAACGGGGAACGAACACATATATCTTGGGGCAGGGGCCGTTCACGGTCATCGACCCCGGCCCCGACGATGATCGGCATCTGGAGGCAATCCTCAGCGTAGGGAGCATCAGCCATATTCTGGTGACCCACGCCCATCTGGACCATTCCCCTTTAGCAAGGCGGCTCGGCGCCGCGACGGGGGCACCGGTGCTGGCCTTCGGCGATGCTCGCGCTGGACAGTCGCCGGTCATGCAGGGGCTGGACGACCTCGGCGGCGGGGAAGGGGTCGACGCAAGCTTTGCCCCAGACGAAACCCTAGCGGATGGCGAGGTTTTGCACACGCCCGCGGGCCCCATCCGCGCGATCTGGACGCCGGGGCATTTCGGCAATCACCTGTCCTTTGCCTGGCGCGATACGATCTTTTCCGGGGATCTGGTCATGGGGTGGGCGTCGAGCCTTGTTTCCCCGCCCGACGGCGATCTGACCGCCTTCATGGACTCGTGCCGCCGAGTAAGAGCCATGGGCGCCCGAGTCCTTTATCCCGGACATGGAGGCCGCATCGATGACCCGGCTGAACGGACCAACTGGCTGATCTCCCACCGGGAGAGTCGCGAAGCACAGATCATCGCGGCCCTCGATGCGGCCCCCGGAACGCCACAGCAGCTGGCCAAGCGGGTCTACGACGCGATCGATCCCCTGTTGTTGCCCGCCGCAACTCGCAACGTACTGGCGCATCTCATTGATTTAACGCAGAGAAACTTCGTTTGCACCGAGGGCGAGCTATCCCGAACCTCGATCTTCTATCGCGCGTGATTTTTCGGTGTGAAGCGCTTGAAGCCACCGAATACCCTTGTTATACGCCCAGTCGTGGTCCGGCGTAGCTCAGCGGTAGAGCAGTTGACTGTTAATCAATTGGTCGTAGGTTCGATCCCTACCGCCGGAGCCAAAATCCTCAAGTAGCTGAAAACAAGGGATTTCCGATATCCGGATTCGGAGCTCGACGACGAGGTGCACATTAGGGTGCACACGGCGGTGCACATCGTGTGCACAGGAGGGCATTCCCATGCCCCGGAATCGGAGCCGGCCGCCCCACCTTGAAATCAGAAAATCCGGCTACTGCTGGCGCCTGCCCCGGTCCCTACGGGACCGGGGTGCCATGCCATCTACCGATCTCCGACAGAGGTGTGTACCCCAAGAACAGTTTTTAAGCTGTGTTTCTCCCTGCGTTGCCAGGTCCTCCGGGACGCGAAGATCCTGGCCCGCCGCCTCACCGAGATGAGCGACATGGTCTTCGCCGCAGATGCGGCGAAGACCATGTCGATTGCACCCGACATTCAGGCCCGGCTGCTCGAACAGCTCGCTCGCTTCGAGGTCGAGCCATTCGAACGTGCACGGGCGATTGCCGGCTGGCGCAGCCCCGACGTCGCGGCACTGGATCTCGGGCGGGAGGAAGCGCTCCTGTCAGTTTTGCGGCAGGCGCTGTACCTTGGTGATCGAAACGTCGCGCGGCAGCCGCTCCGTCATGTTGCCGCTCAACTCGGGATCACGCTCGACGAACATGATGACGACTGGACCGCGCTGGCCTACGAGGCGACGAAGGTCCTGCTCGATGTGAGCCAGGAGCGCTACCGGCGCCAGCAAGGTCTCTACGACCGACCGACAGTGTTCTTCCGGCCTGCCGTCGCGGCCTCCGGATCAAGCGCAACCCGACCCGCCGCCACGTTGGCCGGTGCGACTGTGGCCCCGGCGGCCTTCGCCTGCGCAAGCGCCGAACCTGAGCCTGCGCGCGCGGCGACCCTTGCAACATCTGAACCCGGCGCGAATGCGATGCAGCCTGAAGCCGTTACCCCAGCTCTCTTGGAAGAGATGACGACATGTGAGCCCGCCGTCCCGTCCAGCAAGGTCTCGGCGGCACTTCACGGTTCAACGTCCCTTACGCCCATCATCGTCCCGGCCGGGCTGCAAAATCCCGAGGGCTACGACGAGGAAAGCTGGCAGAAGGTGCGGATTGCTGCC
This sequence comes from Palleronia abyssalis, assembly GCF_900302445.1. Classification (GTDB taxonomy): domain Bacteria; phylum Pseudomonadota; class Alphaproteobacteria; order Rhodobacterales; family Rhodobacteraceae; genus Palleronia; species Palleronia abyssalis. Next base: position 1,298 of record NZ_ONZF01000003.1, on the reverse strand, counting down.
CGTCCGCCCCGCATCCTCATCGACAGGAAGCTCCTGACGGAGGAGTCTCTGGCTGCCATCGAGAAGGAACGTGGCATCACGCTGCCGGAAGCCGTCAATCTGTACCTGGAACTGCGCGGCCTTGGCGACATGAAAGACTTCGACAAGGATCAGAAGCGGTTCCCGGCCAATGGTGCAAGATGGCAGAAGGAAAACACGAGCAACGCACGTCTCGCGACGACATTCTGGCCGGAAATGCTCGGCGATGGCGCTGTCGACGAAATCGAGGTGGACGCGGTCAACGATGCTCTGACGCACCTTCTGAAGGTTCCCGCCAATCATGGGCGATCGCCGAAGGATCGCGGGCGCTACCAGTTCATCGAGATGGCCGATGCCAAGGATCGCAAGATCCCTCTGCGGAGACACATTTTGACTTCTGACACCGGGATGGGGCGCAACCTAAGGAACGGTCGATTGGGGTAAAGAACGGCTTCCTGAAGGACCGCCGACGTCGAGACGCGCCCCGCTTCCGGGGAGGGTTGCGCTGTTGGGCGGAAAGGGGCCAAATAGCAAGATAAGGAAGATGCCCTGGGGATTCTGTCTGTGAATGCGTTTGAGCATCGGTCTTGCCACCAAGATATTGAGTGACAAGCCTCAGGTTCATTTCGTCCGTCCAGGAGCAGGATACGCATTCGACCCGATAGTTCGCGCCCAGATGGTGTTGCCTGCCGATGCACCCATGTTGGAGCTGACCGACTGAGAACCCATCTCGCCGGCCAACAAGATCGCCTCTGAGCTTGATCGAACCCGGGTCATCCGGTCTTGGGCCAATAGTTCCAAGTCCTCCAGGGGTCCTCGGCCCCCGCTCTGGATCGAAGCTACCGGCTTGATCTGGTCGATCCGACAAGAGCCGCGAAACGGACCAAGATTCGCAACGCCACTGACCTGCCACTGAACTTTCATCCAGCGGCGACCGGAGCCAGGTTGGTGTTTACGCCGGCTGGCGCAGGTTGAGCAATCGCCCGACGTGCGGAGCTTTCATCTCACGCAGCGGGGCGGTTGATTGCGGTGGTCAGGGTCCGCGCGTAGTCGACCGGGGTCTGGTAATCCAAGGCCGAATGCGGGCGTTCGGTGTTGTAGTCGTTAGCCCATGCGGCGATCACGATCCGCGCATGGGCCAAGTTGCGGAACATGGTCTCGTCGAGCAGCTCATCGCGCATCCTGCCGTTGAAGCTCTCGACGAAACCGTTCTGCATTGGCTTTCCCCCCTCCCGGGATCATGCTCCGCATGACCCTGCCGGGCAACGGGACGCGATGTA
>NZ_ONZF01000026.1 GCF_900302445.1 Palleronia abyssalis | reverse complement strand
GCACGTCGACCTGCCGAAGCTTCGCGACGATCTCTTCCGGCTTGTGTCTCTTCTGGGGCATTCTTGCATCCTCCAACTGGCCCGTAAGCCATACTTCAGGGAGGACCACTTTTCAGGGGGCAGACCATGGTTGCCGCCCGTAGTGCAAGAGGGTTCTGACCGTGCTGGCGGGTGATCGAGTGCAGTCTTCTGTCAGGCCACGAGTTGCGGCACTTTCAGGCCGCGGGCCGGGATGGTGATCTGCGGATCGGGTCCAAATCTCTGCAGCGAGCTAATCTGCTCACAGCACCTTACTGGTTTTTCCGATCCAGATCTGTTCGATCGTTGCGCCCATTCGGGTCATCGCCGTCTCACAGCTCCTTCACCGACGCGGGACTGCTTTCGCTTTTCGGCTCATGCAGTAATCCCTGTCGGATGCAGATGGCGCCCGCACCATTCCTGATCCGAGCGACCGGGCCCTGGGTGGCGCTGAGACCAGCCTCGGGGCGCATCAGGCTTCGGGCTCCCGCGCCGCACCGCGGTGTTATTGCCTTTTCCTGTGCGGAATGCTCGCCTGGGCAGTGAGTCTTCACGGCTATGCGTTTGATCGCATGTTCGGATCCTACCACCCCAGCCAGGATTCTCGCAAGGCCCTGATATTACACTGGAACCTAGCTGAATTAAGGAATCGGCCTCGTAGTGCGAAACACGGGTGCTTCACATCCATGCGTCACCTTCCGGCAGAAGCTGGACTTATCGGCTTCCTTGGGAGAACCGCCGATTGGAAAGATCACGCATGTCTGGCGCCGCCGGTGCCCGCAGCAATCCGGCCTAAAATCCACAGAAATCATGCAGGTCGGTCTGCGAACGCAAGAATTGTCCACGGCGCGGCGCGTCGGCGCCCTTTTTTTCGAACACGGCGGAACGGATGTATGAAGGCGTGAGGAGCGGGGACCGCGACATCGCCGACGGCAGGCGGGTTTCCTTCGGCGACGTCGATGCGCCTGAGATCGGCCTCTGGGCGCTCTACCCGTCCCGCAGGTTGCTCAGCGCCCGGGTCGCGGCATTTCTCGGGACGCGGAAGCGCGCATTCCCCGAAGGCACGCCCGAGGAACTGGCCTCCTATGTCGGCCGGTAGGCCCCCACGGCTGCGCGGTGCCCCAAATCATTCGGCTCGGTACGCGCTCGGGATGACGAAGGTCTCGCCAGCACGGCAACAGTCGCCATCACATCGCGCTGCCATTGCCTAGTTGCCCCTCACTGCGCGCAGCTCTTCCAGCCCCCGCTCCCAGCTCATGACCGGGGCGTAGCCTAGCTCGCACTCGGCCTTGCCGGTATCGAGCGTTATCTCGACTCCGCTTGTCGAGAAGTCCTGCATACTTAACGGGCCCCGCAAACGACCGCCGCTTAGGCGGTAGGCCGCTTCGCCGGCCCGCGCGACGGACATCAGAATCCCCCGCGGCACCGTCTTCGTCGGCGGGGCGACGCCCTGGCTCTCAAGCAGGCACGTAACCGTCTCTCGGAACGGGCGCGCCGGGCCATCGGAAAGGTGATAGATTTCACCGCTTTGTCCCCGCTCTAGGGCGAGGTCGACGGCGTGGCAGAGGTTGGCGACGTGTAGGGTAGAACTGAGATACGTGCCGCCAGAGATCCAGGCAAGCTGGCCGCTGCGGGCGGCGGAAAGCAGGACCGGCAGGGCGGTCGTGTCATCCCGACCCCAGACCATGCGCGGTCGCAGGATCACGATGTGCTGACCTTCGGCGGCGGCGCGGCGCGCGATCCGCTCAGCCTCGGCCTTGCCCGCACCGTAGGCCCCCGCAGGACGGCGCGGATAGGGCGCGGTCTCGTCGACGTTGCGGAGCGGGCGGCCGCTTTGCAAAACGGAATCTGTGCTGATGAGGATTATACGACCGACTCCAGCCTGACGCGCGGCCTCTAGGACGCAGCGCGTTCCCTCTGCATTGAGGCGATACGCGTCGGACCCGATCCCGTGATCGGTGCTCGCCGCCGCATGGATCAGCACGTCCGACCCAGCCATCAGTGGCGCGAGATCGGTCTTCATGATGTCGCCAAGGACGGCCTGTCCACCCCAACCCCTCACCCGCTCCGCCGCCTCGATATTGCGGACGAGGCCCGTGGTGCGGCTGCCTCGAGCCGAGAAATGGCGCAAGAGATTGCGGCCGACATAGCCCGCCGCGCCGGTGACGAAGATGCAAGCCTCAGACATCGGCCGCTTCCTCGTCCAGGCTGCCGTCGCGTGCGAGCGTCTCGATATCGGAAAGTATCGCGGCGCGGTCGGCTGGATCCCAATGGTGGAACTGAAGATGTTCCTGAAACTTCAGCCCCTCCAGTGCCAACCAAGCCAGCCGGGCGGCCCGGGGACGGCTGGCGGCGCCCAGTAGCTCCCTGCCCAGGGCGTTTTGATTCTCGCGAAAGAAGTCGCGAAGATCGCCGTCCTGCATCAGGGCGGCGACCAGGCTCAGCACCGCGGCATTCGACTCAGGACACGGCGGATTGCGCCGCGCCGCCTCGATCCGGCCCATCAGCGGCGCGTCCGGCGCGCCTTCGAAGGGCGCGCGGCAAGCCGCGTTGAAGGCGTTGTCTGCGGCGATCGTGCGTTCGACCAGAGCCGCGACGAGATCCCGCTTGGTGGAATGCTCGTAGAGAACGGTCGCCTTGGAGACGCCGGCCTCCTTCGCGACGGCGTCCACCGTCAGCACGCCGTCTCGTGCGACGACGCGCTCAACCGCGTCGAGTATTCCGTTCTGATCGTGCTTGCGTGGGCGCGGCATCAGTCCAACCGGTTTATTTCCTACCATTCGGTTATTTACTACCGAATTGCCGCCGTCAATTGCCGATCGTCCGGAAAACTTGATCGCTACGCCCTAATGGCGATGCTTCCGGGACCGCGATCGGCACACCGATTGAAAACGTCAGCCTCGTCGACACCGGGGATCTCTCAGGAGGGGGGGACGATGCTGCACGCCGTATTGGAAGGCCGCTTCATGGAATTGGCGCCACGGCCTCCGTTCGCCAACGCGGGCCGCTTGCGCCGGACGACCAGGCGCAGAACCGACGGATGCAACTACGCAAAGGGTGGCTACGTCATAAAGGCGCTAAGAGGCCACGTTTCCCCCGACAATTGGGCTTGGCCAGCCCGCCATTGATGCTTTTGCTACCGCCAGCAGTGTATCCCGATCCGCACCGTCGCGGGCCAAGACAGACATGCCCTGTGTCACCGCAAGCGCCAAGTCGGCGAGGACACGGGGTTTCGTGTCCGGCGGCAGGAGCCCCCCCTCGATATCTCGTTCGATACGTCTGATGATGATCGCGCGGATACCCCGCCTTTCCTTCGCCGCCGCTTCCCGCACATCGGCGGCGTCCTTCGATCCCGTGGCCGCGGCACTGGCGAGCAGGCATCCCTTCGGGGTCACGTCGCCCGTGTAAAGCTTCGCCGCGTTTTCGATCATGCCGGTAACGGCATCCTGCGCCGTCGGTGCGCGGGAGAACGCGCGCTCGAGATCGTCCATATCGCCCGCGTAGCGCCGCATCGCTTCGAGGAACAATCGCTTCTTGTCGCCAAATGCCGCGTAGATGCTGGGGGCCGTCACCCCCATCGCAGCGGTCAGATCGCTGATCGAGGTCGTCTCGTAACCGCTTTCCCAGAACGCGAGCATTGCCTTTTCCAGTGCGGCCTCACGATCGAAGGACAGGGGGCGGCCGGTCTTGCGGCGCGATGCGGGGGCGTTTTCCATAACGATCACTATTAAAGCAGTTGACGCGACGGCTCAAGGGGTTCACTACGTTTCGTAACGATCAATATGAAACAAGGAGCCGTTCATGTCCCTCACGAATTTCCGCGCCCTCGGGCGGTCCGGTCTTGTCGTCAGCCCTCTTTGCCTCGGCACGATGACCTTCGGCCCCGGCGACTGGGGCGCGGACGAAGCGGCGTCGCGCGGAATCTTCAATGCCTACAGGGATGCAGGCGGCAACTTCGTGGATACAGCAGACATCTATTCCGGCGGCGTCAGCGAAGAATTGGTCGGCAAGTTCATCCGCGAGACCAAATCCCGCGACGACATCGTGCTGGCAACCAAGTTCGGCTTCAATGGGTCGAGCAGCCCTCTGACTGGGACCGCGGGCGGCGGGGGCAATCCCCATGCTGGCGGGGCCGGGGCAAAGAACATCCACCGCGCGCTGGACGCGTCGCTCAAACGGCTCGGAACCGACCATATCGACCTCTACTGGATGCACATCTGGGATGGCGTCACCCCTGTCGAAGAGATCGTGCAGACCCTGGGCGATCTGGTGCGCGCCGGGAAGATCCGCCACTATGCCTTCTCAGACACGCCCGCCTGGGTGGCGATGAAGGCCGCGACGATCGCGTCCGAGCGCCGGATACCGGGTCCGATCGCGATGCAGGTGGAATACTCGCTGGTCGCGCGGGGCGTTGAGGCCGAGCATTTCTCCGCAGCGCGCGAGGCAGGCATGGGCGTGATGCCCTGGAGCCCGCTCGCCGGCGGGTTTCTGACGGGCAAATACAAGCGGGACGATACCGCCGACACTGGACGGCTGAGTGGCGCGAACCCGTTCGGCGACAGCAAGTTCACGGATCGAAACTGGCTTGTTCTCGACGCCCTCCGCGACGTCGCTGCCGAACTGGCGTGCGACCCGGCGCAGGCTGCGCTTGCCTGGACGATGGCCCGGCCCGGTGTGACCTCAACCATCGTCGGTGCGCGCACGGCGGCGCAGCTAGCCAGTAACATCGCGGCGGCGAGCATCCGCCTGAACGACGACCAGATGAATAGGCTGAACGAAGTCAGCAAGCCGGCCGATGGCTTCACCTCGTCGCTGGCCTCACCGGTGATCCGAAAGATGGTCTATGGGGGCCATGACGTCACGGGCTGGGGGGAATAGGAGACACCAGGTGTGCTTGGAGCTGGTGCGCGAGTCCTAATGGCCGGTTTGGGCCAAATATTGGTTATCGAGCACTGAGTTAATGCGGCTATTGGAGGGCGCAGGTTCGAATCTCTACCTAACTGTATTTAGGTCCATTTTTGGGGCAGGATGGGGATGTCCCAGCCCTTACTAATATGGGTATGCTCGAGCAATATGCGCGGGTTCGGCAAGCTCAGCGGCGTAAGACGGAATAGTTTGACAGCATAGCATCCAACCGGCGCAGTACCCCTCGGTGGAGCGGCTTCCCCCACCCGACGCGGGCACTTGATCGGGAGAATATCGGCGGCACCAGGGCCTGGGTGACGGGGGTCACGTCAGCAGACTTACCACCTCGCTGATGGAGAGCCTGGACATGGCCTGCTTGAAGCCCACTCTTGGGAAGCCCGAAGTATGGACATCGACCAATCGGTCAAACGTTGCGATGCGGGCTTGCTGACCAAATCGCGTAGGAAATACTGCTGAAAGATCGAGGGTTTGCACTCTGGTGATCCGGAATTTTCTTACAAAAAACCGGGCTGAACCCAGTGCGTAAAGGCTCGAAGCATTCGTAATTGAACTATCTCGGTTCTGAAGTCGAGCTCCAGATCGGATCACAGAATATCTGTGAACGACGGAGATAGATGAGGAAATATTTTGCTGGACTGGACGTGTCGCTGCAGTCGTGAGCGGGGATGCTGACCAAGATGCTCAGTCGTTCCATCAGCCCGGTGTCAGAGGCGATGAGCGCCTGCATCGTCGCATCTATACGCGCGATCTGCCGCTCGACCTGTGCCAGCCGTTGCGTGAGAAAACGGCTCAGGACCACTTGCCTTGCCATCTTGAGCCGCGTTCTCGCGGCGGTGCGATCCTTGATCAGGCCTCGGCGGAACACCAGTAAATCGCGTAGATCTGCAACGACTTCAGGCTGCGCCACCGTCGGTTCGAGCTGCAGGGTAGCCCCCATCCTAGCCAGCATCTCGGCGTCGAGTCGGTCTGTCTTGGCAACACGCCCGATCGCTTCCGCGAACCGTCGTGCCTGTCGGGGATCGACCTTCGCGAAGGCCAGTCCCCGGCGCGACAAATGACGCTCAAGTTCCCGATGATATGTGCCGGACGCT
>NZ_ONZF01000047.1 GCF_900302445.1 Palleronia abyssalis | reverse complement strand
TACTCGGCAACGGTCCCTGACGACCAAGAGGGGTACGATCCATCCCCCGCCACCACGCCGATTTGCGCGATCTGCGTGGTGGCTCCCATCATGCAACAAGAGCTGAGACATCAATAAGACAAGAGGGGGCTAGCGATCATACGTTCAACATCGCGCCGAACCTTCTGGGTCGGGATTTCCATGCAGATCATCCAAACGAAAAATGGGCGGGCGACATCAGCTACATCTGGACCCGGGAAGGCTGGGTTTATCTGGCCGTCGTTCTCGATCTGCATTCCCGGCGCGTGATCGGCTGGGCGATCAGCAACCGGCTGAAGAAAGATCTGGCGGTCCGGGCGCTGAACATGGCGATCGCCGTGCGGCGGCCGCCCAAGGGCTGCATCCAGCATACCGATCGCGGCAGCCAGTATTGTTCTCACGACTATCAAAAGATCCTGCGCCGGAACGGCTTAAAGGTATCGATGAGTGGCAAAGGAATTTGCTACGATAACTCCGTCGTGGAAACGTTCTTCAAGACCCTGAAGGCCGAGCTGATCTGGCGACGATCCTGGTCGACACGCCGCGACGTCGAACTGGCCCTCTTCCAATACATCAACGGCTTCTACAATCCACGGCGGCGACACTCAGCACTGGGCTGGAAAAGTCCCTCGGCCTTCGAACGATAGGCCGCCTAAATGAGCACCGTGACCGGAACCAAACCGCGACAGGTCCAG
>NZ_ONZF01000009.1 GCF_900302445.1 Palleronia abyssalis | reverse complement strand
GAAATGGAGGAAACTCGACGGCCGGAACCGCCTGCCGGAGGTCATCAGCGGGGTTGAGTTCCGCGACGGCGTCCGCCACCTTCATACCGCCGCCTGATCAAGCGTCACCAACTTTCGCGCATATCTCCAGATCGGAGGTTCTCCCGGCTGTCAAAGATACTGCTTCCGGAAGCCTCTCGGGGCGAGATCGAGCTTACCGACGAACTTTCAGGCCATGTACGCCAAGCCTATAGGGACGAAAATCTGCAGTTTTCGCGCGCGACGGGCATAGACTTGGGGCGGTATGGTTATCTTGCCTGATCCAAGACTGAAACTGTCGACGTCAAAGCGCTTCCGATGCGTCTCCAAGATGGGTCTGACACCCCGATAGACGGCGAGATGGGCGCTTCCGAATGACGTTCTGGAACCGGACCGGCCGATGGGATAGGCCCAGCTCTCGTAACGTACGAATGTTTCATAGAGTGCAAGGAAGGCAGGTGTTTTCATTCAAGGGATAGGCGGTAGGCTAGCGCGGGGTGCGACATGGATCGCGGCCGCGCGGATCGTGATTACCTTCATCGGTTTTGCCAATACTCTGGTGCTTGCAAGGTTGCTCGTACCGGAGGATTTCGGTCTGGTGGCGATCGTGATGTCGATCTCTGCAATTGTCTTCGCTGTTACGGAGCTTTCGCTGGCGCAGGCTTTGGTGCAACATAATGCCCCGACGGACTCGCACTACAATACGGCCTTTACGCTGAACCTGATACGAGCGGCGGGCGTTGCAATCGTCCTGGTGGTATTGAGCGTTCCGATGGCCGCGCTCTACGGGGACCCGCGGCTGGTATATGGACTTATGGCGATTGCCGTGTCGTCTCTTGTGATCGGCGCGATCAACCCCAAGCTTGCTGCCATGTCCCGCGAGCTTGTTTTCTGGCAGGATTTTGCGACTCGTTCCGGAGACAAGCTCGCCGCATTTCTGGTTGCATTCCTGGTCGCCGTGATCTGGCAGTCATACTGGGCCTTGATCCTGGGCGTCATCGCCGGCCAGATGACCTCTTTGATATTGTCCTACATCATCTGTCCGTACCGGCCACGGTTTGAGCTTTCGAAATGGCGCGACCTGATGTCCTTTTCGATCTGGGTCGGGCTGGGACAGGCCGTCAACACGCTGAATTGGCGGTTCGACCAGCTGGTCCTCGGGTATTTTTTAGGGAATACTGCTTTGGGGTATTACTCTGTCGGCGCCAGACTGGCCTCCTTGCCGACGAAAGAAGCGACCCGCCCCGTTGCCGCCGCCGCTTTTCCCGGGTTCGCCAAGCTGGCGCATGATCCCGAACGTTTGCGACGCGCCTATCAAAGAGCCCAATCGGCTTTGATGGTCGTAGCGTTGCCCGTGGGGGTAGGCTTTGCGGTCGCTGCAGAGCCGTTGGTTCTGCTCGTCATGGGCGAGAAATGGCTCTCTTCCGTGGTGGTGATCCAGGTCCTCGCCAGCGTCTTCGCCATCGGGACGATTGCGACGACGGTTCAGCCGCTGGCCCTGGGGATGGGGCAATCGCGGATCCTGTTCAATCGAAGCTTGCTCAATCTCGGGATTCGAGCGCCCCTGACAATGGCTGGCCTGCTGTCAGGCGGTTTGGTCGGGTTGCTCGTAGCGCGCTGCATCGTGGGTTTCATAAGTATCTGGATCAATCTGTATTTTGTCCGGGAGCTTCTAGGTTTGTCCTATTCCAGGCAACTCCTGATAAATCGGCGTTCGCTGATCGCTGTGGTGGTCATGGCTGCGGCCGTGTATCTGGCGGGCACGCCATTTGATGGGCTCGGTTTGGGCGTGCAATCGCTCAAGGCAATTTGCATGATTGCCGCGGGGATTGTCGTATACCCTGCGATCGTCATGTTGCTTTGGTGGTGTCAAGGGTATCCGGAAGGACCCGAACATGACGCGATGAAACTGGCCAAAGCTATTCTCTCGAAAGTTTCGGGTCGGGTTTTCAGGCGATAGAAGTCGGACCTGCACCTCTTCCCACGTCTCACATCCCGCCTGATGGGCACGCGTGGGAGCGTCGTAGCAGCAGCCGCTGTCTTGGTCCGCAATATGCGACGTATCAGCCAATACACGCGGCATTCTGTCGAACCTTCACGTAAAAAAACCCGCACCAGGCTGACAGGTTGCCGGAAGAACAACAGCAAGGCCCGATCAAGCCTCGCCGAATTCCCCTCGCGATCTATCCTCCACAAAGGTGAACGGCAGGTCCGTCAAATCCGTCAAAGGGGTCGAGGCACGGTATGCGAGACCAACAATTCAGAGCCCCTGCCATGGTCAGGAGAATGACGCGTGCCGATCTTGGCCAACGAGGACACACCGCAGCAAGACGACATGGTGCGTGACGCGAGGCTCAGGGTCTGCGTCGTCACGGACACGTTTCCCAAGTTGTCGGAGACCTTCGTGCGGGATCAGGTGGCCGGTCTTCTCCGGGCAGGTGTGGAAGTCGAAGTCTTCGCTGACAAGGTCTCTGCCTCATCGGACCGATCGGGCCCCATCGCAGTGAGAGAACGCTGGGGGCCCGTCAGCAAGATCGAACCTTGGTTGCGGTCTCTTCCCCCGACCCTGAGCGATCGGGCGATAACCGGGTTCGATCGAGTTTTTGCACGGCGCCTTCTCTCATTCGATGCCGTGATTGCGCATTTTGGAATGAATGGGGTGCGTGTTGCACGCACCGGCCATCGTATGCCGGGGTTCCCACCCTTGATCACGGTCTTTCACGGGTTCGACGTCGGAATGCCTGCCCATGATGGTACCACCGGACAGTATCACCCGCTATTTGCTTTTCCCGGCCTGTTCCTGACCGTCAACCGCCCTTTTCGGGAAATGCTCGTCGCCTCCGGCGCGCCACCTGACAGGACGCGAACGCATCACCTGGGAATCCGGCCCGAGGCAATTCCGTTCCGGACTCGGAGCTGGACGGGAAGAATGCGGATTCTCACCGTCGGCCGGCTCACCGAGAAGAAGGGAACGGCACAGGCGCTTCAGGCACTGGCGCAGCTCGCGAAAACCTCGCCGGAGAAAAGCTGGACCTTTGAGATCATCGGCGATGGAGAACGCCGCGGCGATCTTGAGCAGCTTGCCGCAGATCTGGGAATTGGCGGGCAGGTCCGTTTCCTCGGAGCGCGGTCGCACGCGCAAGTCCGCCAGGCGATGAACGAGGCCGACATATTCCTCCTGCCAAGCCTGACCGCGTCCACGGGAGACATGGAGGGTCTTCCGATCGTGCTGATGGAAGCAATGTCAGCAGGGCTTCTGGTGGTCAGCACACGTCATTCGGGTATTCCCGAACTGGTGCGCGATGGGGAGAATGGTGTTTTAGCCGATGAGGGCGACGTGGATGGCCTTTTCCGCAGATTGGACAGGATATTTGACCACCGCGACGAGCTGCCGATCCTGGTCAGTCGGGGGCGGCGGACGATAGAAACCGAGTTTCATGCCGACCGCCAAAGCCAGGAGCTCATTGAATGGCTTTGGGCGCTGAAAGCAGCTGGTCGAACCGGTCTGACCCGGTAATGATGGTATTACACGCCCCTGGGACACACTGAATTCAAGCGATCCGCTTTCTCTGGCGCCCGTATTTCCTGTCACAGTCGGCCTTGTTGCACAAAGCACGTGGAGGATTCATCTCGTGAATCCAGCGTGGTAGATGGGAGGCATGAGCAAACTCGCCCCCACCCACCTACAAGACGGCGAACTGGCCAGCCTATAACAAGGCGCCCAAACGCCGGGGCTCGCTTACGATCTGGTTCGATCCCGAGATGAAGTAGGATGCTGCGCCCACCGGCGCGCTCGGCCGCCGGCAGACCTACAGCGATGCCGCCGTTCAGACCTGTTTCACTATGAAGGTGTTGTTCGGCATGGCGTTGCGCCAGACCACGGGTTTCGTGGAGAGCCTGTTGAAGCTGGTCGGCCTGGAGTGGACGGTGCCAGATTTCAGCGCCCTGTCTCGCCCAGCCCAATTGGCGCAAACAAGGTCGGTCGACCGATGTCAGACCTCCGTTTTCTTCTGTTTACATGTCCCGGCCCAGCCATAGCCACGGGGGAATTCGTGTACGCAGGCGGGTCAGCGTCGGGAAAAGGCCGCGCCGAACGCGTGGCGGAAGCCCCGCGAAGGCAAGCCAGACGTAGAGCCGCGGCGCGCCCGGCTTGCGGCGGATCGCTTTCAGCAGGTGAACGATCGCGTCCCCCTGGCGTCCGCCCTCCATTTCCAGATGGCGGCGGGCGCTGTCCAGATGGGAGCGGTGCAGCGTCCCCGCGCGGACCAGCGCGTCGCCGTAGCGATCCTTCAAGATCCGGCGGGCCTCCATGTTTGCAGCGAAATCGCGGGACCGCTTGCTGTCGGACGAACCGGCTGGCAGGCTTTCGTCGTGGTAAATCATCAGGGGCTGGGGGAGGTGGCGGAACTCGAAGAACTGCGCGATCCGAATCCACAGATCCCAGTCTTCGATGGCGGGGAGCGTCTCGTCAAAGCCGCCCGTCGTGTCGATCACCCTGCGTCGGATGATCACGCTGCTGGTGCCGTAATGAACCGTGTTGCGATGCAGGATTGTGGTCCAGACGTTGCCCGAAACGGTCGGCTCGAAGATGGTTTCGGCCCCGTCAGACCCTCTCTCGATCAGCCCTGTATGGATCAGGCCGACACGCCGGGGAGCGTCGTCCATGGCTGCGACCTGAGCCGACAGCTTGCCCGCCAGCCATTCATCGTCGGAATCGAGAAAGGCGACGAGAGGGGCGCGTGCCGCGACGATGCCCCGGTTGCGCGCCGCTGCGACGCCGCCGTTTTGTGGTTGGCGAATATACCGCAGCCTCGAATCGTCAAATTCGGCAACCACGGCTTGCAGGTCCTCGGTCGAGGCATCGTCGATCACCAGAAGCTCGAAGTCGGAGAAATCCTGAACCACGACGCTGGCAATGGCGCGCCGCAGAAGGGTGGCGCGGTTATAGGCGGGGATCACGACGCTGACGCGCGGAGCATCAGGGGGCGGGTCGGTCAGTCCGCTGACGATGGCCGGGGCGGCTTCGGCTGTGGCGGCCTTCGGCCCAGCCGTTCCGGCGCGCGCAGCCTGTCGGTTCCGATCCGCTCTTTTCCGTCGCACGGCCCAAGCCGGTGTGCCGCCGTGACGCCGGTCCTGTTTCCTGGCCTGGGAGGCCAGCTCGTCCTGCCCCACGGCAGCGGAATCGCCCGCGACATTCCCGTAGGCTTCGGCCAAGGCGGCGCGGGTGCCTTCGGGAAAGCCCGCCGCGGACAATTGGTGGGAAAGCCCGTCGAGGACTTGCATCCGCGACGTGAGCCCCTCGGGGGTGAACCGACGGCCGCTGAGCGAGACCGCCCCATCGGGCAGCCGCCGGTAGTACGACGTTCCATGGGGGCTTTTCACCAGATCGATGCCCGCCGCCAATGCGCGCATCATGAGGTCGCCATCGTTGTTCACCAGGATTTTGGGGTTCCAGCCACCGCTCGTATCGTAGGCCTTGCGGGACCACAGAACAGAGCAGGGCGGATGATACCAGCCCGTCAGCCAGGCGGAGAGCGCGTTCTGGCCGGGGCGGCGCGGCGCGCAGGAGGCAGGCTGTGCTTGCCATGTGGCGCCGATGCGTTCGTAGCGCAGCCAATCGCAGCAGGCGATGGCGCCATCATGCCCGGACAAGGTCGCCTCCAGCGCGGAGATCACATCGAGCCCCAGAAGGTCGTCAGCATCCATGAACATCAGCGCGTCGCCGGTCGCGTGTGCGACCCCGGCGACGCGGGCGGCTGCGGCCCCGCCGTAGCAGCCCCGGATGACCGACACTTGCGGACCGAAGCCTTCGGCGGTTTTCGCACTTTCGTCGCTCGAGCCGTCGTCAACTACGATCACCTCGTCAGGTACACGTCCTTGGTTCAGAACCGACAGAAGAGTCTGGGGCAGGAACGCCGCGCCGTTATGTACCGGAATGATGATCGAGATGCGCATGAACTAGCCTGCCAATTTCCTCAAGACGGCGTCGACGCGATCAGGGCGCACCGAGAGATCGCGGTCCAGGCGATGGACGTCGTCGCGACCCGCAAAAGTGCCGTCGATCTTCCAGTAGTCCAAACCCATGGCGACGGCGATGGCGTAGAAATTCGGGTTCGGGTAGAGTGGCTCCGAGATCTCGACGACTTGTGTGCCGGGCGCGCAGAACATCATGTTGGTAAGACCCGCGCCGTGCGGGGCCATCAGTACGCGGGTCTCGCCCATCAGCCGGATCTGCTCCTCGAAGCTCAGATCTTCCATCGTGACCAACGCGAAGCCGGCCTTTTCGAGCATATCCGTGATTTCGGCCTCGTTCGACAAACGCCGGATCGTTGCCCTTCTCCGGCTGACAAAGACCCGCCGCCAGGGCGCGCGGTCTGGGCGGTGGCCCAGCAGGTCGCGCACCGGGCACAGCAGTTCGGGACGGAAGCGGTCGGTCTGCAGAAGCGTCAGATCGTCGACCTCGATGACCTCTTTTGCGCCGTGAGTCGCGAAGTCCTGCGGATTGAAGCCGAGCATCCGCAGCGATGTGTCGATAAACGCGGGCCGTTTTTCAGGCAGCAACAGGTTTTCCATCTCGCCGCGCTGCGTCAGCAGGCAGAGCTTGGGCAAATGCGCGCTGAGCCAGTGGGAGTAGTTGGTGTAGACCCTTTCAGTAATCCAGGTTGCTTGCGCGATGCGGCGAGGTTGGCCAGTTTCGCGCAAAGTTCCACCATGGCCGGGACGGAAGCGCATTTCCCGCAACTCAAACGCCTTATCGCGACTGTTGATGACCGTTGGCCAGAACCGCGCCTTGGGCGCGTCGGTGAAGCTCACCACACGGCAGCCCGGCACCGTGGCGTGCAGCGTTTCGCCGCTCGGCCGGGATAGCACATCGCGCTGCGAATACCCGAACCAGTCGGGGTCGTCGGAGAGCTGTGCGGGATCGTCGATGTTGACCGGCAGCGGGTTCGTGGCGTGGCCTTCGGGATGGATGACCGTGAGATCGCCCGTTCCGCCGGTGGCGAAATAGTCACGAAGCGTTTCTTCGCGCACCCAACGCCACCCGAACCAAGACGGCGGAAGGCCGTTCCGGACGCCATGTTCACATAGCCCGATGGCACCTTTGCGCACCTTGCCGGCCACCGCGTCAAGCATGACTGCCCCACCTTTTTTATTTTTTGCGCCTCATTCATCTGGATACTAGTGCATGAATCCTTGCGATCGACCGGTCCATCGCCGGCGTTGCCCCGGACAGGCTCGTCGATCGGCGTGCAATCCGGTCTCGACCGTGTGCCTTGCTTGATCCACCAGGCTGAGGGTCTTGCGGGGCCGGCGCAGAACTCACACCGGATCGCCACACGGCCAGTGTGCACCGTCACGTTGACGCCGGCCTGTCGCAGCTTCTCTGTCTGGCTCGGCACGAAGGTCGGACATTTCGGGACACCTGTCCATGATCGCGCAGACGCTGAGTGCCGGAACGGCTTCGACAGCGCAGTCTGCAGTCGCAGACGCCGGATCGGTCTCGAAGGCCGGCAACAAGAAGCAAATGCTTCTGCACCCGCATTGTTCGCGCATGGCAAGCCCCGCCCTCACCCCCGCTGCGCCGCCCTTGATCCCGGCAGGCCGCTTGCTAACTTGATCTCACGCTCCGATCCATTCGCTAGACGCGCACCCGCGGCAGTGGGATCGGCCCCTGAGTGTAGGTTTGTCTGCGATAGGTTGGATCCGAAATTGTCCAAAGACGAACCGCTGCCCCATGCTGGAATATCGGTCATCCTCGCCACCTACGAACGCGCCGGGTATATCGGGGCGGCTCTCCAGTCGGTTCTGGACCAGACGCAGGAACTGCGCGAGATCGTGGTCGTCGACGACGGATCGCGCGATGAAACTGCCGACGTCGTTGCCAAATTCGGCGACCGGGTCACCTATCTGCACCAGGAAAACAGGGGTAAGCTGGCTGCCATCGCCCGCGGTCTCGATCACGTGCGAGGCGATTTCGTCTGGATCATGGACGATGACGACCTTGCGGATCCTCTCGCCATGGAACTCCTTGTAGAGCCACTGGCTGCGGATCCCGGTCGGGTGATGAGCTATGGGCGCATGTCACGGTTCGAGGATGGCCAGACTGATCGGCAGGCAGATATCCCGGTGTCGTATCCTCTGCCGGACGACCGACCGTTTCTCGCGATCCTGATGGAAGATTGCTTCATTACCGGTCATCCCTGCGTGCTCGTCCGACGTACTGCGCTCGAGGCGATGCGCCCGTTCCGCCGCGACATCCTCGCCTCGGTGGATTATTACCTCCATCTCGGCGTGGCGATGCAAGGTCGGACGGCGTTCGTCGATCGTATTGTACTGCGTCAACGCCAACATCGCGGCAGCCGTGGTCCAAGCGCCTTGCGCTACGAAGAGGCCGACCGCAATGCCCGGTGGATTGCGCATGACAAGTTGCTGATCGGCCCTTTGCTGCGGGATTTGCCGCTGAGCGCGTATACCCGAGAAAGCAGAGCGCCGGGCCAGGTGGCGCCCGTTCTCGATCGCCAAGAACGGCGCCGTGCGCTGTTCCAGAAAGGCGTTATTGCCGCGCGCAAGAAGCTGTGGCCGGTTGCTATGGAAGCATTTCGCGACGGCGTCGAGCTACAGCCCGACATATCGCTCATGTCGGAAGAACGCCGGATCTTGTCCAAGATGCTCGGCTGTCGCTACGGGATAGAGGAAGTTTATGACGATCCCGGCATTCCGCGCGAGCTGCGCCGGATCGCTGAACGCAGCGCGCATACCTCCGAAATTCTGGTGACGCTATCGCGGCCGCTCTTGCACGAGCTGAAGATTGCGCGTCGTGAAGGGGACAGGCGGCGTGCAAGCAAAGCGCTGGCGACATGGAAGACATTGATGCCGTGGCGAGCAAACCTGATGGCGCTGCGCGAGATCCTCGATCGGAATACGAAGCGGGTGCTGTCCCACTGATTTTTAAGCGTTCCTTGGGGCGGGATGCTGACTTTGGTGGGGTCGCGCAGTCGAGAACCCGGCATACGAAGCCCGTGTAGATCGCAAGGACTGGCCCGGGCAGCGGATTCAGGGCCCTGCCGATCAGGGAGCGCGGACGGCTACGACGATGGTGCGGGCGCTGTGCTATCCCGGGGCCTGGCTGGTGTCGCGGGGGCGTGGTCCTTGGACTGATCACGCGCCCCGCCCATATCCTGCCCGATGCTGCGATCGGCGGGCGCGACACCCGGGTCATCTCCGCAGTCTGGTGAGTGCCGACAGCGCCTGTGGGACACCGGGGGATGCGGCAAAGGGGGAGATGCGGACGGCCGGTGGGGCAGGGACGGGCGCGCTGGCAGGTCACGCCATTCCTTCAAGCCCGCCCGGTCCTTCGGCCTCGCACCTGGACGGCCCCTCCCCGGGGGGCGGGGCAGAGGAGTGGCGCAACCTTTCGAGGGCGTGGCGAAAGAATTTCGAGTGCGCTAATGCGCCCAGCGTCAAGGATGGCCCACGCAAAAAAAAGGACTCGGAAGGCTGGAGGGCGCACATCTTGCAACCCTGAGCGGTATATTTAAAATATAATACACCTTTGAGTTGAAATTGGGCGGAAACGTATTGTTTTTTCAGCTCTAATAGGCAGGCAAGAAATCGCCGATCTATCTGAAACTCCAGATCAACGTGAAGTTAACCGTACTTTCGAGCAGTACGTGGCCCGGAGTGCCTGATCATTCGGCAGAGCGCGATTTATCTCGATCCCGTATTGGGAAAACACCCGATCGTGGCAATTTTAGGGCAGAAGGACTCGACCGCCGCATCGCAGCGTCTACATGCGGCCCGAAGGCTACAGCGAGAAGGTGATGCTGTATCGTGAATACACCGGCATCAGTGAGCGATGACCACAGCCTGCGCGGTGTTAGTCGGGTCTGTAATGATTGTGAATGGATGAATATTATGTCTTTGATAGAGCTCGAAGAATACGAGGCTGATCCAAACTCTGGCCTCCGGGGCGACAATTATCCCGATGACTCGATCAGGGCGCGTTCAAGGCAACCTGTCGGCGGTGTGGCCAAGCGAAGCCTCGATCTTGCCATTTGTCTGGTGCTCATCCCGTTGTTCCTGCCGTTGTTCGTGGGCTTGTGCTTGCTGGTCAAGCTCACCGATCCGGGGCCGATCTTCTTTGGTCACAAGAGGGTCGGCTTCGAGGGGCGTACCTTCAAGTGCTGGAAATTTCGGACGATGGTCACGAACGGCGACGAATTGCTCAGGAAACATTTCGCTGCCCATCCCCACGATCTGGCGATCTGGATGGCGGAGCGAAAATTGCCCCAGGATCCCCGCGTCACGGTGATCGGGGTGGTGCTTCGAAAGCTGTCCCTCGATGAAATCCCGCAGATCATCAACGTCATAAACGGTGAAATGAGTCTCGTGGGACCCCGCCCGGTCGTCAAGGACGAGTTGGACAACTATGCGCGCTCGACAGGTTACTACCTCAAGGCCCGCCCGGGTGTAACAGGCGCCTGGCAGGTCTCCGGCAGATCCGACACGTCGTACCGCGATCGGGTCAAGCTGGACCGGTATTACATCAGCAACTGGACCCTGGTTCTGGATTTTTGGATTCTCGTCCGTACCTTGCCCGCCGTGCTCAAGGCACGCGGGGCACGGTAGTTCGTGAAGCTCTTCTGGATGATAGTCGCCGGCCTTCTGGCCGGTGTCTTGCCCGTTCTGGCCGAGACGATCGCGCCGGATGACACGCTCGAAATACGGGTGATGGAATGGGACGCGATCGAAGGAGAAATGGTCGCTTGGTCGGGGTGGACGAGCATATACACAGTTGATGCCGATGGAGCGATCGTTGTGCCCTTTCTCGGAACGCTCAAAGCCGCCGAAACCCGTCCTGCAGATTTGGGGGGCAGTATTGCAAACAGGCTTCTGGACCGCCTGGGGTTGATGGATGAGCCGGCTGTCACGGTCACGATCACCGAACGCCCGCCTGTTTTCGTATCGGGGCTGGTCCGTGATGGGGGGCCGATGGAGTACCGGGATGGCATGACTGCGCGCAAGGCATTGGCGCGAGCGGGTGGCATTCCCCTGACCGGCATCGAGAGCACTGACCCTTTGCGCGCCCGGCTTGAAGCGGAGAACCGGCTCGAGGATCTTCGCCGGCGGGAAGACGAGCTTGCAACGCGGGCGGCGCGTCTCGGGGCCGAAGTCGACAGGTTGGACGCCATTGACTTCCCGCCATTGCTTGATCCGGCGGCCAATGGCGTCTTGCGGGAGAGGGAGCGTCGGCTGTTCGAGATGAACCGGGAGGAGACCGAAAGACGGCTGTCGCTGATCGAGGGCAGCCTCAGGTTGCTGGAGAACGAGATCGAGACGCTTCGGGAAAAGCTCGTGCTCATCAATGACCAACTTGCGACGGCACGTGAACAGCTGGAGGCGACCCGAGGTCTGTCCGAACGAGGTTTGGCAAACAACGCGCGGCTTTTGAGCAGCCAGCAGCAGGTGACCTCGCTGCAATCGCAGGATTTCGACGCCGGCAGCGCCATTTTGCAGGCCCAACAGGATATTGCCCGCGCCGAGGCCGAGCGTCTTGAGATTGTTCAGGGTCGTACCGCCCGGCGTTTGAGCGAGTTGCAGACCACCACATCACAATTGGAAGACACACGCTCCGAGCGCGAGCTCCAGCGGCGCATCGCCGCCATGCTGACAGCGGTCGAAGATCCCGAAGAGGCTCTGCAAGTCACGATCCGCCGTGGGCGAGAGGACATGCTTCAGGGGTTGGATACGATTCTTGTTCCCGGAGATATTGTCGAAATACGTCTGAAGCCGGTCGAAATTTCCGGATGAAGCTGTCCTGAAAATCGGGCCGCGAGCCTTCGCATCCAATTACTTCGGAGAAAGAAGGTATCTTGCCGGCGGAATGTCTTTTGATCCCGGCCAGGCAGCATGGATTTTGTCCCGCACGACACCTCGGCTGATGGCGGAAAAAGCGGGAAGGGAACGGGTCGCGAAGTGGAGCGCTTCCTTCATGCCGCGCTCTTGCTTGATCTCGAGGAATGCGTGCAGCCAATGTCGCCGCCGCAGATGGGCCAGATAGTCGTTCAGGATACTGCGCGTCTCAGGGTCAAGGTCCTGGTGAGGATAGCGAAGAGACGCTGTGAGGAGAGCTTCGAGATCCTTTCCGCGGTGCCGGCCCGACAGGCTGTCCGGGCGTACGCGCGCCACGTATCCGACACGCGAACTCACCCCGAAATTTGCGCCATGCAGCAGCATGCGGATATACAGGTCGCAATCCTCACCGAGCCGAAGAGTTTCGTCGTAGGAAAGGCCGTGGGTCTGGAGGAAGGCGCGGGAAATGACCGGCTTCAGGAAGCCCAGTTCAGAGCGCGTGGCTTTCGGGTGGGGAATATTGCCGCGGATGAACTCTTCGAGCGTCAACATTTCCAGGGCCCTGACATTCCCTCTGTCGATATCGCCCGGTGCCACGGGGCATTCCCGGGCTTCGGGGACAAACAGGACGTTGTCCGCAGCAATGTCCCATGCGCCCTGATCGGGTAGAAACGCAAAGCGATCGGGGAGGTAGTAGTCATCAGCGTCGAGAATAGCGATGAATGGTGCGGAACTGTTGGCGATGGCCAGGTTGCGGCCCGCTGCTGGACCGATGTTTTCTTCCGGGCGCAGGATTTTGAGGCGTTCGTCTTCCTGACCTGCCTTGCGGGCGGTTTTGCCGGTTGCATCGTTCGAGGCGTCATCGATCACGACGACTTCGCTTACGAGCGGTTGAGCCAAGGCGGATTTGACGGCATCCGTGATCGTGGCCTCTGCATTATAGGCGGGAATGATCACGCAGATGCGCTTGGCCGGTAAGACGCCTGTCATCGGGTCTTCCGTTTTCTTGCCGGGGCCATGGTCAAAATGCTGCGGAACAAATTGGACAGGATCAAGCGCAGACTTTCCCGGCCGAAGCCGAGATAATCCTCGCCACAGAGCTCGAACAGGATGATACGCTGCCGCGGCCACGGCAGCCCAGGCACCCAGGGCGTTATGGCCATGCGACGTAGATCTTCCACGCCCAGACCGGAAAACGGCGTTCGGGGCGGCGCAATCGGCCTTGGCAAGCTGCCTGCATGCACAGCGTCGAGAATACGCAAGCTCAAAGCAAGTGTCTTCTCGAGGCCAGCCTTCCTGGCCGTATCGGGAAGTGCCCGGAGTTGACATGGGTCCAACGCATGTAGCGCGGCCCGTAAATCCAGGACCGCTGCAAGCATCGGTTCATGCGCTCGAAAGGCTTTGGCGATTGTTATGGCCCCCAGGAGGCAGCAATCGACTGCACAGGGGGTTTCGACGATTGTCCCTTCGGCTTCGATCTCCACCCGCCGGTCGATGAAGCGATCGGGTGTCAGGGGGCGAGGAAGACCTGCCTGCCCGAGACCATGATGAAGATCGAGGACGGCTTCGTGGTCGGGACGGGTCAGGTGGATCTCTTCCAGAAAATGGGTCCACCAGAACGAAAGGTTACGCTCAGTTTTTTCGAAACCGGCCTTCCGAAGCAGGGTGATTGCGTCCTTCCTGTCCTTGGGGCGCACTAGGATGTCGATATCGGCCGAGGGTTTGCGGGCGTAGGTTCCGTACAGCGCTATCTGTTGGGGGGGGCCTTTGAGATGACAATGCTCTATACCGGCATCGCGCAGTAGACCCGACACCCGCATGCCCTCCAGCAAGCCGCGCCGATTGAGCGCAAGGGTGCGCAACCGGACCAGGGCAATTCGGGAAGCGAGTTCGCCGCAACCTTCCGGCAGATCCTGCGGATGAGTTGGTAGAATGGGGATCACCTTGTTCAGCCTCGCAAGCTCAAAAAGCCGTTCCGGATCGATCGATCCGGGCGAGGGTGGGGCCTGCGGTTTTCCGGTCGGGGAGCGGGTCGCGAAAAGGGTATACGCAACTTCACCGTCGCAAGATTCGCCGGCGACCTTGGCGTATTGAAATGGTGCGAAAGTCATGGATTAGAAATGGGCGAAAGAGCTGAGGGGGGATTCAACCCTTGGTTGTCTATATCCATGAATTATTCATATTTCGGCTTCCTTGCGCCCAGTGTGAGGCGGTTTGGCCCGTGGAGCTCGTTGACATGGTCAGGATCAGATCTAACATGACATTTACTCGGTAATCAAAGTTTTAGGATAACGAATGATGAAGACGTATACTGCACCACAACTCAAGTTCGAAGGCAAACTGGAAGCGCTGACGCATGGCCAGTCGAGCGGAACCCGAATTGACGCCGCGTTCGGCGCCGGGACTCTGGTGTCAGAACTTACCTTCTCCTGAGCAGGCATGCTTCTGATCTGACGGATCTGGACGCAACCATCCGTTCAGGTCCGTCTTTTGTTGACAACCAAGCAGTGTCCCAAGAGGTTTGCCTGTCATGCGCTATCGCCCCGCACCTGATTGTGTCGCGTGCGAGTATGGCGATGGCATCGCCATACTCGATATAGCCTCAAACTCTTATTATACGCTCAATCCTGTGAGCGCCGTGATCTGGACGGCCCTTGCCGAGGGATGCGACACCGACGAAATCGTCTCGAGAATCGTGGGCGAGTACGACGTGTCGCCGTCTACCTGCCGATCTGATACGGAGCGCCTGCTTGACGATATGGCGCAGAGAAAGCTGGTTGAACCGATCGGTGGGGAATGAGTCTCCGTCAATTTCCGAACAAGGTGAAACTTGTCTTCGTTGCTTTCTGGGTCCTGGTTTTCGTACGGACTGCTTTGAGTCTTCGCAAAACCGGTCTTCTTGAAACGCGCATAGCAAGGTATGCCGCCTCGAACTCTCCAGTGCCCGGGTGTGAGGTCCGTGATCTGCGAGAGGTTTCCTGGTCCGTCTCGGCCGCAAGCCGTCTTGTTCCGGGAGCAACGTGTCTTACTCAGGCTTTTGCCGGGTCATGGCTACTTGGCCGCAGGGGCCATGTGACCGAGATCCGATTGACCCTTCCCGTCGAGAAAGGCTCCGGTTTCAGGCCTCATGCCTGGCTCATGCATGGGGATGTCATCGTTCTGGGAGGGCCCAGGGACGAATACATCCGGCATCGCCCATTCAAAGCCGTGGCAGAGGTGAGATGAGCGGAATCGCCGCCGTTGTCGATTGGGGGGCAAATTCGGGAAGGGTATCACGATCACTGCCGATCTTGCGAAACAGGCTACGGCATCGCGGGGCGAGGGAGCCCGAATGCTGGCAGGATGACCGGGTCGGCCTTCTGCGGTTTGGTGGCCCGGAACCTGCCTCTCCCGCGACGGCATCCTTGCAGCTTCGTGAGGGCGGCCCTGTTCTGACAGGGGATTTGGCGCTTACCAACGGCCCGGCGCTCGCCGAGGAGACCAGAAACCGCTACCAGGGAGACTCGGTCGCGCTTCTCGATGCTTTCGATCGTTGGGGCGAGGATGCTGTAAGCCGGCTGGAAGGCGAGTTTGCCTTCGCTCTTTGGGTTCCGGCAAGTCAAACACTCTATGCGGTCCGGGATCGGTTCGGCATTCGGCCCTTGGCGTTCTCGAGGGATCCGCATGGCCTTCGAATTTCCAGCGAACCGGCGGCCCTGACCGGTCCGAACGCGGCAATTGACGAAATCTGGGTCGCTCAGTTTCTTGGCGGGCAGAACTTCTCCGAGACGAGAACTCCTTTCTCGGGCGTCGAGCGACTGGCCCCCGGGCATGTCCTGATCGCGCGCAAAGACATGTATTCAGTGCGCCAATGGTGGCAGCTCGCGCCGCGGGTGCTCCCTGCAAAAGAGGCTCCTGATGCCCTCGCCGGCGCTCTGGAAGCCGCCGTGGCAGAGCGAATGACCGACAAGACCGGCACGCTTCTCAGCGGTGGACTGGATTCAAGCGCATTGACCTGCCTTGCCGCTCGCACGACGAAACGGCGCATCACAGCCTACTCGCTGCGCTACGAAGCCTTGCCGGAACTCGATGAGGGGCCTTTCATCTCGGCGGTCCGATCAACCGGCAACATATCCGGGGTAGATATTTACCCTCGGTTGGGAGAGGGCTTCGCAGCGGCGGACATGCTTTTCGAAGAACAAGGTTTTCCGGTCATGGCGCCGAACCTTGCAACTTTGCGTCAAGGTCTTGAACATGCGGCGCGGCAGGGGATGCGCGGCCTGATTGACGGGCATGGGGGTGACGAAGTCGTCGGTGCGGGAACCTGGCATTTCGAAACGCTGGCACGTCTGCACAGGTGGGGTGCCTTGTGGCGATTGCTGCAAAATCATGACCGCTTCTCGCATGTCTCGGAGGGCCGCCATACGCTGCTTTTGCTGGCAAGCCAGCACGCGCCATGGCCGATCCGATCGCTTTTGCGTTTGGGAAAGAAACCGTCTGATACATCCGCCTGGCGCGATCTCGTTGATCGCGGGCTGGCGGACCGCAGCGCTCTCGTGGAACGGGTAAATGCCGCGCTGGCCCGATGCCATGCAGGCCTTCCCGCGCAAGCGCGTCGGCATGCGTCGGTCATGGTCAATCCGGCGACATCCGACGGGTTCGAAATACTTGACCGGAGCGCTTCCCGGGCCGGGGTGCAGTTGCATTTTCCATTCTACGACCGACGGGTCGTCGAGATTTGCCTGGGGAGCTCCGATGCGGATAAGATTGCAGATGGGGTTCCGCGCGCACTTTTGAGAAACGCCATGCGAGGCATTCTGCCGGAAGTCGTCCGATGTCGCCGCGACAAGACCGACTTCATGGCCGAGTTGGAGCGGAGCTACGCGGCAGACCCGGGCGGTCATTTCAAGGCGTACCGCAAGGGGTTTCCGGAGCGTCTGGAAGGCTATGTCGACCCGGATGGACTGGCGCGTACCATAAGGTTTCTGGATGGTGCTGCGGAACGGCCCGAGGCGTTGATGAAACTCTCTCGGGTCTACTGGCTGGACCGGTGGCTGGAACGCCGCGAGAAAACGAAAACAACCAAGGTAGAAGCATGTCTGGAATGATCGATCCGTCAAACGGTGGCGGGTCTGAATTTCGCTATCACTGCTATGGCTTTGACGTGATCTCCGAAATGGCTCTACCGGAGTTGGCGGCCTGCCACGGATCGAGAGTGGCCGGGGCTGTCCTTGATATTCGGCGTGATCTTCTCTGTCTGCCGCCGGAAATCCGGGCACTGCCGGTCTGGTCGGAATTCACGGAAGAAGGGTCGTTTTTCTGGTGGGGCACCGTGGGCGGGTTTCATGTCGATGCCCAGGGGCATTCGATCCGCATCGAGGTTGCGGACGGGGTGTCTGACGACATGGCTGCCTTTCCCCTTTTGGGTCCGGTCCTGTCGGAAGTTCTTCGGCGCCGCGGCTTTTTTGTGCTTCACGCAAGTGCGGTAGAAATCGACGGGGTGGCGGTCGCCTTTCTCGCAGATAAGGGTGTGGGAAAGTCGACCACAGGCGCCGCGCTCCTGGATCAGGGGGCGCGAATCGTTGCCGACGACCTGGTGGCGATCGATCCGGTCACGGCTGTCACTCAACCCGGATTTGCGCAACTCAAGCTTTCTCCTCACAATCTTCCGCCGCGGGCAACGCGCGATGATTGGGTGGTGCGCCCCCAACCCCATCCGGCGATCGACAAGGCCCGGGTCATGGTTTCCGATACCCTGTTATCGGCGGCCGTTCCGGTGCGCCGGCTCTACGTCTTGGAACGCGGGCCTATCACGATCCCCCGGATCGAACCGGTTGATGTCGATCGCGCGCTTCCTGAACTTCTGAAATTTGCCTATGCCGCCCGTTTTGGTGAGAAATTGTTGAAAGGCCCTGCGGCCGCCCGCCATTTTCGATCTGCGGTCAGCCTGACGACCGCGACCTCCCTTCGGCGTCTCGTTGTGCCGGATGGCATGGAGCACTTGCAGGATCTGCTGAATGTGCTTCGCGGGGATCTCTTCGATGATCTCGGGGGCTGCGAATGAGTGGCAGTCCCGATCAGGCCGGACCTTCGCATGTGGATGCGAACTCCAGCCGATCTGTCCACTTCAAAACCGATCTTCTGCAGATCCTGCGCGAATTGCGCGCGTCCGGGTCCAGAAAGTTCTGGTTGGCCCTGGGGTTCCTCGTTCTTGGAGGTTTGACAGAAGGCATTTCCATTCTTGCGCTTCTTCCCCTCTTGCAGCGACTGGTACAGTCCCCTGAAGACGCGGCCGAGGTGAACTTGGGAGTGGACGTAGGAGGTCTTTCCTTTCCGGATTTCACGATGACCCTACCAGGGATCCTGATCTGTTTTGTTGGTCTGGTCGTGATGCAAACGCTTTTCAACCGCTTCAAATCCGTTTTTCTGAGCGACCTTCTTTACGATTTCTCGAACCGGCGGCGTCTGTCCTTGTTCAAGGCTCTTGGCTCCACCCGGTGGGACCGCATCACCAGAATGCCGCTTTCTCGGGTCGAACATGCATTGACCGGAGAAATCGAGCGCATTTCGCTATGCGGATTCTGCCTTCTTTCCATCATACAAAGTTTGGTGATGATCGGTATTTACGTCGGGTTGGGATTTGCGGCCTCACCGCAAATGACGGCAGGTATGTTATTGTTCGGCATATTGGCTGCAGTTTTCATGCGCCCGTTCCGCAAGCGAGCTGCGTTGTTCGGCCAACTCCTGCAGGAAAGCCGCAGCAGCCAATTCCGGACAGTCTCGGATTTTGTCGGCGGCCTCAAAGGCGCTCGGGCAACCAATAGTGAGGACGCCTATTATTTCACGTTTTCCGATCTCCTCGTGCGAAACAAGGCCGATGCGCGGACGTATGTCCGCTACGAGGCGATGGGATCGGGAATCTTCCAGCTGATGGTGGCTGGTGGAGCGGCATTTTTCATATATGCCTCCTTTATATGGCTTGAACTGGATTTTGCCCGGGTCGCGGTTCTTCTGGTGATCGGTTTACGGATCGCCCCTCGCTTCCTTGGGCTGCAAGGCCAGGTTCAACAGCTTCTCATCGATCTTCCCGCATGGCGCTATATATACAATCTGGAACAATCCCTAACAGCCGACAGGGATGATTCGATCCGGAATGGAGTGAATGTCCCTCCCCTCAAGGACGGTATCAAGCTCCGCGGGGTGAGCTACGGCTACGAAGGCTCTAAGACGCCGGCGTTGAACGACATCACTATGCAGATCAGGGCCCGTCGGATTACCGCGTTGATCGGACCTTCCGGCTCGGGGAAAAGTACTATCGCAGATCTGGTGACGGGGCTGATCCGGCCAAGCCAAGGTGATCTCCTGTTTGACGGGCGCAAGCTGTTGCCGGAGGAGATCAATGGATGGCGTGCGCGCATCGCTTACGTGTCGCAGGATAGTTTCCTGACCGGTGGCTCGGTGCGCGACAATCTGATCGCCATGACAAACTTCGGTTCGGATGATCGCAGTCTATGGAACGCGCTTGAGCAGGCAGACGCTGTCGATTTCGTGTCTGCTCTGCCCCACGGACTTGATACACTGATCGGAGATCGGGGCGTTCAGCTCTCCGGCGGGCAACGCCAGAGAATTGCACTCGCCCGGGCGTTCCTCAGGTCTCCGGACTTTCTTGTCCTGGATGAGGCGACCAGCGCGCTCGATTGGCGGACCCAGGAACGTATTTCGCAGACTGTCTGCCGGTTCGCGGCGTCAGGAGTGACGGTTCTCATCATCGCACACCGACCATCCATGATCTCTTTCGCCGATGAGATTTACGCTCTGGATCATGGACGCGTTGTCGAATTCGGCGGGGGAGAGGAACTCCTGACCAGGCGCAGCGGGGCATTTTTCGATATGATGGTGAAAGAGAATACGACGGTTCCAGATTGACGGCGATCAAGCGGATATCACGCATGCCGGCGACCTCAGGTATCCATTTCCCTATGGTGGTCCAATCCGATTTCATCGGAACGACGGTCGGCTTGAAGGGTACGCCTTCTGCGCTTCTCCGACACCGCCATGCCCACGATGAAACCCAGGTAGACAATCTGGGACATAACCAATGTCACCAGACACCATACCAGTATCATGGTAAGACTGAACCCCGCTCCGGCCATGAAAACGGCCTGTCCAATCAGAACGAGCCCCAGGATCCGAAGATAGTTTCCTAAACGCATGACTTCCGCTTCCCCCACTCTTCTATAGCCAATTGACACCTTGAGCAAAAGCTCAATCAACCTAAAGTTGAATCGTGACGTTCTTGGGAGAATTGTTGTCAAGCTGTTGGATTGGTGCCACTGAGATAGGAGTCGTAGTCGGCCATATATCTCGCGCTGTCGGTTTCGCTGGCATATGCGCTAAGCCGTCTGAGATCGACCTTGTTCAGGGCAATGCCCAGAAGCTTTTCTTCGAGCCCTGGGGTTGAGCGTATCAGGCCGCTTACGAGATTCTTACTTGTCTTGCCCCATTCGGCGATCATGACGAGTTGGTCAAGTTCGCCAAGGATGCCCCGTACATCAGTAACTGGCCCCATGGGTGCTAGGTCTAGAAGAATATAGTCGTATTCGTGGCGTAGGTCATCGAGAAGCGCCTTGAATGCGGCGCTGCCCAGTATTTCGCTGGCATGCGAGAATTCATCAGGCACCACACAGGGGATGAAATCGACGCGCGTTCTGTCGATATCGCGGCAAACTTCATCCCATCTAATATTTCGGGTGAGCACATCGAGTAGCCCTTTCGGGCTGCGTAGTCCCATGCCTGTGGCAAGTCTTGCAAGTTTTGTGAGTCCGGTACGGTGGGGGTCGGCATCAATCAGAATGACTGACGATCCCGTTTCGGCAATAACAGCTGCCAGATTGAGGGAGGTCAGTGTTTTACCCTCTTCTGGCTGCGCGGAGGTGATTCCCAAGACACAAGATTGCCCCGACGTCAGGCTAAGCTGGCTCGAGAGGCGGATCGTTCGCAGAGCTTCCGCATACTGCGATCTCATATGGAATGGCGCATAGATCGGCGACAAGTTTCCGACGGCAAACGAGACGGTGGTATTCTTGGACGAGGTGCTCTGGTCAGTCTTGGGTAGATTGGGCAGATTGACCCGGGGCAGATATCCCAGGAACGGGACACCGAGTTCGGCATTCACCTGATCGGAAGTTCGCAGGAAACGGTCGCGCCACTCGGCTATTGTCGTTATGGCCAGGCCGGTCATCGCGCCTAGGACGAGACAGAGAACAAGGGTTTTGCTTGTACTTGGTCCGGAAGCGGATCGAGGAATTTGCGCCTCCCTCAGGAGGCGTACGTTGGAAATCGGAAAGCTTCCTTGCTGATCGACCTCCTGAAACTGGGCCAGGAAGGTCTGATACAGGGTCGAGAGAGTTTCGGCCCGATCCTCGAGTGTTCGAAGTTGAACCTGCGCCGGACCGAGATCGACATCCTCGCTTACGGCATCCTGCAGGCTCTCTCGAAGAGCGGAAACGCGCGCTTCTGCGAGGGCTTCCTCCCCGCGGGCTTGTTCAAGAAGGCGTTGTATGGAGGCATAAAGCCGGTCGGCCGCCTGTTCCACGAGGCGTTCACTGGGGGCAAATTGCGGGCTGTCTTCACCAAAGCGAGTGCGAATTCGTTCAAAGGAAGCGATCGCGTTGGCCAAGGCAATACGGCGTGTTTCGAATTCTTCATCTTCGGTCGAAGGCAGGCCGGACGGAGCCCCGCTGAGCAAGACATCCTGCCCGCGGTCGACAACAGCCTGCATGGCACTGACCCTTGCGCGGGCGCGGGCGGCCTCGGAAATCGCTGTCGAGAGCTCAGAATTGATTGTCGCCACCGCATCCTGGGAAATGGAGGCATTCCGGTTCGTCACCAGTCCATTCTCCGCCCGGAACTCTTCTGCCGCACGAGCGGCCTCCCGGGCGTCCGTTTCCAGCTCCGTTAAGCGACCCTGCATCCACTCGGTCATACGCTCCGTGGCATCGAAGTTGGCGTCCAGGACATCGGACACGTAGACAGAGGCAAACGCATTCACGATGTTTGCGGCAAGGACAGGGTCGTGAGACCGATAGGATATGCCGAAGGCGGAGCTTTGACCGACGCGGTACACATTCACATTCTGCTGCAGAACCGTTGTGATCATGGTGATGCGGGCTTGCTCCTGGGTCTGGACCTGATCTTCGGAGGGTGTTTGGGAAAGCCCGGCATCCGGGTCATCCACCGCGGAGAAGTACTCCGTCATCAGCTCGATGGGCCGCCTTACGGTCCCGCGCACGTAAGAAATGACTTTTCCCAGCAGGGAGGATGGCGGGGCGATGAACGCGGGATCGTCATATAGTTCGAGACGCTCTGCCACGCGCCTTGCGACCGGGTCCGAAGTAATGACGAGCCGGGCACTTTCCATTGCGGCATCGCCCGTTGCCAGATCCGCGAAGGGGGAGACTTGCTGAATGGCACGGTCGATATTGCGGTCGAGCAAGACCATTGCGGAAGCGTCATAATATTTTGGCGTGGTAACCACGTAGACAAGTCCGAGAATGACCCATGCCACCAAGGCGAGCACGATCGCGAACTTCCGCCTCCTGAGAGCGGCGAGCAGCCTGGAAAGATCGACAGTTGCCGTCTGCATGTTGCGTGTTTCCCTCAACTCGGAAGGACCGTCGCTGAAATGAAAGCCGAGTTTCTTCACGTCGCCGAACTCACCTCCCTGGAAGTTGCATTTTCGGTATAGCGAGCCCGGCTCATGCAAGAAGCCGAGGAAATTTCGGTATGCAGGGAAATCCGGATCAAGGTCATACTATTCAATAATACGAAGAACAGGGCGCCAAGAGCGTTCGACGCCGAGACGCGGCACACCGGGCATCGCAATGCATTTCGGCCCGGGCGCGGCTCCCCTAGCGGGTTGGTCCGACGACTTCCAGAGCGTCTCTTCGCCCCCCTCAACATCATGCGCCGTGCTGCGCTGCGGCCATGAGTTCCCGCGCGGCCCCTTCGGCCGTACTTTGGGGGGCCAAAAAATGCTTCATCGGCACCCGTGCCGGAGCCAGGTTGCGCCAAGGACCGCTCACCGATCAAGGCGGGTTCCGAAAGAGCGCGCCGCGGAATGCGGATGTTTTTGGTATTTGGCGTTCTGCGCATGTCAGTAGCAGGCCCACCTTCTGTTGATCTCGACGGCAAATCGTTTTGGTGAGGGCGTCCGGCCCTTGGGAACTCGTGGTAGAAGATATTGTCACTGCGCGATTTAGGCTGCGCCGATCTCGGCTTCCTGTTAGACTGCTTTCGCCGAAGGTGACAGCCGTTGCACCCAAAACCCGAGCGACCATGCCAGATGCATGAGGCCTGCAATCGGCCCTGACCAAAAATTGCGCGGGTCACGGGTGTCAAGAGCAATCATGATCCCTGCCGCGACGCACCCCATCCCCCACAATGCTGCTGGAAGTGCAAAAATCCAGTGGATAGGCGCCAGGAAGCTGCAAAGAACGGCCGGGGCCAAGGCAGCCACTATTTTTTGACGTGTTGCCGGCTTCATTTCGTGTTTGGAGAGGTTCCGGGCCCGGCCATGGCCGAACTTGAAGTATTGCCGTACCAATGCCGGGATGGAGGCCCGAGGGTAGTAGTCGATCGAACTACGTGCCGTGAGCCAGATTTTGCATCCAGCGCGTATCAGACGGTGATCGAGTTCGGCATCCTCATTGTGGGTAAAGGAGGGGTCATATCCACCAACCTCCTGAAATGCCGTGATGCGGATGAGGGCGTGATGTCCATGGTCGACCCACGCGCCATGACCTCGGTTGCGGTGCGCCGAACCGCCGTTCCCGAACCGGGAATTCTGTGCGGCGGCCACCAGCCTTTGCATGGGGGTGTGACCGACTGCGTTCATCCGCACCACGACGCTGTCCGCCCCCGTTGCATCCGCTTCGGCGAGAAGAATGTCGCAGAAGTCCGGAGGATAGTTCGAATGGGCATCCATGCGGATCAACCAAGTCCGGCTGTCACCGAACTGTTCTACCACTCTGTTGACTGCGGCACTTTGAAAGCGCCCTGGATTGTCGATCAATGCAAGCCAAGAATGTCTTGCCGCAAGCGTCCGCACAATGGCACATGTCCCATCGGAGGAGCCGCCATCCGCGACCACGACAAGGGCGCTGCAGCGTTCGGCAAACGGGACCAACGTCTCGATAACCGCCCCGATATCCCGTTCCTCGTCGAGGGTCGGAATGGCAATTAGCACGCTCATATATACCCTCGTCCGGTTGCGGCGGGGGAAGGCTTTGGGCGTCTTGAAATCGTTCGGAATGCCTCGACCAAGGAAGTGCAATCCTCTTTTCCGGCACACCATAGCGCAGCTGGCAAGGCCGCCATCTTGCTGCGTTCTGCTAGGATGCTTTCCGCATCCAGAGCCCCGAGGCGGTCGATAACAGCGTCTTGGCCGGGATTGGGAACGAGAATACCGCAGTTGAGCGCCGCAAGTTTTCGTCCCACCTCGACTTGCGCGAGTGCAATCGGAACGGCGTTGAACAACCCGCCTTCGTAAAGCCGGTTCGGCAACAGCCAGTCGGAATTGCTACCGGCATCGAACCTGTCGATCAGCCAGGCAAGATCGCAACTTCCGTAGATTTCAGGAAGATCGTCCGGCCAGCAATAAGGGCCGTGGAACTCGAGATCGGGGTTTTGGGAGACCCGGTCGTGAAAATCCGGAAGGACGTCGAGGGCGGGCTTGCCGCGCAGCACAATGCGGTACCGTCCCGGGGTGGCCCGGGTCATGGCGTCAAGTGTTTCAAGCGACCAGCGACATCGAAGAATGCCGAACCACCCAATGGTTATGCGTCCAGGCTCCTTTGGAAGAAGGCGGGCGGGCCGTGAAGGTACGCCCGTCAGCGTGACGACCTTGTTTTCGAGGATCATCAACTGAGGCGATGGCTGCCCGTACGGTGCAAGGTAGTTCTTCAAGAACCCGGGTGACGAGATCAGAAGCGCTGCACAGCTGCCTAACAACCTTGCTTCGAGGGCGCGCAAGCTTCTTGCCACCCGTCCCGGTCCCAACATCATGCGATGAATGTCGAGAAGTTCGTAGGCAAGGGCAGGGCGGGGGGAGGGGCCTCGAACTGCTGCGCGTCCGACGAGCAACATCTCCAGGTTCCGGGCCACCACGAGATCCACGCAATCCAATTCCTGGGCGCGCAGTTTCCCTCTGATCAACGGAAGCAGACGCGCAACAGACAGGGCGCGGGCGACCATCTGTCCATTTCGTGTCCGCCCAAGTACCAACGCGTCGCGTGGAAGAGCGCCCGTTGCCCTGCGGAAACCTGCGACAGCCACGTCAGCCCCCCCAGCTTCCAGCATCGTGACGCGGCGCCAGATCGCAGCATCGTCGAGATCATGGGCGAGATAGAGTATTTTCAAGAAAGATCGTCCATCAGAATGCGGGAGCCCGGGTATAAGTGCCTCGTCGCGCTTTTTCAGGCAGGGCCGGACGATTTCCCGGCAACAGGGCTGTTTGCGTGCCGATCTCCCGGGAATGTCGCTGCGCATATACTACAGCCATGACGGTCAGGATCGTCACCACGTTGAACTGGGAAAAGAAGACCACCTCGCTGTTCATGAGGATGAACTGCCGAACCATGAACCCGGCGAAGAAAAGTGTCTCTGCGCTTGGGCTGACAATCGCCCACCGTAATATTACGAAAAAGGCATAATAGAACAGGATAGCCTGGAGTGCGACACCTACCAGACCTA
Organism: Palleronia abyssalis; assembly: GCF_900302445.1. Classification (GTDB taxonomy): domain Bacteria; phylum Pseudomonadota; class Alphaproteobacteria; order Rhodobacterales; family Rhodobacteraceae; genus Palleronia; species Palleronia abyssalis. The sequence continues at coordinate 149,966 of NZ_ONZF01000009.1, read as the reverse complement.
TTTCCACCGCGTTCGAGATAAGCGTATGGTGGAAATGGAAGCCCTGTTTCGATGCGATCCCGAATTCACGCCAGATATCTTCCGCAATCGGGTTCCCGGGGACCCAGAATCCCTGGTATCCTTGTCCCAATAACGGATACTGGGCGATTTCGGCAAATGCGATCTCCCACAAGACCGTCCGCCCCGTCAATGTCACGTCCTTGCCCGTGAGATCGAGAATGAACCGGGAAAAAGCCTCGAAATTACCGAGGATGATCACGATCGTCAGCATGACGAGGAGCCCGGTGAAGACCCCCATGACGATCCGGTAGATCGGTGGAAAGCGATGGAGCCTTGCAATGACGAGCACACTGAAACAGGCCATGGCGGTTGCAATCAAGGCCCCCACCGACTCGGCTCTCACTAGAAGCAACAGACCCATGGCCAGTGCGAGCGTTCCCAAAAAGCGCCACGGCGGATCGAACCGGTGATCGAGGATTATGGCCAGGCCCACGAGAATGTTGAGGGTGGAGAACTGGGCCAGCGCATTCTTCGAGCCGAATATGCCCACGGAGGCTCCGCCGGCACTCGAGCGCTCCAACGCCAGACAGGCCAGCCCCACCAGCAGACCCGTTACGACGACGACCCGGAGGAGGGATGTCATCGACAGACGGTAAGCCGCTGCAATCGCTATTGCAAAGGTCAGACCGAGCTGGATCCCGTATCGCAAGGACGCCGGCGGCGTCATCGACCACAGGAAAGACAGGCAGCACCAAGCGACCAGCGCCCATAGAAAGAGAGATGCTCGCACCTCTGGCAGGACGGCTCCGGGCCGGGAGAATACCAGGCTCAAGCATGTCAGCAGGAACAGGACCGCTGCCATGGAACCGAACAGGACCGTAAAATGCAGAGCCATCAAGCCGGCGCCCAGAAGAACGGCGCTGGGGGAGATCGTCAGGGTATAGGACTGGCCCGTCACGGCAGGTCGCAGGTGATTGAATCGGGGAAACTACAGTCCATGCCAGGGGGCGTGTAGGCGAAACGCGTGATTTCCATCACGACGGGCGTACCGGGCTTTTCGTATTTTCCCATCCATTCCGAAAGCGTCCCACTTCCCCAGTGGCTAAAATAGACTTTCATGCGGCGGGACGGAATTGGATCGGTTACGTCTCGGACGAGCTCCCCGTCCACGAACCATCTCACCCGGTCTGGCTCCCAGATCAAGGCATAGTCATGAAACCCTTCGGGATCGCCTTCGAAGGTAATGGTTTCGCCTTCCCCCCTGTCATCCCCGTCCACCCAGTGATTGAGCCACAGGAGGTTGGGAGATTTGGTCAGGAGTTCGAAATCGATTTCGTCATGTGGCTGGTTATGGACTGGACCGGCGTAGAGGAAGAAGGCCGCATTGAGACCCGATGCGAGATCGGTGCGCATGCGAACCTCGAAAGTGCCGTAGCGAAACCATGCGCGGGTCTGGATCTCGGCGCAGAGCGGGTCGCCACCGGTCACGTCGGCCGACAGGAACTTGAGTTCCACGCCTCTGTCTTGCGACTTTGCCAATGCGTCGCCCGACCAGGTGCAATTCTGGTGGTCCCCGTTGCTCCAACCCTCGGAGACGTACCACCGCTTCCGGTCGAACCGCTCGAACTCGTCGAGGATTGGGGAGGTGGTCACGCGCGACGTATCCTGCGCGACCGAAGGCGAAAGCGGCGTGACGAGGATGCCCGCGAGTAGAGCCATACGCGCAATTGTCGTGAAAGGTTGAAGTGACATGGGGAACGGCTTCCATCCGTGGCGTAATTTACCTTCGTAGGTATGACGGCTGAAGTAAAATGACAGCTCTGCAGATCGCCCGAGACCCCGAGATCTTGATTTCAGCAAGTGCTGACCGTGGAAAACATCGTTGCCATCCCCAGATCGGGCACTCCTTATGCGCGTTGTATGGAACTTGTTGCTGACTGGGGTTGGACATGACGAAGGTCTCGGTGATCATGGCAAACTACCAGGGCGAAGCCTACATCGAGGCCGCGATCGCGTCTGTCATGCGCCAAACGCATGCCGACCTCGAGCTACTCATCACGGACGACGCCTCTCCGGACGGGTCCGTGGCGGTGATACGAGCCTGGACTGCCCGTGATGAAAGGGTCGTTCTCCTCGAGAACGAAACCAATGTCGGGGTATCGGCCGCGCGCAACCGGGCTCTCGATCAGGCATCGGGCGACTGGATTGCCATCATGGACAGCGATGATCTGATCCACCCCGACCGGTTGCGCCGCCTGCTTGTCGCCGCACGCCAGGCTGGCGTTTCCATGGTCGCGGACGACATGTTGTTTTTCTCGGAGTTTCCCGACGGGGCCGGTCGTACGCTTCTGCAGTCCCTCGGTCTGAAATCACCCCATCGTATCGGGGCAGCGGATCTCATCGCCTCCGAAGACCCCGCGCAGAACCAGCCGCCCTTCGGGTATCTCAAGATGCTGATCGCTCGTGATGCGTTGAATGGATTGAGGTACGATGAAACCTTGGAAATTGCCGAAGATTTCGATTTCTACACGCGCCTTATGCTGCAAAGGGGTGACTGCCTTTTGCTCCCGGAGCCGATGTATCTTTACAGACGGCATTCAGCATCGCTTTCCTATCGATTGTCGACCAGGGCGTTGGGCCGCATGCTCGCGGCCCAGGAACGCATGGTTGCTCAACAGACCGTTGCGGCTGACTTGGCAGACGCCCTTCGAAGACGTATCGGCGCCCTGAGCGGGGCGCTTGAGTATCAAGGTCTGGTAGAAAGCCTGAAGGCGCGCCGGAAAGTCGATGCGATCCGCCGGCTCCTGAGGCGACCGCGATCCGTCATCGATCTGTTCACATCGCTCTCAGAACGGCTACGGCGCCGTCGTCCGGCGGCAAGATCACCTCTGGAAATCCGTATCCGGGCGGCCACGGGCGGACCCTGTGAGGATGTGCGGCTCGAGCAGCCTCCCTCTCCCGGTCTGGAGTGGGCTTCCCCACCGGCTTCGGTTGCGGCCAAACTATCCGATTTGGCTGCAGCTCACAGACTGACGGTCACGGCGCAGGGGCTCGCCGGGCTATGGTGGTTGTGGCTGGTTCCATCCTGGAGCGAGGCCCGTGTTGAACTGGCGGCAGAAGAGATCGGGACACAAGACCTCCCCCTCCCGGCGGGTGCGGAACTCATCCCGCAGCATAGATAATATGACTGCCCGCGGTTTGAGGTCAGATTGTCGCCCTGCCGAGCCGAATATGCGGCCTGAATTATCCGGTTGGGGGTCACTTCTCGATGGAAGACCCGCTGGATCACGGCCATCAGATCGTCGTCACCGATACGGAGAAGCTGTACGTCGCCGCCTCCGGAGCCACGTCCTTACTCTACGCTCGGAATGGCCGAGCCACTCAATCCATCGCCAAACCTGCTTTACTCGCGCTCGCGTTTCACTCAGAGCTGCAATCAAACTACCTTGCGTTTGGAGATTCCAGTGCCTGAACAATGTCATGTGGTGTTTGTCAGCCGGCAGCGTTTGGTCGGACGCACGAATGGCAGTTCAGCCTATTTGCTAGATCTGGCAAATGCCGTGGACCGCGCTGGACTGACATCCAGCCTGATCCAGCCTTCCCCTTCACTATTCGGTCGGATGCCTATTCTTCGCCTTCGGCCTGAAATGAGCATATTCTCCCGTCACCATGTGCGCGGTTCGATCCGGCTTGGGCGATATCTCGTTGCATTGAGTCCCTCCATATGGATATCGGCGGTCCACGGTGTCCTGGCAAAGGCGGCAGGACGCGCAGGTATAAATCTCAAATGGCTTCAGGACCGAAAAGCGCCTTACAGTATTGCAATGCCCTGGACACAGGCGGACAAAGCCTACGCCGCAAGCCATATACCCGATGGCTCGATCGTCATTGCAGATTATATTTTCCAGACAGAAGTGTTCGATGTTCTTGGACCCAAGGCGCGATCCACCGCGACCATCATGCATGATCTTTTTCACCCCCGTGCCGAAATGGCTGTCACAAAGGGAACCACTGACTCCGTTGCCTCCATCAATATGGTGGACGAGGTCGCAATGCTCGGTCGTGCCGACCTCGTAATCGCAATACAACAATCGGAGGCAGGGTTTGTCGAAGAGAACTTGCCCGGGCAACCGGTCATAACCGTTCCGATATCATTCTCGACAGTACACGAACCTCGACCCGGCAATGCCGCGGAAATCCTTTTTGTCGGAAGCAATACAGAACCCAACATCTCCGGATTGAAGTGGTTTTTGCAGAATTGTTGGCCGAAGGTTTTGGATTCAGTGCCAGGTGCCAAATTGAACGTTGCCGGAACCGTTTCCCTAGGGATGAGGGATTTTTCGGGCACTCCGTCGGTAAACTTCCTGGGTGTCGTCGACGACCTGGCGCAGATGTATGATAGATCAGGAGTTGTTATATCTCCCCTTACATTCGGATCCGGCCTCAAGATCAAACTGATCGAGGCCATGGCCTTGGGAAAGGCGATCGTCGCCACATCAATCACATTGCAAGGCGTTGAGGACATCGCAACCCATTCTGTATGTAAAGCCAACGACCCCGATGACTTTGCGTCGACGGTCATAGCTCTTGCACAAGACGAAAATTTGAGGATCAAGATGGGGCAAAGAGCCCTTTCAAAGGCCAAGAAGCACTTTTCCGCTTCAGCTGCGCAAGAAAAATTTGTAACCTGGCTAAAAGAGCAGCTCAACGATATTGAGATTTCCCACGAAAATGAATAACGGCGAAGTGAGCGTAATGCCGGTCACCTCCGATCCTCTTGACGACTATATCTTGAGGCGGTTTGCGCGCTCCATTTGACCTGCCACTGGTCTTCCATCCAGCCGCGACCGGAGTCTGGTTAGCATTGATCTGCTGCCCTACGACAAGGGGGCGAATCCGTCTGGCCTGTGAGCTATAGTTCACAAAGAGCCTGGTGCGTATCTCCTCCAGCTCGGCGCCGTCTTTGTGTGACTTGTGTCCTGCAATTTTGTTGCGTTCCTACATCACGGCGATATCGGGTCTTGGGGACGGAGCTCGGCTAATAGGGATAGCCGCGGCCTGGCGGGTGTCGCCACCGGCAAGGCCTCGGCTTTTGCTGGCATTGGCCTGTCGATCGCGTATTCGGGAGGAGAGGCGATGCGGGCCCTGTTGCAGGGGTCCGGAGCGGAGATTGGCTTTGGAACGGGACGAACCAGCATGACGACGATCTACATGGCGGGCCATGAAGGCATGGTGGGGCGGGCGATCCTGCGCCGGCTCGAAGAGCGGCGCATGGGCGGAGAGGAGATCACCTGTCTGACGCGGGAGCGGGACGCGCTCGATCTGCGCGAGCAGGCGGCGGTACGGCATTTCCTGCAGGAGACGCGCCCCGACGTGATCATCATGGCGGCGGGCCGATCGGGCGGGCCTGCGGTCCGCGCGACGGCGCCTGCGGATTTCATCTACGATACCCTGATGATGGAGGCGAACGTGATCCACGAGGCGCGTTCGGCCGGGGTGCAACGGATGGTGCGGTTCGTTCCTGCCGGTATTTACCCGGCAGGCGAGGAGGGCCCGGCGCAAGAGAGCCGGTCCCTGATCGACATGCTGTCGGCGTCGAGCGATCCCCATGCCACGGCCAAGGCGACGGGGACGAAACTGTGTGACTACTGCAACCGGCAGGCCGGGACCGACTATCGCACGATGGTGACAGCCGATCTTTACGGGCCCGGAGGGGATTTCGATTCCGAGACCGGGGATCTGCCATTGGCCTTCCTGCATAGGTTCCATACGGCGCGGAACGCCGGTCAGGATCAGGTTGCAATCGGCGAGAGCGATGCTTTGGGCAGCTTTTTGCATGTGGATGATCTGGCGGATGGGGCGCTTTTCGTCCTCGATCTGCCAAAGGCGGAGTATACGGCTGCTGCCGGGCACGGATATCTCAATATTGGCTCCGAGCACGCGATTTCAGTTTCCGATCTGGCGGTGCTGGCATCGCGCGTGACGGGCTATTCGGGCCGGATCGTGCGCGACCCGGCGCGGCGCGAGACCCGACCGTCGCGGGTTCTCGATGCCGGTCTGCTGGCCCGGCTGGGATGGTCACCCTCGATCGGTCTCGCGGATGGTCTGGCCGCGAGCTACGACTGGTTTTTCGACGCCAGGGGGTGAGTGCGAGAGTGCATTGCTGATGGGCAAGCAATGCAGCCGGATTTGTTGCTCCGCGCCGCAGGACAAGGCCTCGGGTCGATGCATCTTGCCGACCGAGTCGTCAGCGTTGTCGATCCCACCATCATATCTTTGCGACGACAGGATCGATCGTCTTTTCGAGCCTTCCGCAAACGACACTTGGCAGCATCGACGAGCTGCTGGCCGTTACCCTCTTTGCAACCGGGCGGGAAACACCACGGCGATCGAGATCGGACGCATCGCCGTGCTGCTCTCACGTCTTCCTTCAAGATGGAGGACGGGCTGGCGTTTGGTGATCCATCGGCATTCGACGGGCGGGATCTTTGCCGACAGTCTGCCGGAGGTGTGGGGCCTTCTGCCGGGTCGACTGCAAGGCCGGAGCGCGCGGTCGCCGACGCCGGGTTCTCACGCCCGTGGACCGTTTGGCGATCGCGCCGAGGAAGGCGTCATGGGTGCGAAAAAGCCTCTTCCAGAAAATTTTACATTCAGTCCCGGGCGTGACGCTGCTCATCCCTAGTCCCAAGGCGCACGGCCCTGAGCATCCTCGAGGCAGTAGGAGGCGTCATCGGCCATCTCCCGCGCCTCGGCAAATGTGTCGGCATGGAGGATGGCGTGACAGAAGAGGACGCGTTGCTTCATGAAGTGCGTCTCGTCGAGGATGTGTCGCTGGCGCATGAAGACGGCCGCCGCATGCCAGACCGCGGGACGGTGGGCGAGGCGCCGCAGGCGGATACGCCAGGACCTGCGCTGCGGTGCCTGCCTGGCCCGGTCGCAGCGCAGGTGCTCGCGAAAGAAGGACCAGTTGGTTAGCATGCCGTCGTGGGTTCGGGCATGCCAGATGTCGCTGAGGCCGCGGATCCGGACCACGGCCGTATCGGGATCGGTGTGCAGGCCACACGAGGCGAGAAGACGCAGGCAGTAGCCTGCTCGGAGGTAGCGGGGAGGGACGGTTTCGACAAGCGGTTCCATGTTGCGATCCATTGAGGGACTGAGAGATCACAGCATCCTTCAAGCCGTCGTCCCGATCTCCGGGTCTACCTCCCGAGGTTGGACGGGAAAACGATCTGGAATGCGAGGCGAGGAGTAGGCCTCCGGCATCGTTGCTCTGCCGCGACTATCAGGACGTGATGGCGCGTCCGACAAAGCGTCTTTGGACGGATGAGGAGAAGCGGTCGATCTGTTTGCAGACGACGGCACCGGATGTGTCGGTGACGTGGGTGGTGCAGCGCTGCTCGATGAATACCAACCTGATCTTCAAGTGGCTGCGCGGCCCGCGCATGCGTCGAAGGCGTCGGCAAAGCCGGATGCGGCCTGTTTCTTTCCGTCGAGATCGTCGATCGGCCAGTGCATGACGATAGTGGAACTGCCACCGATCCCGCGCCTGTGGCATGCACGATCGAGATCGACACCGCGCGGCCTCCTACACCACGAGCTGAGGCACTATCCGGCTGTGGATCAGCGGAGCCTACGATCCTGAGGCGCTGACCCGGTTGATCCGGGAGCTGTCCGCATGCTTTGTCCCGGCGAACACCCGCGTGTGGCTGGCGGCAGGTATGACCCGCACGCGGCCGCAGGCGGCGTCTTCGCGGTCGCGTCGGTCTTGGAGCCCTCGTCCTGTGCGTGATCGGCCCCTGGATGCTTTGCCTATCGGTTCGCCTGGCGGGACGCGCTGCAGCATTCCCGGGTATCGGCATTCCGGTCTCCAGGTCTACCTTCCGACGTTACCTGCAAGGGGCCGGATCGGGAATATGGGGGCGAGAACGTCGCTTACCTCGGCGAAGATCGGGGTGATGAACTGTCCGATATCGTCGTTCGACGTTTTGCCTTGCGGGGCGGTTTTCGCGATTTTGCGCAGCGTTGCTTTGATCTGGGCGTCTGAATGCTTGCTGAAATCGCCCATCGCGCCCAGGAGCCCGTTCATTTCGGATGTCCCGCCGAAGGGGAGGCCGATCCCTTGGCACCAGGCCCGATGGAGACCAAGGAGGCGTGCAGCCGCGTGCGGCCCTGCGGGATCGCCGATCTGATGGCGCAAGCTGCGAGCAAGCGCGATCTGGGTCACCTTGGCGGTCTTGAAGAGAGGCAGGTGACTGTACGCGCGGCGCAGGTTTTCGGCCCAGACGCTCACCGCGCCGATTCTGTTGTTCATCCAGGCCTCGCGCGTTGCGTATGCGTCGTAGAGATGATCGAGCGCGGGTCCACGGGCGCCGAGCTGCAACCGGGCGATCCGCAGGAGGGTGGCCATGGTTTTCGTCGCGTTGGCGACATTGTATCTTTTTCCCGGCCTGGCCTTGTGTGCCCCGGTGTCCCGGTCGCCGCGCGTGGAGAACCGGTCCGCGTCTATCCGGTTCAGCGCGGCCATCATCGCGGCGGGCATGGCCGAGCCGTCGAACGGGGGCACCATGGCCACTCGTCGATCGGGAGGGGCGGTGATATTGGAAAGCGCTGGCAGCATCAGGGCGCCCCAGCGGAGCGGGTCCTCGGAGAGGACGGGTTCGACATCATCGATCTCGGTCATCGGCTTCTTTCCCGGAGCGGCTTGGCGTTCGGGCAGGATCCTCCATCCGGGGGCCTTGGGGCAATACCGGGGCGGGTTTTGCGGGTCCGAAACATGTGGACAACGCCCTGTGATGTCGCGCCCGGCGGTGACCGGCCCTGCCAGGGTCGCCTGCGCGGCAGGTCGGCTTGGAAGAGTTCATGGGGCTACCTCCCGCGGGAGGATGCGGGGATATTGGAGACGAACATCCTGCTCTGCATCAGCAGCTTTGCGGGTGATCTTATGCTCGCCTGAGACGGGACCGTTCCCCAGGTCCCCTGAACGCGGGGGCGTGTCGTCGTCACTCCCCCTGATCATCTCCGCGTTTTTCGGAATTGGGGTGCGATCACCTGTCACTGCAATGATCCGGCCTCACTGTCCCATCGAACCGGTTGGAAAGACCTACTGGTTGTTTGTCACGCCGTGAAACACCTCTGCCAGGCGGTCGGATGCGACGGAATTTGCTGTCTTGCGGGGGGTATTGAGATAAGAGGGGGCGATTTCGTGGACGCGGTCGGTAACCGGGCCGCAATCGCCGTTGAGCATTTCGGCGCTCAGGATGGCGTTTTCATACTGCGCGCTGCGCGTGGCGAAGACGCGATGTCCGTAGGCATGATGGAGATGCACGTCGAAGACCGTCTCGCCCTCGGCTGTCTGCGCAGCCGTGATTTCGACACTGTGAAACATGGGGACTCCGGCTCTGGGTTCGCGCCATGAATGCCGGGTGCGGCGTTGGATTCACACATGGCAAAATGGGCAGGTCGGTCTTGAAACAATGTCCTGCGCCAGCCGGGTCTTTCTCGCCAGCGAGAACGAGGGGCGGCCCGGGGGTCTGAATTATGACCATTCTGCCATTTTCGTGTCTCGATGACGGGCATTGCGCGGACCGCGGTCGGGCTGCGCCTTTGATCGCGGGAGGTCGCGCCGCTACTGGCCGTCGCGATGTGTCAGCGTCACCGACAGCGCGCTCAGCATGGCCCCGAATTCGGGGTCGACGTCGATGCCTTTGCGGGTAAGGACGTGCAGCTCCTCGAACAGGACCTGGATCCGGTTCTTGTCCGCGTCCGAGAAGGCCGTTTCGCCACGGGCGAAGGCCCCGATGCTCTTGCTGCCGCCGGTCGAGGTCGCGATCACGGCCCAGTAATGAAGCCCGTATTCTGCCGCCGTGGTGAAGACCCCTTCCGTGTCGAGGTCTTCGAGGTCGGACCAGGGGGCGATCCCGTCATGGGTAAATCCCCATTTCACGGCCGGGTCCTTCATCACGAGGCCGGCGGTGGAATAGTAGGTTCGCCAGGCCTCGTCATAGGTCTGGAAGAGGTAGCGGGGGGCCGTGAAATCGATATGGAACGCGGCGGCAAACCCCTTTGGCGCCTCGGCTTTGAGGCGTTCGAGCAGGCCACGCAGTTCTTCGGTCAGTGTCATCTGGTTCCGCCGGAAAGCCGGGCCCGGACCGACCGGGTTGGACCTGATGGTATCATTTTCGGGGAAACTTGGCCATGCGATCCTGTTCGGGCGCCGTCGAAATCGGCCGCATGCGTATTCTGGCGGGCAGGGAAAATCGGGATCCACATGGTGCGCTCATCTGAAGTTCTTTTGGCGCGAAGTGCAAGGAGAGTCATCACCCATGGGTTGCAGGCAAGAGCTTGATCCAGCCGCGGTTCAGCCGGTCTGGGCTGGGGCTCCAAGGCGGCGCGGACGCGCGAGGACCCCGGTGAAAAAGCACGCAAGTTCGCCCAGCATGGTGACCAACCGGAAAGCTAGGGCCGTGATGATCGCCGCCTCCGGTGGTACGGTCGTCGACAGCAGGAGCGTGATGGCGGCCTCGCGGGTCCCGAGGCCACCCGGCGCGCCGGGCGTGACGTAACCCACCAGCCAACCGACCAACCCGACCGCCATTGCGAAGGCGGGTCCGGTGCCGGCGATACTGCCGGAAATGGCCGCAAATATCGCGCCGAGCGCTGCCATGAAGAGCATCGAGAGCAGCAACGGCCCCAAAAGCGGTGTCCAGGCGGTCCGCGCCTGGGGTGGCTGCAACCATCGGATGGCCAGGGCGGTCCCGAGGCCCAGTGTCGGCACCCCGAGAAGGAGCACGGCGGCGTCCCATCCCGATGGGAGGACGGAACCGGGCAGCGCCGGCGCCAGGAGCACGAGTACGAGCCCGGCGCCAAGCGGGGTCACGATCAGTTCCAACGCGCTGGCGCGGGCCAGGTCGGCCTTGCCGAGCGGGCCGGTGCGCAACCAGGCGGCGCGGGCGAGGATATGGGCGACGTTGCCCGGCAGATACCGGGCGATGAGTGTGGTGGTATAGGAGGGCCAAGTGCGGTTTCGGGGCTCTGTACCGTAGAGCGCGACGATCCGGTGCCAGTTTTCCGCCAACAGGAACAGTGCCGCGCCATAAACCAGGGCAAGGCCGCCGAGCAGGGCGGCCATGGTCCATCCCGGCCGCCAATCGGCCAAGGCTGCGCGGTGGTCGAGCCCCTCGTACAGCATGAACGCCAGGGCGACCGCCAGGCCAAGGGCCCCGGCGAGCCTTGCGAACCGGACCGGGCGCGTCATGCTGCCGGCTCTGCGCGGAAGAGCAGCGTTGTCTGATCTGGATAGGGCAGGGCTGGGGTCAGGCCACGCAGGGGGATGGCATCGAACGGGGATGCCGCGATCGCGCGGCGGTAGCGGCGACGGGCTGAATTGTCGAAGACGATCATGCCGCCGGGCGCGAGGTGATCCGCTGCATGGTCGAGACAGGCTTGCCGCGCGCGCCCGTCGATGACGATGAGATCGTAGGGCGTGGCCGGGCCGTCGTCGATCGTGCGGGCATAGGCGGCAAAACTCCTGCCGGTCTCGCCGGGTTTTGCCGACCGGTATTTCATGTCGGATGCGGGGGTGTTGTCGGGTGGCACGAGAGACAGATCGACCGGACCGAGATCGGACCGCGCGGCGAGTGCGATCTGCATGCGGTCATGCCACCCGCCATGGTGTTCCACGCTGGTCACATGCCCCGCCCGGCGCGCGAGCCAGGCCGTGCTTGCGCCAGATCCGTACTCGAAGACCCGTGCCTCGGGGCGGCTTGCCAGAAAGAGCGTCACGGCATCGATGGCGCGATAGGTCCACCAGGGCACGTCGAGGGCGATCATGGCGTCGAGATCGTGGATTGCTCCGAGCGAGCGGGTCCAATGTGCCAGCCGGGACCGGTCCTGCCGGGCATCCAGCCACCGGGTGAAGCCGGTTCCGCGCGACAGCGTCGCGAGGCCCCGGATCGTCGAGATGTAACTGCTTTTCAGGCGCAGGGCATGTGCCATGGCCGGGCCTCCCATGTCATGTCCCAACCCGTGGATCGCGGCAGATCTCGCCGATCCGGCTTGCGGGCAGGCTCGCGGTCCGCGCCCGTGCGCGGCAGGATGCAGCGTCCCAGGCGGCGAATGCCGAGGCCGGGTCTTCGCGGAACATCTGGCGGTAGTCCGTGGCCGCCTGGAGATTGAGACCCATGCCGATCCCTGTGGCCACGGCGAGGACCATGGCGCGCCTTCGCGACATTGTCCCGATCCTGCAGACCAGTCGCGGCAGGCCGATCAGAGCCAGCGCGGCGAGGAACGGCCACAGATCGAGCAGATAGCGCAGGGTGATCGTGGCATAGGCCAGGATCAGGATGGCGCCGATCCCGGTTGCGCCTGCCAGCATGCGTTGCCCCGGCGCGGCGTGGCGCAGCCCGGCAATCCCGGCGCTGGCCGCGACGATCCATCCGGTCCAGAGAAAGAGAAGGCCCGCGACGGGCGCCTCGATCCGGGTAAAACCGGTACGTGGGAGGGTGTAGCTTGCGTGAAGCAGCTGGGCCGAAATGTTCGCATCGATCATCTGCGCAGGCGGCAGGGCGGCATAGACCAGCGCATTGGGCACGATCCGCCCCGCGTGGAGGCGCCCGTGGTCGATGAAGGCTCGGGGGCGCAGGTCGTCCTCGTCCTCCAGGCCCCAGAACACGGTGCCGTATTGGATGTCGCTCTTTTCAAAACTGCCATGGGTCGCGGACACCGCACCGAACCGCGCCTCGTTCAAGGCCAGGTACCCCCCGCCGCCGACCCCCAGTATCGAAATGGCCACCAGGGGGGGTGCAAGCCGGCGCGAACCGCCGGCCCGGAGCGCCCAGCCTGCGGCCAGGACGACGCCCGCATAGAAGGCGACGGCGAGGCTCGGACGGGCATGGACGCAGGCCGCGGCGAGTGCCGCCAAGCCCATCAGCGCAGCCCCCGACATCCGTCCTGCCCGTACCGCGCGGGCCCAGATCAGCACGAAGCCCCCGCCAAGCGCATAGGCTTGGCCGATCGGCTCGTGGTAGAAGGCATGGCTGCCCGCCAGGAGAATGCCGGGACCGCCGAACCAGGTCAGCAAGGAGACAATCGCACGGGCCCGGGGCACGGCCAGGGGCACGACCTGCAGAAAGGCGGCGTGGTAGAGCGTACTGCCGATTACGGCCCAGAGCCAGATCGAGAAGGGGGCGAGACTGACCTGTCCGATCGCCATGACCGGGGCGAGCAAGGCCCGGGTCATCAGGGGCGCGAGGCCGTGGTAGAAATGGGCGGTTCCATCGGGCGTGTAATGTCCTTCGAGCCGCACCACGCGGGCCGGCAGGTCAAGCCGGCCCTCGCGCAGGGCCAGCCAGACCTGGTCGTAGAAGTCATGACCGAACGCCGGCAACTCCATCCGGACGGAGAGGAACAGAAAGACTGCGTAGAGCCCGGCGCCGATCCCTGCGATCGCGACGGACGGGCTCGGAAGGGTCGGACGGGTCTCCGAAATGGCTGTCACGCCCGTCATTCGGCCGCGATCTCGAAGGAAGACGGGGGCGTATGCGGGCCGAGCGGCGCCGCGCTCGGTCGATCGGCCCCGATCCGGCGCAGCTGCAACAACGCTTCTTCGGTCAATCTGCGGTTCGTCGCGATCGTGTCGCTGAGGAAAGCGATCACGATCGTCAGGTATCCCGCCAGCAGAAGCACGCCGCCCAGGACCAGTGATTGGACATGCCCGTCCCCGGCGCCGGTGGCGTAGAAGTAGAGGAACCGCAGGATCGGCAGGGCGCCGATCACGCTCATCAGGAGGCCGAGGCTCATGAAGGTCTGCAAGGGGCGATACATCACGCAGCTGCGCATCATCGTCACCCCCTGGCAGGCGGCGAACTGCCGGATCGATCGGAACAGACGCGAGGGGCGCGTCGCCGCGTTGGTTCGCACCGGAACGGAGACGACGGTCAGGCCGCGTTGCCCGGCATGGATCAGCGTCTCGATGGTATAGCTGAAGCGGGTCATGACGTTGATGCACATGGCCGCGTCGCGGCTATAGGCGCGGAAGCCCGTGACCGCGTCGGGAACTTCGATCCCGGCGAGTTGGCGCACGACCCGGCTGCCGAGACGTTGCAGCAAGCGCTTGGTGGGGGAGAACGCGCGGTTCTGGCCAGGGCGCCGGTCGCCCAGGACGATATCGGCCCGGCCTTCGAGGATGGGGCGGACCAGGTCGGGGATCGAACTGCCGCTATACTGGTTGTCGCCGTCGGTGTTGACGATGATGTCGGCGCCCTGGGCCAGGGCATTGTCGATCCCGGCCTGGAAGCTTGCGGCCAGTCCCTTGTTGGTCTTCTGTCGCAGGACGTGCTCGACCCCGGCGTGCCGGGCCACCTCGGCGGTCGCATCCGAGGATCCATCGTCGATCACCTGGATTTCGACCCGAGCAATTCCCGCGATCTCGCGTGGGATGTCGGCCAGCACGTCGGGCAGGGTCGCGGCCTCGTTGTAGCAGGGGACCTGGACAATCAGCTTCAAGGGGGGGCTGTTGGCGGGGCTACGGGGTCCCGGCGTGCGAAACGCGTACGACATCTGGCTCTCCTGATACCGGTTCCTTTCCGCCGGTCTTCGGGGCTGCGTGGCCGGACAATGTGGCTCTGGAATGACGATATCCGGCCTATTTGCCATCCCTTTGCATTTCCTGCGGTTTGGCGATGGGGCCGTTTTTCCCGAAGGGGCCTCGATTTTTCCGATGCGTCTGGTCGGGGCGGGTAGATAAGATGTGTTCGCCGCATTCAGCGGCTGAAAAAATACGCAGACGCCCGGTCAGCTTTGGAAGTCGGGTAACCCGGTAGACAACGTCAACTGAAAGCAATGCAGTTTGCCGCACCTAACGGCTGGAACCCTGGCCCGGCCGGGGTTTCTCTTTGTCCAACGGAGATTTGCCTCCTACCGCCCAGGCTGGATGGGTCCTGTCTGGCGCGCGCTTCTGTACCGTCACGACGGCTTTGGTCTCGGCTGTCTCTGCCGGCAGGAGATCAGGACCGCGGCCGGCGGGGCTCGCTTGTGGTATGCCCGACCGCGGCCGGGGGGGCGTTACGGTTCGCGGTCGGGCTCACGAGGAGCACGGCATCCCAGTCAAAGTAGTGGGTATGTGTGTGCAAGACTGTACGGCGCATGCCCCGTGATCCTTTGTTTCCCGTCTGAGCATAGGGCCGGAAGGGGCCTGCAGTTGGAAAAGCGCAAGGTTATCTTGGGGCAAGACCGTGTCAAAGGCCAAGACGGCCGGGCAGGGGAAAGAGCGCGGCGATCTCGCGATCCCCACCTTGCCGGTCGGCATGGCGCGCAGGCATACGCAGGATGGCGTATGTCCGCCCGTCAAGCGGGCTGTGATACTGGGCGCTGATCTGGTCCACGGCATAGCCCAGGCGCCGGAGGGAGCGGCGAAAGGCGGGAACGGTGAGCGTGACGAGCTCGTGTGATCCGTGCCCGATCGCAAGCTCGACGAGGCCGCGCACAACGAGGGCGAGCGCCTCCTCCCGGACCTGGCTATTGGGAAGGGTATCGCTCAGGACGAGCCGGGTGCATTCGGACGCTTCTCCGAAAGTCCGGCCCTGGGGCAGGACATCTGTGGGAATGCCCGGCAGCTTGCCGTCGGCGGCATCCTGAAGCATGCAGCCATGCGTCCCCCAGCGATCGGTGAAGCGCATGATCCGCGCGCCCGCGACGACGCGGCCGTCGAGCAGGGCTACGGAATAGGAGGAGACGGGGGTATCGTACTGGTCCAGTTCCACGGCGTCGTTGTGAGGGATGTTCCAGGCCAAGGTGTCGACGAAGAAGCGCTTTCTGAGCATGAGAAAGTCGTAGAACGCGGATCCGTGAAGATGCATGTCCTGGAAGCCGAACGTGGCTCCGGTGATGTTGCCTGCCATTTTGCCTCGATAGAGATTTTGCTTTTTGCCTCTCATATGAAGGTGGTATGGCGAATTTGGCACGTCATTCTCCCGTATTCCGGGCATTCGATGGCGCGTGTGTTGCAACGAGGTTCAGATCCAGCCCAGTTGCGTGGCCTGAAGGACAGCCTGGGTCGTGGTGCGCGCGGACATCTTCACCTTGGCATTTGCCAGGCGTTGTTTCACGGCACTTTCGCTGATGCCCAGCTGATAGGCAATTTCCTTCATCAAGAGTCCTGTGCCGAGAAGTTCGAGGGTCTTGAGCTCCGCAGAGGTCAGCGATTGTGGCGGGCGCGTCCTGGCATGGAGATCGATGACGAGATCTTGCAGCATTGCAAGTTCGTCCGCCGTGAACTCCCGGTCTGCGCGCGCAAAATTGCCGAACGAGCGGATGCCCGTTTCCTCTTCGTCGCGCATGCTGACGACGGCGCCAAAGGCAAGGTCGTAGGTCCGGGCCACTTGGAGCACGCCGCGGGCGTCGGCACCGGCGACTTGGCTCCACGAGATCGTACCGACATTGTCGTAGATCCATCGGATGACCGGATCGTGGAGCATGAAGCCAGATTGGGTATAGGTCTCGATCCAGGCCCGGGGGAAAGTGTTATGCTCGACCTCTGGAAAGGCGAAGCCCACGCGCAGGGCAATGTGGTACCCGCTCGGCGCGAGCGCCTCGAGGGGGCTTTCCTGGAGGAAATCTTCCAGGTCGTTCATCAACTCGTCACTCCGTCAGGCAGTGCCGTGGTCGCGGTCGAGACGCCCCGGCGTCTTTGAGCATATGACACGCATCACGCGTGCCGAAAGATGTGAAGACAACTGACGCTGAATCATGTGGCCAATCGGTGCTGCTGGCGAGGTCGGTTCCGCGTTGGCGCGTGAAACAGGGGCGGAGACTTTGAGGGGGCTTTCCCAGGCCCGGGCGG
The DNA here is from genome assembly GCF_900302445.1 of Palleronia abyssalis. Lineage (GTDB taxonomy): Bacteria > Pseudomonadota > Alphaproteobacteria > Rhodobacterales > Rhodobacteraceae > Palleronia > Palleronia abyssalis. The sequence goes on along the minus strand of NZ_ONZF01000009.1, from coordinate 133,129 downwards.
GTGTCGAGAGCGGCTCGTGTGGTTGCTGTCCGCCGTGCGTGAACAAACAGGCTGATCTTGGCATACTGGATCGGGCAGGCGTCCGAAAACTAACTTATGTGCATGAGGCGCGGATCGGTCTGGGTCGTTAGAGTGAGACAACTGATAGGACACCCGATGTATCTCATCTCTCTTCGCCATCTTGTCACGTGGACCGCGATTCGCAATCTCTTTGCGACAACCCGAGGCTGTGAGGTGCGCACGCACGCATATCAGATGGCCACGCTGCGGGAATTTGGCTTTCTGGTTGATTGATCGGGACGAATTATCCCTGTTTCAGAGGATTTTCCTCAATATGGATGGATCTTCGTTTTCTGGCCATATTTTCGGCACATCCGCGCAGAAGAGTTCCGACATGAAAAAGCAACGGGGGGTTGCATGTCGGCAGAGCAGTATCACCACGAAACACGCGCGGTCATCCAGTATGGCAGGGTGGTCACGTTTCGAGCCAATCCTCTTGCACTGGAGATCCTCGATCGGTTGGCCGATCACGGCCATGTTTTCGGAAAGACTGCCTACGTGTCTCGCAACGAGATCGAACTGCGCTCGAAAACTCATGTTCTGAGCGTCTGCGTCGACGATCAGCGGCCGCAGGAGATCACCGTCGCGGTCGAAACGCCCGAACGGCTTGTCCCGGCCGCCCCGTTGGCTCTCGAGCGGTTTCATATCTGTACGGCGGCGACACGGTTCGTCCTGGATGCCCTGCCCTCCGACCGGGTGAAATGGGTTCACTGCAACAGCTATTTCGTGACGGAAAACGGCGCCATCGTCGAACAGGGCAGCTTGGCGCCGCCCGATCCGAAAGTGCGCCCGGCGTCCGGCCCTTTCGCCCGGTTCGGACAGGACAGCGCCAATTTCGTCGACCGGCTGTTTACCAAGACCAGCGCTATGGTCGCAATGGCGCGCTCGATCTGACAGCATACGCAAGACGGTACCGCCGGGAGGGGCAAGGGCACGCCCCCCTTGCGCGAGGCCACGACGGGGCTGCGTGGATACCGGCTTGGACGGGGGCAGTTTCCCGGGCAGAAGAGCATGTCCCTGTTCCGGCCCCACCATGGAAAAGATCAAGATATGACCACCCCGGATCATGTGCCCGTACTCGTTCTGGGCGCGCGCTCGGATATCGGCCGGGCCGTGGCCCACGTCTTTGCCCGGACCGGCCATCCGATCCAGCTGGCCGCCCGGAATGTCCGGGGGCTCGAAGCCATGCGCGCGGATCTGGCGCTGCGCCATGGTGTGCCCGTCACCCTGCACGAGTTCGACGTGCTGGCCATCGAGACGCACGTGGCCTTCGTCGACGCCCTGCCGGCGCTGCCCGGGATCGCGATCTGTGCCGTGGGGCTGATGGGCGATCAGGGGGCCAGCGAACGCGATCCGGTCGCGGCCTGCCTTGTCATGCGCAGTACCTATGAAGGGCCAGCAAGCATTCTGGGGGGGCTTGCCGAACGGTTCGCGGTGCGCGGGACGGGTGTGATCGTGGGGATCAGCTCGGTCGCCGGGGAGCGGGGCCGGGCGACGAACTATGTCTACGGGTCTGCCAAGGCCGGGTTCACGGCCTTCCTGTCGGGGCTGCGCAACCGGCTCCACGGGCGCGGGGTCCATGTCGTCACGGTCCTGCCGGGGTTCGTCGCGACGAAGATGACCGAAGGCATGGAGCTTCCCGCTCGCCTGACGGCCGCGCCGGACGAGGTGGCCGAAGCGATCCGGACGGCCGTCATGCGTAGGCGGAACATCGTTTACACCAGGCGGGTCTGGCAGCCGATCATGGCTGTCATACGCCTGCTGCCCGAAAGTCTCTTCAAGAGACTGCACCTCTGAGCCGTTGCCCCGGGGAGCGACGGGTGGTGCGAGGTCAGATGGCGAACTGGTCCTTGCTCTGCCCTGCTGCGAGCGCGTCTTTCATCCATTGCGGCTGACGACCGCGTCCGGTCCAGGTCTCATCGGGATTCGCGGGGTTCCTGTATTTCGGAGAGGATTTCTTGCGATCCGACCGTTTGCCGTTTTGCAGTTCGGAGAGGCTGAAGCCAAACTCCCTGGCTTTGGCTTCGATGGCGGCCAAAGCGGCGGCTTTCTGACGCCGCTCGAGGGATGCAAGCGCAGTTTCCACGGCATCCCGCATCTCCTTGAGCTCCTGAAGCGACATGGAATTGAGTTCTTCTTTGGAGATACGGGCGCCAGCCATGATGGTCCTTTTCATCAATTTGTCTCAATGAGATATGCCAAAAAAGTTAACGCCGTTACAATAACTTTTCCGCTCTGGGTCGGATCGATCTTAACGGGTCGCGAGCCGCGCCCCGGCCCGGGGTATCGATCGGCGCCCAATTCTGACCCCCTATTGGCGTCGAAGATTGATTCCTCTGAGCGCACCGAAAGCTGGCCCGAGGCGGCGTAGCCTCCCAGTCGCGCAGCCGGATCGGGCCAGGGGCATCCGGTTCTAGCGCATCAACCAGGAGCGCCACGCCCCAACTTGGCACACCGGGGAAGGCGCATTCCGGTTCGGCGGCCGCTGGAACCCTCCGGGCATTCGAGCCATCTCGACTCGGCGACCGCCTACCTCGAGGTTGCGGTTCACAAGGGTTCGCATTCGACCTGCACCTGCAAACGCTCGAATGCCCCCATTCCCCTCTCCGAGGGTCGACATCGACGAGCGGTCAGGTTCTGCACCGGTTCGACGCGTGGGCCGCCCCCCGGCGATAGATCTCCCAAGCCGCCCGGTTCCAGCGCAGATACGCCATTACGGCAGAAGGCAGGATGAAGCGGAGATAGACCCTGCGCGCGGCGCGTGGATCGCCGGCCAACGCCCGGGAGATCTTCGGCGCCTCCTGGTAGTATCGGGCGATATCCGCGCGGCCGCCCTCCTGGTGGACCAGCCACCCGTCCCGGAAGGCGCGCAGCGTCCTGAGTTCCCAGCAATCGTCGGCAAGACCGGCCATCCCGCAACAGACCGTGGTCAGGTGGCAGCCGCCCGTCTGAGGTTCGCATTGACGCGCGCGCAGGGACGCCTCCATCGAGGCATGCGCCCTGTCGAAGACCTGATCGATATCATGGAGTGGTGCGACATCGAAGACCGATGCGACGTTGGAGAGCTCCTCCGAACCTTCGGATGCGATGGCAGACTGAACCACCATCCGAGATCCCCTCTCCAGCTGCGCAAGGAGAGATGCCAGATTTTCCTCCAACAGGAGGAAGTCGGCAACCTTTCCCTTGTCGCTCCCGCTCGTCTTTCGATCAAGAGACATGTCTCCGACGCGCACCGCGGTGCCGTCGACGACGAGCCCCACGGGCTGCTGCGCCCAACCGAGTGCCCTGGACCCCCGATAGGGGGCATTGCGGATCACGATTCGAAGCCGTCCGCTGGAGAGGTCCGACCCCTTTCGGTTTGCTTCGATCGAGATGACGTGGTTTGCATCGGAAATCCGCAACATGTCCGTCACCTTCGGGATACCATCGGCAATCGATCGCAGTTCCGAGGTCAGTTCCCAATCGCCCCGATTGCCTGATAGACGGCAGGTCGGAAGAGGCTCCGATGACGAGTCCTGTGCCCGAAGTCGCTTCGTAGCAACTACACCGATACCGAGTGCGAAAAGCACTCGCCTTGAAATTGATCCCATTTATTATCCCTCGAAAAACACGTCATAAATCATGCGCAACGAAAGGAGGACGCGGTTCGGAAAACATACCGCGCAGAGAAATTATTGATCGGCGCGAGGCCTGATGCTTTAGTGAAGAATATTAAGAATGGTTAACTGGAGCAATACTCGATGCGATTGACCGGTATCTTCTTCTTCAGCGCGATTTCTCTCATGACCACTCCCGCCACCCTGATGGCCCAGGATCTCGAGTGCGACAGCGTCTACACCACCCAGTCGGGGGACAGTCTCTCAAGGATCTCCCGCCGCGCCTACGGGCGCGACACGGCCTACCAGCAGATCTTTGACTACAACCCGGGTGTCCTATCCAACCCGTCTAGCCTTCCGGTCGGGATCCAGCTCTACATTCCCTGCGAGGCGAAGCAGGTCGTGGACGGGACGAGCTCTCGCCCGTCCCTTCCGGACCTGATCAGCGCCCAGGACGACGGGATCAAGATCCTGACCGGCGAGGATTACCCGCCCTATGTTGACCAGGGCCTCCGGCAGGGCGGCTACAGCTACGAACTCGTAGAGCGGGCAATGCAATACGGCGACCAGCCGGCCGATTACAGGATCGACGTTATCCCGGCTTGGGGTTCGCACCTCCAGCCTCTGATCGCCGACGGGGCCTACGATATCGGCTTCCCGTGGTTCCGGCCCGATTGCGACCAGATGGACAAACTAGGCGAAGCCTCGCAATGGCGCTGCAAGAACCTCCTCTGGTCGGAAAATCTCCACGACGTGGTGGTGACTTTCTACGCGCGGTCCGGAGCGGCCGCCGCAATCTCCTCCCCTGGAGACGCGATGGGCAAGAAGATCTGCCGGCCGCGCGGCTACTTCACCCACGACCTCGAGGTCATGGGCCTGACTCCGCCGGACATCGTCCGGGTGGCCGGCGACAGCCCGACGGACTGTTTCGAGCGGCTGGCTTCGGGCGAAGTCGATCTCGTGACCGTTAATGCCGATACCTCCGACCGTATCATCTCCGAGCTCGGCATCCGAGACCAGGTCGCCGAGGTGATCAACCTGGCCACGGTCCAGTCCCTGCACGCGGTGGGCCTGAAGGCGAATCCGCAGAGCCGCATCAATCTCCTCAGGATCAACAAGGGCCTGATCGGGATGCGCGACGACGGGACCTTCCAGGACGTCTCGGAGGCCCATCTGAGCGGAAGTTGATTCCGCCAGTCCGGTCCGGGCGGTCCTCGGCCACCCGGACCGGCCGGTAATCCAAGGACCCGTCACCATGGTCTTGCGTAAGCCGCTCATCGGGGCGTTTTTTTCCTTGATCCTGGCCACCGCCTCGTCCCCGGGGCGGTCGGAGGCGCAGGGAATTGACCTGGCAACGGACCTCCTCGGCAGCTTCATGCCCCTCCCCGGCGGCACGGTGCTCGTCCGCGGCCTGCTCCTTCCGATGGATACGCTGGACGACCCGGTCCTGGCGGATATCCTGCGGGAGGCCGCGATGCTCGCATCGGCGCCGGCGATCTTCGAGGGCGATTGCAGGGTTCATCCGGACTGGACCCTCGGCAACGGCAAGCAGGTTATGACGTTCGCCCCGCCACCTGTCGACAAAGCCAGCAGGAGGCAGGTCCGGGAACGCGTCGAGGCCGCGGCGGCGCGCGCGGTCGAGGTGCCCAGACTATGGTCCGTGGGCGATCTCGATAAGCGGATGTCCCGGGAGGCGGGCCGCCCGGAACGCGCGGATATGCGCCGCGTGTGGCAGCGCCTCCAGGCCCATGGACTGAAATCCTCGCAGACCGGGCTTCTCACACGAAGCGACGGCGAGGCCGTGGCCCTTCGCCTGAGGGTGAGCGGCGTCTTCTCGCGCTCGAGCTGTCACCGTCAGTTCATGGAATTACTGTCGACCTTCTACGAGATGATTGGCATTCGCGCCCCGGTCGAAAACTGCGAGCGGATACCCGAACCAGCCGCGCAGCGCCACTGCGCGACGCGAGCGACCGATATCGAATTCGTTCACGGAGAGATCGACGAGGCCGACCGCTTGCGGGGCGTCCTGAGCGATCTCCTCGGGGGAGAGCTCGGCTCCGTCGCCCGGAATATCTCGGGAGAAGAGGTGCAGGCCCTCAACCTGGCTTCCGACGCCGCCGGACTTCTCGATGGCCTCGACCGAACAGTCGTGGAGGCCGGACGCGTCCTTCCCGTTGGCATGTTCGAGCAGAAGTAGCCGAGGCGGGAGCCCGCAACGGTCGGTCGACTACCAGCCCTATAACGGTCGACATACGGGCGCCCACCAGGACATGATTCCGCAACATCCACCTGCGTTGCCCGCCCACTGGCCCCGACGACGTATTGAGCGACCGGGCAAAGCTGACTGGTATCGTTGCCGCCGTTGTTGACGTAGGTCAGCGCCGATTTGCCTCTCTGCGCGGCGAAGGCGGCGTTTCGCTCCTGTTGCACTAACGCGCCCATGCTGGCGAGATCCTCTTCAAGCGTCGAAATCTGGCGGTGCAACGCCTCGTTCTCGGCCCGGAGAAGGGGCGCGATCTGGACGATTGCCTGTCAATCGGCGCCCAATTCTGACCCCCTATCGGCGTCGAAGATTGACCCCTCCGAGCGCCTTCGGGGGCAGGGGCGGGGCATCCCAATTCCGCCATGGAAACACCGAAATGGCGCCAGAAACCCAACCGTGGATTGTATCGTTTATTAGTAAATATGTGGAGAGAAGATACATGACGCAGCATGCTTTGGCCCATCGCGGAGGTATGACGACAGCGCTTTCAACTCGCAGGGGCGCACGGAAAGGGATGACCCGGCAAGGTTTTGGAACGAAGCGTTTCACCCGCACGGAGCGTCTTTATACCTTCCTCTTGATTGTCCTGTTTCTTGGCCTCGAGGTGGCAGTATTGGGGCGTTTGATCCTGATCGTTTGGTAGGGCGATCCCTGGGTTCCAGGCGCATCCGCAAAAAACCTGTGGCAAGCCTTCCTTGGCGATGATCGCGTTATGGGAGTGCTTCGGGGGTCCATGTTGGATGCCGTATGAGCCGAAACGAGAGCCCCACGGAAGGTCTGATCCTTTCTTGGGGCCCCGATGCGACCTGCGAAACACGCTGCGACTAGTCTATGTCCTGCGGTGATCCCGACGGTGTTTCCTCCCGAGGTTCGGCGAGAATGTGCAGCATGTCCCGGGCGACGTCATCCCAGGTCCGCAGGCGCGCATGCCCGGCGCGAATGCGCGCCCTGAGGGCCTTCGCATACTCGGGGTCATCCATCAGATGCGCGATATGCGCGGCAAGTTCGTCGGGGCGGTCGGGATCGAAATACAGCCCCAGATCGCCGGCTACCTCACGCAGGACGGGGGCGGTCGAGCAGATGACCGGGGTACCGAGCCAGAGCGCTTCTCCCGCGGGCAGGCCCCAGCCCTCCATCCGGCTGCCCAGGACCAGCGCAACGGCGCCTTCGTAAAGGGCCACGAGATCGGTCTGGTTGGGGGAGTGGTAGAATTCGACCAGATCGCGGACCTCGTCCATCTCCTTGGAGGCGAGATACTTTTCGGTCCGATGCCGCCGGGCGCCGGCCACCACGATCCGCGGCGCGGTTTTTCCATCCTTGCGAAGGGTTTTCACGGCGTCGAAGACCGTATCGAGATTCTTTCGCCCCAGCGTGGCACCGACGGTCAGGATGTAGGGGCTGTCCGGGGGAAGCTGCTCTGCCTCTTCCGTCCCTCGGGGGCATTCGTGAACCAGCGGAATGGCATGAACGGCCGTTTCGGACAGAGTGGGCAGCTGGCCGTTCGCGGTGAAGGAGAGAAGTTCATCCCTGGTGAACCCGGAATTCGTCAGAACGGCCCTGGCCCGGGTCAGAATGTAGATATTGTCGTTCACGAAGTTCGACGGGAAGGCTTTCGAGCGATGCGCGAAATAGTCGTGCAGCGGGATCATGTCGTGCAGAAGCGGAATGAATGTCACCTGCCAGCCCTGGTGCGCGATGGCGTGGAGCTGTTCGACCATCAACTTCGGCCTGCCACAGCTGACATATGTCTTCCCGTCGAGGGGGATCTCGGGCAGATCGACACCGCCCTTGGCCCAAGCCCGGCGGTTGCGGGCATTCGCGATGGCGCGAAAGGGGACGGCCAGGGCATCCCGCACCGGCTTCTTCTGGTGGAAGACGGACCGGATGCGCAGTTGGCGCACGCCTTCGGGGATGTCGAAGGAGACGGTGCCGTCTGCATCGCGCACGGGATGGATCTCGAAGAACCGTCGGTGACCGGCTGAATATATGCAAAACCGGATCGCCGGATCGTGTCGTGCCAGCGCAAGGCCGATCTCGGCCACGACACGGACGATCCCATAATACCTGAGCTTGCCGGTCGTCGCGAGCAGCATTTCGGTCAGGTCGAAGACGATATCAGGGCGCATACTCACAGTGCAGTCCTTCGTGTATTCTGCGCCGCGGGGTCAAGATGCTTGGCAGATTTGCTGTCCCGGTACCGGCAGAAATCGTACCGTGACGCCATGCTGCCCTCGGTGCCCCGGCGTGGCGTCTCAGGCATTGAACCGGACTTGGCGGTCACGGCTCCCTCGCTCCGAAACCCCCTCGAACTGGGCATCGTAGAGGGTGCGGAAACGGGTCGGCCCGGCCAGCAGCGTCTCGATCGTTCCGCTTTCGGCGACCTGGCCAGCCTCGATGAAGAAGACCTGGTCGGCATTCAGGATGGTGGTCAGGCGATGGGCGATGACGATCACGGTCTTGCCTTGCGTGGCCCGGCCGAGCGCGTCCTGGATCAGGGCTTCGGAATGGGAATCCAGGGCGCTCGTGGCCTCGTCGAGGAACAGGATATCGCTGCGTTTGACGATTGCCCGGGCGATGGCCAGGCGTTGACGTTGCCCGCCTGACAGAAAGGCGCCGTTCTCGCCGACCGGTGTGTCGTATCCTTCGGACAAGGCCTCGATGAACTCGTGCGCGTTGGCGGCCTTGGCGGCCTCGACGACCTCCTCGTCGGTCGCATCGAAGCGGGCGCAGCGGATGTTTTCACGGATCGTCGTGGAAAACAGGAAGGTGGTTTGGCCCACGAAGGAGATCCTTTGCCGGATTGAGCTCAAGGTTGCCATCCGCAGGTCCTGCCCGTCGATCGAGATCGTCCCCTCGGTGGGGTCGAACATGCGCATCGCGAGGTTGATGAGCGTCGATTTTCCGCCCCCCGACGGCCCGACGAGCGCGCTGATCCGGCCAGCGGGGAAGACAAGGTTCACCCCCTTCAGGATCGGGGTATCCTCGGCATAGCCGAACCGCACGCCCGCCATCTCGACCTCCCCCGGCCCCGGGGCGAGGGGCGCGGCATCCGGGGCCTCGATCTGGGTATCGGGCATATCGAGCATGTCGAGCACCATGCGCACGCCCACGAGGCTCGCTTCGATCGAGACCCGCATCCGGCTCAGGCGCTTGGCGGGCTCATAGGCCATGAGAAGGGCGGTGACGAAGGACATGAGCTGTCCCGCTGTCGTCGGTTCGCCGCCGAAGATGTTGTAGGCGCTCAGGACCACCACGCCGGCGATGACGACCCCCGAGAGGGTCTCCATCATCGGGCTGGTGATCGCTTCGAGGCGCGAGATCGCGTTTGCGCGTTTCTCCACGGTCCGCACGGCGCGGTCCATACGGTCCCGCATCGTATTTTCGAGCGAGAAGATCTTCACCACCTGGATGCCGCCCGCGCCTTCTTGCAGGACCTTGTAGATTTCGGACATGGACGCGAGTTCGGATTCCATGATCTCCTTCACTTTGCGCAGGATCCGACGGATGCCGTAGAGCGCGACGGGGCCGACGAGGAGCGAGACGGCCGACAGAAGTGGCTGCTGGTAGATCATCACGCCCAGCAAAGCCAGGAGCGTCAGCGTGTCCCGGACGGCTGAGACGACGATGATGTCGATGAGCCGCCGGCAGGCCTGGGCCCCTTGAGTGACGCGCATGATGATCTCGGAGGATTCCATCGCGTTGAAATACGACAGCCCCTGCCGCATCAGTTTCGAGAAAACCTGCGATTGCTGGTGGGCGACGATCCGGTTGCCGGCACGGCTCATGAACACCACCTGGACGTAGGTGGCCATGCCCTTCACGATGAAGATACCCATGACCATCGTTGCGACGGTCAGAACATAGGCCCTGCTGTCGGGGCGGGAGAGGGCGTCGACGATCTTCTCCATGACCCAGGCGACGCCCGCGGACGTCGCAGCCGAAACGATCATGGCCGCCATTGCGATCGCGTAAAGACGCCCTTGCTGGCGAAGCCCCTCCTTGAGAAGGCGGGGGATCGCCGCGCTTTGGGGGATCAGCGATCCGAGTTTCAGGCCCATCATGAGGATCGTCCCGCGTGTTGCCCAGATCCCGGCGCTGTCTAAGCGATCGGGGCGACGGAGGAAAGGCGCCCGGGGGAGGAGGTGCCCAAGGAGGAGGCACGTTCTGCCCGGGCGGCAGGCGCCCCATTTTCAGTTTCTCCTTCGCGACCTTGCCGGTGGCATGGCTTGCTGGCAAACCGTAGGTGAATTTTCCGAAAAAGCCGTGATATCGGACTGACCCAGTAATGGCCTGCCTTGAATATTCCACCGGGAAGCTTCGTGAGTTCGGAATTTCCGGCTATTCGCTCTTGCTTCACGTAAGAGGCCTGTTCTGCACTCACTCGGCTCGAACGTACCCCGAAGCCTGGATCAAGCGCTACGACGAGAACAACTATGCCCTGCGCGATCCCGTTCTGGGATGGTGCTTCGCCCATGACGACGTTTTGAGATGGTCGGACCCTGCCTTGCCCGATCCCTATGGCATCATGCCCGAGGCCGCCCGCTTCGGGCTCCGATACGGAGTGTCGATTTCTGCAGGGCCAGCGACTTGCCGCAGCATCGTCAGTGTTGCCCGCCCCGACCGCGAGCTCACCGAGGAAGAATGCGTTTGCGTTCGCGAGATAGCTCTTTGCCTCCACGAGGAGCTCCAGCCTGACAGAACTCTCACCTGGAAGCAGTCGGAGGCGCTCAGATGCGCCGCGGATGGGCTCCGGGCAAAGCAGGCCGCGTATAGCCTGGGCATCTCGGAAGCGGGATACAAGGCGCGGCTTACATCGATCCGCGCATGCCTCAAGGTGCAAACCACCGCGGAGGCGATACAGATCGCAAAAGCCGAAAACCTGATCTGAGACGCACGGATCGCCACGCCCGCGAACCCTGGCCTTGCACCCGGTGACGCATCGCTCTTGCCCGGTCACGATCTCACGTCTGCTAAGGCCGATCACAGGCCCGGCGATATCGACGATAGGACCCGGCGGCCCAGGATCAGCCGGTGATCTCGAGGAGATCCTCTGCCACGTCCCGCCAGCGGCGCAGGTGCGCCTGGGAAATCCTGCGCTCGAGCTCCAACCGCCGCTCCGGGGTGGCGACAAGGGTCCGGACGGCCTGGGCGATGCTGTCGACGGAGCCGGGGTCGCAATACTCCACGAGATCGCCGCCCACCTCCGGCAGCGAGGAGCCGTCGGAGACGATGGCCGTCTTGCCGTAGCTCAGCGCCTCGCCGACGGGCAGGCCCCAGCCTTCGTAGATGCTGGGCATCATGGTGAAGAGGCACTGCTCGTAGAGAAAGGTCAGCTCGTCATCCGATGGGCCGTCGAAGACATGGACATAGCCATAGACGTTGCCGGTGCCCTCCAGGAGAGCGTCGAAATTTTCCCGGCACCAGCCCAGCCGGCCTGCGAAGACAAGCTGCGGCAGGTCGGTATACCCTTCGTCAACGAGCTTCTTCCAGGCCATGGCGATGCGCCAGACGTTCTTGCGCATCTCGATCGTTCCCACCACGAGAACGAAGGGGCGAAAGACCACCGAGCGCAGACGGGTGTCGAGCATGCCGGCGCGGGCCAGAAGGGGGTAGCCATCTTCGGAGACCGACGCGCTCAGGGGCCCCTTGCGTGGGCCCTGGTCCTGCGCAGGTTTCAGGCGTTCCTGGGTCAGGGCCAGGACGTCCACCTCGAACGTGTGGTCGTAGATCTCGAAGAACCGTTCCAGATCGCGTTTCGTCGCCTCCGAAATCGTCATGTAGGAGGTCGTGTACTCCGTCGACGACAGGAGCCACTCGTGGAAGATCATCGGCATCGTATCGTTGGTGGTTTCGGGATGCAGGATCGGAATGAGATCGTAGACGAGGGTCCGGACGGTCATGTTCTTGGTCTTCGCCTGCGCGAAAACTGCCTTGAAGGCATCGGTCCAGCTTGAATCGAGCAGGATCAGATCGTCGCCAGGGGTGACAATCTCGAAGACATCCTGCGTCGATACCCTGGAATGCGGCATTTCTTTCCCGGCCTTCGCGCGGCGCTGTGCCTTCCATTGCGGAATTGTCATGTCGTAGCGACGCAACGAGCCGTCCTTGCCCCGCATCGCGGCCAGATCCAGGCGGTAGAGGTGAAAGTAGTATTTCCAGGGTTGCTTGCGGTACTTGCGCAGTGCCGGAACCGTGCCGCGCATCGGCAGATCGGGCTGCAGAAGAGCGAGCATGTCCTCGGGATCGGTCAGATCGGCTTCGATATCCGTGCAGGAGATCGCCACGTAGCGGTTCGTCTTTTGGTCGAGGTAGCTCAGATACATCCGCTCCCGGGGGACAATCGCCAGAAGTTCCGACAGGATATTGGCCACGACCCTCTGGATGCCGGAGTATCTGGTCGTCCGCGTGAGGTACTCCCGAATCGAGGAGACATCGAAGAAAATTTTCTTCTGGGGGGTGGATTGGGGCATGTCGATCTCCAGGCGCGGACCCTTGCGACGGGTCCGGTGTTTTCAGCGGGTCCGGGACCTGCAATCGCGCAAGACATCGGACAGCATTTCATCGCACCCGATGCGTGGCCTCCATCCTGTACGCTCCTCAAGGCGCGTGGCCGCGCCGGCAATCGTTGGCAGGTCGCTGGCGCGCTGGCGGGCAGGATCGGTCCGGATCTCGATCCGGGCCGTGGACAGGGTGAGCAACCGTTCGAGAAGCGTTCTCATGACCTGGGGGGTGCCGGAGGCGACGTTGTAGATGTCGCCGGATACAAGCTTGTCGCTGGCGCGGATCAGGGCGGCATAGGCATGGACCACGTCGGACACATGCAGAAAATCGCGCGCGGCCTCGAGATTGCCGACAGAGAGGACGGGCGCGCTCTGACCTGCCTCGATCCGGGCGATCTGCGCGGCGAAGGCAGGGATCGCGAAATCCTCGCTCTGGCCGGGGCCTGTATGGTTGAACGGTCTGAGGCGCACGACCCTGATGCCCTCGGAGGCCAGCGCGCCGACGGCAATGTCGCCGGCCGCCTTGGTCGCGCCGTAAGGGTCCATGGGCTCGAGGGGCTCGGTTTCGCGCACGGGAGCGCCGTGCAGCGCCTGCCGCCCGTAGGCCAGGCCAGAGCCGACGTGCAAAAGCCAGGCCTCAGGACAGGTCTCGCCGAGCAGACGCCCCAGGGCGAGCGGCGCATGGACATGCAGTTCCCAGGCGGCGCTCTCGAGACGCCGCGCTTCGGCCGGCGCGGCCAGGCCGGCGAGATTGACGACATGGGTCGGCCGGATTTCCTCCAGCGCCACACGGGTCATGTCGGTGTCGCGGATATCAAGACGGCGCTGGTCGGCTTCACCGTCCCGTCCTGTCGCTATGACCGCGTCCGGTCCGTGCTCCTTTTCGAGGAGCGCCACGAGGTGACGTCCGACGAAGCCCCGGGCCCCGATGACCAGAATACGCGGCGTGGCAGGCATCACGGATCAGGACAATCGCTGGAGATCAGCGTCGACCATCTCGGCCACCAGTCCTTCAAGGGTCGTCTCCGCCTCCCATCCGAGCTTTTCACGCGCTTTCGCGGGATTGCCGAGAAGAACATCGACCTCGGCCGGGCGCAGGAAGCGCGGATCGACTTCGATATGGGCCCCCATCTCGAGCCCGGCATGGGCAAAGGCTAGCTCGCAGAACTCGCGGACCGATGCGGTCCGGCCGGTGGCAACCACGTAATCGTCCGGCGTGTCCTGCTGGAGCATGGCCCACATCGCGCGCACGTAGTCGCGGGCGTGTCCCCAGTCGCGCTTGGCCTCGAGATTGCCGAGGGCGAGCTTGTCCTCGAGACCGAGCTTGATGCGGGCGACCCCGTCGGTGATCTTGCGGGTTACGAACTCGATGCCCCGCAAGGGGCTCTCGTGGTTGAACAAGATCCCCGATGAGGCATGCAGGCCAAAGCTTTCGCGGTAGTTCACCGTCATCCAGTGCGCGTAGAGCTTGGCCGCGGCGTAGGGGGAGCGGGGATAGAAGGGGGTCGTCTCGGACTGCTTTTCTTCCTGGATGAGACCGTACATTTCCGAGGACGACGCCTGGTAGAACCGCGCCTCAGGGGCTTCGAGCCGGATCGCTTCCAAAAGATTGGCAGCGCCCATGCCCGTGACGGAGCCGGTCAGCAAGGGCTGGTGCCAGGAGGATTTCACGAAGGATTGGGCGCCGAGATTGTAGATCTCGTCCGGGCGGACATCACGCAGGATGCGAATGAGCGAGGTGATATCGGTCAGGTTGCCGTCATGGAGGGTGATCTGGTCCTTGATCCCGAGCCAGTCGAGCCGCGCCCCGATGACATCCGCCGAGGCGCTGCGCCGGATCAGGCCGTGGACGTCATATCCCTTGTCGAGCAGAAGCTGCGACAGGTAAGCCCCGTCCTGGCCCGTCACGCCGGTGATCAATGCTGTGCGGTTTGCCACGGATGCGACCCCTTTCTCGTGGGCCCGGACGGCGAAGGGACGATCCGCGCCAGGCCATGTGAATATGTCCCGGGATCGCTACTCGGGCAGCAGATGCATTGCAACAGGCCCGGCAGGGGTGGTGGATATGGCCTCGGGGCCCGGTTTGCCCGACAAGGTCCCTGTCCTTGCAGACGTGTTCCTCCGCAACCTCGAGAAAGGCCCGCAATGACAGATGCACGCCTCCGGCCCGGACCCCATGTCAGGGCCCTTCGCCCGCATCAATGGGGCAAGAACCTGCTGGTCTTTCTGCCGGTTCTGGGCGGGCATCGGTTCGAGGCGGACATCCTCTGGCAGGCCACCCTCGCCCTGGCGGCCTTCTGTCTCGTTGCATCCGGGGTCTATGTCGTGAACGACATTCTCGATATTTCCGCCGACCGGGCGCATCCGCGCAAGCGGACACGGCCGTTCGCGGCCGGTTTGATCCCCGTCGCCAGGGGGATCTGGATGGCGGGGGGGTTGTTCCTGGCGGGAGGTCTTCTGGCCCTGCTTCAGGGCCCCGGCTTCTTTGGGATGATCCTGGCTTACATGCTTCTGACCACGGCCTATTCGATACGCCTCAAGAAATACGCGGTCATCGACATCGTGGTCCTGGCGGGGCTTTACACGATCCGCATCGTCGCGGGCGGGGTGGCCACGGACATCCCGCCCTCGACCTGGTTGCTCGCGTTCTCGTTGTTCTTCTTTCTGGCTCTGGCTGCCGTCAAGCGACAGGCCGAGCTCGTCGACATCACCGGGCGCGGGGTAAAAAATACGGCAGGGCGGGGATACAGCGATCATGACCTGCCTGTCATCTCGATGATCTCGATCGCGGCAGGCTACGTCTCGGTGCTCGTTCTGGCCCTCTATATCGAATCCGCCGCTGTCTCCGGGCTCTATGGCCGGCCCGAACTGCTCTGGGGAGGATGTGCAGTCCTTCTCTACTGGATCACCCGGACGGTCCTCATCACGCATCGTGGCCTCATGCATGACGATCCGATCGTTTTCGCGGCCCGGGACGGGGCGAGCCGTATCTGCGGGCTGCTGATCGCGGCCTGCGTTCTGGCGGCAGCCCATGTCTAAATCTCGACAGCCCGCGGTCCCGATGCCATCCAGCGCGTCCGCATGGTAGGAACAGGCCCATGAACCTTTCCGGATGGGGGCGGTATCCCGTCCTCGAGACAGAGCTTTATGCCCCTCGCGATCTCGATGCTTTGCAAGGAATCCTGCGCGGCCAACCATCCGTCATTGCCCGGGGCAACGGCCGCGCCTATGGCGACAGCGCAATAGGCCGGCCCGCGACCGTGGACATGCGCCATTTCAATCGCATGCTGTCCTTTGATCCCGACCGGGGGCAACTGGTCGCCGAAGCGGGTGTCCGTCTTTGCGACATCCTCGAGACCTTCCTTCCAAAAGGCTGGTTTCCGGCCGTCACGCCGGGCACGAAATACGTCACCCTTGGCGGTATGATCGCGGCCGATGTCCACGGCAAGAACCACCATAGGGACGGCAGTTTCGGCGCGTTCGTGGACTGGATCGACGTGCTGGGATCCGACGGACACATTCGGGTCTGCAGCCGCGACCGGAACCGCGATCTTTTCGAATGGACCCTGGGCGGCATGGGCCTGACCGGGATCATCCTGCGCGCCGCGATCCGTCTGCGCCCCGTGGAAAGCGCCTGGATACGCCAGACCACGGTCGCGACCGCCTCGCTCGATGAGACCATGGCGGCGTTCGAGGCCGCGGACGCGTCACACTACAGCGCGGCCTGGATCGATTGCCTGGCCCGCGGCAAATCCTTGGGCAGGTCCCTGCTGCAGCTGGGAGAGCACGCAAGCCTGGCCGAGCTGGACCCATGGCAACGCGAGTATCCCTACCACGTCCCCCCGCGGCGGCGCCTGTCGGTCCCCGTCGATTTGCCCGGAGCGACGCTCAACCGCTACAGCGTGGGGGCCTTCAACGCGGTCTACTACCGGGCCGGCCAGCGGCAGCGTACATCCCGGCTCGTCGGGTGGGACAACTATTTTTACCCGCTCGACGCCATCCTGGGATGGAACCGGATCTACGGGCGGCGGGGCTTTGTGCAGTTCCAGTGCGTCCTGCCGCTTCACCGGGCCGAAGCTGGTCTGGCCGACTTGCTTCGAGCCGTGTCAGCTTCGGGCGCTGGATCCTTTCTGGCGGTCCTGAAGAAGCTTGGCGCTCAGGAAAGCCGGTTTTCCTTTCCGATGGCGGGCTACACGCTGGCGCTCGATTTTCCGGTCTCGAAGGGGATCGGCGATCTCATGAAACATCTCGAAGCGATTGCTTCGACCCACAAGGGGCGGTTCTACCTCGCCAAGGATGCCCGTCTCGACGCAGAGACGTTCCATCGTACCGATCCGAGGGGGGGCGAAATGCGCACCCTCCGGGCAGAGCAGGGATGGGCGGAAAGATTCAAATCGGCCCAGTCTGACAGACTATCTCTTTGAATGGATTGCGCCTCACCGCCGCTTCGCGTGGTCCGCCCGTCATCTGACCGTGCCGCCAGTTGAGATCGATCACCGCCATGTCGAGCGTGTAGGCGACGTGCGCATAAGGAAAGGCCGCCATGAAATCGTGCGAAGGCAGCGTGCTTGGACGCTTGGGGTCTTCGAGGAACAAGAAACAGCCTCTATATGTGCTGAGAGTTTGTATATTTTCACCAAGGACAATTTCTGCCCTGTCGAGAAGCCCTGGAGCAGACGGTTCCCAACCAGCCTTGAGTGACAGGTCAGTAGCACCAAGTATGCCGGGTGGAAGGGGACTTTCGTCTATGGAGCGTCGCGGGCAGAGGCTTTGCCCGGGCGTACGTTTTAGGACGTAGTCCGTGAGGCCCCGCAGTGCATTCCAGTGATCCTCGTGTATTTTGAGATATTCGCGCTCATTCTAAGTCGAGCGAAATGCGGCATATGATCTGACAAGGGCTGAACATGCAGAACGAGGGTCTTCGACGCGGTCTCATCCAGGACCATGCAGCGTTCCAGGCCCGGGCGCATGACTTTCAGGCCGATATCGAGATGCTGGCCAACAGTGATCTCGTCCGCACCATCCTCGAAACCGTCATGCTCGCCACGGATACCCGCTTTGCTGCCGTTGCCCGGGTCACGGCCGATAGATGGGTTGCCTGCCGGACCGTGGACGAGATCGATTTCGGCTTGTTGGAGGGCGACGAGATCGAGATCGAGTCGACCTTCTGTCAATCGGTCCGGGAAACCTCCCGGAAGGTCCTGTTCGATGACGTGGCAACCGACGATATCTATCGCAACCATCCGATCGCGACCAAGTTCGGCATCGTCAGCTATGCCTCCATTCCGATCCGTCGCAGCGATGGCAGCTTCTTCGGCACGCTTTGCGCGATCGACACCGAACCACGTGGCCTCAAGCATCCCAGGGTCGTCGCGATGCTGGAGATGTTCGCCGACGTCATAGGGCGGGGTCTTGAAACCGAGGAGCGGCTGGAAGCGCAAGAACAGCTCGTCGCGCATGAACGGGACCTGGCGCGCACCCAGGAGCAGTTCATCGCCGTTCTCGGACACGACCTGCGCAATCCAGTGGCAGCTCTGGAAGCCGGGCTTCGACAGCTGGCCAGACAGCCGCTGAACGACCGGGCACAGAAGATGCTGCCGCTCATGCGATCTTCGGTGCATCGCATGCACGAGCTCATCGACAATATGATGCTGCACGCCAAGGCGCGCCTGGGCGGCGGGATTCGTGTCAATGCAGCGCCCGATGCGCCCCTGGCCGTTGCCATAACGCAGGTTGTCGGCGAGATCAGGGCCGCATCCCCCGGGCACGAGATACGTTTGGATTTGTCTTTTGACCGGCCCATCAACTGCGACGCGGCGCGCGTGGCACAGGCGGTTTCGAACCTGATCTCGAATGCTGTCCGTCACGGCACACCGGGCGCCCCGATCGGGGTTCAGGGCGCGACAGGAGACCGCGAGGTCGCGATTTCTGTAACCAACCGAGGGGAGGCCATTGCCGACGACCTGCGCCGTCGACTGTTTCAGCCCTTTTGGAGGGGGACACAAGAAGGCGAAGGCCTCGGCCTTGGTCTGCATATTGCCTCGTCCATTGCCGTTGCGCATGGCGGTCGCATCGAGGTCACGTGCGGGGACGGAACCACGTCCTTCACGTTCAAACTGCCCGTCCTGCCGGAGAAAAATTGACAGGCCCAATCTGGCCCTCATCCTCTGGAGGCCCGGTTTTCGGGCGCGTGACGAGAGAAGACGGTCGCATCCCGTAGGCCGATCGCATGATCGTCGTCGCGACAACAGGATCATGCGGCGCAAGCAGACAGCGTCCATTCAGCGCGCTGCCCTTCGCCGTACGGATGCATGTCGGGAGCCATCATGGTTTTCGCAGCGTCACCTGGGGCGATTTTCGCATACCTGCGACCCAGTTACTGCTATACTTCTTGACGTAGTCCTATGTTATGGATGGACACCAGAACCTCGGTTGGACCCGCATGCTTGTCGATACGCTGAAAAGAAATCCCGAAGAGACGCGTGAACACCGACTCACCCTGGGTCTGTGGTTGAAGCAGGTGCGGGAAGACGCAGGCCTGTCGCAGCGTGAACTCGCCGATCGGCTGTCGCTTGACTATTACACGTTCATCTCGCAACTCGAGAACGGGCGCGGGCGTATTCCGGTCCACCGCTATGCGGAATGGGCCGAGGCACTCGGGCAGGAGCCGCGCGCCTTTGTGAAAACGCTTCTGAGCCATTACGAGCCAGGGACATACGAGATCCTCTTCGGGGACGACGCCGCGTGATCGGGATCACGTCTTCGTCCCCGGCGCACATGACCTGATATCGGGGCCTGATGGCATGGGTACGATCGTAACGTTCCCTCACGCGCGACACGAACCTGCTGACGATCTCTCGTTCGTCAGTGACGGGGAGATCTTGGATTTCGACAACGACTGCGCGGATATCCATCTCGCTCCCCGGCTTCCCGACCAGGACTGGACCAACCAGGAGCTGGCCGATCTCTACCGGGTCAAGTATCTCCTGGAACAGGCGGATATCGCGACCGAAACGGAGCGCGGCACGAGCGACGAAGGTGATCCGTGGTTCATCTTCATGCGGCCAGATGGCGAGGTCTTCATCCATTTCTGCCGGATCGACGCGATCTACTACCTCGACAGCCCAAGCTTGGAGACGGCGATTCGCGGCGCCGATTTTCGCGCGCTTGTTGCCGATTACACGCGGAAGATCATGGGTGCCCGGACTGATGGGCACGAGCGGCATGGCAATGTCGTCTCTCTGAGAGCCGGTGGCGGACAGATCTCGCTGCATCCCGCGGCCATGCTGGCCGCATTGGTCTGGTCGCTTGTCCTGGGCGCCGAGGATCTGGTCGCGCTTCCGCTCAGCGCGGGCGCGCATCCAGAGGATACCGGCGCGACCGATGATGTTGTTATGCCGCGCGCAGCCCGGGTTCAGCCGGCGGAAGACGTTTCGGACAGCACCCCCGGTCCCGATGATGCCGCCGGGTGGGTGTCTCCCCAAAGCACGTTTTCGCTACGCGATCCTTGGCATATCTCGCTCAACGGATATGCAACGGGCCTTTCGGCCGTCGCCATCGGCATCGGCGTTCTGTCCGATCGCGGCCTGGGACTGCTTCAGGACACGCCGCTCGAGCAGGTTTTTCTGCAGCTCGAGGCGCTGGCCACCCCCGGGACATCCTCCCCCAGCGGCACCGGCCTTCCCGATACGCGGGATGATGTCGCCCGCATCGATCCGATCGATATCCTGATCGATATTTCCCGGCATCCGGAAAATTCCGACCCCCGGGAGGCGGGGAATACGGCAAATGCTGACATGCCCCTGCCCGGGAATATCGGGCAATCCGCCGCTCCCTCCCAGCTTCCCCCGGCCTCGGATGTGGTTCTTCCAAATGCGGCAAACCCGCCTTGGCATGCTTCGGCCCCGGAAGATATGGGGCTGTCGCGGGAAGGATCGAGCTTCGTACGCAAGGCGGTCGGGGCCGCGGCGCCTGCTGATCCCGCGCCCCAGGCGGTAAATGCCTCCAGTGCGGCACCGCAGGTTGCCGGTCCGGCTCAGAATGGCGGAGCAGGGGGGCCCTTCATCGAGATGACATCGGCCAAGCCGGCGGCTTCGGTTTTTTCGACATATACCTCGTCACTCGACTTGAGCACCTTCACCCTGGGAAAGACCGTGTACTACGCCTCCTTCGAGGTCACGGAAGACCTGCTCGAGAAGTTCGGCCTGCTGAAGAGCGATGCCGGCAAGGAGTACGGGGCGATACCGGGGACGGGTCATCCGGATGTTTCCGCCGAAGTGAGCCAGGTCTTCGCGGACATGACAAACGGTGCTGCCAAGACGACCATCCATACCCTGCTCGAACAGGACGTGGATCTCGAGATTGCCGACAGCGGGGCGTGGCTATGGGTGGTCGAGGCTGAGGCGCAATACGCCCCGCTCGCCGAGACCATGTCGATGACCTACGAGATGGACGACGGATCGAAGGTCATGATCACCGGATTGCAATCCACATTCGCCGATCTCGACGCGGGGCTCGGCTGAGCCCTATTCCTCGATCAGGCTCTTGCGGACCGCGTCGAGCAAGGGCGAGGTGAAGTAATCCACGACCCGGCGCTCCCCGGTGATGATCACGACATCGGCTGGCATGCCGGCCACCAGGCGTCCCGCAAGCTCGTCAGGGATATCCACTTCCTCGACGGCAATCCGCGCCAGGTAGTAGGGCTGTTCGTCCGGGCTTTCAGGCGTGATCACGTCATTCGAGACCGAAGCGACTTCACCCAGGATCATCGGCATCAGACGCGCCTTGAAAGCCGCCAGCCGGATCTCGGTCGACAGCCCTGGGGAGATGTTGTCGATATCGGTCGGAGAGACCTTGGCATTGATCACGAGCTTCTCGTTTTCCGGGACGAGCTCCATCAAATCGTCCCCGGGCCGGACGACGGAACCGACAGTGTGGACTTTCAGGTTCTGGATCGACCCGTCGCCGGGTGAGCGAATTTCCGTACGCTGCAGGACGTCTCTGGCCACCTTTTCCCGCTCGAGGAGTTCGGTCAACTCCGCGCGGACCGTCTCAAGCTCGTTGCTGGCGCGCTCGCGGTATTCCTGTTCGACCTGCAGGGCCTGCATCTCGGTTTCGCTGATCACGTTCTTGGCCTGGGCGATCTCGGAAATCACCTTGCCGAGATTGGCCTCGATCTGGATCAGCTCGTCCTCCCTCTGGCTCAGAAGGTTCGTCTCCACGAGACCGCGTTCGTTGCCGCCCCGCATCCGCTCCAGCATTTCGGTGAAATTCGCGGTCCGCTTTTCGAGGGCCGTCTTCTGCTGGGTCAGCCCTTGGATCTGCTCGCGGGTCTGGCCTACCCGGCTGTTGAGGATGTCGACTTGGGAGCGCAGGATGGAGCGGCGATCCTCGAAAAGGCCGTTCTGATCTGCCACGATCGCAGCCAGGTCGGGCCGCAAATCCTCGCCCACATAGGCCTCGGGATAGGTGATCGCGTCGTGCATGTCACGCTCGGCCAGAAGGCGGGCTTCGACGATTTCGGCGACGGCGATCCGGTTCGATAGAACCCCGAGATTGGAGCGGGACTCGACATCGCTAAGCCGCAGAAGCACTTGTCCCTGCTCGACCGTATCCGCCTCGTCGACGAGAATGTCCTCGACGATACCCCCTTCGAAATGCTGGATGACCTTCCGGTTGCCATCGAGGGCAATACTGCCGGGCGCCACGACGGCGCTGTCGATCTTCGCCACCGTGGCCCATCCCCCGATCCCGCCGAAGGTGAGAAAGATGATCGTGAAGCCCAGGATCATGATGGGCCGGGTCGACATGTTCTTTGCCATGTTAAAAAACCTACTCGCTCGCGTGCGAAAATCGGACTCAGTTCGGCGCGGAATGCGGTGTGGCCATCGGAACGACCGCCGCGCCGGACCGGGCCGCCGCCGGCTTCTGCTGAGCCGGGGTCTCGAACATCTCGCGGGTGGGACCGAACTTGTTCACCGTCCCGTCCTTGAGAACCAGGGTCTTGTCGGTCAGCGACAAGAGGCCGGTCTTGTGCGTGACCAGGACGACGGTCGTTCCCATCTGCTTGAGCTTCTGGATGCAGGCGGTCAACGCCTTTTCGCCGGGACTGTCGAGATTGGAGTTCGGCTCGTCGAGGACAACGAGGCAGGGGCCCCCGAACACGGCACGGGCGAGACCAATGCGCTGGCGCTGGCCGCCGGAGAGGTTCTGCCCGTTATCGCCGACATCCGTCTCGTAGCCTTCCGGCAGGGACTGGATCATCTCATGCGCCCCCGACAGCGTGGCTGCGGCAACAATATCGGCATCCGTCGCTCCGACGCGGAACCGGCTGATATTCTCGGCGACGCTACCGCGGAACAGTTTCACATCCTGGGGCAGATAGCCCATGTGGCGGCCGAGCTGCTCGGGAACCCAGTGCTGCAATTCCGTGCCGTCAAGACGGACCGCACCCGAGACCGGCTGCGATGCCCCCACCAGATGGCGCACGAGCGTGGACTTGCCCGACCCGCTCGGACCGATCATGGCCATCACCTCCCCGGCGCCCAGAGAAAAGTTCACGCCCTTGAGAAGGGAGGTCCGGGTTCCGGGTACGGTCGCGAAGACCTTGTCGGCCACCAGCTGACCTTTTGGGCTGGGTAGTTCGGTGCGCTCTTCTTCGTCGGCGACCGAGGCGAAGAGTTGCTTCAGACGGGCATGGGCCTGCCGTGCGCCTACAAACTGCTTCCACTGCCCCACCGCCTGTTCCACGGGTGCGAGGGCGCGTCCCATCACGATGGAGGCGGCGATCATGATCCCGGGCGAAATATGACGACCCAGGGCGAGATACGCACCGACCCCCAGGATCGCGATCTGCAGGCTCATGCGAATGAACTTCGAGGCCGACATCACGATGCCGGCGCGGTTCGAGGCCCGGGCCTGGTGGGCCAGCATGTTCTCGTGCTGGACGAGCCAGCGGTCCGTGAGGGCACGCTCCATGCCGAGCGCCCGGATGACTTCCGCGTTCTGCATGGTGGTCTGCACGAAATGCGACGCGCCCTGGCCCGCTTGGCCGGCTTCCTTCAGGGCCCCGCGCGTGGTGAACTCGTTGGCCAGTGCGAGCGCGAAGATGAGAATTGCCCCGGTGGTGGCCACGAGGCCCAGAAGTGGATGGAAGGCAAAGCAGAGCGCCAGGAACAGGGGCACCCAAGGCGCATCGAAGAAGGCGAGAATGCCTTGTCCGGTCATGAACTCGCGGACCTTGTCGACATCGCTCAGGGCCATATGCGCCGATCCGCCGGGCTGCGCGGTCTGTCGACGGACCACCTTGCCAAAGGTGTCGTTGGCCAACACGTCATCGAATTGCAGGCCCGCCCGGACGAGCAGCCGTGAGCGGGTGAATTCGAGCAGGCCGTAGGAGACGAGGAGGCCGATTGCAATCACGGTGATCGCCACGAGTGTGTACTCGTTCCGGCTCGAGAGAACCCGGTCGTAGATCTGCAGCATGTAGAGCGGGCCGACGAACATCAGAAGGTTGATGAAAAAGCTGAAGACGATCGTCGCCAGAAGCGTCGTACGGAACCGGCCATAGGCCGCATCGAGGGACGTCTTCTTTTGCATCGCGTATGTCACCTTGAAAGGAACTGCCGGTCCATATCCGGGCGTAACACAGCTTGCACGGCGCTTCACCACCGGATCGCACGACTTCACCGCAAAATGGGGCCTATACGGAGAATTTCCGCGCAAATCCTTCTGCTGCGATCGGGGGAGGGGGTCTCGCCCTTGGGCATGGACGTTTGTTCAGTAGGGGATGGTTTCGCCGGGTGCCCCATCAGTATGGGAATTGCAGGGGCGGCCTTGCCCTTTCATGGAAGCCGTTGCGGTCACGCAGAGTGCGCAGCGGCACGGCGTGATCCCCCAGTCAGTCACACGCTGAAACAGCAAAAAAGGCCTGGGTCACCAGCAAGCCCCTTACCAGATGCTTCGGTTGGCCGCACAGTGGCCAACTTATCCCTTGGGGGCTTGGTCTATCGATGCCCTGTGAAGCCGTTATGCCGATTGCTGCTGTTGGGCCAAGGAGCCGTCTAGATCCGTCTGAGCCCGGAAGTGCTTCGTCACTTCAAGGCCGACGGTCTTGGCTGGCAACGCCGCATTGACGCGGCTGAAGAAGCCGGCCGGGGTCTAGAACCCTCAGCACATCTCGCTGCGTCATATGATGTCGTCGAGCCTCTTGCGGGCCTGAGGCATCAAATCCAGCGAAGCCGATATCCCGCTGCGCCAAGTTGGTCCTCGCCGCATTGCCTCCTCGTATGCATCGGCAAGTTCGTCAGGCCTTTCTTCACTTAGGACTTCAATAAGCAGATCTGCTTGCGCTCTGTCTTTCCGGGCCTTCAATCTGCTCGGATCGCTCCGACGTCGATCCGCGACGATCAGCTTGTGAATGGCAAAGCGCTCCGGTCTCGGAACCTGCACAAGCGACCCCGAGCGGTAGAGGAGTGGTGTCTGGATCGGTTCGGCGATCAGGAAGTTGAGGTGATGCAGGCTCTGTGCGCTGACACCGAAAGCAGGGAGATCTCGGATTCCCTCATCTTCCTCGAAGGACGGCGTGAGGAACTCGACCAGCGTGGCCCGATCCGTCTGCTGCCAGCGCCAGACCTTGTTGTTCTCAAGCGAGGGGCCGGGGGCGAACTTCAATTGCGAGAAGACCTCCGAAAGGTGGTCCTGTACGGTATCTCCCAAGGCGATCGACAGTCGCTCGAAACTGGCAATGTCGATATCATCGGTGACTGCCGAGCTGCCAAACCCGATCCGGATCCCGAGATCTCCTTCATAAAGCCGGAAGGCCTGCGTGCCGACCAGGGTGCCGCCCAGTCGAAAGACACCAGCGCGCTCCATTGCCGACACCACTTGTCCGGTCTGAGCGTCGGCCATTAAGTATCCCTCGGCCCGAAGCACCCGCATAAGGCGGGAACGCTCCCGCTCATTCACCTTGCGCCTCACAGCCAGATCCCTCAGGCGATCGAGTCGGTCGCGGAGTGCTTTGCTGTCCTCCCCGATGTAGCGATCGACGACATCAGTCCCGATCCGATACTGGTCATACCAGTATCTTTTCTGCCCTACGGTCTTCAGCTTCGGCGACCCCCGGAGCTCGGAGACCTGGCCGTCCTTCAACATGCGCAAAAGGTCGGCCCAAGCGGCAGTACCGATGTGGCTGTGATGCGTGATCATAACTATTACCCTACAAATTTTAATTTGTAGGGTAGAGCAGGTCGAATGCCTACTCCGCGCAGTACGCGGTCCCTAACAAAAAAGAGGGCCCGAAGGCCCTCTTTCGATTCAATGTACCGAGATGACGGCGTCTTAGATATAGACGTCGAAATCGTCGGCGGTCAGCGCGGCAACGCCGGCCAGGTCCACGCCCTCGATATCGGCGACTAGGGTCGGATCGGTGGCGTCACCGGTTGCGGCATCGTAGTAGAGCTGCGCATGGCCTTCATCGTCGTTATAGACCACGAAGAAGATTTCGGCCGTGCCGGCGGCTCCGTTCGCCGCGGCGGTGATCGCGTCCTGATCGTCGAAGCTGTCGGTGAAGACCACCAGCTCCTGGTCCTGGGCGCCCGTCACCTGGCCGAAATCGGCGAGCTTGTTGAAGTCTTCCGCCGCCAGGTCGGACGCGCCACGGATGCCCGAGTCGGTCGAGTTGTCGAACGCGAGGCCTGCACCGCCCGGTGCGCCGACCGTGTCGGTATTGTTGCCCTTCAGCAGCGAGATCACGTCTTCACCGGAGGTGAAATCGGTGATCGTGTCGTCCGACGCGCCGGTCGAGAAGTGGAACTCGTCGGCACCTTCGTCGCCGGTCAGGGTGTCTTCGCCGGCGCCGCCACCGAGGATGTCGTTGCCCTCGCCGCCCATGAGCATGTCATCGCCCTGGAACCCGGTGAGCAGATCGTCCCCGGCCCCGCCGTCGATCGTGTCATCGCCCGAGTTGGTGAGGGGCAGGAACGTGTCGTCGCCCGAGCCCAGCATCACGTCGAGATCTTCACCGACATTGGACAGGTTGAAGGCGAGGTTGCCCGAGACCGAGGAGGCGTCGATCGTCTCAAGATCGCTGGCATCGGCCCGAATTTCCAGATTGCCGGACCCGGTTACCGTCAGCGTCTCGATGTCGTCGAGATCGGTGATATCGACCGCGCCCTGGCTGCCACCCATAGCATTGATTGAGGCCGCTTCGATGTCGTCGTCGTCATCGACATTGAAGAACGCCGTAGCATTGGCACCAATATTGGTGGCGAACATCAGGGTGTCGTCGTCACCGGAGACGTCGTCGTCGAGGTTGATGTCGATGGAAGAAAAACCGGTGACATCGAAGGCGCCGTAAGTAATATCGGTCGAGGCGTTGTCGAGGTCAAAGTTAGCACCGGCACCGGTGGCCCAGATCGAGGTGGTACCGCTGACTTCGGACAGATCGAGCGTATCCCCGCCGGTTTCGGCGATGTTGAGGCGCTCGACGCTGGTGATGACCGGGGCCGTACCATCGCCGAAAGCGTCGTTGGCGAGGTTCATGACGTCGGAGCCGGCGCCGCCGTCGATGACGTCATTGGTGTTGAGCGAGTTGCTCGTCACGGCCCGGAACGTGTCATCGCCGGTGGTGCCGGTGATGTTGTCGAAGGTGGGGTTGAGAAAGCCGGGTGCGGTCAGCGTGAAGGTCTGGCCGTCGGTCGGCACGGAGTTGGGGTCGGCGGCGAAGTCGTCGATCTGCTCCATGGCAGCCGCGACGGTGTCTTCGTCGTCGGTCACGCCGTCGAAGATCGTCTCGGCCAGCGCGTTGGCCTGCTCGTTGGTGTCCTCGTCGAAGACGACGATGCCGAGACCGGCCAGCGTCTGGGCGAAGTCGACGCCGACGTCGATCTTGTTGAGCACGACATCACGGTCTTCGTTCTGGGCGCCGTTGATGATGCTCAGAATGATCTGGCCGAGATCGTCGGGGTTCGACATCAGCTCGTTGGACCAGTACTGCAGGCCCTCGTCATCGGCATCGACGTCGCGGTTGAACAGGTTCTGGTAGATCGACTGCAGGAACGAGGTCGAGTTGGCGACGTTCGGGACCGCGAGATAGGGGTACTCGGAGGTCGCTTCGGGCTGGACCGAGAAGGACAGCGCGATTTCGGCCAGCGACATGCCGGCGTTCAGGCGGCCAGACCAGTACTCAAGTCCGGCCGGATCGGGGGCGCGGTCGAAATAGCCGACATAGAGGGCGGTGATCGCCTCCTGCGGGTTCAGTTCCGAAAGATCGATAGCCATGGATATCTCCTGTTAGACGGGCCGTGGAAGCCCTTTGTAACCTTGTGCCTGCACACACCGACATGACGAACACCATGCCGTTGCCCGCAAGCCGGGTGGGCCTTGCCTAAAGAACGCCCCCCCGACTGCCAAGGGCATGGTATAGTGAAATGCATACCTCTCCAGCCCCTGTGGGGCTTTCGCATCAGCAAAGGCACGTATCGGCAAGAGATTGCTCAAGGATCCCGGAACGCCCCTATTGCTCACGGCGCCCCGGAAGAGGGGGTTTCGCCCGCATGGCGATGCCCTGGCCGAAACAAAAAAGAGGGCCCGGAGGCCCTCTTTTCATTCGATGTTCCGAGATGACGGCGTCTTAGATGTAGACGTCGAAATCGTCGGCAGTCAGCGCGGCGACACCGGCCAGGTCGACGCCTTCGATATCGGCGATCAGGTCCGGATCGTTGCCGTCGGTCGTGTCATCGTAATAGAGCTGCGCGTTGCCTTCATCATCGTTGTGAACCACGAAGAAGTACTCGGCGATAGCACCGACGCCGTTCGCCGCGGCGGTGATTTCAGCCTGATCGTCGAAGCTGTCGGTGAAGACCACCAGCTCCTGGTCCTGGGCGCCCGTCACCTGGCCGAAATCGGCGAGCTTGTTGAAGTCTTCCGCCGCCAGGTCGGACGCGCCACGGATGCCCGAGTCGGTCGAGTTGTCGAACGCGAGGCCGTTTCCGCCAGCATCCTTCAGCAGCGAGATCACGTCTTCACCGGAGGTGAAATCGGTGATCGTGTCTTCCGAAGCCGTGATGTCGAAATGGAACTCGTCCGCACCTTCGTCGCCGGTCAGGGTGTCTTCGCCCGCGCCGCCCGCGAGGATATCGTTGCCCTCGCCGCCCATGACTTCGTCGTCACCGTCGCCGCCGACCAGAAGGTCGTCGCCGGCGCCGCCGTCGATCGTGTCATCGCCGGTCGCGCCGGTGTTGAACGTATCATCGCCCGAACCCAGCATCACGTTGAGGTCTTCCCCAAAGGTGATGATGTCGAACTCGAGATTACCCGAGGCGGCGGAGGCGTCGATCGTCTCAAGATCGCTGGCATCAGCCTCGATATCGAGATTGCCCGATCCCGTCACCGTCAGCGTTTCGATGTCGTTGAGATCATCGATGTTGATGGTGCCTGCGCTGCTGCCCACGGCATTGATCGACACCGCTTCGATGTCGTCGTCGTCATCGGTCCGGAAGACCGCCGTGACGCCGGCTCCGATATTGCTGACAGCCAGCATCAGCGTGTCGTCGTCACCGGAGACGTCGTCGTCGAGGTCGATGTCAACAAACGTGTTCGAGGTTGTGTTGAACGCGCCGTAAGTGATGTCGGTCGAGGCGTTGTCGAGGTTGAAATCGGCATCGCCAGTCGCCCAGATCGAAGTGGTGCCGTCGACTTCCTCGAGATCGAGCGTATCGTTATCGTCCTCGGCGATGTTGAGGCGCTCAACGCTGGTGATGATCGGGGCCGTACCATCGCTGAAAGCATCGTCGGCGAGGTTCATGACGTCGGAGCCGGCGCCGCCGTCGATGACGTCATTGGTGTTGAGCGAGTTGTTCGTCACAGCCCGGAACGTGTCATCGCCGGTGGTGCCCGTGATGTCGTCGAAGGTGGGGTTGAGAACGCCGGGTGCGGTCAGCGTGAAGGTTTGGCCGTCGGTCGGCACGGAGTTGGGGTCGGCGGCGAAGTCGTCGATCTGCTCCATGGCAGCCGCGACGGTGTCTTCGTCGTCGGTCACGCCGTCGAAGATCGTCTCGGCCAGCGCGTTGGCCTGCTCGTTGGTGTCCTCGTCGAAGACGACGATGCCGAGACCGGCCAGCGTCTGGGCGAAGTCGACGCCGACGTCGATCTTGTTGAGCACGACATCACGGTCTTCGTTCTGGGCGCCGTTGATGATGCTCAGAATGATCTGGCCGAGATCGTCGGGGTTCGACATCAGCTCGTTGGACCAGTACTGCAGGCCCTCGTCATCGGCATCGACGTCGCGGTTGAACAGGTTCTGGTAGATCGACTGCAGGAACGAGGTCGAGTTGGCGACGTTCGGGACCGCGAGATAGGGGTACTCGGAGGTCGCTTCGGGCTGGACCGAGAAGGACAGCGCGATTTCGGCCAGCGACATGCCGGCGTTCAGGCGGCCAGACCAGTACTCAAGTCCGGCCGGATCGGGGGCGCGGTCGAAATAGCCGACATAGAGGGCGGTGATCGCCTCCTGCGGGTTCAGTTCCGAAAGATCGATAGCCATGGATATCTCCTGTTAGACGGACCACGCGGCCCGTGGCATAACCTTGCGCCCACGTACGCCGGCACGACAGATGCCATGGCCTCGCCCGCGGACCGGTACCTAGTCCATAAAGACGCATCCCCGGCCTGCCAAGAAAAATTGTATAGTGAAGTGCATACCCCGCCGGATTTTCCCGGAGTTTTCCCAATCAGTGCAGGAAGAACATCGGCGCTGATCCGCTCAAGGCGATGACCCGGGGTCGGCTCGGATCAGCCGCCCTCCCTGTGAATGGCCTGGAGCTGGCGCCAGAGACGCGGGCCCAGGACCGGATAGGCATGGGCCCGGCACCACGCCCGCGCTCGTGCCTGTCGCGCAAGGACCGGCGTGTCCTGCGCGCCGTTTCCCACGGCCGTCGCGATATCCAAGAGGCCGACTGCCATTGTCTCGGGTGACACGCCTGGCAAGGGGGTGACGAGGTCGGCCACGTCGTCGAAGATTGGCAAGGG
This sequence comes from Palleronia abyssalis, assembly GCF_900302445.1. Classification (GTDB taxonomy): domain Bacteria; phylum Pseudomonadota; class Alphaproteobacteria; order Rhodobacterales; family Rhodobacteraceae; genus Palleronia; species Palleronia abyssalis. Next base: position 102,683 of record NZ_ONZF01000009.1, on the reverse strand, counting down.
CGAGACCGCAATCGGACGGTCGGCCGCGAGGGCGAGCCGAATGGCGCCCGACGCGCTTTCCTGGGTCGGTCGATAGGGGAAGACCAGAATATCTGCCGCGGCGAGCTCTGCGAGACTGTCCCTGTCGGACAGGAAATCACTCACGAGATGGACATGCGGCTCGAGGCCCTGCGCCGCGATCCGGGCTGAGACCTCCGCCTTCGTTCGGGCGGAGACGGGGGCAGGATAATCGGCGTTGACCATGCGCAGCTTTGCGTCCCATCCGGCTTGCCGCAAAAGCGCCAGCGTATCGACAAGCTCCGGCAGGCCTTTCTGGGGTAGCATGAAGCCATAGCTGGCCAGGACGAGAGAGGCCGCGGTCCGCCCGCGCTCGGGGGCGCGCGGAGCCGCAGGCTGCACGACCCCGTGCGGGAAGAGAGCCACGTTCTTCTCGACACCGATCGCTTTCAGCCGGTTCAGGTCATGAACGGAATGAACGAGTACGCGGTTTGCAGATCGCAAGGCGCTTGTCAGCCGTCCCAACCGGCGGGTCAGAGGCAAGCCCGTATCATCTGTGGCATGCATCATGGCCACGACGGTCCGTCCAGCCCGCCTGGAGCGATGGATCAGCCGCTCGAGATGGGGCAGGGAGAAAAACCCGAAATTGAACTGGATGACGAGGATTTCGGGATCGACCGTTGCGATGGCGCGATCGAGATCCGACAGGTCATCCATGCCGTCCTGGGACCAGCAGCGGATCGTCCGGTCATCCTCGGGGCCGGGGCGATCGGCGGTATGGGCCGCGAAAACCGTGATATGGTCGGGCATTTCGGCAATCAGATGCGCCGAATAGGTCGCGATCCCGCATCGCGCGTTAAAGGTACTGATCCAGCCGATCCGGGCGGGAGGACGCGGCGCCGTTTCGACAATATGGCGCAAGGCGGCGCGGCTCTTCTCGGCCACGCGGCTCCAGGTGTACTCGGCTCTGACCATCTCGCCGGCTCGCGCCACGGTGTCGGCATCCGGGGGGCCGGCGTCGCAAGCCGCGCGCATCCTTGCCGCCAGGTCCTCCCGGTCGGGCTCGGCCCAGACACTGTCCCAGGCCCCGAGGTGACTTTCGGCCGGTGCAAAACTGTAATCGCAGAAGCTGACGAGGGGATTGCCGGCAAAAGCCGTCTGACCGCTCCAGCCCGTGGTGATGACCGGTGTGCCGGCCAGAACCGCCTCGGCCACGGGCAGGCAGAATCCCTCCGCCCGGGAAGGTACGACGAGGCAGTCGACCTCGGCATAGAGCTGTCGCATCTGTCCTGCGGGAAGTTCGTCCTCAATGATTTTGATCGGTGGGCAGTCCGGAACACGGGTTTTCAGCGCGTCGACAAGGGTGCGGATAGTGTTGTGCGGATTGGGATGGGTCTTGATGAGCAGAGCCGCATCCTGGGTGCCCGCAAAGGCCTGCGCGAAGGCTTCGATCAGCACATCGGCGCCCTTGCGGGGAAAGCACGTCGAGACATGCAGGAACCGGACCGCCCCGTCGGGCCAGTACCCCTCCGGCAATGGCTCCGGGGGGACCTGCTCGAGGTGATCAACGCCGTTGCCGACGACATGAACCGGGATGGACAGACCCTGGTCGATGAAGACGCGCCGGACATGCTCGGAGGTGACAAGGGCTCCGTCGAGATAGGTCTCGAAATCATGGGTAAACGGGGCAGGTAGCCCGGTTTCCTCCCAGGCGTAGCCATGCAGGATGGCATAGGGGCTGGCGATGTCGTCCACACGGGGCGGGAACATGTTACGACTGGTTACGAACGGCGCCGGCCGCTCGGGATCGCGCCCCCGAGCGTGCAGGCGTGCCAGATCGGGCGTGCTGTTCAAGAGATCGGGGTCCGGGTCGAACGGCCCCGGGCCTTCGGCGGAGACCAAGGCAAGGTCCACGCCCTGCTCTGCGAGCGCGCGCGCGGTCTCGCGGTTCACCACCGCCAGGCTGTAGGAGCTGTCGAACGGGCCTTCCAGCTGCCAGGGCAGGGGGGCGGGCAACGTGCGGGGCCGGGTGGCCCGGAGAAGCGCGCGTCGCAGATCGTCGATGGCCGCCGCCGCCCGGTCAAGATCGTCTTCATCCGGGGCCCCGGCGGCGTCGAGCGTGCGCAAACGCGTAACGAGCTCGACCTCTATCCGATCGGGATCGGGCAGGGGGCCTGTATCTTCGCAGGCCGCGGCGGCGAGATGATCGAGAATACGGTCCGCCCAATCAGCGTCCCGGAGGGACGCGGTGCGGGACCGCTGCGCGGTTGCAAGATCGGCGCGTGCCGCGGGGTCTGCAAGCATCCCCTCCAGGGCCTGGGCGAGGTCGGGCTCTTCCGGAGATGCGCCTGGTCTCCGTCCAATCCGCTCGTCTTCGGGAAAGGGGCCAAGGACCGGGGTTCCCGCGCGAATGGCTTCCAGTGCGAAGCGGCCATCGCCCGGAGCCGGCGCGATCGCGATCTCGGCAAGACCGTAGAGGATCGGCCATTCTGCCTCCGGCAGGGTGGCGCATCTGCGGATGCGGCCCGGTGCGACCGCCGGGAGGGCGGCCTCCTTCCCGGGATCGCGCAGGATCAGATCGACCTGTCCGCGCAATCCCTCTGGCAGGGCTGCGTAGGCCTCGAGAATACGCGGCGCCGGGGCGGTCGCCAGGATATAGGGCCTGTCGAGGTGGTGACGGTCACGCCAGGCCGCCATGTCGCGGATGGCAAGATCAGGGGGCGCAAAGCTTGGAGCCGCTCCAGGCGGGACCACGACGACGCAATCCGCCGGGAAGACCTGCGACGCCTCCCGTCCGAGCGCCTCCGAAGGCGCGATGAGACAGGCATAGGGCCGCGCCGTGTTCGCGGCCATTGGCCCCGGCAAGACTCCGATCACGGGAAGATCGCCCGGAGGTCCGGAGATATCCGACACGGGCATCCGCAGGACCGCCGCGGGCGCGAGACCGGCGATCATCGCGTCATGCAAGGCCGTTGAGGTCGCCGCCCGCCAAGGTCCCCCCCGCCGATCCGGCTCCACGCCAGGCAGGGTGGAAACCACGTGCAGGCGGTTCTGGCTGACCTGCTTTGCAAAACGGCGCTGCAGATCCGGGAGGACCCGGCGGACTGATGCCGCGACCAGAAGGTGCAGATCCAGACCGCGTCTTTCCCCTTCTGCGAGAAGCGCCTCGATATCGCGCAACCGATCGGGGGGCGGGCTGCTTTCGCCTACCTGCAAATCGATCACGATCCGCGTCATTCGGCCAGACGCTCCCGAAGCGCCTGCATCCGTGTCGAGAGCGGCTGCAAGGGGGCGGACGGAGATGGCCGCTCCGGCACGGAAAGGGGAGAGACGGCCGGAAGATCGGTCCCCGGGGCATCGGCGTCTGCCGCATCGGGGTCGGTCTTCCGGCCGGCCCGGCGGTCGTGCAGCCATTTGCGCAGCCCCCTCCGTCGCGTCAGGTGGCGCAAGCTCTCGATTTCCTGGCGCTGAGCAGCCTGGAGGGCCTCGAGCTCCGTAACCCGGCGCTCGAGGCGCAAGGTCCGCTCCTCCGCCGCCTGGCGTGTGGACATGTGAATGGCGTCGAGCTGGCTCAACCGGTCCAGCAAATAGGCGTCGAACCGGGTCGGATGCAGATCCTCCAAAGACGGGGCTGCTGCGAAGGCGGCGTGGAAGCGGTCGAAGGCCGCCCCTTTGGCATCGGTCTGCAGGACGAGCGTCACATTCGCAGGGCTGGTCCCCCAGGGATCGTCCGCCAAGCTACCACTTCGGACGATCTTGAGGCGGCCGGGGTTTTCGGCGCGAAGGCGTTCGAAGAGATCGGTGGCCCGCGTCCGCGCTGGCGGAGCATCGGGATGCTCGACATCCGCACCCCCGAGGATCAGGAGGCCTCCCGGACGCAGGACCCGCAGCATATGGGGCAGCAAGGCGTCGATCCCGGCCGGATCGTGGCGCGTCAGTACTTCAAACCCCGACAAGACCGCCAAGCTCCCCTCTGTGAGCTCCGACAGGTGGAACGACATGTCTTCGGCAACGGCGAAGCCTGCGTTTTGCGCTTCTTCGCGCAAGGTCGGATCGATCTCACTGCCTTCCACGTCGAAGCCTGCGGCGGACAACAGCTGCAACCATCCCCCGGCACCGCAATCGAGATCGAGCGCCCGCGGCAGGAGATCGATCTCGCGCCAGGGCAGGACGAAGGGCAGGAACCTGGCCCGGCGGGTTTCGGCATCGGCAGCCGACAGGCGCGGAAGCGGTGGCGTCATGTCTCTTGCGCGACCTCCCGGGCCCGAGCTGGCGATTTCATGTCACTCTCCGAGGGAGCCTCTTTCTTGTCAAACCGTCTGCGCCGATCGTGTTCCTGGGGCGGAGCCGTCCCGCCGGGCGCCCCGGAATACGCGAGCCACAGAACGAAAAGGGCCACGATCCAAGGCAGGTGCCCGATGGCAAATTTCCGGATGATCTCGAAATCCGGACCCAGCAGATCTCCCCCCCGGGGGACCGGAACACTCTGGTAGACAAGCAACAGCCCCAGAAGCGCGGGGATTTGCAACCACATCGACCGCGTCGAGATGATCAGGAAGATCGCGCCGGCCTGCACGACCCAGGCATCGTAGATTTTCAGGCGCGGGTTCGCGAGGACCGCGACCAGGATCGCGGCCACGAGGATCGTCTCCGCGGAGGACGCCGTGCTGCGGCGCCAGACCAGGACGAGGCCCGCGCCGAAGCCGACGATCGTGGTGTGCAACGCCAGCGCCAAGGCGGGATACGGGGTGATCAATGCGGCAAAGGCATAAAGGCCGAACCCCACATCGCCCGTGACATAGCCCGGGTCTCCCTGGAAGACCTGGGCTCTCAAGGACCCGAGAAACGCGCCGGAGCGCTCGGGGAAGAGCCAGGCCTGGACCGCCCAGACGGCCAGGGACGCCGCGATGATTATCAGAGCTTTGAGAGCCAGGGGACGGGTCATCCCGATCGCAAGGAGTGGGACGGCCGCATAGGCCAAAAAATAAGGTTTCAGGAGGGACAGCAGGAACACCGTGATCCAGAAGGCGGGGCCCGGTGCCGCGGGCCATCGTACCAGTAAGAGCCAGATCAGGACGATATGGGCGAACAGGGTCAGGTTGCCGGTGGCGACCGAGCGGATGAACGTGTCGTCCATACCGAAGGTAAGACCGGCGAAGAGGACCAGGCACAAGGCGATCTTGCGCATCGGAGCGGTCAGCAAAAGGACGAGCGCGGCTGCATAAAAGCCCAGGAGGAGGGGAACGAGCGCGGCCCCGAGCGCCGTCATGGCCGACAGGACGATCGGGGGGTAGACGTAGCGCAGGCCGTCTAGGTCCCCATAGGCATTGCCGCCCCCCGCATGGACCCGCACCGCCTCGGTATAGACCCCGAGATCCCAGAAGAAATCGATCCCGAGATAGGCCTCGACACGTTCTGCCAAGGCGAGCAAGCCCAGGGCCGCAAGCCCGCCCCAGATCAGGACAGGTCCGAACACCCGCCAGTCCGCCACCCAGCCGCGCGGGCTCACAGGGCCTCCTCCCCGGCCGGCCAGGGGCGGTCCTCGAGATAGACGGGCCGCACGCAGCGCAGGCGCGGCGGGCCGGCTTTCCGGGCCAGGCAGAAGATCGTCTCACCTCGATGATCCTCGGGAAATCCCGGGATCGGCACGTAGGACGGCAGGATACCGTAATCGCGGGTCAGGATCGTCTCGGATTTGAAACCTGCCGCGGTGAGCAGCGTCTCGAGGTCGTCGACCAGGTATTCGCGGGCATGGATATGGTTTTCGCGGTTCGGCGCGTCCGGCGTGGCATAAACCGGCCAGCGGTTGGACGGGCGGTGCTGGAGCGCTTGGTATATGGCGAACCAGGACGCCGCGTTGGGCGTGCTTACCAAAAGAACGCCTCCCGGTCGCAGCACGCGGTTCACTTCTGCCAGGCAGAAGAGCGGGTCGAAGGTGAAATGCTCGATGACCTCGCACAAGGTCACCGCATCCATGCTGTCACCGGGGCGCGGCAGCGGATCGCGCTCGTAATCGATGGCAAGGATCTCGACGGTCTCGATTTGCCAGTCCTTGAGGCGGGAGAGAGGCAGGCTGTAAAGCGACGGGCCACCAATATCGAGAAGCCTGCCCGGGCCCTTCGGCAAAAGGGCGTAACTTTGCAGGTGCCGGACCAGATGGGCGCTCATGTGGTCCTGTTCGGTGTCGGGAGCTGCGGCGATCTCGGTCTCGATAAGATCGCGCGCCGCGTTCATGTCGGGGCGTTCCGCGCAGAGATCGTCAAGAAGACTCGCCCTGTGCGTCTCGGTCCCCTCGCCGGGAGGAAAGACCCAACCGGGCTGCCAGGATTGGGCAGCCGGCGGGGCATCCCGGGTCGGCTGGCGCCCTTTCTTCAACCGGGGGCGCAGACGATCCGTCCATGTCTTGCGTGATCGGCCCAAAACTATCTCCCATTCTGCTCGAAAGTGCCCGAAATTCCGGAATTTTGCGACATACCAGCCGCGCTCGAGGCGCCAAGGGACAAGAAAGGTTTCAAGCTCGCCCATTTCATGGAAAAAAGGACATGTTCCGCAAAACCGCAAGCGGCAGGTCATCTCTCGTGTACGCTATCGCAGCCCAGTTCTGCCTCGATGCCCCTGCCTGTCGCCTCGGGCCCGGCCCATGACCGGGTCGGGGTCCCTCATGCCGGATCGGCACGGCGGCGATTTCTTTATCGCCGATATCTTCGGGGCGTCTCCCAAGGATGATCTGGGGTCGATGGAACATCCCATCTTCTCGCTGGCGACCCGGCCGGACCGGCGCATCCTGCAATATACGCATAATGGTACGGAGATCACGGTCACGCCGTCGGTCCGGGGGCGGGCAACGCTGTTCGACAAGGACATCATCATCTACTGCGTCAGCCAGCTTGTCGCGGCGCTGAATGCGGGGCGGGAGATTTCCCGGACCTTGCGATTGACGGCCCACGATCTTCTTGTCGCGACGAACAGGGATACGTCCGGAGACGGCTACGTTCGGCTGCGCGAGGCGTTCGAGCGCCTGGCCGGAACCCGGATCACCACGAATATCGAGACCGGCGGCATCGAGACCACGCGCGGGTTCGGCTTGATCGAAGCCTGGGAGATCGTACGCCGGACCCGGGGCGGGCGCATGATCTCTGTCTCCGTCACCTTGTCCGAATGGCTCTATCGCGCGGTTCTGGCCCGGTCCGTCCTGACATTGTCGCGCGACTATTTCCGGCTCAGAAAACCCCTGGAGCGCCGCCTTTACGAACTCGTGCGCAAACATTGCGGTCGGCAGGCCTCCTGGACGGTCAGCGTCACCGTCCTGCACAAGAAATCGGGAAGCACTGCGCCCTTGCGGGTTTTCCGGGCGAATGTGCGCAAGATGCTGGAAAAGGGCTTGCCCGATTACGCTCTCGTCGAGGAGCCCGGCGATCTGATCCGGTTCGAGCGCATCCGTGTCATCGACGATGCCGTGCCGCGCTTCGGCCCAGATATTCTCGACGAGATCCGCATGATCGCGCCGGGATGGGATGTCTACGCCCTCGAGGCGGAATGGCGGGCCTGGGCCACGGAGACGGGCGCCCGGCTTTCCAAGCCCGATCGGGCCTTCGTGGCTTGGGTAAAGGGCCGCATCACCCGGTAAGAGCTCTCAAGAGCAGGCTACGGCTTGATATCCCGAGGCAAGGCAAAAATCCGGAATTTGAGATATTGACCTGACCCGCGGCCATGTCCGCCATTGATGATGTGGATGCGCAATTCCCACGGTCTCGCCAAAGGCCAGGTTGCGGCGCGCGGTATGGCGCCAGCTCCGCATCTTGGCCGCGACGTCCTGTGCTTCGCGCCCCACGGCATCGACGTAGATCGCCGTGGGGCGCGAAGCGCAGCGTGAGGTGATGGTACAGAGACGGTAAGGCACGGACGTTCGGCCCGCTCTACGGGACCGATGACAGATCGTCGCCCCGGTTCGGACCGAAGCGAAAGGAGCGCCCGATCAGAAGATCATGCGGTCGCGAAAGACGTATTGAACGATGTCGTCGCGCCGCAAGCCGAGTGCCGCAAGCTCGGCATCGGATTTCGCCTGGAGGGCGGCAACACGATCAGCGCGGCTGTTTACCTCGATCCAGCGCGCGAAACCTCGGGCGAGGGCGGCACGGGTGCGTGTGAAAAGGCCTGGGCGGGTGGCGTGAAGATCGGAATGGGTGGAAGCGTAGGCCATGGAAGTGCCTTTCGGTTATGTCAGTGTCCGTTGATCCCGACATATTATGCTGCGGTGCGGCAGACCACGCCCAGGACTACAACTCCGCCTTGCGCAGAGCGGGACGCCGAACGCTCAAGTCGGGTGGTTTCATTCGAAATCACGGGATTGCCGGGCGGAAGGACCGTACATATCCTGGGTCTGTATTCGGTAGCTGCGCGTCCCCGATGCTCTCAGGATCAGCCGGAAATGGTCCCGACGAACAAGAATGCGGCGACGACGATCATGATGACGACAAGCGCGGCGACGTAGAACCACGAGGGAATGTTGCCCGCAGGATAATCGCTATCGCGGTATTTATCGTGTTTCTTGGGCAAGGTGGCGGCCGGTGATGTGGAATATGTCCCGTCCGAGGGTACGGGGTTCTCAAGTTCTCGCAAGGGCGGTGAGCGATCGTTTGGAAAGGGTGCATGATGCCGCATTGGAACGACGTCGAGGATTTGGTCCGCGATATCCTGCGTGCGTTCGAATCCGCGAAGGCAGCAGGGGAAGAGGACGAGGCGGCGATCACGCGCGCGGCGGCTCTTCTGGCCGTTCATCGCGACGATCTCGCAGCTCCCGATGTCAGCTACGGCCTGGCGGTGATCGTCCTGCGCTCCGCGGCGGCGGTTCTGGCACCAGGGGAGCCGCGGCACTGAAAGCCAGTGGCCGTTCTGTGACGAAACACGCTCCTACGCTTGGCGTGTCGCGCAGGGGAGTTTTCGCTCTTTGTTCCAGGCGCCATGTCCGGTATCGTGCAGGCATGTCCCGTTCGGCTTTCCCGCTTGCCCGGTTCGACGTCTACGCTCCTGGGGATGCGATGACGGAGGCGGACCACGCCACGATCAGTCACCTGATCCGGACCGGGCTTGGCGAAAATACGATGCGCGCCCTGCGCTCGGATATCGACTACCTGGAAGCCTGGACCCTGGCCGCGACAGGGGCGCACCTGCCATGGCCCCCGGATCGGGCGACGCTACTGCGTTTCATCGCCCACCATCTATGGGACCCGGCGCGACGCGCGGAGGACCCCGATCACGGCATGCCGCCCGAGATCGAAACCGTCCTGCGCGCCAGCGGTCATCTGCGGGTGCGGGGGCCCCATGCTCCTTCGACAGTCCGGCGACGGCTTTCCTCCTGGCGTACGATGGGCAAATGGCGTGAGATCGACGGGGCGGTCTTTTCGGATCCGGTGGTGCTGCGCACGCTGTCGGCAGCGATCCGAGCTGCCGACCGCCCGCGGCATCGCAAATCGGCCCGCCCGATAACAATCGACATGCTGGGGCGGATCCTGAAAGCGCTGGAGCCGTGGTGTACCCCGCGTCCCCTCGGGGACCGCGATCTCAACCGGGTGCGTCTCGCCGCCTTGCGCGATCGAGCCCTTCTGGCCATCGCCTTTGCGTCGGGAGGCCGACGCCGTTCGGAGATGGCCTCCCTGATGATGTCGCAGCTCGACCCACTGGCCCCGATCGAGGATCCGCAGACCGGGACCTATCGGCCTAGCTTGAGTATCCGCATGGGCCGGACGAAGACCAGCGATACAGAAGACGATCTGCGGGTCTATGTCAGCGGTCCGCCGGTGGTTTTTTTGGAGCGCTGGCTTGCGGCAAGTGGCATTACCGGCGGCGCGGTGTTTCGGCGGATCGACCGATGGGGGGCCCTTTCCGAACACGGCCTCGCAGATGCGGCCGTGAACGGCATTCTCAAGGCACGCCTGAAAGAGATCGGGGAAGACCCTGCCTTGTTCAGCGCCCACGGCCTACGATCCGGGTTCGTGACCGAGGCGCTGGGGCAAGGCTTGCGGATGGAGGAGGTCATGGGCCAGACACTGCACCGCTCCATCAAGAGCGTGCACGGATATTTCCAGGATATCGAGAAGCGTTCCGGGCGCGCGGCACGGCTTCTCGACTGACAGGGGCCCGACAAGACCGCCTCGATCAGAAACCGACGCGTGCCAGCCCATCGAGCACGAGCTGGGCTTCGTGCTTCTTGGCAACCATGCGCGCGGCCGCGATCTCCTCGAGGAAGGCTTTGTCGGCGAGTTCCGGGAAGAGGTCATAAAGTTCTGCCCTGGTCTCCGCGTCGAAAGCGGAAAGGCCCATTTCTCCGGGATGGAAGCTTTCCGTGGGGATCCCTTCGGAAAAGATAATTTCGTGCGTATCGAACATGATGTGGTGATACTCGACGACACCGGCCGGCTCCTGGGTCACGCCGCAGCGGCCCAGAAGATGCTTCGCCGGGATCAGGATATGCGGTTGGTCGAACGCTGCCGGCGTACCGTCGGTAGGCACCATGACCTTGTGCTGCGGAGAGACCACGAGATCGCGCGTGTTGCGCAAGGTGCCTGCCTTGATACGGATCGGCCGCAATTTACCGGAAACATTCCGGGTGATCCGGCCATGCCAGACAATGGGCTGGAAGCCGCGATCGATTGTCAGGACCAGATCGCCTTCCTCGAGCTCTTCGACCGGACGGGCGCCCTGGTTGGTGATGATCAGGGTTCCTGCCACGAAACAGACGAGATTCAGGAACGGATAGGTGAATACCCCGTCGTCTATATACTGATCGGGATTGTCTCGAATGAGATTTGCTCTCTCCGTGTCGAGGGCGAAACGATAGGTCACGTCTTCTCCAAGGCCAAGGAAAGAAGCGGATTGCAAGGTCGCCTGACCAGTATCGTCATCGTAGTCGAAGCTGAAGTTGTCGCGGCCTTCGACGGCCAGTTGATCGCCGGGTTCGAGCCCGGTGACGTCGAAAGCCGGATCCCCCACGCTGATCCCGCCCGGATCGTAGGTGAACCGGCCATCCTGGGTTCCCGTGAAGTCGATCCGCTGATTGTTGAGCTGCGCGCTCAGCAAAGATCCGTTCACCTCGATCTGCGAATTGCCGCCAATCCGGTAGGTGATCCCGTTCAGAGCGGAAATGTTCGCGAGACCCCCGCCGAATGTCAGGTTGGCCCCGTTGATCGCACTGAAGATGGGCTCGGCCCCTAGTTGTGCGTTTGCCAGGTTTGTGATGGTCACGTCGACCCCGTCCACGGTCAGGGTCTGCGACCCGAGTGCCCTGATGTTGACGGTATCACCGTCATTCGCGTTGTTTCCGTCGATCGTCTGGTCACTCGACCCAAGATCCAGGCTGATAAGCGCCATGGCACCCCCTCGTTAGATAGAGACCGTGACGAGCAAGCTCGCCGGCCGAAATCCCCACGCTTCTTGAGAGCCATGACGTGATTCGCGTCAAGGTAGAAAGCACCTCTTTAAGCCAACTTGAGTTATGAAAGTGGCAGTCCGCATCGCGTCAGCGACGGGATATCGCGATCGTACATCATGTCGGACATAAGAAATAACGATCTGATAACGCTAAACTAATCATGATCTCCGGTCTCGGAAAGCGGATCTCATGGGGTTCAGTATACAATCATATTCATAATCTCGAGAAACGAAGTGTTTCTGATCATGCCCCAAGTGTTTGAGGATTTTAGACCGTAAATTTAAACGGATTCTCTCAGGAGGTTAGGCTGCCTTAGTTCTTTCCGATTTCAAACGAAAAAATACCAATAATTTTCCTCACATAACGAGACGCGTAATCTGAATTTGTTAAGGAGGTATAGAATGTCTCGATTGATAACTGGAACTGGACTACTTTCCGTGTCCTTGCTTCTGGCAACGGTTACCGGTGCATCCGCCTCGGATCTGTCCGTCGGGATCGGCGTAGGAGGGTCAAACGACAATATTGCCGATATCGATGTGGGAGTTGGCGGAGATAGCGCCGCCGATGTCGACGCCGATATCCTGAGTTCCGACAAGGGCAGTGTTGTTGACACCGATGCCACCGTCGGGGGGCGTGACAGTGCAGCCGATGCCGATGTGGAGGTTCTCAGCGGCCCAGATGGCAGCAGCGTCGCCGATGTGGACGCCACCGTCGGGGGCTCGGACAATCTGGTGGATGCGGAGGCAGAGGTCTTGAGCGGGTCGGATGGCACAAGCACAGCGCGTGTTGATGCCCAGATTGGGGGGAGCGGAGCCAGTGCCGGGGCCCAGGTCGGCGGCGGGTCCGACGGCGACAGTCAAAGCGGGCCAAGTGTCGGATCGAACACTGCAGACGATGGTGATGTCTTCAATCGTGGAACCCAAAATGCGCCCGGCAGATCGACCGGAAGGAATGCCGGCACGAGCAGGACCGTCAATACCGATACCGCGGGGAGATCCGTGACCGGCATGCCCCTGATCGGCAATGGCGGTGTGATGCTCGGTACCATCACCTCCTCGGATGAGGACAGGGTTTGCTCTACCCCCGCGCAATACCCCAATCGGATTGTGTGTGTGCAGTTGCGCAATACACCCGTCCTGACCGAGAGCGGATTGCGGGTTCGGGTATCCCGAAATTCCTACCTCAATGCCCTTCAATAGGGCGGTCGCTCCCTAATTGGTCCGCCGGGGCCAAGACCGCTTTCGCATAACGCGAAAGCGGCATAGGAAACTGCCACGGTAACACGCTTTTGCGCCCGTTGTGGGTGGGTCCTAAGACCGCCTTGAGAAAGATATCAAGCGCGCAGGCAATAGAACTCCCGATCATCACGCCAAGAAGCTGCGGCCTTTGCTCAGGTCTTCTGATCGACGTTGGCCATGGTCCTCTGCTTGGGGTTCGCCGGTTCGTTTCGCCTATACGGCGAAGACCGCCGAGACTGGCACAATCCTGTAGCGATCAGGATACAGCATCGCCTCTGGCGGCCCAACCTTCTTGTCGCACCCCCCCCACGAAAGGCATCAAGTGCGTATAAGAAACTGATCGAGCGATAAAATGAGAAGAAACACCATCCTGTTCCTGGCCGTCATGACCGGGACCAGCCCCGCAGTGGCACAAGAAAATGTCTTCGGGGAAATTGGCGCCTCCTACGGATATGGCGACATCGAAGACGTGGACGCCAACGTGGACACCTTCCAAGCATATGGCGCAGGCGCCTTTGTGTCCGCGGCCGGGCTCGGCATTCAGCTGGGGGGGGCCTACGACACGGTCTCCGTCGACAATCTGGGCGATATCGAATCCTACACGATCGACGGGCATATCTACGGCGATTTCGGAAGCGCGAAGGCCGGGGTCTTTGCAGGGCTTACCAGGGTGGGCGAACTGGAGATTTTCGGGGTCGGAGGGTTCGATATCGATGAGGATGTCCTGAGCTACGGCGTCGAAGGACAGAGCCGGGTCGGGTCGTTCACCTATCACGGATATGCCGGCGTCGCGGATGTCCAGGGGCCTGAATTCCTCGAGACCACGCTTTACGGGATCGGGGCGGATTTCGACGTCTCCCCGGCGCTGCAGCTGACCGCCAACTTCGACGGTGCGGAACTCTCGGCCGACGGGATCGAGGAAGAACTCAATCTCTCCACGGTTTCTCTTGGCGTGGATTACTACGTCAATTCGCAAAAAGCTCCCGTCCGGCTGTCTGCCACGGTCGGACGCGACATGGCGGAATTCGACGGTTTTGACGCAGACGGACTTTCGATCGGGGTGGGCGCTGCAGTCCTGTTCGGCAATCAGCCGAATTCCAACCGCGAAAAACTGTTCGACAGTACGGGGCTTCCGTTCTGAGCGAATAATCTTGATGCGCGAGGCGCGCCTGATGAAAGAGGGATCGCCTGGGGGGCCATCGCCCTTTGGCCCCCCGTGACCGGCGTCCTTCCGGACGGAGCCGATCCAACGGCGGGCGCACCATGACCGACCGCAGCAGCGACGAAGAGTGCAAGATGAGCGATCTGGACAAAGCGAAAGCACGCATTGCCGAACTCGAGGCAGCCCTTGCCGATTATGCCCGCCAGTACGGTCTGTCGAAGACGGCGCGGCGCTTGTTGATCGAAGACCCCTATACCGACGGGGCCGGGACATCCAAGCGGCCCTGACCGGGCCGCTTCAATCTTGCCATTCCCCGTGCCATCGCCAAGACAGGGTATCTTGCCGCGGCACGGATGGTCGCGACCGCCTCCCGGGAGCCCCGGATCGCCCGTCCGGCTCTCTTTGCCTTTGCCCATCTTACGCGTCATAGCTGCCCGCCGCGCCTTACGTATAGGGATTTCCAAGAGATGATGCCTGCAGTGACCCAGAGCCCTGTGACAGAGAGCAGCCTGGCAGACGCCGCATGGTTCATTCGCCTGTCCGGACTGGAGCCGGTCGCAGGAGGGGCCGAAAGCCATATTTTCGTCCGGCCCGGAAAACCGAGCCAACTCATCAAAGTGCATCACGATCGCCATATCGAAGCGCTCGCCTCGTCGCGGGCCATCAAGAACCGGATCCGGCGATGGCGCGGCATCGGACCCCACAAGACGTTTCTGCGCCAGAACCGGGCTTATCTCGAGGCGACCTTGCGTGCGGCCGAACTCGACCGGGCGCCCCCTCTGGCGCATCTGCGCGGCGTCCTGCTCACGGATCTCGGCCTGGGTGTGGTGGTACAGAAGATTCGGGACCGGAGCGGCGAAATGGCCCCGACCTTGTTCCAGCTCGCGCGGGACGGCCGGATTGACGACGAGATCATTGCCGCTCTGACTCTGTTTGCCCGGGAGCTGAGCACGTTCCGCATCATCGGCAATGACCTCAATGCCGGCAATCTCGTCTACGAGACGCGGCACGCGCGCGCGCGGATCGTTCTGATCGAGGGCTATGGGTCGCGAAACCTCATCCCGCTTCGTCGCTGGTCAAAGCGCATCAATGACCGGAGCCTGTCGCGGCGACTCGAAAAACTGGCAAACTCGGTCGGTCTTACCTGGAATGCGCGAGACTGGTCTTTTTCGGCATAGAGGGGCTTTGATGATGGTGTGACCGCCCCCTGATAGCCTCGATGTGCCAAGGTGAGTTCGCAGGGATCCACAAAGGAGGCCGATCAGGTCGGAGAGTATCACGGTCGGGCGCGTCCGTGCCATGCGCCATGACCGACCACGCCCTGATTACCATTTTTCTTGCTTCCGTAGGGTCAAGCACGGCAGTCTTATCCCGGGGGAAAAGAGGCATTGTCATGGCCAGGTATCGTCAAATCGCATCAGCCGTTGCAGCGTTCCTGTTCGTTGCCACCGCCGTCGACGCGTGCGCGCCGGTCGATTTCCACGCTCTTCCGCTCCCATCCGACCCGGAACACCCGGTCGCGGCATCCCTGGAACTGGCATTCCCAGGGGCGGTAACGGTTTCGCCCCAAACCGGCAGCTGGTCCGTGGAGGGCGGACCATGGCACCCCCTGGGCACGCCCGACACGGGCCCGAGATCGGAAAGCGTCCTGCAGGCCGAACTGATCGACCAGTTCCGAATCCCGTACCCTCTGGAGTTCGACATGGCGGCGCGCAGCGAAGCCTGGTTCGATCCCGGACGGGCACGGTCGGCCACATTCTTTTCCGAACTGTGGTTTTCCGACGAGGCCGCTGCGCGCGCGTCCCTGACAACCGTGGCCGAACCTGCTCTCAGCGATGTCCGTTACCGGGTCACACGCCGGCATGGGGTTGATTGCCAGCTTTCGGCCGTGCTGCGTGACCTGGCAGGCATACCTGGCATGGCGCCATTCTTCCAGGATCCCGGCGGATCCTTCAACTGGCGCCGCATCGCCGGGACAGACCGCCTGAGCGCGCATAGCTACGGCATTGCCGTCGATATCAATGCGGCCCTTGGCGGATACTGGCGCTGGTCGGGGCGTCCGGAAGGAAATGCCGGGGAGTACGAGACACGCATTCCCGAAGAGCTCGTCCGCGCCTTCGAGCGCCGCGGCTTCATCTGGGGCGGCAAGTGGCATCATTTCGACGGAATGCATTTCGAGTATCGGCCCGAGCTCATCCTTCATTCAAGACTGATTTCCAGCCCGGAGTAGATTTGATGACCAGGCGTATTTCTTCCTTCCGCCCGAAAAGCCGTGTCGACTTCCGGCTGTCACACTTGGCAGGGTTTGCGCTGCTCCTGACACCGCTCTTCGCGTTCGAGACGTCCGCCCAAACCGTCGTCGAACGTTACCAGGCGGTGATCGGCGCGGAGGACCGACGCAACTCCCGCGGTGCGTCCCTGAGAGCCCCGGCCGACGTTCTCCAGCAGGACCGGGCGAACGTGAACCGCTTCGGCATTCGCCAGGCCGGCGACCAGGCGGACAACTTCTTCTCGGATCGGGACAACAGGGCACGCTTCCGGCAGCTGCTTGCGGCCGGCCGGCTCGATCCAGCCGCAGAGCAGGCGATCCGGAGCGGATCGACCACGAGGGTCGAGGTCGAAGTGATCCGCGGCGGCGGCCGGGACCGGGTCGTCGTGCGATTGGCTAGTAGCCCATCCGTCCCAGCTCCAGGCCCGGCGCCTGGAACTGCGGCAGGAGCGGAGATTGCCGCAGAATGGCGCTTCGACCGGGACGATGCGGCGCAAACAGGAGCGGCCAGTGCGATGGGGCCGTCGGGAGCGGCGGTGTCCGTCCGCTGCCATGTGGGTCGCGGAACACCGGACAGCCATGTTGCGCGTGAGGCGGCCCCCGGCGTTGCCTTTCTGATGATTTCGCCAGACCTCACGGGCCGCCCGTCCCAAGCTCGGGCGACCGTCTCGGTCGACGGGGTCACGCACCTGACCGACGATGTCCCACTCGCCCGCCCCGAAGGAGCGGCAACAATGCCGATCGTGCTCGAAAGTCCGCTGATCGATGCAATCCGCCGCGGCCGTATTTTGGAGATAACGGCCGGAAACCGACGTACGACCGTCGCGCTGCGTGGATCGTCCGCCGCGCTGTCGGACTTGCGCGCCTATTGCGCAACCGGGCCGCGGAATCGCCCGGAGCCGTCCCCCTCCTTCGCCTGCGGACGCGCATCGACCGATACCGAGCGTGCGATCTGCGCCGCCCCCCGCCTGGCCCGGCGCGATGCCGAGATGGCACGGGCTTTCGGCCGGGCTGCCGGGACCGTTGCGGGATCGGCGGAGATGCAGGCGCGCTGGCTGGAAAGCCGAAACGCCTGTAGGGCCGACGCCGCCTGTCTCGCGCGCACGATGACGCTTCGCATGGCCGAACTGGAAGGCGAGGCGTCACCGGGAGCTGCCGTGGCGGCGCTGGCCGCCCAGTCGGCGACCCAGGGGCTTCCCGGTTTTGGCACCAGCCCGGAGGCAACAGCGCCCGCCGTCCCGCAGATTGCGTCTGCTGGCATATCGTCCACGCCAGTTCCAACGGGAGGGACGCCGGCCCCCACGACGCTGTCGGATGTGCAGCAAGACATGGCCGCCTGGCTCCTCGGGCAGCGGCCCGAGATTGCCCGCAATCTTTACGGGCAATCGCGAGGTTGGCTGGCAATAGACTGGCCCGAAGCGGCGCCCGTCGAGCAGGCAACGCTTCTGTCGCGAGAAGCCACGAATGAGGCCATGGATAATCTTGCCCGGGCCTTTGCGGACCGAACTCCACCGAGCGCGGTGACCTTCGCTGTTCGTACGTTTCCGCAAAAGACCCCCGATGGGCATCTGAAACTCTCCCTGCCGCCCGAGATGACGACCGAGTTGCCGCAGACACGCGACGCCGTGTTTCAACGCACCTTTGTCGCCCTTCCACTCCTCGGCCGCCCGGCCACCCTGGAACTGGTCGCAGACCGGACCGTCCCTCTGGCCATGCCCGCCGGCCTGGCCGAATTTGCCGGAGTCAACGGTTTGCAGCTCCAGTTCCGTGGCCGTCTCACGGATCAGCGGATTCTCGTCTCCCCAGGCGCGCAAAGCGTCAATCAGCGCCCCGCCATCCGCGCCACCTTTGCCGTTGAGGACGTCACGCTGATCGCCGAAGGCAAGATCGTCCATGTCTGGCCGGGTCCCGAGAGCGGCTCCGCTTTGGGGTCTTTCGATGGGGCAGGGGAGATTGCGGGCCTTGTCGCACTCTATGGCGGCGCGGAGGAGGAGGGTCGGCTTTTATACTCCCGCGACGATCTTCTGGGGCGCGGCATGGTCCGCGGGGCTATCGCCGGATCCGGCGGATCCGGTGTCGGTCCACGGCTGGGCACGGCCATGCGTCTTGCCGCCTTGCTGGGGGCCTCCGCGAGCCGCGAGATGACGCCGGAAGTCGTCCGAACGGCCCTTGATGCCGTGTTGACCCCGGAGGAGCAGGTTGCGCTTCTGCCACCTGCCTTCACCGCCGGCACGATGAACGACCTGGCCGAAGCGCGGCTCCTTGAAGAAATTTCCCCCAAGATCCGGGATGCCATCCTGACGCGTGTCCCGGCAGATGCCTTTCAGGCGCGCACGCTGCGGTTCATGAATCTCGGGCCATATGATCGGGTCGGCGGTGGTTTTGCGCTGCGTCTCGGCAACCGGCACCAGTTGGGCCTCGGGATCGGCGAGGCCGTGGCGAACCTCCCCGACGACCAGCGCGTGCCGGATTTCGTCTCGGTTCCCGAAGATCGGGCCGTCGAGCTCATCGACGCCCTCCCTCGCCAGGGCGTTGTCGTGGAAACAGACCTGACGATCAGGGCAATTCCTCCCGGATTGGGGCGTTCGGGGCCGATCACACCGGAGGATGTCGCCGCTGTCGCCCTGACGGGACGCCTGGAACGGCTGCGCCTCTTCGAGCAGACGACGCGTGATGGCCCTCCCTTGCTCGATATCGCCTTCGCGGCCGCCCCGGAAGCCGCGGGGACTGCCATGGAAGGTGTTCCTCCCGAGGCACGGGCGACGACAGGGGCAACGGTCCTGGCCGGATTGGAACGTGTGCCGGGGGGGGCCGGCGCTCTGGAAGACCGGCTTGCCTTTCGCCGCGACATTTCCAATCTGCCCACTGCCGCGAAGGCGGCGCGGATCGCGGAACTGGCCGCCGAGATCAGGGCGCGCACGCCCGAGGAGCTGTTCTGGCTGGGTGCCGACCTGATCCTCGATGCCTATGACGAGAAGGCGGAGGGCTTCCCGATCCGGGAGGTGGAGTTCTCTCCCGCCACAGCCGACGACGATCTGGACGGGACGGATCTCGACGGTCTCGACGCGCCCGACCTGGAAGTCGCCGACCCGGCCGACTGGCGCCTGCTTCCGGTACCGCCGGCGCAAAGGGAGACCGTGGAAACCCTGCTCCATAGCCGCAACCGCCTCGGGGTCCTGGTTCAGGCTCCCCTTGCTGGCCCCTACGATCCGCGGCGCAACGAAGGCGGCGTCGGCCGACCGGTGCGGATCCTTTCGGGCCCCGATGGACCTTACGGCCTGTTTCCCACTCTCGCCCTTGATATCAGGATCGATGGAGCCGACAGACGATTTGCCTGGCGCGCCGGAACACCGGTCACACCCCCAGAGACGCTGCGACTGACCCCGGAGTCCGCGGACCTGCTCGCCATCTCGCAAGAGCCGTCCCTTCTGGATGACGCGATGCTGCGCCGGATGCTGGCCGAGCGTCTTGCCCTGGAATGCGGCGCGGAGAAACAGGAGACGGTGCCTGTCTGGAGCCAGACATTCCAGACGCCTTGCCTGCCGCTTCCCGCGGCGGCACTCACAGACCTTTTGCCTGCCTTCCGAGCCTGGACCGAGGCCCGCGTGGCGGCGCTCCCCGAAACCCTCATCCTGCCCCTTGCAGAGCAGGGGCGGATGCATCCCGAAACCGGGTGCGTAGGGGCGGGCGTGGCAGATCAATCCAATCCGGCGCGAGCCGTCTCCACGAGGCTCGACGCGCTGCTTGGGTCTGAAGCCGTAGCCGCGCAGCGCTGGACGGAGGCACGTGCCGTGTCCGAACGTCCCGCCCCGGGTGGACCGGCAAGCTTCGCGGTCATGGGTCGGCCGTCGCTCGTCGCTCGCGGGTCAGGCGAGATGTGTGTAGGCAAAGTCGAAGGCGATGTATCGGCCTCCGCACCCTATGCCGATCTCCTGGTCCATATTCCCGCCATGCCGAAGTTCGGGCCGTTGCCGGACCGGTTCGCCGCGGCCGACGTCACGCTGGCAGCGCCGCGCCTCCGGATGGAGCCGATCTCGCCTGCGCAGAACGACGGCACGGGGCTGTCCCATGCGCTCGTCGTGGAAGCGGATGTCGCGGCAATCGATATATGGACGGCCTCCAATTTCCGGGCCCCGGCAACCAGAACGGTTTCCCTGACGCCGCAGGATTGGAACGGAGCGCTGGCAAGCCCTCCACCGGCTTTCGATGTCGCCGGGCTCGATCTGTCCCTGACCCGATCGGAGTTCGAGGCGGCTGCGATGGCGCGCCTGCCCGACGCGACACGCTACGAAGGAGGCGAGGCGACCCGCATCTACGGAACGGGCCTTGCCTTCGCCGGCGCCGATCTGCGCGAAACGCTTTTGGCCCTGCCGGCGACGGAAGAAACAGAAGCGCCCCTTCTGGCCATGGCCCGCTCCTTGCGCCTTGCGCCGGACACGGCTTCTTTTCCGGCGCTTCAGACCTCGCTGGAAAAGAAGTACGGGCCGCCCGACCAGGTCTTTGACGAAGACACACGCCTCACGCTTGTGTGGGGGACGCCCGATCGGATGCTGGACAGGCGCGGGGCCTGCGGCGGGTCCCGCAAGTTTACCAATGGCAGTCGCCCCGATCTCTTGCCCGCAAATGCAGACATGCCGCGATATTTCTGGGACTATATCGGCTGGCCGGAGGAACTGGACAGGCAGGATGCGCTCGTCGCCGTGCCCCAATGCGGCCCAACCGTGACCGCACTTCTCAGACGGACCGAGGAGGCCCTGATCCTGACCGTTTGGCTCCATGACGAGAAGGCTGCGCAAGAGATGTTCGCCGCGGCCCGGGAAGAGGCGGAGGCCGCAGAGCCCCCATCCCTCGATCTCGACCTGTAGCGCGATCCGGGCACCGTGCGTGGGATCACATGTATTTGCCAAGGATCGCATCGGCGCGCGCCATCGCGCGGTCGAGCTCGGCCAAGGCAGCCTCTTCGCCGGCGCGATCACGAGGCCCGTCGGAGGCTCGTAGGGCCAGTGAGGTTTTCGGATCTGGCCGCGACACGGTCTCGCGCCGCCTCGTAGGGACGCGCCTGTCGGCGCGCAGGCGGTCTGCGATCGGCGTTGGTGCCCAAGCCCGGTAGGTCCGTCGGCCGGTAATGTTTGCCATCAGTCCCGCATCGGTCAAACGAACAAGCAGGTTCAACCCGGTTCGGGGCGTGACGCCGAGCGCATCCGCGACCATGGCGCTGGTCAGGATCGGCCGCTGCGCCACCAGGGTCACGAGATCGGCCAGCTTGGACTTGCCCGAGCTCGACTGCGACAGAGCCTGCGCGTCGCTGCGCCACCGTCGCAGGAGCGGCAGTTGGCCCAGGGCTCGGTCCATTTCCCGATCGAGCCCGACGAGAAGTGCGGCCTGCCCCTGCGGCGATGCGGGGAACCAGGCCCGAAAGCCGTCTCCCGTCAGAGCCATGGCCGGCGGAAAGATCCACCGTGCCGAGAGATTGGCCAGGATTTCCTCCGCGCCTTGTTCTGCATCGGCCCTGGATTCCCGCTCAGATCGATAGGCGTGGTCGACAGCCATGAACAGCAGCCGCTCGGCAGCCGGATGGCGTCCGCCCGTCGCCCCGCGGAACAGGATTGCCGCGCCAAGCGCGGCCGGGAACGGGCCCTCGGCGGTACGCATGCGTTCCAGAACGCGCTGCCCCAGCTTCTCAAGCTGGCCCCGGTCGAAACCGGCACGATCCTTGATCCGCCCTCCGTCCAGGCATCTCGCGAGCACGCCGCTCGGATCGGTCTCGAGATCACCAGGATGGGCAAGAACCCGCAGTACGCCTTCGGCAAACCATCCCGCCCGCGCCGTCTCGGCTGTCACGGCCCCGCCTGCATACGAACGCAGGACCAGATCCTCCTCCTCGAGATGAACATCTTCCAGGCCTACCGACCGGCACGCCTCGGTAATCGCGACCTGTCCGCGCCACAGGGCGCCAAGGGCCGGATCAGAAGCGAAAGCGCCCTCCAGCCGTCCGGCCGCGATCTCGATCTTCACGATGCGGGCCGCCACGGCATCGATCGGCATGTCCGTCATGTCGTTCGCTACCTCTCCGCTCGGAAATGCGGGACGCTCTCCCGGCCACCGGCCCTGCGAAGCCCTTGGAACAAGACTCGGATCGCTGTGCCCGCGAGGTCACATGGAAGGAAATATTTCCCGTTTCTGAATAGAAGTTTACAACTGTGACGGAAAATTGTCAGGGGGTATTTTCCGTTGGTTCGGCATATCTGGAACCTAGCTTTAGGCGTTGATAATTGCCCCTTATCGATCCCCAGAAAAACACTCCGAAACCGCCTTCAAAAATCCAGCCAGACACGCAGCCACACCCCGCTCGCGCAGCCGCCGCGCGGCAAATGGGGCGGGTCTTTCAGCCCGGCTAACGGACTGCCGTGCGCCCCCTGCAAGGGAACCGCACCAGGCAATCAGCTTCTCTTTGCCCTTTCGCGCAGATCGCGCCGCGTGGGACCATCCCACCGGACGCGGCTTCCCGAGATCGCGGCCACAGGAGGCCGATGTGCGAATTGTCACTGAACGCACCGGCCTCCACATCCCCCCGCCAAATCGTTGTGCGACGCCACGGTCGAGCTATAGTCCTGCAAGCCGCCAGGAGAAACGACGCCCGGCGGTAGGGGATCGGTCGCGTCTCAATCCGCGCCGGTCCCCGCACGCTGTCTTTCCCGGGGCCCCATCGCCTCTCACCCCCGTCCGCGTCCCCGTGCCATGCTGCCCCGCGCCGATCAGCCGTCGCGAACCGGAGCGGCTGGAGATCGGCGCCATCATCGGGACCGGTCTTCGGTCCCACGCAGGATCCGGCCGGTCTTGCGCGGGAAAAGGCCGACTGGCCGCGCCGCGACGACCCGCCAGCAGAAAATCCCACCGATCCGTGCCATCATGGCAACGCCGCCCGCTGTTGCAGACCCCGACAGGCGGCAGGAGGCCGCAACGCTCTCCCCAAACGCGTTCGGCCTCCCCTCCCGGCAAATCGAAGGCACGGCATAGCTTAGAATCATTGACGCGTTGCATCCGCCGCAGCACACTTCAAAGTTGAAGCCGCTCCCGCCGCATGACTTAAGGCAGACCCGCCATGACCATCCTCAAGCGCCTCGCCGCCGTCCTGCGTCCCCACGCACAGTGCAGCTATTGCAACGCGCATGCCCTGGCCGCCACGGACAGCGACCATCTCTGCCTGCCATGCGCGAATGCCTTCTCCCGCGCACCCTTCCCGCGCAGCAAGCAGACGTTCCACCCCGGCCGGCTTCCCGGCCACCCTTACCACACCTGATCAATCTGGTCCGGGGCGTCGACCGAAGCTGACCTTGCGGCATGCTTTTCGTTGACCGCGCGCCCGCGGTTCGCCACTCTCCATGACATGCATCTTGTCCCGCCCGCGGTTCGAAAGACCCCGTCATGGCCCCTTTTGCAAACCTCTTCGCCCGGCTCCGGTCCGGCGCGCCCTGCGCCGTATGCGGTGCCCGCCCCGCCCGGCACGCAAGCCTGAAGGGCCGTCTCTGCGACCGCTGCGCCAACACGCTCAATCGCGGCTCCGGCGACCGCCTCTCCTCCGGGCGCCAGGCACCTGACATCGCGCCCCTCCAGAGCGGCCGGCTGGGAGGCCGGTGACGGCACGCCCCGGCCGGGCAGGACCCTGCGGGGCGCCATGATCCCGCCCCGTTCCCGCTGAGGCTCCCGCCACCGGGAACAGCCGCCCATGCCTGCAAACCCGGGGAGAAATCGACCCTGTTCCCCCAGTCCCGTCTTTTTCCCGAAACCCATACATCGCCTGCCAGATCCTGCCGCCATGCAGGGCCTCGGGCAGCTCTCTTCTCGCCAGACCGCGGGACATGAGGGATCGCGGGAACACACGCGCCACCACACCGAAATGACCCTCGTGACAGCAATGCCGGGGGTGGCTCGATCCCGCGGCAGCATCCCGCCGCCGAGGCCAGGCTGGCGGACCACGGCGCCTGCCACGTCGCGGATCGCACCTTGCAAAAAGGGGCAAGCGACGTGATCGGGCTCTGGACCGGGACAGGTTTCGGGCCAGGCCAAGGCAGGATCGGCGGCAAAATACCGAATGCCCACAGCCGCGTGTCGCGGCCACCGGATCTGTCGCAGAAGTCATGCGGCCGGTTCCCATGCCGACCGTTCTTGACTGGTTTGCCGCCCAATCCGCGCGCACCGCCAGAAAAGCCATGCAGTCTTGCTGCCCCCTCAGCCGTCGCGATAGCCGTTCGGGTTCTCGCTTTGCCATTTCCATGTAGTGGCGCACATGTCCTTGATCCCGAACCGCGCTTCCCAGTTCAGCAGGAATTTCGCACGCTCGGTCGAGGAGTAATAACTGGCGAGGTCGCCCGGGCGACGCTCAACGATCTTGTGGGGGATCTCGCGGCCGGTGGCAGACTCGAACGCATGGATCAGTTCCATGACCGTCACGCCCTGGCCCGTGCCCACGTTGACCGCTTCGCACCCGGTGGAGTTGACCGAGTATTCCAGCGCCGCCAGATGGGCGCGCGCGAGGTCGGAGACGTGGATATAGTCACGCTCTCCCGTACCGTCTCGCGTCGGGTAATCCCCGCCGAACACGCGCAGCGCCTGCCGCCGGCCCACGGCCACCTGCGCGATGAACGGCATGAGGTTGTTGGGGCGGCCCGCCGGATCTTCGCCGATGCGGCCCGACTCGTCCGCGCCGACCGGATTGAAGTAGCGCAGCAACATCCCCGAGGCGCCTTCGGTTGCGCGGCACCAGTCGCCGATCACCCCTTCCGCGAACGCCTTGGTGCGCCCGTAGGGGTTCATGGGGGCAATAGGATGTGCTTCGTCGAAGGGTTGATAGACTGGCGCGCCATAGACGGTGGCCGAGGACGAGAATACGATGGATTTGCATCCGCTGCGGTCCATCGCACGCAACAGGTTCACCGTGCCCTGCACGTTGACCGTGAAGTAGTCGAGGGGTTTCTCCTCGCTTTCGCCCACGGCCTTGAGGCCCGCGAAGTGGATCACCGCGTCGGGACGAAAGGCGGCAATGGCGGCGTTCAGCGCCTTCTGGTCCAGCACGTCGCCCTCGGTCAACCCGATGGGCGCCCCGGTCAGCTCGCGCACGCGGCGCAGCGACCGGGGGGAAGAGTTAGCGAAGCTGTCGTAGACATGCACCTCGTACCGCGCCCGCAGAAGCGCCAGCACCGTATGCGACCCGATGAACCCGGCGCCGCCCGTCACGAAAACCCGCATGCTCATCGCCAGTCTGCCCCGTCTTTCCTGCCCTGAGCTCTTGCCGAACCGCGGCGTGTTCTGCCAGCCCCCGCGCCATCCCGGATCGAAAGACCACCGCCCCCGAATCCGCCCCCCAGACCGCAAGGTTGTGTCGGCCCGGTAGCCGCTGGAACGGCGGCAAAACTACTTGGCAACATCGAAGCTCGAAGTTGGTTCAGATTGACCTGAGCGGATCCGCGGGATTTACGGGTCGCGACTCGGGCACCAGGGGAGTTCCACGAATGAAGATCGCCATGATCGGCACGGGCTATGTCGGCCTTGTTTCGGGCGTTTGCTTTTCGGATTTCGGGCATGACGTCGTTTGC
This sequence comes from Palleronia abyssalis, assembly GCF_900302445.1. Lineage (GTDB taxonomy): Bacteria > Pseudomonadota > Alphaproteobacteria > Rhodobacterales > Rhodobacteraceae > Palleronia > Palleronia abyssalis. The sequence continues at coordinate 76,996 of NZ_ONZF01000009.1, read as the reverse complement.
GTGGACCGCGACGAAGGCAAGATCGCCCGGTTGGAAAAGGGCGAAGTCCCCATCTACGAGCCCGGGCTCGACATTCTGATGGAAAAGAACGTCAAGGCCGGACGGCTGACCTTCACGACCGACCTGAAGGCCGGGCTGAAGGGCGCACAGGCGGTGTTCATTGCCGTGGGAACGCCAACGCGGCGCGGCGACGGCCACGCGGATCTTAGCTATGTCATGGCGGCGGCCGAGGATGTGGCGAAGGCGGCCGAGGACGGCGTGGTGATCGTGACGAAGTCCACGGTACCCGTCGGCACGAACCGCAAGGTGGCCGAGACCGCGGCCACGGCGAACCCGTCGCTGGATTTCGACGTCGCCTCGAACCCCGAGTTCCTGCGCGAGGGCGCCGCGATCGACGACTTCATGCGGCCCGACCGCGTCGTGGTGGGCGTCGAGAGCGAGCGCGCCGCTTCGGTCATGTCCGAGATCTATCGCCCGCTGTTCCTGCGCGAGTTCCCGATCATCACCACCGACCTTGAATCGGCCGAGATGATCAAGTACGCCGCCAATGCCTTCCTGGCCACGAAGATCACCTTCATCAACGAGATCGCCGCCCTGTGCGAAAAGGTCGGGGCGGACGTGAAGCAGGTCAGCCGCGGCATGGGGCTGGACGGGCGCATCGGCAACAAGTTTCTGCATGCCGGGCCGGGCTATGGCGGGTCGTGCTTTCCCAAGGACACCAAGGCGCTGGCCCGGATCGGCCAGGAATACGCGGCCCCCATGCGGATCACCGAAGCGGTGATCGAGGTGAACGAAGCGGTGAAGCGACGCATGATCGACAAGCTGCACGACCTGTGCGGTGATGATTTCAACGGCAAGCGGGTGGCCGTGCTGGGCGTGACGTTCAAGCCCAACACCGACGACATGCGCGACGCGCCTGCCCTGACCATCGTGCCTGCGCTGGTGGGCGGTGGGGCCGAAGTGCGCGTCTGCGACCCCCAGGGCAAGCGCGAGGGCGAGCGGATGCTGCCCGGCGTCAGCTGGCACGACGACCCCTACGAGGCCGCGAAGGAGACCGATCTGCTGGTCCTGCTGACCGAGTGGAACGAGTTCCGGGCGCTGGATCTGTCGCAGATCGCCCGAGGCATGCGCAGCCCGAAGATGGCCGACCTGCGCAATATATATGCTGCCGAAGATGTCAAACGGTCCGGTTTTTCCTCTTATCTCGCTGTAGGACGCGCAGGGGTCGGTGCCAATCGCTAGACGGCCCCAAGCCGCACGTTCGAAAGGATAAACGGCTCCAAGGCACGGCACAGCCTAGAAGCATTGACGCGCTTCATCCGCCGCGCGGGCCGCCGCCCCGCGGCCACGAGCCACTGGTACTCCTCAATCGACAGCACCACGACCACCGGCTTGCCCCGCCGCGAAACCTCTTGCGGACGTCCTGCGAGCGCCGCGTCGACGACGGCGCTGAACCGGTTCCTGGCATCCTGAAGCGTCATCATGCGAGGTCCATCCCTGATCTAGCCAGACAGCCAGCCGAATGAGCAGAAGCTACGGCCCCCGCGGCAATCGCCCAGACCTCTCCGCTCGAGAGAGGGAAAGCCACTCGGTCCCCTCGACCGGCACGCCGGCCGCCGCATGCGTCAAAAACGGCGGACCGGCAGGCCGATGGCAGTCCGCCCCGGCCGGGCAGGATCCTGCGGGGAGCCATGATCCCGCCCCGTTCCCGCAAAGGCTCCCGCCACCGGGAACAGTCGCCCATGCCTGCAAACCCGGGCAGAACCCGACCCTGTTCCCCCAATCCGTCCCTTTTTCTAAAACACAGATCGCCTGCCAGATCCTGCCGCCATGCAGGGCCTCAGGCAGCTCTCTTCTCGCCAGACCGCGGGACACGCGGGATCGCGGGAACACACCCCCGCCATACCGGACTGACCCTCGTGACAGCAATGCCAGGGGCAGCGCAATCCGGCAGCGGCATCCCGCGCCCGAGGCCGAAAACAATTGACCTAGAGCTCGGGGGCGGGGCCGGCCCGGCGGAGCGGGGAAGGTCGGTCTCGAAAGCGCGCGATCAGGCCGACGGTTCGAGGATGCGGGCCCCGGTCGGCGTAAAATCCGATCCGTTGAAGGTCACGACTACCGCGTCGCGGGCAAGCGCTTGCGCCGCGATCATCAGGTCCACGCCAGCATGGCCGATCCGGGCCGAAAGCGCCCCCCAGATCCGCGCATCCCGCGCATCGAAAGCAAGCAGCCGGTCGCCGAACATCAGCACCGTGCGATCGATCCAATCCCGCAGATCGGCTGCAAAGGTCGGGTTGCGCGATGCCTGAAGAGCGATGCCGCGCTCGATCTCTCCGAGTGTCAGAACGCTCAATCGCAGCGCATCCTCCTCCTGCGCGGCCAGCCAGGTCGCCACCTGCGGCGCCCGGTCCGGCCGCCGCACTGCCGAGAGCACGTTGGTGTCGAGAATGAGCATCAAAACGAAACGTCGCGCATGGCCGCACGGGCGCGCGACAGCTCCCCGTCGCCGGGAAAGGCCAGCAGATGATCGACGAAGCGGCCACGCGGGCCGCCGGCCGCGTCCACAAGCCGCTGGTACTCCTCGATCGACAGCACCACGACCGCCGGCTTGCCCCGCCGCGAGACCTCTTGTGGACGTCCTGCGAGCGCCGCGTCGACAACGGCGCTGAACCGGTTCTTGGCATCCTGAAGCGTCATCATGCGAGGTTCATCCCTAATCTAGCCAGACGGCTAGCCGAATAAGTAGAAGCTGCGCATCTGCGAGGCAATCCCCTCCTCGTCTCCATGCAAGAGAGGAAAGCCGCTCCGGGGGCCCCGGTCTGTCCCCGGTCTGTCCCCATCTTGCCCCGTTCCCGCCGAGGCTCCCGCCACCGGGAACAGCCGCCGAAGCCTGTAAACCGGGGCAGAACCCGACCCTGTTCCCCCGGTCCCGTCTTTTTTCAAAACCCATACATCGCCTGCCAGACCCTGCCGCCATGCAAGGCATGGGCAGCTCTTTTCTCGCCAGACCGCGGGACCCGCGGGATCGCGGGAACGCCCCCGCGGAAGACGCCCCGCGGCCGGGCGCGCGGTCGGACCGGCACGCAGGGGCCGACCCGACCGGGAGGCCGAAGACCAGAACCAGCGTACCGCAGCGGATCGGCTCCCCTGGCCCGATTGACACCGCGCCGCTCGCAGCGATCATTCCCGGTGTAACGGGACCGGGAAACGACGAATGGCACCGATCGACGCGGCTTCTGGCCTTCTGGACGTATTGCGCAGCTCGGCCGGGGGGGCGCTGGAAACGGCGGGGACCCGGCGTACCCTGACCAGGGGGTCGCAGCTCATCGAAGCGGGCGCTGCGGCACAATCGCTGTTTTTCGTTCTCAAGGGGCGTTTCGAGGTGCGTGTCGGCGGACAGACGGTGGCCGAGATCGCGCCGCCCGAGCCCGTGGGCGAGATCGCGTTCCTGACGGGTGGGACTCGGACCGCGGACGTGGTCGCCGCCCGCGACTCCGAGGTGCTGGAACTGGACCGGACCGCGTTCGATGGGCTGGTCGCCCGCGAGCCCGCGATCGGCACGGCCCTGACCGCCTGGCTTGCCAGGCGGTTGGGCGCGGCGGCCGCGCATCTTCCGCCACTGAAGCGACCGGTCCCGCGGGTGATGTGCCTTCTTGCGCCGAACGGCACGCCGGAAAAGGCCGTCGCCGCGCTGCGCGCGGCACTGGAGGCGCAGGGTCCGCTCCGCGTCCTGGACGCCCGGGACCCAGATGCGCCGCAAGGGGATGACACTGCGCTCGGGGCCGCCTTGCTGCAGGGCGAGAGCCGCGCGCCCCGCGCGCTCTACATCGCACGGGCGGAGGACCGCCTCGGGAGGGCGATGGTGCGGCAATCGGACGGGATCACGATCCTCGCTCCGCTCGCCACGCCGCAGCCCCCCGTGGGGCTGGGGCGGCTGGCGGCGGAGCTGCATGCCCCCGCTGCCCGTCGTCTGGTGCTCTGGCGCGAGGGGGAGAGTATCTCGGGAAGCCGGGCGTGGCTCGAGGCGTGGGATGTGACGCAACACCACCACCTGCGGATCGACGATGCGGCTGCGTTGGAGACGGACGCGGCGCGCATCGCGCGGTTCGCGACCGGGCAGGCGCGCGGGGTGGTGATGGGCGGAGGCGGCGCGTTGGGCTGTGCCCATATCGGCGTGGCACGCGCCCTCGCTGAAGCCCGGATGGCGGCCGATTACTGGGGCGGCACGAGTGTCGGCGGCGCCATGGCGGTCGCCTTGGCATCCGGTCTCGATCCGGCGGAGATCATGGATCGCACCGACGAGATATTCATCAAGAATGCGGCCCTCGCGACCTTCGCACCGCCGGTCTACGGTCTTCTCGATGCCCATGCCTTCGATCGGCAGCTCCGCCTGCACTACGGAGACACAGATCTTGCCGATTTGCCGGTTCCGGTCTTCACGACCGCCACCAGCCTGACCGCCAACGATCTCAAGCTGTTCAGGTTGGGCCCGTCATGGGAAGCGGTGAGGGCCTCCGGTTCCCTGCCGATGATGTTGCCGCCTTTCATCTCCGAGGACAAAGAAGTGTTCGTCGATGGCGGCCTGATCGACAACCTGCCCCTCGACGCGATGCGGCAGCTCAAGGCGGGGCCGAACCTGGTGGTCAGCCTCGCTCCGGATCGTGAATACCGTGCCCGCGTGTCCTATTCGGAACTCCCCACGCGGACGCGGACTCTTGCACATCTGGTGACACGCCGGCGCACGGGCGTGCCGAAACTCGTCCAGGTCCTGTCCCGGGCAATGGTGGTGGCCTCCCGCCGGCAGACAGCCCGCACCGACCTCGATGGCGACATGTTGCTGGAAGTGACACCGGTGCGCGGGATCGGCCTGATGGACTGGAAACGCGGTCGCGAGCAGGAAGCCTCCGCCTATCTCCAGGCGCGCGAGGCGATCGCGCAGGGGCGTCTGCATGCCTTCTCCGCCCAGGCTCCGGACAAGGGCGAAACCGCGCCTGGATGAGGGGCGGCCGGGCGGCTGATGGGGACCTCCGGACAGGCGGTCCGCCGCGCGCGCATCCGCCGGCCCGAAGTCACCGCTAGACGACATCTCCGCCACGCGCCAGCAACGCGCCGTTCCAGACCGCGCGGAGGCGCCTCTCCTCGTCAAGCAGCGCCACGTCGTCCCGCGCCGGCGCATGGTGGGACAAGTACGCCGCTCCCGCACCGGCCTCCCGGGCGAGGCGGATGCAACTCAGCCAGCAGCCATGACCCCAGCCCACCCGGCCGGGAGCCTCTTGCGGGGTCCAGGCGGCGTCCATGACCGCGGCGCGGACACCGCGCATCAGATGACGTGCGGCGGTGTCCGCCTGCGCGTCCCCCGGTTCGTGATCGAGCAGCACGGCCACTGCATCCCCGCCGGTGCAAAGCCGGAACCCCGTCGCGCCGCCTGGATGGTGCAGGGGCGCCGTCTCTATCGCGAGGCGGCCGAACCGCAATGTGGCGCCGTCGCCGAAAGCATGCCCCTCCAGCCGCCCCGGCAGTCGCGAGAGCGGAATCGGGAACCAGGGGGGGCGCAGCAGATCGGACAGGACGGCCCCCGGATCCGGACCGTACCGCTCTGACACATGCACCCGTACAATTCCGTCCCCCCGCAGCAATTGCGGCAGGAAAGGCAGACCTATCACGTGGTCAAGATGCAGATGCGACAGGACCAGGTCGATGTCCGTCCGCCCCTCGGCCAGCAGGGCGGCCCCGGCCGCCAATGCCCCGCTGCCGGCATCGAGGATCGCCGCCGTTCCGCCACCGCGGGCGACCGCGCAGATCGACTCGTTGCCGAAGATCGGCGATGGCGTGGCCCCCGGGAGCGAACCGCGGGTCCCGTGGATCGTGAGGCTGATCATGGCCCGCGATCCGGCCCCGTCGAAGCGCGCATGTCAACCGGCGCGCGGCATGACAGCGACGGCAATCAATGTCTGATCGTCCCGCTGACCTCTCGTATCGGTCCAGCCGTCGACCAGATCACGCGCCGCGACAACGACCGCCGCAGGCCCATTGCCGGCAGCAGCCGCGCATGTCCGCACGAGCCTGGCGAGGCCGAGCGCCCGCCGCTTCGGGCCACCGGGCTGATCGGGGATGCCGTCGGTCACGAACACCGCGATCCGGCCCGGCATGGGCGCAATATACTGTTCCGTCAAAGAAGGCTGCGGGGGCGTGTCGGGATAGCCGAGGCTCAGGCGATCCCCGCGCAACCGGACGGCCGTCCCGTCCGCATCGAGGACGAGAACCGACACCCGCGCCATCGCGACCCGCAGGCCACCATCGGGCAAGCGGCGGCAGATTGCCCCGTCAAATCCGTCCCCGCCCGTTTCCCCCGCGCGCGCATGGCCCTGTTCGGTCAGGCGCTGCCTCAGCTGATCGGAGACCGCGGCAAGCAGCGCGGCGGGACCGATGCCCGGCTGCCGTGCCAGTGCCGCATCCAGTTCGGCGGCAAGCAGCATCGTCAGCAACCCGCCCTGGACCCCGTGCCCCGTGCAATCGCCCAAGGCGAGCATATCTCCCCCCGTCGCGCCCGGGATCAGCCGGTAGAGATCGCCCCCCACACCGTCGCGCGGCCGCCACAATACGGCGTGGGTCCCGAAGACATGATCCATGGTCCGACCGTCCGGCAGCAGGGATTCCTGCAAACGCGCGGCATAGCCGATATTCTCGAGAATCGCCTCATGGGCCTCCCGCAGGTCACGGGTGCGGGCGGCCTCCCGGTCGAGCATGGCATTGTAGGTGCCCATCAGCCGCCCGATCTCGTCCCCGGTCCGGACATCCGCACGCTCAGGGCGGCCGCGTTCATAGGCCGACATTGCCCGCGAGAGGCGCCGCACCGGTCGCTCGACGAACAGAAAGAACCCCGCCGCCCCGGTGGCCAGCAGCAGCAGACCCACCCCGGCGGCAAGCCCGCCCAGCACGATCATCTCGTCGCGCAGGCGTTGTCCGATCTCGGCCTCATCGATGCGCACCAGAAACGTGGCTCCGGGCACCGTCACGGTGGGGGTCAGGTCCAGGCCGTTGCGCATCGGTCCGCATCCGATCCGCGGCCATGCCGCCAGGATCTCGTCATCGCGTCTGAGCTCGGCACAGATCGCATAGGGAAAGGACGCGAAGACGGCGAGAATTTCGGCCGCCCGGTTGGGCGCGCCGTCCGCGGCCAGCGCAGCCGCGGGGCGGGCCAGTTGCGCCGCCAGGGTGGCGATCTCGGTGGACACCTCCGCGACGAGACGGTCGCGAACCCGATCGCGGTAAAGGGTCAGCACCGCTGTCGAAAGCGCCGCTCCCATGAGGAGCGACCAGACGGCGTATTTGACGAAGACCCTTCGGCGCAAGAGGCCCGTCACGCGGAGCGGTCCGTCACTTGTCTTTCGACATCGCCGCCTCAAGCGAAGCACGATCGTTGAGAACCGCCTGAACGACCGTCCACTCTCCCGCGACCTCCCGGACGAGGAAATCCGCCGTGATCTGCTCACCGGTCTCGGTGACCATCTCGGAGCAGACGAAATAGGCGCCGGCCACGGTCACGACCATTGGATGCACGTTGGCGGGATAAACGGTCCGCAAGGTATCGGTGGTCGTGTCGAGATACGTATAGGCGCCGTCCACCGAGACGGAATCCACATGCGACAGCATCGCGCCCTGCAGTGCCACGCGCAAATCGGTCGGTATCTCCGCAACCGCCGGGGTGGCCAGCGGCAGAAAGGCAAAGCCGAGGACGGCGGAAACGGAAATCGAAAGACGCCGCATGAAAAACCTCCCGGCTGCGAAATACCGTCGCGAGAGTAGCGCGGACCGCATCCCGGCGATAGGGTTTTGATTTCAGGAAAACGACCCCGGCAAAAACAGGAGAAAGACGGAATGCTGGCGCAGCGCATCTACGATCTGAGGGCCGACCTCCGGGATCGGGGGGTGATCTTCGCTTACTCCGGCTATGTGACTGACGACATCCTTGGCGGCGTGGGACAGGCTCTGCGCCGCAAACTGGCCTCGGATGAGGCAGGACGGCGGACGATCCGATCGGTGTTCGCGGTCTTCGTCGAGCAGATGCAGAACGTGATCCGATATTCGGACGAACGGCTCGATGCCGCAGGCGAGACGCTGAGCTATGGCATTCTCGTCATCGGCCGCGACGCCGGCAGCTATGTCGTCCATTCCGGCAATGTCGTCTCCGCGCAGGACGTGGCTCCCCTGCGCGCCCGGCTCGAGGATCTGCGGGGCATGGACGATACCGCGCTCAAATCCGCTTACAAAACCCAGCTGCGCGATGGCCACGCCACCGTCGGCGGCGGGGCCGGGGTCGGCCTGATCGAGATCGCGCGGCGGTCTTCGGCACCGGTGGAGTTCGATTTCCTGCGCATGGAGGACGGGCGCAGTTTCTTCGCCATCGAGGCCCGGATCGGAGAGGACACATGACCGCAGGACCCGCCGACATTCATCACCCCGCCGGGCCGCGCACGCCGGAGATCGACTTCCGTTTCTCGCAAGGGGTCCTGCGGCTGGAGGGAGAAAGCTATCCCGAGGACGTGACAAAGCTGTTCGGCCCGGTCATCGCGGCGGTGGACGCCTGGCTCGCGACCGCTCCCGGCGCGGCCCGGTTGGAGGTGGCGCTCTTCTACTTCAATTCCTCCTCGGCCAAGGCGATCATGATGCTGTTCGAACGGCTCGACGAGGCGGCCCGGCACGGCACCGCGGTCGAGGTCGTCTGGCGCTTCGATGCCGAGGACGACAGCATGGAAGAACTGGGAGAGGAGTTCGGAGAGGATCTCGAACATGCGACCTTCCGGCTCGAACCGGTTGGCGAGGAACCGTGAACGGGCAGGACGACCTCTTCGATCGGGAAACCGCCCTTCTGGACCAGGCACAGGCACGGCTGAGGACAGATGGTGCCGGCACCGATCCCGACTTGCGCGCCCTGACGGAAGGATATGCCCGCCTTCTCAAGACACTGCGCCGCCTGATGCGCCTGTCCGACCGCAACGAGCGCGCCCTGGCCGAAATGGCCGAGCGCCACGAGGCCGCCGCGACGGACGCGGCCATGAAGGCCCGCGCGCTCGAAACGTTGTCGGGCAAGCTCGGCAAGTATCTCAGTCCGCAGGTCTATGCCTCGATCTTCGAGGGGCGCCAGGACGTGCGTCTCACGGCCCAGCGGCGCAAGCTGACGGTGTTCTTCTCCGATCTCGTCGGTTTCACCGAGCTGACTGACAGGATGGAAGCGGAGGACATGACCCTTCTGCTGAATACATACCTGACCGAAATGGCCGAGATCGCGACGGCCCACGGCGCGACAATCGACAAGTTCATAGGCGACGCGGTCATGTGCTTTTTCGGCGATCCCGAAACCCGCGGGGTGGCCGAGGATGCCAGGGCCGCCGTGGCCATGGCCACGGCCATGCGCGACCGGATCGAGACGCTGTCGGACGGATGGCGGCGCGAGGGCCTCGTCGAGGGACTGCAGGCGCGGATGGGGCTGCATACCGGGTATTGCGCGGTGGGCAACTTCGGCTCCGAGGCGCGGATGGACTACACGATCGTCGGCGGCACGGTGAACCTGGCCTCACGCCTCGAAGCCGCGGCCCGGCCCGGCGAAATCCTGATCTCGCGCGAGACCCGGGCCCATCTGGGCGACGACATGTCCTGCGAACCGGGCGGGGTGCTGGACGTTCGCGGCGTAGCCTATCCGGTCGAGGTCTACAGGATCCTCCCCACAGCCGCCCGCGCCCGGGTGCTGATGGATGCGCCCCACATGTCGCTGCGGATCGATCCCGACGCCGCCGATCCCGAAGCCCGCGCGCAGGCCCGTGCGGCTCTGGCCGAGGCGCTGCGGGCCATGGATGGCTGACATGCCCTGACCGATCCTGGGCCGATCCTGCACCTGGTCCGTTCCGCCGGTCTGCCAAGGCACGCAAGGCCAACGGTCAGGCCGCATGGGGCCCGATACCTCAGCGGCCGAGGCCCACCAAGCCCGGGGGGATCGACGCCAAGGCGTCAGACCCTGCCGACGAAACACCGGCAAAGCCCACGGCCGTCGACAATCAGCAGGGCATGGCCGTGCCGCGGAAAGCTCATGCGGCAAAAAGGGGACCGACGCGGAGTACATAAAAAAACGCCGGCCCCGAGACCGCGGGAAAGATGTGCGTAAAGACTCCCGCGCCCCAGGAAAGCACGGCGCACCTGTCCCGGCAAGCCGCGCCGAAGCCGCGCGAGGCCCCGCTGGACGTCAGCCCTGGCGCAAAGGGACGGGGCCGGAGTGCCACCTGCCGAACGTCCCAGGCCCGTCGTCGATCTTGCCACGGCTGCGTGCCTTGTCCCTGACGATGGCCGGGGGCTGAAACCGGCTTGCCCGCATCGCACGCTTTGATAGCATTGATTGCTTTGCTGGCACCTCATACATGTTCCGCAAGGAAGGATCCGATCATGGCCAGTCTCACCATTCGCAATCTCGACGACGCGGTAAAACACAGCTTGCGGGTCCGTGCCGCACAGCACGGGCGCTCCATGGAAGAAGAGGCTCGAGACATCCTGCGGCGGGCCGTGGAAACCCAGCCCCCATCGGGAAATCTGGGTCTCGCCATCTCCCGGCGATTTGGCGCCGAAGGCGGAGTCGACCTTGATATTCCGGAACGGTCTTCGGGGCGCGAAACGACGGCATTCGAATGATCCTGCTCGACACCAACGTCCTTTCAGAGGTCATGCGGCCAGTTCCGGCGCCAATCGTTCTTGAGTGGTTCGCCGCCCAATCCGCGACCGATCTCTATCTGCCGGCAATCGTGGAGGCGGAGTTGCGCTTCGGCCTCCTGCTTTTGCCCGATGGCAGGAGGCGGTCTGGGCTGGAAGCCGCGTTGAACGGCATGATCGACGAGGATTTCGCGGGGCGCATCCTGCCGTTCGACAGCACGGCGGCCAAGGCCTACCCAAAGATTGCCGCGCGCAGGCGCCGGGCCGGCAAACCGGTCAAGGAGGCCGACTGCCAGATCGCATCCATCGCGGCGTCTCGCGGGGCGACACTGGCAACGCGAAATGTGAAGGATTTCACGAATTCAGGGGTTCAAATCCAAAACCCCTGGGAGCCCGGACCATAGAGCCCGATATGTCAGCCTCCGTGGATGCAACCGGATCTCATCGCCCTTGGCAGTTCTTCCATGGGACGTTCCGGAACGCGATGCGGCCTGCGCTTCAGGGTCACAACGCCCAGGTTTGGCTGGCCCCTGTGTTCTCACGCCTGGCCAGCGCCCTTACCGGTGCAAGATCGCTCTCTATGCATCGGGAAAGACTATTCATCACCCCCGCCTGAAGAACTGGCTATCCCGAAAGTGCGGGTGTTGCAGGGGAGCAGGTCAGTCAGTTTGGTGAAGGTTGCCAATCAGTTGCGCTTGTATCGGCTCCGGCCGCCCACCCAGGCGCGCAGGCCGAGCCTGCCGTCCGCATCACGCAACTCTGGCCCAGAGGGGAGACTTGCGAAGGCTTTAAGGTGTGTATATCAATTTCGTGAAGCTCGAATGGGACGAACAGAAGCGCGAAGCTACGTTCATGGCGCGCGGCCTCGACTTCGCCGAGGTGGCGCTGATCGACTGGGAGACTGCCATCACGCTGGAAGACACCCGTCAGCCCTATCCCGAAACGCGCTTCATCACCTTGGCCCCCATCAGAGGGCGTCTTTGCGTGGTCGCTTGGTGCTACAGGAACGATGTCTTGCGCGTCATCAGTCTGCGCAAGGCGAATGCCAGAGAGGTAAAGCTATATGGCTGAAGAGAACCCATACATCGGTGACGACGGCGAGGTGCGAGACCTGGATGAGCATTTCTTCCGTGAAGCGAAACGCGGTCGCCCCCCCATGCATCCGGATCAACGCAAGAAGCGCGTGAACTTGATGCTGGCTCCGGACGTGGTCGCTGCGCTTGATCGCGAAAAGAACAAAAGCGAAGCTGTGAACGAGGCCCTGCGGACTTACCTGGGGCTTTGATGCGCTATGCAATGCGCACCCGTGGTCAAGACGCGTTCGCCATTGACTTGCTTTGTCCTTGCGCGGGCCGGATCGGGGCGCGGTGACGAGGCTGAAGGCGCGTCAAGGCGACGCTCAGCCCGGGGGCTTACGAAATCTTGCACGAGCCAAGCGCCCGACAGCGCCCCCGGGGCCAATCAGAAAGCGACGCCACACGGGTGTAACTCACAATCTCATTTCCCCTCCTCCGCCGGTCTGCGGTACGGCTGGTCGAGTGTGGGGACATGATCCAGCCAGTCGATATAGGGGGAGGCCATGGCCTGCGCGTGCAAGCGCAGCAGGTCGTCGAGCGGGCGGTGCGAATGATCCACCCTGAGGGTCAATGGCGCCGCGTCCCGGCGCACAACCAGCAAGGCCGCGGACAGAAGGCCCCGGCTGTCCCCTCCCGCTTGCGCTCCTGCAGCAAGCGCGTCCAGAAGGCGAAGGTCGAGCCGGGTGTTTCGTACCATCAGGGCTTCGAGAGCGGCCTCCAGCACCCGAGGTCCCCCGAGCATGTTGCCGACGGCGACAGCATTGGCGGCTGTTCGGGCACCTGCCCATCCCACCGAACGCTCCCCCGTGAAATCTCCGATACGCCCCCTCGCATCAAGGGCCGCAAGCTGGCGGTATGCCGCCCCCGGATCAGCGGCAGCAAGGTCCGAGACGACTGCTTCGGCGGAAGTCCCCCGGGCCATGCGAGACTGGGCCGCGTCGCCCCATAAGGTTGAGGGAGCCGTTCCCTGGCTTGCCGAAACACCGATGCCCGCAGCACCCCGAAGAACCCATCCCCCGACACACAGACTTCCCGTGGCGGCCGCGCCGCCAAGTGCCCCGGTCTCTGGATCGCGACAGAGGATCGAGTACGTCACGAGAGGTCGTCCACGGCATGAAAGCGGTCCTGCCTGGTCAGGTAGTCACGGACAAAACGCTCGAAAGCCGCATAGAGGCGGCTTTCATGCCCCTCCTCATCGAAATCTTCCCGCCGGTCACGAATGTAGCCTCGGCAGACATCATAGGCCCTGCGCATCGCATCGCCGCGGATCTCGATGACGACACGCGTGCTCAGGGACCGCTCGAAACAGCTCTGGGCCACGAACTCGTAGAAATCGAGCATGGTGATGAGGGTCTGGTCATCCGCCCCGTCCAAATCTCCGGTGATCTGAACATCACCTTCCTTTGCACGGCGCATCAGGTTGGCCATGCGGGGGTTCTCCCTGGCCAGCGTGTCGGACAGGAAAACGCTCATCAGAACCTCGACCGTATGCATCCGCAACTGTTCGCGCCGGCCATACGCAAGCCCCCCGAGAAAGATCAGAACCGAAAACAGGATCGTCAGGGAGGTGAAGAGATCCTGCGTCGTGACGGCCTCGATCCGGTAGCGAAGAAGGCCCAGCACGCTGCCTTCCGCCGGGCGGCCTTCGACAAGGCCGTTCCGCACGAATGCGTCGTAGTAGGTGTTGTGCCAGCACGTGGTTCCCCAGGCGCACTCCGCGATCCGATCGGACGACAGTTCAGGCGGCGTTGCAGGTCCCCACGCCATCAGGGCCCATGCCATAATGGCCGCCCCGGCGATCATGGCCGCCGACAGGCGCATCAGCTCGGCAGGCCCCGGGCTCACTCTGCGCTTGCTTCGCACGATTGACCCCCATTCCTGCTGTGCCTACCGTATGCTGAGCTTGCACGGCAATATCGCTTATGACGAGACGTATCTGGCAAAGTGCAGTCCTGGCGCTGGTCCTCCAGGGGGAGGCTGCCTTGGCGGCGTGCGCCGACGGCAGGGGATCGATCGTCTCGGCCGGGTCGATCACCATGGGCGTGGTCGTGGACTCTCTGCCCTTCTCCGACATCGTCGACGGCAAAGGAGAAGGATACATGGTGGATCTCTGCCGCGACGCCGTAGAGGCAGCCGCGGTCCGAGCCGAAATCCCGGTCCCAACACTCCACGAGGCCGCCGTGGCACCGGCCGATCGCGTCGAAGCCGTACTGGCCGGCCAAGTCGATATCCTGTGCGGGGCCACCACGGCCTCGATCGACCGGCGCGAACGCGGCCTCGGGTTCAGCCAGACGGTCTTCGTGACCGGGGCGGACTTCCTGTCCTACGGTGCGGATCCTGTGCTGAACGTGGAGGATCTGGTCGACCGGACCGTGTCGGTCGTCACCGGCACCACGACCCTTGCCGGGCTTCGGTCTGCGCTCGGGGAGGCTGGTGTGTCTGACCGGGTCGAAATCCTCCTTGTCGACGATCATCCCGAAGGCGTGCAGATGCTCAAGGACCGGAAGGTCGCCGCCCATGCCGGAGATCAGGCCCTGTTGCTGCCGTATCTCGCCGCGCGGTCCCCACTCCGTCTCGGCGGCCGGCTCAACTCCTTCGAGCCATACGCCATTGCCCTTCAGGCCTGCGACTGGGAAGGACTGGCCTTCATCGATGCCGGTCTCTCCTCTCTCTTGCGAACCGGCGCCGTGTGGGACATCTTCGCGCGCCATTTCCCCGGCGCCGAGCCCGGTCCTCTCCTGATCGCCACCTTCATACTGGGCGGGGTACCGGAGTAGGCCACTCCCACCGGGGAACGCTTCTCGCATCCCGCCGGATCAACCCTGAAGGCCGGTGACAAGGATCATACCCCCGATCGGGGGGCCACGAGACGATCTGTCGGGACGTGTCTGCCAGGGACGACCGCGAGCACCGGTTCCGGCACGCCCTGCAGGACCATTGCGGGCGCCGCAGACCAGGTGGTCGCCGGGAGGAACTGACCGGACGCGCGCGGGGAGCGCGCGCCCGGCTGCAATACGGGAAAGTTTGCGGGCTTTCCTGTATCGACCTTTCCACCGATTGCCCCGTCGCGCAAGAGGGCGCCAAGAATGGAAGATGACAGGCCATCGGCCGGCGGATCCGCCCCCGCGATCGTTTCATGGGCGCGCGAAACAGCCCGGCAGTCCGTCTCCCACAGCCCTTGTTTTCAGGGCCCAAACCGGGTTGTCCACATAAAGATGCACCGCCAGGGCGTGGTTTCTTTTGCGGTTTTCGCACCGAAACACGATACTCTCCTTACCGGCGCATAACGGGAGACGCGCCGGCGAAGAGAGCACCCGGGCGCGACCGCAATACCGCGTCCGCTCTTCGGAACGGATACAGTTTTTGCGGGCTTTCCGGTCCACCCCTCCCCTTCATTCCCCTCCGGGCACCGCCCGGAGGGCCCCCTGCGCCCCCCGGGCGCAGGGCATAGGGAACGACGACCATGACAACGAAAGAGGCGCAGCCGCGCCACCCCCTCCAACCCCACGACATCAGCCGCTTCATCGCCGCGGTCAACGCCGCCGCGATGTCCCGCCTCGACAGCCTTCTCCACCAGTGGCTCCCCGGCGGCCGCCGCGAGGGGCGCGAATACGTCGCCCTCAACCCCACCCGCGCCGATCGCTCCCCGGGCAGCTTCAAGATCAACATCGCCCGCGGCGTCTGGGCCGATTTCGCGACAGACGATGCCGGCAGCGACCCGGTGAGCCTTTACGCCTACCTCAACGGGATTGGCCAGCTCGCCGCCGCGAAACGCCTGGCCCGCGAGCTGGGGGTGCGGCCATGAGCGACATGTCCCCGCGCCCCTCCGCCGACACGCTCGTCAGCCCCGTACCCGAGGAGGCCCCCGCACCCAAACGCGACAGGTGCCAGGACTGGCCGCTCTTCGCCGCCTACCCGTATCGCAATGCCGATGGCGCCCTGCTGGGCTACATCCTGCGCTACGAAACCCCTGAGCCGGACCCCGAAACGGGCAAGCGCGACAAGACCCTCCGCCCGCTGACGCTGCACCGGATCGGCGGCCAGTACGCCTGGCACCGGGTCGGCCATCCCGATCTGCCGCTCTTCGACCTGCCGCGCCTGCTTGCCGCGCCGGACGCCACCGTGATGATCCACGAGGGCGAGAAATGCGTCCGGGCCGCCGCGCGCCTGCTGCCGGATCTGAGCCACACCACCTGGCCCGGCGGCGCGACCGCCGCCGCGGCCGCCGACTGGACGCCGCTGGCCGGGCGCGACGTGATCATCGCCCCCGATCTCGACGCACCCGGCAGGGCCGCGGCCGACGCCGTCGCCGCCGCCCTCACCAGGGTCGGCGCCGCCCGGATCCGCCGCCTCGACATGGCAGGCCTCGCCCGCCACTTCGACCTCGCCCCGACCCCGGGCTTCGACATCGCCGACCTCGCCGAGGCCGGCCTGGCGGCTCCGTCTCCCGGACAGGCCCTGGCCGACCGGCCCGATCTGCTCGTCGAGATCGGTCCGCTGCCAGCTGTCGCCCGCGAGGAAACCGGCCAGGACACACCGGCCGGGCAAGATGTCCCGGCCGCGCCGGAGGACGATCCCGCGGAACACGACCCCCATGGGACCCTGCCGCGAGGCTTCCGTCTCACGCCCGAGGGCGTCGAGCAGCTCCGGACGACCCTTGATTGCGAGACCGGCCAGCGGATCGAGATCTGGGCCTGGATCTGCGCGCCCCTCCGGGTCATCGGCTATTGCCGTCTGCCCGATGGCAGCGGCTGGGGCCGCGCCGTCGAATTCGAGACGCCCGAAGGGCGCCCCGTCGCCCTCGTTCTCGAAAACCGCCTCTTCGCCGGCGACGGCAAGGAGGCCCGCGAACTGCTCGGCGCCGCCGGCCTCGACATCTCCGTCGAGCGACAGGACCGCGCCGCGCTCAATGTCTACATCACCGCCACGCGCCCCCCGGTCGTCCTGGCCCGCGCCACGCAAAGCGGATGGATGGGCGAAGACAGTTTCGTGATCCCGGGCCTCGGCGTCATTCCCGAAGATCGGCCCGCCCTGATCGATCTCGACGCCCCCCATGCCTACGCCCGGGGCGGCAGCCTCGAGGGGTGGCAGGACCTGGTCGCCGATGCCCTCGGCAACAGCCGCCTGATCCTGGCCGTCACTGCCGGCCTCGCCGGCCCCTTCCTCCAGCTTCTCGGCGCGGAAAGCGGCGGCGTCCACCTCCACGGACCATCCGGCTGCGGCAAGACCACGGCCTTGCGTCTCGCCGCGAGCATCTGGGGGCGCGGCGACGACAAGAACGGCTTCCTGAACAGCTGGCACGGCACCGCGAGCGGCAAGGAGGCCCAGGCCCGGCTGCATTGCGACACTCTCCTGGTGCAAGATGAACTCGGCCAGAGCAAGGCCGACGATCTCGGCGAGATGATCTACATGATCGTCAATGGTCAGGGCAAGGCGCGCGCCACTCAGACCGGCGGCGCCCGTCCGATCGGCCACTGGCGCACCATCCTGCTTTCCTCCGGCGAGCTCACCGTCGCACAACGCCTCACCCAGGCGCGCCACGGCGCTCCGGACGTCACCGGCGGCCAGGCCGTCCGCCTGCTCGATCTGCCCGCCGATGCCGGTGTCGGTCTCGGTCTCTTCGAGACCCTGCACGACAGCCCGGGCCCCACGGCCTTCGCCGACCGGATCGCCGCCAGGGCCAGGACCCATTACGGCCATGCCGGGCCCGCCCTGGTGCGCTGGATCGCAGTGCATCGTGACCAGATCCGCGCCGCAGCGCCCGCCGCCCTCGCGGCCTTTCTCGACAGCGTCCTCGACGCCGGCGACGACCCGCAGATCCACCGCGCCCTGCGCCGCTTCGCCCTCTTCGCCGTCGCCGGGGAAACCGCCATCCAGGCCGGTCTGCTGCCCTGGCCCCCCGGTACCGCCCGAGATGCCCTGGCCGACCTCGCCCGCCTCTGGAAGGCCGAGCGCGGCCCCGGCGCCCATGACGACATCAAGGCCCTCGCGCGCGTCCGGGCGTTCGTCGCAGCCCATGGCCGCAGCCGCTTCGAGGACCTCGGGCCCGTTCTCGAAGACGGGGCGCGCCGCCCGGACGACGGCTCCGCGCGCGAAACCCGCCCCGTCCACAACCGCGCCGGCTTCCGTCGCAGCGAGCCCCAGGGCGAGACCTTCTACGTCTTCGGGGAGGTGTTTCGCGGCGAGATCTGCGCCGATCTCGACGCCACCCGCGTCGCCCGTCACCTGCGCGACACAGGCGTTCTCCTCCCCGGTGAAGGCAACAGGCTCGCCAGGAAAGTCCGCCTCACACCCGAAACCGGCAGCGCCCGCTTCTACGTCCTGCGCAACCTCTTCGCAGACGGCGACCCGGACACAGAAGCCGGCGACCCGAACGCGGGCTGCGACCCGACCTGATCACCGCCAAAGCTCCGCGTGCGCAGCCAGACCCTGCGCACGCGGACCCACGCCCAAGTCCCAGCAGACCCGCAGGAGAGATCGCCCGTGCCGCCTCACGCCCGCCCCCATGCCGCGCCCGCAAAAGCTCCGCCCCCTCGTTCCCGCATTCCCCGGATCCCGACCCGCAACGACCGCGCCGCCCTCCATGCCCGGATCACCGAAGAGATCATCGCCTGGACCCGGCGGAAGGTGCCCGGACGCCATGTCGACATGAACCGGATCAACATGTTCGTGGGCGCCATCCGCTGTCAGCACGGCTGGTACGTCAAGATGACACGCCTCAGGCCATCTCTCGCCCTCGCCCCCTTCGCCGCCGCCATCGGACCGCGCTGGCAGGCCGCCTGCATCTTCGCGTGGGGCATCCCCGCATACGAGATCACCCGCGCCCTGCTCGACCACCGCGCAGGTCTTCTGCCCCGGCCTAAAACCGACCCCACCATCACGACCGCCCCCTGCGCCGCGCGGGTCGACCGCTATACCAGCTACTCCTGGGGCCGCGTCATGGCGCACCACCAAATCGAACTTCTCGCCGGCATCCCCTACATCTCCTGGGCCCAGGGCGCCAAAGACCGCTTCGTCCGCCCCTCCGGACAGCTCACCGACATTGAGCCGTGATGCCCGGTCCGCGCGGGGGGCATGCGCCCCCCGGCGCGAAGAAAGCCGTCGCAGGACATCAGCCGATCACGACGCGGCCATGTCCGGCACCCTTTCGCGCGTCCGGTTCGGCGTGCGGATCTCGATCCGTGCCACCTTCCCCGTTCCGTCGCGAAACATCGACACCCGCGCCCCTGAGGGCTGCACCACACTCTCCTGGGCCCGGGAGACCGCCGGCCACCGGCAGGACGACGAGACAAGCGTCACCGGCGGATACGCCCGGCGGCGCGAAAGATGATCGCACGCAATCCGCTCCTCCAGCGTCATCCAGTCCCGATCCCGAGACGCGCGCTGCGTCGCCGCGCAGAACCGCGTCGCGTCGATCGTGAAACCCAGGCGCGACATCTGGATCAGAAAACAGCTCAGCTGCGGGATGCCGTACGCCCGATCCACAACCGGAGCCGGATCGGCACGAGACGGACGACGAGACACATACATCTCTCCAAGCTCCATATCCCGCCCCACCGCGCGCACCAGCCCCGCCCCCAGCACGAACGACAAACGATCGTCCTGCGCATAGATCAGGTCATCGACATCGATCATGTCCGCCCAGCCCCGCGTCAAGACCCTGTCCGCGACCTCGTCTTCCATCCGCGTGTTCCGCTTGCCCCCACCCGCTCGGAAAGCCGCCTCAAGTTCAGACCACTCCCCCGCATCGATCCGTATCGAATCCGTCAAAAACATGATGTCCCTCTTCGTTGACATGACATCACAAAGGTACGGCCCGGTCCCGAAACCTCCCACCACTTGTCCACAGAAAACACAGCGCAAGCACATGAAAAACCATGCAAACCACGCATCCAGACCACAAACGCCCGCAAACCCATCACGACAAAAGCCAGCCCTCGTCTAGCTCCGGCAAAGCTATCGAAGACTGCAAGGCCGCAGTGTAAGGATGAGCCGGGGCCGAAAAAATCTTCGACGTTGCCCCCGCCTCGACGATCTGGCCCGCGCGCAGCACGATCACCTCGCGACACAGCCGCCGGATCACCGACAGGTCGTGGCTGATGAAGGCCAGCGTCAGGTCCATGTCGGCCACCAGCTCTTCCAGCAGGCGGATGATCTGCGCCTGGGTCGAGACGTCCAGACCCGACACGATCTCGTCGGCAAGGATGAAGCGCGGCGACAGGCCCACGGCGCGCGCGATCCCGACCCGCTGGCGCTGCCCGCCGGACAGCTGATGCGGATAGCGGTCGGCGAAGCGGCGGCCCAGATGCACCCGGTCGAGCATGTCGCGCGCCTTGGCGTCGGCGTCCTGAATTCCGTGCAGCCGCATGGGATCGGCGATCAGACGCAAGACGGAATGGCGCGGGTTCAGCGAGGACATGGGATCCTGGAAAATCATCTGCAGATCGCGCCGGTGTGCCGCCAGATCGCGGGGGCTGGCATGGGTGATGTCGTCGCCGTTCAGGAGAATGGTGCCCCCGGTCGGTTCCAGCAGCCGCACGAGGCACCGGCCCAGCGTCGACTTGCCGGAGCCTGATTCCCCGACGATACCCAGGGTCGCGCCACGGGGGATGTCGAAGGTCAGACCGTGCAGGATCCCGACCTGCGGGGCGGGGCCGAACAGACGCGGGGCATTCAGGTCGGGCAGCGCCAGATGCAGGTCACGGACCTGAAGGAGGGGGTCAGCCATGGGCACCATCCGCCTGCGCGACTTCGCGGTCCAGCGCGTCGATCACATCCTGCGGCACCGGCAGCAGCGACTCCTCTGGCCGGTCATAGCGCGGCGTCGCGGCGATCAAGGCGCGGGCATAGGGGTGCGGGGCGGGGCCGAAGATGCGCGCGGCCTTGCCCTGATCGACGACGTGCCCAGCGTAAAGCACCGTCAGGCTGGGACACAGCTTGGCGACCACGCCCATGTCATGCGTCACGAACAGAAGCGCCGTGCCATGGCGTGCCTGCAGGTCGCCGATCAGGCGCAGCACCTGTTTCTGCACGGTCACGTCCAGCGCCGTCGTCGGCTCGTCCGCGATGATCAGCGCAGGCTCGGCGGCGAAGGCGGCGGCGATCAGCACGCGCTGGCGCATCCCGCCCGAGATCTCGTGCGGATAGGCGTTCAGCACGCGGGCGGGGTCGCGGATCGCGACTTCCTCGAGCAATTCGGCGGCGCGGAGGCGGGCGCGTTTGGCGTCCCAGCCCAGGATATGGATCAGCCGGTCGGTGATCTGCCCGCCGATCCGGCGGCAGGGGTTCAGCGCGGTCAGCGGGTCCTGCGGGATGATGGCGACCCGTTCGCCCACCAGCCGCCGACGCTTGGTGCGACCGAGGGCAAGCAGGTCCTGCCCGTCCAGCCGAATTGACCCATCTGTTACCGTCACGCCGCGCGGCAGGATCCCGGCGACGGCCTTGCCGATCATGCTTTTGCCGGCGCCGGATTCCCCGACAAGGCCGTGCGTCTCGCCCGTCTCGACCGACAGCGAGACGCCTCGCAGCAGGCGCTGGCCGCCCCGGGTGCGCACCTCCAGGCCGTCGATCTCCAGAACCACGCTCATCGCAGCACCGGGTCGATGCGATCCTTCAACCCCTCGCCGAATTGCGAGAAGGAGAGGACCGTCAGGAACAGCGCTACCATCGGGACCACCAAGACCCAGGGCGCGAAGTGGATCTGCGTGCGCCCCTCGGCGATCATGCCGCCCCATGTCGGGTCGTCGGACGAGATCGACAGGTTCACGAAGGACAGGATCGCCTCGACGATGACCGCGATCCCCATCTCCAGCGAGAACAGCACCAGAAGTGTGGGCAGGACGTTGGGCAGCACCTCGGCCGCCAGCGTCCCAAGGCGGGATCGCCCGATCACCACGGCGCTGGCAACGTAGTCCATGCGCGACTGGGCCATCGTCTCGGCCCGGATGACGCGGGCGAAACGGGTCCAGTCGATGATGGCGATGGCCAGGATCACCGAATGCAGGCCCGTGCCCAGGACGGCGACCAGCAGGATCGCGAACAGCACCGGCGGGAAGCTCATCCAGATGTCGATGATCCGTCCCACGATCCGGTCGGTCCAGCCCCCGTAGAAGCCCGCCAGAAGCCCCAGCGTCGATCCGATCAGCGCCGCCGCCCCGCCCGCCAGAACCGCCACGATCAGCGCGATGCGCGCGCCGTAGATCATCCGCGACAGCACGTCCCGGCCCAGACTGTCGGTGCCAAGGTAGTATCCGGGTTCCGCGCCGTCGATCCAGACCGGGGGCAAGCGTTCCAGGAACAGGTCCTGTGCCAGCGGATCGTGCGGCGCGATCCACGGCGCGAAGATTGCGGCCAGGACAAGGATCGCCAGCCACCCGCCTGAGAGCCACAGCCTAACCATGCCTGAGCCTCGGGTTCAGGGCGGCATAGGTCAGGTCCACGATCAGGTTCGTGGCGATGAACAGCACGGCAAACAGCAGCACGATGCCCTGGATCAGGGGCAGGTCGCGGTTGATCACCGCGTCGATGGCAAGGTTGCCCAGCCCCTCGTACGAGAACAACTTCTCAACGATGACGGTCCCGCCGATCAGGAAGGTGAACTGCACGCCAACCAGCGTCAGCGTGGGCAGCACGGCGTTGCGCAGCGCCTCGCGGAACAAGACCGTGATTTCCGTGAACCCCTTGGCGCGGGCCAGCACGACGTAATCCAGATGCATGACCTCTTTCAGCGATTGCTTCAGCACCTGCGCGATGACGGCCGACAGGGGCAGGGCCAGCGCCAGCGCGGGAAGGAACATATGAGACAGCAGATCCGCCGTGACCCGGAAATCGAGACGCACAAGGCTTTCGAGCAGCAGGAAATTGGTGGCGTAATCGGGGTTCAGCGACGGGTCAATCCGCCCCGAGATCGGGAACAGCGGGACCACCACGCCCAGAAGCACGATGAAGATCAGCCCCCACAGGAAATCGGGGATCGACAGCATCATGCCATTCCACAGGTCCACCGCGCTTTCGGCCATGCGCTGTCGCCGCAGGGTGCCGATAACCGCGAGCGTTGTGCCCAGAAGGATGGCGAGGATCAGCGCAAGGCCCGCAAGCTCCAGTGTGGCAGGCAGGCGGCCCAGCACCAGCGACCCCACGTCCTGCCGCAGCGAGATCGAGGTGCCGAAATCCCCCTGCACCACGCCCGACAGCCATATGCCGAATTGCGCGGGGACCGAGCGGTCCAGCCCGTAATTCGCGCGTAGGCGGGCGATGTCGTCCTCGGACGCGCCGGGGGGCAGCATCATCGCGATGGGGTCGCCCGGGGCAAGCCGGATGACCACGAAGACCACGACGGCCACGCCGAACAGCGTGACGAGGGTCGTCAGAAGGCGGAGAATGGCGTTTTGCATGGGGAATGGGGCGCCCCTGCCGCGGGGCGCCCGTGGGCCTTAACCGCGCTTGATGGCCTGGGCGGTCAGGGCGCCTGACGCCTGCGCCTCGACCGTCAGGCCGGCGCGGTGCACGATGGGTTGGACATATTGCAGGATCGGAATGACCAGCGCGTCCTCGGCCACCTTGCGGTCGACGGCCTTGTAGCCCTCGATACGCTTCTCCTCGTACGCCTCGCCCCAGAGGGGGCCGATCATGTCGATCATTTCCTGCCCGTCCCAGACCGAATGGGGCGAGGGGCCGAACATGGTGAACCCGGTCGAGGTCGACGGATCGCCCACCGAGTTGCCCCAGTTGTAGAAGGCGGCGGGGGCCAGCGTGTCGGCGGCCCGCAGCTCGTAATGCTTGGCGATCTCGTAGACCTCGATCTCGGCCTCGATGCCGACGCGCCGCCACAGGCCGACGATGGCCTGGATCATCTCGTAATCCTTGGGCTTGAAGCCGCGGGTGGTCTGGATGGTGAAGGTCACGGGGTTGTCGGGGCCATAGCCAGATTCGGCCAGCAGCTCCATCGCGCGGTCGGGGTCGTAATCTACCGTGATCGACGGATCGTAGGCGACGTATTCCGGCGTTTGCAGGGTCGAGATCGGGACGCCGTAACCCGACAGCAGCCGGTCGATGATAAGCTGCTTGTCGATGGCAAGGTGCATTGCCTTACGGACGTTGGGGTCGTTCATCGGCTCGACATCGTTGATGAAGATCATCCCGATATCCGACACGGGGATTGACGTGCCCTCCAGCGCGTCCTGCTCGCGCAGGCGGTCGAATTCCTCATACGGGATTTCCAGCGTCAGGTCGGACTGGCCCGATTCCACCTCGGCCACGCGGCTGGAGGCGTCGGTGACGAACTTGATCGTCACCGTCTCGAAATCGGGGGCGTCGCCCCAATAGCCGGGGTGTGCCTTCAGGCGGATGAAGGCGTTCCGCTCGAACCGGTCGACCATATAGGGGCCGGAGCCAATCGGCGCTTCCTCGAAGCCTTCGGGGCCGACTTCCTCGAAATATGCCTTTGGCAGGACGTAACCGGTCAGGAAGCCCATCCATTTGAACAGCGTGGGGTCGTACTCCAGCACATCGGCCGTGATCGTCTGGCCGTCGATCTGAAAATTGCCGATCTTGGCCCAAACGAACTGGATCGGGTTCCCGCCCTCGGGGTCGCCCGCGCGTTCCAGCGACCACACCACATCCTCGGGCGTGACCGGATCGCCGTTGTGCCAGGTGGCACCTTCGCGGACGGTCATCTGCACCTTGGTATTATCGTCGGTCCAGCCCCAATCGGTCAGAAGGCCGGGCCGGAAGCTGAGATCGGCGTTCTGGGCGATGAACTGGTCGAAGATCGACTGATAGATGCCCTGGATCGTGGGGTTCACCGCCGAGGGGCCGACTGTCGGGTCGAACGAGGGCAGGTTGACGTTATAGGCGATGGTCAGTCCATCATCCTGTGCGGCGGCAAGGCGGGGCAGTCCCGTCAGGCCCACGGCAAGGCCGGCGGCGCCCGTCCCGAGGACGGAGCGGCGAGAGAGGGTCATGGCAACCTCCTGATCTGTTGGACGGCAGCGCGTGGGCTGCACATGTCACGGGCCGCTTGGGCGACCTTCTGCCCATGACGATACTTTAAGCCTGAAACGTGTCAATGCATATATCTCGCGGCGTTACTTCCCAAGCCGTTTCGCAAGCAAGGTGCCCGATCCCGCGCCGGTTCCTGCACCGGGCCAGGTGGCCGCGCCGGCCAGCCAAAGCCGCTTAATCGGCGTCGATCCGTCCGAGAATCCGGGCACCGGGCGGAACAGGAAGTTCTGCGCGGGGTGGTGACTGCCACAGATCTGGTCGCCGCCGACGAGGTTGGGGTTGTCTGCCTCGAGATCCTCGGGCGACTGGATGTGCTTGCCCAGAATTTGGGCGCGCAGGCCGGGGGCGTAGCCCTCCATGATGTCTAGCACACGCTCGGCATAGGCGTCCTTCACGGTGGCCCAGTCTCGCGCATCGATCTTGTCCGCCGCATCGCCCCGGATCGTCCCCGGAACCATGCGAACCTGCACCCACAGCACGTGCTTGCCATCAGGCGCGCGGCTCGGGTCCACGGCCGTCGGCTGGCCGACGACGATCACCGGCTCGCGCGGAAGCAGGCCGTCCTGAACCTCGGCATAGGTCGTGGCCATCTGGCGCAGCGACGGGGCAAGGTGGACATAGGCGAACCGCTTCAGCTCGGCCCCCGCGGCCCAGTCGGGCAGACCGTCCATGGCAAGATGCATCATCATCGTGCCCGGCGCGTGGCGATAGCGCGCCAGACCTTCGTCGAACCGGGCGTTGCCGGACCCGCGCGGAAGCAGCCGCGCAAGCCCCGAGGGCGCAACGGTCGCGATCACCGCCTTGTCCGCCTTCACCCGCCGCCCATCGGCCAGCCAGACCCCTTTCGCGGCCCCGCCCGCGGTCAGGATCTCGGACACTGGCGCATTGCAGGTCACCTTGCCGCCCGCGTCTTCGATCATGCCGACCATGGCGCGGATGATGGTGTCCGCGCCGCCCTGGCCGATCACCATGCCGAAGCTCTGGTTCGCCATCGCTTCCAGATAGGGGAAGACGGCGCCGCCCGACTGGTCGGGCGGGAAGTCCAGGTGCATCCCCCAAGCGGCGCACATCGCCTTCACACGCGGGCTTTCGAACGTCTCGTCCAAGAAGTCTCGGGGGCTTTGCAGCATCAGCCGCGCAAGGCTGCGCACGTGGTTGACGCCGCGTTTGCGGGCCACGCCATAGGCCGTCTTCATTAACGCGGGGATGCGCATCTGGCCGCCCAGCACGGCGAAGATATGGGGCGCGTCTTCGGCGAATTCGGCGACCAGACGGCGCCATGTTTCGGCATCCCGCTGGGAATGGCCCGCGATGCGCGCGGTGGTGATGTCCAGATCGGTGGACACGCCAAGCCAGCGCCCATCGGGAAAGGCCGTCGCGAAGCAGTCTGTCGCGGGGGCGAAGGCCATGCCATGCCTGGCCAGCGCCGCGCCGTGTTCGCCCGCGAAGGCCGAGCCTGCGAACAGCGACAGGTTCATCGCGCCCATGTCGTGCCGGAAGCCGGGCAGGGTCGCTTCGCGCGTCTTGACCGCGCCGCCGGGCATGTCGGCCTGTTCGAACACCTCGACCGACCAGCCCTTCGCCGCCAGCGCCGCCGCGGCGGCAAGCCCGTTATGGCCTGCGCCGATCACCACTGCGTCTGCCATGCAAATCTCCTGTCGTTGCCGCAGAGATATTTGCATGTGCATGTTTTTCTGTCTACGCTTCCGACCAAAAGGAATTCCACAACAGGGAGCGCGCATATGTCCGCAGAAGACGTCGTGAAGGATCTGGGGGCCAGGCTTCTGGCCGGTGAGATCAAGGTGGTGGACCTGACGGGATCGCTGGGACCGGATACACCGATCCTCCAGCTGCCGCCCGATTTCGCCAAGAACACCCCCAAGGTCGAGATCCACAAGATCTCGGAATATGACGAGGACGGCCCGTTCTTCGCGTGGAACTGGATGGTGCTGGGCGAGCATACCGGCACCCATTTCGACGCGCCGCACCACTGGATCACCGGCAAGGATTACGACGAGGGCTTCACCGACACGCTGGACCTTCAGCGCGTGGTCGCCCCGGTCAATGTCCTCGATTTCTCGAAAGAGGGCGCCGAGGATGCCGATTTCCTGCTGACCCCCGATCACGTCAAGGCGTGGGAGGCCGAGCATGGCGAGATCGGTGCGGGCGAATGGGTCGTCATGCGCACCGACTGGGACAAGCGCGCGGGCAGCCAGGACGAGTTTCTGAACGCGGACGAGAATGGCCCCCATTCGCCCGGGCCGACGCCTGAATGCATCGAATACCTGCTGTCGAAGAAGATCGTCGGCTGGGGCACGCAATGCATCGGCACCGATGCGGGCTGTGCGGGGGGCCTCGAGCCGCCGTTCCCCGCCCACAACTTCCTGCACCGCGACAATTGCTTCGGCCTCGCCTCGCTGGCCAACCTGGACCAGCTTCCGGCGAAGGGCGCGGTCCTGATCGCGGCACCGCTGAAGATCCAGCGCGGCACCGGCAGCCCGATCCGGGCAATGGCGCTCGTCCCCGCGTGAGCCGGGATGTCGTCGTCATCGGCAGCGGGATCAACGGCCTAGTCGCCGCCGCGCTGCTGGCCAAGAAGGGCCGCAAGGTCCTTCTGCTGGAGCGGGAATCCCAGCTTGGCGGTTGCATGCGCACCGCCGAGATCACGGCGCCGGGTTTCCTGCATGACGTGATGGCGACGACATTCGTCCTGTTCCTGACCGGGCCGGCCTATGCCGTGCTGGGGGACGATCTGGCCCGCCACGGGGTCGAGTTCGCGCATACCG
The DNA here is from genome assembly GCF_900302445.1 of Palleronia abyssalis. GTDB lineage: Bacteria > Pseudomonadota > Alphaproteobacteria > Rhodobacterales > Rhodobacteraceae > Palleronia > Palleronia abyssalis. The sequence goes on along the minus strand of NZ_ONZF01000009.1, from coordinate 49,437 downwards.
ACCACCCCACCGCCGTCCTTCGGCCCGGCGGATCCTCGGTCGTTCTGACCACGGACCGGGCGAAGAACGTCGCGGCGCTGGAGGCTCTGGCAGCCGGGGACGGGGTCGCGTTCGCCCAGGCTGCAGATGGGGTCGGTGCGAATGCCGACCTTATCTTCGGCCTGCTGGGGCAGGGACTGTGGTCGCGCCAGACCGCAACCCTTCTGGCACGCGAGGCGTGGCGGCGCGGTGCCCGCGGGCTGGCCGCGTTCCTGGGTGAGGGGCTGGCCCCCGCACGCGGCTGGCTGGAAACGGCCTTTACCTCCGAGACGTCCCGCGCCCTCTTCGCGCCCTGGGTGCTGCATTGCGGGCTTGGCCCCGAATCCGCCTATTCCGCGCAGATGGGCAAGGTCATCGCCTTCGCGCTCGAGGCCGCGGGCGCGCCCGTGGTGAAAGGCGGCGCCGCGCGGCTGGTCGAGGGGATGCGCGCCATCATCGAGGAGAACGGCGGAACGATCCGCACCGACGCCCCGGTCGAGCGGATCGAAACCTCGGGCGGTGCGGCGACCGGCGTGCGGCTGGCCGGGGGCGAGCGGATCGCCGCGGACCACGTCATCGCCTCGGTCGCGCCGGGGCAGCTTTACGACCAGCTTCTGGACGATCCCCCGGCCGAGCCTGCCAAAGCCGCGAAGACCTTCCGGCACGGCATGGGCAATTTCCAGATGCACTATGCGCTGGACGCCCCACCGCGCTGGAAGACACCGGGGATGGAGAAGGTGGCGCTGGTCCACGTGACGCCGGGCCTCGACGGGGTGTCGAAGGCCGTCAACGAGGCGGCGCGCGGGATGCTGCCCGAAACCCCCACGATCTGCGTCGGCCAGTCCAGCGCGCTGGATCCGTCACGGGTGCCCGAAGGCAAGGCGACCCTGTGGCTTCAGATGCCCGAGGCCCCCGTGCAGATCAAAGGCGATGCGGCCGGCATGATCGACGTGCCCGCGGACGGTCGCTGGACAGACGCCCTGCGTGAGGAATACGCAGACCGGATCGAGGCCATCCTTGCACGGCATATCGATGGATTCCGTGACAGCGTGATCGCCCGCAGCGCCCATTCGCCCGCGGATCTTCAGGCGATGAACGTCAACCTGGTCGGCGGCGATCCCTATGGCGGATCCTGCGCGCTGGACCAGTTTTTCCTCTGGCGTCCGTTCAAGGGGGCGGTCAATCACCGCACCGAGATCCGCAACCTGTGGCATATCGGTGCCTCGACCCATCCCGGGCCGGGGCTAGGTGGCGGGTCAGGCGTTCTCGTGGCGAACCGGATCAAGTAGCGCGCATGGCGGAAGACCAGTCCCCCGAAGAGGATCGCCCGGACCAGACGCTGGGCGAGATCGGGCTGTGGCACTTCGCGCCCTACCTGATGAACCGGATCATGGGCCGCTATAACGCGAATCTGCAAGGGTCCGTCCGCGCGCAAAGCCTGACGACGGCCAAGATGCGCACGCTGGCCGTTCTGGCGGTGGTGCCCGGCCTGACCATCAACGAGCTGTCGGTCTATGCCGTGACCGAACAGTCGACCATGTCCCGCACGCTGGAGGCGATGGAGAAATCCGGCCTGATCCGGCGCGAAGCGCGCGCAAGCGACGCCCGCGTGCGCGAGATCTATCTGACCGATGCGGGACGGGCCGAGTTCGATGCCGTCTGGCCCACGATGTACGCCCGCTATCAGGAACTGTTCACCGGGATCGACGATGCCGAACGCGCGGCCTTCGTCGGAACGCTGCAGAAGATGCTGAAGAACGTGCGCCTGCACGATCTTTGATCGCATCGTCAGGGCGGTGCCCGGCAATCGCATGGGACATCGGCGGCGCAGCGGCTTTTCTGGATGGGGAGCGCCGTAAGACGCTTGGCAAAGTTCTATGCAAATGGATATAAATGGCCAAACCCCAGCCGAAAGGGAGCCCCATGGCCGAGCGGTCTTTCAAGAAAGAAATCGAACACCTGCGCATCGGCGCGGGTGAGACATTTCGCGGTGAAGGCATCCTCGCGATCACCAAGGCGCTTCTGGAGAACGGGGTGGGCTATGTTGGCGGCTATCAGGGCGCGCCGATCAGCCATCTGATGGACGTCCTGGCCGATGCCGAGGATCTGATGGCCGAACTGGGCATCAGGTTCGAGGCCAACGCGTCCGAGGCCGCCGCCGCCGCCATGCTGGCCGCCAGCGTGCACTACCCGATCCGCGGGGCCGTGACCTTCAAGTCCACCGTGGGGACCAACGTCGCGTCCGATGCGCTGGCCAACCTCGCCTCCGGCGGGGTGACCGGGGGTGCCTTGATCATCGTGGGCGAGGATTACGGCGAAGGATCCTCGATCATGCAGGAACGCAGCCACGCCTTCGCGATGAAGTCGCAGATCTGGCTGCTGGATCCGCGGCCCAACCTGCCCTCGATCACCGACGCGGTCACGCACGGGTTCCAGCTGTCCGAGGCGTCGAACACCCCCGTCATGCTTCAGGTCCGCATCCGATGCTGCCACGTCCACGGCGCGTTTCAGGCCAAGGACAACGTGCCGCCGCCGCTGACCGTGAAAGACGCCCTGTCGGAGCCGCGCCGCGATACGAACCGCATCGTCCTGCCCCCCGCCTCGTTCCGGCACGAGCACGAGAAGATCGAGAAACGCTGGCCCGCCGCAGTCGACTACATAAAGTCCCACGGGCTGAACGAACGCTTCGGACCGGATGCCGGCAAGGTCGGGATCGTTCTTCAGGGCGGCATGTATAACGGCGTGATTCGCGCCCTGCAGCGGCTGGGTCTGGCGGATGTCTATGGCGACACCGACGTGCCGCTCTATTGCCTGAACGTGACCTACCCGCTGGTCGAGGATGAGTTCCTGGCGTTCTGCGAGGGTAAGGACGCGGTCCTGATCGTCGAGGAAGGCCAGCCCGACTACATCGAACAGGCGCTGCGCTCGATCCTGCACAAGGCAGGTCACGCGGTGAAGATCGCGGGCAAGGACGTTCTGCCGATGGCGGGCGAATATACCGGTCAGGTCATGCTGGACGGAATCGAAAGCTTCATGGTCCGCCATGCCCCCGACATCCTGCCCGATCGCGGCCGCGCCCCGAACCGCCCCGCGGCCCCGCCCGACCTCTCCGAGGTCGTGCCCGGCCGCCCGCCCGGCTTCTGCACCGGCTGCCCCGAACGCCCCATCTTCGCCGCGATGAAGCTGGTCGAGGAAGAGATGGGCCCCCACCAGATTTCGGCCGATATCGGCTGCCACCTGTTTTCCATCATGCCACCCTTTGAAATCGGCGGCACGACGATGGGCTACGGGCTTGGCCCCGCGTCAAATGCGGCGTTCGATGGCGGGGGAGAGAAGCGCCCGATCTCGATCATGGGGGACGGGGGGTTCTGGCATAACGGGCTGTCGTCTTCGATCGGGAATGCGGTGTTCAACAAGTCGGACGGCGTGACCATCGTCGTCGACAACTACTATTCCGCCGCAACGGGCGGGCAGGACATCCTGTCCAGCCGCGCGAGCAACCGCACCAAGGCCACGAAGAACCCGATCACCGATGCGCTGAAGGGCGTCGGCGTCAAATGGGTGCGCCAGATCGACCGGACCTATGACGTGGGCCGGATGCGAAAGACCCTGCGCGACGCACTGACCACCGACCACGAGGGGCCGAAGGTCATCGTGGCCTCCTCGGAATGCATGCTGAACCGGCAAAGGCGCGAGAAGCCCCTGCTGGCCAAGGCGATCAAGGACGGCCGCAGGGTGGAACGCCCCAAGTTCGGCGTGGACGAGGAAGTCTGCACCGGTGATCACGCCTGCATGCGCCTGTCGGGCTGTCCGTCCCTGACGCTGAAGATGCCCGACGACCCGCTGCGCGACGATCCCATCGCGCATATCGACCAGTCCTGCGTCGGTTGCGGGAATTGCGGCGAGGTTGCCGATGCCGCCGTGCTGTGCCCGTCCTTCTATCAGGCCGATCTGGTCCATAACCCCGGCAAGGCCGAGAGCCGCATGGCCCGCTGGCACCGCCGTGCCATCGACTGGCTGCAGGAACGGCGCGCCTCGACCCGTCTGGCGCGGGAGGTGGTGCGATGAACGATGCGGCAATACTCGAGCCGAAGGCCCCCGACATGCGTCTGGACCAGGTCGTCAAGCTGGCCGTGATGGCCGTGGGCGGGCAGGGTGGCGGTGTTCTGACGAACTGGATCGTCGACCTGGCCGAGCGCAACGGATATGCGGTGCAGGCCACCTCGGTCGCGGGCGTCGCACAGCGCACGGGCGCCACGATCTATTATGTCGAGATGCTGCCCGAAAGCGGTCGGCAGCCCGTCTTCGCTCTGGCCCCGGCCGAAGGGGACGTGGACATTCTGATCGCGGCCGAGATGATGGAAGCCGGGCGCGCCATCATGCGCGGCTTTGTCACTTCCGACCGAACCACGCTGATCGCGTCGTCGCATCGTGCGCTGGCCGTCAGCGAGAAGATCGTTCCGGGCTCGGGGCTGGCGGACAGCAGCGCGGTGGCGAAGGCCGCGGGCGAAAGTGCCGCCCGCTTCATCGCCTTCGACATGGAGGAAATGGCCCGCGAGGCGGGCAGCGTGATCTCGGCCAGCCTGTTCGGCGCGCTGGCCGGATCGGACGCGCTGCCCTTCGAGGTCGAGACCTATCGCGAGACGATCCGCGCCTCGGGCCGCGGGGTCGAGGCCTCGCTCGCCGCGTTCGAAATCTCGCGCGAGGCCGCCGCACAGGGCCGGACCCCGACCACGGTCGAACTGGACAAGGATGCCCCCGCCCCCGGTGGCACGCTGCCCCCCGCCGCGACCCCGGTCGAGGAGGATGCCGGCCCCGAGCGTATGGCAGGCCCGGACGGGATGCTGCGCGAGTGGGCCAAGCTGTCGGACCGCGCCACCGCACTGCCCGGGCCGGTTGCCGAAATGGCGCGCGTCGGCCTGCGCAAGTTGGTGGACTACCAAGATCTGGACTACGGGCGCGATTACCTCGACCGGCTGGACGCGATCCTTGCGCGTGACCGTACCGCGGGCGGCGAGGCGAAGGCGTTCGAATTCACCGCCACCGCGGCGAAATATCTTGCGAACGCGATGGCCTATGACGACATCCTGCGTGTCGCGGATCTCAAGACCCGCAGGGGCCGGTTTGCCCGGATCACCGACGAGATGCGCGCCCCCGAGGGCACGCTGGTCCAGGTGACCGAGTACCTTCACCCCGGATCGGCCGAGGCGATCAGCGTCATGCCCCGCCGCCTTGGTGCCTGGGTCGAGGCGCGGCCGAACGCCTTGCGACGGCTGGACTGGCTGGTCAACCGCGGGCGCCGGGTGCGGACGGATCGCCTGGCCGGCTTCACCGCGCTGTACCTTGCCGCGGGACTGCGGCGCTGGCGGCGGTCGCTGCTGCGGCACGGGCGTGAGATGGACCATATCGACGCGTGGATGACGGCCGCGCTGGGGCGGATCGACAGCGATTATGCCCACGCGGTCGAGACGCTGAAGATCCGCCGCCTGATCAAGGGCTACAGCGACACCCACGCCCGCGGGTTGGCGAAGTTCGACAAGGCCATGTCGGGTGCGGCCCTGGTCGAGGGGCGCGAGGATGCAGCCGACTGGACCGCGCGGCTGATCGCGGCGGCCCTGAAGGACCCGAAGGGCGAGGCGCTGGAGGGCGCGCTGCAGACGATCCGCAGCTTCACGACCGCCGGGTCGGCCTGATCACCGCCCCGGCCAGCTGTTCAGGCAGTCGGCCAACCGCTCCAGCCCGGTCTCGAGGTTCGTGCCCGGCCCGCCGCCGACGCCCAGCCGGATGTGGTTCGGCTGCTCGTAGGCAGCGCCGGGCAGAAGGAAGGTGCGCCACGGATCGCCCAAAAGGCGGCGCGCGAAGTCTTCTCCGTCGATGTCGTGGGGCAGGCGGGCCAGACCGATCAGCCCCGCTTGAGGGCGCACCCAGGACAGCCCGTCGGTTTGGGCCACGAATTCGTCCATCCGGGCCAGCCCGGCGCGCCCTTCCTCTCGCGCGGCCTTCAGCGCGGGGTCCAGACGTTCGGGGCGGAGCGCGATCTCGGCCACGACTTCGCCGAGGATATTCATGATCTCGCTGGCATTTTCGCGCAGGATGACTGCGTCCTGTACCATTCCGGGATCGCGGCAGATCAGCCAGCCGGTGCGCAGCCCCTGCAACCCCAACGCCTTCGAGACGCTGCCCGTGGTGATCCCCTTCTCATACAGGCCCGCGATCGACGGGGCACGCTCCCCCTCCCATTCCAGACCTGCATAGACCTCGTCCACGATCAGCCAGGCATCGGCGCGGCGCGCGATCTCGGCCACCTGCATCAGCTCGCTCGCGTCCATCATCCGCCCGGTCGGGTTGTTCGGGTTGGACAGGAAGATCAGTTTCGTCCCCGGAGTCACCGCCTCGGCCAGCTTGTCCAGCGGCATGCGCCATCCGTCGGCCTCGTTGCGGGGAACTGTGACGATCTCGGCCTCCTGTGCGCGGCCCAGAACCTCGGCCTGGGGCCAGCCGGGGGTTTCCGTGACCATCCGGTCGCCGGGGGACAGAAGCTGGCGCAGCGCCAGATAGTTCGCCTCGGCTGCACCGGCGGTGATCAGAACGTCGTCGGGCGCGCAGAGGCCGGTCAGCCCCGCCTGCCGCAGCACATGGTCGCGCAGCTCGGGCAGGCCCCGAAAGGACCGCTGGTTCCAGTCCAGCGGCAGGTCGGGGTCCATGTCGTCCAGAAATTCGCCCAGCTTGGGCGAGGTCGACAGCGAGAACCCGACGATCGCCTCGGGTTCGGCATCGACGGTATCCAGCAGATACTCGAACAGCTTGTGTATCCTGACCTTCATCGGCACCTTGCCCCCATGTTACATCTCAATCTTCTCAAAGGCCGCCCCGCGCGGCTGACCGTCCTCGATTTCGGGCTGTTCCGCGTCCACGCGGGCCCGCGCGACATCGGCATCTGCGGCTTCCTGCTGACCACCGATGCGAACGAGCATGTACTGATCGACAGCGGCTTTCCCGCCAAATACGCCGACGATCAGGCCAAGGCCACCGAAGACGACGCGCTTGGCAGTTTCGGCGAGGTGCTGTCGATCGGGCCCGAGAACATGCCGGTGCCGCAACTGGCCAAGGCGGGCGTTACGCCCGACCAGATCGATCTGTTCATCCTGACCCACACCCATATCGACCACTTGGGCGGGCTGTTCGACTTTGCGCAGGCGCCCATGCTGATCTCCGACGTCGAGCGCGCACTGCCCAAGCCGCTGTATTGGAGCGGCGGGCAACCTTGGGACTGGCCGGATCGGGAGTACGTAAGGGTTGCCGAGGATGCGCAGATCGGCCCCGGCGTGACGCTGTTCCAGACGCCCGGCCACGCGCCGGGACAGATCGCCCTGCTGGTCGAGCTTCCGGAGATGGGGCCGGTGCTTTTGGCCTCCGACGCGATCTCTCGCCCTTCGGAGATCGACGAGCGATTCAACACCGCCTGGGATCCCGCGCAAGCCATCGCCAGCGCGGACCGGCTGATGCGGATCGCGGACCAGCGGGGGGCCTTCGTCATCTATGGCCACGATCCCGCCCAGTGGCCCGAACTGCTGAAATCCCCCAACCACTACGCTTAACGCACGTCCCGGCCCTGGTTCAGGATGATGACGTTGCCGCTGGACACGTCCCCCGCCGGAGAGATCAGGAACCCCACCCAGGCCGCGACCTCGCCCGGCTGCATGGCGCGGCCGTGGGGCATCTGCGCGATCGCGGCCTCCAGCACCTCCTTGCTGACGACGCCGAACAGGGGCGTCTCGGTCATGGCGGGCGCGATGGAGTTTACCGCGATCTTCTGCCGGGCATAGCGGCGGGCCAGATCCTTGGTCAGCGTGTCCAGCGCCGCTTTCGAGGCGCGGTAATGGGGCGGGTCGAACACGTCGAAATTGTAGGCCCCGTTGGAAGAGATGTTGACGATCTTCTTCACGCCCGGCCGGTCCAGCATCCGCGGCACGGCAGCCTGACAGCAATGGAACGCGGCCCCGAAATTCAGCCGCATCTGCGCCTCGAACTCGTCTTCGGGGATATCCGGAAACTCGGACATGAAGCAGGTACCGGCATTGTTGACCAGCGCGTCGAGGCCGCCCAGCTTTTCCGCGATCCCGTCGAACGCCGTGCGGATGGCGTCCGTCTGCATCAGGTCCACCGGGCAGGGCAGGACCGCATCGCCATGGGCCGAGGTCAGCGCGGCCAGCCCGTCCTCGTCCCGGTCCAGTGCCGCGACGGTCAGCCCGTCGCCCACCAGTTGCGCCACGATGGCCCGCCCAAGCCCCCCGGCCGCGCCCGTTACTGCCGCGATCCTGTCCATAGTCCATCCCCCTGCTTGCGGTCCGTCGACCCTTCGGAATACCATGCATTTGCATACGATAAGGGCAACCCGATGAGCGACATCCTGGCCGAGATCCGTCTGCCGACGGATGAGCTGCGCGACGACATTCCGTTCTATACGAAGACACTGGGGATGCGGCTGGACATGATCTATCCCGCCGACGATCCTTCAGTCGCGGTGTTCTCCGGTCACGGCGTTCGGCTGCGGATCGAGAAGGGCGCGACCGAACCTCCGGGCACCCTGCGCCTGCGGATGGACAACCCGGACGGCTTCGCGAACGGCGCGCGCGAACTGACCGCGCCCAACGGCACCCGGATCGAGATCGACGAGATGCAGCCGCCCTTGGTGGTGCCGCAGGCGCTGAACTCCTTCATCGTGCGACGACTCGCCGATCAGGCGCCCTGGATCGTGGGGCGCGCGGGGATGCATTACCGCGACCTGATCCCCGACCGGCTGGGCGGGTCGATCATCGCCAGCCATATCCGGATCCCCGATGGCGGGCCGGTGCCGGACATGGTGCATTACCACACGGTCGGGTTTCAGCTGATCTTCTGTTACCGCGGCTGGGTCGATCTGGTCTACGAGGATCAGGGAGAACCCTTCCGCCTGCATGCCGGGAACTGTGTGATCCAGCCGCCCGAAATCCGGCACCGCGTCCTCTATGCCTCGGAAAACATCGAGGTGATCGAGATCGGCGTCCCGGCCGAGCATGTGACGACCATCGACCATGACATGACCTTGCCCAACGGGCCTGCGAACCCTGACCGTCGGTTCCAGGGCCAGCGCTTCGTGCACCACCAGAAGGACAAGGCCGACTGGCGCCCTTTCCGCGTGCCCGGCTTCACCGCGCGGGATACGACGATTGCCGAGAACACCGGGAACGTTGCGGGCGTCATGGTCGCGCGCCGGGCCGAGGGCGATCCGGTTTGGACCGCCCATGACGCCGACATCCTGTTCACCTTCGTGATGGAAGGCACGATGACGCTGGAAGGCGAAGGCCGCGATCCTGTGCCGCTGGCGGCGGGCGATGCCTTCGTGATCCCGCCGGGGATGCGCACGCGCTATGCCGATCCGTCGAGCGATATCGAGCTTCTGGAGGTCTCCCTCCCCGGCACGTTCGAGACGATGCAGGGATGAGCGGCGAGGGCTATTTCCTCAACCATTCCATCGGCCTCTATCCCGGCAAGGAACGGGACATGCAGGCGGCGACGGCCGAGTTCGCGGCCCTGTGGTCCACCCCCGACGACAGCCAATGGCCCCGCGCTTTGGCTGCCCGGGCCGAGTTCATCGCCCTGTGGGAGGCGCTGATCGACGCGCCCGAGGGCACGCTGACGACGTCCGAGTCGGTGACGTCCGGGCTCTATTCCGTGCTGGGCGGGTTGCCGCCCGATCGGCTGGCGGGCAAGCGCGTGCTGGTGGCCGCGGACTGCTTCCCCAGCCTGCATTTCCTGCTGGCGGGTCTTGCCGAACGGCGGGGCTTCACGCTGGACACGGTGCCCCTGCGCGCGGGCGAGACATGGGTGCGCGAAGAGGACATGATCGCGCGGCTTGGCCCGGACGTGGCGCTGACGCTGGTGACGCTGGTCACCTCGACTGCGGGATACCGGGCCGACTTGGACCGGCTGCTGCCCCGGATCCGGGCCGCCGGAAGCGTGATTGCGCTGGACCTGACGCAAGGTATCGGGGTGGTCCCGTTCTCGGTCGCCGATCACGCGCCCGACATCGTGGTGTCGACCTCGCTGAAATGGCTGGGCGGCGCGCCGGGGGCGGGGATCGTGCATGTCGCGCCCGACCTTATGGACGAATGCCGACCCGAATTGCGAGGCTGGTTCAGCCAGCCCAACCCATTCTCGTGGGACCTCGACGCCTTCGCCTACGCCCCCGACGCGCGACGGTTTGATGCCGGAACGCCCGCGCCGCTGGCGGCGATCGCCTCGGCCCCCGGGCTGAAATGGCAGGCGGGGCGGGGCAGTGCCGCGCTTTTGCATCATGCGCAGACGCTAGGGGCGGCGATCCTGGAGGGGCTGCCGGAGTTGAAACCGGCCTCGCCGACCGATCCCGCAAGCCGTGGCGGCAGCGTGATGCTGCGTCTGCCCGAGGGGGCGGATCCGTCCGGCGTGGTCTCGGCCTGCCGCGAGGAAGGACTGTTCACGGACGCGCGCGGGTCGATCCTGCGCCTGTCCCCGGGGGCCACGACGACGATGGATGCGGTGGACAGGCTGTGCACGACCTTGCGGCGAACGCTCTCTTGATTTCTTCAAGCCTGAAATCTTCAGGCTTGAAGAATAGTCCGCGTCTCCCTATCGTTCGACTGCTCTTGCAGGTGCAAAGGGGCCCTCATGTCCGACGCCTACGACCCGGCTTCCGATGGCGCAAAGATGTCTTTCGCGCAGGACATGAGCTATGGCGACTACCTGCATACCGACCGGATCCTTACAGCCCAGGCACCCCTGTCCGACGCCCATGACGAGATGCTGTTCATCGTCCAGCATCAGACGAGCGAGCTCTGGATGAAACTCGCGCTGCACGAGATCGGCGCGGCGCGCACGGCCATCGCGTCGGGGGCGCTTCAGCCCGCGTTCAAGGTTCTGGCGCGCGTGGCACGCATCTTCGATCAGCTGAACGCGTCGTGGGACGTGCTGCGCACGATGACCCCGTCCGACTACACGACCTTTCGCGAAAGCCTCGGGCGGTCCTCGGGCTTTCAATCCCACCAGTATCGCCTGATCGAATACGCTCTGGGCAACCGCAACACGGCCCTGATGAAGGTCCATGAACATCGCCCCGATCTTCACGCCACGCTCGAGGAAGAACTGGCGCGGCCGTCGCTGTATCATGTCACGCTAGATCGCCTGGCCGACGCCACCGGACGCCGCTTCGATCCCGAAAGCTATCGGATGCGCGCGCCGCATCAAACAGATGCCGAGATCGAGAGCGCATGGCATGAGATCTATACCGACACATCCCGGTTCTGGAACCTCTACGAACTGGCCGAGAAGCTGGTCGATCTCGAAGACTATTTCCGGCGGTGGCGCTTCAATCATGTCACCACCGTCGAGCGTGTGATCGGCTTCAAACGCGGCACCGGCGGGACCAGCGGCGTAAGCTATCTGCGCAGGATGCTGGAAGTTGAACTATTCCCTGAGCTCTGGAGCGTCCGCGGAGGACTTTGAACTATGCCCGATACCCGTCATGCCCCCACGCCCATCCTGTGCAAGGATCTGTTCCACTTGCCCGACGGCGTGATCTATCTGGACGGTAATTCTCTGGGCCCGCTGCCGAAATCAGTCGCGGCGCGCACGCAGTCGATGCTGACCGACGAATGGGGCGACCTGCTGATCCGTGGCTGGAACAAGGCCGACTGGTTCGGCCAGCCGGGCCGCGTCGGCGATGTGGTGGGCGCGCTGATCGGCGCGCCGGTCGGGTCGGTCGTGATGGGCGACACGCTGTCGATCAAGGTCTATCAGGCGTTGGCGGCCGCTTTGGCATTGCGTCCGGATCGCAAGGTCGTCCTGTCCGACAGCGGCAACTTTCCCACTGACCTCTACATGGCGCGCGGCCTGCTGGAGATGCTGGGGCAGGGGCACGAACTGCGCGTCGTCGCCCCCGAGGAGGTGGCCGGCGCGATGGACGACACCGTCGCCGCCGCGATGCTGACCGAGGTCGACTATCGCACCGGGCGACGTCACGACATGGCCGCGATCACGCGAAAGGCCCATGATGCGGGCGCCGTGATGATCTGGGACTTGGCCCATAGCGCGGGCGCGTTCCCGGTGGACATGACGGCCAGCAACGCAGAATTCGCGGTCGGCTGCACCTACAAGTACCTGAATGGCGGGCCGGGCGCGCCCGCCTTCATCTATGTCCGCCCCGATCTGTCGGACACCGTGCGCCCCGCGTTGCAGGGATGGATGGGCCACAACGCGCCCTTCGCCTTCGATCTGGACTATGCCCCCGCAGGCGGGATCGAACGGATGCGCGTCGGTACGCCCCCGGTGATCCAGATGACCGCACTGGAAGAGGCTCTGAAGATCTGGGACGGCGTGTCGATGCACGCGGTCCGCGACGCCGCCGTCGCCCTGATGGAGCAGTTCATCGAAGAGGTTGAAGCGCGCTGCCCGCAACTGACGCTCGCCAGCCCGCGTGACCCCGCGCAGCGCGGCAGCCAGGTCTCTTTCCGCTTTGCCGAGGGCTATGCCGCGATGCAGGCGCTGATCGACCGTGGCGTGATCGGTGATTTCCGAGCGCCCGACATCATGCGCTTCGGGTTCACGCCGCTCTATCTGGATGCGGGCGACGTGACGGCGGCGGTCGATGTGCTGGACGACGTGCTGTCGAACGAGCTTTGGCGCGACGAGAAGTACCGCGCCAAAGCCCGCGTCACCTGATCATCAACGCGCCTTCGCATCCTCCAGGATCATGCGCGCGGCCTTGTCGGCAATCATGATCGTGGGCGAATTGGTGTTGCCGCTGGTTACCTTCGGCATGACCGACGCATCTGCCACGCGCAGGCCGTCGACTCCGATAACACGCAGGCGCTGATCGGTGACCGCCATCGGATCGCTCTCGCGCCCCATTTTGGCGGTGCCGACGGGGTGGAAGATCGTGGTGCCGACATCGCCCGCCGCGCGCACCAGATCCGCGTCGCTGTCACTGACATCCGGCCCAGGCAGAAGCTCGGTCGGGGAATAGGGTTGCAGGGCAGGGGCCTGTGCGATCCGGCGGGCCAGGCGGATGGCCCGCACGGCCACCGCGCGGTCGCCCTCGGTCGACAAGTAATTGGGGTCGATCTCGGGCGCGGCGTCCGGCTCCGGCCCCGTGATCCCCACCGTCCCACGGCTTTCGGGGCGCAGGTGGCACACGCTTGCGGTGATCGCGGGGAACTCGTGCAAGGGATCGCCGAACTTGTCCAGCGACAGCGGCTGGACGTGCATTTCCAGATCGGCGCGGTCAACGTCCTCGCTGGATTTCGCGAAGACGCCCAATTGCGAGGGGGCCATGGTCAGCGGTCCGCGCCGCCGCAGGACGTAATCGACCCCCATCCAGGCACGGCGGAACAGGTTGTAATAGGTCTCGTTCAGGGTGCGGATCCCGTGGACCTTGTAAACGAGGCGCAGTTGCAGGTGGTCCTGCAGGTTCTGCCCCACGCCCGGGCGGTCTACGACCGGGGTCACGCCCTTGCCGCGCAGGAACTCCGGGTCGCCGATGCCGGAGCGTTGCAGGATCTGCACTGACCCGATCGACCCGGCGGTCAGTACGATGTCAGCCTTGGCCGAGGCGCTGCGGCGGGTGCCGCCCTCGATCCATTCGATGGATGTGGCGCGGCCGTTCTCGACCATGACACGGTCGACGGTGCAGTTCGTCCGTACCTCGAGGTTCTTGCGGTCCAGCGCCGGACGCAGGAAACCGCGCGCGGCGGACCAACGACGGCCGCGCTTCTGGTTCACCTCGAAATAGGACGAGCCTTCGTTATCGCCGGTGTTGAAATCCTTGGTGAAGGGGATGCCGGTTTCGGCCGCCGCCTCGCGATAACGGGCGAGGACCGGCCAGGTTACGCGCTTTTCCTCGACCCGCCATTCGCCGCCCGCGCCGTGATGTTCGGATGCGCCGGCGTGGTGATCCTCGTGCGACATGAAGATCGGCTTCACGTCCTCCCAGCCCCAACCGTCGAGGCCAAGCTGACGCCAGTGGTCGTAGTCCCCGGCCTGCCCGCGCATGTAGATCATGGCGTTGATCGCCGACGATCCCCCCAGCACGCGCCCGCGGGGATAGGACAGGGACCGTCCGTTCAGCCCAGCGCTTTCCTTGGTCTTGAAGCGCCAGTCCGCGCGCGGATTGCCGATGGCGAAGAGGTAACCTACCGGGATGTGGAACCAGATCCAGTTGTCGCGCCCTCCGGCTTCCAGCAAAAGGACTCGGTTCTTGGGATCCTCGCTCAGCCTGTTGGCCAGAACGCACCCTGCCGACCCGCCGCCCGCGACGATGAAATCATACTGCTCCGCTTCAACCATATCGCTCAAACAACCCCGCGCTGCCGCAAATCCTCGATCTCGGAGGCCTCGTAGCGCAACGCTTCTAGGATGTCCCGCGTGTGTTCGCCCAGCCCCGGGGGCGGGCGGTCGGGGCGGAAGGCGGCGTCGGTCAGGCGCACCGGGCCGAAGACCTGCGGGACGGTCCCCATGGTCGGGTGGTCCAGCGTGCCGACAAGGCCGCGGGCCTTCACCTGCGGGTCTTCGAACACCTCGGGGATGGTGTTGATCGGCCCGGCGGGCACATTCGCCGCATTCAGTTTCTTCAAAAGATCGGCCCGGTCATAGCCCGAGAAATGCCCGGCCAGCCGCGCCAGAAGCCAGTCGCGCCGGGCTACGCGGCCCTTGTTCTGCTTCAGTTCGTCGTCTTCGGCCAGCTCACGGTCGCCGAGCGCGTCGCACAGCCGCGCGAACTGCCCGTCATTGCCGACCGCCAGCACCATGTAGCCGTCGCGGCAGGCGAAGACCTGCTGCGGCATGATGTTGGGGTGCCCGTTGCCGTAGCTGCGGGGGGTGTTCCCGCTGAGAAGGTGGTTCATCGCCTGGTTGGCCAGAAGCGCGGTCTGGACGTCGAGCATGGCCATGTCGACGAACTCGCCGCGCCCGGTCTCGGCCCGTCTTGCGATGGCGGCGAGGATGCCGATGACGGAATAGAGGCCCGTCGTCAGGTCCACCATCGGCACGCCGATCTTCTGCGGCCCGCCCCCGGGCTTGCCCTCTTCTTCGCCGGTGATCGACATCATGCCGCCCATGGCCTGTATCAGGAAGTCATAGGCAACCTCGCCCGCGCGCGGCCCGTCCTGCCCGTAACCGGTGATCGAGCAGTAGATCAGACGCGGATTGGCCTCGCGCAGGGTGTCGTAGTCCAGCCCGTACCGGGCCAGTGTGCCGGTCTTGAAGTTCTCCAGCACGATATCGCACTCTGCGGCCAGCTTGCGCACGATCTTCTGCCCGTCGGGGTCGCGCAGATCGACGGTGATGGACCGCTTGCCGCGATTGCAGCACAGGTAATACCCCGATTCCTGCGACGCCGCCCCGTCGTCGCGATCCAGGAAGGGCGGTCCCCAGCCCCGGGTGTCGTCGCCGCTGCCGGGGCGTTCGACCTTGATGACGTCTGCGCCCAGATCGGCCAGCACCTGACCGGCCCAGGGCCCTGCCATGACGCGCGACAGGTCCAGGACCTTCAGGTGCGACAGGGCCCCCTGTTTGGGGTGTTCGGCCATGTCGTGTCCTCCGCTCATGTCTCGGTTTCCGTCCCGCAAGGACCGAAGGCCCCGGCCGCGTGCAGACGGTCGTATTCCGCGTCGTCGATCCCATACTCGGTGCAGACGGTGCGGGTATCCTCGCCAAGCCCGGGGACCGGGGCGTGGCTTTGGCGATCCGCCGTGCCGAACGCCACCGGCATCGACACCGCCGGTTTCGGGCCATCGGCATGGGGCACGGATGTCAGCCCGCCGATATCGGCCAGTTGCGCATCCTCGGCCGCCTCGCCGATCGTGTTGACCTTCGCCACGTTGACCTTCGCCGCCCCCAGCGCGATCAGCAGATCGTCCGAGCTGCGCGTGCGCGTCACGGCCGAGATCGCGTCGATCACCGCGTCGCGGTGGCTGTGGCGGCCGCCGATGGTCTCGAATTCAGGGCGCAGCAACGTCTCGGGGTCGAGGGTGCGCGCCAGCCGGTCCCACATCTCGTCCGAGGGGGCGATGATGACGACATAGCCGTCCGCCGTCGGGAAGACCTGGTTCGGCACGCTCAGGTGGTTCGCGGTGCCCATGCGCTGCCGCTCGGCGCCGGTCATCCAGTATTCGGCGTAGAAATAGCTCATCAGATGGGCCGCACCTTGCAGAAGCGAGGTCTCTACAAGCTGGCCCTTGCCCGTGCGCTCGCGGTGGAAGAGCGCCGCCAGGATCCCGGCGGCCAGCGCCATTCCGGCGTGCAGGTCGATGGCGGCCGTGCCGACGCGGACGGGGGGGCGGTCGGCCTCTCCGGTGATGTGCAGAAGGCCGCTATGAGCTTGCAGGGCCAGGTCGTTCGCGCCGATCCGGGCCTTGGCGCCGCGGCTGCCATAGGCCGAGAACGCGCCGTAGACCAGGCGCGGATGGGCGGCCAGGATGGCTTCGGCGCCCAGGCCGAACTTCTCCATCGTGCCGACGCGGAAGTTGTGCAGCAAAACGTCCGACCCGCGGATCAGGCGATGCGCGGTTTCGCGCCCCGCCTCGGTGCGCAAGTCCAGCGTGATCGAGCGTTTGTTGCGGTTGAAGGCGTGGAACGACGGGCTGACGCCGCCGACGGCCTCAAGCTCGGCATCGGTCATGCCGTAATACCGCGCCTCGTCGCCGTTGCCCGGCGCCTCGACCTTTATGACCTCGGCGCCCAGATCGCCCAGGAACTGGCCGCAGGCGGGCACCGCGAACACGCGCGAGAAGTCGAGCACGCGGATCCCCTCCAGCAGCGAATAGCGTCCGGCCTCAAGCATCGCGCACCAGGACTTCCGCCTCGCCGACCGTGACGGGGGTGCCGTCCTGCATTTCGCAGAACACGTCCATCCGGATCCGGTCGCCGTCCTCGGTCGCGACCCGTTCGGTGATCCTGAGCCGGCTGCGCAGCACGTCGTCCTCGTAGACGGGGCGGACATATTTGGTCCGCAACCGCCCGCTTTGCGCGGCCTCGGCGCCGAAGGTGTCGATCATCAGCGCAAGGATCCAGTTGGTAGAGACCATGCCATCGGCGATGATCCCCGGAAGTCCCTGCGCAAGGGCATAGTCGTCGTCGTCATGGATGGTGGGACCGCCATGGCGGGGGCGGCCGTCATTGGCGACCGCCGTGGCCTGCGCGTCGACATACCACCGCATCCGTTCGCGGGTCATGGCGCGCGGCGGGGCGACGATTTCGGAGTCCGGCGCAAGTCGGGTCATTCGGCGGCCTCCCCCTTGGCGTCCGAGCGGAAGGCCAGGATCACCGTGTCGCGGTAGTCGACCAGCGCGCGGCCCGTTCCGGCCTCGGTCATGTTGATTTCGGTGACGACATATGTGCGTCCGCGTTTCTCGAACCGTTCGGTCGTCTCGCCCACGACCTCGACTTCGGTGCCGACGGGGACGGGTGCGTGCCAGGTGGCGTCGAACTCGATATGCAGGCGGGCGTCCGGGCCGGTGCCTTCGGGGCAGGCGGCCTCGTACAGCTTCAGCTTGTCCAGGTGGATCAGCGTGGGCGGCGCGACGGGCGTGTCGATCCCCAGAAACGCCTCGTGGTTCAGCTCGACCGAGTGGCAGTATTCGCGAACCGTGAACGCACTGACGCTGTAGCGGATCGGTCCCAGCCGATCACCCGTCGCAAGATCGCTGACATATCGGCCCGTGGCCATTCCCGGTCTCCCCCCATTGCTCACCCGGCGGGCGGACAACGCCAACGGGTTCGGGGTCAGGTTAGGAAAGGCGGGATAGGGTGGACATAGAAATGTCCAAGGAGCATCTTTTCGTCAGACGATACGATCCGACCGTATGTTGTGGAAAACCGAAAGGCTGGTGCGATGGAATGGCTGAAGGCCGTGAAGGTCTATGAAAGCGTGGTGCATCATGGATCGCTGTCGGCCGCTGCGCGGCATCAGGGGCTGTCGCCCGCCTCGGTCTCGCGCCACATCAACGATCTGGAGAACGCGCTTGGCGTGCGCCTGCTGAACCGGACCAGCCGCCGACTGAGCCTGACGGAAGCGGGGCGCATCTATTACGACAAGGTCGAGGATATCCTGATCCAGATCGCCGAAGCCGAGAACGCGGTCCTGCAACTGACGGCCGTGCCGCAGGGCCTGTTGCGGGTCCATTCGCGGATGCTGGTGGGCGAGCAATACGTGGTGCCCTGCCTCAAGGCGTTCATCGCCCAGCATCCCGGCATCCGCTTCGACCTGCAGATGACCAACTTCCCGGTTGATGTCGTCAGCGAGGGGATCGACGTCGATATCCGCATCGGCAAGCTGACCGATAGTTTGCTGGTGGCGCGCAAGCTGGCCGACAGCCGCCGCGTGATGGTCGCCACGCCGGACTATCTGGCGAAAGCACCGCCGCTTCTGCGCCCTGACGATATCAACCGCCATTCCTGCCTGACCTACCGGCTGGATCTGGGCGAATCGGCATGGCGTTTCCGCAAATCCGGAGAGCCGGAACTGTCGATCCCGGCCACCGGCGCCATGCAGAGCGATAACGGGCACGCCATTCTCAGCGCGGCCCTGGACGGGCTGGGAATCGCGCTGATGGCCGATTGGTCGGTCCGCGATCACGTCGCCGCCGGGCGGCTGGTCGTGCTGCTGGACGAATGGGAGGTCAGCTATACCCATTTCGAGAACGGCATCTACGCCGTCTTCCAGAAAAGCCCGCACCTTCCCCTGAAGACGCGGGCCTTCGTCGATTTCCTGTCGCAGGAGTTCCGCCGCCGTCTGGCGCCGGCGGAGACGACACCCGCCTAGGGCATGATCTTGCTGGCTTCGTACGCATAGCCGGCGCCGTCCTTGCGCACGTACCCACAATGGGTGCCGCCGAAATGCGCGGGCAGGATCAGGCACCCCGTCTCGGCCGCGTGTTCCAAAACGCGCTTGCGGGTCTCGGTCGCGACCTGCTTGTCCTCGCAATAGCGGCTGGACCAGTCAGGGTTATAGATCTGGATCGGCTGGTGCATGACGTCGGCGATGAACAGCGCCTCTTCGCCCCCGTCCTGCACCTGAATCGCCATCATGCCGGGCGCATGGCCGGGCACCTGCATGAAGCTGATGCCGGGCAGGAACTCCTGCTCGTCCCCTTTGACCAGATCGACGTCCACGCTGTCATCGTCGAGGATCGGCTTCACGCTGTCCACGAAGGGCATGGTGGGGCCTTCGGGCTTGCCGGCGGCGCCGCGTTCGGGGTCGCGCCAGTCGCGCTCGACCTCGGTCATCACGTGGCGGGCGTTCGTAAAGGTGGGCACCCAGGCATCGCCCTGCCGACGGGTGTTCCAGCCGACATGGTCGACGTGCAGATGGGTCAGAAGGACATGCGTCACATCCTCGGCGTGGACGCCCTTGCCGGCGAGTTCTTCGAGGTAAGGTTGGTTCAGCCCGTCGAACCGGCCGGACGCGGGGCGTGGTTTGCCGTTGCCCCCGCCGGTGTCGATCACGATCGTCCGTTCGCCGTCGCGCACCAGCCAGGAATGGATCGAGGTCGCGAAGGTCCCGCTTTCGGGATCGTAATAGGGCCCGACGAACCAGTCCGCGATGGGATCGACGGCCGACTCGTCCCAGTCGGCATAAAGCTCCTTGGGCTCGCGCAGGACAATTTCTTCGACGCAGTCGATGGTAAAGCGGCCGATACGGATCATGCGGGTCTCCTCCCCTGTGAGTCTGGTTCTGTCTTTACGGTACAGGCAACGATGAAGCCACGACCTTCCGAGATCCGGAAAGATGCTTTGCGATCATCTCACTTCCTGCCCTGCATCTTCCGGGACTAGGCTGACCCAATCCGGGGCCGTGGCGTCGGATCGGCGCTGGGAGGGGCGCCTCACAGGGGGAGGATGACGGCAGCCATGACGGCATTGCTCGATATCGATCGGGTCAGCGTCAGCTTCGGCGGCGTGAAGGCCATGGACGAGGTGAGCTTTGCCGCGGAAGAGGGCAAGGTCACGTCGATCATCGGCCCGAACGGCGCGGGAAAGACGACCCTGTTCAACGTCATCTCGGGCTTCTACACGGCCAAATCCGGGGCGATCTCGTTCGACGGGACACGGCTGGACGGCGCGCCGGCCCATGCCCGGTCCGAGCTGGGGATCGCGCGCACCTTCCAGAACATCGCCCTGTTCGCCGGTCTCACGGTCCTGGAAAACATCAAGCTGGGGGCACACGCGCAGCTGAAATCCGGGCTCTTCCGGTCGGCCCTGTGGCTTGGGCCCGCCCGGCACGAGGAACGGACCCTGACGCAGCGGATCGACGACGAGATCATCGATTTCCTGGAGCTCGGCGCGGTGCGCGATGCGCAGGTCGCGGGTCTGCCCTACGGCCTGCAGAAACGGATCGAGCTTGCCCGCGCCCTGGCCGCCCGGCCGCGCTTGTTGCTTCTGGACGAACCGGTGGCGGGCATGACCCCGCCCGAAAAGGAGAAGATGGCAGATTACGTGCGCAAGACCGTCGACCGTTTCGGCACCACCGTGCTGCTGATCGACCACGACATGGGCATGGTCATGGGCCTGTCCGACCACGTCGTCGCGGTGAATTTCGGCAAGGTCATCGCGCAAGGCCGCCCCGAGACGGTGCGCAACGACCGCGAGGTCGTCGAAGCCTATCTGGGGGCCGCGTGATGCTGAGGCAGTTCCTGGAATTCAGCATCATCGGCATCGCCTCGGGGGGGATGTACGTCCTGTCGGCGTTGGGGTTCGTCATCATCTTCAAGGCCACACGGATCTTCAACTTCGCCATGGGCGAGATGATGATGCTGCCCGCGTTCATCTTCCTGTGGGCCATGGCGACGGTCGGCCTGCATTGGGTGCTGGCGCTTATGGTCGCGATCCTGGGCGGCATCGTGATCGTTCTGATCCTGGAACGGGTAGTCATGCGGCGGATGATCGGGCGGCCGGTCGTCGTGCTGGTCATGGTCACGCTGGGCGCGGGGTCGGTGATGCGCGGCATCGCGGGCCTGATCTGGGGGCATGAGATCGTGACCCTGCCCAACTTCATCCCGCGCGATCCGATCTTCCTGGGCGACATCCTGATCCCCGGCAAGCTGGCCTGGTCGTTCCTGGCCGCGGCGGTCGTGGCGGGCGGGTTCGTGGCCTATTACCGCTTTTCCCGCGCCGGCATCGCCATCCGTGCGACCGCCAGCGATCTGGTCACGGCCGAGGTTCTGGGCGTCAACGTCCGCTGGGTCTACACGCTGGCGTGGATGCTGGCAGGTGTGCTGGCCGCAGTGGCGGGGATCCTGGCCGCGTCGGTCAACGGCGTCTCGCCCCAGCTTGGCTTCGTCGCGCTGAACGTGCTGGCGGTCATCATGTTGGCAGGGATGACCAGCGTCTTCGGCGTGCTCGTCGCGGGCCTCTTCATCGGGTGGCTTGAGACCATCGTGGGCGCGTACCTGTCGGCCGCGTGGCAAAGCTTCCTGCCTTACGTGATCGTCCTTCTGGTCATGATGGTGAAGCCCAGCGGTCTGTTCGGCGAAGAACGGGTGGAGCGTATCTGATGACCCAGTCGACCGTCGATCCCATCGCGCCGCAGATCGCATCACAGCCGCGCCGCACGCCGTACTTCGAATGGACGGCGGTCGTGGTGCTGGGGCTGATCGCCCTGACGCTGCCCGCCTATGCCTCGGTCTACGTGCTTTACATGGCGTCGCTGGTGGCGATCAATTCCATCGCGACAGTGGGGCTGAACCTGACCGTGGGCTATGCGGGCCTGCTGTCCATCGGCCATTCGGCGTTCATCGGCGTGGGGGCCTATGCCGCCGGTCTGTCGATGATCCACCTGGGCACACCGCTGTTTCTGAACGTCATCATCGGCGGGGTCGCCGCGTTCCTTGTCGGGCTGGTCTTCGGTATCCCGTCGCTGCGGATCAAGGGCGTCTATCTGGCCATCGCGACGCTGGCCGCGCAGTATTCGCTGTATTTCATCTTTCAGCAGTGGACCTCGGTCACCGGCGGGGATCGCGGTCTGTCGCTGCCGCCCACGGACCTGTTCGGGATGGGCGACACGGGCTTCTATTACGGCGTGCTTCTGATCGCGGCGATCCTGTTCGTCGCCGCGTCGAACCTGTTCCGCACCCGTCTGGGGCGGTCCTTCATCGCGGTGCGCGAACGCGATTACGCCGCGCAGGTGCTGGGGATCAACGTCGTGCGCGCCAAACTTCTGGCCTTCGGGATCGGCGCGGCCTTCGCGGGTGTGTCGGGCGCGCTGACGGCGCATTTCCTGCGCCTCGTGAACCCCGACCAGTTCACGCTGCTGGTGTCGGTCTTCTTCTTGGCGGCGGTCGTCGTCGGCGGGCGGGCGTCCATCGTCGGCTCGATCCTGGGGGCGGCGTTCATGACCCTGCTGCCCGAACTTCTGCGCGAGATCCTCAGCGCGATGCCGACGCAGGGACAGACCAATGTGGCGGGGCTTCTGTCGCCGCTACGCGAGATCATCTTCGGCCTGCTCATCATCGGCTTCCTGATGTTCGAGCCGCGCGGGCTGAAAGGCATCCTGGACCGGATCACCGGCCGACAGGACCGAGCCGCCGAATCCGAAGCAGACTGACGTCAGATTTCTGGGAGGGAACAAAGACATGACCAAGCATATCGCAAGACTGGCCGCGGGTTTCGCGCTGGCCGCATTCGCCCAGGGCGCCGCCGCGCAGGAGGGCGAGCCCGTCAAGCTGTCCATTGCGCTGCCGCTGTCGGGGCCGCTGGCCTTTTCCGGCGAGGTCCAGCAGGCGGGCTGGCAATCAGCCATCGAATACATCAACGACAACGGCGGCATCGAAGGGCGCCCGATCGAGGCCGAGTTCTATGACGACGAATACAAGGTCGATCTGGGCGTCGCAGGCTTCAAGCGGGCCGCGTCGCAGGGCGATCTGGTCTTTGCCGCCGGCGACGGCACGCCCTTCGTCCGCGCGATCAGCCCCGAGAACAACGACACCTACCGCATCCTGATGTCGGCCACGGGCTTCGCGTCGGACCTGGTGGATACGGAACGCTACAAGTATCACTTCCTGCCCGGTCCGACCTATTCCGACATGATCCGCGCGCTGTTCGAGTACATGGTCGAAGAGACCGAGAACCCGACCGTCGCGCTGGTCTATTCGACGACCGAGTTCGGCCGCGACCCCATCGAGAACGCCCGCGCCTATGCCGAAGAACTGGGCGTCGAGATCGTGCTGGAGGAAGAGACGAAGTGGACGGGCGTGGACGTCACGTCCTCGGCCATCAAGCTGCGCAACGCCGCGCCGGATTACACGATCTTCCACGGATACGCCGGCAATGTCTGGCCCGAGATTATGAAGACCGCGCTGGATTACCGCGTCGAGACGACCTTCATGGGCACGGCCTACAACTCGGACCCCGAGATGGTGCGCGGCGTGGGCCCGGCGGCCGACGGTTATGTCGGCGTGGTGCCCTATGACCTGACCATGGAAGACGCCGAGGGCGAGTATGCGACCGCCATCCGCGACAGCCTGCAGGACTGGGAGGTCAAGGAATACAACGGCTATGCCAACATGGGGTACGTGCAAAGCTGGATCACGGCCCTGGTCCTGCGCGAGGCCATCGGCAACGCCATCGAGGCGGGCGAAGAGCTGAACGGCGACAACCTGATCGCGCAGGTGAACGCGCTGGACGGGTGGGACAGCAAGGGCATCGTGGGCGATGTCAGCTTCGAGGATCAGCGCATCCCGGCGACGGTCCTCTACCGCTATAACGTGTCCGAGGACGATTTCTCGATGACGGAGCTTGGCGAGGAATGACCGATCTGACCGTAGAAAATCTTTCGGTCGTCTACGGTCAGGCGATCGCGGCCCTCGACGATGTCACGATGACGGTGTCCGAGGGCCGCATGACGGCGCTGATGGGCGCGAACGGGGCCGGGAAATCCACCGTGCTCAAGGCCATATCGGGCGTGCTCGAGTTCGAGCGGGGGCGCATTTCGACGGGCCGTGTCACGTTCGGCGGCCAGCAGCTGAACGACATCCCCGTCCATCGCCGGTCCCGCATGGGCGTGGCGCATGTCCGTGAAGGCCGTCACATCCTGTCGAACATGACGGTCGAGGAAAACCTGGACGTCGCGGGGTTCGCCGCCCCGCCCCGGTCCAAGGCCGAGACGGCGCGGATCGCCGACCGGATCTATGGCTATTTTCCGGTTCTGGGCGAACGGCGTCGCGGCACCGCCGGATACCTGTCGGGGGGCGAGCAGCAGATGCTGGCCATCGGCCGGGCCATCGCCGCCGAGCCGCGCGTGATGCTGGTCGACGAGGCCTCGCTGGGACTGGCGCCGATGATCGCCGAACAGATTTTCGAGATCCTGGGCCGGATCAATGCCGATACGGGCCTGACCATCCTGATCGTGGAACAGAATGTCGGGCTGGCGCTGCGCTATGCCGAATATGTCTATGTCCTGGAAAACGGCCGGGTGGCGCTGGAAGGCACCCGCGACACCATCGGCACGCGCGAGGAGATCTCGGCGCGGTATCTTGGCGGCGACACGACCCTGACAGAGATGGCCTGAACGATGAAGATCGAGCTTGGCACCGACCAGATCGCGTTCCGGGAACGCCTGCGCGCATGGCTGCCGCAAGCCTTGGCCGACCACCGCAGCGCCGCCGCCGCTGCCCACGATGAAGCTACGGCCTTCGCGACCGAGGTCGCGTGGGAACGCGCGTTGGCGCAGGCGGGGTTCGCCGGTCTTCACTGGCCCGAAGCCTACGGCGGGCAGGGCCTTGGCATCACCGAGCATTACCTTGCCATGGTCGAGCTCGGATCGGCCATGGCGCCCGAAGGCGCGAACAATATCGGGCGCGAACTGGTCGGCCCCATCATACTTGCCCGCGGCACCGAGGATCAGAAGCACCGGTTTATCCCCCGGATCGTCGCGTGCGACGAGATCTGGTGTCAGGGCTTTTCCGAACCGCAGGCAGGATCGGATCTGGCGGCCGTAGCTACCCGCGCCGTGCGGGATGGCGATGGCTGGCGTCTGAGCGGACAGAAGGTCTGGACCAGCTATGCCCAATATGCTGACTGGTGCATCCTGATCGCCCGCACCGATCCAGACGCGCCCAAGCACAAGGGCCTGACGCTGTTCCTGGTGCCAATGGACGCCGAGGGTCTGACCTGCCGTCCCATCCGCCAGATCACCGGCAAGCATACGTTCAACGAACTGTTCCTGGACGACGTGCGCGTCCCCGATGCGCAACGTCTGGGCCCCGTGAACGAGGGGTGGGGCGTCGCCCAGGGCGTGCTGGCGTTCGAGCGTGGAACGACGCGGCTTTACCGGCAGGCCCGCTTCGCCGCCGAACTCGACCTGATGATCGACCGTCTTCAGGATCGCGCCGATCCGGAACGGATCGGACGGCTGCATGCCGCGCTCGAGGTTCTGCGCGGCCACAACCTGCGCATCGTCAGCCGGGTCGCGGCCGGCCAGGCCATCGGCGCCGAGGCCAGCCTGCAGAAGATCGCGTGGTCCGAACTTCACATGGACATGCTGCGCGCGGCGCAGGAGATGGCCGGCGTGTCGTTCTATGCCGATCCCGACTGGGCCGACCTGCGCCACGCCTACCTGCAAGCGCAGGCCGAGACGGTCTATGCCGGCGCGTCCGAGGTGCAGCGGACCATCATCGCCGACCGCATTCTGAACCTGCCGCGCCAGCCGAGGGGGGACCGGGCATGACGATCGGGTTCCACGAGGACGAATTCGACACCATGCTAACGGACTCGGTCCGGCGCGCGCTGGACGCCGGGGCAGGGGCCGCGGCGCTGGGTGATCTGGGCCTGATCGGCCCGGTCGGCGGCGACCTGACGCTGGTGTCGGCGGCCATCGTCGCGCGCGAAGCGGCCCGGGCCGGAATTGGCTTTCCCGTTGCCGCAACGCTGTGCCATGCCACCCTGACGGGGCAGGCCGGAAAGCCCGAAACGCTGCGGGCCGTTCTGGCCATCCAAGACGAAGGCGGCGGCATACATGCGCCTTTGAATGGCGATCCGGTCGCGGTGCTTTTGCCGGAAGAGGGTGCGACGAGTCTTCTCGGCCCCGTTTCACCCGGACCGACCTCGGACCCGCTTGGGGATGGTGGCTGGGCTCAACTGGACCCCGCCACCGCAGAGACGCGCCAGATCGACCTGCGATGCATCG
This sequence comes from Palleronia abyssalis, assembly GCF_900302445.1. Taxonomy (GTDB): domain Bacteria; phylum Pseudomonadota; class Alphaproteobacteria; order Rhodobacterales; family Rhodobacteraceae; genus Palleronia; species Palleronia abyssalis. The sequence continues at coordinate 23,228 of NZ_ONZF01000009.1, read as the reverse complement.
CCTGGACGCTGACCGCGGCCGAGATCCTGGGCGCGGCCGAGGCCCTTCTTGACGCCGCCGTCGTCCACCTGAGCGAACGGCAGCAGTTCGGCCGTAAGCTCGGCAGCTATCAGGCCCTGCGCCACCGCGCCGCGGACGACTGGGTGCGCCTTCAGGACATCCGTACCGCCGTCGACCTGGCCGCCGTTGCCCACGATCAGGACGCGCCCGAGGCCATCGACCTGGCCCGCATCGCGCTGGCCGTGGCCGCCGATCACGGGCCGATCGTGGCCGAAAACGCGATCCACGCCCATGGGGCGATGGGGTTCACATGGGACATGGGGCTGCACCATCGCCTGATCTCGATCCGCCAGAGGGCCGCGACCGGCGGGGGAGCCGCACGGCAGTTCGCCGCCATCGGGGCCGCCCGTCTGGCCTGCCGCAAGAAGGAGACCGCCGGCCATGGCCGAGCCTGAGTATCACGACGTCACGATCGAGGACCGGATCGCGGTCGTCACCATGAACCGCCCGCCGGTCAACGCCCAAAACCGCCGGATGCGCGAAGAGCTGATCGAGATCTTCGACGCCCTGTCCGACGACGAGCGTGTCGGCGTGGTGATCCTGCGCTCGGGCTGCAAGGCGTTCTCGGCCGGGGCCGACATTCGCGAACGGACGGGGATCGAGGCCAGCCGGGGCGACTACGTGCGCCACAACCGGCTGGCGCGCGAGTATTTCCATGCCGTCGCCGATTGCGAAAAACCGGTGATCGCCGCCGTGAACGGTGCGGCCATCGGCGCGGGCTTCGCGCTGATGCTGTCGGCGGACATCATGCTGGCCTCGGACGATGCGTGGTTCCAGATGCCCGAGGTCAACGTGGGCCTTGCGGGCGGGGCGGCATTCATCCTTGAACATTTCACCAAGTCCCGGTGCAGTGCGATGTATTACACCGGGCGGCGCTATCCGGCGTCGGAGCTGTATCGCCTTGGCGTGATCGAGGCGGTCGTGCCCGTGGACAAGCTAATGGACGAAGCCATGACCTATGCGCGCGAGATTGCCGCGAAAAGCCCGGTTGCGATCCAGTTCGCGAAGCGCGCCTTCGGGACGGTGCAGGAGATGCCAGTGCGCGACGCCTATCGCTACGAACAATCGCTGACCGTGGGCCTTTCGCGCACCGAGGACGCGAAAGAGGCGCAGCGCGCCTTCGTCGAAAAGCGGCAACCCGTATTCAAGGGACGCTGAGCCGATGCGCATCGTGATCCTGGACGATTATCAGGGCGTGGCCCGCGACATGGCCGATTGGCGGGCCCTGGAGGCCCGCGCCGATATCGAGGTCGAGCGGCGCTATATCGGCGACCGGGCTGCGATGGCCGACCGTCTTGCGGGGGTCGAGATCGTCGTCGCGATGCGCGAGCGGACCGTCTTCGACCGCGACATGCTGGGGTGCCTGCCCGATCTGAAGCTTCTGGTGACGACGGGGATGGTCAACGCGTCCATCGACCTGGATGCGGCCCGCGAACAGGGTGTGACCGTCTGCGGCACGTCGAGCGGCGGGCCGGACGCGGCCGAACTGGCCTTCGCGCTGATGATCGCCCTGGCGCGCCGGATCCCGCAGGAGGATCGCGCGCTGCGGAAGAATGGCGCGTGGCAGACGGGCCTGGGCATGACGCTGAACGGGAAGACGCTGGGCCTTCTGGGGTTCGGCAAACTGGGCAAACGCATGGCCGGGTTCGGCGCGGCCTTCGGCATGCGCGTTCAGGCCCTGTCGCGCAGCCTGACCGATGCCGACGCGGCAGACCACGGGGTGAAGCGGGCCGAAACCCTCGGCACGCTGCTGGAAACGTCGGATGTGCTCAGCATTCATGTGCCCCTGTCCAGGGCGACAGGCGGGCTGATCGGGGCGGACGGCCTGGAGCAGATGAAGCCGGGCGCGATCCTGGTAAACACCTCGCGCGGTCCCATCGTCGAGGAAAACGCCCTGATCGCAGCGCTCCGGTCCGGCCGGATCCAGGCGGGGCTGGACGTCTTCGCGACCGAGCCCCTGCCCGCGGATCATCCTTTCCTGCACCTGCCGAACGTGCTGGTCACGCCCCATATCGGGTATGTCACCGAAGACTCGTACCGGGTTTATTTCGGCGGCGCGGTCGAGGCGATCGCCGCCTGGCTGGACGGCGATCCGGTCCGCGTCCTGACGTGACCGGGTTTAGTGCGCGCCTGGCACGTCGGGTTTGGGCATGTCGAATAGCTCTCTCGTGACCTGGTAGTCCCAGTAGCCGCAGCGCGCGATGGTGCCCGCTTTGACCATGTCGAACTTGCCGTCGGTCAGCATGGCGTCGTCGATATGGATGCCCACGACCTCGCCCACAGCCATCAGGCGCTGACCCTTGTCGCCTTGCAGATCGGGCAGGTCGACCATCTGCGTCACCTTGCATTCCAATGCGGCGGCCACGCCCGCGATCCGCGGCGGCTTGACCAGCTTCGACGGCTCGGGCGTCAGGCCGGCCGGTCCGAACTCGTCCACGTCCGAGTCGAAATCGCGCGACGTCTCGTTCATCTGTTTTGCCAGGGCCATCGTGGCGAGGTTCACGACGAACTCGCCCGTGTCGCGCATGTTCGTGATGCTGTCCTTGATCCCTTCGGAGGACAACGCGACCATGGGCGGACGGCCTGCCACCGCGTTGAAGAAGCTGTAGGGTGCCAGGTTGACCAGGCCCGTGTCCGACAGGGTCGAGACCCAGCCGATAGGCCGCGGGGCGACGATGGCGCGAAACGGATCGTGGGGCAGACCGTGCCCGTTAGCCGGCTCGAAGAACATGGTGGTTTCCCTGTCAGTTCGGTTCGGCGCCATCAGACCTGCCCCGTGGGACGGACGAAAGGTGCTGTATCCGGGCAAGAACCTGTTTTCCGGAATACGGAACGATGCGGCAATGTCGTTTCAAAGCGCGACACACGGGCCAACAGCTCGGGATGCTAAATCATGTAATTAGCATATAAATCAATTACCTACATGCGCCCCGCCTAAGCCGGATCTCTGTGGCCCAGCCGTCCAGTACGGGCCGGCGCTGTCGGATCCGCGCCGTGGCGCGCGAATTGACGGGCTTTCCCCATATGGGGGATGCTCCTCCCAGCAGCACCTCAGAATCTCAACGCCCCGGGCTGCCGGGCGGACAGGATCCGCCGATCAAGGGAGGAAAGAATGAAAACGACCACACTGGCCGCCAGTCTCGTCGCGGCGGCAGTCTCTACCTGCGTGGCCGCCCCGTCGATGGCGCAGGATCTGCGCATGATCGTCAGCTGGCCCGAAACCAACGAGATGGCGTGGATGCCCGGCGCCCGCTTCAAGGAGAACCTCGAGGCCAAGGACACCGGCCTTTCGGTCACAATCAACGGCCCCGAAAGCGTTCCGCCGTTCGAACAGATCACGCCCACCAGCATGGGCGTCTTCGACATCATCTATACCTATCCCGCCTATCACTCGAAGGCGCTGACGGTGGTGGCGAACGCGATGACGCCCGAGCCGGAAAAGATCCGGTCCTCGGGCGTGTTCGACATGATCGACACGTATTTCCAGGACGAACATAACCTGAAGCTTCTGGCGAACGTCGCCGTGGGCTCGGCGGGGTATCACTGCTATCTGAGCGAGCCGCTGGACGGCGGAGAATGGCAGGGCCGCAAGCTGCGCGGTGTGTCGACCTATGTGCCGGTGATCGAGGCGTTGGGCGGCGCGGCGGTCAACACGCCCATGGGCGAGGTCTATGCCGGGATCGAACGCGGCGTCGTCGATGGCGCCTGCGCGCCGCAATCGGTCTATCGCGCCACCAAGCATTACGAGGTCGCGCCCTATCGCACCGAGCCGACTTTCGGGCAGCTGGTCTCCTACATCGCGATGAACCTCGATACCTGGAACGGGCTGACGGACGAGCAGAAGACCGCCGTGATGGAGGCCGCGCAGAAAACCGAAAGTGACACAATCCGCATCGGCGACGAGGTGATTGACGCGGATCTGGAGGCGATGGCCGCAGAAGGCGTCGAAGTGACCGAGCTGCCAGAGGCGCAGTTCGAGGCGGTCGAACAGGCCTATTACGACGGTGTCTGGGCACTGGCGGCCGAATGCTGCGGGGAAGAGCTGTCGGCCGAGATCCGCAGCGCCGCGCGCGATGCCGGCCTGACGGACTGAGGGGGTCCGGGTGACGCCAGCCCTGTCGCGCCTTGCGTCCGCGCATGATGCCGTCACCCGCGCCGGCTTCGGTTTGGCGCAGATCTGCCTTCTGGTCATCGTCGGGGCCTACAGCTTCGAGACGGTGTCGCGATACTTCTTCGCGGCGCCGACCTCGTGGTCGAACGAGGTGGTGGCCTATGCGCTGTGCATCGGCACGTTCCTTGCCCTGCCGGAAGTGACCCGGCAGGGAGGGCATATCTCGATCTCGATCCTGACGGACGTGCTACGCGGGGGCGTCCGCAGGACCGTCACCCGGGTCATCGCGGGCGTGGCCGGGATCGTCTGCCTCTATGTCGGGTGGGTTCTTCTGGATGGCAATATCTCTCAGGTCGCGCGGAGCGAGATGCTGACCCGCATCACGCCGATCCCGAAGATCTGGATTTCGGCCTGGATCACCTACGGCTTTCTGGGCGCAAGCCTGCACTTCCTGCGGCAGGCCGCGGGCGAAACGGGCGCCGCACCGTGATCGAATGGTACGTCTTCCTGTCGGTCAGCCTCAGCGTGTTGCTGGTCCTGTTCCTCAGCGGCCCGCCGCTGTTCGTGTCGTTCCTTTTGGTCAATCTGGGCACGGTGCTGATGCTGCTGGGCGAGCGGGGCCTGATCCTCGTCGCCAACTCGATCTTCGACAGTGCCAATATCGCCAGCCTTTCCGCGATTCCGCTGTTCATCCTGATGGGCGAGATCCTGACGCGCTCGGGCTCGGTCGAGAACCTGTTTCGCGCGATGGACGGGCTGATCGGGCGCGTGCCGGGGCGGCAATACGTGCTGACGGTCGCAATCTCGGTCATCTTCGGCGCGCTTTCGGGGGCCGCGATGGCGGTCGCGGCGATGCTGGGGCGGTCGCTGTACCCGACGATGATCGACCGCGGCTATGACCGGGGGCTGTCCATCGGCACGATCCTGGCGGGGGCGTCCTTGGCGCCGATCATCCCGCCCTCGGTCCTGATCGTCGTGATCGCCACGCTGGCCGACGTGTCGGTCGGGCGTTTGCTGATCGCGGGTGTGGGGCCGGGGCTGGTCGCCGCCGTTCTGATCCTGCTGTATATCGCCCTGCGCGTCTCCCGCCGGGAAAAATCGGCGCCAGAGGTTCCCGACACGGCGCGGCGCGGATGGCGAGAGATCGTGCGCTCCATCGGGCTGCTGTTGCCGTTCTCGATCATCATCTTCGCGGTCATGGGCCTGATCCTGCTGGGCGTCGCCACCCCGTCCGAGGCCGCCGCCTCGGGCGTTCTGGGATCGGTGCTGGTCGCGGCGATCTATGGCAGGTTCTCTCTGCGGATGATTCGGGAAAGCGTGTCCAGCGCGATGCTGATCACCGCGATGATCATGGTCATCGTCGCAAGTTCAAACCTGTTCGGGCAGATGCTGGGGCTGACCGGCGCGACTCGGGGGCTGATCGACTGGGGCGGGGCGCTGGCCGACAATCCTTGCGTGCTGCTGACGCTGCTTCTGGCCATCGTCTTCGTGCTGTGCATGTTCATCGACCAGATCGCTCTGATGCTGATCCTGGTCCCCATCTACAAACCCCTGGTCGAGGCGGCTGGCTTCGATCCGATCTGGTTCTGGTTGCTGGTGCTTCTGAACCTGTCGGTCGGAGGGATCACGCCGCCCTTCGGCTATACGATGTTCGCGTTCAAGGCGACGGCCCCGGAGATCGGCCTGGGCCCCATCTACCGGGCCGCGTGGCCGTTCGTCGGCGTCTTCATCGTCCTGATGGCGGTGGTCGTGGCGGTTCCGGGCATTGCAACCTGGCTGCCCACGGCCATGAACTGAAGGTGGGTGCGATGACGGTCCTGGCATATGAACGAATGGGGCAGGGCGCCCCGCTGGTCTGTCTTCATCCCATCGGGCTGGACCGGACGTGCTGGGCCGAACTGTCCGAACGCCTGACCGGCAGCTATCAACTGGTCTGCGTCGATCTGGCCGGACACGGTGCGTCGCCGGACCGCCACGCGGATCAGACTGTGGAGGACGACGCCGCGCTGGTCTTGAACCTGTTGGCAGATCTCGACCTTGGGCCGGTGCCGGTGCCGGTGCCGGTGCCGGTGATCGGTGTCTCGTTCGGCGGGATGGTCGCCCAAGCGCTGGCGGTCAACCATCCCGAACAGGTCGCTGCCCTGATCTGCTGTGCCTGTCCGCCCGGCATCTTGGAACAGAACCGCCCCAGCCTGGCCGCACGCGGCACCCCCGCGCTGGAAGGCGGGATGGAAGCAATTGTCGAGACCACGATGGCCCGATGGTTCACCGACAGCTTCCGCGACACCGCCCCGGCGCGGACCGTGCGCCAGCGGCTTATGGCGGATGATCCGAAAAACTATGCGGCCGCGTGGCAGACGATCTCTCGCTTCGATCTGCGCGACCGGCTTGGCGGGGTCACGTGCCCCGCGCTCTGCCTTGCCGGCGGGGCCGATCCGGCAACCCCGCGCGCCGCGATGGAAGCGTTGTCGGATACCATTCCGGGCGCACGGCTGAAGGTGATCGACGGCGCGCCGCACATGCTGCACATCGAAACGGCCGACGCCGTTGCCGCCGAGATCCGCGCGTTCCTGGAACCGGAGGCCGATCGATCCGGCCAGTGACAGGCTATATCTTCAAAGCCTGTAATCGGTATTATGATAATCAAGGACCGGCCACGCGGTGCCGGTTGTCGTTTAGCCCGTGCGCTTGGAAAACGTGATTGGAAGCGTCTTCAGAGGCAGCGTCAGGAAGTTCGGGTGATGGATCGGCTCCTCCAGCGGATGCGCCAGCTGGATGTCTTCGAGTCGGTTCAGGACGGCAAGGATCCCCTCCGAGATCTCGGCTTTGGCCAGGATCGCGCCGATGCAGAAATGCGGTCCCGCCCCGAAGGCCAGATGCTGACCCGCGTTCTTGCGCTGCATGTCGAAAGCGTGCGGGCATTCGAACTTTTCGGCGTCCCGGTTGGCCGCGCCGTAGCGGACGATGACGACGGAATCCTTCGGGATCAGCGTCCCGGCAAGTTCGACGTCCCGGGTGGTGCGCCGCCGCAGACCCTGGGTGGGGCTTTCATAGCGTATGACCTCGTCCACGAAACCGCGGATCAGGCTTTCGTCGGCCCGAAGCGCGTTCATCTGGTCGGGGTTCAGGATCAGCTGGCGCAACGCATGGCCGATGGTGGTGGTGGTCGACTCGAACCCGCCCGCGATCAGCTGCGCCATGATCGACTGAAGCTCGCCCATGGTCAGGGGGTCCTCGCCCTCCTGATGGGAATGGACCAGTTTCGAGATCAGGTCGTCCCGCGGCGCCTTGCGGCGATCCTCGAACACGTCGCGCAGGAAATGCTGGGCCTCAAGCTCGATATCCGCATTCGCGCGAAGCTCGTCCCGGGACATGACATAGGATGCCGGGGCCAGCAGCGCATTGGCCCATTTGCGGAAAGTCGAAACCTCGTCCGCGTTCAGCCCCATCTGTTCTGCCAGGATGACACCGGGCAGCTGAACGGCGAAATCCTCGATGAACTCGCACGAGCCGTTATCCGCGAAGGTATCGATCAACCGGTTCGCGACGCTTTGGATATGCGGGGTCAGGTCGCGCACGGTCTTGACGGTGAACACCCGGTCGACCAGCTTGCGATACCGCGTGTGGGCGGGTGCATCGGTGCGCTGCAGGGTCGCGATATGGGGCCATCCGTGCTGTTGCAGGTAATCGTGCAGGAATGCCGCGTTTTCCGGTCCCTGCAACGAGGCCCGATCGACTTCGTTGGAATAGGTTTTCGGGTCCGTCAGCACGGCGCGCAGATCGGTATATCGCGTGACGATGAAAAACCCCGTTTCGGGCATCCTGTAGATCCCCGGCATCTCGCGAATGACGTCATAGGCGTCGAACGGATCGCTTTGCGTCATCGGGTCAAGAAGGCTGATCTCGGCCTGGTCTTTCGTCTGATGGTCCATGCTGGGCCCCCATTTCGCGTCGCACAATTGCTCCAGTCATAAAAACACACAATAATGCCTTGTGTATACAACGAACGGCCTCATAATGGGCGATGCAGGGCAACCTGCCGCGGGTCACGGGCGGGCAACGCAGGCCCGGTGCCCGATACATAACCGGGAGGACACCATGAAAAGAGTGATATTGAAGACGGCACTTGCCATCGTCGCCACGACCGCGGCCGCCCAGGCGGAGGACTACAAGATCGTGATCCTGCAATCGCAGACCGGCGCGGCCGCATTCATCGGCGCGCCGCTGTCGGAAGGCGCGCGGCTTGCAGCGGACGAACTGAACGAGGCCGGGTTCTTCGGCGAGGGAAACAAGCTGGTCTACGAGGCGGCAGACGACGCCACGGACCGCACGCAGACCATGTCGCTGATGACCCGCTATACCGCCGATCCCGACGTGCTGACGATCATGGGGCCGACCAGCAGCGCCGTCGCCGGCAGTGCGGCCCAGATGGCGCAGGAACGCGAAACCCATCTTTTTGCGACCGGCAACAGCACCGAGGTTCTGGACGCCGGGAAATGGGGGTCGATCTTCACGCAGCCCTATTACGTGACGACCCCCGCGATCGGCGACTACGCCATCGAGACGCTGGGCGTCACGAAATGCGTCACGATCGGCATCAAGGAAGTCGAAGCCTACGTCGCTCTGACCCGCGATTTCGAGGAATACATGACCGAAAATGGCGTCGAACTGCTGAGTAGCGAGGGCGTTTCGGTCAATGACAGCGATTTTTCGTCGCTCGCCACCAAGCTGGCAGGCGGGGATCAGGATTGCATCTATATCAGCGCGCCGGGGGCGCAGGGCGGGAACATCGTCCTTCAGCTCAAGCAGGCCGGACTTGATCCTTCCGTCAAGATCATGGGGCACACGGCCTTTGCCTCTGCCGCCTACGTGGAAAAAGGCGGCGGCGCCGTCGAAGGCACCTACCTGATGAGCGACTGGGTTCCCGGCGGATCGAGCGAGATGGGCAAAGAGTTCGCCGCCCATTACCAGGAGACGTATGGCAAGGAAGCCGACAACTGGGCGGCCATCGGCTATTCCGCGATGCACGTCCTGGCGAATGCGATGAAGGCGGCAGGCCCCAACCCGACGCGGGAAAGCTTCAACGCCGCCGTCAACGATGTGCGCGACGTCGAGATCGTCATCGGCGACCTGAGCTTCAGCTATGACGACGAGCGCGTGCCGCATTACGGGATGAACGTCCTGACGGTCGAGGACGGAGAATTCGTTCTGGCCCCGAAATAAGCAGGGACGTGCCTGTGCGTGAAACTGAACAGCCCTCCGGACACGCGTTCGGGGGGCTGTTTCATGTCCCGGGCACGGTGTTGGGTGTCCGGCCAAAATCGCCAAGCCCCAGAACCTTGAATGACGTATTGCATACTTAGCGATAGATCTTGTGTATTGACTTGCGGATGCAATCACACAAAGGTCGGCTGAAGCGCGTGGGGAACACCGATGACCTGCGGCGATCGACAGGGGCAAGGGAGGGGAATCTTGCCATGGCCGATCGAACGGACAAGCCGCGCCGACGCCGCCGTGCGGAAATTTGCGACTGACATACGCTTGAAATCACGTGCTCAAACTTTCGGGAGGGAAGAATGAATATGAAAACGGGAAAGTGGACGATGTCCGGCTGCTCAGGGCTTGCCCTCGCCGGGATGGTTCTGGGCGCGGTTGCCGCAGGGCCGGTGGTCGCGAAGGACCTGCGCTATGCCGTCGGTTTGCCGGAAAGCAGCTATAATTTCGATGCGGCGGTCGCATTCTCGGAAGAACTGGCCGAGACCACCGATCTCGACGTGAAGGTTTTCGGGATGTCCCTGCTCGGGCTGAACGAGATTCCGGGGGGCATTCGCGACGGGCTTGCCGATATCGGATATACGCTGTTTCCGTATTTCCCGGCTGAGTTTTCGGAGCTGAACCTGCCGGCCAACCTGTCGATGCTGGCCACCTCGGGGACCCCGGCGCAGAATGCCGGGCCCGCGATGATCGGCGCGTCGATGGAATACATCATGCTGAACTGCCCCGATTGCCAGGAGCAGCTGAAAAGCCTGAACACGGTGTATCTCAGTGGCGGGGCCGCGGTGGATTACGGGCTGGTCTGCAACACCCCCGTCCGCAGCATCGAGGATATCGCCGGCAAGCGGGTCCGCACCGGCACGCCCGACATGGGGCGTTTCATCGAATATTACGGCGGCACGCAGGTCGCCCTGTCGGGCAATGAAATCTACGACGCCCTCAGCACCGGCAACGTCGATTGCTCGACCAACTCGCCCGAGAACCTGACCGGGTTGCGGTATATCGAGGTGGTCGACTCGATCACCCACCTGATGCCCGGCAGCATGTTCTCGGGGCTGGGAACGGCCAACATGAATCGCGACACCTGGGCGGGATTGACCGAGGACGAGCGCCGCGCCGTGATGGAAGCCGGCGGCCGGCTTGCCCTGAACGCGTGGGAGATCCTCAAGGAGCGCAACGAGGCCGGGCTTGCCGCGATGGAAGACGAGGGCAAGGAGGTCATCCAGATCTCGGAAGACGACAAGGCGAAGATCACCGCGTTCGTCGAACAGGATTACCCCGTCGTCACGGCTCAGTTCGCCGAACAGTACGGCCTGGAGAACGTCGAGGCGAAGGCCGAGATGATCAAGGGTCTGGTCGAAAAGTGGAAGGGCCTGACGAACGAGGTGGACGGCGCCGACATACAGGCGTTCTCGGACCTGTACGTCCAGGAGATCTATTCGAAGATCGACACCTCGACCTACGGGCTTGAGTGATTGCAGCGGCGGGGGCGTGCGACAGCGCCCCCCGCCCGTCACCCGGTAACGACCGCCCGGCTTGAGACCGGGACGTTCCCCGCGCCGCAATCCCGCAAAATGATCCGCCCGCCACGGCTTCCGTCGTGCCCGTAGGGGGTCTGTCCCAGAGGTCCTGACTTATGCGATTCATCGTATCCCTCATCGACCCGGCAACCTTCGTCCTGGCGATCGTCGCCGGGCTGGCCGTCGTCGCGATGATGGTTCAGGTCAGCCTGGACGTCGTCATGGACGTCCTGTTCGGCACGCCGGTCCCGGCCACGCTGACGCTGGTGGCGGGCTATTACATGCCCCTCATCACCTTCCTTCCACTCGCCTTCGTCGAGCGTCTTGAGAGCCACATCTCGGTCGAGGTGATGACCCAGTTCTTTCCGGCGCGGGGTCAGAAGCACCTCCACGGCTGGATCTTCCTGTTTTGCTGCATCGTCTGCGGAATGCTGACCTATGCCACCTGGATCGAGGCGGTCGACAAGTTCCACATCGGGTCGTTCAGCATTGAACGCGGCATCAAGATCGTGAACTGGCCGGTCCGGTTCGCGGCACCGGCGGGCTATGGCCTTCTGTGCCTGTTGTTCCTGTTGAAATTCATCGCCTACCTCGCGGGTGCCAGCATGCATCCCGATACGCGTAACCGATTGGATATCTTCAAAAACGACGGCGGGCCGAACGAATGACCAATGTCGAGATCGGTCTGACCGGGCTTGCGGTTCTCATCATCCTGATCGGCCTGCGGGTGCCGATTGCTATCGCGCTGTTCTCGGTCCCGTTTGCCGGCATCTATGCGATGTTCGGCTGGCGCCCCGCGCTTGGCGCGCTGAAGGTCATTCCCTACGATTTCGCGGCCAGCTGGGAGCTGAGCTCGATCCCGATGTTCCTGCTCATGGGGTATCTGGCCTATCACACCGGCATCACGGCAGGGCTGTTCGATGCGGCGCGCGTCTGGCTGGCGCGATTGCCGGGCGGCCTGGCCATCGCCAGCATCTTCGGCGCGTCGGGCTTTGCGGCCGTGACCGGATCGTCGGTCGCGACGGCCGCTGCGATGGGCAAGATCGCGGTGCCCGAAATGCAGCGCCACGGCTACGACCCGCGGCTGTCCACGGGAACGGTCGCCGCCGCCGGGACGATCGGTGCGCTGATCCCGCCCAGCATCCTGCTGATCCTGTACGGCATCATCGCCGAGGTGCCGATCAACAAGCTGTTCCTCGGCGGGGCCGGTGTCGGGCTGTTGTCCGCGTTCGCCTATGTCCTTGTCGTCATCATCTGGGTCAAACTCAGGCCCGACGTTGCCCCGCGGTCGGACGAATCCCACACGATGCGCGAGCGGCTGACCATGCTGCGCAAGGTCCTGCCCGCCCTTCTGCTGGCCTTCATGGTGTTCGGGGGGCTGTTCGCGGGTCTGTTCACCCCGACCGAGGCCGGGGCCGTCGGGGCGGCGCTTTGCACGCTGATCGCGGCCGGACAGCGCAAGCTTACCATGCGAAACTTCCGGATTTCGGTCGGGGAAGCCTTCGCCACGACCTCGGCGCTTTTGTTCATCGTCATCGGGGCCAATCTGCTGGCCCGGTTCGTCGCCCTCAGCGGGGTGGACGCCTATATCGCGGACGTCGTCGCGGCCGTCAGCTCGTCGACGGTGCTGTTCCTTCTGGGGATCGTGACGATCTATCTGGTGCTGGGCATGTTCTTGGAGCCGACGGGCGCGATGATCATCACGCTGCCGATCGTGCTGCCCGTGGCGTCGACTCTGGGGGTGAACGAGCTGTGGTTCGGCATTTTCCTGGCCAAGATCCTCGAGGTCGGGATGATCACGCCGCCCATCGGGCTGAACGTGTTCGTCCTGAAAAACGTCGTGGACCGATCCATCTCGCTTGGCACGATCTTCAAGGGAACGACGTGGTTTCTGGTCGCCGATATGCTCGTCCTCGTGACCATCGTCCTCGTGCCCGCCTTCGTGCTGCTTCTGCCGGGACTGCTGTGATCCCGTGAACCAAAGGGTGTTGCCATGAAAACCACCGTCTTTTCCGCGACCGGAGACCAGGGACTGGCCCAAGTGCAGGCCCTGATCGCGGCAGGCCACGATGTGACCGCAGTCTCGCGCCGGCCCCAGGCGTCGGAGCTGCCCGAAACGGTCAAACGGCAACCGGCGGATTACGCGGATCACGACAGCCTGCTCAAGGCTGTAGAGGGGGCCGAGGCGATCCTTCTGAACCTGCCTTCGACCTCGTTCCAGGCAGCCGAGCCGCTGATCGAGGCGACGCGGGTGATCGCGGCGGCGGCCGCAAATTCTCCGACTCTCAAGACGCTCGTGTTCAACACCAGCATGCCCGTGCCCGACATTCGCATGGACATCGCGGCCCAGGACGCCCGGCTGGAGATGCGCGAGATCCTGTTGGCCTCGGGCGCGCCGGTGATCGTCATCCAGCCGGTCGTCTATCTGGACAACCTTTTGAAAGCCTGGGCCTGGCCCCAGATCGACCGCGAGAACCTGATCCATTATCCGCATAGCGAAACGCTGGACGTCTGCTGGATCTGCCATGCCGATCTGGCCAAGCTCATGGTTGCGGCGGCGGAACGCCCCGCCCTTGCCGGGCGGGTCTTGGCGGTCGGCGGCCCCGAGGCCATTCGCGGGCCGGATCTTGCGCGCAGGCTTGGCGCGGTCTGGGACCGGCCGCTTCGGTTTCAAAGCATGCCGCCGGAAACCTGCGGCGAGGTCATGGCCTCCGTTTTCAAGAGCACCGCCTCCCTGGACAGCGAGACGCTGGCGCGCGAGATGACGCGCAAATACGTCTGGTACAACGACCCCGACGACCGCCCGTTTTACGTCGATATGGGCCCCGTCCTGAAAGAGCTTCCGGTTTCCCTCACACCGCTGGAGGATTGGGCCGCGCAGCAAGTTCTGCCGATATCGGCATGAGGGGCTGCTCCCGGGTTACCGGGTCTCACGCACCCGGAACGCACGGTGCGAGAACCGCCAGATTCCGTCGCGCTGGCGAAACGTGTCGTCGTATTCACCCAGCTGCGTGCGGGACTCACCGGCCGTCGTGGTCAGATACTCGATCGTGTAGACCTGGGCCGACGCCGTGTCGCCCGACATGTCGATACGGCCGATATGCGAAAAGAAATGAACGGCCGCATAGCCGTCCATCGCCGTCTCCCACGCGCTCAGGATGTCTGCGGTCCCCCGGATTTCGTGATCCCGGATCGACCAGACGGCATCCTCGTCCCAGCAGGCAATCCACGATGCCTTGTCCCGCCGGTTCACGGCATCCCCATATGCGCCGATCCGTTCGAGGATCGCGAGTTTTTCCGTGTCCATGTCTGCCCCCTGACCGCGCGAAGAGCGCGCCGGCTTCGTATACCCCAACTAGTCCCGGCTTATACACCCAACCAGTGCCCAATCTCCATCGCCGGCACTGCCAGCCTTGACCCCTAAAGGAGGACGCTTCTTGGAACGGCTCTCTCTACATCCCCTGACGGCGGTGCGCTCGACCCCGTCCGAGTTCCTCGATATCGCCGCGCGCCTGTCCTGCCCGACGGTCTCGTTCTTCGTCCATGCGGGCCGCAGCGCCTGCCGGCATGTGGAAACGGTGGCCGAGGCGCGGGACCTGCGGCGGCAGGCGGCGTCGCTGGGTGTGGGGGTTTGCAGCCTCGACGTGTTCTCGATCGGTGAAGCGGCACTTCCCGACAGTTTCGACGAAGCGCTGGACATCGGCGCGGCGCTTGGCGGCCAGCGGGTCACCGTGACGATCGGCGATCCGGACCTGTCGCGCGCCCGGGACCGGTTCGACGTCTTTTGCGGCATGGCCGCCGCGCGCGATCTGCAGGTTCATGTCGAGTTTCACGCCTTCGGCACGTTGAACACCCTGGCCCAGACGCGGGATTTCGTGGCCTCGGCAACGGCGCCTGCGACGATCAGTGCGGACGTGCTTCACTTCTACCGCAACGAGGGGGGCCTGGACTCCCTTGTTGGCGGCGACACGGGACCGATCGGCCACGGGCAGCTGTGCGACGGCCCCCTGGACCGGCCCCGGGCGGACTGGCTGGACGAGGCGATTAGCGACCGGCGGTTGCCCGGCGAAGGCGATTTCGACATAGTCACCTTCCTGCGCGCCCTGCCCCCCACCGTGACCATCGATATCGAGGCGCCGACCCGCGCCCATCCCGGCGCCACCGATTTCGAGCTGTGCGAACGCGCCCTTGCCGGCGCCCGGTCGGTCATTGCGCTGGCGTTCGATGACACCCCGCGCGAGCCGTCGACATGACCCCCGTGCAGCCCGACAAGCGCGTCACCCTGATCGAGAAGCGCCGCGACATGACCGATGCGGCGTTTCACGCCCACTGGTCCGGCCCGCATGCCGAGATCGCGCGCGATCTGCCCGGCCTTGTCTGGTACGTCCAGAACCACGTGCGCCGCGTCCTGTGGACGTCGCCGGGCCAAAGCGCCCCCTACCTTGGCATCGCCGAGATCGCGTTCGACACCCCGGGTGCCATTTTCGACCGGATCGATGGATGGGCGCGCGTGGACGAACTGCGCGAAGACGAGGGGCGCTTCCTGTCTGCCCGATACGGCTGCTGGACCCATGCGGGCGATCTTGCGATCCCCCCCGCACAACGCCGCATCGTGGTGCAGGTCAATCGCCCCGCCACGGAAGACCAGGCCGCGCGGGGCCGGCTGGCAAGCCTGGCGGAACGTATCGGCGCCACCCTGCCCTGCCATGTGGAGGATTGCGTCGGTCCGCCGGCCGATGATCTGGGCGACCCGCCCGGTGCCTTCCTGTTCATCGAGCTTCCGGAACGCGGCGACATCGACCAGACCCTGACGCTGCTTCTCGACGGGCTTGCGGATCTGCACGCGCGTGGCGTCAGTGCCACGGCCTATCTGGTCCACGCCGAGGCCAAGCGCCTTCCCATCGACCTTGCCATCCCGACCGGATGACGCAAGCCGCCGCCCCCAAGGTCGGAGAGACCCTTCCCGCCGGCCGGTTCGACCTGACCGCGGCGCGTGACGACCTCGTGCGGCGGATGTCGGACGCACCCGCGCGGTCGGACCAAAGGGCACATCCGATCTTTGCCTTCGTGGGCGCGCTTGGCGGGCTGCCCCTACCCATCGCGGATCTGAGCACCGGGCTGGGACTTGCCTTCGCGGACGGGCCCGTTCTGGCACGGTGCCAGATCGACGCCACCCGACCGCTCGAGGTGGGGCGCTGCTATACCGTCACCGCCCGCATCCTGGACATTCAGCGCAAGCCAAGCCGTCGCTTCGGGCAGGCCGATCATCTGCATCTTGCGATCACATTGTCTGACGGCGCCCCGTTCACCGAGACGCGCCTTCACATCATCTTCCCGGCGACGGAGACCCCATGACCCGATTTCCCGATACCGCCCACGGCCCGATCTCGGCCGATGACATGGCCCTGTGGTGCGACCTGTTGGCAGACGACAACCAGATACACCTTTCGCGCGATGCCGCCGCCGCCGCCGGGTTCGGGCCCAACCGGGTGAACCCCGGTCCGGCGAACCTGGCCTACCTGATCAGCGCGATGATGGCGGCCGATCCGGACGGCGACGTCAGCCGGATCGACGCGCAATTCCTTGGGAATGTCGTGGAGGGCGACACCGTGATCGCCCGCGATGAAGGCGATCACGCCGCGCTCTACCGCGCCGGGGATGACCTGCCCGTGGTCAAGGTTCGGAGATAGCGCAATGACCGATCCAATCGCCCAGGCCGCGCAGACGACCGTCTATCCGCTGATCGCAATGCGGGCGCGAACGACGCCAGACAAACTTGCCCTGATTGACGGGGCGACCGATCTGACCTTTCACCAGCTTGTCCAGCGGATCGACCGATGCGCCGCCGGTCTTGCCGCCCGGGGGTTGGTGCGGGGCGAGCGGGTGGTCGTCATCTCGGAAAATTCCCTCGACTATGTCGTTCTGGGACTGGCCGGGGCGAAGCTGGGCTTGATGACCGCCTGTCAGAACACGCGGCTGTCCCCGGCAGAGCTGGATTACTGCACCACCCTGGTCGAGCCGTCCCTGATCGTGGCCTCGGCGCGTCAAATGGACGTGGCGCGCGGCCTGACGGCGGGCGTTGAGGTGACCGGCTTCGACAGCCTGGCGGCGGACGGCGACACGACCTGCGCGGCCGGGCCGGAAGACGGGCTGTTCATCATCTATACGTCAGGCACCACCGGCCGTCCGAAGGCGGCCGTGATCAGCCACCGCGCCCAGCTGGCACGGATGAGCACGCTGCGCCTGGACCTCGGGATCCTGCCCGGGGACGGCTATGTGTCGTGGGCGCCAATGTATCATATCGGCGGCACGGAGCATCTGGTCTCGACCCTCATGTCAGGCGCGCCCGGCTATGTGGTCGACGGGTTCGACGCGGATGCGATCATCGACGCGCTGGAACGTTTCCCGGTCGGGTGGCTGCTGTTGGTCCCGGCCACGATCGAGCCGCTGATCGACCGCCTCGAAGTCCGCAAGCCGACGATCCGGGGCGTGCGCGCGGTGGGGTGCATGGCGGATCTTGTCCCCTCGGACGTGATCGCGAAGATCACCCGTCTGGTGGGCGCGCCGTACCTGGATTCCTTCGGCGCGACCGAAACCGGAATGGGCCCGCTTTCAAGCCATCTGATCCCGGTCGGGGACCGCCCCACGGAATTCGTCAAACGCTTGTCGAGCCTGACGGAACTGCGCCTGTGCGATCCTCAAGGCCGCGACGTGCCGGACGGAGAGGCGGGCGAAGCCTGGGTGCGCGGCCCCACGGTGTTCTCCGGGTACTGGAACAACGCCGCGGTCAACCAGAAGGACTTTGCCGAGGGCTGGTTCCACATGGGCGACATGTTCCGCCGCGAGGGCGATGGATACGTGTTCGTCGGCCGGTCGAAATACCTCATCAAATCAGGCGGCGAGAACATCTATCCCGCCGAGATCGAGCGTGTGCTTCTGTCCGACCCGCGCGTGGCCGACGCAATCGTCGTGCGCAAGCCGGACCCGAAATGGGGCGAGGTGCCCGTCGCCGTGATCGCGCGCGCCGCGGACCTGGACGAGGCGGCGGTGATCGCGCTCTGCCGCGCCGAACTGGCCAGCTACAAGCGCCCCAAGGCGGTCATCTTCGTCGAGATGGACGCCCTGCCCCGGTCGGTCAGCGGAAAGATCCTGCGCGAAGAGGTGGAAAAGCTGGTCTAGGGATCACCGCCCAAGGGTCTGCCGCATCCGGTCCATCGTCTCGGGACGCGCGGCCATCCGCAGGACCGCGTCGCGTTCCAGGGCGTGCATGGCGGTCTCGGCCATCGGCTGCGCGGGAGCGCCCTTTGCGCCACCCGTCAGAACAGCGGCAAGGTCTTCGGCGATCTGGAACGTCGCTTCGTCGATCCGGCCTTCTTCATGGGCGGCCCGTGCCGAGGCAAGCGCGGCGTTCAACCCCGCCGGTCCCGAGACATTCAGAAACGCCGGTCCGGGGGCGGTGTAGCCGTCGCGCGCCATGGTCCGCGCGATCTGGCAGGCCACGGTTTCGACGTCGTCCCCGTGCATGACGATTTCATCCTCGGCTCGCAGCAATCCGAGCGTCCGCGCCTCCATGGCCGAACTGGCGACGGGGCCGGGAAGCACGGTGTCCATGACGCGCGCTGCGATGGAGCCCGGATCGGCCGCGCTGTCCGAAAACCGGGCGAGCAGGCGCGTGCAACCGCCCCAGCCGGGCAGAATGCCAAGCCGCGTTTCGGGCAGGCCCATCTTGGCCTCGGCATGCGCGACGACCCGGTCGCTGTGCAGCGTCATCTCGCACCCGCCGCCCAGGCAAAGACCCCGGACCGCCGACACGACGGGGATCGGGGCCGTGCGCAGGGCCGAAAAGACCGATTGTCCGCGGGACAGGAACGTATCCAACGCGGCCGGATCCTTGGCCAATTCCATGAAGCTGGCTAGGTCGGCCCCGGCCGACAGGGCCTTGGGCGACGCCGGTGCAAGGACAAGCGCGGTCAGATCGGTGCGCGACAGCGCGGACTCGAACGCATCGAAGACATCCGGTGCGAACACCCCCATCTTCGTGGTGACGCGCAGAATGCCCAGCCCGTCGCCCGCGTCCTCGAGCCTGGCGGCACTGTTGCCAGCAAGGACGGCAGGCGCGGCCGGGGCGGTGTCGTCGGTCCGCGCGATGGGTGTCCCCGACAGGTCGATGCGCGGGGCGTCGCCCTCGTAGAAGCCCCCTGCCCCGGCCGCGGCGTCCAGCAGGGCCGGCACGGCCGATCCTTCTGCTTTCATCCGTTGCACGATTTCGGCGACACCGACGCGATCCGCCTGCCGGAACGGGCCTTCGCGCCATCCGTATCCCAGCGCGACGGCGGTATCGATCCCCGGCAGGTCATGGCCAATCTCCGGGGCGACCGACGCGGTATACGTGATCAGGTTGCGCAGGACCGACCACGCATAGTCGCCCATTTTGCCGCCCGCCGCGATCAGGGCCGCAAGGTCGCGCCCGTTGCCCGGGAGGTCGGGGGCCTTGTGCTGCGGACGATACGCGTGGGTGGTCAGGTCCAGCGCCTCGCGCAATTTGTCCTCGGCCTTGCGATAGAAGCCGCCGCCGGACTTGCGCCCGAACCGCCCGGCCGTCTGCATCTTTTGCGACAGCTCGGATGCGTTCAGGTCGAACGCGTGTGCCCCGTCGTCCTGAGGCAGGGATTTGATGAGGCTGCCCCAGACCAGCGGGATCAGGTCGATCCCGATCAGGTCCAGAAGACCGAAGACGCCGGTGCGCGGAACCCCGAATGCCGAGATCACGGCATCCGCTTCTTCCACGGTCAGACCCTGCCGGTCCGCTTCCAGGACGGCCATCGCGATCCAGTAGCAGCCGATCCGGTTCGCGATGAAGCCGGGGGTGTCGCGGCAGGCCACCACGGTCTTGCCGAGGATGCGATGTCCGGCGTCCCAGGCGCGCTGCACGCTGGCCGGGTCCGAGTTCGGCCCCTCGACCACCTCGAGCAGTTGCATGTGGCGCGGCGGGTTGAAGAAGTGGCTGATCACGTAGTCCCGATCGAAGCCGTCCGGCAACCCGTCGACCAACGTGCCGCGCAAAAGCGTCGACGTGTTCGAGGACACGGTGCTGCCGGGTCGGCGATGAGCTTCGAGCCGGCGGTAGAGGTCGCGCTTGAGGTCTAGATCCTCGATGATCGCTTCCACGATCCAGTCGGCCCCGGCGACCCTGTCCAAGTGATCTTCTGTATTGCCCGGCACGACCAGATCGGCCGCCTGTGGCGCCATGAACCCGCCCGCCGTCAACTGACGGGCGATCCCGGCTTCGGCGGGGCCGTTCCGGTCGTCCTTGCCGGGAATGTCGATCAGGTCCACCGGTATGCCCGCATTCGCGAACTGCGCCGCGATGCCGCTTCCCATCGCCCCGGCGCCGATGACGGCGGCCCGTTTCACGCCTGCCGTGTCCGCGCCGAATGCAGGTTTGCGATCCGTTGTTGCGTCACCATCGCGGCCTTGGGTCATTCTGTGTCCGTCCATTTTATTCATCGTGTCTGTGGGATTGGCGCGCTTGCCGGGGCGGGGTCAGCCCCTTCCAGCACCTTTGCGAGCCATTAGGGCGCGCGTGGCATCGACCAGCTTTTGCGCACGTTCCACCGGGCCCATGCCGGCCTTTTCCAGGCGCTTCATCGGGATTTCCATGTCCAGAGGCGTCCCGTCCGGCAAAGCGTTCAGAAAATCGAGAAGCGGAAACCCGCCTTCAGACGGGATGCCGCGATCCTCGACCGCTTCGGCGAACGGGTTCTTCGGGGCGTCCAGCGGCCCGTCGCAAACCTGCGCGGCACCGATCAGT
This sequence comes from Palleronia abyssalis, assembly GCF_900302445.1. GTDB lineage: Bacteria > Pseudomonadota > Alphaproteobacteria > Rhodobacterales > Rhodobacteraceae > Palleronia > Palleronia abyssalis. The sequence continues at coordinate 2,452 of NZ_ONZF01000009.1, read as the reverse complement.
GCCGGATCCACGGCGGCCAGATCGGCCACGGTTCCGCCCGTGCGAAACAGATGCAGCGGATCGACCAGCAGGCTGAGGTTGTCATGCCCGATCCGGGTCAGAAGATCGCTGCCCGCGCCGATCGACCGGCATTCGGAGAACTTCATGAACTCAATACTGACCGCGATCCCGCGGGACGCCGCCGCTGTGGCAAGCGCGCCCATGCGATCGTCCACCCGGCCCGTGTCGCTGTCCTGGACCAGGGCCGTCAGGCGCTTGGCCCCGATCTCGGCCCCGAGGTCCAGCGCCGATGAAAACTGGGCCACATCGGTCTCGGGGCCGATCGAGAACACCTCGATATTGTGGACCCCGACCCCGTTCTCGGAACAGGCGGACCGGAAGGCGGCGGCCGTCCCGCGTTCGACCTTCGGGAAAATGTCGAGATCCGGGGACGGCGGCGTGACGAAGACCGACACGGTATCCACCCCGACCGAGGCCGCGATGCCGGGAAGATCGACCGGCGCGACATCGCGCAGGCTGAGTTGATGAAGGGCAAGTCGGTGCATGGATCAGGCGCCGAGATAGCTGTCGATCACGGCCTTGTTGCCCGCGATCTCGGCGCTCTTGCCCTCGAACGAGATCGTTCCGCGATCGAGGACATAGGCCCGGCTGGTGGCCGCCAACGCCCGATGCGCGTTCTGTTCGACCAGCAGGACGGTCAGCCCCTCGGCATTCAGCTTCTTCAGCGCGTCGAACACCTGATCCGTGATCAGCGGCGACAATCCCAGCGACGGCTCGTCCAGCAACAGAAGATGCGGACCGCCCATAAGCGCACGGCCAATGGCCAGCATCTGCTGCTGACCGCCCGACAAGGTGCCCGCGATCTGGTCGCGACGCTCTTCCAGCACGGGAAACAGCTCATAGACGTGATCCAGCGTATACATCGCCTTACGCTTTCCCCGGGCGATCAGGCCGACCTGAAGGTTCTCGAAAACGCTCATGTCCGACAGGATCTGGCGCCCTTCCGGCACGTGCAGCAAACCCTGACGTGCGACCGCATAAGGCGACATCCCGCGGGTATCGCGTCCTTCGAACGCAATCTCGCCCGACTTGCGTTTCACCACGTTGGACAGGGCATTCAGCAGGGTCGACTTGCCGGCCCCGTTGGACCCGATCAGCGCGACCATCTCGCCTTCCTCGATATAGAGCGAGACGCCCCGCAAGGCGTTCACACCGCCATAGGCGACATGCAGATCGTTGATCTTGAGTTTGGTCATGTCACTGCCCCCCCGATGTTCCGATATACGCGGCGACCACCTGCGGGTCGCGAATGACCTCTTCCGGTGTGCCCGATGCGATCATGCGCCCGCTGTCCAGAACGTAGACCTGTTTGCACAGCCGGGTGACGAAGCCGACATTATGCTCGATCAGCAAAAGCGCCATGCCGCTTGCGGCAAGCTCCTTGAAGATCGTGGCCAGCTCCTCGCTTTCGACGTCGTTCATGCCCGCCACAGGCTCGTCCAGCAGGACGATATCAGGCTCGGCCGCGATGGCGCGCATCATCTCGACGCGCCGCTGGTGGCCGTAGGCCAGGTTTCCGGCCTCGAACTCGGCGTAGTCCTCCATGCGGAAGCGGCGCAATAGATCCCAGGTCTTGGCCTCGAACCGTTTCGTGTCCCGGCGCGCCGAGGGCAGCCCGAGAAGCTGGCTGAGGATGGACGCCTCCTCACGCCTGTGAAAGCCGATCAGGACGTTTTCCAGAACCGACGCCTCGGGCAGAAGGCGGATGTTCTGGAACGTGCGCGCCACGCCTTTCCGCGCCACGATATCGGCCCGGTCGGTCGCAAGGCTGGTGCCGTCGACGGTGATGTCCCCATGGGTCAGCGACAGCACGCCGGAGATCATGTTGACGACCGTGGACTTGCCAGCGCCGTTGGGTCCGATCAGCCCGGTGATTTCACCCGGGCGGACCTCCATCGTGACCTGGTCGACGGCCTTCAGGCCGCCGAAGTGCTTGGCCACGTTCTCAAGATGAAGTGACGGCATCGCGGGCCTCCTTTTTCTTGGCCGCCGCCTGATGGCGGGCCTGTTTCCGTCTGCGGAACCAGAACACGATCTCGTCGCCCACCCCGTTGGGCAGGAAGGTGATGACGAGGATCAGGATGATGCCGTTCACGGCCTGCCGGTTTTCGGCCAGGGGGCGCGCGATTTCGGGCAGCAGCGCCATGATCAGCGCACCCATGATCGGTCCCAGCAGGGTCGTCCGGCCACCCAGGATCACGACCGTAAGGATATTGACGATGAAGGCGAACCCGTAGTTATGCGGCTCGATCTGGAAGGTATAAACCCGGCTTATTCATCCAAATCGGTTGGGGAAGGTTGCGTGCGCCTGAAAGCGCCGTAGAATCAAGCTGCTACACCGCAATCCGCCAGCAGCTTCGGACGCACGCATGGGTGAAACTCTACGGTCGGT
>NZ_ONZF01000015.1 GCF_900302445.1 Palleronia abyssalis | reverse complement strand
TGATGCTGTCGCTGGCCCATGGCTGCGACATGCGGGCGGGCGAGGTTGTCCGGCTGCGGGTCGGCGACATTGACGGGGAACAGAAGATCATCCGCATCGTGCAATCCAGGGGTCGCAAGGATCGGAACGTGATGCTGCCCGCTGACATTCTGGGACTGCTGCGGGACTGGTGGGCGGAACGTCCCACCAGTCAGGACACAAGCGGGGCCGGGCCTGAGAGGGTCATTTTCCCCGGCTATCGCGGCAAGCACCTATCTCCCCGTCAGATTTCACGGCTGTTCAAACAAGCGGCGCGGGCGGCAGGCATCACCAAGCCGGTCACGCTGCATACGTTGCGCCATTCCTTTGCGACCCATCTTCTGGAGCGCGGTGTGGATATCCGGGTCATACAGGCGCTGCTAGGTCATGTCGCACGGTGCGAAGACGGCGCGCATGAACACATCTCCTACAGCTCCTGCTGCAACAGGCACTGCCCCAATGCCAGGCGGGCCCAAATGCAGGCGGGTGCGGCAAAGGCCTGGCTGGCGGCACGTGAGGCCGAACTGCTGCCCGTGCGATATTTCCATCTGGTCTTCACGTTGCCAAAGCCGATCCCCGGCATCGCCCATCAGAACAAGCGGGAGCTCTACAATTTGCTGAGGCGGGCGAGCCGCATGTCCACGTGATCGTGCCGGGAGGCGGCCTGTCTGCGGACGGCACCGGGTGGATCGCCTGCCGCGGGAATTTGTGTCGCGGTCTCCAACAGCCGCCTGATCCGCATGGACGACCAAGGCATCACCTTCCGCGTCAAGGATTGCCGCCTTAACGACCCCGGCCGGTACAAGACCATGACCCTCGGGACCGACGAGTTCATCCGCCGGTTTCTGATCCATGTCCTGCCAAAGGGCCAGCGCCGCATCCGCCACTGCGGCTTCTTCGGAAATGCCAACCGTGCCGCCAATATCAGAGAGCTTCTCGGGGCCGAAACATCGGTTCGTGGCAAGGTTCGCGATGACACGATCGAAGGAAGCGATGCGCACCGCCGCGTCCTCGCATTTCCATGCCCATGTTGCGGCGGACAGTTGATCATCGTCGCGACAATCGCCCCCGAACAACACCCAAGAGCACCACCAGGAACAGCAAGGGCCGCTGCATGACGCGCGCGCCAAAGACCGGACTCTCAATCTCAACCGCTCGCGACCAGACTGACATGCGCGCACCCCAGATGGTGGTAGCGCCAAAGGTGTCGATGTCTGCGGGATATGACACATGTGGATCAAAGCTCGCAAAACCCATGCTGAGCCTGCCTGCAAGCGTAAAGTCGCCCCGACCTTCCGGCAGGAACCAAGGCGATCAAGCGGTTGAAATCCCCATAGACCCGGTCGGTCCGCCCAATCCCGACCCCGCGATTTCCCGCTTGAGCGCCTCTTGGACGCCAGCCGAAGCCGCCCCTTACTCAAACCTCGCGCAAGGCGCCCGAGAAACCTGCATCAACTCGGATGTTCGCCGCGCTAAACACGAAGGTCCCGAATGGTCTTTCTCTCGTCCTCCGCTGCGGTTGACCCAGCCGGAACAGCCGTCGCAAAACCGTCAGCTTTGGTGCTCGGGCCGCGCATTCCTGGACACGCTTTCGAACATTGCGACGATCTCGGGGGCAGGTGTCCGGTCCAGAATGCCGTCGGCAATCTGGTCCTGCGTCCAGATAAGGGACCGGGCCGGGTCGTGCAGCATCGCCCAGTTCCCGAACATCCGCGACTCGATCCGCCCGCTGACCAGCTTGTTGATCCCCACATGGCGGTCATCGCGACAAATGCGCGAATAAGCCGCTTCGACCGGTTCCGACGGACCTTCCAGCAGCTGGAGATAGATATCCTGCCGGCACACGAGCGCGCCCGTGATCTCATCGCGGCCGTTGCACGCGCGTGCTTCGTTCAGGATATTGCTCAGGATCGCGCTGTCGTACCCAAAAGGTTGGGACGCATAGATAATATGGATGAGATCGGCGATGGCCTTACCCCCTGCCCGTGCAATTCCGGAAGCGATCAAATATCGATTGGCGCGCTTCCGCGCAGCCTGAGCTTAGCGGACCCTCGCGACAACACAACAAGGCTGTGCGCCCAATCCGAACGGACGCGGCCGTTGACCCGGTCGCCCGACCCCGTGGGACGGACGCCTTACCCGGATAAGGCACCGCCCTGCCCGTTCACGGCTTTTCAAGCATATGAGCCAGCTGCGCCATCGCCGCCTCCATCAGTTCGCGATCCACGCCCTTGCCGCTGATCTTCAGGACATGCCCGTCCCCATCCGCTCCGTAGGCAATCTCGATCCCGTTCGACAGGCGCAGCTTGCTGCGGCTCACCCACCCCGCGGGCGTCCCGGGCTTCGCGGATTTCGGTCGGCCGCCGCGGGATTTCACCGGGGTCTGATCCGCCTCGATCACGTCCAGCGCCGCTTCCAGCGCGGCCCATTCCTCGGCCGCGGTGCCGAACGGCCCGGCCTCCAGCGCTTCGCGCAAGGGCGGCTCGGCCCCCTGACGCAGCGCCGTCGCCAGCCGCAGCCCGTCCTTTTCCTTCAGGGCTTCGGCATGGTCCAGCATGTCGCCCAGTTCCTCGTAGACCAGCGCGAAGGATCTGATTTTCGACCGCTTGGCCTTGGACGCGCTTGCGAACAGGGTGTTCACGGCCTCTTCGACGCTGCCGAAGCTGTCCTGCCGGGCAGCGACCACGGCGATGCGGCCCCGCTCAAAATGGGTCAGCTGGGCGCGGATCTCGTTCTCCTCGACCATCGCGACCAGCGCACCGCCCAGCTCCTCGGGCTCGCGCACCACGGCGCGGATCGTGGCGAACAGCTCGGGGCCCATCAGGCCGTTCAGGTCCCTGACAGCCCGCAGCCGCCGATACCCCGAGATCAGACCGAAGCGCCGTTCGCTGCCTTCACCCTTGTCATACACCTCGATGGGCAGCCGCAGCCCGTTGCGCTGGATCGACCGCTTCAGCTCTTCCATCTCGGACGGATCGATCACCGTTCGGTCCCGGACCATCACGCCCTCATCGACTTCCCCAAGGGGAAGATCGATCATCAGCAGCCCGCCTTCCTCGGCCTTGCGATAAAGGCTGGCATCCCGGCTATCCCGGGCCTGCGCCTCCCTGAGTTCGGGCGGATCAGGCTGATAGGATCCGGCCGTCTCGGCCGCCACCTGCGCGATCGGCGCCAGCGCCCCGGCGCCGGGGCCAAGGGGGGTTTCGCGGCGAAACTCCTGCTCCATCCGGTCCATATCTTCGGCCGAGGGAGCGGTGATCTTCCTGCGTCGTGCCATGGATCAGGCCTCCCTCATGGCGTCGTCTTCGGCCTGGGCCATCTGCTGGTCCCGCCACCAGGCGCCCAGGATCAGCTCTTTCACCTCGGCCCAGGTCTGGTCGAAAGTCTCGCGGCCCCGGACATAGGTATCGCGGTTGAACTCTCGGTAATCGGCCTCGTAGATGCCGTTCACTTGCTCGCCTGCCTGACCGATCATGGCGGTCATGTCCTGGCGGAAGGTGGTCATCAGGTCGCCGAAATAGGCTTGGATGACGTTCGCCAGCTCGGTCTGCTGGGCGGCGTCGAAACGGGTGATCAGGGTGCGGACGGCGTCCCATTCGAAGCGCATTTCGGGCAGGCCCTGGCGGGTGCGGACGCGGTTCTCGCCATCCTCGATCGAGGCGAAGGTGGAGTAGAGCATGTCGAAGAAACGGCCCGTGGAATCGAACTCGAGGAAGCTGGCGCCGAGGGGGATCAGGAGGATGTCGGCGGCGGCGAGGGCGTTGATCGTGAGGTAGCCGAGGGCAGGGGGTGTATCGAGGAGGACGAGGTCGTAGTCCTTCAGAAGATCCTCGGACCCCAGGGCGTTGGTCAGGGCATCCCAGAGGGGCCAGGAGCGTTCCTGCATGCGCCAGACGGGGACCTGGAACTCGGACCAGTAGAGGTTCAGCTGGGCGCCGATCAGGTCGATATTGGGCCAGTGGGTGCTTTGGATCAGGTTTCGTGGCGAAACCGTTAACGCCTCGTTAAGGGTTTCATCGAGGGGCAGGGGGGGCTGGCCGGCGTTCTGGCGGACGCGGTTTTCGGCCTGGAGGTGGCGGGCGAAATCGCGGGCGAGAAGGGGGAAGGCGGTCTGCCATTCGTCCTTGACCTGACCGCCCATGATCGAGGTCATGGAGCCTTGGGAATCCAGATCGATCACCAGCACCTTGTAGCCGTCCAGGGCCGCGCTCATCGCGAGATGGGCGCAGGTCGAGGTCTTGCCGACGCCGCCCTTGAAATTGGCGACGGCGACGATCTTGGCGTCGAGGCCTTCGGGGCGCCACGGGCGGTATTCGCGGCCCTTGGCGCCTTCGGTGGCGAAGTGGTCGCGCAGGCGCATGACCTCTTCCAGAGAGAACCACTTGGAATTGCCGTCGCCCGTACCCTGCGGCAGATCCGGGTGGGTCTTCAGCACGCGGCGGAAATGCGCGGGATTCACGGGGATGAGATAGCGGCAAACCTCCCACGTGGAGAAAAGGCGCAGGCGCTTGCGACCGTCGGGGGCGTGGCCGCCACGGGCGAGCTCGTCCCGGCCGCGGGCGGCGAAAGATGCCGCCTTGGCGAATCGGGCCGTGTCGACGGGATCGCCGAGCTGACCCGCCGCTTTGGCCGGATCGAGGCCGAAGAAGGGGGGCAGGTCGGACTTGCCTGATGATGTCATGTTGCCTCGCGTATATGCGTCAGTTTTTCTGACTTCGCGCCAAGTATCGCACATGAATGGGCTTGAGGGAATCGGCCCGAGGCCGCTGAGACTGAAAAACAGTCAAATATGACCCGGCAACACCGTATCTGTTTAAGGATCTATAAGACTCTTTAGGATCTTTCACTCTGTAATTTCCAAATTACGCCAATGGCTTGCGCCCCGACAGGTGCCCGTCCACGGGGCGAAAGGGACCCGTTCACGGGATGAAGGGGCCCCGGACACGGGGGGACAGGTGCCGATTCGCGGGATTGGGGCCGCAAGCGGAGTCGCGGGGCGCGGAAATGCGCCGTCGCCGCGATCCGTGGCACGCCCATTCCCGTAAACGGGTCCCTAAGGCGGCGCGCGGTCGGGTTCGTTTCGCTTAAGGTATCCGTCTACAGGATGGGACACGGGGCAGGAAAAGCACCCAAAGCGAAGATTGTTTTCAGGTGCCTTTCGGGGCATCATGGGCGCGTGGGAGAGCCGCCCGGCAGAGCGCGGCCCCCCGAGGCGGTGAAAGGACAGGCGATGACGATCGAGGACATCCCCAGAGAAACCCTGACCGGGGCGCTGCGTCGGGGCGCGGTGAAAAAGCACGTCGCGGCGATCCATGTGTCGGGCAAGCTGACGCTGCTTCAGCGCAAGCTGTCAAACGTGCTGCTGCTGAATGCCTATGACATGCTGGGCGAGCAGGCGCAGTTCCAGATCGACGCGCGGACGCTGGCGCTGATGGTGGGGTACAATTCGAACGATATCGACACGCTGAAGGCGTCCCTGCGCGGTCTGGCCGAGACGGTGGCCGAATGGGACATGCTGGATGAGAAGGGGCGGCAGGAATGGGGTGTCTCGGCGCTGTTGTCTTTCGCCACGCTGAAGGAGGGGGTGTGCACCTATGCCTATTCCCCCGCGCTGGCCGAAAAGCTGCGCGACCCGAAAGTGTTCGCGCTGATCAACCTGAACATCCAGCGCCGATTCACCAGCGGATACGCGCTGGCCCTGTACGAGAACTGTTACCGCTTCGTGCGGACGGGCAGCACCGGGTGGTGGCCGCTGGAGACGTTCCGGCGGCTGATGGGCGTGGAGGGCAGCGCGTATTACGAGACGTTCAAGCACCTGAACGCGAAGATCATCAAGCCGGCGGTGGCCGAGGTCAACAAGACCAGCAACATCGTCGTGACGCCCGAAACCCGCAAGCGGGGCAGGGTGGTGACCGAGATCCGGTTCCTGATCGAGAAGAACCCGCAGCTTGGGATCCTGGACCTGGACGATGGCGAGGGGCTGCGCCATGCGCCGGTTTATGAGCGGCTGCGCGGTATGGGCGTCAGCGACCGGCTGGCGCGCCAATGGCTGAAAGAACATGGCGAAGGGGCCGTGGCCGAAAAGCTGGACTACGTGGCGGGGCAGGGGGGTGTGCGCCATCCCGCCCGCTATCTGGCCGCGGCGCTGCGCGAGGATTACACGCCCGAAGCCCCCGCGGAATCGGCGGCACCCACGTCCGAGCGGGCGCAGCGGCTGAAGCGGATCGCGGATGTGGTGGCGCGCAGGTCGCCCACGCAGCGCGACGCGGACCGGCGGTTGTTCCTGTCGCGTCTGGACGGGGCCGCCCGCGACGATTTCGAGCGGCATGGCTGGATGTCGGCGATGAACCATCGCGCCATCCATGCCTTCTGGTCCGAGCTGTTCCCCGAGGAGATGGCCGAAGGCTGATCCGGACCGGCGCGCACGGGTGGCGCCGGTCCGGGGCGTTTGTCAAAGGCTGGCGAGCAGGTCGTTGATGCGCTGCTGCGCGGTCGACAGCGCCTCGTCCACCGGCTTGTTGCCGTGCACGGCCGAGTTCAGCTCTTCCCCAATGATGTCCTGGATCGCGAACTGGCGCCGGACCTCGGGGTTGAGGGATTGCCCGGTCTCGGCCACCTCGGCGATGTTGTCGCGGTGGGGCAGGGACTGGAATTCCTCGGTCTCAAAAACCGAGGCGACGGCTGGAAGGTGGCCGGTGCGCGCCCATTCGCCGTCATTCTCGGCGAGGTAGGCCATGAGCTGCCCGATCGCGGCGACTTCCTCGTCCGAACGGCGGGGATCGCGCGGCACGGCCCAGCCGTGGCCGTCGGCATAGGTGGCGTCCTGTGCGCCGAAGAGCTGGGGCAGGGGATAGACGGTGTAGCCGTCCGAGAGGGCGTTACCCTCTTCCTGCGACTGGGCGGCGTAGTCGCCGATCAGCCAGGTGCCGTTGATCCCGATGCCGCCATCCCCGCCGGAGAACCCGGCCACCGCGGCGGGATAGTCCATGTCGGTGGTCGTCGCACCTTCGTCATAGATGCGCTTGAGGAATTCGGCCGCGGCGGTCGCCTCGGGCGTGGTGAGGTCGACGGCGTTGGGGTCGGTGAAGGGATCGACGCCCTGCTGCATTAGAAAAGTGTAGAACAGGCGGGTGTAGGCGGCCGTCTCGTTGGCGAGGATCTGCACGAGATAGGGCTTGCCGGTCGCCTCCTTGAACTGGGCGGCCTGTTCGAAGAACTCGTCGGTGCTGCCGGGCACAATGGGGGTGCCGTCGTCGTTCAGCAGCCCGGCCTCTTCCATGAGGTTGAGGTTGACGTGCCACAGCATCGTCCAGTTGTCGAAGGGCAGGGCGTAGATCTGCCCGTCCTTGGTGACGCCGGCCAGCGCGGCGTCGGTGAAGGTCGAGGTGTCGATGCCCTGCTCGGACAGGATGTCGCCCAGCGGTTCGAGAAGGTTGCGCGAGGTGTAGTCCGAGATCACCGAGTAGTGCATCGAGACGACGTCCGGGGCGTTGCGGCTGGCCAGCTGCGCGTTCAATTGGTCGTAGCCGGGCCATTCGACGGTGGTCACGTCGACCGTGATGTCGGGGTTCTGGGCCTGGAAGTCGTTGATGAGCGAGGTGATGATGCCGCATTCGCCCACGGCCGCGCTGACATCGGTGTTGTCGCCGTAGTCGGAATCGCAGGCACCGAAGAAGCGCTGAAGCTCGATCGTGGTCTGGGCGCTGGCACCGGTGGCGAGGCATGCGACCGCGGCGCTGGTCAGTAGAAGTTTCTTCATGGGGTCCTCCCTGGGGTTTCGGGGCCTCCCGCCCCGTCGTATGCCGCCCCGCCGCCAACCTCTGGCGGACGGGGCGGATCTTTCGTCACTTCACGGCGCCGCCCGACACGGCGGTCACCACGTGTTTCTGGAATATGATGTAGACGATCAGCACCGGCAGCGCGGCGAACACCGCTTGCGCGGCCAGAAAGCCCAGGCCTTCGGTCTGGGCGAAGTTCACCTGGCTGGATGCGATGCCGATGGTCAGCGTGTACATGTCCTTGTCGGTGGCCGAGATCAGGGGCCACCAGTAGTCGTTCCACGCGAAGAGGAAGGTGAAGATGCCAAGCGTCGCCTGCGCGGGCAGGGTCAGCGGCAACAGGACCTTCCAGAAGATCCGCCAGCGCGTCGCGTTGTCGAGAAGCGCGGCCTCGTCGATCTCGGGCGGGATGGCGCGGAAGAACTGGGTCATCAGGAAGACGCCGAAGGGCAGGGACATGCCCGGCAGCATCAGCCCGATATAGGTGTTGTGCAGGTCCAGCGTGCTGAAGATCTGGTGGCGCGGGATGATGACCGCCTGTTCGGGCACCGCGAGGCCGAACAGCACGATCACGAAGATCACCTTGCGGCCGGGCCATTCCAGCCGCCCGAAGGCGTATCCCGCCAGCGAGGACAGGACCAGCACGCCGGCGGTCTGTCCGGCACCCACGATCAGCGAGTTGACGAACCAGCGGAACACGCCCGAATTGCCGGCGATGTCGGTGTAGTTCTTCAGCGTGTAGGGGCCGGTGAAGGCGGCTTCGGTGCCACGGCTGAGCGCCTCGTTGTCGGTGAAGGACAGGACCAGCACCCAGGCCATCGGCGCGAACATCAGGACCGAGACCGCGACGGCGATCCAGAACAGGGTCCGGCTGTGGCCGTGCTGGATGGGGGTCGTCGCGCTCATGTCCGGGGGCCCCGGCTTGTGACCCAGTATTGCCCCATCGCGGCCACGAGGATGATGAGGAACAGAAGCTCGGACGCGGCGGCGCCCTGGCCGACGTCCCAGTTTTCGAACGCGGCGCGGTAGATATAGAGGACCATGGGCCGCGAGGTGCCGTTGGGGCCGCCATTGGTCATCAGCTGCGCCTGCCCGAACAGCTGGAACTGCATGACGATCTGGATCGTCGCCACGAGGATCAGCGTGCCCCGGATCTGGGGCAGGGTGACGCGCGTGAAGGTCCGCCAGCGCGACGCGTTGTCCAGCGCCGCGGCCTCGTAGAGGTCGCCGGGGATCTGTTGAAGGGCTGCCAGGATCAGGATCATCGGCAGGCCGATACACCACCAGACGGTGGCCACCCCGACCGAGAACAGCGACCAGCCTTCGGTCGACAGAAAGCCGATGGGCTGCCAGCCCATCGCCTGGAACGCCAGCGACAGCAGACCGTCGCCGGGGATGAAGACGAAGCGCCAGATCAGCGTAACGATGGTGACCGACAGCACGGTCGAGCTGAAATAGACCCCGCGCATGAAGGCCGCGCCGCCCGTGCGCGCGTTGAGCGCGAGGCCCAGGAACAGGCCGATCCCGACGAGGATCGGCACCGTGACCACCACGAAGAGAAGCGTGTTGCGCACCGATTGCCAGAACAGCGCGTCGTTCAGCACCCGGGCATAGTTGGTCCACCCGGTGAAGCCGTAGAGGCCGAAAAGGTCGGCCTTTTGCAGGCTGAGATAGATGCCCCAGATCAGCGGCACGACCAGAAGCGCGATGAAGACGACGAGGTAGGGCGCCGCGAAAAGCGCATTCGACAGGCGCGACTGGCGGTGCGGGGCGGCCATCAGTCCGCCCCCGTCGCATGGTGGGCGCGGCCGTCCGCGTCGAAGAGATGGACCGCGTGGGGATCGACCGCGACGCGCACCGTGTCGCCCGCCGTGACGGTCGAACGCCCGGTGTCCTGCGCCACGAGTTCGGACCCGTCGGGCAGGTGGCCGTGCAGAAGCGTTCGGTCGCCCAGCCGTTCGATCACGTCGACGGTCAGGGGCAGGCCTGTGTCGGACGGGGTGGTATCCTCGGCCCTGATGCCGATGCTGGCGCCCTTGGCGGCAAAGCCCGGGGGCAGGGGGACGGCGGTGTCGATGTCGCCCACGCCGTCGACCGTCACCCGCGCGCCGGAGGGGCCTTGCGTCACGCCCGAGACGGGGAGCATCGACATCGCGGGCGAGCCGACGAAGCCCGCGACGAACTTGGTCGCGGGACGCTGATAGACCTCCATCGGGGTGCCGATCTGTTCGATCCTGCGGTCGTGCATCACCACGATGCGGTCGGCCAGGGTCATCGCCTCGACCTGGTCATGGGTGACGAAGATCATCGTGGCGCCCAGACGCTGGTGCAGTTGCGCCAGTTCCAGACGGGTGCGGCCGCGCAAGGCCGCGTCGAGATTCGACAAGGGCTCGTCGAAGAGGAACGCCTTGGGTTCCTTCACGATGGCACGGCCGATGGCGACGCGCTGCCGCTGGCCGCCCGACAGCATCTGCGGCTTGCGGTCCAGAAGGTGGTCGATTTCGAGGATCTTCGCGGCGGCGTCGGTGCGGCGTTCGATCTCGTCCTTCGGGGTGCGCACGTTTTCCAGACCGAAGGCCATGTTCTGCCGCACGGTCATGTGCGGGTACAGCGCGTAGGACTGGAAGACCATGGCGACGCCCCGCTCGCCCGGGGGCAGGGGATCGATGCGCCGGTCGCCCAGGGCGATCTCGCCCTCGTCGACGCCTTCAAGACCGGCGATCATGCGCAGAAGCGTGGATTTCCCGCAGCCCGAGGGTCCGAGGAAGACGACGAATTCACCGTCCTCGATCTGGAGGGAGATGTCGTCGAGGACCGTCAGCGCGCCGAAGCGCTTGGTCAGGTGGCGGATGTCGATCGCTGCCGACATGGGGCGGTTCCTTTCGGTCCGGCGTGCCTAGCGGCCCAGCCGGATCATGCGATAACTGAGGGGGGCAAGCTGCGCCGTCAGGCGGCCATCGGTGATGTCAGCGCCGGTGCCGTCGACGGGGACGACCGGTTCCCCCTCGGGGCCGTTGGTCGCGTCGAGCGCGTGACCGGCGATGACCTTGTCCATGGCGACCTGCGACAGGGACAGGCCCTGAAGCGCCAGGTCGAGGTCGATCGCCTCGGTTTCGTGGCGGTTGACCAGGAAGACGGTCAGCGATCCATCCTCGGCCAGTACGGCCGAGACATCGACGTAAGGCACGTCCTGCGCGACGGGGCTGTCATAGCCGGGGCAGTCCACGGCCAGATTCAGCGCTGTGCCGCGCCCGTAGCGCGAGGCGAAGTAATAGGGCCAGAAGGTCGTCTGCCGCCATGCCGGCCCGTCCTTGACCGTCATGATCGGCGCGATCACGTTCACCAGTTGCGCAAGGCAGCCGACCTTCACCACATCCGCGCGGCGGATGAAGGTGTTGAGGATGGCGCCGACCTGAAGCACGTCGGCGAAGTCGTAGATATCTTCCAGAAGCGGGGGCGCGAAGGGCCAGCCGTCTTCGCCCTGCAGGGTCGCGCGGTCCTGGTCGCGCGAGTGATACCAGACGTTCCATTCGTCGAAGCTGATATAGACGTCGCGCTTGGACCGCTTCTTGGCCTTGGTCATGCGAATGATGCCGGCGACCGTCTGGATATACTCGTCCAGCCGCGCGGGAAGCGACAGGAACTTCGGAAGGTCGCCCTCGTGGTTTTCGAAATACATGTGCAGCGAGATGAAATCGACGCTGTCATAGGTGTAGTCGAGGACCGTCGCCTCCCATTCGGGATAGGTAGGCATCGTGGGCGTGGATGAGCCGCAGACGATCAGTTCCAGCGTCTTGTCGTAGGCGCGCAGGGCTTTCGCGGTCTCGAACGCGACGCGGCCGTATTCGTCGGCAGTTTTCTGGCCGATCTGCCAGGGGCCGTCCATCTCGTTGCCCAGGCACCACATCTTGACGTTCCACGGCGTCTCGCGGCCGTTCTTGCGGCGCAGGTCGGACCAGTAGGTGCCGCCGGGGTGGTTGACGTATTCGACGAAGGCGCGGGCCTCGTCCAGACCGCGCGAGCCGAGGTTGACGGCCAGCATCATCTCGGTCCCGGCGGCTTCGGCCCAGTCGGCGAATTCGTGGATGCCGACCTCGTTCGATTCCGAGGTATGCCAGGCAAGGTCGAGGCGCACGGGGCGGTCTTCCTTCGGGCCGATCCCGTCTTCCCAGTTGTAGGCCGAGACGAAGTTGCCGCCCGGATAGCGGACGATGGGCACGTCCAGGTCGCGGACCAGGTCGATCACGTCGCCCCGGAAGCCGTTTTCGTCGGCCGTGGGGTGCCCGGGCTCGTAGATGCCGCTGTACACGGCGCGGCCCAGATGCTCGATGAACGAGCCGTAAAGCCTTGGGTCGATTTCGCTGATCGCGAAATCCACGTTCGCAACGACACGTGCGCGCATTGCGGGTCTCCTCCCCCTCAATCGTTGGGGTCAGGCTAGGGGAGGGGACTGTGTTTCGTCAATATCTGAAATTGACTATTCGTATCCGTAATTCTGATATTCGCCTAAGTATTGAGCGTCAGAACGATATCCTGGTCGTAGTTCCCGAAGCCCCGGCCGAAGATGTTGATGCCGCCGGGATGTTCGGCATCGTCGTGCACCGCGATGCGGACGCGGATCGAATGGTGCGATTCGAGGTCCAGCGCGGCGAGGCCCACATCCGACAGCCGGACGCCGTCGAGATAGGTGCCGTCGGCGGTGACGCGGAAGCTTTTGAGGTGCCCGTACTGGCTTCCGGCAAGCTTCCACCACGAGGGGGTGTGCACCCCGCGGCGGTCGCCGTAATCGCCGGGCGCGGTCCAGCACCCGATGGGCTTGCCGTTGATTTCGACCGTGATGTCCGAGGGCCAGTTGGCCGACGTTCCCGGCACTTCGGAGCTGAGTTCGAGCCTGAGTTCCAGTTCGGTCACGGTGCGGCCCGCGATCCGGGCGTTGTTGGGAAACTGATAATCCACGTGGCCGCGGGTGAACCACAGAAGGCCCGCGCGCATCCGTTCGGGGTTCAGGAAGGTGGCGGGACTGTCGAGATAGCCGATGATCCCGCTGTCCGAACACAGCCCGCAGGGCGACAGGACCTCGGCCCCGGAATAGAGGCCCACGGGCATCGAGACCTCGATCGCGTCGTTCGTCTCGCGCGGGGTACCGAAGGAGAGCAGGATCTCGGCATGGGCGGCGGTGCAGATCTTCTGCGAGCCGCGCCGGGCCTTCTGGCTGGTGGTGATGATCAGCCCGGCCTCTTCCAGCGCGGTGACGTGGATCGAGGCGCTGGACTGGGGCAGGGAGAGCGTCTCGGCGATCTCGTTGACGTTCATCGCGCCGGACGCGTGCAGCAGTTTGAGGATCTGGAGCCGCGCCGGAACCGCGAGGCATCGCAGCACGTCCTGCCCGTCATCGGGCGTTATCATCAGGTATTTTCGAGTCATGGTCGGGGTATTCGTATCAACAGGGTTGATATGGATCAATGACCGACCTTTCCCCGCATGCGATCGGATACCGTCGTGGATCGGGCATGAGCTTCGACGCCGGCGATCCTGACCGCGCGGCGAATCCGAGCGTTACGGCGGCGACGCGGAATGAAGGCCGAAGTTCGATTTCGTCGTGGTGCGCCGCATGCCGGCGCCGAGCGCGCATTTCCAGCCACTGCGTGCGCTGACAGGCGAGACGGTGATGGGCAGGAGTTGCGTCGGCGTGCCTGATCGATCGTCGCCGAACGCTGTCCTTGACCCCCATGAGCCGGGCCCCGGTCCTGTCTTCAGGACCGCGAAACGGGAGGCAGGCCGCGAAACGGGCCAGACGGCCCGGAACATGCCGGGCCATCACGTCACGCAGGCGTCTTAAAGAAGCGAACTTGATCCAAGCAGCGCGAGGCCCGAGCCGAACAGCATCACCGACAGCACCGCGATCGCCGCGAAGATTAGCGAGATGGCACCGACGATGATCGCGATCAGGGCCAGAAGCGCGGCGGTGTCGTCGGCTTCGGCCTTCGCCGTTGCGCGCGCCTGCCGCCCGAGGATCAAGCCGACGACCGACAGCACCAGTCCGATCACCGGGATGAAGAAGGCGAGGACCGCGCAGATGATCGCGACGACAGCCTTCTTCATCGATCCCGACATGTCGCCCGCGGCACTTCCCGCGCCCACGGCGGCATAGACGTCGCGCGCGGCCGCGCCCTCTCCCTGCACGAAGTCCACCTTCTGGCCGGCAACCGGAACGACATCCGCGTTCCAATCCGAAGCGGCGAACGTATAGCGTTGCCCGTCGTCGCCCGAGATCACGCCTTCGCTGCGCTGAACGTTGAATTCCAGTATTGAGCCTTTCATGTCGGCTTCCCTCTTGCTGGCTGCATTAGATTTGGGGCGGCTCTCGGCGGGGCCTGGTACGCCCTATAGTTCGGGTCCTTCGCCGGCACGCAGGCTTGCCCGCGATCACGGCGCGGGCGAAGTCCCTGAGTTCGTCGAACGACATCGACGGATCGAACGCGACCCGGAAGGCCGGCCGATCGACGGTCGAGGCATTCCCGTTGCGCGCGGTCTGCATGCCCTTCAAAGCGTGGGACAGGAACATGCGCGGGTCTTCGTCGGCCTTCTGGCAGGCCAGCGGAAGCGGTGTGCTTGCGGGAAGGGCGACGGCGGTGCGCAATCTTCGTTTCATCGCGGTATCCCCGGTCCCCGTCAGAAGCTGTCGATGCGCGCCGCGTCGGCCATCTGCGTGATGCCGCGCGTCGCGCCGCGGCCCCGCGACGACACGATACCGACCAGCGCGCCGTCCTGGATCACGGGGGCCCCGGACCAGCCCAGAGGGATCGGACAGGCAAGTTCCACCAGCCCGCCCGCGCGCCCGAGATAGTCGCATCTGCGCGTTTCGCGTTGGCCGCCGGGGCCGCGCGCCGAAATGACGACGGGGCCCGGGCGTATCGGGGCAATGACCACGCGGCCGGCACCGTCAAAGGGGACCTGAAGGACCGCAAGATCGGCGGCCGCCCCCATGGCCGCGTCCAACCGACCATAGGCCGGGTTGGCGCGTGTGCTCAGGATCGGCTCTGACCGTCCGGATCCGGTGAGAGTGAAGGGTCTGGCCGCGTCGAGACAATGCGCGGCGGTCGCGGCAGTGTCCGGTCCGGTGCGCACGGCGTTGCAGACCGTGCCATCGGCGGCCCGGAACAGCAAAGGCTGGACGGTGCGGGGTGGCAGGTCGTCCGCCGGCGCAGTTCGGTCGGCGTCTCCGATGACCGGCATGACGCAGCCCTGCAAGGCCATGAGTAAGATTGCCACCATGATGGTTCGCACGGTTCACCCCCTGATCTGGAAATTGCATGGCACCGCCGGGCCCGGAACCGCGGCGGTGCCGGACCCGCCTAGATCAGCAGGTCGTTGAGCGCGCCGATCCGGTTGTTGACGCTTTCGGCGTTGGCCTGTGCGCCGACCGTCAGCTCTTTCTCGACATAGCCGAGGTTGGCCACGGGATTGTTCGTGCGCGGCCGTGCTGCGGTATTGACGCGCAGGGCCGTCCGCTGCGGTGTCGAGACCTGGGGCTGGTAGCGCTGGATCGAACTGACGAAGCCTGCCGTATCCGCGCCGGTCTGGCGCAGGGCGCCGACATAGACGTTGCGGGTGCGTTGCAGGTCGCCGACGACCCCGTCGATGATCCGGTTGTCGACGCGCACGTTCGCCTTGATCCGGTTCAGTGTGGCCTGCGCCGATCCACGGTCGCCGCCCCGCTGGACCGAGCGTTCGACGGTCGCGATCTGGTTCAGGCGACAGTTGTTGAGCGACGAGAGGTTCCGGACCAGCTGGTTGGCCTGACCCAGGTCGCGGCGGGCGTCTGCGTTGACCGCGCCGCGCAACGCGGAGGTCGAGGAATTGCGCCGCTGAAGGTCGGAGTAATACCCGGCGCCCGCCCCGGCCATGCCCCCGATCAGCGCGCCGACCAGCGCCCCGCCGATGGGGCTATCCCCGCGATTGCGCGCGATGTTGGCCCCGAGGGCGCCGCCGGCGGTGGCCCCGACGCTGGCCCATTTCTTGATGCGTTCGTTGCGTTCGCGGGCGATGGCGACGAAGGGCTGGCGGAACTGGCTGCATTCGTCGCGCGTCGCCTGAAGCTCGGCCTCGGTGGGCACCGCGACGCATCCGCTGACGATCAGGCCGATCGAGGCGCACAGGGCGGCGATCCGGGCCGGGCGGCGCAACATGTTGTAAATGGACATCTGAAAAGTCTCCCTGTGTTTATGGATCATTGTTCTGCGCGCAGCCGGTCCCTGACCGGCCGGGCGGTGTCGAAGCGCGCGAGATAGGCGTCGAACACGTCGCCCGAGGGGTTTTCGCGCAGTTCTTGCAACGCTTCGTCGAAAAGGGGCCAGGCCCGCTCCTCGTACAGCCACAGGCCTTCTGCCGAGACGGCGGCGCGAACCTCGGCGACGACCTCGTCGGCCAGGGTGTCGGGCTGTGTCGCGACGGAGCGGATCAGTGACAGAACCGTCCTGGTCTGGCTGTCGATCATTGCCAGGCGGGCATCGAGATCGCGTTCGAGCCTGTTGATGGCGTCGCGCAGACGCTGGCCTTCTGAATGCTGCGCCAGTTCGGGGTCCGAGGCGACCATCTCGCGCAGGTCCGGCAACTGTTGCAGGATGGTGATCCCCATGACGCCGTTGACGCGGATGTTCAGGATGCCGGTCGCCGCCGCACGGACGCTGGCCGCCAGCTCGGCCCGCCGTGCCTCGTTGATCGCGGCCTCGGATTGTTCGAGCGCGACCTCCACGCGTTCCAGCTGACGCTGAAGTTCGTCGTCGTCCGCCCCGTCGCGGCCTGCGGCGGCCAGCAGGGCCCGGGCTTCGTCGCGGAAGGCGGCGCCCGGCGTCTGTCTGATCTTGGTCAGTTCGGCATGTGCCTCGGCCAGCTCGGCGTCGAATTGGGTGTTGCGCAGATCGGATCGGAACACCCCCGGCTCAGGGGCGCCGGCGGTCAGGATCGGCGGCCCCAGCATGGGCCGGATGCCTGCGGGCGCCAGTGCAACCTCGCCATCGATGCCGTAGAACGGGGCTTCCGCACGATGGGCCACGCCGAGAGCCGAGGGTGGCGTCAGGGCGTTGCCGCCGCGCAGGACGTAGCCCCCGCGCGCCCCGTGCAGCATGTCGGGCCGCACCAGCCGGAACAGATCCTGCGTGATCTCGGCCGCGTTGCCGACCATGTCGTAAAGGCCGGCGAGGTTGGGCATCCGCCCGCCCACGGGTCCGAAGGTCCGCCGGGACGTTCCATCGGTGAAGTGGGCGATCTCGGGCAGTTCTCCGGCGCGGATGCCGTCCGTTTCGGCATCGCGGACGAGATAGACGGCGACCTCGGCATTGACGCCGACGCCAACCGACCCGCCACGGGCGGCATATTCCCACTCGGCCTCGGACGGGAGCCGGAAAAAGCCGGTCGAGCCTGCCTCCCATGGCACGAGCGGGGACTGACCTTCGGCGATGCGGCGGCGGCTTTCGGCGACCATGTAGGCGTTGAGCGCGCGCATCCGGTCCTGTGCTGCGAAGTAGCTGAGGCCGGTGGACGGCGCGACGTCCCGCCAGGTGATGCGCGCGGCAGCGGCGTCGTGCGCGGCGCAGGCGGCCGCATCTGTCGCGGCGTCCGGACGGCTTTCCCCCGCCCAGGCTTCCAGCGCACCCCCCGTGACCAGCGCGTCCTGCAGGACCGTCCATTCATGCGAGGCGACGTAATAGGCGCGCCGGATGAGGTTACCCGCTGTCCCCCGCAGCGAATAGCCGCCCGCGACCGGTTCGGTCCGCCGCCCCTGAAGGTAGCGTTCCCTGAGACCACCGCCGAACAGACCGCCCTGCGATGTGATGTCGTGATCGAGCAATGTGCCCGCCGGCGTGTCGATGCGCGCCATCGCCAGATGCCGCCCGCAGGGCAACGGGATCACCAGCGCCCGCGGCCGGGTTGCCGGATCTTGCGCAGGCGGGCATTCCTTCACGCCGTCCGTCTCCGCCGCGGCGCGGAACAGTCCGGGGGCGTCGAGCTGGCACCAGTCGGTCGCAACTTGAGGGGCCGGCATCTCCTGCGCGGAGAGCGGCGCGGCGATCAGGGTGATGATCGCGGCGACACCGGCCAAACGTTTGCACTTTTCAATCGGCATGAAGCCTCCGAAATCAGTCGCCCCTGAGGGCACGGGACACATCGAGCCGCCCGAGCCGGACGACGGCGACCGCACCGGCGAGGCCGCCGAGTGCGACGGCGCCCAGGGCACCGGCGAGAAGGGGGATCAGGTTCGGCCGCACGATCTCGGTCGGCTGGGCGAGGTAGCCTTGCGCCATGGCTTCGACCGAACCGCCCATCGCGGCGGCCAGCCCCAGCGCGAGCGCGGCGGCGATGGCGGTCATCGTCGCCCCCTGGACAAGCGGAAAGGTGGCGGTTTCCCGCCGCGACATGCCCAGGACGGCCATCAGGGCAAAGTCCCGTCGCTTGCGCAGCACCGACAGCCACTGGATCAGGATCGTCGTCGCGACGAAGGCCAGTGCAGAGAGCGAAAGCACCAGGCCGAACAGTTGTCGCAGGCCAGTCTCCAGGCGGAGGATCCGATCGACCTGGTCGGTCATCAGCCGCGTCTCGAACCCCGCGTTTTGCAGTCGATCGCGCAAGGCGGGCGCCTGGGATACCTCGGGGGCATAGATGCGCAGGCTTTGCCAGCGCTCGTCGTCTTCGGGGGCGCGGTAGTCCGGCGTATCGGAACTGAAGGTGAGGTAGTCGCCGAACCCCAGAAGCGCCCCTTCGGACACGAACCCCGTGCGGCCGGGCCAATGCGCCTCTGGCAGGATCCCGGCAACGGGCAGGATCACCTCGCGCCGCTCGACGGCACCGCCGGTCGGCGTGCGCTGCAGCAGGATCGAGATTTCCGACCCGGGATCGGCCTTCAGCTCGGCGGCGGCGCGGGCCGACAGGATCAGGCCCGCTTGCCCCGGGGGCGGCAGATCGGCGCGTGCGAGCACCGGATCGCCGGGCGACGTCGTCCGCATGTCCAGCGGGACCGAAGACCCCCGCCCCCCGACGAGACGCGCGGTCTGTGTGGTCACGAAAAACGAAGGCTCGGGGACGGCAAAGCCGGTCTCGGGCCACGCCCGCAGCGCGGCGAGGAGATCGGCGTCCACCTGATGCTCGCCCACGATGACGACCTCGCGGTTGCGCAGATCGGCGGCAAGGTCGCGGGCCCAGGTTTCGACCAGGCCGACTTGCAGCGTGTGCAACACCACCGGAGGTGCAAGAAGCGCGGCCAGCAGGATGACCCCCAGCACGCTGAGCTTCCGGTCGTGCCACAGGTCCGCGAATGCGAAGTGCAGGGCGAGCGCCACACCGGGTCTGCGGACGCCTTTCGTCCCGCCATACCCCCGCGGCATCAGAAGACCACCTGCAGGGCTTCGTGCCAGAACGCTCCATGTTCCAATGGCCGGACGGCGAAGCCTGCGCGATACGCGGTGTCGGCATCATGGGTGGCGATCAGGACGGCCGTGCCTTCGTCCGCGGCCAGCCTGCTCAGAAGCTCCATCACCGCCGTGCCGGACGCTGCGTCCAGGCCTGTCGTCGGCTCGTCCGCCAGCAACACGCGGCGCGGGACCGACATCCCCGCCAGCAAGGCCACGCGTTTGCGCTGTCCGCCGGAAAGCTGCTCGCGGGTCTTGTCCAGATGTGCCCCGACGCCCAGTCTTTCGGCCAGCCGGTCGAAGCGCGCCCGCGCAACCGGGTTCCCCGCGTGCCCCGCCAGTCGCAGGCCGGACGACGCATGGGCGCGGGCCGTCAGAAACGGCAGGACGCCACCCGATTGAGGCACGTATCCAAGCGGCCCCGCCCGGAGGTGGGCAAGGGCATCGATGCGACCCGCGGCGATATCCCCGGCCAGATCGCGCCGATCGTCATCCGCGGTCGCAAGGACAAACCTGTCGACCCGTTCAGGTCGCATCAGCAGGGCAAGGAATTCCAGCAGCATCGACTTGCCGCATCCCGATGGTCCGACGACGGCGATCCGCTCGCCGGGTTGCAGCCGAAGGATTGGAAGATCCAGGGCGAATTCGGAGACGCCCACCTCTCCGACGCGCAGGCGGACGCCCTCGACCTCGAGGGCGGCGGCGGTCATGGCAGGTCCCGCAGCGGAAGGGGATAGACCTGATCGCCGACGGCCCGCCCGGCCAGGGACAACCAACCATCCTGCGCGGCGTAGATCCGGCGATAGGATGCGACCTTGGCCTGGACTTCGTCCAGAAGCTCGACCTGTCCCTGCTGGCTGAGCGCGTCCCACAGCGACGGCGTCATGTTGATGAACTTCGAGCCGTAGGGCAGATCGTCGAGGTAGGCGGGCAGGAAGGTGCCGAATTCGGGGTCGACGGCTGCCTGGCCCGACTGCGCCTGCACGGACGAGAAGAAATCCCCCATCCCCAGCTGTTTGGCGTTCAGACGCTCGACGATGTCTTCCAGCCGGTTCGCCAGATCGCTGAGCTGATCGCGGGTCATGAAGACGCTGACATCCAGCGCGCGACGTTCGGGGTTGGCAAGATCCACATCCGCCGCCCAGCCACGATAGAAATCGGGCGCCTCTGCTCCGGACTGCGCGCCCAGATACTCGGTCTGGTAGCGGAAAATCTCTTCGGCGACGGCATCGGCGATCAGCGGGGAGGCTGAGGGGTCGTCCACGCTGATGGCATCCCCGCCCAGCAGGGCCGCAAGCTCGGGCGAGAGCGCAGGGCCGGCCGGCGCATCCAGCTGGCCCACGGTGGACAGGGTGCCGAGCTGGTCGATCACGTTGGCCGCGATCAGCTGAAGCGATTGCCCGAACGCCTCTTCGGTCGCGCCGCGGACCTTGAAGTATTTCGAGACGGCGGCATCCCCGGTCCGGGCCAGTCGGGAATAAAGCTGCGCGCCCCGCGCCGTGTCGTCGTAGCCTTCGGTTCTGCTGCTGACCGAAATTGCCTCTTCGGTCTGCATGTGCAGGACGAACAGCGAGACATTGCGCTGCGCGGCCATCGCCATGATCGTCTCGGGGCCCATGCCGGGATCGGACGCCAGCGCGTCGCCCACGCTGCGGGGGCTGGCGTCGGTGATCAGGAAGACCAGCCGCGTGTCCACCTCGCCCCAATTCAGATCCGAGATTGCCAGATCGATCCCGGCGAAGGCATCCTCGCGCCAGTTGGCCGTCGAGGCGGCGGCCGGCACCATGCGCGCCACATCGGCGAACAGCGTCTGGTCACCGACACCGCCCCCGAAGTCGCGGTAGATCGTCCTGAGATATTCCACGTCGCTGGCGGCTTCGACGTTGTCCCGAAAACCGACCAGCGCGAAGTCGAACCGGTCCGACAGCCCGCGCGACGCCAGACCGTCCGAGACGGATCGGACGAAGGTCTTCGCCTTGTCGATATAGGGGCCCATCGACCGGGTCGTGTCGATGACGAAGGCCACGCCGACGCGGAAGTCGCGGGCATCCGCCTCGACCGTGATCCGATCCTGACCCACGGGCTGCGTCCCGGCGTCGCGGACGTCGGAGCTGTCGCGGTTGAGCGCGGCAAGCTGAAGGATGGCGACGTCGCCATGGGTCGCCGTGTTCGTCAGGCGGTAATCCAGCACCGGCATGAGATACGGACGCTCGACCGAGTCGACGACGAGGCGCGGCTCGATCGCGACGACCCGATCGGGATCGTGGGTGCCCGCCTCGATCCGACCGTGGATTTCGGCGATCCGGTCGGCGGCACCATCCCCGGCTTCGAGGACATCGAACACGTCATCTTCGGAGGAGAAGAACACCGTCCGGTCGCGCCCGGTCCGCGGGGCGTAGGACATCACCAGCATGGTGCGCCAATCCTCGGTGCGCGCGGCCTCGATCCAGCCTTCCGCCCGTCGGGTCGTCCGACCGATCGCCAGCAGCGCGCCACCGTCGCCGGGTTCTTCGTGGAAGACGTAGTGAACGGAAAACGCCGGAAGCGATTGCTCCGTGCCATCCTCGGTTCGCATCTGTGCGTCGGGGCGGATCAGGACACGCCGGGCCCGGTCGCCTTCGGCCAGCGGCGCGGTCAGCGCGGCAAGGCTGGGCAGGCCCGGTGTCGGCTGGGGGGCGGGATCCGGCTGCGGAGTCACTGTCGGCATCTCAGCGCTGCCGTCCGCGTCTTCTTCGCCGCCGGATTGGTCCGCGACCCTGTCATCAGGGTCGATGACGGGTTCGGGCGCGGGATCGACGACGGGTTCGGGGGGGGCCGGCTCGGCCGATTGCGGAAGGCTGGGTATCATGGCCGCGATCTGCGATCTGGCGGCATCCCGGGTTTCCGCAGCCTGGTCGATCCGGGTTTCCTGCGGTGCCATCGCCGCGCGCAGGTCGGCGAGCGCCGCGCGGGCCTCGCCCTCGCTGCCGGGCGGGAACGGTCCGCTTTCGGCGGCTTCGACATTCGACCGGAAAGCGTCGATCGTGTCCTGCAACTCGTCGAGGGCGGCCTGAGTCCCCTGGGCCAACGCCACGTGCGGCACTGCGAAAGCAAGGACCAGGGTCCCGATGCGAAGATGTCGGGTCATCTGAAAATCTCCAGGGATTGGCCGCTCATGAAGGCGAAGCCCTCTTTGGGCACCCAGACAAGCTGGACCCCCGGGGCTTCGGCCACGCGCAGGACGACGGAAGGCTCGCCGAACGAGCTTTGAAGGGTTTCGTCGCGGAAGGGGGGCGGGCTGTGGTAGGAGAGCGCGCCCTTTTGGACCGTCGCGAGCGCCACCGACAGGGTCATGTTCGCGGGCGTCCCTTCCGGCAGGGCCACGGGTCCGCTCTGCCGGATGTCCGCGACGAACCAGTTCATGTTGTCGGCTTCCCAGGTTGCGCGTGTAACAAGGGTATCCAGCTCTTCGGCGCGGGCGGCGAGCGCGTCCCGGGCGGCGCTGGTCTCGGGCGTTGCGGGCGCCGAGAGCGATGCCGCTTCGGCCTCGCGCCGGCGCAGATCCTCATAGGCGGCGCGCAAGCTGGCGACCTTGGCGGGGTCGACCGGGGTCTCTTCGGGCGTCACGACCGGCGGACTGGTGGCGGTCTGTGCGAATGGCTGCGGCGTACCCTCGGCGGCCGGTCGGGAAGGCGTGTCCCCAAGCGGCTGGGGCAGTTGCTGCGCCTGCGCCGCAGACCCGGCGATCGCGAGAAGGACGGCAAGCGGGAGGTATCTCGATTTGATCATGTGTTCAAATTCTCGGCAATGTCAGCAGGGAGATCGCGATCAGGACGGTGATGGCGCCGCGCGGCGAGGACCGGGCCAGCACCGATGCGCCGATTGCCGCCGCGGGGATAAGCCAGCCGGTCGCTGTTCCGGGATCCAGCAGCCCCAGGGCGAGGGCACAGGCAACGATTGCGAACGCGCCGCCTCCGGGCCCGGCAATACCTGCCCCGACGACGACCGCGCCCAACGCCACGACTGGACGGACGAGGTGATCTTTCCACCCGATCCCGATCGGCAGCTCGGCGGCGAGCACGGCAAGGTGGGGGGCCACGGCGGCGCAGAGCAGGCCGCACGCGCCGGCCGCCAACGCCCCCGCCACCCGTCCCCCGGGCGGCTGGGCGACCCAGATTGCGATGGCCGCGAGCGATGCCAGAAGGGTCGCCGCGAACGGGGAAGGCGCGGTCGCGAACAGTACCAGCGCAGCGATCCCCGCGCCGGTCAGAAGGAGACCCGAGGCGAATGTATGTCGTGCGGCGGCGGCCAGAATGCCCAGGCCAGCACCGGCGAGGCCGATGGCCACCGCGCTCATGTGCGTACACCGTCGATGGGGCGACGTTCACTCATAGACGCTGTCCATCTGGCCGCATTGAGAGTCGACCTGGTCCAGCACCTTGACCTGACGCGCCTGTTGCAAGGCGAGGTGCGCGATACCTATCGCGATCTGGGTCGCCCGGGTATCGAGGTCCAGAATGCGTTTCGAGACGCTGTTCAGCCGAACCACCATGGCCGAGTCGTTGGCGGCTTGTGCCTTCGCGATGTCCCGCGACACGCGTCCGACGAAGCCCTGACTGCATTGCAGGTTGGCCTCGGACCGTGCGACCAGGTCCGCCGCCGCCAACGCCGTCACGTCCGTCCGCTGCTGTGCGGTCCGGTCCGACGTGCCCTCAGGACACAGGTCCGCCTTCATCGCGTCGTCATAGATCCGGTCGACCGCCGATATGAGCGCCTGCATGCGCCGGTCCGAGGCCCGGTAGGCCTGTTCCAGCGCATCGATATCGGCTTCGAGAGTCGACAGGTTGCGGTCGCAGAACCCGACCTGCGCCCGGCTTTCGACCGGAACACCGCCCGCCAAAAGCATCGCCGAAAGCGCGACCGCCATTCGAAGGGTCATGGTCTTTCCTCGCTTGTGGTTTCCAGCATCCGTTCGATGGCCACGCGCAGCATGGCGTCGCATTCGCTTGCCCCGACGCCAGCCAAGGCCGCCGACCAGCGATCTCGCGCGGCATCGGTCCGTCCCGTTTGCCGCAGGATCATCCCGTGAAGCAGCGCGGTTCGACCGTTCGGCTCAAGCCCGACCAGGGACCTTTCCAGCCGTTCGAACTGCGCGTCGTGCGTCGCCAGGGCGCCCAGCTGTATCGTCGCGCGGATCGTCCGGGCCGCGTCTCGGCCGCAGGTTGCGGCGTCGTACCCCGTGCCTTCGGCGGAGAGGATCGCGAGACGCTCTTGTGCGGCCCAGAAACCGGGATCGGCGGCGACGGCCGCGTCGAGCAACGACGCCGCCTCTTTCGACTGGGACGTTGCGGCGGCGCGCAGGAAGTGCTCGTCACCCCTGCACCAATCGGGCATCTCGATCGCTGCAGCACGATCCAGGTGAGAAATCGCGTCGCGGGATCGACCGTCGCGCAGGGCAAGCTCGGCCCGGGCCAGGGCAAGACGCCACGTGGCAGGCCCCGGAGGCGTGCCGGCTTCGATCTGCTTCAGAAGGGTTTCCTTGAGGTCCGGGCCGGTCGCCAACGTCGCAGCCGCCAGCCGATGTCGAAGCGCGCGATCCACGCCGGTGGCCACGCGCTTGTGCCGCATCATGCAAGGGGTGCCGGCGGCAACCAGCCCATCCTCGCCGGCGACTGCCTCGGCTTCGGCTTCCGCCTCGCCCGACTCGACGTCCGAGAGGGCTTCGGACAATTCAGGCGGCGGCGGCGGAGGGTTCTGCGCGTCGGTCTGTTCCGGCACCGGGACCAGGGCGGCGGCGGCCAGCAGAAGTGCGGTCGCTGCGCCCCATGCCGCGCGCCATCCTCCCGGGGCGTCGTTGATGCGGGGCGCGTGTCCGTCGGTCATCGTTGCCATTGGCGGCCCCTGCGCTCGAAGTCCTCGACCCGCCTTTGGAAAACGACGTTGCGCCCGGTCGTCACGGTGACCCAGCGTATTGGCACCCGCGCCTCTCGCAGCATCCAGTAGAGCGGGGAAAACGCCTCGAGAGTTTCGGCGGCGACGAGGTAGGTCGTTGCAATCCCCGCGTCGTCGAACAGGGCCGCGGCGGTGTCGGCCTCTTTCTGCGCGGCCTCGCCCTGATCAAGGGGTGTGGCGGCGTCGGCCAGGGCGGACCAGGCGGGGGAAAGGCTTGCCCGGTAATCGTTGAGATCGCGGTAAGACCGTCGATCCGTCACCAGCGTCAGTTCGCCCTGCGCTGTCTTGGCCGTGATTTCGCCATCAGCCAGCGTCGCGGCGAACGCATCGAGATCCAGTTCAACCAGCCCTGACGGAAGTATGAAGACGTACCGGCTGTGGGGCGCGAGCACGGCATCGATCGGCGAGGGGTAGAACAGGTCCGGTATCTCGTCGCGTCGGACCTCGCCTTGCGGGACGGGCGGCGCGGCCGCGGAAATCACCAGCATCGTCGCGAGGATCAGGACCGCCAGCGCGTTGGCCGACACGTCGAGCATACCGACCTCGGACTCGGCACCGGGCGTGGCGCCGCGACGGATCAGCCTGATCCCGATCATTGCGCCGCCCCTGAGGCCGAACCGAACCGTTCCAGCAGCGCCGTGGCATCCGCACCGGGCCCGCCGAGCGGGGCGAATTCGAACAGGTCGAGCGTGTCGCCGTCTTCGCGTCGATCCGAGAGATCCCTGACCATCGTGCGGAGGCGATCAGCGACCACGATGCCATCGGCTTCGACCGCGCATTCCTGCGACAGGCCGATCAGGACCCGCCCGCGGCCTTCCACGGCCTCTGACAGCGGTCCCGCGATATCGCGCGGGCCGAATTCCTGGACCTCCCCCGTCATCCGGTGGAGGCGGACGATGCGGTCCGAACCGCACAGCACCAGCGCGTCGTAGGGGGCGGGCCGCAATACCGAAGGCGTCGCCAGTTCCTGCAGCGCGAAAACGATCACGAAGATGCCGATCGTCGCGAACAGGATGTCCACCAACGCGGTGAACTGTCCCGCCTTGCGAAGGTTTCGCGACCGCATGGACTGACGGACGGCTGCCATGGCTCAGGCCGCGCTTGGGGCGCCGAAGCGCGCGCCGATCGCCCGGTCGCGGGCGCGGTCGCCGACCAGATCGATCCACGTGGACAACGCCATCACCGGGATCACCAGGACCAAGCCGGCAAACGTCGTGTCGAACGCGAAGCGCAAGGCGCCCAGAACGGATTCAAGCGCTTCCTGGCGGTCCCCGTCGGCGAAGACCGTCCCCAGCCCGCCGATCGCGTCCGAAATGCCGATCACTGTGCCGATGAACCCCAGCAGCGGCAGAACCCAGACGGCATAGGACATGGGTGCCATCCTGCGCGCGACCAGGTGGTCCCACCGCTCGGCGAAGAGGCCGGCGGCCAGGGTCGGGTCGGCGGGCATCGGCACTTCGCGCCCGCCGCCTTGCCCCGACAGCCACCCGGCGAGTCCGCCCGCCTGCGTCGTGCCCGTCGCCCAGAGCTGGATCGTGCCGTATACAAGCGCCCAGAGACCGACGAACCCGATCACGAGGACGAAGGGATTGTGCACGAGGCGTTCCAGCAGTGTCGCGGTCGCCCCGTCCTCTGGCGGTGGAACGGCAAGACCTGCGGCAGCACACAGCGCGGCGGCCAGCAGCCCGGAGACGACGAGGGGGTTGAGCAGGCGGGCGTCGGGGAGGGTCGTCATTCGTCGCTGTCTCCATCGGTCTGCGAAAGGTCTGCCCCGACCGGGTCCGGTTCGACCGTGGCGAGTGTCTGGCGCAGCGCGTCGGCCTGGCCTTCGAGGGTTGCGCGCAGGGCCTCTGCCTCGTCGAGTTGCAGGGTGAGGGTATCGATGAGCTGGTCGAGAGCCGCTTGGCGGGGGCCCGGCTCGGCCGCCTCGCGTCGCGCATAGAGATCGTCGAGCCGCGCGTCCTGATCGGCCACCATCGCGTCGACCTCGACGATCACGGTTTCGATCTGCGTGACGGTTGCGGCGATCTGCTCGGGGCCGGGCGTGTCCTCGGCGACCGCGCCCCCCGCGGGGAGCGCGGCCAGCAGCGCCGCCGCGATATGACGGCGCACGGTCCTCATTCCTGCGAGACCGACGGCGTCTCGGCGACGAGGTTGGCCTGCGTCAGGATGCCGGACATCTTCTCGTTCATCGTACCCAGTTCGGCCGACATCGCTTCCATGGTCGCCAGCGCCTGATCGGCCAGGGCTGCCTCGTAATAGGCGACGATGACCTCGCGCTGGTCCTCGATCTGGGCGATCAGCGCCTGGGATTCGGCGGCCTGCTCGGTGATCTGCTGGCGCAGCGTGATGCCGCGGTCGATCCGGCCCTGCCACCCGTCGGCGACTTCCTTGAGCTGTGGGATATCGGCGGCGCGCTCCAGTAGATCGTCGCGGCGCTCGGACCAGGTGTCGAGCATGCCGTTCATCTCGTCCCAGAGCTCGCTGTCGCGGTTGAGGCTGTCATAGACCTCGCGCGCGGCGGCCAGCATTTCGTCCAGGGCTTTGGTGCCCGCCTCGAGGTCGGAAGCCTCGGCCATCTGCGCGCTCAGCGTCTCGATCCGGCCTTCGAGGCCCTGGGCGATCGTGGTCACGTCGTCGACGAGCGAAGCGACATCGGGTTCGTCCTGCTGGGCGGCGGCCGGAAGGGCCAGGACCGTCGCGACGGCAATGGCGGAGATGAAGGTTTTCATGGGATGTCCTCTATTGTTTTGAGAGAGTGTTCCGGGGACGCGTCATTCCTGGCTGACGGCCGTCTCTTCGGTTTGCAGAACCGAGGCGCCGACTTCGTCGAGCACCGCGACCATGCGTTCGAGGTTCGAAGTCAATTCACCAAGCTCGCCGACGAAGTTCTCCACGGCGATGACACCGGACTCGAGCTGGATTTCCCGCCGCAATTGCGCGTGCTGCGAGAGCGAAAAGGTGATCCGGGATTCCAGGCCCTGCAGCGTTTCGTATTCGTCCTCGACCTGGGCCAGGGCGGATTCGAGCCGCGCGACGCGATTGTCGCGCGCAGGGCTCGACGGCTCCCGCTCCTGCTTGCGAAGAATGACAAGAACCTCGGCCCGGGCCCGGTCGAGTTCGTCCATGAAGGCCGAGTTCAGCTTCACCTGGTCCAGGATCGCCCGCGACTCGACCTCCATCGCGTCGAGGATCTGCAGGACGGCCTGCTGCTCGGCGGGGACGCCCGCATCGAAGAGGGCCTGGATCGATTGGGTCGTGGAAGAAAGGTTGTCGCGCACGCTGTTGGCGGTCATGGACAACTCGCCGCGAAGCTCCTCCAACTGGCTGGTGTTGATCATGGACTGCTGCCCGATGGCGCCACCTGCGGACAGCATGAGGATTGCGATGACGGGGATGGCATGGGTCAGGCGCATGAAGTGCTCCGGATGTCGAAAGGTTGCGTGAACTGTTTTGGGATGTCCGGGCACGGGCATCCTTCGTTGCCCGGCATGGCACGTCCGGAGACGTCGTCGCCCGGGACCCCGCATCCCTTCGGGAAGCCTTGCACCGCCTGGGAAAGGCGAAGTCGGCCTTCCTGCGACCTATGGATCACGCGTCTGGGGCGTCGCGAATGTCGCGAGGGGGTGCAATCCGTCACCGGGATCTCCGGGCGCGGCATCACTGATAGTCCGTCATGTCGTCGTAGAAAGTGTCTTTCATGAAATTGCATTCTTTGTCGAAGTCCTGCACTGCTTCGGACAGCCGCAACTGCTTCTTCCGCAGAGACGCCATCGAGATCATCACCGTGGTCAGGCGTCCGTCCTGACGGCTTGCCTCGCCGAGCAGACGCGAAAGGTTCGACCTGCGCATAAGGTCGGCGCGCGGGGCGTCCTCGGCGATCTCGTTCATGGCCGTTCCGATCCGGGTCGCGGTCTGTTGCGCGCAGGCCGCCAGATTTTCCACCTCGGCGAGACGCTCGCCCGCGTCGAAGGACGCGATATCCTCGGCCAGCGCGGCGATGTTGCCTGAGAGCTTGTCGGGACAGACGAGGTTCTCGGAGGTGCGTGCCTCCATCATGACCTCGGAAAGAGAGTCGAAATCCTCTTCCAGGTCTTCGACCTGGCCGTCGATCTTGGCCTTGCTCTGCTCGATCTCGTCGACAGCGGCGCGGAAACTCGGCGAATCCTTGGGGCAGTTGCGACCGGCGGGGACATCGTAGGTGAACAGTTCGGCCCCCCTATCGCGTCCCTGGTCGCCGGTGATCACGTCCAGTACGGTCAGCGGCATGGCTGAGGTAGTATCGGGCATGTCGACCCCGCCCTGATCTGGCACGGTCAATGGCTTGGGTAGGGCAGTCCCCTCTTCCGACGACGGGTCTGACGCGGCCGTGTCCCCCAGGGTGGCGAACAACGCCTCGATCCGGTCGTGGTCCACACTCTGCGCTGCTGCGGGCATGGCCGAGATCGCAAGAACCATCAGACCTCGGGCCGACGTTCTGAGCGCGATCAACAACTTGGGTGGCGACAGGTCGCCCCAAACGATGCCTTGCATTCGCTTACCTCGGATTTCCTTCTTAGCATCCCGTGACGGGGCGCCGGGTCAGTAAGGCACGGGGGAAACTTGATCGATAGCTATACCGATCTATAGTTTTCGCGCTTATCCGATTGAACTTTTATCCAACGATTCAACCAGAGCGGTATAGCACGTCAGCGACGGCCCGCGCCCGATCTTTGCCTGACCCTTCGCGAAGGCTGCCGAGTATCCGTGCGTACGGGGCGTCGGGAACTGCTCGGAACGCCCCTTCCGAGCTTGGGACAGCCTTGTCGATTTCGGATGCCAGGGTTTCCGGCAGCCAAAGTGCCACCACCTGCCGGAGTATTTGATCCGGCCGGGCGTAGAGGGGGCCCTCGTCGCGGCCCGGGAAGAGAGTTCTGCCCGAGGTATCCGCCCGCGGCCAGTCGCCCTTGACCGCGGGTGCCAGAAGGGCCGGATCCCCGGCGTCCGGTGCGTGGTCGATCAGAAGCAGTCGGCAGTCGACCGGCCCCCGGCAAGCGAAATGCAATGAATCGCCCGGGCGCAGGATAGCCAGGCCTTGCACCGCTTCCTCGGGATCCCAGACGAATCCGGCGGCCCGCGGCCGTCCTGGTCGCACCTCGACTTCACCCCGATCGCCGGTGAAGTCGCGCACCGCGCGGGACAGGCGCGAGCCCGCCGACTGGCCATAGATGCCGACCCCGCGTTCGCGCAGGACACGTCTGAGGGCCTCGGGTCCGTCATGAAAGTGCTCGGGCCCGATGCCGTCCCGAGCGATCGTCGTCTCAAGCACAAGTCGGGATATATCCGCAGGCTTGACCCGGATCTGGCCGCTGAGCCGACGTGAGACACCCGTCTTCTCGCACTGGAAAGCTTTCTTCGCCACGACAGTTACATCGGTGTTGAACGGCAGGCGATAGCCGACCGCCTCGAGCACGACCTTGATCGAGGCACGCAGATCCGGATAGCGGGGTCCATCCCCGGTCATTTGTTCCCCGGTCATTCGGGACCTCGCCCGACGAACAACATGAAAGCGGCCGCGTCCCGGCGGCTGGCCGAGAAGGCGCGGGTCGGATCGCCGTCGCGCGCCAGTTCGGTGTAGAATCGCCGCGCCAAGCGGCCCGCCTCGGAATCGCCGATCCGCCAGGCGGTCGCGATCACCACCGAACTGCCAGCGTTGAGGAACAGGCCCGGCAGGTCGACCTCTCCCCGCGCGGCTGAAAGGATGCCGGCGGTTTCGCACAGTCCCAGACAGACCAGCGGCGGTGCACGATGCCGCCTGAGCGCGCTTTCGATCGCCCGGACCGTCAGAACCCCTCCGTCCGCGCGCCGAAGGCCGGACCAAGCCGGATCCCATCCCCGTGTCTCGAAATGACCGGCCACATGCAGCACCTCTGCCCCGGTCGACAGTGCCGCGTCCAGCCCGTCCGCATCCAGCACATGGTGCGTCATCATCGTCGTGTCGCGCAGTGCCGCTTCCTCGCGGCGCGCATCGACCTGCCCGTCGTGCAGCAGCGCGGCCTTCCGCCAGCAGCGCGGGACGGCTTCCGGCGCAGCCGACCGGCCCCGCAGGTAAAGCCAATCCGTCCCCCGATCGGGTATCAGCGCCGAGAAGGGCAGGGCGGATAACGCCCCCCCCGCACTGACCATGATCGGGCGATCCCCGGCCAGAAGATCCGAGACGGGATCGAGCAGGGCCCGCCGCAAGACACTTGCCGCTTCGGGGTCGTGGCCCCCGGCCTCGCCCGCCGACAGAACCGCATGGACGGCCCGTGACAGTGTTCCAACCGATGCGTCGACGGTATGGCGGCGCCCGCCGGACGGGCCGGTGGCGTCCAAGATCCAGCCCCGTTCGGTCTGCACATAGCGCAGCGTCGGCGAACGCGCATGCGTCCGCCGGGGCGCAACCTGTTCGGCGGGCCGATCGGGCCAGATCGTTCCGTCGATCAGGCCTTTCACCTTGTCGGGGCCGATGGGCAGATCCGCGACTGCCCGTTCGTCGCCAGACAAGAGCTCGGGATGACCCTTCGCAAGCCGCGACGGCAGACCGGCCGCACGGCGCAGATCCAGCGAAAGGTCGTGCACGGCGCGCGCTTCGGCAAGGCGCCCCATATCGTAGAGAAGCCCGAGCGCCGTCTCGAAAGGTCGCATTCGTGCGTCCGCATATCGGCGGCGGGCCTCGGGGAAGACCAGATCCGACGCGCGCCGCAGGGCGACCGCCGCGCAAGCCCGCTTGGCCATAAGCAATCGGCTGCGCGGGGCATCCAGCCGGCGGGCAAGCACCTCGTTCAGCTTCCAGAGCCCGTCGCCGACCGTCGCCGAATCTTCCGACAGCTCGATCGCCCGGAGGCGGACGTCTTGCCAGATGGATGGCGCGCGCGCGGCGAGGTCAGGCAGGTCGACAAGCTGGGCGACAAGTTCCGCCGCTTCGGGGGGCGCATCGGTCAGTCTGGCGCTGCCGTCCGAGAGCCCCCCTTGCCAGAGACGGTCGAGCCAGTCGAAGATCTCCTCAGAACGGCTAGCGGCCTGCAGCATGTCGATCGTCATGCTCAGAATTGGCGCGGGAAGGTTTCCATAGGTGGTTGCGAATGTCGCCGTCGCGTCCTCGAGGACGGCGAGGGCGCCGTCCGGGTCCCCCGCGTCGAAGGCCATCTCGGCGCGCAGCATGGCTAGGTTGGACCGCAGGTTCAGCGACAGCCCGGCCTCGTCGAAATCGGCCAGTTCGGCGCCCAGGGCCGCGCGTTCGGCATCGGTTCCAAGGACGGCGCGAACTTTCGTCGCGACGATCATCGCGTTCGCCATCCGGCGAATCTCGGGCCTGTGGCCGTGCAACGTCCAATCGTCGCGGATGTCGGCGGCATGGCCGCGCGTCGCGTCGAGATCGCCCATTCGTTCGGCCAGCTGCATGCGATAATGGCGCCAGCCAAAGATCACCTCGGGCGGCCGGTCCTCTGACGGTTCCGGCCCGAGCACCGCGTCCGCCTCGGCGAAGCGGCCGAGATCCATGAGGCAGGTCGCCATCCGGCGCTGGATCACCAGGACGAAATCCCGATCGCCCTCCGGGCGGACGCGCAGCGCCTCCTCGTGGAGCGCGAGCGCCTGTTCCTCGTCGCCCAGTTCGTAAAGAAAGATGCCGCGCGATGTCAGCGCGCGGGCCAGTGCAAAACGATCACCGGAGGCACGCGCATGCGCTTCGGCCTGGGCATAGCGGTCGCTGGCGATGTCGGGCCGTGCCTGGTTCCACGCCGTGTCGCCGGCCTCGATCAGCTGCTCTGCCTGTCGATCGGCCAACACGCTCACGGGCGCGCCCCGGCTGTTGCGCAACGATCAGCAACTTTCGACACCACGTTTCCCCCATCCGGTTCGCTACGACGAAGCGTAGCCACCGGAGAGGGAGTTTATAGCAATGTATCTTTGCGGCAAACCCGCGAGGGGCCGCAGTTCAGGCTGCGGTCCGCACCATCATCGCGCCATGCCCGCCGCTTTCGGGATCGGGGTAATAGCCCGGCATCTCCCAAAGCAGCCTGAAGCCCAGCCGGGCATAGAGCCGCATCTCGGGATCGCGGGGCTCTCCGCTTTCGCCGCGGCTCAGATAGGTGCCGAGCGCGGCGTCGGTGCGATCCTGCGCCCAGCGGCGATATCCGGGCAGGCGACTGCCCACGCACAGCGCACGGCATCCGCCGCCCAGGAACAGCTTGGCGTAATAGCCGACGACCTCGGCGGCAACGCCCGCCCCACCCACACCCGGGCGCGCCGACATCGAAACGCCGTAGGCGAGTTTTCCGTCCGGAATGTGCGTCCGCGCGATGCGGCCTTCGTCGGTCTGGTCGGCCCAGCTGAGCGTCGAGAGGTGGTCGGTCAGCTGCGCAGCCGCGTAGCCCACGACCCTGCCGTCCTGTTCGACGACGATGCTGCCGGGCGCGAACACGCGGGCGCGCCCGGCGATTGTTTCCATGCTTGCTGCGGCATCGCCCCAGGCGACCTGCTCTACCTCGGCGGCCAGGCAAACGTCCTGGGGCTCAAGCGGGCGAACCTTCATCCCGTACTCCTTCGTGATCTCGCCCCCGCACGATGCACCGCCCGACATCCGCGCGCTGCCGGCCCGTCCCCCACCAATCCCCGTCTTCCACTTGGAGACCCCTTGATATGAAACAGGAAAATATTTCCCCCGTGCCGATCCCGGTGCCGCCCGAGGTCGCGACGATGACCCCCAAGGAGGTGATCGTCCTGATGCGCCAGTTCGGTGTCGGCAAGATCAACCGCCCGCCCCCCGATCATGCGCGGTCATGGACGACGGCCGAGTTCTTGGACCGCTGCCTTGAACCGGGCGTGCTTCGCGGCCGCGACTACGACCCGCCCGAGCGGACGACGGTCGAAGGCTGGTTCTCGGCGGGTGGGCCCTTGCCGAACGACCGGCGTCACAAGACGTGGCATTTCTTCTATCACGTGTTCTTCAACGATGCGCGCCGCAGTTCGGGAACGGCGGCATGGCGCGATGCGTATTTCGCCGCCATCGCGCGCGCGCAGATCGCCGCGGCCCGCTCGGCGGGGGAACGATTGCCGCTGCTTCGCCCGTCCCAGGCCCGGACCGGACAGGTCCTTGCACCGGAGGATTCGCAATGACCCGGCTGTCACCCCTTGTGGCCGAGCACGCCGCGCAGCCGCGGTTGACGCCTGTTCACCCGGGCGACCCGGCGCTGACCACCACGTTGCTTCTTAACGCGGCGCGGCGGGGCTTTGCGCGCCTTGCGACCGGGGCGACCGCGAACGCCGAGCCCGACTGGTCGTCCTTCCTGTCCGCGCTTGTCGAGGCAGGCTCGCTTTCGGCCGAGACGTTGCTGTGCCCCGGCACCCATGCGGCGGTCCCGGTCCTTGCCGCGGCCTTGCCCATGCTGGACCGGGCGGTGGTCTCGTACGAGTACGGCCGCGCTTTCGCCGGGGAAATCCTGACCCACGAGGCCGCTTACCTTGCGCACCTGCACCGGGCCGGGGTGCCTGCCCGAGTGCGCGATACGCTCATCGTCCGGGTTCGTCACGAGGCCTTGTTGCGTGACCTGGAAACGCTGGTCGCATCCCGGTGAGACCCGGATTTTACCCGTATATTCAAAGGCAAGACCCCGCGCGCTTCGGGTTTCGGGCCGGATGGGCGCTGCAGTGCCGCATCGGTCTTGTTCTTCATC
The DNA here is from genome assembly GCF_900302445.1 of Palleronia abyssalis. GTDB lineage: Bacteria > Pseudomonadota > Alphaproteobacteria > Rhodobacterales > Rhodobacteraceae > Palleronia > Palleronia abyssalis. The sequence continues at coordinate 41,812 of NZ_ONZF01000015.1, read as the reverse complement.
CTGGTCCCCGGATTGCACGGAGACCGAACATGGAAATCACGCGTGGTGGCATCGGATGGGGGCATTACCCCCAGGTGCGGTATGACCCGGCCCTTCAGCGGGCGGTTCGCCGGCACGTCCTTCTTATCCCCGGGCAGGGCTGCGTGCCCTGGTTGCGCACGGCGGGACAATGCTGTCCCTTCTGCCGCTTGCCCGCCGCGTCCCGCGAGGCCGTGCTGGGACCCGAACACGAGGGCCGGACGGAGGCCTGGCCCGTCGCACCGGACGACCATCGCGAGATGATCGACACCGGGCTTGCAGCGGCTGACGGCGCCGAAGAGATCGTGGCCTTCAACGGCGGGTCCTGGCTGACCGATCGGGAAATTCCGGAATCTGCCCGGGTCCATCTCTACGAAAGTGCGCGCGACCATCCGTCGGCGTCGCGCCTGATGGTCGAGAGCCGGCCGGAATTCGTGCGCGCCGCCGCGCTGGACGAGGCGGAGCGCCACCTCGGGGATGTCAGGCTGAAAGTAGCGATCGGTCTTGAAAGCACGGAAGCCGAGGTGCGCAACGGGAACCTTCGCAAGTTCATCGGGTGGCGCAGCTTCGAGGACGCCATCAAGCGGCTGCACGCACGGGGCATGGAAAGTTTCGTCTATGTCTTTCTCGGCGCGCCCGGTCTGTCGCCTCATGCGGCGCTGTCGGACGCGAAGCGATCCGTGCGAAGGCTTGCCGGGATGGGCGTGAACGAGATCGCCCTGTCCTGTGCCTTCGTTCCGCCGGGCGGCCCGTTGGAGCAAAGCTACCGATCGGGGGCTTTCCGGCCGCCGTCGTTGTGGACGATCGTGGCGCTGCTGGAACGGGCCGTTGCGCACGGATGGCCGGTTTCGCTGGGCGGCTTCGACGATGTGCCCCCGCCTGTCGCCATTCCGGCCAATTGCGGGCGCTGCGATTCCGCCGTCCACGATGTCCTTGACGGGTTCCGGCAAACGGGCCACCTGGATACGGCCAGTCTGCCCGACTGCTCGTGCCGCGGCCGGTTGGACGCCGCCGCGGTGGCCAGGGCGGCCGTACTGTGACATCGATACCACGATTTTCACCATCCTGGCAGGCATAAGCGTTGACGCAGCGCATGGTCCGGCATCAGGGTTTCGGCGGAAACTTGCCAATGAGTATCTCATGCGTGACTTGGCCGATGCGCTTATGGAAACCGTCGAGTGCCCGGCCTCGTGGGAAGGGGCACTTGCCGCCCTTTGCTCGTCCGTCGGCGCTGTGCGGGCGCTCATCACGCTGCGCGATCTGGAAACCGCGGACATATACGTCCCCACCGAGGTCGCAGAGACCTACGGCAGTCCGCTGATCCATGGCTTCGACCCGGCCGAGGTCCACGCGTACCTCAGCGACTACATGGTCGACGATCCATGGACCGAGATCGAGCAGCGCCACCCGCCGGTGGAGCCTTACGCCATGTCCACGTACCTGCCGCCCGAGGCGTTGCGTGCGACGCGCCTCTGGGCTTGGCTGGAGCCGCTGCGCATCGGCGACGCCGTGGCCTGCGAGATTGGACGAACGGACCGTCATCGCACGATACTCAACCTTTTCCTGCCTCTTGATGCGGACCCCGACCGGGCTGACATCGCGGTCGACCGGCTTGTTCCCCTGCTTCCGATGGTTCGCAAGGCGTGGGCGATCGGACGTCGCTTCCAGGTCCGCGGCCTGTCGCAGGACGGCCTTGATGCGCTTTTGGGTGCAATTTCGCGCCCGACCCTGGTCGCCACGTGCGCGGGCCGGGTCGACGCCTTCAACGACGCCGCACGTGCGCGGTTCGCATCCTGGGGGATCGATCTTGCCACGGACGCGCCGCTTCACCTTCCCGAAAGGATGGAGGTCCGTCTTGACCCCGGGCTCGATTTCGTTCCGGTCAAGCGTGTGCGCTGTGCTGGCAGGCCGAGCACGGTCGCATCGATCAGCCTGTTTGCGGCCTCGGAGCTATGCGACGGCGAGTCCGTGCGCCGGGTGCTGATGACGCTTGAGGCAGCGCCGGCCGAATCCATCTGGGAGGTGCTGGAACTGACACCGAGAGAGCGTGAGCTTGTCCGGTATCTGGCCCAGGGCCTGACCCATAAGGCGGCCGCCTTCGAGATGGGGCGGTCCTATCCACGGATCATGCAGCTTTGGCGCTCGGCCCGCGAGAAGCTTGGGGTGTCCGATGTCAACGACCTTCGCGTCAGGCATCAGCTGAAGACGCTGCGGCGCTGATCTCAGGGCGATCACGCTGCGGAAGGTCGTGGACTTCGGAGTTCAGGGCGGGGTCGTCGCAGGTCATTCCGGGCATCAATCAAGCGCGCAGGGTGTGGCCGCTGTCGGTATCGAAGAGGTGGACCTCTTCGGTGTCGAGCGACAGGGCGATACGCTCGCCGAAGGCGACGCGGGTCTGGCCGGGTTCGTGGACCGTCAGGCGGGTGTCGTCGGTGGTGGTGCCGTAGATGTAGGATTCTGTGCCCAGTTGCTCGACCGAGGTGACCTCGATCGTGAGTGGGCCGTCCTGGGCGGGTTGCAGCGCGGTGGGGCGGATCCCCAGGGTGACGGACTGGCCGGGCTGGTGGGTGAAGCCGTGGCCAGGCAGGGCGATGCGTTCGCCCTTTTCAAGCAGGAACGCGCCGTCGTCGATGCGCCCGGCAAGGAAGTTCATGCGGGGCGAGCCGATGAAGCCCGCGACGAAGAGGTTTTCGGGCCGGTTGAAGAGGTCGAGCGGGCGGCCGAACTGTTCGAGCCGCCCGGCGCGCAGGACGGCGATCTTGTCGGCCATGGTCATCGCCTCGACCTGGTCATGGGTGACGTAGATCATCGTGTTGCCGAGGCGGCGGTGCAGGCCCGCGATCTCGTTGCGCATGCCTACGCGGAGCTCGGCATCGAGGTTGGACAGTGGCTCGTCGAAGAGGAAGACCTTGGGTTCGCGCACCACGGCGCGGCCGATGGCGACGCGCTGGCGCTGGCCGCCTGACAGATCCTTGGGGCGGCGGTCCAGAAGCGGGTCGATCTGGAGCATCTTGGCGACTTCTTCGGTCTTCTGACGGATGTCGGCGCGGGCGACGCGGGCGTTTTCAAGCCCGAAGGACAGGTTCTGGCGCACGGTCATGTGCGGGTAGAGCGCGTAGGACTGGAACACCATCGCAAGCCCGCGATCGGCGGCGGGGATGCGGTTCACGACCTCGCCCTCGATGACCACGTCGCCCGCGGTGATCTGCTCCAACCCCGAGATCATGCGCAGCAGTGTGGACTTGCCGCAGCCCGAGGGGCCGACGAAGACGCAGAATTCGCCGTGTTCGACGGTCAGGTCGATGCCCTTGATGACCTCGACCGAGCCGAAGGACTTGCGCACGTCGCGGAGTTCGATGCTGGCCATGCGGGTTTCCCGTTATTTGCCGCCGGTCGAGGCGATGCCCGTGGCGATGTATTTCTGAAGGAACATGAAGACGCAGGCGATGGGCAGAAGCGTCAGGACTGTCATCGCCAGAAGGTTCGGCCAGTTGGTCTGGAACTCTCCCTGGAAGGAGAAGAGGGCGATCTGGAGGGTGAACTTCTCGTTCTCCGACAGCACGATCAGCGGCCAGAGGAAGTCGTTCCAGCGCCACATGATCGCAAGGATCGCCAGCACCGCGATGGCGGGCGCGGATAGCGGCAGGATGATGCGCCAGAAGATTTTCCACTCGCTGGCCTTGTCCATGCGCGCGGCATCGAGGATCTCGTCGGGGATGGTGACCATGTATTGTCGCAGCAGGAACACGCCCGTCGGCGTCGCCGCGCCGGGAATGATGACGCCCCAGAGGCTGTTGTATAGGCCCATCTGCGTGACCAGCAGGTAGAGCGGGACCAGAACCACCGTCTGCGGGATCATCAGCGTGGCGATGATCAGCAGAAGCACAGGCGTTCGCCCGCGAAATTCGTATTTCGACAGGGCGAAGGCGGCCATCGAATTGACCAGCAGCATGATGAGCGTGGCCATCACGGTGATGAAGGTCGAGTTGAAGAGGTAGCGGAAGAAGGTGAAACGCTCGAACAGTTCGGTGTAGTTCGAGGTGGTGAAGCCGACGCGTTCCACCGCCTGCAACTGGTCAGTTCGCAGACGGATGCGGTCGTCGGGGGCGTCGGGGCGCACGACCTCGGCGCGGGTGCCGGCGCGGCGGGTCTGGGCGACGTGTTCGCCGGCCAGATCGCCCTCGGTCACGGTGTAGACCTGCAACGGGTCGGAGAAACCTTCTACCTCGACCGTTTCCTGGACGTAGGGGAGGAATCGGGGCGGGAAGCGGTCCAACTCGTTCGGGGTCTTGAACGAGGAGACAACCAGCCAGACCACGGGGCCGAACATCAGCAGGATGCCGAAGGTCAGGTAGGCGTAGGACGCCCAGTCGGTCCAGTGAAGGCGGCCGTTCCGCCCCCGCGTGGCGGTCAGCATGGACCACAGGCTAGCCATCGACGGACCTCCGGTTAAGCCAGAGCTGGATGGCGGTCAGAACCACCAGCACAACCGCCAGAAGGATCGAGGCGGCGGCGGAGAGACCGTAAAGGCGCGGCTGACCGGCGAAGCCTTCTTCATAGATATACTGAATGATGAAGGTCGTCGCGGTGCCGGGGCCGCCGCCGGTGAAGGCATAGACCTCGTCGAAGGTCTGCACGCCCTTGATCAGCGCCAGGATCAGCACGACCAGCATCGTCGGCGCCAGAAGCGGCAGGGTGATGCGGCGCAGGGTTCGCCAGGCCGAGGCACCGTCCATCGTCGCCGCCTCGTAGACGTCGCGGGGGATCGCCTGAAGCCCGGCCAGAAGGATCAGGGTGTAGAACCCCATATGCGCCCAGACGCTGATGAACACCGACCAGAAGAAGGCCCAGTCGGCGTCGGTGATCCACGAGATGCCCCGGACGTCCAAGGCCTCGCCGCCCAAGGCGGTGGTGACGCCCGATAGGGCTGCGATCAGCCAGGTCTGGTTCAGCCAGTCGAGGAAGGCGTTCAGGATCCCTTCGCGCTGTAGGATCCATTTCCACACCAGCGCCACCACGACGGGGCTGAGCAGGACGGGAAAGAAGAAGACCGACCGGAAGAAGCCGCGCGCGCGGATGTCGCGGTTCAGGATCAGCGCGGTGGTCAGCGCGAAGGCGATCATGAAGCCGACCTGAAGCGTGACGAACAGCGTGGTATTGTAGACCGCGCGCCAGAACTTGTCGTCGCGGCAGGTGTTCGGGTCGAAATGGTTGTCGCAGGACAGCAGGTAGTTGAAGTTCTGCGCGCCGATATAAGGGCGGTCGGCCAGCAGGACGTTGGTGCCGCCGGTCAGGCCGTAGACGAAGTTCAGGATGACCGGAAGGAACGCGAACAGGCCGAACAGAAGAATGTTCGGGACCAGGAAGACCCACGCGATCAGAGGCACGCCCAGCATGCGCTGCGCCCCGCGGAACGGGATCTCGATCAGGTTCATGACGGGCGTGATCACACGCAGCATCGCCGAGACCTCCTTTGGCGGAAAGGGCGACCCGAAACCGGATCGCCCCGGGGCACGTGGCCCTTACTGCTGCATCTCGGCCATGGCGGCGTCGAGGTCTTCGCGCATCCGCTGCATCGCCTCGTCGACGGTCAGTTCGCCCACGACGGCCTGGCTGACCCGTTCCACGGTGATGTTGAACATCGCGCGGTTGTTGGGATAGCCCTGATAGGCAAAGGCGGTGGGCGACAGGTTCGGCACCATCGCGCCCCAGGCATTCAGCGCCTCAGCTGCGGGTTCGGACACGTCCTGATATTCGACACCTTCGGACGCGACGCCGGTATGCGCGGGGATGTTCAGCGTCCGCGCGGCGGCCTCGGCATAGATCTCTTCCTGCGCGAGGAAGTCGATGATCTGCGCCACAAGCTCGGCGTTGTCGGACTGGTCGAACCCGACGATCCCGGCACCGCCCGGCATCCCGGTGCAGACGCCGTCGGGGCCGCAGGGGTTGCCGACGACCTGCCAGTCGAAGAAGTCGCCGATCTGCTCTTCCATGCGGCCGGTGTTCCACGAGCCGGAATAGTAGAACACCAGCTCGCCGTTGATGAACTCCTGCGCGGCATCGACCATGGTGCTGCCGCCCGCGCCGCCCCAGACGTCCTGGGCCATCACGCCGGTCTCGTGCCATTCGACAAATTGGGCGACGTAATCCTCGAAGCCCTCGTCCACCAGGATCGGCTCACCTTCCGCATCGAACAGTTCGGCCCCGTAGCTGATCGCGGGACCGGCGATGCGGTGGCCCGAGCGGTCCATGGCCATGGCGAACTGCACGCCGGTGGCGTCGCGCACTTCGGTCGCGGCCTGGGCCCAGTCTTCCCACGTGGCGTCCTCGCCGGGCATCTCGACGCCCGCGTCCTCGAACAGGGTGGCGTTGACGTAGGGGCCGGTGATCGTCAGCTGCGAGTGCATGCCATAGATCCCCTCGTCGCGGTCGCCGCGATACCAGTCGAGGGTGTTGCCGAAGTTCTCCTCCCAATAGGCTTCGTCAACGTGCGGGGTCAGGTCGAGGTAGTATTCGGCCAGACCGCCAAGGTCGGTGACCTTGGCCATGTCGGGCGCGGTGCCGGCGGCCAGTTGGACGGGCAGGTTGTCGAGGATCGCCTGATAGGGGACGGTGTCCACCTCGATGGTGACGCCCTCGTTCTGCTCTTCGAAGCGGTTCAGCAGATCGTCATAGACCTCGCATTCGTTGCCGTCGGAATAGCACATGAAGCGCACTTCCTGGGCCTGCGCCCCAAGGGCCGTGGCCCCCAGAAGGGCCGCAAGCGCGGTGGTGGTCAGGTGTGTTCTTGTCATTTTCCGTGTCCTCCCAGATTCACAGGTCGTTCTTACGGGGCCGCTGCCAGATCCGGCAGCCAGCTTCGATACAGCGGCGCGGCCTCGGTCAGCGGCAGCGACACGCGCTGTCCCGTCCGGGCAGAGTGATAGGCCGCGGTGACGAGTTCAATGCTTTGTCGCCCGTCCTGCAACGTGACTTCGCGCCCGGCATCCCCTTCCAGCGCGTCGGCGATGGCATGGAAGAACCCCGCAAAGCCCGCGCGGGGGGTGTCGAGGTCGGCCAGAACCGCGTCGATATCGGCCTGTGTGTAGGGGTCGCGGGCCGTGAAGCTCCAAGGGGTCGAAACCGGCGCGTAAGGCGCGCTGCCGCTGGTGGCGGTGAAGCCCTGGAAGGTGAATTGCATCCGCGTGGTATCGGTGGCGGCCCCCAGCGTGATCGAGCTTGTGGAAAGCGCGCCGGTGTCGTGTTCGATCAGGATGGCGGCGCAATCCTCGGTCTCGATCCCGTTGACGCGGGTGGCGGTGCTGGCCGAGATCGCGGTGGCATTGCCGAAGATGGTGCACAGAAGGTCGTGGTTGTGGATCGCGTGGCTGAGAACGGCGCCCCCGGCCTCGCCCTTCCATGTCCCGCGCCAGGGGTTGGCATAGTAGTCCGGGCCGCGGTTCCAATGCGTTTCGACCGACGCGGCGAAGGGGCGCCCGGCGAGGTTCGCGGCCTTCAGGGCGCGGATCTGAGCCATGGCGATGCCATATCGGTACTGGAACACCGGGAAGACCCGGCGATCCGCGATCGCCGCCGCGCCGATCAGCGCATCGCATTCGGCCAGCGACAGGGCCAGGGGCTTTTCGCAGACGACATGCTTGCCCGCCTGAAGCGCGCGGGTGGCGGTGGGCACGTGCAGATGCGGGGGCAGGCAGACGTCGATCAGGTCGATGGCCTCGTCGTCCAGAACGGCGTCGAGGTCATCCGTCACCGCGATCGGGCGGTCGCCCGCGACGCCGCGCGCACGGTCCAGATCCAGATCGCACAGGGTCGTCACGGTGAAACGGTCGGGCAGGGTGTCGTAGCCGGCCAGATGCTCTCGCCCGATGCCGGTGCCGATGATCGCGACCCGGATCATCCGCGTTCGGCCATGGCTTGGGCTTGCAACGCCAGCTCCATCACCATGAAGGCGTGGGACTGGGGCATGGCGGTTTCGGTGCGGTCGCGGATGTCGGCGATCAGGCGGGGGAAATAGGGCAGGCCGGCGTCGGCGCATTCGATCTTCTCGCAGCGGTCTCCGTTCACCAGGATCAGGTGATCCGTGCCCTCGGCCCCGCCCACGTCCACGTATTTGCGCAGCTCGATATAGCCCTCGGTCCCCAGGATGGTCAGCCGCCCGTCGCCCCATGTGGGCAGGGCGTCGGGGGTGAACCAGTCCACCCGGATATAGCCGCGGCCCTTGTCGGATCGCAGCGAAAGCTCTCCGAAATCTTGCAACCCGGGGTCATCCGGGTTGGCGTAGTTTGCGACACCGGCCATCGTCACCTCGGCGCTGTCCGAGCCGGTGAAATACAGGAACTGGTCGATCTGGTGGCTGGCGATGTCGGTCAGGATCCCGCCATAGGCATCGCGGTCGAAGAACCAGTCCGGGCGCGTGGGGCGGTTCAGGCGGTGCGGCCCAAGGCCCACGGTCTGCACGACGCGACCGATGGCGCCGTCCGCCACAAGCTCGGCCGCGCGGGTGACGGCGGGCACCTCGAATCGTTCGGAAAAGTTGATCGACCAGATGCGGCCCGTGCGCGCCTGCACGTCGCGGATCGCGGCAAGCTGGTCCAGTGTCGTGCAGCCGGGCTTGTCGACCATCACGTCCTTCCCGGCCTCCATCGCCGCGATGGCAAGCGCCGCGCGGTCGCGGGGGATGGCGGCGATCAGGATCAGGTCGATCTCGGGGTCGTTCAGGATCTCGTCGCGGGTCGCGGCGCGTGTGACATCGGGAAAGCGCTTGTCGAACCCGTCCAGCGTGCCCGGATCACCCTCGGTCCACCAGGATTTGAACGTCGCACCTTCGGCCATCATGTTCCCGGCCATGCCATAAATATGCCGGTGGTCGAGGCCCAGGGCGGCGAAGGTGACGGTCATTGCGGAACCTCTGTGATGTGCCCCTCGGCGGCCGAGCGGGCGATGGCGTCGATCAGGCGATGGGCGGGAAGGGCGGCCCGGCCCGACGCGGCGGGGGGGCGACCTTGGACCAGAGCGTCGGCGAAATCCTCGACGATCGACTGGTGCCATTCATGGGTGAAGGCCATGGGATCGGCCCCGCCGCCGGTGCCGCCCGTGGCGCCGAACGTCTCTTCGCGCCCGTCGCGCCAGCGCACCGCAAGGGTGCCCGAGTTCAGGGTCAGGCTGGCGCGCTCGTAATGCAGCGCGATGGTCTCGGCCGTGCCGGGATAGGACGCGGTCGAAGCGACCATGGACCCCACGGCCCCGTTCGCGAATTTCAGGCCGGCAGTGGCGAAATCCTCGGATTCCATGTCGTGAAAACGGGTCGTCGCGGTCATCGCCTGCACTTGCGAGACCGGCCCGGCGAGGCTGAGGGCCAGGTCGATCGTGTGGATCGCCTGGCTGATCATCACACCGCCGCCGTCGCGGGCATAGGTGCCGCGCCCGGGCTCGTCGTAATAGCCCTGTTCGCGCCACCACGGCACCGTGATCTCGACCAGTCCCAGCGCGCCCAGATCGCCGGTCGCGACCAGCTCTGCGGCCTTCAGCGACGCCGCGCGCATCCGGTGCTGGAAGAAGATGCCGAGGGCGACGCCGGCCTCCTCGCAGACCTTCACGACCGCTTCGGCTTCCTCGGCGGTGCGGCCCACGGGCTTTTCCAGAAGGATGTGCTTGCCCGCACGGGCGAGCGGTTCGACGATGTCCAGCCGGGCATTCGGGGGCGTGGCAATCACCGCGATATCGACGGCGTCGTCGGCGGCAATGGACGCGATGTCGGGATAGACATGCAGGGGCATGTCGGCGGCTTCGGCGAAGGCGCGTGCGCTATCTTCGTGCCGTGCGGCGACGCCGGTCAGGGTCACCTGCGGCGCGTCCTGAAGCGCGCCCAGATGGGTGCGGGCGACCATGCCGGTCCCGATCAGCACGGCGTTGAACCCGGTGCCCTTGGCCATCAAGCCTCCCCCCTTTGTCCGCCCCGTCCGGGATATTCCCAGACGTCCCAATCCCTTGGCGGTCGTCCCTTCCTAGCGGCGCCGAAACGCCGCATCAATCCCGCGCGTGAGCCAGCGCGTCGGGACGCGGAATCGTTCTTATGTAAAGCGCGGAAAGATCAGCCAGACCGCGGGGCAACCGCATGACGAAGGGCAAACAATTCTTAAGACCTCGGACCTAGGATCCCGGCCTTGGGGCGATTTGCCCTTTGAGGAAGCGATGCCAACGACATTGAGGCATGAGAATCTGGTTTCGCACCTTCGCCTGACGCGGGTGGAGCGGCCATTCCACATCATGGCCTACTGGGTGACGCTCGGCCTGGTTTCATGGTCCTATGACCTGCACTGGGCATGCCCGGTGCTGGGGGCCATCGCGTTGATCCTGGACCTGCTTTTGCTGCCCTTGGAATCGCGGCTTCTGGTGCGGAAGACGTCCGGGGCCTTCAAGCTTTATACCACCCTCCATGCCGCTTCTCTCTTCTTCTACGCGAGTTCGCTGGTTTTCCTGCTGTTGGAAGAAGCGGCGAACGTCAAACTGGTCGCGTGGCTGGGACTGACGGCGACCTTCGTGAATTGCCTCGTTCTACGCACAATCGTGCAAAGCATCGCGATCCCGGCGGCTCTTGCCTCTGGAATACCCATCGTGATCGCCCTGCACTACCAGCTTGGGTCCATCGGTGTCGCGCCGGGGATATCTGCGGCGCGGATCGCCTCGGGCATCATCGTTCTGTATCTGGGATTTGCCATCGCCCTGACCATCAAGCTACAGAACAGCTTTCATCGCGCCCGCGGCGCCGAGCGGCGGGCGATGCGTGATCGGGACCGGTTCTTCTCGGTCATCGCGCACGAATTGCGCACGCCCCTGAACGGCATCCTGGGGATCGGCCAGCTTGCGCTCAGCGAAGCCGAAACCTCGAAGGAAAGGGAGCGGGGCCGGATCCTCCTGTCCTCGGCCGAGGATCTGAACAGCCTGCTGAGCGATATCCTCGACCGCGCAAAGCTGTCCGAAGGGAAATTCACCATCGCACCGAAGGTCGCCCACGTTGGCGATCTGGTACACCGAGTCAGGGGGCTGTTCGCCGACAGGGCCAGGGAACAGGGCACGCGGATCGAGGTTGACATCGACCCGTCGGTTCCCGAGGCCGCGGTCGTCGATCCCCTTCGGCTGCGGCAGATCCTGTCGAACCTTGTCTCGAACGCGGTGAAGCACACGGATCACGGAACCATAGCGATTTCGGTCGATCTCGATGCCGCGGGGTTGCTTCGCTTTACCGTATCCGACGACGGGCCCGGCATACCGGCCGCGCATCTGGACCGGCTCTTCACCCCCTATGCCCAGCTCGACGACGACGCGTCGCGATCGGGCCAGGGCACCGGTCTGGGCCTGTCGCTGGCACGCGATCTGGCGCGCGCCATGGGCGGGGATCTGACCGTATCGTCGATCCCCGGCGTTGGAAGCACCTTCGTCGTGACGATCGCCCACACCCCCGCGGCGGATCGGGTGGCGGATGCCGGGAACGGTCGATGCCGGTCCCCCACCAGGTTGACGGGCCTTCGGGTACTGGTCGCCGACGACAACAAGGTCAACCGGCTGGTCGCGCGCCGCATGCTCGAGGCCTCCGGCGCGCATGTCATCGAGGCCATGGATGGGCTGGACACCCTGGACAAGCTGCGTACCAGACCCGTCGACGTCCTTCTTCTGGACCTGCACATGCCCCGCCTGGACGGATGGGCCACCATGGAGCGGATCCGTGCCGCCCCCGACCTGCGGGACCTGCCCGTCATCGTCACCTCTGCCGGGCAAGAGGATATTCCGATCGGGGTGCGCGGCAGCGTGACCAAGCCCCTCGACCGGATGCGGATGATCGACACTGTCGCAGGGGCCGCGATGGCTTACCGGCGTTCGGCCTGAGGCACCGCGGCTCAGGCCAGGCGAACGCTTTCGACCGGGGTGCCATAGGCGGCGACTGCGCTGTCGGCGGTCAGAAGCGGTAGACGCTCGGCCCGGGCCTGCGCCACAAGGATTCGGTCGAACGGATCGCGGTGGATCGGGGGAAGGTCCGCGACGCCAAGCGCGTGCAGCCCCGTAACCGGCAGCTCCAGATACCCGGCCGCAAGACAGGCTGCGCGCAGCCGGGCACCGTCCACGCGAAAGTCGTCCCGCCCCAGCGCGGACTTGATCGCGATTTCCCACAGGCTGGCGGCACTGAAGACCAGCGTCTCGGCCGGATCGTCAAGCCGGGCGCGGGTGTCTTCGGTCAGACGGGCAGCGTCGGACACGGCCCACAGCAGGATATGCGTGTCCAGCAGAAGGCTCATCCCTCGAAATCATCGGCGATCCGGTCCCCCATGCGGTCGAAATCCCCCGGGATCGCGAAGACGCCGGGCAACAGGTTCAGCCGCGACGCCGCGGCGGGTTCGGGCGCGATGGCCGTCACCTTCACCAGTGGCTTGCCCGCCCGTGCGATCACGAACGACTCGCCCGCCGCCGCCGCCGCGACAAGGCGCGACAGGTTGGTCTTGGCGTCGTGGATGTTAACGGTCTTCACGGGCATACCCTCCGGCGGCGAAGTGGACTAGCCTAACTTAGTCCGCCTGCGCGCGTCCCGCAAGCGCGTCCTCGGCGAAACAGTCGCGATGCGCCTCGCGGATGCCGGGCAGGATGCCCAGGATATGCTCCAGGTGGTTGCGCAGCCGCGCGTCGGCCGCGGCAAGGTCGCCCGCGGCCACCGCGTCACGGATCGCGCGGTGATCGGCCAGAACCTCGGTCCGGCGGGCCTGCGACAGCGACAGCCAGCGCACCCGGTCGGTATGCGCCTTCTGCGTGCGGATCACGCCCCAGACGTGTTCATGCCCGGCGATCCGGCACAGCGCCTCGTGAAATTGTTCATCCAGCGCGTGGAATTGAGAGATCGCGTCGGTCGCCGCGAACTCCGCCTGCCGCGCCAGATTGTCGTCCAGCATCGCGATATCCGCCGGGGTGGCGCGGTCGCAGACCAGGCGCAGGCACTCGGCCTCCAGCGCGAGGCGCACGAAAGTCGCATCGATCACCGCCTGTTCCGAGATCGGCGTGACCCGCGTCGCCCGCTGCGGACGCACCGACAGGAAATCCAGTTGAGACAGCCGGAAGAACGCATCGCGCACCGGCTGGCGGGACAGGTCGAACTGGCGGGCGACCTCGACCTCGGACAGCTTGGTGCCGGGCGGCAGGTCCATGGTGATGATCGCGTTATACAGCGCCGCGAACACCCCATCGGTCGATGTGGCGGCGGGCATCGGCACGGCGATGTCTTCGATCCTCATGACACTCCTCTTGCCCTGCGGTCGCACAAGGGGGCAAGCTTCGATTGACTCGGCCCCCCGAACTAGCATACTAGAATGCCAAAGCCTTGGGGAGGGAAAATACGACATGGCGCTGACCGATCCGGATCGACTGTTCCCCGCCGATCAGGGCGTGCGCCGCCTGGCCCGCGGCTTGTACGAGCGTGTGGCCGACCTGCCGATCCTGTCGCCCCACGGCCATTGCGACCCCCGCTGGTTCGCCGAGGATCAGCGTTTCCCGAACCCGGCCGAGCTGTTCGTGGTCCCCGATCACTATGTCTTCCGGATGCTCATCAGCCAGGGCGTGGCCCCCACCGACCTGGGCGTGCCCCGCGTCGACGGGGGCGAGACGGAAACCGACCCGCGCGCGATCTGGCGCCGCTTCGCCGAACGGTATCACCTGTTCCGCGGCACCCCGTCGGCGATGTGGCTGGATCATTCGTTCGAACACGTCTTCGGCCTGACCGAGGTTCTGTCCGCCGACACGGCCGACGCCTATTACGACCATATCGACGCCAAGCTGGCCGAAGACGCCTTCCGTCCCCGCGCCCTGTTCGAGCGGTTCAGGATCGAGGCGCTGTCCACCACGGAAAGCGCGCTGGACGATCTGCAATGGCACCGCCAGATCCGTGAGTCCGGCTGGTCGGGCCGCGTCATCACCACCTATCGCCCCGATGCCGTGGTCGACCCCGAGTTCGAGGGCTTCGCCGAAAACCTCGATAAACTGGCCGAGCTCACGGGCGAGGATTGCGCGACCTGGGACGGATATCTGAACGCCCACCGCGCCCGCCGCGCCTATTTCAAGGAGGTCGGCGGCGCCACCGCGTCCGATCATGGGCACCCGACCGCCCGGACCGAGAACCTCAGCCAATCCGACGCTGCCGCGCTGTTCGACACCGTGCGCAGCGGCAAGGCCACGCCCGACCAAGCCGACGCCTTCCGCGGCCAGATGCTGACCGAGATGGCGAAGATGAGCCTGGATGACGGGCTGACCCTGCAAATCCACGCGGGCAGCCGCCGCAATCACAACGCCGCCGTCTTCGCCCGCCACGGCCGCGACAAGGGGTTCGACATCCCCGGTCGCACCGACTGGGTGGGCGGGCTGAAGCCGCTTCTCGACGCCGTGGGGATGGAGCCGGACCTGACGATCATCCCCTTCACGCTGGACGAAACCACCTACGGGCGCGAACTGGCCCCCATGGCCGGCGCCTATCCGGTGCTGCGCCTTGGCCCGCCATGGTGGTTCTTCGACAGCTTCGAGGGCATCATGCGGTTCCGCGAGGCCACGACCGAAACGGCCGGGTTCTACAACACCGCCGGCTTCAACGACGACACGCGGGCGTTCTGCTCGATCCCCGCGCGGCACGACGTCGCCCGGCGAACCGACTGCGCGTATCTGGCCGGGCTCGTCGCCACGGGCCGGCTGCGCGAAGACGACGCGCACCGGGTCGCCCATGACCTGACATATGGGCTGGCCAAGGACGCATACGGGCTGTGATCGCAGTCCCAAGATCAACCAGGGAGGAGAAAGACCAATGAAGACCCTTACCGCAACGCTTCTGGCCACTGTCGCGCTCACCGGCGCCGCTGCGGCCCAGTCCTGCGAAGTGACGCTGCGCGCGTCCGACACCCACCCCGAGGGCTATCCCACGGTGGTTGCGGTCGAACGCATGGGCGAGATGCTGACCGAACGCTCGGACGGGCGCATCTGCGTCGAGATGTTCCACTCTGCCCAGCTGGGCGAGGAAAAGGACACGATCGAGCAGACCCAGCTGGGCGTGATCGACCTCAACCGCGTCTCGCTCGGGCCGTTCAACAACATCATCGAAGAGACGAAGGTGTTCACGCTGCCCTACATCTTCCGCTCGACCGAGCACATGCACCAGGTCGTCGACGGCGAGATCGGCCAGCAGATCCTGGACGAGTTCCAGAACCACCAGCTTGTCGGCCTGACCTTCTATGACGGCGGATCGCGCAGCTTCTACAACAGCCAGAAGCCCATCACCTCGGTGGACGACATCGAGGGCATGAAGTTCCGCGTCATGCAGTCGGACGTGTTCGTCGACATGGTCGAGGCGCTTGGCGGCAACGCCACCCCCCTGCCCTATGGCGAGGTCTATTCCTCGATCCAGACCGGCGTGATCGACGGGGCGGAAAACAACTGGCCCTCGTACGACTCGTCGGGCCATTACGAGGTCGCGCCCTACTACACGCTGGACCAGCACCTGATGGTCCCCGAGGTCCTGACGATGAGCCAGGCCTCCTGGAACAGCCTGTCAGAGGAAGACCAGCAGTTGATCCGTGAGGCGGCGCGTGAATCCACGCCCATCATGCGCGAGCTGTGGCAGGCGCGCGAGGCCGAGTCAGAGCAGGCGATGCGCGACGCCGGCGTCGAGATCGTGGCCGAGATCGACAAGCAGCCCTTCATCGACGCGATGGGCCCGGTCTACGAAAAGCACGTGACCTCCGAAAAGCTGCAAGACCTCGTCTCGCAGATCCAGGCGGTCGAGTAACCACACACCACCGGCGCCGTCCCCAAGGGGGGCGGCGCCTTTCCTTTTTTCCCCTTGCCATGAACGGGACGGCCATGCGCGACCGCGTCCTTGCCCTTTCGGCCGCGATCTCGCGGCTTTGCACCGTAATCCTCTGGGCCTCGGCCACGGGTCTGGTCCTGATGACCGCCTTGATCGGCTATCAGGTCTGGGGCCGGTTCGTGATGAACGACACCCCCACCTGGACCGAGACGACGTCGATCCTGCTGATGGGCTGGTTCATCTTCCTGGGCGCCGCGGTCGGCGTGCGCGAGGGCAACCACCTCAGCTTCGACGTCGCGCTGCATGTCATGCCCGACAGCGTAAAGAAGGTCTGTTTCACCATCTCGGACCTTGTGGTGATCGCCTTCGGCGCGGGGATGTGCTGGTACGGCTGGACGCTGGCCGCGACGACCTGGGGCTCGACCATCCCCAACCTCGGGATCACCGGCGCCACCGCGTTCTTCTCGCTGATCTTCGGGGGCGTGCTGATGGTGCTCTTGTCCGTCGAACGTCTGCTGCGCCGCGCCGTGGGGATGCATACCGCCCGCTTCGGCGACGTGGTCGAGGAGTAGATCATGGAACTTTGGGTCCTGTTCGGCACGTTCGGTGCGCTTCTTCTGATCGGCACGCCGGTCGCCTTCTGCCTTGGCGCGGCCAGCTTCGCGACCATCGCCTATATCGGCCTGCCCCCCGTGGTGGTGTTCCAGCGGCTGAACTCCGGCATTTCCGTCTTCGCCCTCATGGCGATTCCGTTCTTCATCTACGCGGGCGAGCTGATGGTCCGCGGCGACATCGCCAGACGGCTGGTGGCCCTGGCGGGCGCGGCCGTGGGGCATATGCGCGGCGGACTGGGGCAGGTGAACATCGCCGCGTCGGTTCTGTTCGGCGGCATCTCGGGCTCGGCCGCGGCCGACACCTCGGCCATCGGGGGGCTGATGATCCCGCAGATGGCCGAACGGGGCTATGGGCGGGACTATGCGGTCAACATCACGGTGACCTCGTCGATCATCGCGCTGATGCTGCCGCCGTCGCACAACCTGATCATCTACTCATTGGCCGCGGGCGGGCGTCTGTCCATCGCGGATCTGTTTACCGCGGGGATCATCCCCGGCATCATCCTGGCGGTGTCGCTGATGATCTCGGCGTGGTTCGTCGCCCGCCGCCGCGGCTACCCGACCGAGCCGTTCCCCGGCGCGCGTGCGGCCCTTTTCCTGCTGATCAACGCGGCCCCCGGCCTGATCCTGGTGGCGATCATCTTCGGCGGCGTGCGGTCGGGCGTGTTCACCGCGTCGGAATCCTCGTGCATCGCTGTGATCTACGCCATCGCGGTGACGCTGCTGGTGTATCGGTCCTTGCCGTGGTCGGAATTCGTGGCCGCGACCATGCACGCCGTGCGCACCTCGTCCATGGTGCTGCTGGTGATCGGCGCGGCGGCGGCGTTCGGCTGGCTTCTGGCCTATCTGCGCGTGCCGGCCGATCTGGTGACGTGGCTGAAGGGTGTCTCGGACAACCCCATCGTGATCCTGCTGCTTCTGAACCTGATCCTGCTGCTTCTGGGCACGTTCATGGACATGTCGCCGCTGATCGTCATCACCACGCCGATCTTCCTGCCGGTGGCGACCGCGTATGGCGTCGACCCGGTGCATTTCGGCATCATCCTGATCCTGAACCTCGGGATCGGTCTCTGCACGCCGCCTGTCGGCGCGGTGCTGTTCGTCGGCTGCGCGGTGGGGCAGATCCAGATCGGGCAGGTCCTGCGCTCGATCTGGCCGTTCTACTTCGCCGCCTTCATGACGCTGATGCTCGTCACCTATATCCCGGCGCTGTCCCTGTGGCTGCCTGCCCTGTTCCGCTGAAAGTTCCCATGACCGACCGTCTGACCCGCACCACGCCCGCGCCCAAGCCCGGCATCGTCCACCTTGGCCCCGGCGCGTTCTTCCGCGGCTTCAATGCCGTCTATACCGACGAGGCGATGCAGGCGCAGGGCGGCGACTGGGGCATCCTGGCCGTCAGCCTGCGCAGCGCAGGCCCCCGCGACCAGCTGGCCCCGCAGGACTGCGCTTTCACCTCCGTGACGCTTGGCCCCGCCGCGAAGGAGGCGCGCGTGATCGGCGCGATCACGGGCTGCCTCGTCGCGCCCGAGGATCCGGGCGCGGTGCTGGACGCCATGACCGACCCCGCCATCCGCATCGTGTCGCTGACGATCACCGAAAAGGGGTATTGCCACAACCCGGCCACGGGTCGGCTGAACCGCGATCACCCCGACATCGCCCACGACATCGCGAACCCCGGCACGCCGAAATCCGCACCCGGCTATATCGTCGAGGCGCTGGCCCGCCGTCGCGCCGCCGATCACGCGCCCTTCACGGTGCTCAGCTGCGACAACATCCCCTCGAACGGCAAGCTGGCGCGAGAGATCGTGCTGGACTTCGCCCGCACCCGCGACACGGCCCTGGCCGAGTGGATCGAGGGCAACGTCCGCTTCCCCTCGACCATGGTCGACCGCATCACCCCCGCCACGACCGAAGACGACATCGCCGAACTGGAGGCCGCCGAAAGCTATCGCGACGAAGCGATGGTGAACCACGAGCCCTTCCGCCAATGGGTCATCGAGGATGACTTCCCCCAGGGCCGCCCCGCCTGGGACCGCGTCGGCGTGCAGATGGTCGCCGATGTCGAGGCGCACGAGCTGATGAAGCTGCGCTGCCTCAACGGCACCCATTCGACGCTGGCCTATCTGGGCTATCTCGCCGGGCACCAGACCATCGCCGATGCGGTGGCCGACCCCGATTTCGCCGCCCTCTGCCGCAAGATGTGGAGCGCCGAGATCGTCCCGACCCTCCCCCAGCCCGAGGGCGAGGATCTGCCCTCCTATACCGACGCGCTGCTGGAGCGTTACCGCAACCCCGGCATCCGTCACCGGACGTGGCAGATCGCCATGGATGGCAGCCAGAAACTGCCGCAACGGATGCTGGGCACCATTGCGGACAACCTGAACCGCGGCGTGATCCCGCAGGGCCTCTGCCTCGCCGTGGCGGGCTGGATCCGCTATGTCTCAGGCACGGACGAGCAGGGGCGGCCCATCGACGTGCGCGACCCCATGGCCGACCGCCTGCGCGACGCGGCGACCTCGGACGATCCGGTGGGCAACGTGCTGGCGATCAGCGACATCTTCCCGGCCGAGCTCGCGCGGGACGACCGGTTCCGCGACGCGGTGGCGGCCGCCCATGATCGCCTGACCCGCGACGGGGCCGCCGCCGCCGTGAAAGCCTATGTCGCATGACCGCCATCACCCTGCACCCAGATGACGACGTCGCCATCCTGACCGCCCCCGCCGCCGAAGGGGCCACACCCCTTGGCACCGGCGCGGCGCTTACGAAGCGTGTGCAGACCGGTCACAAGCTGGCCCGCCACGCCATCGCAACCGGTGCCCCGATCCGCAAGTTCGGGCAGGTCATCGGGCTGGCGACCGAGGACATCGCCCCCGGCGCCCACATCCATTCCCACAACTGCGCCATGGGCGGCCATGACGAGACCTACCAGATCGGCCAGGATCTGGACGCCGCCCGCGCCGCAATTCCCGACACTGCGCCCCGGACCTTCGACGGCTATCTGCGCGACGACGGCCGGGTCGGCACGCGCAACATGATCGCGCTGGTCTCGACCGTGAACTGCTCGGCCACCGTGATCCGGCAGGCCGCCGACGCGATCGAACGGTCGGGAATGCTGGACGACCACCCCACCATCGACGGCATCGTCGGCGTCACCCACGGCACCGGCTGCGGCATGGCCGCCGAAGGCCCGGGGTGGGAGAACCTCCAGCGCGTCCTCTGGGGCACCGCCACGCACCCGAACGTCGCCGCCGCGATCTTCGTGGGCCTGGGCTGCGAGGTCATGCAGATCGCCCGCCTGCGCGCGACCTTCGGCGGCGACGGCTCCGAACGCTTCCACGGCCTGACCATCCAGGACACCGGCGGCACCCGTGCCACGGTGGCGAATATTGTCGCCCGCGTGGCCGAGATGCTGCCCGACCTCGCCCGCGCCCGCCGCACGCCGCAGCCCCTGTCGGCGCTGACCGTGGGCCTGCAATGCGGCGGCTCGGACGGGTATTCGGGGATCACCGCGAACCCTGCGCTCGGAGTCGCCTCTGACCTGCTGGTCGGGCATGGCGGCACCGTGATCCTGTCCGAAACGCCCGAGATCTACGGCGCCGAACAGCTTCTTCTACGCCGCGCCGCCTCTCCCGCCGTCGCCGATGCGCTGGTCGAGCGTCTGACCTGGTGGAAGAATTACGCCCAGATGCATGGCGGCACGATGGACAACAACCCCTCGCCCGGGAACAAGGCGGGCGGTCTGACGACGATCCTCGAAAAATCGCTGGGCGCCGTGGCCAAGGCCGGATCGACCCCCCTGAACGGCGTCGTCCAGTACGGCGAGCAGGTCCGCGACCGGGGGCTCGTGTTCATGGACACCCCCGGCTTCGATCCCGTCTCGGCCACCGGCCAGATCGCGGGCGGCGCGCAACTGATCGTCTTCACCACCGGCCGCGGCTCGGCCTTCGGATCGAAACCCGCGCCGACGCTGAAGCTGGCCACGAACGACCGCCTCTTTCAGCAGATGGAGGAGGACATGGACCTCAACTGCGGCGACATCGTCTCGTCAGGCGTATCCCTGCAACACAAGGGGTCCGAGCTTCTGGACCTGATCGTCGCCACCGCCTCCGGCCGCCCCTCGAAATCCGAAACGCTCGGGCTTGGCGACCACGAATTCGTGCCCTGGCAGATCGGCGCGGTGATGTAGGCCGCGCCTCACATGCACCCGTTATGGCGCCGCCAGTTGGCCGCGTCATGCCCGTCGGGCGCACCGGCGGCGCATGGATCGTCGGCATATCCCCGCAACACGCCATAACGGCGGGTCTGCGTTTCGCTCAGAATGGGCTGGGTCTCCAGGTGGCGCGACAGGTGGATGAACCGCAGATCGCCGCGGGCGGCCTCGGCCGCGGCGATCAGCTGGACCAGCGTTTCACGGTCGGGCATGCCGTCGCGGAACGCCCCCGACAGCGCGGCTTCGGCCTCGATCAGGCGCGTCCCCGCCTCGATCGCCTCGGCCCGCATCTGCGCCTCGATGGCTTCGATCCGGGCGACCTGCTGCGCGCTCAGCTCCATTGGGTCCGCCAGCTCCAGCAGATGGGCGGGGCCGGGTACGCCGTTCAGCTCGGCCGGCAGCGCCAGCCCCCGCCGGCGCGCAGCTCGGCGATGTCATCGGCCGACAGGCCCGCGATCTCACGCTCCTGCAGCCCCGCATAGGGGGCCGAGGGTCCGTCATGGGACTGCGCCCACCCGATTGAGGGCAGCGCCAGTAGGATCAGGACAAAAATCGGGATCGGCATGGGGCACCTCTGCTTGGCTTGTGCGCGGGAACCCTAGCACATCCGCCGCCGTCCGCTCAGTCCCGAATACAATCCGCGACACCCAGCCACGGCCCGGCACTTTCGGGCAGCGTCACCCCCTCGCGCGCCAGCCATGCGCCCAGCAGCCCAGCCATTTCGGCCCGGTTCCGCTGCACCGGGCGGTGGCGCGCCGAGTCCGGCCCGGTCCATGGCCCCCAAGGATCGCCCGCCAGATGCGCGCCCAGCACCGAGTTCTGCACCCGGCACTTGCCCACCGATTCCAGCGTCGCGCAGCTGATCGTCCCCTGTCCCGACACGTCCGCCATCCGGCAGTCCAGATCCCCGCGATATGGCGAGGTTCGCACCCCCTCGAACCACTGCCGCCCCAGTAAAGCGCCCCCCGCCGCGATATGCCCGTCATCGTCGAAGGTGCAGCGGTCGAAGACAAAGCCGAAGGGCGTCGCGATGTTCGTCGCAGGCGCGGCGACCCACGTGGACGCCCCACGTTCCCCGCGAGAGGTGATGCGGCACCGGTCGAACACTGCGGTCGCCTGCCCGAAGATGAAATCGACGTCCCCCGCGATCTCGCACCCGGTCAGATACGTCCGCGCGGTCGAGAACGGGCGCGGATGTTGCAGATACAGCGTGTCCTGGAACGACAGCAACACAAGCCCCTCCAGATGCACCCGGTCGGCCCCCGCGACATGCAGCGCGACCGCCTGATGCTGGCCTTGCGCGAACCGCCCCCGCGCGTCGGGCACGGCCCCCTCGGGCGCGGCGGCGGCGCGGTCGCAGGCATAGGTATTCTCGACCGTCAGACCGCGCAGGGTGGTGTCGTCGGCCTCGATCCTGACGACGCCCGAATTGTGGGTGGTGATGATGTCCCTCGCGCAGATCGCATCCACCACCGCGCGCACGGGGGGCGGTGAGCCGTCGAACCGCCCCGCAAACCGGCGGCGATACTCGGCCCCCGGCATCTGCGCGTCGATGGCGGCAGACAGGCGCGCACCGTCGGGGGCGGTGATCGTCAGGGGCGGCGCGGCGCGCGGCACGATCACCGGCCCCTCCCCCTCGCCCCGCGTCAGGCGGATATGGCGGCGCACCCCCGTGACCACGGCCCGGTCGATGGCTGCTTGCAAGTCGCGCGGGTGGATAACCTCGTCGGGGGACGCATCCGTCACCGTCCAAGGGACCCACGGATCATGCCGTTCGCCCCCCGCATCGCCGGTCCGGGACAGGACGGCGGTGGCGTCGACCGCGTCCCCGGTCATTCCCCGGCGACGGCGCGTTTCTGCGCGGGCATTTCGGCCAGCAGCCCCTCGGCCGCGGCCATCATCATCGGGCCGACCCCCTTGGCGTCGTCGGCCACGCGCGCCTCGGTCAGGTAGTAATCCGCGCTGCCGTCGCGCATCCGCCCCTCGAACAGGCCAAGGCCCGCGACCTCGCAAATCTCGACCATGCGCGCCGCTTCGGCGTCCATCGCCTGCGCCTCCAGCGCGGCGCGCATGCCCTCGGCGTCGCCCTGCCAAAGGCCCAGCCGCACCGCCTTCGACAGTGCATAGACGACCATCGCCGAGGCCGAACTTTCGGGATAGTTCCCCGCCAGATCGGGGCGGTCGATCACCTGCAACCACAGCCCGCCCGGCATCCGCAGCGCCGCAATGCGGTCCAGCAGCGCCTCGGTCGCGGGGCGCAGCGGCGCAAAGCGCGCCTGCCCAACAAGCTCGGCGATGTCGACCAGCGCCATCGCCAGCCACCCCAGCGCCCGCGCCCAATGCGCGCGCGAGTGGCCCGTTTCCGGGTCAGCCCAAGGCTGCTTTCGCGCCTCGTCCATGGCGTGGGCGTAAAGCCCGGTCTCCGGCACCCGCGTCATGTCCAGCGCCGTCTCGACCTGCCGCAGCGCGTCGTCGACCAAAGCCCCATGCCCGGTGCGCAGCCCGTATCCGATCTGGAACGGCGCGCCCATATAGATCCCGTCCAGCCAGACCTGCCAGGGATAGCGCAGCTTGTGCCAGTAAACCCCGCTTTGCGTGCGCGGATGGGTGGCCAACTGATCGGCCAGCCGGTCGGCGGCGGCCAGCCAGACCGGATCACCTTCAACCTGATCCAGATACAGCAACGCCCGCCCCGACAGGATATTGTCGATGTTGTACGCACTGGGATCGAACCCCGACAATTCACCCCCCGGCCCGACCTGCGCGCGGACCAGCCGGACCAGATGCGCCAGCCAGCGATCCTCGCCCGTGGCCCGGTGCAGGCATTCCAGACCGCGATAGATGCAGCCATCCTCGTAACACCACGCACCGCCCTTGTAGGGGCTGTGATCGCGGGCATAGGCGTCGAAATAGGCGGTCAGGTCCATGCGGGCTCCGTCGGATTTTGGGCTGGGGTCTCGATCCGGCCGGTGATGTCGGCATGGACGGCGAACAGCGGAACGTGGCGCATCTCGGGCACGCCAAGCGCCATCAGGGGCACCTCGGGCACGGCGTCGTCCGCGAAGGAGATGCGCACGCGGGTCAGGGTCACACGCTCGATCGGCGCTTCGGGCAGGCCGAGCGCGGCCAGCCCCACGGGACCGGCGCCCGTGGCGGTGATATCGGTCAGAGTGATATCCCGCAGGCGCGGCGTGCCGATGCCCACCGGCGAAGGGTCGCGGGACTGCACCGCGTCGGACTTGCCGTCGGCGTCGCAGAAATAGAACGGGTTCAGCGCGACGGGCGTGGCGACGCCGTCCATCGCGATCCGCTCCAGCGCGATGCGCGCGACCTGCCCGCCCCTGCCGCGCCGTGTCTTGACGCGCAGGCCCCGGTCGGTCCCCTCGAACATGCAGTCGCGGATGGTGACATTGGTGATGTCGCCCGACATCTCGGACCCCATGACCACCGCGCCGTGCCCGAACGCCATGCGGCACTGTTCGATGACCAGCCCGCGCGTGGGCGACAGGTGGTCGCCCTCTCCGTTCGGGCCGCGCTTGCCCGCCTTCACCGCGATGCAGTCGTCCCCGACCGAGATATCCAGCCCCACCAGCCGCGCATCGACGCAGCTTTCGGGGTTCAGCCCGTCCGTGTTGGGGCTGTCGGCGGGGTTGCGGATGGTCAGGGCGGCGGCGGTCAGCCGGTCGCAGCGATACGGATGCACGGTCCACGAGGGCGCGTTCATCACCGTCAGGCCGCTGATCTGCACGTCGTCCGAATGCGCCAGGAACAGTGCGCGGGGGCGGCGGGCGCCGTCGCGCGTCCCCTTCGGCCAGGACCACCAGTCGCCCCGGTCGCCACCCGCGTCCAGCGTGCCGCGCCCGGTCAGGATCAGGCCGTCGCAGCCCACGCCGGTCAGGGGCGCGGCGAAACTCGCCTCGGGCAGCCCCTCCCACGTGCCGATGACGCGGCCCCCCTCGCGGGCGGGCAGGATGGGCCAGCCGGAGCGGTCCCCGTGCGCGGCCAGCACGCAGCCCTCGGGCAGCCACAGCGTGATGCGGGGGCGCAGGAAGACCGGCCCGCTGGCGATGCGTCCCACCGGCAGGACCAGCGTGCCCCCTTCGGGCACCGCCGCCACCGCGCGGGCCAGCGCGTCGGTATTGTCGGGCGCGCCCGGATCGACCCCGTGATCGGCGGCTGCCACCAGACCGGCGCAAGGCGCGGTGCGGAACGCCAGCCGCTTCGGTCCGCACACCAGCGTATACCCCGCGTCGGGCAACAACCCCTCGACGAACAGCGGCGCGACCTCGGCGCGACCCTCGCGGACCAGCGCGCCCGACGCATCCTCGATCCGCCAGTCCAGCGGCCGGGGCAGCGCGAAGCGGGTGCCGTCGGGGGTCAGCAGGAACGTGGCCGTGCAGGGCGACACGGCGATGAGGGACAGATCGGGCATGGAATAAAACCGTGTGGGGGCCGACCCCGAAAGGGACCGGCCCCGGTTGGATCAGCTGTCGAAATTGTCCGTCAGCACTTCCTCGATGGCGTACAGCATCTCGTCCGCCGCCGTGGCCGCGTCGATCTGGCCGTAGGCGAAGGCTTCAAGGTTGTCCTGCATGGCCGACCGCACGTCCGGATGCTCCATGAACGGGTGGATCGCCGGGCCTTCGGCTTCCAGGATCTTGGCCTGCGCGTCGGCCTGCTCGGGCGCGATGGCATCCTCGGACTGCAACTGCTCCAGCGCCGCTTTCGACGCGGGAACCCCGCGCGCCGATCCCATGGCGGCGACGCCCTCGGGCTCGTTCAGCAGGCAGTTCAGCACCTCGGCCGCCGCCTGCTGGTTGTCCGAATTGGCCGAGATCGAGAACACCATCGACGCCTTGCGATAAATGCCCGGCGTCTGCTGCCCGTCCAGATCCAGCAGGCCCACGTATTCGATCTCTTCCCCCTCGGCCAGGGGATCGGAAATCTTGAAATAGGTCGAATCCCACTGATACGTCCCGGCGATCTCGCCGTTCGTCCATTTGGGGTTCTCGTGCAGCGCCTGCACGCCCGAGGCCAGCTGATCGCGCCATGGCAGGATCACGTGGTTGTCCACGAGGCTTTGATAGAACTCGATGGCGTCGGTCATCTCCTCGACGGTCCAGTTGATCTGGTTCGTCTCGGCGTCGATCAGCGACTTGCCGGTCTTCTGGGTGCCGTACAGCGTGACGATCAGCGCGGCATCCAGCCCGATCGCCTCCATCGGGTAATACTCTTCGCCCAGCGTCTCGGCGAAGACGGGACCGGCGGCGATCAGCTCGTCCCATGTCGTGGGAAGCTCCAGCCCCGCTTCTTCCCAGGTGGTAGTGTTGAACACGAACAGCCGTCCGGTGGTCGATACCAGCAGCCCGTTCAGCGTGCCGCCGACCGATCCAGCCTCAAGCTGCGCATCGGACCACTGGCTCAGGTCGATGGTGTCCGACAGCTCGCGCAGGTCCGCGAACCCGTCCCCGTTCTTCGAGAAGATCGGCAGCCAGGGCCAGTTGATCTGCATGATGTCGGCCTCGGTCCCGCCCGCGATCTGGGTGGCGACCTTCTCGAAATGCCCCGACCAGCCGGTGAATTCCGGGCTGATGGTGTGGCCATGCTTCTCGCCGCAGACTTCCAGCGCGGCTTGCGTGGCTTCGTGACGGCTGTCGCCGCCCCACCAGGACATCCGCAGATCGGCGGCATTGGCAGCGCCCGCAAGCGCAGTCGTGGCGAGCGCGAGGCTCAGGATACGTGTGGTCATCGTCGTGTTCCTCCCTAGACGATCAGTGGTGATTGGTAAGCGAGACATTCTTGCCGGTCTCGGCATCGAAAAGATGGATGCGCGCGCCGTCGGGACGCAGCCCGATCAGGTCGCCGCGCGACACCTCCGCGCCCATGCCGCCCGTGGGGACGACCGCGACCAGCACGGCGTCGCCCAGCCTGGCGTGGACGTTGATCTCGTGGCCCATGAACTCGACATTGACGACCTTGGCGTCGAAAGCGCCGTCGCTGCCCGGCGCGACCAGCGTCAGGTGCTGGGGGCGCAGGCCCATGGTCACCGCCCCGTCGGGGATGCCCAACCGGTGCGCCAGTCCGTCGGGGACCGCGACGCTCTGGCCGCCCGCGGTCAAGCGCAGGTCGGGGTCGCGGGTCAGGACGGCGGGGACAAGGTTCATCTCGGGCATGCCGATGAAGCCGCCGACGAAGGCGTTGGCGGGCCGGTCGTACAGCGTGCGCGGATCGGCCACCTGCATGATGTGGCCGTCCTTCATCACGCAGATCCGGTCGCCCATGGTCATCGCCTCGACCTGATCGTGGGTGACATAGACCACCGTCGCGGGCCGCCCCTCGTCCCGCAGGCGCTTGTGCAGGTCGGTGATCCGGACCCGCATCGACGCGCGCAGCTTGGCATCCAGGTTCGACAGCGGCTCGTCGAACAGGAACACCTCGGGCTGCTTGATCAGCGCGCGCCCCAGCGCCACGCGCTGCGCCTGCCCGCCCGACAGCTGCTTCGGCAGCCGCTCCAACAGCTCCTCGATCTCCAGGATCCCTGAGACTTCACCGGTCGCGGCCTCGATCCGGTCCTTCGGCTGGCGCTTGATCTTCAGCCCGAAGGACAGGTTCCGCCGCACCTTCATATGCGGGTAAAGCGCGTAGTTCTGGAACACCATCGCGATGCCGCGCTTGCCGGGCACCAGATCGTTGACGACGTTGTCGCCGATCCGGACCTCGCCCCCGGTGATCGTCTCCAGCCCCGCGATCATCCGCAGCGTGGTGGATTTCGCGCAGCCCGACGGCCCGACGAGGACCATGAACTCGCCCTCCTGCACCTCAAGGTCGATGCCGTGGACCGCCTTGAATCCGTTGCCGTATTTCTTTTCCAGCGATTTCAGTTGAAGTTCGGCCATCAGCCTTTGACCCCCCCGGTGGAGATGCCTTCGATGAAGGATTTCTGAGCAAGGAAGAACACGACCAGCGACGGGATCAGCGCCAGCACCGTCATCGACAGGATCGCATTCCAGTTGAAGGCCTCGGTCGCGTCGATCGACAGTTTCAGCGCGATCGACACCGGGTATTTCTCGACCGACGAGATGTAGATCAGCGGCCCAAGGAAGTCATTCATCGTCCACATGAACTGGAACAGACAGACCGAGATGATGGCCGGCATCAGCATCGGCACCACGATGAAGATCAGCGTCTGCGCGGTGTTGGCCCCGTCGACACGCGCGGCTTCCTCCATCTCGCGCGGGATGGCGCGCAGGAACTGGATCACCATGAAGACGAAGAACGCATCCCCCGCGACCCATGACGGCACGAACAGCGGCAGATAGGTATCCAGCCAGCCAAGCTCGCGGAACAGCAGGTATTGCGGGATGCGCGTGACCACGTCGGGCAGCAGTAGCGTCGCGATCAGGATCGCGAACAGGATCTTCTTGCCCGGAAACTCGAACCGCGCGAACCCGTAAGCCACCAGCGTGCAGGATATCGCGGTGCCGATCACCTTGGGGATCACGATCCACATCGAGTTCAGGAAGAAATGCCCGAAATTATAGGGCGTCGACGTCTCCCACCCCTCGCGGAAGCCTTCCAGCGTCGGCCGCGCGGGCCAGAACCAGGGCGAGTTGAAGATCTCGGAATTCGTCTTGAACGCGGCCCCCACCAGCCACAGCAGCGGATAGACCATGATCAGGCCGACCACGATCAGCAGCACATAGCGGATCGCGGAACTGACCCGCCTCTGGCGGCGCAGCTTCAGCTCAAGCGGCGTGGGCGGCGTGCGGTCGGCGCGGGACTGGTCGGGAAGATCGGAAAGCGTGACCATCATCAGCTCCTCTTGTCGCCGGCGTAGTAGACCCACTTCTTCGACGACCAGAAGGCAAGCAGGGTCAGCACCATGATGATCAGGAACAGCACCCACGCGATCGCGCTGGCATAGCCCATGTCGAAGCTCTTGAACGCCTCGTCATAGATATAAAGTGGCAGAAGGTAGGTGGACTTCAGCGGGCCGCCCTGCGTGATGATGTAGGGGCCGTTGAACTCTTGGAACGCCTGCACGGTCTGCATGATCAGGTTGAAGAAGATCACCGGCGTGATCAGCGGCAGGGTGATGTTGCGGAATATCTGCCACGGCCCGGCCCCGTCGATGCTGGCCGCCTCGTACAGCGACTTGTCCACCGATTGCAGCGCGGCAAGGAAGATCACCATGGCCGACCCGAACTGCCAGCAGCGCAGCAGCGTGATCGTGAACAGCGCGTTGCCCGGATCCCCGAACCAGTTG
Source organism: Palleronia abyssalis (assembly GCF_900302445.1). Lineage (GTDB taxonomy): Bacteria > Pseudomonadota > Alphaproteobacteria > Rhodobacterales > Rhodobacteraceae > Palleronia > Palleronia abyssalis. Next base: position 12,878 of record NZ_ONZF01000015.1, on the reverse strand, counting down.
ACCGGCTCGCCCCCCAGCATGGTGATGATCATGTTGACCAGCCCGGCCTCGGCGAAGATGTACCGCCACAGCACGGCGATCGCGACCGACCCGCCAAGGATCGAGGGCACGTAATACGCCGTGCGGAACACGTTGATCCCGCGCAGCCGGTAATTCAGCACCACCGCGATGAACAAGGCAAAGGTCAGCTTCAGCGGCACGGTCAGCGCGACATAGGTCAGCGTCACCGACAGGGATTTCTTGAAGGTCCGGTCCCGCTCGAACAGCTTCTCGTAATTCTCCAGCCCCACCCATTCCGGCGCGCTCAGCAGGTCGTAATCGGTGAAACTCAGGTAGAAGCTCGTGATGAACGGGAACGCGGTGAACATCGCGAACCCCAGGATATACGGAGAGACATACCACAGCCCCAAATACTTGCTGTCGCCCCCCATCAGGCCGCCCCCCGCAGAGTCTCGGGCAGCCACGCGGACGTGGCGGCGACCATTTCCGAAAACATCGCGCGGGCCTTGGCTTCCTCCAGCGGGGCGACCAGCGGATCGGCGTGGAACAGTGGAAACAGCGCCCCCGCCTCGCCCGCAAGCACCGCCTTCAACAGCGCGCTTTGGCGGTCTGCATGGTCGGCGGTGATCGCGGCCAGCGCATCGGGCAGACGCCCGGCATGGACCGCCTGCACCCCCAGCCCCGAAAACAGCGCGTTCGTCTCGACCACCGCGCCGATGGGCAGGTTCTCGACCTGCCCGGTATTCGGCAGGTTCACGTTCGACAGATGCGCCCCGCCGCCCATCAGCGCCGCGATCTGGTCGATCAGCGCCTCGTCGGACCGTTTCGCCACCGGCGAGGCTGTACCGTCGGCCAATGCCGTGGCGCGCGCCGCCTTTTCGGCCTGATCGCGCAGGCGGTAATCCACCGGCGTCAGCCCGAAATCCCAGCCCGCCGGATCGTGCAGGTATTGATCGGCCGGCAGGAACTCGACCAGGTGCCGGTCGCCCGCCGCCGCCGCGATGCCAAAGCGCCGCGTCAGGTCGAACTTCACGCGGGAACGATCCTCGAAATAGCGCGAATGCTCGTCCTCGGGGTCGACAGGCTGCGCGGTCCAGCCCGCGTCTGCGAACTCTTCCACGAAGGCGCGGTAGGCGGGCATCATGTTTCGCCCGCCCAGCGAAATCCGGTCCACGAAGGTGAAATGGTTCACGCCCATCACGTTGACCGCAACGTCGCGATGGGTGGCGACCTCTGCCCCCGCCGCGCGGTTGGCGATCCAGGCCACCTGCTTGCGCAGCTTCGTGACCTCGTGACATTCGCCCCACGCGCGGATGCCCGGGAAGGCCGCGAACAAAGCGCCGGTCAGCACGCTCATGGGGTTTGTCAGGTTGCAGACATAGGCGTTCGGCGCGTGTTCCCCGATGGCCGCGCCTATCTCGGCCAGCATCGGGATGGCGCGCATCGCCCGCACGAAGCCCCCCGGCCCCACGGTGTCGCCCACCGCCTGCGGGATGCCGTATCGCGCGGGGATGCCGATATCCTGCGCCATATCCTCGAACCGGCCCGGCAGGATCGACACGACGACCACATCCGCGCCCCGCAGCGCCTCGGCCAGCGAGCCTGCCACGCTGTAGCGCGCCGCCTGCCCGGTCGAGACTTCGGCGAACCGCGCCCCCATCGCCGCATTGCGCTGTGCGGCGCCCGCATCCAGATCGTATAGCCGCACCTCGGCCGCCAGCCGGTCGTCGGCGGCCAGATCGGCCATCAGCCCCGGCGCCCAGTTCAGCGACCCGCCACCAATATAGGCGATGGTCACGGGCTGATATTCAGGTTTCGTCATGGCACACGCGGTCCGATCCCTCGCGCAGGGCTATCCCACGCAATTTTACGGCCCTCTCCTCCCCGATCGGTCCCGGAATCGTGGATTCGGGCCGATTATTCCTCTTGGTTTCACATTACGCGGCATGGACCCGCGCCAGAATGACTTGTATGACAGAAATTGATGGACGAAATCGAACATTTCCCCCTGACGCTGCTGCCCCCCGACGCGCTGCGCCTGAAACTCGCCCGTTCCGCGATCCGGATGAGCCACGGGCGGACGTGGCGGATCGACAAGCTGAACCCGGTTCATGACCTCGTGATCCCGCTGGAAGGGTCGGGCGTCTATCGCATCGGCGAGGCCGAAATCCCGCTGGCCCCGGGCGAGGCGATGCTGATCCCCGCCTACACGCGTTTCCACGGTTGGCACGGCGGTGGGCCTGACACCTATACCGGCGTGGCGCAGCATTTCTCGCTGGAATTGTTCGGCCGCGGCGACCTCATCGCCCAGATGCAGCTGCGCCGGAAGGTCGCCCTCAGCCAGTGGGCGACGCTCGAACCCTTGGTCCGCCTCTACCGCGAGACCGCGCCGCCCGGTGCGACCACCCTGCCCCAGCACCACCAGTTCATGGTCATCCTGCTGTCCTTCCTGCAAGACGCCTTCCTCGGCTGGGGCACGCAGGACGCCGCCGTCCAAAGCCAGGACCAGCTGTCGCTGCACATCATGTTCGTGGCGTCGCGCCTGTCGTCGGATCCCCTGGGCGCGGGGGTCGAGGAGGCGCTGGACAGCGTCCCCTACAACCCCGACTACTTCCGCCGCGCGTTCTCGGAAAAGATCGGCATGACGCCGCAGAAGTTCCGTGACCTCAAACGGATGGAGTTCGCGATCTCCCGCCTCGACGTCGGCCTTTCGGTCAAGGAGGTGGCGGCCGAGCTTGGCTATTCCGACCCCTATTTCTTCAGCCGGATGTTCAAGCGCCATATCGGCGAGCCGCCGTCGTGCTTCCACCCCCGCGCAACCGAGCGTGAGGAGCCCTAGCGCGCCAGCCAGCCGCCATCGACGTTCAGCACGGCACCCGTGACATAGTTCGCCGCCGGTGTGCACAGGAACGTCACCGCCCCCGCGATATCCGCCGGATCGCCCCAGCGCCCCGCCGGGATCCGGTCAAGGATCGCCTTCGACCGCTCGGGGTCGTCCCGCAACGCTTCGGTGTTGTTCGTGGCGATATATCCCGGCGCGACCGCGTTCACGTTGATCCCCTGCCCCGCCCATTCATTGGCGAAGATCTTCGTCAGCCCCGCAACCCCGTGTTTCGACGCGGTATAGGCGGGCACGCGAATGCCGCCCTGGAACGACAGAAGCGAGGCGATGTTGACGATCCGCCCCCCGCGCCCCGCCGCGATGGCGGCCTTGCCGAACGCCTGACACATCAGGAACACGGCCTTCAGGTTCACGTCCATCACGTCGTCCCAGTCGGCCTCGGTATAATCCACCGAATCCGCCCGGCGAATGATGCCCGCGTTGTTCACCAGGATATCCAGATCGCCGGGCAGCGCGCCCGCCGCGGCGACCGGATCGGCCAGGTCCAGGATCATCTCCTCGGCCCGGCCGTTCGCCTTCTCGACCGTCTCGGCGCAGGACCGGCGGCCGGCGGCGATCACATGCGCCCCCGCCTCGGCCAGCCCCACCGCGATGGCCTGCCCGATCCCGGTATTGGCCCCCGTGACCAGCGCGCGCTTGCCCGAAAGGTCGAAGGGCCCGCTCATCGCAGGTCCCCCATGTCGATCATGTCCATATCGGTGAAGTCCACGTTGTCCCCGGCCATCGCCCAGCAGAACGTATAGCTGGCCGTGCCCGCGCCCGAGTGGATCGACCACGGCGGAGAGATCACGGCCTCTTCATTGCCCATCACGATATGCCGCGTCTCGGACGGCTCGCCCATCAGGTGGAAGACGCGCGCATCCTCGGGCAGCTCGAAATACAGGTAAGCCTCCATCCGGCGGTCGTGCCGGTGGGCGGGCATGGTGTTCCAGATCGACCCGTCCGCGAACTGGGTATACCCCATCAGAAGCTGGCAGGATTCGCACACTTCGGGGTGCAGGAACTGGATGATCGTGCGCTCGTTCGCCTGCTCACGGCTTCCCAGCTCGACCCGGCGGGCATCGGCCAGCTTGATCAGCTTGGTCGGGCAGTCCCGGTGCGCGGGCGCCGACAGGACATAGAACCGCCCTGCCCCGGAAAACGTGATCGCCCCCGACCCGCGGCCCACATACAGCACCTCGCCCCGCTCCAGCGTGTGCGTCTCGCCATTCACCTCTACGGTGCCGGTCGCCCCGATATTCAGGATCCCCGCCTCGCGCCGGTCCAGGAAGCCGGGCGTCCCGGTCTGCGGCACCTCGTCCAGCACCAGCGACCCGCCCCCCGGCACGGCCGATCCCAGGATCAGCCTGTCGTAATGGGAATAAACCAGCTTGATCTCGCCCTCCTTGAACAGGCCGGGGACGTGGAAGTGGTCGCGCAGGCCTTGGGTGTCCAGCGTCTTGGTCGTCGCGGGATCGATGGCGTATCGGGTTTCGGCGTGAATGGTCATTGGGTCCTCCGGATGGATCAAAGAAAATCGTCGCGGCGCGGGGTGAAGGTGTCGATCAGCTCGCCCGGCTCCAGGCAGACGCAGCCATGCCGCGCGCCCGACGGGATGACGAAACTGTCGCCGGGGCCGACCTCGAACGTATCGTCGCCCACGGTAAAGCGGAACCGCCCCGCGCGGATATAGGTCGACTGGACGTGCACATGATCGTGCAGCTTGCCCTCGGCCCCCGCCTCGAAGCTGAAGGACACCACCATCAGCTCGGGCGCGTCGCTCAAGACCTGCCGGGTGACGCCCGGATCGGGGTGCGCCGCCGGGTAGGTCTGCAAAAGGTCAGTCATCGGGGTCCCCTCCAGTCCGGTCGCGCGAGTGGTGGCATCGCGCCATCATATGATGCAAGCCGAAATTCATCATACCAATATGAAATCACAGCCCGACCCGCTTCACCGGGGCGGGGGCAGAATTCCTGATCTGCGGCAACGATGCGTTAAAGTGTCTCATCTATGACGTCCCCGTCTAAATGGAGTCACGGGCTTATCCCCCTGATTCCGTTGGCAGATGTCATAGATTTTCTCGGAAGGGTTCCCTCATGAACCTCAAGCTTCGGGTCGCCCTCGCGATCGTCATCCCCCTCCTCACCACTCTCGGCCTGCTCGGTGTTCTCGCGGTCGAACACAAGCGCGAGCTGACAAAGCTCCACGATCTGGGGGGCGTCGTCGGGCTGGCCGACAAGGCCGGCGACCTGGTCCACGAACTCCAGGTCGAACGTGGCCGCAGTGTCGGGTACATCACCGCCGGCCGCCCCGACGACCTCGCCACGGCCCTTCAGGACCAACGCCGGGCGGTCGATGCCGAACGCGCGCGCTTCGCCGCCTTCCTGCGCGACAGCGGCATCGAACAGGAAATCCCCGCCCTCGGCACCGACCTGTCCAGGATCGAAACCGGGCTCGACGGCGTGCCCGAGTTCCGGACCCGGGTCTCCACGACGCTCGACACCCCGGGCCAGGCCGCGGCGTTCTACACCGCCCGCATCGACGAGCTGATCGACGTCATCCGCAACACCGTGGCCTACAGCCCCAACCTCCAGGTGGCGCGCGAATTGCAGCCCTATGTCTCGCTGGTCGAGGCGAAGGAGCATGGCGGCCTCGAACGCGCGTTCGGCGCGGCCCTGTTCAATCAGGCGGCAACCGGGACGGTCACGCCCGAAGCGTTCCAGACCTACCTCGCCCGTCTGACCGGCGAGCAGATGGCCCTCGACCGGTTCCACGCCCAGGCGTCCGAAGGGGACCGCGCGCTTTTCGAGCGGACCGTGCAGGGCCCGGCGGTCCAGCAGGTGACGGACTGGCGCGCGGTACTGTCGACGATCGGGGAAACGAAGGACGGCCAGGGCATCGACGGGGCCGACTGGTTCGCCGCCGCGACCCAGCGCCTCGACCTGATCAAGAACGTCCACGACCAGATCATCGCCGAGGGCGCCCACTCCCTGACGCGCGCCATCTCGACCGAGCGGCGCCAGCTTATCGTGATCCTCACGCTGGGCGGGGCGGCGATCGGTGCGGCGCTGCTGATCGCGCTGTTCGCGCTCCGGGCGTTCCTGACCGGCATGGCGGCGATGACGCGCACGGTGGACCTGCTGGAAACCGGATCGACCGAGTTCACCAGCACCGAATCGACCCGCCGGGACGAGATCGGCGCGGTCCTGCGCGCCGTGGAACGCCTGGCCGCCAGCCTGCGCGCCCGCGCCGATATCGCCGACCGGATCGCCATGGGCGAGCTCGAGGTCGACGTCACGCCACGCTCGCCCGAGGACCGGCTGGGCCTCGCGCTTCGGAAGATGGTGCACAAACTGCGCGAGGTGATCTCGAACGCGGGCGTCAGCGCGGCGCATGTGGCCGACGGCGCCTCGAACATGGCCGCCACCGCCGAACAGCTTTCCTCGGGGACCAACCAACAGGCCGCCGCCGTGGAAGAAGCCTCCGCCTCGATGGAGGAGATGGCCGCCAACATCCGCCAGAACGCCGACAACGCCGCCCAGACCGAAGCGATCGCCAGCCAGTCCGCCGACGACGCCCGCAAGTCGGGCGAAACGGTGAGCACGGCGGTCACCGCGATGCAGACCATCGCCGAGCGGATCACCATCATCCAGGAGATCGCGCGCCAGACCGATCTTCTGGCCCTGAACGCGGCCGTCGAGGCCGCCCGCGCCGGCACTCACGGCAAGGGCTTCGCCGTCGTCGCGTCCGAGGTGCGCAAACTGGCCGAACGCAGCAGTCAGGCCGCGACCGAGATCAGCCAGCTTTCGGCCGAAACCCTGGACGTCTCGGGCCGGGCGGGACGCATGCTCGAAGCGCTTTTGCCCAACATCCAGCGCACGGCGGACCTGGTTTCCGAAATCTCGGCCTCGACGCGCGAACAGAATACCGGCGCCGATCAGATCAACCTCGCCATCCGCGAGCTGAACACCGTGATCCAGCAGAACTCGGCCGCGGCGGAACAATCGGCCGCGACCAGCCAGCAACTCGCGGCCCAGTCCCAGCAGCTCAACGGGGTGATCTCCTACTTCAAGCTGGCGGCCCTGGCGGACACGACCGCCACGGCACCGCACGCCAAACCGGCCCCGGCCAAACCCGCGAATGACGCCCCGCGCCCGAAGGTCACCGCGCTGACGCCCGCCCGGCCGGCGCCAGCGCCTACGGGGCATATCGACCTCGACATGGACCTCGACCCCGAGGCCGTGTCAGACGCGGATTTCCAGCGCTACGCCGGTTAAGCCGTGCGGGGCATCGGGGGCGCTCTGGCGCCCCCGTCATCCCTGCGGCGGGGGCGGCTCAGTCCGTCCTGCGCCCCAGAAGCGCGCGATACCGCGCCAGGCTGCCTTGCAGGTGCTGGCGCATCGCCCGCGACGCCGCCGCGTCATCGCCACCCAGGATCGCCGCAACGATCTCGCGATGCTCACGCGACAAAAGCCGCAGATACTCCGGATCCGCAGTCCGGGTGCCGCCCGGACGCACCGACCGGCGCGGAATGACGTTCGGCCCGATCAGGGTCAGGCATTCCTCGAACCGGCTATTGTTCGACGCCCGCGCGATCGCAACATGCAGCGCGAAATCCGCGTCGACCGAGGTGTCGCCCGCCGCGATCAGCGCCTCCATCTCGTCGAACCGGGCGACGATCTCCTCCTCCTGCCGGGCCGAGCGTCGCCGCGCCGCCAGCGCCGCCGCCTCGACCTCCAACGCGATGCGCAGCTCGAGGATCTCGATCACCGACGACACGCGCGACGGGTCCACGTCGCGAAAGGCCCCCGCCTCGACCTCGGGAGGGGCGGTGACATAGACCCCCGATCCCTGTCGCGGCTCCAAAAGACCGTCAGCGCGCAACGCGGCCACCGCCTCGCGCAGAACCGTCCGGCTGACCCCCGTCTCGGCGCACAGCTTCGCCTCGCTTGGCAAGCGGCTGCCCACGGGAAACTCGCCTGTGGCGATCCGCCCGCGCAGATCGGCGACCAGGTCCAGCACCATCCTGCCCCGCCGCCCCGGCGTCGTCTGTGCCATGATCCCTCCTCCCTCCCCCGAAGGGGCCATTCCGCCCGCCTCACGCAATCCCGGCGACCGGATGATCGGCCCAGACCTGCACCTCGATATACGTCTCGAACCGGCGCGCGTGATACCCCTCGTAATCCGCGTCCGCCGCACCATCCGGCAGCCCATGCGCCGCCACGACCTCGGCAAGCTCGTCCAGAAAGAAGACCCGGTCGTGATAGGGTTGCACGGGCTCGGGGGGCAAACCGTACTCCGGACCCAGCCGCATCGCCACGAAACTGTCGGGATAGGTGAAACTGGCCTGCGCGCGCGGTAGGGACCGCCAGTCCAGCGTGACCGTGCCGGTGTCGGGATACAGCCCCGCGAACCAGGGACAGTCGCCAAGCACGAAGTAATGCGGCGACCGCCGGTCCGGCTTGCCGCCCCGCGCTTCGAACAGCGTGCGCATCTTGTCCTCTGTTCTGCGCCGAAACTCCATGTACCGCCCGCCGAACACCCGTCTGAACGCCGGGTCGCGCGCCTTGCGGCGCTTCAACGCCGCAAGCACCTCTGCCAATGCGTCGGGTGGCAGATCGCTCAGGTTCTGGAACGGCCGGTCCGATCGGGAATGGTAGTGCGTGATCGTGTCGGGCAATTCCATCGGCCAACCCTCTCCCTTGGTTCCGGGATGTGCATAGCAGGCGCACGCGACCTTGGACCATGCCCGGCACCGCTTGCCGCCCGCCCGGCATACTAGTATCCTAGTTTCGACACCAAGGGGGGGAACTGATGCGACAAACCTGGAGATGGTTCGGACCGGACGACAAGGTCCTGATCGAGGACGTGCGCGCCGCGGGCGCCGAAGGCGTGGTCACAGCACTTCACCACGTCCCCCCCGGCACCGCCTGGACCGAGGATCAGATCGCCACCCGCCAGCGCCAGGTCGCGACCCGCAGCGACGGCCGCCCCTCGGGCCTGACATGGGACGTGGTCGAAAGCCTGCCGGTGTCGGAAGACATCAAGCTGGCCACCGCCAAGGCCCCCGCCCATATCGACGCGTGGCGCGACAGCCTGCACGCCTTGGCCGCCGCCGGGATTCAGACGGTGTGCTACAACTTCATGCCCGTCCTCGACTGGACCCGCACGAACCTCGCGCACGAGGTCCCGTCGGGTGCCACCTGCATGCGCTTCGACTTCCTCGATTTCGCCGCGTTCGACCTGCACATCCTGGGCCGCCAGGATGCCGAAGCCGACTACGACGACGCCACCCGCGCCGAAGCCGCCCGTCGCCACGCCGCCATGGACGACACCGCGCGCGACGCGATCGCCCGAAACGTCGTCTGCGGCCTGCCCGGCGCGGCCGAGACGCTGTCGATGGCCGACATCCGCGCCCGCCTGGCCGATTACGCGGCCATCAACGCCGAAACCCTGCGCGCCAACCTCATCGCCTTCCTTCAGGCCGTGACCCCCACCGCCGACCAGCTTGGCCTGCGCCTCTGCTGTCACCCCGACGACCCGCCCTTCCCGCTTCTGGGCCTGCCGCGCATCATGTCCACCGAAGCCGACTATGCCGCCGTGATGGAGGCCGTCCCGTCATCCGCCAACGGGATCACCTTCTGCACCGGCTCGCTGGGCGTGCGCGCCGACAATGACCTGCCGGGCATGATCGACCGCCTGGGCGACCGCATCCACTTCCTGCACCTGCGCAATACCACGCGCGAGGACCCAAGCCCCCGCCCCTCCTTCCACGAATCCGAACACCTGGGCGGGGACACCGACATGGTCGCCGTGATCGCCGCTGTCTTGCGCGAAGAATCCCGCCGCCGCGAGGCCGGGCGCAGCGATCATTCGATCCCCTTCCGCCCCGATCACGGGCAGGACATCCTCGACGACCGGACCCGCAAGGCCCAGCCCGGCTATCCCGCCATCGGCCGCTTGAAGGGCCTGGCCGAGCTGCGCGGCGTCATCGCCGCCCTGTCACACCCTTAACGAACCAAGGCCCCCGGCGCGCCGATCACGCGCGCCGACACCGCCGCCGCCCGCTCCATCGCGTCGCGCAATCCCGCGCCGGTCAGCCGCGCACCCAGAAACGCGCCGGCAAACGAATCCCCCGCCGCCGTCGTGTCCACGACCCGCGCCACCGGGACCACGGGCACCTCCACCGTCTCGCCCCCGTCCCAGCCCAGCATCGGCGCCGCGCCGTTCTTCACCACGACCGACCCCGCCCCGGCGGAGGCATAACGCGCCACCGTCGCCGCCGAATCCGCGTCCCCGAACAGCGCCTCTTCCTCATCGAAGCTGGGCAGCACCAGATCCGACACGCCCGCCGCCGCCATCATCGCCGCGCGCGTGACCTCCGCATCCTCCCACAGGCGCGGCCGCACATTGGTGTCGAAGGACACGCCGACCCCCTGCCCCCGCACGTCGCGCAGGACGTCCAGGAACCGCGCCCGCGCGTCCGGTGCCAGGATCGCCAGCGTGATCCCTGAGAAATGGACATGCGCCCCCTGCCCCAGCACGCCGCGCAACCAGTCGGGATCGTCAGCCAACAGCTTCGCCGCCGCCTGCCCGCGCCAATAGGCAAAGCTGCGCTCGCCCCCCTCGGTCGAGATCATGTAAAGCCCCACGGTCCGCCCCTCGACCCGGCGCAGGGCGTCCGTCCCGACCCCCTCGCCGGCCATGAACGCCGCCATCTGGTCGGACACCGCATCCACCCCGATGCAGGACGCATACTCGACCGCCCAATCCCCGGGCAGCGCCTGCCGCGCATACCACGCAGCATTGAACGTATCGCCCGCGAAGCCGCGCCGATAGGTGCCGTCGCCGACCTCCGCCAGCTCGACCATGCACTCGCCCACACAGATCAGTTTCGGCACCACGCGCCCCCCTCCCAAGCTCGCCCCGTCCTAGCCGAAATCGCCCGGTCAAGACCAGATGCCACCGGGTTTCCCGGTTGAAAGACGGGAATGAGACCCAACGTAAAGACCAACCCAGAATTAATCACCCGGAGGGATGAATGACCCGTATGAGACTGCTTTTCCGAACCGCCCTCGCGGCCAGCTGCCTGTTCGCGGTCCCATCCATCGCCCCCGCCCATGACGGCGCATCCGTCACGCAAGTCATCGCGGGCGAGGCCTCATGGTACGGACCCGGCTTTCACGGCAACCTGACCGCGAATGGCGAGACCTTCGACATGCATGACCACACCGCCGCCCACCCGTCCCTGCCCTTCGGCACGGAAGTGCGCGTCACGAACGAACATACCGACGAGTCGGTCATCGTCCGTATCAACGACCGCGGCCCCTTCGCCGCCGACCGCGTCATCGACCTCTCGCGCGAGGCGGCCGCCGATATCGGCCTGCTGGACACCGGCGTGGCGCCCGTGACGATCGAAGTGCTGGCCTGATCCCGACGCCAGCCCCCCAGGGCTGGTGCGCGGATCTGGAAGTGTATGACCTGAGCATTCCGAACCGAAACCGGACGTGTGCCGCAGCGTCCGGTATAATTCGGACTTTCCTGCCATTTAACGACAGTCGGCTTTCACAGGGAAGTTAGATTCTACTGATAAGCTCAGTAGTTCCGGTCAGCGCATTTTTGCTCGACCAAGGCCTTATTTGGTCCATTCCATTGGCTTGAAACTTCATCTGGCACATTGCCCGCAAACACCACAATGGATTGAATCGGGCGCCCTGAATGGGCGTTCACCTCAATACAGGCGGAAACACCGTCGGCCTCGGCGCCATCAGCGTTATCGTTCAAGCCGATGACTTCATAACAGTATCCAAGCCGGTTGATTGCAAATTTCCTGCAGAAAAAAGAAGGGGACCCGCCTCCTATCTTGACGCCTGCCGCATATGTCCTGATATCCATATTGATACCATTGGATTCCGCCAGCTCGTAAAACCTCGCCTTACTCTGATATTGGCCAACTCCACAGGCAGCCGCGCCTTTCTTGAGGGAGAATAACTTGGTTCCATAGGCAAGGTAGTTTCCTACCGCTGGCAAGAGCTCGATAAAGTCCGTTGCATCCCGTATTTCCCCATTTGAAACCGAGCATGTTGCGCCCAGCCGGAACTCTTCAGCAATATCGATGCCGAAAAAGCCAAATTGATCTGTGGTCCTGACAAACGGATCCGCAATCGCCGAGGTTGCAAACATCATGGCAAAGAAGGGTAGAATCAATCTGGTGATCATAAGCCAAATTTCCTTTAGGCTAGGCGTCGCTAAGCTTTGAATAGGACGACGCTAGCAAAAAAATTTTGGTTCAAGCAACTCTGTTGATGTTTGCCGAGTCTACGCATGAAAGATACGCAGGCAAAGTCTAACGCGGTGCTTTCTGTCCCGTGCCCGGCTCAGCGCCTTAGCTCTTACTAACCCCAGCAAAACCTCTAAGGTTCTGGGACGTTTGTGCCTCACCGGTCGGTGCGGCTGTTCGCTGCACGCTGCCGAATGCTCGGCTTGGGCTCGATCACTAAATCGCTTCGCGATAGGGCGCGTTCGGCGGAGGCTGCGCTGAATCGGAGTTTGTTTGGCGTTTCGGGATGTTGGGTGTGTGCTGTTGATCGAGGTGATTTTGCCTCGATGAGCAGAGGATTTGTCCCATGCATGTTCAGCATTCCACACCGATGACGCTGCTGCGCGCGCGCGTGATTGCGGACATGACTGCGCGCACTCTTGGCCCTGCATCCCAGACCAGCCCCCTGCAAGCGGTTTGCGGCCTGGCTCGGGCGGTCACCGAAGACGGCGACGCCGGATGATGTGAGAGACTTTCAGCATCTTGTCGAAACGGGCACCAGCATCTGCACGCGGAACCAGACCATGACTGGCGTCAAATTTCTGTTCCGCGTGACGCTTCGGCGGCATGATCTCTGGGCACCGAGCCTGAAGACGCGGGTGATGCTGTCGCTGGCCCATGGCTGCGACATGCGGGCGGGCGAGGTTGTCCGGCTGCGGGTCGGCGACATTGACGGGG
>NZ_ONZF01000008.1 GCF_900302445.1 Palleronia abyssalis | reverse complement strand
CGCCGGGTGGTTCGAGGACTACAACGACAACCACCCGCACTCAGGGCTGAAGATGCGTTCGCCTCGCGAGTTCATCGCAGCTCAAACCGCAACCGCCTGAGTGTCCGCTGAAACGGGGGCAAGACCAATCGCGGGAATCCTTGAAATAGCAGGAATCACGAACTCTGCGTGTTTTTGCCTCCTCCAGCTGTTCGCGGTGCAATGCGCGAAGTTTGGGATTGGCCTTGGTAGCGGCTTCCATCAGTTCGATTGCCTCTTCGAGCGTCTGGTCCTTGAAAAGCGTCATCCTCAGCTGAGCTTCGAGAACGGCTTCCAGTCCCTCGGCGGTGATGAGGACCGTGCGAAGGTCATCAGGATCGAGATGGATCGTCACGGATTTCGACTTCCCATCAGCGAATTTCTGAAGCTCCGAGGAATTGAACGGAATATTGAAGGCTTTGACCCCTTCCGAGGTCGTACTCGCGCGAATTTTTGTCCCGAGATAGAGGCAGCGTTCGTGCTGCGAAGGCGATTTGATACGACCGTATCGCTTGAGCGCTTCTTCACGCTTCTGACGGGGCGTTGCGCCGAACATACCGGTCCCATAGTGCGGCTGGAAGGGATACTCATCTACCAGATATCGTGTAATTACACCCATGAGCTGATCGTGGCTCACTTCAGCCGAAGGCTTGGGATTATAGCCGGTCAACTCTCCCGGATAACTCCCCGTGTAGCCGGGAAGGAAATTTAGGATTTGGCCCTGCATCGTGCCGAAGAATCGCTCGATATAAGGCTTGTCCGTGGCGTGGTAGGCCCGGCCGGTCATAACTGTCATACCCATCCCAAGTTGAGCGGCATAGACGCGGCCGTTGCGCGTCGCGCTTCCATTATCGGCTAGTCCGAGGCCGAGGCGCACCGGAGGTGCTGGGTCCTCCTTACATCCGTAGCGGACCTTCTCCTTCGTCTTGTCGCGCGTCGCCATGCGAAGAAGCGCCAAGCTATGATCTGAATCTGCGGTCTCCGAAATCACCCAGCCAAGAGCCTCTCGTGTGGCGACATCGAGAATGACGTGCAGCCAGCATCGGCGGATTTCATTGTCCGCAAGCTTTTTGGGAACGTCATCAGGATCGATCGGCTCGGCTTGAACAACGCCAGAACCGTTCGTGAAGATCGAAAGGTAGACCTGATCCCATTCGAACTTTTCTCCGTAGCGAAGAGCGCGGACGTCCGTGGAGCCCGCTCCCTTTTTGTTGGTGGCTTGCCGTTTACCGCCCCGGCCAAACTCAGTCGCAACATCTGAGAATGCCTTCGCCCTCTGACGGAGTGTCGTAACCGACGGAAAATTAATGCACTGCGCCATTTCGGCGGCGGTCCGATGGAAGACTTTTGCTGCGTCGCGAACCAAGGGAGCAAGCTGCGGCTTTCTTTTGTCCTGCCAATGGTTGAGCGCAAAATCGATGAAACGTTCCTGCCAAGGGACCAGCCTCGAAGTGCGATACCCTTTCAGATGCTCACGGTCTGCAAGGACCACGGGATTTCCACCATAGCGATGATAAAGGTCTCTGAATTTCGCGAGGGTCCGCCCTTCCGCGATCGGAAATAACGGTTTTGGCTTTTTCTCGCTGCCCTTCTTGATGAACTTCAATTGAGGTGCGATTTTGTTCGCCCTCAAAATCAGTGCATTACGATGCTCGCCATGTGTGCTCATGCTGCGTTGCGTGATCTTGTATCCATTGGCCGCCAGCTCATCCATGGCCAAAACCAACGCGAGCCGTCTTTGCGCCTCCAGCCGGACGGGGGCGGAGAACTGTTCCAGACGATGGTAACCACCGGTGAACTCTAGCAGTGCCTTGCGCCTTTCCGCGTCCGCCGGTTCAAGGACTTCACAGTCCCGCCCTCGGATTGCAGCCTCGATCCGCGCAACCGAAAGCGTAAGGCACTCGCCGGTATCTTGGCATTCGACCGCATAGCCAGCCCTTTCCAGCCCGGTCACCAGCAGCTCTTGGCCGTCCAGTTCGAGCACGGATCCCTTGGGGATATCAAAGAGCGGCTGTTGGGTCATGCGTACAGCGCGACCCGAGACGGGTAGTCGATCACCCCGTGCATATCGGTCCACAGAATATTCCGGCCAACCAGCCGCATCGCGGCCTGATACGCTCGCCATTCCTCCAAATCGCAGTTCGCGATCAGATCACTGAGAAACCAGTAGCTGGACGACCGCGCCGCCGCCTCCACGACGCTGTCGGCCTCGTCGTCCACGACCTGTAGCAGCTCCCAGATTCGGCGCAAATTGTCTCGGTAGGCCCTCGTGTAGTGATCAACATTTACGACAGCGGCTTCATCCGCGAAGTCGGTCGTCACGCAGGCGAAGATGTCGTCGATCTCGTCCTGGGTTTCCGGCTTGGCCAAACTCGCCCCGTTACGAGCGAAGATTGCGCGGCGGAAACCGTCTTTGAACGTCAGCCGCAGATCGAAGTGGTGCGGACGGATCTCGTGAGACGCACGGCAAAGAAAGGGCACCGGGGGAAGCTGCACTTCCAGTCCGTAGAGATCAGGGCTCCTCAGCGCATCAAGGGCGATCGCGGACTCCCCTTCCCCATCAAAATGATACACCCGCGGCACGCCGTTAGTCATCGGCGTTGCGATGATCATGGAAACGCGTTTCGCCGTATCGCTCCGCGTCAACGGATTGCGGAACCCGTCATACGGCAGAACCCCGTGGATAGGGTCCACGACAAGCGCCGGTAGCTTCTTGGTTTCCGGCTGCTCCGGCTCCCAATCTTCGTATTTCGACATACTCTCTCCGTTCCCGGAGACATTTCGCCTCCGGGCTAGTTACACGTTGTGTCGGAGCTGAGACCGCGCTTGCCCGGGCCGTTTTCGGCCTCTACCGTGGCAAGTAATACACGGGCGATCTCTGCCCCAACTTCCAGGCGCGCATCCTCGGATGCGCGCTTTTCTTTTGCGCTCTTGGCCGGCTTCGTTGGATGCCGACCTCGAACAGGGGCAAGGTCCGCGAATCCCATGAAAATCCAAAACAAAAAAGAGCGCTCGGCCTTGAAGATCAGGGGGAGATTTGAGTCAAGCTACTGATATTGCGAAAAACTTTCTCGACCCCATCTCGTAGATCGGGGCAAAACAGACGCGATCATACTGAAAAATATCGGTCGCGTGGCCGTAGGGTTCCTGGGTTTCGCAAACCATCCCGGGACACCGCTGGAGAAAAATTTCTCCTGGGCGTTCGACCCGGATCGCCTTCTGCGGGCAGATGTACCGCTAGCAACCCGCAGGGGATGAAGGACAGTGCCGGGAGAGGTTTCCTGATAAGAATCGAGGCGACTAGGGTGAAGACGACGAGACCCCTGCCCTTCCATCCTTGGAGATCAGCGGCGGGATGCCGGATATGTCGGTATTTTGCCGATCGCTCGTCCGGCAATCCACTATGGGTATCAGCGTTTTGCGCGGATAAGATGGTGTTCGTTGCCGATGTGGCCTGCCGATTCCAAGACCGGCCAGCAGCAGCGACCTGGACCCTCCCCTGGAAAAGAGGACCGTTGGGTCGGACCGTAAGCTTGTCGCTCGAAGTGCGGTGACATCGCCGCGCTGGTTGGCGTAGATCACGTCGCTCAGTGTGACACCTAGAAAATAAGAGCGCACGGGCGATCGAGAGCCGCCACAGCAGCGGAAGTCGTGAAGCCATAAGTTTGGAGCAGCCACGACGGCCGTCAGCGCCTATTGCGCCCGCCGTCAATGAACAACGGGGCTCGGCTTTCGCCGTTGTCGTACTGGTGCTGGCTATCGAGGCAGCCACCTCCCTCCGCGCCATCTCGGGCAGCAGCCACGAAGGGCTGCTTCCGACGACACGGTCAAGGGCCGCAAGGACCGGCACGTGATGCTTTCGCCGAGCCTGCTTGAACTGCTGCGCGACTATTACCGCGAGGCCCGTCCCGCAGGCTGGCTCTTTCCCGCTCGCAACCGGGTCGACCCGATCTCGACCCGGCAGTTCAACCGGGCCTTCGGGGCGGCCTGTGACTTCGCCGAGATCAAGAAGAAGGCGTCGTGGCGCCGCGGATCGCCGCGCGCAATCCATCGACTGCAGCTTTGATAAAACAGATCAAGTGCCGCGCTGCGCTCTCTTGAAAATAAGGTGCGCGCGATCAGTCCGGCCGAACGCGTGCCTTCGAGAACCACGACGTGTCGATCCGCGTCGCGAGGGGCGCGTACCCGACCCGCTCTTCCAGCCCCGCACGGTCCTGCAGACGGATATGCCGGTCCTCGAGTTCGATCTGACCTTCCCGGCGCAGCTTGGTGAAGAGGCGGCTGACATAGACGGAGGTGAGGCATAGCGCGTCGCCGATCTCCGACTGCGACAACGGCACGTGAAAGCGCGAGGAGGTCTCCGCTCCCGCGACCGACAGTCGGTCGAGCAGCGTTAGCAGGAACAGGATCAAGCGGTCTTCAGCGGGCATCCTCCCCACGGCTAACAGAAGCTCGCGCAGGATCACCTGCTCAGCACTGCTGATCGCGGTCAGCAGCGCCGCAAGGCGGGGCGCCTGCTCGTAAATCCGGCCGAGGGATGCGCGGGGAAAAGGGCAGACCGCCCCGTCCGTCGACATAAAGATGTCGTGCGGGGCGACGGGACTGCCAATCTCGGCGAGGCCGATAACCTCGCCGGGCAGATAGGTGCGCAGGATCGCCCGTCGGCCGGTGACCTCACGCGCGCTGACGATGCTCCAACCCCATTTCACCACATAGAGCTTGTTGGTCTTCGCGCCCTTCGAGACGAGAACCTCACCCTTCTTCATCTGGCGCGGCGTGTTTTCCATGCTCTCGATGAAGGCGCGCTCGTTGTCCGAGAGGTCGAGGAAATTCCCGAGACGCCGGGCCAGGCAGCTTTCCGTCATGACCAACACTCCTTCACCCGCACTTCGCTCGACCCGACGAAGTAGGCCTTTAGCCTCGTCCGTACACGGTCGAGCCAGAGTGAGAGAGCGATCAGCCGATGCGTGTTTCCATCCCCTTAAACCAGTTTGGTTTCCTTCCTGCGACCGCGGCCGACATCCCTCGGAGGCGGATATGGAACGATGGTATGCATTACGCGAAACTCACCGAGCCGGCGGTTCAGTCTGGACCGGGGCCGCTCTCCCTTCCGATACTTTCTGTCAGCGGCGGGAACTGAGGCGCCCAGAAACAAACTTTTTTGAAGATAAAATGCAGTTATTGTGAGACGCTCGCGGCGTCGACAGAGCCGCGAAAGTAATACTCAGTGCTCGAGCGAGTTCAGCAAGCAGCCCCCTTCAACTGTTTTTCGACGCAAACTCTGTATCGGTTCGGATGCCCAAAACGCTAGCGCTCCGGATCACTGCGCCCAGAAGCAATTCTTCGGTTTCGCCTGGTCGAGCGGCGTGAACGATGATCCGTGCGAGTACTTCCCTCGGACTGGTAGTGACCAAGCTGTCTGCTTCGTTTCTGACGCCGCCGATTTCTGCCAAAGCGCCATACATGCGCATCACGCCAAAGCTCACGAGATTACCGACCAAGAGAATACAAGGTCCGCCCGCGTTGTTTGTAAGCTTCGCCCTTTGCGAGATGAACGTTTGCATTCCATGCGCGCTTATCCACGAAAGGTCAGCATTGCGGAAGTCGTGAAACAGAAGTGGCAAGGACCCAGGACTTTCGGGTTCGTGTTTGTCGATCCGATCCAATTCCTGAAGGAGTTCTCGTCGCCTGAAGCTACCACCATAGCGCAAGTAGAACATATTCAGCTCCGGAATGTGCTCGCAGTAAATCATTCAGCAAACCTTCTCCGCCTCAGCATTACGGAAGCCACGATGTTTTCTGCGGGAAAGTTTCAGCAAAATGTCGCCAGTGATAGGCGACAATTCGCCCATCGCGCGGAGTGTTGCCTTATTACGTCACACGTAGAAGGCGTTGAACCCAGTAGCTCCGCAGCGTTCGCGGAACGACCGCGTAAGTTCAGTCCGACCGGTCCCTAGGAGGAAGGGCAGCGCGTTGCTCTTGATCGCTTTCGCCTAAGAGTAAAGTGCGGGCGCTATCAGTGAAGCCGTATGCGGCCGCATACTCGGCAAGGCAGGTCTCTAGGTCTCTGATGCGGGTACGGAGTGCATCGTTTTCGTTTTCCATGTCATTCAAATGTATTGAGAAAATATGTAAGCGAAGGATACTTAGTCACTATAAGTGAAGAAATCTGCGTATCAAGCAGAGAAGTCCTCGTTTTCCGGCACGCCCCGGGGGCCCCTTTTTGAAAAGATCGGACTCCCAGTTTCTTGGTCCGTTCCCGCTATGTCCATGGGAGCAAAACTCGGCAACCTGTCGATTTCGCTGCGGTTCGGTGTGATGCAGAATAGCCCGCCGAAAGGCGTGTCAGATCGAGTCCGGCCGAGAGTACCATTGCCAATACCCAACTTTTACCTTGGCGTCCCTTCCCCGGTCCCGGCTCGAACGCCGCATCTCCGCCTGGGCGCGGGGGACTGTTTCACGTCCAGCCACGGCACGAAGCCGTCGTTCAGCAGCGTGGGTGGGCGAGCCCGCTCCCGGCCCTCAACTGCCGTTCGCCCGGCACGCCATTGCCGCCGCGCGGTTTCACCAACACCGAACTTTCAATTCGCCATGCAGCATCGTTCAGTAGTATAAGGGCCGCAGTGCCGGACCGAATGGCCGTTTGCTGCATTGAAACCCTTCTGAGTAAGATTGAGGTTATATTCTTGCGGTAATCTTCGATCGGATCGGGCGACCGACGTAATTGAGGCAACGCTTCTGGTACTGCTTGCGCAGGAGCGGCTATGTCGGAGCAAGCGCATGGACGTGATTACCCTTTTTGTAGCGAATGCCATCATCCTCGTGGTGATGTCCTGTGGCTTCTATGCTGCCTCGCGCACGCAGCCGGATGAATCTTGGTGGTCTTCTTGGATCGTAGCGAATCTGGTGCTTGCCGCGGGACTAGCAGGATTCGCTGTCATTCCACCCTCTGCCGGAATTGCGAACGCGCTGCCTCACGCCCTCCTTGTGCTTGGATTTGGCTTCCGTTGGCGCGCAGCGCAACAGTTCGTTCACGGCCGGAGTTCATGGTTGCCGGTACTGGCTCCGACAGGGGCGACGCTCGCTTTGTTCGCTCTTGCCTCTACGTCCGACCCAGGTTTAGTGTATGCGGCTGTGAACGTCGTTTTGGTGGCGCAAACGGCAGGGATCGCTTGGCAGTTCTGGCTGGGACGCGGGAACGCCATCCCATCGAGTTACGGCCTTATCCTATCGTACTCAGTCCTGGCGCTTTCGTTTGCGGCTCGGGTCGTTCACGGAGCCACCTTTTCGGAAAGTTTCACGGCCTATCTGCCGCATGATCGCATGCTGCAGATTCATTTGATTGTCGCGGTAGTACATACGACAGCCAGCGGCGCGTTTGCCCTGTCGCGTGCATATGAACGCGTGGTGCGCCGACATCAACATGCCGCTATGCACGATGGCCTCACCCACCTCGCCAATCGCACTTACTTCCACGAACGCTTGCGTCAGGCGCTCGACAAAGCGGAAGTTGGGGGAACGAATGTAGGAGTTCTCTTGCTTGACCTCGACCATTTTAAGCAGATCAATGACACTTGGGGGCACGCCGCCGGTGATGACCTCTTACGGAGTTTTGCTGACCGGTTACGTGCGGCGGTTCCGCCAAATGGCACGGCTGCGAGATTGGGAGGCGACGAGTTCGCCGTAATCCTTCCTGATGTGGGCGGGCCCGAGGAATTATCAATCTTGGTCAGTTCGCTGGCCGGCCAGCTGTATAAGGCGATCGAGCACTTCGGTAGTCAGATCGCTTGTCGGCCCAGCATCGGCGCGAGCGTATTCCCACAGCACGGCGGTACTGCCCATGACTTGCTCAAGAATGCCGATATTGCGCTTTATCGCGCCAAGGCAGAAGGCCGACGCACCAGCGTCGTGTTCGACGCCACTATGGTGACGCATTCTTACAAGGACGGCGAGCTTTACCGATAAGATTCGCTTGGCGTTTCATTCCGGGATGAACTCGTCCCGCGATCAGCAGGGATGGATTGAGATTTCCGCCTGCCTCATCGCCCTCACGCCGAAGGGCCTGCCAATCCTGGGTGCGCTTTTTCAGCTCTTGAGACTCGGAAGAATATCTTTTGCTAATAAGGGTGTGCAGACCAAATTTAAGATTGGCCACCAAAGCGCAAGAAACAAGATCATCATCTGGGAGGAAATTGGCTTGCTAGCGCAGGATGGGACCCGGCCAAGTGAACATGGTGGAAAGCCTGTGAACCGCTATGTAATTCCAGATCCCAGGGTTACCAGAATTGTTGAGCGCCGTTTGTTTGACGTAGACGATATTGAAGCTGACGATAGCTTTAGCGAATAAAGTCGCTGCAGAATGGTGCAGAACCTCTCGGGCGGCAAAATAAGGGGAGCCGGCATTCGATTGGCTGAACTGAACAGCAACGATCTTATCTTTGGGATATCGAAGTCAGGTGGCCAACCTCGACAATACTCCGCGTTGCGGTCGTTCGTTGAATTGGCTGCGAACTCCTGCTTTCCGCACGCTATGTAGGTCGCGCCGGGTCCGGCGGCGTGATTCTGGCGGAATGTCCGCTTCCATATCCTGGCAAGGGTGCGTTCGCACACGCGGAGAAGGTTCGGTTCTCGCCCTTCTCGACCGGAATGCGCATCGCGCTTCGGGCCAGACGTTCCGCAAGCCATCGGTTCGCGACGTGCTATGATGATCTTGTGGATGCAAGGAAACTTAGCACATGGCCGTGGCGGACCCCCTTCTAGATTGGGCAAGACCAGCGATCGCATTTATCGAGGCGAACCTGCCAAGCGACCGTCGGGCGTATGACCACAGCTTCATTACAGCTTATCAGATCGGTTGCGAGGCCCTTGCCGCGTTTGGCAGGGCCTCCGAAATTTGCCGGGGTGCCGTCATCCGCGAAAACCCGGTGATCCCTGAAACACTTCCTCGTTGGGACGACGTCTGCATCGCCGTTCTCTGGATAGCCAAGCAACAGGGCAAGTTTATCTACCACCCCCAGACGCCCACAGGTGCGGGTTCGGTCGGCGGAACGACTGCGGATCGGCGTGGCTCTCCCTCGTCGCCAAACATCGCCGCGGCACATGGTTCGGGACCAGCGCATGCTAGTCAGGACGTGCTTGCGGTACTGAACGAAATCGGACTGGTCTCCGGAGCGCGGTGGACAGCTGATGCGGAGCTGGTTCATTGGCGCGACCAGCCGGCGGAATGGGATATGGATATTGCGTCCGATCACCGCTTCTCCGAGGCGATGACGATGGCCATCGATACGGTCCCTGACGATATTCGAGCTCAGATAGCTTGTGTGGTGTCGGACACAGACGAGGATTCGAGAGCGCCGGTTGCGCGAGCAACGCATAAAAACGCCCAGGCCAACAAGGGGCGGCGGGTCTCTCTTCACATCGGCCGAAACGAACTGGACTGGATATTCTTCCAGCGCTGGCGCCTTTCGGACGGCTGGCTCACGGAGGACCAGACCGCGAACAACCTGGATATTTTCCACGATGCCCTTGCAATCCAGATGCGCTGTGCCGTGCTCACCGCTTTGTATCCAGACCACCCGGAATTCCACGTCTAGCGGCCAGTTCAAGTTTCTCGGGCCCAGCACTTGAAACACCGCTCTATTTGGCGAGAAGAAGACGAAAGCCAGATCCGGTTACGGGTTGCTCCGACGCCTTCGGCGTCCCGCACCGAGATCCGCAATCGCCGAGCCCAAACCGAAACTTCCTGCGCGCCCTGCAATCGCGGCTGGCACTCGCGTCCTGGAACAGAATCTTTCGGCGATTTCAGAATGCGAAAGAATCCTGAGATCCTCGCGGCGCGAGGCATGGCGTTTTGCGAAAAACGTTCTTCCTCTGCCGGGCATCGCCAACGTTTGCTGGACGAAGCGCCAGGAAAACACGGGCTTGGGAGGAAGACCGGTCCCGCCCCGAGGTCGGGCAACACGGTTGCGAAAATCAATCTTTACAATAGGTTATACGCATCTGCGGAGGCCAAAAAGACTTGACGGACGCAGATCGGTCCGTGTCTGTAACTCCCTAGGCTCCGGGCAACGTTCCAGGGCGCCGCGAGGGATCACGATGGACACCTACTTCTGGGAACCGCAGCATGAAGATCCTGTTCGTCAGTGACCTGCACCTGGATCACTGGCTGATGGCCGGACGCGATCCCTTGGCGGCCGTACCGCAATCGGTCTGGGACCAGGTCGAGGCGCTCTTCATCATCGGCGATCTCAGCAACAAGCCGAAGGTCCGCTGGCCCCCGCTCCTCGAGCATGTCGGCCGGTATGTCCCGCTCGACCGCGTCTTCATCACCCCGGGCAACCACGACTATTACGATTTCCAGCTGGACGGGGACGACCGGCTGGCCGAGATCGCGACCGAAGCGGGGGCATCCTTTGCCCAGAAGGCCGAGGTCATGCTCGGCGGCTGCCGGATTCTGTGCTGCACCCTCTGGACCGACTTTGCCCTGGCAGGGCACCGCGAGGCGACCAGGGCCGCGATGATGGCCGAGGCCGAAGCGCAAATAAACGACTACCGCTACATCCGCATTGGTGGCGAGGGATACCGCCGCGCGAGGCCGGCGGATACGGCCCGGCGCCATGCCGATCATCGCGCGTGGCTCGAGGGCAAACTGGCCGAGCCGTTCGACGGCAACACGATCGTGGCGACGCATCACGCGCCCCATCCGGAGTGTCTGGCCCCGCCAGTGTCCCGCCTCGACGCCGCCTACGCCTCCGATCTCACGTCCCTGATCGATGCTCACGCCCCCACGGCTTGGGTTTACGGGCATACGCATATGCCATGTGCGTTCACGGTCGGGGCGAGCGAGCTTCGCAACGTGTCCCTGGGCTACCCGCACCAGGTGCCGGAAACCGAGATTGCCGCCCAGTTGCTGCAGGGGCTGGCGAAGGTCGAGCGCGGGCGGGTTGCGCTGAAATCGAGCAGCGACCGGCGGTCTGACCTCGATGCGGAAGCATGAGGGCGGCGGCGCGGAGGAGACAAGGATGAAGGAACTTGAACAGTTGCAGGATGAGATCGCACAGCTTCGCAACGCGCTGGACGATCGGGATGGGCGTCTCAGATTGGCCTCCATCGAACTCGCGCGGCTCCGGTCCGCTGCCCACCAAGGCGCTGATTCGGCTGCCAGGTGGCACGTACTCGACGCCATCGCCAAAGACAGGGAGCTGACCCCCGGTCGGTTGCGGGACATCCTGACGGGGCATCTTGATCCGGACGGCGACGACCTGGCTCAGCTTGAGCTGGCCTTCACCGCCATGCCGGCTGACCGCCTGGCAATCCTTTGCGCGGAGATCGGGGTCGAATTCGCCGGATTGCGCCAGCGGTTTGCGGCGATCGACATCGATTTGGATGCAACCGTTGGGCCGCAAGTATCGTGACGCGTATGGCCGGCGCCCTGCCATGAATGGAGACGGAGGTCATGGAATTTCTCTACGTCTATAGCGGCATGGTTGCCGTAGCGGCGATCATCATGACCGTGATCGGGCGCCGCAGTTTCCACCGCACAGAGGCGGAGGCCGCTCGCAATGGCTTTGCCGGCTTTGGAGAAACCATTCGGGCCATGCGCCTGGAGCAGGAGCGCCAATCGTCGTCGTGCCGCGGATCGTCGAAATCCCGGATATCCGATGTCCCTAGCCAAGCGTATATCACGCGTCCTCGACCGGGAATGCCAAAGGCGGTTTGGCCGTGGCCAGCGCCCTGACAACAAGAGGGTGAAGACAAGACGCGGGTCCAGGGCAAACGCTCAGGACACGGAAGCTCGCCCGCGCGCCTCAGACTGGCACTGCTTCGCAGCAGCTTTCGGGATCAGAAGACCATCCGGTCCCGAAAGACGTGCCGCACGATGTCCTCGCGTCTCAGGTCCATGCGGGCCAGGTCTGCATCCGATTTCGCCTCGAGCGCGGCGATCCTGTCCGCGCGGCTGTTTGCCTCGATCCAGTAAGCGAAGCCACGTGCGATGGCGGCGCGAGCGCGGGACAGAAAGCTCGGGCGGGAAGACTGGAATTCGGCGGAATGGGTCTGGACGTAGGCCATGGAACTGCCTTTCAGAGGAATGTTGCGTTGCAGCAAAGCTATGACGCCGCGGCGCAGCGGACTACAGCCGAAGCCACAAACCCGCCTTGCAGCGAGCGGGATGCCTGCGGCATGTCCAAGCAATCAGGAGTTTTACCCTCGGCCAGCCCGCCGCAATTTCCATCGATGGTGGCGCCGATCCGGTTCGGCACCTCACGCCAATGGGGTGGACAACCCGGAAACCCGTGAGGCGGAAGGCTGCTGATACGATCTTGCGCTTCCGCCAAGGCTTGCAGGGGTCGCGGATGACGGCGTATATGTTCCACCTTCGTTCTGCCGCGGAAGCCACTTCGAATATGGAGCCACGGAGAGCGGAGGATTGGGGTCGAGGGGGGCTGGAACAGGCAGCAGGACAGCGCCGCTCGATCCCGATAGAATAGCTGACGCGCGCCGTTGAGTTTATGGGTGCATCGAGAAAAACGGGATTGGGACTGCTAGGAGGACGGCCATCTGTAATCTGTATTCAGCGGCCCGGACCCAGGACGAGCTGCGCGGGCTCTTCGACCGGCGGCAGGTCGACGACCGGCTCGGCAACCTGGAGCCCAGGGATCAGGTCTATCCCGACCAAGGCGCACCGATCGTACACCTGGACGGTGAGACCATCGTCCTGAAGAGCGCCCGCTGGGGCATGCCCAGCCCGAAGCAATATCACAGCGCGAGCGGCATCGACCGGGGTGTGACGAACATCAGGAACACCGGGTCGCCCCACTGGCGGCGCTGGCTGGGTCCGCAGCATCGCTGTCTCGTGCCGCTAACGGCATTCGCGGAACCCCTTGGAAAGAGCCGCGGCAATGCTTGGTTCCGCTTCCCGGACGACGCCACGCCGATGTTTGCGGGGATCTGGGTCGAAGGATGGACGAGCATCCGAAAGCTGAAGGACGGCGAGACTAAAGACGATCTCTTTGCCTTCCTGACGACCGAGCCGAACGCCGAGGTCGCGCCTATCCACCCGAAAGCCATGCCGGTGATCCTAACGGAACAGGAGGAGTGGGAGACTTGGCTCACGGCAGAATGGGCGGAGGCGAAGGCCCTACAAAGTCCACTGACGGATGGGATGCTCGAAGTGGAGAATGGAGGACAGCGTGGTAAGGATTCTGGATCGTCATAGCCGTGACGGCCCCGTCGATGATCTGCCAGCCTTCTGCATCTCGAAACGTGAAGGTCAGATCAGCCTGGGCTTTCAGAACGTCCCCCGTCCTTCGCCAAAAGTCTTCTCACCAGCAGGGATGAGCGGGAGATAAAAGAAGGTCTATACGACCGGTGTGGTGGCCAATTTCGGGTGAACGGCATCGACGAGAGTAGAATGTTCTTCTCGGTTTTGGGATGTTGATCGTGGGTCGCTTGAGGCCGTTGGCGATCACCAACTCGTTGCTCATGACCCGCTCGTTCGGCTGAAGCCACACGGCAAAGTCGAGCATGCCTAGGCCGTGCGCCTGGACAGCCCCCCCGACGACCGTGCGGTTGCGTGTCTTTCCAGAAGCTCGTCACAGTTGCCAAGGTTGCAGCATGAGGGGGACAATTCGATGGTGACAGGCGTTGAAGCGACATCATAGCCTAACGAAAACGGGGGATAGATTCATGCGCCTTTCGTCATCGACGTCTCTGGCCGCCTTCCTGCTTCTGGGACCCGGAGCCGCACTCGCGCAATCCGACGAGATGAATGCGAGGAGGCTCGTGGTTGACGCTTTCCGCGCTCACGAGCTTGCGCGGTCAACGGAGAACCCGGCCATCCGCCTTCAGGCGCTTCGTGAAGGCGTAGAGTATCTCGATCGCATCGAGGCGAATCTGGCGGCCACGGAGGCCGGTCTTCACCTGATCACGGGAGGCACGTTCAACGAGTTCATCCCATCTGCGCTTCGCACTGCCTACGAAGAAGCGCAATCCAACCTCGATGACATCGCGGGATCCTGCCTCGAGGACTACACTGCAGTATGCCTGCTCGCAGTTGCGGAGATCGTGTTTCCGGAAGCGGAAATATCGCCATCTGCGATGATTGTTGGAACAGTCGGGACGGAAACCTGGGACGATACTCTGCGCGAATGGCTTCCGCGGATGGACGAAGATGAATTCATGGAATTGCTCAGTACCCTATGGTCACTGGGGCGAGGTCCGGAGATGATCGAACTCTCGCAGAAGATTGGTCCGATCATGGGGCTCGAAGCGGCGCCGGAGCCTGACATGATCATCGCGTCCCTACCCAGAATGTACGACACTCCGCTCCCGCAGCAGCCACCAACCACCGCGATGAATATCGACCGCATGGTCGAAGCTGGATACGAAAGCCCTCATGGCGCGATCATGGCCAGCGGGTCTAGCGAGGATGTCCGCGCGATGCTTGCCGGGATAGAAGACCCCGATGCGGTCGACGAGCTTGTGGTCACGGCCTACGAGTCCTTCGGAGCGGCCTCGTACACCTCCGGACGCCTTCTGGCCGCGTATGCCGATGTTTCCGATCCGAACACGGCCATGAATCTGGTGCAGGAGGCATCGAATTACGCCAACGAGGGTTTCGAGCTTTTTGTCAGGGAAGCGCCGGATGGTGTCCTGCAATCGGGCATGGCAGACCTCGTTTTAGGGATGGCCCCTGAAACGAACAGGAGAACTGCCTTCTGGTACGTGGTGGGCGGTCGGTCAGCCGACGACCTCAGCCGGATCGTGACGGAAATACGTGACCGCGCCAATGGCAACATCCCTCTCGGCTTCGGAACGCGCGAGAGCGCCTATTCCCAGCGATGGGATGCACTTTACGCCGGTATCACGTCAGGCGAGCTCGGACGTAACGGTATCCTGGACGTGCTGGGCGACCTACCAGAATCGGTAGTCGATGATACGGAGCGCGCCGCGTTTTACATCGGCGAAAAGGTCGCGCGCATCCGGGCGGGCAATCCTCCATCCCCCGGGATCCTCGACGATCTCTACGATCTTGAGGATTTGGCGGAGGATATTGCCCCGGACGCAGCCTGGGAGCTCGTCTTTGCACTCGTGGAGACCGGACACATGGAGCTCGCCAGGCAGGTCGCGCAGGCAACCGAGGACATGAGCGCAGGCAACGTCTACAGCGCGACCCTCTCGGCGGCCGTGGGAAATCTGGGCACTGCGATCTCTCTTCTGCAAAGCGGCAATCTCGATGACGTTGAATGGGTCGCTTCGGGGATCCGCGCCTGGTTCGAGACACCCGAAGGATCCGGCGCCGATGTCGCTGATCTTCTTACATTCCTCGCGGCGATGGAGGATGCGGACCTTCGGCGCAAGATCACCCGGGAAATCGCCCTCCCCGGCCCGTCATCGTTCGGGGCCCCGCAGGCGATCTACCGCGCGGCGATCGCTAGCACGGACATGGATTTGGCCAGCGATCTTTTCAATATCGCTTTGCTCGCATCCGGGCGCGTGGACCTCGAACAAGACGCTGGAAGCGTTAGCGGCCGCGAGTGACGCATCACCGCCCCACGCAGGGTCCTAGGCGTCGTGCCTACCGGGCCTATGCTCGGCTGGCTGGACGACCTCAAGATCGCGCTATACATCCTGGTATTCGACAGGTCTGGCCGCAGCGATGGCACCTAGAGGTAGCCGAACTTCGAATGGGACGCCGACAAAGATCTGTATATCTGCCCCGGGGGGCACGAGCTGAAGCAGTTCCGCCGGGACTATTTCAATCCGAACCGCGGGCCGACCAGTGAGGGCCGGACCAAGTGCCGCGCTCTGAAACTGACCTGCCAGGCCTGCTCGTCGAAAAAGCAATGCTGCCCGGACGCTGATGCCAGGGCCATCACCCGCGATGAACACGAATACGCTCGACACATTGCCCGCGGCATCGCCGAGACCGAGCAAAACGAGGTCTCGGTGAAACTAAGGAAGAAGGCCGGGATGCTCTTCGCTCACTTCAAGCGCTTTTTTGGCCTCGGAAGGCTCCGACCACGGGGCCCATGCGGCGTGAAAGATGAATTCCTCAACGCCGCCAGCGCCCAGAACGAGTCGATACTAACCTAGAGCCTTCCCGCACGGCAAACAGCGTAAAAAGCCTCGCACGAAGGTTGCATACGCATGTATCGGCGGTCGATTCCTGCGATTGCGAACAAGTGTTTCCCACAGAATGGGCGGTTTCCGGACCTTCGCTGCGACGACAATCTGATCGCCCAACAAGGGTGGAAGCCGACATTCAGAGCGGACCAAGGCCGAGATTTTTTCTGCGCCGCCGCAAGGGCGCACCGAGCCCCAGAGTGACGGATGCTGCGGCACGTTCGAACGTCAGCGTTGCGCCTTCTAAGCAGTCGTTGACGACCGCTTGGTCAAATGTTCAGATCGGACGGCCCCCCTAGATGCAAGGGAGCAATCGAGCCCGGCGGAAAGACCCAAT
The DNA here is from genome assembly GCF_900302445.1 of Palleronia abyssalis. GTDB lineage: Bacteria > Pseudomonadota > Alphaproteobacteria > Rhodobacterales > Rhodobacteraceae > Palleronia > Palleronia abyssalis. Next base: position 169,650 of record NZ_ONZF01000008.1, on the reverse strand, counting down.
TTGGAAATTCGTGAGCCACTTGTTGAACTTCGCTCGACGCGACTGTTCCAGCGCCTTGTCGAGCTTGATGCTGCCCTCGCCGAGAAGGCCGCCCACTTTCTGAAAGTTGTCGCCCCGATATTGGCCACCACTGCGACGCATTTCCCGTACTACACGCGTCATGATGCACATCATGGCTTCCGCGTGCTTCGAAGGATCGAGCAGGTGGTCGTTCCCGGGTGCCTTCATGGACAGGGGATCGAGGAGTTTGGAGCCGCCGAGATTTATCTCCTGATCCTTGCTGCCTATGCCCATGACCTGGGGATGACCGTGTTTCCGGGCGAAGCGGACCAGCTTTTGGCACAGCTGGGCATAGCAAACGAGTCCGGCTGGGAGACAGATGGGCGGCTTCAGTCGCATCTGCGCCGAGAGCATTCGCGGCGCGGTGGGCGCTACATTCATATGCAGAGCAGCAGCCTCAGCGTGCCAGTCAATCTTGTCGACGCGCTTGATAAGATCATGCGTGCTCACAACCTGTCGATTGACGTTCTGGAAGGCGAAATCCCAGCCGCCTATGCCGCCGAGGAAAGGTTAATCGATGTTCGGCAACTTGCGGTCATCATTTGCGTAGCCGATGCACTGGAATTCAGTGACACGCGGGTAGTCGACGGAGTCTTAGCTGCAATCGCAGAAGATCCGAGCCCAGAGGCTCGAGTGTCCTATATCGAGAACATGAAGCACGTCTGCGTCGGCGATAGCTTGGCCATCGATTCCGACGGGCGCGTCAATGTCTCGGGTACTTTCGAAAAAGCTGAGGTTCTCGCCCTCGCGCATCGAACGCTAGACGAAATGGAGGGGTGGATAAGGGGCTATTGCGATATTGACCGGCGCATGATGGCTCCGCGGCTCCGCATCCGCCCAGAGCCCTTCGCTCGCAACCTTGCGTTCCCGGGAGGGCGGTTCGAACGTCTCGGCGTCAGGCTCAACAAGCGCAACGTCATTGCCCTTATCGCGTCAAACGCGATCTGGAGGGAAAGCGGCCCTGTGATAAGGGAACTACTGCAGAACGCGGTAGAAGCCTGCCGGTATAGGCGGCATCATTCGAGCGAGGCAGACGCCTACCAACCGGCTGTCTCGGTTGTCTTCGACCGGAGTCGGCACGAGATCATGGTCGAGGACAACGGTTGCGGCATGACCGAACGTGTGATCCTAAACAACTTGCTTACTGTAGGAAGCAGCCGCTCGGCCGAGCCCGGCTATTCGACTACCGGCTACGCTCCCATCGCTCGCTTTGGTGTCGGTTTCTGGTCAGTCTTCACCTTGGCAAAGACAGCCTACGTCGAAACCGCTTCGTTCGAACCCCACCGAGGTGACCCAAATGGCGCTATCGAGGCCCGTGGGACGGCGTTCGATGTGTCCCTTGATGAACTCAAAGAGTACACGGTCTTCAGCCCTGTCACCCGCCCTTGCGGCACCAAAGTGCGTCTCAAGCTTAGGGACGACGTCGTAATCGATGATACATTCACCAGCGCCTGTGCCCAGATTCTTTGTTCGGAAGTACCAGTGACACTTCGTCTGGACGAGGAACGGGTAACCGTGCCTCCAGTGGTGCCGGACGTCCCCCTTGAGGCACTCTTGGGCAGCCGGCACCGCGCACTTGAGGAACACGGCATAAGGCTCTTCGAGTGGCGGAACTCGTTCGGCAACACTGAGCTCTCGTTGCTCCTCGCCTATCGAATAGAGAACGGAAGGCCGACATTCCTTCTCAATCCGACCAGCTCGCTGATGACTGCGTTAGGCCATTCCCGTCGTCCGCGGACGACGGTGTGCGGCTTTCCCGCGCCGATAAGGGAACGCCACATATGCTTCGATCTGGACCGCGTCGGCATCTACTTTGCCAATCGGCTCACACCGCAAGGCATTTCCTATTCTCTCGACCGCAATCAGCTCGTTGAAAGCGCTTCCTCGGAAGAGTTCTCGCGGGAAGTGACGCGCCTCATCCACGATGGTTATCGGGCGTTCCTCGACGAGACTAACGGGCTGGAGCTCGCGACGGTCACCGCACTACGCCAGCAGGCGGCCATGCATGGCGGCAACGTCTTTGATGTTTACACCGGCAACGAATTGCAGGTTGCTAGCGAGCGCCACCCGGACCTCATGCCGTTCAAATTCCATCCTTTGTCGGGAGAGGGTCCGCTTTACGCCAAAGCCGATGAACTCCCTGCCCTCAAGGGAAAGGTCTTTTTCATGCAACAGAGGCCCATTGCCAAAATGCCCGACGGCCGGTTGATCTCGCTCGAAAACGAAGGTGAGGCTAGCCTCTCCCTCGTCAAAGGCCTGCTGGCGGGCCTCTTCAGCGCGGCAGAGCCAATCTATGTGATGGAATCCGATCGCTCGGCATCTATGCTTTTCGATGCAGACCCTGACAGTTCGGTATTGTACGTAACGGTCCCCCAATTCGGACATCTCTGCCTTCAAATGGTGCAACTCGAGCGGGTCGATACTCATCAGCCCGGCAAAGTGCTTGCGGATGTGCGGGGGCGCTGGACCGGAACCTTATATCTGCGCGATTTCGAAGCGCCCAATGCGAAGCCGTACGTCTTCCTCGGACGGCACCGCGTCCTTATCAATCGTTCCAGCCCGCTTGCTAGGCATTTTCAGGATCTGGCCGATAATGGCAGAGACGCCAAGCTGGCTAGCCTTGTCGCCGACCTTCAAGAGGATCAGGAGGGATACACGCCGCCCAGCGTCGCCGACCTTCTGTCTGCACGCTCAAGCTGAAACAAGCGAAGCGCATGCAAAGTCTAGTATTGGCCAAAAGCAGACATTCGGCAGAGAGATTGTTACAGTAAGAGGGTGACTGTAACCTGGCCTCCGGAATCGCGTTCTGGAAACCGGCATCTTCCAAGGCGGGTCGTTCGTATACCGAAGCTTTTGAGCATGAAGAAGCAGAGAGGGCATAAGGGGTTTGACGGGTAGAAGCAAGAATGTTGGTACACTCTTCGATATGGATGAATCCGCGCTTGAGATCGATGTCGAGTTTGATCGCAGACTGGCGGTTTTTGGATCGCAGTTTGGCGCTATTATTGAGGCAATTGCAGAACCGGCGATTACCCGACGGCTTAGAATAAGACCGTTTTCACAACGACACCTTGCCGGTGTCGTCGGCGAAGATCAGGACGGACACGAAATCCTATTTCTTCCGCGTAAGACAACCTCATCTGTTCCGTTCGACACAGTGTATGTTTGCTCCTCGGCCGTTGATGTCGAGACCTTCGCCAAGAGGGCCTCTGATGCGCCACTCTCACTACTTGCACCCTTGCCGCTAAACCCGAAGAAAGATGCTGACGAAATCTCGAAGCTTTGCAATGAGATCGGCTCCAGCTGGAGTGATGGCGTCGCTTTCGCAAAGGAGCAAACGGACGGCTATCAGGTCATCAAACCAGGTTTCCGCTCTCCTCAAATTGGCGCTCTACACGCTTTGCAAGCCCATTGGACCGTGTCCGAGAAGATCGCCACGGTGGTTATGCCGACAGGAACCGGTAAGACGGAGACGATGATTGCAGCCGGTCTTCAAGAACGGGCAAAGAGCATTCTAGTGATCGTGCCAAGCGACGCGCTCAGAACACAGATTGCAAGTGCGTTCGAGCAACTGGGCATACTGCCTAAAGCTGGCTTGATCGATCAAGGCGCCCAATACCCAGTGGTATCGTTGTTGCGTAAGCGGCCAACGAGTGTCGAGGAAGCACGTGGTCTGTTCGGCATCTCGAACGTCGTTGTCACAACGATGTCGATCGCTGCTGGTGTGTCGCCGGAAATTCAAGCGGCAATGGCTGAGTGTACGTCGCATCTTTTCATCGATGAGGCTCACCATGTGGCTGCAAGAACTTGGCGCGAATTCCGGGAAGCGTTCGGCAACGTCAAGATTGTACAATTCACCGCAACGCCGTTCCGCAATGATGGGATGCGGGTCGATGGCAAGTTCATCTTTGTTTACCCGCTAGGACTGGCTCAAGCTGAGGGCTATTTCAGGAAGATCGACTATCAGCACGTCGATGGGCTTGACCGAGAAGATATCGACGATCAAATCATTGAGAAAGTCGGTGAGGCTCTCGAAGCGGATGAGGCGAGCGGATATCGCCACCTCGCAATGGCGCGGGGAAACAAGCGGACGCGGGCGGAAGAGTTGCATGAGAAGTATCGACGTCGTTGGCCTCAATACAATCCAGTCCTTCTGCACAGCGGTTTGAGGGCATCCGAGCAGGCTGATGCGATCGCGAAGTTACGCGCAGGCGAGCATCGCATCGTCGTCTGTGTCGATATGCTCGGTGAGGGTTTTGATCTGCCCGAGCTCAAGATCGCGGGATTGCATGATCCAAAGAAGTCAGAGGCCGTGACACTACAGTTCGTTGGTCGCTTCACGCGCACTCGCGACGATCTGGGTGAGGCAACCGTTATCGCCGCGGTGACGCGAAATGAAGGAAGCCCGTTGGCAAGTTTGTTCGCTGAGGATGCGGATTGGAACAAGCTCATCAATCAGATCGGTTCAAAAGCAACCGAGCGTGCCGTCCGACGCGAAGAAGTGTTCGAGGGCTTTGGGGGAATTGATGCAGAAATACCTCTGGAAACATTGCACCCGACACTGGGGACGATTGTCTACAAGACAACTCAATCGCCGTGGGATCCAATTGGTGGAATTGAAAGGTTTGACCACCGACAGCTGATCGTCGACGGTCCACACATTAACCACCACGATGCGCTGGCAATCTTCATCACCGAACGCGCCGATCTGCCGAAATGGAGCCGGTTCAAAGGCATCGCCGATGTGACCTACGATCTCTTCATGGTGCATTGGGATCAGGAAGCCGGCCTGCTTTATGTCTCGGCTTCGCATGATGATCGCCTGGACGATTTGGCCAATGCGCTATGCGGTGACGATGTCGAACGAATTCGTGGCGAAGATATCTTTCGAGCGCTCGATCCTTTACGGCGTCCCGTGCTGAACACGCTGGGTTTAAGTGAAACACGTCGCCGCAAGATCCGTTATTCGCAATATCAAGGCAGCGATATTGCTGATGAATTGCGAAGCCGAAGTGGGAACAGGACGCGCAGCAAGACAAACCTGATGGTTGTAGGCTTCACTGACGATGGCAGGGTGTCGCTCGGCTGTTCGCGAAAGGGAAAGATCTGGGCGCAGGAGCGTACCAACGATTTGGGACGCTGGATGGACTGGTGCCACGACCTTGGTCGTTCTCTTCTCGATGAGACGATCTCAACAGCTGGAATCATTGATCGCCTCATTCAGCCCGAGCTTGTCTCGGAGGTTCCCCAAAAGTCGCCAGTCGCAGTCGATTGGTATGAGGGGATGTCTGCCCTTGATGAGGATAGCTGGGTTTTCACCATCAACAGCGAACAGCACTCCATTTATGACTGCGAACTGGAACTTTCGTCGCATGACGCCCAGGACCGCATCGAGTTTGCGATTGTGGCAGGCACTGCGCGAGCAGATTTCACGATGACGATAAACGACGAAGGCGTTCGATACGCGTTGAAGGAAGGTCAATCTGCGTCAGCCGAAAAGAGTGCGGCGCCTGTGCCGCTGTCACGCTGGTTTCATAAGTATCCTCCGACGATCTACTTCGCCGACGGCGACTCTCTCGTGGCGGATGAACTCTTTGCGCTTCCCGATACGGAAGTGCCGTACTTCCCAGATGAGCATTTCGAGGTCTGGGATTGGACCGGTGTGAATATCCGCGTTGAATCGCTCGGGCTTGAGCGGCGGTCTGACAGTGTTCAGGCGCGGACAATCGAGCAGGTTCGCTCAACTACGGGAAGCCACATTATCTTTAATGATGATGGAACTGGAGAAGTCGCTGATGTCGTGGCTTTCGAGCAGGATGGCAATCACGTCACGGTGCGATTGTATCACTGCAAATATTCGTCTTCAGATGCGCCTGGTGCGAGGGTCGGCGACCTCTACGAGGTTTGTGGTCAAGCCCAAAGGTCAGTTCGAAGGTGCGAACGACCACAGAGGTTGATCGATCGGTTGCTTAGGCGTGAAGGTGATCGTTTGCGAGCTGGCAAACCAAGTCGTTTCGAAGAAGGCGGAGTGGACGATTTGAAAATCTTGCGCTCTCAACGAAACCAGCTCGAATACCAATTCGAGATCTTTGTGGTTCAGCCAGGGTACTCGCTCGCGGCCAAGAATAGTACGCATTCACAAGTCTTGGCCTCAACGGAGTCATTCGTTCTTGATACCTTCGCATCAAAATTTCGAATGATATGTAGCACATAGAAGAAGGCAGGCCTCTGCGCACCGTTAGCGGCACGGGTCGAAGATATGAGATGAAGTCATTCGATGATTTACCAAAGCGCGATCGCAACCATTCGTTGGAAGACGAGGCTGAGGCTGCTTTCGGAGCTCTTATTTCGGCCAGCGACGTTTTTGTGTTTCAAGGTTCTGACCGGAAGGACTATGGCGCCGACTGCCAAATAGAGGTGGTCTTGAATGGGCAGGCGACCAATGTGCGGGTGCATGTCCAGCTAAAAGGGACAGAGCGCGCGCTCAACGCGGATGGTTCGTTTAGCATCCCGGTTGATCGAGCCAATCTGAATTATCTGATTGCGCAGCCGTACAGCTTCTATGTCGGATATCATTCACCGTCGAAATCGCTTCGCGTGGGCTTTGTTGATGCGGTCCTGCGCCGTTACGAGCACAGCGGAACGGATTGGACCGATCAACAGAGCCTTACGATATCATTCATCGAAGCTCTCACGGTTGATCGTTTGAGCCGACTAGCAAGTCTTGCGCTTTCGGGGTCGCGGATTGCACGAGATCGCAGGATTGCACAAACGACAGCGACAATTGAAGCCATGCCTGACGTGGTGCGAGAAGCGAAGCCTGAGCTCCACGTGCCGGAGGACCCCAACCTCGCGCGGCAACTATCCGAACGGTTATACGAAAGCGGCGCGGATCGTGTCCTTAGCGCCGCTTTCGAGCAGTTCCTCTCGGTGCTCGGCGCGGATCACGACGCGATGGGCTTTTGCTACATGGCCGAGATTAACTTGGGAATGGGATATCAATCCCCTGACGTGGAGCGGATCGAGGCAGCCTTGACGCATTTCCGATCGAAGCTTGATACAGGCCGCTTTCGAGTCGGAAGCCTGTATTACACTATCGGTAACGCGCTCTCGGCGCTGGACCAGGAGCAAGAAGCCAAGGCATCATACATTGCTGCGCTTGAAGATTCCGATTTCAGTAGCTCATCGGAGATGGCCGCGCAGTGTTACAAGAACCTTGGCACGAGCTTTGAGCGGCTCGGCGACGAAGGTATCGCCGCCGAACACTATCTCGAAGCATTACGACTGAACCCGAATCTGCCAGAGGCACATAACGCTCTTGCCCATTATCACCATCGTAATGGCCGATACGAAGAGGCGCTGAGTTACTTCGACAGCGTTGTTTTTACTGATCGGCAATTGGGTCGAACATCGACGATTGCAGGCTGGCGAATAAACGTCCTATTTAGTCTTGGCGATACTCGTGCAGCCTTCCGCGAAATCAATGGCCTGCTGAGCAAAGCAGATTCTGAACCATGGATATGGCCATGGTGCGCTCGGCAGGTTTCGGCTTTCGGGCGTATCTCTGTCGAGAGCGCACAGCTCGCGCTGGCATTTTGGGATCGCTGCATAGAGATGCATCCACAATTGGGGCGCGTGCGCGCTGAGCGACTGCTCACCAGCTTTTATCTGCGCGCTAAAGGTCACGATATTGGGGAGTATTCTGAGTTCCGATCAGTATTCGACGACCATATCGCGATTGTCGATGCCGAAGATGCCGCACTGCCATGGGATCGCCTCGGTCACTGGGCACAGGACGAAGGAGATTGGGAGGAAGCCGAGTTGTGTTTCCGCAAAGCATACGAGATGGCTGGGGGTCACTATGGTTATTGCTTAGGCACAGCGCTCAATTTTCTTGGGCGGTTTGAAGAAAGTCGCCCGATTCTTCTGGAGCAGGCGGAGCATCTTCAACCCGACGCAATGAGCTGGTTCCAATTAGGTTTGGCGAACAGCAACACTGGACGTGCTTCCGAGGCAATCGCAGCCTATGAAAAGGCAATAGAACTCGACCCCGAATATGACATAGCGATGTTCAACCTCGGCGGTGTTCTTTGGAACGAAGGGGAAATAGTCGCAGCCGAGGACGTGTGGCTAAGAGCTGTCGAGAAATTCCCTAACCATGAACTTGTGCAAAAAGTTTACACGAGACTAGATCTAATTCGTTGAAGCCTAACAGGTAACAGCCCATGCGCAGAAGACGCAGTTTGCTGCGGTCTAAGAATGTCCGCTTTGGAGAAGCTGCATTGCGGCGTTGCAATCTAACATGAATGGCCGGTTTGGGCCGTGAGCAGACGAACTCAGCCAGGCTGTCGGACGGCAGCTATGGGCCGGGAGCGACGCCGCCCTAGGGGCGGCCAGGCGCCTCGCACTGCGGCGCAGCGAATGTCGCCGAGGAGTCCACTTTGACCGATGCTGCGGAGAATAGTGTCGTGACTACTGGGCTCGGATTCTAATGAAACATAGATCAGTATCGAATGGTGTTCGAAACGTTGCGACCAACTCAAACGCAACAATAAAAACGTTTCATTAGAGCCCACGCTCCCCTAAATCATCAAACTACGATGCGCTCCGTTGTCTTCGAATAGGTGCCTGTGTGGGTACACATAGTGGCCACTATCACGGTTCACACTCGACTCGTGTATACCCGAAAAAATAGGGTGAAGACAAAGTTCATCTTTGACGGATAAATTTAGTTTCCCCCTCACGGCGTATTCAAACTCGGCATCCGCGTACAAACCGCTTCTATTATTTGCCCTCCCGATTGCCCCAACTTCAACTAGCATCCTCTTAAATTCACGGTAGTCCGCAACCCCCGCTGAAGCCATAGCTGCCTTGCCATGAAAATTAAAAACTTTATGCAAATCTCCATCGGAAAAAAATCTCGGGAGTTCCGTGATTGTACAAGCGCAGATTGAATCAAGATTCGGATGCTTCTTATGGAACGCGCTTTTCACACCTTCATAGATAGACTGTTCTGCGGTTCTTAGCCCATCACATATTGACACTTCATCGTCAAACACCGACGAAGAGTATCCGTTCGAGAATATTCCGTTCATTATGCCAATCAAATGTCGCGGAAGAAGTTGGGAGTGCCTGAGGATATATACCAAACTATACTCTTTCTTTCCAGAAGAGTTGAGTGTTTCCTGCGGCAAAAAACTATCAAGGATCCTATGCACGTCTTCACGGGAACCCATATCTAGCGTGGAGAATTTTCTTATCTCATCGGGTGCGTATATTCTTAGATAAACTAAATAACGCCACGCTATCACGGTCATAAGCTCTATTGGCAGCCAATGGAGAGCCATTGCATTGACAAAGTCTTTCTCAACATTCTCCGAGAGTTCGCGCAGTTCAAAATACATCTCAGCCGGCAGGCACAACCGAAACGACCTAAATTTCGTTCCGTACTCCCCGGCGCACTTGAGCAACGCGCAAACAGTTTCCGCATTCTCTGGTCTGTCAAGGTGGTAGTTCTCAAGGGAGTCTAGTATTACTATCACTTTAGAATTGGTCTCAGCCAAGTGCCAATCGAGGTCGGCGAGAGCTTTGCGATAGGTACCTTCACCGTCTCCTCGGTAAAGATCAAGGGCCGCGCGAATAAGATATCCAATGTAACCGCCGTCCAAAGCCTCCTTGTTTTCATTCAAGGCTGCCGACAAAGATTGAGAGATTCCTCCGGCTCCGCGATTTATTGCCTCCAAATAGCTAGACACTGAGGGTAGGCTAGCTATCACCTCTTCGGGAAGTAGAGCCATGATTTCGGTATTTAGAAACCTATCCCAGACTTCAGCCGCTTCTTCGACAAAAACCAGCCCAACATCCGAAGCGCTCGGGTATACGGATCGGCGGAACTCGGTTATTGCTTTCGCACTTGGGACATTGACGACGTATCGGTACTCTTCGAGCTGGTGTGTGTGGGAGAGAATTGAAGTCTTTCCAGACCCTTTTCGGCCGATAACAATTCGTGGCCTTCTTTGATAGAACTCCCATACTTTATTTCTGGTATTGAATAGGACATCGTTCGCCACCTTGGATTCGCGCAGTTTTGTTGCGCTTATAGGGCCAAAGGGAGTTGATCTATTCACGAAACCCTTTAACTCTGAGATTTCGTAGGAGTTAAGCTCCAGCAGATCTTGAATGGTCTTGTGTCTCAATTCGACTTTTCGCACCTTCAGTCCCCCTGACAGTATAATGCGCTATGAGGCTACTGTACTGCCTCCCCCCCGCCAAGGGTATTTGAGCGATAGATGTGTAGGCAATACGCTGTTTTGGGAGTATCTCGGGGAACCGGACGTTCATGCGGTGCGCGGCGAATGGTAGCGTTGTCCGCTCTCCCGACCTTCACCCTTTGAAAATGCTGCGGGACGCACGAACGACCGCTTCGGTGAAGCTGCGTCGCGGCGTGGCAACCAAGTCCCAAGGTCGGCAATGGGCCGGGAGCGCCGCCGCGCGAGGGGTTACCAGGCGCTTGGCCCTCCCGCGCAGCGAAGGTCCGGAACGAGCCCAAAGTGACGGCTGCTGTGATGCGCACTAATGGCAGCTTTGTCGCACCGCGCTGTACATAAGCGGGCGGCCTATTGGCTCTAGAGCTCGTAGGAAATATTTCGAAGACGCCGTATAACCTCTGTCGACTAATCAGCGGGAACGTATCTGGAATGGCGTCGTCCCGCATACCCGCAGTCCCATAGAATACCACTCACGATTGTTGCCTTCACCGTATTCAGTTCGCCGCCCGCTACCCGCCCTTCCCATGCGGGGAACGCATCAACATACCAATCCCAGCTCTCCTCGAAGCACAGGTCGAATGTAGTAGGCATTTTGCTGAAGAACTTATAGCTTTCAACGTTCGTATTCAGGGGATCCAGAATTTCTTCCCATGAGTCTCCAGCATCCAATTCCACATACGCGTTTTCTTCACCCGCGGGACTTCGAAGATTACCTTGTTCATGGGGGCGCGGAGCATCGCCGCCCATATCTCGTAGCTCTGCCTGCGCTTCGGCCACCTCATACGCATCAGCAACTTTCAGAATGCCGTTGAATAGACCCATGACCAATGAGTTCATCTTCTGATGATCGATCCTTTGCTGTCTATCTCGCGCAGCTTCTTCCGCTTGCCGCCTTGCGAGTTCTAATTCCTCTTCGATCTCTTGATTGCCTTCAGCGAAGACGCGCCAGAACTCCCTCTCGGCGGCACGAAGTGAGACAACCAGTTCCTTCGCCCTCTCCCTTTCCTGGCCACCCAACGCGTCCAAGCCTCTTTGTCTGCGACGACGGTCAAGGTGTTCAAGGTAAACGCGAGCGTCTACGAGAGAGCTCTGTTGAGCCAGGATCCGCTGGCGGATGCGGTTAGCATCCCGCATTGTTGTTAGAGCGTCCTCGGCGAGAGGTTGTTCCTGCGCCGTTGAGCTTGATGCGATGAGCATTGCCGCTGAGAGAACGATAAAGCGCGCTACGTTTCCCATGACGCCACCTCGTTTAGAAGTCTGCGTCCAGTGTGGTAGGTCGTAGTGAGGGACTCCCAAAGACCGCCCCTCAGCGCCTGATACGCGTTGAAACGTTCAATCTTATTTTCATGCCCTGAAACGATCGCATTATAGATTTGCGTCGCTCTGTCCTTGGCAGCCCTTCCTGAACCTGCGCATCCAGAATGTGGTAATTCACTTCCAGATTCACCACACTCCTCGAACGGCCGACGCTCACAATCGGCAACCCATGTAGAGATCGAGTTGTCTTCCACGTCCATAACCCAATTGTAAAAACGGTTCGGCGAATACGAGGAACTGAGTATTTGGACTTCACCGCTCTCATTCGTTTTATACTGATTTGGTAGACTCTCGGCAACGCGGTAGGTTTCGTCGGTTATCATAACAGAAGGACTCAGGCTGCAGAGATGCTGCTCGCCGCCCAGAACTATTCTGTAGTCGCCGCGCATATTGCTGGCGGGTCCGAAAGTTGCAGCAAGTTGCTGCCCTATGTCATTATCAAGTTGACGAGCCATTGCGACGAGTGAAGATGATTGGCTGGCATCCAAAGCAAATCGAAATTCTTCGAGATATACTCGCCCAACGACTTCCGCTTCGGCTTTTGAGTAATCTAGGATGCGCATTGCGGCAAGCTCACTGTCCATGGATGCGCAAAGCGTAAGTATTGAAAAGTTTGGGCCAGCACGAACACGGTTTCGATATTCACGGATGTCCGCAAGACGAGTTTCTAACTGAGCTCGTGGGCGATCGAGTTCTACCTCTTCTGTGAAGGTTGTAATGGCCGCCATTAGATTGGCTGCGTTCTGCTCCTCGCGAAATTGTCCGAGCTCGGATCGAACAATTTGCGGCACCATGCCGGATATTCGGGAAGCAACGACCTGATCAATCTTCTGAGGAAGAATGGAATGATTGACCATGAGCGCCGTTACCATGTCGCTTACGGCATCGAGTTTTCGGTTGGTCGACGCAAGAAGGCGCCGGTTCTCCCGTAGCGCCACCATCATGGGATCCGCAGCAGGCTGACCTTGTGCCTTCGCTCGGAATGGTTTGCCTGTAGCATCTACTATGACTTTGCAGAGTTCCATCCATGCAGTCATCAGCCCCACGCCTGCGATAGCTGGACGCGCTGAATAGGCCAGTGATCCTAAAGACAAACTGGTGCAAGCGGTAGATTTAAGGAAGGTTCGGCGGGTGAGGACGGAACTCATCGCGGGGGCCTTCTTTTCTAATACCAGCGAACTTTACATCGAAAGAGGTAAAGCTGGCAACACGGCAGGCCGTCGGCTGCGGTTCGAACGCACGATAGGCGCTGTTACAGCCACTTGTCCGCCGCCAGTAGAGCAGTCCAGCGCGTCAGCTTGCCTTCTTGGATTGTTACAACAGGGGTAGACAGACCTTTATGGTGACCACAGCGAATGACCGCTTCGTCCCGCATAGTGTGAGTTCGGCTCCGCCTCGATCTTGCGGCTGCGGCGAATGTCGGGTTTGGCAAGCCGCGCCGCGGCATCAAGAGCAACGGTGAACGGCAGCTGTGGGCCGGACGTTGGCACTGCGAGGCGGCAATCTCTGTCCGCCGCGACGCCGCCTGACCCGTACGAGTCCGAACAGGGCAATCGGCAAGAGGTAGGTTTCAGCCCTACGCCAGCCCTCGGACCAGAACGCTGGATTTCCCAGGTCTGCTCCCTCACACTGGAGGCCTCTTCCTAGGGCCATCAAGCGGAGGGCTGGATATGACGGGCGGTCACCAAGGTCGCTGCCTTTGCGGCGCTGTCGAGTACAATACGGGCAGCGAGCCACTCTGGGTAACAGTCTGCTACTGTCGGTTCTGTCAGCATGCGACCGGTTCGGACAGAATGATTGAACCCATATTCGAGCACGAAACATTTGCCTTCAGCACGGGCCAGCCGACTGTCTTCACGCTTCCCTCAGAAGGTAGCGGGAAAGATATCAACATTCATTTCTGCAACAGGTGTGGGACAAAGCTGGCCTTGACCTTCGAACGCTGGCCTGATCGTTTGGGAATTTACATCGGCACCCTCGATGATCCGGCGTCGATTGTGCCGACGCCTGAAAACAGCAAACACATCTTCGTATGTGAAGCGCGACCGGGAACTATACTGCCGCCTGAATGCAGAACTTTCGACCGCCATGCGACTGAAAACGATGGCTCGCCAATCGAGCCGTTCATTCATTCTTCCCCACACGTAGTTGAGAGGTAAGGCTCTCGACGTGCCTATAGCGAAAGTCTATTGCGCCCCGAAGAGCGGAAGTTTGGTCGCAATAATGCTTTGCAACTGCGGCGAATGTCCGGCTTTACGATGATGTTGTTGAAAAACTCGGGCGGCTCTAACATGGCCCGAAAGACCAGAACGCCTGTTCTAACAGAGTTCAGAAATGTCGCCTTAGAAAATAGAATTTGCCATACGCCAGAACGCAATTCCGGTCCGAGGCCGGTGATTGTCGATCCAGAGAGTTTTTCAACAGCATCACGATCAGTGCCGCAACAGGTTGCCCAATTCAACGGCGGCAATGGGCCGTCTGTACCTAGACCTCGACCTACATGGGCAATCTGCATAAGATCGCTATGCCGCTGATCTGGACAATCGTCCGAGGGTTTAGTCATGCGGATACGAACGCCTTTCAAGGACGGTGATGCCCTCCCTCCCTCTTTCAGTCGGTCTCGGCCATCGCGAGAGCGCGACATCTTACACAGCTCGGCTCGCCGCGCGAAACGGCCTTCCAGCTGCAGAGTTCTGCGTCGACTTCGGGGTGACATTCTCAAATGTAATCGACGGGGAACCGGAGGCACTTGCGGTGATCGCAGATCTTGGGGGCGTGCCTGCATCCGACCTTGCCGCGTGGTCGCCGATCTACGTGGGTAATCGGCGTTACAGCTTCCGCGGCCATATCTTTCACAGCAAAACGATCCGTCGTCCCGAACTGCGTGGGTGCCCCCATTGCCTGAAGCAGGATGCAGAAGGAAACGGGCTGCCGGCCGAGCAGTCCATGGCCATGCAGGGGCATTGGCTCATCCCCCACGTCGGTGTCTGCCTCCTTCATGAGCATCCTCTGGTTCCGCTCTTCCGGGAAGCGCATCCGCTCCACCGATACGATTCCGTGCAGATGCTTTCTCCCGTCATCCCAGCTATATTGGAGGGACAGTTCGACCAGGTCTCAAGCTTGTCTTCTAACTTCGAAGACTGGATCGATGCCCGCCTCGTGAATGGCCCTAGGCCGGACGTCCTATCCAGGCATCCCCTCCATGCGGCCTCGAATTTCTGCCGCCTCCTCGGAATTGCTCTCCTGCGCCTTGAGGGCATGTCCCTCGATCATATCGCCCCAGCTTCTCGTCATGGTCTCTACGAGACAGGCTTCGAGGTTGCGTCTATGGGCGATGAGGCGATCCGGAACGCCCTGAAGCGCTTGGAAGGGCTCGTGGAGACACCGCAGGACGGCCCGAAGAAGATTTATCCGGCTCTCTATGATCGGCTGGCGCACGATTATGCCGACGACCCCGACTATGCGGCCTTTCGGCAGCTCCTGCGAGATCACATGGCCGAGACCTGGCCCTTGGGTCCGGGCGATGAACTTCTCGGGGAGCCCGTGGTGGAGCGACAGCTCCATTCCGTCTCGACCGCGGCGAAAGCAACCGGCGTCGATCCCCGCCGACTTCGAAAGCTACTCGTCGCGGAGGGAATTCTCAGGGCTGATGCGCCAGCCCGCCCGGATGCCTGGGAGGTCTTCGATGCCCAAAGTGTCGCCCCCATACTCGCGTGTCTCGAGAAGCTGGTCCCCGCAACGACCTTTCGGAATCTCATCGGCGCCAGCCGCTCACAGTTCGACAACCTTGTAGCGGACGGTGTCCTTTCGCCCACTAGCAATGCAGATGATACGAACGCCGTCTGGAGCCCGCGCGAGGGTGAGGCGTTTCTCGAAACTCTGCTTGCGGGCGCTGTTCAGCTCCGGCAGCCACAACACGGGTGGGAGCATATCGCGAAATCGGCCCAGCGGCTGAAGATCGGGCCTGGCGCCATCGTTCGGGCAATCCGTGACGGAGACCTTCGACGCGTCGGCAACCTCGAAGGACGCACGGGATATGCCGCCGTTTTCGTCGATCATGACGAAGTCTCCCGCCTTTTGGGCGCCGAGGCCCCTCCGGGATACAGCATCGAGACCTTCGCCAAGACCATCGGGCTACGGCAGCCATCCATGTTGCGTCGTCTGATCCAAGATGGTCTCACGCCGGCGACCCGCATGACGAACCCCCGAACTGGGGCGCAACAGGACTATCTCACCCGGGAAGATGCGGACGCCTTCCATGCCCGTTTTCACACCCTGCGCACATTGTCCCTGGCGTACGGACGGTCGTGGCAAAGCCTCGCGGCGGATCTGACGGCGGGAGGGATCGCGCCATTCCGCCACGAAGGCCGAGAGTACGGCCAACTCTATCTGAAGGAAGACGTTGAGCGCCTTCTGGGGTCGCCGGAGAGCGCAATGCGATAGGAAACCCCCAAGAAAGGTCAAAAGAAGGCAGCCTGTTCAGTACCTTATGCAAAAGCATGCGCTGCCGCGCGCTTCGCGCAAAAAAATTTTCTTCAAAGCAAAAGAAATCTTGACAAGACTTGCGCAGGCTTTTGCTTTCGTTCGCGCATTCATATGCTTTTTCTGACTGAAGTGGACAAAATCTCATCATCCAGAACACTTGGAATGACCGCAGGCCAGGCACGTCATGCAGCCTTCAACCATGCGCAGCTCGAAGCTGCCGCAGTTCGGGCAGGCTTTGGCGGTTTGCCCCACGACCGCGGCTTCGGTATCAGGCTCGGACCTCGAAAACAGCCCTGCGGCAGGGATGAAGCCCGTCTCGACGAGATGGCGTTCGATGACACCACCGATCGCGGCAAGGATTGACGGTATATAGCGGCCCTCCATCCAAGCGCCGCCGCGGGGGTCGAATACCGCTTTCAGTTCTTCGACGACAAAGCTTACATCACCCCCGCGCCGGAACACGGCCGAGATCATGCGCGTCAGGGCTACCGTCCAGGCGAAATTTTCCATGTTCTTGGAGTTCACAAAAATCTCGAAGGGGCGCCGATACCCTGCGAGCACGAGATCGTTGATCGTAATATAAAGCGCGTGCTCGGTTCCGGGCCATTTCAGCTTGTAGGTCCTCCCTTCAAGCTCCGAGGGGCGGTCGAGCGGCTCGGACATGTACACAACCTCGCCGGTGTTGTCGGCGGGCTGGGAAAGTGTCGACGGATCGACGCTGAGGACACTGCCGGTCACGGCATTGGGACGGTAGGTCGTACAGCCTTTACATCCGCTCTCGTAGGCTTCGACATAGACGTCCTTGAAGTCCTCGAAACCGATATCCTCGGGGCAGTTGATCGTCTTCGAGATGGACGAGTCGACCCAGGTCTGGGCGGCCGCCTGCATTTTCACGTGCTCCAACGGGCTGAGGGTCTGGGCCGAGACAAAATGGTCCGGAAGATCCACGTCACCGTGCTTGTCCCTCCAGACCTGGGCCGCATAATCCACGACCTCCTCTTCGGTACGCGATCCGTCCTTCTGCAGAACTTTTCGCGTGTAGGCATGGGCAAAGACAGGTTCGATCCCAGACGAGACGTTGCCGGCGAAAAGGCTGATGGTTCCGGTCGGCGCGACCGATGTCAGAAGCGCGTTGCGAATCCCGTGTCGGGCCACCGCCTCGCGGACGTCATCGTCCATCGCCTCCATCGTTTCCGAGGACAGGAAAGCCGCCTGGTCGAACAGGGGAAAGGCCCCCTTCTCCCCAGCCAGACGCGCCGAGGCCAGATAGGCGGCGCGGGCGATCAAGCGCATCCATCGCGAAGTCAGACGCGCCGCCTCGTCCGAGCCATAGCGTACCCCCACCATCGCAAGCGCGTCGGCAAGCCCCGTGACCCCAAGGCCGATACGACGTTTGGCCTCGGCCTCGCGGGCCTGTGCCTCCAGAGGGAAACGGGACACATCGACGACGTTGTCCATCATGCGAACCGCGACACCGACAAGATCGTCCAGCGCGTCTTCGTCCAGCGAAGCTTCCGGGTCGAACGGATCCGTCACCAGCCGCGACAGGTTGATCGAGCCCAGAAGGCAGGCACCGTAGGGTGGCAGGGGCTGTTCCCCGCAGGGGTTGGTCGCGGCGATCTCCTCGCAATAGGCGAGGTTGTTCATCTGGTTGATGCGGTCGATGAAGATCACCCCGGGCTCTGCGTAGTCATAGGTCGCCTGCATGATCCGGTTCCACAGATCCCGCGCTTGGATGGTGCGATAGACCCGGCCATCGAAGCAGAGGTCCCAGGTCGCGTCCGCTTTCACGGCCTCCATGAACGGATCCGTCACCAGAACGCTGACATTGAAGTTTCGCAACCGTGCGGGGTCGGACTTGGCCTCGATGAACGCTTCGATATCGGGATGGTCGCAGCGCAGGCAGGCCATCATGGCCCCGCGGCGCGCGCCGGCCGACATGATCGTGCGGCACATCGCATCCCACACGTCCATGAAACTGATCGGACCGGATGCATCTGCCGCAACACCCGTCACCGATGCGCCCTTGGGACGAATGGTCGAAAAATCGTAGCCGATCCCCCCGCCCTGCTGCATGGTAAGCGCCGCTTCGCGCAGATGGTCGAAGATGCCCGCAAGCGAGTCGGGGACTGTTCCCATGACAAAGCAATTGAACAGCGTTACGCTCCGGTCCGTTCCCGCACCGGCGACGATCCGGCCCGCCGGTAGGAACTTGAAATCCTCGAGTGCGGTATAGAAGCGATCTTCCCAAGCGTCAGGATCGGCCTCGACGGCGGCCACGGCACGGGCGACCCGGCGCCACGTGTCTTCGACGGTGCGGTCCAGCGCCTCGCCCTCCGCCGTCTTCAGGCGATATTTCATGTCCCAGATCTGCTCGGCGATCGGGGCGGCGAAGCGGCTCATGACGATCACTCCTGCGTTGGCCCGGAAAAGGTATGGCCCAGAGGATGGCGGGTCAACGGAACCGGCGCTATATGAAGGGGTAAGGAAAGCGTTTTCCACATTCTGTGGATAAGTCAGGGGGAAACGTGGCGAAGGTGCACCTGATCAAGCTGTCGGTCGGCAGCGAATCTGTCGAGCAGATGAAAGACTGGCAGACGCGGCGATCCGGACAGCGCAAGGACGGGCGGTATTACCACCTGACGCGCATGTGGCCCAAGCGGGCGGACGAGCTGCTGGACGGCGGGTCGATCTTCTGGGTGATCCAGGGCGTCGTGCTGGCGCGCCAGCGGATCACCGGGCTGGAGGAGATGACGGGCGCAGACGGAATCCGGCGTTGCGCGGTTTTCCTCGACCCTCAGATCGTGCGGGTCGAGGCCATGCCAAAACGGCCCTTCCAGGGGTGGCGCTACCTGGACCCAAAGGATGCACCGCGCGATCTGGCCGGAGGGCGGGAAGAGGCGGATCTGCCCCCTTCCCTTGCCGCCGCACTGGCCGAGATCGGCGTGCGCTGATCAGTCGATCTTGCGGATCAAGCGGGCCAGCAACTCGCGATCCTCGTCTGTCCACTCCGCATTCCGGGCCCGGAACAGCGTCGCCTGGCTGCCATGGATGGTTCCGTCAGACAGGATTTTCAGGTGGTTCGCCCGCAAAGTCTCTCCGGTCGAGGTAATATCCGCAATGGCTTCGGCTGTCTCGTGGCGGACGGTCCCCTCCGTCGCGCCCTGGCTATCGACCAGCTGGTAATCGGCCACCCCGTTCCATGTCAGGAACTCGCGAACCAGCTGGTGATATTTCGTCGCGATCCGCAGGCGAAACCCGTGCCGGCGGCGAAACGCCGACGCGGCGGCGTCCAGGTCGTCCAGCGTGTCGACATCGACCCAGAAGGACGGCACGGCGATCACCAGATCCGCGTGGCCGAACCCCATCTCGGCCAGTTCCTCGACCTGGTCGTCCCAATGGGCCAGCTTGTCGCGCACCAGGTCCGATCCGGTGACGCCCAGGTGGATCCGCCCTGCCGCCAGTTCCCGCGGGATTTCGCCCGCGCTCAGCAGGACGAGCTGAAGCCCGTCGAACCCGTCGACCGTGCCACTGTATTCCCGCTCGCCGCCGTCCTTGACCATCGTCAGGCCACGCGCCCCGAACCAGTCGAACGTCTTCTCCATCAGCCGCCCCTTCGAGGGCACCCCCAGCTTCAGCATTGCGCCGCCTCCAGCGTCAGGGCGGGGCGGATCACACCGCCGACCGCGGGGGTCGCCCTGCCCTGCCCCAGCACGCGGGTCAGCGCGTCATAGCGCCCACCGGTCGACAGGGGCGGCAGGTCCGGGCGCTGCCGGGCCGAGAACGAGAACACGAACCCGTCGTAATATTCCATGGTCGACCGTCCGTGGCTTCCCTCGAACGGCAGGGTCTCGGGCGCGATCCCGGCCGCGTCCAGCGCCTCCAGCCGTCGACCAAGACCGGCAACTGCCGCTTCGATCGCGGGCATGTCTACGGCCATGTCACGAAGCCGTTGCAAGGCCGCGTCCGAGCTTTCCTTCAAATCCAGAATGTCGTCGATCAGCCCTACCTCGGTCGCTGGGATGGGCGGCTCGGCCGCATCGGCGCGCAGGGCCTCGATCCGTGCCATGACGTCGGCACGGTCGCGCAACCCGATCTCGGGGCCCGCACCGGCAAGCGGATCCGCCGCGATAAGAAGCGCGCTTCGCTGCGGAGGCACCGCGACCCGGCCGGCAAAGCGCTCCAACAACGTGCGGAATCGGCGCGGACGCCAGACATGGCGCAGAAGCGCCGCCTTGCGCGTCTCGCTCGTCGTCAGTCCCCGGACAGCAGCGGTCAGGATACCGATGTCGCCCGTCTGGATGCGCGGAGCCAAAGGGGACAAGACCCCGTGGAACAGCGCGAAACACTCGGCATCCGCCACGGCGGGATCACCGCCGAACAGTTCGAACCCGACCTGAAGGTATTCGGCCGGACGGTCGGCCCTCAGGGCCTGACGGCGGAAAACCTCGCCGGCATACGCGTACCTCGCGGGGTCACCACCTTCCCGCATGTGCATCTGGACGACGGGGACGGTGAAGTCAGGCCGCAGCATCGCCTCGCCCCCGGGGCCGTGGGTGGTGAAGGCGCGGGCGCGGATATCCTCACCGTAGAGGTCCAGCAGAGTCTCGGCCGGTTGCAGGATCGCGGTTTCGACCGGTTGCGCCCCGGCGTCGACGAATGCCCCGAGGTAGCGCGCGGCCTCGGCCCGTTCGGTTGCCTTGGTCATCCCAGTCGCTTCCGGATCTCTGTCACCAGGTCCGCACGCGGGCATTCGAACTGCGCCGGTTGGTCCCGCCATTCCTCGTGGCTGAGGTCATCGGCCAGCTTCGCCCCCAGCTTCAGATCCTTGATCTGCACGACATCCCGTGCGGCCTCGTCCTCGCCCTGGATAATCGCGAAGGGGGCATTGCGTTTGTCGGCGTATTTCATCTGGTTGCCGAAGTTCTTCGGGTTCCCAAGGTAAAGCTCGGCGCGGATCCCGGCCCGCCGCAGGTCGCTGACCATAGCCTGATACTCTGCCATCCGGGCGCGATCCATGACCGTCACGATCACCGGCCCTTCGGCAGCCCCTTCGAACCGGCCCTGCGCGGTCAGCGCGGCCAGCAGCCGGTCGACCCCGATCGAGACTCCGGTCGCCGGCACCTCCTGCCCCGTGAACCGTTTGACCAGATCGTCATAGCGCCCGCCCCCGGCGACCGAGCCGAATTGCCGCGGGCGGCCCTTCTCGTCCATGATCTCGAAGGTCAGCTCGGCCTCGTAGACCGGGCCGGTGTAATAGCCGAGGCCCCGGACGACCGAGGGGTCGATGACGATGCGGTCATCTCCATATCCCTGCTCATAGCACAGATCGCAGATTTCCCAGAGTTCCGAGATTCCTTCGAGACCTACCTCCGAGTCGCCGATTAACTCCTTCAAGCGTTCAAGAGTCTTGGTGTCACTTTCCCGTTTAGCGCTGAGGAAGCCCAGCACCACGTCGGCGGCCGCCGGGTCCAGCCCCGCGCCCTTGGTGAAATCGCCACTCTCGTCGCGGCGCCCCTCGCCCAGAAGCGCACGGACGCCGTGCTCGCCCAGACGGTCCAGCTTGTCGATGGCGCGCAGGACGATGCCGCGCTCGGCCTCCTTGTCGTCGCCGCCAAGGCCCGCGACCTCCATCACGCCGTTCAGGACCTTGCGGTTGTTCACCCGCACGATGTAGTCGCCGCGTGCGATCCCCACGGCCTCGAGCACGTCGGCCAGCATCGCGCAGATCTCGGCATCCGCGGCCATCGAGGCGCTGCCCACAGTGTCCGCATCGCATTGATAAAATTGGCGGAACCGCCCCGGCCCCGGTTTCTCGTTCCGCCAGACGGGGCCCATGGTATAGCGGCGATAGGGGCTGGGCAGGTCGTTGCGATACTGCGCCGCGACGCGGGCCAGCGGGGCCGTCATGTCATAGCGCAGGGCCAGCCAGTCGCCGTCCTCTTCCCAGGCGAAGACGCCCTCGTTCGGGCGGTCCACGTCGGGCAGGAACTTGCCCAGCGCCTCGACCGTTTCGACTGCGCTGGTTTCGAGCGCGTCGAACCCGTACAGGTCGTAGATGCGCGCGATCTGGGCCAGCATCGTCTGACGCCGCGTGACCTCGGGCCCGAAGTAATCGCGGAAGCCCTTTGGCGTGACGGCCTTCGGGCGCGGCTGTTTCTTGGTCTTCGCCATGACGGCCCCCCTTGGATGCGCGGATCGTCTAGGTCAACCACACCCCACACGCAAGATGGAGGCGAATATGGAACAGCTGGAAGAACGCATCGCCCACCTGATCCGGGCCAATGACGACCTGTCCGAGGTGGTCTCGGATCAGGCCAAGCGGATCGACACGCTGGAACGGCAGGTCGCGTTCTTGATGGAGCGGGCGCGATCCGATGGCGAGGGGTCGGTATTCCTGGGGGACGAGCGGCCGCCGCATTGGTGACAGGCGTCAGAGGGGGCTTCGCGCCCCCGGCCGGGCAGGCCCGGCCTCCCCCACGGGGTATTTCGCCAAGGGTGAGACGGATGCGCGTTCGGCCCGGTCGCCGTTGCGGCGCCGGGTGGGGGGTGTGTCTGGGGATGTGAAAGGAAAGCCGCGGGCCCGCGTGGATGCGATTGGAGAACGGGGCGTCACCCCCGGCCGTCGATCTCACCGGTGAAACCTGTGGTCAGGTCCGCCCGATTGCCAGGCCGGACGGCCCCTTCCCGATTTCGCTGTCTTCCTTGCGCGCCAGGCGTGTCTAGCGGCGGACCGGTTAAGACCGGGTTGGGGCAGCGCACGCTGGCGGTGACGGGTCAGACGTCCTCGACCGTCATCACGCCGCCGAGGGATTTCAGCGCGCCCTTGATCTGGGGGGTGACGGGGAAGTCGTCGCCAAGGCTAACCTCGACTTCTCCGGGCAGACCCCGGTCCATCAGGCACAGGGTCACCGGCCCGCGGGCGCGGATTTTCCGGTCTTCGCGCGCGCGGGCCAAGACCGAGGCCACCATGCCCACCGCGTCTGACGCCTCTAGATACACCATCAGTCCCGATCCCCCCGCATCGGCCACGGCGCTGTCTATTGGCGCGACCGACCGGCCCAGCAGCTTCAACTGTTCTGACTCCATGGTCGCCTCGACCTGGACCACCACGTTCGTTCCCGGTTCGAGATGTTCGCGCGAGGCTTCCAGCGTGTCCGAGAAGATCGTCACCTCGTAAAGACCCGTGGGGTCGGACAGGCCGACGAACGCGAACCGGTTGCCACGCGCGGATTTCCGTTCCTGCCGGCTGGCGACCACCCCGGCCATCTTGGCGACCATCGGGCCGTTCATCGCCTTGGCGTGCACCTCCTCGTAGGTCAGCACCCCCTTGCGCTTCAGCGGGGCCATGTAGTCGTCCAGCGGATGTCCCGACAGGTAGAAGCCGATCGCGACGTGTTCCTGCGCCAGCCGTTCGGTCGGCAGCCAGTCATCCACGGGCGACAGGCGCGGCTCAGGCAGATCATCGCCCGCTTCGCCGAACAAGGACACCTGGTTCGACGACTTCTGTTCATGCACCGCAGCGGAATAGGCAACCAACGGATCGAGACTGTCGAACACCCGCCGCCGGTTCGCGTCGAGTTGGTCGAACGCCCCGGCGCGCGCCAGCATCTCCATCGCGCGCTTGCCCACGCGTTTGAGGTCCACCCGGCGAGCCATATCATAGAGGTTCACGAACGGCGTGTCGCCCCGCCCCTCGACCACCAGCCGCATCACGTCGAGGCCGACGCCCTTCAGCGCACCCAGCGCATAGACGATCTGCCCGTCCTTCACGCTGAACGTCTCGAGTGAACGGTTGACGCAAGGCGGCACGATCCCGATCTTCAGACCCCGCCGCGCCTCTTCGAGATAGATCGCCAGCTTCTCGGTCAGGTGGATATCGCAGTTCATCACGCCGGCCATGAACTCGACCGGGTGGTTCGCCTTCAGCCAAGCCGTCTGGTAGCTGACGACCGCATAGGCCGCGGCGTGGGACTTGTTGAAGCCGTAATTGGCGAATTTCTCCAGAAGGTCGAAAACCTCCTTGGCCTTTTCTTCCGGGACGCCGTTCTCCATCGCGCCCTTGGTGAACTTGGGCCGTTCGGCGTCCATCGCCTCCTTGATCTTCTTGCCCATGGCGCGACGCAGCAGGTCGGCCCCGCCAAGGGAGTAACCCGCCATCACCTGGGCGATCTGCATCACCTGTTCCTGGTAGACGATGATTCCTTGCGTTTCCTCCAGGATGTCGTCGATCAGCGGGTGGATCGACGCGATCTCTCGCTGGCCGTTCTTGACCTCGCAATAGACCGGGATGTTCTCCATCGGGCCCGGGCGATAAAGCGCCACCAGCGCCACGATATCCTCGATGCAGGTGGGCTTCATGCGCCTGAGCGCATCCATCATGCCCGTCGATTCCACCTGGAACACCGCGACCGTCTTGGCCTTGGCATAGAGCTCGTAGGACTTCGCATCGTCGAGCGGAATCAGGTTCATCTGGTTCTCGGCCCCCGGCGCGGGGATATAGAGCTCCTCTCCGTTCGGGCCGATATGGATGGGGCGGGTCTGGTTGATCAGATCCACCGCGTTCTGGATCACCGTCAGCGTCTTGAGGCCGAGGAAGTCGAACTTCACCAGCCCCGCCTGTTCGACCCATTTCATGTTGAACTGGGTGGCGGGCATGTCGGATTTCGGATCGCGGTAGAGCGGGACCAGCGCGTCCAGCGGCCGGTCCCCGATCACGACCCCGGCCGCGTGGGTCGAGGCATTTCGCAGCAGCCCCTCGACCTGTTGACCGTATTTCAGTAGCCGGTCCACGACCTCTTCGTTGCGCGCCTCCTCGCGCAGGCGAGGCTCGTCCCGCAGGGCCTGTTCGATGCTGACGGGTTTGACGCCTTCGACCGGGATCATTTTGGACAGGCGGTCCACCTGGCCATAGGGCATCTGCAACACCCGCCCGACGTCGCGCACCGCGGCCTTGGACAGAAGCGCGCCGAAGGTGATGATCTGGCCAACCTTGTCGCGGCCATATTTTTCTTGGACGTAGCGGATGACCTCTTCACGCCGGTCCATGCAGAAGTCGATATCGAAGTCGGGCATCGACACCCGTTCTGGGTTGAGAAACCGCTCGAAGAGCAAGCTGTAACGCAATGGATCCAAATCGGTAATCGTCAACGCGTAGGCGACCAGCGATCCCGCGCCCGATCCCCGTCCGGGACCGACGGGGATATCGTTCTCCTTGGCCCATTTGATGAAGTCGGCGACGATCAGGAAATAACCGGGAAAGCCCATGCCCTCGATGATGCCGAGTTCGAAGTCCAAGCGCTCCTTGTACGTCTCGACGCTCGTGGCGTGGGGAATGACGGCCAGCCGCGCCTCTAGTCCTTCCTTGGCCTGACGGCGCAGTTCCTCGACCTCGTCATCGGCAAAGCGCGGCAGGATCGGGTCGCGGCGATAGGCGGCGAACGAACATCTGCGCGCGATCTCGACCGTATTCTCGGTCGCTTCCGGCAGATCCGCGAAAAGGGCGCACATCTCCGACGGCGTTTTCAGGTAATGCTGCGGGGTCAGACGGCGCCGTGCTTCGTTCTGGTCGACATACGCACCATCCGCGATGCAGATCAGCGCATCGTGGGCCTCGTACATGTCCGGCTTCGGGAAATACACGTCGTTCGTCGCGACCAACGGCAGACCCATAGCATATGCCATCTCGACGTGGCCGCGTTCGGTCAAGCGCTCGGCCTCTGGCAAGGCCCCACCTTCACCCGGATGGCGTTGCAATTCAACGTAAAGACGGTCGGGATAGATCGCCGCCAAACGCGTCATGAGAGCCTCTGCCCGATCGCGATGACCTGCCCGCAAAGAGCGCCCCACAGGACCGTCCGGCCCGCCCGAAAGGCAGATCAGGCCATCGCCATGACGCGCCAGATCGTCGAGCGAGACCTGCGGCCAGTTCCGATCCCCCTCCATATAGAGAATCGTGTTCAGCTTCATCAGATTTTCATAACCGGCCTCGCTTTGCGCCAGCAGGACAACGGGGGCCGGCACCGGCACCTGCCCACGCTGCACTTCCGCATCGTAACCGACCGAAACCTGGCAACCTATGATGGGCTGTATTCCAGCGCCCATCGCGCCCACGGAAAACTCCAGCGCGCAAAACATGTTGTCGGTATCGGTCACCGCTATGGCGGGCATACCCATATCCCGGACGAGACCGGGCAGTTTCTTCAGGCGAACCGCCCCTTCGAGAAGCGAGTACTCGGAATGGGTGCGCAGGTGGATGAATCGGGGATCTGACATGGCGGCACGGTATGTCGGTGCGGCGGCAATCGAAAGCCCCGGCGACGCGCTAGCTACAGATATCGCACCGCACAGTTGCCGCGCTACGTTCCGGCGGGAATGCCGCAAACCCGGAAGCCCAGATGCGAACGCTCGTCCTCTTGATTCTCGCCGTCACCGTCATCGTCGCGATCCTGATCGCGACAGGTTTTCTCGATCTCTCGCCCGAGGGGGAAGCAGCGATCGAAGACGCGCGCGAAAACGTCGGCGGCGCGATCGAAGAGGCCGGAGAAGCCGTGCAAGGTGATGGGAAAGCGGACTGACCGGGCCTAGCGCGGCTCCCTTGATCAGTCCGCCGATGGCGCAAGGCCTGGATCAGTTGGTTCCGTTCGTACCCGACGTCGAGACTGTACCTACAGCTTTTTCCGACGTCGCGGCTGCGACCGCGGCCGCGACCGCGGCTGCTGCCGCGACGCCAGCTGCGACAGCGCCCACCCCGAGACCACCGAAGGCAGCCGCGCTCGCGGCGGCACTGGCACCCGCGCCGGCACCCGCTCCGGCGGCGCCGGCAACGCCTGCCCCACCGGCCCCACCGGCCCCTCCACCGCCCGAAACGGCCACACCGGCTGGAGGGACAACTTGGGACTGCGCGGCACCGGCTGCGGCGATGGCAATGACGAGGGCGGCGGGGATCGCGAAGATGCGGGACGTAACGGACATGATCGAAGCTCCGGAGAAAAATGACATTACCTCTTCGTGCACCGGAATCTCTTAAGATTTGGTTGACGCGCGATGGCAATGCGCATTCCCGCATCTTGCAATCCGGAACGGGAGCCGCTTTCTTCGAGACGGACCGTGCGCTCTACGCCGCATCGACCGTGACGGTTCTGGACAGGGCGAGTAACGCGGCGGATACGCATATGCAGGTCACGTTCAGACTGAACGGAAACGTCGTCGAAGCCGTGGTGGCACCGACCACGACCCTCCTCGACTGGCTTCGTGACGAACGCGGGCTGACGGGCACAAAGGAAGGTTGCAACGAAGGCGATTGCGGCGCCTGTTCCGTGATGATGACCGGCGAAGACGGCGCTCGGGCGATGAATGCCTGTATCCTTTTCATGGGGCAACTCGACGGCCACGCAATACGAACGGTCGAGGGGATCGCAGCGCCCGACGGGACACCCCATCCCGTCCAGCAGGCGATGATCGATCATCACGGCAGCCAATGCGGTTTCTGTACGCCCGGCTTTGTCGTGACAATGGCCACGGCACATCTGAACGGGGCCACCGATCACGATGACCAAATGGCCGGCAACCTGTGTCGGTGCACCGGCTACGCCCCGATCGTCCGTGCCGCCAAAGCTGCCGAAGCCAGCGCGGTCCCCCGCCATATGCGCGACGAACCCCTTCGTTCATCCTTGTCCAAATACCCCGGGGGGGACGCGCAGCGTCCGGGGGCAGCGTCCCCGCCTTCTTACGCCACGATCCCCGCCGACTGGGGCGGCACCGATCCGGTTGCCGGCACCGGGGCAGACGATCGTGGGGATGCCTCCCGCACGGCGGCCGCCCATCGCCCCACGTCAGTCGACGAGCTTGCGCGCCTTTACGCCGCAACCCCGGACGCGACACTGGTGGCCGGTGCCACGGACGTCGGATTATGGATCACCAAGGGCTTGCGCGATCTGGGGACCGTCATTTTCCTCAACGGTGTCGCGGACATGCGACGGATCGAGATATCGGATCAGGCGATAAGCATTGGAGCCGGCGTGACGCTGGCGGCGCTACGGCGCGCCATAGCGCCCTACCATCCAAGTTTCGCGGAACTCATTCGCCGCTACGGGTCGACCCAGATTCGCAATGCAGCGACAATAGGCGGAAATATCGCCAATGGATCGCCCATCGGGGACGGCCCCCCCGCCCTGATCGCCCTTGGGGCAACGCTGCACCTGCGCCGCGGTGACACAACTCGAGAGCTTTCCATCGAGGATTTCTTCCTCGACTACGGCAAACAGGATCGCCACCGCGGCGAATTCGTCGATGCCGTGTCGATCCCGCGCCAAACCGATCGGCTGATCTGCCAGAAGATTTCAAAACGGTTCGACCAGGATATCTCGGCCCTGTGCGGCTGCTTCAACATAACAGCAGATGGTGGTGTGGTGACTGCTGCCCGGATCGCCTTTGGGGGCATGGCCGGAATCCCGAAACGCGCCCGCGCCACAGAGGACGCGTTGATCGGGTGCCCGCTGACGCCCGAGGGCATCGGTCCGGCCCAGGCCGCGCTGGGGCAGGATTTCGATCCGATGTCGGACATGCGGGCTTCGGCAGGCTATCGCCTGGAGGCGGCGCGCGGCATGCTGGCCCGGCTTGTCAGTGACGAGCCTTCGGTGCTGGAGGTGCGGGCATGACCGTTCATGCCCCCTCGCCCCACGAAAGCGCGGCTCTTCATGTGTCTGGTGCGGCGCGCTACGTAGATGATATCCCGGTGCCCGCGAACACGCTCCACCTGGCATTCGGCCTGTCCCCCATTGCAAAGGGGACGGTGAGGGTCGACCTTGATCCGGTACGAACCGCCCCAGGCGTTTCGCTTGCCCTTTCCGCCGCTGAGACCGGGTTTGTCGACGTCGCCCCCGCCGCCCATGACGAACCGCTTCTGGCGGAGATTTCTGCCGACGGGGCCGCGTGCGTCCACTATATGGGTCAGCCCTTGTTCCTCGTCGCGGCAACCAGCCACCTTGCCGCGCGTAAGGCTGCGCGACTGGCGAAGGTGGACGCGACCCCCGACAATCCGATCCTGACGATAGACGATGCCTTGGCCGCTGACAGCAGGTTCGAGGACGGCCCGGTAACGTGGAGGAAGGGCGACGCCGACACGGCGCTTGCCCGCGCGCCCCACCGCCTGACAGGGCGGATCGAGATCGGCGGGCAAGAACATTTCTACCTCGAAGGGCAGGCCGCGCTCGCCCTGCCGGGCGAAGGGGGGGACATGGTGGTCCATTCCTCCTCGCAGCATCCGACCGAGATACAGCACAAGGTCGCCGAAGCCCTTGGCGTGCCAATGCATGCCGTCAGGGTCGAAGTGCGGCGCATGGGCGGCGGGTTCGGCGGAAAGGAAAGCCAGGGCAATGCCCTGGCGGTGGCCTGTGCACTGGTCGCCGCACGCACGGGGCGACCGGTCAAAATGCGGTACGACCGCGACGACGACATGACGATCACCGGTAAGCGCCATGATTTCCGCATAGGGTACGACGTCGGATACGACGATACGGGCCGGGTGCTGGGTATCACGTTCGAGCACTTGGTCCGGTGCGGCTGGAGCCAGGACCTGTCCCTGCCGGTGGCCGACCGTGCGATGCTGCACGCCGACAACGCGTATCATCTGACCGACGTGCGCATCGTGTCCCATCGTCTGAAGACGAATACCCAGTCCGCCACGGCGTTTCGCGGCTTCGGCGGCCCGCAGGGCATGGTCGGGATCGAGCGGGTCATGGACGAGATCGCCCACTGCCTTGGCAAGGACCCGCTGGACGTGCGCCGCGTCAATTTCTATGCCCCCGCCGGCCCCAACGACGCAGGGGGGCCGTCCGCCCCCCGCGCTTCGCGCCCCCCCGAGGGTATTTCGCCAAGGGCGAAAGAGCGTGTCGGCTCGGAAGAGGTGACGCCGGGCACCGGGGCGGACGTCGCCAGCCGGGGCGCGCTGCACGAAGTGGCCGAACCGGTAGAGGCGTCGGATCGCGCGGCGCCGGGCGACCAGACCACGCCGTACCACATGCCCGTCCGGGATTTCATCCTGAACGAGATGGTCGACGCGCTGGAAGAGCGCGCGGCGTATCGCGCCCGTCGGGCCGCGATCGACGACTGGAACGCGCGCCACCCGTCGATCAAGCGCGGGATCGCGTTGACCCCGGTGAAGTTCGGGATATCCTTCACGCTGACGCATCTCAACCAGGCCGGGGCGTTGGTGCACGTGTACCAGGACGGGTCGGTTCACCTGAACCATGGCGGAACCGAGATGGGGCAAGGCCTGCACCAGAAGGTCAGTCAGGTGGCCGCCGATCGGTTCGGCCTCGACATCTCGGCGGTGCGGATCAGCGCGACCGATACAGGCAAGGTGCCCAACACCTCGGCCACGGCGGCGTCCTCGGGCGCGGACCTGAACGGGATGGCCGTCAGGATCGCCTGCGACACGATCCGCGACCGGATCGCCGCCTTCCTGGCCGAACGCCACCAAGCCGATCCCGCCGCGGTCCGCTTCGAGGGCGGGAAGGTCACGGTCGCCGGCGAGGACTACGCCTTCCCCGAAGCGGTCCAGTTGGCCTATCAGGGGCGGGTCAGCCTGTCGGCCACGGGGTTCTACAAGACCCCCGGCATCGAATGGGACCGCGTGCGGGGGCGTGGCACGCCGTTCTTCTATTTCGCCCACGGGGCCGCGGTGACAGAGGTCGCGCTGGACGTGCGCACGGGCGAAAACCGCATTCTTTGCACCGATATCTTGCACGATTGTGGCGCATCGCTGAACCCGGCCCTCGATATCGGACAGATTGAAGGGGGTTACGTCCAGGGGGCGGGATGGCTGACCACCGAGGAGCTGGTCTGGGACCAGAAGGGGCGCCTGACCACGCACGCCCCGTCGACCTACAAGATTCCCGCCTGTTCGGATCGCCCGGATATCTTCAACGTCGCGCTTTGGGACGCGCCGAACCGGGCCGACACGATCTATCGCTCGAAAGCGGTGGGAGAGCCGCCCCTGATGCTGGGACTCTCGGTCCTGATGGCACTGGGCCATGCCGCCGCCGCGTGCGGTTCGGCCTATCCCGCGCTGGACGCGCCGGCGACCGCCGAACGGGTATTGTTCGCCTGCCGCAGGGCCGCGGAATGACCGTCCTGCATTTCGGGCGGACTGGCGCGGAACGTGACGCGAAACCGGGCAGATGCGTGGCACCGCGGCCATTCGAGCCGGTCTTCCGGCCTCGGGGCATTGCCGGGCGATGCGGCGCGGGGCTAGGTCTGGGCCCGACCGAGGGACCGACCGCGCGATGACCCAGCCGCTCTTGCAGATCGACGGCCTGACGAAGGCCTATCCGGGCGTGGTCGCCAATGACGACGTGTCGATGGCGATCCGGCCGGGCGAGGTCCACGCGCTTCTGGGCGAGAACGGCGCCGGGAAGTCGACGCTGGTCAAGATGATCTTCGGCCTCGTCCGGCCGAACGCGGGCCGGATGGAGATGAACGGCGCGCCCTATGCCCCGACCTCGCCCGAGGCCGCGCGCGCGGCCGGTGTGGGCATGGTGTTCCAGCATTTTTCGCTGTTCGAGGCGTTGAACGTTGCGGAAAACGTGGCACTGGGCATGTCCGACCCACCCCCGATCAAGGACCTTGCCCCCCGTATCCGCGACGTAAGCCAGAGCTATGGTCTGCCGCTGAACCCGGGGAACATCGTCGGCGATCTGTCCGCCGGCGAACGCCAGAGGGTCGAGATCGTGCGCTGTCTTCTCGGGGCGCCCAAGCTTCTGATCATGGACGAGCCGACCTCGGTCCTGACCCCGCAGGAGGTCGACCTGCTGTTCGCGACCCTTCGCAAGCTGCGCGACGAGGGGACGTCGATCCTGTATATCTCGCACAAGCTCGAAGAGATCCGGGCGCTGTGCGACACCGCGACGATCCTGCGCGGCGGCACGGTGGTGGCGAGTTGCACACCTGCGGAGGAGACCGCCGGGCGGCTGGCCGAGGTGATGGTGGGCCGCCGGCTGGAGGCCCCGCAGCGGCCCGGGACCGCGCGGGACGAGATCGCGGTGCAGATCGACGGATTGTCCCTGCCCCCGGCGCACGAATTTGGGGCGTCATTGAAGGACGTCTCGTTGACGCTGAACGCGGGAGAGGTGCTGGGCATCGGAGGCGTGGCGGGCAACGGACAGGACGAATTGCTGGCCGCGCTGGCCGGCGAGACGCTGTCCGCGCCCGGCACGATCCGGATGGAGGGCCGGGACCTGTCGCGTTTGGGCCCGGAAGCGCGCCGCCGCGCCGGGCTTTTGACCGCCCCGGAAGAACGGTTGGGCCATGCGGCGGCCCCGGATCTGAGCCTGACGGAAAACGCCCTGCTTTCGGCCGCAACGCGCGAGCGGCTGGTGTCGCGCGGCTTCATCGACTGGTCCCGCACGCGCCGCTTCGCCGAAGGGGTGATCGACCGCTTCGACGTGCGCACGCCGGGGGCGGGCACGGCCGCTGGGGCACTGTCCGGCGGGAACCTGCAGAAATTCGTCATCGGGCGCGAGATCGCGCAGACGCCCCGGGTGCTGGTGGTGAACCAGCCGACATGGGGCGTCGATGCCGCCGCCGCCGCGACCATCCGCCAGGCCCTTCTGGATTTGGCGGCGGACGGGTCGGGTGTCATCGTCATAAGCCAGGACCTGGATGAGCTGATGGAGGTTTCGGACCGTTTCGCCGCGCTGACCGAAGGCCGCCTTTCCCGCTTCCGCCCCGCTGCCGGGCTGACGGTCGAACAGATCGGCCTGATGCTGGGCGGCGCCCATGACATGGAGCCTGCCCATGCCGACTGACCCCGTGGCCCGCCCGTGATCTCGCTCGTTCGCCGCCCCCAACCGTCGCGCGTCTGGGCTTGGGCCACGCCCATCCTCGCGGTTCTGCTGACGGTGATTGCCGGCAGCCTGATGTTCGCCGCCCTGGGGAAAGACCCTGTGGCCGCGATCAGGACGATCTTCTACGATCCGCTGTTCGACCCTCAATTCGCGGGCTATTCGCGGCCGCAGCTTCTGGTGAAGGCCGGTCCGCTCATCCTGATCGCAACGGGGCTCGCGTTGGGGTTCAAGGCGGGTGTCTGGAACATCGGGGCGGAAGGGCAATACATCATGGGGGCCATTGCCGGCGCAGCTGCCGGCCTAGCGCTTTACCCTATCGAGGCGACCTTCATCTTTCCCCTCATGGTCATCGCGGGTGCGCTTGGCGGCTGGATCTGGGCGATGATCCCGGCCATCCTGAAGACCCGCTTCAACACGAACGAGATCCTGGTCTCCCTTCTCCTCGTCTACGTGGCCGAGAACCTCCTGGCTTCCGTCGCGGTAGGCGCGCTTCGCAATCCCGAGGGCGGCGGCTTTCCCGGCTCGCGCAACCTGGCGCAATGGGCGTCCTCGGCGAACGCCGAGCTGATCGCGGATACCGGCCTGCACTGGGGCGTCGTCGCCGCCATCATCGCGGTGATCTTCGCCTATGTCCTGCTGCATCGGCACCTGACGGGCGTGCATATCCGGCTGGCCGGCCAGGCCCCGCGCGCGGCGCGGTTCGCGGGGGTAAACCCCAATCGCCTTGTCGTCTTCTGCTTCGCGATCTCGGGCGCGCTGGCCGGCCTTGCCGGCATCTTCGAGGTGACGGGACCCGCCGGGCAGATCTCGATCGATTTCAACGTGGGCTACGGGTTCACAGCGATCATCGTGGCCTTCCTCGGCCGGTTGCATCCCGTCGGGATCCTCTTGGCGGGGCTCTTGATGGCGCTGACCTATATCGGTGGCGAACTCGCCAGCTTCATGCTGGGCATTCCCGCCGCGGCCATCCAGGCGTTTCAGGGCATGCTGTTGTTCTTCCTCCTCGCCGTGGACGTTCTGACCCATTACAGCATCCGCCTGGGATCGAAGCGGCTCGCATGATCTTCACCCTTGTCGAAATACCCAAATTCCCCCGCAGCAAAGGAGCCCGTCCTTGGACCTGAGCGCGATTTCCCCTGCCCTGCTACTGGCCTCCCTGATGATCGGGGCGACGCCCCTCCTGCTCGCGGCGCTTGGTGAACTGGTCGTCGAACGTGCGGGCGTCCTGAACCTCGGGGTCGAGGGTATGATGATCCTGGGCGCCATCTGCGGCTTCGCCATGGCGGTCGAGACGGGATCGCCGCCGCTTGGCTTTCTTGCCGGCGCGGTCGGTGGCGCGCTTCTGTCCCTGGTCTTTGCCGTCCTGACGCAAATCTTCCTGGCCAATCAGGTGGCGACGGGTCTGGCGCTGACGCTGTTCGGTCTGGGTCTGTCGTCGCTCCTCGGGCAGGGCTATGTGGGGATCAAGCCGCCCTCGACCGCCCGGCTGGACCTCGGGCCGCTGTCGGACATCCCGCTTCTGGGCCGCGCATTTTTTTCGCATGACTGGATGGTCTATCTCAGCTTGTTCCTGACGCTTGCCACATGGTTCTTCCTGTCGCGAACCCGCGCCGGCCTTAAACTGCGCGCGATTGGCGAGAACCACGAAGCCGCCCATGCCCTGGGCCTTCACGTCGTGGCGATCCGCTTCGCCGCCATCGCGTTCGGGGGGGCCATGGCGGGCCTCGGCGGGGCTTATCTTTCACTGGTGCGCGTCCCGCAATGGACCGAAGGGATGACCGCGGGGGCGGGGTGGATCGCGCTGGCCATCGTCGTCTTCGCCTCATGGCGGCCGGGACGAGTGCTGCTGGGGGCGTATCTCTTCGGCGGGGTGACTGTCCTTCAGCTCAACCTGCAAGCGGCCGGGTCGGCCCTTCCGGTCGAGTACCTGTCGATGTCGCCCTACGTCGTCACGATTCTCGTCCTCGTTCTGATCTCGGCCCGCCGATCGCGCGGCACCGCAGCGCCCGCCAGTCTTGGAAAGCCGTTCCACGCCGTCTCTTGACGATCGCGCGCCGGCCTGTCGGCTCGGACGCGCATCGAAACCGCCCATGCCGGGCCCGTTCTGCCGATTTTCCGGGCACTCGCCTGTTTCCGCCGCATTCGCAAACTTGCGCCCGCGGCCTCGGCCCATCATGATCGCGCCAATGAACAACGGGAGAATACATATGCTTCGCAGAACCCTTCTGGGCGCCGCCGCGACGACCCTTGCCCTTTCCACCGGCGCTTTCGCCCAGGACGAGCCCACGAAGGTCGGCTTTGTCTATGTCGGCCCGGTCGGCGACGGCGGCTGGACCTACGAACATGAACAGGGCCGCCTTGCGGTCGAGGAAGCTTTTGGCGACCAGGTCGAAACCGTCTTCCAGGAAAGCGTGCCCGAAGGCGCGGATGCCGAACGTGTGATGACCCAGATGGCACTGTCGGGCGCCGATCTGATCTTCACGACGTCGTTCGGATACATGGACCCCACCATAAACGTCGCGCAAAAATTCCCCGACGTGAAGTTCGAACACGCCACAGGCTACAAGACCGCCGACAATGTCGCGAACTATTCGGCCCGCTTTTATGAAGGGCGCATGGTCCAAGGCCATATCGCCGGCAAGATGACCGAAACGAACAAGATCGGCTACATCGCTTCTTTCCCGATCCCCGAGGTCATCCGCGGCATCAATGCCAGCTTCCTGGCGGCGAAGGCCGTCAATCCCGATGTCGAGTTCAACGTCGTCTGGGCGTTCACCTGGTTCGACCCGGCCAAGGAATCCGACGCCGCGCGCGCCCTGATCGAACAGGGGGCCGACGTCATCCTTCAGCACACCGACTCGACCGCGCCCCAGGCCGCCGCAGCCGATGCCGGCGACGTCATCACCTTCGGGCAGGCTTCGGACATGTCCGAATATGCGCCGATGCCGCGCGTCAGCTCGATTATCGACAACTGGGGCCCTTACTATGTCGAGCGGGTCGGTCAGGTCATGGAGGGCACATGGGAGCCGCATTCGATCTGGTACGGCATCGACGAAGGCATGGTGAAGATCGGCGAGATCTCGGACGCCGTCCCCGAGGAGGTGAAAGCCGAAGCCCTGGCCATGCGCGATGCGATTGCCGCGGGCGAGTTGCACCCTTTCACCGGCCCGATCAACCGCCAGGATGGGACCGAATGGCTGGCCGAGGGGGAAACCGCGGATGACGGGACCCTTCTCGGGATGGACTTTTACGTCGAAGGATTGACCGGCGACATTCCCAACTGATCGCACTACCACCTTTGAAAGGCCGACGGGCGCCCCCAACAGGGCGCCCGTTCCTCGTTTCAGCCCGGTAAGAACCAGCTCGGATACTGATCTGCCGGCCGCGCATCGCTCAGAAGCGGACAACCCAGCGTCATGCGAAACGCCGATTCCAGCTCCTCCGCCGTCTCGGCGGCCAGGTACAGACCGCCTGTTTGATGGGCCATGCAGGCCGGCGCCTGCTCGGCTGGGGGTGCGGATATACCCTCGGCTTCGACGCGACGAAAATCCACGACATGGATGACGGTGCGAACGCCCGTATCGGCCAGACGTTTCGCCGTGGCGCACACCGCGCCGCCGCAGGTTTCCTCTCCATCCGTTATAAGGACGATGGTGGATGCGCGGGTTTCATGCCGCAGAACATCGGCCGCGGCTTCGACCGCGGCTGTCATGGGCGTGTCCCCGAATGGTTCCATCCGGTCGACCTCTGCCGCGATGGCAGAGGCTGCGCCCGGGGTCGGGGACAGGCGCAGGTGGATGTTGACGCACATCCCCCGCAACTTGCCCGGCCCGTACGTCAAAAGCCCGATACGGCGTTCCTGCGGGATGCTGGGCAGGCTGCGCGACAGGGCTTGCCGCGCCTCGTCGATGCGCGAGGCAGCACCTGCGTGATAGCCGCGTGTCGCCATCGACCCCGAACCGTCGAAGACCAGCATTGCGTCGTCATAGCAGCCAGCCGCCGCGAGCGAAGGAAGTGTGGCGCCGATCAGAAGCGCCGAAAGTGTGGATCGAAACATGGGCTCTTCTCCATGGTTGATCCTCCCCTTGTGGTAAGACCGGTTCGACCGGCCGTGTTTGCCCGGCATTGGCTGCCCCTGCGCCGCCACGGGAACATTGCCGTGACGCAGGCCAGCCAAGGCCACGTTCTTGGTCATGCCCCTTGCGATACTCGAATTGGGCCCGACGATCCCGGCTTGCGGTCGCCCGGGCGATCAAATCGGGGCCGGCCCCGGTGGGATGCCGCACAAGTCGGCAGGTTGCCCCCCGCATGTCTGTTTTCCGTCCATTGCGCGAACGGCACCCCCGGGACGCGCGGCCCGAAAGCTGTCGCGCGGGCCCGTCTCGGCGCCATTCGGCCATGCAGGCAGAGGGGCCTTGCCATCCCGAGGCGCAACCGCAATTTCGAGGGCATGAGCAATGTGACCTCGCCCGACGGCACCCCGCCTTCCGCCCTGTCCTTCGGCGCCATGCAGTTCGGCGGCACCGCCGACGAAGATGCCAGCCGCGCCATGTTCCGCGCCTGCCGAGAGCGCGGGATCAACATGTTCGACACCGCCCATGTCTATACCGATGGCCGCTCGGAAGAGATCCTGGGAAAGCTTGCCGCGGTCGAGCGCGAGAAAATCATTCTGGCGTCGAAGGTCAACATGCGGCGCGGGAACTCGGCCACGTCGATCCGGGAAAGCTGCGACGAAAGCCGGACCCGTCTTGGGGTCGATACGATCGACCTCTACTACCTTCATCGCTTCGACCCTGAAACGGACCTAGAGGAGACGTTCGAGGCGTTGTCGATCCTGAAGAACCAGGGCTGGATCCGCGCCATCGGCGTGTCCAACTTCGCCGCGTGGCAGGTGATGAAGGCGCAAGCCGTGGCCGCCCGCTTCGACATCCGGATCGACGCCATCCAGCCCATGCTGAACCTCGTGAAGCGCCAGGCCGAGGTCGAGATCCTGCCCATGGCCGAGGATCAGAAGATCGACGTCTATCCTTATTCGCCCCTCGGGGGCGGGCTGCTGACGGGCAAATATCGCGCGGGCGGCGAAGGGCGGCTGCGCGACTCCGAGATGTATGCCAAGCGCTATGCCTCGGACTGGATGCACAACACGGCCGCCGATCTTGCGACGCTCGCCCGCGGGTATCGCATGGACCCAGCGACTTTGGCGGTTGCCTGGGCCATGCACCGTCCGGGTGTGACGTCCCCCATCATTTCAGGTCGCTCGGTCGAACAGCTTCTGCCGTCGCTCGACGCACTGACCTTCGACTGGAATGACGACATTGCAGCCCGCGTCACGGCCCTGACCCGGCAGCCTGCCCCGGCGACGGACCGGTCCGAGCAGGACTGACCCCCGTCCGGTTGATCGAAAGATGGCGTAAGGGAAGGAAAATTGGGAACGGAACGTCCCGAGGTCATCGTGTTTCGAACTGCTTTCGCCCTGCTTCTTCTCACTTCGCCCGCCCTTGCGCAGGACCGCCTCAAGCGGATGGAATTCCTGTCCGAGAAGATGACGACGCGCATGCTTCAAAACGCCCTGAATGGCGACACGACCGGCGTCGAAAATGTCCGCCCTCGAATGGGACGTAGAGATGCGCAGCGCCGCCGATTGCGTGCTGCAAGCCTATATTGCCGAGACATCGCAAGACGGCATCGACGCCCTGTTGACGCGAATGGAAGGCGTTCTGGAAGAGGACAATGGAACCATAGAGGAGATGTCGGAGCGCTTCGCCTCCCCCGACGGGGCCCTGCCCGAGAATCTTGCGACCGGGATAAATCGCAGTTGCGGAGATGGAGTTTCAGATGCGACGGATGCAACAATCCGGCCTGATGCAAGCGTTGACAGAGCGCGGCGCCTTCGATTGATGACGGGATGACGAGAGCGTGACCGGCCTGCCCGTTTGCGCCGGAATGCGCGATTGCGTCCCCATTCGGAACAGGGTCAGACTTGGGTATGCGACGCCCCCGCGGCGCGCGTCCCTTTCAGTCCCGGGTTGTCCATGTTTCGTCGCAGCTTTCTTCTGTTCTCCCTCGCCGCCTGCGCCCGACCGGCCGCGCCACCGATTATCGGCCGGGCCATTCCGCCCGATTTCGGCGATGTCGATCCGACCGATTGGGGTGGGCGCGGACCAGACCGTTTCCCGGTGCATGGCATCGACCTAAGCCGATGGCAGGGCGACATCGACTGGACCGCCGCCCGCGCCGCCGGAGTCAACTTCGCCTGGATCAAGGCAACCGAAGGGGGCGACCGGATCGACCCGATGTTCGCTGCCCATCACGATGCCGCCCAGCGCGCGGGGGTCGCGGTCGGGGCCTATCACTTCTTCTACTGGTGCGGTCCGCCCGAAACGCAGGCCCGCTGGTTCATACAGAATGTCCCCCGCCGTGCGGGCGATCTGCCGCCGGTCCTCGACCTTGAATGGACGCCCTTCTCTCCCACCTGCACGGTGCGCCCGCCCGCAGCCGAAGTGCGCGACCGCGCCACCCGCTTCATGTCGATCCTCGCGCGGCACTACGGGCAGATGCCGCTGATCTATACCACGCGCGAGTTCTATCCCGAGAACCAGATCGCCCGCCTGGGTGCCGAGACGTGGCTGCGATCGACCGCGCGGCCAGTCGAGGATGCTTATCCCGGAGCCCCTTGGCGGGTCTGGCAATACACCGCGACCGGCCGGGTTCCGGGGATCTCGGGGAATGTCGATCTCAACGCGTTCAACGGGTCCGAAGGCGCATGGCACGCTTGGCGCGCTGCCCGGTCCATCCTTTAGCCAGCGGCGCGCGCTCTGATCAGCGTCAGGCGGCGCGGTGCCCGGGCACGGCAAGGCGACGCGCCGCGACCAGCAGGCCACCGATCAGCAACACCGGAAGGACGAGGACCTTGAAGATATAGACGGACAACAGACTGACCAGACTACCGACCAGTTCATCCGCGCGGTTCGACAGGTTGCCGGCCAGGGTCTGATAGCGTTCGACTTGATCCATCATCGCCCGGAAGCCGGACTCGGCTTCGACCCCTTCGACGGTCGCCGTGATTTCGGACACGATGCGGCTGTGTTCCAACCAAGTCTCGGCCACCAAGCGGTCCGCAACGAGGCCCGAGATCAGGAAAGCCAGCGGGATACCAAGCCCCAGAAAGCCGCCATAGATCGTCAACTGCCGCGGCACCCCGCCCAAAGGACGGCTGCGCCCGCTGGCGACGACCGCGGCCCAAAGCACCGCCGCCCCCCCGAGCATGGCAAAACCGACCGCCCCCAGCGGTCCCATGGTCACCGCAAGAACGCCAGAGGCCAGCATGACCGCGAAAACCACCGCTGCGATCCGTTCGACAGTGTCATCGATGGGCTCGAGCACTTTCAACGGCTGCGCCGATCCCGACCCGATCAGAGAGACACCGACCTCGATCTCCTGCGCCGAGGACAGGAAGGCGTTCAGCGTTCTGAGAGTGACGTAAGTCGCCGAAGCCGAAACGCTGATCCCGCGGGCATACTCGGCGGCCCTTGCGCTTTGCGGCAGGTCACGATGATTGACCGAAGCGAAGAAGGCCAGCCCCGCCAAGGCCAACAGGCAAAGTGCACCGACCACTCGGGTCCAGGTGTCCCTCATCGCGGGGTACTCCGTTGTGATATGGTGGCACTCTTAAGTCCTTCCCACCGCAGTGTATGCCCATTCGCAGCCCGCGGTCGCCATGT
This sequence comes from Palleronia abyssalis, assembly GCF_900302445.1. GTDB lineage: Bacteria > Pseudomonadota > Alphaproteobacteria > Rhodobacterales > Rhodobacteraceae > Palleronia > Palleronia abyssalis. The sequence continues at coordinate 128,952 of NZ_ONZF01000008.1, read as the reverse complement.
CGGCGGGAAGACGCCCCTCCATTCCCGGCGCGCAACCCGGTGAAACTTCCCAGCTCGCACAACAACGGCGGTGGACCCTGGGTCAGCCGAAACCCGGAGTGCAGATTTTTTCGGGAAGAATGACATGCGAACAGCCGCACCATCTGTTGGTGCGGCTGCTGAAGACACTTTACGGTGGCCGGGTCGTATTATTCGACGACGCGCACGATCTGACGTGTCTCGGGGTCGATGAGGACCGGGGTTCCGTTGACATATGCGTAGTAATAGTCGTCGTTCGGGACCTCATAGACGTCGACACCTTCAGGGATCCCGGCACCTGCCACAAGATCACCCTCGAGATTGACAGGCTCGACCGGGTTCGCGCGAACGTAATCCATCGTCTCGCCGGCGATGTCGGTTTCGGCACCGACGACCGCCCCGGCGGCAGCACCCGCCGGACCCGCGATGAGAGCGCCGACCGCAGCACCCGTGACCGCGCTTGCGCCCGTGCTGTCAGCCGAAGCGTCAAGCTCCGCGATGACTTCCGCGCGCGGCAGCGAGGGGATGACGCCACGCGTCAGCGCTTGGGCAAAGCTGGAATACTGGTCGTCGACGACCACAGCCATATACTCGGCAAAGGCCCACCCGGTGGTGCCTTCGTGCACGACCTCGCACCAAAGACCCGACGCAATACACCGTGTGACGGTCAGACCGTCCGCCGCAGCGATTGGGGAAATAACGTCGAACTCTTCCCCGGGGCCCGCACGAAGATTCATGTCGGTACTTGCCGATGCGGGAACCTCGGCTTGCGCCGCTCCGGCGATGGTCAGGGCAGATACGCCGGCAATCAGATATGTCTTCAACATTAATCAGTCCTCAATCGAGAAGCGCCGGGTGACTCCCGGCAAGTTATGATAAAGAACGAAGACTGGGCATCCCGTGTTCCCGATGAGCAAAGGAAAGGCATGATGGCAGAGACTTCGGTCGAGATTTTGGAAGGCTCCCTGCCGGACGGGCGGCGGATCCGCCGGTTCGCCATGGCAAATGAGACGCTTTCACTGGGCATTCTGGATTTTGGGGCCGCGTTGCATGGGCTGACGGCCTTCGATCATCCCGATCCACTGACCCTGGGGTCGTTGGACGCAGCGGCCTATGCCGGGATCTTCCAGAACTTCGGAACCGTCGTTGGGCCGGTGGCCAACCGCATCGCGGGAGCCGAGGCCCAGATCGACGGCCGGACGTTGCGGTTCGACGCCAATCAGGATGGCCGCCATACGCTGCATTCCGGGTCCGCCGGGATCAACACCAAGACCTGGACCCTGGCGCGGCACGACTCGGATCATGTCGAGATGACCATCGACCTTCCCGAAGGCGAAGGTGGCCTGCCGGGCAATCGCAGGATCACGTCACGTTACCGGTTGGACGGGGCCATCCTGATCCACGAACTCGAGGCCGAAACCGATGCGCCGACGTTCATGAACCCCGCGCTTCACGGGTACTGGACAATGCAGCCGCCGGAAATGACCTGGGCGGGGCAAAGGCTGACCATTCACGCAGACACCTACCTGCCGGTGGATGATGATATCCTGCCCACCGGGGAAATCCGATCGGTAGAAGGCACCGATTTCGATTTCCGAAAACCCCGGGCGCTCGATCCCCGGAACCTGCCGGATTTCGACCACAATTTCTGCCTCGCGACCGCCCCGAGGGACCTTTCGCCTGCGCTACGCTTGGAAAGCGACGCGACGGGGCTGGCCATGACGGTCCATACCACTGCACCCGGGCTGCAAGTTTTCGGAATGCACCCGTTCTCGGTCGAGAACGAGAGGACGGTACACGGTGTCCCCTATCCGCATCGGGCCGGCTTTGCGATCGAACCGCAGATGTGGCCGGATGCTCCGGGGCGTGACCGTTGGCCCGGGATCGTCCTGCGCCCAGGCGACACTTTCCGCCAAGCCTCGCACTATTCGTTCAAACGGCTGAAGGGGAACTGAGGCCCGCACACCGGATTCCGGCAGTAGGGCCTGTTCTCCGGGCTGAACCCATGCGCGCAGTTTCCCACGGGATCGCGTCGCGATGTCGCGATCCCGTGGGGGACCCGGACGGAGTCTCCCGCAAAATAGCTAAGATCGTCTTTTCCGACTATTTTAGGTCGAAATCTCAAACCAAAACAGCGCATTGCCTTGGAGCAGCCCTGCCCCACGTCCCGACCCGATCGCGTTAAAAGTCGGAAAGGTCGGCGCATGCCCAAGACTCCCCCTGATCTACGTCGCCCGGGCGTTTCCCGCCGCGGGTTTCTGCAAGGCAGTTCGGTCGTGGCCGGATCGCTTGGAATTGCGGCCGGTGCCGCGCAGGCCCAGGATTCGATGCCCAGCGCCGAGGCGCGAACAATCACGATGAACGTGAACGGCAAGGTCCGGTCCCTGTCTGTCGAACCGCGCACCACACTGGTGGAAGCGCTGCGTGACACTCTGGGCATGACCGGCACCAAGATCGGGTGCAACCAGGGTCAATGCGGCGCGTGTACGGTTCTGTTGAACGGCATGCGGGTGAATTCGTGCCTGACACTGGCCGTCATGGCCGAAGGCGCCGAGGTCGTCACGGTCGAGGGGCTGGCCGACCCGAACGGCGACCTTCACCCCATGCAGGCCGCCTTTGCCGAGAACGACGCCTTCCAATGCGGGTACTGCACGCCCGGTCAGATCATGTCGGCCATTGCCTGCATCGACGAAGGGCATGCCGGCGACGAGGCCGAGATCCGCGAATACATGAGCGGCAACCTGTGCCGGTGCGGCGCCTATCCCAACATCGTGGCCGCCATCGTGCAGGTCCGCGACAGCCAGCAGGGGTGAGACAATGAAGAGATTTGCCTATTCCCGTCCGACCTCTGTGTCCGACGCGTCCGACGATGCCGCCGAAGACGGCACGCAGATCATCGCCGGCGGCACCACGATGGTGGACCTGATGAAGATCGGCGTCCTCGAACCCGAGGCGCTGGTCGACATCACCGGGCTTCGCGATCTGGAGAGGTACGAGGTTGGCGCTGACCGCATGCGGTTCGGCGCGCTGGCGAAGATGTCAACCGTGGCCGACGACCCGGCCGTGATCGACGCGTTCCCTGCGCTGTCAGATTCGCTCTGGAAAGCCGCCTCGCCGCAGTTGCGCAATGTCGCGACGCTTGGCGGGAACATCCTGCAGCGCACCCGCTGCCCGTATTTCCGCGACACGGCCTATGCCCAGTGCAACAAGCGCAATCCCGGCTCGGGCTGTGCCGCGCTGGACGGGGGCGAGACGGGGATGCACGCGATCTTCGGCGGCTCGGACGCGTGCGTCGCCATGTATCCCGGCGATTTCGCGCAGGCCCTGGTCGCCTTCGATGCCGAGGTCACGACCCGCGGCCCCGGCGGCACGCGGAGCATTCCCTTCGCGGACCTGCACGTCCTGCCCGGGGACGATCCCCATATCGAAACAGTGCTGGAGCCCGGAGAGATCGTGACCGAGATTGCGCTGCCGATGATCCCGGCCATGCGGAACAGCTTCTACATGAAGGCTCGCAACCGCGAGAGCTATGCCTTCGCCGCAGCCTCGGCCGCCGTCGGGATCGAGATGGACGGTGACACCGTTCGCGATGTCCGCATCGCGCTTGGTGGCGTCGCGGCCACGCCGTGGCGTGCCACCGCGGCCGAGGAGTCGCTGAAAGGCGGCCCCCTGACCGAAGAGACCGCGCGCGAGGCCGGACGGATCGCGTTTCAGGACGCCGAACCCCTGGAAGGTTCGGCCTACAAGATCGAACTGGGCGCCGACGTTGTGGCGGGCGCCCTGATGACCGCGAAATCCCGCATGGGAGGCGAATGATGGCCCAGACGATCAACACCGAAGTCACCCGCACCGACGCGCGCCGCAAGGTCACCGGCACGGCGACCTACGCCGCGGACGAGACGCCCTCGGGCATGCTCCATGGCGCGCTCGTGTGTTCGGCCATCGCGGTCGGGCAGGTCACCGCGATCGACACCTCGGCGGCCGAGTCCGAGCCGGGCGTTGTCGCGGTCTTCACGCACGAGACGCTGCCGGACTACAAGACGGTCAAGGGCTTCTATGCCGGCGGTCCGGGCTCGTCTTCGTTCTGGCCGATGGAGGGCACGGACATCCGCTATGCCGGCCAGCCCGTCGCATACGTCGTGGCCGAAACCGCGGCCGCCGCGCGTCGCGGCGCGGACTTGGTAAACGTGACCTACCAGGAGGCCGACGGGTCGATCCACATGGACCCCGAAGACAGCTTCGTCGTGGGCGCCGGCGAAGACAGCGAAGGCATGGTCCTGACGAAGGGCGATCTGCAAGCCGGCCTCGACGAGGCTGCGCAGACGGTGGACATGACCTTCACCACGCCGTTCCAGCATCACAACCCGATGGAGATGTTCTCGGCCACGGCCGAATGGCGCGGCGACCGGTTGACCGTGTGGATGCCCTCGCAATCCGTGCGGACCCTGCGTCACGGCATTGCCGGGGCTTACGGGCTTCCGGAAACCAGCGTCCGGGTGATCTCTCCCTTCGTGGGGGGCGCGTTCGGATCGAAGGCGGGGATCACGCCCTACGCGATGCTGACCATCGCGGCGGCCAAGGGCGTCGGCGCCCCGGTCCGGCTGATCGTGACCCGTCCGCAGATGTATACTGTGGCCACCTTCCGCCCCGAAAGTCGGCAGCAGTTCCGCCTGGGGGCCGACGCGCAAGGGCGCCTGACCGCGTTCGAACATGTCGAGATCGCCCAGACCCCGCAGTTCGGGGAAATCGTCAATCCCGGCACGCATATCACGCGGGCAATGTATGCCTGCCCGAACATCCACACCGAACAGCGTCTGGCCCGGTCGGACACCAATTCGGGCGGGTTCATGCGCGCCCCGAACGAGATGCAGACCTTCTTCGGCCTGGAATCCGCGATGGATGAGCTCGCGTGGAAACTGGGGATGGACCCGGTCGAACTTCGCCGCGTGAACGACACGATGACCCATCCGACCGAGGATGTCCCGTTCTCGTCCCGGTCGCTGATGGAAAGCTACGATGCCGTCAGCAACAGCTTCGGCTGGGACCAGCGCGGGCGCGAGATCGGGTCGATGACCGATGGCGACTGGTTGGTGGGCTATGGCTGCGCGACGGCCACCTATCCCACCAACATCCTCGCCTCGAACGCGCGGGTGCGGGCCCAGGGCACGGGCAACGCCTATGTCGAACTGGCCGCCCACGATGTGGGCACCGGAACCTACACCATCATGGCACAGATCGCCGCCGCGCGACTTGGCCTGCCGGTAGAGGCGGTCGATGTCGTGATGGGCGAGGCCGATCTGCCCGTCGCCCCGATCTCGGGCGGGTCGACCACCGCGGCCTCGGCCGGGTCGGCCGTTCACGACGCTTGCGTGAAGATTGCGCAGCAATTGGCCACGCAGATCTCTGGAATGTCCGAAGGCCCGCTGTCGGGCGTCGATCCCAGCCGCATCACCCTCGACGACGGCACGCTTCGTGGACCCGACGGACAGAGCCAGAGCGTGATGGAAGCCCTTCAGATGATCCCCGAGGGCGAGATCGAGGTGGTGGGCACGTTCCGCCACCCGGCGCTGACGGACCAGCTGATCAAGGCGACCTTCTCGGGCGGATACGGCACCGCGGGACCTGTGACGCCCGAGTTTGCCATGTTCGCCTTCGGGGCCGAAATGGTCGAGGTGCGGATCCACAAGTACACCCACGAGATCCGCGTGCCCCGCATCCACAGCGCCTTTGCCGCTGGCACTTGGCTGAACCGCAAGACGGCCCACAGCCAGCTGATGGGAGGGATGATCTGGGGCATCTCCTCGGCGCTGCACGAGGTGACCGAGACGGACAAGCCACGCTCTCGCTTCCTGAACGCCAACATCGCCGAATACCTGGTGCCGGTGAATGCCGACATCCGCGAGGTGCGGGTCGAGATGCTGGAAGAACAGGACGACTACGTGAACCCGCTGGGCGTGAAGGGCATCGGTGAGATCGGCATCGTCGGTACCGCGGCGGCAATCGGCAACGCGATCTATCACGCAACGGGCAAGCGGCTGACCGCACTGCCCATGACCATCTCGGACGTGCTGTCCACCTGATACCAAGCGCCCGGACCGGAGATCGGTCCGGGCGATCCCTTGCCGGGGGACAAGTCCGGTGTTGAGAAAACGTCACGCAACGTTGATACCGCACTCACGAATGTGACTGGAGTGACCCCATGAAGATCGCGATCCTCGGCGGCGACGGTTTCGTCGGCTGGCCCACCACCCTGCACCTGTCGAACCTCGGTCACGAAGTGCATATCGTGGACAACCTCTCTCGCCGCTGGATCGATACCGAACTGGGCGTGCAGTCCCTGACGCCCATGGATTCGATCCAGGAACGCTGCCGGATCTGGCATGACGTGACGGGGCGGCGGATCCGCTTCCACCTGCTGGATCTGGCCAAGGAATACGAGCGCCTGAAACAGTGGCTTGCCGAGGAGAAACCCGATGCCATCATCCACTTCGCCGAACAGCGGGCCGCGCCCTATTCGATGAAGACCGACCGCCACAAGGTCTATACCGTCGACAACAACGTCAGCGCGACCCACAACCTTCTGGCCGCGATGGTCGAGACGGGGATCGACGCGCATCTGGTCCACCTCGGGACCATGGGCGTCTATGGCTATTCCAGCGTCGGCGCACCGATCCCCGAAGGCTATCTGGACGTCGAGATCGACACGCCCAGCGGCAAGAAAGAGCAGGAGATCCTGTATCCGACCAAGCCCGGCTCGGTCTATCACATGACCAAGTCGCTCGATCAGATCCTGTTTCAGTTCTACGCCCAGAACGATGGCTTGCGGATCACCGACCTTCACCAGGGCATCGTCTGGGGCACCCACACCGACCAGACCCGCAAGCACGAACAGCTGGTCAACCGCTTCGACTATGACGGCGATTACGGCACGGTCCTGAACCGCTTCCTGATCCAGGCGGCGATCGGTTATCCGCTGACGGTGCACGGCACCGGCGGCCAGACCCGCGCCTTCATCCACATCCGCGACTCGGTCCGCTGCATCGAGCTGGCCCTTGGCGACGCGCCGAAAGCAGGCGAGCGGGTGCGCATCTTCAACCAGATGACCGAGACGCACCGCGTCCGCGACCTGGCCGAGATGATCGCTAAGATGACCGGCGCCAAGATCGCCAACCTGCCGAACCCCCGGAAGGAAGCGCCCGAAAACGACCTGATCGTCAAGAACGACCAGTTCCTGGCGCTCGGCCTCGACCCCACCACGCTGGAAGAGGGTCTTCTGGACGAGGTCGTCGAAGTGGCCCGGAAATACGCCTACCGCATCGACCGCAGCCGCGTGCCGGCCGTGTCGGGCTGGACCAAGGAGCTTGGCGCGAAGGTCGAGCGTGATCCGGAAGGCAAGGCGCTGAAGTCCGTCTCGTGAAACGGGCTTACGTCACACTGGTCACCAACGCGGATTTCGCGCTGGGGGCGAGGGCGCTGCTGAATTCGCTGGCGCTGACCGGCACCACGGCGCACCGGGTGGTGATGCATACGGGCGGCGTTCCGGCCGATGCTCTGGCGCCGCTGACGGCCGCTGGCGCGCGGCTGGTGGCGGTCGATCTGCTGTCGACCTCGGACGCATTCAACGCAGCACACCAGCGCGACCGTTTGCACGGGGCCGCCCCTTTCACGAAGGGCGACAAGCCCGCGTTTCACACGCCCTTGGACAACTTCGCCAAGCTGCGGCTGTGGCAGCTGGACTATGACCGGGTGGTGTTCCTGGATGCCGACACGCTGGTTCTGCGCAATATCGACAAGCTGTTCGACTACCCCGAGTTCTGCGCCGCGCCGAACGTCTATGAAAGCCTTGGCGACTTTCATCGCATGAACTCGGGCGTGTTCACCGCCCGCCCGGCCTCTGCGACCTTCGACGCGATGCTGGCCCACCTGGATCAGCCCGGCGCGTTCTGGCGCCGGACGGACCAGACCTTCCTGCAGGACTGGTTTCCCGACTGGCACGGGCTGCCGGTGACCTGCAACATGCTGCAATACGTCTGGTTCAACCTGCCTACCCTATGGGACTGGGACGCGATCCGCGTGCTGCATTTTCAGTACGAGAAACCGTGGCAGGATCATGCCAAGGCGGATCGGCTGCGCCCGCTGATCGATCTATGGCACCGATATGCGGCAGGCGACCGGCCGGACCTGTCTGCGATGCCGGACCCGCGATGAGGATTGCGGTCACGGGGGCAAGCGGCCTGGTCGGCTGGCCTGTCGCGCAATGGCTTGCGGCACGCGGACATACGATCACCGCCTTAGGGCGCCGCCGCGTGGCGGGGCTGTTGCACCGCGACTGGCAGCTGGGCGACGTGCCGGACCTGTCGGATCAGGACGCCCTGATCCACGCCGCCTTCCAACACGTGACCGGACGGTATCGCGGCGGAGAAGGCGACGATCCGGAGGGTTTCGTCCACGCCAACCTGGACGGGACCCTGGCGCTGTTCGAAGGCGCCGCTGCGCTGGGGCTTCGGACAGTCTTCCTGTCCAGCCGCGCCGTATACGGTGCCTACCCGCCCGGCACCCGTCTGTCGGAGGGGATGGAGCCGCAGCCCGACACCCTTTACGGACAGGTCAAACTGGCCGCCGAACGTGGCCTACCCCCGAACGGCACCGCGCTTCGCGCCACGGGGATCTATGGCCCCCCGGTTCCGGGACGCGGGCACAAGTGGCAGGATCTGTTCGCCGCGTTCGAGGCCGGCGACCGCCCCGCGCCCCGGATCGGCACCGAGGTTCACGCCCATGATGTCGCCGCTGCGGTGGAACTTGTCCTCGGCCTGACCGCGCCGCCGACTCTGCTGAACGTATCGGACATCGTGCTGGATCGGCGCGTCCTGCTGGAAACCAATACGCGCGTGTCGGGCAAGGCCGGGCCCCTCCCTGACCCCTCCGATCCGAAGACCGTCAACGAGATGGAGACCGCGATCCTGCGGGGCCTGGGATGGCAGCCGCAGGGCATGACCGGTCTGGCCGAGGCGTTGGCGGCGAACCTGGCCTACGACCGGTCCGCGGACTAGCGCACCAGCAGGATCGGGATCTTGCAGGTCCGGATCAGTTCCAGACTGGTCGAACCCACGAAAAGCGACCGCAGACGCGAGTGGCCCGAAGCCCCCAGGATCAGGTGGTCGAACCCGCGCTCGTCCACCAGCTTGCCGATGGCGCTTTCGGGCTGCCCCGACACGATCTCGGTTTCCGCTTCGAGGCCCGCCGCCGCGAGCATCGCCCGCGCGTCCTCCAGCCCCCGCTTCGCGCTGTCCGACGGCGATCCGACCGTCACGATGTGGACGGGCAGACCGGCGTAAAGCGGGCTTCTGGCGACATAATCCACCGCGCGCATGGCGCTGGCGCTGCCGTCATAGGCCAGAAGCACCTTCGCGACCGGGTGGAACGCGCGCGAAGCCACGAAAAGCGGCTTCGACACGGCGCGCATCACGCGCTCCAGGTTCGACCCCAGATGCCCCTTGGCGAAATCCACCGCCTCGCCGCGCTTGCCGACCAGGATCAGCTCGGCGTCCTTTTCCTTTTCCGTGACGGCTTCGATCAGATCGCCGTGGCGCAGATGCTCGGTCGCCTTCACACCCGCCTCGGTCATGAGGCCTTTCGCATCCTCGAGGATGGCGCGGCCGCGATGGACGACCAGCTTGGCGCGCTGCTCGTCCACGGTGGACAGCTCGTCCAGAAGCGCGCTGCGTGCCCCCAGCGCGATGGCGCCGGACAGATCGCCGCCCGACCCGCCTTCGCGACGGCCCAGGACGTGCATCAGCTGAACTTCCTGGCCCGTGCGGCCCGCGATCCACGCGGCGTGGTCACAGACGCTTTTCGAATAGGTGGAGCCGTCCACCAGCGCGATGATCTTCCCGGTCATGTCGTCTCCCTCCCTCAATGGGCCATCAGGTCGTCCATCGCGCCCGGCTTGTCATGCACCGCAAGCCGGTCGACGATGGTCTCGGACGCTTCGTTCATGCCCACGATCTCGACCTCGGACCCGTCCCTGCGGAACTTGAGCACGGCCATGTCCAGCGCCGCAACCGAGGAAATGTCCCAAATATGCGCGCGACTGACGTCGATCACGACCTTTTCGGCCGCCTCGCGGAAGTCGAACGCGTTCATGAAATCCTCGGACGAGGCAAAGAACAGCTGCCCTTCGACATGGTACGTCCGGACCCGCCCGTCCTCGGAGATCGAGGACGTGACCCGGAAGAACTGCGCGATCTTGCCTGCGAAGAACAGTCCCGACAGCAGGACGCCAACCAGCACCCCGATGGCCAGATTGTGGGTATAGACCACCACCGCCACCGTCGCCAGCATCACGACCGAGGACGACCGCGGATGCGTGCGCAGGTCCTTGATCGACGACCAAGAGAACGTCCCGATCGAGACCATGATCATGATCGCCACCAGTGCCGCCATCGGGATCCGCGCGACCACGTCGCCCAGCGCCACGACAAGGAACAGCAGCACCACGCCCGCGACGAAGCACGACAAACGGCCACGCCCACCCGACTTGATGTTGATGATCGACTGCCCGATCATCGCGCAGCCCGCCATGCCACCGATGAACCCGGTCGCGGTGTTGGCAAGCCCCTGCCCCACGCATTCCTGGTTCCGGTTCGACTTGGTATCGGTCAGGTCGTCGACGATGTTCGCCGTCATCAGGCTTTCCAGCAGACCAACCACGGCCACCGCGGCGGCGTAGGGAAAGATGATCGCCAGCGTTTCGAAGGTCAGCGGGATATCGGGGATAAGGAACACCGGCAGCGTGTCGGGCAGTTCGCCCATGTCGCCCACGGTGCGCACGTCCCAGCCCATCACCAGCACCACCGCCGTCAGCACGACGATAGTCACCAGTGGCGATGGCACCGCCTTGGTGAGGTATGGGAACAGGTAGATGATCCCGAGGCCCACCGCGACCAGCGGATAGGTCAGCCACGGCACGCCGATCAGCTCGGGGATCTGCGCCATGAAGATCAGGATCGCCAGCGCGTTGACGAACCCGGTCATCACGGATCGCGAGACGAAGCGCATCAGGTGCCCCAGCCCCGCCGCACCCGCGGCGATCTGCAAAAGCCCCGCCAACACGGTGGTGGCCAGCAGATATTGCAGCCCGTGATCGGCCACCAGCGTGACCATCAGCACGGCCGTGGCCGCAGTCGCGGCCGAGATCATGCCAGGCCGTCCGCCGGCGATGGCGGTGACCACGGCGATCGAGAACGAGGCGTAAAGCCCGATCTTGGGGTCCACGCCCGCGATGATCGAGAAGGCGATGGCTTCGGGGATCAGTGCGAGGGCCACGACGAGGCCCGACAGAAGGTCGCCCCGCACGTTGCCCAGCCACTGACGACGATAGGCGTCAAGGTTCATGAATCGAATGTCCCGTTCCAATCCGGCCGGGCGATGGTCCCGCCGGGGATCGTTGAAGTTTATCTACGGTTGCCCCGGCGGATCGGCGGCCGGGAGAGCCACCCGGGAGTTTCACCCGGGTCCGAACGATGTCTGCCCCCTAATGGGGACGGACGGTCGACACAAGCCGTTCCACCTCAGATCAGAAGCGGGCCGTAGGTGACCAGCACCAGAACCGCGATCAGTGCGAAAAGATAAGGCAGCACCGCCCCCGCAATACGCTCGAGCCCGATACCGGTGACCGAGGACGCGACATAAAGATTGATCGCCACCGGGGGCGTGATCATTCCGATCGACAGCCCCACCACCAGGACGATTCCGAAATGCACCGGGTCGAGGCCCAGTTGCAGCACCAGCGGCAGCAGGATCGGGGTCAGGATGATCAGGGCCGACGCCGTCTCGATGAAGATGCCCGTGACGAGGACGACGCACAGGATCATGGCCAGTACCACCATCGGCTCGTCCGACAGCGACAGCACGCTGGCCGCGATGGCCGACGGCACCTGCCAGTTCGACAACGCCCAGCTGAGCGCGGCCGACGCCGAGATGACGAACATGATGACCGCCGTGGTCACCCCCGACCGGATCACGATGCGGTAGATGTCCTTCAAGCCGAGGTCGCGATAGATGAACAGCGACACGAAGATCGCGTAGTCGACCGCGACCACCGCCGCCTCGCTGGGGGTGAAGATCCCCGAGAATATGCCGCCCAGGATAATGACCGGCGTCATCAGGCCCCAGAAGGCCGACCGGAAACTGCGCCAGATCGTGCGCAGGGAAAACGGACTGCCCTTGGGATAGGCGCGGCGATAGCCCTGCACCAGGGCGATGGACATCAGCGCGAGGCCCATCAGCACGCCGGGGATGAACCCGTTCAGGAACAGCTTTGCGACGGATTCCTGCGCGATGACGGCGTAAAGGATCATCGGGACGGATGGCGGGATGACCACTCCGATGGTCCCGCCCGCCGCGATCAGGCTGGCCGCCGAGGCAGGGTCATACCCCTTGGCCTTCAGTTCAGGCACCAGCGTGGCACTGACCGCCGCCGTGGTCGCCGCACCGGACCCCGAGATCGCGGCGAAGAACATCGCCGCGAGGATCGAAACGATGGACAGGCCGCCCTTCAGGAACCCGATCAGCGCATCGGCCAGCTGCACCAGCCGCGCGCTGATCTTGCCCGCCGCCATGATGTCGCCGGCGAGGATAAACATCGGCACCGCCACCAGCGCGAAGCTGTTGATGCCTGCGAACATCTGCTGGGGCACGACAAGGACCGGCACGCCGCTGGCCCAGACGGCGGCGAGCGTACCCGCCCCGATGGCGATGGCCACCGGCACGCCGATCACCAGAAGCCCCGCGAAGATGCCGAACAGAAGCAGGCTCATGGGACGGACCGGTCCGGTTCACGCCCTGTTAGGACCGCCAGAATCTGGCCCAGGCACAGGACGGCCATCAGCGCGCTCGAAAGCGGGATGACCGAGTAGACGTAGATCATGGGGATGCGCAACGACGCGGATCGCTGAAAGCTCTGCATCGACATGTAGGACCAGCCGATCCACGACAGGGCCGCAAGAAAGGCGATCATGGCCAGAAGGCCGGCGGCGGTCACGATCCGGCGTGCGCGGGGCGGAAGTCGGTCGGTCAGAACGGTGACGGCGATGTGGCGCTTCTCGGCCAGGGCCAGGGTGGCCCCGAGGAAGGTCAGCCAGACCAGAAGAAAGCGCGCGACCTCCTCGGTCCAGCTGACGGCGGTGAACAACACGCGCGAGACGATCTGAAGGGTGATGACGACGGCAAGCGCCGCCATCCCCGCGAAGACGACCGGCCGCAGCACTGCCGCGACCGCCCGTTCCGTCAGATCCGCCACGCGGTCCACCTTCAGTTCGTCTGCGACTGGATCCGGCTCAGCAGGTCGCCGAACTCTTCGCCATATTGCTCGTAGACGGGCTGGATCTGCGCCTTGAACGCGTCGAGATCGGGATTCATGTCGATCTCCATCCCGCGCTCGCGAAGCTCGTCCATCTGCTGCTCTTCCATCTCGGCGTTGTGGGCGCGCTCATACTCGGCCGCGTCCTGCGCCGAATCCATCAGCACTTGCTGCGCCTCGCCTGAGAACTGGTTCCACACCGGCAGACCCATGACGAAGATCGCGGGCGCATAGCTGTGCCGCGTCATGGTCATGTAATCCTGCGTCTCGTCCAGCTTGAAGCTGTGGACGACGCCCACGGGGTTCTCCTGCCCGTCGATGGTGTCCTGCTGCATGGCGGTCAGCGCCTCGGTCCAGGCCATGGGGATGGCGTTGGCGCCCAGTTCGCGGAACGTGTCGATGTAGACGGGGTTTTCCATCACGCGGATGCGCATGCCGTCCATGTCGTCGGGGCTGGCCACGGGCCGGACCGAGTTCGTCAGGTTGCGGAACCCACGCTCGGCATAGGCCAAGCCTTTGAGGTTCACGTTTTCCAGACGGCCCAGAACCTCTTGCCCAACCTCGCCATCGAGAACCTCGTAGGCGGCTTCGTTCGACGGGAACAGGAAGGGCAGCTCGAACACCGCCATCTCGGGCAGGAAGTTCGACACCGGACCGGCGGTGATCACGCCCATGTCGATCGACCCGATCTGCATGCCTTCCAGAAGGGTGCGCTCGTCGCCAAGCGTCGCGTTGGGGAAAATCTCGACCGAGATCTTGCCGCCGGTGCGCTCGTCCACAAGCTCGGCGAAGCGTTCGGCGGCGACGTGGAAGCCGTCCTGTTCGTTCACCACATGCGCCAGGCGCAGGTTGACCTGCTCCATGTCGGCGAAATCCTCGGGGGCGGCCTGAACGGCGGTGCCCATGAGGGCGGCGACCGCGGCGGTCGTCAGGAATGAGCGTCGAAGCATCTGGGTCTCCTCCTCTTATGCCGGAGGAGGAATGTTCTTTCCCGAAAGCCGCGTCAACCGGTTCCGGCAGACGCCCGCCGGCGCGCTACAGCATGATTTCGCGCGGCGGCTGAACACGCATTCGAAACTCGCGCAACAGCGTATCGACCTCGACCCCACTGTCGCGCGCCAGGGCGCGAAGGCCGAAATAGACCCGGGCCATTTCCTGATAGTAGCTGGTGAAGGCATAGTTCGTGGCCGCCCCCGCGGCCGCGCCGATCACCGGAACGGCCTGTGCCGCCAGTTTCTGGCCCAGAACCGTCGCCATGCGCGGGGCAATCTTGGCGATCAGGCCGTGAACCGCAGGCCCCGACAGGGTGATCCGGGCGGTCAGGAAGGCCATGTCGGTCCCGTCATCGCGCGACAGGGGTCCCGCCGCCGCGAATACCTGAAGGCATTGCGCGCGCACGACGGGTTCGGTCACGTCGAATCCCAGATCGGACGCGATGCCCTGAATGGCGCGCAGAAGGACGGTGGTGGTCACCGGAAGCTCGGCCAGCGCGGTCGGCATTCCGCCCGCGCCGCCCATGGCCCCCATCGCCGTTGTCGCCACGGTGTTCAGCCAATCGGGGCGATCCTTCAAGCGACCCCGCGAAAACTGCGCGGCATCGAACGCCGACTCCAGCGCGCGGCGGGTGGCCCGGTCCAGTCCCTGACGGACCGACATGGGCAGGCGACCCAGAAGATCCTCGGTCTGGCCACCTATCAGGCTGAGGACCTGCATGCCCACGCCGTCGGCCATGCGGAACCTCTTGGCGAGACGGTCCAGCTCCTCCGAGAGTTCGGGCGAAATTTCTTCGTATTCGACGGGCTCTGTGCTCATGCCGCTCAAGATGGGGGGCAGGCGACCTCTTGCCAAGGCGTGACTTGCCCGGACACGTTCCGCCAAGCGCCTTCCTGCAGTTCCAGCCCGAGAACCCGGTCGGGATTGGTCGGCGGCGGCATCTGGACATGATCCAGGCGTTCGAACCCGAACCTGCCGTAATAGGGTGCGTCGCCCACCAGCATCACCCTGTCATGGCCGAGACTCGCCGCCCGGTCGAGGCTGGTCTGGATCAGCATCGCGCCCAAGCCTTCCCCTTGTCGCGTGGGATGCACGGCGACGGGACCAAGAAGAAGCGCCGGTGCCTCGCCGACCCGCACAGGCCAGTACCGGATGGCACCGCCCACGACGCCCGTCTCGCGACTGACCAGGCATAAAGGCCCGACCGGCGGCACGCCGTCGCGCAGCCGATAGGACGACAGAAGCTCGCGCCCCGGCGCGAAGCTCAGGTCGAAAAGCGACTCGACCTCCCACCAATCCTGAGGCGCCTCGACCGTCAGCATCCCCTGCCCCCCCTTCGGCTGGCGCGCCGCCTAGCACGGTGCTACCCCTGTCGCAAACGCGAAGGAGTACGAGATGTTCTATCGCCCCGAGGACGGCCACGGCCTTCCCCACAACCCGTTCAATGCGATCGTGGCGCCGCGCCCCATCGGCTGGATCTCGACCCGCGGGGCGGACGGATCGGAAAACCTGGCCCCCTACTCCTTCTTCAACGCGGTCGCCTACACGCCGCCGCAGGTAATCTTCTCGTCCACGGGCGCGAAACCTGACCGCGACGGTACGAAGGACAGTGTCTCGAACATCCGCGAAACCGGCGTGTTCTGCTGCAACGTGGTGTCGGACGCGCTGAAGGGGGCGATGAACGAAAGCTCGGGGCCGTGGGACCGCGGGACGGATGAATTCCGGCATACCGACCTGGAAAAAGCGCCGTGCGAGACGATCGATTGCTCGCGCGTGGCGGCGGCCCCGGCCAATCTGGAATGCCGCATGACCCAGATCGTGCAGCTTGAGGGTCAGAGCAATTTTCTGGTCATCGGAACGGTCACCGGCATCCACATTCGCGAGGATGCCCTGGTCGACGGCCGGTTCGATGTTCTCAGCTTCAATCCCGTCTCGCGGTTGGGCTACCGAGATTTCGCCAAGGTCACCGACCTGTTCTCGATGCCGCGGCCTGGGGAATGATCGGGGATCGCGGATAGCCCTCCAAGGGCGCGCTTGCCGCACCCCCCCGATCCAAGGGCAAGCAGTGCTGATCGGGTCTTCCGTGGACTTTTGCCACCTAAACTGCTAACACGCCTCAAAACCGATGGAGGAACCGGTGATTTCACAGCTCTGAGCCCATTCCATGTTACAGAGCCTGAGAGGTCCCCATGCCCTCCCTTCCCGATCCGGATGCGTTGCATCCCATCGCCCTGCCCGACGGCAGCCCACATCTTGGCACCGTTCACCTATCCCGCGCGATTGACCATCCGAACATCCACGTCGGCGACTGGTCCTATTATTCCGCCATCGACCCGCCGTCGGACCCGGACGGATGGGCGGCGATGCTGGCCCCCTATCTCTATCCCGGCGCACCGGATCACCTGCATATCGGCCGGTTCTGCCAGATCGCGAGCGGGGTACGCATCGTGACGGCTTCGGCCAACCACGCCACGGGCGGCATAAGCACCTATCCCTTCCCCGTCTTCGATCCGGCCGCCATGAGGGGATACACCCCGGATGCCCGCGATACCATCATTGGCAATGACGTCTGGATAGGAATGGGCGCGACCATCTCTCCCGCCGCGCAGATCGGCGACGGTGCCATCATCGCCACCGGTGCAGTGGTCCGGGGGCGCGTGCCGCCCTATGCCGTCATGGCCGGGAATCCCGCGCGCCTTCTTCGCATGCGGTTCGACCAAGGGGATGTCGATCGACTGCTTGACCTGAAATGGTGGGCATGGCCACGCGATCGGATCGAGGCCGCGACTGAGGCCTTGCAAGCCTGCGATATCGACAGCCTGGCCCACTTCGCGCCATAGGGCACCGCGATCGATGTCCGAAAGCGCACGTGAAGCCCTTCCGCGGGGTTGGGTCTTGCCTCACTCCGGCCGCGAACGATCTTGACCGGCAGCAACTCGGAACGGAGCGAAACATCATGAAGACCATCCGCCTCGCCGCCCCCGGCGGCCTCGACAAGCTGACCGTGACCGACGGACCCGACGCACCCGATCCCGGGCCGGGCGAGATACGCGTACGCTTGCGGGCCTCGTCCTTGAACTTCCACGACTACGGAGTTGTATCGGGCAACATGCCCAGCGAGGACGGGCGCATCCCCATGTCCGACGGGGCAGGAGAGGTCGACGCGGTGGGTGATGGCGTCACCGACTTCGCAGCAGGTGACCACGTCGTATCCACCTTCTTTCCCGACTGGATGGACGGTCCGCCGCAGATCGCCGATTTCACGCGGACGCCAGGTGACGGGATTGACGGCTATGCCCGCGAAGCCGTCACGCGGCCCGCGAATTACTTCACCAAATCGCCCAAAGGCTGGTCGCACGAGGAAGCCGCGACGATCACCACGGCCGGCCTGACCGCATGGCGCGCGCTGGTCGTCGACGGGGGGCTGAAGGCCGGCGACACCGTGCTGGTACTGGGCACCGGGGGCGTCTCGACCTATGCCTTCCTGATCGCCAAGGCGATGGGGGCGCGTGTCTTCGCAACCTCCTCCTCGGACGAGAAGCTGGCGCGGCTGACCAACATGGGGGCTGCGGGGACCGTCAACTACAAGACCGTGCCCGAATGGGGCCCTGCCATTGCCGAGATGTCGGGCGGCGGCGTTTCGCACACGATCGAGGTCGGCGGCCCGGCGACGTTGAACCAGTCGATCCAGGCGACGAAGATCGGCGGGCACATGGCCCTCATCGGGGTTCTGACCGGCCGTTCAGGGGAAATCCCCACGGCCCTCATGATGGCCAAACAGCAGCGCCTACAGGGCCTCATCGTGGGATCCCATGCAATGCAGAATGCCATGGTCCGCGCGATGGAATCGACGGGCATCCGCCCGATCCTGGACCGCAACTTCCCGCTGGACGATATCGCCGACGCCTTCCGGCACGAGGAATCGGGCAGCCATTTCGGCAAGATCACCCTGTCGATCTGAGCCTATGCCGGTCCGCCCCCTTAGCCCGGGCGGACCGCGATCCAGACAGTGTGCCGCACCCCACGCTTCGTGCGGCCCGCGCGCACGGTCTGCGCCTCGACGTCGAACCCGGCCTGTGACAGCCGCTCGGTGAATGCCCGGTCCGGTGCGGCGGACCACACGCCAAGAACACCACCCGGGGTCAGCGCGGTCCGCGCCGCGCGCAGGCCGGCACGGCTGTAAAGCACGTCGTTGCCCGGCCGCGTCAAGCCATCCGGCCCATTGTCGACATCCAGAAGGATCGCATCGAAGCGCGCCCCGTTTTGCCTGATCTCCACGCCGACATCCCCCACTCGCAAATCGACGCGCGGATCGGACAGGCATCCTTCGAAAACCGTGCTCATATGGGCGTCCGCCCAGTCGGCAAGCTCGGGCACGACCTCAGACACCACCAGATCACCCTCAGGCGGTGCCATCGCCAGCGCCGCGCGCAGCGTGAACCCCAGCCCAAGGCCGCCGATCAGCATGCGCGGCGCTGGCCGCGGGCCCAGCCGTTCAAGCGTCAGCGTCGCCAACGCCTCTTCCGAGCCGGAGAGGCGGCTGTTCATCAATTCGTTCCCGTCCCCCAGACGGATCGAAAATTCGCCACCCCGCCGAAACAGGCGCAGGGTGTCTCCGTCCGGCGCGCGCGTCGTCGCCAACAATTCCCATGGCAGCATGTCCACCTCCCCTCGGTCCCGACGACGGTCGCCTATCCCACCGCCGCCCGTCCGGACACCTGAAAACCGCCCGCCAATTCACCCTTGGCGAAAATACCCTCCCCGAAGGGCCGGATCCCCACGTGCACCCCCTTTCGCCCGGTCGCGCAAGTCGGCAAACTTTCGGTAAACCACGGGGGCACACATGAGCAGACTTGCGATCATCGGCGGATCGGGCATCTACGACATCGACGGGCTCGAGGATGCCAAATGGCAAACCATCGAAACGCCGTGGGGACAGCCTTCGGACAAGATCCTCACCGGGCGGCTTGGAGAGACCGAGATGGCGTTCCTGCCGCGGCACGGGCGGGGGCATGTCCACTCGCCCACGACCGTTCCCTACAGGGCGAATATCGACGCTCTGAAACGGTTGGGGGTGACGGACGTGATCTCGATCTCGGCCTGCGGATCGTTCCGCGAGGACATGGCGCCAGGAGATTTCGTGCTGGTTGACCAGTTTGTCGACCGGACCTTCGCCCGCGAGAAGTCGTTTTTCGGCACCGGCTGCGTGGCCCATGTCTCGGTCGCGCATCCCGTCTGCGAACGGCTGCGCGGTGCCGTGAAGGCCTCGGCGGCGGACATCACGTTGCATGACGGCGGCACCTACCTGGCGATGGAGGGGCCGCAATTCTCGACCGTGGCCGAGTCGAAGCTCTACCGCGACGTCTGGGGTTGCGACGTCATCGGCATGACCAACATGCCCGAGGCGAAGCTCGCCCGCGAAGCCGAGCTTTGCTATGCCTCCGTGGCCATGATCACCGACTACGACAGCTGGCACCCGGATCATGACACGGTGCAGATCACCGAGATCATTGCGACTTTGCGTGGAAACGCCGAGAAGGCGCGCATGCTGGTTCGCGCGGTTGCCGAAACGCTGGCCGGTCCGCATCCCGACTGCCCGCACGGATGCGACCGTGCGCTGGAATACGCCATCATGACCGGACCCGAGGCGCGAGACCCGGACATCGTCGCCAAGCTCGACGCCGTCGCGGGTCGGGTCCTGAACGGTTAACCGCCGCTTAACCAACCCCTCCTTAGACTTGGGGCATGAAACTCGTGCTCCTCCTCTTCTGCGGTGGCTTTTTATGGCTGACTGCGCCAGCGATCGGACCCGCGCCCGCGCCAAAGGCGATGCTGTCCCGCTGACGCTTGGCGCGGGCGGCAGGCTGCGTTAGGTCACGCCCGACGTGGCCGTGAAGGAGTCTCCATGCAGCCCAAGAAATCCGTTCGCGACTACATTCGGACGATTCCGGATTTCCCGAAACCCGGCATCATGTTCCGTGACGTGACGACCCTGTTCGCCGACCCGCGCGGCTTTCGCATCTGCATCGACCAGCTTCTGGACCCGTTCGCGGATCAGCGCTTCGACAAGGTCGTCGCCCTTGAGGCGCGCGGCTTCATCATGGGCGGGGCGATCGCGCACCAGTTGAACGTCGGCTTCGTGCCGATCCGCAAGAAGGGCAAGCTGCCGGGCGCTACTCTGGAACAGCCCTACCTGCTGGAATACGGCGAAGCGGTGATGGAGGTGCACGACGACGCCCTTCAGGCCGGCGAACGCGTTTTGCTGGTCGACGACCTTTTGGCCACCGGCGGCACCGCCGAAGCCGGTGTGAAACTCTGCGAGCGGATGGGGGCCAGGATCGTCGGATGCGCCTTCATCGTCGACCTGCCCGATCTTGGCGGACGCAAGCGTCTAAAGGATCTGGGCCTGCGGGTCGAAGCGCTTTGCGCATTCGAAGGGGACTGATCCGTGCGCCTGGGACTTCTTCAATGCGGCGACATGCGACCTTCGCTGATCGACAGGCACGGAAACTATCCACAGCTTTATGCACAGCTCTTGGGTAACGGGTTCGAGTGGCAAGTCTTTCGCGTGTTCGAGGGCGACGTGCCCGACGATCCAACCCTGTGCGACGGTTGGCTGGTCTCGGGCTCACGCTTCGGTGCCTACGAGGATCATGATTGGATCGGCCCGTTGGAACGCCTGATCAGGGCGATCCACGGCACGCGTCCAATGGTCGGCATCTGCTTCGGACACCAGATCATCGCGCAAGCCCTGGGCGGCGAAGTCGGCAAGTTTGGCCGCGGTTGGGCTGTCGGGCGGCGTGCCTATGACTGGCAGGGGAAGACGGTGCATCTGAATGCCTGGCATCAGGATCAGGTGATCCACCCGCCCGAAGGCTTCGCAACCGTGATGACCAACGAGTTCACAAAATATGCCGGGCTTTCCTGCGGAAAAACCCTGACAATTCAACCGCATCCCGAATTTAGGAACGACCTGATCGGTGACATGATTCCCGCCGTCGGCGAAGGTATCGTGCCCGACGACGTGCTGTCGGACGCGCGGGAAAACCTTTCCGAACCGACCGATGCTGCCATGACCGGCGCACATCTTGCCGCCTTTTTCCGGGAGAACGCTCCGTGACCGACTGGCTGTCCCATGCCCCCGAAGCCGCGCGCCTCTACCTCGACGGGCGCGCCCCGGAAGAGATCGAGTGCATCGTCTCGGACCTGCCCGGCATCGCCCGCGGCAAGGCGATGCCCGCCACCAAGTTCGCCCGGCAGTCGCGCTTCTTTCTGCCCCGCACGATCTTTCACCAGACGATCACCGGCGGCTGGGCGACCGTGCCCGTCCCCGAGGACGCGACCGAGCCCGACATGATCCTGACGCCGGATTATTCCACAGCCACGGCGGCGCCCTGGACGGCGGATCGCACGCTTCAGGTGATCCACGACATGGAGCTTCAGCAGGGCGGCCCCGTCCCCGCAGCCCCGCGCAACGTCCTTAAGCGCGTCGTGCAGGCCTATCATGACCGCGGTCTGACCCCGATTGTGGCGCCTGAGATGGAATTCTACCTTGTCGCGCGGAACACCGATCCCGGCGACGAGATCGTCCCGATGATCGGTCGTACCGGCCGCGCCGCGGCTGCGCGGCAGGCCTACAGCCTGTCTGCCGTGGACGAATACGGACCCGTCATCGACGATATCTACGACTTTGCCGAAGCCCAGGGGTTCGAGATCGACGGCATCACCCAGGAAGGCGGTGCCGGCCAGCTCGAGATCAACCTGCGCCATGGCAGCCCCGTGAAACTGGCGGACGAGGTTTTCTTTTTCAAACGCCTCATCCGCGAGGCCGCGCTGCGCCACGGGTGTTTTGCGACCTTCATGGCGAAACCGATCGAGAAAGAGCCCGGCTCGTCCATGCATATTCACCACAGCGTTCTGGATGCGGACGGGGCCAACATCTTTTCGAATGCCGACGGATCGGAATCCGACGCCTTCCGCCACTTTATCGGCGGGCTACAAGCGCACTTGCCCTCGGCCATCGTGCTGCTAGCGCCATATGTGAACAGCTATCGCCGCTACGTGAAGGATTTTGCCGCGCCGGTGAACCTGGAATGGGGGCGCGACAACAGAACGGCCGGGTTGCGTATACCAGTGGCCGAACCGCAGGCCCGGCGGGTCGAGAACCGGATCGCCGGCATGGATTGCAATCCGTATCTCGGCATCGCGGCTTCTTTGGCTTGCGGACTTCTGGGCCTCGATCAGCGGTCCGAGCCACGGCCCGAATGCACGGGCGACGCCTACACCAACGATCAGGGCGTACCGCGTGGATTGTTCGACGCACTGGAGTTGTTCGATGGCGCACATGACCTGCACGCCCTGACCAGCGCCGAATTTGCCCAGGTGTATTCAGTGGTCAAACGCACGGAATACGACGAATACCTTCAGGTAATCTCCCCCTGGGAGAGGGAGCATCTGCTTATTAACGTCTAGATATGCGCCTGACGCATGGCACTTATGCGGTGCCATGCCATTGTGTCATACCCGTTCGGTCCGACATTGTACTCCTTCTTAAAGGAAGGGTTGTCATGTCAGTTGCTGCCGAATCGGAAACGCCCGCCGGACCCGCATTGTCGCGGTTCGAGTTCGTAGCCCTTGTTGCCTTCCTCATGGCGCTGAACGCGGCGGCGATCGACGTGGTGATTCCCGCCCTTTCGACCATCGGGGACGCATTCGACATCGGTGGGTCCAACGAACGGCAATTCGTCATCACGGCCTATGTTCTGGGGTTCGGTGGCGCGCAGATCATCTATGGGCCCCTGACCGACCGGTACGGGCGACGGCCCGTGCTGTTTGCAGGGCTGCTGATCTACATTGTCGGCGCACTGGCGGCGATCTGGTCGCCCACATTCGGGGCCCTGCTGGGTGCGCGTCTGGTGCAGGGCATCGGCGCGGCGTCCACGAGGGTCGTCGCGACAGCCCTGATCCGAGACCGGTTCGAAGGCGCGGCAATGGCCAGCGCCATGAGTCTGGTGATGATGGTCTTCATGATCATGCCCATTGTTGCGCCAAATATCGGTGCGCTGGTCCTGGCATTTGGCGACTGGCACGGGCTGGGGCTTGCCATGGCCCTGGTCGGTATCGCCGCCCTGATCTGGAGTGTGGTGCGGCTTCCCGAGACGCTCGATCCTGCTGACCGCCGCCCCCTTACAGGCAAGCGCGTGGCCGAAGCGTTTCGGATCGTCGTCACAAATCGACAGGCCGCTTGTTTCACGGGCGCCATGGCCGCCTTCTTCGGCATCCTCTTCGCGTTCATCAATCAGGCCGAACAGATTTTCACGGTGACCTATGGCAAGGGGGCGGGCTTCACGCTGTACTTCTCGCTCGTGGCCGTGTTCATGGCCGGGTCGAGCTTCGCCAATTCTCGGCTGGCAGGTCGGTTCGGGATCCGCCGACTGAGCCAGGGGGCCTTGCTCGCGTTCATGCTGCTGGGCGGGCTGCATTTGGTCCTTGCAATCGCGTACGGAGGCGCAACGCCTTTCCCATTGTTTTTGGTGATGTTCATCCTGTCGATGTGCTGCTTCGGCTTCGTGCCACCCAACCTGAATGCACTGGCCATGCAACCCATGGGGCACGTCGCAGGGGTCGCGTCGGCTGTCTTGGGCGCGGCGCAAACGCTGGTCGGCGGCATCCTCGGCGCCCTCGTCGCCTATCTTTACGACGGGACGCTCATTCCGCTTTTGGCAGGGTTCCTGGGGCTTTCCGCCTTGTCCCTGGCCCTTATCGCGGTGGCCGAACGGGGGCGGATGTTCCGCCCCGACGTCTAACCGTTCATCTTTTTCAGGACGGCCTGCATTTCGGCCAGTTGGCGACGGATGTCGTTCAACTCGGCCTCTTTTTCGGGGGCGTGTGTCTCAAGGTCTTCGGCGGCGGGGCCGGTCGACCCCGAAAACCCACCCGTCATCGCCTTGACGAAAGCCTCCTGCTGCTTCTGCATCGCCTCGAACCCCGGCATCGCCACCATGGGGCCCATCATGTTCTGCTGCCCCTTGCGAAGCATATCGAACGACATCTGGAGAAACTGCGGCACGACAGAGTTTGCCTGCGTGGTATAGGAGCGAACAAGGTCGGTCAGAACCTCGATCGGCAGGACGCTCTGACCCTTCGATTCGTGTTCGGCCACGATCTGAAGAAGATATTGGCGCGTCAGGTCGTCGCCGGATTTCAGGTCGACAATCTTGACCTCGCGTCCCTCGCGGATGAAGCCCGCGATATCTTCCAAGGTGACGTAATCGCTGGTTTCGGTGTTGTAGAGTCTACGGCTGGCGTAGCGCTTGATCAGCAGCGGTTTTTGCTCTGCAGCCATCGGTCGTCCTTCCCGTCTGGCGGTTCCGGAAATTGACCCTAGGCCCCACTCATGCAAAAAGAAAGGGCGGACCGAAGTCCGCCCAGTCATAACGCCGCCAGGGAGGAAGAGACGACGTATTCCGTTCTTCCGGTCACCTTACTTCGCGGCGGCGGTGGTCTTCTTCGCCGCGGCGGTCGCATCGCCGGAGGCCTTCTTGGCGGCATTGGTCAGGTCTTCCGACACGTCCTTTCCAGCGGCCATCATCAGCTCAACCGTCTCCATCTGGACCTTCTTCGCGATCTCGGCGAACTGGGCCATGGTTTCGGCGGTCATCTCGGCTTGGGCCGAGGCGAAATCGGTCATCGCCTTGCCGTAATCCGCGGGCTCGTCACGAACGACGGTCGCGTTGTTCATGCGGGCAAGAGTTTCCTTGGTCCAGCGGGCCGAGATCTCGGTCGACTTCTCGGCAGCGTCGAGGGCCACTTTCGACATCTTTTCGCCGAAGGCGGCGTAGGATTTGAAGCTGTCCTGATAGGCGGACATATCGGTCGGCATCGAGGACATCATCTCTTGCATCATCTTGGTGTAGTCGGGGGTCTTGGTCGCCATTGGAATTCTCCACTTTCAGTTGTCTGAGCGGGTGAGCTTTCCGTCACCCCTTGCTTGCGCTGTCTTACCTATATGGCGCTGCACTGCGGCATTGCAAGGGATTATTCTGCACTGCAGCAAGAAAACTTCCCTTGGGGAACCCGCCGATCAACACCCGATATGGGCTGTAATCCAAAGAATACGCCGCGCACAAGTCGCATACGCTAACGTTAGCGCACGCCTTCGTATCGTCCGACCCAAAACGATTGCTGCACCCGCGAAGACTTGTGCCCGCGGGCGCTGACTACGGCTTTTCGACGACGTAGGTGCCCGGTGCATCGGCCAAGGCCTTCCGATCCGCACCCGGTTCGCGCGCCTCGACCTTGCGCCCCGACCGGCTGCCCAGCCACTCGCCCCAGCGCATCCACCAGGTTCCCTCGTGGTACTCCGCCGCCTCCAGCCAGTCGTCCGGCGTCCCCTTCCAGTCCCCGTTCGTGTAATGCCCATATTTCTTCTTGGACGGCGGATTGACGATACCGGCAATATGCCCGCTTTCGGAAAGGACGAATGTCTTCGACCGCGCCCCCATCTTCTGGATACCCCGGAACGAGGATCGCCAGGCCGCGATGTGATCGGTCTGGCACGCCACGGCCATCAGCGGGACCTTCACGTCCTTCAGCGTCACGGTCTCGCCCAGGATCTCGAAGCCGCCCTCGGCAAGCTGGTTCCGCTGGCACAGCCCGCGCAGGTATTCGACAGCCATGTCGCGCGGCAGGTTCGTGCCATCGCCGTTCCAATACAGAAGGTCGAAGGCCGGGGGGGCCTCTCCCATCATGTAGCTGCGTACGGCGGGGCGATAGATCAGGTCGTTCGAGCGCAGGAAGCTGAAGGTCCTGCTCATGTAGAACGAGTCGAGATAGCCTTGGCGCCCGGCTTCGGCCTCGATTCCACTGACGAAATCCTCGTCGAGGAACACCCCGACCTCCCCCTGGTCGGAAAAGTCGGTCAGCGCGGTGAAGAACGTGGCGGACTTCACGCCCTTTTCGCGGCGCTTGGACATCAGCCCAAGGGTCAAGGCAAGCGTCGTGCCAGCAATGCAGTATCCCACGGCATTGATCTCGGGTTCGCCCGTGATCGCCTTGACCTGGGCGATGGCCTCAAGGAACCCTTCTTCGACATAATTGTCCATGCCCACATCGGCATATTCGGCGTCGGGGTTTTTCCAGCTGACGACGAACAGGGTGAAGCCCTGCTCGACGATCCAGCGGATCAGGCTGTTCCTGTCCTTCAGGTCCAGGATGTAGAACTTGTTGATCCAGGGCGGGAAGATCACCAGCGGCGTCTTGTAGACCTGCTCGGTCATCGGCGCATACTGGATCAGCTCGAACAGGCGATTGCGATAGACGACCTTGCCGGGCGTGGTCGCAAGGTTTTCGCCCACCTTGAACGCATTCGGATCGGCGAGGGTCACGACAAGCTCCCCGTCGTTCCGCTCTAGGTCGCGAACGAGGTTCTCCAGCCCGTCGACGAGGCTCTGCCCCTCGGTCTCGACCGCGCGTGCCAAGGCTTCGGGGTTGGTCCCGAGGAAGTTGGTCGGGCTCATCATGTCGACGATCTGCTGGCTGAAATATTCCAGCCGCCGCTTGTCTTTCGGGTCCAGCCCCTCGATCTGGGACACCGCGTCCCGCACCAGTTCGGCGTTCATCAGGTATTGCTGCTTGAGGTAATTGAACATCGGGTGATGCTGCCACACCTCGCCCGAGAACCGCTGATCGCGCCCGGTCTCGTCGGTCGGGGGAGAGAAATCGCCCTGCATCAGCTTCGACTGCGCCTCGACATAGTGGGTCAGGGTCTTGCCCCAGTAATCGATCTGCGTCTGCATGATCTTGGCGGGGTTTTCCATCATCTCGCGCATGAAGGCGACCCCGGCGCGGGCATAGAGATCGCTGGACGGTCCCTGCAAGGATGGCGGCACGTGACGCTTGCGGCCCATGACCGTCGCCAGCCGCGCCGACAAGGTCTCCAGCCGGGCCAGATTCTGGGTCATCGCCTCGGAATACTGCGCGACTTTGGTGCCGCCCTTTTCATCATCTGTTGCCATATGCCCTCCCCCACGCATATGCTGCACGGCAGCACGCTTCGCTGCAGTTGCGCCGGACCTTTCCGACACGCTCCGCGTTTGCGCACCGTAGCAGAGCATCCCGCGCGTTGAACAGCGGGGCCCCGGCTGAAAGGACCTTTCATGTATCGAATGTTTTCCTACGACTGGATGGAGACGATGCGAGTCACCAATCAGTGGCTCGGCGCAACGGCGCAGGCCTTCGGCTCGTATCCCGCCCACGGACTGGCCCCGAACCCCATGTTCCAGATGATTTCAGCTTGGGGCGACGTGACCGAACGCAGCTTCGACAGGATGGTCGCGAAGCCCGATTGGGGCATCCCATCTGTCGTGGGCGAGGACGGTCGCGACCACGTCGTGCAAGTTCAGAAAGTCCTGAGCGGCGATTTCGGCGATCTGCTGAGGTTCCGCG
The DNA here is from genome assembly GCF_900302445.1 of Palleronia abyssalis. Classification (GTDB taxonomy): domain Bacteria; phylum Pseudomonadota; class Alphaproteobacteria; order Rhodobacterales; family Rhodobacteraceae; genus Palleronia; species Palleronia abyssalis. The sequence goes on along the minus strand of NZ_ONZF01000008.1, from coordinate 101,135 downwards.
TCCAGGGACGCCCGGATACTGGACGCAAGGTTCTTCTGGTGGCGCCGATGTCGGGCCATTACGCGACTTTGCTGCGCTCGACCGTGGTGTCGCTGCTTCCCGATTGCGAGGTCTACATCACCGACTGGCACAATGCGCGAGAGATCCCGGTTTCGGCCGGAAAGTTCGATATCGAGGACTACACCCGCTATGTCGTCGACTTCCTGCGCGAGATGGGCCCGGACACGAACCTCGTCGCGGTCTGCCAGCCCGTTCCACTGGCTTTGGCTGCCGTCGGCTGGTTGGCCGAGAACGAGCCCGAGTCGCAGCCACGCTCGATGACGCTGATCGGCGGACCGGTCGACCCGGATGCCGCCGCGACCGAAGTCACGGATTTCGGCGCACGGGTCACGATGGGTCAGCTTGACCGGATGGTGATCCAGCGTGTCGGGTTCAAGTATGGCGGCGCCGGACGCATGGTCTATCCAGGCTTGCTTCAGCTTTCGTCCTTCATCTCGATGAACCTCGAAACGCATTCGAAGGCATTTCAGGAACAGATCATGCGCGTCGCGAAAGGCGACGCCGGCGATCACGACCGGCACAACAAGTTCTATGACGAATACCTCGCCGTCATGGACATGACAGCCGAATTCTACCTCTCGACCGTCGAGCGCATCTTCAAGACGAGAGAAATCGCCCGGAACGCGTTCACAATGGACGGCCAGCCTGTCGACATCTCGAAGATCGAAAACGTGGCCACAATGATCGTCGAGGGCGAGAATGACGACATCTCGGCCCCGGGGCAGTGCCTGGCCGCGCTGGACCTGCTGACCGCGCTGCCGGCCGACAAGAAGAAGACGCATCTGGAACCGGGCGCCGGCCACTACGGCATTTTCGCAGGCCGTTCCTGGCGGAACAATATCCGACCGCTGGTTCTGGACTTCATCGACAACAACGCTGGCCGCCCCGCGACTCGTCGCCCCGCCAAAAGCAAGGCCGCGGCTGCGCCGGACGAACCTTCGGAGAAGAGCCGGACCCCCGTCTGACAGGGTCCGACCGCGCGGGGCGTGCGGCAATGGGCGACGAAGTTGCCCCTCATTCCGGCAGCGAACGAACCCATGTCAGGATACGCTGGACCACGGGGTCGGTCATGGTCGGGCTCAGGATGTCGCCGGCCAGAACGTGGTTCGACGGATCGACCCCCTCCCCGGCTGCGACGGTCATGACTTCGACAGGCCCGCCCCATGCATCTATCGCGTTTTTGGTCGCGGCGGGACGGACCACCTTGTCGTCTGGCGAATAGATGAACAACGCAGGCGCGACGATATTCTCCAGTTCCGCCTGCTTCGCCCGATCCACGGCAGCCTGCATCGGGATCGTCGCAATCGTCGGATAGGCCTCCGTCCAGTATCGGGCGTGAAGCTCGTTCTCGGGATCGAAGCCCCGCGTCTCTCCTGCGATCAACGGCACCGAGGCCGCGGGCCAGGTCAGTAGGGGCGTCATCGGGTTTTGCGGTCCGAAATTGGGCGAGATCATCACCACCGCATCCACCGCGTCGGCCGTCGCCCGATCGGCCGCAGCAATGGCGGCCATCGTTCCACCGGTCGAGGTTCCGATCACCAGGACCCGCGACGCGATCCGCTGTCCGACCGCGACCGCCTCGGACGTGTCACGCGCCCAGGCCTCGGCCGAGGCCAGCGCCATGTCCGCCCCATCCCGTCCGTGCCCCGTGAACCGGGTGTAGAACACGTTCGCGCCCAGCGCTTCGGCCACCCTTTCAGGCACCGGCCGGATCTCCTCGGAGGTGCCGGAGAAGCCGTGCAGGTACACGATCCCCCATTGCGTCGGGGTCCCTTCGTCCCCGGCCCATTCCACCCGCGCCTCTGCCCCGTCAACGATGTCGTCGAACGACTCGCGCGCGTTCAGCCAGGTCGAAAGATCGGCCCCCAGGTCGATCCCCGCGAGGTCCGGCAGGTCGCCCATTCGCGCGCCCGGCACGATGGCCAAAAACAACGCAGAAAGGCCGACCACTGCCATTACGACCGCCAAGGTCAGGCGCATTCGATCACCTCGTCGATGGCGTTCTCGATCATCGTAAGGCAAGCCGGCGTCGAAAACCGGTGGTCCGCCCCTTTCACCAGGGTCAGCCGAACATCCCCGTCCAGATGGTCCAGCAATCGCAAGGCCGTCTCGCGCGTCACGTCGGCATCCTCGGTCCCCTGCAGAAGCCTCACCGGCCCGAACGGCGCGACCGGCGTGCGCAGAACAAGCGAACCGCGCCCCTCCTCGATCAGGCGCTTCGTGATCACGTAGGGTTCCCCATATTCCGATGGCAGCGCAACCCGACCTTCTCGCGCAAGGGCCTCGCGCTGAGCCGCGTCGAACCCGGCCCACATCGAATCCTCGGTGAAATCGGGCGCCGCCGCGATCCCCACCATCCCGGCGACCCGTTCGACACGCTGTGCGACGAGCAAGGAGATCCATCCCCCCATGCTGGATCCGACCAACACGACGGGTCCTTCGGTCAGCGCCTTGATTGCCGCCACCGCGTCTTCGGCCCAATCCCCGATGGACCCGTCCTCGAACGTGCCCGAGCTTTCCCCGTGCCCCGAATAGTCGAACCTCAGGAACGCCTGCCCCCGCTTCTGCGCCCAGTCTTCGAGGTGAACCGCCTTGGTGCCCCCCATGTCCGATTTGAACCCGCCCAGGAAAACGATCCACGGCCACGCCCCTTCGGTCCGATGATAGGCAATCCGGCGCCCCTGCTCCGTATCCAGCACCTGCATTCTCACTCCACTTCCTTCAGTCCCAGCGCAACCCACGCGGCCGCGCCCGACATCATTGCGAATAGCCACAGCGTGACGCTTGCCCCCGCCATCGAGGCCACAGCCCCGAACACGCCCGATCCCATCAGCACGACACCGATGACCGTGTTCGACACCGCCGTATAGGCCGAGCGTCGGTCCTCGGGCGCCATGTCCACAAGATAGGTCGACCGCCCCTGTCGCACCCCGTGATAGGCGATCATCAGCAGGAACAACACCGACGGCAAACCCCACCATGTTCCGGCAAACCCCGCGCCCACCAGGATCGGCGCCCCTGCCAGCGCGACGGCGCCAATGCCGCCCGAGGCCGCAAGAACCCGGCGGGAAGAGCGGTCCGCGAACCTCCCCCATACATAGGACGACAGGAACGACGCCGCCGCGCTGGCCAGCAGCAGTGCGCCCAAGCGTGAGAACGCGCCGTCTTCGGGGCCGAGCAAAATCAGGTAGGGCGGCGCCAGCGCGGTCGATGTCAAAAGCCCACGCACCACGATGAACCGCGCCAGACCGCGATCCTGACGCAGAAGGCGCAGCTGTCCCCATGGCGTTCCTTCGTTTCTGCCCGGTTCAGGCGCCTCTCGCAGGCCGGCGAAGACCAGCGCCGCACCCAGCCAGAGGCCCGCCGCAACAGCCAGTGCGCCCAGCACCAGTCCCAGTCGCGTTTCGTTCCACAGCACGAGGATCGCGGCAAACACGATGACGCCGAAACTTGCGAAGCTGGCTGCGAAACCGGTCGCCGATCCCCGCCGCGCGGCCCCCACGGTCTTGCCCAGGACGTCCTTGTACGTGACCGAACAGATCGAGCGTGCAAGCGCCAGAACCGCCAGAAGGGCGCAGATGGCCACGCCGGCCGCGTTTCCCTGGAGCGTCAGCGCGACTGCGACGATGCCCGCGCATGCGCCCCCCTGGACGGCCGACCCGATGGCCCAGGCCCATTTCCGTCGCGCCATGGCCTGAAGTCGCGGCGCGGTGAAAAGCTGCGGCAGAAGCGCAAGGCTCTCCCGAATTGGGACCAGAAGACCGACCAGGATCGACCCGGCCCCCAGATGCGTCAGAAGCCAGGACAGCACCAGCTTGGGGGATAAAAGGCCGTCGGCCAGTTTGGTCATCGACAGGGACGCGACATGGCGCAGGAACGACCCCGCTTCGGCCCCCTGCGCCTCTGGCGTCAGACCGGCCGGCGCGGACGTGTCGTCCGTCAGCGCCTCAAACACCGTTTCTTCGAAACCGGTCCTGCCCATCGCGCCCTCCGCTGCCCGAGTCGGACATAGGCCGCAGGGCCCCACAGCCTAGCCGAGCAAGTACCGCTTCGACTTGACAGGTGCCGCGGCGCCGTCCATCTGGACGCCACATACTTGCAACCGGGCGTTCCGTGGGCGCCAAACCGACGAGGAGGCCCGAGCATGGCCCAAATCTCCCTTACATTTCCCGACGGCAATGCACGCCAGTTCGACGCCGGCGTGACCGCCGCCGATGTGGCAGCTTCGATCTCGAAGTCACTGTCGAAAAAGGCAATTTCCGCGTCCATCGACGGTCGGCATTGGGACCTTCAATGGCCGATCGAGCAGGACAGCGCCATCGCGATCCACACCATGGACGACGACGCGGCGGCCTATGAGCTGATCCGCCACGACCTGGCCCATATCATGGCCCGCGCTGTGCAGGAGATCTGGCCAGACGTGAAAGTCACGATTGGCCCGGTGATCCAGAACGGCTGGTACTACGATTTCGACCGGGCCGAGCCCTTCACCCCCGAAGACCTCGGCCTGATCGAGAAGAAGATGAAGGAAATCATTGCCCTGAAGGATGAAGTTCGCACGGAGGTCTGGGATCGTCCGCGCGCCGTCGCCCATTACGAGGACCAGGGCGAACCCTACAAGGTCGAGCTGATCGAGGCCATTCCCGGCGACGAGCCGCTGCGCATGTACTGGCACGGCGACTGGCAGGACCTCTGCCGGGGTCCGCACCTTCAGCACACCGGGCAGGTCCCGCAGGATGCCTTCAAGCTGATGTCGCTCGCCGGCGCCTATTGGCGTGGCGATAGCTCGCGCGCCATGCTTCAGCGCATCTATGGCGTGGCCTTCAAGTCAAAGAAGGAGCTCGATGCCCATCTGACCATGCTGGAGGAGGCCGCCAAGCGCGACCACCGCCGCCTCGGGCGCGAGATGGACCTGTTCCATATGCAGGAAGAGGCGCCGGGCCAAGTCTTCTGGCACCCGAACGGATGGAACATCTACGTCGCGCTTCAGGACTATATGCGCCGCCGCCAGCGCGCGCATGGCTATGTCGAGGTGAACACGCCGCAGGTCGTCGATCGAAAGCTGTGGGAGGCGTCGGGCCACTGGGACAAGTATCAGGATCACATGTTCATCGTCGAAGTCGACGAGGAGCACGCCCGCGAAAAAGCGGTGAACGCCCTGAAACCCATGAACTGCCCCTGCCACGTCCAAGTGTACAACCAGGGCCTCAAATCCTATCGCGATTTGCCCCTACGCATGGCCGAGTTCGGGTCATGCAACCGCTACGAGCCGTCGGGCGCGCTGCACGGGATCATGCGGGTGCGCGGCTTCACCCAGGACGACGCGCATATCTTCTGCACCGAGGAGCAGATCGAGGACGAGACCCGCCGCTTCATCGAGATGCTGGCGGCGATTTATGCCGATCTCGGGTTCACCTCGTGGCGGATCAAGTTCTCGGACCGGCCCGAGCAACGGATCGGTTCGGACGAAAGCTGGGACCGGGTCGAGGCCGCTTTGCGAAACGCCTGCGAGGCGGCGGGATATGCGTTCGAGCTGAACCCGGGCGAGGGCGCGTTTTATGGACCGAAGCTCGAATTCGTCCTGACCGACGCGATCGGGCGGGACTGGCAGTGCGGCACCCTTCAGGTCGATCCCAACCTGCCCGAGCGTCTGGACGCGACATATATCGGCCAGGACGGCGCGAAGCATCGCCCCTACATGCTGCACCGCGCGGTGTTGGGCAGTTTCGAGCGGTTCATCGGCATCCTGATCGAAGACAGCGCCGGTCGCCTGCCCCTGTGGCTTGCCCCGCGGCAGGTGGTTGTGGCGACAATCGTGTCGGACGCGGACGACTATGCCCACGAGGTGGCAGTCGCGCTGCGCAAGGCAGGTCTGCGTGTCGAGGTCGATACCCGGAACGAGAAGATCAACTACAAGGTCCGCGAGCATTCGCTGGGCAAGGTGCCCGCGATCCTCGCCATCGGGGCGCGCGAGGTCGAGGATCGCAGCGTTTCCATGCGCCGCTTGGGCGAAAAGCACCAATCCACGCTGACGCTGGACGAGGCCGTCGCCAAGCTGGCCGCCGAAGCGACGCCCCCGGACCTTAAGTGATCCGCGCCTGAACTTGGGAAGACCAGCCTAGGTAAAGCTGGTCGCCCCGTTCGATTACGGGGCGCTTCATCACCGCCGGGTAAGTTGCCACAAGCTGGACAGGCGGCATCTGCCTCTGATCCTCCGACAGGCCTCGCCATGTCGTTGACCGTCGATTGAGCAGATCATCGCCGAAAGCTTCAGCGAAACGCTCCAGATCGGCCTGCGGCAAAGGGTCAGCGCGGATGTCGACGAATTCGACATCGAAGCCCAGGTTCTTGAGATTAGTCAAAGCCTTGCGGCACGTATCGCATGTCTTAAGGCCATACAGTTTCATCGCGTCATCGTTCCGTCATCAACACTTTGCTTGCAAAACACGGCATATTGCCCTCAGATTCGAAGCGCCAATCTTTCTACGGCGACCACTCCTGAGAGTAGCCTGACTTGGAAGACACTGGCTGCAACCGACGCCGCCCTCCGCGGCACGTATAGGAGATAAGGTATGCCGACTGGCACCGTGAAATGGTTCAACACCACCAAAGGCTATGGCTTCATCGCACCCGATGGCGGCGGAAAGGATGTGTTCGTCCACATCTCTGCCGTTGAACGGGCAGGTCTGACCGGCCTCGCCGACAACCAGAAGATCAGCTACGAGTTGATCTCGGGTCGTGACGGCCGCGAATCCGCGGGCGAGCTTCAGCCCCTCTAAGTCCGGCCTTCCGGTTCCGACGACATGGCCCGCCCCCGAAAGGCGGGCCATGCTCGTTTCAATCGATGCCCTTGCCCGAAGGCACGTAGACGTCGCCGCCCTTGAGCGGGATGCCAGTCGAACGCTGGTAATGCGATCGCATCGCCTTCCGCGGCGGATGCGTGCGCTGGACGGGGTGCGTCATCACCTGTCGATACGTGATCGGCTGGTTCGGGGTGCCACAAGAGACGATCCCGTTGATCGTCACGGGTTGCAGACCGTTCGGGCAATAGTTCTCATGGGTCGTGTAGGCGAAGACGGCCGGCGGATGAACTTCAGCGAGCGCAGGCGCGGCAAGGCCGGCAAGTCCCACGGCGGCGGCTATGACGGTTCGTTTCATGACTGTCCCTCTCGACTGCGATGGCCGTCACGCGGCCTTGTTCCGAAGCGTAAGCGCGCCCTGCGTCACGGTCAATCAGAGGCCGGGAAACGGTCCGCCCTCCTTACGGGAAGCGCAGGACCAGCAGCACCCCGGCCCAGGCGGCCAGTCCCGTCGCGAAAGCGCCCCACAGGCTGCCAATGACCACCAGCGACCACCGCCAGGGACGCAGCATCGACATCGCCCGAAACTCGGACGTGCCATAGGCGACGGCACCCAGAACCGCTCCCCTCAACGCGGCCTGCACCGGAAGCCCGTCCATCATCGCGGGAAGCGAGATCAGCCAGACCAGCCCGGCGGCATAGCCAAGGTAGAAGATTGCGGCCGGAAGGACCCGCGGGCCATCCCGCATGGTCGGCCCCATGGCGCGCGCAAATACCGGGCGCAGCAACAGTTTCAGAACGGCCGTGTCCAGGATCAGGAAGATCAGAGCCGTCGCGAGATAGAGTGGGAACATGAGACCTCCGCCGGGTTGCCCGGGCATATGGGCCGCCGGGCTTCCGCGGAAAGGCGGCGATTGACGAGACCGAACAGCCACGGCATTCGGGGCGGATGGATCGCGACACGCCCCTCCGCATCGTCTTCGACCTCGACGGCACGCTGATCGACTCGGCCCCCGACATCCGCCAGGCGGCCAACACGGTATTGGCGCGCGAAGGTGTCCCGCCCCTCGATCGCGACGAGGTGCAATCCTTCATCGGCAATGGCGCACCGGTGTTCGTCGATCGCATGATGGCGGCCCGCAGCCTGCCCGAAGCCAACCGGGACCGGGTTCTGGACGCATTCCTGGACCTATACGAGACCGCCGTCGACCTGACGACGCCCTATCCCGACGTGATCGAAACGCTGGCGCGACTCTGCGCGGACGGTCATGCCTTGGGCCTTTGCACCAACAAGCCCGAAAGTCCCGCGCGCGCCGTCATGCAGCATCTCGACTTGGACGGCTTCTTCGACGTCGTGATCGGTGGTGACACCTTGCCCCGCCGCAAGCCCGATCCTTCGCCGCTTCTGGCCGCGTTTCACGCGCTGGGTCAGGGTGCGGCGATCTATGTGGGCGACAGCGAGGTCGATGCCGCCACAGCCGAAGCGGCGGGGATCCCGTTCCTTCTGTTCACCGAAGGATACCGCAAGGCACCGCCCGCTGATCTGCCCCACGCCGCACGGTTCTCGGCCTGGCCGGACATGCCGGCCCTTTTGCATTATGCGCATGTCAGGTAGTCCCGCGAACGTGTTCCCGGGCGCGCAACTTTCGTTGGACGTCGCGCTCGCTTGCCTTTAAGGCAGGCTCTTCCCGCACCCTTCCGGCGCGCTGCCCCTTTTCCGACTGGACGATCCCCGCATGATAACGACCCTATCCGAAGCCCTCGCCGAGCGTGGGTTCGACACGCTGACCGACGTGCAGACCGCAGTCTCGGCGCCAGAACTCGCCGACGCCGATCTGCTGGTTTCGGCACAAACCGGGTCGGGCAAGACCGTGGGATTCGGTTTGGCGATCGCGCAAACGCTCATGGGCGAAACGGATCGCCTGGGTCCGGCTGCTGCACCTCTGGCCTTGGTCGTGGCGCCCACCCGTGAGCTTGCGTTGCAGGTGGAGCGGGAACTGACCTGGCTTTACGCCAAGGCCGGCGCGCGCGTCGTGCCCTGCATCGGCGGGATGGACGCGAGGCAGGAACGCCGTGCACTGGACCATGGGGCCCACATCGTCGTCGGCACACCGGGACGTTTGCGCGACCACATCACCCGCGGCGCGCTGGAGCTGACAGATATCCGGGCCGTGGTCCTGGACGAAGCGGACGAGATGCTGGACCTGGGCTTTCGCGAGGATCTGGAGTTCATGCTGGCCGCCGCGCCCGAGACCCGACGCACGCTGATGTTCTCGGCCACCGTGCCGCCGGCCATTGCCGAAATGGCCAAGGCGTTCCAGCGTGACGCCGTGCGCGTGAACACCGGTTCAGGTGCGCGCCAGCATGCCGACATCGCCTATCAGGCGGTGCAGGTCGCCCCGCAGGATGGCGAGAATGCGATCATCAACCTGCTGCGCTTTCACGACGCGCCAACCGCAATCGTCTTTGCCAACACCCGCGCGGCGGTCGCCCGCCTGACCGCCCGGATCTCGAACCGCGGCCTGTCGGTCGTCAGCTTGTCGGGCGAGCTCAGCCAGGACGAGCGTGGCCACGCGCTTCAGGCCATGCGCGACGGGCGGGCCCGGGTCTGCGTTGCGACCGACGTGGCCGCGCGCGGCATCGACCTTCCGAACCTCGCCCTCGTGATCCATGCCGATCTGCCAACCAATACTGAGGCACTGTTGCACAGGTCCGGGCGAACCGGCCGTGCCGGACGCAAGGGGATCTCGGCCCTCATCGTTCCGGACAAAGCCTCCAAGAAGGCCGCTCGTCTGCTGAAATGGGCCAAGATCGAAGCCGAGTGGGTGACCGCCCCGGACGCGGACGAAATCCTGCGCAAGGACGAGCAGCGCCTGCTGGACGACCCCGCGTGGAGCGAAGAGCCGACCGAAGACGAAGCCGCCTTCGCCGCGACATTGATGGAGATGCACGATCCCGCCCGGATCGCGGTGGCGTGCCTGAAGCTTTATCGGGCGCGGCTTTCGGCCCCCGAAGAGCTGAACACGCGCGGCGCTCCCGGCAAAGAGGTCGACCGCGCGCCTTTCGGCCCCTCGGCCTGGGTCGTTCTTTCCGTGGGCCGCGACAAGAACGCCGAGCCGCGGTGGCTGTTGCCGCTTCTGTGCCGCGCAGGAGGGCTGGAAAAGTCGCAGATCGGAAAGATCCGGGTCGAGGCCAAGGAAACGCAGGTCGAGCTTACCGCCGCCGCCCTGCCCGGCTTCCTGGAACGTCTGGGAGCTGGTGGTGTGCTGGAAGGCGATGTGACCGCCAAAGCCGCGGACGGGGCCGACCAGTCCCGATCCGAGGCACCGAAGCCACGCTCCGCCGCGCCCCGTCCCGCCCCGCAACGGCCGGCCCCCGAACATCCTGCCCCCATGCAAACCGCGCGGCCAAAGTCGCAAGAGGAGCCACGACCTCCGAAGGCCGGCAAGCCGACCGCGCCCCGCCCCGGACCCAAGGGACCTCGGCCCGAGGGCAAAGGACCGCGCGCGGACAGTAAGGGCCCCCGCCCCGAGGGAACGGAACGCCCGCGCCCCAACACTGCGGATGAAAGGCCTAAGCGCGCGGCGTCGAAGCATGGCGGCGCGCCCGGCGCATCGTCGCGTCCCAAGTCGGCAGGACCGGGTGCCAAGCCGAAAGGCCCACCATCCAAGCCGGGCCTTCGGGCCGGTGCCTCGGACACGTCCAAGCGGATGGAACGCCCCGGAAAGCCCCGGCCCGGTGGTAAGAAGTCCGGCCCGCCCCAGCGCGGTGGTGACGCGAAACCCCGCCGCAAGGGCTAACGACGCGACCCGTCAGTCCCGCTTGCGAACGTAAAGCTCCATGCGGTGACTGACGATGTCGTACCCCATTTCGCGGGCCAGCTCGGCCTGCAGCTCCTCGATCCGGTCCGAGCGGAACTCGATCACCTCGCCACTGTCGACGTCGATCATGTGGTCGTGATGCGCCGTATCCGCATGTTCGAACCGGGCCGTGTCGCCCTGGAACTGATGGCGCTGAATGACGCCATGCTCCTCGAGCGCCGCGAGCGTGCGGTAAACCGTCGAAATCGATAACCCCGGCACTTCATCGCTGGCACGGCGGTGCAGTTCGACCGCGTCGGGGTGGTCGTCCGATGTCGCGATGATCTCCAGCAGGGCGGCCCGCTGCCGCGTGATACGAATGCCGTCCGAACGCAGGGCGTCGGTCAGGCGCTTGGTTCTGTGTGCTCCGGCCATGGCCCTTTCATGCACTTCACCGCATTCACCGGCAAGATCCCAGTTGCAACTGAATTGCAGAAACAGCCTTTACAGTTGCGAATAATTCCTAAATGCATGTGGAGTGATCTTTCCGCGAGGACCCCATGCGCCCGGCCCCAAGCCGCCTGCTTCTCACCGCCGTTGCCGCGTTTCTGGCCGCACCGGCATCCGCGCAAGACCAGTTGAAGGTGGCGACGACCTTCACGGTTCTGGCCGACATGGCCCGCAACGTTGCCGGGGATGCGGCCGAGGTCGTGTCGATCACCAAACCCGGGGCCGAGATCCACGGCTATGAGCCGACCCCGCAGGACATCGTGCGCGCCTCGGACGCGGACCTGATCCTGTGGAACGGGCTCAACCTCGAGCTTTGGTTCGAACAGTTCCTCGCCAATCTGCGTGACGTGCCGTCGGCCACCTTGTCCGACGGGATCAATCCGATCCCGATTTCGGAAGGGTCCTATGCCGGCGCGCCGAACCCCCATGCGTGGATGGGTCCGGACAACGCGCTGATCTATATCGACAATATCGCCGAAGCACTTGCCGCACAGGATCCCGCGAACGCAGAGACCTACGCGGCGAACGCCGCCGCCTACAAGGATCGGCTGCAACAGACGATCGCCCCCCTGCGCGACCGGATCGCCGCCATCCCCGATGATCGGCGCTGGCTGGTCACATGCGAAGGGGCGTTCAGTTACCTCGCCCGCGATCTGGGTCTGCGGGAATTGTACCTGTGGCCGATCAACGCCGATCAGGTCGGCACGCCGCAACAGGTCCGCAGCGTGATCGACGGCGTCCGCGAAAATGACGTCCCGGCGGTGTTCTGCGAAAGCACGGTCAACACGGCCCCGGCCGAACAGATCGCCCGGGAGACCGGGGCCGCCTATGGCGGGGTCCTCTATGTCGACAGCCTATCCGAGGGCGACGGTCCGGTGCCCACCTATCTGGATCTTCTGCGGGTGACGACTGAAACCATCGCGGACGGCCTGACCGGAGCAACCGATTGAGCGACCCGAACGGCGCCACCGAGGGTAGCGGCATCCGGGCCGAGAACGTCACAGTCACGTATCGAAACGGTCTGACCGCCCTGCGCGATGCCAGCTTCGCGATCCCGACCGGCACCGTCACGGCACTGGTGGGGGTCAACGGGGCCGGGAAATCGACGCTGTTCAAGGCGCTGATGGGGTTCGTTCCTGCCGCGCGGGGCACGATCACGGTCCTGGGCCGCCCAGTGAAGGACGCCCTGAAAGCGAACTTGATCGCCTATGTGCCCCAGTCGGAGGAGGTCGACTGGACATTCCCCGTCTTGGTCGAGGATGTGGTTATGATGGGCCGCTACGGTCACATGGGGTTTCTGCGACGTCCCTCGTCGGATGACCGCGCCGCGGTCGACCAAGCCCTTTCCCGCGTGAACATGTCCGATCTGAGGCATCGCCAGATCGGCGAGTTGTCCGGCGGGCAACGCAAGCGTGTGTTCCTGGCGCGCGCCCTGGCGCAGGACGGCAAGGTCATCCTGCTGGACGAGCCCTTCACCGGTGTCGACGTCCAGACCGAGGAACAGATCGTCGCCCTTCTGCGCGACCTTCGGGCCGAGGGGCGGGTCATGCTGGTCTCGACCCATAACCTTGGCTCGGTCCCCGAGTTCTGCGACCGGACCGTGCTGGTCAAGGGCACCGTCCTCGCCCATGGCCCGACCGAAACCACCTTCACGCGCGCGAACCTGGAAAGCGCGTTCGGTGGGGTTCTTCGCCATTTCACGCTTGGCGGCGGCGCTATTCACGATGACGAGGATCAGCGCGGGTTCTCGATCCTGACGGATGACGAGCGTCCGCTGGTCCAATATGGCGGTAAGACGCAAGTGCGGGACCGCCCGGAATGACCCTGCTGGAGCCGTTCGCCTATGGCTACATGACCAACGCGATGTGGGTCTCGGCCTTGGTGGGCGGGGTCTGCGCGTTCCTGTCGTCCTACCTGATGCTGAAGGGCTGGTCCCTGATCGGCGACGCCCTGTCCCATTCGGTCGTGCCGGGCGTGGCGCTGGCCTACGTGATCGGCCTGCCCTTCGCGCTGGGGGCGTTCCTGGCGGGTGGTTTGGCCGCGGGCGGGATGCTGTTCCTGTCGGAGCGGTCGGGGCTGAAGATCGACGTCGTGATTGGCTTGATCTTCACATCGTTCTTCGGCCTGGGCCTGTTCATCGTGTCCATCAACCCGATGTCGGTGTCGATCCAGACCATCACGATGGGCAACATCCTGGCGATCACGCCGGGCGACACGTTGCAACTGGCACTGATCGGGGTAGCCTCGTTGGTGATGCTGGCGGCCAAGTGGAAGGACCTGATGGTCACTTTCTTCGACGAGAACCACGCCCGCAGCATTGGTCTTCGCCCCGGGCTTATGAAGGCGGTGTTCTTCACACTTCTATCGGCCAGCATCGTCGCGGCCATGCAGACTGTGGGTGCGTTCCTGGTCATCGCGATGGTGGTGACGCCGGGCGCCACGGCCTACCTTTTGTGCGACCGTTTCCCGCGGCTGATCCTGACCTCCGTGGCCATCGGGTCCACCACCAGCTTCGTCGGCGCCTATGCCAGCTATTTCGCGGACGGCGCGACCGGGGGGATCATCGTGACCCTGCAGACGGCGGTCTTCTTGCTGGCCTTCGTCTTCGCACCAAAGCACGGGATACTGGCGGCAAAGCGCAAGGCCCGCGCTGCGTTGGAGTACCCGGCATGACGGTCGAGACCCTACTTCTGCCGTTCCAGTTCCCGTTCATGCAGAATGCGTTCCTTATCGCGCTGATCGTGTCGGTGCCGACCGCGCTGATGTCGTGCTTTCTGGTCCTCAAGGGCTGGGCGCTGATGGGCGACGCGGTCAGTCATGCCGTGCTGCCGGGCATCGTGCTGGCCTATATCGTGGGAATTCCGCTGATCCTGGGGGCCTTCGTCGCGGGCATGACCTGCGCCGTAGCAACGGGCTATCTGTCCGACAACAGCCGGGTAAAGCAGGATACCGTCATGGGCATCGTGTTTTCCGGCATGTTCGGGGTGGGGCTGGTCCTCTACGTCTCGGTCGACACCGGCGCGCATCTGGATCACATCCTGTTCGGCAACATGCTGGGTGTGTCACCGTCCGAGCTTTGGACCGCCCTATTGATCTCGGCCGGCGTTTCGGCCGCGCTTCTTGTGAAATGGCGCGACCTGCTGCTGCACAGCTTCGATCCGGTGCAGGCCAAGGTCTCGGGGCTGGGCGTGGGGCTGTTGCATTATGGCTTGCTCAGCGCGCTGTCCCTGACCATCGTGGCGACGCTGTCGGCGGCCGGGCTGATCCTGGCGATAGGCCTTCTGATCGCGCCGGGGGCCATCGCGTTCCTGGTGGCCCGGACCTTCCCGGCGATGCTGGCAGTGGCTGTGGCGGTCTGCATGGCGGCGATGGTTGCAGGAACCTACCTCGCCTTCTTCCTCGACAGTGCGCCCGCGCCTACCATCGTCTTGATCCTGACGGCGATCTTCATCGCTGCGTTCCTGCGCCAGCAGATCGGCCGGCGCAGGATGGCCGCACGCACTCAGACGTAGCGGTTCACGATGTTCTCCAGCTTTTCCTGCTGGCCCGAGCGTGGCTGCGGATTGACGCCGCCCGCCTCGACCCGGTCGGCGATGCTGGCCAGATCGCTGGTCAGCATCGACTGTGCCTCGGCGCTTTCCCATCCCGCATAACGGGCACGGCGGGGGGCTTCCAGCGCGTCATCCTCAAGCATCTTCGCCGCCGCCTTCAGACCCCGCGCGCAGACATCCATCGCGCCCGCATGGGCGGCGATCAGGTCCGACGGATCCAGCGACTGGCGCCGCAGCTTGGCGTCGAAATTGGTGCCGCCCTTGTCAAAGCCACCCGCCTTCAGGACCTCGTAATAGGCCAGCGCGACCTCGGGGACGTTGTTGGGGAACTGGTCGGTGTCCCACCCGGACTGGTAATCGTTGCGGTTCATGTCGATGGACCCGAACACGCCCAGCTCGCGGGCCAACGCCAGCTCGTGCTCGAACGAGTGACCGGCCAGGATCGCGTGGCCCTGTTCGATGTTCACCTTCACCTCTTTCTCCAGCCCGAAGCGCTGAAGGAAGCCGTAGACTGTCGCCACGTCGTAGTCGTACTGGTGCTTGGTAGGCTCCTGCGGCTTGGGCTCGATCAGGATCTGCCCCTCGAAACCGATCTTGTGCTTGTAGTCGACCACCATCGACAGGAAGCGGCCCATGTGCTCCAGCTCGGCGCCCATGTCGGTGTTCAGCAGCGTCTCATAGCCCTCGCGGCCGCCCCAAAGCACGTAGTTCTGCCCCTTCAGGCGATGCGTGGCGTCGAGGCAATTTTTCACGGTTGCCGCCGACCACGCGAACACGTCCGGATCGGGGTTGGTCGCGGCACCCGACATGAACCGCCGGTTCGAAAACAGGTTGGCCGTGCCCCACAGCAGGCGGACCTTCGAGTTCTCCATCTTCTCCTCGAACAGGGCGATGATCTCATCGAAGTTGCGCTTGCTCTCGGCGAAGGTCTCGCCCTCGGGACGGATGTCGTGGTCATGCCAGCAGAAGAACGGCGCGCCCAGGATCTCGAACATCTCGAACGCGATCTCGGCCTTCAGGCGCGCGCCCTCCATGGTCTCGCCCCACCACGGGCGGTCGAAGGTCTGACCGCCGAACGGGTCGCCGCCGGGCCATGCGAAGCTGTGCCAATAGGCCACGGCGAAACGCAGATGATCTTCCATGCGCTTGCCCATGACCATTTCGTCCGGGTCGTAGTGGCGGAAGGCTAGCCCTTGGGCATCGGGGTCAAAGCGAAGCGGGGCGAGATCGCCGAAAAAGTCGGTCATGGTCATCCTTGCATTTGCGGCCCTTGGATACCTCGGCCGCCGATTTCCTGGAGGATAACCCAAACGTAGAGCGGCCCATGCATCGACGGCTTAGACGCCGATGATGGCGCGAGCCGATCCACGGGTCGCAGTATCCTCCCGCGCTCGACCCTAGAACCGGCCGTGATAGACGTCAATCATTGCCAGAAGGATTTCCGAACCAGGTCTCCCGTCTTAAAATCAGTGGTGGACTCGGGCGCTAAGTTTCTATATTTCACGAAATATGGAAAATATCACATCCTCTCGTCTCGCGACACTGGGCCATCCGCAAAGGCTGTCGATTTTCCGACTGCTCATGCGGCGCTATCCCGACCGCCTGCCCGCCGGCGAAATCGCAGGCCTGCTGGACCTGAAACCCAGCACCCTATCGGCCTACCTAGCGGCGTTGATGCAGGCCGGACTGGTGAACCAGAAACGGTCAGGAACATCGCTACGCTACAGCGTGGCGCTGGAGACCGTCCGCGAGACCTTCGACTACCTTCTGCTCGACTGCTGCCGGGGCCGCCCGGATATTTGCGCAACTCTCGCCCCCTCCCAATCGGAGCCCGCCCCCATGTCCGACAGAATGTTCACCGTGCTTTTCCTGTGCACCGGAAATTCGGCCCGATCGATCTTCGCCGAGGCCATCTTGCGCGACACCGCGGGTGATCGGTTCTTGGTGTTCTCGGCCGGCACGAAACCCCGGTCTGAACTGAACCCCTTCGCGGTCGAGGTGCTTGCGGCCAAGGGGCACGATATCACCCGTCTGCGCGCGAAGAACGCGACCGAATTCCACGGAAGCGATGCGCCGAAGATGGATTTCGTCTTTACCGTATGCGACCACGCCGCCAACGAAGACTGCCCCCCCTGGCCCGGCCAACCCGTTAGCGCCCATTGGGGTATGCCCGACCCCGTGAAAGCCGAAGGCTCGGATGCTCAGAAAAGCCTGGCATTCCAGCAAGCCTACGGCAGTCTGGCCAATCGCATCGCAGCTTTCACGGCCCTGCCCATCGCCTCGCTAGACCGATTGTCTCTGCAAAAGGCCATGGACGGCATCGGGCGCATGAACGTTGAGGACCCGGCATGACAACCTATGCACTGAACGGTTTGGGACGGATCGGGAAACTCGCCCTGCGTGCCTTGCTGGAGCGCGGTGAGAAGGTCGCCTGGATCAACGACGCGACCGGCGATCCGGAGATGCACGCTCACCTTCTGGAGTTCGACACGGTCCACGGCCGTTGGGACGCCGCGTTTTCCCACGACGCAGACAGCGTGACCATAAACGGGACCCGCCTGCCCTTCGTCGGAACGCGCGATCTGTCCGATCTGCCGCTGAACGGGGTCGACGTGGTCATCGACTGTACGGGCGTCTTCAAGTCCGAGGCGAAGCTGGCCCCCTACTTCGACGCCGGGGTGAAGAAGGTCGTCGTCTCGGCCCCGGTGAAGGACGGCGATGCGGCGAATATCGTCTATGGCGTCAATCACGACACCTACGCCCCCGGACGCCACCGGATCGTCACGGCGGCGTCGTGCACCACCAACTGCCTGGCGCCCGTCGTGAAGGTCCTGCACGAAGGCATCGGCATCCGGCACGGGTCGATCACCACGATCCACGACGTTACCAATACCCAGACCATCGTGGACCGGCCGGCGAAGGACCTGCGGCGTGCCCGGTCCGCGCTCAACTCGCTGATCCCGACGACGACGGGCAGTGCCACGGCGATCACGCTGATCTACCCCGAGCTGAAGGGTCGGCTGAACGGTCATGCCGTGCGCGTCCCGCTTCTGAACGCGTCCCTCACCGATTGCGTGTTCGAGATGGACCGCGAAACGACGAAGGAGGAGGTCAACGCCCTCTTCCGTGCCGCAGCCGAAAGCGAGATGAAGGATATCCTGGGATACGAGGACCGCCCCTTGGTCTCGGCCGATTACGTGAACGACACGCGGTCCTCCATCGTGGACGCGCCGTCGACCATGGTCGTGAACGGGACACAGGTGAAGGTCTACGCCTGGTACGACAACGAGATGGGCTATGCCCACAGGCTTGTCGACGTGGCGAGGATGGTTGGTGCATCCCTATGAGCCATGGTGCCCCCCGCCACGACGGGCTGTCCGCCTATATCGCCGTCACCGCGGCCTACTGGGCGTTCATGCTGACCGACGGCGCGCTTCGGATGCTGGTGCTGCTTCATTTTCACACGCTGGGCTTCAGCCCCATCCAGTTGGCATATCTTTTTGTGCTGTACGAGATCGCCGGGATGGTCACGAACCTTGCGGCCGGGTGGATCGCGGCTCGGTTCGGACTGACATCAACGCTTTACGCCGGACTTGCGCTGCAGGTCGTCGCCTTGCTTGCGCTGGCGCAACTCGACCCGGGATGGGCCGTCACCGTATCCGTGGCCTTTGTCATGGTCGTCCAGGGCGCCAGCGGTGTCGCCAAGGATCTGGCGAAGATGTCGTCAAAATCGGCGGTGAAGTTGCTTGCACCCAAAGAGTCCGGCGGGCTTTTCCGGTGGGTCGCGATGCTGACGGGGTCGAAGAACGCCGTGAAGGGGGCGGGCTTTCTGATGGGCTCGGGCCTGCTGGCGACGGTCGGCTTCACCTGGGCGGTCCTGTCCATGGCCGCGGTTCTGGCGCTGATCCTGCTAGCCGTGTTGGTGGCGATGCCGGGGGGGCTGCCGAAGGGACGGAAGGGGGCGAAATTCTCGGACGTGTTTTCCAAGTCCCCGAACGTGAACTGGCTGTCGGCGGCGCGCGTGTTCCTGTTCGGCGCGCGCGACGTGTGGTTCGTCGTCGGCATCCCGATCTATTTCCACGCTATCCTGTCCGACGGCACCGAAGAGGGCGCGCGCGCCGCGTTCTTCATGGTCGGCACCTTCATGGCCGTATGGATCATCCTCTACGGCGCCGTTCAGGCCGCCGCACCCCGGATTTTGCGCGCGGCCACGCGCCCCGAATCCGAACTGGTCATGGCGGTCCGGACATGGGCCCTGGCGCTTCTGGCGATACTGGCAAGCCTGACGGCGGCCGTCGTCATGTCGGACGGCCCCGCGCCGTGGCTGACGGCGGTGCTGATCGCTGGGCTGCTGCTGTTCGGAGCGATCTTCGCGATCAATTCCTCGCTTCATTCCTACCTGATCCTGGCCTTCACGCAGGACGAAAGGGTCACGATGGATGTGGGTTTCTACTACATGGCGAATGCGGGCGGACGGCTGATCGGGACAGTCCTATCGGGCCTGACCTATCAGATCGGTGGCCTGTCCCTGTGCCTCGCCACCGCCGCGGGTCTGGTGTTGCTGAGCGCGCTGGCCGCCGGGCGCCTGACCCCTGCGACCGGCGCGCGCGCCTATGCGTGATCGACCGGGTTCGGTGCATTGTGGCGCGTGATCATACCACCTCCCAGGACATCCCATCGCACTTTTCCCGGAACGCGAAACGCTTGAGGTGATCATCGATCACGTGCTGGGCCCGTCCGAGGTCTTCGGCCGTTTTCGCATTGATCGTAGCCACCAGCGCGTCTTGGCCGGCCTCAAGATCGGCAGTCCCGAACGGGAACTGTACATCGCCATGGTGGGCGTCGAACGTGACGTCGACCTTGTGGCTGAAATGCTTGCACAATTGCCGAAGATACCTGCTGGCTTCGCCGGTCTTGAAGGTTCCACGCGCCTGAATTGTCTCTTGCATCCCGGATATTCCTGATTGTAGCAGTCAGAAAATAAGTACCTGACGAAATACGTATGACTTGTAAACCGACGCGGGAGTTCCCTCCATGAAGACCATCCGTGCCGCTGGGTTCGCCGCCGCCCTTCCCTTTGCAGCCTTCGCGCAAGGGGTTGAGGTTCAGACGGCCACCGGTCCTTCAAGCGCCCCCGCTACACCCGAAACGGTCGCCGTATTCGACCTTGCCGCGATCGACACGATTTCGGCGCTGGGCGTAACCATCGATGGCGTCCCGGGTATAACCCCGCCCGCCTACCTGAGCGAGGCGATGTCGGACGCCGAAATCGTCGGCACCCTGTTCGAGCCGGATTTCGAAGCCCTCGCCGTAATGGCCCCGGACCTGATCGTCGCCGGGGGCCGCTCGCAAACCAAGGTCGACGCGCTGTCGCGCATTGCGCCGACACTAGATATGACCATCGACGGCACTGATCTGCTCCAAGAGGCGAAATTGCGGGCTGAAGCCTACGGAGCGATATTCGGCCAGGAAGAGGCCGCCGCGGAGCTGATCTCCGCGCTCGAAACCGATGTCGCGGACGCGTCGAACGCCGTCGAGGGCAAGGGCGATGCGCTGATCCTTCTGGCCAATGGTGGCAAGATTTCCGCTTATGGCGCAGGGTCCCGCTTCGGCTGGATCCACGCTGCCCTGGGCCTGGAAGAGGCGCGCGACGGCCTCGAGGCCGAAACCCATGGCGAGGCCGTCTCGTTCGAGTTCGTCGCCGAAACCGATCCCGACTGGATCCTTGTGATCGACCGCGGGGCCGCCATCGGTCAGGAGGGCGAGGCCGCCCGCGCCACGCTGGACAATCCCCTGGTTCAGGGCACCAAGGCCGGCCAATCGGGGCAGATCGTCTATCTCGAAAGCGCGCCGCTTTACCTTGCTGGTGGGGGCGTTCAGTCGATGCGCCTGACCCTCGACGAGATCACCGAGGCGTTCTCCGCCGCCGGAAGCTGAGTGTCCCGCCTTTTCGTCGCGATGGGGCTCGTCCTGTTGGTCGGGGCGAGCCTTTCCATCGGTGTCGCCGACCTCTGGGCCGCGGACATCGATGCGGGGCTGGTCATGGCGGTCAGCCGGGTTCCGCGGACTGTGGCGGCCGTGCTGGCCGGGGCCGGGCTGGCACTGGCGGGGGTCGTCGTTCAGTTGTCCGTCCAGAACAGGCTGGTCGAGCCCAGCCTGACCGGCACCCCCGAAGCCGCGATGCTGGGCCTTCTGGGCATCACCCTTTTCGCGCCCGGTTCCGCGCTTCTGGTAAAGATGGGCGTGGCCGCCGCGGCGGCGTTGGTCGGGACGACCGGGTTCTTCGTGCTGGCCACCCGCGTTCCTCAGCGCGATCCGATCCTGCTGCCCCTTGTCGGCCTGATCTATGGCGGCATTCTGGGGGCGGCGACGCTGTGGCTCGCCTGGGCGACGGATTTGGTGCAATACCTCGGCACCTGGACCTCGGGCGAGTTTTCGGGCGTTCTGCGTGGCCGGTACGAGGTACTATGGCTGATCGCAGGTCTTGCGGGGCTTCTGTGGCTTGTCGCGGACCGCATCACCCTTCTCAGCCTGGGGGAGTCGCATGCCCGCAGCCTTGGCCTGGACTATCGCGCCACGCGCTTGCTGGGGCTGGTCATCGTGTCGCTGGTCGTGGCGGCGGTGGTGGTCACGGTCGGCACCCTGCCCTTCGTCGGGCTTGTCGTGCCGAACATCGTCTCGCGCCTCAGGGGCGACAACCTGCGCACCAACCTGCCCTTCATCGCCGGCCTCGGCGGGGCGCTGATCCTCGCGGCCGATGTTCTGGGGCGTGTGGTCCGATACCCCTACGAGATCCCCGCGGGCACGGTCTTTTCGGTCTTCGGCGCGGCGGCCTTCCTGTGGCTTCTGAACGCCCCGAGGCGGCCTGCGCATGGTTAGGCACCGCCTTCTTTTCCTCTCGCTCGGGCTGGGATGTTTTACGCTGCTGTTCCTGGGGTGGCACTTGCGAACGCCTGTCGGCCTGATCCTGTCCCTGCGGGCCGAAAAGCTGGCCGCGCTCGTCCTTGTGGGGGCGGCCGTCGGCAACGCCACGGTCCTGTTCCAGACGGCGGCCCAGAACCGGCTGATCACCCCCGGCATCGTGGGATTCGATGCCCTGTTCGTGTTTCTGCAAACCATGCTGGTGCTGATCCTGGGCGGGGCCGGGTATTCCGGCCTGTCGCCCCTGCCGAAATTCGCGGTCGAGACCGGGTGCCTTGTCCTTGCCGCGACCGCCCTGTTCGCCGCGCTGTTGCGCAAGGGGGCCGAGGACGTTCTGCGCATGATCCTGACCGGGGTGATCCTTGGGGTGCTTCTGCGCGGGTTGTCCGGGTTCGCCCAGCGCATTCTGGAGCCGTCGGAGTTCGCGGTCGTCCAGCAGGCCAGCATCGCGTCCTTCGGCGCGGTGGACGCGCGGCTGTTGCCCATTGCCGGGGCGGCCCTTGTGATCGCGATGGCGCTGTCATGGCGGTTGTCGCCCCGGCTCGACGTGGCCGCCCTGGGGCGGACGAAGGCACAGACTCTGGGCCTGCCCTTCGACCGGACGATCCTTGCGGGGCTGTCGCTCGTCTCGGTCATGGTCGCGGTCGCCACGGCATTGGTCGGGCCGGTCACCTTCCTTGGGCTTCTGGCAGCCAACCTAGCGTACCGCCTGACGGACACGCACCGTCATGCGGTGCTGATCCCGGCGGCCGCGATGATCGGGGCGACGATCCTGATCGCCGGACAATTCGCATTCGAACGGGTGTTGGGCCTGCAATCCAGCCTTTCGGTCGTCGTCGAGTTTGCGGGCGGCCTGCTTTTCCTTGCCCTCGTCCTTCGGAGGGACCGATGACGTTCGAAACCTGCAACCTGTCCATTACCCGCGACGGGGTTCCTGTCCTGGAGGGGATCGACCTGTCTCTGCCGCCCGGCGGCATCACGGCGATCATCGGGCCTAACGGCGCGGGGAAATCGACGCTGCTTCACGCCATGGCGGGGCTTCTCTCGCCCCATGCGGGCGCGGTTCGCCTGAACGGCCGCGACCTGTCCGGCATACAACCAGGCGAACGTGCCCGGTCCCTGGCCTTGCTGACCCAGGACCAGGGGGTGACGGCGCGGCTGACGGTGGCGGACCTGATCGCCTTCGGGCGGTGGCCCCACCATCAAGGACGCCCTGGCCATGAAGATCGGGCGGCCGTCGCGGACGCGATCGAGACTTTCGATCTTGGACCCCTGGCTGCGCGGACCCTCGATGCCCTGTCCGGCGGACAACGCCAGCGCGCCTTCGTCGCGATGGCCTATGCGCAGACGACGCCATGGATTCTGCTGGATGAACCCCTCTCGGCGCTCGACCCGCGATATGCCCACGACATCATGCGCCGCCTGCACGATCTGTCCCGCACGGGGCCGGATGCGCGCAGCGTGGTGATCGTGGTCCACGACCTTGGCGTCACGGCACGGTTCGCGGATCGGGTCATCGGGTTGAAGGACGGAAAGCTGTTCGGCGCCGGGGAGACCGGCGATCTGATGACGTCGGACTGGCTGACCCGGCTTTACGACACGCCCATGGAAGTGGCCGAGGTCGGGGGGCGGAAGATCCCGTTCGCGGCGTGATCAGCCGGCCATGCGACGGAAAATCCGCCGGGCGGTGTTGGAATAGGGCGGGCTGAGCAAGCGCAGCCACGGCCCTTGCGACGCCACGAACACGGATCTTTCGTGGCTGAACTCGCGAAAGCCGCGATGGCCGTGATATGCGCCGTGGCCGCTGGTTCCGATGCCCCCGAACGGCAGGTCGTGGCTGGCCAGGTGCAGGATCGCCGCGTTCACGGCGCCCCCGCCCGAGCGTAGCCGGGACAGGGCCGCACGCGCCTCGACCCCGTCGCCGAAGACGTAGCTGGCCAATGGTGTGGTTCCGGTTTCCGCCTTCAGGACATCGTCCAGAGTGTCATAGGTCAGGACCGGAAGGATCGGTGCGAAGATTTCCTCTCGCATCAGGGCCAGATCCGGCGGCGGGTTCAGTACGACGGCCGGCGGGACGGGAATGTCGGCCTCGATCTGCCGAACGTCGACGGCGCGGCTTCGCGCCTCCTCCAGAAGTCCGGTCGCGCGTGCAACCGCGCGGTCGTCGATCATGCCGGTGAAATCCCGGGGCAGAAAGGCCTGCGCGTGCTGCAACAGCGCGTCGATCCAAGCCGCCTCGCTGCCCTTTGGGACCCAAAGGTGGTTCGGCGCGACGCAGGTCTGTCCCGCGTTCAGCCACCTGCCCCACGCGATCATTCGGCCATGCACCTGCGGGTCCGCGCCGGGAAGAGCCACAGCCGGCGAGCGGCCGCCGAGTTCCAGGGTGACAGGCGTCAGGGTCTTCGCGGCCGCCATCGCCACCTTACGCCCCGTTTCGGTCGAGCCGGTGAAGAACAGATGTCCCAGAGGCAATTCGCTGACAGCCTGCGCCACTTCGACCCCACCCGTCAGGACGATCGCTTCGTCTCCGGGAAAAACCCGTTGGATGAGGTTCACAAGCGCCTCGGCGCTATGGGGCGACCGCTCGGACGGCTTCAACAGAACCTTGTTCCCTGCGGCGATCGCCAGGATCAGAGGCATCAGGGCAAGCTGAAGGGGATAGTTCCAGGGCGACAGGATCCCGACCACGCCCTTTGGCTCGGGCCAGACTTCGGCGACCCCCGGAACCGGGCTCAGGACGCGCTCGCGCGACGCTTTGGCCCATTTCGGCAGCTTCTTGATCGTGTGTTTCAGCGCGCCTTGCAAGAAGCCCAGTTCCGCGGTCAGCGTCTCGACCTCGGCCCGGGGGGAGAAGTCGCGATTTACGGCCGAGACCAGATCCTCGCGCCCCTCGGCCATCGCTTGCCCCAGGGCCCGAAGACGGGCCACCCGCTGCTTCACCGGCGGCACGGCCTCCAACGAGAACGCACCGGTCAGGCGAGCATGTGCGACGTCGACCTCCCGGGTCATCCGACGTCGTAGGTCCGGCCGCGCCAGACCGCGCGCTGCCCCTTCCGGGCGCTGCGCAAGGCGGACCACTGGATCCAGAGGGTGACGCCGACGCCGACAGGATGAAGAAGCACGGACACGGGATGCTGTCGGACCTTCCAGGCCAGCAGGATGCGCGCCGCGAATACGAACATGATCGCCAGAAGGGCGAACTGAGCCGCGGCCGATGCGCCCGAAAGCCACGCCAACGCGAGGACGAGAAACGGCAGGATATGCCCCCCGCCCAGCAGAACGGTCCAGACCGGCAAGGCAGAGGGCGTCGCCATCCCCTCGGTCGCGTTCTTGGTGAAGCCTTGCCAGATGTCGGCCCAGTTGTCGTACATCCGAACCTTCGCCAGCGGTGTTGCGTCAAGGATGTCAGTCCTTCCGCCCGTTTTGCGCACGTTGCGCGGCAGGTTCAGTCCGTCATGCATCCGGTTGCGGAACGCCTCGTGTCCGCCGCTTTCTTCATAGGCCGTGCGTTCTACCAGCATGAGCTGCCCGCATCCCGCCGCGAAGCCCAGCGCGTTGGACATCCGGGCCATGGGGAACGGCAGGTACCCCAGAAGCAGGACCAGAATCTGGGGAATGGCGATAATTTCGGGCAGGGTCCGGGTGATCTGGTGGGGAAACCCCGACACGAGCGACAGGTTGTGCGCATCCAGATAGCCGGACATCCGCACCACGGCATCGGGCTGAAGCCGCACATCCGCATCGACGAACAGAAGCCGCGGGTGCCGGGCCGCGAGGGCCAGCTGGTGGCACGCATGCTGCTTGCCGTTCCACCCCGGTGGAAGCTCAACCCCCCGGATCAGACGCACGCGCGGATCGTTCGCGGCGATCCGGCTGACGACGCTGTCCGTCCCATCTGTCGAGCCATCGTCGCAGACGACCACCTCGATCTGGGCATCTTTCTGAGCAAGGGCGGCCGTCAAGGCAGCCTCGATATTGCTCACCTCGTCCCGCGCGGGGATCAAGATCGAGACGGGGTGCCGGGCTGACCCAACTTTTGCAGGCGGGGCCCGAAAAACCAACAGGTTGACCAAAGTCACACCCGTATAAAGCGCGGCCAGTCCCAGGCTGAGAACGGCGAGGATATAAAGCAGGGCGTCCATTTGACCTCAATGCGTGATGTGATCGGGATCGTAGCGCCGTCCTTCGACGAAAGCACGCAATCGCGACCATCCGCCGTAGATCCCCCCGACGCCGCGCGCTCCGCCCAGGATCGTGTCGAACTCGGCGGGATCACGCGCCATCGCAGCTTCGGCCAAGCGATCCTGCGCTGCGGTCAGGCCATCCTCCAACGCGTCTTGCCAGTCCCTTGCGTTGCCCGAAGGGTCCACGGGTCGCCCGAAATGGCACAGCGCTTCGGGGCGTTTTTCCGACCAGAAGGGATATTCCATCGCCAAGGGAATCGCACAGGCGTCGGGCACGCGGGCCATCAGATGGGCAAGGCCCGTCCTCAAGGTCACCGGACGCTCCCTCGGGTCGGCGAAGCGGCCTTGGGCGGTCATCCAGATGCAGCGGTCGGGCTTGGACAACACATGCGTGCCGACCCTGAGGAACCGCGCCGCCCCCGCCCGCGTGCCGGGATCGACCCCGAAGATCCCGATCCGTTTCATGAACCGGTATTTCTCCAGTGCGTCGGCCTCCATCGGTCCGTAACCTTCTCGGTCCGGAAGCAGAAGTGTCTGCAGCACCATGTAGAAGGCGGGATCCCACCACCCCGGATGGTTGGAATAGAAGACAATCGGACGGCCCTCGGGGATGTCCGGAAGACCGGGTTTCAGGACACGGACCGCGCGAAATCCCCGACTCATCTGCCGTTTCATCACCCCGGCGAAGAACCTGCACATCCCGGGAGAGCGCAAGGTCGTCGGATCATCGGGGACGGCCAACGCCTTACTCCGCGACCATGGGGGCGTTGCGCGTCGCATCCTGGTGCAGGCTGTCGGCTGCGATCCATCCCGACATCAGTGCCATGGGCATGCCCGCCCCGGGATGCGCGCTGCCGCCGGCCAGGTACAGGTCGCGCACTTCGCGCGACCGGTTGCCCGGCTTGAAGGCACCGTTCACCCGACCATGGCTAACCAGCCCGTAGATCGCCCCGTCCAAGACGCGATAGCGGTCGTGGATGTCTTGTGGCGTGAGGCTACGCTCGACAACGATACGGTCCTGCAGATCCTCCATACCCGCCGCACGAGAGAGTTTGTCCATGATCTTCGCCCGCTCGGCCGGCAGCATCTGCGACCAGTCCTGCCCGGGCCGCAGGTGGGGCGTGTGGACCAGGATATACAGCGCCTCGCCCCCGGCTGGCGCGACGCCGGGCTCGGTACGGGACGGTGCCGCGATATAGGCGGTCGGGTCGGGCGCGGGGACGCCATCGTCGTAGATTGCCTTGAACTCTTCCGCCGGGTCGCGGGAAAAGACGAAATTGTGATGCGCCAGATGCTCGTAGGCGCGATCGAGACCCAGATACAGGACAATCCCCGAGCAGGCAGCCTCGCGGTTCTTGTAACCAAAACCCTGCCAGGCCTTGCCGCCGACCAGCTCGCGATAGGTGCGCACGGAGTCCATGTTCGACACCACCTTGTCGAACCGCAGACGCTCTCCATTGGCGACGACGGCGACGGCATGGCCGTTCTCGACCTCGATCTTCGAGACGTCGACGCCGGTGCGATAGTCCACGCCCAGCTCCTCGCCCAGGCGGGTCAGGGCGGTCGGCACGGCGCGGGTTCCGCCCATCGGATACCAGACCCCCTCGTCCTGCTGCATCTGGGCGATGCCGCACAGAACGGCCGGCGATGCCAGCGGGCTGCTGCCGATATACTGGATGAAGTGCTCCAGCATCTGCTGCACCCGTTTGTCCTTCACGTCCCGCTTGATCTGACCGGCGACGGTCCGGTGCATGCGCAGTGCCATCACGTCCGACAACGTGGTCAGATTCATGTTGGCCTTCAGGTTCATCGTATCGCGGATGTCCTCGACCGACTTCCAGAAGAAGAACCGGTCGGACACATCCGACAGGCGGTCGGCGACCTCCATGAAGCGCTGGAACCCCTGTTCGTCTCCGGCCGACAGCTTGCCGATCTCGCGCGCGGCTTCCTTCGGATCGTTGCGTAAATCCAGCACGGTGCCATCGTCGTAGAAACACCGCCATTGCGGGTCGAGCCTGCGCAAGTCCAGATAGTCGGACATGTCGCGCCCGGCCTCGGCAAAGACCCGTTCCAGCACGCGCGGCATGGTCAGGATGGTGGGCCCCATGTCGAAACGGAAGCCGTCTTCCTTCAGCTCGGCCGCCTTCCCGCCAAGCCAGTTGTTCTTCTCCAGCACCGTCACGTCATGACCGCGCGCGGCCAGCGTCGCCGCAGCCGCCAGCCCGCCAAGGCCCCCTCCGATGATTGCGACAGAGCTCATTCCGCAGCCTCCTTGTAGGTCGGCGCGCTTGCGGCCCCGCCGGGATAGTCGAGGCCCAGATCATCTGCCGCAAGCCGTGCGGCGATCTTGGCGCTTTCGAAAATGGTGGGCAAGCCGCTTCCGGGATGCGTCCCGCCGCCGGTCAGATATACGCCGTCGACGTCCTCGAACCGATTGCGCGGACGCCAGTGCAGCATCTGCCCCAGATTATGGGCCAGGTTGAACGTGGCGCCTCGATAGATGCCCATCGACTCCCAGTCCGCGGGTGTGATCATCCGTTCGGTGCGGATCCGCGGCCGGATGTCGTGCCCGGTCAGACGCGACAGGCGGTCGAGGATCTTCTCGCGATAGACCGGTCCCAGCGTCTCCCAATCCTCGCCGCCCGAGAGGTTGCCGGTGGGCACAAGGACGTAAAGGGTCGAATGCCCCTCGGGGGCCAAGGTCGGATCGGTGACGGAAGCGTTTTGCACATAGATCGTCGGTTCCTTCGGGGCTTTCCCGGCGTCGATCTCGCGAATGTTCTCCAGGTAATCCTCGGACAGGAAGATCGTGTGATGGTGCATATCGTCGTACCGCCCCTCGATCCCCAGATACAGCATGAAGGTCGAGCACGAGAATTTCTTGGCCGCGATCTTCTTGTCCGTCCACCGCTTGCGGCGCTTGTCGGGGATCAGCTTGGGGATGGTCGACGAGAAATCGCCGTTCACCACAACCGCATCGCACGGGATCGTCCGGGCGGGCGTGCGCACCGATTTCGCTTGCCGGCCGTCGAACTCGATCTCTTCCGCGCCTTCGTCCAACAGGATCTTCACGCCGGCCTCGCGGGCGACACGCGCCATCGCCTGCGGGATCGCATTGCAGCCCCCCACCGGATGATAAACGCCGAACCCGTATTCGACATGCGCCACGATGGTGAACAGCGACGGGCATTTGAACGGGCTCATCCCGAGGTACTTGGACTGGAAGCTGAACGCCAGCCGCAGGTCCGGGTGCTTGAACCACCGTTTCAGGTCCTGATCGACCGTAAGATACGGGCGAAACAGTGGAAAGGCCTTGAGCATGTCTGACCGGAAAAGGTCGCGCATGCCGTTGAAGGGACGTTGCAGAATGGGCTTGAAGACCTCGAACTTGGCGGTGTTCTCGGTCAGGTACTTGTGGACGTTCGGGGCGTCTTCGGGGCTGATCCGCGCGGCCTCGGCGGTCAGACGCTCGACATCGGGCGTGGCGTTGAACGTGTTGCCGTCGTCGAATTGCAGACGGTACATCGGGTCCAGGCGCTTCAACTCGACCTCGTCGTCAAGGGATCGCCCGCACGCCTCGAAGATTTCGCGCAGCACCTGGGGGTAAAGGTAGAAGGTCGGTCCGTAGTCGAAGGTGAACCCGTCCTGCGTGAAGCTGGCGGTCCGTCCGCCGACACGGTCGCTTTTCTCGACCACCGTCACCTCTGCCCCTGCCGCTCGCAGCAGCATGGCTGTGGCCAGTCCGCCGGGACCGGCCCCGACGACGACGACGTGTCGCGCCCCTGACGGCACACCCTCGAAGGCGGTATCGATGGCGTTCATTGATAGTACCTCATGTTCAGCGTAATTCGACCGTCCCCCCGCACCCGAACTGCGGCGTCGGGAAACCGGGGCGGTCCGAACCGCATGGGCGCATCGTTCGAAAAGGCCAACCCCTCGAATGGACGCAGGCCGCGCCGGTTCAACTTTTGGTCCGAGTTCTCGTCGTGATAAGCTTGGACGGCATAGATACCATCCGGAACATCGTCGACAGTGACTTGTGCCGACGTGGCGGGGACGGATGCGGTATACGGACAGGATGGTTTGGTGAACGAGTCCTCGGGGCAAACGGCGACACGGACCGAACCCCGGTCCGACCGCAGCCCCTCGATCGACACAGTGATGTCCCCCGCCATCCCTGCGGCGGGCGCGGCCATGGCGGACATGACGATGATCGTTGGCAAGAGATGCATTCGAAGACCTTCTCTGGATCAAAGCGGAGTTTAGGTCCATTCATGCGACTGTCACGTTGAGGAGGAAGAGTTGTCGCGCATGACGCTTACGGAAACACGGGAGGCCGAGATCGACAACAGGGTGCACCGTGCGCAGCGTATCGCCGAGCTCGACAGCGCCGCTGGGGCCGAGAACTTTCCCGTCGCCTCCAGATTGCTACCGGCCCGGCACAGAAAGCGTGTGATCGCCTTCTATCGGTATGCCAGATATGCCGATGACATCGCCGACACCCCGCGTGCGCAAAGGGCAGAACAGCTGGCCCAGCTCGACCGGTTGGAAGAGGCTTTGGTTGGCCGCGACGGCCCCGGTGTGGGGATGGACCTGTTCCGCGCGCTTGGTGAAGGACGCGCCGATTGCGACAAAATGGCGCTGGACGCCGCGCGGCAGCTGCTGGTCGCCTTTCGCCGCGACGTGGACGGGACGCGTTGCGCGGACTGGGCCGACCTCATGTCGTATTGCGACCACTCGGCCGCACCGGTGGGGCGGTTCCTGCTTGCCATTCACGGGGAAGACTCGCGCACCTACCCGCCGTCGGATGCGCTTTGCGCCGTGCTGCAGGTCCTGAACCACTGCCAGGACATTTCGTCGGATTGGCAGAACCTTGGCCGGCGATACCTGCCGGGCGACTGGATGCAGGAGGAAGGGGCGGACGATCACAACCTAAGCCGATCACGGATGCCGCCCCCGCTGCAAAGAGTCCTCGAACGGACTTTACAGTCCTGCGACGCCCTTCTGGACCGTGCCGCCCCCCTGCCCCGCCTGATCTCGGCGCGCGGTTTGCGGGCCCAGGCGGGCGCGACCCTGTTTCTGGCGCGAAGGCTGCGGGCGCGCTTGCACGGCGCCGATCCCTTGGCGCGGCGCGTGGCGCTGCAAAGACCGGACTTCCTCAGGGCCGGGATCGTCGGGCTGTGGTCGGCCCGATGAATTTTGCCGCCGCCAGCACAGAGGACGCGGATGCGGCCGTGACGCGGCAGATCGTATCCCGGTCCAAGTCGAGTTTTACAGCCGGAATGCGTATCCTGCCTGAGCGGCGCAGACGCGCGATCTATGCTGTCTACGCCTTGTGTCGCGCGGTCGACGACATCGCCGACGGGGACGCCCCGGGCGCAGACTCCCCTGCGGACCGGGCCCGGCTGCTGGACCGCTGGGAGGAAGAGATCAATCGCACTTCCGCAGGCCGGCCCGAAACCGCCATCGGCGCCGAGATTGCGCGGGCGCGGGAACATATCGATTTGCCCGAAGGCGAATTCCACCTGATCCTCGAGGGAATGCGCATGGACGCGGCGGCGATCATCGCGCCCAGGTCCGACCGCCTGGAGGCCTACATTCGCCGGGTTGCCGGGGCAGTCGGCATCTTGTCCATGAAATGCTTCGGCGCGTGGTGCGGCCCGCCGTCCAAGGATTTCGCCCTGAACCTAGCCACGGGTCTTCAACTGGTTAACATTCTGCGCGATGTGGAAACGGATGCCCGCATGGGGCGCCTTTATATCCCGGCGCATATCCTCGATACCGCTGGCATGCCCCACGATCCGCACGGCGCGGCATCACATCCGAACCTGCCGGCCGCCCGCGAAGCGCTGGGCCGCGATGCCCGTACGGCCTTCGATGCCGCGAAGGCCCGGATCGGCGCCCACCGGCGATTGCCGCTGGTTCCCGCGCTGATGATGCTGGGTCCGTACGAGCGCCTCCTGCTACGCTGGTCGGACGACTGGACCCGCCCCCCACCGCGACGTTCCGGGTGGGGGAAGGCCCGGGACGGCCTGTCGACCATCGCCCGGACATTCTGATGGGGCGCGTCTTCGTTCTGGGGGCCGGGCTGGCCGGACTGGTCGCGGCCGAAAGGCTGAGCGCGGAAGGCCGCGAGGTCGTCTTGATCGAGGCAACCCCAAAAGCGGGCGGCCGGTGTCGATCCTATCGCGACGAACGGCTTGGCCGAACGATCGACAACGGCAACCACCTGGTCCTGTCGTGCAATACCGCCGTTCTGGACTGGGCGCGCCGGATCGGAGGGGACTGGGCGTTGACCATGGGGCAAGCGGACTTCCCCTTCATCGACCTTGCCGCCGACCGCCGCTGGAGGGTCGAACTGCCGCCGGGACCGTTCGGTGCATTGTCCGCGCGGGCGCGCCCGCCCGGCGTGGCCCTCGGCGCATTGGCGGCCGATATGGCCCGGCTCATCACGTCCGGTCCCCGTCGGACGGTCGCGGAAGTCTCGCGATCTGACACGCTGCGGGACCTGTTCTGGGACCCGATGTGCCGCGCCATCCTGAACGAACCGCCGGAAACCGGCAGTGCCGCCCTGTTGCGCGCAGCGATCATGCGCAGCTTTGCCCGCGGCAGCCGTTCAGCTCAGCCCGTGTTCGCGCCGGACGGCCTTGGCCCCGCATTGATCGACCCCGCGCTTCGGCTTCTGGGTCGACGCGGCATCGTTCCACGGTATCGGGAACCTGTTTCGACGCTGTCCGGCCGCTCGCGTCTTGAAGTCATCAAGACCACGCAGGATCGGATCGATATTGGCGAAGGCGATGTGGCGATCCTGGCCGTTCCGGTGCGACAGGCCGCGTCCCTTCTGCCGCATCTTCAGTTTCCACCGCCCGGTCGCACCATTCTGAACGCCCATTTCCTGTGTCCGGACAATGGCCTGCCCCCCTTGCTCGGGGTCGTCGGCGGCGCGACGCATTGGCTGTTCCGACGCGGGGACGTGGTGTCCGTGACGGTTTCGGCGGAAGAAGCCTCGTCCCTGTCTTCCCTACCGCGCTATGAGGCGCTGTCGCTTCTCTGGGCGGATGTCGCGCGGGCCATCGCGTCCTACGGCGGCACGGTTCCACCCGCGATGCCTGCCTCGCGACTGCTGCGTGAGAAGGCCGCGACCTTCGACCAATCGCCAGCCGGCGCGGCACTGCGCCCGCCCTCACGCACCGCCTGGCCGAACCTCTTCCTCGCCGGCGACTTCGTCAGAACCGGACTTCCAGCCACCCTCGAAGGCGCGGTCCAATCCGGCCTCCGGGCCGCCGGTCACGTCCTGCGCACGCCTTAAGCGCCCCGTCCAGGCGCCATAGATGATCGGATTCCGCGCCACGAAGTCCAGCAGCAATCCCCCCGGTGCAATTCGACGCCCTGAGACGACGGACACGTGGCACGCGATCACCCCATAGACCGCCCCAGCGAGATTGGCGATAATGTCTGTCATCGTGTCCATATTACCCTCAGCCTGGGTGTTGAGGCCGAAAAGCTGGTCCAGGCTGAACTCCAGGATCTCCCACATCGCCCCGACCATCATCGAGAATCCGAAGGCCAGGATGGACAGGATCCACACCTGGGTGCGCGGCGCTCCGCCCGCGGTGATCAACATCACGATCCCGAACCCCACCGCGGACAGTGCCGATCCGCTGACCACGTGAAGCAAGATGTCCAGGATCGGCACAGCCTCGTACCCGTCCGCGAATTCTCCCATGAGGAACGCCACGAAACAGTAAGCCGTGACCCATCCTACAAGACGCCGGGGAAACTGCAGCCCGGAAACCGCGGAAAACAGCGGAAGCAGAAGTCCAAATCCAAAGCAGACAACCAGAAGGCCGAACACCTTGGTCGAGATCGCAAGGCCGAAGGCTGCGGCCACGGCCATTGCAATCAACGCCAGGACCGGGCGGAATCTGTTGCTCATGCAGCCTCGTGCATTGTCATGGTGTCCAAGTTGGTTCCACCGCCGGCCGTTCGGTGACCTCGGTGATTGTTTCGGCCTGAAACATGCACGAAATCGCGGTTTCCTGGAACTTTTAAAGTTTCCTTAGCACCTCCCGGTAAGACTGGGCCGAAATTCGTGCAGATCAGGAGTCCGCTGCCGTGTTCAGACGAAACGCACCGAAGCTTCCCAAGGACGATTGTCCGGAAATCCTGCAATCTATCGGGCGCAGCCATATCCTGGTCAAGATCGACGCCGCAGGAAAGGTCATTCACGTCAATCCAGCCTTCTCGAAGATTACGGGCCGCCGGTCGGACGAGGTGGTAGGCCACCCCCTTGCAGCGATGCTCAGACCGATGGACAAGCGGGCGACCTGGGTCGAGCAGATTCATGCCTCGCTCAGCAATGGCGAAGATACGTCTCGGATCTTCCCGGTTATCTCTGCCAAAGGGCAAGAACTTTGGCTGTCGGGTCATTTCTCGCATATCGGGTCCGAGGCAAGCGGTCAGGAAGAGATCCTTCTGATTGCGCGCGATATCACGGAAAACCATATACGGCGGCGCGATAACCGCGGACAGGTTGACGCTATCCATCGGTCCATGGCGGTCGTCGAATTCGACCTGGACGGCACCGTGACCGACGCGAACGAGCGCTTCTGCACGACCTTGGGGTACACCCGAGAAGAACTGATCGGCAAACCTCATGGCATATTCGTTCCGGAAAGTGAGAAAAAGTCCCCGGAATACACCCAGTTCTGGGCCCGTCTCGAGAAAGGCTCGTCCGAAAGCGGTCTGGTCCGACGGGTGGCGAAAGGGGGCGACGATCTGTGGCTGGAGGCCACGTACGAAACGCTGAAGGATGGCGACGATCGTCCGTTCAAGGTGGTGAAATACGCCTTCGACGTAACAGCGGTGAAAAATTCCGAGGCGGAATCGAAAGCTTTGATCGAAGCGATCCGGAACGTGCAGGCCTATATCGAGTTCACCCCGGCCGGGGAAATCGTCTCTGTCAACGATTTGTTCTGCCAGACATTCGGATATACCCGGTCCGAACTGATCGGACAAAACCACAAGATGCTTGTCGAACCCGGCGAGGTCGCCAGTTCGGCCTACGCGGAATTCTGGTCCGATCTTGCAAGCGGGGTCGTCAAGGACGGAAACTTCACCCGACTAGGGAAAGACGGCAACCGGGTCCACGTCCGTGGCAGTTACAATCCGATCAGGAATGCGTCGGGCAAGATCGAGAAAATCATCAAGATCGCGGTGGATGCAACGACGTTCCATACCACCGCTCTGGTAATGAGCGACGGACTGGAGCGTTTCGCCAAGGGCGATCTGGATATCGAGCTTACGACCGACCTGGGCGAGCTCGACCCGATCCGCCGGAATTTCAACGGAGCCTTGGCGCAAGTGCGCGGCGTGCTCGGAAACGTATCCGAAAAAACGGTCGATGCACGCTCCGAAGCGGCCTCGATCACGGCGGCAACGAACCAGCTTGCACGCCGGACTGAAAAACAGGCCGCCACCTTGGAAGAAACCGCTGCCGCACTGGATGAGCTTACCTCCTCGGTCCACGAATCGGCAGAATATGCCCGGGAAGCGCGCAAAATGGCGTCGGGCGCGGCCGACATAACGGGTCGGTCCGAGAAGGTCGTCCAGTCCGCAATGTCAGCGATGGACGCTATTTCGGAATCTTCAACGCGGATTTCGTCTATCACTTCGACCATCGATGACATCTCCTTCCAGACCAACCTGCTGGCCCTTAACGCCGGTGTCGAAGCAGCGCGGGCTGGGGACGCGGGACGAGGATTTGCGGTGGTAGCCTCGGAAGTCCGGGCTTTGGCCGTGCGGTCATCTGAAGCGGCCCGCGAGATTGCCGGCTTGATCACCATGTCCGGGGACCGTGTCAAACAAGGGGTGGAGCTCGTCCGGGAAACCGGTGCGGCTTTGCAGGCAATCGACGAGCAGGTGCGAACGATCCGCGACCGGATCGAGCAGATCGCCGGGGCTTCCGAGGATCAGGCCAACCAGATCAAGGGCATGAACGAATCCGTCAGCAGCCTCGACCAAGTGACGCAGCGCAACGCCGCCATGGCTGAGGAGACCTCGGCCGCGGTCGAAACGCTGGAAGGGCTCGTGGAGCGTATTGGAGAAGAGCTGGCCTTCTTCCGCAGCGGGACCGCGGTGAGCAGCCCCACCCCGAAAGAGACGGAGTTCCGGCAAGCAAGCTGACACCAAAAGGCGGAAGGGTCGGTCACCCGGGCCCTTGCTTATTCCGATAGTTTAAGTCAGTCATTCTTCAGCCCCGCGCTTACCAAAGCGTTTGCTTGAAGAGGATGACGAAACCATGAGAATACTGACCACAACCGCCCTTTGCGCCGTGATTGCCGGGCCCGCTTTCGCGGTCGAGGAACAGGACGTTCTGGCAACCTACGCAGATATCGCAGCGGCGGGCTACGGCGACAGCCTGAAGACGGCGGGCGCGCTGCAAGGCGCCGTGCAAGAGTTCCTGGCCGCCCCCTCGGCAGAGGGGCTGGAAGCGGCCCGGCACGCATGGCTGGCGGCCCGGGTGCCGTATCAGCAGACCGAAGTCTTCCGTTTCGGCAACCCCATGGTCGACGATTGGGAAGGCAAGGTGAACGCCTGGCCGCTGGACGAGGGGCTGATCGACTACGTGGTGGCCGAAGGCACCGCCCCCATGGCGGGGTACGACGAAAATCCGGCATCCAACCTCAACGTCGTTGCGAATGACAGCTTCGACATTTCTGGCGAGGCTGTAGATGCGACGGAAATCACGCCTGTCCTTCTCGAGGAGACCTTGCACGAGGCCGGTGGCGCGGAGGCGAACGTCGCGACAGGGTATCACGCGATCGAGTTCCTGCTTTGGGGTCAGGATATCGGGGCTTATGACGCCACCGCCGGACAGCGTCCTTGGACCGATTACGACACGGGCAATGCCTGTACGAACGGAAATTGCGACAGGCGGGCCGTATACCTGAAAGCCGCAACCGACCTTCTGGTGTCCGACCTGGAATTCATGGCCAATGCGTGGGCCGAAGGTGGCGACGCACGGAACTCGGTTCTCGAGGATCCAAACGGTCTCTCGCGGATTCTGACCGGAATGGGCAGCCTGTCCTACGGGGAGCAGGCCGGCGAACGGATGCAGCTTGGCCTTCTTCTGAACGACCCCGAGGAAGAGCATTCGTGTTTTGCCGATAACACTCATAACGACCATTTCTACGATGCGCTGGGCATCCGGAACGTGTTCGCCGGAGAGTATGTCGGCGTGGACGGCACCGTGACGCAAGGGGCGTCCCTGCAGGATCTGCTGAACGAGGCAGCGCCGTCCGTCGCCGACGCATTGTCCGACGCCTTGGACCGGACCATGCTCGAGATGACGCAGATGAAACTGGCGGCCGAATCCGGGTTTCATTACGACATGATGCTCGACCCCGGCAACGAAGCGGGCGGTGCACTGATCCAGGCCGCGATCGACGGGCTTGTCGCACAGACCCGCGAAATCGAGCGGGCAGTCGTCGCGCTGGGTGCCGATCAGATCGCATTCGAGGGATCGGACAGCCTCGACAATCCGGATGCCGTGTTCGAATGACGTCCAGCTGCTTGGCAGCGACGGAAACAGCATCGACGTTGCGCGGCGGACCACATCTCCGCCGCGCAATCGTCGAACCGGAGGCCATGCCTTGAACTATGGCGCGATCATGTTGTCGACCGCCCTCGTCGCGGGGGTTGCACTGGCTCAGTCCCCCGCGGACCGACTTTCCCTGAAAGAGCCCCATCTTGCTGTCGTGCCGCGAAGTGGGGCGGAAGCGGCGAGAATTCAGGCAGTCACCGCCCCACCCTCGGATTTCGGAACAGCCCAGCCCTTCGAAGCTAACCAGGGTGGCGCGGGAACCGTGAGACGTCGCGACGACGGTCAAGCGTTCAGCCTGCCCCAGAACGACCTGACCTTCGAGCAGCAGAGCGACTTCGCGGTCGGGAACGGCTTGTTCGAGCGTCTTTGGGTCACGGCCCCATCTTCCACCATCGCGTCCGATGGTTTGGGCCCGATGTTCAACACCCGGTCCTGCCAGGATTGCCATATCAAGGACGGTCGGGGACATGCCCCGCAGGGCCCCGGTGACGATGCAGGATCCCTGGTTGTGCGACTCGGCCTCCCCCTCAGGGACGATCCAACCGCTGCGAACGATCTTGACCTGTATCTGGGCGCGCACCCCGACCCCGTCTATGGCCACCAGTTTTCCGACAACTCGGTTCCGGGTACGGCATCCGAAGGGAAGGTCAGCGTGACCTGGGCGCATGCCGATGCGGTTGCGCTTCCGGG
Source organism: Palleronia abyssalis (assembly GCF_900302445.1). Lineage (GTDB taxonomy): Bacteria > Pseudomonadota > Alphaproteobacteria > Rhodobacterales > Rhodobacteraceae > Palleronia > Palleronia abyssalis. The sequence continues at coordinate 63,014 of NZ_ONZF01000008.1, read as the reverse complement.
CGACGAACGCGTATCGCTTCGCCGGCCCGAATGGAGTCTGGATGATCTGGGATACGGTCCGCTGGACCCGCGCACACGGATAAGCCCGCGTGTGGCGCCACAAATGATCGGGCTTGGCCTGATCGAGGCAATTCCCACCGCCGACATCCTGTCCCATGCCGACCCGGACGACCTGGACGGCGACGGGGTTTCCGGACGCGCCCACGTGGTGTGGTCGCCGGAGTACGAACGTCCGATGCTGGGGCGCTTCGGAGTGCGCGCCACGACACCGACGCTGCGCCAGCAGGCTGCCGATGCATTCAACGCCGATATCGGCATCGCCTCTCCCTTGCGCCGCGATCCCGCTGGCGATTGCACGGAAGCGCAAGTCGCCTGTCGTGCCGGGCCGCACGGCCTGGACCCCGAGCAAGGCGGCTTTGAGGTATCTGACGAAAGCCTCGACTTGGTGACGTTCTATACCGGCCGCCTCGGCGTGCCCCGTCGCGCCCGGGTCGACGATCCCGAGGTCCTGCGTGGCAAGCAGGTCTTCCACGCGGCCCGATGCACGGCCTGCCATGTCCCTACCTTCGTGACTCACCGTCTCGAGGACCGCCCCGAACACAGCTTCCAACTTATCTGGCCCTATTCAGATTTTTTACTTCACGACATGGGGCCCGGACTGGCTGACGGATTGCCGGCCGGTCAGGCCACGGGGTCGGAATGGCGCACCCCTCCGCTTTGGGGGATTGGCTTGACCGAGGAAACATCCGGGCATCGGCAGTTCCTGCACGACGGACGTGCCAGATCCCTGACGGAAGCTATCTTGTGGCACGGAGGCGAAGCGCAGGCGGCCCGGGATCGGTTTGCGTCGCTTTCTGCGGATGATCGTGCCGCCATTCTTGCCTTTCTGGAGTCGCTATGACCCTCCGTTCCGCCCTTACCGCCGCAGCAATCGCGGTCGCCTCGCCGGGGATCGCCGATGTCGACACGGCGCTGGATCAGCATGTCCTGCCCACGATGGACAAGCTTGCCCAGACAACACAGACGTTGGCCGAGACGCCTTGTGCTCCGGAAGACCTGCGCCCGGCCTTCCGAGAGGCGGCGCTTGCCTGGGCGGCGGCCTCCCACCTTTCCCTGGGCCCGGCGGAGGAGGACGGTCGCGCAAAGGCGATCCTGTTCTGGCCGGACGATCGCAATTCAACCGGGCGTGGCATTCGCCTTTTGGCGCAGCAGGGGGAAGAGGCCTGGACCCCGGAAGCCATTCAGCGCGCATCCGTCGCGGGGCGCGGGCTTGGTGCCCTGGAGCGTCTCATCTGGGAGCGTGACGCCGTGCCGTGCGCTCTGACATTGGCCTTGGCCGATGATCTGGCAGGGACGGCGACCGCGATCAGGGACGGCTGGTCCAAAGGCTTCGCAGACCTGATGCGCGATCCCGGCGGCCCCGGAAACACACGGTTTTTGACGGAACAGGAATCCGAAGCTGCGCTTTACACCGCGCTTCTGACCGACATGGAACACGCCGCCGATCAAAGACTTGGCCGGCCGATGGGGACATTCGACGACCCTCGTCCCGCCCGCGCCGAGTTGGGCCGGTCCGGGCTGTCCATGGAAATGGTGCGCGCCGCGCTTTCGTCGCTCCGCGACCTCGCGGTCACCTTGGCGGACGCCCCGGAGACCAAGGCGTCCCTCGACCGGGCCGTCGAGATGGCACGCGACCTGCCGGATCACGCACTGCAAAACACGGACGACGTGCAGACGAGGTTCGAGGTTGAAGCCCTTCAGACCGCCATCCGCACCGCGCGCGACACGGCCAGTGCCGAGATCGGCGGAGCCCTTGGCGTTCCCATGGGCTTCAATTCCGCGGATGGCGACTGATGCTGTCGCGCCGCCGCTTCCTTGCCACGACCGGGGCCGCCGCGGCCCTTCCAGTTCCCACATGGGCCGACGCAGGCACGCCCAGCTTTCTTGCCGCCGCGCGTGAGCCATCCGGCACCTACGCCCTGTTCGGCCTGACCGTCGATGGACAGATCGCCTTTCGCGTCGGCCTGCCCGATCGCGGCCATGCAGCCGCCGCGCATCCGTCCCGCCCAGAGGCCGTCGCATTTGCCCGCAGACCGGGAACCTTCGCGGTGGTTCTCGATTGCGCGACCGGCAGCGTCCTGCACGAGCTTCGATCGCCCGAGGGTCGGCATTTCTATGGCCACGGCGCCTTTATCGACGGCGGCCGGATCCTTGCAACGACCGAGAATGCTTTCGAGACCGGCGAAGGGCGTATCGGCCTGTGGGACGCCGCGTCGGAATATGGGCGCATCGGGGACATCCCCTCTGGCGGGATCGGTCCGCATGAGATCATCCGCCTGCCCGACGATACGCTGGCGGTCGCGAATGGCGGGATCCGCACGCATCCCGATCACGAGCGTAAAAAGCTGAACCTCGATACGATGCGGCCCAATCTTGCGTATATCGTGGATGGCCGAGTCGTTGAGACGGTCGAGCTTGAAGACCCCAAGCTTTCGATCCGCCATATCTCGGGGCGGGCCGACTCTACCGTCGCGATGGGCCTACAGTCGCAGCGCGCCCCGTCGGAGCGGGTGCCGATGCTGGCGACCCACAGACTGGGCGACCCGGTGGCGCGAACCTTCGGCACCGGCCTTGCCCCTGCGTTCCAGGGCTATGTCGGGTCCGTCGCGTGGTCAGGGGACGGGGCGCGCATCGCGGTGACCGCCCCACGCGGCGCGCAAGCGGCCCTGTTCGAGGGGGAGGCGTTCGAGATCCTGCGCCGTCCCGACATCTGCGGTGTCGCGCCGTCCCGTCGTGGGCTGGCGTTCACCGATGGCACCGGCGGCGTTCTGACCGATAGCGGGGCGGTGAAGCACGGCGTGGCTTGGGACAACCACCTGATCGCGCTCACCCCCGCCTAACCCATCTGAACGGGTCAGCCGCGCGCGTGAATCGCAAAGGATTCCCAAGGCGCCAGGGTCATCGGGCCATCGATCCGGTAACGTGGTTCCACCGTGCTCAGAAGCCCCTCGCCCTCTATATGCAGGGCCTCGGGCGGATCGAAGCGGACCTCATCGCCCGTCATGTTGGCGACGACCGCCAGCCGTTCTCCGTCGTGATGGCGCAGATACGCCGCGACCTTGTCGTGTTCGGCGGCGACAGCCTCGAACCTGCCCAGCGCGACGACATCCATCTTTTTGCGCAACGCCACAAGCTTGCGGTAATGGGCCAGCACCCCATCGGATTTCGCACGTTCGGCTGCCACGTTGATTTCGGGGAAGTTCGAATTGACCTCGATCCATGGCATGCCGTCGGTGAACCCGGCGCAAGGACCGTCGTCCCACTGGACAGGCGTCCGGGTATTGTCGCGCCCGTTCTCGTTGGCCCCTGCCAAGAACGTGTCCCAATCGGTGCCGCGCTCGCGCTCCTCGTGCCACAGGCCGATGGTTTCCAGATCGCGGAACTGGTCGATCCGCTCCAGCCGGATGTTGGTCATTCCGATTTCTTCGCCCTGATAGATGAACGGCGTTCCCTTCATCAAATGGGTCAAGGTGGCCAAGGCCTTGGCTGATCGGACGCGGTATTCCCCGTCATCGCCGTACTTGGACACCTGTCGTGGAAGATCGTGGTTCGACAGGAACAACGAGTTCCACCCCGCGTCGGCCAGCGCCTCCTGCCAGCCGAACAGCTCGTCCTTGAACGCGACAAGATCGAAGGGTTTCGGCTTCCACTTGCCGTGAACCTCGTCCCACTGGCTTTTGATGTGGTTGAACTGGAACACCATATCCAGCTCGTCGCGATCCTTCGCGCAGTAAAGGGGCGCCGTCTCGCGGCTGACGGACCAGCTTTCGCCAATTGTCAGCACATCGCGGCCCTTCAGGGTCTTTTGGTGCATTTCCTGGAGGTATTCGTGCAAGTATGGACCTTCCTCGAAGACCTCGTTCTCGATGTCCTTCCCGATCAGGCTGATCACGTCCATCCGGAACCCGGCGATCCCGCGGTCGAACCACCAGTTCATCATGTCGTAGATTTCGGCCCGAAGTGCTGGGTTGCGCCAGTTCAGATCCGGCTGGAACGGAGAGAAGTAGCCCAGGTAGTACTGTCCGGCCTCTTCGTTCCAGTTCCAGGCGGGGCCGCCGAAACAGGCGCGCAGATCGGATGGCGGTTCACCATTCGGGCCGGGGTCGCGCCATACGTAGTAGTCCCGCTCGGGTGCGCCAGAGTCGGCCTTCGCCGCCTCAAACCAGCGGTGCTTGTCCGACGAATGGTTCACCACGAGGTCCATGACGATGCCGATGCCGCGGGCCTTCGCCTCGGTGATCAGGCGATCCATATCATTCAGCGTGCCGTATTCCGGCGCGATGTCGCGATAGTCCGAGATGTCGTAGCCCATGTCCTGCTGGGGCGAGGCATAGACCGGCGACAGCCACAAGAAGCCGATCCCCAGATCGGCCAGATGATCGAGCCGGGAAATGATGCCGGGGATATCGCCGACGCCATCCCCGTTGCTGTCTTGAAAGCTGCGCGGCCAGATCTGGTATCCGACCGAGCGTTGCCACCACGGCGTGTCCTGCGTCATGTCGTGCCTCCTCGGTTCACCGTCGAGTTAGGCGAAACGTGGGGCCGTCAAGGCCATGATGAGCCCGACATTCGGAAAGCGACGGCGGAAGCCAAGCGGTGCGAGAACCCCACGACCCGGGATCAGACGCCGTAGGGCACCCATATATTCTTGACCTGCGTCGCACGGTGCAGGAACGCGCGTCCTTGCCCCTCGGGGCTTGTCCAATCGCGAGCGCCGTCCCCTTCGACCCAGGTCTGTTTCAGGTTGCCGGCGCTTTCGGCCTCGACCATCGCGCCCGCGCTGCCGACATACCACATGCCGTCGACCCCGTCGTGCTGGGCCAAGGTCGTGGCCAGATCGTCACGGGATCCGGTGACGATATTGACGACACCCGCGGGAACATCGCTGGTCTCGATCACCTGGTACAGGTCCGTGGCCGACAGGGGGTGGACCTGTGATGGGACCGCCACCACGCGATTGCCCATCGCCAATGCAGGCATCACCAGCGAAATGAACCCCAGAAGCGGCGCATCGGTCGGACAAACAAGCCCCATGACGCCAAGCGGCTCGTTCATCGCCAGCGTGACATGCGACGACTTGGTGGCGTGGACCGCGCCGTCGAACTTGTCGGCCTGCGCGGCATACCAGAAGGTCCGGCGGATCGCGGTTTCAACCTCCGCCTCGGCGCGCTGCGTGGACTGCCCGAACGAGGTCAGGCGATCCGCGAACTCGGCCGCGCGGGCCGAAAGGTTCTCGGCCAGGTAATACAGGATTTGCGCGCGGTTATGCCCCGTCGTTCCCCCCCACGAGGATGCCTTCGACGCAGCCTCGACGGCATTGCGGATGTCTTTGCGATTGCCAAGACCGGCAAGACCGACTGGCCCGTTCTTCCCTTCAACACCATAGACATAGCCGCCGTCGGGCCGCGTCTGCTTGCCACCGATGAACAGTTTGGCCGTCCGGTCCAGACCCTGCGGCCCGCTGTCCTGCGGAGTCGCGGTCAAGGCGGGCAGTGTTCTGTCCCGGCCCTGTTTCGCGGGCGTTGTGCGGTAGGCCTGCATCCCCTCGCGGCCGCCCTCTCGGCCGAACCCGCTTTCGCGGTAGCCGCCGAACCCGGCGCCGGCATCGAAGACGTTCGTGCAGTTGATCCAGATGACGCCGGCCTTCACCTGCCCAGCAATGTCGAGGCAGAGGTTCACGTTCTCGGACCAGATCGACGCGGCCAGGCCGTATCGCGTGTTGTTCGCCAGCGCGACCGCGTCGGATGGGGTGCGGAAGGGCGTGACCGTGACCACGGGGCCGAAGATCTCCTCGGTCGACAGGATGCTGGCCGGTTGCACATTCGTGACGATCGTCGGCGGGTAGAAGCAGCCCTCGGGCGCGGTGCCCTGCGTGATCTCGACATTCTCGGCCGCGCCTTGCGCCATCAGGGACTTGATCCTCTCCAGTTGGACGGGGTGGACGATCGCCCCCATGTCGGTGTTCTTGTCCAAAGGATCGCCGACGATCAGCTTGTCCATCCGCGCCCGCAATTTGGCGGTGAACGCATCCTCGACCCCTTCCGCCACCAGCACGCGCGCGCCGGCGCAACAGACTTGGCCCTGGTTGAACCAGATCGCGTCCACAACACCTTCGACCGCGGCATCCAGGTCGGCATCGTCGAAAACGACGAACGGGGACTTGCCGCCCAGTTCCAGCGTCAGCCCCTTGCCGGACCCCGCGATCTGCTTCCGAATCGTTTTGCCCACGTCGGTCGAGCCGGTGAAGGCGACCTTGTCCACCCCCTCGTGCCCGACCAGCGCAGCGCCCGTCGCCCCGTCGCCGGTCACGATGTTGAGCACGCCCTTGGGCAATCCGCATTCTCGCGCGATCTCGGCAAAGGCCAGGGCCGACAAGGGAGTGTATTCCGCGGGCTTCAGAACAACCGTGTTGCCCGCAGCCAAGGCGGGCGCGACCTTCCATGCCAGCATGAGCAGGGGGAAATTCCACGGCACGACCTGTGCGCAGACACCGTAAGGCTGCGTTCCGGGCAGTTCGTCTTCGACCAGTTCCGCCCACCCAGCGTGGTGATAAAGGTGCCGCGCTACCAGTGGTATGTCGATGTCACGGCTTTCACGGATCGGCTTGCCGTTATCGATCGTCTCGAGCACGGCGAGGAAACGCGCGTGCTGCTGCACGTGCCGCGCCAGCGCATAAAGATGCCGCGCCCGCTCATGCCCCGAAAGCGCCGCCCACCCCGGCTGCGCCGCACGCGCGGCGGCGATGGCCGTGCCGACATCCGCTTCGGACCCTTGTGTCACATGGGCGATGACCTCTGCGGTGGCGGGGTTCTGGACCTCGAAAGTCTCACCCGGGTCGGTGAACGCCCCGTCGATGAAATGGCCGAAACCGTTCTCGTGGCGGGCCAGCCAGTCGGCCACGATCGTGCTGTCCTCGGGCGCTTTGCCGTAATCCATGGTCTGAAGTATGTCCGATATCTGCATCTGTCCCTCACGACATCGCGTGGCGATGGGCGGCGGCATAGCGCCCCGTGGCATGATGTTCGAGCTGGCGTTCGATGTCGCCCAGCATCGAGGACGCGCCGAAGCGGAAAAGGTCGGGGTTCAGCCAATCGCGGCCCAGTTCCTCTTTCATCAGAACCTGCCAGGCCAAAGCCTCTTTCGCGGACTTGATCCCGCCGGCGGGCTTGAACCCGATCCGGTGGCCGGTCGCCTCGCCGAAATCGCGCAGGGCACGCACCATGGTCAGGGACACCGGAAGCGTGGCGTTCACCCCTTCCTTCCCCGTTGAGGTCTTGATGAAATCCGCCCCGGCCTGCATCGCGACCATCGACGCCGCGTAGACATTCGTCAGCGTTTCCAGCTCGCCTGTCGCAAGGATCACCTTCATATGGGCCGCGCCACAGGCGTCGCGCATTGCCGAAATCTCATCATACAGCGCCTGCCAGTTGCCCAACAAGGCGTGTTCTCGCGTGATCACGATGTCGATCTCTGCCGCGCCTTGCGCCACCGCCCATTCGACCTCGCGCAGGCGCAGATCCAGCGGCATCAGCCCCGCGGGAAAGCCCGTCGCGACCGAGGCGACGGGAATGTTCGATCCTTGCAACGCCTCGACCGCATGCGGCACCATCGTGGGATAGACGCAGACCGCCCCGACGGTCAGTCCCATGTCGGCGATGCCCAGCACATCCGCGATGCGGGGTGCCACGGGCGCGCGGGCCTTGGCGCACAGCCGCCTGACCTTGCCGGGCGTGTCGTCGCCGGACAAAGTCGTTAGGTCGATCAACCGGATCGCATTGACCAGCCACGCCGCCTGGTGGGTCTTCTTGACCGAACGGCGGGCGCCGAAACCAGCCGCGCGGCGTTCGGACGCCTGCTTGTTGACCCGGACGCGGTCGAACATCGCGGGGTCAAGTGGCATCCCGGGATTGCGCGTGTGATGCGGGTCGGCGTGTGACATGACCACGGCGGCGGGCTCCTTCTTCGTTCGCCCGCAAGCTGCGTCATTCGACGCCCGGTGTCCACGCCTTCAGGTCAGCGACGCCGCGACAAACGCTTGTTGTTCGAACTGGTGTGCTGTGCGATCGGACGCAACCATGCCTCGGCGACCCGGTCGGGCGACTTGCCGGCAATGGTCGCCATCCATGCCTCTTGCGAGGCGGCAGCAAAGGCAGGCCCCTTTTCCAGCGCCATGCGCCACATTTCCGTGCGCGCAACGGGCCAAAGTCCTGCAGCCCCCATCATCCTGTAGCTGATGACCGCCTGCGCTTCGGTCAGCATCCGCATCGTCTGTAGATAGTTTGAATAATACCCTTGGCCGGACATCAAAGAACTCCTTTTCGCTGATGCAGTATCTAATGCTGCACCTGCACAATGGAAGGGAGCGTGATCGACCACGGTCTGTCAAGTCGCAGACCCCTGCGCTAGGACTCGGCGGACAAAGACCCGAGGCATAGATGACCAACCCACTTTTCGACGCCCTGATCGCCCCGCATCGCAATCGCTCTGCGCGGTTCGCCCAGCGGCCCCGTCATGAGACAGTGACGTATGACGCCTATCTCAATATGGCCGGGCGTGCGGCACATGCGTTGGACGCGGCGGGACTGACGCCGGGGGACAGGCTGGTCGTGCAGGTCGCGAAATCGGTCGAGGCGCTGGCGATCTATGCCGCCTGCATCGCGCGCGGCATCGTGTTCGTCCCGCTCAACACGGCCTACACAACCCCTGAGGTTGCCTATTTCGTTGGCGATGCCACGCCGTCGCTGATCCTGTGCGATCCCGCTTCGGCGGCCGAGGTCGAGGCCTTGGGACCGCCCGTCCTGACACTCGCCGAAAGTGGCACTGGCAGTTTTGCCGACGCGATGCAGGGCAAGCCCACGCAGCTTGATCCGGTGGATCGGGCGCCGGACGATCTGGCGGCCTTCCTGTACACCAGCGGTACGACTGGACGCTCCAAGGGGGCGATGCTGACGCAGCAGAACCTGTTGTCCAATGCACAGGCCCTTGTCCAGGCGTGGCGCATCACGGCCGATGACACGCTGATCCACGCCCTGCCGATCTTTCACGCCCACGGCCTGTTCGTCGCGATCAACACCACGCTTCTGTCGGGCGCCGGGATGATCTTTCTGTCGAAATTCGATGTCGACGCGGTGCTGGACGCCCTGCCCCGGTCCACCACGATGATGGGCGTGCCGACCTTCTATACCCGCCTTCTGGCCGACGACCGGTTCACCACGGACGCCACCCGGGACATGAGGCTGTTCGTCTCGGGCTCGGCCCCGCTTCTGGCCGAGACACATCGCGCGTTCGAAGCCCGGACAGGCCACCGGATCCTCGAACGCTATGGTATGACCGAAACGGGCATGAACGCGTCGAACCCCTATGACGGCGAACGGCGCGCCGGGACCGTGGGCCACCCCCTGCCGGGGGTCGAGATTCGGGTGACCGAAAACGGCGCGGAAGTTGCGGAAGGCAAGATCGGCATGGTCGAGGTGCGCGGGCCGAATGTCTTCAAGGGCTACTGGCAGATGCCCGACAAGACCGCCGAGGAACTGGCGGGCGACGGCTGGTTCACCACCGGCGATCTGGGCCAGTTGGACGCGGACGGTTATCTGACCATCGTCGGACGGCAGAAGGATCTGGTGATCTCGGGCGGGTTCAACGTCTATCCCAAGGAGGTCGAGGACGTGCTGGATGCCGTGCCGGGCGTGGGCGAAAGCGCCGTGATCGGCGTGCCCCATCCCGATTTCGGCGAGGGGGTCGTCGCCATCCTGACCGGCACCCCGGACATGGATGTCGTGAAGGCCGCGGTGTCCCAGCAACTGGCCGATTACAAGCGGCCCAAGCGCTTCGTCACGGTGGACGCCCTGCCGCGCAACACGATGGGAAAGGTCCAGAAGGCCGACCTGCGCGACCGCTACAAGGACAGTTTTGCATGACCTACGACGACACGAACGAAGCCCGGCAGGCCCTGATCGACGCCTGCCGTGCGATGGAGGCAAAGGGCCTGAACCAGGGGACGTCCGGCAATGCCTCGTTCCGGGCGGGCAGTACCATGGTGATTACGCCATCGGGGACGCCCTATGACATCATGACGCCAAACATGCTGGTGGCGATCCCGCTGGACGGCAGCCCCGATCCAAGCGGGCGCAAACCCTCGACCGAGTGGCATTTCCACCAGGCCCTGTTCAACGCCAAGCCCGGCATCCAGTCCGTCTTCCACGCGCATCCCGCCCATGCCACCGCGCAAGCCATGACCCGCGCGCCGATCCCCGCGTGTCACTACATGATCGCCGCGTTCGGGGGCCCGGACGTCCGTGTCGCCGATTATGCCCGGTTCGGGACGCAGGCGCTGTCCGACGCCGTCGTCGCCGCGATGGAAGGGCGGCAGGGCTGCCTGATGGCCAATCACGGCGCGACCACCACCGGAGAAACCATCGAACGGGCGCTCTGGCGGATGGAAGAGCTGGAGCACTTGGCCCGCACCTATATCCTGTCGCGGATGGCAGGCGCGCCCCATATTCTGTCAGATGCCGAGATCGAGGAAACGCTGGCCGCGTTCGAGGATTACGGCCTCAGGCGTCTGCCGTGATCCGCGCGCTTGCCATCCTGCTGGCCTTCCAGCTTGGGGGCGAAACGCTGGCCCGGGGGCTGGGCCTGCCGGTTCCGGGCCCCGTGATCGGTCTGGCCGCGCTGTTCCTGACGCTGACCCTGCGACCCCGCCTGCGCGAGACTATGCAGGCGACGACCGACACGATCCTGGGAAACCTGTCCTTGCTGTTCGTGCCCGCAGGTGTCGGCGTGATCGCGCATCTCGATACGTTCGGGCGGAACGGCCCGGCGCTGATCGCCGCGCTGACCGTCAGCACGGGGGCCGCGATCCTGGCCGGGGTCATCGCGTTCCGCGCCGTGGCCCGCCTAACCGGGGCCGATGCGGATGAATAACGCCGCCGCCCTCTGGTCCTACCTCGCGCAGGAGCCGCTATTGTGGCTAACCCTGACGCTGGTGGCATATCTGGCTGCGGATGCCATTTCGGGCCGGTCGCGGCATCCCTTGGCCAACCCGGTCCTGATCTCGGTCATCCTGATCGGGGCCGTCCTGCTGGTCACCGGCATCCCATACGCCCGCTATTTCGAAGGCGCGCAGTTCGTCCATTTCATGCTGGGGCCGGCGACCGTCTCGCTGGCCATGCCGCTGCACGCCAATCTCGGGCGGTTGAGGCGGACGTTCCTGCCGATGCTGGCCGCGCTGTTTGCCGGCAGCCTGACGGCCATCGGCGCCGCGGTGGGCGTCGCTTGGGCCCTGGGCGTTCGCGGGGAGACGCTGTTATCCATCGCCCCGAAATCCGCCACCGCGCCCGTCGCCATCGGCGTGGCCGAGCAGATCGGCGGCCTGCCCTCGCTTACCGCCGTTCTGGTCATCCTGACGGGCGTGATCGGCGCGGTGATCGCGACGCCGCTGCTGAACGCCTGCGGGTTCACCGACTGGCGCGCGCGGGGCTTCGCCGTGGGGATCGCGGCGCACGGGATCGGGACCGCCCATGCGTTCCGCGTCAACTCTACCGCCGGGGCCTTTGCCGGAATCGGGATGGGGCTGAACGCGATGCTGACCGCGGTTCTGGCCCCCCTCCTCTTCTCGCTGTTCTGACCTATTCCGCCGCCACGGCCCCCGCGGCCGAGACCCGCGCCGCGCAGAACTTGAACTCGGGGATCTTGCCGTAGGGGTCCAGCTGCGGGTTCGTCAGGATGTTCGCCGCCGCCTCGCGATAGCAGAACGGGACGAACACCATGTCGTCGGCCACCTCCCGGTCCGCGCGCAGCGTCGCGGTTATCTTGCCGCGCCGCGTCTCGATCGCGATGGTCTGGCCCGGGGTCAGGCCCATACGCTCAATCTGGCGCAGGTTCATCGCGGCGATGGCCTCGGGCTCCAGCCGATCCAGCACGCTGGACGTCCGGGTCATGGCGCCCGTATGCCAATGCTCCAGCAGGCGGCCGGTGGTCAGGACCATCGGAAAATCGGTATCGGGCACTTCGTCCGGGGGTAGCAGATCGACGGGGACCAACTTGCCGCGTCCGTCCGGCGTCGGGAAGCCGCCCTTGAAGATCACCCATTCCTGGCTGTCGCCCTTCAGCGGATAGGTCACGCTGCCCTCCCGCTCGACCATGTGCCAGGTGATCCCGTCCAGCGACGGCATCAGCGACGCCATTTCGGCGAAGACCTCGGCCGGGCCGTCATAGGACCAGTCGATCCCGCAGCGCCGCCCGAGGTCGATGATGATCTTCAGATCCTGCCGCGCATCGCCCGGCAGAGCCATCGCGGGACGACCCATCTGGACCTGGCGGTTGGTGTTGGTGAAGGTCCCCTGCTTCTCGGCATGGGCCGAGGCGGGCAGGATCACGTCGGCATACCACGCGGTTTCGGTCAGGAAGATGTCCTGCACCACAAGGTGGTCGAGCTTGGCGAAGGCCGCGCGGGCGTGGGTCTGGTCGGGATCGGACATGGCCGGGTTCTCGCCCATGACATACATGCCCCGGATGCCGCCCTCGTGGATCGCGTCGACGACCTCGACCACGGTCAGCCCCTTCTCGGGGTCCAGAGGGCGGCCCCACGCATCCTCGAAGGTTTCGCGGGCGTCGCCGGTCACCGGCGCATAGTCGGGATAGCTCATGGGGATCAGCCCCGCGTCGCTGGCACCCTGGACGTTGTTCTGTCCGCGTAGGGGGTGCAGGCCCGTGCCCTCGCGCCCGATATGCCCGGTGATGAGGGCCAAGGCGATCAGGCAGCGCGAGTTGTCGGTGCCGTGGACATGCTGGCTGATCCCCATGCCCCAGAAGATCATCGAGCGTTCGGACGTCGCATAAAGTCGGGCAACTTCGCGGATCGTGTCCGCGTCGATGCCGCAGACATCCGCCATCGCTTCGGGGCTGAAATCGGCGACCTTGGCCTTCAGTGCCTCGAACTCGCCGACATGGGCCTGAATGTATTGCTGATCATACAACTTCTCGGCCACGATCACGTGCAGCATCGCGTTCAGAAGCGCGACGTCGGTGCCGGGCATGAAGCGCAGGGAATGTTCCGCGTGGGTCATCATGTCCTGCCCGCGCGGATCGCAGATGACGAACTTGGTGCCGCGCTTGGCGGCTCGCTTGAAGTAGGTCGCCGCCACGGGATGGTTCACCGTGGGGCGCGCGCCGATGACGATCACGCAATCGGCCTTGTGCGCATCCATGAACGGCGCGCTGACCGCGCCCGAGCCCACGCCTTCCAGCAACGCCGAGACCGAGGACGCGTGGCACAGCCGCGTGCAGTGGTCGACATTGTTCGTTCCGAAGCCCGCGCGGATCAGCTTCTGGAACAGGTAGGCCTCCTCATTGGACCCCTTGGCAGAGCCGAAGCCGGCGATGGCCCCGCCGCCGTTCGTATCCCGCACGGTGGTCAGGCCATGGGCGGCACGCTCCATCGCCTCGTCCCACGTGGCCTCGCGGAATACCTCCATCGGGTTGCCGTCGAAATCGACCTGCGCCGACTTCGGGGCGTCGTCGCGACGGATCAGCGGCTTGGTCAGACGCCGGGGCGACATCGCGTAATCATAGCCGAAGCGCCCCTTCACACACAGTCGGTTCTCGTTCGCGGGGCCGTTCGCGCCGTCCACCCGGACGATCCTGCCATCGGCGACCGACACCTCGGTCTGGCACCCGACACCGCAGAAGGGACAGACGCTTTTCACCGTTTCCAGCGCCTGTTCCGGCACGGCGCGGGTGCGGTTGGCGTCGTCCAGCAGCGTCTTTTCCATCAGCGCGCCGGTAGGACAGGCCTGGACGCATTCGCCGCAGGTCACGCAGGTCGAATGACCCATCGGATCGTGCAGGTCGAAGACCGGGATGGTGTGGTGCCCCCGGTCGGCCATACCCATCACGTCGTTCACCTGTACTTCGCGGCAGGCGCGGACGCATAGGTTGCAGGCGATGCAGGTGTCGAGATTCACCGCGATGGCCGGGTTCGTCGCGTCGTGCTCGGGCATCTCGCCTGCGAATTTCGAGGGCAGGCGGTCGCCCGTGACGCGATCCGCGATCCCCATGTCCCGCGCCCAGGTCCAGAACGGCGCGTCGCCGTCCGCGCTGGCCGAGGGGTCGGGCATGTCGGCGCCCAGCATCTCGAACACCATCTCGCGCGACTTGCGGGCGCGGTCGGTTGCGGTGTGGACAACCATGCCGTCCTGCACGTCCCGCGCGCAGGAGGCGGCCAGCACACGCTCCCCCTCGACCTCGACCATGCAGGCCCGGCAATTGCCGTCAGCGCGGTAGCCTGGTTCGTTGCGCCAGCACAGATGCGGGATCGTCGTGCCGGACCGGTGGGCGACCTGCCAGATCGTGTCGCCCGGCTGTGCTTCTACCTCGACCCCGTCGAGCGTGATCCTGATCGGGCCCGACATCACAGATCCCCCCGGAAATAGGTCAGAAGATGGTTCACCGGATTGGGCGCGGCCTGCCCCAGCCCGCAGATCGACGCGTCTCGCATCACCTGTTCCAGGTCACGGATCGCATCCTCGTCCAAATGATCACGCCGCAGAAGCTGCGCCATTTTCTGCGTTCCGCCCCGGCAGGGGGTGCATTGACCGCAGGATTCGTGGGTGAAGAAGTCGATCAGGTTCAGCACCACGTCCTTCATGTTGTCCACGTCGCTGAAGATGACGACGGCGTGCGATCCGACGAAAGCGTCAAGCTTGGCCAGCGCACCACCGAAGTCCAGCGGGACGTCGCCTCTGTCCGCCGGTAGCAGCCCCCCCGATGCTCCCCCCGGCAGAAAGGCCTTGAAGCTGCGCCCGTCGGCCATCCCGCCGCAGGCTTCGATCAGCTCGTTTGCGGTCGAGCCTGCGGGCGCCTGCACGACCCCCGGATTGCGCACCCGCCCCGAGACGGACCAGGACCGCAGCCCTGGGTAATCCGGCTTACCCAGATCGCGGAACCAGTCGATCCCTTTTTCCAGGATCTTGGGCACCCAATACAGCGTCTCGACATTGTTGTTCAGCGTCGGCCGCCCGAACAGGCCCACCTGACCGATGAACGGGGGGCGCAGGCGCGGCAAGCCCCGGTTGCCTTCGATGGATTCCACCATCGCGGATTCCTCGCCGCAGATATACGCGCCTGCCCCGCGCCGAAGCTCGATATACCCGGGGTCGATCAGGCGCGCTTCCTCCAGCGCGCGGATCTCCCGACGCACGATCTCGGTCGCGGCGGGGTATTCGGCGCGCATATAGATATAGATGCGCTCGGCCTCGACGCAGTGGGCGCCGATCAGGGCGCCTTCCAGCATGGCGTGCGGGTTCCGCTCCATATGGTAGCGGTCCTTGAAAGTCCCCGGCTCTCCCTCGTCGGCGTTGACGGTCATCAGCCTGGGCCCCGGGTTCTGGCGTACCAGTTCCCACTTCTTGCCTGTCACGAACCCGGCGCCACCAAGGCCGCGCAAACAGGAATCCTTCAGCTCTGCGATCACGCCTTCGACGGTCAGCGTCCCGTTTCGAATCCGGTCCAGTTGAACGTACCCACCTTCAGCGCGGTAGGCCGCGAGGTCGCGATAGTCGGGACGTGCGGGGCCGGTGTCTTCGGCGGTGACCAATGCCATCAGCCGGTCGCGGTCGGCGTGACCGACTTCGCGGTCGCCGACGCGGGCGGCGGGGGCCACGTCGCAGCCGCCCATGCAAGGTGCGCGCTGGATGCGAATGGCTGAGGGGTCCACTCCAGCCTCCATCTCGGCGACCAACCGTTCGGCCCCGGCCAGCATGCATGCAATGCCGTCGCAGATGCGGATCGTCAGCGCTGGGGGTGGCACCTCCCCCTCCTTCACCACGTCGAAATGGTCGTAGAAGGTCGCGACCTCGTAGACTTCCGCCTGCCCGATCCGCAGAAGATGTGCCAACGCTCGCAGATGGGGCGCCGACAGATGCCGGTGCGTATCCTGGATCGCGTGGAGATACTCAATCAGGCGATCCCGTCGCGGCACTTCGGCGATCAAAGCGCGGACTTCGGCAAGGGCCGCGTCGTCCAGCATCCGCCCCTTGGTCCGGGCCGGAGAGCGTCCGGGGCGGGACAGGTTCGGGGGCAGTTCGTTCATCGCGCAGACTCCCTCAGGCCGTCAGATCCTCGGGCGGGTCGATCCCGTTCATCTTGCAGCAGGCCGTGACCGTGTTCGCAAGCAGACAGGCAATGGTCATGGGCCCGACACCGCCGGGCACCGGGGTAATCGCGCCCGCGACCTGAACCGCCGCGTCGAAATCGACATCGCCCACAAGACGCGTCTTCTCGCCATTCGGCACCCGGTTGATGCCCACGTCGATGACCGTGGCGCCGGGCTTGATCCAGTCGCCCTGCACCATCTTTGGCTGCCCCACGGCCGCCACCACGATATCGGCCTGGCGTACCACGGCGGGCAAATCCCTGGTCCGGGAATGCGCGATCGTCACGGTGCAGCTTTCGCCCAGAAGAAGCTGCGCCATCGGCTTGCCCACGATGTTCGAGCGTCCGACGACCACCGCATTCATCCCGCTGAGCGATCCGTGATGAGCGCGCAGCATCATCAGGCAACCCAGCGGCGTGCAGGGGACCATCGCGCTCTGCCCCGTGCCCAGAAGGCCCACATTCGAGATATGGAAGCCGTCCACGTCCTTCTCTGGCGCGATGGCGTTGATGACGGCCTCGGAATCCATGTAAGCGGGCAGAGGAAGCTGAACGAGGATCCCGTGGACCTGGGGATCGCGGTTCAACCGGTCGACCAGGTCCACCAGGTCGGCTTGTGGCGTGTCGGCGGGCAAGCTGTGCTGGAAAGACTTCATCCCCGCCTCGCCTGTCAGCCGCCCTTTCGAACGGACGTAGACCTGGCTGGCGGGGTCTTCTCCGACCAGGACGACGGCCAGACCGGGGGTCAGGTCCGCCTCGGACTTCAAGCGGGCGACGTGTCCCGCGACCTTTTCCCGGATAGTCGCGGCGAAAGCCTTGCCGTCGATGATGGTCGCCGTCATGCGCCCCCCTTTATCCCGTCGGGGGCCCGGACCTGTCCGGGTCATCCCGCTGCTTTCAAGTCCATATCCCGTCGCGCCGACAACGACCAGAGTGCCGCGCCGGCCTTCGCGCGACTGATCGCATGGGCTATGCAAACCATGCGGACTGTTTGCGACGGTCGGCACCTCTTGTGCGGCGCGGGGGCCGGAACGATGGACGATCTAAGGGATACGGCACGACGGGCCTTCTGGGCCGCAGTGACGCGCGCGGACCCCGAGGCGGCGGTCCGGCGTGGTATGGACGACGTGGCGGACCTGTTGGATGCGCCTGGCGTGACGGTCCTGGCCTTGGGCAAGTCCGCCCTTCCGATGGCCCGCACGGCCGTCGATCTGCTGGGCGCCAAGATCGCAGGCGGCGTCGCGGTCGCACCCTCGGTCGGTGCGATCCCGGGGATCGAGGTGATTGTGGGCGGGCATCCCGTTCCAGACGCTGGATCGATTGCCGGGGGCACGGCGCTGTTGCGCAGCGCGACGCGGGCGACCGGCCCGATCCTGTGCCTGGTGTCGGGCGGGGGATCGGCCTTGGCAGAAGCGCCAATCGAGGGGATCGACCTGGCCGAGCTTCGGCAGGTGAACGAGCTTCTGCTGAAGGCCGGTGCGGATATTCATCGCATGAACGTGGTTCGCGGCGCGATCTCTCGCCTGAAAGCGGGCGGCTTGGCGCGGGCGGCAAATGGCAGGCTCGTGGCATTGATCCTGTCGGACGTTCCGGGCGATGCCCCGCGTATCGTGGCATCCGGACCCACGGCCAAGATTGCGCCCGACCCTTTGGAAGCACGCCGGATTCTCGAAGATCTGGCGCTTTGGCAATCGGCTCCCCCGTCGGTGCGCCACGCCATCGAACAGGCTCGGCCCGTGGCTCCGGGAGTCGCGCGAAACGTGATCGTCGGGGGCAACGAGGCGTCGATCCTCGCGGCCGAGGACGCGTTGACCGGTTGGCCCGTCCGGCGCTGGTCTGGTTGGACGGATGGCGATGTCGCGGACGTTGCCGACCGTATCGTGGAGGTGATGGCCGGGGTGAGGGGGCCGTTCGCCCTTGTCGCCGGGGGTGAGCCAACGGTGCGTGTCACGGGGAACGGGTCAGGCGGGCGCAATCAGGAACTGGCCTTGCGGGTTGCGGTGGGACTGGCGCGCCTTGATCGCGACTGGGTCTTCCTCAGCGGGGGAACGGACGGTCGCGACGGCCCGACGGATGCGGCCGGCGCCGTGGTCGACCGGGGTAGCCTGGACCGCATGGCTGCCGCCGGGATCAATGCCGCGAATTCGCTTGCCCGGAACGATTCCTACCCGGCCCTGAAGGCGTCAAGCGACCTGCTGATGACGGGGCCTACGGGAACGAATGTCGCCGATATCATGGTCGGGCTGATCCGGTAACCCTTGAAGTACCGCCTGCAAGGCGCGCCGGATCGAACGCCCGGCCGCCTTGCCTTAAAGGCGCACGCCTGTCCGCCCGGCCAGATCGGTGAAGAACTGCCAGGCGACGCGACCGGAACGTCCGCCGCGGGTCGCCTGCCATTCGATGGCTTCGGCCCGCAGCGTCGCGTCGTCCACCGCGACGCCATACGCATCGCAATAGCCGCGGATCATCGCCAGATACTCGTCCTGATCGCAGGGATGAAACCCCAACCACAGGCCAAACCGGTCCGAAAGCGATACTTTCTCCTCAGTAGCTTCCGACTTGTGGATCGCCTGGCTACGCTCGTTCTCGATCATGTCGCGGGGCATCAGGTGCCGCCGGTTGGAGGTCGCATAGAACAGCACGTTGTCTGGCCGACCGGCGATACCGCCATCCAGAACGGCCTTCAGCGACTTGTAATGCTGGTCGTCATGGCTGAACGACAGGTCGTCGCAGAACAGCAGGAACCGCAGGTCGGGGGCGGCGCGAAGGTGGTCCAGCAACCGCGCGACCGAGGGCAGGTCCTCGCGCTGAAGCTCGACGATCTTCAGGGGGTGGGTCTTCGCCACCTCGGCGTGGATCGCCTTGACCAGCGATGACTTTCCCATCCCGCGTGCGCCCCACAGAAGGGCATTGTTCGCCGGTAGACCGGCCGCGAACTGACGGGTGTTCTGCAACAGTGTCTCGCGCGCCCGGTCGATGCCCACCAGAAGGCCGACATCCACGCGATTGACCTGCGCCACGGGTTGCAGGCGATCCGGCCGGGTGTGCCACAGGAACGCTTCGGCCGCGGAAAAGTCGGGCGTTTCCAACGGCGGCGGCGACATTCGCTCCAGCGCCGCCGCGATACGGGTCAGATCATCGCTCATGGGCGCTTGGTATCGTCCTCGGGCTCTTCGTCGCCGAGATCGTCATCCTCGTCGAAGCTGTAGAGATCCTCGTCTTCGCCCAGCACACCTTCGGCACGCAGTTGCTCGACCCGCTTCCGCTCGACCCGGCCGACCAGGAAGATCGACACCTCGTAGAGGCCGTAGACCACGACGAACAGGATCACCTGCGTGATGACGTCGGGCGGGGTCACCAGCGCGGCCAGGACCAGGATACCCACAACCGCATATTTGCGAACGTCCTTAAGCCCCCGCGCGGACACCAAGCCCGCCTTTCCAAGAAGGGTCAGAAGAACCGGAAGTTGGAAGCACAGGCCGAACGAGACGATGAACTTGATCGTCAGGTTCAGGTACTCTTGCGCCGAACCCTGGAACACCACCGACAGCGGCGCGCCGATTTCGGGGGTGACCGCCTCGCCCTCTGCGCCGAACTGCTGGAAGCCCAGGAAGAAGTCGTAGGCCAGCGGGGTGACGACGTAAAACGCGAACGCGGCCCCGGCGACGAACATGAAGGGAGAAGCGACCAGGAAAGGCAGCATCGCCCCTTTCTCGGTCCGGTAGAGGCCGGGTGCGACGAACCGCCAGAGCTGGTAGGCGATCATTGGGAAGGACAAGAACAACCCGCCCAGAAGCGAGACCTTGATCGCGACGAAGAAGCCTTCCTGCGGCGAGATGAAGATCAGGTCGCAGTCCTGACCCCGTTGCGCCAACACCTGGCACAGAGGTTCGGTCAGGAAGTTGAAGATCGGCGTGGCCACGGTGAAACAGATCACCATGCCGATGATGAAGGCGATCACGGATCGGATCAGGCGGGTGCGCAACTCGGCCAGATGCTCGATCAGCGGGGCAGAACTGTCCTCGATCTCGTCGTCGGTCGCGCTCATTCCTTCGGCTCCTCGGCCGGGGCGGCGGGATCCGGCTGGGCTACGGGGCCAGTATCGGCCGAGGTCGTCTCAGCCTCCCGGTCCAGGCGGGATTGGGCGCGGTCCGCCGCGGCCTTTTTGAACCGCTCGGATTTCTCGCGGCGTTCTTCGGACAGCGCTTGCGTCGCCGGACCCTTCTTCGAGTCGGTCTTGCGGGGCTCCTTCATTGGATCCCACTTTTCGAAGCTGCTCGCAGCCTCGTTCAACTTGTCGAGGCCGTATTTCTTCGGGTTCGAGTAACCCTTGAGGTCTCGCCCGATATCCTTGACCCCGGCATCGTCGGCCGCGTCCTCCATGGCGCGCTGAAACTCGCGCGCCATTCCCCGCATCTTGCCGGTGAAGCGGCCCAGCGTGCGAAACATGCCCGGCAGGTCTTTCGGCCCGACCACGATCAACGCGACGATGCCGATGACCAGAAGCTCGGTCATCCCGATATCGAACATGGGGGCGCGCCTTCCCTAACGGAGTGGATCAGCCCTTGCGGACCGGCTCGGCGTCGGCTTTCTCGGAATGGACGGCGGGCGTGCCCACCTCCTCCTGCTGCTCGATGCGCTTGGCTTCGGCGTCGTCTTCCTTGGACCCCTCGCCCACGCCCTTCTTGAACGCGGTGATGCCTTTGCCGACCTCGCCCATCAGCGACGAGATCTTTCCGCGGCCGAACAGGACCAGCACGACGACGGCGATGAGCAGAAGGCCAGGCAGGCCTATGTTGTTGAGCATGGGTCTTTCCCTTCCCCGGCTTTGACGCCCCCTACTTAGGGGATGCGCCACCTAAGTTGAAGAACAAAGCGATCACGTTGCGGACATGGGCACGGCGACGCCGTCGGCAGCGGATTGCTGGGCCGCGAGCCCCATCCGGACCGCGCGCATCCCGTCCTCCAGCGTGACCTCGACTTCGGCGCGGCCCAGGACGACCTCGCGGAAGCGCTGATGCTGATAGAACGTTGCGCCGTTGTGATCGCCGGCGGCCAGAAGGGCGGGATCGACGGGAATCACCATCTCCCTCGGTCTTTTGGGGCTGCGCGGGCTGGTCACGATCCGCGCTGTGGGTGGCGGGCCCAGGTCGTCGGGCCAGAACCGGGTGGGACCGGGAACGTGCACCTCGATCTTGCCGCGGGGACCGACCACGGACAATTCCTCCTGGTAGGTCGAGCCTTCAGCAAACATGCTCAGCTCCAGCATGGCCCGGGATCCATTGTCGAAATCGCAGATGACATAGCCATGGTCGAGGATGTCCGGCGCCCGCCCCTCGTAGTTCTCGTCCAGGTGGTTCACCGCTTGCGCGGCGCTGGCCATGATGCGGGTGGGTTCGGCGTTCAGGATCAGGCGCATCAGATCGAAGAAATGGCAGCATTTTTCGACGAAGGTTCCGCCCGAAAAAGCGTTGAACCGATTCCAGTTGCCGACTTTGTGCAAGAATGGGAAACGATGCTCCCTTATCGTCAGCATTGACGCCGTACCGGCGACATCCTGGACCTTGCCGATGAAGCTCGCGATGGGCGGCATGTAGCGATATTCCATCGCCACCCAGATCGGCGCGGGATAGCCCAGCGAGGTCAGCACGTCGGCTTGGTCTGGCGAGGTGTAGACGGGCTTTTCCACCATCAACGGCAGAGGACGCCGCTCGGCGATCTCCATGATCTCGGGCACATGCAGATAGTTCGGCGACGCGATCACCAGAGCGTCGAGGGGGGCATGGTTCAGGAGTTCGGCGATCGATCCGTACCGGGTCGCGTCGGGGATCAGTGCAGCGGTCGCGGCTGCCATGCCGGGGTCGGGTTCGAGGAATGCAACGACTTCGGCACCCTCCAGAAGGGCAATATTGCGGATGTGCTCCTGCCCCATCATGCCGCTGCCGATGATTCCGTAATTGACCTTTTCCGACATTTCTGACCTCGAATCCCGCCGCTTCGCGTGGCGACTTCACATATTCGCGCATCCTGCCCGATCCTGTCTGCAAGGCATGCGGGACAGGGACCGCGACCCGAGATTGATGCACCCGCGCGGCGCTGCTACGCAAGGCGCAAAGGAGAGCACGCTATGACCGTTGTCCCCATCACCTCCCCCGATCTCGACGCTGCCGAGGTGTCGTGGTTCTCGGCGCTCTGCTCGGACGACTACCGCCAGCTGGGCGTGCCGGACGCGGATCTGCGGTCCAGTTTCGCCCATTGCCGCGACATCGCGCTGACAGCGGAACAGCAGGGTTTTCGCAATATCCTTTGCCCGTCCTCGTATCAGGTCGGGCAGGATACGCTCAGCTTCGTCGCCGGCATGGCGCCCCTGACCGACCGGATGAATTTCCTGGCCGCGATCCGCTGCGGAGAGATGCAGCCGATCATGCTGGCCCGCACCGTCGCGACGCTGGACCACATGCTGGAAGGGCGGTTGACCCTGAACGTGATCTCCTCCGACTTTCCCGGCGAGAAAGCCGACAGCGCCTATCGCTATCAGCGCTCGCGCGAGGTGGTCGAGATCCTCAAGCAGGCCTGGACCCGCGACCGGATCGACTATGACGGCGAAATCTACAAGTTCGAGAATGTCTGGACCGACCCCGCCGTGCCCTATCAGACCGGCGGCCCCTTGTTGTATTTCGGCGGCTACTCGCCCCCCGCGCTGGAGCTGTGCGGCCAGCATTGCGACGTCTACCTGATGTGGCCCGAACCGAAGGATCAGCTGGCCGAGCGGATGCAGGCGGTGAACGCCGTCGCCGAACGCTACGGGCGCACGCTGGATTACGGGCTGCGCGTCCACATGATCGTGCGCGACACCGAGGCCGAGGCCAAGGAATACGCCGAGCATCTGACCGCCAGACTCGACGACGAATACGGCCGCCTGATCCGCGAACGGGCCCACGATTCCGGCAGCCTTGGAGTGTCGCATCAGGCCAGGGCGCGCGAGCTTGCCGATCAGTTCGGCTATATCGAGCCGCATCTTTGGACCGGGATCGGACGGGCGCGGTCAGGCTGCGGGGCCGCCATCGTGGGATCGACCGATCAGGTGCTGTCCGAGATCGAGGCTTACAAGAAGATGGGCATTCGGGCGTTCATCTTCTCGGGCTATCCGCATATCGACGAGGCCCGGCATTTCGGCTCTCGCGTCATGCCCGAGTTGAAAACCTGTTCACTGCCCCATGTGTATGGCCGCGTGCCGGACGGCACGCCAGACACGCCCTTGGGAACCGGAGATCGCCGCTAATGGACCGCGTCCGCCTTTCGCCCGATCTGGACCTCAGCCGCATCGTCTATGGCATGTGGCGCCTGGCCGAGGCCGACGACACCTCTGCTGCGCATGTCCAGGCGAAGATCGAAGCCTGCCTGGAGCAGGGCATAACGACCATGGATCAGGCTGACATCTATGGCGGCTACATGGCCGAGGAGGTGCTGGGCGCCGCGCTGACACCCGAATTGCGCGACCGGATCGAGATCGTCACCAAATGCGATATCGTCGCGCCCGCGGGCCGTCATTCGGCCGCGCGGGTGAAGCACTACGACACAAGTCGCGCCCATATCGAGGCCTCCGTCGACGCGTCGCTTCGGCTGATGGGGACCCAGCGGATCGACCTGCTGCTCATCCACCGCCCCGATCCGCTGATGGACCACAACGAGACCGGGCAGACGCTGGATGGCCTTGTGGCCTCCGGAAAGGTGCGCGCGGTCGGGGTGTCGAACTTCAAGCTGCATGACTGGACCCTTCTGCAATCGGCGATGAAGACGCCCCTCGTCACCAACCAGATCGAGATCAGCCTGGCCCAGGTCGCCCCGTTCACGAACGGAGACCTTGCCTTCCTGCAGGAACGCGGCATCCCGCCGATGGCCTGGTCCCCGCTTGGGGGCGGCGCGCTGATGACCGGCACGGGGCCATTGGCGCAAGCCCTGGATACAGTGGCAGATCGCTTCGGGACCGACCGCGCCGCGGTGGCGATAGCCTGGCTTCTGGCGCATCCCAGCGGCATTCTGCCGGTTGTCGGCACCAACAACCTAGCCCGCATCCGAAGTGCCTCTGACGCGCTGAAGGTCGAGATGGACCGTCAGACCTGGTTCGAGCTTTACACCCATGCCCTGGGCCACGAGGTGCCATGAGCCGCCTGACCCCCTTTACCCAGCGTGAGCTGCGCGACGCCTTTTCGCGGTTCGCCACCGGCGTGACCGTGGTGACCACACGAACGGAAACCGGGCCGGTCGGGATCACTGCGAACTCGTTCTCATCGGTGTCGCTGGACCCGCCGCTGGTTCTGTGGATGCCCGCCAAGTCGTCAAGCCGCTTCGCCCCCTTCACAGAATGCGACCGTTTCGCGATCCACGTCATGGGATCGGGTCAATCCGCGATCAGCAACGGTTTCGTGAAGGAAGCCGACATGTTCGATAGCGTCCAGACGACATTCGCCGCGGACGGCACGCCTCTGATCGAGGATTGCCTGGCCCGGTTCCACTGCGCGACGCATGCCGTCCACGACGCCGGCGATCACGCCATCGTGGTGGGCAAGGTCCTCGATGCCCAGCACCGCGAGGGGGATCCGCTGATCTTCGCGCATGGCCGATACGGCGGCTTCGCCCAAGCTTAGGGCAAAAGCGATGGGGACGAAGCGCCCGGGCCTCAAGCCGCGCTTGCATGAACATATGCGCAAAAAAGTGCCCCGCGGTGTGCGCGGTTGCGTGAAACTTCGGGATGGCTCCGTACGTATCTTCTGCCACAAGGCGGGTCCGACCGCCGACAGCACGCAAGGATACGTATCATGATGAAGCAAAGCAGAACCTACATCGTCGCCGCCTGTGTGGCCGCCTCGACGCTGGCCGGGGGCGCCGCGATATCGCAGGTTGCCCACGAGAAGGCGTTCCCGACGGAGAACACGCACGCGACCCCGCAGATGCAGGCCGAATTCCCCGACCTTTTCTGAAACCTACACCCAGACGCGCGCGCGGGCAGCCAATGTGGCGAGCCCGCTTCGCACGTCATCATGCACCGCGCCGGTCCGCGGCCGGTCTGCCAGGGTCGTGAACAGGTCCTCGGGGACGGACCGGCCCAGCCTCGGGTGATCGAAGGACAGGCCCCTCAGGACATTCTGGGCATTCAGGGGAAGTCGGTCCGGGATATCCTGGCCCGAAAGCGTCCCCCAGATGCCGGTCCATAGCCGACCGACCGACCAGGGGTTATAGCCCCCTCCCCCCAGAACCAGCATCCGGTCGCAGAGCGGCATCAGACCGCGAAGCACCCGCCAGTGAGCGTTGTTCGACATCTGAAGCCGCGACAGCGGGTCCTCGGTGACGGCATCGGCCCCGCATTGCAGGACGATGGCATCGGGGCGAAACGCCGCGACACGCGGCAGGATCAGCCCGTCGCAGACGGCGGCCATGTCGTCGTCATGCGCGCCCCGCGGCAAAGGCATGTTCCAGGCGTTGCCGACACCCCGCTCTTCCAGCGGGCCGGTAAACGGCCATCGCCTTGCCTCATGGCTCGAGATCATCAGGACATCCGGGTCGCCTTCGAAGGCGGCTGCGACACCGTCGCAATGGTGGGCGTCGATATCGACATAGGCGATCCGCGACAGGCCGTTATGGCGCAAGCTCAAGATCCCAAGGACAGGATCGTTCAGGTAGCAAAAGCCATTCGCCCGGTCGGGCAGACCGTGATGCGTCCCCCCGCCGGGGTTGTAGAGCCGCCCCGGGGCACGCAGCATGCTCCCCGCCATGATGGACCCGCCCGCCGCGGTTGCCGGGCGCCGGAACACTTCGGGATAGACGGGGTTCGATGCTGTCCCGAGGGCATGGCGCGCCCGAACGTCATCGCTGACGGACCCGGTAAGCTCGGCCGCTTGAAGGGCGGCGATGTAGTCCGGTGTATGCCACGCGGTCAGAGCGGCCGGCTTCGCGCGGGGTGAGGTCAGGTAACTCGTCCCCGGCAACCACCCCAAGGCGCACGACAGGTCCATGACGGTCGATACCCGAGGAATGCGCAACGGGTGTGCCCCGCCATAGCTGGATCCGCGATAAATTTCCGATCCGATGAAACGCGAGATCACCAGGCCCGGGCCCCGATGGCCGGAGAGGTCGCTTCGACGCCGTCAGACCATGCCAGGGGCCCGAAAGATGCCCCAAAGCCCTGATTTCCGAGTTTTACCGTTCTAAAATACATCAATTAGTACATTTTTCACGTATGATGGGCTACAACACGAATGGTGGGGTCAACCTCTACTTGAATGACGGTGATCCCGGCGTAAACTTAAGG
Organism: Palleronia abyssalis; assembly: GCF_900302445.1. GTDB lineage: Bacteria > Pseudomonadota > Alphaproteobacteria > Rhodobacterales > Rhodobacteraceae > Palleronia > Palleronia abyssalis. The sequence continues at coordinate 36,493 of NZ_ONZF01000008.1, read as the reverse complement.
GATAGCAGAAGAATAGCCCGAACGGGCCGGTGAGCAGAGCGTAGTACGATGGGAACCATGAAGGAGATACGGCACCCGATCCGCATGTCGAGTTTCGGCAAGCGTGACATGCGCGCGCAGTTCGCCGCCCTTCCCTGGCGCAGGCGCAACGGGAAGATCGAGGTTCTTCTGGTGACCACGCGCGACACCGGACGCTGGGTCATCCCCAAAGGATGGCCGATGAACGGCAAGACCCCGGCCGAGGTCGCCGCTACGGAAGCTTTCGAGGAAGCCGGTGTGATCGGTGTCCCGGCGGATCAGTGCCTTGGCATCTTCACCTATACCAAGATCCTCGAAGATGGGGAGCTGCCGGTCGTCGCGGTCGTCTATCCGGTCGAGGTAACCCGGCTTCTGTCCGACTGGGACGAAAAGCCCTGCCGGAAGCGCAAGTGGGTTGCATTGAAGAAGGCCGCAAAGACGGTATCGGACATCGAGCTTGCAGAGCTTCTGTCCGACCCGGCATTGCAGAAGCGCCTGATCTGATTGCACGAAACGCGGACCGTCCTTATGTACCGATGGCCGCCCTGGGAATGATCGTGCCATGATCCGCTATTCTCTCAAATGCCGTCGGGACCATAGTTTCGAAAGCTGGTTCAAATCCGCCGACGCCTTCGACACCCTGCTCGCCGAAGGTCGGGTTGAGTGCCCCGATTGCGGCTCAACCCGCGTGGAGAAGGCCCCGATGGCCCCGCGTGTATCGGCAAAGGCCCCGGAGGAGCATCCGCTGGCGCGCCTACGTCGCAAGGTCGAGGCAGAGTCGGACTATGTCGGAACCTCCTTCGCGTCGGAAGCCCGCGCCATGCACACAGGCGACAGTCCCAAACGTTCGATCTGGGGCGAGGCCAAGCCCGAGGACGCGAAGGCGCTGGTGGAGGATGGCGTTCCGATCGCCCCCCTGCCGTTCATTCCGAAACGTAAGGCGAATTAAGGTCGTCCGAGTTCAGACACACGTTCGATCAAGCGCAACGATCTCCGGATAAAGCGGTCCATTGTGCTCTCTACCGTGCCCCTAGTGGCTTCGATGGGCCAACTTGACGGCATCATTCCCAATCCTGTCGCACCTGCCCTCCGGAACGCTTCGCCAATTCCTCGTGCGCACCCGGTCGCACCCCCCTGTGCGCCCTCCGGTGGGCGGCTAGGTCGCATTCCATGGCAAACGGTACTCTTCTCCGCGTCGATGCGGTCGAAAAAACCTTTCATGGCGCGGATGGCCCGGTGCCAGTTCTGCGCGGTGTGTCCTTCACGCTGGATGCCGGGCGGACACTGGCACTGACAGGCGAAAGCGGGTCCGGGAAATCCACGCTTCTGCATGTGATCGGCGGGCTCGATACGGTCGACGGGGGCCACATCCGATTGGGAGAGACCGACGTGACCGCACTGAATGACCGCGGGCGGGCCAAACTGCGAAGGTCGCGCGTCTCGGTGATCTTTCAACAATTCAACCTGATCCCGTCGCTCAACGTTGCGTCGAACATCGCCTTCCAGGCGCGCTTGGCCGGGCGGTACGATCCCGACTGGACCGCAGACCTGGCCGCGCGGCTGGGATTGACCGACCACCTGAGGAAATGCCCCGAACAGCTGTCCGGCGGCCAACAACAAAGGGTCGCCATTGGCCGAACACTGGCCCTGCGCCCGGAGCTGGTTCTGGCGGATGAGCCCACGGGAAACCTGGACGAAGAAACGGGCGAAGCGGTGCTGCGGCTGATGCTCGACCTCGTCGCCGAAACAGGGGCCGCGCTTCTTTGCGTCACGCATTCCCATTCCCTGGCCGACGGGATGGAGCGCAAGCTGGTCCTGCGGCGGGGACAGATCGCATGATCCGGGTCGCGCTTCTGGCCCTTCTATCGCATTGGCGGCGGCATCCGGTTCAGCTTCTGACGCTGGTGATCGGACTTGCCACGGCGACCGCGCTCTGGTCCGGGGTCCAGGCGATCAACGCCGAGGCCCGCGCAAGCTACGACCGCGCGGCGGGAACGATGGCCGCCGGCTCCCGTGCCCGGCTGACCGCGGACGGCCCGATCCCGCAGGAGACTTACGTTGCGCTGCGCCGCGCCGGCTGGCCGGTCAGTCCGATCGTCACGGGCAATGCGGGCGGTCTGCGGATCGTCGGCATCGATCCGTTCACCCTTCCGCCAGAGGATCAGCCTACCGGGCTGGGGGCCCGGCAGATTGACACGGGCTTTATCACCCCCCCGGGGCAGCTTCTTGTCGCCCCCGGCACACAGCTTGCAGCAGGCCTGCCCCCGGCGATAGAGGCCGAGGGCATCCCCCAGGGCACCGCCTATGCGGATATCGGCATCGCGCAAACGGTTTTGGGGATGGAGGGGCAGATCTCGCGGTTGATCCTGACCGCTGAACCTTCCTTCAATGCGCCGCCGCTGGACGAAATCGCGCCGCAGTTGCAGCGGTCCGAGGGGGCAGGCGCGGACGTGGCCCGCCTGACCGACAGCTTTCACCTCAACCTGACGGCCTTCGGTTTCCTGTCCTTTGCCGTGGGCCTGTTCATCGTGCGCGGTGCGATCGGACTGGCATTCGAGCAACGGCGCAGCGTCTTTCGAACCCTGCGCGCGCTTGGATTGCCACGCCTTACGCTTCTGGGCCTTTTGTCGCTCGAACTCCTGATCCTCGCCCTGGTCGCGGGCGCGGTCGGGGTGGCTTTGGGATACGTCATCGCGTCGGTCCTGATCCCAGACGTTGCGGCAACTTTACGCGGCCTCTACGGCGCGTCGGTCGAAGGAACCCTCTCCTTGCGCCCGATCTGGTGGCTGTCGGGGCTGGCCATCGCCGTCTTGGGCACGGCCGTTGCCGCCGCAGGATCCCTGTGGCAGACGGCGCGCCTGCCCTTGCTGGCCCCGGCCAATCCGCGGGTATGGCGTCGGGGGTCGACCCTGACCCGACAACTTCAGGGAGGTGCGGCGATTCTGTGTCTCGGGGTGGCCTGTGCGGCGTGGATCGGATTCGACGGCCTCATTCCGGGCTTCGTGCTTCTGGGCGGCCTGCTGATGGGTGCGGCGCTGTTGTTGCCCGTGGTTCTGCACATGGTGCTGTCGTCGCTGTCCCGGACCGCCCGCGGCCCGCGGTCCGAATGGTTCTGGGCCGATGCGGAACACCAGCTTCCGGGGTTGGGGCTGGCCCTGATGGCACTGCTTCTGGCCCTGTCCGCGAATATCGGCGTCGGCACGATGGTCAATTCGTTCCGGCTGACCTTCACCGGATGGCTGGATCAACGCCTTGCCGCCGAGCTTTACGTCAGCGCCGAAGATGACGCGCAAGCGCGCGAGATGCGCGAGTTCCTGGGCCCCCGCGTAGAGGCCATCCTGCCGATCCGCGCGGCCGAGGCCGACCTGTCCGGCGCCCCCGGACAGGTGTTCGGTGTGGCGGCGGACCACACGACCTACACCGATCTGTGGCCGGTGATAGATGCCGGGCCCGACGTCTGGTCGCGCGTCGCGGCGGGCGATGCCGCGCTGGTCAATGAACAGCTCGCCCGGCGCGAGGATCTCTGGACTGGGGATACCATCGAGATCGGGGATTGGCGCGCGCCCATCGCAGGCGTCTACAGCGACTACGGCAATCCGCAGGGACAGGCGATGGTGGGGCTGGACCGATTCGACCGGTTGTTTCCCGACGCGCCCAAACACGATTTCGGCCTGCGCCTTCCGCTGGAGGATGTGCCGCGGGTCGAGGCGGCATTGCGGGAACGCTTCGACCTTGGCCCCGATCAGGTGACGGATCAGGAAGCGATCAAGCGCATCTCCCTCGACGTATTCGAACGCACGTTTACCGTGACCGCCGCGTTGAACGTACTGACGTTGGGCGTCGCCGGGCTTGCGATCCTGACATCGCTTCTGACCATCGCAACCATGCGTCTACCTCAACTGGCCCCCGTTTGGGCGCTTGGAGTCACGCGCCGCAGGTTGGCCGCGCTGGACCTTGGCCGCGCCGTGTTGCTGGCGGCGCTGACCTTCGGGGCCTCGCTTCCGGTGGGCATCGCGCTTGCCTGGGTTCTGCTGTCGGTCATCAATGTCGAGGCGTTCGGCTGGAAGCTGCCCCTGCGCCTGTTCCCTCTGGACTGGCTGCGCCTGTTCGCCATGTCGCTGGTCGCGGCTGCCTTCGCGGCCTTGTTGCCGGCGATCAGGCTGGCGCGCACGCCGCCGTCGGCCCTTCTGAAAGTGTTTGCCCATGAACGCTAGGATCACCCGCCGCGCCCTTCTGATGTCCACGTTGCCCGCGATGGCGCAGGCGCAGGGGTTTGCCGGTCTGGGCGCCGGGTCGGCCGGTTTCGCCGAACCGCAGCCCGAACCGTCCTTCACCTTCCCGGCCGATCACGGTCCCCACCCCGATTTCCGGATCGAGTGGTGGTACGTGACCGCGAACCTCGAAGGTCCCGATGGAACGCCCTACGGCATCCAGTGGACCCTGTTCCGGTCGGCCCTGTCGACCGAAGGCGGGTCCGGCTGGGCCACCCCGCAGGCGTGGCTGGGCCATGCTGCGCTGACCACGCCGGATCTGCATGTCGCGACAGAACGTCTGGCCCGCGGGGGCATCGGACAGGCGGGCGTCGACGTGGATCCGTTCGACGCCTGGATCGACGAATGGCGGATGTCCGGCCCCACCCTGTCTGAGGTTCGATTGACCGCGTCAGGGCGTGATTTCGCCTATGACCTGGCCCTGTCCGCGGACAGACCGTTCGTGCCACAAGGGGCGGGCGGGTATTCGGTCAAGTCGGCCGAGGGACAAGCGAGTTACTACTACTCGCAGCCGTTCTATACAGTTGGCGGACAACTGACCCTGCCTTCGGGCAATGTGGCCGTCACCGGGCGCGCATGGCTCGACCGGGAATGGTCGTCCTCGCCCCTGGCCGAGACGCAGACGGGCTGGGACTGGTTCTCGCTTCATTTCGCGGGGGGTGAGAAGCTGATGGGGTTCCGCCTGCGGGAAACGTCTGGCGCTTCGTTCACCTCTGCCACGTGGATCGAAGCGGACGGCACCCCGACCCCGTTCGAGGACGGCGCGTTCAGTGCCGAACCGCTGGATGAGACAACCGTTGCCGGCCGCGCGGTCCCGACCCGATGGCGCGTGCGCCTGCCCGCCAGGGGGTTGAACGCAGAGGTCGGGGCGATCAACTCGATGGCTTGGAACGACCTGCTTTATTCCTACTGGGAAGGTCCGGTACGCGTTTCGGGATCGCATGAGGGGACAGGATACCTGGAGATGACGGGATATGAGTGAGTGGTTCGAAACGCTGGAAGGCATCCGCGAGAAGGCGTGGCACTTGCTTGGGCAGGGTGCGGAGGACTCGCGCAGCGCGATGCACCTGGCGGCCTTGGCAACCGTTGGCTTGGGTGGCGGGGGCGAAGCGCGGATGGTCGTTCTGCGTGGGGCATCCGCTGCGGACGGCACGCTGGAGGTGCAAACCGATCGGGCCTCCCGCAAGGTGGACGAGCTTCAGGGCACTCCGCTGGCGACACTGTTGTTCTGGGATCAAGAGACATCAGTGCAGATCCGGGCCCGCGTCCGGATCGATGTCCTGACCGGCGACGCGGTCGAGGATCGCTGGCAAAAGCTTCCCGACGCGGCGCGCGTCAACTACGGCGGACAGCCCGCACCGTCGACCCCGCTGGACGACCCGGCCCGCTATCGCGAGACGGCCGAGCGGGATCGCTTTGCGGTGCTTTTAGGCGAAGTCAGTTCGCTCGACATCGTTCATCTGGGCGATGTCCATCGCCGCGCGCTGTTCGAACGGAAGGACGGATTTGCGGGCATGTGGCTGGCCCCCTGATCCGACCGGCGCTAGAGCACCCCGTATGAGACAGAGCTTTCCCGCGACCCGCGACATCGTCCTGATCGGAGGCGGCCACACCCACGCGCTGTTCCTGCGGCGTTGGGGGATGGACCCGCTGGCCGGTGCGCGCCTGACCCTGATCAATCCCGGGCCTACGGCGCCTTACACAGGAATGCTGCCGGGCTTCGTGGCAGGGCATTACGACCGGGTGACTTTGGATATCGACCTTGTCCGGCTGGCCCGCTTTGCCGGCGCACGCCTGATTCTGGGCCGGGCGACCGGCATCGACCGGGACGCGCAGGAAGTCCTTGTCGACGACAGCATCCTGGGGGACCGCAGGATCGGCTACGACGCGGCCTCGCTGGACATCGGGATCCACTCGGAGATGCCAGCGATCCCCGGGTTTTCCAATCATGCGGTCGCCGCCAAACCGCTGGAACGCTTCGCCGAAGCGTGGAGCTGCTTTCGCCGGTCTGGCGACCCCGAGGCCGGGATGGCGGTGATCGGGGGCGGCGTCGGGGGCTGCGAACTGGCGATGGCGATGAGCCACGGGATGGGCGGTGCCCCGGTGACACTGATCGAGGCCGGGCAGGTCCTGTCAGGCCTGGGCCGCCGGGCCCGGGACCGCCTTCGCGACGAGCTTCGCCGCAACCGTGTCGAGCTGATCGAGGGGGCTGAAGTCGCAGAGATCCGGGACGGCGCGGTCCACCTGCGGAATGGACGGACGATCCGCGCGGGCTTCGTCACGGGTGCAGCCGGGGCGCGGCCGCATGATTGGCTGGGCGGGACGGGTCTGGATCTGGTGGAGGGGTTCGTGGCGGTTGGCCCGACCCTGCAAAGCTCGGACCCGGCGATCTTCGCCGCGGGCGATTGTGCCCATCTGCGCCACGCGCCCCGCCCGAAGGCAGGCGTCTTCGCGGTGCGGCAAGCACCAGTCCTGCATCACAATTTGCGCGCTTGGGCTTCTGGCGGCACCATGAAGTCCTACCGCCCTCAGCGCGACTATCTCAAACTGATCTCCACGGGGCGAAAGTCCGCCGTGGCGGACAAGTTCGGCCTGGCCTTGCGCGGCAGGACCTTGTGGCGGTTGAAGGATCGGATCGACCGAAAATTCATGGCAAAGCTGGACGATTTGCCCCGCATGCCCCAACCCGCCCTACCCCGCCAGCATGCCACGGGTCTGGACCGGCAAACCCGTCAGGTCCCCTGCGGGGGATGCGGCGCGAAGGTCGGCCGCGCGACGCTGGGGTCCGCCCTGGCCGGGCTTCTGACGTCGCATCGCGATGATGTCGAAACAGGGCACGGCGACGATGCGGCGATCCTGAAGATCGGCACGGCCAGACTGGTCGTGACCGTCGACCACCTGCGGGCCTTTACCGAGGATCCGGCGGTGATGGCCCGGATCGCCGCGCTGCACGCTCTTGGGGACTGCCTGGCGATGGGGGCGGTGCCGCAGGCCTTTCTTCCCGCCCTGACCCTGCCGCGCCTGTCCCCGGAGTTGGAGGCGCGAACGCTGTCCGAGATCATGTCGGCCCTGGCCGCGGTCGCCGAAGACGTAGGGGCCGAGATCGTGGGCGGACACACATCGACTGGCCCGGAACTTCAGATCGGCCTGACAGTGACCGGCCTGCTGGAACGCGCCCCAAAACTGCTGAGCGGGGCGCAGCCCGGCGACAGGATCGTCGTGACAAAGCCCTTGGGAACCGGCGTGGTTCTGGCCGGGGAAATGGCGCTTGATGCACGGGGCCCCGAGGTCGCGGGCGCCTTGCGGCACATGTCTGTTCGAAACGCGATCGACCTCGAAGGCGCCCATGCGGCGACAGACGTGACGGGCTTCGGGCTGGCGGGGCACCTGATGGGCATCTGCGAGGCATCGCATCTGTCAGCCGAGCTACAGCTTGGCGCGATTCCCCTGCTTCCGGGGGCCGCGCGCCTGTTGGCCATGGGAACGCGATCCACCCTGCACGAGGCGAACCGTGTGGTGGCCGATCGAATGGACCTGCCTGACACGGACTTGATCGACATCCTGTTCGACCCGCAGACAGCAGGCGGGTATCTTCTGGCCGTGCCGGAACACATGCCTCTGCCCGAAGGTGCGACCGAGGTCGGGCGCTTCGGGACGGGCGATCCGTTCATACGGGTCCGGTAACGCGCCCCATCGCGGCGATCACCTGCGACGCAAGCCGCCGGATGCTCTCGTCGTCCAGTGTGTCGGCGTGCAGGGTCTCAACCGGTTGACTGGCGGCGCGCGTCGACTGGCGCGCATAGCGTGGGTCGTAGTGATACGTCATCAGGTTTGACGCCAGTTCTTCGAATTTTCCCTCTTGTGCCAAGTCGCGCCAAACGGCGATTGTCTCGTGACCTTGCAGCTGCGTCATCGACGTCAGGACGCTGTTTAAACGCTCCGGCGCGGCGGTGATATCGGCATAGGCCTCGGCCAGATAGGCCGCGCGCGCATCCAGCGGCGCCACGACTTCGATGCGCGGAGCCGCGCGCATGGCCGACCACAGCGACGGCGGCACGACACGTTCGCCGACCTTGCTGCTCTCAGCCTCGATCAGGACCGGGCGTGCGGGATCGAGCGTGCGGACGATGTCCGCAAGCGCACTTTCAAAGCCCTTCTGCGCAGGCTGCTTGCCCATGGCCCCGAAAAGCGAGCCGCGATGGTTCGCCAGCCCTTCGAGGTCTATGACCTGCGCCCCCTGCCGCGCCGCTTCGACCAGGATCGACGTTTTCGCGGTGCCCGTGTAGCCGTCCAGAAGCACGACCGGGCAAGGAAACGGCTGATCGTAGAGCGTCGCTTTCACCAGCTTTCGGTAGCTCTGATAGCCACCCTTCAGAACCTCGACCCGCCACCCGATCTGCGCGAGGATCGACGCGAAGGACCCCGATCGCTGTCCCCCGCGCCAGCAATACACCAATGGGCGCCAGCCGCCGTCATGGTGCGACAGCGGCCCCTCGATATGCCGCGCGGCGTTTCGCGCAACGAGGGCGGCGCCCAGTTTGCGCGCGAGGAATGCGCTTTCCTGTACGTAGATCGTCCCAATCCGGGCGCGCTCCTCGTTATCCAGAACGGGTAAATTGATTGCGCCGGGGACATGATCCTCGGCGAATTCTGCCGAAGAACGGACGTCGATCACGGTGTCGAAACCGGCAACCTGGATCGCGTCGAGATCGGTGGGGGCGAAAGACATGGTGGCGGGTCTAGCCGGTTGTTCTGGCTTTGCCCAGAAGCGCATCTGCCATGGCCCTGCCGCTGTGCCATGCATCGCCGGCATTCGGCCCAAGCGCCCAGTCGCCCCCCGCGACGGCATTCTGACCGATCTGGAGGAATGGCCGTCCAAGGGGTCGGGCCACCCGGGCATAGCGCCAACGATGCGCCGCGGCGTAGTCCGGTTGCCCCTCCGCGCCCGCCGCTTCGGACAGGAGACCGACGAGACGTTCGGTAACCTCGGCCGCATCCAGTTCCAGATGGGCCGCCGACCATTCGGCATCGGCGTGTGCAACCCAGGCATCCCCGCTGTCTTGCCTCATAACCGCCTCGAAAGGGAAAGATGGGAAGATCGGGCGCAGTTCGGGCCAAGAGACCAACAGCGTCCATCGTGCCGTCATCCGTACGCTGGCCAGTGCGGGATCGGGGTGCAAATCGGCCAGTTGCGGGGCGGGAACCGCGACGATCACGCCATCGAAGGGCCCCGCGCCGGTTTCGCCGTCCAGATACCACCCATCGTCGAACCGAAGTTCGTGGATGCGGCAATTCGTCCGGATATCGGCCCGTATGGCCAGGGGTTTGACCAAGCTGCTCATGCCCGGATCCCCTCGCCAGCCTTCCCCGGATTTTCGGGCGCCCACCCGCTCCATCGCCATATCGAACGCGAGATCTCCCTGCGCAACAGGGGCCCCGTGGTCGAACGGCCCGGCCTTATGGCGCCGCGTCGCAAGGCGCCCCCCGGTGCCGCGACTTTTGTCGAACACCACGGGGACCAGACCGGCGTCGGCCAAACGGTCGGCCGCGGCAAGCCCGGCCATGCCGGCCCCCACGATTGCGATTTTTTCCATTGGGCCCACTATAGTACGTGAACTATGAGAACCAACCGGTGGATGGCGTCGTTGACAGCAACACGCTGACCCATCCCGAATTCGGAGATATGAATGTCATTTCGCCCCGCCCTTCGCCTAGCCGCCGCCCTGACGATCCTGGCCCTCCCTGCAGCCGCCGCGCCGTGTTCGAATTCGGGGGGGCAGTACGAACAGTGGAAACCGACCTTCGCACAAGAGGCTCGCGCAGCCGGCGTCGGCCAACGGGGCATCGAAGCCCTGATGAGCAGTTCGTATTCCACGCCGACGATTTCGGCCGACCGCAATCAGAAAAGCTTCAACTACTCTCTGGATCGGTTCATGCAGGTGCGTGGCGCACCGACCATCGTGTCGCAGGGCAAGGCGCGCAAAAGCCGTAACTCCGCATTTTACCAGTCCCTCGAACAGGCGTACGGCGTCCCTGCCGGGGTTCTGCTGGCGATCCACGGGATGGAGACAGGTTTCGGCAATTTCATGGGCGACAGCCGCGTGGTCTCGTCAATTCTGACCCTGGCTTACGATTGCCGCCGCTCGTCGTTCTTCACACCGCACGCGATTGCAGCGTTGCAGCTTGTCGATCGAGGCGTGCTTTCCGCGAACTCCGTTGGAGCGCGGCACGGGGAATGGGGTCACACCCAGTTCCTTCCGGGCAACGTCGTGCGCTACGGCGTAGACGGGAATGGTGACGGCCGTGTCGACCTTACGAACCAGACGGATGCGTTGTCCTCGACAGCGAATTTCCTGCGTCAGAAGGGATGGCGCCCGGGGGCCGGGTATCAGCAGGGCCAGCCGAACTTCCGGGTGATCCAGGAATGGAACGCGGCGACGGTCTACCAGCAGGCCATTGCCATCATGGCGGCGCAGATCGACGGTTGAGTTCAGGGCACCCCGGGGCGGCAAACATGGTATGTCGCCCCCGACCGGCCGTCTTCGACGTGTAAAGGGCACAGTCAGCGTCGGCAAACATGTCTTCGGCTGTCGGCGCGTTGTACCAGGTCGAGACTGCGATCCCCACGCTGGCCGAAACATGGCAATCGACGTCACCGTAGGGAATGGGGATGTCAATCTCTTCGATCAAGCGATTGGCGATGGCAGTCAGTTCGTCTTCGATTGTGAGACCGGGCAGCAGGACCACGAACTCGTCCCCGCCCACCCGGGCCACGCAATCGGCGGCGCGGACGACTTTCCCTAGACGCTCGGCGACGGCGCACAGGACGACATCGCCTGCAATATGGCCGTATGTGTCGTTCACCTTCTTGAAGAAGTCGAGATCGATCACGAACATCGCGAAACTCTGACCCTCCTGCACATACCGGTTCAAAAGCAGATCCAGGGCCCGGCGATTCCTCAACCCGGTGAGTGTGTCGGTGAAGGCCTGTTGTTCGGCCCGTGCCCGGTCGCCCTGCAACCGATCGATCAGGCGCAGGGTTTCGTCCATGGCGAGGGTCTTGGCTTCAATCAGGTACAGCATGTCGAGGGTCGGATCCGTCGGCGAGAAGTCTGCCGCCGTCATCGGCGCCCCGCCAAGATCCGCCAGCTCCCTCAGATCGAGAGCAAGGTCCACGATCGCGCCGCACTCATCGCAATCAGGAGTTCCCGCTGGCACGATATGTCCCCGCAAGGACACCTTGCGCCCGGCCTGGAACCGAAGGCTCAACCGCGCGCCCGCACAATCGAGAAGATCGCTCATCTCGCCGCAATTCTTCGGACGTTCGATCGAGAACAGATCGAAGAACCGCATGCCTTCTTGCATCCGCTCCCCCGCGAGCCGACGGATTGCAGGGCCCGCGCCTACGATAATTCCGTCGCCCGCAAGGCGCATATGCATCGGAAGCAGGCGGTCCAATGTCGCCACGGGAAGCATCGTCTCATTTTCAGGCATGTTTATTCGGCCGATAATTTCAGTTCAAAATGTCGCCCTTCCGCGAATTGCCCTGCGAGGATCTCGATCTCGATCCGGTCGGACCCAGCCTCGGGCGAGGGCACGATCTGGGCTACGGCCAACGCACCGTAATCATCGGCCATGGCCCGAATCGCACCCAACAGAACATGAACCAATCCGAACGTGGTATGTCCACATTCCACCGACCAGCGCCCCCGTTCTTCCTCCGTCGCGCTAAGCGGCGGAAGAACGGCATGAGGCAACGCCAACCGGGCCCGTTCCGGCAGGTCCCCCAGGGATTCCAGGAAACCGCGGAAATCAGCCCCACCGTAGCGGAAAAGACGGCGCAAAGGCTGCATTCTGGGATGCGAGACGAGGAAAGTTCCAAGGTCTTCCAACACTTCCTCGCGCGTCCGCGCAAGATGGATGGCAGCCTCGGCCAACACGCGATCGGTCAATTCGGGCGGATAGGCAAGCATCAGTTCAAACCCCTCCTCCTGCAGGCCGGACGCCCAAGCGATGTTTGCCCAAGTTTTTTCGCCATATGTGTTTCTGACAAAGCTTTCCAGCGCGCGTGCCGTCAATCCGTGCATGGCATCCCTCCGTGTAGCAAGAAACGTACCGACCGGGCCTTAACAAAAAGAGAACTTCCCTCAGGTCCAATGGACCGCCGCACCTCCGGGAAGGACCGCCCGGGCCTCGGACGGGGCCGACAGCGGCAGGTCATGGTCCTGGCAAAAGGCGATGACCCATGCGTCATCGAGCAACAGGAAATCCAGCACGGCCGCCAGAAACTCGGGGTCTTCAAAACCTGCACGGACCGATGGAATGTCGCTGCCAGTGGCATTCAGGAACACCGGAAGCAGATCCTCATGGCGCGTAAGCCAGAGAAGCACGTCTTGCGAGAGGTTTTCGGCGGATTGCTGCTGCATGTTGCAAGTTAACCAAATTCCTTACCGATTGTTAACAATTAAGGCGGCATAGAAGACCCAAGGACCGGGCGCCCTGAATGGGCGGACCTAAGGGAGCAGTCATGGCGCGACGAGTTTTGATCGCAGACGGAACGGCCACGAACCGCATCGCTTTCAAGGCGGCGTTGTCCTCCGCGCGCTACGAAGTCACCGCCGCCGCCAGTGCCGACGAAGCGATCGCGCAGGTGACCGGGCAAGGCGCGGACCTTGTCGTGATCGAGGCTGCGCTCCCGGGTTCGGGTGCGCTGAAACTGCTGCGGGAATTGAAGAACGCCGGCAATGCCGCACCGCCAAGCCTTGTTATCGTGGAAGGCACGAATACGGATGAGCGTGCGGACTGGTTGGAGGCCGGGGCGACCAGCGTCCTGACCCGGCCCGTGGGCCGCGGCTGGCTTTTGACGAACCTGCGGTCCCTTCTGCGTCAGCACGAGGCCAAGTCGGAATTGATGGGCCAGGTCGAAACCGCGCATCGCCTCGGCTTTGCCGAAAGCCAGATGCCGTTCCTTCCCCCGCCCGATCTGGCTGTCGTCGCCAGCGGCCGGACCGTCGCCGGGCGCGTTCTGCGCGGACTGCCGGATCGCCTTGCCCTGCCCATCGCGCTGCGCACCCCGGGCCAGGTCCTGTCCGAACCGCAATCCGGCAAGGGTCCCGACCTTCTGATCCTCTCGGAAGAAGATGATATGGACGAAGTGATGTGGCTTCTGGCCGAGCTGAGGTCGAATCCCGCGACCCGCCGGACTGCCATTCTGGTGGAATGCCCGTCAGCCGACATCCATTGCGCCGCCCGCGCCCTTGATCTGGGGGCGAACGCCATCCTGCGCAGCGAGGCCGGTCTCCAGGAACGCGCTCTGATCGTCAGCCGCGAGCTTTCGCAAAAGCGCGCGGCCGACATTCAGCGCAAGCGGTTGGACGAAAGCCTGCGGATGGCCGCGAGGGATCATCTGACGGGATTGTTCAACCGTCGCTATGCAGCCCAGTACCTGAACGATCTGGCCCAGCGCGCGCAGGTGGATGGTCGAAGCTATGGCGTTCTTCTGATCGATGTGGACCGGTTCAAGGCCATCAACGACCGCTTGGGGCACGCCGCGGGGGACGAGGTTCTGAAGGGCGTGGCCCAAACCCTGCAGAAGAATCTGCGGGAACACGATCTGGTCGCGCGCTTCGGGGGCGAGGAGTTTCTGGTCATCCTTCCCGACACCGTTCCCGCCGAAGCCCTGATCGCGGCCGAGCGATTGCGGATCGGCGTCATGTCCACCCCGTTCGCTTTCGAGGGGGAGTCGTTGCCAGTTACCGTCAGCGTCGGCATTGCCTGCAATAATCAGGGGCAGGACCCGCAGCATGCGGTCAGCCTTGCGGACGCAGCGCTCTACCGGGCGAAGCGCGACGGTCGAAACTTGTCGCGGTTGGCAACCGAAGGTGAAACGATGCCACCCGAAAACGGCTCCGGGCGCCGCTCCCCTCCGCTTGTCGCCATCCGATCCGGGCCCGCCTTCAGCGTTTCGGGCCGCTAGGCGGTACGTCGCGACATAGCCGCGCAAGCCAGATTTCCATCTGTCGCCGCAACGTTGGATAGGTTAGGAAACGCCGGTGAACGAGGAGCATACCGGCATGTTCGACAACAGTCTGGCATCCAACGAGGCCGAAGAAAGGCCTGTCCGCAGCGCCCTGACGCGTGGTTTTCGGTGCAAATGCCCCAATTGCGGGTCAGGCCCATTGTTGCGTGGGTACCTCAAGCTGCGGCCAACCTGTATCGTGTGCGGCGAAGACCTGTCCTCCGCGCGTGCGGATGACGGACCGGCCTACCTGACGATCCTGATCGTCGGGCATCTCATGGCACCGTTCATGCACTGGATTTTCGTCGCGTTCCGTCCCGATCCGATCGTGCTTGCCACGATTTTCTGCACTGCCTGTGTCGGGCTTTCGCTCTATCTTCTGCCACGGATCAAGGGAATGATCGTAGGACTGCAATGGTCGAAGAAGATGCACGGATTCTGAACGACATTCCGGTCCGGGATGCCGCCACGGTAATCGTGGTTCGAAACCCGGATACGCAGCCTGCTGTGCTGATGGGACAGCGCGGAAAATCCGCGGCCTTTATGCCCAACAAGTACGTCTTCCCCGGAGGCGCCGTCGATGCGGCGGATACACGTGTTGGCCTTGCCGCCCCGATTTCGGAACCGTGCCGCACGCGTTTGTCGCGACCGGGGGAAGCGGCCCCCGAAGCCATCGCCGCGGCCGCGATTCGCGAGTTGTGGGAAGAAACCGGCCAGATTGCCGGCGCAAGAGACGAATGGATCGATCCACCGGACGCGTGGACGGGCTTTGCCCGTGCCGGGTACCGCCCCGATCCGGGTCGCTTGCGATATGTGTTTCGCGCGATCACGCCTCCTGGTCGGTCACGCCGCTTCGACGCGCGGTTTTTCCTGCTCCCCTCGGACGCGCTTGTGACCGACCCGGACGACTTCGACGCGGCTTGCGATGAACTGGGTCACCTTCACTGGGTGCCACTGGCCGAAGCGCGATCTTTGGACTTGGCGTTCATAACCTCGGTCGCGCTGGGCGAGATCGAGGCCCATTTGCCCAGCCTGGACGCACCTCGCCGAGTTCCCTTTTTCCGCAACGATCAAGCCTGGACGGTGCTCGACGACGCTATACCGCAAGAATGAGTGCGGCGATGGACAGGGTCAGCAGCGGCGCATCACCCAGGCTGAGCGCTGCCCCCCGGTAGCAGACGGCCGAGATCGCGAACAGCAGACCGGACCCGAGCCCCAGCGCGACGGCCCGCCCGCTCCATCGGCCCGCCTCCCCCGACAGGACGATCACCGCGACAACGCCGAGGCCGATGGCCACCCCGCCCCCGACGCTCACCCCCTCGCCCAGCAGGATCAGACCGACGATGGCGGTCAGGATGGTTTCCGACTTCTTGAACGTAATCCCCACCGCGAAATTACGCAGCCCGAACAGCGTTATGACGCAGGCCGTGGCACAGATCTGCGCGAGGGCCCCGGGAAGGACAAAGCTCCAGAACGCGGGGGACGGCGAAGGCAGCGGCTCCCCTGCGAGGGCGGCATAGGCCAGAAGGGTGGCTGCGACCAACGGCGCCGAAAACAGAAAGCGCGAGAACGTCGCCCCCGCGGTCGACAAGGATGTTCGTTTGAGGTGCCTTTGGGCCACGAACCGCAGCGTCTGGGCCAACGCCGCCATCAGCGTGACGGGGATCCATGCGATCACCTGGGATCACCGACCCGGCGGCCGACCCCTTCTGGCCGCGACGACCCAACCGCCCCGAACCGGGCCATCCCGGCATCCAGCGGCGGCTGCGGCGGCACGGGCCTGCGCGTCCGAAGCGAGACATGCAGCATGAAATGTTCGCCCGTGGCCACCAGCCGATCGTCGGTCCACATCGAATGGAAGAAATGCATCTTCGCTCCGTCGATCCTGACCGGCCGGGTATCGATGCGAATGCGCTGTCCCGCAAGGCACTCCCCCAAGTGGCGGATATGCGTCTCGGCGGTGAAGAAGGAGTTCCCGGCCGCGATATAGGCGGCATCGCAGCCCAGCATCCGCATCAGGGCGTCAGTGGCATCGCCGAACGCATGCAGGTATCGCGCCTCGGTCATGTGGCCGTTGTAGTCCGTCCAGTCCAACGGAATGACGCGATCGGCCGTGACCACGGGACCGGACCAGTCCGGCCGGGCGACCGGCCAAAGCGCTTCAGTCCTTGCGATGGTCCGCCCTGCCCCCTGTCCCGCCGCCCGAAGGGTCCGCAAGACCCCGACAAGGGCGGCCGGATCGGTCGTGCCCCACGCGGTCAACCGATCCACCCGCGCGACACCCAGCGCCAGCAGCAGCGCCTCGGGAACCCCCTTGCCCGAAACCACCTCGGGGATCAGCCATGACGCCTCATCTTCCGGGTCCACCGCCAGAACCGGGCACGCGGCCTTGACCGCCGCGCCCCGGCGGCAGACGACAAGATCGGCCCCGGCGGCAACATCCCCCGGCGCGACTTCGGACAACGATCCCGATGGCGGCGTCCGATCATAAAGCCCCGGCAAGGCCATTCGCGCCCGGTCCAGTTCCTTCGCAGGACCCGAACCCGCATGCGCAACGTCCAACCCCAGCAGCACGCCCCGCGCGGTCCATGCCGGCAGATCGAGCACGCCTAACCTCACTGGCGGTCCTGGGGTGTCATGCGAAGCTGCGCCAGATCGTATCCGTAGAAATCCAGGATTTCGCGCGCCGCGGTCAGCCGGTCGGCGGGGATCTCCGGATCCCGGTTTAGGATCCACCCCGCACGTCCCGAGGGCACACCGATCACGGCCGTGCGGTAGCCCTCGTCCACCCACAGGATCCAGAAGGGCGAGACGAAGGGCACACCGTCCAACCTGACCTCCAGCCGGCCCGGACCGATGACGGTGGCCGAGCCCTCGATCCGGGCGGGCACGCCGTCGCGCAGGCAGGTGTTCGTCACGCTGATCCCGTCCGGTGCTGCCCCGTATATGGCCTGGGTGTTGCGACACCCCGCCTGGAACAGCTGCGGATAAGAGGCGATCTCGTACCACCGGCCCAAGAACCGGTCGGGATCGAAGGACGCGATCGAGGCGATGGGCGCCGAGACGTCGCGATAGCTCGGCGCGGGCAGAAGCGGGCTTTCGGTGGAGCACGCCGCCAGCAACATCGCGAGCACGATCAGTCGATGCATCGGGTTACCCGCGTGCCGGAGTTCGTCAGGATTTCCGTGCACCCGAAGATCGGCGTGACAGGGGCGCAGGTGCGGGACCGGGCCAGGCAGTCACCGTCACAGTCAGCGCCGCTGGAACAGGTTTGACCGCCATCCGCGGGACGACGATAGCAAACCTGCGCCCCCGATTTCGGCACGTTTCCCCAGGCGCCGCCGTCCTCTGCGCATCTGGCCGCCATGTCCGACGTCGACAGCGATCCGACTGCAGGTTCGGGCGGGCGCGTGTCGCAAAACCCCAACCCCAAAAGCAGGATGAGCAATGCGCGTGAGACCCCGAACCCCATCAGAACGGCATCGGATGGGCGCGGTGGGCGGCCTCGATCTCGGCCAGGACATCGTCGGGAATCTCGGTCTCCAGCCCGTCCAACGCATGTTCCATCTGCTGGACGGTGGTGGCCCCGAAGATCGGGATGGACGGAACCGGGCGGGTCGTGACCCAGGCGAAAGCCATGTGGACCGGGTCGATGCCGTAGCGTCTTGCGATGTCTAGATACGCATCGAGCGCTGGCGCCAGCCTGTCGGTCACGCGACCATTCAGTTCGGGGTTGATCGACCGGCGCGAGCCTTCAGGGATGACCCCGTCGCCGTACTTTCCCGACAGCAAGCCGCACGCCAGCGGCGAATAGGCCAGAAGCGTGACCTCCTCGTGATGGCAGGCCTCGGCCAGGTCCGAGTCGAAATGGCGGCACAGAAGAGAATATTCGTTCTGGATCGTGGCGACACGCGGGCCGCCTTGCGCTTCGGCGGCCTTCTGCCACTGGCATACGCCCCACGCGGTGTCGTTCGACAATCCGAAGGCGCGGATCTTCCCCGCCGCGGCGAGGTCTTTCAGGGCGGACATGATTTCGGCGAAATGATCCTGCGCCGCGACGCGGTCCTGCCCGGTCGGGTCATACTCCCAGATCTGGCGGAAGTGATACGATCCGCGGTTCGGCCAGTGCAACTGGTAGAGGTCGACCCGATCCGTACCCAACCGCCTCAGCGATCCGTCCAGTGCCGCCCGCAGCGCGTCGGGCGTTATGGGCGCCCCGTTCCGGACCATCTCCGACGGGCCCAGCATCTTGGTGGCGATCGTCATCTCGTCCCGCCGTCCGGTTTTTCGGATCCAGTTGCCGATGATGGTCTCGGTATCCCCTACGGTCTCTGCCTTCGGCGGGTTCACCGGGTACATCTCTGCGGTATCGAGGAAATCGATCCCCCGCTCCAGTGCCATGTCGATCTGGCGGTGACCGTCCGCCTCGTCGGTTTGCCGGCCCCATGTCATCGTTCCCAAACACCAGTTCGGCACTTTGATACCGGTCCGTCCCAGTTCGATACGCTTCATGTCCATTCCCTTCTGCGGTCCGCGGCAAGGGATATCGCCACGACCCGAAACGCAAGACCGCACTTGAGAACATAGAGCGAACATCTTATCCTCACCTTCGTGAACGCCCTCGCCCCTCATATCCTGTCGTCCCGGCCTTCTCGGACCGCAACGCCGCCGCTCATCCCCGCCGAAGGGGTCGAACTGGCGACCGGCCGCGCGCACGAAATCTGCGGCCCCGCCCGCCGCTATCTCGCACTTCTGGCGGCGGCCGCCTGCCAAGGGCCGGTCTTCTGGATCGCACCGTCGTGGTGCCGCGTCACGCCCCACCCGCCCGGCTTCTCGCGGTGGCTGGATCCGGGGCGGATCACCTTCGTCACCCCCACAAGAACGGAAGACGTGCTCTGGTCGCTGGAGGAAACGCTGCGTGCGGGCATCGTCCCTCTCGTCGTTGCCGACCTGCCCACTCCGCCGGACCTGACGCCGGTGCGCCGCCTTCATCTCGCTGCCGAAACGGGGGGCGCGGAAACGGGCCTTCCGCCCGTGGCCCTCCTGATGACACCCGAAGGCGCAGCGCCGGGCATCGAAACCCGCTGGTCCGTTACCCCCGCCTGCGAGGCCGCGCGCCCCGCCTGGAAAATCGACCGGCTCCGCGACCGCACGAAGCCCCCTGCAAGCTGGACCGTGGACGCCACGGGCCGGGCCCTGCCCCCCGCCTGACCCGTTCACCCTTGCCGAAATACCCGCCCCGCAGGGTCGGTCCGCAATCTTACCTGCCCGAAATTTCGGGGGTTTTCATCCCCGTCGGCGCGGTTATCATGCGCCCCATGACGTTCCTTCGCCTGACCGGCCTGCTTCTTCTTATTCGCCCTTGAGCGTGCCTTGCCGGCGCGCCGCTCAGGGGTGAGACAGCGCCGGATCAGACAGACAGAAGCATCCGAAGGACGAACCCCATGAATCCCGATACCGCCGCCGTCGCCCGCGAGCCTGAACGCGTGCTGATCTTCGACACCACCCTGCGCGACGGCGAACAATCGCCCGGTGCCACGATGTCCCACGCCGAGAAGCTCGAGATCGCCGAGTTGCTGGACGACATGGGCGTCGACATCATCGAGGCTGGCTTTCCCATCGCCTCGGAAGGCGATTTCGCAGCCGTGTCCGAGATCGCGAAGCGGTCGAAGACCGCCACGATCTGCGGGCTGGCCCGCGCCAACCTCAAGGATATCGACCGCGCGTGGGAGGCGGTGAAGCACGCAGGCTCCCCCCGCATCCACACCTTCATCGGCACCTCGCCCCTGCACCGCGCCATCCCGAACCTGACGCAGGACGAGATGGCCGACCGCATTCACGAGACGGTCACCCACGCCCGCAACCTGTGCGACAACGTACAGTGGTCGCCGATGGACGCCACCCGGACCGAATGGGAGTACCTCAAGCGCGTGGTGCAGATCGCGATCAAGGCCGGGGCCACCACGATCAACATCCCCGACACGGTGGGCTACACGGCCCCTGTGGAATCTGCCGACCTGATCCGCCGCCTGATCGCCGAGGTCGAAGGTGGCGAAGACGTGATCTTCGCGACCCACTGCCACAACGATCTGGGCATGGCGACGGCGAACTCGCTGGCGGCGGTCGAAGGCGGCGCGCGGCAGGTCGAATGCACGATCAATGGCTTGGGCGAGCGTGCGGGCAACACCGCGCTGGAAGAGGTCGTGATGGCGATGAAGGTCCGCAACGACATCATCCCCTACACCACCCGCGTCGACTCGAAGAAGATCATGCACATCTCGCGCCGCGTCGCGACGGTCTCGGGCTTTCCGGTGCAGTTCAACAAGGCCATCGTCGGCAAGAACGCCTTCGCGCACGAGTCCGGCATCCACCAGGACGGGATGCTCAAGAACGCCAAGACGTTCGAGATCATGCGCCCCGAGGATGTGGGCCTGACCCAGACGAGCCTTGTCATGGGCAAGCATTCGGGCCGGGCCGCGCTGCGGTCCAAGCTGAAAGAGATGGGCCACGACGTCGAAGGCAACCAGCTTCAGGACATCTTCGTGCGGTTCAAAGCGCTCGCCGACCGCAAGAAAGAGGTCTACGACGAAGATATCGAGGCGCTGGTCCGCGCTCAGGGCGCGGCCGAGGATGCGCTTGAGCTGAAGTTCCTGCGCGTGATCTGCGGGACCGAAGCCCCGCAATCGGCCGACCTGACCTTGACGGTCGAAGGGGTGGACAAGCAGGTGACGGCGCAGGGCGACGGACCCGTGGATGCGACCTTCAACGCGATCAAGGCGATCGTGGATCACGCGGCTGTCTTGCAACTTTACCAGGTTCATGCCGTGACCGAAGGGACAGACGCGCAGGCGACCGTGACCGTCCGGCTCGAGGAAGCGGGGCGCATCGTCTCGGGCCAGTCGGCTGATACCGACACCGTGGTTGCCTCCGCCAAAGCCTATATCTCGGCGCTGAACCGTCTTCTGGTCAAGCGGCGCACCACGCCCGAAGGCTCGGACGCCCGGTCCGTCAGCTACAAGGACATCGTATAGACCGACGCCGGAACTCGCGTTTCACAAGGGTCTGCACCATGCTTTCGATCCCCGGCACCGCTTGCCGGGGATTTACTTTTCTGGGTGAATCACGGGGTATCGGAAGCGCCCGGAAGGCTACTCCGGGGTCATGCGCCATCAGATGTCCGATTTGACCGGCGGCCGGTTCCCGCCGACTGGACGCGCGCAAGAAGAAAAGTCGGGACCCGCAAGGATTTTCGCCAGGTGACGCTCTTTTCCATCGGCCCCTCCCTGCTATAAGGCCCGGACTTGCGGGCGCGTTCCCGCAGTGTGGAATGGGGACAGGACATGAGTAGCTTTACCGGCATCTTCTCGTCGGACATGGCGATAGACCTTGGGACGGCCAACACGCTGGTCTACATCAAGGGACGCGGAATTGTCCTGAACGAGCCTTCGGTCGTCGCGTTCCACATCAAGGACGGGCGCAAGCAGGTCTTGGCCGTGGGCGAGGACGCCAAGCTTATGCTGGGCCGCACGCCGGGCTCGATTCAGGCGATCCGGCCGATGCGTGAGGGCGTGATTGCCGATTTCGACGTCGCGGAAGAGATGATCAAGCACTTCATCCGCAAGGTTCACAAGCGCACGACATTCTCGAAGCCGAAGATCGTGGTCTGCGTGCCCCACGGCGCGACCCCGGTCGAAAAGCGCGCGATCCGGCAGTCCGTCATTTCTGCCGGCGCACGCAAGGCCGGCCTGATCCCCGAACCCATCGCGGCGGCCATCGGCGCGGGCATGCCCATCACCGATCCGACCGGCAGCATGGTTGTCGACATTGGGGGCGGCACCACCGAAGTCGCGGTGCTGAGCCTTGGCGACATCGTCTACGCCCGCAGCGTTCGGGTGGGCGGCGACCGCATGGACGAAGCCATCGTCAGCTATCTGCGCCGCCAGCAGAACCTGCTGATCGGCGACGCCACGGCTGAGCGGATCAAGACCACCATCGGCTCGGCCCGGATGCCCGATGACGGACGGGGGGCGGCGATACAGATCCGCGGGCGCGACCTGGTCAACGGCGTCCCGAAAGAGATCGAGATCACCCAGGCCCAGGTCGCCGAAGCCCTGGCCGAACCCGTCCAGCAGATCTGCGAGGCGGTGATGACAGCGCTGGAAACCACGCCGCCGGATCTTGCCGCCGACATCGTCGACCGCGGCGTGATGCTGACCGGCGGGGGCGCGCTTCTGGGCGAGCTGGACCTGGCCCTGCGCGAGCAGACCGGGCTTGCCGTCTCGATCGCCGACGAGTCACTTAATTGTGTGGCGCTCGGGACGGGCAAGGCTCTCGAGTTTGAGAAACAGCTCAGGCATGTCATAGACTACGAAAGCTGATTTCGCCCCGAGGGTAGGGATCCCCCCATGGCCCGCCAGCCCCATACCGCCGACCAGTTCACACGACCCGTCCGACGTATCTTCGTCGGGTTGTTGATGTTTGTTCTTCTGGCGACGTTCCTGTTCTGGCGGATCGACTCCCCCAGGGCTGAGCGTGTGCGGGCGCAGATCGTCGATCAGATCGTGCCTTCGATGGACTGGGCCCTGGTGCCGGTGACGAAGCTGTCCGGCATGGTCGACAACTTTCAAAGCTATGCGCGTATTCACGAACAGAACCGCCAGTTACGGCGCGAGCTTCAGCAGATGAAGGCGTGGAAGGAAGCGGCGCTGCAACTGGAACAGCAGAACGCCAAGCTTCTGGATCTGAACAAGGTGCGGCTCGACCCGAAGCTGACCTTCATCACGGGCGTCGTGCTGGCCGACTCCGGCTCGCCTTTTCGCAAATCGGTGCTTTTGAACATCGGGGCGCGGGATGGGCTACAGGACGGGTGGGCCGCGACCGATGGTCTTGGGCTTGTGGGTCGCATCTCGGGCGTAGGACAGACGTCGTCCCGGGTGATCCTTCTGACCGACAGCAACAGCCGCGTCCCGGCCGCCATCCAGCCGTCGGGGCAGCGCGCCATCGTGGCCGGAGACAACTCTCCCAACCCGCCGCTCGACTTCCTGGAAAGTGCGGATCGCGTGCGTCCCGGGGATCGGGTCGTCAGTTCCGGCGATGGCGGGGTTCTGCCGGCCGGACTTTTGATCGGCACCGTGGTCCAGGGGTCTGACAATCGCCTGCGCGTCCGTCCCGCCGCCGATTACGAGCGGTTGGAGTTCCTGCGCGTCCTGCGGTCGTCCCCGCCGCCGGGGATCGACGCGACCGGTGGGCTGGTCGCGCCGCTGCGCGACAAGCAGACCGTCGCCCTGCCCTCGCCCGAACCCGTTGCCGAGGCGACCGATGGTTGATCCCCTGACGATGCGCCGCGCGGGGTTCCGCGCGATGTTCGTCACAATCGCGGCGGGCTTCATCTTCGTGCGCATCCTGCCCTTCATGGGCGCGGGCGATCAGCTTCCCGCGCCGGACTTGCTGACAATCCTCGCATTTGCCTGGATCCTGCGCAGGCCCGATTATCTTCCGGTTTGGTTGATCGCGTCCGTGGCCCTCTTGGCCGATATCCTGTTCATGCGACCTCCGGGCCTTTGGGCCTTGGCCACGGTGCTGGGCAGCGAATTTCTGCGCCGTCGCAGCCACCTGACCGCCGAACAGCCCTTCCCGGTCGAATGGCTGTTGGTCACGGGGACACTGACGCTCATGCACCTGGGCGAGGCGCTGGTGCTGGGCGTTCTGATGGTGCCCCAACCCTCTTTCGGTGCGACGCTTCTGGAGCTTATGATGACAATCGCCACCTATCCCCTGGTGGTAGTGGCAACGGCGTTCGTCTTCGGCGTTCGTCCCCCCAGCCCGTCCGAGAGAGACGCGGAGGCCCGCCTGTGAAGCGCACGAACAAGGACAACGAAACCTCGATCAGCCGCGTGACCCGCCGCAGCCTCGTCCTCGGCGGTCTGCAGCTGGGGGTCGCGGGTGTGCTGGGCTGGCGGATGCGCCAGATGCAGGTCGAACAGGCCGACGAGTTTCGTCTGCTGGCCGAAGAAAACCGCATCAACATGCGCCTGATCGCGCCCGAGCGGGGCCTGATCTTCGACCGTAACGGAATCCCCCTGGCCGAGAACGCCCAGAACTATCGCGTGGTGATCGTGCGCGAGGATGCCGGCAATGTCGAGGATGTGCTGAATCGTCTGCGGCAACTGATCTTCATCGACGATACCGAGATGGAGCGCGCGCTGAAGGAAATCTCGCGCCGGTCCTCGTTCGTGCCTGTGACGGTGACCGACCAGCGCACGTGGGAAGATATCTCGACTGTCGCGATCAACGCCCCAGCCCTGCCCGGCATCACCCCCGATGTCGGCCTGACGCGGAACTATCCGCTGGGTCAGGACTATGCCCATGTGGTCGGCTACGTCGGCCCCGTCTCGGATTACGACCTGTCCAAGATCGACGATCCCGACCCGCTTCTGCAAATCCCGAAGTTTCAGATCGGCAAGACCGGCGTCGAACAGAAATACGAGCCGGATCTTCGCGGCAAGGCCGGCGCCCGCCGCATCGAAGTCAACGCGGCCGGCCGTGTCATGCGCGAATTGGACCGCGATCCGGGCGTTCCTGGCGCCGACGTCCAGCTGACGGTCGAATCCAAGCTGCAGAACTTCGCCGAGGCCCGTCTGGCCCTGGGCCTGTCGGCGGCGGCGGTGGTGATGGACGTGCGCACCGGCGATCTGCTGACGGTGGCCAACGCGCCGTCGTTCGACCCCAACAAGTTCGTCCGCGGGATCTCGGTCTCGGATTACGGCGAGCTGACCGAGAACAAGTATCGCCCGCTGGCCAACAAAGCCGTTCAGGGGGCCTATCCGCCGGGATCGACGTTCAAGATGCTGGTCAGTCTGGCCGCTTTGGAAGACGGGCTGCTGTCCTCGGACGAGACGGTCTATTGCGGGGGCTATACCGTGCTGGGCAACCGCCGCTTCCACTGCTGGAAGCGCGGCGGGCATGGCCGGATGAACCTGGACCAGAGCCTTCAGCAATCCTGCGACGTCTTCTATTACGAAATGGCCCAACGCGTCGGCATCGACCGGATTGCCGAGCTTGCGCGCAAGTTCGGCATCGGTGAACGGTTCGACCTGCCGATGTCCGCCGTCACCGCCGGGATCATGCCCGACAAGGACTGGAAGCGGTCCCGCTATGGCGAAGGATGGCTTGTCGGCGACAGCCTGAATGCGTCCATCGGACAGGGCTATGTCCTATCCTCGCCCCTGCAACTGGCGGTGATGAGCGCGCGCATCGCCTCGGGCAACGCGATCCAGCCTCGTCTGGTCAAGTCAATCGACGGGATCGAGACACCGGTCGTGGGCGCGGACCCCCTGGACGTGAACGAAGGGCACCTTCGGCTGATCCGCAAGGGCATGTTCTCGGTCATGAATACGAACCGCGGAACCGCCTTCCGGTCCCGCATCGACCGCGACGATCTGCGTATGGCCGGCAAGACCGGAACCAGCCAGGTCCGGTCGGTCGTAGTCAGCAACAGCGATGTGCCCTGGGAACAGCGCGACCATGCGCTGTTCGTCGGCTTCGCGCCCTATGACGATCCGCGCTACGCCGTCTCGGTGGTCGTGGAACATGGCGGCGGCGGATCCTCGGCCGCTGCGCCGGTTGCGCGGGACATCATGCTTTATGCCCTGCACGGAGAGCTTCCGCCCCTTGAAAGCTATCCCTCGGGCGAAAGGGGCCGGGTCGAGGAAACGTTCGCCGCGCTTGAGTTGCGCAGCGATTTCCGACCTTCGAGATCGGGACGCAGCCCGGCATGAGTTATCTTGAATACAACGTGAAGCGGGTGCCTTCGGGGCTGTCGAAGGTCCTGTACTTCAACTGGCCCTTGTTCCTGCTGCTGTGCACCGTAGCCGGCGCGGGCTTTTTGATGCTGTATTCGGTCGCCGGAGGATCGCTCGAGCCGTGGGCCGAGCCGCAGATCAAGCGGTTCGCGCTAGGCTGCGTCGTGATGTTCGCCATTGCGATGGTGCCGATCTGGTTCTGGCGCAACATGGCGGGCCTTGCCTACGGCATCAGCCTCGCACTGCTCGTCGGCGTCGAGGTCATGGGTACCGTCGGCATGGGCGCCCAGCGCTGGATCGACATCGGCTTCATGCAGTTGCAGCCGTCCGAACTGATGAAGATTGCGCTCGTGATGCTCATCGCGGCCTATTACGACTGGCTGGACGTCAAGAAGGTCTCGCACCCGCTTTACGTGCTGATCCCGCTGATCCTGATCGCGCTTCCCGTGGCGCTGGTGCTGAACCAGCCTGACCTTGGCACCGCGCTTCTTCTGGTGATGGGCGGCGGCATCGTTATGTTCTGTGCCGGCGTGTCGTGGTGGTACTGGGGCGTGATGATCGCCGCCGGTGTGGGCACGGTCACGGCCGTTTTCTCGTCGCGCGGGACGCCCTGGCAGCTTCTGAAGGACTATCAATACCGCCGGATCGACACGTTCCTCGACCCTTCGTCCGACCCGCTTGGATCGGGGTACCACATCACACAGTCGAAGATCGCGCTCGGGTCCGGCGGCTGGACCGGGCGGGGGTTCATGCAAGGGACGCAGTCGCGCCTTAACTTCCTGCCCGAAAAGCACACCGACTTCATCTTCACCACCCTTGCCGAGGAGTTCGGCTTCGTCGGCGCGTTCTCCCTTCTGACGATCTATGTGGGCATCGTTCTGTTCTGCATCGTCTCGGCGATCACGAACCGCGACCGGTTCGGCGCATTGATGACGCTGGGCATCGGCGCGACGTTCTTCCTGTTCTTCGCGGTCAACATGGCGATGGTCATGGGCCTTGCGCCGGTGGTTGGCGTCCCCCTGCCCCTTGTCAGCTACGGAGGGTCCGCGATGCTTGTCCTCATGGTGGGCTTCGGCCTCGTCCAGTCCGCCCATGTTCATCGTCCGAGGGGCCGATGATCCGCGTCCTCTTCGCAGCGGGAGACAGCCGCTGGGACGACTGGAAGTCCCCCTTGCGCACCGCGTTCGCCGAGGCCGGGCTGGACTGCGACTTGGCCCAGCATCACGAGCCGTCCCAGGTTGATATCATCGTCTATGCCCCGAACGTGCCGCTGCAGGACTTCCGGCCCTATACCAACGCGCGCGCTGTCCTGAACATCTGGGCCGGGGTCGAGGGCATCGTCGGGAACGAGACCCTGACGCAGCCGCTTGCGCGCATGGTCGACCCCGGGCTGACCGAGGGCATGGTCGAATACGTATGCGGCCACGTCCTTCGCCATCACTTGGGAATAGACACGCAGATCACCGGCCAGGACGGCGTGTGGAAACCGCAAGTGCCGCCCCTCGCACGGGATCGCGCCGTGACGATCCTGGGTCTCGGGGAACTCGGCGGGGCTTGTGCGACGGCGCTGGTGCAACTGGGCTTTCCCGTCACCGGATGGTCCCGTTCGCAAAAGGACATCGCGGGTATCCGATGCCTGTCAGGCGACGATGGTTTGACGAAGGCGTTGAAGACGGCGCAAATCTTGGTTTGCCTGTTACCTCTGACCCCCGATACGACGGATATTCTGGGCTCGGCCGCCTTTGGGCATCTGCCCGCCGGGGCCGTCCTGATCAATCCGGGTCGTGGTGGACTCATCGTCGAACGCGACCTGATGGCCGCGCTTGAAACCGGGCACATCGCCCACGCCACGTTGGATACCTTCCGAACCGAGCCTTTGCCCCAGGACCATCCGTTCTGGTCCCACCCCGGCGTTACCGTGACGCCCCATATCGCATCCGAAACGCGACCGGCGACCGCCGCACCTGTGATCGCCGAGAATGTCCGGCGTGCCATGGCCGACGAGCCGATCCTGCACCTCGTCGACCGCGAAAAGGGTTACTGACCGCTGTCACTAACCGCTCTGCCGCTGGACGGTCACTCGGCCGCGTGGCTTCGGTCGTGATGGGCGCGGCTGTCCTTTGGCGCCTCGTCACGGTCGAACATGCCATAATCGCGGATCACGCTGGTGACGCGCAGACGGTAATCGGCGAACAACCCGTTGCGCCCCTTTGCCTGCATCAGCCGATGCTGCGCCAGCTTGCGCCATTCTTCCAGGGCGTCATCGTCGCGGAAAAACGACAGGGACAGCAGCTTTCCCGGGTTGGTCAAACTCTCGAACCGCTCGACCGAGATGAAGCCATCCAGCGACTCGACCAGCGGCCGCATCTCGGCTGCCAAATCCAGGTATTCCCCCCGCCTGCCCTCTGCCGGCGTCACCTCGAAAATGACCGCGATCATTGCATTCTCCTTCGTCGGTGCCCAATCGGAACCGCAAAGCGGCGTCTAGCGCAAGCGCGGCGGCGCTTCGGGGTCGGTTCCGGGGGCCTTCATCTCGGTCGGCTCGAACTTGGGAAGGTCGAACCGCAACCCGACGCGCGCCAATCGCGCCGAAACCGGACTGGCCGCCTGAAAGAAGGTCACGTCCAGCGCCCCCGCCTCGAGCCCCGAAAAGACGAGCGCCTCACGCACGGCACGGGCCAGCGCCCCCTCAGAGCCCGGTGCTGCGTCGATGAAAGCCAGCAGATGCCCCCGCGCGCCGCTTTTCCACGTCACCCCCACCAGATAGGCCATGCGGGCCAGGCCCCGGGCACTTGCCAGTTTCGCATCGAGCGCGGTCAGAAGCGCTTCGGGCAGGCCCTTCGGCGCCTCGATATCCTGCGGAACTTCCTCAAGCTGGTCGGGCGCCCCCTCCAGCGTGTCGGCAAGCCACGTGACCGCCTCGGGGGGCATCAGGTAGGACGATGGGGCGACACCCGGATTGAGGGCCAGCCCGATGCCTTTTCCGGTCAGCATCGCGGCGAGGATACGCCCGGACAGCGCGGCATAGGGCGCAGAGCCTTCGGCAAACTCGGTCAGTCGTTCCAGCCGATCGAAGGTCAGGACGAAGATCCCCTCGGACGTCTCGAACATGCGGGGGTCGATGGCATCACCACCCTCGGGCTCTCGGCTGAGCAGAAGGAACAGCTCGGCCGAGGCCAGGCGATCCTGAAACGCCAGCCGAGCGGCATCGTTTTCGGGCGCAGCCTCCATCGCGGCGTGGGCCTCATCCAGCGGGGTCATTCATCACCTCTTTCACGCGCGCTTGGAGGACGGGCAGAAGCTCGGCCTCGAACCACGGATTTTTCTTCAACCATGCGGTATTGCGCCACGACGGGTGCGGCAAGGGAAACACGGTCGGCGCGTGGTCGCGCCAGCCCCTCACCGTTTCGGTCACACCTGCCTTCGTGCCCAGATGCCATTTCTGTGCGTAGCCGCCGATCAGCACCTTGCAGCGTACGGTATCCAGCCCCTGCAAGATCGGTGCCCTCCAGGTCTTGGCGCAAACCGGCGGCGGCGGCAGGTCGGACCCTTTCGCATCATACCCCGGGAAACAGAATGCCATGGGAACGATCGCAACCCGGCTGCGGTCATAGAATGCGGCCTCGTTCAGCCCCAGCCAATTGCGCAGCCGTTTGCCCGACTGATCCCAAAACGGCGTGTTCGCCTGGTGAACCCGCATCCCCGGCGCTTGGCTTGCAATCAGCAGCCGGGCGCCGGGGCGAAACCAGACGACGGGATTGGGGCGATGGCCCGTGTGGGTGGCCGCGAACCGTTCGGCACAAATCGTACAGGCCGCGAGGCGAGACATCAGGTCGTCCATACAGGCCGAGGTAGGCGTGCCGCACCTGTCCGACAAGCGGACCTTCCCCCTTGCCCTAGTCGACGTCGGGTTATTAGCAGGTAGAGTAGATTTAAGGACGCCTCATGTACCGGGTCTGGGATTTCCTCTCGAGCTATACGTGGACCCTCGCCACGGGTGCGGTCCTGGCACTGGTCTGCGCGAACCTCTTTCCCGACGTCTATTCCGTTCTCACGGCCTTCCCAATCTGGTTCGGGCAGACACTGGGTCAGGATGCGGGTCACTGGCTGGAGGCGCATGGACGGCTGTTCGATATCGACGAGCTTGGAGATGTGGCCCGCGTGGTCACGCTCGGCTCGCTCACGAACCAGGTTTTCATGGCGGCGTTCCTGTTCCTTGCCGGCAAGGAGCTTTGGGAGGCGCTGATCCTCGATCGGGGCGCCTTGCGCGGTCGCGATGCCCTTCTTCCCGGATGCGCCGGGATCGGTGGCGTCGTAGTGCCCGCCCTTATATTCCTGGGGCTGAACACCGCCCTGTCCACGCAAGCCGGTGCGGCCTGGGCGGTTCCCACGAACACCGACATCGCCGTCGCCTATGTGATCGGACGTCTCGCCTTCGGACCCAGCCACCCCGCGCTACGGTTCGTTCTGCTCATCGCGATCGTCGACGACGCCGTTGCGATGGCGGTCCTCGCCCTGTTCTATAGCGACCACCCTCTGGACGTTTTTTGGCTGCTGGCCGCGCTCGCCTCGGTTCTGGCGGTCTACGGGCTGTTCAATCTCTGGCCGCGGCTTCGGGACGGATCCGATCCCATGAAACCCGTCCAGACACGGATTCGACTGCGGTTCGGTCTTGTCCCATATGTCCTCGTCGGTGGCTTCGCATTCTACGCGGTGCAGCGATCGGGCCTCAATCCCGTGCTTGGGCTTCTGCCGGTAATCCCCGCCATTCCCCATGCGGACCGGGCGTTCGGGGTATTCTCGCAGGCAGAAAGCCACCTGCATGACCTTCTGAACCGAGCGGAGCGAATGTTGAGCTATCCGACCGGAGTCATCCTGTTTCTGTTCGCCTTTTGCAATGCGGGGGTCGACCTTTCCTCGATCGGTCCGTTGACCGCCATCGTCGTGATTGCGCTGATACTGGGCAAACCGCTGGGAATTGCACTGGGCACGGTGGTCGCCGGACGGTTCACCGGCCCCGGTCTGCCCACGAAAGACCTGCTCGCGGCCGGAGCGGTGGCCAGCTGCGGCTTCTCTCTTTCGCTGCTGTTCGCGGATGCGGCCGCCCTTCCGACCGAGCAGACCGACGCGATCAAACTTGGGATCCTGATCTCCCTCGCGGCAGTCGCAGGCGTGCTGGCGCTGATCAGGGCCTAGAATCGCCCCGCCCCATATCTTCGTGATATGACCGACTTCGCTTGCCGGGGAGGTGCGGGACAGGACATAATGTGGACAGATTGACCGGATATTCACGGTTTAAGGCATATTCGATGCAAGCCGCCGGCCCGTGTCAGGGCCACCACCCTTCGCTGTTCGGACGCACATGATCGAATTCGACAACGTCTCGAAGTCCTTCTGGACTGGAACGCAGCGCAAGGTCATCCTGGACCGCGCTTCGTTTCGCGTCGAACCGGGCAATTCTCTGGGTATCCTCGCGCCCAACGGTACTGGCAAGACAACCGTCATCAACATGATGGCCGGGCTCGAAAAGCCGGACGAAGGCGATATCCGGCGCACCTCCCGGATCTCGTTTCCGCTGGGGTTCATGGGCGGTGTGATCAACAAACTGTCGGGGCACGAGAATGCGCGTTTCATATCCCGTCTATACGGCCTCGACCCCGACTACCTCGAAGCGTTCTGCCGATGGCTGTGCAATCTGGGCGAGTATTTCGACATGCCCGTCGGGACTTATTCCGCGGGCATGCGCGCGCGGCTCAGTTTTTCGCTGCTCCTCGCCCTGGACTTCGATTTTTACCTGATCGACGAAGGCATGCCTGCGACCACCGATGTCGAGTTCAACAAGAAGGCCGGTCAGATCCTGCGCCAACGGTTAGAAAGCGCCACAATCATCGTGGTGTCCCACCAGCCCGAAACACTGGAGAAATTCTGTCGCTCGGCCGCCGTTCTGATGCATGGGCAGTTGCACATGTTCGACACCCTGGAGGAGGCGAAGCGTCTTTATGACTATGAACACCAAGCCTAAGAAGTTCCGCCTTCGCAAATCAGGCTCGCTCGTCTCCACACCGGAGACGGCACCGACAGAGAAGACCGAGGATTCGAACGGCCCGGCAAACACTCCAGAACGCCCCCCGCGCGCGGAAGTCCGCGTGACAAAGCGCGCGCCGGACGCTCAACGGATCGATTCAGACCTGAATACGGACCTCGCCGCAATCCGCCGTGAGGGATTAACCGGACGGCAACTTCGCATGGCCCGGAGGCTTGCGCAGAAACACGATGTCCCGGTCACCTCGGATTTCGATGCCGTGCGTCAGTTGAGGCTGAAGGGGATCGACCCGTTCGAGCGGGCAAACATGCTGGAACTGGTGGTGCCGGATTCTCAGTCGCCCGCGACGACGAAGACGGACCCGAAGGTGCAACTTCCCCAGACGGTGAAGCCGACCAAAGTACCTTCCAACGACTTAAGGCCAGAAGTCAAACCGAAGGCCCCAGAGTCCTCAGGCCAACTGCTTCAGATCCAGGAAATCCAGCGCGACATCGCCAGGCGCAGACGGCGCAAGCTGTCTCTGCTTTTGGCGCGCCTCGCGTTTTTCGTGGGACTTCCCACATTCATCGCCGGCTACTACTACTTCAAGATCGCGACACCGATGTACGCGACACAAGCCGAATTCGTTATCCAACAAGCCGAGGGTGCGGGGAGTCCGGCGCTGGGGGGCCTGTTTTCGGGGACGGGGTTCGCCACGTCCCAGGATTCGATCACCGTTCAATCCTATCTCACATCGCGCGATGCTATGATCCGGCTGGATGAAGATGCCGGGTTCAAGACCCATTTCAGCCAGGATTTCATCGACCCGATCCAGCGACTACCCGAGAACGCGTCGAACGAGGATGCCTACGACCTGTACCAGGACGTGGTTCAGATCGGCTACGACCCGACCGAGGGCATCATCAAGATGGAAGTGATCGCCGC
This sequence comes from Palleronia abyssalis, assembly GCF_900302445.1. Taxonomy (GTDB): domain Bacteria; phylum Pseudomonadota; class Alphaproteobacteria; order Rhodobacterales; family Rhodobacteraceae; genus Palleronia; species Palleronia abyssalis. Next base: position 3,418 of record NZ_ONZF01000008.1, on the reverse strand, counting down.
CAGCCCCGAAGTTTCGGCCGAATATTCCGATCTTCTGATCGACTACGCGGAAGAACGCGTCGACCGCCTGACCCAGCGCTTGCGTGAAGACCAGATGGCCGGTGCCCGCGGCAGTTTCGAAGAGGCCGAGGCAAAGATGCTCGCATCTCAACAGCGGGTTCTGGAGTTGCAGGAACAACTGGGCGTCCTCGATCCGGCTGCTGAATCCGGTTCGGTTATGAGCCAGATCACGGCGTTCGAAACCCAGCTGCGCGAAAAGCGCCTGGAACTTGACCAGCTTCTCTCGAACCGCCGTCCGAACGCCGCGCGGGTCGCGGGGGTAGAAGGCGATCTCGACAGGCTTCGCGGCGTGATCGGCGAACTACGCTCGGAAATGACGGACGGCACGGGCGATGTCGCCTCCCTCGCTCGGGTGTCTGCCGAATTACGGATCGCCGAGACCGACCTGCAAACCCGGACGGCCCTCATGCAGCAAGCCCTTCAACAGCTGGAAACCGCGAGAATCGAGGCCAACAGGCAGGTGCGCTATCTCTCGCTCGGCGTGTTGCCGATCGCGCCGGATGAACCGACCTATCCCCGGGCGTTCGAGAACACGCTGCTCGCGTTCCTCGTATTCTCGGGGATCTATCTGATGATGAGCCTGACCGCTTCGATCCTGCGTGAACAAGTTTCATCGTGACCGACAAAGAGGGCCAAATTTTTCCCTACCGCCCTCTTGCACCCCCCGATCCACCCTTTTAGAAGCCACCGCACGGTTGGGGTGTAGCCAAGTGGTAAGGCATCGGTTTTTGGTACCGTGTATCGTAGGTTCGAATCCTACCACCCCAGCCAAGTTTCTCGTAAGGCATTGATGTGAAACGATTATCCTGACGTAGCAGGGAATCGGATTCACAGTGCGACACAAGGGTGCGTGACATCCCTGTGTCACAGGCAGGTTCCCGATCGTCTTTCGGCTCCGACGAGGAGACGATGATGGGACAGATTACGCATGTCAGCCGTCGCGGCGCGGTTTACGTTTGGCGCAAGCGGTGTCCTCCCACGTCATCGCACCAATCCACAGGAACGTTGCAGGACGCGGGAGTTGTCCACAGCACGACGCGTCGGGGCTCTTGTCTCGAATGCCGCGGAGCGGATGTATGAGGGCATGAAGGCGCAAACCATCAAGAAAGACGACGTTCGCGCCTACTTGGAAGCCGTCGTCGCAGAAGAACTGAAGCGCATCGAGAGCGAACGGTGGGATGAAAGTCCCGCCGTCTCGCCGGCCGAATGGCGCATGCGATGGATGACGGATCGTGCAGAAGCCTGCGCCCTGAGGTTATTGGCTCAACGTGGGCACGCCGCCGATCTCATGCCCGAGGATATGGACGTGCTTCGCGAACAGGGATTTCGCCCGGCCGAAATGAGCTTGGTGCTCGAGCTACTGTTTGCCTTGAAGGAACGGTTCTGGGGCGCAGAACCTCCGGTTCTGTCTCCCAGTCCCGAAGATGTGTTCGGCGAACGGACGATCACGGAAGCCGGCTACCGCCACCTTAGGTCCGCAGCGTTCGAAGGTCGCGCGCGTGCCTTGGAGCAATCGGATCGCCGCGATATCATTCATCCGGGCGCTGATCCATCTACCAGCGCAGCGCAGGATACAAATACTACCCAACCGGCCATGAGCGAACGACCGGCATCACCTCCCCGCTCTGACCCCGATATCGTGTCCATTGCTGACCGAATGTCCCAAAAGTCCCGGGCGCTGCGCGTCAAGGACAAGAGCTTCGACAAGAAGGCGTTTGAAAGGGACAAGCGCCAGCGCGATCGCGTGATTTCTCAGTTCATCGAGGCGACGGCCAAGTCCAAGGTTACCGACTTGCGGCAAGAAGATGTAGCGTATTACGTCAACTGCCTCTCGCGGCTGCCGAAGACCTACAACAAGAGTACGGCGGACCGTGCGCTGTCTTTCGAGCAGGTGATGGAACGAGGTGACGAGCTGCCGGACGATCTGGTCGGCCTCTCCGGATCCACTGAAAATCGCAACCTCACATTTGTCGGTGCCATGCTGTCTTACGCTAGATCCGAGGGCCTCCGCCCCGCCGAGGACCTCGACCTGACCTGGTTCCGAACAAAGGACCGGACGCTCAAGCGCGCACAACGCCCCGCCTTCACACGTGACGACATCGCAGCAATCTTCTCGCATCCAACCTGGCGAGGCCGACAGAGCGCCGCGCGCCCGCATGCGCTTGGCGACGAAATTGTCCGGGACGGACTCTACTGGGTTCCGCTTATCGCATCCTACAGCGGCGCACGGCGCGAGGAGATCGCCGGCCTGGAACTTACCGATATCGTCTTCGATGCGAGCGTTCCGCATATCATTATCCGCCCGAACGCCAACCGGGGCTTGAAAAATCCCCAATCAGAGCGCCTGCTTCCTCTGCACTCTCACCTTCTGGAGCTGGAGTTGCGCCCTTATTGCGAAGGTCTGGTGGAGAGGGGCGAGACAACCTTATTTCCCGACCTCCGTCCGCCCGCCCCAACACACGCGTTTCGAGACATGATTCATCTCCGCTGGAGCGAGGTCCGAAAACGTCAGCTTGGAAGCGACTATAGCGGCAAGGTCTTTCACAGCTTCCGCCACTACGTCAGCGGCTATCTTCAGAACGAAACGACGATCCCGCAACTGGTCGTCAAGGACCTGTTGGGGCACTTGTCCGGCGACATCACCGCCGACCGATACCGCGATCCGTCCCACCTAGGCAAACTCGCAGAAGCCGTTCAACAGCTCCCGAGGGTCTACTGAACAAGAAACAGAGCGTCGGAAAACGCTCGATAGCGCCCACCGAGCGTTGCCCTACCTTTTCAGCGCCGAAGAAATGGCGGTTCTTGACCATAGCCTTCTTGTATCGGTTTGACGACCTTCCGCCATGATCCCGGATTGCTGCCGCGCCGCCAGCTAAGGCCGCCCTTCGCCGCGTTTGCGGGCTTTGTGGCGGTGTACAGCCGGCTGTGCGACCCTTTCCCCCGCTCCCCGCACGCGCGCGCTTGCGAAGTCACCCGCGGGGAGAAGTCACCCGCGGGGCGGAAAGCGGTCTTTCGCTGCGGGTGCAAGAGGATACCACCCGCTGCAGCAAACCCGACATTCAAAACCGATCAAACGGTGCGGTTCTGGGGGCTAAATCTGTTGAGCTCTTAACAGTGCGCGTGCCTTTCCGAGCCTTGGCCAGAGTTCGGGTCGAAGGTCCAGCAACTCTTCTAGACATGCTCCTAGATGGGAACTCTGTTAATTTGTAAGGCGACAATGGGAAAGAAAATTGGTCTGCCCCCTGAAAAGTGGTCCTCCCTGAAGTATGGCTTACGGGCCAGTTGGAGGATGCAAGAATGCCCCAGAAGAGACACAAGCCGGAAGAGATCGTCGCGAAGCTTCGGCAGGTCGACGTGC
>NZ_ONZF01000001.1 GCF_900302445.1 Palleronia abyssalis | reverse complement strand
ATACATCAACGGCTTCTACAATCCACGGCGGCGACACTCAGCACTGGGCTGGAAAAGTCCCTCGGCCTTCGAACGATAGGCCGCCTAAATGAGCACCGTGACCGGAACCAAACCGCGACAGGTCCAGGCGCTGATCGGCCGGGTCACCGCGCGCGCGCATCGGGCATGCCAGAGCCCACGGCCAGGGCGACGGAATGAGCGAGGCGGACATCGCCGGCGGCCGCGCGATCTCGGCCGCGGCCTGGGCGGAGCTGCGCCGGGCGAGCCGGACCACGGCCCTGTCGCGGTTCGGGGATACGCCCGCCGGGGTCCTGCTGCCTAACCAGCAGCAGCTGCTGCGCACCGCCGCGGCAAACTCGGTCACTTGGTGCAAGAAGAGCCGGCGGACCGGTGCGACCTGGGCGCTGGCCGCTGACGGGGTTCTGACCTCGGGCGTGGCGCGCACCGCCGGTGGAATGGACACTCTATATATCGGCTACAATCTCGACATGGCGCGCGAGTTCATCGACGCCTGCGGCGACTGGGCCCGCGCCTTCATGCCGGCGATCGCGGAAGCCGAGGAGTTCCTGTTCAAGGACGCGGCGCAACCCGGCGAGGCCGACCAGTTCATCCAGGCGTTCCGCATCCGCTTCGCCAGCGGGTTCGAGATCACCGCGCTGTCGTCGAAGCCCCGCTCCCTGCGCGGTCGGCAAGGCAAGGTGATCATCGACGAGGCCGCGTGCCACGACGACTTTGAAGAGCTGCTGAAGGCCGCGTTCGCGCTGCTGATCTGGGGCGGTACCTGTCGCGCCTCGCATCGGACCTCGGCGCGGACTTCAAGATCGTCGGGCCGCGTCTGATCTTCGTTCTGCGCGCCAGCGGGCGGTCCGCCTCGGGAAAGCCCCTGGGCCTGCCGCTGGTCCTGCCGAGCTCGGACGACATCGAATCGATCGAGTGGACCGGCGGCGAGCGCGGCCGGTTCGGATCGGTGAAGGCGTTCTGGCAGGACGGGGCCATGGCCACGCGCAAGTTCGTCGAGGTGGGCGGGGGCGAGGGCCCGGCGAAGGAGCTGCGCAAGACCTATGCCAGCGCGGAGGCGGCGCGGAAGGCGGCGACGGCCGAGCTCGAGGACGGGAACGCGGCCGTCGACCGGATCGAGGTTACCATGGCGGGGGCGCCGTGGCTGCGGGCCGAGGACCCGTTCGTCCTGCCGCCGCTGGAACCGGAATACGCCGGCGACTGGGTGATCCAGCAGATCGTCCACACGATGATGAAGGACGGCTTCCGATCCCGCGCCTCGCTGGAGAGGCCCCGGCAAGCGGGCGCTTAGAGGTCTATGAGAGGGGTGCGGAAGGTCTTTTAGAGGGCTTTTACAGAAATCCGAGTTCCGCCAACTCAAATGTCAGAAACGACAAACGAAGTGTCACGCTACAGCTACAACCGGGGTTTTCTGAGGCGGATGGTAGGCCCGGAGGGACTTGAACCCCCAACCAAAGCGTTATGAGCGCTCTGCTCTAACCAATTGAGCTACAGGCCCGCCGAAGTTCCGGTTATCAGACCCGCGGGAGAGACGGAAGACATGTCCGTGCACTCGATCCGCTTGACCGTTGCGAGCCCGCGCCGTCTGCGGTAACGCCGCGAAAACCGGGTATCGAAGGACGCGTCATGGTCGAAGGAAAAAACGGGCTGACCTATGCGGCGGCGGGCGTCGACATCGATGCCGGCAACGCGCTGGTCGAGCGGATCAAGCCCGCGGCAAAGGCGACCGACCGGCCCGGCACGATGGCGGGGTTGGGCGGATTCGGCGCGCTGTTCGACTTGAAGGCAGCAGGCTTCGAGGACCCTGTGCTGGTCGCCGCGACGGACGGGGTGGGCACCAAGCTTCGGATCGCGATCGACACCGGGGACGTCGCGGCCGTCGGGATCGACCTTGTGGCGATGTGCGTTAACGATCTTGTCTGCCAAGGTGCAGAGCCCCTGTTTTTCCTAGATTATTTTGCGACCGGCAAGCTTGAGCTCGACGCGGCCGCGCAGGTGATCGAAGGGATCGCCGAAGGCTGCCGCCTGGCCGGCGCCGCCCTGATAGGTGGCGAGACGGCCGAGATGCCGGGCATGTATCACGGCGGCGATTTTGATCTGGCAGGTTTCGCGGTTGGCGCGATGGAGCGGGGCGCAGCCCTGCCGCGCGACGTGGTCGAGGGCGACGTGTTGCTCGGCGTCTCGAGCACCGGGGTCCATTCCAACGGGTATTCGCTGGTCCGCCGGATCGTCGCGCAATCGGGCCTGGGCTGGGATTCGCCGTGCCCCTGGGCAGACGGGACGCTGGGCGCCGCTTTGCTGGCCCCGACCGCGCTTTACGTGAGGGGTGCGCTGGGTGCGATGCGGGCCGGGGCGCACGGATTTGCCCACATCACCGGCGGCGGACTGACCGAGAACCTGCCACGCGCCCTGCCGGAGGGACTGGGTGCCGAGATCGACCTTGGCACGTGGACCTCGGCCCCGGTCTTCGATTGGCTGGCGCTGGAAGGGGGCCTTGCCCGGGCAGAGATGTTGAAGACCTTCAACTGCGGCATCGGGTTCGTGGCCATCGTCCCCGAAGATGCGGTGGATGCGGCGGCCACCGCGTTCCAGGACCAGGGACAGGCAGTTCACCGTATCGGTAGCGTCGTGTCCGGTGACGGCGTGACCTATCGCGGCGATCGGACCTGACCGCGCCCCGATGAAGCGGGTTGCGATCCTTCTGTCCGGCGGCGGGTCCAACATGGTCCGCCTGGTCAACAGCATGGCGGGCGATCATCCTGCGCGGCCGTGCCTTGTCCTGTCGAACGATCCGAACGCCGGGGGCCTCGCGAAGGCCCGCGCGATGGGGGTGCCGACCGCAGCCGTCGATCACCGGCCTTTCCGGGGCGACCGGGCTGCGTTCGAAGCCGCGCTGTCCGAGCCTTTGCGCGCCGCAGCCCCCGATATCGTGTGTCTCGCCGGGTTCATGCGGATCCTGACGGCACCCTTCATTTCCGATTGGGAGGGGCGCATGCTGAACATCCACCCCTCGCTGCTGCCCGCCTACCGCGGGCTCGACACCAATGCCCGGGCTATCGCGGCAGGGGACCAACAGGCAGGTTGCACGGTGCACGAGGTCACGGCCGAGCTGGATGACGGCCCGATCCTGGGCCAGGCGCGCGTGCCGGTCCATGACAGCGACACGGCCGACACCCTGGCCGCGCGGGTTCTGACGATGGAGCACCGTCTGTATCCGGCCGTACTGAGGCGGTTCGCGCAGGACGACCGGACACCAATACGGATGGAATGGGCCGGGGAGGCTTAGTCTAGCGCGCCGCCTTTTCGTCCAAGCCGGATTTTCCTTCGCGTAGCGTCAGTTCGGCCTCGATATCGGTCAGCGTCACGTCGCGGGCGGCGCACATGACCAGCAGGTGATAAAGTACGTCCGCCGCTTCCGCCGTCAGGCGGTCGCGGTCGCCCTTCACGGCTTCGATCACGGCTTCGACGGCCTCTTCGCCGAACTTCTCGGCGCATTTCTCGGGGCCTTTCGCCAGAAGCTTTGCGGTCCAGCTTCCCTCGGGGTCCGAGCCCTTGCGAAGCTCGATCGTCGCGGCAAGGCGGGCCAGGGCATGGTCGGTCTTCATTGCATCCTCATAGGGATTCCGGCGGCGGCCATGTGGGCCTTGGCTTCGCCGATGGTGTAGTCGCCGAAGTGGAAGATCGACGCCGCCAGCACCGCCGACGCCCGGCCTTCGGTGACGCCTTCGACCAGGTGATCCAGTGTGCCGACCCCGCCGCTGGCGATCACCGGCACCGTCACCGCATCCGAAATCGCCCGCGTGAGCGGCAGGTTGAAGCCCGCCCGGGTGCCGTCCCGGTCCATGGAGGTCAGCAGGATCTCCCCCGCGCCCTTCTCGACCACGGTGCGGGCGAACTCGACCGCGTCGATGCCGGTTGGCTTGCGACCGCCGTGGGTGAAGATCTCCCACTTGCCGGGGGCCACGGTCTTGGCGTCGATGGCAACGACAATGCATTGTGCGCCGAAGCGGTCCGCCGCGCGCGCCACCACGTCGGGGTCGGCGACTGCGGCCGAGTTGAACGACACCTTGTCCGCGCCCGCCAGCAGCAAGTTCCTTACGTCGTCGGACGTGCGAACACCCCCGCCGACGGTCAGCGGCATGAAACAGTGTTCGGCCGTGCGGCGGGCCAGGTCGAACATGGTGCCCCGGTTCTCGTGCGTGGCGTGGATGTCGAGGAAACACAGTTCGTCGGCGCCAGCGGCGTCATAGGCGATGGCGGCCTCGACCGGGTCACCCGCATCGCGCAGGTCGACGAAGTTCACGCCTTTGACCACGCGGCCATCGGCCACGTCGAGGCAGGGGATGATACGCGTCTTCAGCATGGGGCCCTGTTATCCCCGGGACGCGAAAAGGGGAAGGGGAACCCGCCGCACCGGCCTGCACTTGGGATCTCAGACAGGGAGGGTTCGAAATGAGACATGTTGTTGTCGCCGCGATGATGCTGGCCACGCCCGCGCTGGCCGATGTCGAGAGGATGGAGGCCCAAGGCTCCGTCGACGAGGCGTTCGCCCGGCTTCAAGACGCGGTTGAGGAAGCCGGCGCGACGGTTTTTGCCACCGTCGATCACGGCGCGGGCGCCTCGGATGCGGGCATGGATCTTGGCGCGTCGAAGCTTCTGATCTTCGGCAACTCGCAGCTTGGCACGCCCGTCATGCAGGAGGACATGACCGCGGGGCTGGTCCTGCCGTTGAAGATGCTGGTCTATGACGACGACGGCCAGACCTATGTCGCTTACGAAGAGGTCGAGGAAACGTTCGACGACTTCGACGTGGACGACGACCTGGAGGTGTTCGAGCGCATGGAGGACGCGCTGGAAAACTTCGCGACAGCCGCCGCCGGGTCCTGAGGCTCAGGCGCGCAGGGCATCCAGCGCGGCGCGCAGATCCAGTGCGCCGTCATAGAGCGCCCGGCCCGAGATCGCCCCGGCGATCACCCCGGTGTCGCGCAGGGCCAGCAGGTCCTGCATCGACGAGACGCCACCGCTTGCGATAACGGGAATCTTGACTGCGCGCGCCAGATTTTCGGTGGCCTGCACGTTCGGGCCGCCCATTGCCCCGTCCCGGTCGATGTCGGTGTAGATGATCGCGGCGACGCCGGCATCCTCGAAGCTGCGGGCCAGGTCGGTGACCAGCACGTCCGTCTCCTCGGCCCAGCCACGGGTGGCGACGCGGCCGTTCCGCGCGTCCAGTCCGACGGCCACCTTGCCGGGGAACGCCTTTGCGGCCTGGCGCACGAGGTCGGGGTTCTCGACCGCCACGGTCCCCAGGATGACCCGCGACAGCCCCTTGGACAGCCACATCTCAACCGTTTCGATGTCTCGGATGCCGCCGCCAAGCTGGCAGGGCACCTGCACGCGCTTCAATATCGCCTCGACCGCATCCGCGTTCACCGGACGGCCTTCGAACGCGCCGTTGAGGTCCACCAGATGCAGCCAGTCGCAGCCGGCTTCCTGGAACGAGGCCGCCTGCGCCGCGGGGTCGCTGCCGAATATCGTGGCCGCCTCCATGTCGCCGCGCAGCAGGCGCACGCAATTGCCGTCCTTCAGGTCGATAGCGGGATAGAGGATCATGGGCGGCTCTCCGTATGTGGTCGGGTGGCTTTTGGCAGGGACGTGGCGTCTTGCCAAGCGAACCCGACGTCACGCTTGCCTCGAATCAGGGATCGGGGACCATCACGGCATCTGTTCTGGGAGGAGTTTGAACATGAAACGCGTTATGATTGCCGCCGTTGCGGTCATGGGATTTGCAGGGATTGCGCATGCGGACCCCATCGAGGGGGTCTGGCAGACCCAGCCGGATGAAGGCCGGGTCGCCCATATCCGCATCGCACCGTGTGGCGACGGGTATTGCGGGTCGATCACCCGAACGTTCGACACGTCGGGCGATGTCGTCAGCTCGGCCAATGATGGCTCGCAGATCGTCCGGTCGATGGTTCCCCAGGGCGGCGGGGCCTATCGTGGGGAAGTCTATCGCCCGGCGAACCAGAAGGTCTATTCCGGCAAGGCGCAGGTCTCGGGCAACGCGATGCAGCTTTCGGGATGCGTGGCGGGAGGCCTGATCTGCAAGAGCCAGACCTGGCAGAAGGTCCAGTAGGGAACGTCCCGCCCCTGCGAATGTTGACCCTTCGACCCTGACACAGGACGGAGGATTGACATGCCTATCGTGCAGACCACGGACAAGACGGAGCTCTATGTAAAGGACTGGGGCGAAGGCCGTCCTGTTGTGCTGATCCATGGCTGGCCGTTGAATGCCGACAGCTGGGAATATCAGTCCCTTGCACTGACCGAGGCGGGATTCCGCGTGATCTCTTACGACCGGCGCGGGTTCGGCCGATCTGGCCAGCCGTTCAAGGGCTATGACTACGACACGATGGCCGACGACCTGGCCAGCGTCATGGACGCGTTGGATTTGCGCGACGCGACGATCTGCGGCTTTTCCATGGGAGGCGGCGAAGTGGCGCGATACATCGCGCGCCATGGCACCGCCAAACTGCGCCAGGCTGTGCTGATTTCGTCCATCGTGCCGTTCATGAAGAAGACGGACGACAATCAAAACGGCGTGCCCGAGGATGTCTTCACGCAGATGAAGGACGGTATCCGCAAGGATCGCCCTGGCTTCATGAAGGATTTTTTTCCGGGGTTCTACGGCAAGGACGTCTCGGACAGCATCCTGCACTGGACTTGGTCCATGGCCATGATGGCCAGCCCGAAGGCCACGCTGGATTGCATCGACGCGTTCGGCCATACCGATCTGCGCCCGAGCCTCGAGAAGTTCGACATACCCACGTTGGTCATTCACGGCACCGGAGACGAGATCGTGCCGATCGACACGGCAGGCCGGGCTGCGGCGAAGGCGATCAAAGGGGCGACGTTCAAGGAATACGACGGCGCACCGCACGGCCTTCTGGCGACCCATGCCGAACAGGTGAACCGCGACCTGATCGATTTCCTGAAGGGCTGAAGACCGCGTTTCCCGCGGTGAATGTTCGCTCGGGGGAACAGCTGACACGGATTTGCGTGAGCCTTGTCCGAAAACGAAACGGGGCGCAGCCAAGCCGCTGCGCCCCGTCTTGATTAGTTTGCCTGCCGGATCAGAGACCCATGCAATTGGCATAGTAGGTGACCGTCGCGGGCCAGTCCGAGAACACGCCTTCGACTTCCACGTCCTGCGCGAGGGTGTGAAGCACTCGGTAGTAATCCTCGGCGCCGTCGATCTGGTCTGATACGGACTGGTAATACCAGCCGCCCCCATCGGTCAGCGGGCCCGAACGCTCAAGCGTCCAGGTGATCAGGTTCAGGCCGGCTTCCTTGGCGGCCTCGGCGTAGTTCGAGGCGACGATCTCCTCCCCTTCGACCGTGACGAGCATGTTGATCGACGGGGCCAGGTACTGAACGCCCTGTTCGGCCAATTGCTCGAAATCCTGCTGCCAGGTCGAGCTATCCTGCTCGTCGAAGCCTTCGGTCCATTCCACGAGATACACGGCCTGCTGACCGAACTCGTCCTCGTTTTCGATCCAATAAAGAACGTCGTCGAGGTTGAACGATTGCGGCCAGACGCGCGAGGCTTCGATGCCCGCATCGCGGTATTCCTGGATCATCTTGGCGGCGTAGTCTTCCTGGCTGAAGCCGTCGAACGGCATCTCGACCGATGGGGACTTGAGCTCGGGCGTGAAGTCGGCGCCCAGTTCGTCGAACAGTGCGATCGACTCGGCGTGGGTCATCAGCGTCGCACCGTCGGAGTAAAGCGTGGTGCGCCACGGGGCGACGCCGCCCTGAAATTCCTCGGCCGTGCTGGCCTGACCGTCGAAGGCGTCCATCTTCGGCTCGAGCGTACGGAATTCGGCAAGGGTGATGTCGCTGGTGCGGCACTCGGCCGTGGCGGCGGTGTCGCCTTCGGCAGCGGTGAAGCCGGTGGTGCACTGCTCGGCCAGATCGGTCGTCAGGATGTTCGTTGTGGTGTGCAGGTCGTTCTGCGCGTGGCGGCAGACCAGCTCCTGATCGGCGGTGAAGGTCACGTCGCATTCCAAAATGCCGGCACCCTGAAGGGCCGCGGCGCGATTGGATTCGACCGTGTGTTCCGGAAATTGCAGCGGCGCACCGCGGTGCCCGATAGAGAACTTGGTGGGCTGACCTTCCTGGCCCATGCAGGACATCAGCTGATCTTTCAGTTCGCCGTCGGACAGTTTGTTGATCAGGTAGGCAGGGCGCGGGCCATAGTCGACGGCGGTCTGCGCGCCGCCGTCATGCGCTTCGGCAAACGCTTGTCCCGCGGACAGAATTGCTGCCGCTGAAACGAGAATGGTGGTCTTCTTCATATCGGTCTCCCTCGTTCTTCATTGAACGAGGGGGTATTCTCTGGCGTTCGTCACAGGCACGCAACGATTCTGTAACAGTGCCGTGAACCTGCAAGCTACATGAAGCCCAGTTCCAGCCGCGCTTCGTCGGACATCATGTCCATGCCCCAGGGCGGCTCCCAGGTCAGCTCGACGTCGACATGCTTGACGCCGGCTAAGGGCTCGATCGCCTCGGCGACCCAGCCAGGCATCTCGCCTGCGACGGGGCATCCGGGGGCGGTCAGCGTCATGATGACATTGACCTCGTTCGCCTCGTTGATGTCGATGGTGTAGACGAGGCCCAGATCGTAAATATTGACCGGGATTTCGGGGTCGTAGACGGAGCGACACGCCTCGACCACCTGCTCGTGCAGGGGATGGTCGGTGGACGACGGTTTGATGAGGGGCGCGCCTTCCAGCTGATCGGACGGGGACATGGGCATTCCTTCATGTTTGCCGACCAATTATGTAGGGATGCAGTCGCCCGAGGTCCAGACCGTCAGGCCCCGTCGGCATCCATCGCGGCCTGCGGCAGGGTGATGCGGCCGGTTTCCTCTTCCAGCTCCTGCGCCATGATCATCAGGCGTTCCATGATCGCGCGTTCCGTGACCCATGTCTGGTTCGGCTCGTCGATGCGGAACGAGAAGCGCACCGTCATGCCCAGCGCATCCTGTCCCATTACGTACATCGCGGCCGTATCCTTGGACACGACGAGGGGCTCATCCTCGACGATCTTTTCGAAGCGCTTGCGGATCTCGGGCAAGTCGGCGCTCTGGGCGAAGGTGATCAGCGCGAATCCAGTCATGCCGCCGTCGGTCATCGACCAGTTCTCGAACGCGTCGCCCACAAAGTGGCTGACGGGGACGACTAGCCGATTGTCCTTCATCGTCTTGAGCTGGACGTAGGTGAAATGGATACGTTCCACGGTCACGAACTGCCCGTTATAGACAAGCTGGTCACCGATCCGGGCGGACCGGTTGATGGCGATCTGCAGCGAGGCGAGAATGTTTCCCAGCACGTGGCGGGCGGCGAAGCCTATGATCAGTGTCAGCGCCCCCGCAGACGCCAGAAGCGAGAATCCCAGCGAGCGGAACATGTTGGCGGATGCCAGCACGATGCCCAACCCCGCCACAACGCCGAACACGATCAGCACCCGACGCGCACCCGTGATGACTGTTGCATAGTTCCGGACCGTGGAATTTTCGGGGTCGGCCAGCCGGTCGCTGTCCATCGTCACCATGCGGTCCAGCGCGGTGTCTAGGATCGACATGGCGAACATCAGAAACGCCACGACATAGCCGATCAGCGTGATCGGCGTCAGGATCGACGCGATGTTCCCCGAAACGGTAAATACGTTCAGCGCGAGGAAGAGGATGACGCTGGTGGTCACGACGATCGTCATCGGCCACCGGACAGCATGCAGTGCGATCTGGCTCCAGTGTCCGTCCGAGCGGCGCGATAGTAGCTTGAACAGCCGATAGGTGCTGCGCCCGGCGATCCAGGCCAGGATGATGACGAAGGGCAGCCCGATCAGCTCGAAAACGCGCGGGCCGAAATACGATTCCTTGCGAAGCCAGTCGGGCAACGCCTGTTCCAGCGCGGTAGGGCCATATTCCTCGTAAAGGGCCGGGACCTGCTCGACGGTGCGATCTGCGAACAGCCAGACCGGATCCCCGTCGGGTGGCTTCACCCGGTTCAGCCGGATCGCCACCTCCCGGTTGCCAAGGGCAAGTACCCCGATCAGCAGCGAGCGACGCGGCTGTCCGGCCATGGCGGCGGAACTGGAGGTGCGCGCGTCGAGGGAATCGGGCCGCTCCATCAGGGTGCGCCACGATATGATGGCGCGCCTTTGCAGGACGCTGTGAAGTTGAGAGGCCAGGACCGGCCCGCTGAGGCTTTGGTCTTCCGACGACATCCCGGAAAGGTTCAGAAGATGGGCCGCGGCCCGGGTATCCCCCCGGTCGATCGCGTCCAGAAAACTCTCGACCGTGCCCTGCGGTGTTTCCCGGTCGATCTGGGACGGCGCCTCGCCCAGGCCGGGGTTCAGCTCGTCTACGGGAAACCACGTCCCGGGCGGTGTGCCCGGATCTTCGGTCTGCCCCAGAGCGGGCAGGGTCAGTAGAAAAAGGACGGCAAGGGCACGCAGCAGGCTCATTCGCGCCTATATGGGGCACCGCCGACGAATGTCCCGTCAGGATACCCCTATTCCTCGGGGGTTCGTCTATCCCGGTGACGAATCCTGCTTTTTCGACCCGGACCGGCGCTTGACGGGGGCTGGGCGGACGCGTTTCTCGATCATATCATACAGCGCCCCGCACAGATTTTTGCCGCTTGCGGTCTCGGCCCCTTCCAACCCGGGGGAGGAGTTTACTTCCAGCACCTTCGGGCCATCATCCGACCGCAGCAGGTCCACACCGGCAAGGCCCAGGTTGAACGCCTTCGCCGCACGGACCGCGGTTTCGCGCTCGACCTTCGTGATCTTCACCGGCGAGGCCGAGCCGCCCATGTGCAGGTTGGACCGGAATTCCCCCGGTGCGGCGGATCGCTTGATCGCCGCCTCGACACGGCCGCCCATGACGATGCAGCGGATATCCTCGCCATTCGCTTCCTTGACGAATTGCTGGACCAGGAAATTGGCGCGCAGGCCCCGGAACGCGCTGATGACCGACTCGGCCGCCTTCTTCGTCTCGGCCAGGACGACACCGCGCCCTTGGGTCGATTCCAGCAACTTCACAATCAACGGCGCCGAGCCGACGATATTCATCAAGTTCGCCGTATCCTTGGGCGAGGAGGCAAAGGCCGTCACCGGCATCCCGATCTTCTGCCGCGCTAGCACCTGGTGGGCGTGCAGCTTATCGCGGCTGGCCGTGATGCCGCTGCTGCCGTTCAGGACCCAGGTGCCGATCGTTTCGAACTGGCGGACGATGGCGGTGCCGTAGGGCGTGATCGAAGCGCCGACGCGCGGGATCACCGCGTCATAGCGGGGCAGGCGGGTGCCGTCGTAGTGGATGTCGGGCGCCATGGCGTTCAGCGTCATGTAGCAGCGAAGGGTGTCGATTACCTCGATCGTGTGGCCGCGCTTCTCGCCTTCCTCAACCAGACGCTTGGTCGAGTATGTGTTGGGTTCGCGCGACAGGACGGCGATCCTCAACGACCGGCTGGGCGCGACCTGCCGGACCTTGGTGGTCGTGTAGGCCTCGTAATCCAGTTCGGGCTGGCAAAAGCTTTCCTGTGGGGCGACCACGGCATCCTCGGGAATGCCCTGACGACCCAGCAACATGCGGTACTGCATCGACCCCCGGTCGGTCAGCGTCAGCTCTACCGGCCATTCCTGCTCGCCCATCTTCATCCGCGTCTCGATGACATAGCGCTGCTCGGTCTCGCCATTCGAAGACGTGACTTCCCGGCGGTCGATCACCGGGGCGGAACACGCGATCGCCAGCTCCGGCCGGTTGGGAACGGGGTACATCAGGAACCGCACCTTCGGTTTCGCCGCAGGCCCGAACGTCTCGATCTCGAACGCATGGAGGGCGCTGGTCTTGGCGCCCGTATCCACCTTGGCCTTCAACGCAGGCAGCCCCAGGTCAGGCAGGGCGACCCATTCCTCCCATCCCAGGCGCAGGGGGTCTGTCATGTTTCGTCTCCCATTGTGTCCCGCCTCACTTGGGGCGATGTCCCGGCGGGGCAATCACCCGTCCGGGCCTCTCGCGCAAGCCCGAACCGTCGGGGCAAAGGTCACGATGCCTGCACTTTCCCCGTGTCCTCTTGCGGGGCGTCGCGTTGCAGAAGGTCATAGAGCACGGGCGTCAGGAACAGGGTCAGGATAGAAGCGCCGAGGAAGCCGCCGATAATCACGATCCCGATGGAGAACCGGCTTTCCGCGCCCGCGCCGCTGGACATGACCAGTGGAACCGCACCCAGCACCGTGGACATCACGGTCATCAGGATCGGGCGCAGACGTACAGTCGAGGCTTCGATCACCGCCTCGCGCACGGGTTTGCCCTGCTCGCGCAGCTGGTTGGCGAACTCGACAATCAGGATACCGTTCTTGGCCATCAGCCCTATCAGCATGACCATTCCCACCTGCGTATAGATGTTCACCGCTTCGCCCAGCACGAACAGGGTCATCAGCGCGCCTGCCACGGCCAGCGGGACCGACAGAAGAATGACGATCGGCTGGATAAAGCTTTCGAACTGCGCGGCGAGGACCAGGAATACGACCAGAAGCGCCAGCGCGAAGGTGGTCAGCATCCCGCCCGATGTCTCCTGAAAGCTCGCGGCTTGCCCGCTATACGAGATCTGCATCTGCGAGGGCAGCTCGGACGCGATGTCCTCGACCGTCTGGATGGCCGCGCCAAGATCGACGCCTTCGGCCAGCGAGGCCGAGATCTCGACTGAAGGCTGCCGGTTGAACCTGTTGAACGCCCGGACCGAGGCGCGCCGTTCCAGCGTTACAAGACCGTCGAGGGGCACCAGTTCGCCTGCGTCGGTGCGCACGTTCAGGCCACGCAGATCGTCGGTCGCGCGGCGCCGGTCATCCGGGGCTTGAAGGATCACGGGGTATTGCCGGTCACGAGAGATGAACTCGGTCACTTCGGCAGAGGCGAAGAAGGTGCGGACGGCATCGGATATGGCGCGGGTGTCCACGCCGATCTCCCGTGCCAGCGCGCGGTTCACACCGATATCGTAGCCGGGCGTGTTGACCTCGTAGGCGCGGCGTACGCCGACGATGTCGGAGCTCTCGCGCAGGCGATTGGCCATTTGTTCGGAATAGTCGGCCGCATCCTCGAAGCTGGGGGCGGTCACGATAATCTCCAGCCCCGAACTGCCACCGGCATCCAGGCCCGAAGGGGCGAAGCTGCGGACGCTTGCCAGGGTGATCTTGCCGAAGGCGGGGCGCAGCTCGTTGACCACGTCGCGCGGCCCCGGATCGCGTTCGCCCCAGGGGGCCATGGTGGCGACGATGAAGGCGCTTCCGGTCTCGCCATATTGCCCGACGATCGAGATGACATCGGTGACCACCCCGTCTTCGCGGTAGGGGGCGATCAGGTCCTCGACCTGCTGCACGGCCGCGTCGGTCAGGCCCAGAGCGGACCCTGCCGGCGCCTCGACCGAGACGAAGAAGATGCCGCGATCCTCTTCCGGGGTCAGCTGCGAGGGCAGTTCCTGGTAGAGGACCCACGATACGCCCGTCAGCGCCGCGGCGATGCCGCAGACAAGCACGGGCGCCTGGATGGCACGGGTCAGGAGGCTGCGATAGCCGTTCGAGGTGCGTTTCGTGATGCCTTGGACGATCTTCGCGAACCGCCCCTCGTTCATGCCGTGTTTCAGGACAAGGCTTGCGATCACGGGGCAAAGCGACAGGGCCACGAATGTCGAAAGTGCGACGGCAATGGCCAGCGTGATCCCGAACTCGCGGAACAGCTTGCCGATTTCGCCCTGCAAGAAGGACAGGGGGACAAACACGGCGATCAGGGTGATGGAGGTGGAGACGACGGCAAAGAACACCTGGTTCGCGCCGGTCCGCGCGGCCTCCTTCAGGTCGTCGCCTTCCTCAACCCGACGTTCGATATTCTCAAGCACCACGATGGCGTCGTCCACGACCAGCCCGATGGCCAGAATCAGGGCGAAAAGAGTCAGGATGTTGATCGAAAAACCGACGATGGCGATACCCGCACACGCGCCCAGAAGGGCGATGGGGATCGTGACGGCGGGCACGATGGTCGCGCGGATCGAGGTCAGGAACAGATAGATCACAGCGACCACGATGGCGACGGAAATGGCGAGCGTCGTCAGGACCTGGCGGATGGAATTCTCGATGAAGTTCGCATCGTCCGACGTGATCGTCAGGGAGGTTCCGCCGGGCAGGTCGTCGCGGATTTCTCGAACCTCGTCGCGCACGGCCGAGGAGATCGACAGGGTGTTCGCCGAAGACTGTCGCAAGACGCCCAGACCAATGGCGGTTTCGCCATTCGATCGAAACTCGCTGTCGTCGCTTTCCGTCCCGATCTCAACTCGGGCGACGTCGCGCAGGGTGACGCGCCCGTTCTCGGTATCGGCGACGATCAGGTCCTCGAATTCCGAGACGTCCGACAACCGCGTCTGCGTACGCAGAAGATAGGTGCGCGAGTCCGTTTCCAGCTGGCCGGCGGGAAGTTCGAGGTTGTTGTTGCGCAGCGCCTCGGCAATCTCGTTGGCCGTTATCCCCCGCGAGGCCATCGCCTCGGGGTCCAGCCAGACGCGCATGGCATAGGGGCGGTCGCCGTAGATCTGAACGGCCGCGACGCCCTGCAACGTCTCGAGCCGGTCGGTCACGAAGCGGTCGGCGTAATCCGTCAACTCGGAGGCGGACATATTGTCGGATGTCATCGTCATCCAGATGATCGGATCGCCCTGACTGTCGTTCTTCTCGATCTCGGGCTCCTCGGCTTCCTCGGGCAGGTCGCCCGCCACGGACTGCACGGCGGCGCGAACGTCGGAGGCGGCCTGGTCGATATCGCGGCCCTGCTGGAACGTGATGACGGTGCGCAGGCCGCCCAGTTCGCTTTCGGTGGATATGCGGTCGATCCCCGCCACGGTCGAGATTGCGCCCTCGACCACGGTTGCCAGTTCGCTGTCCACCACACCCGGTCCGGCGCCGGTATAGGGGACGCTGACGGTGACTTCGGCCGACGTTGTGTTGGGAAGTTCGCGCACGGGCATGCGTAGAAGGCCCGCGATCCCGAGGATGACGATAAGGATCGACATGACGGTGGCAAGGACGGGGCGGCGGACGCAAAGGTCGGGAAGGGTCATTCCAGCCCCTCGCGCGCGAAATTCTCGTCGATCTCGACCGGCGATCCATCCGACAGGTTGTCCCAGCCGGCCACGACGACGCGGTCCTCGCCGGACAGCCCGGACACTTCTGTCAGACTGCCGAGGGAGGCCCCAGGCTCGACCGAAGTGCGTTGCGCGGCGTTGTCGGAGATCGTGTAGACGTAGCTCGTCAGGCCCTCGCTGATGATCGCGTCGTCCGGGACGGCAAGCCCCTCGTAGGTGTCGATGACGACGCGGGCATTGGCGAACATGCCCCCGACCAGACGCCTGTCGGGGTTGTCGATCTCGGCGCGGATGTCGAAGCTGCGGGAGGTCAGGTCGATCTCGGGCGAGATGACGCTGAGCCGACCTTCGAAAATTTCACCCTCGAAGGCCGGGGTGGTGACATAGACCGTTTGGCCCTGTTCGATGCGGTCGAAATACCGCTCGGGCAGCGACACCTCGACTTCGACCGCCGACAGGTCCGATAGGCGCGTGACGACTTCGCCCGCATCCAGAAACGCGCCGGGTTCGGTGTCGATGACGCCCAGCGTTCCGGCGAACGGCGCGGTGATGGCGCGATCCTCGAGATCGGCTTCGGCCTGCATCGCGGCGGCCTCGGCCCGGCGGAAGGTGGCACGGGCCTCCTCCAATTGGGCTTCCGCGGCGGTGTTGCTCTCGGCCAGTTCCTCGATCCTGCGGTAGTCCTGTTCCGCCTCGCTCAAGGTTGCTTCGGCCTCGGCCAGGGCGCCGCGCTCGGCCCGGTCGTCAAGCTGGATCAGAAGCTGCCCTTCTTCTACCTGTTCGGTCGAACCGACCGGAACATCCGTCACGCGCCCCGATGCGCTGGGCACCAGTTCCACCGCACGGACCGGGCGCATCGTTCCGACCGCGGTCACGTCATCCTCGATCATGCGCAATTCAGGCGACGTCACGCCCACGCGCACGGGATCGCGTCCATTGCCATCACCACTTCCGCTCCCTTGAGAGGCCTGGCCTTCTCCGGAAAGCAGATACTGGGTTCCGAACACTCCACCCGCGGCGAACAGCGCCACAATGCAGAGGCCGACCAGAATTTCCAGGGTCTTTTTCACGATGCGCCTTCGATGCAAGGTCGTCCGAAGACCTAGGGCCGATGCGCCGCAGACCATCGGGAAGCGTCACTGCGACGCAGTGGCGCAGGATCGGACACGTATAGCCAGGATCATCCGAAGGACTTTGCAAGCTGTCCGGGTGAGGCGTAGAGGGCGGGGATGGACCGTTTCTCCTTCTCCCTCACCGCATGCGACGGCGCGGCCCGCACCGGCGTCATCAACACCCCTCGCGGCCAGATCCGAACGCCCGCCTTCATGCCTGTGGGCACCGCGGCGACAGTCAAGGCCATGCTTCCCGAAAGCGTGCGCGAGACGGGGGCCGATATCCTGCTGGGCAACACCTATCACCTGATGCTGCGCCCCGGGGCCGAACGGATCGCCCGTCTTGGCGGTCTGCACCGCTTCATGAACTGGGACCGGCCCATCCTGACCGACTCCGGCGGGTTCCAGGTGATGAGCCTTGCCGATTTGCGCAAGCTGACCGAAACGGGCGTGACCTTCCGCAGCCATATCGACGGATCGAAGCACGAGCTGACGCCCGAGCGGTCGATGGAAATCCAGAGGCTTCTAGGGTCTGACATCGTCATGGCGTTCGACGAATGCCCCGCGCTCCCGGCCGATCGGGATCGCATCGCCCACTCCATGCGCCTGTCGATGCGCTGGGCCGACCGGTCCCGCGTGGCCTTCGGCGACCGCCCCGGCCATGCCCTGTTCGGCATCATGCAAGGCGGGCTGGAGCGAGACCTGCGCGAGGAATCGGCTGAGGCGCTGACAGCGATCGGGTTCGAAGGCTATGCCGTCGGCGGGCTGGCGGTGGGCGAGGGGCAGGAGGCGATGTTTGGTTGCCTCGACTATGCGCCAGGCTTCCTGCCCGCGGACAAGCCGAGATACCTGATGGGCGTCGGCAAACCCGACGACATCGTGGGGGCCGTGAAACGCGGGATCGACATGATGGACTGCGTCCTGCCGTCGCGGTCAGGCCGCACGGGACAGGCCTGGACTCGGCGCGGTCAGGTCAACTTGAAGAACGCCCGCCATGCCGACGATCCCCGCCCCCTGGACGAAGCCTGCGGCTGTCCTGCGTGCCGATCCTATTCGCGCGCCTACCTGCACCACGTCTTCCGCGCCAACGAGATGATCTCGGGGATGCTGCTGACTTGGCATAATCTTCACTATTTTCAGCAGATCATGTCCGGGATGCGCAGCGCCATCGCCGAAGGAAGGTTCGACACGTGGGAAGCGGCGTTTCACGCTGACCGGGCGGCCGGGGATATCGAGCCGGTCTGAATGGGCGGGGCAGGTGCCTTAGTCGGGCGGCATCCCATGCTGCAAAGGAGAATTGTTTGCGTTTTGCCTTCTGCCTGATCGCGTTCGCCCTGCCGGTCGAAGCCGCAAGCCTATGCGACACGCCCGACTCCGAAGCGGTGAAGGCCGCCATCGAAGGGCGGTGGACGCTGACCGAAACGTTGTCGCTCGAGAACGAGACTGAGAGCATGATGCGTCACCCGGACCCCGTGCCGATCACGATCCGCGACGGGCGGATCGAAACGCCCCTCATCGACTCGCTGATCGGGCGTCCCGTTATGCTGGCCATGGCCGACGCGCCCTATGACGTCAATGCCGTGGACGACATCCTCGATGCCACCGACAGCGCCGAACTGGCCGATCTCGTTTCGGACACGCCTTGCGGCCCCGAAGGGCTGACGCAATTGACGGCGACCCTGCGGCAAACCGAAGGGGTCGCCGCACACGGCGCCATGACGCTTTTGCCATACTTCGACGACCGGATGCTGGTGATCACGGAACTGACGCTGCGATCCGATGAAACGGTGCTGTTCCTGACCGGTGCGGGCTACCTGACGCCACTGGACCCTGCCGTGCCGGATTGAACGCTTGCGCCCGCCCCACATTCTGTGACGCTGAAGGAGGACCCGACCGCGTTGCCGCTCCGGCGGGACCAACGAGGTCCTTGCACAAAAGGATAACGAGATGACCGAGCATACCTATCCCGTTCTGCCCCTGCGCGACATCGTGGTCTTCCCCCACATGATCGTGCCGCTTTTCGTCGGGCGGGAGAAGTCCGTGCGTGCGTTGGAAGACGTGATGGCGGATGACAAGCAAATCCTGCTGGCCAGCCAGATCGACCCAAGCTTGGACGACCCCGACACCGACGGTATCTATCGCGTTGGCGTTCTGGCGAATGTGCTGCAACTTCTGAAGCTGCCTGATGGCACTGTGAAGGTGCTGGTCGAAGGCCGGGCCCGCGTGAAGATCGCCGACTATCTGGAAAACGACCGCTTCTTCGAAGCCAAGGCCGTCGAACTCGACGAGACCATGGGCGACGAGGACACCGTGTCTGCGTTGCTGCGGTCGGTGAGCGAAGAGTTCGAGAAATACGCGCGGGTTAAGAAGAACATCCCCGAGGAGGCGCTGGCTGCCGTAGGCGAAACCGACGATCCGGCCAAGCTGGCTGATCTGGTGGCAGGACACCTGGGCGTTGACGTCTCGCAAAAGCAGGAGCTGCTGGAGACTCTCGAGATCGCCCAGCGGCTGGAAAAGGTGTATGGCCTGATGCAGGGCGAAGTCTCGGTCCTGCAGGTCGAGAAGAAAATCAAGACCCGCGTGAAGTCCCAGATGGAGCGGACGCAGCGCGAGTACTATCTGAACGAACAGATGAAGGCGATCCAGAAGGAGCTGGGCGACGGCGAAGAAGGCGCCGGCGAACTGGCCGAACTGGAAGAGCGCGTTCAGAACACGAAGTTCAGCAAGGAAGCGCGCGAGAAGGCCGAAGCCGAGCTGAAGAAGCTGAAGAACATGTCGCCCATGTCGGCCGAGGCGACGGTCGTGCGCAACTACCTCGACTGGATGCTGTCCATTCCGTGGGGCACCAAGTCGCGGGTCAAGAAGGATCTGGGACGCGCACAGAAGGTCCTCGACGACGATCACTACAGCCTAGACAAGGTGAAGGAGCGGATCGTCGAGTATCTGGCGGTCCAGCAGCGGTCGAAGAAGCTGAAGGGGCCGATCATGTGCCTCGTCGGCCCTCCGGGCGTGGGCAAGACGTCGCTTGGCAAGTCGGTCGCGAAGGCCACCGGGCGCGAGTTCATCCGCATCTCGCTTGGCGGCGTGCGGGACGAATCCGAAATCCGCGGCCACCGTCGGACCTATATCGGCTCGATGCCCGGCAAGATCATCCAAGCGCTGAAGAAGGCCAAGACGACGAACCCGCTGATCCTGCTCGACGAGATCGACAAGATGGGCCAGGACTTCCGTGGCGACCCGGCTTCGGCGATGCTGGAAGTGCTCGACCCCGAGCAGAACGCGACCTTCGTGGATCACTACCTCGAGGTGGAATACGACCTATCGAACGTGATGTTCCTGACCACGGCGAACTCCTACAACATGCCGGGCCCGCTTCTGGACCGGATGGAGATCATCCCGCTGGCCGGCTACACCGAGGACGAGAAGGCGGAAATCGCGCGCCGTCACCTGATCGGCAAGCAGATCAAGAACCACGGCCTGAAGAAGGGCGAGTTCGAGATCACGGACGAGGCGCTGACCCAGGTCATCCGCACTTATACCCGCGAGGCGGGCGTGCGGAACCTTGAGCGTGAGCTGGCAAAGCTGGCGCGGAAGGCCACGACGCAGATCGTCAAGAAGGAGGTCGAGAAGGTCGTCGTCACGAAAGACAACCTGTCCGACTACCTTGGCGTGCCGCGCCATCGCTACGGTCTGGCCGAAGAAGAAGACCAGATCGGCGTGGTCACGGGGCTGGCTTACACCAGCGTCGGGGGTGAGCTTCTGAACATCGAAGCTCTGCGCCTTCCGGGTAAGGGTCGGATGAAAACCACCGGCAAGCTGGGCGATGTGATGAAGGAGTCCATCGACGCTGCGTCCAGCTTCGTGCGGTCGATCAGTCCCCGGATCGGGGTCAAGCCGCCGAAATTCGACACGCTGGACATCCACGTCCACGTGCCCGAAGGCGCGACGCCGAAGGATGGCCCCTCGGCCGGTCTTGCGATGGTGACGTCTATCGTGTCGGTGCTGACGCAGATCCCGGTCCGCAAGGACATCGCCATGACGGGCGAGGTGACCTTGCGCGGCAATGCGCTGCCGATCGGCGGCCTGAAGGAGAAGCTTCTCGCGGCCCTGCGCGGCGGCATCAAGACGGTGTTGATCCCGCAGGAGAACGAGAAGGACCTGGCCGACATCCCCGACAACGTGAAGGAGGGGCTGACGATCATCCCCGTCGGCCACGTGAACGAGGTGCTCAAGCACGCCCTCGTCCGGGTCCCTGAGCCTGTCGAATGGGATGAGGCGGCCCAGGAAGCCGCCGATGCCGAGCGGAGCCGTCTTCTGGATATCTCCGAGGGAACCGCGCCGATCACGCATTAGGCGAACTGCCCATAACATGGCAATCGGCGCAGCTTCAGGCTGCGCCGATTTTCGTTTTATCGGCCCGGTCACGACTTTGCCGCATTGCGAATACACCCTAGCGTCAACTGGATCAGAAGGATTCCAATCGTGACCGAGAACCCGGAACTGAAAGTCGTCGAGGAAACGCTGGCGACAGTCACCAAGGAAGTGAAGAAGCCCGAGCTTATCGACCGCGTGGTCGCGGTGTCGGGCATGAAGAAAAAGGACGTGAAACCGGTTGTCGAAGCCATGCTTACCGTCCTGGGTCAATCACTCACCGAGGAAGAGCAGCTCAACCTTCAGCCTTTCGGTCGCGTTCGTGTCGTGAAGAAGAAGGATTTGGCCAACGGCCAGGCGCTGACGTTGAAGCTCCGGCGGTCAGGGCCGTCGCTTGGCGAAACCGCCGAAGCCCTGCCGTCGGAAGGTCTTGCAGAGGGTGACGAGGACAGCTAAAGACCGCGTCACCGGGCGATTAGCTCAGCGGTAGAGCACTTCGTTCACACCGAAGGGGTCACTGGTTCGATCCCAGTATCGCCCACCATCATTCCCGGAAAGGCGCGGCATAAAAGGTCGCGCCTTTCTGCGTTTCGTGGTCAAGATGCCCGCTAGTGAACGAAAGGAGACGGCATGTACCTTACGATGAACCGATTCCGTGTAACCCGCGGGCAAGAGCAGGCATTCGAGGATATGTGGGCCGCCCGCGATAGCCACTTGAAGGAGGTCGAGGGCTTCGTCGCCTTCCACCTGGTCAAGGGTGCGGTGGAGGACGATCATACGCTTTACGCCAGTCACACCACCTGGCGCGACAAGGCGTCGTTCGAGGCCTGGACCAAATCCGAGGCCTTCCGGAAGGCGCATTCGGGCGTTCGGCCGAACGTGGACCTATACCAGGGGCCGCCGGTGCTGGAGGTGTTCGAAAGCGTGCTCGACCTTACCTGACCGTCCCGAATAACAATCGACGGCAGGCGCATGGTCCCATGCGCTGCCGGACCCGGCCCTTCACGCCACGGCGCTGATCGCGGGCCTGGAATGCGCTCGAAAACCCGGGTCGGTTGCCTTCCGGGGACGACTGGCCATCGCATCCCAGGTGAAATCCTCGGGCAGGACACGGGCCCCTGTGGGCTGCCAGAAGACCGACGCGACGCCGATCCGCGCGACGAGGGCACGCGTGATCTGAAAGCACAATTTCTGGCCGACCTCGCGGCCCGACGTCGCGGCCGAGGTACAGGCGACCGCGATCTGGCGCACCCCGTCTTCGCGCATGCGCTGCGTCAAAGTCACCGCTCCTTGATCGGTCTCATAGGCGATGCTGTCGCCCCGGACACCCAGGTCCAAGCGGTAGATGGACAGCCCCGCGCGGCCCAAACACTGCGCGACCATGGCAGGAATGTCGTAGAACCCCGTCTGATCGCCGTCGGCAATGGCCAAAGTCGAAGTGGTTTTGTGCTGAAATTCACTCATGGCGTTCCCCCCGTCTGCTCGGATCGTTGAATATCAAATCGTATCCGAAGATCGTTGACGTAAAGTTAGGCGCCAGAATGACGCAAACACGGAACTTCCACGCCCCGGGGGTGACGAGGATAACGAAAAAGGGCGCTCCAAAGAGCGCCCCTTTCCATCTTCTATCTGCCGAGGATCAGCAGCTGTAATACATCTTGAATTCCATCGGGTGGGGCGTGTGCTCGTAGGCGTAGATTTCTTCCCACTTGAGGTCCATGTAGCCCTCGATCTGGTCCTTCGTGAACACATCGCCCGCGGTCAGGAAGTCCATGTCTGCCTCGAGCTCGCTCAGCGCTTCGCGCAGCGAATGGCAGACCGTAGGGATGCCGGCCAGTTCCTCGGCGGGCAGGTCGTAGAGGTCCTTGTCCATCGCTTCGCCGGGGTGGATCTTGTTCTTGATCCCGTCGATGCCGGCCATGAGCAGGGCCGAGAAGCACAGATAGGGGTTCGCCGCCGGGTCGGGGAAGCGGGCCTCGACGCGCTTGGCCTTCGGCGACTCAGCCCACGGGATACGCACGCAGCCCGAGCGGTTGCGGGCCGAGTAGGCGCGCAGCACGGGCGCCTCGAAGCCAGGGATCAGGCGCTTATACGAGTTCGTCGTGGGGTTGGTGAACGCGTTCAGGGCCTTGGCGTGCTTGAGGATGCCGCCGATGTAGAACAGCGCCTCGTCCGACAGATCGGCATACTTGTCGCCGGCGAACAGCGGCTTGCCGTCCTTCCAGATCGACATGTTGACGTGCATCCCCGTGCCGTTGTCGCCCGCGATGGGCTTGGGCATGAACGTGGCCGACTTGCCGTAGGCGTGCGCGACGTTGTGAATGATGTACTTATACTTCTGAAGCTGGTCGGCCTGGTCGGTCAGGGTCGAGAATATAAGCCCCAACTCGTGCTGGCAGGACGCCACCTCGTGGTGGTGCTTGTCGACCTTCATGCCGATGCGCTTCATCGTCGACAGCATCTCGGACCGTAGGTCCTGCGCGTCGTCGACGGGGTTCACGGGGAAGTAGCCGCCCTTGATGCCGGGGCGGTGGCCCATGTTGCCCTGCTCGAACTCGCCATCGGTGTTCCATGCGCCGTCGACGGCGTCGACCTCGTAGGAGACCTTGTTCATCGCGACCTGGAAACGGACGTCGTCGAACAGAAAGAATTCGGCCTCGGGGCCCATGTAGGCGGTGTCGCCGATGCCGGACGCCTTGAGGTATTCCTCGGCGTTGCGTGCGGTGCCGCGCGGGTCGCGGTCATAACGCTCCATCGTGTCGGGTTCGAACACGGTGCAGTGCACGGCCAGCGTCTTTTCGGCGTAGAACGGGTCCATGTACATGGAGGCCGCGTCCGGCATCAGTTTCATGTCGGACTGATCGATGGATTTCCAACCGGCGATGGACGAGCCGTCGAACATAAAGCCTTCCTCGAGGAAGTCCTCATCGACCTGATCGGCCATGACGGTCACGTGCTGGAGCTTGCCGCGCGGGTCGGTGAAGCGGATGTCGACGTATTCGACGTCCTCATCCTTGATGGTCTTCAGCATGTCTGCGTTGCTCATGTGTCCCTCTCTGTTTTGAATGTGCGTCGCTTGGGCGTCAAAGAGCGTCCGATCCGGACTCGCCGGTGCGGATGCGAATGGCCTGCTCGACCGGCGAAACGAAGATCTTTCCGTCGCCGATCTTGTCGGTCTTCGCGGCCGAGACGATGGCCTCGATGGCGGCATCGACCTGATCGTCGTCCAGAACGACCTCGATCTTCACCTTTGGCAAGAAATCGACCACGTATTCGGCGCCGCGATACAGCTCGGTATGGCCTTTCTGCCGGCCGAAGCCCTTTACCTCCAGAACGGAAAGGCCCTGGATCCCCACATCCTGCAGGGCCTCCTTCACCTCGTCGAGCTTGAAGGGCTTGATGATCGCCTCGATTTTCTTCATCTGGCCGATTCCTCCGGGTCCGGTTCATACGCGACAGACCACTTCCCGCGCCGGGCCTCAATTGACTAGCCTGAGACGGAGAGGGTGCGTCCGGCGGTTTGGTAGGCCGCGCCCGTTTTTTGTGCAACGTGCTTTTTGCGCGGGCTGTTTTTAAAGGGAGTTCCCGAATGCATGTGCTGACTGCCGAAGAGATGCGCGAAATCGAGAGAACTGCCATGGATTCGGGCACCGCGTCGGACCGCGTCTTGATGGAGCGAGCAGGTTGCGGTGCCGTCGCGACAATCTTGGAGGAATGGCCCGATCTGGCGCCCGGACGGGTCCTGATCCTGTGCGGGCCGGGCAACAACGGGGGCGACGGGTTCGTGGTAGCACGCCTACTGCACGGTCTGGGCTGGACGGTCGACCTGCGCCTGTTGGGTGATCCCGGCAAACTGCCGCCCGACGCAGCGGCCAACCACGCCGCCTGGTCCGCTCTGGGGGATGTGACTCCACTGGTCGACGGTACCGACAAGGGGGATCCGGATCTGATCGTCGACGCGCTGTTCGGAACGGGGCTGACCCGGCCGGTCGACCTTCCCGAAACGCTGGGATTGTTGCGCACCGAACGACGGGCGAAGGTCGTCGCGCTGGATATGCCCTCGGGCTGGTGCTCGGACAGCGGACGCCGGATCGGGGCCCGGGCCGCGGAAGCCCATCTGACGCTGGCGTTTCACGCGGCCAAGCGGGGCCACGTGCTGGGCGACGCCCCCGAGGCATGCGGGATGTTGCGGGTGATCGATATCGGTCTGCCCGATACCGGGGACGGTGTCAGGCTTGTGGGTGCGCCCAATGGTCTGGCGAAGGCCGGAGGCCACAAATATGCCTACGGGCACGCCCTGGTCCTTGGCGGCGGCCCGGGGAAGGGCGGGGCCGCCCGCATGACTTCCCGCGCCGCTCTGCGGGTGGGGGCGGGACTTGTGACATTGGCCGTGCCGCCCGCCGCATTGCAGGAGAATGCGGCGCGGCTTGATGCGGTGATGTTGTCTTCGATGCGTGACGCGGACGCGCTGGCCGAGATGCTGGAGGACACGCGCCTGAACGCGGTTGCGCTGGGACCCGGACTGGGCAGCGGTGGCCGAACGCGCGAGCTCGTGCGAACGGTGCTGGCGGCCGATCGCGCCTGCGTCCTGGATGCCGACGCGCTGACCGCGTTTGCCCAGGCGCCGGACGACCTGTTCGGGATGCTGCATCCGAAGGCCGTCCTGACACCGCACGGAGGGGAGTTCGCAAGGCTGTTCCCCGATCTGGCGAACCTAATGAACGGCCCGGTCGAGAGCGGACCGGCCTTCTCCCGCCTCGACGCGGCGCAGGCAGCGGCGGATCGGGCAGGGTGCACCGTGCTGCTCAAAGGGCCCGATACGGTCATCGCGTCCCCCGACGACGTCCGCATCCACGCCGCCCTCTATGACCGTTCGGCGCCGGGGCTGGCGACGGCGGGCGCAGGTGACACGCTGACCGGGTTCATCGCAGGGCTTCTTGCGCGCGGGCTGGACCCGGTTGAAGCCGCGGGGCGGGGCGCTTGGCTTTTGACCGAATGCGCGTTGCGCTTTGGGCCGGGTCTGATCGCCGAGGATCTGCCGGAGGTGCTGCCCGGGGTCCTGGCGGAGCTTGCCGCACACGCCCCCGGGTAAAGGTCCCTTATTCGACGGTCACGGACTTGGCGAGGTTGCGCGGCTGGTCCGCATCCGTCCCCTTCGCGATGGCCGTGTGATAGGCCAGCATCTGTGCGGGCACGGCATAGAGGATGGGCGCCCAGATCGCCGGCGCGCGCGGCATCTCCACCGTCCGCCAAGCGGCGCTTTCCGCGGCCAAGCCGTCCCCGTCCGAAATCAGCACCACGCGGCCGCCGCGGGCCATGACCTCCTGCATGTTCGACACCGTCTTGCCGAACAGGTGGTCGCGCGGGGCCAGCACGATGATCGGCACGCTTTCGTCGACCAGCGCGATGGGGCCGTGCTTCAGTTCACCCGATGCATAACCTTCGGCGTGTATATAGCTGATTTCCTTTAGTTTCAGAGCGCCTTCCAGCGCGAGTGGATACATCGCGCCACGGCCCAGGAACAGGACGTCGCGCGCCTCGGCCAGGGAGCGGGCGATGTCCTCGATCCGATCCTCGACCGCCAGCGCCTGGCTGACCAGCGCGGGCATCTTGCGCAGCGCTTCGACATGGGCCTTGCCATCCTCGGCCGTCAGCGTGCCGCGATCGGCCCCGGCCTTCAGCGCCAGAAGGGCCAGCACAGTCAGCTGGCAGGTGAATGCCTTGGTCGAGGCGACGCCGATCTCGACCCCCGCCAGGATCGGCAGGGCGACGTCGGATTCGCGCGCGATCGACGAGGTGTCCACGTTCACGATGGACAGGATCTGCGCCTTGCCGGACGCATAGCGCAAGGCGGCCAGGGTATCGGCCGTCTCGCCCGACTGGCTGACGAAAATCGCGAGGGTCCGGTCGGACAGGGGCGGTTCGCGGTAACGAAATTCCGAGGCTACATCGACCTCGACCGGGACCCGGGCGATCTGTTCGAACCAGTATTTCGCCACGTGGCACGCGTAGGACGCCGTGCCGCAGGCAACCATGACGATGCGGTCGACGCCGGAAAAGTCGATCTCACCCTCGCGGAGGCGTACCGTGTCGCCGTCGAGGTAATGCGACAGACACGCGTCGATGACGGCGGGCTGCTCGTGGATTTCCTTTGCCATGAAGTGCCGGTGACCGCCCTTGTCGACGCGGCCTGCCGCCTCTGCGATGCGGGTTTCGGGGCGGTCGACCTCGGCCCCGGCCTCGTCGAAGATGGTGAAGCCTTCGCGGCTGAGGACGGCCCAGTCTCCCTCCTCGAGATAGATCAGCCGGTCGGCCAACGGCGCCAGGGCGATGGCGTCCGAACCCACGAACGCCTCGGTCCCGTTATGGGCGATGGCAAGGGGGCTGCCCTTGCGCGCTGCGATCATCAGGTCGGACTGGCCGTCGAACAGGAAGACCAGCGCGAAGGCGCCTTCCAGCCGCGCCAAGGTGCGCTGGACGGCCTCGACCGGGGTGGCCCCGCCGTCGAGGAACGACTGGCACAGCAGGGCGATGGTTTCGGTATCGGTCTCGGATTCGGCACCGTAATTGCGGGCGGTCAGTTCGCTGCGCAGCTCGGCGAAGTTCTCGATGATGCCGTTGTGCACGACGGCGACCGGTCCGGCCCGATGGGGGTGGGCGTTGGTTTCGGTGGGCTTGCCGTGGGTGGCCCAGCGAGTGTGCCCGATGCCCGACCGCCCCGGCAGCGGCTGGTGGACGAGGTGATCGCTGAGGTTCACCAGCTTGCCCACCGCGCGCCGCCGGTCGAGCTGACCGTCGCTGACCGTGGCGATCCCCGCGCTGTCGTATCCGCGGTATTCAAGACGGCGCAACGCCTCGAGGATGACGGGTGAGACTTCATAGGTCCCCAGAATGCCGACGATTCCGCACATCAGTGTCTTCCCCTGTCCCGTGCCGCCCTGAGTTTCGCGACGATCTTGCGTGCAAGGCCGTCCTTGTTCGTCTGCCGCGCCCGTCCCAGCCCCAGCGCGCCGTCCGGCACGTCCGAGGTGATGACGGACCCCGATCCGGTCATCGCATCCTCGCCAACGCGGACAGGTGCGACCAGCATGGTCGACGAGCCGATGAAGGCCCGCGCCCCGATCTCGGTCCGGTGTTTGAAGACACCGTCATAGTTGCAGGTCACCGTGCCGGCGCCGATATTCGCGGCCTCTCCGACATTGGCGTCCCCGATATAGGTCAGGTGGTTCACCTTCGCACCTTCGCCGATTTCGGCAGACTTTATCTCGACGAAGTTGCCCACGCGGGCACCGTTGCCCAATTCCGCGCCGGGACGCAGACGGGCATAGGGGCCCACGATCGCGCGCGCGCCCACGTGGCACCCTTCCAGATGGCTGAACGCGCGGATCGTGGCGCCCGATTCTACTGTGACGCCGGGGCCGAAGACGACGTTCGGTTCGACCACAGTGTCGCGGCCGATATGGGTGTCATGGGCGAAAAACACGGTCTCGGGCGCGACCAGGGTGACTCCGTCCTCTAGTATCTCGGTCCGGCGGCGCGCTTGGAACAAAGCTTCGGCGCGGGTCAGCTCGGCGCGGGTGTTGATGCCCAGCGTCTCGGCCTCGTCGCAGGCTACGGTGGCGCAGCGCAGACCCCGGTCGCGCGCGATGCCGACAATGTCGGTCAGGTAGTATTCGCCACTGGCGTTGTCGTTGCTCACCGCGTCGATCAGGTCGAACAGGGCGGCGGCATCGGCACAGACCACGCCTGAATTGCAGAACGTGACCGCGCGTTCGGCCTCGGTCGCGTCCTTGTATTCGACGATTCGCAGAAGCTCGCCCCCTTCGACGATCAACCTGCCATAGCGGCCGGGATCGGCGGCCTCGAACCCCAGCACCACGACCGCCGCACCGCCGGCGCGGGCGGCCGCCATCATCGACAACGTTTCGGGCCGGATGAAGGGCGTATCACCGTAAAGGATGAAGACATCGCCCTCGGCCCCCTCCAGCGCGTCGCGGGCCTGGGCCACGGCATGGGCGGTGCCCAGCTGCTGTTCCTGCAAGGCCACGACCAGATCCTCGTCCCATTCGGAAGCTTCGGCGCGGACGGCCTCGGCCCCGTGCCCGGCGATCAGGACGCTGCGCTCAGGCTCCAGCGCGGCGCCGGCGTTCAGGGCGTGGGCGAAAAGCGGTGCGCCCCCGACCTTGTGCAGGACCTTCGGCAGGTCCGAGTTCATGCGCGAGCCCTGGCCGGCGGCCAGAACGACGAGGTGGGATGCCATGGCGGGCCTTTCCTTCTGCTCGGGCTCGTTCTACCCGTCGCAAGGCTGCACGCAAGCGGGCTGACGCTCACGCATCGTTACCGGCCATTGCAGGAGGGCTTCATGCGCACGGTCATCTTCGACCTCGACGGCACCTTGATCGACACCTCGGCCGACCTGATCGCCGCGGCCAATGCCTGTTTCCGGCACCGTGGCCTGGGCGACGTGCTGGATCCGGTGGCCGACGCCGCCATCGCGTTCCGGGGCGGACGCGCCATGCTGACGGAAGGCTTTTCGCGCAGTGGAGCGGGCGGCCCCGCTGAGGTGGAGGAGGACTATGACAAGCTGCTGACCGCCTACGGTGCTGCAATCGCCATCTATTCGACGCCCTATCCGGGCGCATGGCAGGCGGTCGAGATGTTGAAGAACCGCGGCTGCGCCGTGGGTATCTGCACCAACAAGCCCGAGGGCCTGGCCAAGTCCCTGATGGACGAGATGGGGACATCCCATGTCCTGCCCGTGCTGGTCGGTGCCGACACGCTTCCGGTGCGCAAACCAGACCCCGAACCGCTGTGGGAAGTCGTCCGGCGCAACGGCGCGGATCGCGACCGGGCGGTCCTGGTGGGCGATACCGAAACGGACGTGAAGGCCGCCCGTGCAGCCGGAATGCCGGTCATCCTGGTCTCGTTCGGGCCCGAGGGGCCGGGGATCGCGCGCCTGAACCCCGACGCGATGCTGGATCATTTCGATGACCTGCCCGATCTGGTCGAACGCCTGCTGCCCTAGGCCCCCTTGCCAAGCGCGCGCCGACGTCCTTGTCTGACGCCAAGAGGAGGAGACCGCCCATGTTCACCGCATCCATGAGTTTCGACCTTGGCGAGGACGTCAACGCGCTGCGCGAGACTGTCCACCGCTGGGCGCAGGACCGCCTGAAGCCCCGCGCGGCTGGGATCGACAGCAGCAACGAAATGCCCCCCGACCTCTGGCCCGAAATGGGCGAACTTGGCTTGCTGGGGATCACCGTACCCGAGGAGTTCGGCGGCGCAGGCATGGGCTATCTGGCCCATGTCGTGGCGGTCGAGGAGATCGCGCGCGCCAGCGCCAGCGTGTCGCTCTCCTACGGCGCGCATTCCAACCTGTGCGTGAACCAGATCGCGCTGAACGGCACAGACGAGCAGCGCGCGAGATACCTGCCCAAACTCGTGAGTGGCCAGCATGTCGGCGCATTGGCCATGTCCGAAGTCGGCGCGGGATCGGATGTCGTCGGGATGAGCCTGAAGGCCGAGAAGCGCAACGATCACTACCGCCTGAATGGCACTAAATACTGGATCACCAACGGCCCCGACGCCGATACGTTGGTGGTCTACGCCAAGACCGACCCCGAGGCGAAATCGAAGGGCATCACCGCCTTCCTGATCGAGAAGACGATGACCGGCTTCACCACCAGTCCGCATTTCGACAAGCTGGGGATGCGCGGGTCGAACACGGCCGAGCTGATCTTCGACGACGTGGAAGTCCCGTTCGAGAACGTGCTGGGCGAGGAAGGCGGCGGCGTGAAGGTGCTGATGTCCGGCCTCGATTACGAGCGGGTCGTGCTGTCGGGGATCGGCACCGGCATCATGGCGGCGGCAATGGACGAGGTCATGCCCTACATGGCCGAGCGCAAGCAGTTCGGCGCGCCCATCGGGTCGTTCCAGCTGATGCAGGGCAAGATCGCCGACATGTACACCAAAATGAACAGCGCCCGGGCCTATGTCTACGAGGTCGCGAAGGCCTGTGACAAGGGCAGGGTGACGCGCCAGGATGCGGCGGCCTGCGTGCTGTATGCCAGCGAGGAGGCGATGACCGTGGCCCATCAGGCCGTGCAGGCGATGGGCGGCGCGGGGTTCATGAACGACACCACCGTCAGCCGGCTGTTCCGCGACGCGAAGCTGATGGAGATCGGGGCAGGAACATCCGAGATCCGGCGGATGCTGATCGGACGCGAACTGATGGCTGCGATGGCCTGAGGGGAATGAGAGCCGGGCGGACGGATTGACGGGTCATGGAAAGCGAAAGCGAATTTTTGGGTTATGCGCGCGAAGGCGGCGCATTGCATGGCGAACTGGCATGGCTTGTGCACGGGCTGGAATGGGTGGCGACGGTGGTCGATCTGCTGGCCATCGCGATCCTGGTTCTGGGTGCCGTGCGCTTTGTCCTGGGTTTCGTGCTGGCCGAGCTACAGCGCGACGGCGTGGCGCGGGTCCGGGGGATCAACCGGCAGCGCGTGGCGCTGGGCCGCTATATCCTGGCGGGACTGGAGCTGCTGATCGTCAGCGACATCGTGCATACCGCGCTGAGCTTGGCGATGATCGACCTCGTGTTCCTTGGGCTTCTGGTCGTGATCCGATCACTGATCTCGTTCTTTCTGGACCGGGAGCTTGAGGCTGTTAAACACGATCTGGCCAACGGAGACATCACGGCGTGAAAATTTTAGGGGTATTGGTCGCGATGGTTTGCGTCTGGACCGGTGGTGCGGGGGCGCAGACCGCCGATCCCGCACCGTGGCAGGGCGAGTTCGCGGCCTGCATCGCAGGACGCTCGGGGCCGGATTTTCTGGCCTGCGTGGGGCGCGCAGCCGATCCGTGCCAGGACGCGCCGGGGGGCAGTACCACGGTCGGAATGACCGCCTGCTTCGCGATGGAGGCTGATCTGTGGGATGCCGAGCTCAATCGCATCTGGCCCGCTTTGAGGAAGGCGGCCAAGGCGCAGGACGCGGTCGAGGCTGACGTGATGGGCGGGGCATTCGCGAATTTCGACGACGCCCTGCTGCAAGCGCAGCGGGCGTGGATCGCATTCCGGGATGCCGAATGCGCGCTGGACTACGCGCAGTGGGGGGCCGGTTCGATGCGTAGCATCGCCGGGGCGGCCTGCCGCATGGACATGACGGCCGAGCGGGTCGCCAGGCTGTCCGAACTGGCCGAGTTCCGGCACTGACCCGCTGGTGGCCATGGACGCCCGTCGCTGCCCTTTGCCTTGCGGCGGCCATTTTCGGATGGCGGCTGGGCCGCGCCCCGGACGAGACGACGGCCATTCGCCGCATCGCGACCCAGTATGCGCAGGACGTTCCAGGGGCGGTGCCCACCGACTGCGCCGCGACGCCCGGGGAGGGGAAGGTCTGGCTTGTCGTGGCGTGCGGCGCGCCGGGCGATGCGGGGCGTCGCGTCTATCGTCTGGATCGGCGTAGTCGGGTTCTAGCCGCCCCGGACACGTAAGACGTGGACGATGGCCGCGAATGGGATAGGCTTTCCCGACCATGAGAACGATGCCCCTTCTGACCCGCAAGCCCTATGACGCCCTCTATTCCCGGTTCCGCTGGGACCTGCCCGAGCGGTTGAACATGGCCCATCAGGCCTGCGACGGATGGGCCGCGGCCGAGCCCGAGCGACTGGCGATCATAGAGATCACGCCAGAAGGACGCCGGGGGATCACATACGGACAGCTTTGGCACCTGTCGCGGCGGGTCGAGGCCGCATTGGTCGACAAGGGGATACGGCGCACCGACCGGGTGGGCGTACTTCTCAGCCAGTCGCCCCTGACGGCGGCCGCGCATCTGGCGTGCTGGCGGCTGGGGGCGATCTCGGTCCCGCTGTTCAAGCTGTTCCGGCGTGACGCGCTCGAGACGCGGCTGAACGATTCCGGCGCGGGCGTCGTGGTCACCGACGAGGAGGGCCGCGAAGCCCTGCGCGGCATGGGTCTGGGCATAATCACCGAACGCGGGTTGCCATCGGCCGCCGGGGCCAGTCGCGCCATGCCCGAGTTCGAGCCTGACGACCCGGCCGTCCTGATCTATACCTCCGGCACAACCGGCAAGCCCAAGGGCGCCCTGCACGGGCATCGCGTCCTGACCGGTCATCTGCCCGGGGTCGAGATGAGCCACGATTTCCTGGGCCAGCGGGGCGATGTGCTGTGGACCCCGGCCGATTGGGCCTGGATCGGGGGGCTGTTCGACGTCCTGATGCCGGGCTTGGCATTGGGTGTCCCGGTCGTCGCTGCCCGGTTGCCGAAGTTCACCCCCGAGGCCGCACTGCGCATTTGCGAGGAAGGACGCGTGCGCAATGTCTTCTTCCCACCCACGGTCCTGCGGATGCTGAAGGCCGAGGGGTGCCGGATCCCGGGCCTGCGCAGCGTCGCCAGTGGGGGCGAACCCCTTGGCCCCGAAATGCTGGGCTGGGGGCAGGACGCGCTTGGCGTGGCGATCAACGAGTTCTACGGCCAGACCGAGTGCAACATGATCGCATCATCGTCAGGGGCGATGTTTCCCGCCGTTCCGGGCACCATCGGTCGGCCCGTGCCCGGCCACAAGCTGGCGGTTCTGGATGTCGACGGGCAGCCCTGCGATGGAGAGGGGGATATCGCCGTGGCGCGCGGATCGGCCTCCATGATGCTGGAATACTGGCGCAAACCGCGCGAGACGGCGGCGAAGTTCCGCGGCCGGTGGATGCTGACCGGCGACCGCGGCATGTGGGACGGCGCGCATCTGCGGTTCAAGGGCCGCGAAGACGACGTGATCACATCATCGGGCTATCGCATCGGACCGTCCGAGATCGAGGATTGCCTGATGACCCATGCCGCCGTCGCGACCGTGTGCGTGGTCGGCAAGCCCGATCCGATGCGGACCGAGATCGTGAAGGCTTATGTGGTGCTGAAGAATGGCACGCCCGCCTCCGACGATCTGGCGGCCGAGTTGCAGGAGTGGGTAAAGTCCCGGCTGGCAAGCTATTCCTATCCGCGCGAAGTGGCGTTCCTGGACGAACTGCCCATGACGGTGACCGGCAAGGTGATCCGCAAGGATTTGAAGGCCCGCGCCGCGTCCGAACCCTAGTCCCGCGCCGCCGTGGGGGTCGCGCAGGCCGGTTTGACATAGCCCTCCGGTGCGTCGACCCCGGACAAGGCTTGCTCGGCCACCTCGGCGGCTGCGAACGGCCCCAGCGCGACCGAGACCTTGCCGTCTTCGAAATTGGGCAGGCGGTTGTGGTTCAGGATGGTCGTGTTCTCCGCGGGGAAATCCTGTTCGATCATCGCTTGGGCGGCCGCTTCCGTGTCGACAGTCGCGATGATTGCGAACAGTCCGCACCCGGCATCGGCCTCTGGCCCATCGCCGGACGTCGGCACGATGACGGTGATGCCCGGATCCGCGACCCAGCCCATGCCGCTTGTCGTCTCGACGGCGCACCAGCCGTTGTCGCATCCGGCCGTCGGATAGCAGTTCGCCGTCGGAACGGTTCCGATGGTGTCGGACTCGTCCAATGGTTCGGACAGGTGCCTCAATCGATAGGGCAGGGCGGGAACGCAGGCGATCGCGCCGATTATGCGCTCGGCCTCGGGCGCGGGGTCCGGGGCCTCCGTCCCTTGGGCGAAAGATATGGCCGGGATCAGACCGGCAAGGGCTGCGACGAAGACAAGACGCATCGGGCCATCCATTGTGATCTTTTCCGCAGCGTGCCTTCGCTCCATCCGTCTTGCAACATGCGAACACGCCTGCGCGTGAAACACCGCGACGTTCCGCCGGGACGTCGTGCTTTCGTCTGGCGTCCCGCCGCGACCCGGCCTAGCCTGAAGCCCGTGCGGGGAGGGCTCATGCAACTGAAATCGCAGATACTGATCGGATCCGATGCGTTCAAGGCGAACGAAACCGCGCATCTTCAGGCCCTTGCCGAGATCGAGGCGGCCGCCACCCTGGCCATCGAAGGGGGCGGCACACGGGCGCGCGAGCGACACATCTCACGGGGCAAGATGCTGCCGAGGGATCGCGTCGCGGGGGTTCTGGACCCCGGCTCTCCGTTCCTCGAAGTCGGTCTGACCGCGGCCCACGACATGTACGAGGGCGCAGCCCCCGCCGCCGGCGCCATTGCGGGCATCGGACGGGTCGAGGGGCGGCTGTGCATGGTGCTGGCTAACGACGCCACCGTGAAGGGCGGCACCTATTATCCCATGACGGTCAAGAAGCACCTGCGCGCGCAGGAGATCGCCGAGGAGAACCGCCTTCCGTGCATCTATCTGGTCGATTCGGGCGGCGCGAACCTGCCGAACCAGGACGAGGTGTTTCCCGACCGCGATCATTTCGGGCGCATCTTCTACAACCAGGCGAGGATGAGCGCTGCAGGCATCGCGCAGATCGCCGTGGTCATGGGGTCGTGCACGGCCGGCGGGGCCTACGTACCCGCCATGTCGGACGTGTCGATCATCGTTAAAGAACAGGGGACGATCTTCCTCGCCGGGCCGCCCCTGGTGAAGATGGCGACGGGCGAGGTGGTCGAGGCCGAGGATCTGGGCGGCGGGGACGTCCACACCCGGCTGTCGGGCGTAGCGGATTACCTGGCCGAGGACGACGCCCACGCGCTGGCGCTGGCGCGACAGGCCGTCCGATCCTTGGGGTGGGACCCGGCCGCCGCGCTGGAGTGGCAGAGCCCCGAGGACCCGGCCTACG
The DNA here is from genome assembly GCF_900302445.1 of Palleronia abyssalis. Classification (GTDB taxonomy): domain Bacteria; phylum Pseudomonadota; class Alphaproteobacteria; order Rhodobacterales; family Rhodobacteraceae; genus Palleronia; species Palleronia abyssalis. The sequence goes on along the minus strand of NZ_ONZF01000001.1, from coordinate 700,493 downwards.
ACCCGTCCGAGATCCTGGGCGTGGTTCCCGAAAGCCTGACGACCCCCTATGACGTGCGGGAGGTCATCGCGCGGATCGTCGACGGCTCTCGCTTCGACGAGTTCAAGGCCCGCTTCGGCGAGACTTTGGTGACCGGCTTTGCCCACATCATGGGCTGCCCCGTGGGGATCGTCGCCAATAACGGCGTCCTCTTCAGCGAAAGCGCACAGAAGGGGGCGCATTTCGTCGAACTGTGTTCGCAGCGGCGCATCCCGCTGGTGTTTCTGCAAAACATCACCGGCTTCATGGTCGGCCGCAAATACGAGGCGGAAGGAATCGCGCGGCACGGGGCGAAGATGGTCACGGCCGTGTCGACGACAGCGGTGCCGAAGGTCACGATGCTGATCGGGGGCTCGTTCGGGGCCGGCAATTACGGCATGTCCGGCCGCGCCTATCAGCCCCGCTTCCTGTGGAGCTGGCCCAACAGCCGGATCAGCGTGATGGGCGGGCCGCAGGCGGCCGGCGTGCTGGCGCAGGTTCGCCGCGCGGCACTGGAAAAACGCGGGGAAGAGTGGCTGGAGGAAGAGGAAGTCGCCTTCAAACGCCCCGTGATCGATCAGTTCGAGCGTCAGTCCCATCCGCTTTATGCCTCGGCACGTCTCTGGGACGACGGCTGCATCGACCCCCGCAAGGCGCGCGAGGTGCTTTCCCTGTCCCTGCGCGTTGCCACCAGCGCCCCGATCGAGGAGACACGCTTCGGCGTGTTCCGGATGTGAGCGCAGAGGCCTCGGATGATCGCGTCGCAGGTTTCACGACGTTCCGGTTCGGCGACGGACCCGAACTGTGCGACCGTCTGCTGGGGCTGGTCATCGCAGGCCAGAAGACGGCGACCTGCGGAGCCTTGCGCGAGTTCGAGGCCGACCCGGAAAGTCGTCCAGCCATCGGCCGTCGCGACATCGCGTGCCGCTGGGATTGGACTCCGGCGGTGATGATCGAGACCGTGGACGTCTTCGAATGTGCCTTCCGGGATGTCCCCGAAGACTTTGCCCTGGCCGAAGGGGAAGGCACCTTCGCCGAATGGCGCGACGGTCACGTCGACTACTTCACGCGAAACGGCGGCTGGTCGGAAGACATGCTGCTTCTGTGCGAGCGGTTCCGGGTGATCGAGGTGCTGGAATGATCGCAACCCGCCTGACCACGCGGTTCGGGCTCGACCACCCGATCGTGTCTGCGCCGATGGCCGCCGCCGCCGGCGGGCGACTGGCGGCAGCAGTAAGCGCCGGGGGCGGCCTTGGGCTGATCGGCGGCGGATACGGCGACGCGGCCTGGATCCGGGACCAGGTGGACCTTGCCGGGCCGTCGCAAGTCGGCATCGGGTTCATCACGTGGTCGGTGACGGAAGGGGTCCTGGCAGAGGCGTTGGAGCGCAGACCCGCTGCCGTCATGTTGTCCTTTGGCGACCCTGGGGCCTTGGGAGCCATGGTGCGCAAGGCGGGCGTTCCGCTGATCCTGCAGGTTCAGACGTTAGATCAGGCGCGCGCCGCGCTGGACGCCGGGGCCGACGCGATCGTCGCCCAGGGTGCCGAGGGCGGCGGCCACGGGTTGCGGCGCGCGACGATGACGCTGGTCCCCGAGGTTGCCGACCTGCTCGCGGCGCGCGCCCCCGAGACGTTGCTTCTGGCCGCCGGCGGGATCGCGGACGGGCGCGGTCTGGCGGCGGCGCTGATGCTTGGGGCGGACGGCGCGCTGGTCGGGTCCCGGTTCTGGGCCGCCGAGGAGGCTCTGGTCGCGCGCGGGCTGGTGTCCGCCGCGATGAAGGCGACCGGCGACGCCACGGTGCGGACCACCGTTCCCGATGCGGCGCGGGGCCTAACCTGGCCCGGCGAATTCACCATCAGATCCATGCGAAACGCTTTCAGCGACCGCTGGCGGGGACAAGAGCACCAACTGCGCCACACACCGCAGGCGCAAGCCGCATGGCGCGATGCCATGGCGGACGGCGATGCCGAAACCGGCACCCCCATCGTGGGGGAGGCGACCGGGTTGATCCGGGACTGCGTCCCCGCCGTAGAGATTCTCGCGCGCATGGTGGCCGAGGCCGAAGATCACCTGGCGCGGGGCCAGAAGATGACAGGGAGATAGCCGATGTTCCGACGCATCCTGATCGCCAATCGGGGCGAGATCGCCGCCCGGATCATCGACACCTGCCGCCGCATGGGGGTGGAAACGGTGGCCGTCTTCTCTGACGCCGACCGCACCGCACGGCATGTCCAGATGGCGGACAGGGCCGTGCATATCGGCGGTCCGGCCCCGGCCGACAGCTATCTGCGGATCGACCGGATCGTCGAAGCCGCGCGTGAAACCGGTGCGGAGGCGATCCATCCCGGCTACGGCTTCCTGTCCGAGAACCCCGATTTCGTCGACGCGATCGAGACGGCGGGGCTGGTTTTCATCGGTCCGTCGGCGGATGCGATGCGGCAGATGGGCCTGAAGGACGCGGCCAAGGCCGTGATGAAAAAGGCCGGTGTGCCGGTGGTGCCGGGCTATCACGGGGTCGATCAGGCCGATGTCCGCCTTGCGCAGGAGGCCGCGAAGATCGGCTGGCCCGTGATGATCAAGGCCGTCGCGGGGGGCGGCGGCAAGGGGATGCGGCTGGTCGAGGAAGAGGCGGACTTCAAGGAGGCGCTCGCCTCCGCCCGGGCAGAGGCGAAGGGCGCGTTCGGCAACGACTCGGTCCTGATCGAGAAGGCGATCACCCGCCCCCGGCATATTGAGGTGCAGGTCTTCGGGGACGGCACGGAAGCGATTCACCTGTTCGAGCGGGACTGTTCGCTTCAGCGGCGTCACCAGAAGGTGATCGAGGAAGCGCCGGCACCCGGCATGACGGATGCGATGCGCAAGGCCATGGGCGATGCCGCCGTCCTTGCGGCCGAAGCGATCGGCTACAAGGGGGCCGGGACGATCGAGTTCATCGTCGAAGGTGGTGAACGCCTGTCCCCCGACGGGTTCTATTTTATGGAAATGAATACGCGGCTGCAGGTTGAACATCCGGTAACCGAAGAGGTGACGGGTGTCGATCTTGTCGAATGGCAGCTTCGCGTCGCGGCCGGTGAGGCGTTGCCTGTCACGCAGGAAAGTCTTGCGATCCGCGGCCATGCGGTCGAAGCCCGTCTTTATGCCGAGGACGCGTCTTCGGGCTTCCTTCCGGCGACGGGACGGATTGCCGCGCTGGATTTTCCCGACGGGCTGAGGGTCGAGACCGGGATCCGCGCCGGGGACGAGATCACCCCGCATTACGACCCGATGATCGCGAAGATCATCGCCCACGGCCCGACGCGCGACATCGCCTTTCAGCGCCTGTCGGACGGGCTGGGGCGGCTTCGCGTCGCGGGCACCGTGACGAATGCCGGGTTCCTGAAGGCACTGGTGGATCACCCTCAGGTCCGGTCGGGAGAGGTCGAGACCGGGCTTATAGGTCGCGATATCAACGTACTGACGGCAAAGGCCGCGCCTGGCATCAGTGCCGTATCCCTCGCCGCGCTTTGCGCGACCGGTCTCGACGCGCCCGGGGATAACTTGCAGGGATTCGCCCTGTGGGGTGCCTTGGGTCAGACGGTTTCCCTTGTCCACGATGGCGAGGCGATGGAGGTGCGGGTTGCATGCGTCGGCAAGGACAGGCGCGACATCTCGTGCGGTGATCGGGCCGCATCTGCGGTGCGCACCCCCGGGGGCTGGCGTATCGACGCGGTGCAGCATAGACCCGGGGTCAGGCATGGCAATCGCGTGACCGTCGACGGCGCCGTGTTCGACATCGTCGATCCGCTGGCCGTCGCAGATGAGGGCGGTCTGTCCGGCGATGCGGTTCTGGCGCCGATGCCGGGCCGGGTCGTGCGTTTGAATGCCGAAGCCGGGGAAAAGGTCGAAGCCGGCCGGGTACTTGCCGTGCTGGAGGCCATGAAGATGGAACACAGCCTGCGCGCCCCCCGCGACGGTCGCATCGCCGAGGTGCTGGTTACCGAAGGCGCGCAGGTTTCGGCTGGCGATGCGCTGGTGATCCTTGAAGGAGACGATACCGAGATATGATCGTTCTGCACCACTGTCATCAGACCAGGTCCATGCGGACACTGTGGCTTCTGAACGAATTGGACGTGGATTTCAGCTTGAGGGTCCATTCGTTCGACAGGTCCCTGCGCGAGCCGGAATACCTGTCGCTCAGCCCCGCCGGACGGGTGCCCTCGGTCGAGATCGACGGGGAGGTCATCTGGGAAACCGGCGCGATAGCCGAGATCCTGTGCGAACGGTTCCCCGAGCGCGGATTGGGGCGTCCGCCCGGGGATATCGACCGCCCCGATTTCCTCATCTGGCTGCACTTCGCCGAGACCGTCAGCCAGCATTGCGCAAACCTGACCCAGCAACACATCATCCTGCGCGAGGATTCCATGCGCTCGCCCACGATCACGAAGATCGAGGCCGCGCGGCTGAAGAAGTGCTATGCCGCCATCGAAGGGCGCCTGTCGACCCCGGTGGAGAACCGGGACTACCTTCTAACCAGCGGATTTTCGGCCGCAGATATCGCGGTCGGACAGGCGGTCTACATGGGCGTGCATTTCGCGCCGCTCGACGAGTTCCCCGAGACGGCGCGCTGGTACGACCTGATCACCGAACGTGAAGGGTTTCAGGCCGCATTGCCGCGGCCGGGCGACGAACTGCTCTACGACCGGGACTTCTATCCGGCGTGGGAGTGATCGCGGCCGGTCCCCATCACGCCACTGTGGCGATTCCGGCTACGAAGGCGACCATAGGCACCCATAGGGAAAGTTCGATCATCAGATGGCCGGCTGGCGTCTTGAGGAAGTTCCGGACGGATTGGGGGAGGAAAATATTTTTCATGGCCTGCTTACCTAGTTGTTCGTTTTATCCGGGATTGTTTCGGCAGTGATTCACCTTTCCGAAACGATTGAGATTAAAATGTGAAACGATCACGTCCTTTTGTGGATGATCGTTCCGGCAGGGTCGGGGCAGGGCAGGCCGTTGACCCCGCTGCGGCCGGGCGGTAGATCGCAGACGACGCATGAACGGAGCGACGCGATGGACGATCTTTTGAGAGATTACCTGCCGATCCTCATTTTGCTGGGGCTTGCCATCGCGCTCGGGCTCATTCTGATCCTTGCAGCGCTGATCGTGGCGGTCCGCCATCCCGACAGCGAAAAGGTCTCGGCCTACGAATGCGGATTCAACGCGTTCGACGACGCCCGGATGAAGTTCGACGTTCGATTCTATCTCGTCTCGATCCTGTTTATCATTTTCGACCTCGAAATCGCGTTCCTCTTCCCGTGGGCGACGACGTTCTCGGTTATGACGGACACTGCGTTCTGGTCGATGATGGTTTTCCTGGCGGTTCTGACGGTCGGGTTCGCCTACGAGTGGAAGAAGGGCGCACTGGACTGGGAATGACCCCGTAAGCCAGCGCTTGCGGTGCCGGGTTGCCGCGGCCCATTGCAGATGGCGGGCCACGAACACCGGTCACGCGCTCCTTTCCACTTTGTAGGTTCCGGATTCGGTGTGATCCTCGTGTCCGGTTTACCTGCCCGGACCACCGGATGAGACGTTTCGCGTCATGCCCCTCACGTTGACGGCGGGGGGCGGCGCTTATAGGTGACATAAGACCTTGGCGCGGGGCCTTCCCTGCGCCTCCGTGAGAGGACAAAATCATGGCTGTGACACCGGGTGCGACGCCCCAAGGCGCGATGACCGCCGGTCCCGACCGCGACAACGCGACTCAGACCCTGAACCGTGAGCTTACGGACAAGGGCTTCTTGCTGACGACCGCCGACGATCTGATCAACTGGGCGCGCACCGGCTCGCTTCACTGGATGACGTTCGGCTTGGCATGTTGCGCGGTCGAGATGATGCACACCTCGATGCCGCGCTACGACGCCGAACGCTTCGGAATTGCGCCCCGGGCCTCTCCGCGGCAGGCCGACGTGATGATCGTGGCCGGTACGCTGACCAACAAGATGGCCCCCGCGCTGCGCAAGGTCTACGATCAGATGCCCGAGCCGCGATACGTGATCTCGATGGGGTCCTGTGCGAACGGGGGTGGGTACTATCACTACAGCTATTCCGTCGTGCGAGGCTGCGACCGGGTGGTGCCCGTCGACATCTATGTGCCCGGGTGCCCGCCGACGGCCGAAGCGCTGCTTTACGGCATCCTGCAATTGCAGCGGAAAATCCGCCGCACCGGCACCATCACCCGCTGAAGGAGGCGCGCATGTCTGACACCGCCCTGCAAGAACTGGGAGAGCATATTCGCAACGCCCGCCCCGACTGCGTCTTGAGCGTCGAGATCGCGTTCGGCGAGCTGACGGTGCATGTGGCCCTGTCCTCGATCAAGTCGCTGGTGGAGTTCCTGAAGTCGGACAAGACGTGCCGCTTTACCAGCCTGATCGACATCACGGCCATCGACCATCCCGCCCGCGAGGCGCGGTTTGATCTGGTCTATCACTTCCTGTCCATGTGGCAGAACCACCGGATCCGGCTCAAGACGCAGGTGCGCGAGGACGAGATGGCGCCCTCGGTCACGTCGATCCACCCCAGCGCTGGCTGGTTCGAGCGGGAGGTGTTCGACATGTTCGGCGTCCTGTTCTCGGGTCATCCGGATCTGCGCCGGATTCTGACCGATTACGGCTTCCGCGGGCATCCCCTGCGCAAGGATTTCCCCACCACGGGCTATACCGAAGTCCGGTACGACGAGACCGTGAAACGGGTTGTCTACGAGCCTGTCGACCTGGTTCAGGAATATCGCCAGTTCGATTTCATGAGCCCATGGGAAGGCGCGGATTACATCCTTCCCGGCGACGAGAAGTCGGATGGGGCCTAACGGGATGATGGGCTCGATTGGCACCGGCGACATGGTGACGGGGTTCCTGTTCATGGCGGTCCTGCTGGTGGTGCCGTTCTGGCGGATCCTGCCCAATTACGGGATCTCGAAATGGGTGTCGGTGCTGGCGATCCTTCCAGTCGGTGCGCTGATCCTCTTGTGGATTGTCGCTTTCCGCGATGCCTTCGGGGACCGGTCGTGAATTCCGGGACGGCACGCCTAGGCCACCGGCACAGCAACCTGATGAGGGTTTGGACATGATGGACGGAACGCAACAGTTCGACGACGCTCAAACCGAAGAGCAGAAGATCCGCAACTTCAACATCAACTTCGGCCCGCAACACCCTGCGGCGCATGGGGTTTTGCGGCTCGTCCTCGAGCTTGACGGCGAGATCGTCGAGCGGGTGGACCCCCATATCGGCCTGCTTCACCGCGGGACCGAGAAGCTGATGGAAAGCCGCACCTATCTTCAGAACCTGCCTTATCTGGACCGCCTGGATTACGTGGCCCCGATGAACCAGGAACATGCGTGGGTCATGGCGATCGAGCGTCTGACCGGCACCGAGGTGCCACGCCGCGGCCAGTTGATCCGGGTTCTGTTCTGCGAGATCGGGCGCATCCTGTCGCATCTGCTGAACGTCACGACCCAGGCCATGGACGTCGGCGCGCTGACCCCGCCCCTGTGGGGCTTCGAAGAGCGCGAAAAGCTGATGGTCTTCTATGACGAAGCCTGCGGCGCGCGACTTCACGCCAATTACTTCCGCCCCGGCGGCGTCCACCAGGATTTGCCGCCGAAGCTGATCGAAGAGATCGACGCCTGGTGCGATCCGTTCCTGAAGGTACTGGACGACATCGACGGGCTGATCACCGACAACCGGATCTTCAAGCAGCGCAACGTTGATATCGGCGTCGTGGACGAAAAGGTGATCGAGGATTGGGGCTTTTCCGGCGTGATGGTGCGCGGATCGGGCCTGGCCTGGGACCTGCGCCGCTCGCAACCTTACGAGTGCTATGACGAGTTCGAGTTCCAGGTCCCGGTGGGCAAGAACGGCGACTGCTATGACCGTTACCTGGTCCGCATGGCGGAGATGCGCGAAAGCGTGAAGATCATCCGCCAAGCGTGCGAAAAGCTGCGGAACGAGCCCGGTCCAGTCATGCATCGTGGCAAGCTGAGCCCGCCAACGCGCACTGACATGAAGACCTCGATGGAAGCGCTGATCCACCACTTCAAGCTTTACACCGAAGGCTTCCACGTCCCCGCAGGCGAGGTCTATGCCGCTGTCGAGGCGCCGAAGGGCGAGTTCGGTGTGTACATGGTCGCCGACGGCTCGAACCGGCCGTATCGCGCCAAGCTGCGGGCGCCGGGATATCTGCACCTGCAGGCGATGGACCATCTGACAAAGGGTCACCAACTGGCGGATGTGTCGGCCATCATTGGCACGCTCGACGTCGTGTTCGGCGAGATCGACCGCTAGGGGTCCGGCGTGGCACTGGGCCTTGCCTGGTTCATGGTTGCCGCCACACCACTGGCAATGCTGCTGTTTCTGACCAGTTTCCTGGTCTGGATGGGGCAGGGGACTCGGGACACATGGTTCACGCGCTTCTGCGACCGCGCGGTGGTGCCATCTGGCATCGCCGTCCTTTTGCTGGTGGCGGCGACGTTGCGGTGGTTCTGAAGCGCATCCACGCCTTTCCCTTCCCGCACGACTTCGCTAAATCACCCGCGACCGAGATCTGAGAGAGGCCAGCCCATGCTCCGCCGCCTGCATACCGAGCAGCCCGAAAGCTTCGCCTTTACCGAGGCCAACCAGAAATGGGCCGAGGCGCAGATCTCGAAATATCCTGAAGGCCGGCAAGCCAGCGCAGTGATCGCCCTGTTGTGGCGTGCGCAGGAGCAGGAGGGATGGCTGTCCCGCCCCGCGATCGAGCATGTCGCGGGGATGCTGGGAATGGCCTATATCCGCGCGCTCGAAGTGGCGACTTTCTATTTCATGTTTCAGCTTCAGCCGGTGGGCACGGTCGCGCACGTGCAGGTCTGCGGTACGACATCATGCATGATCTGCGGCGCCGAGGATCTGATCGGCGTGTGCAAGGAGAAGATCGCGAAAAAACCGCACCAGATCTCATCGGACGGCAAGTTCAGCTGGGAAGAGGTGGAATGTCTGGGCGCCTGTGCCAACGCGCCGATGGCGCAGATCGGCAAGGATTACTACGAGGATCTGACGGCCGAGAGCCTCGCGCATCTTCTGGACGAGATGGCCGCGGGCAAGGTGCCTACGCCCGGCTCGCAAACGGGTCGGTTTGCCTCGGAACCGGCGGGAGGCGTCACCTCGCTGCATAATGACAAGGTCAACGCGTCCAACGCCTCGGTCTCCCTGGCGACGGAGATCGGCGACACGTTGAAACGGATCGACGGGACCGAGGTCCGTCTGCGCGCGCCGTGGAACCCGGCGATGGACAGCGGTGCCGCGACTCCGCCCCCGGTCAACGATGACTTGCTGGGTCCCACGGCCAACAACGAACGTCCGACGCCCGGCGCGCAACCCGGCGCCGACAAGGCCGTGAACGATCACGCGACGACCAAGCAGGAAAGCGATGCCGACAACAAGGCCCGCCCGGACGAGGGAGAGGTCGCTGGCGTGTCCAAAGCCGGGGACGCGACGCCCGAGGGGGGTGCTTATCACGCCGCCGGCGAAAGCGGCGAGACCGTCCAATCCGAGACGCGCGAGACCTCGACCCACGCAGGTGATGCGCCGTTGTCACGCGGCATGGATACCTCGGCAGAGGACGACCCCGTGAACGCCGAAGCTTCGGATGTGCCCGAGGGCGAGGAGACGCGACCCGAAGTTCTGGAAACCGCGCGTGGCAGCGGGGCGGACGACCTGAAGCAGATCAAGGGCGTGGGGCCGAAGCTCGAACAGACGCTGCACGGGATGGGCATCTTCCATTTCGACCAGATCGCCGGTTGGTCGGCCCGGGAATTGGCCTGGATCGACCGCAATCTGGAAGGCTTCAAGGGCCGGGTCATTCGCGACAACTGGGTGGGGCAGGCGAAAGTCCTGTCGCGAGAAGGGCAGACAGACGGATAGTTCCGCGCTACGTTCCGTGTCGAAGGGTCTATTACGTGACCTGACGGACAGGGAATGACGGAAATGCAACGACAGACTCCAAGCTCTTTTCTGCTGATTGCGGCCATTGCTGGCGGGATCGGATTCGTGGCCTTCGTGGCGTTGATGGTGGTGGGGAACTTCACGGTTTCGCCGGCGGCCTTTCTGGCGATCCTGATCGCGCTGGGGGCTGCGATCATCCTGTTCTTCGGATTTTTCTCCGGGCCGGAGCGTGGAAAACCCGATCTGAGAGCCGCTTCGCATGGCCAGCTTGGTGACCGGACGGTTCCGGCGGGAACTGCAGGGGTTCAGCCCGGATCGGCCACGACCGCACCCAGCTCGGTGGGCAACATCCACTCGGACAACCAGGCCGAAGCCATCGGCGCCACCCATGCCGGACGCGACAGCGGCACCGTAGGGGTAGGCCGATCCGGCGCGACCGCGGCACCAACCGAGGCGGCCGGGGCCGGAACGCTGACCGGGACGACCCCCTCACCCGATCACACCGGCGACGTTGCGGGCGGGGGGCCGAGCTCTGCGTCGGGGGGTATGCCAGACGCTTCGCTCGAGGAGAAAGCGAAGGACGACACGCCGTCGGACCGATCCGAACAAGAGCAGTCGAAATCCGATGCCCCGGCGGTCGAGGAGCCGTCCGCCACCCCATCGCCCACCCCGGACGCGACCGAGGTTGAAACCGACGATCCGAAATGGAAGTCGAGCCAGCTTGCCGGCAGCCAAGAGCTTGCCGATCGGAAGGGCGACTGGAAATACGAAGGCGATACGGACTCGCAGACAAAGACCGCGGAGATCGGAACGGAACCGGCCCGCATGGCCGAGCCGCGCGAAGGTGGCGCGGACGATCTGAAGCGGATCAAGGGCATTGGCCCTAAATTGGAAGACTTGCTCCATAGCATGGGCATCTATCACTATGATCAGATCGCCGCTTGGTCGGATCAGGAGCTTGCCTGGATCGACGAGAACCTCGAACAGTTCAAAGGCAGGGCCAGCCGCGACGATTGGCGTCCCCAAGCGAAAGAGCTGTCGGGTGGCACCTCAGCCTGACGAACCAGACGAATGACTTTATCGGGGCGGCCGGGGGACTGGTCGCCCCGCGCTTTTGGCGCTAGACCGCCCCCATGTCGGACGATTTGAACACCGCGAAACGCGCGCGCAATATCGGCGTCATCATGGCGATGACGATGATCCTATGGATGGGTGGGCAACTTTTCGGCGCGACCTTCGGGCTTCCCGATCGGTTCGTCTTCATTTTCGACGCGCTGGCCTTGGTGGTTTTCGTCTGGGCACTGGCCGCGACCTTTCGCATCTGGCAAAAGCGGCGCGACGAACGCAAATAGGGATGGCTCCGCCACGGGCGAGGCTTCATCGAGAGGTTAGCGACATGCTCGACGACAAGGATCGCATCTTCACCAATCTCTACGGCATGGGCGACCGGACCCTGTCGGGCGCGAAATCGCGCGGGCATTGGGACGGCACGGGCGACATCATCAAGAAGGGGCGCGACTGGATCGTCCAGGAGATGAAGGATTCCGGGCTGCGCGGCCGCGGCGGTGCCGGCTTTCCGACCGGCCTGAAATGGTCGTTCATGCCCAAGGAATCGGATGGGCGCCCCGCCTACCTTGTCGTGAACGCCGACGAGTCGGAGCCCGGGACCTGCAAGGACCGGGAGATCATGCGCCACGATCCCCACACGCTGATCGAAGGCTGCCTTATCGCGTCCTTCGCGATGAACGCCCATGCCTGCTATATCTACATCCGCGGCGAATATATCCGCGAGCGCGAGGCTTTGCAGCGTGCCATCGACGAAGCCTATGACGACGGGCTTCTGGGCAAGAACGCCGCCGGGTCGGGCTGGGATTTCGACCTATACCTTGCGCATGGGGCAGGGGCCTACATCTGTGGCGAGGAAACGGCGCTGATCGAAAGCCTTGAGGGCAAGAAGGGCATGCCGCGCCTGAAGCCGCCATTCCCCGCCGGCGCCGGCCTGTACGGGTGCCCCACCACGGTCAACAACGTCGAATCGATCGCCGTGGTCCCGACGATTCTGCGACGCGGCGCGTCCTGGTTCAGCTCGTTCGGGCGCGAAAACAACGCGGGCACCAAGGTCTTCGCGATTTCCGGACACGTGAACAACCCCTGTGTCGTTGAAGAAGCGATGTCGATCTCGTTCGAAGAGTTGATCGACAAGCATTGCGGCGGCATCCGTGGCGGCTGGGACAACCTCAAGGCGGTGATCCCGGGCGGCTCGTCGGTGCCGTGCCTTCCGGCGTCGACGATCAAAGAGGGGATCATGGATTTCGACTGGCTGCGCGAGCAGAAGTCGGGCTTGGGCACCGCGGCGGTCATCGTGATGGATCAGTCCACCGACATCATCAAGGCGATCTGGCGGCTGGCCGCGTTTTACAAGCACGAGAGCTGCGGACAGTGCACGCCGTGTCGCGAAGGCACCGGCTGGATGATGCGCGTGATGGAACGTTTGGTCCGCGGCGAGGCCGAGGTCGAGGAAATCGACATGCTTCTGGACGTCACCAAGCAGGTCGAGGGCCACACGATCTGCGCCCTCGGCGACGCCGCAGCCTGGCCGATCCAGGGATTGATCCGGCATTTTCGCGACGAGATCGAGGATCGCATCAAGCACAAGCGACCGATCGCGGCAGAGTAGGTTGTGAGGCTTTGGCTGAAGCAAGGGCGTGCGGGATGGAAATCGCACGCCTTTTTTCTTTCGACCCATCCGGAATTGCGGTGGCTTGCGGTCCTGTGTAACGAACACGAGAGTATGGACCGCCTCCCGACGAAGAGGGTTTCGTGAAACGATTGATCTGCCTGCTGCTTGTCGCCATGACCGTTATGGCGTGTGGCCGTATTCCGACCCCTGGCTTGGGCTTCCTGACGAATGTCCGGCCCTCTGACCCGCTGCCTTACGACGCCAACCTGTCGGCGGACGGTGATGAAACCGAGTTTCGCGTTGCCGTCGAGTCGCGTGGCGCGGGCCTGGAGGCCGTACGAGAGACGGTCCGATTCTACGGGACGCGCCATTGCCTGACCACCTTCGGATCGTCGGCAATCGTATGGGGGGCCCAGCCCGGTGCGCCCGAGGCCTGGATCGGAACACGGGCGCAGAATGGGCGGACGGTCTATTCGGGTCGCTGTCTGGGCCGATGACGATAGGAACTTCCTTTGATCGTGACCGGTGGGCGTTTCCGTTTCCCTCCGGTTCATACTATCGTGCTGTCTCAGGTGTGCGGACGTTCGGATGCATAGTCGGAGACTGACAATGAGAATTTTGGTGCATGCCATCTTGGGGGCGGCGCTGCTGATGCCGGTGACCCTTTCGGCCCAATCGCTGCAGGATGACCCCGAAGTCCGGCAGGGGTTCTACGCGATCGGACTCGCAGATGAGATACGCAAGAATTGCCCCAGCATTTCACCGCGTCTCGTCCGGGCCTACACCTTTCTGAAGGCACTGGAAGATTACGCGCTGCAGGCCGGGTACAGCCGCGAGGATATCGATGCCCTGCGGGACAACGACGCGGCTCGTGATGCGTTGGAGGCCGAAATCGCCGCCGATCTTGCCGCGCGGGGCGCAACCCCCGGCAACACCTCCGGATATTGCAATGTGGGACGAGAGGAAATCGCCCGCGGTACCAATGCCGGTAAGCTTCTGAAAGGGGAATGATGCGCGCCTTGGCTCTCTTGCTGGCACTGATGCCGGCCCATTCGTTTGCGGATCACGTCTATCCCGATGGCTATGCGTTCGTCTACGCGCCCTGCTATCCTGAAAACGAGTTCGAACTGTGCCCCGTGCCGGTCGCGGACGGGCATAACCCGGGATACCTTCCCCGCACGGTGCCTTCGACCGCAAGACTGGTCATAGAAGAGCCCGTGAAATACTTCTGGACCAAGGAGAACCGCTTCTCGATCCTGATCACGCCGAATATCGTCCCCTACGAGGAGGCGATCCAGGACGCCGCCTCCGTGGCGGCCGGCCATTGCGGACGCGAGCCCGGCGAACAGATCGTCGCACGGATCGACATGCGTCAGCGCTACGCCCCCGAGGATCTGGAAAGTTGGAAATTTGGCGGCACGTGCGAGTAAGGCCTGCGCGACAAATCGTGAAACCGCGCAAGTTGCGGTTTTCGGCAGGGACAAGACGTATTAAGTGACCGCGCAACCGGTGGGCTTAGGGCCCACCAAGGACAGCCAGGAGACATGGGCATGAGCGATCTTCGCAAGATCATCATCGACGGGCGCGAGGTCGAGGTCGATCCCGCCATGACCCTTCTTCAGGCCTGCGAACAGGCCGCCGAGATCGAGATCCCGCGTTTTTGCTATCACGAGCGTCTGTCGATCGCGGGCAACTGCCGGATGTGCCTGGTCGAGGTCGTCGGTGGACCGCCCAAGCCCGCAGCTTCGTGCGCTATGCAGGTGCGCGACTTGCGCCCGGGCAAGGACGGTGCCCCGCCCGAGGTCAAGACCAACAGCCCGATGGTCAAGAAGGCCCGCGAAGGCGTGATGGAGTTCCTGCTGATCAACCACCCGCTGGACTGCCCCATATGCGACCAGGGTGGCGAATGCGACCTTCAGGACCAGGCGATGGCCTATGGCGTCGATTTCAGCCGCTACCGCGAGCCGAAGCGTGCAGTGACGAACATGGATCTGGGGCCGCTGGTCGGCACCCACATGACGCGGTGTATTTCCTGCACGCGCTGCGTGCGCTTCATCACCGAAGTCGCGGGCATGCCCGAACTGGGCCAGACCGGTCGCGGCGAGGATGCCGAGATCACCAGCTATCTGGGCCAGACGCTCGATTCCGAGATGCAGGGCAACATCGTGGACCTGTGCCCCGTGGGCGCGCTGACCTCGAAGCCCTACGCTTTTTCGGCCCGCCCGTGGGAGCTGACGAAGACCGAGACGATCGACGTAATGGACGCGCTCGGCTCGAATATCCGGGTGGACACGAAGGGGCGCGAGGTCATGCGCATCCTGCCCCGCAACAACGACGGCGTGAACGAGGAATGGCTGGCCGACCGGTCCCGCTATGTCTGGGACGGCTTGAAGCGGCAGCGTCTGGATCGACCCTATCTTCGGGTTGACGGAAAACTGCGCCCGGCGAGCTGGCCCGAAGCGTTGGCCGCCGCCGCCAAGGCTATGAAGGGCAAGTCCGTCGCGGGTCTGGTCGGAGATTTGGCCCCGGTCGAAGCTGTTTATGCGATGAAGGAATTAGTGGAAGGGCAGGGCGGCCGGGTCGAGTCGCGCCTGCGCGGCGAGGCGTTGATCCCCGGGAATCGCGGCGCCTATGCCGGCACCACGTCGATTGAGGCGATCGAGGACGCAGCTCGCGTTCTGATCATCGGGGCCAATCCCCGTGTCGAAGCGCCCGTGCTGAACTCGCGCATCCGCAAGGCCTGGATCCATGGCGCGGACGTGGCGCTGATCGGGGAAGAGGTCGATCTGACCTATGATTACGCGCATCTGGGCCACGGGGCCGAGGATGTGTCCGGCCTGGACCTTCCCGAAATCGATGGCGAAACCGTCGTTATCGTCGGTCAGGCGGCCCTGCGTCGTGAGGACGGTGCAGCCATTCTGAAAGCTGCGGCCGCGCTGGGTGGCGGGCTGCTGGTTCTGCACACGGCGGCCTCTCGGGTCGGTGCCATGGATGTCGGTGCGGTCACCGACGGTGGCATCGACAAGGCGCTGGACGGGGCAGACGTGATCTACGCCCTCGGCGCGGACGAGATCGACATCCCCGCCGGTCCCACGGTGATTTATCAGGGCAGCCACGGCGACCGCGGCGCGCATCGGGCCGACATCATCCTGCCAGCCGCCTGCTATACCGAGGAAGCGGCGATTTTCGTCAATACCGAAGGGCGGCCGCAACTGGCCCTGCGTGCCAACTTTCCACCGGGCGAGGCCAAAGAGAACTGGGCGATCCTGCGCGCTCTATCGGCCGAACTTGGCGCTGTCCTGCCCTACGATTCGATCCGCGAGTTGCGGGCCCGGATATGGAAAGAGGTCCCGCACCTCAAGCTGTTCGACGACGTCCCGGCCAACGACATGGTCGAGATCGAGGCGGGGGAGATCGGCTCCGGCGCGTTCGGCAAGACGGTCGCGGATCATTACCTAGCGAACCCGATCCTGCGGGCCAGCGCCCTGATGGCCGAGCTCAGCCGGAACGCCAAGACCCGCAAGCAGGCCCCCCTCGCGGCGGAATAGGGTGCGTCTGAAACTGGCCCTTCCCCTAGCCTTGGCCGCCTGCGTCACTGCGCCGCCGGCCGAGGACCTGCCCGAACGCCCCGTGACGCCTCCCCCGGATGCGGCCTATCTTGGAAGCCAGACCCGGCTGCTTGACAGCGATCTGGTCAATTTTCTGGTCGAAATGCGCGGCGCCCGCGACACGCGGGATGCCGCGGCCTATGCCCGCTGCGTTGCGGCCCAATACGCACTGATCCGGGGTTACGGCTTCGCGCGGCACATCCGGACAATCGTGTCCGAAGAGGGTGGCGTTTGGCGCGCAGATGCGGTTTACACCGTCTCGCCCGCGCTGCCCGATGGGGCGCGGACGCTGGACGCCGAAATCGAAGTGGCGCGGTGTCGCGAAGACGGCATCCCCACAATCTGATCTGAGGACATGCCCATGGAAGGCTTCTTCTCCACACCCGCCGGGGTCACGCTTCTGGTCGCAGCCCAGGCGGGCATGATCGTGACCTTCGTGATGGTGTCGCTTCTGTTCCTCGTCTACGCGGACCGGAAGGTCTGGGCCGCCGTCCAGATGCGCCGTGGGCCGAACGTGGTCGGCATTTTCGGCTTGTTGCAGACCGTCGCGGACGCGCTGAAATATGTCCTGAAGGAAGTCATCATCCCGGCCGGATCGGACCGGACGGTGTTCCTGATGGCGCCGCTGATCTCTTTCGTTCTGGCGATGGTGGCCTGGGCCGTCATCCCCTTCGCCGATGGCTGGGTACTGGCCGATATCAATGTGGCGATCCTGTTCATCTTCGCGGTCTCCTCGCTTGAGGTGTATGGCGTGATCATGGGCGGTTGGGCGTCGAACTCGAAATACCCGTTCCTGGGGTCGCTGCGGTCGGCCGCGCAGATGATCAGCTACGAGGTGTCGCTGGGCCTGATCATCATCGGCATCATCATCTCGACCGGCTCGCTGAACCTGTCGGACATCGTTCGCGCGCAGGACGGTGATTTCGGCTTGCTGAACTGGTATTGGCTGCCGCATTTCCCGATGGTTTTCCTGTTCTTCATCTCGTGCCTGGCCGAGACGAACCGCCCGCCCTTCGACCTGCCCGAGGCCGAGTCGGAGCTGGTCGCCGGCTATCAGGTCGAATACTCCTCGACGCCGTTCCTGCTGTTCATGGCGGGTGAGTATATCGCGATGTGGCTGCTCAGCGCGGTCATCGCCATCCTGTTCTTCGGCGGCTGGCTGTCTCCCATTCCGGGCCTGCCTGATGGCGCGTTCTGGATGCTGCTGAAGATGGCGTTCTTCTTCTTCCTCTTCGCGATGGTGAAGGCCGTGGTGCCGCGCTATCGCTACGACCAGCTGATGCGGCTGGGCTGGAAGGTGTTCCTTCCGTTCTCGCTGATCTGGGTCGTGTTCGTCTCGTTCCTCGCTCATTTCGAACTGTTCGGCGGCTTCTATGCCCGCTGGGCGGTAGGAGGCTGACAATGGCTACTTTCGACTATGCACGTGCCGGTCGCTACTGGCTGCTCTTTGACTTCTGGAAGGGGCTGCGTTTGGGGCTGAAATACTTCTTCGCCCCCAAGGCGACGGTGAACTATCCGCACGAGAAGGGCCCGCTAAGCCCGCGGTTCCGCGGTGAACATGCTCTTCGCCGTTACCCCAACGGCGAAGAGCGCTGCATCGCCTGCAAGCTGTGCGAAGCGATCTGCCCCGCGCAGGCCATCACCATCGACGCCGAACCGCGCGAGGACGGCAGCCGCCGGACCACGCGCTATGACATCGACATGACCAAGTGCATCTATTGCGGTTTCTGCCAGGAAGCCTGCCCGGTGGATGCCATCGTCGAGGGGCCGAATTTCGAGTTCGCGACCGAGACTCGCGAAGAGCTGTTCTATGACAAGGCCAAGCTTCTGGAGAACGGCGAACGCTGGGAGGCGGAGATCGCCCGCAACCTAGAGATCGACGCGCCTTACCGCTGATTCCGGACCACCCGAGGGACCGATTGCCATGACCCCCCCTGACTTTGCCTTCTATCTTTTCGCGATCCTAGTGATCGCAGCCGGCCTTTTCACCGTGGTCGCGCGCAATCCCGTGCACTCGGTTCTGTGGCTGATCCTGGCTTTCCTGTCGTCGGCCGGATTGTTCGTCCTGTTGGGCGCGGAATTCGTCGCGATGCTTCTGGTGATCGTCTACGTCGGCGCAGTCGCGGTTCTTTTCCTGTTCGTCGTCATGATGCTGGACGTCGATTTCGCCTCGCTGAAGGCCGAGATGGCGAAATACATGCCGATCGCGCTTCTGATCGGGGTCGTCATCCTGATGCAGCTGGGGATCGCGTTCGGCGTCTGGCAGCAGTCGGACATGGCCGAGGCGAATGTCGCGGCATCGCAGGCGGCGTTCGGGGGCGCCTCGAACACGCAGGCCATCGGGCAGCTGATTTACGACGACTACCTCCTGCTTTTCCAATTGGCCGGCCTGATCCTTCTGGTCGCCATGATCGGGGCCATCGTGTTGACGCTGCGCCACCGCCCCGACGTCAAGCGCCAGAACATCGTCGACCAGATCATGCGTGATCCGGCCAAGTCGATGGAGATGAAGGACGTGAAGCCCGGGCAGGGCCTCTGAGGGCATGGACGCCCGCGCGTGATCGGTCTAGGACGCGCGCAACGACCAAAGGGACAGACGATGATCGGACTAGAGCATTACCTGACCGTGGCCGCCGCCTTGTTCGTGATCGGGATTTTCGGCCTCTTCCTGAACCGGAAGAACGTCATCATCATCCTGATGTCGATCGAGCTGATGCTGCTTGCGGTGAACATCAACCTCGTCGCGTTCTCGACCCATCTGGGCGATCTCGTCGGGCAGGTCTTTACCCTGTTCGTCCTGACCGTCGCCGCGGCCGAGGCCGCGATCGGTCTGGCGATCCTGGTCTGCTTCTTCCGCAACCGCGGCACGATCGCGGTCGAAGACATCAATGTGATGAAGGGCTGAGAACATGGCAACGATCATCCTGTTCGCGCCCCTGATCGGTGCGTTGATCTGCGGGTTCGGCCATCGCTTCATCGGTGAGAAGCCGGCGCAGTGGACGGCCACCTCGCTTCTGATCCTGGCCGCGCTGCTGTCGTGGATCGTGTTCTTCGGTCACGACGGCGAACTGCATCGTATCCAGATCCTGCGCTGGATCGAGTCGGGCAGCCTGTCGACCGACTGGGCGATCCGTCTGGACCGCCTGACCGCGATCATGTTGATCGTCATCACCACGGTCTCGGCGCTCGTCCATCTCTATTCCTTTGGCTACATGGCCCATGACGAGAACTTCCGCGATACCGAGAGCTATCGCCCCCGGTTCTTCGCCTATCTGTCGTTCTTCACCTTCGCGATGCTGATGCTGGTGACGGCCGACAACCTGGTGCAGATGTTCTTCGGCTGGGAAGGGGTGGGCCTCGCCTCGTATCTGCTGATCGGGTTCTACTTCCGCAAGCCCTCGGCCAATGCGGCGGCGATCAAAGCCTTCGTGGTCAACCGGGTCGGCGACTTCGGGTTCGCCCTGGGCATCTTCGCGCTGTTCTTCCTGGTCGATTCGATCCAGTTCAACGACATCTTCGCGGCCGGCCCCGAGCTGGGCCAGACGCAGATTCACTTCCTCTGGACGGAATGGAACGCGGCCGAAATCGTCGCATTCCTTCTGTTCATCGGTGCAATGGGCAAGTCGGCCCAGCTGTTCCTGCACACCTGGCTGCCGGACGCCATGGAAGGCCCGACGCCGGTCTCGGCCCTGATCCACGCGGCCACCATGGTCACGGCGGGCGTGTTCCTGGTCTGCCGGATGTCGCCGATCATGGAATTCGCGCCCACCGCAACGGCGTTCGTGACGATCATCGGTGCCTCGACCGCGTTCTTTGCCGCGACCGTTGGCTTGGTGCAGACCGACATCAAGCGCGTCATCGCCTATTCGACCTGCTCGCAGTTGGGCTACATGTTCGTGGCGGCTGGCGTTGGCGTCTACTCCGTCGCGATGTTCCACTTGTTCACGCATGCCTTCTTCAAGGCGATGCTGTTCCTCGGCGCCGGCTCGGTCATCCACGGGATGCATCACGAGCAGGACATGCGGAACTATGGCGGGCTGAAGGACAAGCTGCCGTACACGTTCTGGGCCATGATGATCGGCACGCTGGCTATCACGGGCGTGGGCATTCCGCTGACCCATATCGGCTTCGCGGGCTTCCTGTCGAAGGATGCCGTGATCGAAAGCGCGTGGGGCGCAGGCTCGGGGCCCGGCTTCTATGCCTTCTGGCTTCTAGTGATCGCCGCGGCGTTCACCAGCTTCTATTCCTGGCGCCTGATGTTTATGACTTTCTACGGAGAGGCGCGCGGCGATCGTCACACGCACGAGCACGCGCATGAAAGCCCCACCGTCATGCTGGTTCCGCTGGGCGTGCTGGCGTTGGGCGCGGTGTTCTCGGGCATGCTCTGGTATGGTTCGTTCTTCGGGGACCACGCCCAGGTGAACCGCTTCTTCGGCATTCCCGCACATGAAGAAGCGGTCGCCGCCGACGATCACGGGTCCGAAGCGGTCGCCGGTCAGGACGATGCTGGCGAGGGTGTCGTAGAAGCGGCCGAGGAGCTGGCCGAGGGCGAGCCCGCCGCCGCGCTGGCGGACGTAACCGAGCCCACCGCCGATATCGACGCAGGCGAGGATACCCATGGCGACGTGATGGCCGGCGGTTGGGAAGAAGGGGCGATCTACATGTCGCCCGACAACCACGTTATGGACGAGGCGCACCACGCCCCTGTCTGGGTCAAGGTCAGCCCGTTCGTCGCGATGCTTCTGGGCTTCGTGACGGCCTTCCAGATGTACATTCGCCGCCCCGATACTCCGGGCAAGTTCGCCGACGCGATGCAGCCGCTTTACGCGTTCCTCCTGAACAAGTGGTACTTCGACGAGATCTACGATGCGATCTTTGTGCGCCCCACGAAATGGCTGGGGGGCTTCCTGTGGAAGCGCGGCGACGGGTCGGTGATCGACGGCGGTATCAACGGGCTGGCGATGGGCGTGATCCCGTTCCTGACCCGCCTCGCGGGCCGAGCCCAGTCGGGATACATCTTCCACTATGCCTTCGCGATGGTGCTTGCGATTGCGGTTTTGCTCACCTGGATGACGCTCGGAGGGGCGCAGTAACATGGACAGCCTGATCTCCATCGTCGTCTTCATTCCGCTTCTGGCGGCCGTCATCCTAGCGCTGTTCCTGCGCGGTGACGACGACGCGGCGAACCGTAACGCGAAGTGGCTGGCCCTTCTGGCCACGGCGGCATCCTTTGTCCTTTCGCTTCTGATCCTCGCCCAGTTCGAGCCGGGCGCGGGCTTTCAGATGGTCGAAGAGTACGAGTGGATCGGCGGCCTGACCTACAAGGTCGGTGTGGACGGGATCAGCGTGCTTTTCGTTATGCTGACAACGTTCCTGATGCCGCTGGTGATCTTGTCGGCATGGGAGGTGAAGACCCGGGTCAAGGAATACATGATCGCGTTCCTCGTGTTGGAAACGCTGATGCTGGGCGTGTTCGTGGCATTGGACCTGATCTTGTTCTACCTGTTCTTCGAGGGTGGCTTGATCCCGATGTTCCTGATCATCGGCATCTGGGGCGGGGCGAACCGGATTTATGCCGCGTTCAAGTTCTTCCTCTATACCTTCCTCGGATCCGTTCTGATGCTGGTTGCGATGTTGGGCATGTATGTTGATGCCGGGACGACCGATATTCCGGCGCTTCTGGCCCATGAATTCAGCTATGGCACGGTCAGTCTGGCCGGGGTGCAGGTCGTCGGCGGGTTGCAGACCCTGCTGTGGCTGGCGTTCTTTGCGTCCTTTGCGGTGAAGATGCCGATGTGGCCCGTTCACACCTGGTTGCCCGACGCGCACGTTCAGGCGCCGACCGCAGGTTCGGTGGTTCTGGCCGCAATCCTTCTGAAACTCGGCGGATACGGGTTCATCCGCTTCAGCCTGCCGATGTTCCCCGTCGCGTCTGAAATGCTGTCGCCGATGGTGCTTTGGCTCTCGGCCATCGCGATCGTCTACACCAGCCTGGTGGCGCTTGCGCAGCAAGATATGAAGAAGCTGATCGCCTATTCCTCGGTCGCGCATATGGGCTACGTTACCGCTGGCATCTTTTCGGCGAACCAGCAGGGACTGGACGGGGCGATCTTCCAGATGATCAGCCACGGCTTCATCTCGGGTGGGCTTTTCCTGTGCGTTGGCGTGATCTACGACCGCATGCACACCCGCGACATCGACGGCTATGGCGGCCTTGTGAACCGCATGCCGGCCTACGCCTTGATCTTCATGCTGTTCACGATGGCCAATGTCGGCTTGCCGGGGACCAGTGGGTTCGTAGGCGAGTTCCTGACACTGATGGGCATGTTCCAGGCCAATACCTGGGTTGCCCTCGTCGCCACGAGTGGTGTGATCCTGTCGGCCGCCTATGGCCTGTGGCTCTATCGCCGGGTCGTGATGGGCGATCTGATCAAGGAGAGCCTGCGCAGCATCAAGGATCTCACACCGCGCGAGAAGTGGGTGTTTGCGCCGCTGGCCGTCATGACGATCCTGCTGGGCGTCTATCCCAGCCTCGTCACCGATATCGTCGGACCCTCCGTCGCGGGGTTGCTCGACACTTATGAAACGGCCTTGGACGAGGCCGGTCTGATGACCGGCAACGCCGTCGCCGAAGCCGCACATTGAGGGTCAAGCGATGATCGCACACGACTTCTCCGTCCTCCTGCCCGAGATTCTGCTGTCGCTGTTCGCGATGGGTGCGCTTCTCGTTGGCGTTTATACCGGCAAGGACCGCCTTGCGCCGATGCTGGTCTGGGTGACCAGCGGCGTGCTGGTCCTGTTGGCGTTTTGGGTTGGCGTGTCCGGCCCCGCCAATCAAACGGCGTTCGGCGGACTGTTCATCGACGACGCTTTCGCGCGGTTCGCCAAGGTCATGATCCTCATTTCGGCCGCCGTCGTCCTGCTGATGAGCCAAGGCTACATGGAGCGGCGCGGCATCCTGCGCTTCGAATACCCGCTTCTGGTCGCCTTGGCAGTGGTCGGGATGATGGTCATGGTCTCGTCCGGCAACCTGATGACGCTTTACATGGGGCTCGAGCTGCAATCGCTGGCGCTTTACGTCGTCGCGTCGCTCCGGCGGGATTCGATCAAGTCGACCGAAGCTGGCCTGAAGTATTTCGTTCTGGGCGCGCTTTCGTCGGGGCTGTTGCTCTATGGCGCATCGCTGACCTACGGCTTTGCCGGCACAACGTCCTTCACCGGCATCATTCAGGCCGCACAGGGCGAGACGCCGCTGGGTCTGCTGTTCGGGCTGGTCTTCATCTCCTCCGGGCTGGCGTTCAAGGTGTCGGCCGCGCCGTTTCACATGTGGACGCCGGACGTCTACGAAGGGGCGCCCACGCCCGTGACCGCATTCTTCGCAACTGCGCCCAAGGTCGCAGCGATGGGCCTGTTCGCCCGTGTGGTTCATGACGCTTTCGGTGGTGTGACGGGCGACTGGCAGCAGATCGTGGCCGCCCTGTCGCTGGCATCCATGTTCCTTGGTGCAGTGGCCGCAATCGGTCAGAACGACATCAAGCGGCTGATGGCCTACTCTTCGATCAACCACATGGGCTTCGCGCTGATGGGGCTGGCCGCCGGAACGGCCTTCGGAGTCGAGGCGATGCTGGTCTATATGGCGATCTACGTCACCATGAACATCGGCACCTTCGCCTTCATTCTGTCGATGGAAAAGAACGGCCAGCCGGTCGTGTCGATCGCGGCGCTCAGCAACTTCAGCCGGGTCGAACCCACCAAGGCGCTGGCCATGCTGGTTCTCATGTTCTCCATGGCGGGGGTTCCGCCTCTGGTTGGGTTCTTCGGGAAATACTACGTGCTGACCGCCGCGGTGGATGCGGGGCTCGGCTGGCTTGCCGTGCTGGGCGTCATCGCGTCGGCCATTGCGGCGTACTATTACCTCAGGATCGTCTACCTGATGTATTTTGGGGAAGAGACAGACGGTCTGGATGGGGGCACGCATCCGGTCCTGTGGGGGGTTCTGGTAGTCTCGGCGTTGATCATGGTGGTTGGCGTGGTCAATCTGTTCGGTGTCGACGGGGCGGCGGCGGTCGCGGCGCAAACCCTTGTCGATTGAGGCCGGTTGGCCCCAGGCTTACGGTCGGATTGTCCGTGACAGTGTCGAAAGCACGAATGCCGAGGCCATCCGCCTAGCCCCGACCCTGACGCAGCCGACCTGGATCCTGTCGCATCACCAAACCGCCGCGCGCGGTCGGTCGGGGCGAGAATGGGCCAGCCCGAAGGGGAACTTCGCCGCCACGCTAGTCATGAAGCCCACTGGTACGGCGGGCTGGGCCTCCCTTCGGTCCTTCATGGCCGCCAATGCCGTGTTCGAGACTTTGGCCCTACACGTCCGGCGATCCCGCCTTTCCCTGAAATGGCCGAACGACGTGCTTCTGGACAACGGCAAGGTCGCGGGCATTCTTCTGGAAAGTGCGTCATTGGGCGACCGTATCGAATGGCTGGCCATCGGGATCGGGGTGAACCTTTCGCATACACCCGGCGGCGTGCGCGATGCAGCGTTCCCGCCCGTGGCCGTCGGCGAAGCCATCGACGTCGAGACGTTCCTGACCGAGCTTGCCGGGTTCTATGCGACGGAAGAAGCCATACTGACGGAATTCGGTTTTACCCCCATACGCGAAAAATGGCTGCGCCATGCCGCCCGTCTTGGTGAGGTGATCACGGCCCGCACCCAGACGGACGAGATCACAGGCCGGTTCGAGACGGTGAACGAAGCCGGGCATCTCGTTCTCTCGACCCCCCACGGAGAGCGCCGGATCGCTGCCGCAGACGTTTACTTCTAGGAGGCATCGCATGCTTCTTGCCATCGACGTGGGCAATACGAACACGGTCTTCGCACTGTGGAACGGGTCGGAGTTTCTGTCGACCTGGCGAACCGCGACAGAGGTGCAGCGGACGGCCGATCAATACTATGTCTGGCTGTCCACACTGATGAGCTTGCGTGGCCTGTCCGACGTGATTGTCGACGAGGTCATCGTATCCTCGACGGTGCCGCGCGTGGTCTTCAACCTACGCGTCCTGTGCAATCGCTATTTCGACTGCCGCCCCCTGGTCGTCGGCAAACCTGACTGCGCGCTGCCGGTCGAGGCACGGGTCGATCCGGGCACGCAGGTCGGTCCCGACCGGCTGGTCAATACGGTGGCCGGACATGATCTGCACGGCGGCGATCTGATCGTCGTGGACTACGGCACCGCAACGACCTTCGACGTGGTCGATACCGATGGGGCCTATGTTGGCGGGGTCATTGCCCCGGGGGTGAACCTGTCTCTGCAGGCCCTGCACGAGGCTGCGGCAGCATTGCCACTTGTGGACGTGACGATGCCGCCCCAAGTAATCGGCAAGAATACCGTGGATTGCATGCAGTCGGGCGTGTTCTGGGGATATGTCGGCCTCGTCGGTGAGATCGTCCGTCGCATCAAGGAAGAGCGCGGACGCCCCACGAAGGTCATAGGAACGGGCGGGCTGGCGCCTCTTTTCCAGCAAGGGGACACGTTGTTCGACGTGTTCGAGGATAATCTGACGATGCACGGGCTGACCGTGATCCATCGATACAACAAGGACTTGCAAGAATAATGGCATCCGAACGACTGATCTACCTGCCCCTTGGGGGGGCAGGCGAAATCGGCATGAACTGCTACGTCTATGGCTATGGCAAACCGGGGCACGAGCGCCTGATCGTTGTCGACCTGGGGGTGACGTTCCCCGACATGGACACGACCCCGGGCGTCGATCTGATCATGCCCGACATCTCGTGGCTGGCCGCGCGGAAGGACCGCGTCGACGCCATCTTCATTACCCATGCGCACGAAGACCACGTTGGCGCCATAGGGCACCTGTGGGACAAGCTGGATGCGCCGGTCTACGCGCGCGCGTTCACCTCGATCCACGCCCGGCGCAAGATGGAGGAGCAGGGGCGCAACCCCGACAAGGTGCAGACCATGCAGCCCTGGCCGGAGTCGCGCCAGATCGGGCCTTTCACGGTCGGATTCCTGCCGGTGTCGCACTCGATCCCCGAATCCTCGTCCATGGTCATCGACACGCCAGAGGGGCGGGTGATCCACACGGGCGACTTCAAGATCGATTATCAGCCAGGTGTGGGCGAAGCGTTCGACCGTGACCTCTGGACCGAGGTGGCGAAAGACGGCGTGAAGGCGCTGATCTGCGATTCCACCAACGTCTTCAATCATCACGAGGGGCGGTCGGAATCGACCGTCGGCCCCGAGATCCGGCGCTTCGTGTCGGAACAGCCCGGCATGGTCGTGGCGACGACCTTCGCCTCTAACGTGGCGCGGGTGCGCACGTTGGCGCAGGCCGGCGCGGATGCCGGACGGTCGGTGTGCCTTCTGGGTCGCGCGATGCGCCGCATGATCGAGGCCTCGACTGAAGCGGGGGTCCTCCACGACTTTCCCTCCGTGGTCAGTCCCGAAGACGCATCGAACATCCCGCGCGAAAACCTGATGCTTATCGTGACCGGCTCGCAGGGCGAACGGCGGGCGGCGTCGGCGCAGTTGGCACGGGGCAAGTACCTTGGGCTTTCGATGGACGAGGGGGATACTTTCCTGTTCTCATCCAAGACGATCCCCGGAAACGAACGCGGCGTGATCGAGATCATGAATGCATTCTCGGAAAAGGGCGTGGACGTTCAGGACGACGATGGCGGGCGCTATCACGTCTCGGGCCATGCGAACCGGCCCGATCTGATCGCGATGCAGCAGCTCGTCAATCCGCAGGTCGTGATCCCCATGCATGGCGAGCATCGGCATCTGCGCGAACATGCGAAACTGGCCGAAAGTATGAACCGTATCGGGTTTCTGGCCCCGAACGGGACCTGCGTCTCGTTGTCGGGAAACAAGCCAGAGGTCGTCGAATTCGTCGAGACCGGGCGCACCTATATCGATGGATCGGTGCAGATCGGCGCGATGGACGGCGTTGTGCGCGACCGCATCCGGATGGCGCTGAACGGCCACGTGATCGTGTCCCTGATCTTGGACGAGGACGATTCCCCGCTGGGTGAGCCTTGGGTCGACCTGAAAGGCCTACCGGAGGTCGGAAACTCAGGCAGCCCACTGAGCGAGATCATGGAGGCCGATCTGGATCAGGCGCTTCAGCGTGCCAATGACCGAACGATCATGGATGACGACAAGCTGGACGAACTTCTGCGTCGTGTCGCCCGTCAGACTGCGAACCAGGAGATCGGCCGTAAACCCGAGGTGACCGTAGTCGTCAGTCGTCTGAGTTAAGGGTTTGGGTTGGCAGACGAGGTCTGACCTCGTCTGCCGTTGCCAACTTTCGCCATTCAAACGGCAGAATGCTCCTGCCCGTGAACTGAAGCCCCGCTTCGTGGGAGCAATGCCAGCGGATCGACACGTTGAACGGCCGGTGGCCCGACACTGACAGTCTGGCCGGCCCTGGTCTTAGGGCATCGGTCCATATCCCCGGAACCCGCAGGCGGGCGCCCGTGGGGGACAGGTCCAAGATGCGCCCGCTGATAGCATGGCCACCGATAAAAACGACGGCCGGAAGATTAACGGGCGCGCGCGCCGCACTTCGGCGGTCTGCGGTATAGGATTGATCGGGCAGCATTTCGGCGATCCACAATGGCTCGCCTCATGATACCCCGTCAGGCTTGCGGAAAGATTGAGAGATCAAACTCGAAGTAAATGCCGGTCATTCTCCGCTGCAAAGGTACACCGCGCCGCCGATGGCGACGACGCTGACGGCAGCGGCCCCGGCAACGGCCGGCGCCGCCAGAGCGGCGGTCATAGCCGTCGATGCGCCTGTCCCGAGGGTACCCAGGATCGAGGCTGCGGAGCCAGACAGGATCGCCGCGCCGGACGCATGGATGACGGCGTCGGTCCGGCTTTGATCCTCGCCACGGCCGATAACGAGATCGGCAGCCGTGCCGGCCACACCGCCCGCCCCGTCACGGGCCGCATTGACCAGGTCGCACGTGGTGGCGGTGCAGCGACCGCGATAGTCACGCGCGCCCGGGACCAGCAGGAAGCCCGCCTCGGGATCGTTGGCCAGACAGTATCCGTCGATCTGCGCCTCCGGCACCTCCGACGCGAGGAAGGCGATCAACGTCTGGCTATCGCAAACTGGTTCGCGGCCACGGAGGCGGTCGATTCCGCCCGTCGGCCACCGGCGGAGACTTTCGCGCAGCCCCGGCCGATCCGCATCGACGGTGTCCCGATCGATCAGGATTTCGGTGTCATTGACTTCAGCGCGGCAGAAATCTTCGGCCAGCGCCGGCGTTCCCATCAGAAGGAGGGAGAGAAAGAAATATCGCATGATTATCACTGTATCATCCGGCCGAAGCCGGACAATACGCGATCGCGTGAATGGCCGGGGTCAGGACGCCAGCCGCTCCTCGAAGCTTTTTTCGATGAAGCTGGGTAGATGATCGCCCATGCCGATGACGTCCCTGTCGCGATTGTTATCCCGTCCGCCTTGGCGGGATCCCCGACCGCGCTGGGGTTTCGGCTTTTCGTCCTTCGCGGGGGCATTGGCGGCCGGTTCAGCGTCCGCCTGCTTGACCGGCTCGACATCTTGCGCAGGCTCGGCCACATTGGCGGGTTCAACCTCTTTGCTGCGGCGGCGGGAGGACCGTCTTTCGGGTTTGGGCGTTCCGGCCTCTTCCTCGTTCTTGGCAGGAGCCTCAGCGTGCGCCTCTAGCTCAACGCGCGGAATAGGCTTGCCCAGAAGACGTTCCACATCCTCGAGATTCTTCTCGTCGGACGGTTGGCATATGGTGATCGCCTTGCCCTCGCGCCCTGCGCGGCCCGTCCGGCCGATTCGGTGAACATAGTCCTCGGCATGTCCGGGAACGTCGAAATTAAACACGTGGCTGACCGACGGCACGTCGAGACCACGAGCGGCGACGTCAGAGGCGACGAGGATCCGCAACTCGCCCCCGCGGAACCCGTCAAGGGTCCGCGTCCGTTGCGACTGGTCGAGGTCGCCATGAATGGGCGCAGCGTCGTAGCCGTATTTCTTCAGGGATTTGGAAACAGTATCCACATCAGTCTTTCGGTTGCAGAACACGATGGCATTGGTCAGCTTGTCGCCCTCGCGGTCGATCAGTTCGCGCAGAGCACGCCTCTTTTCCGAAGCCGCCCGATCGCGCCGGGACGGTTTGAATTCCAGCACGGCCTGCGCGATCGTCTCCGAAGCGGTGGCTTGGCGGGCAACCTCGACCCGGTGGGGGCTGGACAGGAAAGTGTTCGTGATACGCTCGATCTCGGGCGCCATGGTGGCCGAGAAGAACAGCGTCTGCCGCGTGAAGGGGACCAGCGAGAAGATGCGTTCGATATCGGGGATGAACCCCATGTCGAGCATCCGGTCAGCCTCGTCCACCACCATGATCTTCACGTCGGTCAGCAGAAGCTTTCCACGCTCGAAATGGTCAAGAAGCCGGCCCGGGGTGGCGATCAGGACGTCGACGCCCTTGTCGATCAGCTGATCCTGCTCCTTGAACGACACGCCGCCGATCAGCAGCGCCTTCGTCAGCTTCACGTGCTTGGCATAGGTGTCGAAGTTCTCGGCCACCTGTGCGGCAAGTTCACGTGTCGGGGCAAGCACCAGGGACCGCGGCATGCGGGCTTTCGCACGCCCCCGGGCCAGATGCGTGATCATCGGAAGCGTGAACGAGGCCGTTTTACCGGTTCCGGTCTGGGCGATGCCCAGAACGTCCCGCCCCTCAAGCGCCGCCGGGATGGCCTGTGCCTGGATCGGGGTGGGCGTTTCATAGCCCGCTTCTTCGATGGCTTTCTGGACCTTGGGGCCCAGCTTCAAATCGCTGAATTTCGTCATGTACGTCCGGAATAGAGGTGGTGGATCACCACAGTCACGGGACGTAATTTGCACGCCCCATCGATCGGCACGCGCGCATCGCGGACCGAGGTTTCTCTAACGTGGGAGGAGGCAAAGGTCAATTCAACGCTTTCGCCGCGGTGTCGACCGAATTCGCTAGGGTGATCACCCCTGCGCCGCTTCGATCCGGGCGCGCAGGAACGGGTGCTCGAACGTGGTGGCGTCGACCTCGCGCAGGGCGTCGGTTAGGGCAGGGCGGTCGTCGCCCTCGATCCTGTCGATTACCTCGGCGCCTGAGGCGGTCATCAGATCGGTCAGCGGCCCGGCGCCGATCTCGGCGGCGCTGTCCGGGGCGGCGTCGAGCATGGCCAAGACCGTATCGAGCGCCAGATCGGGCGCGCTGCGACAGAGGTGGTGGAACAGGTCCAGCGTCCAGAGGTTTGTCTCATCCGTGTCCGGCCTCGCCATGGCATCCAGCATGCGCCGGGCAAGGCGGTCGACCGGTAGGTCCCCCTCGGGCAGGGCATCCGTATCCGCGGGCAGATCCAGCGCCGCGGCGACCGTGGCGCGCGGGATCACGTCATCATTTCCTTGGTGGCCGACAGGGTCAGGTCGGGATGGTCCCGCTCCACCCGGTCGATGTCCCATTGCAGCCGCGTCAGGTAGACCAGGTCGTCATCGTTGTCGCGCGCCATGTGGCCCTTGTTGGCCTGGGCGAACGCCTCGACCTTGTCTTTGGGCCCATGCACCCAGCGCGCGGAGGAGAATTGGGATGGTTCGAACCGGACGGGCAGGCCGTATTCCATCTCGATCCGACTGGCCAGAACCTCGAACTGAAGCGCGCCGACGACGCCGACGATAAAGCCTGCGCCCAGCATTGGCTTGAAGACCTTGGCCGCGCCTTCCTCGGCGAATTGCATCAGCGCCTTGTCCAGGTGCTTTGCCTTCATCGGGTCGCCCGCGCGGCAATTCTGCAGAAGCTCGGGCGCGAAGGACGGGATGCCTTGCACGCGCAGCGCTTCACCCTCGGTCAGCGTATCGCCGATGCGGAGCTGGCCGTGGTTCGGGATGCCCATGATGTCGCCGGCCCAGGCTTCCTCGGCCAGTTCGCGGTCCGAGGCGAGGAACAGAACCGGGTTCGACACCGCCATAGGCTTCTTGGTGCGCACATGGGTCAGCTTCATGCCGCGCTTGAAATGCCCCGAGGCGAGACGCACGAAGGCCACCCGGTCGCGGTGCTTGGGGTCCATGTTGGCTTGCACCTTGAAAACGAAGCCCGAGACCTTGTTCTCATCTGGCGCGATCTGACGGGGCGAGGCCTTCTGCGGCTGCGGTTGGGGCCCGAATCGACCGATCCCTTCCATCAGCTCTTTCACGCCAAAGGAATTTATCGCGCTGCCGAACCAGATCGGGGTCAGCGTGCCGTCGAGAAGGGATTGCGCGTCGAAGGCAGGCATCAGCTCGCGCGCCATCTCGACCTCTTCGCGCAGCTTTTCCAGCATGTGCGCCGGGATGTGTTCTTCCATCTTCGGATCGTCCAGGCCGTTCAGCCGGATCGACTCGGCCACGCGATTGCGGTCGGCGCGGTCCAATAACTCCAGCCGGTCGTTCAGCATATCGTAGCAGCCGAGGAAATCACGCCCGACCCCGATGGGCCACGAAGCGGGCGTCACGTCGATCGCCAGGTTCTCCTGGATTTCGTCGATGATCTCGAACACGTCGCGGCTTTCGCGGTCCATCTTGTTGCAGAAGGTCAGGATCGGCAGGTCGCGCAGGCGGCAGACCTCGAACAGCTTCTGCGTCTGGCTTTCGACGCCCTTGGCGCCGTCGATCACCATGACCGCCGCGTCAACGGCCGTCAGGGTGCGATAGGTGTCCTCGGAAAAGTCGCTGTGGCCCGGCGTGTCCACCAAGTTGAACCGATAGTCGCCAAAATCGAACGACATGGCCGAAGCCGAGACCGAGATGCCGCGATCCTTCTCCATCTGCATGAAATCCGATCGGGTCCGTCGTGCCTCACCCTTGGCGCGCACCTGCCCGGCCATCTGGATGGCGCCACCGAACAGCAGGAACTTTTCGGTCAGCGTGGTCTTGCCCGCATCCGGGTGAGAGATGATCGCAAAAGTGCGACGGCGCGCGATCTCGGGCGGCAGCGGGGCGGCGTTGTGGGAACGGTCGAGCATGAGCGGCGATATAGGCGCGGCATGGGCCGGGCGCAATCGCGCAGTAAAGCGGCCGGGTCCCTCAGCCCACGCTGGCCTGCCGGAACAGGTCGGCGGCGACGCGGGCATCGACCTGGGCTTCGCGAAGCTCCATGACACGACGCGGTGCGTCGCGAGTCAGGTTCCGCGAGATATCCTCTGGCAAGGCTGCCCTAGTGGTATCATCGACCAGAAGGGTCTCGGCTGCGATCCCTTCAGCATAGATGATTTCGTGCCGGTCGAACAGCATCTGGAAATAGTCCACGAAGCCGCCGGAGGTCCGCGTCACCGTGGTTCCGTTCAGCAGGTATTTCGCTTTGACCAGCACCTCGCGCCGCCCTGCGCCCAGCCGATCCTGTCGCTGATAGACGAACAAACGGTGGTTCGGGCTGACCACAAGGTCAGACGCATTGTTCAGCGTTCCCTCGGCGATGCGGATCGGGGCGAAAGTGCCCAGGGCGCGCACAGTCTGGCGCCCGATCCAGCGGATCTGCTGCACCCCGTGATCGCGTGTCAGAACGCGGTCGCCCACGTTTAGCCCCTCGACCGGAATCTGCGCGCCGTTGGCCATGGTGATCCGCGTGCCGCGCGTGAAAGAGACGCATGCGGTCTCGGCAAAGCGGGTCCGGGCGGCGCGCCGGTCGATCGACACGATGGCATAGTCGGTGCGCTGCTGCATCTCGGCCAGCGGGAAGATATGGATATGGGCAATGGTCTCGCCGTCGCCCCCTAGTTCGACAAGGATCAGCGCCTCGACCACGGTGCCGTCAGGGGACATGAAGGTCACGCAGCAATCCAAATGCACTTCGGCTCCGACATTGCCCGCTTCGGTCTGGCGGGCGATGCGCAGCGACGGTGCGCCCGGCTGGGCGCAGACCGACAGGCGGCATCGCTCGGAGAAGGGAGAAAGCTGATACACGTCGCCCGCAATCAGATCTTCGGCAATCGTCAGGGGATCGCCAAGGTTCGCGCCGTCCACGGCCGTGAAAGCGCACGCGGGATAGACAGGCAGGCTTTGCGCCGGCCCCGGATCAGAGCGGTGTTCGATCGACATGGCAGCCCTCGTTCTCGCGACGGCGACGCAGGTTCCCCGCGACCTTCCCCAAGGCGCGGCGGGCATCGGACCGTCATTCAATATTCCTAGAACGTTTCGTAAAATTTGGCAATGTTCCTCGCTATTTGGAACCTCATATCGGGGGCGGGCTGGCCAACGCAGCTATGCAGCATGAACTGTTGCGAATTCGATAACGGTCCTCATGACCTCGACGGTACGTGAAACCCCCGCTAGGGTTCGCCGAAACGGATCGAGGAGGGCAGAATGGATCTGGGCATCAAGGGAAAGCGGGCGCTGGTGACAGCATCGTCAAAGGGGCTGGGACTGGGCTGTGCCCGCGCGCTGGCGGCCGAGGGGGTGGACCTGGTGATGAACGCCCGCGGCGCCGACGCCCTGCAGGAGGCCGCCGAGGCCATCCGCAGCGAGTTCGGCGTTTCCGTGACAGAAGTTGCGGGCGACATCACGACCGAGGACGCACGGTCGCGGGTCCTCGACCTGGCGGACCATCCCGACATCCTTGTGACCAACGCGGGCGGTCCGCCGCCGGGCATGTGGACGGACTGGAACCGCGACGACTTCATCAAGGCGCTCGATGCGAACATGCTGACCCCGATCGCCCTCATGAAAGCCTGTGTGCCGACGATGATGGAACGGGGCTGGGGCCGGGTGGTCAATATCACCTCGCAATCGGTCAAGTCGCCGATCCCCGTTCTGGGACTGTCGAACTCGGCCCGCGCCGGCCTGACCGGCTACGTCGCCGGGACGGCGCGGCAAGTGGCGTCCGCGGGCGTGACGATCAACAACCTTCTGCCGGGCATTCACGATACCGACCGGGCGACCGCGCTGGATACGGGCGTGTCGAAGGAAAAGGGGATCGACCTGTCCGAGGCCCGCGCCGGCCGCGAGGCGACCATCCCCGCGCGCCGCTATGGCACCGCGGCGGAATTCGGGGCGGCCTGCGCGTTCCTTTGCTCGCAGCATGCGGGCTTCATCGTGGGGCAGAATGTGCTCCTGGACGGCGGGGCCGTGAACCTATCGATGTGATGCGCTTGAACCGGGGGGGCGGGGCTGCTAGCTGCGGCCCCGACCGTTCCTGTCGGGATTTCCCATGACGCCTTCCGCCCCGCGGCTGGAGATCGAGCATTTGACCTGCGCCTTCGACGGCCAGCAGGTCGTGCGCAACGTGTCCTTATCCGTGGGGGCCGGCGACGTCCTGTGTCTTCTCGGGCCGTCCGGCTGCGGCAAGTCGACCACCCTGCGCGCCATCGCCGGTGTCGAGTCGCCGCAATCGGGCAAGATTCGCATCGACGGGACCGAAGTCCTGGGCCCGACGACCTTCGTGCCCCCGGAAAAGCGCGGCGTCGGCCTGATCTTCCAGGACTTCGCGCTGTTCCCGCACCTGTCGGTGGCCGACAACATCGCGTTCGGGTTGAAGGGGACGAAGGCCGCCAAGCGCGACCGCGTCCGCGAGCTTCTGGATCGTGTCCGAATGGGCCGGTATATCGACGCTTGGCCGCATGAGCTGTCGGGCGGGGAGCAGCAGCGCGTGGCGTTGGCCCGTGCGGTCGCGCCGCGCCCTCAGGTCATGCTGATGGACGAGCCGTTCTCGGGGCTCGACAACCGTTTGCGCGACGGCATCCGGGACGAGACCCTGAGCGTTTTGAAAGAGGAAGGCACGGCTGTCCTTCTGGTTACACACGAGCCCGAGGAGGCCATGCGCATGGCTGACGAGATCGCGCTGATGCGCCGCGGGGACATCGTCCAGATGGGCGCGCCCTACAATATCTACAACAATCCCGCGGACCGGGCCGCGGCGGCATTTTTCAGCGATATCAACGTGATTGAGGGTGAGGTTAATGGAGCCCTGACGGATACGCCGTTCGGCCAGTTCCTGGCCCCCGGCGTCCCCGACGGGACAGAGGTCGACATCGTCATCCGCCCACAGCACGTGCGCATCGATTTCGATCGGGCAGGCCGCGGTCCGAACCCGACGCCGCAGGACGGCACGCCTGCGCGCGCGGTTGTCACCCGATCGCGGTTCATCGGCAAGGAAAGCCTTGTCGAGTTCCGTCTGGATGCCGGCGGGGTCATGTCGGCCACGGTGCCTTCGGTCTTTTTGCCCAAGCCCGGCACGCCCATGTGGCTGGCGATCCGCCGGGACCGCTGCTTCGTCTTCCCCCGTCAGTAGGGCCAGTCCGTAGGTCCTGTCAGTAACTCAAGTCGACGATCACAGGATAATGGTCGCTGGGCCATTCGCCTTGGAACTGCCGTCGCAAGACCACCGGCTCGGCCGCGATGGCGGCATTGGCGACGGCGACGTGGTCGATGGCGCCGAACAGGTGCAGCCCGCGGTCGAAGTGATAGGTTGTTCCTGTCACCGGCGCGAAGGTCAGTCCCGCGTCTTGCAGCATTCTGATCGGCGCCATTCCCCGCACGGCATTGATGTCGCCTGCCAGGATCACTGTATCCCCCGCCTCGATCAGGGGGGCCACCCGGTCGACGATCAACCGTGTGCCGCCATCGCGGTTCACCCGGCTGAACGCATCCAGATGCACATTCGTGACATGCACGCTGTTCCCTGTGTTGCGATCCTCGAACCGGGCCCAGGACGCGAACGCCGGATACGAGCCGTCGAAGCTGCGCGAATAGATCACGTCCGGCGTGGGAGAGAAGAAATACCAGCCCTCATCCTGAAGCCGCAGACGGTCGGGGCGATAGAAGATCGGCTGGGTCGAGGGGAAGTCGCGCCAGTTGCCCACCGCGGCGACCCGGAAATCCGGGTGTTGCGCCAACAACCAGTCGCGGGCCAGATTGATGCCGCCGTCAGAGCCGCGGCGAAAGCTCTCCATTTCCTGGAACGCGATCACATGCGCGTTCAGCGCACCGACTGCGTCGGCCATGGGGCCTTTGCGCACCTCCCAATCGGCGCGCGACCAGTCGCCCGATGCGGCGTTCAGGTCGATGTAATGGACGTTGTAGCTTGCCACGCGCAGCACGTCCGGGGCAGGGGGCGGGACGGTTTCGGGACCACGGGCACAGGCCGCCAGAAGGATCAGGGCAAGAAACAGGCGCATGGGCCGACAGTGATGGCGACGGCATCTCCTGTCCAGCGGGGTTTCAGGAGGGCGGGTTGTCGTCGAACCGATCGCTGAGCGCGCGTGCCTGATCCCCCGCCGGGTCGTCGTACTGTCCGCTCTTCAGGGTCCAGAGGAACGCGCCCAGCCCGGCCAGCCCTAGCGTGACGGAAACCGGGATCAGAATGGCCAGAACGTTCATCGCATCCGCCTCATCGCGTTGGCCGATACTGTCAGGGATGAGGTCGACATGGCAAGTGCCGCAAGGACGGGCGAGGCCAGCCCCAACAGCGCCACGGGGATCGAGACAGCGTTGTAAGCTGCGGCCAGCCCGATGTTCTGCCGCATGCGCGCTGCGGATTGGCGTGCCGTCCGCAAGGCCTTGACGACCCCGGGCAAACCGCCCGACAGCAGCACCACATCCGATGCACTGCGCGCAGCATCCAGCCCGGATCCGGGGGCGATCCCGGCATGGGCGACGGCAAGGCACCCGGTGTCGTTCAGTCCGTCGCCTACCATCAGAACCTTCCGCCCCTGTCGTGCCGCATCCTCGACCCAGGCAACCTTCTGCTCGGGCGTCATCCCGGCCTCCGCGCGGTCGATATCCAGGGTTGCGGCGATCCGGGCTACAGCCGATGCCGTATCGCCCGACAGAAGCGCGACCTCGTACCCGTCGCTGCGCAGTGTCGCGATGGTGTCTGCCGCTTCGTCGCGCAGCGTTTCACGGGTGGTGAAGGGGACTGGCGGCGCATCCCCAAGCCGGAGCCAGACGGCGGCATCGCCCTTCGCGCCAATCCACTCTTTTCGACCCAGCCGTACGGGTCGTCCGCCAAGAAGGCCTTCGACGCCTTGTCCTGCCTTTTCGGCTGGGTGGTCCGGCACACGTGGTTCAATCCCGCGCTCTTTGGCTGCCGCGACGATAGCGCGCGAGACCGGGTGGTTCGAGGATTGGGCCAACCCGGCGGCCACGGCCAGATCGACGGGATTGGGCATTCCTTCCAGAACAGGCGTGCCGGACGTCAGCGTTCCTGTCTTGTCAAACACCACCAAATCCACTTCGGACAGGCGTTCGAGCGCGGTCCGCGACGTCACCAGAAGGCCCGCGCGGAACAGCCGTCCCGTCGCAATGGTCGACACGGCCGGGATCGCCAGACCCAGCGCGCAAGGGCACGTGATCACAAGGACCGAGATCGCGACATCCAGCGACCGCCACCCGTCCCCCGTGGCCCACAGCCACGCCACGAAAGCCCCCGCGCCCAGAAGATGCACGGCAGGGGCATAAATGCGCGCTGCCCTGTCAGCCAACCCGGTGTAGCGGGTGCGCTGCGTCTCGGCGGTGGCGACGAGCTCGGCCATGCGGGCCAGCCCGGTCTCGCGTCCGGCACGATCAACGCGTACCTCCAGCGCGCCGGTCAGGCAGGTCTCTCCCGCCGCGACGGAATCCCCCACGCCCGCGCTTTCGGGCGCGCTCTCGCCGGTCAGGGCGGATCGATCCAGATCCGTGCGCCCCGACAGGATCGTGCCGTCCGCCGGAATGCGGTCGCCCGGTCGCACCCGGATCAGATCGCCCGCGGCAAGGTTGTCAGCGTCCACGATACGCTCGGTCCCGCCTTCGATCAGCAGGGCCTGCGGTGCTTCCAACGCGGCAAGCTCGGCCGCCGCGGACCGGGCCGAAGCGCGCCCCGCCCGGTCGAGGTAGCGCCCCACCAATAGGAAAAACGTCAGCGCAAGCGCCGCGTCGAACCAACCCGACTGGTCCCCGAACCCCAAAGCGGTCGCAAGGGACACAGCCGTGGCAAGCATGATCGCAAGCGAGATCGGAACGTCCATGTTCAGCCGCCCGCCGCGCAACGCCCCGAGGGCCGAGGCGAAGAAGGGGCGGGCGGAATAGGCGACTGCGGGCAGGGCGATGGCGGCGGAAATCAGGTGGAACAGTTTCTCCGTCGCGCCGGCCGCGCCGGACCAGACCGCGACGGACAGAAGCATCACGTTCATCATAGCAAAGCCAGCGACGCCGATGCGCATCAGAAGATCACGTGCGGCGCGCTCCTCTCCGCCCATGCGCGCGGCGTCCAGCCGTTGGGCCCGGTGGCCTGCCTGCGCAAGCGTTTCGACCAGATCGGTCGCGGCAAGGCCCGGCGCGCTGACGAACACCCGCTTCAGCGTCAGGTTGACCCGCGCCTCCTGCACGCCAGAACGTGCCATCAGCGCCGTCTCGACCCCCGCGATGCAGCCCGCGCAATGAATGTCGGGCAGGTGCAAAACATGGGTCGGCGCCCGATCGCCCGGGGCCGCCTGCGGGGGCGGCATCCCGGCGCAGGCGGGGCAGGCCATGCTCATCGCGGCACCTCGAACAGCACGCGCTGCTCGAACGCGGTGCCGTCGGCGGCCGTTGCCACGATATCCAGACGCCAGACCCCGGGATCCAGATCGAGAGCCGCCCCGCCCTCAGCGTCCAGGGTCAGCGGGCGGTCGTCCCGCGCCTCGGTCGGCCGCTCGATATGCAATGCCAGGGTGGCCACGTCAGCGGGGCCGCCATCGGGGCCGGTCAGGTCCAGCGACAGGCGGCCTTCCCCATAGGCCACATCGGCGGTCCATCCCAGTGCCTGTTGTGCAGCGCGGCGCGCGTCGAAGGACTGGCTGGCGACGTAGGAGTTCGCGACCTCGAGCCCGGGAAAGGTGCGTACGGCCTGTGTGGCAAGGGTCAGGTTCACGCCGATGATTATGCCGAAGCCGGTCACGAACATCGCGGCCACGTGCTTTCCGGTCAGTGCGGTCATTGCGTTCCCTTTCCGTTGAAGACCGTGTCGACATGGGCTCGTTCGCCCCCTTCCAGATCGACCACCCACAGCCGAAGCTCGGTCCGATCCTCTGCGGCGGCTTCGGAACCCGGGGGCGCGGTCAGATAGACCCGCGTCAGTTGCTGCGTGTCGGCCGGGACAGTAAGCGTGTTGCCCGGCTGCCCCTCGATCTGAAGCGTCAGGTCCGGACCGAGGGACGGCGACAGCAGGAACTGCCGCGCCTCGCCATGCTTGTTGAGCAGCCGCACGTCATAGACGTTTCGCACGCTGCCGTCCGAGAGCGCCACGTATGTGGGGTTGCGGATCGGGGAGACCGTCATCTCGATATCGGGGCGGACGAACAGGGCAACGACCAGCAGGATGCCCACCAAGGACCAAAGCCCGGTATAGAGGAAGTTGCGCGGGCGCATGGCGTGGCGCCAGGCCGGGATGGGCGCGCCACCCGCCGCCTCGCGCGGGGCATCCGAAAGGGCGACGTAGTCGATGAGGCCTCGCGGTTGGCCGATCTTGGCCATCACCTGGTCGCAGGCGTCGATGCACAGCGCGCAGGTGATGCAGGCCATCTGCTGCCCGTCGCGGATGTCGATCCCCATAGGGCAGACGTTGACGCAGGCATTGCAGTCGATGCAGTCGCCGGGACCTGCGATCGACGCCGGCGCGGGCGCTGCGCCGACGATCTTCGTGTCCCGCACCCCCGGCATCGGGATCAGCGGACTGCGCCCGCCGATTTGCGGCCCGGTCACGCGCAGGTCGGACGCGGCCTCCCGGCGACGCAAACCCTTTCCGCGCGGCTCTCCCCGCCAGTCCCGATAGGCGACGGTCAGCGTGCCTTCATCCATCATGGCGCCCTGGATGCGCGGCCAGGGGCACATGTAGATGCATATCTGCTCGCGCATGAAGCCGCCGAAGATGAAGGTCGTGGCGGTCAGGATGGCGATTGTCATGTAGGCCACGCCGGGGGCCTGGAACGCGACCAGATCGCGCGCCAGCGTTGGGGCGTCGGTAAAGTAGAAAACCCATGCCCCACCTGTCGCCAAGGCGATCAGCAGCCAGATCGTCCACGTCGTGCCCAAAAGCGTTGCCTTTCGCGGGGACATCGGCGCGTTGCGCAGGCGCATTCGTGCGTTGCGGTCCCCCTGCACCCAGCGCTCGACCATCAGGAAAAGGTCGGTCCACACCGTCTGCGGGCAGGCATAGCCGCACCAGACCCGCCCCAGCGCGGCCGTGAACAGGAACAGTCCCAAACCTGCCATGACCAGCAACCCCGCGACGAAATAGAATTCGTGGGGCCAGATCTCGATCCAGAAGAAATAGAATCGCCGGTTCGCCAGATCGACCAGAACCGCCTGGTCGGGCAGGTTCGGGCCCCGATCCCACCGAAGCCACGGCGTGATGTAGTAGACCGCGAGCGTCAGGCCCATGATCCACCATTTCAGGTTGCGGTAAAAGCCGGAGACGCGGCGCGGGAAAATCGGCACGCGCGCGGCATAGAGGGATGTCGAATGCTCGGACATGAGGGGGGGTCTTTCCTGTTCGCAGTCTCTCCCTAAGGCGCGTCGGGGGCTGCTTCCTTGACATGGATCAACATGTGGCAGCCTGACGCAGTTGGGGCGGCGGCCCCTCCCGACCGCCGCCCCGAGGCGACCCGCGCCAAACGCGCGAACAGATGCGCTTGGGCCGCCTATTCGATGTTGTCGTTCTCTCCCACTTGGGTCTCACCACCGCCCAGGCCGTGAACATACGTGGCCACGGCGCGCACCTCGGCTTCGGTCAGGCGGCCGCCCCATGGCGGCATTACGCCGAACGGTCCTTCCGTTATCACCTCGGTCAGCTGGTCGTCCGAATTGCCGTAAAGCCAGATCGCGTCCGTCAGGTTGGGCGCCCCCAGGAACCTGTCGCCTTGCGCGTCCAGGCCGTGGCAGGACGAACAGTTCATGTCGAACAGCTCTCCGCCCGGACCTGCCAGCGGATCCTGCCCCTCGGGCAGGGACTGGACGTGGGCGACGAGGGTGGCGATCTCCTCCTCGGTCAGCATCTCGCCAAAGGCCGGCATCTGGCTGTACCGCGCGTCCGGGTCGACTTCGTTGCGGATGCCGTGGCGCACCGTATAGGCGATGTCCTCCAGCGTGCCGCCCCACAGCCATGCATCGTCCAGCAGGTTGGGATAACCCAACGCCCCCGCCGCGCCCGAGCCGTGGCATTGCGAACAGTTGGTCCGGAAGACCGCAGCGCCCGCGTTCGTCGCGAAGGACAGAAGCTCGGGGTTCAGGCTGACGGCGGCCAGGTCGACCTCGGTCAGCGAGGCGCGCATGTCGGCCTGAGCGGCGTCGACGGCCGCGATCTCGGCCGCGACGTCGCCACGTTGCGACCACCCCAGAACGCCGCCGGTCGCGCCGTTGATCAGCGGGATCGCGGGATAGAGGATCATGTAGACGACCGAGAAGGCAACCGTTCCATAGAAGGTCCACAGCCACCAACGGGGCAGGGGGTTGTTCAGCTCTTCGATGCCGTCCCATTCGTGGCCGGTCGTTTCGGTTCCGGTCACATCGTCGATGCGGCGCTTGCTCATTTCAGGTCCTCCAGGGTCCGGGCGCAGCTGCAATCGAGGCAGGCGTTGGAGCACCCCGCGAGATGGGGCGGCTCGCGGAACGGCGCCATCGCGGCGTCGTCGTGCAATGCCCGGCTGCCGGGGCGGAATGCCCACAGGCAGCAGCCGATGAAGAAGACGGTCATCGCCAGAAGCACCCAGCTGTCTGCGATTTCGCGCAGGATGGTGTATGTGTCGTGCATGATCGGCGCCTTCCTTAGCGGCTTGCGTCAGCGGTGAAGGTCGAAAAATCGACCAGCGTGCCGAGCATCTGGAGATAGGCGATCAGCGCGTCCATCTCGGTCAGCTCTTCGCGGCCGTCGAAGTTGCGGACCTGCGCGCCGGGATAGCGTTCCAGAAGCCCGTCGATGTCCCCGAACGGATCGACCTGCACCCGGAAATCGGCTTGGGCGGTTTCGATCATCTCCTCGGTGTAAGGCACGCCGACAAGCGCGTGGGTCTCGAGCAACTCGTCGACATGCTCGCCGTCGATCCGGGTTCGGGCAAGGTAGTCGTACTTGGGCATGACGCTTTCGGGGACCACCGATTGCGGGTCGGCGAA
The DNA here is from genome assembly GCF_900302445.1 of Palleronia abyssalis. Taxonomy (GTDB): domain Bacteria; phylum Pseudomonadota; class Alphaproteobacteria; order Rhodobacterales; family Rhodobacteraceae; genus Palleronia; species Palleronia abyssalis. The sequence goes on along the minus strand of NZ_ONZF01000001.1, from coordinate 658,109 downwards.
GTGATCCACGTGCCACTCGTCCGAGTATCGCCCCCCGACGCGGGCCAGGTCCGGCCCGGTGCGTTTGGACCCCCACTGGAACGGGTGGTCGTACATCGACTCGGCGGCGAGGCTGTAATGCCCGTAGCGCTCGACCTCGTCCCGCATGGGGCGGATCATCTGGCTGTGGCAGACATAGCAGCCCTCGCGGATGTAGATGTCGCGCCCGGCCAGTTCGAGGGGCGAGTAGGGACGCACCCCCTCGACCTCCTCGATCGTGTTCTCCAGCCAGAACAGCGGCGCGATCTCGACGATGCCGCCGATTGTGACGACCAGGAAGGACGTGACCAGAAGCAGCGTGGCGTTGCGTTCCAGGATCGCGTGCTTGTCGATGAACTTCGAATGGTGCGGAAGCTCGTTCGGTACGCCCGTATCGCCGGGTTGCGTCACCTTCGGGTCGTTCTCGGGCCCGGGGATTTTCTCGTTATCGTTGCTCATGAGGTCACTCCGCGGGAACTTGGGCGGTGGCGGGACGGGACTGCGGGCTGCGGATGGTCATCCACATGTTCCAGACCATGATCAGCCCACCGGCGAGGTAGAGGACACCGCCCAGGCCGCGCACCACGTACATCGGGAACTTGGCGGCAACGGTGTCGGCGAAGGAGTTGACGAGGAAGCCGTTGGCATCGACCTCGCGCCACATCAGGCCTTCCATGATGCCGGTCACCCACATCGAGGCCGCGTAGAAGACGATTCCGATCGTCGCGAGCCAGAAATGCGCGTTGATCGCCCCCATCGAGTACATCTGCTGGCGACCCCACAGCTTCGGCGTCAGGTAATAGAGGCAGCCGAAGGTGATCAGCCCGTTCCAGCCGAGCGCGCCGGAGTGGACGTGGCCGATGGTCCAGTCGGTGTAGTGTGACAGCGAGTTCACCGCGCGGATCGACATCATCGGGCCTTCGAAGGTCGACATGCCGTAGAAGGCGAGGGAGGCCACGAACATCCGGATGATCGGGTCGGTGCGGATCTTGTCCCACGCGCCTTCCAGCGTCATCAGGCCGTTGATCATGCCGCCCCAGCTGGGCATCCACAGCATGACCGAGAACACCATCCCCAGCGTCGCGGCCCAGTCGGGCAGGGCGGTATAGTGCAGGTGGTGCGGACCGGCCCAGATATAGAGGAAGATCAGCGCCCAGAAGTGGATGATCGACAGCTTGTAGCTGTAGATCGGGCGGCCGGCCTGCTTGGGGACGAAGTAGTACATCATCCCCAGGAACCCGGCCGTCAAGAAGAAGCCCACCGCGTTGTGGCCGTACCACCACTGGGTCATGGCATCCTGCACGCCCGCGAAGACCTGCACGGACTTGCTGCCCCAGATGCTGACCGGGATCGACAGGTTGTTGACCACATGCAGCATCGCGACGGTCACGATGAAGGCCAGGAAGAACCAGTTGGCGACGTAGATGTGTCGCTCGCGCCGCTTGATGATCGTGCCAAGGTAGACGGCAAGATAGACCAGCCACACGATGGTCAGCCAGATGTCGACGTACCACTCGGGCTCGGCGTATTCTTTCGACTGCGTGGCGCCCAACAGATAGCCTGTCGCGGCCAGCACGATGAACAATTGGTAGCCCCAGAACACGAACCACGCTGCGTTTCCGCCCCAGAGGCGTGCGGCACTGGTGCGCTGAACCACGTAGAACGACGTCGCGATCAGGGCGTTGCCGCCGAAGGCGAAGATGACCGCGCTGGTATGCAGCGGGCGCAGGCGGCCGAAATTGGCGAATCCTTCGGACCAGTCGAAGTTCAACACCGGGAAGGCCAGCTGGAAGGCGATGAAGGTGCCCACCAGGAAGCCTGCGATACCCCAAAAGGCAGTTGCGATGACGCCTGCGCGGATAGGGCCGTCCATATACTCGCCCGCGTGGGCGATCTGGCGCGGCTCGTCCACGTGGCGCAGTTCCCACAGGAACAGCCCCCCCGCGACGAGCATGATGATGACGGCGTGCGTGCTGTAGGCAAGATCTCGCCCCCAATCCGCGGCAATCGCCGCCAACAGCGCGATCAGCGCCAGCACGAAGAGCTTTGCATACTCCATCTTATCTCCTGCGAAACGGTCCTGCCCCTTGTCGGCACGGATGGACCTCTCGCACGGCGGCGTGAGCCCTCGCCTTGACATGGATCAAGGATCACACGCGGATCTCGTGTCTTCATGGCGCCATATTCGGGGCGAATGCCCTTTTCGGGCCAATGCCCCATGACGGAGGACCGACCATGACCCCCAAGACGATCTCGACCATCGCCACACCCTCGGGGCACGATGCGCTGGAAGGCGCGATTTCCTGCGCCGGTCGGTGGTCGGCGCATCTCGACGTGATGTGTGTCGCGGAACGGCGGCTGGACGTCAGTGCACTTTCAGGCTCGGCTATGGCAATTGGCGGTCCGATCCTGGTGGATGTCCCGATCGACGACCTCGAAGGGCTAGAGGCGCGCGTGCGCAGCCGGCTCGGCGCGCAGTCCTTCCCGTGGTCCATCGACATCCCGAACTCTGCGGTCGATATCAGCCGGCTTTTCGCGTCCGACGCGCGGTTCGCGGATCTTGTCGTCCTGCCCCAAGCCGCAAGCGCCGAGATCGACATCGACGGCCTGATTGAAACGGTGCTGCATATCGCCCGGGTGCCCATCCTGACGGTGCCCGAAGGAATCGACCCGGGTTTCGAGAGGATCATGTTGGCTTGGGACGGAAGCGAGGTCGCGCTGGCGGCGATCCGTGCCGCCTTGCCGATCCTGGGGGATGCGAAAGAGGTGCAGATCGTCTGCGTCGATCCCGCGGCCGACAGCGCCGGGCGCGGGGTGGCCGTGATGCTGGATCGCCACGGCGTGGCCGCCTCCGTCGTCGCGCTGCCGAGGGCGAACCGCCGGATCGCCGATGTCTTGTGCGCCTATGGCCGGGAAAACGGGATGGATCTGTGCGTGATGGGCGCTTTCGGACACCGCGGCCTGCGCGAGATGCTGCTGGGCGGCGTCACGCGCGCGATGCTGGAACAGACAGGTCTGACGTTGCTGCTCGCCCGCTAGGTCAGACGATCAGACCGCCATCGTCATCTTCTCCGGCCTCGATGGCCAGCCTCTCGAAGTCGGGAATGCGAATGTCACGGTTAGACGAGGTCTCGATCACGCCATCGCGGCGCAAGGCCGAGACCTGGCGGCTCGTCGTCTCCAGCGTCAGGCCCAGATGGTCGGCCATCGCCTCGCGAGACAGGGGCAGGTGGATCATCACGCCCGATCCGGCATTGCGCTTGCCTTGGACGCTGGCGAGGCGGCGCGCGAGGCTAACGAGGAAGGCCGCCACCTTCTCGCGCGCGGTAAGCCGGCCCAGGACGACGGACCAGTCCCGCGCGGCGTCCAGCTCGTCCAGCGTCATCGTCAGCAGGCGGTTGGCGATATGGGGGGTGGTCTGAACAAGACGCTCGAACTCAACGCGCTCGAACCGGCAAAGCTTCACTTCCGTCAGCGACTCGACGTCATAGGCCGATGTGGTACGGCCCGGGCGTCCGATGAAGTCCGACGGAAGAAGAAGACCGACAGTCTGCCGTCGCCCATCCTCGAGCGTCTTCGACATCGTCGCGCAGCCTTCGACGATCGAGCTGAAATGCGTCAGCGGCATTCCCGCATCCGACAGCCGCGCGCCGGCCGGATAGACCTTGTAGCTTTTCAGCCGTTCAAGCGTCGCAAGCTCGTCGGAATCGCACTGGGCGCACACGGCGTTGTGGCGGATAGGGCAGTTGCCGCAGGCGACGAGGGGCGTGAACTTGGACATGCAACCGGGATAACAGCGCCCCGCCGTTTCTTCAATCGGAATGCCCTCAGGTCACCGGGTACGGCGGGCGGCCTGAACCGCCCGCCGGTCGGTCACTTCGTGCGCAGGATCGACGTGCCCGCATAGCGCGCGGTCTCGCCCAGCAACTCCTCGATCCGGATCAGCTGGTTGTACTTCGCAAGCCTGTCCGACCGCGACAGCGAGCCGGTCTTGATCTGCCCGCAATTCGTCGCGACGGCGAGGTCGGCGATGGTCGCGTCCTCGGTCTCGCCCGAGCGGTGGGACATCACGTTGGTATAGCGGGCGCGATGGGCCATATCGACGGCCTTCAGCGTCTCGGACAGGGTGCCGATCTGGTTGACCTTAACCAGCATCGAGTTTGCGCAGCCCTTCGCGATTCCATCGGCCAGACGCTTGGGGTTGGTGACGAACAGGTCGTCGCCCACAAGCTGAACCCGGTCGCCAAGACGGTCGGTGAGCATCTTCCAGCCGTCCCAGTCATCCTCGGAACAGCCGTCCTCGATCGACAGGATCGGGTACTCGTCGCAGAGCTTCTCAAGGTAGTCGACGTTCTGCGCGGACGACAGCGACGCGCCTTCGCCCTTCATCTCGTAGCTGTCGCCTTGGTAATACTCGGTCGCGGCGCAATCCAGGGCCAGCATGATGTCCTCGCCCGGCGTGTACCCGGCCTTTTCGACGGACCTCATAATGAAATCAAGTGCATCCCGGGTGGACTTGATGTCGGGCGCGAAGCCTCCCTCGTCCCCGATCCCGGTGGACAGACCGGCCGCCGACAGCTCCTTTTTCAGGGTATGGAAAACCTCGGCGCCCATCCGCACGGCCTCGCGGATATTCGGGGCCGAAACCGGCATGATCATGAATTCCTGAATGTCGATCGGATTGTCCGCATGCTCGCCGCCGTTGATGATGTTCATCATCGGAACGGGCAGGGTGCGCGCCGAGGTGCCGCCGACATAGCGAAACAGCGGCTGCATTGTGAAGGCGGCCGCAGCCTTGGCGGCCGCAAGGCTGACGCCCAGGATCGCATTTGCGCCCAGCCGACCCTTGTTGTCGGTCCCGTCCATCTCGATCATCAGGGCGTCGATCGCTTCCTGCTCGGTCGCATCCATGCCCAGCAGGCCTTCGGCGATCTCGCCGTTCACCGACGCCACCGCTTCGGTTACGCCCTTGCCGAGGTACCGCGACTTGTCCCCGTCGCGCCGTTCGACGGCTTCGTGCGCCCCCGTGGAAGCGCCAGAAGGCACCGCCGCGCGGCCGGTCGTGCCATCCTCGAGGGTGACGTCCACTTCAACGGTGGGATTGCCCCGGCTGTCGAGGATCTCGCGGCCGATGATGTCGATGATCGCACTCATGTTGGATCTCCTTGCGTCCTTGCGTTGCCGCACGGTTATCGCAAGGATCGCGGGAAGGCTATCGTTCGCTGCGGCGCTTGCGCTCGCGCATCAGGGCGTAAAGGCCCGATCCCACGACGATGGCCGCCCCCACCAGTGTCGCCGCATCGGGGCGTTCGCCCAAGAATACGATCCCCAGGATCAGAGCGAACAACAGGCGGGTGTAGCGGAACGGAATCACGGCCGAGACATCCCCCATCCGCGTCGCCGTCGTCAGGCAAATATAGGCTGCCGCCCCCAGCGCGATTGCGGCGCCCAAGTCCCGCCAGACCGGGAAGGGCGCGCTTTCGACGGTAGGCACGAAGATCATGCAGATCCCGGCCGCGATCGTCACCGCCGCATACGCCCAAAGCGACAGCTGCAGCGAATGGATCCGCTTAGGGATCCGGCGCGACATCACGTCCCGCGTCGCCAACCCGACAGCCGCGATGAGAACCAGCAGGGCCGAAGGGCGGAACCCTTCGAACCCCGGTCGCAGGATGATGAAGACGCCGACCAATCCCACGACGACCGCCGTCCAGCGCCGCCAGCCGACCGTCTCGCCCAGCCAGATCGCCGCGCCCGCCGTCACCAGAAGCGGTGTCAATTGCAGGATCGCCGAGGCCAACGAAAGCGGTACCAGCGACAGCGCGGTCACGAAGGCGACCGTCGCGATGGCCTCCGACAGGTTGCGACCCACGACCAGCGGATGGCGCAGCTCGGCCGAAACAAATGGGATATTGCGCCGTACGCACAGGACCGCGAAGACGACGGCTCCGCCGATCGCCAGCACGATCAGCGCCTGAAGCACCGGCATGTCGGCCGTGACGCGCTTGACGAAGAAATCCTCGCTGGCGAACAGGGCCATCGCACCGACCATGAAGCCGGTGGCGCGAAGGTTATCGCCGCTCTGGGTCTGGAATTCGCTGGGGCTCGTCATGAGCGGCGCTTATCCCAGCGCCGCCGGCACGGCCAGCCCCCATCCGAGGGTCAGGCGCCCCTCCATAACCTTGACCGCCCGGCCCGCGATCGTGACTGCGCCATCCGCGACGTCGGCCCCGATGCGGGACGGACGGCCCATGTCCTCGCCCTGGTGGATCATCAGTGACAGTGGCCCGTCACCGGCGAGAAACAGCGCAAGTGCCGCGGCGGCGCTGCCGGTCGCGGGGTCCTCGGGGATGTCGTCCAAGGGGGCGAACATGCGCGCATGGATCGTCTCGCCGTCCCGGACATACGCATAGACTGCGAAATCGAAGGGCAGGGGGTATCGGTCCTGCCCCTGTCGGAACGCCCCGGTCTCGGGCCTCGCGGTTGCCAAGGCGTCACGGTCCGTGATTTCCGCCAGCACGAATGGCAACCCCGCCGAGGCAATGGTCGCCCCGGCGATCCGGTCCCGCGGCAGCGACAGGCACGCGGCCACCAGATCCGTGTCGGGCTGGTGCAGGATCTCGAGCGTGGTCTTCCGCGTGAACCGCGCGTCCTGCGCCACGGTCGCGGGGATCGGTCCGACGCCCGTCATCAGGGTCATCTCGGCGGGGTGCCCTAAATCCCGCAGGGCGGTCGCGGTGCCGATCAGGGGGTGGCCGGCGAACGGAATCTCCTGCGTGGGGGTGAAGATCCGTAGCCGTGGCGGATTGCCGGGCAGGACGAACACGGTTTCAGAGAACCCGAACTCCCGCGCGATGGGCTGAAGCCGATCCTCGGGAAGGGTCGAGGCATCGGGGATCACGGCCAGGGGATTGCCGCCGAAGGGGCGGTCGGTGAAGACGTCGTAGACAAGGTAGTCGGTCACGAGAGGGGCATCCGTTTCTCGAAGAACACGCGGTCGAACCCGCTCTCGGTCCGCCGCCCGACTTCACGATATCCAAGGCGTGGATAAAGGGCGAGGTTCGATGTCATCGCGGCATTCGTATAGAGAGTGACCCCGGTCAGGCCGTCCGCTTGGGCCCGGGCTTCGCAATGGGCGATCAGGGTCCGGCCCAGACCGCGCCCCGACGCGTGAGGATGAACCGCAACGGTCTCCAGATACATGGCCCCATCAAGCGGGTAGAAGATCGCGACGCCAAGCACGCGGTCCTTCGGGTCAGTGCTGACATATGCGTGCCCCCGGGCGATGGCGTCTGCCGGATTCGCCGCCATCGGGGCCGGGGGGGCGACCGATCAGGGGGACGTAGGGTGCGAAGGCGGCGCGCAGGCAGGTCCGGATCGCCGCCCCGTCTGCCTGGCGCGCCGTGCGGATCACAGGGTATAAAGCGGCGGCTTGCCTTGCGTGACGTGGATGTCGTTCACCGTCTGCTGTCCCAGACCGAGGCCGCGGGCCAGCGTGTCCAGGAACTCGGCCTCGGCGCGGTTGTCGGGCTCGATCGCCAGGACCGCGGCGGTATAGACTTCGATTCCGTGCCCCTCGGGCGTGTCGCGGGCCAAGGTTTCCGCATCCACGGGTTCTTCCAGCTGGCGTTCGAGGAAGGCCATGTCCTCGGGGTCTGCGTCGCCGACAATCTCAAGGATCGCGCCGCGTTCGTCCGCGTCGATCTCGCCATCCGCGCGGGCGGCCTGGATCATCGCGCGGACCATCAGGCCAGAAACCTGTTCTTCCTCCGGCGTGTCCTCGGGCGTCTCGCGCGTGGTGTCCAGCAAACCGCGCATCCGCTGCGCGCCGGCCGCACCGCTAGACGCGCCCGCAAGCCCGCCAAGCAGCCCGGCGATCGAGTTCGCGCCGCCCTTGCCGCCGGGTGCTCCGCCGGTTTGACCGCCCAGTCCGAACTGGCCCAGAAGGCCGTCGATCCCGCCGCCTTGTGCGCCCCGCTGTGACAGCTTGCTGCGTACGCCCTGCAAGCCACCGGCCCGGTCGAAGGCCTGAACGCCCTTTGCCGCGACGAACGCCATCGCCATCTGCATCGCCATCTTCTTCAGCTTCATCATCCACCTCCGGGCCAAAACCTGTTGCCTTGAATGTGGGATCGCCCCGGCGTGGCGCAAGCTCAATCCCCGATCCGGTCGAGGATCGCCCGGTGGTCCAGCCCCGAGACCGCGCCGGCCACCAGCCCCCGGTCCGCGCCCAACCGGGTCGCGACATACCCGTCGGCCACCGCGCCGGGCGCCGCGCGGATCAGCACCGCCGCGGTCAGAAGGGCCGCCAGCCGTTCGCAGTAAAGCCGCGCCTCGATCTCCTGAGGGTCCTTCGGCCAGCGGTCGCGGAAGGCCGCAAGCGCAGCGTCGAAGCCCCGATCCGCGCCCGCGGCGGCCTTCAGTTCGGCATCGAGGGCGTCGCGCGCGGCGTCGTCCCGCCGTAGGGTCCGCAGAATATCCAGGCAGATGACGTTGCCCGACCCCTCCCAGATGCCGTTCAGGGGCGCTTCGCGGTAGAGCATTGGCATCGGCGTGTCGTCGACATAGCCCATGCCACCCAGCACCTCCATCGCCTCGGCGATGACCACCGGCGCGCGCTTGTTCGACAGGAACTTGGCCAGCGCCACGCCAACCCGGGACAGCGGATCGCCCTCGTCGAAGGCGCGCGCCACGCGCAATCCCAGCGCGGTCGCCCCCTCCCAGTCCAAGGCCAGATCGGCAAGCACTGTTTGCATCAGCGGCTGGTCGATCAGGCGTTTTTGGAAGGCGCTGCGCCCGCGGGCCCAGAACGCCGCCTCGGACAGGGCCGCGCGCATCAGCCCCGCGGGCGCCATCGCGGTATCCAGCCGGGTGTGATGCACCATCCGGATGATCGCGCGGATCCCGTCGCCATCCTCGCCCACCAGATGCGCCCGGGCGCCGTGATACTCGATCTCGGCCGAGGCATTGGCCGTGTTGCCCAGCTTGGCCTTCAGGCGTTGCAGGCGGATGGCGTTGCGCGACCCGTCCTCGCACCAGCGCGGGACCAGGAAACAGGAAAGACCCGCCTCTGTCTGTGCCAGTGTCAGGAACCCGTCCGACATGGGGGCCGAGCAGAACCACTTGTGCCCGGTCAGGCGCCACTCGTCGTCCGCGGGTTCGGCCCGCGTGCTGTTGGCGCGCACGTCCGACCCGCCCTGCTTTTCCGTCATCGCCATGCCCAGGGTCAGGGCGCGCTTGGTCGACGGCGCGGCGATCGCAGGGTCGTAGGCGGGGGTGGCCAGCTTGCCGGCCCAGTCATCGAAGCCCGCCGCGGCCAGCGCGGGAACGCCCGCATAAGTCATCGTCATCGGGCAGCAGACGCCCGGCTCGACCCCGCTAAGCAGATAGACCATCGCGGCGTGGGTCGTGTGTCCGCCCGACGCCCCGGACCAGGGAATCGCGGCATACCCCTCGCCGAGCCCCAATTCCAGAAGGCTGTGATAGGCGGGATGGAACCGCACCTCGTCCAGCCGGCGCCCGTGCCGGTCGAAAAGCCGCAGCTCAGGCGGTGTGCGGCGCGCATCCTCGCCCAGGGCCCAGGCGTCCGACAGGGCCGCGCCGAACCGCGCAAGGTGCTTCGCGTCCCCGCCTTGGGATGCAACGTGGCCGCACAGGGTGGGATCCGCAGCCCACGGGTCCCGCGCGGCGGGGCGGTCCGGCTGGTTCGTCACCTCGTGCGTGTTCAGACGGTCCTCGGGTCGGATCATGGCGCACCTCCTTGGACGAAACCTAATCCACGCATGGTCCGTCCACACCCATTTCCGCCCCTTCCGACGCGACGTTCGCGGTGGGACGCGCGTCCCTTCCGACGCGACGTTCGCGGTGGGACGCGCGTAAAGCTAAAATTAAGCTTGGCGTGCCAGAGTATCCAGAACGTCGGATCGACACCCGGGCCAGACGGCGAAGGGCTGCCGACGACACGAAAAGTCACGCCCCAGGACCCCACGGGGCTTGCAATGTTCTTGGTATGGTCTCACATTAACCAGAACAAGAGGCGAACGAAGCAGGCATTGCCGCCCTTCGGTGGACGTGCAAAAAGGAACGAAATTCATGGCGACGGCGAACATTCTCGATATGGCTGACAAGCGGAACGCGGACAAGCAGAAGGCGCTCGACTCGGCGCTTGCACAGATCGAGCGGCAGTTCGGCAAGGGCTCGATCATGAAGTTGGGCGGGGATACCCCGATTCCCGACATCGAATCGACATCGACCGGCTCGCTCGGTCTCGACATCGCGCTGGGGATCGGCGGTATCCCCAAGGGCCGTATCGTCGAGATATATGGCCCCGAAAGCTCGGGCAAGACCACGCTGACGCTGCACTGCGTCGCGGAAGAGCAGAAGAAGGGCGGCGTCTGTGCCTTCGTAGACGCCGAACACGCGCTGGACCCGCAATATGCCCGCAAGCTGGGCGTGAACCTCGACGAGCTTCTGATCTCTCAGCCTGATACGGGCGAACAGGCGCTGGAGATAACGGATACACTGGTCCGTTCCGGTGCCGTCAGCATGGTCGTCGTCGACTCGGTCGCGGCGCTGACCCCGAAATCCGAGCTTGAGGGCGACATGGGCGACAGCTCGGTCGGCGTTCACGCCCGCCTGATGAGCCAGGCGATGCGCAAGCTGACCGGCTCGATCCACCGCTCGGGCTGCACGGTGATCTTCATCAACCAGATCCGCATGAAGATCGGCGTCATGTTCGGCTCCCCCGAGACGACCACGGGCGGCAACGCGCTGAAATTCTACTCCTCCGTCCGGCTCGACATTCGCCGCATCGGTGCGATCAAGGACCGTGACGAGGTCGTAGGCAACCAGACGCGCGTGAAGGTCGTCAAGAACAAGGTCAGCCCGCCGTTCAAGCAGGTCGAGTTCGACATCATGTATGGCGAAGGCATCTCGAAGACGGGCGAGCTTCTGGACCTTGGCGTTAAGGCCGGGGTCGTCGACAAGTCCGGCGCCTGGTTCAGCTATGGCGACGAACGGATCGGGCAGGGACGCGAGAACGCCAAGACCTTCCTGAAGGAAAACCCGTCGATCGCCCTGTCGATCGAGGACAAGATCCGCGCCAGCCACGGGCTGGAGTTCGACGGCATGACCGAGAACGATCCCGAGGCGCTGACCGACGACTGATTTCCGATTTGGCGGAGGGGCCGCGCGGCCCCTCTGTCGCGGTCGGGCATCTCGTTCCTTGTCCCTGATGCTTCGGGCGGATACATGCCGCTGGACGCCGTCAAGACACGCAGGAACCCCGCATGCCCAGCCTGAACGAGATCCGATCCACCTTTCTGAACTATTTCGCGCAGAACGGTCACGAGATCGTGCCCTCCTCGCCGCTGATCCCGCGCAACGATCCCACGCTGATGTTCACGGCCGCGGGGATGGTGCAGTTCAAGAACCTTTTCACCGGGGTCGAGACGCGCGATTACACCCGCGCCACCACCTCGCAGAAATGCGTGCGCGCCGGCGGCAAGCACAACGACCTCGACAATGTGGGCTATACCGCGCGGCACCACACCTTTTTCGAGATGCTGGGCAACTTCTCGTTCGGGGATTACTTCAAGGACGAGGCGATCGCGCTGGCCTGGGGGCTTCTGACGAAGGAATTCGGCATCGATCCCGACCGCCTTCTGGTCACCGTGTATCACACCGACGAGGAAGCCGTCGCGATCTGGAAAAAGGTCGCGGGCCTTTCGGACGAGCGGATCATCCGCATCGCCACCGACGACAACTTCTGGTCTGCCGGTCCCACCGGCCCCTGCGGCCCCTGCACCGAGATCTTCTATGACCACGGCCCCGAGATCTGGGGCGGCCCTCCGGGCAGTCCGGACGAGGACGGCGACCGGTTCATCGAGATCTGGAACCTCGTCTTCATGCAGTACGAGCAGTTTTCGGACGGCACCCGCCGCGATCTGGACGCGCAGTCCATTGACACCGGCATGGGCTTGGAACGCATCGGCGCGCTGCTGCAGGGCAAGCACGACAATTACGACACCGACCTCTTCAAGGCCCTGATCGAGGCGTCCGGAACGGCCACCGGCACCGATCCCTATGGCGACGGCAACGTTCATCACCGGGTGATCGCGGATCACCTGCGCTCGACCTCGTTCCTGATCGCCGACGGCGTGCTGCCCGGCAATGAGGGACGCGGCTATGTCCTGCGCCGGATCATGCGCCGCGCCATGCGCCACGCCCATCTTCTGGGCGCGAAGGACCCGGTCATGCACCGCCTCGTGCCCGAACTCGTCGCCCAGATGGGTCAGGCGTACCCGGAGCTCGGCCAGACCCAGCGCACTATCGAGGATACGCTGCTGAACGAGGAGACACGGTTTCGCCAGACGCTGGAACGGGGCCTGAAGCTGCTCGACGAAGAGCTTGGCCGCCTGCCCGAAGGCACCGACCTTCCTGGCGAGACGGCGTTCAAGCTGTATGACACGTTCGGCTTCCCGCTGGACCTCACGCAGGACGCGCTGCGCGAAAAGGGCCGGGGCGTGAACACCGAAGGTTTCGACAGTGCCATGGCCCAGCAAAAGGCGCAGGCGCGCGCCAGCTGGGTCGGCTCGGGCGAGCAGGCCGATGCCGCGATCTGGTTCGACGTAGCCGACAAGCACGGCCAGACCGAGTTCCTAGGCTATACCGACCTCGAGGCCGAGGGCGAGATCCTCGCCGTAGTCGCGGGCACCGACCGCACTGGCTCGGGCGAGGCGGGGACCGATGTTCAAGTCGTCGTGAACCAGACCCCCTTCTATGCCGAGGCGGGCGGGCAGGTTGGTGATACCGGCACGATCGAGACGCAGGACGCCGTGTTGCAAGTCACCGACACGAAAAAGGTCGCGGGCGTCTTCATTCATTATGGCAAGGTCGCACATGGCACCCTGAAAGAGGGCGCACCCGCCAAGCTGGCCGTCGACCACGACCGGCGTCAAAAGATCCGCGCCAATCACTCGGCCACGCACCTTCTGAACGAGGCCCTGCGCGAGGTGCTGGGCGATCATGTCGCGCAGCGTGGCTCTCTCAACGACGCGGAACGTCTGCGCTTCGACTTCTCGCACCAGAAGGCCCTGACGGCGGACGAGATGTCGGCCGCCCAGGACCGCATCAACGCGTTCATCCGCCAGAACTGCCCGGTCGAGACCCGCATCATGGACCCCAACACGGCGCGGGAACTGGGCGCGCAGGCCCTCTTCGGCGAGAAATACGGCGACGAAGTGCGCGTGGTCTCGATGGGGCGGGCGCAGACGGGGAAGGGCCCAGATCAGAACACCTGGTCGATCGAGCTGTGCGGCGGGACCCACGTGGCCCGATTGGGAGAGATCGGCCTCTGCGTCCTGACCTCTGACGCGGCCTCTTCCTCGGGCGTGCGCCGGGTCGAGGCGCTGACGGGCGACGCCGCATTGCGTCATCTGGCCGAGCAGGGACGTCAGCTTTCCCAAGCCGCCGCGGTACTGAAAACAAACCCCTCTGATTTGGCCGAGCGGGTGCGCCAGCTTTCCGACGACCGTCGTCGCTTGGAAACCGAAGTCGCGCAATTGCGGCGCGATCTGGCGATGGGCGGCGGTACGTCGGGCGGGGCCGAAGCACGGGACGTGAACGGCGTTCCGTTCCTCGCACAGGTCGTCAGTGGCGTGACGGGGAAGGACCTGCCCGCGCTGATCGACGCCCAAAAGGGCAGGTTGGGCTCGGGTGCGGTCCTGTTGATCGCCGACTCTGGAGACAAGGCGGCAGTTGCGGCGGGCGTCACCGGCGATCTAGTCGATCGGGTATCGGCCGTGGATTTGGTCAAGGCCGCAGTTGCGGAACTGGGCGGGAAGGGCGGCGGAGGGCGCCCGGACATGGCTCAGGGCGGTGCCAGATCGGCCGAGAATGCCGAGGCCGCCATTTCCGCAGCCGAAGCCGCGATTTGGGGCTAGGGCGCGACCGAGGCGGTGATGTAGTCGGCCATCATCAGGTCGAGATGCGCACCACCGCCATTCTTGAACACCGTGATCTGATCGTCAGACGTTCGCCCTACGGCACCGTCGGCGATCAGGTCGTAGAAATCGGCTAGAACGTCCGCTTCGGTTATGGTTCCGTGGCTCAACGGGATGCTCAACTCACCGATATGGTGAACGGTCGTCTCTCGCGAGTCGACGAACAGCCGGCCCATTGCAATCAGGGTGTCGTCAGCTTCGCGCATATCCGATTTGAAGGCGCCGATCAGGTCGACATGGGTTCCGGGCGCGATCCAGTCCCCTTTCAGGATAGGCTCTCGGGCCATTGTCGCGGTCGAGATGATGTCGGCCTGTCCTGCGGCCGCGGCCAGATCATCAACCGCGGTTACGGGGATTTGAACTTCGGCGCATTCCGCGGCGAGGGCATTGGCTTGGTCCGGGCGCCGCGCCCAAACCTCTATGCTGCGCAAATTGGGGAAGGCTGCGGAATAGGCATCGATCAAACTACGCGCCACGGTGCCCGCCCCGGCGATCAACAACCTGGTCGCATCGCGCCGCGCAAGAAGTTGGGCCCCAAGCGCGGAATCGGCCGCGGTCTTGAACTCCGTCACAAGCCGGCTGTCCACGATCGCCTCCAGGTGTCCGTCGGCCGCTGCGAAGACGAACATCGCCCCCTGGACCGTGGGCACGCCCAGGGCCGAATTTCCCGGCATGACCGTGACCGACTTTACCCCGAATCCCACTCCGTCGATCCATGCGCCCCGGGTCAGCAAGGTCGCCTCTGCGGGTCCCAGAAACATGTCCCCGATCTGCGCGCGCGGGCGAAGGTGCCCGGCCCGCAATGCGGCGATTGCCCCGTTCCAAGTCAAGGCGATGCGTTGGTCATACGTGACGATCTGGGTGTCCATCGTCCCCTCTATTCGAATTCCCGGTAAAACGCTGCCATCTCGTCTTCGCTGGGGATGCTGCCGGTCAGGACCTCGACCTGCCACGGGACGCGCGCCAACCGAACGGCGCGGCTTTCTTGCAGCTCTGTGGCGACGCGGCCGACCTCCGAGAAATAGATCAGACGAGCCCTGTTCTCCGCCTCGGGTCCAGATTGGCCGTGACGCCGGAGCATGTCCGCAATGGCGTTGGTTCGAACGATATCCGCCTGTGCGACCCGATCGCTGACTGATTCGTCACGAATGCCCCACCCGCGAACGGCGAAATCCAATCTGGTGTCGAAGTGCTCACCCGAAATGAACACACGTGTCAAATTTAGTGCTGCTTCGGTCAAGGATTTGGCGTCCGCCCGGCTCGCTTTTATCACGGCCTCCGAGTTGCGTTGGTCCCAGTCGTCGAGCAGCGCCTCGAGCAGAGCGGCGCGGTCCTTGAAAAACCAATAGAAACTGGTCCGCGACAGGCCCAGACCGGTCGCAAGGAGCTGAATTTTTACCGCGCTTTCCCCGTGTCGGATCAGGGCCGTTCGTGCCGCCTGCAGCCATCGCTCCCGCGAGCCACGCCATCCGGACTGTTTTTCGCTCACGTCTTCCATGTCGTCAATCTGACGGAACTCGACAGGGGTGACAAGTTGCCCAGGATCGCCAATACGGCGTCAGGGCACCAGCTTACGTATATAGGCGGGCAGGGCGAAGGCGGCCTTATGGACCTCGGGGGTGTAATAGTCGCCCTCGATCCCGGCGGCCGCGGCCCGGCGCATCAGGGTTTCCAGATCGACGCCGCGCGCCTGGCTGTCGGTTCCCCAGCCGAACGCCATGAACCCACCCTGATACGTGGGCACCGGGGCGACATAGGCATACGCGTCCGCGAACAGGCTAGAAAACGCGCGCAGGGTGCCGGCCAGCTCGTCGGCTTGCATGAAGGGAACGCCGTTCTGTGTCACCAGGATGCCGTTTTGCGCCAGGGCCCGTTTCGCATGCCCGTAGAAATGGTCGGTAAACAGGACTTCGCCAGGACCGACGGGATCGGTCGAGTCCACGATGATCACATCATACCCGCCGGACGTCGATTTGACGAATTCCGCCCCGTCCGCGATCTGCAGGTCCAGGCGGGGATCGTTGAACGCACCGTCCGAGATCGTGGGCAGATACTCCTTCGAGAACTCAACCACGCCTGCGTCGATCTCGACCATGGTGACCAGATCGACGGGATGCTTCAGCGCCTCGCGCGCCATCCCCCCATCGCCGCCGCCAATGATCAGAACCCGCTTGGCCGCCCCGTGGGCTAGAAGGGGCACGTGGGTCAGCATCTCGTGATAGATGAAGTTGTCCCGTTCCGTGACCTGTACAACACCGTCGAGTGTCATGACCCGGCCGAACTGCGCGCTTTCGAAAACGACGATGCGCTGGTGGTCGGTCTGGCTGTCATACAGGACCCGGTCCATCCGGTGGGCCTGCGAATAGCCGTCATGCAGGGTCTCGATGCTCCAGCCGGTCATGTCGGTCATTTGGTGTCTCCGGTCAGGGGGAAGGTTCCGGCCCGCTCCCACGGGCCGCCACGGTAATGCCAGAGCAGAAGCCGGTCGAACACCCCGTCCCACGAAGTGAATTCGGCGCGCAGGCGCGCTTGCGTCGCCAATGCCGAATCCCGGTCCACCTTGTTCTGTACAGTCGCGTGGAGTTTGCGTTTGCGATCGTCGCTTTCGGTCAGGATGTCGGACCACGCCCGACGAAGCTGGCCATGCAAGTCCAACGCCTCTTTGCAGGCAATATCGATCGCGGCCCCGCCGCTGAAATCCATGATACCCGATGCGCGGAACGGAAGGGGCGCGGTCGTCTCGGCGACTTGGCGCAGTCCGGCCAGAATACGGTCCATCGCCTGTGCAGGAAGCTGTTGAAACAACGAGACATGGACCGGAATGAAATTTCGCCCGGCCGGAAAATACCGCTGACGCAGCGGTTCCAGCCGGGCGAAACTATGGGCATCGAACCCAAGGGTCAGGATCAGTGCCACGACCCCGGGGCGGATCAGGCCGCGACGGTCTCGGTCACGACGCCGTCGCCGCGCAGAAGCTCTTTGACGCGGACATCAGGCGTCGAGAAGGCCTTCTTCAACACGTCCACGGCCAGCCAAGGGCGGGCGTCGCCACACATGAACACGTCGAACGCGCCATACCCGATCTCGGGCCAAGTATGGACGCTGATATGGCTTTCGGCCAACACCGCCACTCCGGACACGCCCTGTGGGCTGAACTTGTGCGTGTGAATATGCAGCAACGTGGCACCGCAGGTTTCCACACAATCGCGGAACGCTTGCTGAATTCGCGACTCATCGTCCAGACCGTGACCGTTCACGACCTCGATGATAAGGTGACGGCCCGCGAAAACGCGGCCTTCGTCGTCACGTATGAAGTGATCGTCTCGCGTATCATCGAAGATATCGCGGGCGGTGGTGTCTTCCGCTTGGGCGCCTGTCTCCAGACCGATCCCCAGTTGGAAGAGGTTGGCTCCGTCCATGGAGGTCCCCCTTTCAGCCAGTAGATTGATGTGGTGGGTCCTTAGCGCCCCCCCAGGTCGTATCGTATAACGTCGCCTGAAGTTGGGATCGTCCCCGTCGTGAAGCGTGACCTAATCGGCGGGCTCTCTGCACGCAAGGGATTTATCCAAAAAAAGCGATTATCCGGTTTCCCTGCGCGCCAAAGAAGTTGGGCGTTATGGGGTAACCAAATACCTTATTTTCAAACATTTGTTTATGAAGGGAAAAACGGAAAACCTCCGCATTGACTGTGCCGCGCGGATCGTTAGAACCCGGTCATCTGATGTCACCGGGCTCCATCCGCCCGCGAACGAACAGGAAGACCAATGAAAACCTTTACCGCTACTCCGGCGGATATCGAGAAGAAGTGGATCGTGGTCGATGCCGAAGGCGTCGTCCTGGGCCGTCTTGCCTCGATCGTCGCCGCCCGCCTTCGCGGCAAGCACAAGCCGACGTTCACGCCCCATATGGACATGGGCGACAACGTGATCGTCATCAACGCCGAGAAGGTGCAGCTGACCGGCAAGAAGCGCCAGAAGCCGCATTACTGGCACACCGGTCATCCCGGCGGGATCAAGTCGCGCACGACCGAAGAAATCCTGGAAGGCGCCCATCCCGAACGCGTGGTGATGCAGGCCGTCAAGCGCATGCTGCCGGGCGGCCCGCTGTCGCGCCAGCAGATGACCAATCTGCGCGTCTACGCGGGCGCCGAGCATCCGCACGATGCGCAATCGCCGGAGTCGCTGGACGTCAAGGCGATGAACAAGAAGAACACGCGGGAGGCCTACTGATGGCTGAGCAAGTCAATTCCCTGGAAGAGCTGAACCAGGCCGTTTCCGGCACCACCGCCGAGACCGATCTGGAAACCCCGCGTGAACCCGTCCGCGACGAGCTGGGCCGCGCCTACGCGACCGGCAAGCGCAAGGACGCGACCGCCCGCGTCTGGATCAAGCCGGGTTCGGGAAAGGTCGTCGTGAACGGCAAGGACGTGAACGTGTATTTCGCGCGTCCCGTGCTGCAGATGATCCTGAAGCAGCCGTTCCAGATCGCCAATGTCGAAGGCCAGTTCGACGTGATGTGCACCGTCAAGGGCGGTGGTCTTTCGGGACAGGCCGGCGCGGTGAAGCACGGCGTGTCGAAGGCGCTGCAGCTTTACGATCCGTCCCTGCGCGGCGCGCTGAAGGCTGCCGGGTTCCTGACCCGCGACAGCCGCGTGGTCGAGCGTAAGAAGTACGGCAAGGCGAAAGCCCGCCGCAGCTTCCAGTTCTCGAAGCGCTGACATACGTCACCATGTCTTTCGGAAAGGGGTCGCTACTGCGGCCCCTTTCTTTCGTTTGAAGGACCGGGCAGGGTTGGCGCATGAAGGCACTGTTCCTCGGTATCCTGCTCTCGGCCTGCGCCGCCACGCCTCCGGCGCCTCTCGACACCACTGTCGGGCCTGACCCGACCTTACCCGACCCAAGCCAGTCATTCCTTCCGACCGTGAACATCGCGACCGCGACGGGGTGGCCCGATGGCCAGATGCCGCGCGCGGCGTCCGGTCTGTACGTCAATGCCTTCGCGACGGGGCTCGACCACCCCAGGTGGATGCATGTCCTGCCGAATGGCGACGTTCTGGTCGCGGAATCCAACAAGCAGCCGTCCGGGGTCGGGGGGCTTCGCGGCCTGGCCGAGCGTTTGATCATGGGACGCGCGGGGGCGGAGGTCCCTTCTGCCGACCGCATCAGCCTGTTGCGCGATGCCGATCGCGACGGGGTGGCCGAGGGGCGGATGATTTTGATGGACGGCCTGACCTCGCCCTTCGGCATGGCGGTGATGGACGGGTATCTCTACGTGGCGAACACCGATGCCCTTGTTCGGGTCGCGTTCCGCCCGGGACAGACCGAGGTCGGAGCGCCCGAACACGTGATCGACCTGCCGTCGGGTACGCCCAACAGGCATTGGACGAAAGGGCTGCTGGCCCGAAGTGGCGATCTGTACGTCTCGGTCGGATCGAACAGCGACCATGCCGAGAACGGGATGGACGCCGAACAGGGACGCGCCGCGATCTGGCGCATCACGCCGGACGGTCAGGCGGTGCTTTTCGCCACAGGTCTGCGCAACCCCGTCGGTATGGATGTCGAGCCTGAGACGGGCCGGATCTGGGCCGTTGTCAACGAACGCGACGAGCTGGGGGACAATCTGGTCCCCGATTATCTGACCAGCGTGCAGGCCGGTGGATGGTATGGATGGCCCTACATCTACTGGCAGGATCGGCCTGACCCGCGCGTGGATCAGGTCGGGCGTCCGGAAACCCCGGTGATCCGTCCCGAATATGCGCTTGGCGCGCATGTGGCGCCCTTGGGACTGACCTTTGCGAAAGGCGCCGCTTTGGGACATGGAAGCGGCGCTTATGTCGGGCTCCACGGGTCCTGGAATCGTGTGCCGGCAAGCGGTTACGAGGTTACATTCATCCCGTTTGTGAACGGCGCGCCGACAGGCGCGCCGAAGACGATCCTGTCCGGCTTTCGGGTCGACGGCGATGCGTTGGGACGCCCCGTCGGGGTCGAGATTGCCACGGACGGCGCGCTTTTGGTGGCCGACGATGTCGGCAACACGATCTGGCGCGTTAGCAGATAGCAGGCGGAGGTCGGGTGGGCAGAACGCCCACCCCGGCCGATCAGATCGCCACGACGTCCAGCGGCGGGAAGCCGTTGAAGCCGACGCTGGAATAGGTCGACGTGTAAGCGCCGCAGTTGCGGATCAGCACCCGGTCGCCGGACCGCAGGCCTAGGGGAAGTTGCACCGGGCGCTTCTCGTACAGGACGTCGACGCTGTCACAGGAGGGGCCGGCAAGGATGCAGGGGCCCGTCTCCTCGGTGTCGCGCCAGGTCTGGAACTGATAGCGGATCGCTTCGCCTTCCGTCTCGGCCAAGCCCGAGAAACGGCCGATATCCAGGTACACCCAACGGTGCAGGTCAGTTTCGGATTTCCGGCTGACCAGCACCACCTCGGCCGCGATCATGCCAGCATCGGCCACCATGCCACGTCCTGGCTCGGCCATGACATGGGGCACATCCCCGAACAGCGCGCGCACCTGGTCCATCACCTGGCCAGCGTATTCCGTCGGGCCATCCACCTCTTCGCCGTGGAAGGCGGGAAAGCCTCCGCCGATGTTCAGAAGCGTCAGGTCATGACCAGCCGTACGGGCGGCCTGCCACACATCGGCAACTTGACGCAGCGTGCCGGCCCACATCGAGGCGAACCGGGTCTGAGAGCCGACGTGGAACGACAGACCCTCAGGCGTCAGTCCAAGGTCTTGCGCGAAGTCCAGAAGGCCCACCACACGCTCGGGCGCGCAGCCGAACTTGCGGGTCAGCGGCCAGTCGGCACCCGAGGGTTCGACGATCACACGAATGTACACCCGTGCACCGGGCGCGTTCGCGGCGATCTTCTCAAGCTCTTCCTCGGAATCGGCGGCGAAGCGCGTGATCCCCGCGCGATGCGCGAAGGCGATGTCGCGCGCTTTCTTGATCGTGTTGCCGAACGAGATCTTCTCGGGGCGGGCGCCTTGGGACAGGCACAGCTCGATCTCGCCACGCGAGGCGGCGTCGAACCCCGATCCTTCCGCGATCAGCGTCTGGATGATCGCCGGATGCGGATTGGCCTTCACGGCGTAGTGGATGGACGCAGCCCCAAGGCCCGCCTGCAGCGCGCGGAAGTTCGCAACGACCTGCGCGGTGTCGATCACCAGCGTCGGGCGATCGAAGTCGCGCGTGGCGACATAGCTCTCAAGCGAAGGTGCAGACTCGCGTCCGACGAAGTCGGTGGAATGAAGGCTCATGGTCATCTCCAATAAGACCGGGGGCTTTCAGGCCCCGAAGTGTCACGGGAGACGTTACCGTCGCTACATGAAGCGGATCGGGTCCGGCGACCAGAGGCGCGTGCGTTGGCGTCTGAGGCGCGATATGGGGCCATCCCCGGATCCATGCAAGGATAAATTTGAGCAGGAAGAATTTTCTTTCCGACACTCCTCAGTAGATGCGCGATCCGCCGCGATCCGGCGTCAACCAGTCGGGCCAGCCGACATAGCGTTCGACCAGGAACAGTACGATGCACAGCGCGATCACGCCCACGACCAGCTTGACCTGTCCCCATGACGGCGGGTTCTGCGCCCAGCGTTTCGCCCTTAGAAGCCAGCGCCAGGCGTTCATTCGGGGGCGGCGGGAATGGCGCCCAGATAGGCGACGATGGCCGCGATATCCTCGTCGGGCAAGGTGGCCAGGTTGCGCACCACAGCGGCCATATGCCCGCCGACGCTGTCATAGTCAGGCGTCAGACCAGTGCGCAGATAGGCGGCGATGTCGGCGTCCGACCAGTCCAGTTGACCGGGCGCGATGCCGGGGATCCGCCCATCGCCGTTCGGGTTCTGGGCCCCTTGCAACCACGCGTCGAACTCCATCCCGCCCAGGGCCGTCCGGGTCGTATGGCACTGGCCGCAATGGAACAGCGCCTCGACCAAATACCGCCCGCGTTCCAACTCGGGGGTGTCCGGTGCTTCCATCACCCAGCCTCGATCCGCATAGAGCAGTTTCCAGAAGCCCAGGCTGCGGCGGATATTGAACGGGAAGGACAAGTCATGCGGGCGCGACGGTGTGTCCGCCACCGGCAGCGTCATCAGATGCGCCGCGATGTCGGCCAGGTCCTGCGGATCGGCGTTTTGATAAGAGGTATAGGGCAGGGCGGGATAGTAATGCGCCCCGGACGGAGAGATACCGGCTGCCATCGCGTTGACCAGATCGGCCTCGCTCCATCCGCCCACGCCTTCCTGACCGGGAGAGATGTTGGGCGCATAGAAGGTGCCGAACTGCGTCTCGAACGCCATGCCACCCGCCAGCATTGGCGGTCCGTCTTCCTCGGCCTCCGGGGCAAGATGGCATGATGCACACCCGGCCTGCGTGAACAGCGCGGCACCGCGCTCGGCATCCCCGGTGATCCCCTGAAGCGCGGCGGCCGACACCGGATCGGGCGATGTCAGCCACCACGCGGCACCCCCGGCCACGACCGCCAATGCGCCCACGGCCAGAAACGCCCGTCGCATCAGTTGTTGGACATCCGGTAGTCCTCGTGGCAGCCACCGCAGGACCGGCCGATACCCTGCATCTGTGCGCCCAGCGCGGATTGCCCGTCGCCGGCGACCTCTGCCATGGCCATCGACGCTTCGTGCAGGTCGCCAAAGCCCGACAGGAAGTCATCCATGTTTTCCCAGATCGCGGGCAGGGCGCGCGAAGCCTCAATCTCCTCGGACGAGGTCCCCTCGGGCCACAGGCCGGTCTGGTTGATGTCCGACATCGTCACCAGCCGGTCCGCCGCGGCCTGCGCCAGCTCGGCGTCATACTCCACCTCGCCCTTGGCCATGTCGCCGAGGGTCGAAAGGGAATAGCTGAAATTATACATGATTCCGTGTCGGGCTTCGACCACGGCCGGAACCTCATCGGCGTCCTGGGCCTGCACAAGCACGGTTCCTGCAAGTATCGCGGCGACGGAAAGGGCAGAAAGTTTCATCCGGTGGTCCTTTGTGTGATCGAGATGCCCCAAGGGAAGCACCTCTGTCGTCCGCGTCAAAATCACGCCCGCGTTATTTCATCGAAACCTTGCCGATAAAGGGCAGATTGCGGTCTCTTTGGGCGTAATCAATGCCGTAACCTACGACGAATTCGTCTGGAATCTCGAACCCCGTCCAGGTCGCGCGGACGTCCACCTCGCGCCGCGAGGGTTTGTCCAGCAATGCGATGGTTTCCAGCCGCGCGGGCGCACGTTGCCGCAGCAGGCCGAGCACATGGTTCAACGTGTGGCCAGTATCCACGATATCCTCGACCACCAGCACGTCGCGCCCCGCAATCTCGCCGCGCAGGTCCTTTAGAATCCGCACCTCGCGCGAGCTTTCCATGGCGTTCCCGTAGGAGGAGGCTTCGAGGAAATCGACCTCGACCGGCAGGTCCAGTTCGCGCACCAGATCGGCGATGAAGACGAACGAGCCGCGTAGAAGTCCCACGACGACCAGCTGTTCGGTTCCGGCGAAATAAGCCTCGATCTCGCGGGCCAAAGCCTCGATCCGGGCGGCGATCGCCTTGGCCGAGATCAGCTCGTGGATGTCATAGTTTGATCGCGCCATTCCGTCGCCCTTGATTTTGCCGTGTTATCGGTCGAAATCACGTTCGTATTCGCCGACCCCGGAAAGATATGCCGAAGCACCACGAAACCCGCAAGCTGCCCTACACCGCCGATCAGATGTTCGATCTGGTCGCGGATGTGAAGGAGTACCCGAAATTCATACCGTGGATCTCGGCCGCGCGCATCACGTCACGCCGCGAGACCGAGTCGGGTGAGGTGCTCGAGGCCGATCTGGTCATCTCGTTCAAGGTCTTCCGCGAGCGGTTCCGCAGCCGGGTTACACTGTACCCGGACGAGAAGCGGATCGACACGGAATACCTGGACGGGCCGTTCCGGCACATGAATTCGACATGGCAGTTCTCGGATCGCGAGGATGGCGGGTGCGATGTCCGCTTCGACGTCGATTTCGAGTTCAAGAGCCGTATTCTTGGCTCGGCTGCACAAATGTTCTTCAACGACGCGATGCAGCGCATCGTGCGCGCGTTCGAACGGCGCGCCGCCGAACTCTACGGGTAATCCCGGGCCTACTGGGTGATCGCCGAGATCAGCAGGCCCAGCGCGTGATCCACCGTGGCCTGACGGACATGCGCGCGGCCGAGCGCGCCGAAGTCTACCGTCTCGGTCCGAACGCCACCGGGCCCGGCCAAGCCGAAACAGACGCGGCCCTCGGGCTTTGGCCCCTCATGTCCCGGGCCGGCGATCCCCGTCACCGAGACCGCGAAATCGGCATCGGAACGGTCGTACGCCCCCGATGCCATCTCGCGCGCGACCTCCTCGGAGACTGCGCCGAAGGCTTCCAGCGTTTCGGCGCGCACGCCCAGCAGGTCGATCTTGGCGCGGTTGGTATACGTGACGAACCCCCGGTCGAAGATCGCCGACGCGCCGGGCGGATCGGTGATCGCGGCCGAGATCATGCCGGCGGTGCAGCTTTCGGCCGTGGCGATCATCACGCCCAGCTCGCGCGCCAGCGCCAGCAGATCGGCCGCCTGCGTCACAGCAGGATCACCCCGTGCGCGATCACGGCCAGAAGGACGACGCCGACGGCCGCCATGATCCCGGCGAAGATGTCGTCCAGCATCACGCCGGTCACGTCGCCGCGCCGGTCCGCCCAGCCGACGGGGCCGGGTTTCCAGATGTCGAACAGCCGGAACAGCACGAACGCCGCGATCCAGCCCGGCCACAGCGCGCCGATCCCGACACCCACCTGCGCTGCCCCGATGGACAGCGGCAGCAGGGCGACCCACTGGCCCGCGACCTCGTCGATGACGATCCAGCCCGGATCCTCGATGCCGACCCGCGCAGTCTCTCGCGCGGTCGCCCAATGGCCCAGCGCATAGACCAGCGGGATCGCTACCAGGCACAGGATCGGCCCGCCCAGTACGTGCAGCGCGAAGAAGGCGGGCAGGGCGGCCAGCGACCCCCAGGTTCCGGGCGCCGGCTTCAGCAGGCCGGAATAGAAGAACGTGGCGACGATGCGGCTCATTCGGATATCAGCGTGACGGTGGCCATGGCGGCGATTCCTTCCTTGCGGCCGGGAAAGCCCAGCCCTTCGGACGTGGTGGCCTTGACCGACACCCGGTCGGGCGCGATGCCCAGAATGTCAGCCAGGTTGGCGGCCATCGCGTCGGCATGGGGGCCGATCTTCGGGGCCTCGCAGATCAGCGTCAGGTCGATATTGCCCACCCGGTAGCCGCGCGCCTGCGTCAGCTTGCCGGCATGGCGCAGGAAGATGTCCGACGCGGCGCCCTTCCATTCGGGGTCCGACGGCGGGAAATGGCGGCCAATATCCCCTTCGGCCAGCGCGCCATAGATCGCATCGGTCACCGCATGCATCCCCACATCGGCATCCGAATGGCCCAGAAGGGCGCGATCATGCGCGACCTCGATCCCGCACAGGGTGACGCCGTCGCCTTCGGTAAAGGCGTGGACGTCGAACCCGTTGCCCATGCGTATGTCCATCTCGGCCCTCAATATCGCCTCGGCCCGCGCGAAATCGGCGGGGCCAGTGATCTTCAGGTTCCTCTCATCGCCCTCGACGATGGAAACGTCCACCCCCGCGGCGCGGGCGACCGCCACGTCGTCGGGCGCGTCAGGGTCGGCCAGCGCGTGCGCATCGCGGATCGCGGCAAAGCGAAAGCCCTGCGGGGTCTGGGCACGCCACAACCCGGCGCGCTCGCGGGTATCGCTGACGCGGCCTTCGGTGCCGACCCACAAAGCGTCGACGACGGGAACCGCGGGGGCGGCCCCCTCGGCGGTGCTCAGCGCTTCGATGACCCGGTCGATCACGGCCCGCGGCACCAGTGGGCGGGCCACGTCATGGATCAGAACGCTGAAGGGGGCGTCCGCCTCGAGCGCCTGAAGGCCGGACCGGACCGACGCGGCCCGGGTCGCACCCCCTTCGACCACCATCATGTCCGGATGCGCCAGCCAGCCTGCGGCCAACCCCATGTCGTCGGGGTGGAGCACCAGGACCACACGCCCGATGCGCGGGTGATGGCGGAACGCCGCGATCGCATGCGCTGCGACGGTCGTTGCCCCCAGGCTGCGCCACTGCTTCGGCAGACCGCCCCCGGCCCGCGTCCCGCGCCCGGCAGCCACGATCACGGCGGCGGCGGTTGGTTGGTCATTCATCGCAAATCCTTCATGATGCGACGGAGCTAGCAGCGTTTTTCAAAAGCACAGGCCCTTCGATGCCCGACTTTTGGGCGTTTCCTGTTTTTGACCGCTTTTCCCGTGCTCGGCAAATTGCCATCCGGACCCTGCGTCGATAAGCGAATGGGCAAACGCACAACGATTAGGCGCAGTACAGTCAGTGGCCGGACCTTTCACCTCTCTCGACCTCGATCCTCCGGTCTTTCTGGCACCGATGGCGGGAATCACCGACCTGCCGTTTCGCGATCTGGTTGTAGGTTTCGGCGCGGGCCTCGTCGTGTCCGAGATGGTGGCCAGCCAGGAGATGGTGCAAGGCAAGCCCGGCGTGCGCGAACGGGCCGAGCTCGGGTTGGATCGCACGCGCAGTGCCGTCCAGATCGCCGGGCGCGACGCGGACTGGATGGCCGAGGCTGCGCGCCGCGTCGCGGGCGCCGGGGCGCGGATCATCGACATTAACATGGGCTGTCCGGCGAAGAAGGTCGTGAACGGACTATCCGGTTCCGCTCTGATGCGCGAGCCGGACCACGCGATTTCCCTGGTTGAGGCCGTCGTGAACGCCGTCGACGTGCCCGTGACGCTGAAGATGCGGCTGGGTTGGGATGACAACCTGATCAATGCCCCGGATATCGCGCGCCGCGCCGAATCCGCCGGCGTGCGCATGATCACCGTGCACGGCCGCACCCGCTGCCAGTTCTACAAGGGTCGGGCCGACTGGTCCGCGATCCGGGCGGTGAAACAGGCGGTCAGGATCCCGGTCATCGCCAACGGCGACGTCCGCTCTGCCGCCGATGCGCGCGCAGCACTTGCGCAGTCGCACGCCGACGGTGTGATGATTGGGCGCGGCATCCAGGGACGTCCCTGGCTTCTGGCGCAGATCGCGGCCGAGCTGCACGGGCGCCCCCGTCCCGTCATCCCGGCTTTGTCCGAGCTGGTCGACCTGATCGCCGCCCATGTCGAGGCGTCCTGCGCCTTCTACGGGCGCGCCCTCGGCACGAAGGTCGTGCGTAAGCATCTGGGCTGGTATCTTGATGCGGCCGCGCCCGATACCCCCCTGCGCCGCGCCGTGTTGACGGCCGATGGCCCCGAGGCGGTCGCCCGCCTTCTGCCCGACGCACTTCAGGGCAAGGCGGCGGCATGAGCCTGTCGGACGACCTCTGGGCCGCGCTGCCGATGCCCGCGCTGCTGGTGACGACCGAGGATCGAATTTCCTTCGCCAACCCCGCGGCCGAGACGTTCTTCACCGCGTCTTCGAAGGCGCTGGCTGGCTGCCCGGTCTTCGACCGCCTGCATATCGACGCCGCGCTCGACGAGGTATTCGATCGGGTGCGCCGCGCCCGTGCACCGCTGTTCATCAACACGGTCGACGTCTCGGTGGGCGCGCGCCCGCCCGAGCTGTGCGATATCCAGATCGCCCCTGTCATGGGCGAGGACGACCTCGTCCTTCTTCTGATCACACCGCGCCAGATCGCGGGGCGGCTGCAGAAGGCCGGTGCGGCGCGGTCCTCGGCGCGGTCGGCCATCGGCATGGCCGAAATGCTGGCGCACGAGATCAAGAACCCCCTGGCCGGCATCACCGGCGCGGCGCAACTTCT
The DNA here is from genome assembly GCF_900302445.1 of Palleronia abyssalis. Lineage (GTDB taxonomy): Bacteria > Pseudomonadota > Alphaproteobacteria > Rhodobacterales > Rhodobacteraceae > Palleronia > Palleronia abyssalis. The sequence goes on along the minus strand of NZ_ONZF01000001.1, from coordinate 630,253 downwards.
GTCCATGAGCCTGACCGACGGCGATCTGGAACTGACGGACCTGATCGTGGCCGAGACGCGGCGCATCGTGGCGCTTTTGGATCAGGTCGAGCAGTTCGGAAACCTGCGCCCCCCGGCACGCCGGGCTGCGAACCTGCACGATCTTCTGGATCGCACCCGCAAGAGCGCCGCGCTGGGGTTTGCCGCGCATATGCGCCTGCGCGAGGATTACGACCCCTCCCTTCCTGCTGCGTTCGTCGATGCCGACCAGATCCAGCAGGTCTTCCTGAACCTGATGAAGAACGCGGCCGAAGCGGCCGGACCACAGGGCGGCACGATCACGGTGCGCACGTTCTATGACCATGGCCTGCGCGTGCGGCGCAGCGACGGCACCGGCGCCGCCGTCCCGCTTCAGGTCGAGGTGGTCGATGACGGCCCCGGCCTGCCGCCCGATCTGGTGGATGTGGTCTTCGATCCTTTCGTATCGGGAAAGGAGAACGGCACAGGCCTGGGCCTTGCCCTCGTCTCCAAGATCGTCAGCGAGCATGACGGCCTCGTCGCCGTCGAAAGCCGCCCCGGACGTACCGCGTTCCGCATTTCCCTTCCCATTGCCCCCCCAGACCCGGAGTAACCCATGGACGGCACCGTTCTCGTCGCCGACGACGACCGCACGATCCGCACCGTTCTGACCCAGGCGCTGACCCGCGCCGGGTGCAAGGTGCACGCCACATCCTCGATGGTGACGCTGATGCGCTGGGTCGACGAAGGGAAGGGTGATCTGGTCATCTCGGACGTCGTCATGCCCGACGGCAACGGGCTGGAAGCGCTGCCCGAAATCGGCACCAAGCGGCCCGGCCTGCCGGTCATCGTGATCTCGGCCCAGAACACGATCATGACGGCGATCCAGGCGGCCGAGAAGGAAGCGTTCGACTATCTTCCCAAGCCCTTCGATCTGCCTGATCTGATGAAACGCGCCGCGCGCGCCCTGGACGCACCGCGCAAGCCCCGCGATTCGGGCCAGGCTAAACCCGCGACATCGCCTGCCGCAGGGGGCGATTTGCCTCTGGTGGGCCGCACGCCCGCGATGCAGGAACTGTACCGGCTGGTCGCACGGGTCATGAACACCGATCTGCCGATCCTCGTCACGGGCGAGTCGGGCACCGGCAAGTCGCTGACGGCCCGCGCGGTGCACGATTTCTCGGACCGGCGCACGATGCCCTTCGTTGTCGCCTCGGCCAGCGACTTCACCACGATCGACGGGCCGTCGGCGATCCTGGGAAAGGCCCGCGGCGGCACGGTTCTGTTCGACGAGGTGGGTGATCTGGATGCCGACACGCAGGTCCGCATCACGCGGATGCTGGATACGTTGGGCGACGACGCCCCGCGCGTGATGGCCACCAGCCAGGCGGATCTGGCACGCAAGATGGACGAAGGCGAGTTCCGCCAAGACCTTTTCTATCGCCTGTCCGGCGTCACCCTTGCTGTGCCGTCGCTCCGCGAACGGGTCGAGGATATCCCCCTGCTGGCCGAACACTTCCTGGCAAGGGCCGAGCGCGAGGGGCTGGCCCGCCGCGTCTTCTCGGACGACGCGATGACGCTGTTCCGCCGCTATTCCTGGCCCGGCAATGTCCGCCAGCTTGGCAACACCGTGCGTCGCCTGATGCTGACCGGCAGCGAAGGGCAGATCACCCGTGACGAGGCCGAGGCCGTGCTGGGCAACCAGCCCGCGATGGAGCCATTGAAGGGCGGCGACAGCGACCGGCTACAAGGGGCCGTGGCCCGCCACCTGCGCCGCTATTTCGACCTGCACGGCAATGTTCTGCCGCCCCCCGGCCTCTATCAGCGCATCCTGCGCGAGGTCGAAGCCCCCCTGATCGAGATCGCGCTGGATGCCACCGCCGGGAATCAGGCGAAATGTGCGGATCTTCTGGGCATCAACCGCAATACCCTCAGAAAGAAGATCACGGACCTCGATATTCACGTGACACGCCGCCGCAAATTGATGTAAAGCTGCAACATAAGCGTGGCGCAGGGGCATGAAGACCCCGCAATAATGCCACGCAGAGCGGTAGCGGCGCGGCAAACGCGCCATTGTTTTCGGGGGTCGCCCATGGCGCATCCGTCCAGGATGCTCAGCTGGGATCGGCTGGCGCGTCTGCGCCGGTTGCGCCGGGTCAAAAGCGTGACGACCATCGGTCTGGTCGCGCTTGGTCCCGTCCTGGCATTCGCCACCTATCTTGTGCTCGGCCCGCTGGAGACGGACAGCGGCGCGCTGTCGCTGCGGCTGATCCTGCTTGCCGACCTCATCTACGTCATCGCGCTGGCGACGCTGGTGCTGATGGAACTGGCCCGCATGATCGCCGCGCGGAGGGCGCAATCGGCGGGCTCGCGGTTGCACCTGCGCCTGACCGGCGTCTTCGCGCTGATCGCCATGGTGCCCACCGTCACCGTCGCGATCTTCGCCACGCTAACCGTGAATTTCGGCCTCGAAGGGTGGTTCTCGGATCGAGTGCGCGAAGTGGTCGGTGCCTCGCTCGCCGCGGCCGAGGCCTACGAGGAGGAACAGCGTCAGAGCCTGTCCACCGATGCCGAGGCACTGGCGCGCTATCTCGCCGCCGCGCAGAACGGCGGGTTTCAGCTTTCAGATGGCGAGATCCGGCAGCTTCTGGGGCAAGGGCAGTCGCAAATCCAGCGCGGGTTGCGCGAAGCCTACGTCATCGATTCAGCCGGAGAGATCCGGGCCCGGGGCGAGGGATCGTATCTCTTTGATTACGAACAGCCCGCCGCCCAGGCCATCGACCGTGCTGCGGGTGGCGAAACCGTGGTGATCGAAGACTGGAACATCAACGAGTTCCGCGCCCTCGTCGCCCTCGACGGGATGGCCGACCGGTTCCTTTATGTCAGCCGAGATGTCGATGGTGAGCTTCTGGCTCTTCTGGACGACACCCAGGACAGCGTGCGCCTCTATACCCAGCTCGAGGCCGATCGCGGGCGGCTACTGTTCGAGTTCGGCCTGCTTTACCTCGGCTTTGCCGTGATCCTGATCCTTGCCGCGATCTGGCTGGGGCTGTGGTTCGCAGAACGTCTTGCGCGACCCGTGGGCCGTCTGGCCGAGGGCGCCCAACGCGTGGGCGCGGGCGATCTGGACGTCCAGGTCCGAGAGGAAGACAGCGACGACGAGATCTCGATGCTGGGGCGCATGTTCAACCAGATGACCCGGCAGTTGAAGGCCCAGCGCGAGACGCTGCTGGACACCAACGCCCAGATCGACCGGCGGCGGCGGCTGTTCGATTCTGTCCTGTCCTCGGTCACGGCGGGTGTCGTGGGCCTCGATCCCGACGGGCGGGTCAGCTTCGTCAATCGCTCGGCCGAACGTCTGCTGAGCCTTGCGGAAGGGCAGGGGCAGGACGCGCATATCTCGGTCGCCGTGCCCGAGTTCGGCCCCCTGTTCGACCGGCTGGTCGAAGCGCGGGGCGAGACCGTGCAGGCCGAACTGCGCGTCTCTCGCGGCGGGGTCCTGGAATCGCTGCTGGTCCGCATGGCGACCCGCCGGGCCGAGGACGGAACACTTGAAGGCTTCGTCGTCGCCTTCGACGATGTCAGCGATCTTGTCGCGGCCCAGCGCATGGCCGCCTGGGGCGACGTCGCCCGCCGCATCGCGCACGAGATCAAGAACCCCCTGACGCCGATCCAACTGTCGGCGGGGCGCATCAAGCGAAAGTTCGGCCCCGAGGTCAGCGACCCCGAGAAGCTGGAACAGATGACCGAGGTGATCGTGCGCCAGGCGGAAGGTCTGCGCCGCATCGTCAACGAATTCAGCCAGTTCGCCCGTATGCCCGAGCCCGAGCGCCAGACCCAGGATCTGACGAAGATCGTCGAATCCGCCGTGCTGCTGCAACAGGCGGGGCAGGAGGGGGTGACGATCACTGCGGACCTGCCCGACCACCCCGTCACGGCCGAGATCGACGAGACCATGATCGGCCAGGCGCTGACCAACCTGATCAAGAATGCGGGCGAGGCCACGGAAAGCCTGATCCGCAAGGGTGCCCCCGAGGGGTACACACCCGAGGTGCGTGTGACCATGCGGCCCGATCCGACCGGCATCCTCATCACCATCGAGGATAACGGCATCGGTCTGCCCGAGGATCGCGCGCGGCTGTTCGAACCTTACGTGACCACCCGCGACGAAGGGACGGGCCTTGGCTTGCCCATCGTCAAGAAGATCATCGAGGAACACGGCGGCACCCTGATCCTGACGGATGCCGACCCGTTCGCCGCGGACGCCCATACCGGCGCCCGCGCGGAAATCAGGCTTCCCGCGGCAGAGACGCGCGGCGAGCCCACCCAGCATAACAAGGAGGCGGAAGCATTATGGGCGACATCCTGATCGTGGACGACGAGCGCGATATCCGTGAACTGGTTGCGGATATCCTGGAAGACGAAGGCTATACCTGCCGGAAGGCTGCGAACTCGGGCGAATGCATGGCCGAGGTCGAGAAAGAGCCCCCCAGCCTGATGATCCTGGATATCTGGCTGAAGGATTCCGACATGGACGGGATCGACATCCTCAAGATCGCCAAGCGCGACTATCCCGGGATGCCGGTCATCATTATCTCGGGGCATGGCAATATCGAGATCGCGGTCGCTGCCATCAAGCAGGGCGCCTACGACTATATCGAAAAGCCCTTCAACATCGACCAGCTGATGGTCGTGATCGGCCGCGCGATGGAAACCTCTCGCCTGCGCCGCGAAAATGTCGAACTGCGCCGCCGCGACGTCGAGCCGCCCGAGCTGATCGGAAATTCGCCTGCGTTCCGCACGCTGAAATCTTCGCTGGAAAAGGTCACCAAGTCGAACGGCCGGGTGATGCTGACCGGCCCCGCGGGATCGGGCAAGGAACTTGCGGCGCGCTATATCCATGCCAATTCCGGCCGGGCCGAGCATCCTTTCGTCACCGTCGGCGCCGCCGCGATCGAACCCGAGCGCATGGAAGAGGTCCTGTTCGGCCGCGAATCCCCCGAACGCGGGATCGAGCCCGGCTTGCTGGAACAGGCCGATAACGGCGTCCTGTTCTTCGACGAGGTGGCCGACATGCCGCTGGGCACCCAGTCGAAGATCCTGCGCGTGCTGGTGGACCAGACCTTCACCCGAGTCGGCGGGACCGAGAAGGTGCGCGTCGACATCCGCGTGATCTCCTCGACCAACCGTGACCTGACGCAACTGGCCGCGGACGGCATCTTCCGGCAGGAACTGTTCCACCGTCTGGCCGTCGTGCCCATCGATGTGCCCTCGCTGGATGACCGGCGCGAGGATATCCCCGAACTGGCCAGCTTCTTCCTGCAGATGTTCAACCGCCAGCAGGGCCTGCCGCTGCGCACCCTGTCGGAAGAGGCCACGACGCTGCTGCAGACCACGATCTGGCCCGGCAATATCCGCCAGCTGAAGAACATGATGGAGCGCGTGCTGATCCTGTCCGGCGGCAAGGGAGAGATTGCGGCCGCCGAACTGCCGGGCCCCGATGCGGCGCCGGCGGACGATCAGGGCAGGGTGGTCCTGTCGGGATCGCTGGCCACGCTGCCCCTGCGCGAGGCGCGCGAACTGTTCGAACGGGAATACCTGCTGACCCAGATCAACCGGTTCGGCGGCAATATCAGCCGCACGGCCAGTTTCGTCGGGATGGAGCGGTCGGCCCTGCACCGCAAGCTGAAGTCTCTGGGGGTCGTCACATCGTCCAAGCAAGGCGCGCGGATCGCGCATCTGGACGAACAGCCCGCGGGCTAGGATGCCCTATACCGATCGGCGGATCGACCTCGACGGTCGTCGGGTGGCTTTCGTCGATGAAGGCCCCCGCGACGGCCCGCCCCTCGTCCTGCTCCATGGTGCGGGGTTCGACCACGCGGAACTGACATGGCGTCTGACCGTCGCCGCCTTGCGCGATCGCCACCGCGTGATCGTGCCCGACCTGCCGGGATATGGCGACAGCGAAGCGATCGACGGAGCGCAGGATCTGCCGGGCCTGTCGCAGTGGGTGCCGCGGTTTCTGGATGCGCTGGGGCTCGACCGGGTGGACCTTGGTGGCGTGTCCATGGGTGGGGGCATGACACTTTGGGTCGCGATCCACGCGCCCGACCGCGTGCGGCGCATCGTGCCGGTCTGCCCCTACGGCGTGATGGCCCAGGCGCCCCATCACCGCTTGGCCTGGGCGGCCGTTCGGGCGGGTATCCTCCCGCTGGCCTACCGCGTCGCCGCCGCGAGCCCCCGCGCGGCGCGCTTCGGCCTGTCGCTCAGCTACGGCGATCCGTCGCGGGTCAGCTGCAAGGCCGTGGCCGAGCTGCGGATCACCGCCCGTCAACAATCGCAGCGACGCAGCTTCGACGCCTTCCTGGGTCACGAGATGGACGCCACCAGCCTGAAATCCGACCTTAGGCCGGATCTGAACCGCATCACGGCGCCCACCTTCCTGATTGCCGGGCGCCATGACCGGCTTGTGCCCGCCCGCCACGTGAAAGCCGCGCGCGAACGCATCGCCGATTGCCGCTTTCTGCAACTGCCCACAGGCCACTGGCCCATGCGCGAACGCCCCGACCTGTTCCACCCCGCCCTGCGCCGCTTCTTGCGGTAGGCCGCCCCCCAAGACGGGCCGCTTGAACGCGGCACCGCCGCGTGGCACAACCCCGAAGGCCGCGCGGCGGAGAAGGAACCCCATGCAAATCATTATCTGTGGTGCAGGCCAGGTCGGCTGGCAGATCGCCCGCCATCTTGCCGGGGAACAGAACGACGTCACCATCGTCGACAATAACCCCGACCTCGTGCGCCAGGCCACCGACAGCCTCGATGTGCAGGGCATCGCCGGTCACGCCAGCTATCCCGACGTGCTCGAACGGGCGGGTGCGCGCGATGCGGACATGATCGTCGCCGCAACCCATTCGGACGAGGTGAACATGGTCACCTGCCAAGTGGCCCATTCGGTCTTCGCCGTGCCGCGCAAGATCGCCCGGCTGCGCGCGCAAAGCTATCTCGACGCGATCTATTCCGACCTCTACCGCCGCGACCACCTGCCCATCGACGTGGTCATCAGCCCCGAGCGCGAGGTGGCCGAGGCCGCCATGCGCCGCCTGTCGGCCCCCTCGGCCTTCGACAATCAGATGTTCCTGGAAGGCCAGGTTCAGCTGATGGGTATCTCGCTGGACGACGATTGCCCGGTGCTGAACACCCCGTTGAAGCAGCTGACGGACTTGTTCTCGACCCTGCGCGCAATCGTGGTCGGCGTGCGCCGGTCGGGCCAGCTTTTCGCACCCGAGCCGGGCGACCAGCTGTTCGCGGGGGACGACATCTATGTCATCGCGCACCGCGAGGATTCGAACCGCGCGTTGGATATCTTCGGCAAGGCCCCCAAGCGGCAGGAGCGTGTCGTCATCCTGGGCGGCGGCAATGTCGGTCTGTCGGTGGCGCGAAAGCTGGAAAGCTCGGAATGGCGCGTCCGGGTCAAGATGATCGAACGGGACCGACGCGTCGCCGAACACGCCGCCGACGCCCTGGAACGGACCATCGTGCTGAACGGCGACGGCCTCAGCCGCGAGCTTCTGCACGAGGCGTCGATCTCGAAGGCAAACTCGATCCTGTGCGTCACGGACGATGACAAGACGAACCTTCTGGCAGCAGTCCGCGCCAAGGAGGCGGGGTGCGAGAACGCGATCTGCCTGGTCAACGATCCCACGCTTCAGGGCCTGATGCGCCCCTTGGGGATTGACGCCTTCATCAATCCGCGGGCCACCACCGTCAGCTCGATCCTACGCCATATTCGGCACGGCCGGGTCCGCGGCGTCTATTCCATCGGCGATGCCGAGGCCGAGGTGATCGAGGCGCAGGTCCTGTCGACCTCGCCCATCGCTGGCTCCATCGTGCGCGACATCGATTTTCCCGAAGGCGCGCTGGTCGGCGCGGTCCAGAAGGGGAACAAGGTCGTGCGTCCCACCGGCACGACCCGGATCGAGGAGGGCGACATCATCGTCATCTTCGCGCTGGCTGCGGACGTCCCCGCAGTCGAGCGGTTGTTCCAGGTCGCGATCGACTTCTTCTGATGCGCCGCACGCTGCAACGGCTGCCGTTCCTGCTGATCCTGCAAGGGATCGGCGCGGCGGCGATGTTCGTGCCGGCGATCCATGCGTACCAGCTGCGCTATCTGCACACCGCGCGCAGCTTCTTCTATTCGGGGCTGTTCTTCCTGATCATCTTCGTCCTGCTCGCGGTCGCGATGGGGGTGCGAGGGCGCGACGGCACGATCCGGGGTCAGTTGACGGGCCTTGTGGGTGCGCTTCTGATCCTGCCGCTGATGCTGGCCGTCCCCTTCCGCGAGGCGCTGGTGGATGCGCGAATCCTGAATTCGTGGTTCGAGATGATCTCGTGCCTGACCACCACCGGTGCAACACTTTATCCCGGGGCGGACCAGCTTCCGCCGACGCTGCACCTTTGGCGCGCCATGGTGGGATGGATGGGCGGGCTGCTGTTCTGGGTCTCGGCGCTGGCGATCCTGGCGCCACTGAACCTAGGCGGGTTCGAGGTGATCGCCACCGACGTCACCGCCGCCGGGCGGACCGCCTTGCGCGAACGCCGCGCGGGCCGCCCGGGCGAGCGCCTGCGCCGTTATGCGGGGCGGGTCGCGCCGATCTATGCCACGCTGACGCTGGTTCTCTGGATCGGGCTTGTGGTGACGGGCCTTGGCGCCACCGAGGGCGCGATCATGGCGATGTCGACCATGTCGACCTCCGGCATCACACCGGGCCCGTGGACCGGACTGCCGGTCCTGTCCGAACTTCTGATCTTCTGCTTCCTGTTCTTCGCAGTCTCGCGCCTGACCTTCCGCAATGACTTCATCACCCGCGAACGCGGCGTCCTTCTGCGCGACCCCGAGATGCGGCTGGCGATCACCCTTCTTGTGCTGGTCCCGGCCTTCCTGTTCGTGCGCCATTTCGCCGGCTCGATCGAGACCGAGGGGCAGAACGACCTGCCTGCGGCGGGGGCCGCGCTCTGGGGCTCGGTGTTCACGACGATGTCGTTCCTGACCACGATGGGTCTGGAAAGTGCGGCCTTCGAAAGTTCGCGCTTCTGGTCCGGCCTGCAGACGCCGGGTCTTTTGCTGGTCGGTCTGTCGCTGATCGGGGGCGGTGTGGCGACGACGGCAGGGGGTGTGAAACTGTTGCGGATCTATGCCCTCTACAAGCATGGCGCGCGCGAGATGGGGCGCCTGGTCTATCCCAGTTCGGTCGGGGGATCGGGCATGCGGGGCCGCCGCTTGCGCCGCGAGGGGGCGTTCGTGGCCTGGATTTTCTTCATGCTCTTTGCCTTGACCATCGCGGCGACGATGGCGGCGTTGTCCCTTGCTGGGCTCGATTTCTCCGCCGCAACGATCCTTGCCGTCGCGGCGCTGTCAAACACCGGACCTCTCGCGGCGGTCGGGGGAGAGGACCCGATTCTCTATTCCGAGCTGGGGACCGGCGCACGCCTGATCCTGGGCGCGGTCATGGTGATCGGCCGGCTGGAAGCGCTTGCGATCATCGCGTTGTTCAACAGCGATTTCTGGCGCGGGTGACGTACGGGGAATTTTCTCTGGAAGTTCCGGGTCCTGCCCCCCATACTCACGCCCGACCCTCGCGGGCACGGGCTGGCGGGCAATAAGAAACGACGGGACCAGGGACAGCGAATAGATGGCTGGCGAAAAACAGAATTTACAAGAAACGTTTCTCAATCACGTGCGCAAGACCAAGGTGCCGGTTACGATCTTCCTGATCAACGGCGTCAAATTGCAGGGCGTCATCACGTGGTTCGACAATTTCTGCGTCCTGCTGCGTCGCGACGGGCAATCGCAGTTGGTGTTCAAGGGCGCGATCTCGACCATCATGCCGTCGCAGCCCATTCAGCTGTATGAGGGCGACGGGTCAGAGTGACGGTCGGAACCATGCCGCACCATCGGTGCGTTCCCACCCCATGACAACACGCGCTTGGGTGCTGCACCCCGACATTCAGACCGACCGCGACCGCCGCGATGCCGCGCCCGCGCTCGAAGAAGCCATCTCGCTGGGCCATGCCCTGCCCGGACTGGAGGTCGCGGGCGGGCAGATCGTGCGCCTTCCGCGCGCCCACCCCGGTCATCTGTTCGGCACCGGCAAGATGGATGAGCTCAAGGCCGTCTTCGAGGCCGAGGAGATCGGCCTCGTGCTGATCGACGGCCCCGTCAGCCCGGTTCAGCAGCGCAATCTGGAAAAGGCTTGGGGGGTGAAGATCCTGGATCGGACTGGCCTGATCCTCGAGATTTTCTCGGATCGCGCCCGCACCCGTGAAGGTGTGCTCCAGGTCGAGATGGCCGCGCTCAGCTATCAGCGCACGCGCCTTGTGCGCGCCTGGACCCACCTGGAACGCCAGCGGGGTGGACTTGGATTCGTCGGCGGTCCCGGCGAGACGCAGATCGAGGCTGACCGCCGCGCCATCGACGAACAACTTACCCGCCTGAAGCGACAACTCGACAAGGTGGTCAAGACCCGCGAACTGCACCGCGCCGCCCGGGCCAAGGTGCCGTTCCCGATCGTCGCGCTGGTCGGCTATACGAACGCGGGCAAGTCCACGCTGTTCAACCGTCTGACGGGGGCCGAAGTCATGGCCGAGGATATGCTGTTCGCCACGCTCGATCCAACGATGCGGTCCATCGATCTGCCGCATGGCAAGCGGGTGATCCTGTCGGACACGGTGGGCTTCATCTCGGATCTGCCGACGCAGCTCGTTGCCGCTTTCCGCGCGACGTTGGAAGAAGTTCTGGCCGCCGACCTGATCCTGCACGTCCGCGACGTCAGCCATCCCGGCGCCGAGGAACAGGCCCAGGATGTCACGCGCATCCTGGACGATCTGGGCGTGCGCGAGGAAATTCCCCTGATCGAGGTTTGGAACAAGACCGACCGCCTGCCCGAGGAGGATCGCCTCGCGTTGACGAATCTGGCCGCCCGTCGCGACGAGGTTCAGACCATGTCCGCCCTGACGGGCGAGGGAGTCGATGCCCTTCTGGTCGCGGTCGAGGAGGCTTTGGACGACAAACGCAGCCGCAAGGCGCTGGTCCTGCCCTTCGCCGCAGGCAAGCGGCGCGCCTGGCTTTACGAGCAGGGCGTGGTCGAAGAGGAAGAGCAGGCCGATGACGGGCTGCACGTCACCGTGAACTGGACCCAGCGACAGGCCCGCGCCTTCCACGACCTTTGATTATCGACGGATATTGGCACGATCGTCACCCTGAACACGAAAAGGCCCGCCGGGACAGCGGGCCTTTTCGATGCACATCTTCAAGGAATTGCTGGGATCAGCTTCCCCAGGCCCGGACGGGTCCGCAATCCATATGAACGAAGTTCGAGGACGTGTAACGTCCGACACCGCCAGCCGCACAGGCCGAGGCCGCGCGAAACATCTGGTTCACCGAACGCGACTTGAGGCGCAGATCGGCAGCTTCGCCCTTCAGGTGACGAGAGTTCTTCGCGACGCCGGACGAGCGCGCCCGCAGCATCGCGTTCGTCTCGGGGCTGCGATAGCCCGAGATCAGCATGAAAGGCTCGGTCGTATCCAGAAGGTTGTGCGAGGCTGCCATGATGTCGACGGTGCGCGTATCGATGTTGGTGACCTGATTGTTCCGCCAGTCGCGCATGAAGTGATTCACTTCGTTCAGCGCGTCTTTCAGATACTGCCCTTCGATCCAGTAGATCGTATCCATCGATTCGCCGGTCCGGCCGTTATACATTTTGATTCGGCGAATATCGCCTGCGCCACGAAGAAGCCCAAAAGCATTGGAATAGGTGGGTGCGGCGACCACGGTTGTGGCTGCGAAGGCGCCGAGAAGCGCCCTTCGGGTCATTCCGTTCAACATGAGATAACGTCCCGTTTTTCTTGGTTTACCTGCTACTGTCTCGCGTTCGCCGCGATGTTTGCCCTGCTCCCCAAGGCTCTTTCCGTATGCCATGCCATCCATCTCCTAGGAAGGCCCCTTGGCAGTCCCTTCCGAAAAGTTCCCCGAAATTGGCGAATTTTTGCTTAACAATGGCATCACGGCTCTGTGATCTATAAATACCTGATTTCGTTGTGTTTTGGCAACAAGCAGAGTCATGATTGCGAAAACGCTCACAGAATCGGGGTCGCGTGAAACCAAATTGGTCCAATAGGCTTGGTCTTGGGGACATAAAGAGGGAATTATCATGATCGCCGCGATTCTCAGGCGACTGGCAGTGCCGGCCACACTTGGCGCACTGGCTGTCACGACACAGGCGACGGCTCAGGTCACGCCGTTCAATCAGGCTATCGCAGTCGCCGCCGCCGAGGATGAGGCGCTGTCCGCATTCTATCGCGAGTCAAATTTCGAACCCCTGTGGGTTGGAAACGATGCAGGCGACACGGCCCGCCGCGAAGCTTTGCTGGCCGTGATCGGTAAGGCGTCTTTACACGCGCTGCCCGAAGGACGCTACGACACGGACCGTATTCGGCGGATGATGGCCGACGCCAAGACCGTGCGGGATCGCGGCAAGCTCGATGTCGAGTTGTCGAGGCTGTTCCTGCGCTTCGCCTCCGACATCTCGACAGGTGTTCTGGAGCCCAATCGCGTCGTCCCCGCGATCAAGCGCGCGTCCCCCGAGGACAAGCGTCTGGAGCTTCTGCGCGAACTGTCCCGCGCCCGTCCGCACGGATTCATGGATAGCTTGACCCCGCACAGTCACGAATACACGCGCCTCGTGCGGGAGCGTTTGCGCCTCGTGGATGCCATACAGAACGGCACCTGGGGCGAACCCGTACAGGCCAGCCGGGTCGAGCAGGGCGACAGTGGCGCGGACGTGATCCGTCTGCGTGACCGGCTGATCGCCATGGGCTATCTCGGGCGCTCGGCCACCCAGGTCTTCGATGCCACCATGCGCAGGGCGGTTGAGGCATTCCAGCTCGATCACGGCTTGCAAGTCGACGGTATCGTCGGCGGCAAGACGCGGGAAGAACTGAACACCAGCCCGTCCGAACGGTTGGGATCGGTCCTGGTCGCGATGGAGCGCGAGCGGTGGATGAATGTCGACCGCGGTGATCGGCACATCTGGGTCAACCTGACCGATTTCCACGCCCAGATCATCGTCGACGGAGAAGTCTTCTTCGAGACCAAGTCGGTGATCGGCAAGAACGTGTCGGACCGCGAGACGCCCGAATTCTCGGACGAGATGGACCATATGGTCATCAACCCGTACTGGTACGTCCCGCGATCGATCATCGTGGGGGAGTACCTGCCCAACCTGCGGCGCAATCCGTACGCGCATGGACAACTAGACATCATCAATTCGCGTGGCCAGATCGTGAATCGGGGCAGGGGGTTCTCGCAATTCTCCGCGCGCAGTTTCCCCTATTCCATGCGCCAGAAGCCGGGACCGCAGAATGCACTCGGCCGGGTCAAGTTCATGTTCCCGAACAAGTACAATATCTACCTGCACGACACCCCGGCCCAGAGCCTGTTTCAGCAGAACGTCCGCGCATTCAGCCACGGCTGTATCCGCCTCGATGATCCTTACGAGTTCGGCTATGCGCTTCTGTCGATGCAAACCGACGATCCCGAGGGGCTGTTCAATCGCCACCTCAACTCGGGCAACAACACCCGCGTGAACCTCGACCAGCCGCTTCCTGTGCACCTGGTTTATCGCACCGCGATCTCCAAGCCGGGCGGGGGGATGGAATACCGCGACGACATCTACGGCCGCGACGCGCGTATCCTGTCCGCGTTGCAGGCGGAAGGCGTTCCGCTCGAGACCGAGAACACGCGGCTGGCCCTTTCCGACGGCTGACGATAGGGTCGCCTCCGCAAGAATGGCGGAGGCGACATGTCCCAAAGGCTCGATGACATCGCGACGGCCCTCTCGGCCCGGTTGGAGGGCGACGGTAGCCTGACGATCACCAGCGCGGCCGAGCCTGCCGACGCCGGCCCAGAAGACCTGGCCCTCGCGATGCAGCCCGCTTATGCAGAACGTCTGCCCGAGGGCCGCGCTCGGGCCGCCATCCTGTGGGAGGGGGCCGATTGGCGCGCCCTGGGGCTTCAGGCCGCGTTGTTCGTCCAGCGCCCGCGCCTGGCCATGGCGCACCTGACGCAACGTCTTGATCCGGGGCCGGAAATCGCGTCGGGCATCCATCCGACGGCCGTCGTCGATCCCACCGCGACGATTGGCGCAAACCCCGCCATCGGCCCCTTCGTGGTCATCGGCCGGGACGCCCGGATCGGCGACAACGCCCGGATCGCCAGCCATGCTTCGGTCGCGGAAGAGGCGCGGATCGGCGATGACGCACTTCTCTACAACGGGGTGCGCGTGGGGGCCCGCGTGGTCATCGGCGACCGCGTGATCCTGCAACCCTCGGCCGTGATCGGCGCTGACGGCCTGTCCTTCGTCACCCCCGAAACCTCGGGGGTCGAGAAGGCCCGATCCAGCCTGGGCGACCAAGGCGAGATCGTGCGTCAATCGTGGACCCGCATCCACTCGTTGGGCACGGTCATCATCGGCAACGATGTCGAGATCGGTGCCAACTCGGCCGTGGACCGCGGCACCATCCGTGCCACGCGCATCGGCAACGGCTGCAAGATCGACAACTTATGCCATATCGCCCACAACGTGGTGATGGGCGACGATTGTCTGGCCGCGGCACTGACCGGGATCGCCGGATCGACCGTTCTGGGCGACCGCGTGGTTTGCGGCGGGGCGACCGGGATCGCCGACAATCTGAGCATTGGCTCGGACGTGATTTTCGGCGGCGGAACGAAGGTTCTGTCCAACGTTCCTGCGGGGCGTGTGATGATGGGTTATCCGGCCGTGCGCATGGATCAACATGTAGACATGTACAAGGCCTTGCGTCGCTTGCCGCGAGTCCTGCGCGATCTTGCGTCCCGACAGAAACCGGTTCCAAAATCCGGTGCGGATGACTAAATCCCGCGACGAACGACAAGGGGGCGGCAAATGGCTGACGACGTCAGGGACAAGGTGATCCGGATCATGGCCGAACAGGCGATGCTGGAACCCTCGGATATCGAGATGACGCAGACGCTGGACGATCTGGGCATCGATTCACTGGGCCTGGTGGAATCCATTTTCGCCATCGAGGAAGAGTTCGACATCCAGGTGCCATTCAACGCGAACGAGCCGCAGGCGAGCGAGTTCGACATCTCGTCGGTTGCGGCGATCGTCGGCGCGGTCGAGGGCCTCGTGGCCGCCCAGAAAACGTGAGGCGCGTCGTCATCACCGGCGCGGGCACGATCAACGCGCTGGGGCAGTCCGTGCCCGAGACGCTGAAGGCGATGCGCGAGGGGCGTTGCGGCATCGGTCCGCTGGACATCCGCGACGTGGATCGCCTGACGGTGCAGATCGGCGCGCAGATCAAGGACTACGCCGAGACCGACCGCTTCAACCGCCAGCAGATCGCCCTGTATGACCGGTTCACGCAATTCGCCCTGATCGCAGCGGAAGAGGCGATCGCACAGTCCGGCATCTCGTTCCAGGGGGAACTGGCGCAGCGGGCCGGGGTCGTGATGGGCACGTCCGGCGGCGGTCTGTCCACGCAGGACGAAAATTACCGCGCCGTCTATGAAGAGGGGAAGAACCGCGTCCATCCTTTCGTCGTGCCCAAGCTGATGAACAACGCTGCGGCAAGCCACGTGTCGATGCAGTACAACCTTCAGGGCCCCAGCTTCACGGTCGCGACGGCCTGCGCGTCCTCGAACCATGCGATGGGGCAGGCATTTTCAATGATCCGGTCGGGCCTGGCCGATGTGATGGTCACCGGCGGGTCCGAGTCGATGCTGTGCTTCGGCGGCGTGAAGGCGTGGGAGGGCTTGCGCGTCATGTCCCGCGACGCCTGCCGCCCGTTCTCGGCCACGCGGAACGGCATGGTCCAGGGCGAAGGCGCAGGCATGTTCGTGTTCGAGGAATACGAGCGCGCGAAAGCCCGCGGCGCCGAGATCCTGGCCGAGGTTGCCGGATTCGCCATGTCTTCGGACGCGGCCGACATCGTCATGCCCTCGAAGAAGGGGGCGGCGCGCGCCATAGCAGGTGCTTTGAAGGACGGCGGCATCGCGACCGAGCGGGTGGGGTACATCAACGCCCACGGCACCGGCACGGCGGCCAACGACAAGACCGAATGCGCGGCGGTGGCGGACGTCTTCGGCCACCACGCGAACGATCTGATGATGTCCTCCACCAAGTCGATGCACGGTCACCTGATCGGCGGCACCGGCGCGGTCGAGCTTCTGGCCTGCATCATGGCGCTGCGCGATGGGATCATCGCCCCCACCATCGGCTACGAAGAGCCGGACCCCGAATGTGCCCTCGACGTCGTGCCGAACGAAGCGCGCGAGGCACAGATCGAGGTTGCCATGTCGAACGCCTTCGCCTTCGGGGGGCTGAACGCGGTTCTGGCGTTGACCAACGCGTAAGTGAGGGTCGCAAACGAAAACCGCCGCCCCGGGGTGGGGCGGCGGTTTCAGTTACGACCGTACTGCGATCACTCGGGGGCAGCTTGGCCGGCGTTCGCATTCGCCTCGGTCACAGCCTCGAACCCGGCGGTGAAGCCCGACAGGCTGATCGTCAGCGAGATCGTCTGATCGGGGGCTGCGGCCGGTACGATCACCATGCGCCCCGCGGCACCGCGCTTGAACTGCTCCACCTCGGCCGCGGTGAAGCCCACGCGGCTGATGCAACCTTGTTGGGTGCAGAATTCGAACGGATAGCGCTTGGGCTGGCTGCCATCCACCGACAGCGTGATCGACCGCGTCAGCAGCGTCTCCAGGGGGGTGATGATGGTCGAACCCGCTGCCGCCTCGCGTCCGGGGGGCAGGGGGAAGATGCTCATCTCGGCCACGGCATTGCCATCGCCGTCGCGAAGAAGCTGGTACAGCTGGCAGGGGTCGTTGCCGTCGGGCGCACGCACGCAGCGTTGCTGCCAATCGCCGAACTCGGCTTCGATATAGGTCGATCCGGGGCCTTCGGCGTCCTGCCGCGATCCGGCGGGTTCGCCCATGTTCAGCCCGTCGGTGGCCTGGGCGGGGGCGTCCTCGGTTGGCGTATCGGCCTCCTGCGCAAGGGCGGGGCCGGCAAAGGCGAGGAGGGCGGCGAGCGAGAGCGTTTTGAAGTAGTCGGTCATGTCGCTTCCAGTGATGAACGTGGTCTCGGCGTGGCGTTTAACAGGTCGCCTTGCCGCTGTCAGGTCCGATTTCCGGTCCGCCCTGAACGCGAAAAGGCCCCGCGAACGGGACCTTTCCGACGTATATTTCTCCCTGGCGGACTGGCCGGCCTTATTGATTGAGACGGACGCTATGAAGTTATCCCGGGTCCGTCAACAGGGAATATCCGTGGGGGTGACGGGTAAAAAATGCCGCGCCGGGAAGGCGCGGCCAGTCGTCAGGGAGGATGCCCGACGGCGCGACCAGGATGGCCGCCGAACCCGTTCAGGCTAGTTGGACAATATTAATAAACTGTGGACGGTTCCGATCAGGCGTCAAAAAAATCGGGCCATCCGGACGTTTTTATAACGCAAGGCTCGCGATGTAGCGGGAAGGGGAACGGGCAGACATGAGCATTTCGGACCGCGTGCGCCTGCACGAACTGACCGTCCTGTCGGACAACTGGTACACGCTGCGCAAGGCGCGGTTCGACTACCGGATGTCGGACGGAACATGGCAGGAGCAGACGCGCGAGAGCTATGACCGCGGCAATGGCTGCGTCTGTCTGCTATACGATCCCGCCCGGCGCACGGTCATCCTGATCCGCCAGTTCCGCTGGCCCGCGTTCGAGAACGGCCATGACGATTTGCTGATCGAGGCGCCGGCGGGTCTGCTTGACGAGGCCGACCCGGCCGAGCGCATGCGCGCCGAGCTGGAGGAAGAAACGGGATACCGCATTGCGACGCTGACGCCCCTGTGGGACGCCTTCATGAGCCCCGGTTCGGTGACCGAGCGTCTGCATTTCTTCGTGGGCCGGTACAGCCCCGACGACCGCATCGACCAAGGCGGCGGTGTCGAGGACGAAGGCGAGGATATCGAGGTGCTGGAGCTGCCCCTGACCGAGGCGCTGGAGATGATCGACGATGGCCGGATCCGCGATGCCAAGACGATCATGTTGCTCCAGCACGCCGCGCTCCACCTGATGCCCGGCGCGATCTGACGGTCACTCGATCTCGGCCGCCCGGTCTTCTTCCGTTTCCTCGGGAAGAAGGACCGTCACACCCGTCGCCCCCGCACGGGCGAGGTCGGGGTCCAGCGTCATCGGAATGTATTCGCCGCGCCGCCACAGCTCGCTGAGGTCGTCGTAATGGCGCGAGAGCGGATGGCCCGATTGCCCGGTCGAGATGATGAAAACCGAGGATTCAGGATCCGCGAAATCGTATATCCCGCGATAGCCCGCGCCATGCACGTTCAGGAACGGGTCGGGCATCGTGCCCTTGGTCCGGCCGCGCAGAAGCGTGTTGTCGCCGCCGCTGGTGGATTGCCGAATGTTGACCAGCCAGCCCAGCCCGGGCGTGGTGCCCAGCACCGGATGCTCGTGCACCGCTTCGTGCGCATTGCCCCAGCGCAGCGATTCCAGGCCCTGGCCGTAACGTTCGGTGATCCAGACCAGCGCGTCGTCCAGCGCCAGGCGCGCCATCTCGGGGCAGGTTTCCTCACGCGCGGATTGCTGCACGTCGCACCACGCCGCAGCCCCGCCCACATCGCGGAACACGCGTTCGATGAACAGGGGCTCGACATGGGTGAACTCGTCGGCCAGCGGGCCGAGGTCGTCGTTGATCAGCCGGTCCTGCAACGCGCGCATCCACGCGGCATAGATCAGCGGTTCGGGCAGATGTTCGTTCATCTCGCCGTTCCAGCTGGCCAGAAGCTCCAGCGCGCGCTGGCGCAGGCGTTCGGGCGTGCCCTCGGGCGCGGCCTCGCCCGAGAACCACAGCTCGGCCCCGACCAGCGGCAGAAGGGAACGCGCGGTATAGCTGACGGTGTCGAGCTGCGCCTCCATGAAGCTTTCGCGGGTATGCACCTCCCGGCCCTGCATCAGGCGGCGCCAGCGCTGGACGCGCTGGGTGTCGCCCCAGTGATAGGACATGTGCATCGGGAAGGGGCGGTCGATGACCTTGTTGTTGGTATTGCCAAGGATCCCCCCCTCGGGTGCCACGAATTCGGGGTTCGTGGCATAGGGCAGCATCCCGTCCCAGCGGTTCGCCTCGATCCAGCCGGGGGTCGGCAGACGGCCCTTCGACTGGTGATCGTCGCGGCGGCGGGGCAGGGCGCCGATCACCTTCATCGCGATGGTTTCGCCATCCACGACCGTCAGGTTCTGCGACGGCGCCATGAACCCTTCGGAGACCTCGATCGCCTCGTCGACCGAGCCTGACTTCATCAGCGCCAGCGCCGCGCTCATCGAGGTGTCGACCGGGCTCAGTGCCGTCCACGCGATCGACGCCACGTGCCCCGGCGGGGTGATCGTACCCAGATCCCAGTGCCGCCCGGGCAGGACGGGGCCGTTTTCGGTCCAGCGCAGGGTCAAGGTCAGGTCGGCGGCATCCTTGATCCGGACGATCGAGGTGCGCGTGCGCATCGGCTTGAACCCGTCCGGGGTCAGCACTTCCGAGGAATTCTCGGGGTTCAGACGCTCGATATGGACGTCCTGGTCGTCGGCATAAGACGATGTCAGCCCCCAGCCGATCCGGTCCGACCGGCCCACCAGCACGATGGGCATCCCGGGCACGGTGCCGCCGATGACGCCGCCCGATTCCAGCTCGACCCGGGCGAGGTACCAGATGGCGGGGGCGGTGAAGCCCAGATGCGGATCGTTGGCCAGAAGCGTGCCACCGGTGGCCGCCCGGTCCGGCGCCGCGGCCCATGCGTTCGATGCGCCGCCGAAGCCGCGCGGGGCCAGCGGTGACAGGGCCGGCTCCGGCCCGGTGTCCAGCGACGCGTGGCGCACCGCCTCCGCCCCAGGGACCAGCGACGCATAGGAAGGCAGCGCCGCGATCCCGTTTCCGGGCGCCTCGGGCATGATGTCCTCAAGACGCGCGTCGTCGTCCAGCGCAAGCGAGACCCGCGCGCGCAGCACCTCCTCGGTCACGTGGGCCGAGAGTTGCAGGCCCAGCAGCTTGATGATCGCCAGGCTGTCGGCGGGGGTCCATGGCGCGATCTCGGGCGAGAACAGCCAGAATTCCGGCGCGCCGCGACCAAGCGCGCCTGCGTTCACCTCGGACACCCATGCGTTCACACCGTCGGCATAGGCGCGCAAGGCGGCTGTCGTATCGGCATCCTGCACCTCGACCGAGTCGGCGGCGAGGTTGTAAAGGTCAAGGCGCCGCAGAAGCTCGTCCGTGCGGGCGGTGCGGCTGCCGAAGATCTCGGACAGTCGGCCCTGTGCGGTGCGGCGCAGCAGCGTCATCTGCCACAGCCGGTCCTGCGCGTGGGCAAAGCCCAGGCCGAAGAACACGTCCTCGTCCGTCTCGCCGAAGATGTGGGGGACGTTGGCGGTATTGCGCACGATCTCGACCGGGCCCGTGACGCCGTCAACTGTCAATGTATCGTCGTAGTCGGGCGCGCTGCGCGACAGGAACCAGTAGCCCACCAGAAGAACGACCGCCGCCAGCACGGCAAGACCGGTAAACACACGCACCAGCCAGCGGAACAAGAACAGCATCGGCACCTCAGGGAACGGGACGCCGGTTGACCGGCCACGGGACAAGGTTAAACCCGTGCTTAGACAAACGGACAGGCGAGGTGAAGGCATGGCGGCGGTAGCATTTTTGGGATTGGGCGTGATGGGCTTTCCCATGGCCGGGCATCTGAAGGCCGCGGGCCACGACGTGACCGTCTACAACCGCACCTCCGCCAAGGCCGACGACTGGGTCGCCAAGCACCAGGGAAAGCGCGCCGACACGCCTGCCGCCGCCGCCGCCGAAGGGGCCGAATTCGTATTCACCTGCGTCGGCAACGACGACGACCTGCGCGGGATCTGCACCGGCCCGGACGGCGCGTTTCAAGGCCTGTCCGAGGGCGCCATCTTCGTCGATCACACGACCGTGTCTGCCATGGTCACGCGCGAGCTTGCCGAAGCGGCAGGCGAGAAGGGTGCGGCTTTCGTGGACGCGCCGATCTCGGGCGGTCAGGCAGGGGCCGAGAAGGGGGCGCTGTCGATCATGTGCGGCGGGCCGCAGGAGGCGTTCGACCGCGCCCTGCCGGTGATGGAGTGCTACGCCAAGATCTGCCGTCGCATCGGTGAGACCGGCGCGGGCCAGACCACCAAGATGTGCAACCAGATCGCCATCGCGGGGCTGGTTCAGGGCCTGTCCGAAGCGCTGCATTTCGCCGAGAAGGCGGGGCTGGACGGCCGCGCGGTGGTCGAGGTCATCAGCCAGGGCGCCGCAGGGTCGTGGCAGATGGAGAACCGGTACGAGACGATGCTGGACGGCCAGTTCGACCACGGCTTCGCCACCGATTGGATGCGCAAGGATCTGGGCATCTGCCTGGCCACCGGGGACGAGATCGGCGCGCCGCTGCCCGTCACCGCGCTGGTCGATCAGTTCTACAAGGACGTGCAGTCCATGGGTGGCGGGCGCTGGGATACGTCGTCGCTGATCGCGCGACTGCGCAAGCTGTCCGGGGAATAGCTTTTCCCTATTATCCACGAGAAAAAGCAGGGCTTTCGGAAATGCTTGGCCTGCTTGCCTCGCGAAGGCCCCGGCTACGCCATAACGTAGTCGCTTCCAGCTAGGGCAAATCAGCCAATCTTCTGGGCTGCCTCCCGGCATTGATCACCGTATTCGTGAGATCCTGCCGACTTTTGCGGACCGCGGCTGCCACGGCGGCGGCCATGGGCGGGGAGGCGAGGCCTGTGCTCGAACCCGCCACCACCACGGCGATGGCGAGGATCAGCGGCGATGGTGCGAGGGCGATCCCGGGCATGCCGGCGCCGGCGACGCTGGCCGCCCCCACGGCAACGCCCGCGCGCCGATCCGCTCGGTCAGGACCGCCGAAGCGACGATCGCGACGCAGTAGGCAGCGAACGAGCTGCCGGAGATGATCCCGCTGAGCGATGGGCCGAGCCCCAGATCGCCGTCGATCTGCGGCAGGAACAGTCCGAAGGCGAAGCGGGCGAATCCGTGTAGCAGACTGCGATCAGGTCGAAGCCTGTCGCGCCGATGCGAAGGGCGGGGCTCAAGTTCGTGCCCTCTCGATCAAGATGGCCGCCGCCCCCCGTGCTGCGGACACGGCGTCTGCGCCCCTGTAGACCGCCGCGTGGGTCGCCCCTCGAGGAGAACCAGGACCCGCTCGGCCAGGACCGGGTCTTGGTGTCCGAGGTCTGCTGCGACGACCTCCTCGATCCGTTGACGAAACGCCGCCTTGTGCATCGCGACGGCCTCGGCGATCTCGGGCGTGTCGCCCCCGGTTTCCGCGAGGGATCGCAGGAACAGGCAGCCCCGCGTGCCCTCGACCAACACCCAGTCTTCAAGCGCTTCGAACAGCGCGTCGACGCTCTGCACCTCGAGCCGGGCCATGAAGCGCCGGTCCCGCTCCGTCAGCACGCGCGCCATGAGCTGCGCTTTGCTCCCGGCATGCTTGTAGAGCGTCCGGCTCGACATCCCCGCGGCAGCGGTCAGCCGGTCCATGCCGGTGGCCATGTAGCCGTGCCGATCGAAGAGCCGCTCGGCCGCGGCGGTGAGTTTGGTCGTCATGTCCATGGCAAGATTCTTTCGGTATCCATGACCGACAAGGCAAAACGTACGTTTCACATTGCATGTAAAGAACGCGCAGAGGGCAGCTCCGTCCGTGAAGCTGGTGCACCGCAAGTTTGGTGCGCCTCCTGCTTTTTCTGTGGGTAATGGGGAAGATTTTCGTTCCGAGAATCCTGCCGCACGAAGGGCCCGGGCACACCGTCATCGGTGCCGGGCTCTGGTCCGTTCGGGTGTGATGGGAAGGTGGCGGCGCCGCCGGGTTGGTCGCGATGTCGGGACGGGGCGTCACCCCCGGCCGTTCGGTCTCACCGGTGATCCCTGTCGGTCAGAATCGGTCGGGTGCCAAACCGACCGACCCCTCCCGGGATCGCTGTCTTTCCATCTGCGCGCGGGGCGGGTTCTGACAGTGCACCGTGAAGGCGAGATGAACGCGCCGCGCGGTGGGCCGGATCAGCGGCCCTTCATCAAGTCGTCGATCTTGCGCAGAGTCCCGATCAGGTCCGCCATCTGGTCCACGGGGATCATGTTCGGCCCGTCCGACGGTGCGTTGTCGGGATCTTCGTGCGTCTCGATAAACAGGGCCGACACCCCCACCGCGCAGGCCGCGCGGGCCAGCACCGGCGCGAACTCGCGCTGGCCGCCGCTTGTCGTGCCTTGCCCGCCGGGCTGCTGGACCGAATGGGTCGCGTCGAAGACGACCGGATACCCGGTGCGCGCCATGATCGGCAGTCCGCGAAAGTCCGACACCAGCGTGTTGTACCCGAAGGACGTGCCCCGGTCGCAGAGCATGATGCGCTCGTTGCCGGTGCTTGCGATCTTGGCCGCCACGTTCTCCATGTCCCAGGGCGCCAGGAACTGGCCCTTCTTGACGTTGATCGCGACACCCGTCTCTCCGGCGGCCAGAAGAAGGTCGGTCTGACGGCACAGGAACGCAGGGATCTGGATGACGTCGCACGCCTCGGACGCCGGGGCGCAGTGGTCGGGCAGGTGCACGTCCGTCAGGGTGGGGCAGCCGAACTCGTCGCGGATCTTCGACAGGATGGACAGGCCTTCTTCCATCCCCAGCCCGCGCGCGGTCTTCAGGCTGGATCGGTTGGCCTTGTCGTAGCTGGCCTTGAAGATGAAGCGTGTACCGGTGGGCGCGCAGGCCTCGGCGATGCGGGTCGCCATCATGCGCGCATGATCCAGCGACTCCAGCTGACAGGGGCCGGTGATCAGGGCGATGGGGTTGGTGTCCCCGATCTCGATATCGCGGATGGTGACGGACATGCTCAGACCTCGATCTCATGCAGGACGGATTCGATGCGCGACACGTCCCCGGGGTTGTTCAGTTCCCAGAACACCCGGCCGCGGCCCTCGACCTCGACACAGGTGACGGGCCAGCCGTTCTCGATGAAGCGCAGCTGTTCCAATCCTTCCAGACGCTCCAGCGTACCTTCGGGCAGGGTGCCATAGGCCTGCAAGGCGGCGCGGGTGTAGGCGTAGACTCCGACATGGTGGAAGACGGGGATGTTGGCGGGATCGACCTTGGCCGGGTCCAGCCACGGGATCACCTCTTTCGAGAAATAGAGCGCGGTGCGGTCGGGGCGGAACACGGCGGTGGTGCCGCCGACGCGCCCGGCCTTCCGGTCCTCGACGAAGTGGCCATAGGTCGTGGCATCGCATTGCAACACCGGGGTGGCGACCGCGGGGCCGTCCGCCATCGCGTCGATCAGCGCCTCGACGAACCACGGCGGCGTCAGGGGCGCGTCGCCTTGCAGGTTGACGATGACGTCCGCGTCCAGCCCCGCAACCTCGACCGCCGCCGCGCAGCGTTCGGTCCCGTTGCGGCAGGTTTCGGGCGTCATGATGACCGATGCGCCGAACGCCCGCGCCGCGTCGGCGATCCGGTCGTCGTCGGTGCAGACGTGGACCTCCGGGGCGCCCGCGACCTTGCGCGCGGCCTCCCACGTCAAGCGAATGAGGGATTTCCGCGTCCCGTCGGGCAGCGTCAGCTCGGCCAGTGGCTTGCCCGGATAGCGGGTCGAGGCATAGCGGGCGGGGATCAGGATGGCGGTTTTCATCAGGCGACTCCGGCGCGCAGAAGGTCGTGGATATGCAGGATGCCCACCGGGCGGGCGTCGTCGTCGGTGACCACGAGGACCGAGATTTTCTTGGCTTGCAACAGCGCCATCGCCTCTGCCGCAAGCCGGTCGGGGCCTAGCGTCACGGGCGCGGGGTTGGCGACATCGCCCGCGGTGCGGGTCAGAAGGTCGGCCATGTTGCGGCGCAGGTCGCCATCGGTGACGACACCGGCCAGACGACCCTCGGGGTCGATAACGGCGGCGATTCCGAGGCCCTTCGACGTCATCTCGATCAGGGTCTCTGACATGGGTGTGTCCTTCGCAACCCGCGGCAGTTCGGCCCCGGTATGCATCAACTGTGCCACGCGGGCCAGTTGCGCGCCCAGCTTGCCGCCCGGGTGGAAGACGCCGAAGCCTTCCGCGGTGAAGCCCCGAAGTTCCATCAGGGCCACGGCCATCGCGTCGCCCAGGGCCAGCATCAGCGTGGTGGATGTGGTCGGCGCCAGCCCCATCGGACAGGCCTCGGGCACCTGCGGCAGGCACAGCCCGTGCGTTGCGGCTTGCATCAGGGTCGACCCCTCGCGCCCCGAGACGGCGACGATCGGCAGCCCGAAACGGCGGCAATAGGCGATGAGGTCGCCAAGCTCGGCCGTCTCGCCCGAGTTCGACAGCAGAAGGCACAGGTCGCCCGCGCCGATCATGCCAAGGTCGCCGTGGCTGGCCTCGGTCGGGTGGACGAAATGCGCGGGCGTCCCGGTCGAGGCCAGCGTGGCCGCGATCTTGCGCCCCACATGGCCCGACTTGCCCACGCCCGCCACGATCACCCGGCCTTGCGCGGCGTGGATCGCCCGGACGGCGGCGGCAAAGCCCGCGGGGATCGCGGCGGCCAGCGCGGCCAGTCCCCGGGCCTCGGTCTCCAGCACGCGGTGCGCGGCCTCCAGAAGGGTGTCGTCAGTCATGCGCGCCGTCTTACGCGCGGGGGCGGCCGGGGTCAAAGCCTGCTCAACGCATCCACAGGTTGGCGTTCTTCAGCCGGTTGCGGATCGCCTGTTCGCGGCGGGGCAGGTCTGCGCGGTCGAACATGCCGCGCGCCTTGGCGCCCTTGTTTTGCAGGATGAAGCGTTGGAAGGGCTCATGCTCCTTCAGGACCTTCTTGACCTTGTTCGAGGCCATCGCGGTTTCGGCCGCGGCGACGGCCTGATCGCATTCGCGCGCATAGAGAAGTGGCATCATGCGGTAATGCGTGGTGATGTCGCCATCGAGGCCCGAAAGCTCCGGCCCGGGCCGACCCCCGCCGAATGAATGAATGACCAGCGGCAGGGCCACCTGGTCGAGCCAGGGGTCGAAGGATTGCAGCGCCGCGGCCTCGGGCGGATCGTCGCGGATCGCCAGCGCGTAGTCGAGGAACCGTTGCCCGAATTCGGGGCCCGAGCGGTGAAAGAACCAGCCCGCGTTAAAATAAAGGTACCGCTCCCAGTACTCGTCGGGCTGGGACGGATCCAGCGAGCTGTCGAAGTCCAGCCCGAACTTGTCGTAGAGCGATGTCCAGATCTCGGCATATCCCGGGCCATACAGCTCTAGCTCGGGCCAAGTCCCCTCGCGCCGCATCGACGCGGCGGGACGGTCGAAATCGAAGTTCACCTGATCGAGCGGGCCATGCGCCAGCGTGTCGCTGTCGAAGAAGACGAAGGGCGCATCCGCGTCCAGCACCAGAAGTCCCTCGATCTTGTTGCCGTAGGGATAGCGGCTGCCGAAATGACGGGCCTCGAACGGGCGGATCTCGGCGTTCAGCTCGTCGGTCAGAAGGCCGCGCAGCTCGGGCGCCATCGTCGGATCGCCGTGCCATGCGCCACCGGGCTGCGGCTCGAGCACGATGAGGCGGCCGGGAAAGTTCGGCACGGCGTTGCGCAGGCTGGCGGCGAACAACGCGGCCTCGACCCCCACGCGGCCGCCTTGCCCCACCACTACGATGTCGAACGGTTTGGCCATGTCATGTCCCTGCGGTGACGTCTGGCGATCGCCTAGCACACCCCTAAGGCGCGGCGAAGCAGCTTGACCGCAAAAGCCGGGATTTAACAACGGCCCGCGCGCATACGGAACCGATATGCGTCATTTTACAGGTCTGTGCCTGCACGTTCACCAGTCCGGGGCCAACATACGCGTATGCGTCTGCGGGACCGTCGCGGTCAGGATCCTTCGGGGAGGGACAAACAATGGTGGACCCAACAGGAGCGGAATCGAACCGCCTGTTCGAAGTCCTCCAAGAATGGGAACACCATCTCGCACCTTATGATCTAAGCGATCTGAGGTGCGGCGATGAGCACCTTAGATAGACGTTTCAATAAGTTAGCCAAGGATCAGCGGCCCAAGTATCCGCCGCCGTTCTCGCTGCGCCTCACCTTCGATGAGCGCGCCAAGCTGGACATGTTGCGAGGCAGCATGCCGCTGGGGCGGTATATCCGCGAGCAAGTGCTCGGGGATGATGCTGCGCCGCGCAAGAAGCGTGGGCGTTATCCGGTCAAGGATCATGAAGCCCTCGGGCGTGTCCTGGGCGCGCTCGGCTCATCGCGCTTGTCTTCCAACCTGAACCAGCTCGCGCGCGCTTCCAACAGTGGCTCGCTGCCCGTCTCGCCCGAGACAGAAGCTGACCTTCGTCAGGCCTGTGAAGATGTGAAGGCCATGCGGCAGGAACTGCTGCGGGCGCTCGGCAGCATAAGCGACGGGGGTGAGCCATGATCCTGAAAGGTTCACAGCGCGGGAACGCGGCCAAGCTCGCCCGCCATCTTATGAACGAGCGGGATAATGAGCATGCCGAGCTGCACGAGCTGCGCGGATTTGTTTCCGATGTGCAGCTCTTGGACGCCTTGCTCGAAGCGCAGGCCGTGGCCAAAGGCACGCGCTGCCAGCAACATCTTTTCTCGCTCAGTCTGAATCCGCCGGAGGACGAGCGTGTCGATGTCGAGCACTTCGAAACGGCCATTGAAATGGTCGAGCAGCAGCTTGGCCTGGACGGGCATCCCCGCGCCATCGTCTTCCATGAGAAGGAAGGCAGGCGGCACGCGCATGCGGTCTGGTCGCGGATCGATTCCGAAACCATGACGGCAAAGAACCTGCCATTCTTTAAGCGCCGCCTTATGGAGGTCTCGAAAGAGCTCTATTTCCAGCATGGCTGGGACATGCCCAAGGGCATTGTCGATCAGGCCTTGCGCAACCCGCTGAATTTCAGCCGCGCCGAATGGCAGCAAGCCAAGCGGGCGATGGCCGACCCTCAGCTCGTCAAGGCGATGTTCAAACAGGCCTGGCAGTCTTCCGACAACGCCGACACCCTGAAAGCCGCTCTGGAAGACAAGGGCTTCTTCCTCGCTCGCGGTGATCGGCGCGGCGTGGTCGCGCTCGATTATCAGGGCGAAGTCTACGCGCTGGCCCGCTGGTCGGGCGTCAAGGCGAAGGACGTTAAAGACCGGCTGCCGGGCGTGGACAAATTGCCAAGTGTGCAGGAGCGCCGCGAAGAGATAGCCAAGCGGATGAGTGCGCAGCTTCAGAAATACGCCCTTGAAATCAATAAGGCGTACCACCGGAAACATCCCTCCATTGAGTTCAAGCGGACCCAGATCGTTGAGCGCCACCGCGATGAGCGCAAAGCGCTGGACGAGGTGCAGCGTGCCCGCTGGGAACAGGAAACGGCGGCGCGGGCAGCGCGCCTTCCGAAAGGCATGGGCGGCCTGTGGAGCCGGATCACGGGCAAATACTCTCGGATCAGAACGCAGAACGAGCTGGATGCATGGCAATGCTATTGCCGGGATCAGGCTGAGCGCGATGGACTGGTGTCCCGCCAGCTTGATGAGCGCCAGCAACTCCAGCGCGCCGTCAAGCAAATGCGCGATCAGCGAAGCAAGGATATCGCCGATCTGCACCTTGAGCTGAGCGCTTATCTCTCGATGCAGCGCGGGCATACGACAACGGCCAAGGTGAAAGCCGATATCGCGAGACAGCCTGAGACCCCGAAGAAAGACAGGAGCCGTGGGCAAGACCGCTCACGTGGGTCTGGCCCTGATTTTAACCTCTAGCATCTGAAAGGAAAATTCATGCGACACATACTCATGCTTCATCTGGACGAAGCGCACGCGCGTCAGCTCGATGAGCTGCGCCAACATTTTCATCTGGCGGCGGACGACACCGTGCGCCTCGCCATCCGCCTGACGCACGCCCGGCACAAACAAAAGCCGGACGTGCTCGCGCTGGAGTTCAAACCGCGCGCGAAACGCGATGATTGGTACGATGATGAGGATCACATGCCTGAATAGCGCCGCCCAGCTTGGGCGGCGCTAACGCTGGCTTACCACCAAGCGTAGTAGAAGACGGTATCACCATCGACGATAGCTTTACGCGCTTTGGCGATGAAGGCCAGATCGTCTTCGACCTCCGATCCATCTGACGCGCCGAAGAAGAAGCCTTCGGTAGGCGGTAAATTCCCCGCCTCGATGTCGGCTTCCAGCCTTGCCAGATCAGTTTCGGTCAAGGTGACTGGCGTGCAGTTGAAGTCCTGCTGCTCGCCGCCCTTCTCGAAGTAGAGCGTTTTCATCCAACCGTGGAGGTTGGGATGCTTGCGCCAGTAGTGCAGCTCTCCCACATCCTGACCGGGCTTGAAATCGACCTCGCGCTCGAAGCTCTCATCTGAAATCATCGCATACATATCTAGTCCCATTGCTTTTTCCTTTCGTTTCTTGGGTTTCGTCCTGATGGACGCTCCCGAAACGGCAGGGACAAAAACGCAGGCGCTCATGGGCAACACGGGGCAAAGCCTGGTGCGGGCAGCCCATTGATCGGCAAGTCGGCCATGCCAGGGTTAGCGGCAAATCTGCTGGAAGGACGAAGCCGGAACGAAAGGTCAAAAGCCTGGGATGCTGGGGGCTGCCATGTGCCAGAGGCGATGGTAGCGGGGGCGATGTTCCCAAGAATGATGTGGATGGGGCGGCGACAGGGCTACGCCGGACCGCTGCCTCGATGCTAGGATGGTCGCTAAGAGCAGGAAGGAAGATGCATGACGAACAATATGTCGGGGCACTACGAGTGGCATCACAAGATATTGGAAGAAGAATTCGGGACGATTATTGAATGTCTCGGTGAAAAAGGCGCGTCGGTCATCGATATCGCGTTGACCCACAAGGGCGTGCGGATATGCGAGCTCTGCGATGGCTATTACGGCACAACGCTCTCAAAAGACCAGCTCGACCGTTTCATTGCCGAGTTGCAGGCGCTCTCCGATAAACTCGCGAAAGTGGAGCCTTCGGACGAAGGCTCCTGAATTCTACAGTAGGTCAAACATATCGGCCTGCTCGGGCGCTGCCTTTTCTTCTGACGGAAGAAAGATGGCTGCGGGACCTACAAGTACGCAATCGAGCTTACCCCATTTCACGGTCATGCCGTGATAGAAGCCTTCTGGCCGTCCAAGGGCAGCAGCGCTCATACGGGCGTTTTCGTGGTAGGTGATCGCCCTGCCGTTGAAGAACTTGCGCTCTATGATGCGGTAGGCTTGCACCGCGCGCTGGTTGCCGATGGACGCGCCGCCGACCGATACCCAAAGGGCATTTTGCCATTTGAAGGGTGAGCGGACGCGGCCCTCGGCGATCTTGTCGGCGCTGTACGAGGCGCTGATATCGCCTTCTCCGATCTGGCGGTCTCGCGTGTGGCACCATCTGCCAGACGCAAGACGGGCAGGATCAACAAAGAACTCCTGCGATTTGACTGGGGCGCTCATGAGCGCCCCGCATCGTTTGAGGTTTCGGGAGCATCTTCCAGCGGCAGGCGCAGGACAATGCGGCCATTGATCGGGCAGGTCTCAAGCTGAAGCGTGTAGCCCCGCCCGTCCTTGTGTTTCCATGCGGCTCCGACCTTGTTCCAATAGGCCTTCTCGCCTCTCTGGGTGACGTGCCAGGCCAGATAGTCCGGCGCGTTTTGGGGGTGGTTCTGGTTGGTGTTTTCGCGTGCCATGATCGTCTTCTCCTTGTCTTTCGGGCCTACTTGCTAACGCCCTCCCGACAGGCCGGAGCGAAGGATCAGGCTTCATGTTCAACACGGATTTTTGGCGCGGGCAGAGCATTGAAGGCTGAGCCGCTTCGGCCAGGGAATCGGGCAATCAGTTGCAAGTGGGCACGGAAAGACGAAGGGGATCGAACGGCACGGGGGAAGAAAACCCGCCAGCCTGACGGCCAGCCGCGAGAAACACTTGTCGCCGCTCGCCACCTACATTCGAGATAGAGCATCTGGAACAGGAGCCGCGCCGCTCGTGGTGATGCACGGAAGCGCCCTTCGCAAATGCTGATATCAGACCTCACCCTGTAGGCCGCCTATCCCGCCAGCGCTGCCGGTATTCACCGCCTAAAATCGATATCGAAGCTTCATCTACGCATCCACCTGTATGCAGGATCAAGTTCACCTCCCGAACCATCAGGCCTTCCATGGGCCGATGATGGTGTGAGCCGGGGCCGAAAGGCCCTGAGTGGTTCGGGGCCTCCTTGAAGCAAAAGGAGGAAACGATGAAACTCGTCTCACGCTTTGAAGCGGCATCCCGCAGCACTGCAGAATTGCATGGCCTTCTGGCCGAGGCTTTCAACGCCTTTGCGAGTGCCCCGCGCAGCAGCCAAGAGCGCCGCAACGCGCTGGCTTCGATGCGCAACATCGAAGATGAGCTGGCAGCGCGCGCGCCAGGTCTCTAACCGCCCAGCGGTCAGCCGTCAGGCTGGCCGCGATTCTCAAAAGCCGTAATCGCGCTTTTCGAAGCGATGCCGTCGCACTGAATGACTATTCGTATCGATCTGGACCGCGTTCACTTCATGCACACGCAAGGATTCAACATCGATCCTCAAAGCCGCATCCCGAAGATCGGCATCGAACCATTCGTCCCAATCCCCCAACACAGGTCCAAAAATCCCCGGCCCCCGCTCCTCCGTTTCGGGCTCGCCTTCGGCGGGCGGGACCTCTTCGCTAACATGGAAGTCAGGCTCCGGGCCATCCTCATAATTGGTGTATGTACGGGCACTGATCTCGGTGCCTTCGGGTATGTCTAACTCTTCGCATCGCGATGACTTATGGAACAGAACCGCGTTCACCCCGTTGCCCCCGACCTGAACGGAGGGGAACAGGATTCCATCAAGAGGTACTTGCCCTTCTGTTGACAGGTAGTCGGCAATGGCCTGCGTCGGCAAATACTCCATCTCCTGATCATCGGGCATCACGGGACGCGCCATGCGTCTGGAAAGAGTTCTTAAGAACGTCATTCTTCCCAAGCGATGGGCATAATCAGGATCGAAAATGCTACCGCGTTCATGAACATCGGCCAGAGCCGTTAGATCGAGTAGTCTCAGCGGTCGCGTGATTTCGAAGCGAGCCATGGCAACCCAGCTTCCGACAGGCGGACGGACTTCTGCCAGAACGATTTCAGGGGCGGTTGCCCCGTAGAATGCCGAGATACCGCGTGCATTCATCCGGCCTGCGCCAGCCGCCCATGCCGGTGGCGCTGCGAGCTCTTTATCGGGGCGTTCCATCGCCTTTTGCAGTGGCGGTTCTGACTGGAACACGCGCCCACGGAACAGATGGGTCAGCTCGGTATCGGGTCCGACGTCCATGACGAGCGAGCGCCCGTCAAGGGTGCGCATTTCATCGATCCGGTCAAAGAGGTCGCCCAAATGCGATGCGGCGGTGCGGCTGAAAAAGCGAGCTTCGGTCTTTATGAGGCGAACAAACTCCGTCCACTGCTCTTGCCATTCATGGTCGCCGGGCATGATTTCTTCATAATGGGCATCGGACGAAAACTCATCCTCGATCCCCATCTTTGCATTCTCAAAATCATAATGACGGAATTCCAGGATGGCCTGAATGTCTTCGGCGATCTCTTCTGATACATTGGCGGCATCCGCGATGGCATAAACGGTCTGCTGGCCTTCGCGATCCCATTCGTAATCAATTTCCTTATCGCGGAGCATCGCGTATTGATATGAGTTAGGTTCGTCTGATGTGCGTGAATAATGTGTCTCAAAAGCGGCTTCGACCCGATCTGCCAATTCCTCTAGCGTGATACATTCAAGCTCTTCGCTGCAATACGAACACTCGTCTTCTTCACCTTCGTGCTCGACGCAATTGGAAAGATAAGCTTCGCCGATACACCCGGCGCATATCTTCTTTTCTTCTAGTTCTTCACATTCTTCTGTTGTTATTGCCATGGTCTGCTCTCAATCCCTCGTAGAGGGTACTGGTTTGGAGAGGTCGACGGCAAGCCTGAAGACTTTCGAACCAGCTCGGCTGGCCGTGAGGTCAGCCGAAAATTTTCGGGGTTGGAGCCGCCCTAGGCGGCGGCTCCTTCTGTCTGTTCCCCCTCGATCACCGGTTGCAAACCGTGCAAGTAATCTGCAGCGCGCTGCGCATGGGCGGCGGCGGCAAAGATAGCGCGCTTGTCGTCCTTCAAGACCTTCAGCCAGCTTTGGATATAGGCGGCGTGGTCAGTGCCAGGCTCGGGGGTCAGCTCCAGATCGGCGCAAAGGAACGCCGCGCCCAGCTCGGCCACCAGTTCCTCGCGGGCGTAGCCTTCATCGCCCCAGCGCTTGCGCCCAAAGTCGCGGTCAAGGCGGCTCTTGTGCTTCGTCCAGTGGGTCAGCTCGTGGGCAAGCGTGGCATAGTAGGCCTCGGGGCTGCGGAACGTCTCGAATGCTGGCATCTGCACATGATCGCTGCCGTTCGCATAGTGAGCGCTGTTCCCGCCATGGCGGATGTCAGCAAGCGTGGCGGCGAAGAACGCCTCCGCATGATCGATCCGCAAGGCAGGATCAATGATCGGCTCGGGCTTGGCGTAGTAATGTTCGGGCAGGCCTTCGATCTGATCGACGTTGAAAACGCTATAGCCCTTCATGAACGGGATTTTGCGCTCTTCCTCGCTGCCGTCGTCCTGCTCTTCCCTCTTGGTGATGGTGTTAGCGTAGACCACCAGATTGCCCCGCTCGCCCTTGCGCACATGTGCGCCCATCTCTTTGGCTTGGCGGAACGTCATCCAGTACGGGGAGAGATATCCCGCCTCGACACTCGCGCCCCAGAGCATCAGCACGTTGATCCCGTTGTAGGGCAGCCCGTTGTGCCGCAGAGGCTTGGTGATCTTGCTTTCAAGGTTGCCGCTGCTCCAAGGCTTGAGCCATGACAGCTCGCCTTGCTCCAGATCGGCAATGATCTTGTTTGTTACTTTCTGATAAACATCTGTTTTCATGTCCTTATTCCTTCTTTGGATAGTCGGTTGCGCATGCAACCGGACTAGGCCCGCGCCAATGAGCGGGGGGAGGCCGTCAAGATCACGGGCGGCGGAGGGGGATCGCCCGTCCTGCACGAGCGTCAGCGAGGAAGGATGGGGAGACCGCCGGTCCGTGTCCGAAGCCATAGCGAAGGACTTGGTCTTGACGGAGGATGGGGCCGGAAGGTCCCCGGAAACGAAGCAGAAAGCCGGGCGGCTCCATAAGAGCCGCGCACTGCTGAAGGGTGCGCTTTGACGCGCGCCCGCACGCGCAAGGGATGGAAGCCGCAGGGCAGAGACCGCTATCGGCGGGCTCTGTTCACGACAGCCCGACCGCGAAGCGGTGCACCATGTCCAGCTACTTCAGAACGAACACAGCATCGGGGGGCAAAGTGTGGGATAACCCCAGGATATCGCTAATGTTCTCTTGATGTTCTTTTGACAACATGTCAGAATGATTCCCAGAGAAACGAGGGCAGCATGAACGAATTTTCCAGACTGAGGCAGGAAGCGGGCTACTCCATCGCACAGGCGGTCGAGAAGCTGGGCTACTGCGAGCGTACCATCTACCGGTGGGAGACCGGCGAGAGCGCGCCGCGAAAGGCCGCGCTTGAGACACTGCGCGCAATTGCCAAGAGCAAACCGCCCGCGCAGGGCAGCTTCCGCTTCATCGATCTGTTCGCGGGGATCGGCGGGATGCGCAAGGGCTTCGAGTCCATCGGCGGCAAGTGCGTGTTCACGTCAGAGCGGGACCGCTTCTGCGTCGAGACCTACCTCGCGAACCACGAATGCGACCATGAGGTGGCCGGTGACATCACTACGGTTCCGGTCGGCGATATCCCCGAACATGACGTTCTGCTGGCGGGTTTCCCCTGCCAGCCCTTTTCAATTGCAGGGGTGTCGAAGAAAAACTCGCTCGGTCGCCTGCATGGCTTCCGGTGCGATGCGCAGGGCACGCTCTTCTTCGATGTCGCCCGTATAATCGAGTATCACCGCCCCAAGGCATTCTTGCTGGAAAACGTGAAAAATCTGGTCAGCCACGACAAGGGTCGCACGTTCGAGGTGATCCGCCGCGCCCTGTCGAAAGAGCTGGGCTACCACATCCAGACCCGCATCATCGACGCTAAGTCTTTCGTACCGCAGCACCGTGAACGGATATTCATCGTCGGTTTCCAAGAGAACAACGGCTTCTCGATGGATGATATTGTGCTGCCCGATACGGCCCAAGGCCCGAAGATGAGCAGCATCCTGCATCCAGAGGACGGCAGCGAGGATGCCGAGCTTCGCTACACCGCAGGACCGAAGGCGAAGGTTCTCGATAAATACACCCTCTCCGACCATCTTTGGGGCTATTTGCAGGGCTACGCTGAAAAGCATCGCGCCGCCGGTAACGGCTTCGGTTTCGGGCTTGTCGGGCCGGATGATACCGCCCGCACGCTCTCGGCGCGCTACTACAAGGATGGTTCTGAAATTCTGGTCAGTCAGGGGCCGCGCAAGAACCCGCGCCGCCTGACCCCGCGCGAATGCGCGCGCCTGATGGGCTTTGATGGCCGCGACGGAAAGCCGGTAAAGATTCCGGTGTCGGACACGCAGGCGTACAAACAATTCGGCAACGCCGTTGTCGTGCCTGTGGTCGAGGCCGTTGCTCGCCACATGCAGCCCTTCATCACCGGAGCAGCCGGAGCGGACAGGACCGCAGAGCCGCCGAAAGCAAAGGCTGCGGCGGAGGAAGAGAAGGTCGTTGCCTGATATCGTAGACAGCAAGACGCGTAGCCGGATGATGTCCGGTATCAGGGGCAAGGACACAAAGCCGGAGCTAATGATCCGTAAAGCGCTCCACGCGCGCGGCTATCGCTACCGGCTGCATTCCCCTGCGGTTCCAGGAAAGCCCGACCTGTTCCTGCGGCGTTACGGTGCGGCGATCTTCGTGCATGGCTGCTTCTGGCACGGCCATGACTGCCACCTGTTCAAGTTGCCCTCGACGCGCACGGAATTCTGGCAGCAGAAGATCGACCGCAACCGCGCCCGCGATGCCGAAGTAGAAGCTGCCCTGCGCGAACAAGGCTGG
Source organism: Palleronia abyssalis (assembly GCF_900302445.1). Taxonomy (GTDB): domain Bacteria; phylum Pseudomonadota; class Alphaproteobacteria; order Rhodobacterales; family Rhodobacteraceae; genus Palleronia; species Palleronia abyssalis. The sequence continues at coordinate 594,141 of NZ_ONZF01000001.1, read as the reverse complement.
CGGCGTCTGGTGATCTGGGAATGCGCGCTCAAGGGCAAGTTCCGCAAATCTCTCGATGCCGTACTGGATGAAGTTGCGGCATGGCTTGCGGGAGATTGCCGGAGCCTTGAAATCAGGGGGGCGGGCTAGAGCATGGCGAGACTGAAGGAAGCGTTACCCGATCTGACACTGGAGCAACTTCGCGGCATGATGTCCGAACTCGGGGTGAACCGCCTTTTGGTCAAGGAGCTGGCTCCGAACGATAATTCGAAAAACCAGCCCTATCTGTCGGGCAGCATGGAGGTTACGAACATCCTGCCCTCGGCCGATCCTTACGTGGACGAGACCAAGGACGGCAACCGGATCATGAAGGCGGCGCTACCGCTCGAATGGCTTCAACCGGACGGTACAAGCGCGCCCGCTCCGCATGCAAAATTGATCTTATACCCGCAATATCCGGAAGTGCGGTTCTCCGGTTTCCTTAAAGGTGCGCGGAACGCGCCCTCGGAGCTGCTGACAACCCGCCAGCCAGGGCGGCTTCTGTTCTTCGGCATCACTTTTGACCGCCGGATCATAGCTTGGTGCGCGGGGCCTGACAGCAAGCTCGCTCGCGCCCTGCGTGCCCTTGGTGATCTGGAAGTTGTCGGTGTGTTCCGGCGTATCCCCCTAGCCGTCCGAACAAAGAGTACACGCGATATCTTGCTGGAACAGCTCCTGCGTATTCACCGCGAAGACTGGATTGAATCAAAGGCCTTGCGCGCGGATGGTAGTCTTGTTCCGTGCAAAGCCTCGAACTGCATCGGCTATACGCTTGAAGCGGAGCTTGGCGTTGCGCGCAACGGACGAGCGGAGCCGGATTTCGAGGGATGGGAAGTCAAGGCAAACCAGGTCGGCAACTTTGCCCGCGTACCGCCGTCCAAGGTCATCACCCTGATGACGCCGGAGCCGACCGGCGGCGTTTACAGGGATGAAGGCGTGGAGTCGTTTATTCGGCGCTTTGGTTATGCGGACAAGCGCGGACGCGCTGATCGCCTGAACTTCGGCGGTGTTCACCGTGTCAATGAGCGGCATAAGGGTACGGGTATGACGCTCGTTCTGGACGGATACGATCACAACACAGGAAAAGTCACCGATGCTGACGGCGCGCTGCTGCTGGTGGATGACAAGGCCACCGTAGCCGCGTCGTGGAGCTTTTCGGCTCTGCTGGGGATATGGAGCAAGAAGCACGCGCAGGCTGTTTATGTGCCAGGCGAGGTCAAAAAGGTGCCGCAGCGTGAATACAGGTACGGCTCCATCGTGCGGCTCGGCGAAGGAACGAGCTTTAATCACCTCGTCGGCGCGCTTGCGAAGGGTGATGTCTATTACGATCCAGGGATCAAGCTGGAAGACGAAGCGAGCGCGAACCCCACAACCAAGAAACGGAGTCAGTTCCGGATCAAGTCGGGCAACATGATCGACCTTTATGACCGTATGGAAGAATACGATTTGACGGGGACTTAGCCATGGCGAAGATCAAGGACCCCCTACTGTTCTCGCAATATCACGGCATCGATCCTGACTCCCTCGATGCTGCGGGGCTGATTGATCCGTTCGTTGATGTTGACACGCAGCTGTTTATCGATCCGGTTCTTCTGGAGAAATCGGGAACACAAGCAATCCGCGAAAACGCGCACCGGATGTTCCGCTCCCATTTCTCGGATTTCGTACGGCTGCTCGCGATATCCCGTGCCGAGGGCGACGCCGCATGGAAAGGTGCAAGACGTCTGCTTGATCTGCAAGAGCCGCCGGAGAATGGGCTCGGCTACGGCGGAAGCGGTCGCTCCGGAAGTTCAAGGCCGGATGAAATTCGCGAGAAGATGATGCGGACGGCCAGCGAGATCATAGAGCTGGGCGCGGATGATCCCGAGATGATTTCGCTGATGGGATTCTTCGAGGAAGATATCGGGCCGGATACGATCAGTGATTTCACTACGCGGGTTATCCTTCCCGTACTCGCAGCGCTGACGGAAGAATTTTGCGTGGCGCAGGGCATACCTGTCACCGAGACCGATGTCAGCGGCGATCATCGCCTTCCGACCTTCGTGGATGGGGCCGGACGGACGAAGCCGCTACTGCTCGTGCCGTCCGATATCGTGCGGGAGTTGCCCGTCGCCAATGACTGGTCTGATATCGAGGCGGCTGCGTGCGAGAACGAGCGCATCCGCACACGGGTCAATGCGATGCTGGCAGGTATCGCAAGACCGACAATCTCGGACCGGAAATATGCACTGCGGCGGGCCGCGCTCGGCTCATCCGAGGATTTTCAGACATTTCTTGATGCGGTCAAGGAACACACAGCGTACTACGACAAGAGCGTCGATGCGCTCGGCTACTACAGACTGCGCGCCCTGTTCGCCAAGGGCATGGACGGTCTTTCGACCGGAGCCGCCTATAATTTTGCAGCAGGGCCGGAAGAAATCAGACGGCTCGTCCATGATACGCTAGAAGTTTTCCGTCATCATGTTGAGAACGGCAATCTGTGGGAAGAGCTATGGATCGGCGACAAGCCCAAGAAAGAACGGGCCGCACAGCTGATCTATTATGCCATAGCGGATTGCTATTGCAGGGCGAACAACGTGGACATATCGCCGGAAGCGAACATGGGCGGCGGTCCTGTCGATTTCAAATTCTCGCAAGGTTACGCCGCCCGCGTTCTGGTCGAGATGAAGCGGTCGAGCGGCACGGTGCGCCACGGCTACGCGCGCCAGCTCGAAATTTATCGCGATGCCTCGCAGACGAATTTCGGGATATTCGTCGTGATGGATTTTGGCGATCTCGGCGACAAGCTTGCACAGATCACCGAAATCAGGAACGCACGGATTGCTTGCGGTGAGCAGGCTTCGGACATCATTCTGATCGACGCCACACGCAAGGCCTCTGCCAGCAAGAGGCACTAGCCGGACTTCTGGCAACCGTGCATCGCAAGGAATCCTTCGATTCCGGCGAATCGGTGCAGCGCCTGCCGCTCAAGGCGCACCGTCGGTCCATAGATCTTGCACCGCGACAACAAGCCGCTGAAACCACCGTGTTTTAGCCACGCTACAAGTGCTCATCGACCTCAGTTTGACATTGTCAGCAGAATACTACATATTATCTGACATGGAGTAGAGCGATGAGTGATGGACCGCATAAAAGTTTGCCGTTGGGCAGGCACTGGAAGAACCTCGCCGAGCGCGCCGACAAGGCCGCGTACTCGGCCAGCGACGTGTCCGAAGCGCTTCCGGTTGCGCTCCGTCGAGAGTTTCGTGATGCACCGTTCGAACAGCTAAAAGAGGCGTTGGGTGTAGGCGATCAGGCGGGGTTGTTCGTGGCAGAACGGCCTCAACAGCTTGATGCGCTTCGCTATTCTTCTGCGGGCTCGGCTGCCGGAAACGCCCTGATCGACTGCGCCAAAGAGGCGCTGGCTGACGGGCTGACGGGTGAAGCCGCCTGTCAGCGTGCTGCGGAGGGCGCTCTCGAAGAATGCGCGCGCGCCAATTTCCGCAGCATCGAAGAACATTACTACCGTAATGCACCGGCCCAAAATGCCCGCCACGTGCGGGGGCGGATGGAAGAAGCGCGGCATGGCTCTGACTTCTCGGCGCTGGCAGAGAGCCTGCTGAAAGGCTCCGGTAAACGTGGACCTTCCGAAAAGCTGGTCAGGCATGAGGGCATCGATGCGGGGCCAGAGCTATGATAATCGACGCGCCACACCCCTCCATTTCCCGCAAGCTGTCCGTCGAGATTGTCGAGTCGGACGCAAAACGCGCGAGCGCTGACCATACGCTCGTCCTCGGATGCGACATCCGATTTTCGACGCGGAACCTTGAATCCTACGCCAACGCGAACTGGGAACCCGTCGTGTTCGACGCGATGGTCGTTGCGGCGGCGGTGGAGTATTGCGACCGGAGCCTGCGTCGCTCGGTGCGGGAATGGGCGCGTGACTATCGTCTCCGGCTGCCGGTCCATGAACCTGATCGCTGGAACACGCCCGAGGTCCTGGATGCGCTGCATGACGTGCTCGGCTTCCTGACGGGGGATCGCTGGCATTTTACGTTCGTGGCGCGCGTTCACGCGGAGCCGTCACCGCGCCAGCAATCCTTTGATCTGCCGCCGGATGCAAAAGCAACCCTGGCTTTCAGCGACGGGATGGATTCCCGCGCCGTTGCCGGACTGGTCGGTGCCAATGCCCGTCAGGCACTGGTCAGGGTCCGGCTCGGCACGAAGCGCTGCGACCGACCGCGTCGCGGCCAGCCTTTCACGGGCATTCCATACAAGCTCGGGAAATCGGTCCCGAATCCGGAGCCGAGCGCGCGCAATCGCGGCTTCCGCTTCGCGCTCGTCAGCGGGCTCGCTTCATACATCTGTCGGGCGGAACAGATCATTATTCCTGAGAGTGGTCAGGGCGCACTTGGCCCCGTTCTGGTTCCTGTAGCACACGCCTATCCGGATTACCGCAATCATCCGGCATTCCTGCGCCGCATGGAGCGCTTTCTCGGTGCATTGCTTGGCCGCAGCGTCGAATACACCTTCCCTCGCATCTGGCACACGAAGGGGCAGACGCTTGCCGCCTATCTCGGTCTCGGGATCGACCACGGCGAATGGAAGCGCACGCGCTCCTGCTGGAAAGGCCCGCAGTGGAGTTCGGTCGATGGAGAGTACCGGCAATGCGGCGCGTGTGCCGCCTGCATGTTGCGCCGCCTGAGCGTTCATTCCGCCGGTCAGATGGAAGCCGACGATACCTACATCGCAGCGGACCTGTCGGCTCCCGAGCTTGAAGCCAGCGTTCCGGCGACTTTCCGGAAGGCAAACAGGTCGTTTAGGGAGTACGCCATCGCAGGCGCTCTGCATCTGGACCACCTTGCCGATCTCACGAAGGAAGACGGTCGTCCGGTCCTTCGGCGGCAGGCACTGGTCCTCGCCGAGGCACTTGGTATGTCGGCGATCCAGACAGAACATAATCTCAAGGCAATGATCGCGGAACACGCGGGCGAATGGCGCGCGTTCGTCGCTTCGCTCGGCGACGGATCGTTCCTTCACAACTGGGTGCGAGGCAGTCGATGAACAATGATACGAAAGACAGACTTGATGATCATGCCGTGGGCGAGCGGCTTCGGCTGGCGCGCGAAGGCGCGCGAATTACGCAGGCCGATGCCGCCGCGTCCATCGGCGTGGCACGAACGACGCTTGTGGCAATCGAGAAAGGCCAGCGCCACATCCGCACGGGCGAACTTCAAAAGCTGGCGGCGCTCTACGGATCATCGGCCAACGCTTTTTTGCGCAGCGAAGCCGTGCATCTCGATCTGGTGCCGCGCTTCCGAAAGCTGACGCAGAGCGCCGAAGATGACGTGATGGAGGCGGTCGCCCTGCTTAACGATCTTGTGCGAGCGGAAGTCGAGCTGGAAAACGCCCTCGGCGTGACACGCCAGCAAAACTATCCACCGGAACGCCCGATCCTGCCAGGGAATGTAAAGGCGCAGGCCGAACAAGATGCGCAGGAGCTGCGTGACTGGCTCGGGCTGGGCTCTGGCCCGTGCTTCGATATCATTTCCATACTGGAGCTTCAGATCGGCATTCGAGTGTTTCTGCGGCCACTTCCGCCGAAGGTTTCCGGCCTGTTTGCCTATGATGAGCAAGCCGGAGCCTGCATTCTGCTGAATTCGAACCACCCTCCAGAACGGATCATTCAGACGGCCCTTCACGAGTTGGCGCATTTCGTTTCCGCACGGCGTCAGCCGGAAACGGTCATGCTTGAGGCGGGCCATTCTTCGCGCGAAGAAATCTACGCGAATACGTTCGCACGCTGTTTCCTGACGCCTGCGCGCGCCGTGCGGCAGCGATTTGCTGAGCTGACGGCGGGACAATCGCGCCTGACGCGGCGACATATCATCCTGCTGGCGCACGCGTTCGGCGTGTCGCGGGAAGCGATGACGCGAAGGCTGGAAGAGCTGGGTCTGGCGAAGAGAGGAACGTGGGATTGGTTTGTGGCCAATGGCGGAATTTCCGATGATCAGGCCCGTCAGGTGATCGGTGAGGAACCGAACCGGATGGCCCGCCTGTCCCCGCAACGCGGGCCGATACCGCCACGTATCGCGCTACTGGCACGAGAGGCATGGAAGCAAAACCTTTACAGCGAAGGTCAGCTTGCCAGACTGCTCAAGCTCGACCGTTTCGATGTGCGCGCTTTGGTTGAAGACGTTGATAGCGAGGAAAGCGAGGCCGATGAGTTGTTCAAGCTTTCCTGATTCGGCCGGGCGCCCGCTCGTCGCTGACGCCAGCGTTCTGATCAATTTGGACGCATCCGGTTTCGCCGAAACCATCATCACGGCGTCGTGCGGGGTCCTACATGCCACCAGAAACGCCGTCGATGAAGTGATGGAAGGCGAACGGCGTGGATATGGCAATGCGGGCGGCATGCGAATGCTGACAGAGCGCGGCCTGCTGCGCGTCGTGGATATCGGCGACAGGGAAGAGCCGGTCTATAGGGCGCTTGTAGAAGGTTCGGCCGCGCGGACGCTCGATGACGGTGAAGCGGCAACCATTGCCTATGCAGTCGAGAACCGTGCGGTCGCGCTGATCGACGAGAAGAAGGCGCAGCGCATCTGCGAAGAGCAATATAGCGGTACGCCGGTGGTGACGACAACGGACATGATGCTGCACGCAAGCGTGAAGGCAGCCCTAGGCGACCAGCATGTGACGGCGCTACATGCAGCTCTCATCAAAGCGCGGATGCACGTGCCACCCCATTATGTCGAAACCATGGTCGAGTTGCTGGGCAACCGGCGTTCCCTAGAATGTCCGAGCCTGCCGCGCCGGATCGTTGCGCGGGCAGCGCAATAGCGACATGCGGCGGGCTCAATGATCGGGTTCAGCGCCGATACGCTGGCGGCATCCATACTGCGGAAGGTTGGTCTCCATGAAGTGGTCTTGGGGGTATCGGGGGCAGCAGGAACGCTCCCCTGATTGGTGATCAAACGGGCAGCCGTTTGTGCATGGTTCGGTGCAGGTGGAGAGGCACGTCTCCAAGCCCTGCGAGTGGTTCCAAGGGGCGCGATAGCCCCAGGGTCTTCCTGAAGGGATCGATGGGTGCAGGGAGAGCGAAGTTTCCCGCGAGTGGGTTTCAAGGGGCGGCGATACGCCCTTTGATCCATGGTTCGGTGCAGGTGGAGAGGGACTTCTCCTAGCCCTGCGAGTGGTTGATCGGCGATACGATCTGATGGCGCTGGAACGGGCTTAATGCCCTGGAAGAGCCAAGGCCGGGGGGATGCAACGGGGGCGCGCAGCGGGACCCCTTGCCAAGCTGTTTTGTACTACAAAACACAGCTTGCGTTCGCTCTTAACTCAGACGCTCATCATCGGGCGCTGACCTTGTAGTACATGGGCTGCAAAGCGGCAATATTACCATATTGGAGCATAATCGAACCTTCCAAATCTGTCAGAAGGTGAGGCAGAAAATTGGTTGTGGAGAAAGTTACACGACATTAATTATTTAGTGAAAATTAAGGAAGTGTGCGGTAAGATAGCAGTGTTTATTAAATAGTGATTTGAGTGCCTATGCGAATTTTAATAACGATTTATGTATTTTTGATGTGCCTATCGTCACAGCCTGCATTGGCGCAGGATTGCACTTCACCCAATGCTGACCACGGCGTAATTATCTACAATGCAGATTATGCAGTTTGGAATGGATGTACACAGCGAGGCTGGATAGGCCTCAATGCAATGGTCTGCCCGGAAGGCGATGGAAATTCAGACCCATGTTCATTCGAAGGTTCGTGTAGCACTCCGAGCCCCGGCACAGAATGTGCCGATGGGAGTTTCTATATTGGCGATAGTCCCGAAGATAGCGCACCAGTTTTCATGACCGCCGCTGCCCATGAAACCAGTATAAGATGGGACGAAAATCCACCATGCTATCGTTGTGGCTCCGGTGATACCGGCGCGACTAGCATCTTGGATGGACGTGCGAATGTCGAGGCGCTGCGAGCTTATGGTGGTGACAATGCCACTGCGGGAAATCTCGATGGTTTCGCTGCGGCCAAGTATTGCGACAATTTAACCGGCGTTCACGGTCACGACGATTGGTACCTGCCAGCTGGTGGTCCAAATGGCAGTTCATCGGAAATAAATCTCATCTGGTTGATGGTTCAGGCTGAAGGTATAATAGACGGTTTAGGCTCCAATAGTAACTGGTACTGGACCTCGTCCGAGCGCAGCAACAACGATGCAAGGCTCCAGCGGTTTAGTGATGGTAACCAGAACTTCTACACCAAGCTCAATCCTACTCTGGTGAGATGTGTCCGTCGTTAGTGCCTGTGCGGTCGCGCGAGTGTCCGGGGCTGTGGATGAATTTTAGTAAGAAATTAACAAAATGAGGAAAAATGAAATTTCTATTTTTTACTGCACTTATTCTTTTGTCGATGAAGCCTGCATTTGCGCAGGATTGTACCGCGCCCAATGGTGACCATGGCGTGATTGTGTTCAATCAAGATTTCGGAATTTGGCAAGGATGCACACCGCAGGGTTGGATAGGCCTCAATTCAATGGTCTGCCCGGAAGGCGATGGAAACTCAGACCCCTGCTCATTTGAAGGGGTGTGTAGCACGCCCAGCCCCGGGACAGTCTGTGCGGATGGCTCTATTTTCGCTGGTCCCGCCCCTGACGACGGGGCGCCGATGTTCACCACTGCCGAAGACGGCCCCACATCGCGTTGGGATAACGCAGGGTGCTATGATTGCGGCACCGGTCCCGCCAATACTGGCATCAACAGCGATGAAGATGGCCGGATTAATGTTGCTGCGATGCGCGCATGGGTTGAAGGAAACACGAGTAGTGGTGATTTAAATGGATTTGATGCTGCCAGATACTGTGATGAGCTAATTGTGCACGACAAATCTGATTGGTACTTGCCTGCGCGAAATGAGCTGCTTGTCCTATACGATAGTTGGGAAGATATTGGGGGATTCAATACCACCACTTGGCCACAAAGGATGTACAAATCGTCATCTGAACATAGCACTGGTGATGCGGATACACTATTATTTCCAGATGGAACTTGGACGGCTGGGGGGCATCGGTATAAACATGTAGGTCGCTCGGTCCGTTGTGTGCGCCGCTAATTCGATAGCTCAACGTGTTTTATTATGCTTTGCCTTCTAGGGTGTTATGGCCAAGTTGGAGTAGGTATTTTAATCGCTTAATAGACTCTTATCTGAATAAGAAAAACCCAAAAGATTGAAGTGGTCCCAGAAAACCGGACAGTCGGCTAAGGTGTATCCCAAACCTTTGAAGGGATACGAGAATGGCGAAGCGCCGGAACTTTACAGACAAGTTTAAAGCCAAGGTGGCGTTGGAAGCGCTGCGTGGCGATAAGACCGTGCAGGAGATCGCAGCAAAGCATCAGTTGCACCCGAACCAGGTCAGCACATGGAAACGGCAAGCTATCGACGGGATGGCTGATGTGTTTTCTGGTGGCAAGCAGAGCGGCCCGACGGAAGCGGAGGTCAAAGAACTGCATGCCAAGATTGGGAGGCTGGCCGTCGAGAATGATTTTTTGTCCGAAGGGCTGAAGCGGTGAGCCCGGCAGAGAAACGCTCCATGATCAAGCGGGATCACCCTGAGCTGAGCATCAGCCAGCAGTGCAAACTGGTGCGGCTATCGCGGTCGGCGTTTTATTATACGCCCGTCGGGATCGACGCGGATACGCTGGCCATGATGAAAGAGATTGACCGGGTCTTCACCAAATATCCGTTCTTCGGCAGTCGTCAGATCGCTGCCTATCTACGAAGAGAGGGCACAGTAGTCGGGCGTCATCGCGTCAGGCGATTGATGGCGAAGATGGGCTTGGAGGCAATCTACAAACGCCCCCGAACCAGCCAACCGCACCCGCAGCACCCGGTCTATCCGTATCTGCTTCGAGGCATGCAGATCGACCGCCCCAATCAGGTCTGGTGCGCTGATATCACGTTCGTGCCGGTCAAGAACGGCTTCCTGTATCTGGTCGCGATCATGGATTGGGCTACGCGCAAGATGCTGAGTTGGAGACTGAGCAACACGATGCACGCAGACTTTTGCATAGACGCTTTGAATGAAGCCATTGCCAAACACGGTACACCGGAGATCATGAATACGGACCAAGGATCACAGTTCACGGGATCGGCCTGGATCAAAACGCTGACCGAGGCTGGCGTGCGCATCTCAATGGATGGACGCGGACGCTATCTGGACAACATCTTCATCGAGCGATTGTGGCGATCCCTGAAGCAGGAAGCGATCTATCTCGAAGAGATCAATGACGGCTTCCAAGCCCGGCATGTCATCAAGAACTGGATGGCATTCTACAACGCAGAGCGGCCCCATTCCGCGCTTGATCGGCAAACGCCTGACGACGCATACTGGACCGGCTTGGAAGAGCAAAAGGCAGCATGAAACCTAAACCCGATACACCTTAGAAACGCTGCAAACCTGTCCGAAAAAGTGGGACCACTTCAGATAGCCGCATATTCTTTAAGTGGCTTGGGCTGATAGAGCCGATTCATCGGCTTAGACATATTCGTAGTCACATGGACAGTTGTGATTTCCGACCGGCTTCCGGCTGAGATGACCCTAAGCTTCCGGTAGCAAAGATTTCCTCAGCTTAGATGCGAAACACGGCGGCGATGACTGCCGGATGCAACGTAATCTGATGAGGAAGTCACCTATGAAAGCTCCACGACCAAATCTACCCCCGGATGCCTATATGCCCGGGGGCGGCGGCCCTGGCCCCAAGGCGTTTGCCGGGTTCGTCCTCGCGTTTCTTCTTGAACTGGCCATGCTGGTCCTGCTGGCCTCGACTTACACAGAAACCATGGGACTGGCCTCGAACCAGTACCTCTGCGATCTGCCCGGCGCTGGCGGTCTGTTCTGCGCCATTGATGAGGACATGACCGTCTCGCACCTGCTGGCCTTTTTGCTCGCGGTTTTCTCGGTTGCCGTGCCGATCATGATCTGGTCGGCGGTCCTGGATGAAAACATCCACGAGGACCCGAGAGCCTGGCTCGCAAGCCCCATGAACCGCGTCAAGGCGGGGATGGCGGGTGTCGTCTACGCCGCTGTCATCGCGCTGGAAGTGGTCAATCTCTACACGCTGATCGCCCAGCAATCCGCGCCCAATCCGTTCGGCGTCTCGCACGATCAAGCGCCGATGATGGATTTCCTCGCCCAGAACCAGGGGCTGGGCGTCTTCGTCGCCCTGCTGATCGCTCTCGTCAACACCGTGCTGGCGCTGCTGACCGTGCGCGCCACCCGTGCCCTTGCTCAGAAAGGCTAACCCATGCTCTCGCAATTCATGAAATCAACCATCCTCGCCGGAGCGCTCGCTCTGCAATCCACGCCCGCCGTCCACGCAGGCAGCGACGACGAGTCCCCTACTTTCTTCATCGTCGTTGAGAACGGCGGCGTCGTCACGGACCCGGAAGCGCAGGCCGAAGCAATCCGGCTAACTTTGGGCGAACTGACCGAGCTGCGTCGTAGGCGAGCCACGCGGGATAGCAATATCCACATTATTACCTCGGCCAATCCGACCGAGATCACCTGGTCCGGCACGCCTGAACAGCTCTACCAGCAAGGCGCGTCTGTGCTGGAAGCGCTGGCCATTATTCCGACCTGCTCTGACTTGGACCTTGCGTGGGATCAGGTGCGCACGACCGTACGGATCACAAGACCGGATGATCTACGCCTGATCGGTATCGGCCCCTTCATTCATGCGGGCTACCCCTGCGATGAGGGCGATGGGCTGATCACGCTTCCCCAAGACGTTCCGGCGGAGGTGCAACTCGGAAACTTGGCTTTGGAAGCAAGCTTCACGCGGCTTTTGAACCTCCATGCCGATCAGGAAGAGATGGTTCTCGATCATCTGGAAGCCGCCGGTGCGCTGGCGCGCGCCAACGCTGGTGAGCTTGATCTTGACCTGATGGACCGGGCGCGCACGCGCAGCAATCTCGGCAATATTCTGGGGAGGGAGTAAGCTATGCCTTGGCGAACTTTTCTCTCCACAAGCGCTCTGGCGGCAACGCTCGCTAGTTCGGCTCTGGCTGAAAGCCCCCTTCGGGTCGCTAATCCAAATGCGGGCGATCCATCGGCGAATATCAGGGTCCAGGAACAAGGCAGCGACGGCACGGCGCGGATACAGATCGTGCCTCGCGTGGGGGCAGGCGAAACCGCAGACCTGAACGTTCAGCGTTGGCGTGACTTTGAAGGAGAAGTGCTGCTCGGCATTCGCACGGACCCGGCGCGCGTGCCAAGCCCCCGCTTGCTAGAAATGGTGGCCTCTATCGATATGCGCGATGAGTACGGGGCGGAGATTGTCAGCGGCTACGACATCAATGCCGTACATGACATTGTGATGGCCTTTTCCGGCGGATCGGTAGAAATCACCCACATCGCCGAAGACGAAAACGGGCTGATCATCTCTGCGCTGATCCGAAACGAGGCCGGTGAGGTAATCGATCCCCCCCAAGGCACGCTGGCGTTTTATCGGACCGGCGGTGAACGGCTCTGCTTTGCCGAAGAGGTGATCAATCAGGAAACGCAGGTTCCTGTCGATATCCTCACTCCCGGTCAGGCAGAGGGCATCCCGATGACCTTCGCCGTTCTGATGGACCGCTCGGGCTCGATGATGAACCACATGGACGAGATGCGCGTGGCTGCGGGCGGTTTCATCGATGCGCTGCCGGACCGCGCCGGTTGTCTGATCGGGGCCTTTTCCGAAGGTGAAGCCAGTTTCGAGCCACGTGAAGGTTTTGGCTTTGAGCATTGCCGCGCGTCAAACTTCCCGATGCACGGCCTGCGTGCGGGCGGGGCAACCGATCTCTATGGCTCGCTTGAACATCTCTATGACTGGATGAATCAGGATGCCTTAAGCAACCATCAGCGCGCTGTCATCATCATCACGGATGGCCAAGCCAACCGGAACCTTGAACGGCAGGCCTCGGTCATCGCCGCCAAGGGCGATGTTGTGACCTTCGTGTATTTTCTGGGCGGCAATGAAGAGCGCTTCCTGCAAGACCTTGCAGATAGCTATCTCGGCCATGACGGCGCGCTTCGTCAGGAACTTCCCCGCTTCTTCAACGTGGTGCGAGACGCCTACACAAGCCAGACTGTGCTGCGTCAGACGGCCTGTGGCGATGAAGAGGCGGACGAAGGCGCTCTTCCATGATGCCGCGCGAGACCAAGCAGGAGCAGGCGCGGCGGCGGCTCTGGAGCTTTGATCCAGACAGCCACGGCTCGGCCAAGTGGGCGGACGCTGCCCACTTGGCAGCGCGGGGCTACGGCCCCGCCGGTCGCCATACGCTTGGTTATCTCCCTGCCCAGGATGCCCGGCAATCCGCGCTTCCGGTTACCTATGGCGGGGACAGGCATGAGTTGATCGTCGCCCCGACGCGCGGCGGCAAGGGGGTCTCGGGCGCAATCCCGCGTCTACTTGAGCACCCGGGCAGCGCCATTGTTCTGGATATCAAAGATGGCGAGCTGGCCTTCATCACCGCGCGCTACCGCCGCGACGTGCTGGGTCAGAACGTCATTCTGATTGATCCGTTTGACGTGGCAGCAAGTGAGCTTGGCATACTCCGCTCGTCGTTCAACCCTTGTGCCCGCATCGAACCCTTCGGTGATGATGCCTTTGATGAGGCGATGCTGGCCGCTGATAGCGTGGTTATCCCAGATGGCGGGGCAGAGAGCCACTGGTCCGGTGAAGCGGCCAGCATGATCGCAGGACTGCTCCTGCATGCTGGTGAGCAAGGCACGGCCAGCTTGAAGGATGTGCGGCGCGCGTTGAACGCCAGCCGCGATGACTTCCGCGCCATTGTCGATCAGATGCTGGACTCGCCATTCGATCTGGTCCGAGCCGCTGGCGGGCGGATCGACAACAAGGAAGAGCGGGAGCTCTCCGGGGTCATCTCGACCGCGCAGCGCAACACCCATTTCCTGGAAAGCGCCAAGCTGGCGGGTGCTCTGGGGGCTTCAGATTTCGACCCGCAAAGCATTGGCGAAAACACCACGATCTACATCATCCTGCCCGCGCGCCGGATTGCGACCGCGCGCCGCTTCCTGCGCGTGCTGATCGGCGCGCTTCTTGCCACCGTCACGGCGCTGCCTGAGCGGCCTTCTGCGCCGGTAATGTTCTTGCTCGAAGAGATGGCCACGCTGGAGCGGATGGCGATTATCGAGCAAGCGGTCGGCCTCATGGCGGGTTTTGGCATGCAGCTTGTCATGGTGGTTCAGGATTTTACGCAGCTCAAAGAACTCTACCGCAACCGCTGGGAGTCCTTTCTGGCCAATAGCGCCTCAATCCAGTGCTTCGGCACCAATGACCGCTTCACAGCCGATTACATCTCGGCGCTTTGCGGCCAAACGAGCGCGCATCAGCTGAGCCTGGATAGCGCGCAAGAGCGCGGGCGGCTGCTGGGCGATCCGCAGTTTCGCTCAAGCGGTGATTCCAGTCAGTCCCGCCGTCTGATCACCTCTGATGAGCTGATGAGCTTGCACCCGTCCGTGCAGGTCGTAGCTCTCGCGGCGGCCCGGCCCATGATCGGCTATCGGCCAGTCTATTTTCTGGAGAAGCGCTTCCGGGACCGCGCTGGTCGCCCTCTCTATGACATTCATCCGTCTCGCGCAGGGCTGCCTGTGACAGCGGCTATGGACTTCACAAAGCCTGGTCTGGCGCTCGGCGCGCTCCTTGGCGATTACCTGAGCGTGGGGTGATACATGGCAAAATTCATCCTCCTTACGCTTGCCAATATCATCTTCGGCTACGCAGCGCTTGTCATCCTGGCCCAAGCGGCGGGGATATTCCTGCCGGTGTTCCACCAATGGCTTGCCTTGATGATTGGTTTCGCCGGGCCGCTCCCCTTGCTGGTAACCGGCCTGTGGAGCGCAGCCGCGCTCTGGCAGGCGCGGCAAGTCTCGAACTTCCGGGCCATCGATCACACTGATGTCTCTGAAGCTCTGGCGCGCGGGGACCATGAACCGGCTCGACAGTCTGCCGTTGGCCCGACTTGGCCCGAGTTAGTGGCGCGCGGCCTCGTTTGGACGGCGCTCTTTGCGTTGCCGGTTTGGCTCGGTTGGCCATTGCCCTTGCTCTGGCCAGCCGTGTTCTATGGTCTCTGGGCCGTGCTGAGATGGTCGCTGTAAGGTTTTCCCAAAAAAGGCCCCGAAACGGGCAATCCGTTTCGGGGCTATGGTCTCTTGGCAGGTTTGGTTCAGGCGGCGAAGTTCTCGGCGGCACCGTGAAGGCGGCTATAGAGCTCAATCACTCGCACACGATTGTATGTAATCGGGCTGGCATAGCGCTTGGGGGCGGTGCCGCAGGGCGCGGCTTCAAGGAAGAGCCCCATCCAGCGGTTCCCGACATCGGGGAACATCTCGCAGATTTCCTCGTGTCGAAAGGGGCGCTGGTCGGGGAAGAAGAGCCGACCGTCATAGTCCTCGATCTCGACCAGGACCCGCCGCCAGGCGGCGAAGGAGCCGATTTCCTCGTGCATGGCGCGGGCGGGTTTCCAGATGCGTTCGCGATAGAGTTTGCGGTTGGCGATATGGTGATCGGCCAGAACGGTGATCTTTTCATCCTTTGTGCTGATGGCTGTGAGCATGGTTGGGCTTTCTGATCTACATGGGCATGGTTTGTGGTCCTTGGGTGCTGTTATTGGTCATGGTCGCTACATGGGTCCTCTTTTCTGAAGGCGCGGGGGATGGATGTGCTTGTCCGCGCTGCTTAGAATGTGGGAGGCTTCCCGGAATTTTCAGATTCGGGATAGCGAAACAGGGTCGGCAAACCCGTAGTATATCGCAAAATATCAAGTATTTATGCTGAAATTTATGAGGCCATATCGGAGTGAAGAACCGCTACTGCATAGGCTCGAAGCTGCCCGAACCCACGTTCCGGGCTCTTGTGCGGGCGTACTTCGTGGGCAAGAGGACCGAGGATGCCGCTCGGTTTCTAAAGATCTCGCAAGGCTCGGTGAAAAACCTCTACAGGCGGCTCACCTATCGTTTGATCGATGACTTCCCAGTCTTCGAATTCTATCGCGATCTCTTGAGTGATTGTTTTGAAACGGGGGGGCACCGTGTTGAAGCCTTGAAGCGTTGTCTGTGGCAGTGCCCTGGTGACTTGCACTACGATAGCCCCAGCGACCGCGAAATTTGCGACGGCTGTCCGTTTGCTAGTAGGTTTCTCGCCTTTCCGGATCACGACGAATCCGTTCAGACAATGTATTTTGCGCGCCGATCCCTTGCGCCATTGACATCATTTAGCTTCATTAACCGGGCCGCCTATTTTTTTGCCCAAGAATGCTTGATTTATGGACCAACCGAGCGCCGACGCCGACAGGCGAACAGATTTATTACAACTTTGAGAGCGAGGCCACTTGGCTCGTCAGGAAGCAAAAGTCAAATTGCTGATCGCTACGTGGAACATCGTGGCTTGAGGCCTCACTGGTATGTTGTTGGTCAAGGGCCAGAGTATTACCTCCCCAATCACGATATGATGTGAGGCCCTCACTTCCCACTCGCTTCCGATTGAGAGCCAATAGCCTTCGGGCTCATCATCAAAAATAAGAGCCGGAAATAGCCAAGTTCCCATCATCAGCCTAAGATGATGGAGACAAAAATGCCAAGACAGAGAAGGAGTGCTAAAGCGCAAGTCGCCTCGCAAGTTTGCGAGAAGCGCATAAATTATGCTAGCATAAAAGGAGATAAGAAATTCCAAGAGCGCAGCTCTTTGGATCCGGCATCAGAGCAGGATAACGCTCAGGGCCAGCACCTCACCGATTTGGATGAAAACCTAGCACAGGGGCAAAGTTTAACTAGCGCCCTTGTGCGCTCCAATGCGCAGGAAGCCAGCGCAGATGGGCAGGTGTGTGTGATGAGTAAGAACGGTTTTCAGAATGCGCCAAATTTGAGCAAGGCGCTTTATTTGGTCCTCGGTGAAGCCGGTGAGCCAAACGGCAAGATCGCATATGAGAAATATCGCGGACTATTTGATGATCCAGATATCAGTGATCAGCGAAAAGACGAGATCATCAAATTACTGTTTATCTTCGGTAACGCCTTCTACGACGCCACTTTTGCCTATGAATGGTCAGGCTCTGCCTGTGGAAAACCTGGTGATGAAGAGGAAATCGCTCCCGGTGAGCGCGGCGGTGTGGTAGGCTCAAACGGAGTTACCCTGACAACAGTTTTTAATGCGTGCGCGGCTGAGTAGCCACCCGCGAAGGCAAGGAGGAGTCATGAAAGATGAAGTAAAACAAAGCGATGTGGTGAGCAACGCGCTCATCTATTGCCGTGTCTCTGATAAGAAGCAGAAGACGCACGGCCACGGGCTTGAGAGCCAGGAGCATCGCTGCCGTCAGTATGCCGAAGAGCGTGGGCTTGCTGTCGAGATGGTCTTCCCGGATGATTACAGCGGCGGCGGCGACTACATGAAGCGACCCGGCATGCGCGCTATGCTTGCCTATCTCGAAGCGCAAGAAGGCAAGCCCTATGTCGTAATTTTTGACGATCTGAAGCGGTTTGCGCGCGATACACAATTTTATTGGAAGCTTCGCGATGAATTGGCAGCGCGCGGCGCGTCCATTGAGTGCCTGAATTTTAAATTTGAAGATACACCCGAAGGAAAGTTTGTTGAGACGGTCTTCGCGGCCCAAGGCCAGCTTGAGCGCGAACAGAACCGCCGTCAGGTCATCCAGAAGATGACCGCCCGTGTGGAGAACGGATATTACGTTTTCCATCCACCTGTCGGATACCGTTACGAGCGCGTCTCCGGCCATGGCAAGCTTCTCGTGCCTGATGAGCCCGTTGCATCGATCATAACGGAAGCCCTTGAAGGCTTCGCTGATGGGCGTTTCCGCTCACAGGTCGAAGTGAAGCGCTTTCTGGAAGGAAAGCCCGACTTCCCGAAGAGCGGGTCAAGCGGATACGTCCATCCAAGCCGTGTGAAGGACATGCTAGAGCGGGCTGTTTACGCTGGATGCGTCGAAGCGCCTAACTGGGGCGTCGGCCTTCGCAAAGGCCATCACCAGCCACTTATCAGCTTTGCCACGCATGAGCGCGTACAAGCGCGCTTGAAGGGCACTCTCAATGCCCCTGCGCGCAAAGACATCAACGAGGACTTCCCGCTGCGCGGCTTCGTCCTGTGTGACGATTGCGGTGAGCCCATGACGTCCTGCTGGTCCAAGGGGCGCAACAAGCTCTACCCCTATTACCTGTGTGATACCCCTGATTGCGCCTCAAAGCGCAAGTCCATCCGGCGTGCCGATATCGAAGATGGGGCAGAGCGCCTACTTCGCGAGCTGCAACTGGCTGGCCAGCTCTTGAAGCTCGCCAAGGCCATCTTCACCGATATCTGGGAGATGCGCCGCGCTGACGCCATTTCCGCTCGCAGCACGCTGGAGTCGCAGCTTAAGGACACTGAAAAGCAGATCGAGGCCCTGCTGGACCGGATCATGGATGCGTCCAGCCCGTCCGTCATCACGGCGTACGAAAAGCGCATCGGTGAGCTAGAGCGCAAGAAGATCAAACTGGCTGAACAAGCCGACTCGGCAGTGCCGGATCAGGGACGCCTGTCTGATTTTATCGAACCGGCCCTGACATTTCTGGCAAGTCCTTGGAATATTTACAAAAACGGTAGCTTCTCTCTCAAGAGAACAGTGCTCAAATTGGCCTTTGCGGAGCCTTTAAGGTATAGCCGGAATGAAGGTTATCGAACCGCTGAAACCACCTTTCCTTTCAAGGTGTTAGCGGATTTTTCATCCCTTGAGTGCGGGATGGTGGGCGACCCTGGAATCGAACCAGGCGTGCGTCTCCGCGAGGGAGTTACAGTCCCCTGCCACACCTTGCGGCCTGTCGCCCACTGTTTGTGGCGGCTGACCTATCTTCGGCCGGTAAGGGGGTCAACAGGAAAATCGCTTGAAGTTTCACGCGGGCAGGGTCACGTCCGGCACATGACAAAAAAACCGAAATGGGTGGTCGAGAAGGAACAGGCGCGCCGCGACGAGGCGCGTGCGACCGTTTGGCTGTTCGGGCTGCATGCCGTGCGGGATGCGCTGGCCAATCCCCGGCGCGAGAAACTGCGTCTGGTGGTGACGAAGAACGCGCTGGACCGACTGGGCGAGGTCCCAGAAGGCGTCCCGCTGGAAGAGGCCGATCCGCGCAAGTTCCCGGCACCGCTGGACCCGGGATCGGTCCATCAGGGGGCCGCGCTGGAAGTAAAGCCGCTGGACTGGGGCCCGCTGGAGGAGATCGCGGTGTCTGGCACGGGGCCGATCGTGGCGCTGGACCGGGTGACCGATCCACATAACGTGGGGGCCATCCTGCGTTCGGCCGAGGTATTCGGGGCGCGGGCGGTGATCGCGCCGTCGCGCCATTCCGCGCCCGAGACCGGGGCGCTGGCCAAGACGGCCTCGGGCGCGATGGAGCGGCAGCCCTACCTGCGGGTGGGCAACCTTGCCGATGCGCTGATCCGGCTGGGGGACATGGGGTATCTGCGGCTTGGCCTCGACGGCGAGGCCGAGGCCGATATCGAGACGGCCGTCGCCGAAGGGCAGGGGCGGCCGGTCTGCCTTGTGCTGGGGGCCGAAGGCCCGGGCCTGCGCGAACGCACGCGTGACACCTGCGACCGATTGGTCCGCATCGGGGCTGCGGGCGCGTTCGGGTCGTTGAACGTGTCGAACGCGGCGGCCGTCGGCCTGTATGCGGCGACGCGGGAAAAACCTGCTTGACGCCGATTTCACGTTCCTGAGAGACCTCTTTCCCCTTGGGCAACGGGGCCTCATCTATTCAGCAGGCGCCGGGAGCGGAACACCCGGCGTGTCATCACTGTCCCTCGTTCCACACTGGCGTCCGGTGCCCCCACCGGGCGCTTTTTTCATCTGGACGCCCCGCCCCGCGCGGATCAAGGTGCGCCCATGACCGACGCCGATTTTCGCCGCATCCTGTCCACCGTGAAGACCGTCGCCTGCGTCGGAGTCTCGGCCAATCCGGTACGGCCCAGCCACTACGTCGCGCGGTATCTTTCGTTGAAGGGGTTCCGGGTGCATTGCGTCAATCCCGGCATCGCGGGGCAAAGCCTGTTCGGCCGGCAGGTCGTGGGATCGCTGACCGACCTGCCCGAAGATGTCGAGCTGCTGGACCTGTTCCGCCGGTCCGAACACGTTCCCCCGATCGTGGAAGAGGCGTTGGAGGTCATGCCCGCCCTGAAAGTCGTGTGGATGCAGATCGGCGTAGAAAGCCCCGAGGCCGCCGAGAAGGCGCGCGCCCGGGGCGTCGAGGTGGTGATGAATCGCTGCCCCAAGATCGAGTACCAGCGCCTGTTCGGCGAACTGCGCATGGGCGGGTTCGCCACCGGCGTGATCTCGTCGAAGCTGCAATAGGGCGCCGGGGCTTCCCATCGTACGTTTGACGCCATATCAGGGCGCATCATTTTTCAGGGACCCCCCGACCGCATGATCACCATCACCACGACCGAGCTTCTGACGGATTTCTGCACCCGGGCCCGGGCGCATCCCTACGTGACCGTCGATACCGAGTTCCTGCGCGAGCGGACCTATTACTCGAAGCTCTGCCTGATCCAGCTGGCGGTTCCGGGCGAGGCCGAGGAAGACGCCGTGCTGGTCGACCCGCTGGCCGAGGGCCTGTCGCTGGAGCCGCTTTACGATCTGTTCCGGGACGAGAGCGTGACCAAGGTCTTCCATGCCGCCCGGCAGGATCTGGAGATCTTCGTCCATGATGGCGGCGTCATGCCGGTGCCGATGTTCGACACGCAGGTCGCCGCGATGGTCTGCGGGTTCGGCGAGCAGGTCGGGTATGAGACATTGGTGCGCAAGATCGCCAAGGCGCAGATCGACAAGTCGTCGCGCTTTACCGACTGGTCGCGCCGGCCGCTGACGGATGCGCAGAAGACCTATGCGCTGGCCGATGTGACCCACCTGCGCGAGGTGTACGAATACCTTGCCGCCGAGCTGAAGAAGACCGGCCGCACCCCGTGGGTCGAGGAAGAGCTGGGCGTCCTGACCGACCCCGAGACCTATATCGTCCGCCCCGCAGATGCGTGGAAGCGGGTGAAGACGCGGACCAATTCGCCCAAGTTCCTGGCCATCGTGCGCGAACTGGCGGCCTTCCGCGAGGCTTATGCGCAAGAGCGTGACGTGCCGCGCACGCGGGTGTTCAAGGATGATGCGCTGGTCGAGCTGGCCTCGACCAAGCCGCAATCGGAAAAGGATCTGGCCCGGTCGCGCCTGTTGCTGCGCGAGGCGCGCAAGGGGGATATCGCCGACGGGATTCTGGCGGCGGTCAAGCGCGGGATCGAGGCAGACCCGGCGACGTGGCCCGATGTCGGCAAGGGCCGCGACCAGGCGCAGGTCAACCCGGCGCTGGCCGATCTTCTGCGGGTGCTTCTGAAGGCGAAGTCGGAAACGGCCGGCGTCGCGCAGAAGCTTGTCGCGACATCGGCCGAGCTGGACCAGATCGCCGCGGGCGAGCGGGACGTGCCCGCCCTGACCGGTTGGCGCCGCAGCGTCTTCGGCGACGATGCGTTGCGTCTGATCGCGGGCGAGGTGGGCCTGTGCGCCAAGGGCAAGGACGTGGTCGTGTTCGATATCTGATGCGCCGATCGGTTTTCTTGCGAAAACCGGCCTCCGGCGGGGGTATTTCGACAAGGATGAAGGGGCGGGCGTGCTCGCGTTGACGGGGACGGGCGGCGCGGCTAGACCGCCGGTCGTTCTCCACGCCCCGAGGAATTCGCGATGAACCTGTTCGCCGACATGCGTGCCCATGTGACAGAGGCCCTTGACCGGATGGTCGCGGCGGGCGATCTGCCGCAGGGCCTGAGCTTCGATAACGTCGCGGTCGAGCCGCCGCGCGATGCCGCCCACGGGGATATGGCGACCAACGCGGCGATGGTGCTGGCCAAGCCCGCGGGCCTGAAGCCGCGCGACATCGCCGAAACCCTGGCGGGGCATCTGGGTAGACTGGATAGCGTCGAAAGCGCGACCGTCGCGGGGCCGGGCTTCCTGAACCTGACGCTGTCGCGGGACCTTTGGTCGGGGATCGTCACCACCGCGCAGGATCCCGCCTTCGGCCTGTCGAAGATGGGAGAGGGCGAGCGGGTGAATGTCGAGTATGTCTCGGCCAACCCCACAGGACCCTTGCATGTGGGGCACACGCGGGGCGCGGTGTTCGGCGACGCGCTGGCGAACCTGCTGTCCTTCGCGGGCTATGACGTGACCCGCGAGTACTACATCAACGACGGTGGCGCGCAGGTCGATGTGTTGGCCCGGTCGGTCTATCTGCGGTATCTGGAAGCGCATGGGCGCGAGGTCGAATTCCCCGAAGGCACCTATCCCGGCGACTATCTGCGCGACGTGGGCGAGGGGCTGAAGGCGGTGCATGGCGACGCCTTCGTGGACCGGCCCGAGGAGGTGTGGCTGGACGATGTGCGCGCCTTCGCGACCGAGGCGATGATGACCCTGATCCGCGACGACCTGGCGGCGCTGGGCGTCGAGATGGACCAGTTCTTTTCGGAAAAGTCGCTCTATGGCACGGGGCGGATCGAATCCGCGCTGGAGGTGCTGGACGGGAAGGGGCTGCTCTACAAGGGCACGCTTGAGCCGCCGAAGGGCAAACTGCCCGAGGATTGGGAGCCGCGCGAGCAGACCCTTTTCAAGTCGACCGACTATGGCGACGACGTGGATCGGCCGGTGATGAAGTCGGACGGCGCATGGACCTATTTCGCGCCCGACATCGCCTATCACTGGGACAAGATCGACCGCGGCTATGACCAGCTGATCGATGTGTTCGGCGCCGATCATGGCGGCTATGTCAAGCGGATGAAGGCGGCCGTGGGCGCCCTTTCGGACGGGCGGGTGCCGCTGGACGTCAAGCTGTGCCAACTGGTGAAGCTTTACGAGAACGGCCAGCCCTTCAAGATGTCCAAGCGCGCCGGCACGTTCGTCACTCTGCGCGACGTGGTCGACCGGGTGGGGCCCGATGTCGTGCGGTTCCTGATGCTGACGCGCAAGAACGACGCGCCGCTGGATTTCGATTTCGCCAAGGCGGTGGAGGAATCGCGCGACAACCCCGTATGGTACGTCCAGTATACCCACGCGCGGATCCGCTCGGTCCTGCGCAAGGCCGACGGGATGGGCGTCGCCCCGGGTGCGCCGCGCCTGACCGACCCGGCCGAGGTCGAGGTCGCCAAAAAGCTGGCCGAGTGGCCGCGCCTTGTCGAGATTGCCGCCAAGGGCCACGAGCCGCATAGAATCGCCTTCTATCTGGGCGAGCTGGCGCAGGTTTTTAATTCGCTGTGGAACAAGGGGGACGACGATCATTCGATCCGCTTCCTGCACGACAGTGACCCACAGGCGACAGCTGGCAAGATTTCTCTGCCGCTGGCTGTATCCGTTGTGATTTCGGCGGGCTTGGGTATCTTGGGCGTGACCCCGGTGGAAGAGATGCGTTGAAGACATACGCGCCGGGCGATCGAGGCAGAGCAGAAGACGCGGTCCGCCCAACGAGACCGCGGCACGAGGCAGGCATGACGGATTACGGCTATTTCGAAACCGACGAGCCCGAGCTTGTCGTGGGACGCGGACGCGGTGCGCAAAGATTGGTCAATGCCACGGGGGCGCTGGTGTCCCTGGCCCTGGTCGTCGGAATGGGCGTCTGGGGGTACAAGCTGATGGTGCGCGATGTCAGCGGCGTCCCCGTGATCGAGGCGATGGAGGGTGCGTTCCGCACCCAGCCCGAGGATCCGGGCGGGATGACCACGCGCCACCAAGGCCTGCAAGTCAACGAGATCGCGGCCGTGGGCAGCACCGCCGGCCCGGTGGACGAGGTGCGCCTTGCCCCCGCCGAAGAAGGGCTGGCCGAGGAAGACGCGCCCTGGGGCGAGCTGGCCTCAGCCGATACTGCCGGGGCGGTGGCTGAAGGCCCCGAACTTTCGCCCGAGGATCGTGCGATGTCCGACATGCTGTCGCAATTCGACGATGTCGCGCCCCTGACCGAGCTTGCGGGCCCCACCGGCAGCGGCCCATTGGGCCTCGACGATGCCGAGGGCGGGCTGGAAGAGGTCGAGGTGATCGAGGATCGCCCCGAGGACGCCGACCCGGTCGAGCTTGCGATTGCCGAAGCCTTATCGTCGGACCCGGTGGAGCGCGCCCTCGACACCGGTGTGGACGCCACCCGGCCCCTGCCGCGCCCGCGTCTGGGATCGGTCACGCAGCTTTCGGCCCGGACGGCCGCGCCGGGACCATCGAACCAGGCGGTCGATATCGCGGCGCTTCCGAAAGGCACGCGGCTGGTGCAGCTTGGCGCCTACGCCAGCCCCGATGTGGCCCGTGACGAGTGGCAGAAGATCAGCGGTCGCTTCACGAGCTTCTTTTCGGACAAGCGGATGGTCGTGCAGGAGGCGGTGTCGGGTGGCAAGACCTTCTTCCGTCTTCGCGCGGAAGGGTTCGACGATCTGGCCGATGCGCGGCGCTTCTGTTCGGCGTTGACGGCCGCACAGGCCGATTGCATCCCCGTCGAGCTGCGGTGAGACGGGCCGCGATCCTCGGCTGCGCGGGGCCCCGCCTGACGCGCGACGAGGCGACCTTCTTCGCCGAGGCCGACCCGCTGGGCTTCATCCTGTTCGGCCGCAATGTCGAGACGCCTGAGCAGCTTCTGACCCTGACCACGGCGCTGCGCGACGCGGTGGGCTGGCACGCGCCGATCCTGGTCGACCAGGAAGGCGGCCGGGTGCAGCGTCTGGGCCCGCCCGCGTGGCGGCAATGGGCCCCGCCCTTGGATCACATGCAGCGCGCGGCCGACCCGGTTCGCGCCATGTGGCTGCGCGCGCGGCTGCAAGCGGCCGAGCTTCACGCCGTGGGCATCGACGTCAATTGCGCGCCGACCGCGGATGTCGCCCGCCCGGATACGCATCGCTTCCTGCGCAATCGCTGCTATGGCACCACGCCTGAGCAGGTGATCGCCGCCGCTCGGGCCACGGCCGACGGGCTGATGGCCGGGGGCGTTCTTCCGGTGATGAAGCACATGCCGGGCCACGGGCGCGCGCAGGTCGACAGCCACCGCGACCTTCCCGTCGTGACCGCCGGCAAGCCCGAGCTTGAAACCGATTTCGCCCCGTTCCGCGCGCTGGCCGACCTGCCGATGGGGATGACGGCGCATATCGTATTCACCGAACTGGGCGAGGCACCCGCGACCCAGGATCCCGGCCTGATCTGGCTGATCCGGGAAGAGATCGGGTTCGACGGCCTGCTGATGTCCGACGACATCTCGATGGAGGCCCTGGGCGGCAGCATCGCCCAGCGATCGGAAAAGGCCATTGCGGCGGGCTGTGACGTGGTCCTGCATTGCAATGGCGATCGGCCCGAGATGGAGCAATGCGTGGCCGCCGTGGGCGATCTGACCCCGGCCGCCGACCGCCGCGCCGAAGCCGCGCTGGCCCGGCGGCGCCTGCCCGAACTGGCCGATGTCGAAGCGTTGGCGTTCGAGCTGTCGGAACTCGACGGCGGGTTGCATGGCTGAGGTCAGCACCCTGTCGGATCACGTGGCCGACCGCGTCGCAGCCGAGGCGCTGATCGTCGACGTGGACGGGTTCGAGGGGCCGCTGGACCTGCTGCTGACCCTGTCGCGCACTCAGAAGGTCGATCTGATGCAGATCAGCGTGCTGGACTTGGCGCGGCAATACCTCGCCTTCGTCGAACAGGCCAAGTCGCTGAGGATCGAGCTTGCGGCCGATTACCTCGTGATGGCGGCTTGGCTGGCCTTCCTGAAGTCGCGCCTGCTGCTGCCCCCGGACCCCGAGGAAGAGGGACCATCGGGCGAGGAACTGGCCGCCCACCTGGCCTTCCAGCTGCAACGACTGGAAGCGATGCGCGAGGCGGCCGCGCAACTGATGGCGCGCGATCAGAAGGGCCGCGACTTCTTCGTCCGCGGCCTGCCCGAAACGGTCGAGCGGGTGCGCCACGTGCGCTATACCGCCTCTCTGATGGACCTGATGCAGGCCTATGCGCGGCTGCGCACCAAGGACGAGTTCCGCCCCTTCGTCATGGACCGCGACAGCGTGATGACCATGGAGGAAGCACTGGACCGCATGCGCGGGCTGATTGGGTTCGCCGGGGAATGGACCGATCTGGCCAGCTACATGCCCGACGGGTGGGGGGGCGACCCCGTCCGCCGCCGGTCCGCCACGGCCAGCCATTTCGCCGCCTCGCTGGAACTGGCCAAGGCCGGCCGGATCGAAATCCGCCAGGGCGAGACCTTCGCCCCCATCCAGATCCGCCGCCGCGATGGCTGAGACTCCGCCGCTGTTCGACGCCCCCCCGCCGGCCGAGCAGGAGCGGATGGTCGAGGCGATCCTGTTCGCCAGCGTCCAGCCGGTGACCGTGGCCGATCTGAACGCGCGCCTGCCCCACGGCTGCGATGCGAAGGCCGCGCTGGATGCGCTGCGCCGCCGTTACGAGGGGCGGGGCGTCCATGTCGTTCGCGTGGGCGAGGCGTGGGCCATGCGCACCGCGCCTGACCTGGGCTTTCTGATGAGCCGCGAGACCACCGAGACTCGCAAGCTGTCCCGCGCCGCGATCGAGACGCTGGCCATCGTCGCCTATCACCAGCCCTGCACCCGCGCCGAGATCGAGGAGATCCGCGGCGTCGCTGTCAGCCGAGGCACGCTCGACCAGCTGCTCGAGCTCGAATGGATCCGCTTCGGCCGCCGCCGGGAGACACCCGGCCGTCCCGTCACCTTCGTGGTGACGCAGGAATTCCTGGACCAGTTCGGCCTGGAAAGCGCGCGCGACCTGCCGGGGCTGAAGGATCTGCGTGCGGCCGGCCTGCTTGAGTCCCGCCCCGAGCCGGGCGCGGCGTCCGAAGGGGATGAAAAGGCCGCGGACCATCCCGATATGTTCGACACCACAAGCGATCCCGAGGACCCGGAATGAACGCATCCAGACTTATCAGCATGGTCGGCCGCATGGTCATGCGCCGCCTGATCTCGCGCGGGGTGAATGCCGGTATCGACAAGGCCTTCGGATCCAAATCCTCGGGAAAGCCCGCGACCCCGGAAGAGCGGCTGCAACAGCAGGCCGCGAAAAAGAACGCCCAGCGGTCGAAAAAGGCCATCCGCGTCGCCCGGCGCTTCGGCAAATTCTGACCCTCACGAGGGCGTGACCGCGCCTTGGGAAACCCTGTCGGCCTGCCGTTCGTGACTGCGATCAGGCAATGAAGCCAGACAGGGAGACTGAAATGTTTACCAAGACCCTCACCGCCGTCGCGATCCTCGGCCTGACCGCGCCTGCTTTCGCGCAGGACAACCCCATGGTCGGCGGCGCCGAGATGATGGCCGACATGAGCATCGCTCAGAACGCCTCGAACGCCCCGAACCTGACCACGCTGGTCGCCGCCGTCCAGCAGGCCGGCCTTGTCGACACGCTGGCGGGTGATGGTCCTTACACCGTCTTCGCCCCCACGAACGACGCCTTCGGGATGATCACGGACGAGGCGTTGAACGCGCTGATGATGGACGAGAACCGCGATCAGCTGGCCCAGATCCTGACCTGCCACGTCGTCGCGGCCGAGGCGTTCTCGACCGACATCATGGGCATGATCGCCGACGATGGCGGCATGCACCCCGTGCCGACCGTGGGCGGCTGCACCCTGACCGCCTACGAGCAGAACGGCATGATCATGCTGCGTGACGAGAACGGCCGCGAGGCCACGGTGACCACCGCCGATGTCGACCAGTCCAACGGCGTCGTCCACGTGATCGACCGGGTGATGCTGCCTGCCGGCCAGGCAGGCTGAGCCATCACGCGCCAACGTGTCCCCCAAGCGGACGGTGCGTGCGGGGCGGGGGACATCCCCCGCCCCAAGTCATCCGCGGCTCTCGCTTCATCCTTGTCCAAATACCCCCGCCGGAGGCCAGATTATCGAACCGATAATCTGATCCCGAGTCCGGGTCAGGTCCCGCAGAAGGTCGCCTGAACCTCTTCCCCTGGGGCCGGGGACTGGCCGAACAGATCATGCGGGGTGAACGGGTCGGTCGTGGCGCGGTGCATCGCGTGGAACAGGTCCATGTCGCCGGCCACGGCTGCGGCGATCACGGCCTCGACATGGTGGTTGCGGGGAATGACGGCGGGGTTGGCCCTGGTCATCCGATCGTGCCGGTCCGCTTCGGACGTGCCGTCGCGCGTCAGCCGCGCGGTCCACATCTGATGCCACTGGTCGAAGGCCGGGCGGTCGGTGACGTGATCGGAGGCGGTGTCGTCGCCCAGACCCCGAAAGACCCGCGTGAAATCATCCCGGTTTGCCGCCATGATGTCCAGAAGGCGCTCGATCAGGCCGGAATCATCCTCTTCCTCCGTCGCCAGACCCAGCTTGGCGCGGAACACCGACAGCCATTCCCGCTGATACCGCGCGCCGAAATCGTTCACCGCCGTGGTGAACCGGTCGATCGCGGTCTCGCGATCCGCCATCATCGGCAGAAGGCAGGTCGCGAATTGCGCCAGGTTCCAGACTGCCACCTGGGGCTGTTGGGCATAGGCATAGCGTCCCCATCGATCGATGGACGAAAACACCGTCTCCGGATGATACCCGTCCAGGAACGCGCAGGGGCCATAATCGATGGTCTCCCCCGCGATGCTCATGTTGTCGGTGTTCATGACGCCGTGGATGAATCCCAGCCCCATCCAGCGCGCGATCAGCGCCGCCTGAGCGTCAATCACCGCCTCCAGCAGGCCCTCCGGGCCATCCGCGTCGGGGTAGTGGCGGGCGATGACGTGCTCGGTCAGGGTGCGCAACGCCTCGACATCGTCGCGGGCATAGAAATACTGGAACGTGCCCACCCGGATATGGGATGAGGCGACACGTGTCAGGACGGCGCCGGGCAGGGGCGTTTCGCGCATGACGTTCTCTCCCGTCGCGACGGCAGCCAGCGCGCGGGTGGTGGGAACGCCCATCGCATGCATCGCCTCACTGACCAGGTATTCACGCAGCACCGGG
Source organism: Palleronia abyssalis (assembly GCF_900302445.1). Lineage (GTDB taxonomy): Bacteria > Pseudomonadota > Alphaproteobacteria > Rhodobacterales > Rhodobacteraceae > Palleronia > Palleronia abyssalis. Next base: position 565,119 of record NZ_ONZF01000001.1, on the reverse strand, counting down.
CCCAGCCAGGCCCGCCCGTCGCCGCCGCGGCTGAACGGCGTGCGGCCCGCGCCCTTCAGCTGGATATCGCGCCGGCGTCCGTTCGCCACGACCTCCCCTAGCAGTACGGCGCGCCCATCGCCCAGTTGCGGCACCCAGCCGCCGAACTGGTGGCCCGCATAGGCCTGCGCGATAGGGGTTGCGCCTTCGGGCACCGCGTTGCCCGACAGCGCGGCCACGCCCTCGTCCGAGGCCAGTGTCGCCGGGTCGAGGCCAAGCTCCTCCGCCAGCCCCTCGTTCACCGCCAACAGGCGCGGTCCGGCGACGGGAACGGGTATCTGGGCCGCGTAGAAGCGGTCTGGCAGCCGGGCATAGCTGTTGTCGAAGGGCAGGGTCAGGGTCATCGGCACCTCTCTTGTCCCTTCACATGTAGGCAGTGTGTCGCAGATCGGAACCCTTGTCGTTCCCCCGCATGCGCTACGTCAAATCACTCTGAAAACAATCAGGAGGACGACCATGCAAGCCGAAGACCGTCCCGGAATGAGGATCAAGGACCGCGCCGAGTTCAAGTCGAAGCCCCGGCCCCTGACGATGACGGCCGACCAAACCGTCGCCGAGGCGGTCGCCGCGATGTGCGAGAAGAACTATGGCTCTGTCATGATCGTGGATGCGGACGACAAGGTCATCGGCGTCGTGACCGAGCGCGACGTGATGCGCAAGATCGTCAACATGGACCGCACGGCCAAGGACACCAAGCTCGACGATATCATGACGAAGGACCCGCGCCTGGCACGTGAGGACGACGACGTGGTCGATTGGCTTCGGATCATGTCGAACGAGCGGTTCCGGCGCCTGCCGGTGGTCGATGCGGAAGGGCGGATCAAGGCCGTCTTCACGCAAGGCGACTTTGTCAGCTACACTTGGCCGGACCTCATGCGGCAAGCCAGCCAGATGGGCCGCGCGATGATGTCTCGAAACTTCCCCACCGTGCTGATCGGCGGGGGCGTGGCGATCTACACGCTTCTGATGATCCTGGTGATGGCGGTCGTGTTGTAGGGCACCGTCAGTCGCGCCCGCCGAAGACCGCCACGGCGGTCTTGCGGCCTTCATCTGTCGCGGTTGCGGCAAAGCCCAGGGCGGTCGCGGTCCCCCCGCCCAGAGCCGCGCCCCCGGATCCCGACCAGGTGTCGACGAAGCCTGCCACGTCCGCCCCGGTCATTTCGGTTCCCGCGCCGCCCCGGGTTGCGCTTTGCAGGCTCAGGCTGGTCCAGCCGTCGGACCCCTCGGGCAACAGCCCGAAGATGTTTTCGGGCATCTCTTCTTCGGAGAGACGCGCGTCCAGCACCCGTTCCGCCAGCGTGTCGAGGGAACTGCTGGGCTCGAGCGGGTCCAGACCTGACTCCGCCCGTCGCGCGTTGACCTCCGACAGTGCAGCCTCTCGGGCTGCGGCCGGGGACAGGCGATCGCCGTCCGTGGCACCGGGTCCCGCGAAGGTCTGGACGGCGTAGATCCGTCCGTCCTCTCCCACGGTGGCATAGCCGAAACGTTCGAACCCTTGCGACAGGATATTCTCGCGATGGCCGGGGCTATGCATCCAGCCGTCGTGGAACGCCTCGACCCGGGCGATGTCCGCGGGCGTTTCGCAGCCGGAGCAGGTGGCAAGGTTTTCGCCGCTTTGCGCCCATTGACCGCCGCCCGCTGCAAGAAACCGGTCGCGTGGCGTTTGCCCGTCAGGGGCTACGTGGCTGTAGAAGTCCTGTTGCAACATGGCAGTCGCGTGGGCCTGCGCGGCTTCGTTCAGAACGTCGCTTTCGGTCAACGCGTCCAGACCGGCCTGCGCGCGGGAGTCGTTGACAAGTTCCAGAGCACGGTCGCCCAGATCGGTCTGCGCCGACGCGGCGGTTGCGGCAAAGAAAAGCGCGAGGGCCATGGCGGGGCGGGGGATATGGGGTCCGGTGATCATCATCCCGCCAACCCGCGGGACGCCGCAGCGTTCCGCCTGCCGTTACAGGATCCGGGTCAGAAGCCGGATCTCCTGGTCGGTGAAACGCAGCCGGGACAGCAGCGAGGTCTCCCCCGGGGGCGGGGTCGCGTGGACTGCGCGCACGCCGTGCTGGGACAGCATTTTCAAAAGGGCCAGTAGCGCCTCGGTCGCCATGCCGCGACGACGGACGGATGGGCGGATATAGAGCTCGTCGAGATAGGCGACCGTCCCCCCTTCGGATATGGAATGCCCGAAGCTGATCGACAGATACCCCACCGGGCTGGACGGGGGGCCGATCAGGTAGAAGGCGCCCGGCGCCTCGCCCGCCAGCAGCGCAGAGATGGCGATGTCCCGGTCGTCGGGATCGGGGGCGCGCCCCGTCTCGACATGGCAGGCAGCGACCAGGCGGATGGCTTGGGACTCTTCCCCCGAGCGGGCGATGCGAAGGGTTGCCGACATGCCCTAAAGCCGCGCCAGACGGTCGGTCAGCAGATCGAAGAACCCGTCGGCGTCCAGATCGCCGATGAACAGCGAGTTCTTCGGGCGATCCGTGATCCCCCACCAATCGGCCACGGTCATGCCGCGGGTCAAATCGCTGAGGCATTCGATCTCGACATTGATCTCGCGGCCCGTGAACAGGTCGGGCTTCAAAAGCCATGCAACCGTGCAGGGATCGTGCAGCGGCGCCCCGTCCGAGCCGTATTTCTGCTTGTCGAACCGCTCGAAAAAGTCGGTCATCTGTGCGACCGCGGTGCCGACGGGGGTGTCCATCTGGCGGAACGCATCGTTGCGCGCCTTCGTCACCAGCGCCTTGTGCGTGACGTCCAGCGGCATCACGACCAGCGGAACGCCCGACCGGAACACCGTCTCGGCCGCCTCGGGATCGACATAGATGTTGAACTCGGCCGCGGGGGTGATGTTGCCGACCTCGAAATAGGCGCCGCCCATCAGCACGATCCGTTCGATCCGCTCGGCGATGTCGGGCGCCTTCAGCAGCGCCAGCGCGATGTTGGTCAGCGGCCCGATGGGGACCAGCGTGACCGTGCCCGCCTCTTCGCGGCGCAGCGTCTCGATGATGAACTCCACCGCGTCCTGGTCCTGCAACGGCATGGTCGGATCGGGCAGGGTGGGCCCGTCGAGGCCGGTGCGCCCGTGGACGTGTTCGGCCGTGACCAGGGGGCGCTTCAGGGGCTGCCGCGCGCCGGCGAAGACGGGGATGTCGGTCCGTCGCGCAAGCTCGCAGATAATGCGGGCGTTCTTCGTCGTCAGGTCCAGCGGAACGTTGCCGGCCACGGCAGTGATCCCCAGAACCTCGATCTCGGGCGAGGCGAGGGCCAGCAGGATCGCGACGGCGTCGTCCTGGCCGGGATCGGTGTCGATGATGATCTTCATGCCGCGGGTGTGGCCCGTCGCGCGCGCTTCGTCAACGGGCAACGGGGGCTTGACCGGCGCGCTTGGGGCCCGTCGAATGGCCGGATGTGGGATTGGCTGGGTATGGCGGCGGTGGTTCCCCTGGCGGGGCTGGTTTTCGGCACGCTGCTGACGGTAGCGACGCAGACGGCCCATGTCATGGACAGGCTGGACGGCTGGTCGATCTGGCGCGCGTGCGTTGTCACGGGCATGGCCGGGATGGTGGTGCTTGTCGGGGCCGAGACGGGCCTTGATAGGTCGCCGGCGATCGCCCTGTGGACGGCTCCGTTGATCCATGTGCCGGTGCTGCGATGGATCGGGCGCAAGAGGTCGGCGTATCGCGTCGAGGACGTCATCGAAGTGGGTCGGGACGGGGAAGACCGGATCCGCCGCATGGGCCGAGCCGAAGTGCGGGAGCTGCGCGCCTCCGAGGATCGTAGGATCGGCTGGACCACGGCGGTCAGTCTGACCGCCGCGCCCATGCTGTTCTGCGCGATCTATTACGTCTGGGTGTGGCTGGAGCTTTGACCGTTCGAGATCGCATCCAGGATCCGCGCCCACGAGCGCGCGCCGCGGTGGAAGCTGGCGACGTCGTATTTCTCGTTGGGCGAATGGATCTGGTCGTCGTCGCGGCCAAAGCCGATCAGCATCGAATCCATGCCGAGGATCTCCTGGAAATATCCCGCGATGGGGATCGAGCCGCCCGCGCCGATATAGGCGGCCTCGTTCGGCCATTCCTGCGACAGGGCCGTGCGCGCCGCCTCGAACGCGGGGTCGGAGGTGTTCATGACCGACGCGGGCGAGGCGCCATGGTCGTGGAACTCGACCTTGCAATCGGCGGGCAGCATGGCGTGCACCATCTTGCGGAAGCTCTCGCGGATCGCGTGGGGGTCCTGCTGGCCGACCAGGCGGAACGAGATCTTGGCCGCGGCTTCGGCCGGCAGGACCGTCTTGAAGCCCTGTCCGGCATAGCCGCCGCGGATGCCGTTGATCTCGGCCGTGGGGCGCGACCAGATCTGCTCCAGCGCGGTGCGGTCGGTCTCGCCTGCGGGGGTGGTCAGGCCCACGCCCGACAGGAAGGCGCTGGCATCGAAACCCAGCCCCTCCCATTGGGTGCGCAGATCCTCGGGGAGGTCGGGCACGCCGTCATAAAAGCCGGGGATCGTGACGCGGCCGGTGTCGTCATGCAACTGTGCCAGGATCTTCGTAAGCGCCTTGATCGGGTTGGTCGCCACGCCCCCGAAGGAGCCCGAGTGCAAGTCCTTCGACGCCGCCTTGACGACGACTTCCTCGCCCAGAAGTCCGCGTAGTTGGGTCACGATGCCGGGCTTGTCCCGGGCGAAGAGCCCCGTGTCGCAGATCAGCGCGACATCCTTCGACAGCTCTTCCCTGTTGGCCTCCAGGAACGGGACGAGGGAGGGGGAGCCTGATTCCTCCTCTCCCTCGAACAGGAACGTGACGTTGCCGGGCAGGCTCCCGTGGACGGCCTTCCACGCGCGGCAGGCCTCGACGAAGGTCATCAGCTGGCCCTTGTCGTCGGCGGCGCCGCGCCCGCGGATCACGCGCGCGCCGTCCTGATCCTCGATCGCAGGGTCGAAGGGGCCGCGGTGCCACAACTCGATCGGATCGACGGGCTGGACGTCGTAGTGGCCGTAGAACAGCACCGGGCGGCCTTCGCCGCCGGTATGGGCGACCACCATCGGATGGCCCGTCGTCTCGCGCAGTTCGGCGCTGCAGCCCAAGCTTTCCAGCTCGTCGCGCAACCACGCGGCGGCCCGGCGGGTGTCGCCGTCATAGGCCGGGTCGGTCGAGATGGACGGGATGCGCAGGAACGCCATCAGCCGGTCCAGCGCGGGGTCGAGATCGGCATCGATACGGTCGAGGACGGCAGACAGGGACATGGGGGCTCCGGCATTTCGGGTGGGATCGATGGCGAAAGTATCAGGGGTATTTTTGGTGTCCAGCGGTGGACCTTGCCCAAAATATGGGCCAAACCTGAACGAGGGGCAGACCGGGGCGACAGATTGGCCCCGTGACACCGGGCGTCGCGTGATTATGTAAGCCCGGCGAGAGACAAGGAGCGACCGCGTGAATTACGACGCCAGTATCGATGCCGCCATCCAGAAGCTGCATGACGAAGGACGCTATCGCACCTTCATCGATATCGAGCGGACACGCGGCAATTTCCCCCACGCCGTCTGGACCCGCCCCGATGGCACCGAAAGCCCGGTGACGGTGTGGTGCGGCAACGACTATCTGGGCATGGGCCAGAATCCCGTGGTCATCGCGGCCATGCAGGAAGCGGTCGAGCGGACCGGCGCGGGGTCGGGCGGCACGCGCAACATCAGCGGCACGACAGTCTATCACAAGCGGCTGGAGGCCGAGCTGGCCGACCTGCACCGCAAGGAATCGGCCCTGCTGTTCACCAGCGCCTACATCGCCAACGACGCGACGCTGTCGACACTGCCGAAGATCTTTCCCGGATTGATCATCTATTCCGACTCGCTGAACCACGCCTCGATGATCGAAGGGGTGCGCCGCAATGGCGGGGCCAAGCGCATCTTCCGTCACAACGACGTGGCGCATCTGCGTGAATTGCTTCAGGCGGACGACCCCGCGTTGCCCAAGCTGATCGCGTTCGAGAGCGTGTATTCCATGGATGGCGATTTCGGCCCCATCGCCGAGATCTGCGACCTGGCAGAGGAATTCGGCGCACTGACCTACATCGACGAGGTGCACGCGGTCGGAATGTACGGCCCCCGTGGCGGCGGCGTGACCGAGCTTGACGGCCTGGCGGATCGCATCGACATCATCAACGGCACGCTGGCCAAGGCGTATGGCGTTATGGGCGGGTACATCGCCGCCAGCGCGAAAATGTGTGATGCCGTAAGGTCTTACGCGCCGGGATTCATCTTCACGACCTCCCTGCCGCCCAGCGTTGCCGCAGGGGCTGCAGCCAGCGTGCGGCACCTCAAAACCGCGCAGGAGCTTCGTGATCGCCACCAGACGCAGGCGCGCATCCTGAAGACCCGTTTGAAGGGCATGGGGCTGCCGTTCATCGACCATGGCAGCCATATCGTGCCAGTGCATGTGGGCGATCCGGTCCACTGCAAGATGCTGTCGGACATGCTGCTCGAGGATTTTGGCATCTACGTCCAGCCGATCAACTTCCCCACCGTACCGCGCGGGACCGAGCGTCTGCGCTTCACCCCGTCGCCCGTTCACGGACCGCGCGAAATGGATGCGCTGGTCCATGCGCTAGACACGCTATGGTCGCATTGTGCGCTAAATCGTGCCGAAATGATTGCATAAGCCACAATTCTCTGTGTTCCGTTTCCCCCGTCTTGTGCTAATCATTTAGTAATGAGCAGCGCCGGGCCGGTGCGGGGAATAGTCTTCGCGGCGGGCAAGGCTCTCGGGTGGCAGGTCGAAGGGACTGGCAGATGATCGGGCGTTTCCGTCAACAGGACGAACTGCTCAGCGAGCCGAAGGGCTTCGACGATTACGACCTGCGCTTGGGCGACATGATGCGGGGCGAGCGTGCGACGCTGGGCAAATCGCTTCTGGACGTCCAGCGCGAACTGAAAATCAAGGCCACCTATATCGCCGCCATCGAGAATGCTGATCCTTCGGCGTTCGAGACGCCGGGTTTCATCGCAGGCTACGTCAGGTCCTATGCGCGGTTCCTGGGGTTGGACCCCGAATGGGCGTTCAAGGCGTTCTGCGTCGAATCCGGATTCTCCACCGCCCACGGGATGAGCGAGGCCGCATCGGCCGGCAAGCGGCAGGACAATCTGCGCGAGCCGTCGCCCTTCGGCAGCCGCAACCTGGGCGTCGCCCTGAAAGGGGAAAGCTTCCTGGCGCGGATCGAGCCCGGGGCCATCGGGTCCATCGCCGTGCTGGTCGGCCTCATCGGTCTTCTGGGATATGGCGGCTATTCGGTGCTGCGCGAGGTGCAACGGGTGCAGGTCGTCCCGGTGAACCGCGCCCCCGAGGTGATCGCCGATATCGATCCGCTGGACGGCGTCGCCCCAGCCGACGAGAATTCAGACGACCCGGCCGTGGCCGCCGCCCGCGACGGGTTCGACCGGCTGTATCGCCCGCAGGCGCTTGATGTGCCGGTGATGGTGGCGCGTGACGGCCCCATCGGAACCATCGACCCGCGCGAGTCGGGGACGTTCCGCGGCACAGGTCCCGCCAGCACGCCCGTCGAGTCGATCCCGGACGCCAGTCGCGTCGCGGGTCTCGAGACCGAGTTCGATGATGCGACCGAGGCTGCCGTCCTCGCGGCCCTGGCGGACTCCGCGGGGCCCGAAGGGCAGGAGGGACCGCAGGTCGTCGCCGACACGATCCCCGAGGTCGTGGTTTTCGCCGTCCGCCCCTCGTGGGTGCGCGTCCGCTCGGCCGATGGTACCACCCTTTACGAGAAAATCATGGACGAGGGCGACCGCTTCGTCCTGCCCCGAACCGAAGAGCCTGCGACCCTGCGCACGGGCGAGTCCGGCGCGATCTATTTCGCGGTCAACGGCGACCCGTACGGCCCGGCCGGTGGCGCGGGTCAGGTCACGGGCAACCTTGCGCTGTCGGCCGATAACCTGACCTCGACCTACGAGGTTGCCAATATTACGCAGGATACCGCGTTGGCCCGCGTGGTTGCCGAGTTGCAAGAAGATCCACCCCGCCTGCCCGGACAGGATGCGCCCGCCCCGGCGGAGTGATTGCCGCGCCCCGCTTGGCACGCCCGGACAGAACGCCTAGGTGTGGCGCGACACGCATCGCGGAGCATCCAGTCCCATGACCCTCAATCACGTTCGCCCCTGGAAGAACATCTATCGGCGGAAATCCCGGCAGATCATGGTGGGCAACGTGCCTGTCGGCGGCGACGCCCCCATCGCCGTCCAGACGATGACGAATACCGACGGGACGGACGCCAAGGCCACGCTGAAGCAGATCGAGGCCTGCGCCGAAGCGGGCGCCGACATCGTCCGTGTCTCGTGCCCGGATCAGGCGACGACGCAGGCCATGAAGGAAATTTGCCGCGAAAGCCCTGTGCCGATCGTCGCGGACATCCATTTCCACTACAAGCGCGCGATCGAGGCGGCCGAGGCGGGTGCTGCCTGCCTCCGGATCAACCCGGGCAATATCGGCGACGACACCCGCGTGAAGGAAGTGATCCGGGCGGCGAAGGATCATGGCTGCTCCATCCGGATCGGCGTCAACGCCGGCTCGCTGGAGCGGGACCTCCTTGAAAAGTATGGCGAGCCGTGCCCCGACGCGATGGTCGAATCCGGCATGGATCACATCAAGATCCTGCAGGACAATGATTTCCACGAGTTCAAGATCAGCGTGAAGGCGTCCGACGTGTTCCTGTCGGCCGCCGCCTATCAGGGCATCGCCGAGGCGACCGACGCCCCCATCCACCTGGGCATCACGGAAGCCGGGGGCCTGATGTCCGGCACGATCAAGTCGGCCATCGGGCTGGGCAACCTGCTGTGGATGGGTATCGGCGACACGCTGCGTGTCAGCCTGTCGGCCGATCCGGTCGAAGAGGTGAAAGTCGGCTACGAGATCCTGAAGTCGCTGGGCTTGCGCCACCGTGGGGTCAATATCATCTCGTGCCCGTCCTGCGCGCGGCAGGGCTTCGATGTCATCAAGACGGTCGAGGCGCTGGAGGACCGGCTGGCCCATATCAAGACGCCCATGTCGCTGTCGATCATCGGCTGCGTGGTGAACGGCCCGGGCGAGGCGCTGATGACCGATGTCGGCTTCACCGGCGGCGGTGCGGGGTCGGGCATGGTCTATCTGGCCGGCAAGCAGAGCCACAAGATGTCGAACGACCAGATGGTCGATCACATCGTCGAACAGGTCGAGAAGCGTGCCGCCCAGATCGAGGCCGAAGAGGCCGTGGAAGCCGCCGAGTGATCAGGCCGATCTCCGCCTGAGATAGCGCGACAGGGCCGCAAGCGCGCGTCGGACGGGGCGCAGGTGCCGCCCTTCGTGATGGGCAACCAGCCATTCCTCGCTGCGCAGGTCGGATATCGTCGGACCGAGGCGGGTCAGGCCATCGCGGCTTTCGCCGATGAAGGTCGGCAGGACCACGCGGCCCAGCCCGGCTTCGGCCAAGGTCGCGGCAACGATTGGCGTGTTGGCGCGTGTGACGATATCGGTGCCATGGGTCGCCTCGATCCAGAGGCCAGACGGAACGGGCGCCGTCCCTTCGGCCGGGCCGATCCACCCCTCGATCCCCTCATTCGCGGCATAGACGCCATAGTCCACGTATCCGACGCGCCGTCCGGCCAGCCATGGCTGGTCGGGCGCGCGATTGCGGATGCCGATATCCACTTCACGCCGGGCGATATCCAGGGGCCGGTCACAATAGACGAATTCCGGGACCCAATCGGCGTCGCACCGCCAAATCCGGTCGATATTCCGTGCAAGGTCCAGCGTGGTCCAAGTCCCGGCCGAGATGCGCACGCGCTGGGGCAGGGGGCGGACCAGACCGGCGGCGGCCTCCTCCATCGGGCGCAACTGTGCGGCCAGGGCATGCCCCTCGGCGGTCAGGGCATAGGCTTTGGGCCCGCGGCGGAACAGGGCGCGGCCCAAATCGGATTCCAGCGCGCGCATCCGCCGCGACAGGGTCGCGGGGCTGACGCCGGTCACGGGCGCGGCACGGCCGATCCCGCCCTCGCGTGCCACGGCCACGAACAGCCGCAGGTCGGACCAGTCGGGACCATCTTTCATTTTTGCAAACCGGCTTGCAATCTCGGGCGCTGATCAGGCGGCATCAATGCCTCATTCTTTTAGAAACGAAAGGAGATTGGCATGAGACAGACACCCCAGCAATATCGCGACACCCGCCCGCTGACGGAATACGAGCTGGAGCAATTGATCTATCGGGAGCTTCGCGCCGGATCCAAGCGCATGGGCTGGCGCGCCTTGGTCGTGCGCTTCAGGCGTCGCGTTCGGCGCTCAGTTCCTCGACGTCCTTGAACTTGATCGATTCGCCGCAGCCGCAGGCGTCGACCACGTTGGGATTGCGGAACTTGAAGCCCGATTCCAGCAGCGAGGTCTCATAGTCGATCTCGGTTCCGAACAGGAACATCTGCGCCATGGGGGCAATCATCACCCGTGCGCCGTCCTGTTCGACCAGCTCATCATGGGCGTCGATCTCGTCGACATAATCCATGGTGTATTCCATTCCCGCGCAGCCGCCCTTCTTGACGCCCACGCGGAGGCCCTTATGGCCCTTGGCATCCATGAGCTTGACGATCTGGCGGATCGCGGTGGGGGTGATGGTGACGGCTTGCTTGCCGGGAATGGCGAACATGGTGGCCTCTTCGGTCAGGTGCCCTTCAATGTAATGGGCATCCGGCCATGGCTCAAGGCGTCCATTCAAGGAAGTTCCGGATCAGGCGCAGGCCGGTGGCCTGGCTTTTCTCGGGGTGGAACTGGGTGCCGACACAGGTGCCGTTGGCGACGATCGCCGTCAACGCGGCGCCATAGTCGACATGGGCCAGACGTTCCGAAGGCACGGTCATGGCCATGTGGAACGAGTGGACGAAATACGCGTGATCCCCGGTTTCGACCCCGTCCAGCACCGGGTGCGCGCGGTCGATCACCAGATCGTTCCACCCCATGTGGGGCACCTTGAGGGTCGGATCGGCGGGCGCTATGGGGACGACCTCGCCGTCGATCCAGCCCAGCCCCTCGGCCTCTTCATACTCGAACCCGCGCTTGGCCATCAGTTGCATGCCGACGCATATCCCCAGGAAAGGACGGCCGCGCCCTTCCACGGCTTCCAGAAGCGCCTGGTGCAGCGCGGCGCGGTCGCGCATCAGCGCGCGGGCGCAGGCGGGAAAAGCGCCGTCGCCGGGCAGGACGATGCGGTCGGCGCGCGCGACCTCATCAGGGTCCGAGGTCACGAGGACTGGCCCCGCGCCGGCCTCGCGGGCCATGCGCTGGAACGCTTTCTCGGCCGAGTGCAGGTTGCCGCTGTCGGTGTCGATCAGAACGGTGGTCATCGCGGTCAGAGGGTGCCCTTGGTGGACGGGACGGCGTGCCCCTTGCGCGGATCGGTCTCGACCGCCGTGCGCAGGGCGCGGGCGACGGCCTTGAACGCGGCCTCGGCGATGTGGTGGCTGTTGACGCCGCGCACCAGATCCACGTGCAGCGTGATGCCGCCATGGGTCGCCAGCGCCTGGAAGAACTCGCGCACCAGCTCGGTGTCGAAGGTGCCGATCTTCTCGGCCGTCATGGGCAGGTTCCACGCCAGCCAGGGCCGACCGGACAGGTCCAGCGCGGCCGTCACCAGCGTGTCGTCCATCGGCAGCGCGCATTGGCCATATCGCTGTATGCCGCGTTTTTCGCCGAGTGCCTCGCGCAGGGCCTGACCCAGGGTGATGCCCGTATCCTCGACCGTGTGGTGGTCGTCGATATGCCGGTCGCCGTCGGTCCGCACCTTCATGTCGATCAGCGAATGGCGCGCCAGCTGGTCCAGCATGTGGTCGAAGAATCCCACCCCCGTATGCATGTCAGCCGTGCCCGTCCCGTCGAGGTCGACCATCACGGTGATGTCGGTCTCGTTGGTCTTGCGGGTGATCGAGGCGCTGCGCATCGTGTAGCCCTTCCTGGCGTCGTCGGTTCGCGCCTCCCTTAGCCGCCGCGCGGTGCAGAGGGAAGGGCTACGGCGACGCGCAACGATCTTGCGCGCATGTTTGCAGGGGGTTGAGGGCCTTGCAGGGAAAGGAAATTTCGCTGCCATGCAGAAACTGCAAGCGTGTTGACGAAATTGCATGGCAGACTTGTTGAGGTTGTGGCTGCTGCCGTGGAAGCATGCTTTGTATGAGTTAAGTGACGAAATGTAGCCTGAGGGAGGCGGGCTGCGTTGGTGCCATGCCGCCGCGCGGACCTCCCTCGACCAGACGGTAGGGAGTCCCGCAATGAAAGACGGCCACGACGACATCGATCCGGTGGAAAGCCAGGAATGGCAGGAGGCGATCGAGGATGTGATCGCCCGCGACGGCCCGGACCGCGCGCATTTCCTGCTGGACAAGGCGGTCAGCCAGGCGCGGGCCTCGGGCGCGCAATTGCCGTTTTCCTCCACCACGCCCTATCAGAACACGATCCCCGCCGACGACTTGGTCGAGATCCCCGGCGACGCGGACATGGAAAAGCGCATCCGGTCGATCAACCGCTGGAACGCGATGGCGACGGTTGTGCGGGCGAACAAGGCAACCGATGGGATCGGTGGGCATATCGCGTCCTTCGCGTCCTCGGCCGTGATGTACGATCTAGGCCTGAACCATTTCTGGCGCGCGCGCTCGGCGACCCATGGCGGCGACCTGGTATTCTTCCAGGGCCACGTGATCCCCGGCATCTATGCCCGGTCCTTCATGGAGGGCCGCATCAGCGAGGAGGATCTGGCCAGCTTCCGGATGGAGACGGGCGGATCGGGCCTGTCTTCCTATCCGCACCCATGGCTGATGCCCGACTACTGGCAGTTTCCCACCGTTTCCATGGGTCTGGGGCCGTTGATGGCGATCTATCAGGCGCGCTTCATGAAATACATGGAGAACCGCGGCCTGATCGAGAAGTCGGACCGCAAGGTCTGGTGCTTCCTCGGCGACGGCGAGATGGACGAGCCCGAGTCCCTGGGCGCCATCAACCTTGCCGCCCGCGAGAAGCTGGACAACCTGATCTTCGTCGTGAACTGCAACCTGCAGCGACTGGATGGCCCCGTCCGGGGCAACCACAAGATCGTGCAGGAGCTTGAGGGCAGCTTCCGCGGTTCGGGCTGGGAGGTGTTCAAGGTCCTCTGGGGCAAGGGCTGGGACGACCTGCTGGAACGCGACACCTCCGGCAAACTGCGTCAGTTGATGGACGAGACTGTCGACGGCGACTACCAGACCTTCAAATCGAAGGACGGCGCCTATATCCGCGAGCATTTCTTCGGCAAGTACCCCGAGACGGCCGCCCTGGTCGAGGACTGGACCGACGAGGAGATCTTCGGCCTGCGCCGCGGTGGCCACGACGCGCAGAAGGTCTATACCGCCTACAAGCGCGCGACCGAGACAACCGGTCGCCCGTCCTGCCTGTTGGTCAAGACGGTCAAGGGCTACGGCATGGGCAAGGCCGGCGAGGGGCAGAACACCACCCACCAGCAGAAGAAGATGGACGAGGAGCAGCTGCGCGCCATGCGCGACCGCTTCAAGATCCCGGTGGACGACAAGGACATCGCCAAGGCGCCCTTCGTCACGCTGAACAACGCACAGAAGGCTTATCTGGCCGACCGGCGCAAGGATCTGGGCGGGCCGTTCCCGTCGCGCTATACCGGCGCGCCCGCGCTGGAGGTGCCAGCGCTGGACGCGTTCAAGCGCGAACTGCAATCGACGGGGGATCGCGAGGTCTCGACCACGATGGCCTTCGTCCGGATCCTTACGACGCTTCTGCGCGACAAGAAGATCGGCGAACGCGTGGTGCCCATCGTGCCGGACGAATCCCGGACCTTCGGGATGGAGGGGCTGTTCCGCTCGGTCGGGATCTACAACCCTTTGGGGCAGAACTATACGCCCCAAGACGCCGAGCAGATGTCGTTCTACAAGGAGTCGCAAGACGGCCAAGTGCTGCAGGAAGGCATCAACGAAGCCGGTGCAATGGCTGACTGGATCGCGGCGGCGACGTCCTATTCCAACCACGGCGTCCCGATGATCCCGTTCTACATCTTCTATTCGATGTTCGGGTTCCAGCGGGTGGGCGATCTATGCTGGGCCGCCGGCGACAGCCGTGCCCGGGGTTTCCTTCTGGGCGGCACTGCGGGCCGGACCACACTGAACGGCGAAGGGTTGCAGCACGAGGACGGGCACAGCCTTGTCCTGGCCTCCACGGTGCCGAACTGCATCAGCTATGACCCGACCTTCAGCTACGAGGTCGCGGTGATCGTGCAGGACGGCATGCGCCGCATGTTCGCCGAGCAGGAGGATGTCTATTACTACCTGACCCTGATGAATGAGAACTACGTCCACCCCGAAATGCCGATGGGCGCGGAAGAGGGGATCAAGCGCGGGCTTTACCGGTTCAAGAAGACCGATAAGCCCGGTGAGAAGCACGTGAATCTAATGGGTTCCGGTACGATCTTCATGCAAAGCGTGAAGGCGGCCGAGATGCTGGAAGAGGATTTTGGCGTAACCTCCGATCTTTGGTCCGCCACCTCGTTCAACGAACTGGCGCGCGACGGTCAGGACGCGGTGCGCTGGAATCGCCTGAACCCGCTGGACGAGCCAAAGGTGCCTTACGTCACCCAGACACTTCAGAATGCGAAAGGACCGATCATCGCGGCGACCGACTACATGAAGACCTATGCCGAGCAGATCCGCGGGTTCGTGGAGCAGCCCTTCACGGTTCTCGGCACGGACGGCTTCGGCCGGTCGGACAGCCGCGAGAACCTGCGCCGCTTCTTCGAGGTCGATGCCAACCACATCGCCGCGGCCGCGATGCACGAGCTTTACCGCGCGGGCACCGTCACCAAGGACGAGATGCAGAAGGCCGTGCAGAAATACGCCATCGACGGCGCCAAGCCCAACCCGCGCCTAAGCTGAGCGCGACCGGAAAAGAACGAGGGAATACAGAGATATGGCGATAGAAGTCAAAGTTCCGGATATCGGCGATTTCGACGACGTTCCGGTCGTGGCGGTCTTGGTCTCGGAAGGCGACACCGTCGCCAAGGAAGACCCGCTGATCGAACTCGAATCCGACAAGGCAACGATGGAGGTTCCGTCCTCGCACGCCGGCGTGGTCAAGGAAATCAAGCTCAAGGAAGGCGACACCGCCGCGGAAGGCACCGTCATCCTGATCCTCGAGGAAGAAGATGCCGGAGGCGACAGCGACGCTGGTGACGGTGACGACAAAAAGGCTGACGCCAAGGCCGACGCGGCGAAGAAAGAATCCCCTAAAGACGACGCCCCGAAGGAGACAGCCGCCAAGGGCAGCCGCGAAGGGTATGGCGATGGCGGGCCAAGTCAGGGTACCGCGCCGCAGCCCGCGTCAAACACCGTGGTCGATACCGGATCGTCGAAGTTCCACGCCTCGCCTTCCGTCCGGGCCTTCGCCCGCCGGGTCGAGGTGGATTTGCGCCAGGTCAACGGGTCGGGCCGCAAGGGCCGGATCCTGCGCGAGGATGTCGAGAAGGCGCTGAAGTCCCAGGCCCCCGCGGGTGGCCAGGCGCAGGCGCAGGGCGGCATGGGCATTCCGCCGATCCCGGCTGTCGATTTCTCCAAGTTCGGCCCCGTGGAAGAGGTCGAGATGTCCCGGATCAAGAAGATCTCGGGGCCCGCGCTGCACCGCTCTTGGCTGAACATCCCACATGTGACGCATAACGAGGATGCGGACATCACCGAGCTGGACAAGTACCGCAAGGAGCTTGACACCGCCGCCAAGGAAGAGGGCTATCGCGTCACGCTTCTGTCCTTCGTCATCAAGGCCAGCGTCAGCGCGCTGCGCAAGCATTGGGAGTTCAATTCCTCCCTGCATCCCGACGGCGACAAGCTGATCAAGAAGGACTTCTACAACATCGGCTTCGCGGCGGATACGCCGAACGGCCTGATGGTGCCGGTGATCAAGGATGCCGACCGCAAGGGGATCGAGCAGATCAGCCGCGACCTGATGGAGCTGTCTTCAGCCGCGCGCGAGGGCAAGCTGAAGGGCGACGACATGAAGGGCGCGACCTTCACGATCTCCAGTCTCGGCGGGATCGGCGGCACCTCGTTCACCCCGATCGTCAACGCGCCCGAGGTGGCAATCCTGGGCCTGACGCGCTCGGCCATGAAGCCAGTCTGGAACGGGCAGGAGTTCGAGCCGCGCAACATGCTGCCGATGAGCCTGTCCTACGATCACCGCGCCATCGACGGCGCGCTGGCCGCACGCTTTGCGGCGCACCTGAAATACCTGCTCGGCGACGTGCGCCGGCTGATGCTGTAAGGAACCCGATATGACCGATGTGAAGGTTCCCGATATCGGCGATTTCCAGGACGTGCCCGTGGTGGCCGTTCTGGTCTCTGTCGGCGACACGGTCGCCAAGGAAGATCCGCTGATCGAGCTTGAATCCGACAAGGCGACGATGGAAGTCCCGTCGAGCGCGGCCGGGAAGATCACCGAGATCCGCGTGAAGGAGGGAGATTCAGTCACCCAAGGCGACGTGATCCTGGTGCTGGAAGGTGCTGACGCCGAAGAGGGGGAAGATGCCCCTAAGGAGAAGACCGAAGAGCGCGCGAAGGCCGACAGCCCTGCGCCCAAGGCCGCCGAAGGCACCGCTTCCGGCTCGGGCGACCTGCATGCCGAGGTAGTTGTCCTCGGCTCCGGCCCCGGCGGCTATTCGGCTGCGTTCCGCGCCGCCGATCTGGGCAAGAAGGTCGTGCTGATCGAGAAATACGCCAGCCTCGGCGGCGTCTGCCTGAACGTGGGCTGCATCCCCTCGAAGGCGCTTCTGCACGCCGCCAAGATCGTCACCGAGACCGAGGAGATGTCGTCCCACGGGTTGAAGTTCCAGAAGCCCGAAATCGATGCCGACGGGTTGCGCAGCTGGAAGAACGACGTGGTCAAGCAGCTGACCGGCGGTCTTGCCGGGCTGGCGAAACAGCGCAAGGTGACGGTCGTCCACGGCTGGGGTGAATTTACCGGCGCGAACTCGATCTCGATCGAGACCGAGGACGGCGCCAAGACCGTTACCTTCGACCAATGCATCATCGCCGCTGGGTCCGAGGCGGTGAAGCTGCCCTTCGTGCCCCATGACGACCCGCGCGTAGTTACCTCGACCGGGGCGCTGGAGCTGGACCCGATCCCCAAGCGCATGTGCGTTCTGGGCGGCGGGATCATCGGGTTCGAGATGGCGACCGTCTATGACGCGCTGGGGTCGGACGTGACCGTGATCGAGATGATGGACCAGATCATCCCCGGCTGCGACAAGGACATCGTGAAGCCCCTGCAGAAGCGGATGGAAAAGCGCATGACCATTCGCACCAAGTCCAAGGTGACCGAGGTGAAGTCCGGCGACGACGGCTTGACCGTCACATGGGAGGACGCCAAGGGTGAAACCACGACCGAGACCTTCGACAAGATGCTGGTCGCCGTGGGCCGCACGCCCAACGGCAAGAAGATCGCGGCCGACAAGGCGGGCGTTCAGGTCACCGATCGTGGCTTCATCGAGGTCGATCACCAGCAGCGCACCAATGCGAACCATATCTTCGCCATCGGCGACGTGGTCGGCCAGCCGATGCTGGCCCACAAGGCGGTGCACGAGGGCAAGGTCGCGGCCGAGGTCTGCGCGGGCGAGAAACGCGCCTTCGACGCGCGCGTCATCCCCTCGGTCGCCTATACCGACCCCGAGGTCGCTTGGGTCGGCATGACAGAAGAGCAGGCGAAACAGCAGGGGATCAAGATCCACAAGGGCGTCTTCCCGTGGGCGGCGTCCGGGCGGGCCCTGTCGAACGCGCGCTCGGAAGGGATCACCAAGCTGATCTTCGACCCCGAGGACGACCGCGTGATCGGCGGCGCCATCGTCGGCACCAACGCGGGCGACCTGATCTCGGAAGTGGCGCTGGCCATCGAGATGGGGGCCGATGCGGTCGATCTGGGCCACACGATCCACCCGCATCCGACGCTTTCGGAAACGGTAAACTTCGCGGCCGAGATGTTCGAGGGCACGATCACCGACCTGATGCCCCCGAAGAAGAAATAGCACTGCTGACCCGGATCCGCGGATCCGGGTCGCCCCTTTTCGCGGATCACGTCCGACAGAAACGTCCCTGACATCGACCGCCACGCTTGATCGCGGGCCCGTTCCCTTTATCGTGAGCCGCATAGGCCGGATCCATGGGAGGACCCAAAATGGCGCGTAATCCGAACAACCCCTTCGACATGAGCAGCCTGATGGATGCGTTCGACCCCGAACGCATCCAGCGGATGTGGAACCCCCAGGCCATGATGCAGGCGTTCCAGCAGCCGCAGGCGCAGATGTTCGACATGGAGCAGGTGATCCGCGCCAATCAGCGCAATTTTGAGGCCATGTCCGAATCCAACAAGGCGGCGGCCGAGGCGTACAAGGACCTTCTCGACAAGCAGATGGAGATCTTCGAGAAGATGACCCATGCCGCGCGCCAGCAATACGAATGGGCCGAGGAGAATGCCGGCCCCGATGCGATGAAGGCCCGTACCGCGGCCGTGAACGACGCCGTGGAAGAGGCGCTGATGCTGATGCGCAAGATGGCCGACAACGCCCGCGAGGCGAACGAGGACGCCTACAAGTCCATGCAGGAACAGCTGTCGGAATCGGTCCGCAAGGTCGAGGAATCAGCCAAGAAGGCGTCCAAGACCTGATCCCGGGGGGCACGGCGTGATCGCTGCATACGTGCCACGTTGTTGCGCGCCAAGCGGGCCGCACACATGACCGGGATCGCGGATCACGAGCTGCGCTACGATCTCGCCAACGAGCTTCACGCCCGCCCGTTCCCGTCCCTGTCGGCCCCGTGCTACGCCGCCTACCTGGCGATCAAGGCCCCTCAGGACGCCGCCCGCCGTGACCGGGACCGGGACCGCGCGCATCTGATCGCGCTGCTCGACAGGTTCGGCGCCCAGCACCCCAAGCCCGGCGCGACCCACTGGTTCGGAGAGATCGGGCGCCATCGTCTGAAATGGGAAAGCCATACCGAGTTCGTGACCTACACGATATTCGGCGACGGCGTGGCCGAAAAGGCGTTCGACCGCGGCGTGTTCGACGTCTTTCCCGCAGACTGGCTGAAGGAAAGCCCCGGCGTGCGCATCACCTCGGCCCTGATCCGGGTCGAGGATCGCCCCGAGACGGCCGAAATTCGCGACCGCCTGGCGAAGTGGTTCGTCCCCGAAAGCCTAGCAGTTAGCGAGGTTCTGGAAGGGGCCGCACTGATCGCGTCCGATTTCCGCATCGACGGGGGCGGGCACATGCGCATGGTGGTCTTCACCTCGCCCGGCATCGGTCAGCGGCGCACGGGCCGCATCGTTCAGCGCCTGGCCGAGATCGAGACCTACAAGACCATGTCGATGCTGGGCCTCGCCCGCGTACGTCAACTGTCGCCGAAGATGAGCGAGCTCGACCGCAACCTGTCACGCCTGATGGACGAGATGACGGGCGAGGCGAGCCGGCCGGAGACGACGCTGAAGGGCCTGCTCAGCGTCTGGGCCGAGCTCGAGACGGTGCTGGCGCAATCCTCGTTCCGCTTCGGTGCGACCGAGGCCTACGAGGCGTTGGTCACGCAACGCATCGGTGCGCTGCGCGAAACCCGGTTCGAGGGGCGCCAGACCTTCGCCGAGTTCATGATGCGCCGCTTCGATCCCGCGATGCGTACGGTCAAGGCCACCCGCACCCGCCTGCGCGAGATGAGCGAGCGTGCCCTGCGCGCGGGCGACCTTCTGCGCACACGTGTGGACGTGGATCGCTCGGCCCAGAACCAGGAGCTTCTGGAAAGCATGGATCGCCGCGCCGACCTGCAGCTGCGCCTGCAACGTACGGTCGAGGGGCTGTCGATCGTCGCGATCAGCTACTATGCCGTCAGCCTGGCCGCCTACGCCTTCGCCCCTGCGATGGAGGCCGCGGGCCTTTCGGAGGCTGTCGGCACCGCGCTTTTGGTACCAATCGTCGTGGCGCTGACTGCTTTCGCACTCTGGCGGGTGAAGCGCGCGCTGCACTGATCCGGCTCTACTCCCCCGCGACGGGCGCGCCGTGTGGCTCGGCCCGGATCCCCAACGGCCACAGCCCGGTGCGGCTCGTGGCCCAAAGGGTCGCCAGCGCCCCCGCGACATTCGCCGTGGCCGCCGCGATGGCGATGCCGGTGAACCCCATTACGCCCACGAGGATCCAGGCCAGCGGCAGATAGACCGCGGAGATCCGCGACAGCGACAGGCCCATGGACCAAACCGCCTTGGATCGCGCGTTCAGCGCCGCGTTCCCGGTCACCAGCACCCCGTATCCGAACAGCGAAAACCCGACGATCCGAAGGTAAGTGGTCGAGATCGCCGCGTCCTCGGCGCCCGATGCGATCCAGCCCGAGATCGTCTGGCCGAACAGCAGCAGCACCAGTCCCACCGCTGCGCCGTAGCCCACGCACATCATCCACGTCACCCGGACCGAGGATCGCGCCCGCCCGGTACGCCGCGCGCCCCAGTTCTGCCCGACCACCGGCCCGATCCCTGAAGACAGCGCCAGAAGCGGAACCAGCGCCAACGTCTGCACCCGCGTGGCCGCCCCGAAGCCCGCGACCGCGGCCTCGCCCAGGGTGGCGACGGCAGCTGTCACCATCGCCATGCCCGCGGGGTTGATCGCGTTCGACAAGGCGGCGGGCAAGCCGACCTGGCCGATCAGGCGTCCGGAGGTGCCGATGCATGCGAACGGATCACGACAAGTCGTCAAAAGCCCCTTGTGCCAAGCCCACAGAAGGCCGCCCACGGTCGCCCCCATGCGCACCGCGAAAGTCGCAAAGCCCGCGCCGCCCGTCGACATCTCGGGGAAGGGGCCGACCCCGAAGATCAGAAGCGGATCTAGCGCGATGTTCCCGGCCGCCTGCGTGACCATGATCGTGGCCGCCGTCACCCCGTCACCACGCGCGCGGAACATCGCGCCGATCAGCATGGACAGGACGAGGAACGGGAAGGACATGGCCCACCAGAACACGTAGGCGGCGATTTCGGGCCGCACGGCCTCGCCCGCGCCGATGGCCGCGAACAGCGGGCCCTGCACGGCCCACAGCGCACCGCCCACGAAAAGGCCGACCAGAAGCCCCAGACCCAGCGCGTGCATCCCCATCCGGATCGTGTCGTTGCTGTCGTCGCCCCGTCCGATCGACTGGCTGAGCGCGGCGTTCGCCCCTGCCGACAGGCCGATGGACAAGGACGTCACTGCCACCGTCACCGGATAGATGTATCCCACCGCGGCAAGCTGCGTCTGCCCGACCCGGCCCAGGAAATACGCGTCCGCCAGCCCGACCGAGATCACGCCGAAAATACCCAGCGTCATGGGGGCCGAAACCTTGAGAACGGCGCGGGTCACCGAACCTTCGGCGAGATTTTGATCGGGCATGCACTTTCCTTCGTCAGGGCGCAGATAGGGCGGGCCGCGTCGCGTCCAGCCCCGCTTGACCTTTCGACGCAGGCGGCACAGCCTTCGGCCCATGACACCCACCGGACCCGTGACACTCGACACCCCTGTACATCATGACAGCCCCCTCCCGTCCGCCGCCGATCTCATCGTGATCGGCGGCGGGGTGGCGGGCGTCACCACCGCCTATTACGCCGCGAAATCCGGCGCCCGCGTGGTCCTGTGCGAGAAGGGGCGCATCGCGGGCGAGCAATCCTCGCGCAACTGGGGCTGGATCCGCCAGCAGGGTCGCGACCCGGACGAGCTTCCGCTGGTGATCGAAGCGGTCGCGAACTGGCACGCGTTGCAAGCCGAAACCAACGAGGATCTGGGCCTTCGGCAGACAGGGACGCTCTATTTCGCGTCGGACGAGGCGACGCTGCAGCGATACCGGAATTGGGCGCAGATCGCCGCGGGCCACGGACTCGACAGCCGTGTCGTGGGCTCGACAGAGATGTCGAGTATGCTGCCCGATGCCCGCGCCGACTGGATCGGCGCCCTCTGGACCCCCTCGGACTGTCGGGCCGAGCCTTGGGTGGCCGTCCCCGCTCTGGCCCGTCTGGCCGCGCGCACCGGCGTGACTATCCGCGAGAATTGCGCGGTTCGCGCGCTCGACCTCGAAGGGAGGCAGGTCACGGGCGTCGTCACCGAGGCGGGCCGCATCCGCGCGCCGCGCGTGGTGCTCGCCGGCGGCGCGTGGTCGGCGAAACTGCTCAAGCGCCATGGCGTCGCGCTGCCACAACTTTCGGTCCGCGCGACAGTGGGGCGAACTCAGGTCCTGCCCGAGGTCTTCGCCGGGCAGGGCGTCGACGACCGTTTCGCCTTCCGACGTCGCACCGACGGGGCCTATTCGCTGGCCCCGTCCTTCGATCACGACTTCTTCCTGGGCCCGGCCGCATTTCGCCACGCCCGCGATTACTGGCCTGTCTTCCGCCGCGACATCCTGTCGACGAACCTGCGCCCCGCGTCCCCCCGCAGCTACCCCGACGCCTGGACACTGCCCCGGACGTGGTCCGAGGACGCCCCCGGCCCGTTCGAGGCGATGCGCGTCCTCGACCCGCCCCCGAACCTGCGCTTCGTGCGCCGCATGGCCCGCCAGTTCGCCGCCGCGTTCCCCCATCTGGGCGAGGTGCGCGTCACGAAGGCCTGGGCAGGCATGATCGACGGCCTGCCCGACATGATCCCCGTGATCGACCACGTCCCCGACCTGCCCGGACTGATCTGCCTGACAGGACTATCAGGTCACGGGTTCGGCATCGGGCCCGGGGTGGGCCGCGTCACTGCCGACCTTGCGCTCGGCCGCGATCCGGGCCACGACCTGTCCCCGTTCCGCTTCGCGCGCTTCTCCGACGGGACAAGGCGCGCCGCGTTCCACCTGTGAGGATCCCATGCCCATCCGCAACCGCATCGCCGACATGGCCCCCGAGATCGCCGATTGGCGCCAGACCCTGCATCGCAACCCCGAGATCCTGTTCGAAACGCACAAGACCGCGCGCTTCGTGGCCGACAAGCTGCGCGCCTTCGGCTGCGACGAGGTGGTCGAGGGCATCGGCCGCACCGGTGTCGTCGGCCTGATCCACGGCACCACCGGACCGGGGCGCTGCATCGGCCTGCGCGCGGACATGGACGCCCTGCCCATCACCGAAACGACCGGCGCCCCCTACGCCAGCGAAATCCCCGGCAAGATGCACGCCTGCGGTCATGACGGGCACACCGCCATGCTGCTGGGCGCCGCGCGCTACCTGGCCGAGACGCGCGCCTTCGACGGCACCGTCGCGGTGATCTTCCAGCCCGCCGAGGAAGGCGGCGGCGGCGGGGACGAGATGGTGAAGGACGGCATGATGGACCGCTTCGCGATTCAGGAAGTCTACGGCATGCACAACTGGCCCGGGATCCCGGTGGGCGAATTCGCGATCCGCCCCGGCGCCTTCTTCGCCGCGACGGACATCTTCGGTATCGACGTGATCGGGCAGGGGGGCCACGCCGCCAAACCGCACGAGACGGTGGACCCCATCGTGATCTCGGCCCAGATCGTCACCGCGCTGCAGACGCTGGCCAGCCGCGTCGCGGACCCCACGCAGCAGCTTGTCGTGTCGGTGACCGGCATCGAAAGCTCCAGCCAGGCGGACAACGTGATCCCTTCGCGCGTGCATCTGAAGGGCACCGTGCGCACCATGGTCCCCGCGATGCGCGACATGGCCGAGGACCGGATCGCGCAGATCTCGACCGGCATCGCCGCCGCCCACGGTGCCCGGGCCGAGCTGCGATACGACCGCAACTATCCGGTCATGGCCAACCACGCGACCCAGACCGAATACGCCGCCGACGCCGCGCGCGCGGTGGCAGGCGACTGCAGTGCGGCCGACTTGATCATGGGGGGCGAGGATTTCGCCTTCATGCTCGAGGCGCGACCGGGGGCCTATATCCTGGTGGGCAACGGAGAGACCGCACCGCTTCACGCGTCGGATTACGATTTCACCGACGACGCGATCCCCGCAGGCGTGGCCTACTGGGCGACGCTGGCCGAACAGCGCCTGCCCCAGGGGTGAGCGTCCTTCTGCTGCAAGGCCGCCCCGAGGACGAGGCCGCTGAAGAGGAATACCGCGCCATCCTGTCGCGCGGGGGCTTGACCGAAGCGCAGGTCCGTCGCGTCCGGCTGGAACGCGACGATCCCCCGCCGCTTGAAGGAGCCCGGGCCGTGATCCTTGGCGGCGGCCCGGCTTGCGTCAGCGATCCGCCCGACACAGTCCCGGCGGCCGAGGCGCGCATCGCCGCCCGCAGTGCCGCCGTCGTGGCCGAGGCCGCCGCGCGGGATCTGCCGTTCCTTGGCCTGTGTTACGGGATCGGCGCGCTGGCCGCGCATCTGGGCGCGCGGGTGGACAAGTCAGCGGGGGCCGAGCCGATCTCGGCCGCGCCCCTGACCGTCACCGAAGACGGTCGCGCCGATCCGATCCTGGCGGGCGTTCCCGACAGCTTCACCGGCCTGACCGCCCACAAGGAAGCGGTGCAGGAGCTGCCCGCTGGCGCCGTCCACCTGGTGCGGGGCGACACCTGCCCGTTCCATATGATCCGCCACGGCCGCCATGTCTATGCCACGCAGTTCCACCCCGAGGCGGACGGCGCCAGCTTCGCCCTGCGCATCCGCGTCTATGCCGACCGCGGCTATTTCGCCCCGGCCGAGGCCGCGCAGCTGATCGACCGGATTGGCGCGGTGAAGACGCCCCATGCGGGGCGCATCCTGCGCAACTTCATCGAGCGTTACGTCCGCCCCGCGCGGTGAACCGCCAGATCCTCGCCCGCCCAGAGGCGTTCATAGATTTCGGCCGCGCCATCCGCCTCTGCCCCGATGGAATGATCGCGCACGGCCTTATCGCGCGCGGCGCGGCCCATCGCCTCGATCCGATCGGGATCGGCCAGCAATTCGGCCACCGCCTGCGCCGCCGCCGCGACATCGCCCGGCGGGACGATCAGCCCGGTCCGCCCCCCGTCCGAGAACGCGCGGTAATGCCCAGTGTCCGAGCACACGAAGGGCGTGCCCGCGGCCATGCCTTCCGCCGGAACCACGCCGAAGGGTTCATAACGCGCGACGTTCACGATCAGCGATAGCGCTGGCATGATATCGGCCTGCACGTCGCCCTCGACGAAGCCCAGAAAGTGGAACCGGTCGCGCAGGCCCGCCTCGGTCACGCGCCGCTCCAGCCCTGCCTGGAACTCGGCCTCGGACGGTTTGGCCATGCCGATGACAAGGGCGGTCACGTCCGGATCGTCCTGCATCACGCGGATCATCGCATCGACGAAGACGTCGGTGCCCTTCTCGGGGCGGACGCGGCCGACGATGGCGACGCCCGTCTCGCCGCCATATCCCAGCGCCTTCCACGCCGCGCGACGGTCGGGCGCGGGGCGGTAATTCTCGACATCCACACCATGGGGCAGGGTCGCGGCCACGTCCGGAAAGAACGCCGCCGCATCGGGCGACGTGGCGATCACCGCGTCCATCCGCCCGATCAGCCAGCGCGGGAAGGCCGAATGGCGATGCTTCGCGGCCGAGGTGAAGACCGTGCGGATCGGCAGCCGCAGCACGTCGCGGGCATAGAGGGCCGAGATCATCTCGGGGTCGCGGCGCACGTGCCAGATGGCGCAGGGCCGCCCGTTCGACGGGCTGCGCGACAGCCGCCGCGCCCGTTTCGCCGTGATCGGGTCGGGCAGGCCGGGCAGGGGGTGGCCCACCAGCGCAAGGTCGTAGCGGCCCATGTGGTGCCGCGCCATGCGCTGCGCGGTGGACGAGACGCCGGTGAAGCGCGTGTTGTAGTTGGTAACAAAAAGCTCGGGCATGGTCTGGGTGTGGCCTTCCGCGCAAGATTTGTCGAGGCTCAGAGCGTCAGGCACGCCGCCGCGATGCGCCTTGCGCGGTCCGGGTCGCCCGTCAGCCCCGCATCGGGGGCCGTGTCCAGCGTCGCCAGCACGGCCGTCGCAAGCTCCATGTCGTCGCGCACCCGCGTGACCCGTCCCTCACGCGCCAGCGTGGTGAAATCCGCCGTCGCGTTTTCCGTGTGCGGCCCGGTGATGATGCGGCACCCGAAGCCCGCAGGCTCCAACGGGTTGTGCCCCCCGATGCCGGGGATCATCGACCCGCCCAGGAACACCGTCCCCGTCAGCGAGAACCACAGCCCCAGCTCGCCGTAGCTGTCGGCCAGATAGACGCGCCCGGGCCGGGGCAGCCCCCCGCGGCTGCGGCGCGCCGGTTCGGTCAGCAGGATCGACACCTCGTCGCCCCGTTCCTTGTGCCGCGGCGCCAGGATGCAGATCGTGCCGGGCCGCGCGGTCAGGATCCGGTCCTGAGCGCGCAGGACGATCTCCTCCTCGCCCGGGTGGGTCGATGCGGCGACCCAGACCGGAGAGGTCCCGATCGCGTCGGCAAAGCGAGCGCGTTCTTCCGGGTCCACGGGCAGCTTGGCCGAGGCCAGCTTCAGCGACCCACCGATCTCGACCCGTGGCGCGCCGAGGCTGCGCGCCCGCTCGGCCGTGTCCGCGTCCTGCGCAAGGATCAACCCGATCCGCCCGAACACAGCGCGCGCCAGCCGTGGCGACCGCCCCCAGCCCTTCGCCGCCCGCGCCGAGATTCGGGCCGAGGCCAGCGCCAATGGGATGCCGCGGCGGTAAAGGGCCGCGATCTGCGTCGGCCACAGCTCGCTTTCCAGGAACACGGCGCGTTCCGGCGCCCAGTGGTCCAGGAACCGGCGCACGGCCGCGGGGTGGTCGATGGGGGCAAACCGGTGCAGCGCGCGGTCGGGCAGTCGCATTCCGGCCAAAGCGGCCGAGGATGCAGTGGTGGTCGTCAGAAGCACATGCGCGTCGGGCCGGGCGTCGAGGATCGCGTCGATCAGGGGCAGGGCGCTCATCATCTCGCCCACGCTGACGGCGTGGACCCAGATCACAGCACCGTCGGGTCGCCCGTGGGTGTGGCCCAGACGTTCGGACCAACGATCCGGCGGACCGCCATTCCGGACGAACCGACGCCGGGTCCGGCGCGCGATCAGGGGCCAGATCAGCCGCTCGGCGCCGCCGATGGCCGTCAGGCGCAGACCGCCCCGCATCAGCCGCCGGTGTGGCTCATGTGGCGGGTCATCTGACCGCCCGCTTCCTGCCGGGAATAGTCGAAATCATGCCCCTTGGGCTTCAGAGAGATCGCCGCCCGGATCGCTTCCTCCAGCACGCGGTCGTCCTCGGATGACCTCAACGGCGCGCGCAGGTCGGCCATGTCTTCCTGGCCCAGGCACATGTAAAGTTCGCCCGTGCAGGTCAGGCGCACACGATTGCAGCTTTCGCAGAAATTATGCGTCAGCGGGGTGATGAAGCCGATATCCTGCCCCGTCTCCTCGATCTTCACATAGCGCGCCGGTCCCCCGGTGCGCTTGGTCAGGTCGGTCAGGGTGAACCGCTGTTGCAGCTGGCCGCGCAGATCCTTCATCGACCAGTACTGCCCCACGCGGTCCTCGTTGCCCAGATCGCCCATCGGCATGACCTCGATGAAGGTCAGGTCCATGCCGCGCTCGGCGCACCAGTCCACGATGTCGAACAGCTCTTCCTCGTTGAAACCCTTCAGCGCGACGACGTTGATCTTGACGCGCAGCCCCGCCTTTTGGGCCGCGTCGATCCCCTTCAGCACCTGCGGCAGGCGGCCCCAGCGAGTGACGCGGGCGAACTTGTCCTCGTCCAGCGTATCGAGCGAGACGTTCACCCGCCGCACGCCCGCGGCATACAGATCGTCCGCGAAACGGTGCAGCTGGCTACCATTGGTGGTCAGCGTCAGCTCCTCCAGCGTTCCGGCTTCCAGATGGCGGCGCATTCCGTGGAAGAACGTCATGATATCGCGCCGCACCAGAGGCTCACCGCCGGTGATGCGCAGCTTCTTCACGCCCAGCCGGATGAAGGTTGAACACATCCGGTCCAGCTCCTCCAGGGTCAGAAGCTCTTTCTTGGGCAGGAACTGCATGTTCTCGGACATGCAATAGACGCAGCGAAAGTCGCAGCGGTCCGTGACGGAGACACGCAGATAGCTGATCGCGCGCTGGAACGGGTCGATGAGGGGTGCTGTCATATCTCGATACCTATGGGCCGGCCCGGGGGTCGGCAAGGGTGCTTTGGTCGTTGTGACTGCGCAGGGCTTGTGGCTAACCTGCGGGCATGACTCGTATCGTTCCGTTCAGCGCCATTGCGCTCGTCATCGCCCTCGGGGCCTGCTCGCAGGTGTCCGAGACCTTCAACCGCCAGGACACCGCCCCGGTTCCGGACGCGCCCGCCGCGGCCCCGGCCCCCGTCGCGCCCGAAACCGACGACGAGGTGGCCGCCGTCGTCCAGGCCCCGGCGCCATCTTCGGGCGCGCGCACGGCCGCGGAGTTCGACACCACCACGGACGCGCAGAAAGCCGCGGCACAGGCGCCCTCCGAAGGGGGGCAGCGCCTGGGGCAGGTCACGGCATCGCTGGGCGACGTCGGTGATCCGGGCCTCTGGATCCGCACTGACCTAGTGACCTCGGTCCAGCCCGGGCGGATCGAGAACCCCGCCAACGGCCAGAGCGGTCTGGTCGAACTGCGTCCCGGCGATGGCGGCGCGACCCTGTCCATAGCGGCTATGCGGCTTCTGGAGATTCCCCTGACCGACATCCCCGAGGTTGTCGTCTATACGCGCTGAGCGGCCCGATACCGACCCCGGGGTGCGGCACTTCGGTCGCACCCCGGGAACCTCTCCTGACTTTGCGTAGGCACTGCAGTTCGTACGGGGCCCGAGAGGTGAGCATACCCCCCACCTCCACCGTTTCGCCGCCCCCGTCCCGCTGATGGGTGCCCTCGCTGCCAGCCGCCGCGCAGGGCCAGCCTTGATCCTCCGGCCCCTGACCCCCTGACGCGCGCGACGGCCAGACCGTCAGCGTCAACTGCGCGAAGATCGTCCAGTGCGAAAGCGGCCAAGGCGATGCGCTGCTTCTGCTGTACGGTAATCCCATGTCGGGCGCGCTGTTCGGATGAATACGTGGCACGCCAGACGACCACCACGTCGTGACCATTGACCACCGCGGCTACGGCAACGACCACGCCGGCGGTCGGTGGGATGTCCATGGGCGGCCCTATCGGGTTCGAGATGTCTCGCCAGAGCCCAAACGTCTTGCGCCACATGCTGTTGATCGAGGATCCACACCCGGCCGGCATCTGGGACGGCGCGTATACCGTTCTGGAGGAGCAGCAGGACAATCCTGTTAATAATGTCCAAGATGCTGACCGGCGAGGCGCACCCGGGCGAGCAGGCGACGATGCCAGACGACCTGACCACGATGATCGAGCAGGCCTCGATCGACGGTGCGCTTGGCGGTTCAACCGCACCGGCCGACCGTCCCGACAGCACCGAGACGCTGCAATCGGTCGACGTTCCGGTGCTGGCGCTGGTGGGGATCGAGGATCCGGTCTACCCGGTGGCCATCAGCCAGCAGATGGTCGATGCCGCGCAGGACGGCACGCTGGCGGTGATCGACGGGGCAAGCCATGCCGCCGTGTTCGAGAATCCCAACGACTCAGCGCAGGCGATCCTGGATTTCCTGTCGGCAGACTAGTCCTTCACCCTGCCTGAAACGAAAGCGCCCGGGGACGATCCCCGGGCGCTTGTCCGTTCGTCAGCTGGCCTTGGCGCTGCGCTTGCGCTCGTGCGGGTCAAGGAACCGCTTGCGCAGGCGGATGGCGTTGGGCGTCACCTCGACCAGTTCGTCGTCGTCGATATAGGCGATGGCCTGTTCCAGCGTCATCGTCACCGGCGTCGTCAGGCGCACAGCCTCGTCCGTGCCGGAGGCGCGCACGTTGGTCAGCTGCTTGCCTTTCAACGGGTTGATCTCGAGGTCGTTGTCGCGGTTGTGCTCGCCCAGGATCATGCCCTGATACACCTGCTCCTGCGAGCCGATGAAGAACTTGCCGCGGTCTTCCAGCTTCCACAGCGCGTAGGCCACGGACTGCCCCGATTCCATCGAGATCAGGACACCTTGACGCCGCCCGGGGATCGGTCCCTTGTGTGGCGCCCATTCGTGGAACACCCGGTTCAGCACGCCCGTGCCGCGCGTGTCGGTCAGGAACTCGCCGTGATACCCGATCAGGCCGCGCGAGGGGATATGCGCGACGATCCGCGTCTTGCCCGCGCCGGCCTGTTTCATCTCGACCAGATCGCCCTTGCGGGGCCCGGTCAGCTTTTCGATCACGGCGCCGGAATACTCGTCATCCACGTCGATGGTGGCTTCCTCGATCGGCTCGTGCTCGACTCCGTCGATGTCGCGCGTCAGCACGCGGGGGCGGGAGATCGACAGCTCGAACCCCTCGCGGCGCATGTTCTCGATCAGCACGCCCATCTGAAGTTCGCCCCGACCGGCAACCTCGAACGCCTCGCCTCCGGGGGTGTCGGTCACCTTGATGGCGACGTTGGTCTCGGCCTCCTTCATCAGCCGCTCGCGGATGACGCGGGACTGCACCTTTTTGCCGTCGCGACCCGCCAGCGGGCTGTCGTTGATGCCGAAGGTGACGGTGATGGTCGGCGGGTCGATGGGCTGGGCTTCCAACGGCTCATCCACCGCCAGCGCGCAGATCGTGTCGGCCACGGTGGCCTTCGACATGCCCGACAGGGTGACGATGTCGCCCGCCACGGCCTCGTCTATATCGGTATAGTCCAGACCCCGGAACGCGCGGATGCGGCTGACGCGGAACTGTTCGATATGCTGGCCCTGGCGCGACAGCGCCTTCACCGTGGCGCCCGCCTTCAGCTTGCCCGATTCGACGCGGCCCGTCAGCAGGCGGCCCAGGAAGGCGTCAGCCGACAGGGTCGTCGCCAGCATGGTGAAATCCTCGTCCTGGCGCGATTGCTGCTTGGGGCGCGGCACGTGGCGCACTACCAGGTTGAACAGCGCATCCAGGTTCTTGCGCGGGCCGTCCAGCTCGCTGTCGCACCAGCCGTTGCGGCCCGAGGCGTAGAGATGGGGGAAATCCAGTTGATCCTCGTCCGCGTCCAGCGAGGCGAACAGGTCGAACACCTCGTCCAGCGCGCGGTCCGGCTCGGCATCGGGCTTGTCGACCTTGTTCAGCACCACGATCGG
The DNA here is from genome assembly GCF_900302445.1 of Palleronia abyssalis. Taxonomy (GTDB): domain Bacteria; phylum Pseudomonadota; class Alphaproteobacteria; order Rhodobacterales; family Rhodobacteraceae; genus Palleronia; species Palleronia abyssalis. The sequence continues at coordinate 533,973 of NZ_ONZF01000001.1, read as the reverse complement.
CCGCAGACCCAGCGCCAGCGCCTTGGAGGTCACGAACTTCGTCTGCGGCATCGGGCCTTCGGCGGCATCGACCAGCAGAACGACACCATCGACCATCGACAGAATCCGCTCGACCTCGCCGCCAAAATCGGCGTGACCGGGGGTGTCGACGATGTTGATACGGGTGGTCTTCCACTCGACCGAGGTGTTCTTGGCAAGGATCGTGATCCCGCGTTCGCGTTCCAGGTCGTTGGAATCCATTGCGCGTTCGGCAACCTGCTGGTTCTCGCGAAACGCGCCGGATTGCTTGAGAAGCTCGTCGACAAGCGTGGTCTTGCCGTGGTCGACGTGGGCGATGATCGCGATATTGCGCAGATCCATGAGTCAGGTCCTTTCCGGGGTCGCGCGCGCCTTACCGTGCAACCGCAGCAATGGAAAGCGGCAATACGCTCAGCCGAACGGATGCGCGTGCCCGGGCGGCGCGAAAATACGCTGTCCCGTGGGGACAGGGCCGCCGGGCCATCGGCAATCCAGAAGCCGTACCTTGGGATAGCGCATGATGCAGACCTTGTTCAACTGGTTCCCGCCCAGAACGTGGAACGCCGTATCGTCCTCGGCGACATAGAAGGCGACATGCCCGAACGGAAGGCGCGGATGGTAGTGCCAGAAGACCATCACCGCGCCGATCTGCGGCTCGCTCGGATCGGCCCATCCCATCCAGGGCCGCGCGCGGGCATGACCGCGAGGCAGGGGGATCTCGCCGAATGAACGGCGGAGGCAATGAGCGACGAACAATCCGCACCATGGCAGGCGCAACGGTGTCACACGGTTCAGCCCGTAAACCCAGCGAAACACCGGCTGGTGGGGCCCGGGATGCGGCCGGTCGATGGCCAGTCCCTCGACCGCGAACCGCCTGGCCTCTGCCACCCAGGGTAAAGCCGCGTCGAACGCCGCCTCATGCGCCTTAAGCATCGTCGTCGCGCTGCCGGATCGGCAGCGGCTCCTTGAAGGTCAGGGTGCGATAGGGGAACGGGATCTCGATCCCCGTTTCGTCGAGGGCGCGCTTGACCGCGGCCACCACCTTGTCGCGCGACCGGCGAATGTCGACCGGCTTCGATCCGGTCCACCACGTGACCTCGAAATTGATCGAGCTGTCGCCGAATTCCTGCGCGAAGATCTGCACGTCCTTCACATCGTCACGGACTGTATCCACGTGCCGCACCGCCTCGGTGATGACCTCGCGCGCGGCATCCACATCTTCGCCATAGGCGACGCCGACGATGATCGTCGTCCGGCGCAGCCCGGTCGCGGTGCGGATCGTGACGGGGTTCTTGAAGAACATCGCGTTGGGCGCGACCACCAGCTGCCCGTCCGTCTGGCGGATATGGGTATCGCGAATGGTGATATCCTCGACCTGGCCGTCGATGCCCTGGCATTCGATGAAATCCGACTTCGAAAACGGCTCTCGGATCAACAGAAGGATCCCGGCCAGAAAATTCTCGAACACGTCGCGAAAGGCAAAGCCAATGGCCACGCCGCCGACGCCCAACGCCGCCAGCGCCTCTCCTGGCGTGATCGACGGAAAGGCGATCGTCGCCGCGGTCAACACCCCCATCAACCACAGGCCCACGGTCAGCAGCATCACGATCACGTCGCGCATGGCCCGCCGCATCCGCGCGCGCCCCAGTGCCTTTGGGACGATCCAGTTGACCATCCTGACCGCCAGCCACACCAGCGCCAGGAACACGACCGCCAGCACGATCTGCGGCAGCGCGCGCCAGAACGCGGTGGCATAGCCGCCCATCTGGACGCGCATCGGCTCGGGAAGGGTGTCCCACACGGGCCCCAGGATCTGTTCCATGTTGCCCAAGTTAGAGGCCCATCACGAAAAAGCGAGTTAGTGCGGCGTCGCCCCCGAGAAAAGTTGGATTACCAGGATGCCCGACAGGATCAGCGCCATGCCCAGGATCGCCGGCAGGTCCAGGGGCTGGCGAAAGACGATCCAGCCGATGGCCCCGATGAACACGATCCCCAGCCCCGACCAAACGGCATAGGCCACGCCCACCGGGATCGTCCGCAGGGTCAGCGAAAGGAACCAGAAGGCCACGCCATAGCCCAGCACCACCAGCACCGACGGAAGGGGCCGCGTGAACTGCTGGCTGGCCTGCAGGGCCGAGGTGCCCACGGTTTCGGCCGCGACGGCCAGCACGAGGTAAAGCCATGCCATCTCAGGTCCCCTCTCAGGTCGCCACGTATCGGTCGCGGCGGTGGTTGATCGCGATGACCAGGTTCAACACGACTGCCCCCAGAAGCGACCAGACGATGACCGACAGCGGAAAGATGAACGCCGCGGCGGAAAACAGGCACAGGTCGAACAGAAGCTGGACATGGCCCGCCCGGAACGCGGTCCGATCCTGCACCATCAACGCGACGACCCCGATCCCACCCAGACTGCCGCCATGCCGGAACAGCGCCAGAAGCCCCATCCCAGTCAACGCCCCGAAGATCAGTGCGCCCAGTGCCGGGTTCAGCCGCTCGATCGCGAAGCCCATGGGCAAAATCTCGGTCAGGACCGACAGGATAGTCACCGACAGAAGGCTCTTGGCGGTGAAGACAGGGCCCAGGCGCTTCCAGGCCAGCCAGTAGAAGGGCAGGTTCACCACGAAGAACACAGCCCCGAAGGACCACCCCGACAGGTACGAGATCACGACGGCCAGCCCCGCAGTCTGACCGGTGATCAGTCCCAGAAACGTCAGGACCTGCAGCCCGATGGCGCAGCAGAACGTGCCGAAGGCGATGCCCTGCGCATCGTCCAGAAAGGTGTGATTGGCTGTCTCGCTCATGTCCCGCTCCATGCACCGCGCGGCCCGAACGCTCAAGCCCCATGGCGGGCCCGAACGCGAAACGGCGCCCCGATCCCGGGACGCCGCTTCTTCATCCTTGCTGAAATACCCCGGGGGAGGTCGCCCGGATGGGCGGCCGGGGGCAGCGCCCCCTTATGACAGCGCCTGCTGCAAGTTCGCCTCGACCTTGTCGAGAAACCCGGTCGTGGTCAGCCATTTCTGGTCCGGGCCGACCAGCAGCGCCAGATCCTTGGTCATGTGGCCCGATTCCACGGTGTCCACGACGACCTTTTCCAGCGTGTCGGCGAACTCGGCCAGCTTGGCATTGTCGTCCAGCTTGGCGCGGTGGCGCAGGCCGCCGGTCCATGCGAAGATCGACGCGATCGAGTTCGTCGAGGTCTGCTCGCCCTTTTGGTGCTGGCGGAAGTGGCGTGTCACGGTGCCGTGCGCGGCCTCGGATTCCACGATCTTCCCGTCCGGCGTCATCAGGCGGCTTGTCATCAGGCCAAGGCTGCCGAAGCCTTGCGCCACGGTGTCGGACTGCACGTCGCCGTCATAGTTCTTGCACGCCCAGACATAGCCGCCCGACCACTTCATCGAGGCCGCGACCATGTCGTCGATCAGGCGGTGCTCGTAGGTCAGACCGGCTTCCTTGAACTTGTCGGCGAACTCGGCGTCGAAGACTTCCTGGAACAGGATCATGAAGCGGCCGTCATAGGTCTTCAGGATCGTGTTCTTGGTCGACAGGTAGACCGGGTATCCGCGGTTCAGGCCGTAGTTGAACGAGGCCCGCGCGAAGTCGCGGATCGAATCGTCCAGGTTGTACATGCCCATGAACACGCCCGAGGACGGGGCCTTGAACACCTCTTCCTCGATCTCGGTGCCGTCTTCGCCCACGAATTTCATCGTCAGCGTGCCGGGCCCGGGGAACTTCATGTCCGTCGCGCGGTACTGGTCGCCATATGCGTGGCGGCCGATGATGATCGGCTTGGTCCACCCCGGGACAAGCCGCGGTACGTTGCTGCAGATGATCGGCTCGCGGAAGACAACGCCGCCCAGGATGTTGCGGATCGTCCCGTTCGGGGACCGCCACATCTTCTTCAGGCCGAACTCCTCGACGCGGGCCTCGTCGGGCGTGATCGTGGCGCATTTAACTCCGCAGCCGACTTCCTTGATTTTCTCGGCCGCGTCGACCGTGATCTGGTCGTCGGTGCGGTCCCGCTCTTCCATGCCGAGGTCGTAATACAGCAGATCGATGTCCAGGTAGGGCAGGATCAGCTTTTGCTTGATGAAGTCCCAGATGATGCGGGTCATCTCGTCGCCGTCGAGCTCGACGACCGGGTTGTCGACCTTGATCTTCGCCATGTGTGCCTCGTCAGATGGATTTGCGGTTGGTGCGCGTCATAGACGAAGGCGGGCCTCGTGAAAAGGGTATACAACGGAATACCGTTCGCATGCCGTGGAACGAATGGCAGGCGCGCGCGTCAGTGGGGAAAGGAGACCCCCCATGGATATCATCCGCATCATCATCGCCATCTTCATCCCGCCGCTTGGCGTGTTCCTTCAGGAAGGGCTGGGCAAGCACTTCTGGATCAACGTCATCCTGACGATCCTGGGCTACATCCCCGGCATCGTCCACGCGCTATGGATCATCATCAAGCGATAGCGCACAGATCCTCTCTAACGGTGCGCAATCGACAGAACGCGCATCACGTCTCATCTGGGGGCCGAAGGAAACTAACCGGAGCCCCCGAGATGAGCACGCCGAAGATCACCGTCCTGTTCTATTCAACCTACGGCACGAACCACGCCGTGGCCCTTGAAGCCGCCCGCGCGGCCGAGGAGGCCGGCGCCGAGGTCCGCCTGCGCCGCGCAGCCGAAACCGCACCCAAAGAGGTCGTAGAGGGACAGGATGCCTGGAAGCAGCAGCTTCAGACGATGGACGACATCCCCGTGGCCACGCCCGACGATATGGTTTGGGCCGACGGCTACTTCCTGTCCTCGCCCACCCGGTATGGAGTCGTGGCCAGCCAGATGCGCGCCTTCATCGACACGCTGGGCCCGATCTGGCAAGAGGGCAAGCTGGCGAACAAGACCTTCACCGCGACCACCAGCGCCTCGACCCTGCATGGCGGGCACGAGACGACGCTGACCTCGCTTTATGTAACGGCGACGCATTGGGGCGCGATCCTGGTGCCGCCGGGCTATGCCGACCCCGTCAAGTTCGAGGATGGCGGCAACCCCTATGGCTGGTCCGGCGTCGCTGGCGAACTGGACGACGTCGCCAAACGCTCCATCGCCTACCAAGCACGGCGCCTTGTCGAAGTGACGACGAAACTGGTCGCCTGAGCCGGAGAAGCAGATTTTCAATCCGAAAATCTGTCTTCGCTCAGTCCCCCAGAACGCGGCGGAGAGAGGCTTCGATCTCTCCGCCGCACCATTGATCCCCGTATTCGGCGGCTGCCCAGTCGCGCAGTTTTGCCTGTTCAGGCCGCGCCGCGATCCGGTCGCACAGATCGGCAATCCGGGGAGCCGCATCCTCAAGGACCGGACGCAGCGAAGGCAGCTTGTCGGTCATCGTGCCCCACAATGAATAAGTCGCCAGATCAGCCAGCCCCGGCGTGTCGCCGTCCAGCATGTAATCCCGCCCCTCGGTCCGGGCCAGATGCGTCTGGAAGATCCGCATCCACCGCCGCAGGCGTGGCTGGAACTCCGACCACGCCGCGTCAGTCCACATCTGGGCGCCGTTGTAGCGGGTCATCTCGTACAGCACGTCGTTCGCATCCAGAACGATCTTGTCGCTCAGCGCATCCCGCGCCGGATCGCCGGGGTAGAGGCCATAGCGCTGGCCCAGAAAGCCCAGGATCGCCGGCATCTGCGACAGGCTGAGCCCGCTGGCCCGGTCGGTCAGGACCGGCGGCCCCATATGCGCCACCGGCTGCTCCTCGGGCGCGGCCTGCCGAAGGTCCGCGACCGCATCGACGGCCGCTTCGGACCAGCTGGCACCGACATGCGCCAGGACGATCCGGACGAAATGGCCCCGCGCCGGCAGCGGCCAGTAGTAGAGTGCGAAATCGGTCATGGCATGCCCCTTCAAGCGTAGGCGTAAGGTCCGCCGCGCTCCAGCGCGGCCTGGAACGCAGGGCGGGCATGGATCCGGTCCAGCCAGTCGATCGTGGCCGGGCGCGACCGATCAAGCCCGCCGCGGCTTGTCGCGGCTTCCAGCGGGAAGCTCATCATCACGTCGGCCGCGCTGATCTCCTCGCCCGCGAACCAGGATCGCTGTGCAAGCTCACCCTCGACGAAGTCCAGATGCACGTCGATCATCGGCTGAATTCGCTTCATCGCCAGACGCCCCATCAGCGGCACCTTCGACATTGCCAGTTTCAGCAGAAGCGGCGGCATCATCGACCCTTCGGCGTAATGCATCCAGAAGCGCCAGCGCAGCCCGTCCTCGTCATCCATCGGCGCGCCGAACGCCCCACCTGCGCGGTCCACGAGGTACGACAGGATCGCCGCGGTTTCGGCCACGACCAGCCCGGTCTCGGAATCCTCGATGACCGGCGACTTGCCCAGCGGGTGGACCTGCTTCAGCTCCGGCGGGGCCAGCATCGTCTTCGGGTTCCGCTCGTAGCGGCGCACCTCGTAGGTCTCGCCCAGTTCCTCCAGCATCCACAACACGCGTTGCGAGCGAGAGTTCTCCAGGTGGTGAACGGTGATCGTCATCAGATCAGCGTGTGGATTCGGTCAGGCGGCGCTTCACGTAGTCCTGCACCATGCCGATCATCGGCTCCATGTGCGGGTCCTCGAAGAAGTGGCCCGCGCCCTCAAGCTCTTCGTGGGTGATGGTGATGCCCTTCTGCTCGTGCAGCTTCTTGACCAGGCTGTGCGTGTCCTTGGGCGGCGCCACGCGGTCGGCGGTGCCGTTGACCACCAGGCCCGAAGACGGGCAGGGCGCCAGGAACGAGAAGTCGTACATATTGGCCGGGGGCGAGACGCTGATGAAGCCCGTGATCTCGGGGCGGCGCATCAGAAGCTGCATCCCTATCCACGCGCCGAAGCTGAACCCCGCGACCCAGCAATGCTTGGCGTTGGGGTTCATCGACTGGAGGTAATCCAGCGCCGAGGCCGCGTCCGAAAGCTCGCCCACGCCCTGGTCGTATTCGCCTTGGCTGCGGCCGACGCCACGGAAGTTGAAGCGCAGGACCGTGAAGCCCAGGCTGTGGAAGGCATAGTGCAGGTTGTAGACCACCCGGTTGTTCATCGTTCCGCCGAACTGCGGATGCGGATGCAGGACGATGGCGATGGGCGCATCGTGCTTGCGCTGGGGGTGGTAGCGGCCTTCCAGTCGGCCTTCGGGGCCGGGAAAGATCACCTCGGGCATATGGGGCGCTCCGTTCTAGCAAGGAAGGCCGGGGGTCCGGTCAATGTTGACGCCATTGATCGGAAACCTTAGAACCTTTCTAAATTCATGCGGACGCGGGGTCCGCAATCGACGCATGCAGGTAGCTGCAGGGCGGACTATCGTCAATGGCCGGGGGCGCGCTGGAATGAAGCTGAGCACGAAGGGACGCTATGCCATGGTCGCGCTGACCGATCTTGCCCTGCAAGGTGGCGATGGACTGGTCTCTCTGGGCGAGCTGTCGAAGCGGCAGAACGTGTCGCTGGCGTATCTTGAACAACTGTTCGTCAAGCTGCGGCGCGCCGGACTGGTCGAATCGGTCCGCGGCCCCGGCGGCGGATACCGCCTGGCCAAGCCGACATCGGAGATCCGCGTCTCGGACGTGCTGGAAGCGGTGGACGAGACCGTGTCGGCGATGGAGACCGGGGCAGGGGCCAAGGGCGGCCTGTCAGGTACCCGCGCGCAATCGTTGAACAACCGCCTGTGGGAGGGGTTGTCGGCCCATGTCTATGTCTTCCTCCACCAGACCCGGCTTTCGGACATCGTCGGCAATGCGCTGGTCCCCTGTCCGGCCGTGCCCGCGCTGTTCCAGGTCGTGGACGAGGCCTGAGATCACCCGATGAGCCGGACGCGAACATATCTCGATTGGAACGCCACGGCGCCGATGCGGCCCGAGGCGCGCGCGGCCATGGTCGAAGCGCTTGACGTGACGGGCAACCCGTCCTCGATCCATGCCGAAGGGCGCGCGGCCCGTGCGCTTGTCGAAGCCGCCCGGGCGCAGGTCGCCACGGCGGCCGGGGCATCGGCGGCCGACGTCGTGTTCGTCTCGGGCGCAACCGAGGCCGCGGCACTGACCTGCGCGGGGCGGGACCTGAGCTGCGCCCCGGTCGAGCATGAGGCCGTGCTGGCCTGGTGCGACCCGTCGCTGCCCGTCGACGGGCAGGGCCGCGTCACCGTGACCGACCCCGCCCGCACCGCGCTTCAGGCGGCCAATTCGGAAACCGGCGTGGTCCAGGCCCTGCCCGAAGGGCTGGCCGTCGTCGACGCCACGCAGGCGTTCGGCAAGCTTCCCTTCGCTTTCGATTGGACCGGGGCGGACTTGGCCTTCGTCTCGGCCCACAAGATCGGCGGACCCAAAGGGGTTGGCGCGGTGTTCCTGCGACGGGGCCTCGACATCGCCGCCCGCACCAAGGGCGGCGGGCAGGAGATGGGGCGCCGCGCGGGGACCGAGAACGTGGCCGCGATCGCGGGCTTCGGTGCCGCGGCCGCGGCGGCTGCGTCCGACCTGGACGCCGGGGTGTGGAACGACGTCGCGGCGCGGCGCGACAGATTGGAATCCGCGTTGATGGATGGCGACGGCGATCTTATCTGCATGGGCAAGGACGCGACCCGCCTTCCCAATACCAGCCTGATCGTCAGCCCCGGCTGGAAGGGCGAGACGCAGGTGATGCAGATGGACCTTAAGGGCTTCGCGGTCTCGGCCGGGTCGGCCTGTTCGTCGGGCAAGCTGCGCGGGTCGGGGACATTGGCGGCGATGGGGATCGACCCTGATGTCGCGGGATGCGCGATCCGCATCTCCCTCGGGCCGGACACGACAGAAGATGATCTGGGCCGCTTCGCCGAGGCGTGGCTGGCCCAACGGAACAAGCACCGGGCGCGCGCCGCCTGAGCAAGGAGAACTCGGATGACCGATCAGACCGTTCTGGACTCGCAAGTGAAGGAAGGTGTCGACCAGGAAACCGTCGACGCCGTCAAGCAACTCTCGGGGGCCTACAAGCATGGCTGGAATACCGAGATCGAGATGGACTTCGCCCCCAAGGGGCTGACCGAGGACATCGTGCGCCTGATCTCGGAACGCAACGAAGAGCCTGAGTGGATGCTCGAGTTCCGTCTGGACGCGTTCCGCCGCTGGCAGCAGATGGCCGAGCCGGACTGGTCCATGCTGAAATACGCGCCCGTGGATTACCAGGAGCAGTATTACTACGCCAAGCCGTCTTCGATGAAAGAGAAGCCCAAGTCGCTGGACGAGGTCGATCCCAAGTTGTTGGAGACCTATGAAAAGCTGGGTATTCCGCTGAAGGAGCAGATGATCCTGGCCGGTGTCGAAGGCGCCGAGGGCAAGACCCCTGCGGAATCGAAGGATATCGACGATGACGCAAGCGGCGGGCGCAAGGTTGCTGTGGACGCGGTGTTCGACAGCGTCAGCGTCGGCACGACCTTCAAGAAGGAGCTTGCGCAGGCGGGCGTCATCTTCTGTTCGATCTCCGAAGCGGTGCGCGAGCACCCCGATCTGGTGAAGAAATACCTCGCCAGCGTCGTGCCGGTGCAGGACAACTACTTCGCGACGCTGAACGCGGCCGTGTTCTCGGACGGGTCGTTCGTCTACATTCCCAAGGGCACGCGGTGTCCGATGGAGCTGTCGACCTATTTCCGCATCAACGCCGCCGATACCGGCCAGTTCGAGCGCACGCTGATCATCGCCGACGAAGGCTCTTACGTCAGCTACCTCGAAGGCTGCACGGCGCCCATGCGCGACACCAACCAGTTGCACGCTGCGGTGGTCGAGATCGTCGCGCTCGACGATGCCGAGGTGAAGTATTCCACCGTGCAGAATTGGTATCCGGGCGACGAGAACGGGAAGGGCGGCATCTACAACTTCGTCACCAAGCGTGCCGATTGCCGGGGCGACCGGTCGAAGGTGTCGTGGACGCAGGTCGAGACCGGGTCCGCGCTGACGTGGAAGTACCCGTCCTGCATCCTGCGCGGCGACGAAAGCCAGGGCGAGTTTTATTCGATCGCCATCACCAACAACTGGCAGCAGGCCGATACCGGCACCAAGATGATCCACCTTGGGAAAAACACCCGGTCGCGGATTGTGTCGAAGGGGATCAGCGCGGGCCATGCGCAGAACACCTATCGCGGGCTGGTGTCGATGCACCCCAAGGCCAGGAACAGCCGCAACTATACCCAGTGCGACAGCCTTTTGATCGGCGACCAGTGCGGGGCCCACACGGTTCCCTATATCGAGGTCAAGAACAACAGCAGCCGGGTCGAGCACGAGGCGACGACGTCGAAGGTGGATGACGACCAGATGTTCTATTGCCAACAGCGCGGCATGGACGAGGAAGAAGCGGTCGCGCTGATCGTCAACGGCTTCTGCAAGGAGGTCCTGCAGGCGCTGCCGATGGAATTCGCGATGGAAGCGCAGCAGCTGGTCGCGATCAGCCTCGAAGGTTCGGTGGGCTGAATTGGGTGAACTGGACCCCATCAGGGCGCCGGAAAAGGCGCGGTTCTTCGTCACCCTGACGGTCGGCGTCGCGGTGGTCATGGGCCTGATCGCAAGCTTGGCGTGGTGGCTGCAAAGCCCCATGCCCCGCGTTCTGATTGTTCTGGCCGTGTCGGCCGCCATCGGATGGGTCGCCGGGCGGCTCATGTTCAAACGGAGACGGAAATGAGCATCTGGTCGAAATCGGACATGATCATCACCACCACCCCCGGTATTGAGGGGCGCAGGATCACCGAATACCGCGGCATCGTCGTGGGCGAGGCCATCCTGGGCGCGAACGTCTTTCGCGACTTCTTCGCCGGGATCACTGACGTGCTGGGCGGCCGTTCGGGGTCGTACGAAAAATCGCTGAACGAGGCGCGCGAGACCGCGCTGAAGGAACTGGAAGATCGGGCGCGGGACGCGGGCGCGAATGCCGTCGTGGGTGTCGATCTGGATTACGAGGTCATCGGGAAGGAAGGGTCCATGCTGATGGTCTCGGCCTCCGGAACGGCCGTCACGGTCGATTGACCGATACAGAATGCAAGGAAGAAAAGATGCTTGAGATCAAGAACCTGCACTGCAAACTTGAGGAAGAGGATAAAGCGATCCTCAAGGGCGTAGACCTGACGGTCGAGGCCGGCAAGGTGCATGCCATCATGGGCCCGAACGGGTCGGGCAAGTCGACCCTGTCCTATGTCCTGTCGGGCCGCGACGGCTATGAGGTCACCGACGGATCGGCCACATTGCTGGGCGAGGATATCCTGGGCATGGAAGTCGAGGAACGCGCCGCCGCTGGCATGTTCCTGGCGTTCCAGTACCCGGTCGAAATCCCCGGCGTCGGCAACATGACCTTCATGCGCACAGCCGTGAACGCCCAACGCAAGGCCCGCGGTCAGGAGGAGATGTCCTCGGCCGATTTCCTCAAGGAAGTGCGGGCCAAGGCGAAGGATCTTCAGATCGACGCCGACATGCTGAAGCGGCCCGTGAACGTGGGCTTCTCGGGCGGTGAGAAGAAGCGCAACGAGATCCTGCAGATGGCCATGCTGGAACCCAAGATGTGCATTATGGACGAGACCGATTCCGGCCTTGACGTGGATGCGATGAAGCTGGTGGCCGACGGCGTGAACGCGCTGCGCAGCCCGGATCGCGGGTTCCTTGTGATCACGCACTACCAGCGGCTTCTGGACCACATCAAACCGGACGTCGTGCACATCATGTATGACGGTCGCATCGTGAAGACCGGCGGCCCCGAGCTGGCCCTCGAGGTCGAGAAGAACGGCTATGCGGACATCATGAAGGAGAGCGCATGATGGCCTTGCCGCAAGTCAAGCAGGACGCCACCGACGCGCGGCTGTCGACGCTCAGCCTGCCGGTGCAGGACGGCTGGACCCGGTCTGCGCGCGCCGATGCGCTGTCGCGGCTGACGGCCCGGGGCCTGCCGGCCGCGCGCGACGAATACTGGCGCTTCACCCGGCCGACCGACCTGAACGCGACCGAGGTGCCGGGCGCGGCGCCCATGGACGAAAGCGACGAGGCCCCGATATTCGATGGGATCGACGCACTGACGCTGGTCTTCCGCGACGGTGTGTTCGACGCCGACGCCTCGGACGATCTGAGGCTCGAAGGGGTCGAGATCTCGCGCCTTGCCTCGGTTCAGGGCGCGGATATCCACTGGGCCAAGGACCTTTACGGCACGCTGGAGGCCAAGGGGCAGGATCCCGTCTGGCGTCCCTTCGCGGCGCTGAACACCGCCTTCGCCGCTGACGGCGTGCTGATCCACGCCACCGGCACCGGAACGCGGCCGATCTGCATCCGCTACGTACATGAGAAGTCCGATAGCGACCCGATCCTGCACCACGTCGTGAAGGTGGACGAAGGCGCCGCGGTCACACTGCTGGAAGCCGGGGCCCCGGGCGCGCGGTTCAATACCGTGCTTGAGGCGGATGTGGCCGACACGGGCACGTTCCACCACGTTCGCGCGCAGGGCCGCAACCGCGAGCGTCGTGCCAATACCCACACCTTCGGCCGTTTGGGTCGCGAGAGCGTGCTGAAATCCTTTACGCTTTCGCTGAACGGCGCGCTGACCCGCAACGAGCATATCGTGGAATTCACCGGCGACAATGCCGTGGCCCATGTTGCGGGCGCCGCCATTGGGGACGGTCGGATTGCCCCGTTCCACCATGACGACACGGTGTTCGTGACTCATGACGCGGTAAATTGCGAATCGCGGCAGGTCTTCAAGAAGGTGCTGAAGAACGGTGCCGTGGGAGTGTTCCAAGGCAAGATCCTGGTCAAGCCCGGCGCGCAGAAGACCGACGGTTATCAGATCAGCCAGGCGCTGTTGCTGGACGACGACAGCCAGTTCCTCGCCAAGCCCGAGCTTGAGATCTATGCCGACGACGTGGCTTGCTCGCACGGGTCCACGACCGGCTCGATCGACGAGGACATGCTGTTCTACCTCAAGGCTCGCGGTGTGCCGCATCGGCGCGCGATGGACCTTCTTGTCCTGGCGTTCCTGGCGGAATCCCTGCACGAGATCGAGAGCGATGACATCGCTGAAAGCCTGCGCACGCGGCTGGAAAACTGGCTCGACCGGCACGCGGACTGACGTGGCACTGGCAAGGGATATCGTGGCGTCCTACCGGAGGCCGGGCGACGTTGTCCGACGCCGCCTGGGCAGCAGCGAGCGGGCCGAGGCGCGTGCGCTGATCACGGTGTTCCTGGCGTGCTTCCTGATCTTCGTCGCGCAGTGGCCGCGGCTGTCGCGGGACTCGTTTCTGACGGGGCAAGAGCTGCAACCCATGCTGGGCGGCGCGCTTCTGGCTTGGATATTCATCGTTCCGCTGGCCCTTTACGGGTTGGCGGGACTGACGCATTTCGTCGCCCGCCGCATCGGCGGGCACGCCACCTATACCGAGGCGCGGATGGCCCTGTTCTGGGCGCTTCTGGCCGCGTCCCCCTTGTGGCTTCTGTGGGGGCTGGTGGCCGGGTTCGTCGGACCCGGGCCGGCTCTCGACGTCGTGGGGATTGTGGCGCTTCTGGCGTTCCTCGGCGTCTGGGCGGGCGGTCTTTATTCTGTGGAGCGCGGATGAGCGATCTGTCTTTCGGCACCCTTTTGCGCCTTGCGGGCGAAACCGTGCGCGATCCGCGTGTGACTTTCGCGCGGCTGCGCAACCTCGACCTGCCGCAGGGCGCCCTGTGGGAAGCGCTGGTTCTGGTCGTCGTCGTCTCGGTTCTTATGGCCGAGCTTGGCAACATGCTGCTTCTGGCGACGATCCCCGAGGGGACCGACGCACCGCAATTCCTCAGTCCCTTCGTCTTCGGCGCGCTGCAATTCGTGATCCTTGCCGTATCGGTCATTCTGATCGACCGCGTCGGCCGCGCCATGGGCGGCGAGGGGCGGGTCGAGGACGCGCTTCTGGCCGTCGTCTGGCTTCAGTTCATCATGATCTGCCTTCAGGTCGTCCAATCAGCGTTCCTGTTCATCCTGCCGGGTGTCGCCGGGCTGATCCTGATCGCCGGGATCGGTCTGTTTCTTTACCTGCTGACGGCCTTCGTGGCCGAGCTGCACGGCTTTGCCTCGATGGGCCGGGTCTTCGGCATGATCCTTGTCGTGCTGGTGGGTGTGGCACTCGGTCTCTCTTTCATTCTGACCCTCACCGGGGTCACGGTGCCCCGGTAAGGAGGACCCCCCATGTTCGATATCGACGCGGTCCGGAAGGACTTTCCGATCCTGTCGCGCGAGGTGAATGGCAAGCCGCTGGTCTATCTCGACAGCGGCGCCTCGGCCCAGAAACCGCAGGTCGTGCTGGACACCATCCAGCGCGCCTATGCCGAGGACTATTCCAACGTCCACCGGGGCTTGCACACCTTGTCCACCATCTCGACCGAGAATTACGAGGCGGTGCGCGGCAAGATCGCCGATTTCCTGGGGGCGGCGTCCGAGGCGTCGATCGTGATGAACACCGGCACGACCGAGGGGATCAACACCGTCGCCTATGGCTGGGCCATGCCGCGGATGGAGGCCGGCGACGAGATCGTCCTGTCGGTCATGGAGCATCACGCCAACATCGTGCCCTGGCATTTCCTGCGCGAGCGGATGGGCGTCAAGCTGGTCTGGGTCGAGCCCGAGGCCGACGGATCGCTGCCGGCGGAAAAGGTGCTGGAGGCCGTGACCGACCGCACCCGCCTGATCGCGGTGACGCATATGTCGAACGTGCTGGGCACCGTGGTGGACGTGAAGGCGATCACCTCGGGGGCGCATGCAAAGGGCGTGCCTGTGCTGGTCGATGGCAGCCAGGGCGCGGTTCACATGAAGGTGGACGTGGCCGATATCGGCTGCGATTTCTACGCGATCACGGGCCACAAGCTCTATGGGCCGAGCGGTTCCGGCGCGATCTACATCCGTCCCGAGCGCATGGCCGAGATGCGTCCCTTCATGGGCGGCGGCGATATGATCCGCGAGGTTCACCGCGACGAGATCACCTATAACGACGCGCCAATGAAGTTTGAGGCCGGCACCCCCGGCATCGTCGCCCAGATCGGGCTGGGCGCGGCGCTCGACTGGATGACGGGCGTCGGGATGGACAGCATCGCTGCGCACGAGGTGTCCTTGCGCGACTATGCGCGCGAAAGGCTGTTCGGCCTGAACTGGCTGAACGTGCAGGGCGACGCGCCGGGCAAGGGGGCGATCTTTTCTTTCACGCTGGAAGGGGCGGCGCATGCGCATGACATCTCGACGGTGCTCGACAAGAAGGGCGTTGCGGTGCGGGCGGGCCATCACTGCGCGGGGCCTTTGATGGACCATTTGGGGGTAACGGCTACGTGCCGCGCGTCCTTCGCGGTCTACAACACGCGGTCCGAGGTCGACACACTTGTCGACGCTTTGGAGCTCTGCCACGAGCTGTTCGCCTGAAGCCGCGCCGGAAATTTTCGATCCGAAAATTTCCCACGCTGAAGGTCCCGCGCGCCGCTGTCCGGCGCCGGGCGATCCCGTGCAGTCTGGTCTGATGCTACGAAGGGGGCGGCGCCGCCCGGTCGCGAGTCTGGGACGGGGCGTCACCCCCGGCCGTCGATTTCACCGGTGAAACCCGTGATCAGGACTGCCCGATTGCCAGGCCGGACGGCCCCTCCCGATTTCGCTGGTCTTCCTGTGTGCGCCGGGCGGGTTTATCCGGGCTTCGGTAAAAATCGCGTTGGCCCGGCGCGCGCACGGACGGCGGACACCCGGGGAAAGGTGGCGCCCCCTTTGATCTGGCCTTTTCACCGGGGAAAGGATCGTGTAGGCACGGCGCACGTTGTCAAAACGTGCACGCACCCATAGCTCAGCTGGATAGAGCGTCGCCCTCCGAAGGCGAAGGCCTCAGGTTCGAATCCTGATGGGTGCGCCACAATCCTCTCAAGCTGCCATTTTCCCGTCGCTTCGCGCGCGGATTGTACCAGCTGTCCCGCTCCCCCGAGGGCCTGACGCCCATAGTTCGCGGTATTCCTGATCCGTTTTGCCGTTGGCCGGTCCTTCCCTTGGACGCCTCGTTCACATGATACCAGGCCGGGGCTCTGTTTGTCGTCCGAATACAGACGGGTTGGATACCCCAGCGATACGCGCCGTCGGACGGCTCGTCGGCGACATCTTCCGGGAGGAGGGCGAAACTCTCGTCCAGAAGTTCGGCCATCGGTCGCAGACGCGCGAACCGCCATTCCGAGGTTCGAGTGGAAACCTGAAGGCGTTACTGTCGCCCACCGCAGAGCGGGAGCTATGCCGGGTCGGGGGTACTCTCCGGACCTTCCATCTTTCCAAGAAGGTGCTTAAAATCCACTAGCCTGAAGGGCTTTGAAAGATATTCCTCCATGCCCGCTTCAAGGCAGACGTCCCGATCCCCGGGCATCGCATGGGCGGTAAGGCCTACGATGAATGCGCGGTCGCACGTTTCGTCTTCCCAAGCCCGGATCGCCCGGGTGGCATCCAGCCCGTTCATTTGCGGCATCGAGACGTCCATAAGGATCATGCGCGGTCGACTGTTTCGGACGTACTCTACCGCCTCCGCGCCATTTTTGGCCATTGCAGCTGCCAAGCCCATCTTGTGCAGAAATGCTCGGGCCAGTTGCCTGCTCGTCGCACTGTCGTCCACCACGAGGACGGGCGGTTGCCCTTCAGCCGCAGTCGGGACCGCGGTCGTCGTTTTTTCGGCACTATCTACGGGGTGTATCTGCGGGTCACGGCTTTGATCCAGCCTCAGAGATCGAACGATCTCGGCGAGCAACTCGTCCGCGACGACGGGTTTTGCCACGGTCGACCACGGGGTCGAATGCTGCCTCTCGTCAGACGGGAAATGTCGCAGCGAGCATATCGAGATCACCGGAAGCCCCGATGACTCCGCCCGTGCCCGCAGGGTTTCGGCCGAGCCTGCGTTGGCCGATCCGGGGTCATCGATTAGAAGAAGATCGTACCAGTCCTCCGGCTCCGACGCCTGGGCCAGACCTGCCATGATTTCAGAGAAGTATCCCTGCACCTTTACAACCAATCCCCAGGCTTCGAGCATCTCGGTCAGGATCGATTGCCGGGTCGACGCGTCACTGATCAGGAGAACCCGGCGACCGACGATCCCGGTATATGGCAAGGCTGTATCGGCGCGACGCACGGCCGATCCTGCGGGCCCGAGATTCAGTGCAAACCAGAAGACAGAGCCTTCTCCCAGTTTGGATTCCGCGTAAATCCGGCCGCCCATGGCTTCGACCAGGGCCTTGCTGATCGCAAGCCCAAGCCCGGTTCCTTCCTGGCTGCGGGAGTACGAGCTATCCAATTGCGTGAGTTTGTCGAAGATCGTCGCCAGCGCCTCGTCCGGAAGACCCACGCCGGTATCACGCACCGAAACGCGGAGCCCAATGCCATCACCCGCAGCCTGCGCGTCGCGGGAGAGATCCAGCAAGACTTCCCCTTCCGGGGTGAACTTGATGGCGTTCGTCGTCAAATTCAGCACGATCTGGCGCAATCGGCAGGGATCGCCGCGTAGCATCAGGGGGAGGTTGGGATACGACACGTATCATCAGCTCGACCCCTTTCTCGCGGGCAAAGGGTCCAAGCAGCCTGCCAACCTCGTCCGCGATCCGTCCCAGGTCGAACTCTTCATCGGCAAGGCGCAGGTGGCCGGCATCGACCCGGGAGAAGTCGAGAATGTCGTTGATGATTGCGAGCAACGAGGTGCCGGAGGATCGGATCGTTTCCATGAAAACCTTCTGATCGGGCGTCAGGCGCGTGTCCTGCAGCAATTCGACCATGCCCAGAATACCGTTCATCGGGGTTCGGATTTCGTGGTTCATGACCGAAAGAAATTCGGTTTTCGCGAGGTCTACAGATTTTGCCTCCTCCGCCTTCGACTTGAGGTTGGCAATTGTCGAATCCAGGATTTCGACCGGGCGGACGGAAAGGAATTCATACGCCGCGGCTCCTATCGCCAAGAATATCAGCCACATCACCCCCGGCCCTCCGACCATGGGCAGCGCATCCGAGGAGGCGCAGGTTTGGGCGACGCTGGTATTCTGTAGCCGGACGGGATGACACACCGTCATGGCAACCGGGCCGACAATCTCATGGGACCGCGCGATCGTTCCCGTGTCGTCTTCGAGGGTGAAAGCGACCGCAACTTCGTGCCGTCCTTCACCCTCCAGAAGGCCTTCCAGGCGCTCGGTCTGATACTGCCAGAATCCCGGGGTACTGTAGATGTGTCCGGCGATCGTGCCAGCTGCCCTTGAGGCGTCGTCATGGCGTTCCCAGTAGACATTGAGAACGATTATCACCGAGATCCCGGGCGGGCACGACGAGACCCATCAGGATCATGATAGCGCGTCCGAGCCAACGAACGATCCGACGAATCTGGTTTTGATCGTCCAGAATGGCCGAACCCGGGCGCACTTCGATCGCCATGAAGGCTACTTGACGACCAGTGCGCCGAGTTCCTCCGCCTTACCGATTCCGGGCGGGGAGAACAAATAATCGACATATGCGGCGACGTCGGCGGCCGCATCGGGCCGGTGAACGACGTAGAACGTCTTCACATAGGGATACTCTGCGCTTCGGATCGTCTGTGGCGAAGGCAGCACACCATCGATGCTGACCGGGCGCAGATCGCGGCCTTCACTGATCATCTGAAGCAAAGTCCCGGTTGTCACGGAATTGGGCAGCTTTTCTGCCAGATCCGCATTGTCCTGATCGGTCTGGGCGAGAGGAACGCCCGGCACGGAACGCGCGGCCTCGTAGGCGGCTTCGAAACCATCGAAGCTTGCCTTGGCAAAAGCCTGATCGCTGTCGGCCTCTGCTCTCAGGATAACCCGGACCGGCTGGTCGCCGAACAGGTCATTCGGCATTATGGGGATTCTCGTAAAGCTCCCAGACGCGTGAACTTGGTATATCGACCGGTTCTTTGCGGGACGTGAAGAGGGCGAAGGCTGTGTTCGGCAAGGGGCGCGCGACAAGCCCGGCATCTTTCTCGGCCAGCTTCAGGGGGCGACCGGGAATCGACACGTCGAGCGCTCCGGCGATCACCGCCCGGTTCGCGCCGCTGCTTCCCAGGCCTTCCACGACCTCGACCGCCATCGACCCACCCACGGAATCTGAGATAGGCGAGGGATCCGCCCGTTCCGCCAACCTTCACCGGCTCGGCGGCGGCGGAATGCGTGCAGCCAAGAATGACCGCAGCGATCGCTGGAACCAGGTGCCAAATTTTCCGGGACATCGTGCGAGAACCCTGTCTGCTTGCTCGCAACGAACCCTACGCCCCAAAAGTTAAGCCTATGCAAAGGGTATCTATTGGGCCGTGAGGGGTTAACAGCGCCCGAGTTTCGGCCTGTATCGCCGTCCGCGGTAATTGTGCTCAGGGAAGCCGGTCGCTTGGGCGGCGTGCTGGACCGGCAATGTCTCAGCGGTCTACCCACGGGGCGCGTGATGGTCCGCGCGGGCCGCTTTTCAACTTTTAAAGCTATGTTCACACTTTGCCGATCTAACGGTCGATGGGGCTTTCGGCTCCCTGTGGTACGGGATTGGCCTTAGATGAAGCTTAGCAGGCTCATAGGATTCATAGCTTTTGCCGTGTTGATCGCGGCGACGGCGCTATGGCTCTTCTACATCCTCGCCGAACGCAGCGTGGTGCGCGATGCCGAACGGCAGTCCATCGCCTGGGCCGAATATGCCGTCCACCGAATCCCACGGATCGAGGAACTGGCCCAGGGGGCCGCCCCCGACGCGGATGATTTGCGCGCCATTGCCGAGATGGAGACCTTCGGACAGGTCTTCCTGTTCAAGCTTTTTGGACCCGAAGGCGCCCAGCGTTTCGTCTCGGACAATCCGGTTTCCCCCGAGGCCGACCGTCGAAACCATAGTGATACCGCGGCCGCCGTAATCGAGACGCTGACACCGGATAGCCGCGTCAAGGACGGCTCGGAAAGGCCGGATCGGCCCGATCTCTATAGCGAAACGTATCTGCCCGTTCACAAGGACGGCCGTGTCATCGGGGCCGTCGAAGTGTATCTCGACCAGACCGAGGCGCTGGCCGCGACGCGACGGGATTTCGCCGTGTTCGGCCTCAGCATCCTGACCCTGATCATCCTTGGTGTCGCATCTCCGATTGTCGCCCTGATCATCGTTCATCGCCGCCTGAGACATCAGAACCTCGAACTTGAGATCGAGAGAGAGCGGGCCGTGTCTGCCGATGCGGCCAAGACCGAGTTTCTCGCCAATGTCAGCCACGAACTGCGGACCCCACTGAACGGCATCGTCGGCTTGGCTGAACTGCTGGAAGACCAGGAACTCGACGACGACGGACGTGAACTACTGAGCGTTCTGCAATCGTCGGGTTGCGAGTTGATGACCCTGGTGAACTCGCTTCTGGACATGACCCGGATCGAAAGCGGCGAGGCGCGTCTGGACCGTCGGCCATTCTGCCCGGCCTCCGTTCTGCACGAGTCTGCGGTTCTTCTCGAACCCGAGGTTCAGCGCAAGGGCCTGGTCCTTGATGTGGAAGCTATCTCGTCGTCGATGCCCAAGGTCCTGGGTGACGAATACGCATTTCGACAGGTCTGTCTGAACCTGCTCGGAAATGCCGTGAAATTCACCCAGGCTGGTGAGGTACGCGCCTCGCTCGACCTCGTGCCGGATGTCGGGCGGTCGCTGCTTCTCCTCCGGGTGCGCGATACCGGGATCGGCATCGTCGACGCGGATCACGACCGGATTTTCGATCGCTTCGTCCGAACGCGCGAGGGCCTGAATATCGGGGCTGCCGGCACCGGTCTGGGTCTTTCGATCGTCCGGTCCATCGTCGAGATGATGGAAGGTCAGATCCAGCTGGAAAGCACTCCGGGCAAGGGAACGGTCTTTACCGTCCGCATTCCGACCGAAATTGCGGCCGACTGCGCCGAAAGACTGGTGGCATGACCCGGACGGGACCAAGAACCGAACGGAGGTATGAGAGGACCCACATCATCGTCGCGGACGACAGCAAAAGCAATCTTTTGGTCCTGGAAGCGATGCTGAAGAAGATGGGGTTGTGCCCCGCAACTGCTGTGGACGGGATCGAGGCGGTCGCGCTGGCCGAGATCGATGTTCCGCGGCTCATCCTGATGGATATCAACATGCCCCGCATGAACGGCATCGAAGCCGCAATCACCATACGCGCACGTCACCCGAACGTTCGGATCCCGATCGTCGCCGTCACGGCCTATCCCGACAGCCGGCACCAGGGCGACTACGCGCTGGCCGAGTTCGACTCGCTCATTGCCAAGCCGGTGAACATGACCACGTTAAAGCGCGTCGTGACCGACTACCTGGGAGACGCGACTGCAGCACTCGGATAGCGAGATGCGGGTCTACAGTGTCGCAGGTCCAGAAAAGGCATCTCTGGCGATGGACCCGATCGCAGAACCTTGCGTCTTTGCGATAGGTCGGTCCGAGATGTAAGACCGGCCGCCTCGGCCATGAGGTCACCGCGCCACGCAGCTCGTGCAGTTCTGTGAGAAATGCAGCGTCGAAATACCGGGTTCAAAGTGCGACGAGGGAGTGCAGAGGTTGGGCAAAGCGCGTGCCTTCGCTCGAGTACACTATCGTGGAGGTTTGGGACCGCGTCCTTCTGGTACCATGGAAGACCAAGCGGCGGGATATGCGAAAAGGGGTTGACGGCTGGTCTTGATCAGGCGGTTGTTCGATTACGCATTAAGGTTGCGAATAAAGAGGCTGGCCCCGATATCGCCGCGGACGCAATCAAGAGTTTCGAAGAGCAGCCTGCCGGCGACGCTTGGGCCCAAAATTGCGGAGAAAGCCGTCAGGTATATAGCTTTCGGGCCAATATCGTGGCTCTCCTACCGAATGTCATCGAATCCACGTCGAAAGTATAGGGAAAGCCGATGGTCAGCACCGGAAGGAACCCTGGGGTGTACTGCGCCCCGCCCTGCAAACACCGACAGCTATCGCGGTTTGCTAGGGGACATTTGGGATTACACACGAAATGGGCGCTAATCGAACAGCGTATGCCGCGGGGACTTGAGGAGACTCAGAAACTGACCCTGGCTGATCCCTTGGGCTTCGTTCCCGCTCTCGGCGAACGATCGGCCGTGACCATGCCTCGGGCCATGGCGTTTCAGGGCCGCCGGGTCGATGAACCCCGGTTCGCCCAGTCCTCAGCGGTGACGACGCCTGAGCTGCGAAGCACGGTGGATGAATAGAGGCATCGGTAGGGGTGCCGCTGTCATGCTTGCCAGACGGTGCGACCGGAATGTCGCGCACTTCAGAGATACGCAGGCGGTGGAAGATACCCGGGCGAAGGCGCCGCGCCGGGCATAGGGGATTGAGTCCGTCGAAATGGGACCCGGTCAGCCGTCCCGTCGGGCTAGTAAGAGCTTGAAGTCGGCTCCGCGGTTGTTGCGGACGATGCACTCAGACGTGTGGTCGTCCGATGCGCCCCGGGTTCGGCCACGCTCATAGGTTGAGTAAAACGGAACGATACTTGGGGGGATCGTCTTACGTGTGTCGAGCCCGCGTGCCCTCGAACTCGCCTTCAAATTCCTGGTTCTGATAGCGGTAGTGGCTCAGCGGGATCAGCGAGGTCGCGCTGAGGTCCAAGCCGTTGGCGGCGATCCCGTCGCGTTCAAGTTCCACCACACTGTGCAGCGTCTGGTCTAGCCCCTTGATGACGTTGGCACCCCAAAAGCGGGGCTGAGTCGTCGTCGCGGCGCTAGTCGGAAGCCTTAGGGCGGGCCTGCGTTCCGCACGGAACCACGACTTTTTGCCCCAAGCTTCCATTAACGCGACGCCATGCACCGAGCCGCGGCCACCAAACACCGCGAGGGCGAAGTCGCGCGGGTCGCGTCCGCGGTTCACCGACGCCAGCTTAGGCGCGTTGATCCTGTGCGAGCTGGCAATGCGAATGATGCCGGGCAACCTCGACCGATGAGACGCCCATCCTTGTCGACGAGGCTTCGAACCTCGTGTCCAGCGCGTATGTCCGCCTAGACCGTGCTGCCGCCGAAGTCATTGCGGTTGATCCGGCCAAGCAAGCGGTTGACGGCGGTCGTGGTCACATCCTGCCAGCATCGCTTCAGAAGCATGAGGCGGGACAGGTTTCGACCAGGGTGATAGGGACCATCCTGGTCCACTTTCTGCACCGCGACGAAAGCGGGCTGATGTTGCCGCTTATTGCTCCTGAACGGCTCCAGCGTTTCATCCGGCCAGTCATAGGACACAGGCGTTACCTCCTGGCCCTGATAGTTCCCGAACCTCGATCTCGCGCGGCAGTTAATGAGGCACGAAGGGCGGACTTTTCGGAGTTCAGGAGGAAGAAATCCGGATGGATGCTGCAGCAGATCTCGATCGAGGCGTGATCGTCGCGGGTGGTGATCAGGTCCCACCTTCCCATCGTTGGGTTTGGCCGCGTGTTGTCGGACCGAACAGTTCGCATGCGCGGTGAAGAAGCTCTGGGGCGCGATGCCGAGGCCAGGCAGAAGCGCGACCAGAATGATTAGCAGGCCGTATTGCCGGGCGAACAGCGCGGGCGTGCCAAGCTGCATCATGCAGTCGCCCGAGGGGAGAACTGTCCCGTGGCGCACCGAACCCGGCGTTGTGGTCGGCCGGGGTATGCAGCCAGGAAGGCGATTCAGGCCATGTCCATCTATCAGGTGACGACGAATCCGTGCGCGTAAGGATCGCGGTCGTCGATGAAGATGGTGTTGAGGCCGGTCTGGCGGGCCCAGCCGCTGATCGAGGGAACGATGGCGGTGTGGTCGCCCACGGTCGCCGCGGCCTCGACGCGGCCCTCGAACAGGCTGCCGATGATGCTTTCGTGGACGAAGTCATCTCCGACCGACAGCTGCCCGCGGGCGGCCCATTGCGCCATGCGGGCCGACGTGCCAGTCCCGCAGGGCGAGCGGTCGATGGCCTTGTCGCCGTAGAACACCGCGTTGCGCGCGGTCGCGCGGGGATGGGTGGGGGCGCCGGTCCAAAGGATATGCGTCAGGCCCCGGATCGCGGGATTCTCGGGGTGGACGAACGCGTGCGCGTCGTTCAGCGCGGCGCGGAGCTTCGGGCTGAGGCCGATCAACTCGCCGGCGGTGAAATCGGCGATGTCGCGGAAGGTCTCCTGCGGCTCGACGATGGCATAGAAATTGCCGCCATAGGCGACGTCCACGGTGACCATGCCCAACCCGTCGACCGTAGCGGTCAGGCCTTGGGCGTGCAGGTAGGCCGGCACGTTGGTCAGCCGGACTTCTTCGACGAAGCGGCCTTTCTGCCGGTAGGCCACGGTGACGACACCCGCCGGTGTGTCGAGGACCAGCTTGCCCGGCTCGCGTGGGGTGACGAGCCCGTTTTCCAGCGCCATCGTCACGGTCCCGATGGTGCCGTGCCCGCACATCGGCAGGCAGCCCGACGTCTCGATGAACAGGACGGCGACATCGCAATCGTCGCGCGTCGGGGGGTAGAGGATCGAGCCCGACATCATGTCGTGGCCGCGCGGCTCGAACATCAGGCCGGTGCGGATCCAATCGAACTCGGCCAGGAAATGGGCGCGCTTCTCGGTCATGGTCGCCCCGTCAAGGCGCGGACCGCCCCCGGCGACCAGCCGGACGGGATTGCCGCAGGTGTGACCGTCGATGCAGCTGAAGGTGTGGTTCGTCATACGGCGGTTTTCCGGAATCGGCCCGCGCGATACGGGGCCATGTCGATGGAAGGCGGGCGTCCGGCAACCAGATCCGCGATCAGGTCAGCGGTGCCGGCGGATTGCGTCAGCCCCAGATGCCCGTGGCCGAAGGCAAGCAGCAGGCTGGGATGGCCAGGCGCGGCGCCGATCACCGGCAGGCTGTCGGGCATCGAGGGGCGGAACCCCATCCATTGCGTCCCGCCTGCCGAGTCTAGGTCGGGCAGGAACCTGCGAGCCTTGCCCAGCATCGCATCGGCCCGCTTCATGTTGGGCGGCGCGGTCAGGCCTGCGAACTCAACCGCGCCGCCGACGCGCACGCCATCGCCGATCCGGGTTACGACGAAACCGTGCGAGGCAAAGGTCAGGTGCGTGCGCAGGTCGAACGCGCCGGCGGGCAGGGTGGTGTTATAGCCGCGTTCGGTATCCAGCGGGACCGTCGCACCCAAGGGGCGCAGAAGGGCGTTCGCCTCGGCGCCGGTCGCCAACAGGACCCGTTCGAAGGGTGTGCGCCCGTCCTCCGTCGCCACGGCCATGCCCTCGCCATCGGGCTGGAGGGCGCGCACCGACTTCCGTTCGATCCGGCCGCCGCGACGGGTGAAATCCTCGGCCAGGTGTTCGACCCAGGCTTTGGGGTCGGTCACGTTGATCCAGTCGGGGGTGAAGACTGCAGTCTGGATACAAGGATTGAGACCCGGCTGGATCTCGCGGATCGCGTCGGGCGACGTGAGGATCCGGAAGTCGATCCCGGCCTCGGCTCGCGCGTCCCAGCCCGGTTTGGCGGCGCGCAGTTCGGCCGCGCTGTCGTAGATCTGAAGCTGCCCCTCGCGGCGCAGAAGACGCTCGCCACAGATGGCGTCCAACAGATGATCGAGTGAGGTCGCGGAAAGGCGCATCAACGCCGCCTGCGCATCGCGCGCCGCCGCGAAGGGACCGGGCAGGGAGGCACGGGCGAAGCGCAGGAACCACGGTAGGGCGTGCAATGCATATGCAGGCCGGATCGCGAGGGGGCCCAGCGGATCCAGCAGCCATCGCGGCGCCTGCCGCAGCATTCCGGGACTGGCCAGCGGGATGATGTCCGAGAACGCGAACGCACCCGCATTCCCGCCCGACGCGCCCGCCGCCACACCGGCGCGATCATAGATGACGACGTCGTGCCCGTCGCGCACAAGGGCGTGGGCAGCGCTGACGCCGATCACCCCCGCTCCTACGACACAGATCCGCACGGCACGACCTTTCCCGGTGGGTAGATTTACCCCATATTCCCGAAGGTTCAGTCTGTCGACAAGGAGAATACGAATTGAACTTTGGCGGGATTGGCCGATAACGGACGTACGATTGATAGCGGACAGGTGGGCGTATGCGGACGGGCGCGAAGACTGCAACCGGCCCCGAGCGCAAGCGGGGATCGGGCGTTTCGACCGTCTATGAAACGCTGCGTCGCGAGATCATCGACCTGACGCTGGCGCCCGGAAGTCCCATCGACGAGGCACACCTGTCCGAGCGGTTCCAAATGTCGCGTACCCCCATCCGCGAGGCGCTGGTCCGGCTGGCATCGGAAAACTTGATCGTCACGCTGACGAACCGCGCGACGGTGGTGGCGCCGATCGATTTCCTGAACCTGTCCGCGTTCTTCGACGCCCTGACCCTGATGTATCGCGTCACCATTCGCGAGGCGGCCACCCGGCGGGACGAGGCCGCCCTCGACGAGATCCGCGCGTGCCAGCATGCCTTCGCACGCAGTGTCGAAGCGGGGGATGCCTTCGACATGATCGCGACGAACCGCGACTTTCACGTCGCCATCGCGCGGGCCGGCGGAAACGGCTACTACACCGAGCTCTTTGCGCGGCTGCTGGACGAGGGGCGGCGCATCCTGCGGCTGTACTATTCCACCTTCAACGACGTGCTTCCACGACGGTATGTGGTCGAGCATGACGAGATGATCGAGGCGATCGCGGCGAAGGATGTCGAGAAGGCCGACGCGCTGGCCATCGCCCACGCGGACCAGATCGTGCGGCAGATCCAGTCCTATATCTCGGCGGACCGGCGCAATAGCAACAGCCTCGTTCTGTAGGACGCCGCGGATCCGATCCCGCGTAATTGCGTCATCTATGGCCCTCACCCGGGTCGAACAGATCGCCCTAATATATTTCATGTCGACAGAAAGTCGGCTAGACACAACACAACGGCACACGGTCGGTGCGCAATTGTTTGGCGCAGACCCGGCTTTCGAAAGGACCCCAGATGAACACCGAGATCTTCAGCGGATGCATACCCGCGCTGATGACGCCCTGCGCCCCCGACCGGACCCCTGACCCTGCTGCCCTGGCCAGGAAAGGACGGGAGCTGATCGAAGCTGGAATGAGCGCCGTCGTCTATTGCGGATCGATGGGCGATTGGCCGCTTCTGACCGATGCCCAGCGGATGGCGGGGGTCGAGGCGCTGGTCGAGGCGGGCGTGCCGGTCATTGTGGGCACCGGCGCGGTCAACACGAAGTCCGCGGTCGCCCACGCCGCCCATGCCACGAAGGTCGGGGCGCAGGGGCTGATGGTGATCCCGCGTGTGCTGTCGCGCGGCACTTCGGTCGCGGCGCAGAGGGCGCATTTCGCCGCCGTGCTCGACACGGCGCCTGACCTGGCAGCCGTCATCTACAACAGCCCATATTACGGGTTTCCCACGCGCGCCGATCTGTTCTTCGACCTGCGCGCGGCGCATCCGAACCTGATCGGCTTCAAGGAATTCGGCGGCGCGGACGATCTGAGCTATGCCGCGCAGCACATCACCTCGGGCAGCGCGGATCTGACCCTGATGGTGGGCGTCGACACGCAGGTCTACCACGGTTTCGTCAATTGCGGCGCGACCGGCGCCATCACCGGGGTCGGCAACGCGCTGCCCCGCGAGGTGCTGCATTTGGTCGAGCTGTCGAAGGCCGCCGCCACCGGCGATGCAACCGCGCGGGCCAAAGCGAAGGAACTGGAAGAGGCGCTGATGGTGCTGTCCACCTTCGACGAGGGTGTCGATCTGGTGCTGTTCTACAAGTATCTGATGGTCCTGAACGGGGACGAGGAATACCGCTTGCATTTCAACGAGAGCGATGCGCTGTCCGACGCCCAACGCGTCTATGTCGAGCGGCAATATGCCCAGTTCAAGGCCTGGTACGCGGACTGGTCGGCCTGACGGACGCATGAACCGGCGTGGTGCGGAACCGCCGCGCAGTGGATTGCCGGGTGATGCGCACTCCAACACGCCGCGATCCTAACCCCGCCGGTCGGATCTGCGCATCCTTCCGGTCATCCAAGAATCTGCGGCCCGCGGGGCAGGGAGGTCAGGGCGCGTGCGCCGTCTTCGGTCACCAGCATGTCGTCCTCGATCCTGACGCCGATCACGCCCGGATCGTAGAGCCCAGGCTCGATCGTCAGGACCATGCCCGCTTCCAGCGGCTGGTGGTTCCCGATCATCAGTTGTGGTGCCTCATGGATGTCGCGCCCCAGACCGTGCCCCACCTTGTGACGGATGTTGTCGGCGAATCCCGCATCGCGCAGCACGCCTTGCACGGCCTCGTCCAGCTCGTGCGGGGTCAGCCCGGGGCGAAGCATCTCGCGCCCGACCTCGTTCGCGCGCATCACGGTGTCGTAGAGGGCGCGGTGCCGATCCGGGATCTCCTCGCAGAAGTAGGTGCGGGTGATATCGGCGCTGTAGCCGTCCAGGGTCGCGCCGAAATCGAACAACAGCGCATCGCCCCGCGACAGGCGCCGTTGGGCCGAAGGGACGCCGTGGCAATCGGCGGCGGCGCCGCCCGCCAGGACGATCATGTCGAAGGCCGGCCCGTCGGCGCCACGTTCCAGCATCGCGATGTATAGCTTCGCGCGGATTTCCGTTTCCGTCATCCCCGCGCCGATCTCGGCCAGCGTCGCTGTCAGCGCATCCTCGCTGATCTTCACGGCCGTCTCGATCGCGGCGACTTCCCCGGCATCCTTCAGCAGGCGCAACGGGGCCAGCATCGCGGTGCCGTCGGTCGGGGCGGTGCCGAACGCCTCGGCCAGGGCGGCGGCTTCGAAATGGCGCATCCGGTTCCCCTCGACCGCGATGCCATCCAGCCCGGTCTGCCGCGCCAGTGCCGCCAGGGCATCGGAATAGCCGTCGGAATCCTGCCAGAAGATCGTCTGCGCTTGCGGCACCTCGGCGGTCCAGCGGTCCCGCTCCAGCGCTGGAATCGCCGCGTGCATCTCGCCCGCGGCGGTGACGATCAGGATCGTGGGCCGTTCCATCAGGGCAAGGGTCACGTCGGTGAGGTAGGCGAAGTTCGGGCCCGGCACGAAGGCGATCGCGGGGCAGTCCGCATCCCTCAGAAGTCCGGTCAGTTTCGAAAGGCGGGCGTGGTCGTTCATGGGAAATCCTTGTTCAGCGAAAGCCCTTAAAGGGGCGAAGGCAATGTCTATGGCGTCCGCGATCGTCGGTTCATCAGTGCGGTGGATCACGTGGCGCCTTGCTGACGTCCTGTGCCGTCCGGGGTGAGGTTGCCGTCGTCCGCCGTCGATCTGGAACGTCGTCCGGGAACGCCGCCGCGTTCGTTCAGGTCGTGGGCGGAGGTCGAATAGAAGTGAACTGCCAAAGTGCATTAGTTTGCATTCACCGCAACGTGGATGGCAGATTTGACACCCGCTTGAGGAATATGGACCCTTGCTGCAAGTTTAGCATGGCAGGGCAGCAGTTTGGGCTTGCCCGCAGGGGCCACGGCAATGACCGAAGCCACCCATCGGCGCGAGCCTGAATCGTTGGTGCAAGCTGGTTGCCAACCGGGGCCATGACGCCACCGCAATCTGCTTTCGTCAGGGGTTTTCGTACCCCCGGCACGATCTGGCGGTCGAAGGGCATCTGGGCGAGCGTCCACTCAATATAGACAACGCGTTGCCCATTGAGGGCATGCCGGAATGGCGCGAAATCGACAGCCCTCGATTACGGCGGTGTATATGTTGGGACGTTGAGCGGCGCGAGGGGGTGGTATTCCTGACAGGGTCGCCAGACCCGTGCCCTGCAATACCTAAGGGCAGGGCTACTGAATAAACCCGGCGCGGTCGATCTTGGTCACCTCGGGCGACGCAACGACCGGGGCGATGCGTATTCCAAGGGGCAGCAAAGATCGCAGATGCCGAAACGACGGAATGGCAAATCCGCGCCCGGGGCCCCGACCCGGACATCATCATGACCGCGAAATCGAAAAAGGGTGGGACCTGCCCCCGGACCGTTGAAGTTTGACGCCAGGGGCCGGGCCTCGAACCCGCGCGGCATTGCGGGCAGGGTGGGTCGGCGAGGCGCCCACGGAATGAAGCGGCGGTTCGGAGGATCGGCCCGGGTCAACTGGCCAGACCTCCGAATGCCTGTAGTCGGGGCCGAACCTGAAGCTGCCGGTCAGGACCCTCGGCTTAACGACGGGCCGCCCAGGACAGTCCGCGCCGCACGATCTGGGTCACTTGGGGAACCTTCAGATCGTCCAGCGTGTGGCCGATCGAACAATAGAACACGCGCCCCTTGTCCCATCGGCGGGTCCAGACGACGGGGATCGTGGCCCCCTCGATCCACCACAGGTGCTCTCCGGAAAACGTGGTGGTGGCCAATACGTGGTTCGAGGGGTCGACCAGCATGTAATACTGCTCGGAGGTCAGGCGGAAACTGTCGATTCCCGACATGATCTCGTGCGCGGGCTGGGTGACGGTCACGTCGTAGTCGACGAAATCGTCCGAAGGCACCGGGTTGTCGGGCCATCCTGGCGGATGGGCGACGAACTGGCCCCCGATCAGGAAGTGATAGGTCGGGCGGTCGCGGAAGGCGTCGCCCATGTGACCATGCCAGCCGCCGATCCCGCACCCATTGCCGATGAGGGTCAGCAGGCCGTCCTCCTCGGCCTTCGTCATGTTGCCGAATTCGGGACGGTGGGCCGAACGGGCAGAGGACCAGATCGGCACGATCAGATCCACGTCGCGCAGCCCGTCCGGGTCGGCGAGGGGGGACAGCGAGTCGTGGATTCGGACCTCGGCGCCGTCGTCTTCCAGCAAGGCCTTGCACCAGTCGGCGAAGGCGCTGGGGTCGTGGCCTTCCCAACCACCGGCGAACAGGGCTGCTTTCATGTCTCTCCCCTTTCATGGGCGAGGATCGCCGCCATGTCGCGCGCGCCGAAGCCTGCCGCTTCGGCCGTTGCCAGGCGGTCGCGGGTCGTGGCGGATTGCGGCATCGCAACCGCGAACCCTTCGGCCAGCGCCAGGGCCAGATCCATGTCCTTGCGCGCCAGGGCCAGGGCGAAGGTGACGTCATGGGCGGCTTCATCCAGATAGAGCGGACGGCGATAGGCCAGCATCGGCGCCCCCGCGGCCGAGCCTGCGATGATGTCGAAGGCCCGCGTCCGGTCCAGTCCGGCGGCATCCGTTAGGGCAAGCGCCTCGGCCAGTGTCTGGTTCATACCGTGGATCAGCATGTTGACGGCGATCTTCATCACCGCTGCCCGGCCGCGGTCCCCCAGCGCCTCGATCCGGTCGCCCAGTACGTCGAGGATGGGGCGCAGGTGCGTCAGCTCGTCCTCGGTCGCGCCGGCCATGATCTTCAGCGTGCCGCCTTGGGCCTGCGGGGTCGAGCCCGAGACCGGGGCGTCGATGACCATCGCGCGTGTCGTCGCGTCGAGGTTGCGAATGTGCCCGGGCGAGACTGTGCCCATCTCCAGGAAAGTGTGCGCCAGTTTTCCGGCGAAAAGCCCGTCCTCACCCCTATGCACCGCGTCCGAGGCTGCGTCATCGGCCAGCATAGTCACGACCACCTCCGCCCGGTCGGCCAGGTCGCGTGGCGTGGCGGCAAACGTCGCGTCCAGCCCGTCGGCCTTTCCGGGGGATCGGTTCCAGACCGTCACCTCGTGTCCGGCCGCGATCAGCCGCGCCGCCATGGGCCGCCCCATGCGGCCCAAACCTGCGACACCGACCCTCATGCGGCGTGTACGCCAATGCCCGAGATCGCCTGGATCAGGTCATCCTCGGTCACCGCGTCGCGTTCGAAGATCGTCACCAGACGCCCCTGATGCATCGCCGCGATACGGTCAGAGACGCGCAGAACCTCGGGCATCTCGGACGAGATCACGATGACCGCCAGGCCTTGCGCCGCCAGTTCGCGGATCAGGTTGTGGATCTCGGCCTTCGAGCCGACATCGATGCCCCGCGTCGGTTCGTCCACGATCAGAACGTCGGGCTTCATCGACAGCCATTTGCCGATGACGATCTTCTGCTGGTTGCCGCCCGACAGGTTCTTGACCATCGCCCGCCAGCTGGGCGCCTTGATCTCCAGCCGCTCGCGGTACTTTTCATAGATCGCGACCTCCTGCGGGCCGGACACGAAGGGGCCGGAGGTCAGGTTGTCGATCTGGGGCAGGGTGATGTTGTCGCGGCAGTTCATGCCCAGGACAAGGCCCTGTTCCTTGCGGCTTTCGGGCACGAGGCTCAGACCGTGGGCGATCGCCTCGGCGGGGGAGGTGATCTGCACCGCCTCGCCGTTCAGCGTCACGGTTCCGGCACTGGGGCGGCGCAGGCCGAACAGCGTCTCGGCGATCTCGGTCCGTCCGGCGCCAACAAGGCCGTAGAAGCCCAGAACCTCGCCGGCGCGCAGCTTGAAACTGACGTCCTGATAGAGCGATCCGCAAGACAACCCCTCGACCGCCAGCTTCACGTCCCCGGGCCGGGCCACATCACCGGCATCGCGGCTGAGGTCCAGCGACCGGCCGATCATGGCGCGGGTCACCGCGTCCTCATCCGTCTCGGCCGTGATCAGCGTGCCGCGATAGGACCCGTCCCGCAGGATCGAGATCCGGTCGGAAATCTTGAAGATCTCCTCCATCCGGTGCGAGATATAGACGATCCCGACGCCCCGGGCCTGCAGATCGCCTATGATGTCGAACAGCACGACCTTCTCGGCATCCGTCAGCGAGGCAGTCGGTTCGTCGAACACCACGACCTTGGCATCGTGGGTCAGGGCGCGGGCGATCTCGACCATCTGTTTCTTGGCGATGGACAGGCGATTGACCTTGGTCCGCGGGCCGAAATCCACGTTCAGCATCTTCAGGATGTCACCTACGCGCTTGTCGAGGACCCCCCAATCCACGAACCCGAAGCGCGACCGGGGCAGTTCGCCCAAGAAGATGTTCTCGGCAACCGTCATCTCTTCGGCCAGGCTCAGCTCCTGGTGGATCAGGATCACGCCCATCTCTTTCGCAGCGATGGGCGTGGGCAGGGTGCAGCGCAGGCCGTCGATGAAGATGCGGCCGCCGTCGGGCTGATACATGCCTGCCAGCACCTTCATAAGCGTGGATTTGCCCGCGCCGTTCTCGCCCATCAGGGCATGGACCTCACCCGGGCGCAGTTCGAAATCGACCCCGTCGAGGGCCCGCACGCCGGGGAAAGTCTTCACGATCTTCTCCAGCCGCAGGACGGACCCGGTGTCGTCGCCGTGATCGCTCATAGCCGGATCTCCTCTTCACCCTGGCGGTTCAGTTGCTTGTCGAGGAACAGCACGAAAATCAGGATCGAACCCAGAACCAGCAGCACGTAGAAGGCCGGCACCCCGATCAGGTTCATCCCGTTCCTGAGCATCCCGATGGCCAGCACGCCGCCGAATGTCCCGATGATCGAGCCCGCGCCCCCCGTCAGTTTGGTGCCGCCCAGCACCACGGCCGTGATGACCCAAAGCTCGAACTCGCGCCCCAGATTGGGCGTCGCGGCCCCCATCTGCGTGCTGAGGGTGATGCCCGCCAGCGCGGCGAAGAAGCCGATGATCATGAAGTTGATGACCATGTGCGGCCCGACCCGGATGCCCGCATTCACCGCAGCCTCGCGATTGTCGCCCACCGCATAGGTGTTCGATCCGTGCACCGTGCGGCTGAGCAGGATGTGGGTCGCCACGGTGAAGACCAGGAACACGATGGCCAGGGTCGGCACGCCCAGGACGGCCGAATAGGCGAAGTCGGAATACGTGAAGTTGGTGGCGAAGAACGACTGTTCCTGCGTGTAGACGAAGACCAAGCCGCGAATGCCCAGCATGGCCCCCAGCGTCACGATGAAGGCGTCCACCCCCGTTTTCCAGACGATAAACCCGTTCAAGGCGCCGATGGCGATCCCGCTCAGCAGGCCCAGCAGAACGGCGGGCAGGATCTGCCAGTTGCCCCATTCCGCGAACGCGCCCCAGCCCATCACATCCACCGTGACCGACGCGGGCAGCGCCAGCGTGGCCCCAACGGACAGGTCGATATTGCCGTTGATCATCACCAGCGTCATGCCCAGTGCGATCAATCCGATGGTCGAGGTCTGCACCAGGATGTTGCGGAAATTGGCGATGTCGAAGAAGCGCTCCGTGGACAGCGAGAAGAAGATGAAGATGATGGCCACGAACACCCAGATCGGGTTGCGGGTCAGCAAGCGGAGGCCGGATTGCATGGGTCGCTCTCCTTGTCAGGCGATGGGTGAGAACAGGCGTCCGCGCTTGCCGGCGATATCCAGCCAGACCGCGAGGATGATGACGATCCAGGTGACGATCCACTGCGCGTAATAGGGATAGCCCATCAACAGCAGCCCGTTCTGGATGAAGCCCAGGATCAGCACGCCGACCACGGTCTTGAAGATGGATCCCGATCCCCCCAGCAGCGACGTGCCGCCCAGGATGACGCCCGCCAGCACCAAAAGCTCGTAGCCCTGGCCGACATTGTTCTGGCTGCCCATGACGCGGCTGCCCAGGATGATCGAGGCGAAGCCCACGCAGGCCGCCGAGATCACGTAGGTCGAGAACACGACCCGGCCGCGACGGATGCCCGAGAACACGGCGGCGGTGGGGTTGCCGCCAACCGCGTAGACACGGCGCCCGTAGGCGGTGAAGGCGATGGCGCAATGCAGCAGGATCGCCAGCACGGCGAAGATGATGATCGGCATGTCGAGGCCAGCGATGTCGCCCCGGCCGAACACCCGGAACCAGGTGGTACTCTGGGTCGAGGGCGCGATGTCCACGTTTTGACCGCCCGAATAGATCAGGGTCAGCCCTTGGATCGCCGACAGCATGCCCAGCGTGACGATCAGCGAGTTCAGCTTCAGGATACCCACGAGGAACCCGTTGATGCAGCCCAGGGCCAGCACCGCCACCATCATCACGCCCATGGCCGGGGCCGCGCCGATCTTGTCGTGCAGATCGACGACCATCACCGTGCCGAAACTGAGCATCGAGCCCACCGAAAGGTCGAGATTGCCTGACAGCACGACGACCGTGACGCCAAGCGCCATCACCCCGATGATCGACGAGGATCGCAGGACGGATTCCATGTTCTCGAAGCTCAGGAACCGGTCCGAGAACAGACCGAACCCCAAGAGGAACACCGCGAAGGCGATCAGGATGCCCTGCGCCGAGATGATCTGAACCCAGCTGCGGCTGGTATCGGGACCCGGCGCGCTTTCGTCGGGGGCGTGGCCTTTGGCGCTTGCGGCGGTTTCGGTTTCGACCTTGCTCATACCAGTGTCATCCCGCCATCGATCATCACGATCTGCCCCGTCATGTAGTCGCTGTCGCCGCTTGCGAGGAACGTGGTCGTCCCGGTGATGTCCTGCGGCCTGGCGACCCGTCCCTTCAGGATCGTGGCGGCGAATTCCTCCATCGCCTGTCCGGGGCGCTCGGCGGCCCCGATCTCCATCAGGTCGCGGTCGACCTCCTCCCACATCTCGGTGGCCACGACGCCCGGCGCGAAGCCCGTCACGGTGATATCGTGCTTGGCAAGATCGCGCGCCGCCGATTGCGTCAGCGAGACGACCGCGAATTTCGACGCGCAATAGGGTGCCACGTTGTCGAAGCCCTGCCGCGACGCGATCGAGGCGGTGTTGACGATCTTTCCGCCGCCGCCTTGCGCGATCATCTGGCGCGCGGCCTCCTGCATTCCGATCAGGCAGCCAAGCCCGTTGATCCCCATGATGAAATTCCAGTTCTCCTCGGTCACGTCGAGGAAGTTCATCGGCTTGTTGACGCCCGCATTGTTGAACTTGACGTCCAGCCGACCGTAACGCTCGACCACGGCGGCGATCATCGCCCGGACCTGCGCGCGGTCGCGCACGTCGACCTGAGCCGACATCGCATCGCCGCCGCGCCCGTTCAGCCCGGCATTCGCGTCCTCGGCCACCTGGGCGGCCTTGTCGCCGTTGAGGTCGGCGAAACAGACCCGCGCGCCCTCGGCCAGCAGCGCCTCGCCAATGGCGCGACCGATCCCCTGTGCCGCCCCGGTGACGAGGCAGACCTTGCCGCTCAAACGTGCCATTCCGGTCTCCTCCCCGGGGTGATCGTGAGGCGCGCGGGTCCGTTCGCCCGCGCGCCCGTTTCATGCACGGATCAGAAGACCGGCTTAGAGAACTCGTCCATGTTGTCCCGGGTGATCTTCGGCGTCTCGAAGTAGTTGAGGAACGGGACCTCTTCGCCATTCACCACCGCGATCGCCGTCTTCAGAGCGTTCTGCGCGTCGTCCACGGGGGACTGGTAGATCGAGCCGTAGTATTCGCCCGCCGCCATTGCCTCGTATCCGACGGCGAAGTTGGTCGCGCCGATCAGGGCCATCTCGCCCACGCGGTCGGCGGCTTTGGCGGCGTTCAGCGCGCCGACGCCCATGTTGTCATCGCCTGAATAGACGCCGTCGATCTGGTCGTACTTCACCAGGAAGTTCTCCATGACCCGCTGGCTCTTCTCGCGGTTCCAGTCGCCGGGCTGGGTCTCCAAAATCTCGACCCCGGGGCAGGCCTCGGCCAGGCGGTCCTCGAACCCTTCCTGACGCTCGATCGCGGTGGTGTAGCCGGGCTGGCCCGAGATCTGGACGATCTGGCCCGTGGCTTCGGACGGGTCCTGACCGTCATCGGCCAGCGCTTCGCACATTAGCTCGGCCGAGGACGCGCCCTGCTGGACGTTGTTGGGACCCGAGAAGGAGGCGATGAAGTCGAAGCCCTCTTCCGCGATGTTCGAATTGGTCACGACGACGGGAATGTTCGCCTGGCTGGCGGCGCGCACGGCAGGCACCACGGCTTGGCCGTTGGTCGGCCAGATCACGATCACATCCACCTGTTGCTGGATCAGGTCCTGCATCTGCGCGATCTGGCGGGCCACGTCGCCGCCGGCGTCCAGCACGACGGCTTCTACGTTGTCCATCCCTTCGGCGGCCTCGATAAAGGCCTGCTCGTAGGTGGTCTGATAGCTGTCCACCCCGACATTGTTCTGCGTGATGCCGACGGTGATCGTGTCGGTGTGGCTTTCGGCGAACGCCGCCCCGGTCAGCGCGGTCGTGGCGACCAGTGCCGTGAGAATCGTCTTCATTGGGTGTCCTCCCCTTGGTGTGACGGTGCGGGGCAGCCGGTTCGGCCCGGCGTATCCTTCCGCAGCACGCATACCATGGGCGACGAAGCCGGGCCGGGGCAGAGCGAATATGTCCATTTTGGATAATCAGACATCCAAATTGAATGAATGCGGCGTATCCTGCACCGGAAAGACCCGTCATCTTCCGGAGCAGCGACCATGAACCGACACGAAACATCCAAAATGGGAAAGATGCTACCGATGCCGAAGGACACCCTCGATAGCCTGCCAAGGCCGCCGCAGGACCTTTCGGGCGGACCCGAGAAGCTGCGCGCGGCCATCGGGTTCATCGACAGCATGATGTCCGAAATGGACGGGCTGGTGGGGCGGGTCGCGCCGCAGCCCCATCATCGCATCGCGTCGCATGTCATGGCGGCCTATCTCGACGGGCGGATGGTCACGCCATCGTCTGCCGTCGCGGCCTCGGGCGTGCCCTATGCCACCGCGACGCGCCGCCTTGCCGAGCTGATCGACGACGGCCTGATCGAACAGCGCGCCAAGACCCGGACGGGCAAAAGCTTCACCCTGCATCCCTCGGCCGAGCTGATCGACCGTTTCGGACAGTTCGCCGACCGGCTGCCGCGACTGGCCGACGAGAACCTGCGCCCCGCGGATGGCGGCACGGATTATTACTTCGGGGGCTCGTACCGGGCCAGCCAGGTGATCGGCCCCGTCGTTCCGTTGGCGCAGCCTCTGGGGCTGAGCGGGGGGTTGCAGGTGCTGGTGCATGGCGACCCGACCTTCCTGGCGATGTCGAACCTCAAGCGGCAGTTCGAACAGATCGTCGGCAGCCCGATCCACCAGCGCGCGTTTTCCATCGACCGCCTGCGCGAGGAAGCGCTGCGCGACGCCACCCGCAAGACAAGCCGCTATGACATCATCGCCATCGACCTGCCGTGGATCGGAGAATTCGCCAGCCGCGGCGTGCTGTCCCCGCTGGACGAGATCATGCAGGTCGATCGGCTGGACCCGTCGGATTTCCACACGGCCGGGTGGCAGGCGGCACATTGGGGCGGACGGCCCTACGGCGTGCCGAACCAGACCACCCCTGAGCTTCTGTTCTGGCGCACCGATCTGTTCGCCGAGGCCGGCCTTACCGCGCCGCAGGACTGCGACGCGGTGCTGGTCGCGGCCGAGGCGCTTCATGCCCCCGCACGCGGGCGGTACGGGATTGCCTGGAACGCGGCCCGGGGCACGGCGCTGGGACACCAGTTCATGATGACCTGCGCTGGCTTCGGCCAGCCGGTGCTGGACCTGCCCAAGGTCGCCGGTGGCTTCGGCGCCATGAGCCTTGCCGACCGCAACAGCCGCCCGATGTTCGACCAGCCGCGCGCGCTGGAGGCGGCCGAGTACCTGATGGAGCTTTTGCGCTTCTCGCCGCCCGACATCCTGTCGATGAGCTGGTACGAGCGTATCCGCCGCTATGCCGCGGGATCGGTCGCGATGGCATATGGCTATACGCTGCTGGCCCCGTATTTCGACTGCAACCCTACATCACCTGCCCACGGAGCGACCGGCTTCCTGCCGCACCCCTCGGGCAGTGGCGCGCCGAACGTGGCACCGGTGGGCGGCTATGTCCTTGGCATCCCCGCCAATATCGCGCCCGAACGGCGTGAGGCGGCTGTCGAGGCACTGATCGTCTTCACCTCGGCCGCGGCGCAAAAGCAGGTTGTGATGGAAGGCTCGCGCAGCCAGCCGCGCTATTCGGTGGGGGCCGATCCCGAGGTCCGCGCGCTGAGCCCGATCTTCGAGGCCGTCGATGCCATGTCCTGGCGCGACGAGCTGCAATTCTGGCCGCGCCCGCCGGTGCCCGCGATCACGTCGATCATCCAGGCCTGCGGCGAAGAACTCCACGACATGCTGCGCCGGATCGTCACCCCGCGCGAAGCGCTTGGCCGGGTTCAGGCCCGCGCGGAAGCCGCACTGACACAGGACTGAAGGAAAAAGACCATGGATCCCAAGCGTCTCGACGGAAAGAACGTGCTCATCACCGGGGCCGCACGCGGCATGGGCGCGGCCAATGCCGAAGCCTTCGCCGCGCAGGGGGCGAATGTCTGCCTCGGCGATCTCGACGGGGACGCGGCGCAGGCTACTGCCGAGCGGATCAACGCGAACGGCGGCGGCAAGGCCGTCGCCGTGCAGATGGACGTCACCCGTCGCGAGGATAATGCCGCAGCCGTGAAGGCGACCGTCGATGCCTTCGGGTCGATCAATGTCGGCCTGTTCAACGCCGGCCTGAACAAGCCCCGCTTCTTCATGGATATCGACGAAGACAACTGGGACATGATCATGACGGTCAACACCAAGGCCATGTGGCTGGGCATGCAGGAGACCGCCCGCCAGATGATCGCCCAGGGCCCGATGGAAGGGCATCCCTACAAGATCATCAACGTCGGCTCCATCGCGTCGCGCAAGCCGCTTCTGGACGTGACGGTCTATTGCACGTCGAAATACGGCGTCCTGGCGCTGACCCATTGCGGGGCGCTTGGTCTGGCCGAACACGGCATCACGGTCAACGGCTATGCACCGGGCGTGGTCGTCACCCCCCTGTGGGAGCAGCTCGACAAGGACCTTGTCGATATCGGCTTCAAGCAGAAGGAGGGGCAGGCCTACGAGGATATCGTCCGCGACGCGCTGCAGATCAAGCGCGTGTCTTATCCCGACGACATCACCGGCACCGCGTCGTTCCTGGTGTCCGACGACAGCGACTACATGACAGGCCAGATGATCCATATCGACGGCGGTTGGTGCATCCAGTGACGCCCGCGCGGTGACAGGATCGCCGTGCCAAACCCTTGACGCCGATTGCCATTCGCCCCTTCGAAGGAGGCCCCCAAAATGACCCACGTGAACCGCGCCCTGACCCCCAACGTGCTGCAACCGCACGACCTTGACCCCAATTGGCGGTGGGAGGGGCGATTGCCTGCCTGGGGCCATACGAGTGTCGATTTCGAGCGTCGGGTCGATCATGACCGGCTGCGCCGCTATCGTCTCAGCCGCACGCGTGAGGCTTTGAAATCAAGTGATTGCGGGACGTTGTTGCTGTTTGACGTGAACAATATCCGTTACGTCTCGGCCACCAAGATTGGCGAGTGGGAACGTGACAAGATGTGCCGGTTCTGCCTGCTGACCGGTGATGATGCGCCCTATGTCTGGGATTTCGGATCGGCCGCCGTCCACCACAAGAAATACGCGGACTGGCTGGTGCCGGACCATTGCCGCGCGGGTGTGGTGGGTATGCGCGGGACGATCCCGCCCTCGTTCGGGCTGATGAAGAAATACGCCGAGGAAATCGCGGGCCTGATCGAGGACGCGGGCATGAAGGGCATGCCTGTCGGTGTCGATTACGCCGAAACGGCGATGTTCCATGCGTTGAAGGAAGCCGGCCTGAACGTCGTGGACGGCCAGCAAATCATGCTGTCGGCGCGTGAGATCAAGAACTGGGACGAGATCCAGCTGCTGACGCAGGCCGCCAGCATGGTCGATGGTGTCTACCACATGATCTACGAAGAGCTGAAGCCCGGTATCCGCGAGAACGACATCGTCGCGATGTCGAACAAGATGCTGTACGAGATGGGATCGGACGATGTCGAGGCCATCAACGCCATCGCGGGCGAGCGGTGCAACCCGCATCCGCACAATTTTACCGACCGCTATTTCCGCCCTGGCGACCAGGCGTTCTTCGATATCCTGCAGTCCTATCAGGGCTATCGCACCTGCTATTACCGCACGTTCAACATCGGCCGTTCGACGCCCGTGCAGGTGGATGCCTATGTGAAGGCCCGCGACTGGTTGGATGCGGCGATCCAGGCGATCAAGCCCGGCGTGACCACCGACCAGGTGGCCAAGCTGTGGCCGACAGCGGAATCCCTGGGCTTTCCGGATGAACTGGCGGCTTTCGGGCTGCAATTTGGACACGGGCTGGGACTGGCCCTGCACGAGCGGCCCATTATCAGCCGGGCCGTGAGTCTGGATAACCCGATGGAGATCCAGACGGGCATGGTCTTCGCATTGGAGACCTACTGCCCTGCCGACGACGGGTATTCGGCCGCGCGGATCGAGGAGGAGGTCGTCGTCACCGACACCGGCTGCGAGGTGATCTCGCTGTTCCCGGCCGAGGAATTGCCGATCGCGAACCGCTACTGAACCGCTCCTGCCAGAGCGGTGCCTCCGGCGGGGGTATTTTGACAAGGATGAAGGCGGGGCCGTGTGCCCCGGCCTTCGGGGGAGTGGGCAAGATGGCCGAGGCCAAGCACAACAGCGACGATTACCTCAGGATGTATCGCCAGATGGTGCGGATCCGCGCCTTCGAGGATCAGGCGAACCAACTTTACCTTTCGGCCAAGATGCCGGGCCTGACGCATATGTATTCGGGGCAGGAGGCAGTCGCGGTTGGCATTTGCGAGGCGTTGACGCCCCAGGATCACATCACCTCGACCCATCGTGGGCACGGCCATTGCGTGGCCAAGGGTGCGGATTTCAAGGCGATGTTCTGCGAACTTCTGGGCAAGGAAGAGGGATACTGCCGGGGCAAGGGCGGGTCGATGCACATTGCCGACCAGTCGAACGGCAACCTCGGGGCCAACGCCATCGTCGGCGGGTCGATGGGGATCGCGACGGGGGCCGCGCTCAGCCACAAGATGCTGGGCGACGGGCAGGTCACGGTCTGTTTCTTCGGCGACGGGGCGACGGCGCAGGGCCTGTGGTACGAGGTGATGAACATGGCCGCGCTATGGGGCCTGCCGGTCATCTATGCCTGCGAGAACAACGGTTATTCCGAATACACCAAGACCGAGGAGATCGCGGCGGGGTCGATGACCGCGCGCGCCGAGGCCTTCGGGATCGAGGCGCACAGCATCGACGGGCAGGACGTGCTTGCGGTGAACAAGCTGTCCGCCGAGCTGGTCGCGCGCTGCCGCAAGGGCGAGGGGCCGTTCTTCATCGAGCTGAAGACCTATCGCTATCACGGGCACCACGTGGGCGACATCAACCGCGACTACTATCGCTCGAAGGACGAGGAGGCGGAGTGGAAGACCACCCGCGACCCGATCACCGGCTTCGGCAAGTGGTTGCAATCCGAGGGCATCGTCAGTGCCGACGATCTGGTCGCCATCAACGACGCGGTGAAGCAGGACGCCGAGGCGGCGGTGCAATACGCGCTGGATGCGGCTTATCCCGACGGGTCCGAGGTGGACATGCATGTCTATGCCGGCACCCGACATGCCCTGAGCGCCTGAGGAGAGCGACATGCGACAGATCACACTGGGCAAGGCGGTCAACGAGGCGATCGCGGAAGAGATGCGGCGCGACGACCGCGTCTTCCTGATGGGCGAGGACGTGGCAGAGGCCGGCACGCCGTTCAAGATCACTGCGGGCCTTGTGGAGGAATTCGGCACGGGCCGGGTGATCGACACGCCGATCTCGGAGCCGGGGTTCGTCGGCATGGGGGTCGGGGCGGCGATGACCGGCACGCGGCCCATTGTCGACCTGATGTTCGGGGACTTTCTGTTCCTGGTCATGGACCAGCTGTGCAACCAGGCGGCCAAGACGCATTACATGTCCGGCGGCAAGCTGACCGTGCCGATGGTGCTGCGCACGAACCTGGGCGCGACGCGACGCTCGGCCGCGCAGCACTCGCAATCCCTGCATGCGCTGGTGGCCCATATCCCCGGACTGAAGGTTGCGCTGCCCTCCTCGGCCTACGAGGCGAAGGGCCTTCTGAAGACCGCGATCCGCGACGACAACCCGGTCGTGATCTTCGAAGACAAGCTGA
This sequence comes from Palleronia abyssalis, assembly GCF_900302445.1. Lineage (GTDB taxonomy): Bacteria > Pseudomonadota > Alphaproteobacteria > Rhodobacterales > Rhodobacteraceae > Palleronia > Palleronia abyssalis. Next base: position 491,144 of record NZ_ONZF01000001.1, on the reverse strand, counting down.
TGTACAACGACAAGGCCGAGGTCCCCGAAGAGGAATACCTGATCCCCTTTGGCGAGGCGGCCGTGCTGCGCAAGGGGCGCGACATCACCCTGGTCGGGACATCGTCCATGGTGCAGGTCTGCCTGAAGGCGGCCGATCTGCTGGAGAAACAGGGCATCAGTGCCGAGGTCATCGACCCGCGGACCATCGTCCCGCTGGACGAGGCCACCATCGTCGAAAGCGCGAAGAAGACCAGCCGCGCCATCGTCGTCGACGAAGGCCACCAGAGCTATGGCGTCAGCGCCGAGATCGCCGCAAGGATCGCCGAGAAGGCGTTCTATCACCTTGACGCGCCGGTGCTGCGCTTCGGCGCGATGGACGTGCCGGTCCCGTTCAGCCCCGCGCTGGAGGATCTGACCGTCCCGACCCCGGAAAAGGTGGCCGAGGCCGCGGCGAAGATCTGCCGCGGGGAGCTGGTCCATGCCGCGTGAGGTCATCATGCCCGCGCTTGGAATGGCGCAGGACACCGGCCTGATCGTCGCCTGGCTGAAATCCGAGGGCGACGCGGTGGCCGAGGGCGATGCCCTGTTCGAGGTCGAGACCGACAAGGCCACGATGGAGGTCGAGGCGCAGGGCGCGGGCTACCTGACCGATGTCAGCGCCGCTGAAGGCGACAGCGTGCCGGTGGGCAAGGTGATCGCGTTGATCTCGGACACCGCCGAGGGCACGGGCGGGTCCGACGCCGCCCCCGAGACGGAGGCTGCGCCCGAGCCGGAGGCCGCGCCGGACAGCACGCCGGAGGGGCGCAAGGTGATCATGCCCGCGCTTGGAATGGCGCAGGACACGGGCCGGATCGTGGCCTGGCTGGTCGAGCCGGGCGCGGCCGTGAAGGAGGGCGATGCCCTGTTCGAGGTCGAGACCGACAAGGCCACGATGGAGGTACCCGCCGAAGGCGACGGCTTCGTCGCCGCGATCTATGCCGAGGCAGGCGACGACGTGCCGGTGGGCGACGTGATCGCCATCCTGTCGACCGAGAAGCCCGACGCCCCGACGCGCAGCAGTGCCCCCAAGGGCCACGCCGCGGGGTCGGACGCCAAGCCCGACGCCACGCCCGACGACCAGGAAGACCGGGCCTCACCCGCCGGGTCGCCGGACAAGGCGCCCGAACAGAAGCCTGCCAGTCCGGCCCCGACCGGCGGGCGCATTCTTGCCTCGCCCAAGGCCCGCCGCCTTGCGAAAGAACGCGGGATCGACCTCGCAAGGCTGGCCGAGGCCGGCCTCGGCCAGCCGTTCCACGCGGCCGATCTGGACCGCCCTGAGGCCACCGCCGCCCCAAAAGCCACGTCGGCCCCCACGCCGCAGGCGGCACGGTTGGGCATCAAGGCGAGCGCCCCCGCCGAGGCGTTCGACGCGCTGGCCTTGGACACCGGCCGGGCGGCCCTGTTCGCCGCGCTGGCTGCCGGGGCGCTGCGCCATGCCACGGGTGCGGATCACGTCGCGGTCGAACTGCGCCCTTCGAGCGCGCGCTTGGACGATCCCGATCTGCCTCGGGCGGGCGTGGGCGAAGGACCGCCGGCCCTGATCCTGCGCGACCTCAGCGCCACGCGGCTGACGTCGGTGCAGGCGGGGGGTAGGGCTGTTCCCGTGATCACCCTCGCGCGCACCGGGGCGATGTTGACCGTGACCTATGATGCCGATCCCGCCGCCATGGACGAGGAAACGGCGACCGATTTCGTTGCGGGGCTTGCCGACCGCATTGCCGATCCCTTGCGCCAGCTCTTCTGAAGGAGGCTTCCATGCCTGATACCGTCTGGACCGACGACCGCTTGATGACCGACCTTTATATCGGCGGCGCATGGCGTGGCGGCGCGGAGGGGCAGCGCTTCGACGTGGTCAACCCCGCCGACGAGACGGTCATCGCCTCGGTCGCCTCGGCCGAGATCGCCGATGCCGACGCCGCACTGGACGCCGCGCAGGCGGCCTTTGCCGACTGGGCCGGGCGCACGCCCCGCGACCGATCGGAAGTCCTGCGCCGGGCGTGGGAACTGATGACCTCCCGGCAGACGGAGTTCGCCCGCCTGATCACGCTGGAGAACGGCAAGGCGAAGGCCGATGCCATGGGTGAGGCCGGGTACGCGGCAGAGTTTTTCCGCTGGTTCGCGGAAGAGGCGGTGCGCGCGGATGGCATGATCACGCACGCCCCGGCCTCGGGCGCGCGCATCATCGTGCAGCACAAGCCCGCCGGGATCGCCGTGTTGGTCACGCCGTGGAACTATCCGGCTGCCATGGGCACGCGCAAGATCGCGCCGGCGCTGGCCGCTGGATGCCCCGTCATCATCAAGCCTGCGTCCGAGACGCCGCTGACCATGCTGGCGCTGATGCCGCTTCTGGAGGAAGCGGGAGTGCCCAAGGGTCTCGTGAACGTTCTGCCTTCGCGCAGGACTGGCGCGCTCGTGGATCACCTCCTCCATGATCCACGGGTGCGCGTTGTATCGTTCACCGGCTCGACCGGGGTGGGACGCAAGCTGCTGCACGCCGCCGCCGACCGGGTGCTGAAGCCGGCGATGGAGCTTGGCGGCAACGCGCCGCTGATCGTGTTCGACGATGCCGAACTCGACGTGGCCGTCCGTGGGGCGATGCAGGCCAAGATGCGCAATCTCGGCGAGGCCTGCACCGCCGCCAACCGCTTCTACGTCCACGAGAAGATCCACGACGCCTTCGTCGAGAAGTTCGCCGCCGCCATGTCGGCGCTGAAACTGGGCGACGGCCGGGACGACGGTGTCGATGTCGGACCGCTGGTCAACGCCGCGACGCGCGACAAGGTCGCGGGCTTCGTCGCGGATGCGCTGGACAAGGGCGCGCGCCTGATCTGCGGCGGCACCGCGCCCGACGGGCCGGGCTATTACTACCCGCCGACGGTTCTGGCAGACGTCCCCGAGACCGCCGATTGCGTGGCCGACGAGATCTTCGGCCCCGTCGCCGCGATCCAGACCTTCACCGACACCGACGACGTGATCCGCCGCGCCAACGACACCGAGTACGGGCTGGTCGCCTATGTCTTCTCGGGCGACATGAAGCGCGGGATGCAGGTCTGCGAACGGCTGGACTACGGCATGGTCGGCTTCAATCGCGGCCTCGTCTCGGACCCCGCCGCACCCTTCGGCGGCACCAAGCAATCGGGTCTCGGCCGAGAGGGCGGGCACGAGGGCATGCACGAGTTCATGGAAACGCAATACATCTCGGCGGAGTGGTGACATGGTGACGGCTTCCCCCTCGACCCGCAAACACGCGCTGGACGCCGGCCTCGACCTGGACGAGCTGGGCCGCAGCACCGGGCGCAGCCACATCGCCCGCGAGGACGTGGATCGCGCGATCCGGGGCGAGACCTCCGGCGCCGCGCCGGTCGCCGGGCCCGACCACGCGCGCTACTGGGCGGTCGATCACGCCGCCTACGGACCCGTGCACGAGGAAAAGATGGGCCGGGTCCCGCAACTGGCCGCCGCAAACCTGGCCGCCGCCAACGCGACGATCCCCCAGGTCACGCATCACGATCAAGCGGACATGAGTGCGGTGGAAGCGCTGCGCGCGCGGATGAAGCCCGAGGCCACGGCGCGGGGCGTGAAGCTGACTGCCCTGGCGGTGCATGTGAAGGTGCTGTCCCATTGCCTGGTGGCCTTTCCGCGCGTCAATGCATCGCTGTCCCCCGACGGCGACCGGCTGATCCTGAAAAGCTACGTCCATGTCGGGATCGCGGTCGACACGCCTCACGGCCTGATGGTGCCCGTGATCCGTGATGCCGACCGCAAGGGGTTGTGGCAGATCGCGGCAGAGATCGCCGATCTGGCCGCACGCGCCCAGCAGCGCAAGCTGAAGGCCGAGGAAATGGGCGGCGCCTCCATGTCGATCTCCAACCTCGGCGGAATTGGGGGCAGTGCCTTCACCCCCATCGTCAATCCCCCCGAAGTCGCCATCCTGGGCCTGACCCGGACGGAGCTGCGCCCGGTCTGGACCGGCGAGGCCTTCGTGCCGGTACCGTTCGTCCCATTGGATCTCAGCTACGACCACCGCGTGCTGAACGGTGCCGACGCGGCACGCTTCCTGGCGCATTACGCCGCCCTGATCGCCGATCCCAGCCGGATGCTGCTGCCACGGGCGGACCTGTTGCAGGCCACCGGGTAGGCTGCGACTTCGATGGCGGTTCTGGCTGGAGGTGTCCGGCGCGTCAGATCCGCTCGACCACGATATCGGGCACGATCCCGGACCGGTCCAGGGCGTCGGTGACGTCCAGCCCCTTCAGCGCACCGAACCCGGTAACGAGGGCCGTCGCGAACCCCATGTGACGCCCGCCGAGGATATCGGTATGCAGCGTGTCCCCGACCATCAATACGCGGGACGGGTCGGGCCAGTCCCGCAGACGTGACAAGGCCAGATCGAAAATCTCGGCAAACGGTTTGCCCAGGAAGACCGGCGCAATCCCGGTGCGATCGGCCAGACGATGGGCGAAGGCGCCGGGCTCTTGCGACAGGCCGGTCTCGCGCGGGGCGACGATGTCGGGGTTACCGATGATCACCGGGCGGGGCAGGGCGATCAGGGCCTCTTCCAAGAGGCGCTGGCGATGGGTGGTCCAACCGTCCGATCCGACCAGCAAGACCCCCTCGACCGTGTCATAGGGGGCGGGATCGTCGGCGAGATAGGAGGTTCGAAGCCCCGTGAACTCGTCCGTCCCGTGGGCATCCGACAGCATCAGCCCCCAGTGCCGCGTGGGCATCCGTGCAAGGTGGGCCAGAAGCGCCTCGCGGCTGGTCACGACCTCATGCGGTGCGAAATCGAACCCCAGGCGCGCATAGCGTCGCATCATCATCGCTTTGGGATAGCCGGCCGAGTTCGAGACGACCATGACTGTCTTGCCGGCCGCGCGCAGGGCCGCAATGCGATCAGCCGCGCCGGCGATCGGCGTCTCCCCGACGTTGAGGACCCCGTAGGCGTCCAGAAGGATGACGTCATACGGATCGGCGACACGCGCCAGCGTATCCGCGGTCGTTGGGGTGCCTTGGAAGGCGGCCGACGGCAGGCGGTGGCGCACGCGAAGATAGGCGTCGAACGCCTCCGCCGAGCCGTCGGTCACAGGATGCGGCGGCGCAGGAAGGCCGAGACGATCTCGCCCAGGATAACCAGCACGAGGATCGCGATCAGCACCGTGGCCGCCTCTGGCCAGTTGAACGTGTCGATGGCGCCCTGAAGGATGATCCCGATTCCGCCCGCGCCGACCAGTCCAAGGACAGTCGACTCGCGCAGGTTGATGTCCCAGCGCAGGATCGACACGGCCCAGAAGGTTGGCATCACTTGTGGGACGATGGCATAGGCGATCACCTTGAAGCGCGACGCGCCCGTGGCTTCCAGGGCCTCGACCGGGCGCTTGTCGATCTCTTCGATGGCTTCGCCCAGAAGCTTGCCGATGAAGCCGATAGACCGGAACATGATCGCCACGATGCCGGCCAGAACCCCTGGGCCGAAGATCGCCACGAACAGCAGCGCCCAGATGATGGTGTTCACCGACCGCGAGGTGACGAGGATCAGCCGCCCGATCCACAGGGTCGCGCGGTTGGGCGTGGTGTTCTGCGCGGCGATGTAGGCGACGGGAAGCGACATGATGACGGCGATGGCGGTCGCGATGGTCGCAATGTTCACCGTCTCCAACAGGACACGCAGGATCGCGCCCAGATTGGTGGGATCGGGCGGGTACATCCGCCCGAAGAGGTCGCCCATCTGTTCAGGTGAGTCCCACACCCACGCCCAGATGACCTCGATCGAGGTCAGCGCCCAGGCGATGGCGGCGGCACAGGCGGCGAAGGTGCCGAAGCGCCGCGCCTTCTGCTTTGGCGTGTGGCGCGTCCAGTCCTCGCGTCCGAATTGCTCGGCGATGCTGCTCATCCGACCCTCTTTCTGATATAGCCGCTGACGCCCTCGGACACGAGGATCACGGCGACGATCACAATCGTGATCGCCAGGGCGAAGTCGTAGTCGTAGCGCCCGAACGCGTTGGCCAGCGTCGCACCGATACCGCCCGCGCCGACAATTCCCACCACCGCCGAAGCCCGCAGGTTCGAGTCCAGCTGGTAGATCGTCAATCCGATCTGACGCGGCATGATCTGCGGAAACACGGCGTAGAACAGCGTAGACAGGAACGGTGCTCCGGAAGCGCGCATCGCCTCGACCTGGCCCATGTCGATCTCCTCGATCCGCTCGGCCAGCATCTTGGCCACGAACCCGATGGAGTAGACCACCAGCGTCAGAACCCCTGCGAAGGGACCGAAGCCGACCGCCTTGACGAAGATGATCGCGACGATGACCGGGTGGAAACTGCGGGCGACGATGATGAATGCCCGCCCCAGATAGAAGACCGGCATCGGGGCCACGTTTCGCGCGGCCATGAAGGCGATGGGAATCGACAACGCCACGCCGCCCGCCGTGGCGAGGACCGCGATCTTGATGCTTTCCAGGAACCCGTCGATCAGCAGGCCGCTGCGTTCGAAGCTGGGCGGGAAGGCGCCGCCGAAGATGCGCCCGGCGCGTTCGACCCCTTCGACCACGCGGCCCCAGTCGATGGGGATCGTCGCAAGGACCCACACGACATAGACTGCAAGGCCGATATAGGTGGCCCAGCGCAGCCAGGGGTTGGCGATGAAGGGAGGGCGGCTCCAGGTGTCGGGGTGATCGCTCATTGCGCAGCCACGGTCTGTTCGGCGCGGTCGGCATGGGGGCTGCCGGAATAGATCCTGTCCATCGCATCCTGGTCGAGTTGCGCGGGCGTGTCGTCGAAGATGATCCGACCGTACCGCATCCCGACGATGCGGTCGGTGTATTCCTTGGCCTCGGTGACGTTGTGGATGTTGATGATGACCGGCAGTTTCAGCTCGCCCGCCAGATCGCGCAGAAGGCCCATGATCTGCTCGGACGTCTTGGGGTCGAGCGACGCGGTCGGCTCGTCCGCAAGCAAGATATCGGGCTGCTGCATCAGCGCGCGCACGACGCCGACCCGCTGACGCTCGCCCCCTGAAAGCTGATCCGCACGGGTGTTGGCGTAATGGGCGATGCCCACCCGCTCCATCAGCTCGTAGGCGCGGCGGATATCTTCCTTGGGATAGCGACGCATGATCGCCGACCATGTCGAGATATATCCCAATCGACCGGACTGGACGTTCTCCATGACGGTCAGGCGGTCGACGAGGTTGAAGCCCTGGAAGACCATGCCGATCTTGCGCCGTGCCTCGCGCAGTTTGGCGCCGCGCAGGGCGGTCAGCTCGGTCCCGTTCAGCACGATGCTGCCCGACGTCGGTTCGACCAGGCGGTTGATGCACCGCAGCAGCGTCGACTTGCCAGCCCCGGACGAGCCGATGATCGACACGACGCTTTCGCCTTCGATGGTCAGGTCCAGGTTCTTCAGCACCGGGTCGCCGCCGCCATAGCGTTTGACCAGATCGGTGATCTTCAACATCCGCGCGCTCCCTTGTGGGGACCGGCGCGCGGCACGCCGGTCCCGTGAATGTGGCGGATTACTCCGCTGCGAGGCCCTGGGGCGTGTATTCGACGCCGTTGGCCCGCTGGATCTGCCGGATGACCCGCCATTGATCCTCGTAGGTGATCGGAATGAATTTCGACACGCCGGTGAACTCTTCGCCCAGCGCGGTGCCCTCGAAATCGAAGCTGAAGAACGCTTCCTCGATGCTTTCCTTCAGCTCGGGCGCCAGGTCGTGGGCATAGGCGTAGGAGGTGGTGGGGAAGGGATCGCTTTCCCACACGATGCGCACCTCTTCGGGGTCGTAGAGGCCGCGTTCGGCCATCCGGTCCACGACTTCCGAGGCCACCGGCGCGGCGTCGTAATCGCCCGCGACAACGCCCAGCATCGACTGGTCGTGGCTGCCCGAATAGGTCACTTCGTAATCCTCGTCCGGTACGACACCCAAGTCCGGGAACAGCGCGCGCGGCGCCTGATTGCCCGAGTTCGACGTGGGCGAGGTGTGCGCGATGCGCTTGCCCGCCATGTCTGCAACTTCCTGAATGTCGCTGTCGGCCTGCGTGTAGACCTGAAGGCGATAGCCGAACTGGCCGTCGTCTGCACCCATGATCGCGAAGGGCACGGCCCCGGCGAGGTTCACGGCAAACGGTGTTGGCCCGGTCGAGAAGCCGGCGATATGCAACCGGCCCGAGCGCATCGCCTCGACCTCGGCCGAGTTCGACTGCACGGCGAAGAACTGGACATCCTTGCCGGTCTGCTCCTCCAGATGCTCGATGAAGGGGGTCCAGATATCCTCGTAAATCGCCGGGTCCTCGACGGGCGTATAGGCGAAGACCAGCGTGTCGGGATTGCGCAGCGCGCTTTCATCCTCGGGCGCGTCGGCCACGAGATCGCCATCGGCATCTGTATACTGGCTGTCGAGCGCGGCCGTCTCGTCCTGCGCCATCGCGGCGCCGGCGGCCATGGCCATCGCGGCAAGAAGGGCCGCGCCGTAGGTCGAAGTCATTCGCATAGTCTGTCCTCCCGATTGGTCTTCTGCACACATCGGACGGTGTGCAGTCGGCCAAAGAAGATCACCGAAAGTCGGCATGTGCAATGAGTGCCGGGAAATCGGGCGCCTGAGAAGCTTCGGCGGTCAAAATATGGTCGGTCGCGGGGCGGGGCACACTGAAACCCGGAATGGCCCGTGACGTGCCGCCCGGAACGGTGAACTGCGGAGGGACACTGACGGGTTGCGGGTCGCCGTCGCCGAACGGATTCCGCTCCGTACTCCCCTCTGACGGGGGACGTGCGTGACCCTACGTTCGCCCGGTTGTGTATTTGCGTCCGCAGGCCCCCTCGGGCATTCTGCGCGCCATGGTATTCTTGGATTACGGACATAACCTCTGGTTGGCGGCGATCGCGTTCGTCGTCGCACTTGTGGCAGGCGCAACGGGTCTGACCCTGACCAAGGATCTGTCGGAAAAGTCCCTGCTCCAGCGCAAGCTGGCGGTGGCACTGGCGGCGATCACGATGGGCGGCGGCATCTGGTCCATGCATTTCGTCGCGATGCTGGGGCTGCAGATGCCGGTGCTGTTCTATTACGACGCAGCCGTCACGCTGGTCTCTGCCCTCATCGCCATTCTTTTGGTGACGCTGGCGCTGATCCTGTTGCATTTCACCAGGCGCACCAAGGCCACCATCGTCGGTGCCGGGGCGCTTGTCGGTGTCGGCGTATTGGCCATGCACTATGTCGGCATGGCGGGGATGCAGCTTTGCCAGCCCATTTACACGCCTTTCGGCGTCATCAGCGCGGCGGTCGTGGCGATAGGCCTATGCATCATGGCGTTCGGTGTCGCGTATGGGAGCCCATCGAGCCGCAACATCGTCATCGGAACCGCGTGTTTTGGCGTGGCGGTCACGTCAGTGCATTTTGTGGCGATGGCGGGCACAAACTTCGTCGCCCTGTCGGGCACGCGGGAAATAGGGCTTCTGATCAGCAATGAGGCGATGGCAATCGGCGTGATCCTCAGCAGTTTCGCCATTTTCGGCACTTTCCTGTGGGTCGGGTCGACCCTTCTGATGCCGGCCGGGCCGGAGGCTGCCGTGCCGTCGCGGGTCCTGGAACCGCAGGCCACCGATCAACCGGAAGAGGTGGAGGCACCCCTGACCTGGCTCCCGTGCGAACGGGATGGCGGCAAGGTCCGCGTCCCCTCGCGCGATATCGCGTTCGTCCGGGCCGACGGGCATTACACCCAAGTCTACACGATGAGCGGGCGGTATTTCTGCGTCTGGCCGATCACCGAGGCCGCGAAGCGCCTGGGCCCCGACGGCTTCATCAGGGTGCACCGAAGCTATCTGGTGAACCCGTCCAAGGTGTCCCTGTTCGAGCGTGGCAAGGACAAGGGGCGGTGTTCGTTCGGCGCCCCCGGCCTGCCCCAGGTTCCGGTCAGCCGGTCCCACCTGAAGGACGCGCTGACCGCCTTTTCCTGACCGGCGCAACTCGTGCAGCCAGCGGCGCATTTCGTGCAAAAAGCGCAGTAATGAAGCGTTTTCAGAAGCCGTAGCGCCCCGGCTTGTACAGCCTCCCTGCCAGCCAGACCATTTTCTCTAGGGAGGAGAAGAGATGATCCCAGCGGCCTTCGAATACCACCGTCCGAAGGACATGGAGGGTGTGTTGTCCGTGCTTGCCGAGCATGGCGACGATGCCCGTGTCCTTGCCGGGGGACATAGTCTGATACCGATGATGAAGCTGCGCATGGCCGATGTGCCGCACCTGATCGACCTTCAGGACGTCGGCGGGTTGGGCGGGATCGACGTCGCCGACGGCACCATCCGCTTGGGTGCCATGGTCACGCAGGCCGAAATCATCGCTCATGAAGGGCTTGCCAAGGCCGCGCCGATCCTGCGCGAAGCGTCGCTGCAGATCGCGGACCCGCAGGTGCGTTACATGGGGACCATCGGGGGCAATGTCGCCAATGGCGACCCGGGCAACGACATGCCGGGCCTGATGCAATGCCTCGACGCGACCTTTACCCTTGTCGGCGCGGACGGAGAGCGCCAGATCGCCGCGCGCGAGTTCTACCAGGCGGCCTACATGACGGCCCGCGAGGACGACGAGGTTCTGACGGGCGTTTCGTTCACCGTCCCCTCGGGCGGATACGCCTATGAGAAGCAGAAGCGAAAGATCGGCGACTACGCCACCGCTGCGGCCGCCGTGCAGATCACCCGCGACGGAGAGACCTGTTCCGGCGCGGCCATCGCGATGACCAACCTCAGCGACACGCCGATCTTTTCGGACGCGGCCGGGGCTGCCCTGACGGGCACGCAGGTGACCGACAGCGACATCGACGCCGCCGTCAAGGCCATGCTCTCCGATATCGACCCGACCGAGGACAACCGCGGTCCCATTGAGTTCAAACGCCACGCCTCGGCCGTGATCCTGCGCCGCGCCATCGCGCGCGCCTGGTCGCGGGCCTGATCCGGAGGACGCCATGACAGACAAGATGCACATCAAGATGACGGTGAACGGGCAGGCGCAGGAATTCCTGGCCGAGCCGCGCGAGCTTCTGATCCACACTCTGCGCGAACGCCTGGACATCACCGGCCCGCATATCGGCTGCGAGACGTCGCATTGCGGTGCCTGCACGGTCACCATGAACGGCAAGTCGGTGAAGTCCTGCACCGTGTTCGTCGCGCAGGCCAACGGGTCCGACGTGACCACGATCGAGGGACTTGGAACCCCCGATAACCTTCATGTCCTGCAAATGGCCTTCAAGGAGCATCACGGCCTTCAATGCGGGTTCTGCACGCCGGGGATGATCACCCGCGCCTCGAAGCTGCTGGAAGAGAACCCCAGCCCCACGGAAGAAGAGGTCCGGTTCGGCATGGCGGGCAATCTGTGCCGCTGCACGGGATACCAGAACATCGTGAAATCCATCCTCGCCGCCGCGGCCGAGATGAATGCAGCCAAGGAGGCCGCCGAATGAAGGACGAAATCACGCGCGAAGATCGCGTCGATGCGCTGGGTGGCATGGGCTGCAAGCGCAAGCGCGTCGAGGATGCCCGCTTTACCCAGGGCAAGGGCAAGTATGTCGACGACATCAAGCTTCCGGGGATGCTGTTCGGCGATTTCGTCCGCTCGCCCTATGCGCATGCGCGGATCAAGTCGATCGACACCTCGGCTGCGCTGGCCGTCGACGGGGTGGTCGCCGTCCTGACGGCCGACGATCTGCGCCCGCTGGGCCTGCACTGGATGCCGACGCTTGCGGGCGACAAGCAGATGGTGCTGGCCGACGGCAAAGTGCTGTTCCAGGGGCAGGAGGTCGCCTATGTCGTGGCCCGCGACCGCTATATCGCCGCCGACGCCGTGGAACTTGTCGAGGTGGAGTACGAGGATCTTCCCGTCCTCGTCGACCCGTTCGAGGCCCTGAAATCCGATGTCGTCCTGCGCGAGGATCTGGTGGCCGAGGACGGATCGCTGCCCGATGGCGCGCACGGTCCGCGCAAGCACCCGAACCACATCTTTACCTGGGAAGTGGGCGAAAAGGAGGCCACCGCGCAGGTCATCGACAGCGCTGAAATAGTCGCCGAAGAGTCGATGTATTACCACCGGACCCATCCATGCCCGCTGGAGACCTGTGGCTGCGTGGCGTCGATGGACAAGGTGAACGGCAAGCTGACCCTTTGGGGCACGTTCCAGGCCCCGCACGCGATCCGCACCATCGTCAGCCTGATCTCGGGCATCGAGGAACACAACATCCGCGTCATCAGTCCCGATATCGGCGGCGGCTTCGGCAACAAGGTCGGCGCGTATGCGGGCTATGTCTGTTCCGTCGTCGCCTCCATCGTCACCGGCGTCTCGGTGAAGTGGATCGAGGACCGGATGGAGAACCTGATGACCACCGCCTTCGCCCGGGATTACTGGATGAAGGGCCGGATCAGCGCCACGCCCGAAGGCAAGATCACGGGACTGTGGTGCGAGGTCACGGCGGACCATGGCGGCTTCGACGCCTGCGCCGATCCGACCAAGTTCCCGGCCGGGTTCATGAATATCTGCACCGGGTCCTACGACATTCCCACGGCTTACCTGGCTGTCGATGGCGTCTATACCAACAAGGCCCCGGGAGGCGTCAGTTATCGCTGTTCCTTCCGCGTGACCGAGGCTGTCTATTTCATCGAGCGGATGATCGAGGTTCTGGCGATCGAGCTGAACATGGATGCGGCCGAGCTGCGCCGGATCAACTTCATCCGCAAGGACCAGTTTCCGTATCAGTCCGCGCTCGGCTGGGAATACGATAGCGGCGATTATCACACCGCCTGGGACAAGGCACTGAAGGCAGTCGACTATGACGGCTTGCGGGCCGAACAGGCGCAGCGGGTCGAGGAGTTCAAGGCCGGCAAAACCCGCAAGCTGATGGGCGTGGGCCTGTCTTTCTTCACCGAGATCGTGGGCGCGGGACCGGTCAAGAACTGCGATATCCTTGGTCTGGGCATGTTCGACAGTTGCGAGATCCGGATCCATCCCACGGGGTCGGCCATCGCCCGGCTGGGCACGATCAGCCAGGGGCAGGGCCACGCGACGACCTTCGCGCAAATCCTCGCCAGCGAGATCGGACTGCCGGCCGACAGCATCACCATCGAGGAAGGCGACACCGACACTGCGCCTTACGGGCTGGGCACCTACGGGTCGCGCTCCACCCCCGTGGCCGGGGCGGCCACCGCCATGGCCGGGCGCAAGATCCGCGCCAAGGCGCAGATGATCGCGGCCTACCTCTTGGAGGTGCATGACGACGACGTGGAGTTCGACGTCGACCGGTTCGCGGTGAAGGGCGCGCCCGAAAAGTTCAAGACGATGAAGGAGATCGCCTTCGCCGCCTACAACCAGGCCATTCCCGGGATCGAGCCGGGTCTGGAGGCCGTCAGCTACTACGATCCGCCCAACATGACCTATCCCTTCGGGGCCTATGTCTGCGTCATGGATATCGACGTCGATACCGGGGTGACCGACATCCGCCGCTTCTACGCGCTGGACGATTGCGGCACTCGGATCAACCCGATGATCATCGAAGGACAGGTTCATGGCGGTCTGACCGAGGCGCTGGCCGTCGCCCTGGGGCAGGAGATCGCCTATGACGATATGGGCAACGTGAAGACCGGCACCTTGATGGACTTTTTCCTGCCAACGGCGTGGGAGGTCCCAAATTACGAGACCGACTATACCGTGACTCCAAGCCCGCACCACCCGATCGGGGCCAAGGGTGTCGGTGAAAGTCCGCATGTGGGCGGTGTGCCGTGCTTCTCGAACGCGGTGAACGACGCGTTCCGGGCCTTCGGTCTGCGGCACACCAACATGCCGCACGATCACTGGCGGATCTGGAAGACCGCCAACGATCTGGGCCTGCACGGCTGAACCAATCGGGGCGGGCCCCAGTCCCGCCCCACGGAGACGCGACATGACCTGGACCGATCTGAAATCCGCCCTGGCGGCGCAGAACTACGTGGCCTCGGACGATCTTGCCGTTGCCCTGCACCTGGCCGTGCAATTGCAGCGACCGTTGCTTCTGGAAGGCGCGGCGGGCGTCGGCAAGACCGAGGTGGCGCGCGTTCTGGCCGCCGTGCGCGACACACGGCTGATCCGCCTGCAATGCTATGAAGGGCTGGACGCCGCGCAGGCGATCTATGAGTGGAATTACCAGCGCCAGCTTCTGGCGATCCGCGCCGCCTCGGACAGCGGCGAGACCGGCAAGGCGGTGGAAGACCGGATCTTCTCGCGCGACTATCTGCTGGAGCGCCCTCTGCTTCAGGCCATCACGCAAAACGAGGCCCCGGTCCTGCTGATCGACGAGATCGACCGCGCCGACGAGGAGTTCGAGGCGTTCCTTCTGGAGATGCTGGCCGATTACCAGATCACCATCCCCGAGCTTGGCACAATTACAGCGACCTCGAAACCCATGGTCATCCTGACCTCGAACGGGACGCGCGACCTGTCGGATGCGCTGCGCCGGCGGTGCCTGTTCGCCTATGTCGACTATCCTGACCGGGAGACCGAATTGGCGATCCTACAGGCCCGCTGCGCCGGGATCGAGGCGCGGCTGGCCCACCAGATCATCGGCTTCGTCCAGACCCTGCGCAAGGAAGAGCTGGAGAAGGTCCCCGGAATCGCCGAAACGCTGGATTTCGCTGCCGCCCTGATGGGGCTGGGCATCGCGGACCTGACCCGCGATCCTGCCGCGCTGCAAGCCACCCTGACCACGTTGCTGAAGACGCAGGCCGACCGTGCCGCCATCCCGACCGAGGTCGCGCAACGCATCGCGGGCAAAGCCGCATGAGCCGCGTTACCCGCTTTGCCGCCCGCGATCCCGGCGCCGTGGCCCGGATGTCCGGATTCCTGGCCCACCTGCGCGAGAATGGCCTGCGCCTTGGCGCGCAGGAGACCGAGACGGCGCTTGCCGCCCTGACCCACGTCGAGGCCGCGCAGCCGATGCTGGCCCGCGCGGCGCTGAAAGCGGTCTGTACCGGCACCGCGGACGAGGCGCGGCGCTTCGATGATCTGTTCGCCGCCTACTGGATGGATATGGGCCGCGTCCGGCAAAAGGTCGTGCCCAGCCTCGCCCCGCAAGAAGGCGAGGACAGCGTGCGATCCTCGCGCGATGCGGTGGGCCATGACACCGGCGGAGCCGGGCAATCCACGGCGCCCGATGGCGGCGACGGCGATGCCGACCGCGACGGAGAGGGAAAGCTGATCGCCACCGGGATGCGGAACTTGTCGCGCCGTGACCTGCGCGACCTCGTCCGCCCCGAAGACATTTCAGAGGCCGAAGCCGTGGCCCGTCGCATAGGACTGGCCTTGCGGGATCGGCGGTCGCGCCGACGGATCGCGGCGCGGAAGGGGGATCGGTTGCATTTCCGCAAGACCATCCGGCGCAGCCTGTCCACCGGGGGTGAGCCACTGCGACTGTATCGCAAGCAGCGCCCCGACCGCAGCCGCAAGATCGTGGCGCTTTGCGATGTCTCGGGCTCGATGGGGGTGTATGCGCAGGTCTTCCTGGCCTTCCTCGCAGGGTTGATGCGGGGCGACAGCACCGCAGATGCCTACCTGTTCCATACGCGGCTTGTGCGGATCACCGAAGCCCTGCGCGACCGCGATGGCATGCGGGCCATTGGACGGATGTCCCTGATGGCGGACGGCTTCGGCGGCGGTTCGAAGATTGGGGAAAGCCTCGGCCTGTTCGCCGAGACCTACGCCAGGCGGTTCGTCGATGGCCGCAGCGTCGTTCTGATCCTGTCGGATGGCTACGACACGGCCGCGCCCGAGCATATGGATCGCGCGCTGGCCCGCCTGCGCAAGCGCGGCTGTCGGATCATCTGGCTGAACCCCCTGAAGGGCTGGAAAGACTATCAGCCGGTGGCCGCTGGGATGGCCGCCGCGCTGCCCCATCTGGACTTGTTCCGCCCCGCCAACACGCTTGCCGATCTGGCCGCGCTGGAACCGGAGCTGACCCGCCTATGACCTCTGCCGAGATCCTGTCATCGGACCTTGCCGAAGTGGCCCGGGCGCTTCGGTCCCGCCACGAGCCCTTTGCCTTCGCGACCATCGTGCGCACCGCTGGAACAACCGCGGCCAAGCCCGGGGCCAGGGCGATCCTGGATTCGCAGGGCGACATCCTGCGCGGGTTCCTGGGGGGGGGCTGTACACGGGGCGCGGTGCGTCGTGCGGCGCTTGCGGCACTCGCGTCCGGCGTGCCGCGCCTGATCTCGGTCGCGCCCGAAGAGCATCTGACCCAGCGCGGCGTGGCGCCGGGTCATGAGGTCGACGGCATCACCTACGCGCGCAATGGCTGCCCCTCGCGTGGGACAATCGATATCTTCGTGGAGCCCTGCCTGCCGATGCCCGAACTGGTGGTCGTCGGAACCTCCCCTGTGGCCGAGGCGCTGGCGATGCTGGCCCCGCAGTTCCAGTGGGCGGTCGAACGGTCCGTCACCCCTGCCGCGGCGTCGGGCCTGCGCGCCATCGTCGTGGCCACTCAAGGGCAGGGCGACCTCGACGCCCTGACCGCGGCGCTCGGGGCCCGGGCCGATCACGTCGCGTTCGTCGGCAGTAGCAAGAAGTTCGCCAGCCTTCGGGCCAGGCTGACCGGGGCCGGGATCGATCCCGAAGTGCTGGACCGGGTCTCTGCCCCCGCGGGGTTGAACATCGGTGCCGTGATGCCCGAGGAGATCGCCCTGTCGATCCTGGCCGAGCTGATCCAGCTGCGCCGCCAGTCGGTCAGTCGAGGGGACGACGATGCCTGATCCCGCCCTGAATGCGATTGGGCCCGAGCCGCTGTCGTCGGTCGAGATCGGCGAAGACGGGCCCGGAAACCCGTGCCCGGCCATTTCGAACACAGCCCCCGCGGGCCGATACGGGTCCGCCTTGCGGTCCTTACGGGATAAATTTTCGCTGACACCCGAGCAGGCCGAAACCCTTGCGCGGGTCAAATTCCCCTGTTGCTAGAAAGGAAAACGCATGCAGCTGGCAGACGAAATCAGGATCGCCGCTCCGAAACACGTGGTCTATGCCGCCCTGAACGACCCCGAGGTTCTAAAGCAGTGCATTCCCGGCTGTGAGGAATTGACCCAGAAATCCGAGAATGAGCTGGAAGCCAAGGTCGTGCTGAAGGTGGGCCCGGTGAAAGCCCGGTTCAGCGGAGAAGTGACCCTGGACCGGACAGGTGCGCCGGATGCCTTTTCGCTGACGGGTCAGGGCAATGGCGGTGCGGCCGGTCATGCGAAGGGCGGTGCGGACGTGATCCTGATCGAAGACGGGGATGAGACCATTCTGAAATACGATGCCAAAGCTGACATCGGTGGAAAGTTGGCCCAGCTGGGCAGTCGCCTGATCCAGAGTACCGCGCAGAAGCTGGCCGGAAAGTTCTTCAAGTCCTTCGCGGAGGTGGTCGAGGAGGATCAGGTCGCCTGAGCGGCCGTCTCGCCGGGGCATTCTGGAAGTCCGATTGCCTCCGGCCCGAGGATCGTAGCTGAACGTGATGGGGTGTCGGGCGCCACCCATAGCATTACTCGGAGCGGATTTGCGGCCCAGAATCCTGTAACGCAATATCCGTTTCGAGGCCAAACCTACTGACATATCTCTTTGGCTTTGTTCCAGACGGCGCGGCGTATATCGTTGGTGCAACGGGGGCGAATAATGGCCGAGACGCGTGATTTCGAGAAAATGGAGCGCGACGGGTGGAGCAAACCATCAATAGCAAAAGGGTATGCCGATGGTTTTGAGATGGCCACGCGTCTGGTCGCCAGAAAGCTGTCGGATGCGGTATACGCAGGCCCGGATAAGCACGTTCTTGATTTATGCACCGGCCATGGCGTGGTTGCAGAAGAACTTGTCGCCAGGGGAGCGACAGTAACCGGGCTGGATTTCTCGAAAGCGATGATTTCGCTTGCCCGCGCGGCTGTCCCGGCAGCTCACTTCATTCACGGGGATGCAATGGAGATGGGGTTTCCCGACGCGCGTTTCGACGCGGTAACTATCGGGTTCGGGGTGCCGCATTTTCCCAATCCAGACCGCGGCCTCAAAGAGGCTGCCCGAGTGTTGAAACCGGGAGGAATAATAGCGTTTTCAATCTGGCGCGGTAAGGGTTCGGACGGCTCTTTCGGCTGGCTTTTCGATGCCATCGGTCGGCTGGCTGATCCATCCGTCACCCTGCCGAAAGGGCCCGACGCACATGTGTTGGCTGACATCGATATTGCCAGACCTACGGTCGAGAAGGCGGGCTTTGTCGACGTCAAGGTCGTTGAGGTTGCCTCTGAAGTGCATGTCGCCAGCCCCGATGCGTTGTTCGATCTTTTTGACGCTGGTGCAGTGCGCGCTGCTTCGTTGCTCAGTCGGCAACCCGCATCAAAACGGGATGCCATTCGAGATGATTTGGCCAGGCGCACACAGGCAGAGGGAACCGAGGGGACCTTGGGTTTTCGCGTTCCTACTCCGTCTGTCGTTGTAACGGCTGTCCGTGGATGACGATGGTCTGCTTGAGGGATCGCCGAGTGCACAATGTGAACGGCAGGTCTGTCCTTCTTCCGTAGAGGAAAGCCGACTTGCCCTAAGGGCTGACGCCAGACCGCAATGTTTCTGCAACGGCCCGAGGTCAGCGGCGATAATGGATCTGGGCAGGAAGGGCGAGGCACTGTGTACTACTAGGTCTGGATCGCAGCGCACGTTTCGCTTTGCCGCATGCTCCGATCGGGTGACCGGTTCGTCGACCTCGCGGGCATCTGGCGCCATTCTTCAGTTCCACAGGTCGGCCTTCGATCAATCCGAAGCTGATGATCCGCATGCTCCTGGGCGGTTATAACATGGGCATCCGGTCCAAGCGTCGCTTGTGCGAAGTGGTTCACCTCTCGCCAAAAGAGAGTTCGCCTCGCTGGCGCTCTTTTGCCAAACGAGGATGGCAGTGGCTGGGTTTGGGCGCTCAATGCGATCGCCGATGAAAAAGGGTCCGTTGACAAGCGTTCCACGGTGGGCGCAGGGTGGCCGCACTCACCCGGGGGGTCCCGACAAGGGGCTGAGATACTGCTGGCGCATGCAGCGCAGTGACCCGATGAACCTGATCCAGTTCACACTGGCGTAGGGATGGTGCACCGGCTGCATGGGCTTTTTGCCCGATACGTTTCAGACGTATTGCGTTCGGCCTTCTCCATTCGACGCGGAACTGGGTCTCCTACGCTTTGGCCAAGGAGGCTTAGACCGATGAAAGACCTTACCCCGACAGTCACCACGGGTCCGCTGCCCGCCTCGCGCCGTGTCTGGCACGATGGCACGGTGCATCCCGGCATCCGCGTGCCCATGCGCGAGATCGACCTGCACCCCACCGCCGGCGAGGCGCCGGTGACCGTCTATGACAGCTCGGGGCCCTATACCGACCCCGACGCCGCGATCGACCTCGACCGGGGCCTGCCGCGCCTTCGCGAAAGCTGGATCGACGCGCGCGGGGATGTCGAGACCTACGAGGGCCGCCACGTCACCCCCGAGGATAACGGCTTCGCCGAAGGAGGGCGGCGCGTGCCCGAGTTCCCGGTCCGCCACGCGCCGCGGCGTGCCACGAAAGGCCAGGCGGTCACGCAGATGGCCTATGCCCGCGCCGGGATCGTCACCCCGGAGATGGAGTTCGTCGCGATCCGCGAGAACATGGGCCGCGCCGCCGCGAAAGAGGCGCTGGCCCGGGACGGCGAGGATTTCGGCGCAGAGATCCCCGATTTCATCACCCCCGAATTCGTGCGCGACGAGGTGGCGCGGGGCCGGGCGATCATCCCCGTCAACATCAACCACCCCGAGGTCGAGCCGATGGCGATCGGCCGCAATTTCCTGGTGAAGATCAACGCCAATATCGGCAATTCCGCCGTAACCTCCTCGATGGCCGAAGAGGTGGAAAAGATGGTCTGGGCCACCCGCTGGGGGGCGGACACGGTGATGGACCTGTCCACGGGGCGCAACATCCACAACATTCGCGACTGGATCCTGCGCAACAGCCCCGTGCCCATCGGCACCGTGCCTCTGTATCAAGCGCTGGAGAAGGTCGGGGGCATCGCCGAGGACCTGACCTGGGAGGTCTATCGCGACACGCTGATCGAACAGGCCGAACAGGGGGTGGATTATTTCACCATCCATGCCGGCGTGCGGCTGCACATGATCCCGATGACGGTGGACCGGGTCACGGGCATCGTCAGCCGCGGCGGGTCGATCATGGCCAAGTGGTGCCTGCACCACCACCGCGAGAGCTTCCTCTACGAGCATTTTGCAGAGATCTGCGAGATCGCCCGCGCCTACGACGTCAGCTTCAGCCTGGGCGACGGGTTGCGCCCGGGCTCGATCGCGGATGCCAACGACCGCGCCCAGTTCGCCGAGCTGGAAACACTGGGCGAGCTGACGCGGATCGCGTGGGCCCAGGACTGCCAGGTTATGATCGAAGGGCCGGGCCATGTGCCGATGCACAAGATCAAGGCCAACATGGACAAGCAGCTGGCCACCTGCGGCGAAGCGCCGTTCTACACGCTGGGGCCGCTGACCACGGATATCGCGCCGGGCTATGACCACATCACCAGCGGGATCGGCGCGGCGATGATCGGTTGGTTCGGCACGGCAATGCTGTGCTACGTCACGCCCAAGGAACACTTGGGTCTGCCGGACCGCGACGACGTGAAGACCGGCGTCATCACCTACAAGATCGCGGCCCACGCGGCCGACCTGGCCAAAGGGCACCCCGCGGCGCAGGCCCGCGATGACGCGCTCAGCCGCGCGCGGTTCGAGTTCCGATGGGAGGACCAGTTCAACCTGTCGCTCGACCCCGAAACGGCGCGATCCATGCATGACGAGACGCTGCCGAAGGAGGCGCACAAGGTGGCGCATTTCTGCTCCATGTGCGGGCCGAAATTCTGCTCGATGCGCATCAGCCACGATATTCGCGCCGAAGCCCAGAAGGAGGGGATGGAGAAGATGGCCGAGAAGTTCCGCGAGGGCGGGGACCTGTACATGCCGCTGGAGGACGTGAAATGAGCCAGACCCCCGAAACCCTTCTTGCCGCCCTGCGCGCCGACCCGCCGCTGGTGCAGTGCATCACCAACCATGTCGCCATGAACATCGCGGCCAACGTGCTGCTGGCGGCGGGCGTCAGTCCGGCCATGGTCTCGGACCCCGAGGAAAGCGAGGAGTTCGCCGCCATCGCCGGGGCGCTGACGGTCAATATCGGCACGCTGGGGCCGACCTTCGAGGCAGGTGCGCAGGCCGCGATCCGGGGGGCGCAGGGGGCCGGGCGGCCCTGGGTGCTGGACCCGGTGGCCTGCCAGGCGACCGCGTATCGCCGCCAAGTGGTGGCCGAGCTTCTGGCGCTGCACCCCACGATCATCAGGGGCAACGCCTCGGAGATCCTGTCCCTGGCGGGCGAGGCCAGTCGCGGGCAGGGAGTCGACGGGCGCGACGACGTCTCGGCTGCCGAGGCCGGCGCGGTGCGGCTGGCGCAGGCCATCGGCGGCGTGGTGGCGGTGACCGGGGAAGTCGACTATGTCACCGATGGCCAGCGCGCCGTGCGGATCGAGGGCGGTTCCTCATGGATGCCTATGAACACCGCGCTTGGCTGTTCGCTGACCTGTCTTTGCGGGGCTTACGCGGCGGTGGCGCAGGACGCCTTCGACGCAACCGTCGCCGCGTTGGCGCATTACGCGGTCGCCGGGGCGCAGGCGCACGGGCACGCCAACGGCCCTGGCAGCTTTGCTCCGCATTTCCTTGACGCGCTTCACGCGGTCACGCCCGCCGTGCTGGCGTCCGAGGCGGTGGTCCTGGACGCGAAGGTCGTGCCCGCGTGAGACGGACGTTCGACCTCTCGCTCTACCTCGTCCTCGATCCCGGCCTCTGCGCCGGGATCGGGATGGTGGAAACGGCTCGCCGTGCCGTGGCCGGCGGCGTCACCATGGTCCAGCTGCGCGACAAGCTGTGCGAACGGGCCGCACTGGTCCGGACGGGCCGCGCCCTGAAGGACGCGCTGGCCGGCAGCGGGGTGCCTCTGATCGTCAACGACGACGTGGATGCGGCGGTCGAGATCGGGGCCGACGGCCTTCATGTCGGGCAGGGCGACATGCCCGCGGCCGAGGCGCGCCGTCTGATCGGGCCGGGGGCGATCCTGGGGCTGACCGTGGAAACCCCCGTGCTGGCGCGCACCGTCGATCCGGGCCTGGTGGATTACATCGGCGCCGGTCCCGTCTTCGCAACGCCCAGCAAGGCCGATCACAAGCCGCCCGTGGGCTTCGACGGGCTGGCTGCGCAGATCGCCGCCAGTCCGGTGCCGGCCGTCGCGATCGGTGGCCTGAAGACGATCCATGTCGCGAGGGCCTTTGTCGCAGGCGCCAGGGGAGTGGCTGTGGTGTCAGCCATCTGTGGCCAACCCGATCCAGAAGCCGCGGCCCGGGCGCTTCGGGCCGAGATCGACAGTCTGTCCCCGTAAAGACCCGCAAGGGGCGCAGTCGCAAGCACCGGGAAGACGCGCCCGCCGTGCCGGAGTTTTTGCGGCAAAGAGCGACCGCGCAGGGTGGGGACCGTCCTCAGCCGGTGTCCGACCGGCCCCAGAGCGCGTGGAAATGGTGCACCGGTCCGTGCCCCTGTCCCACGTCCAAATGATCGCTTACCGCCAACGCCTTGTGAAGATACGCTTTTGCGCCTCCCACAGCCTCGACCGGATCGCGCCCGGGCAGAAGCGCCGCGATGGCCGAGGACAGCGTGCAGCCGGTGCCGTGGTCGTTCGCCGTCGCGATCCGCGGCGCCTGAAAGGGGGTGATGCCCGTGGGCCCCGCCAGAAGATCGGTGCTGTCGCGACTGCCCCGCAGGTGCCCGCCCTTCAAAAGAACCCATTCCGACCCAAGCGACAAAAGGTCGGGCAGGGCGGTCTGCATGGACTCCGCCGTCCAGTCGTCCTGCCGCCCCAACAGCACGGCCGCTTCGGGCAGGTTCGGTGTAATCACCGTCGCCAGGGGTACCAGCCCGTCGCGCAGTGCCGCGACCGCCTCGGGCGCGAGAAGAGAATGGCCGCTTTTCGCAACCATGACCGGGTCGAGCACGATGTTTCGGGCCTTGTGATGGCGCAGCCGATCCGCCACGACGTCGGCAACCCCGGCATTGGCAATCATGCCGATTTTCACCGCATCGATGCGCACGTCTTCGAACACCGCGTCGATCTGGGCGGCCACGAAATCAGGCTCCAGCGCGACGAAGGACCGAACCCCGCACGTGTTCTGCGCCACCACTGCCGTGATCGCCGAACAGGCATAGGCCCCGAGCGCCGAGAACGTCTTGATATCCGCCTGGATACCGGCCCCGCCCGAAGGGTCGGTGCCGGCGATCGTCAGGACATTGGCGATCATGACTGAGCCTCCTGTGCCAGCGACGCGGCCTGGGCCGCCACCGCGGCGACGTCGACGCTGAGCGCGAGGTCGGCCCCGGCAATCCCGTCCACATCCACCCACCGCACCTCGAGCGCGTCGTCGGCCGCGACGGCGTCGCCCGACATCCATTGGCACAACACGGCGATCAGGACGAAATGACGGCGCAACTGCCCCGCATCATCGCGATCGAACACATCCAAGGCGGTGAAGGCGCGGATCGCCTTTGCCGAAACGCCGGTTTCCTCGCCCAGTTCGCGCAAGGCGGCCTGCTCCAACGTCTCGCCCCGGTCAATCTTCCCGCCCGGAAATCCCCACCGGCCGGCATCCGGCGGGTTGGCCCGGCGCACCAGAAGCACCTGCCCGGAACGGATGACGATCGCGATGGTCGCAGGGATCGGACGGTCGGGTGTCGTATCGTTAGGCATGGCGGCCTCGTGTGCTGAGGCCGGCAAGGGCAAGAAAGCGCTGCGGTCCTGTCCCTTCGCCGGCATGATCCGGATCAGGTTCGAAGGGTCACTGCGCTGCGATCGGCCATGTCGACGGCCGTGCCAGCAGAGTCTCAGCCCCTTGGCGGGACACCCCTAGGAGCACACTATCTTAAGCGCGTGGACAGCGAATTCAACGCGTGTTCTGCAATGGGCGCATTTGCGTCACCGAGCGGCACAGTGGTTCACGGCCGTGACTTGGCGGCATTTCG
This sequence comes from Palleronia abyssalis, assembly GCF_900302445.1. Classification (GTDB taxonomy): domain Bacteria; phylum Pseudomonadota; class Alphaproteobacteria; order Rhodobacterales; family Rhodobacteraceae; genus Palleronia; species Palleronia abyssalis. The sequence continues at coordinate 467,052 of NZ_ONZF01000001.1, read as the reverse complement.
GCTCGGTGGCAAAGCATACCCATATAGGTGCTATGACACCTCTCGGTTTCGGCTTGTCCTTTTGGCCCGTGGGGGGGCGGCCATTCGAGAATGTCATGCCATCGGGATGGGCTCGACCACGCGGGTCACAATAAGGCAGTGCCTGCAAATCGGCTTGGCTATGCGGGCCTCGTACTGCGCCGTCATCCGGGACTGATGCGCGCGCAGGGGATGTCCGTGTTCGCAACAGCCCTGAAATCGGCGCCGGAATAGGGTCGGCATCCCGGCCACCGGTGATCCGATGCGCGTCGCCGCCCTCAGAAGGGTCGGTCACCTTCCGCCGCAGCATCGCGCTGGGTTTCGAAGGCCAACTCGTGGGCGCAGGACACGAACCGGATCAGGTCCGCGTTGGAGGGCGAATGCCCTCACCCATGCGCTTGACGCGTCGGCCGGAAGCCCGATCCAGAAAGTTGGGCCAAAGGTGGTGGACGTCGAAGGCCAGTCTCGCGCAGCATGAACATCCTGCCGATTGCCCAGGACCCGGATATGGTCGGACAGGAAATAGTCGAAGCCGTAGGTCAGGAAGGTCCCGAAATTCGACGTGTCGCCCGAGAGGTTGCTGGGTGCCCAGGAATTCATGAAGGGGCCTCGCCGGGCGTGATGGTATCCACGACCATCACAAAGCGCTGTTCGGGCAAAAAAACATCACGGCGGCGTCGGTCGTGAGGAAATGCGCCGTCTCTTCCCGATCTTGGGGGCGCAACGAAGAAGACTACACCGTCTTCGGTCACGAGGAAGGCCGACTGATAGGTCATGTCCGAAGAAGAGGCTGGGTTCGATCTCGATCAGGTGCAGACCGAACTCGGTGTTGCGTGCCGGTGCCTTGATCGCATTTGCGCATTCAGTCAGCTGCGTGAACGATCTCTGCGATAGCTTGCTGGAGTCATGCCAACCCAGCGTTTGAAAGCGCGGGTGAAGGAGCTCTGCTCGGCGAAGCCGGTCAAAAAAGCGATCTCGGCAAGGGAATGGCCCTCGTCACGCAAGAGCCCTTCTGCCAGTTCGCGCCGGGTCTCCTCGGTCAAAGTTTGAAAGCTCATCCCGTGCTCGGAGAGCCGCCGGTGGAATGACCGCGTGCTGAGCCCGAGACCGCGCGCGATGTCTGCCATCTTCGGCGCGCCCTCGCTGAGCGCCTGTGCTATGGCACCCTTTGTCTCTGAAACCAGCGGCGCATCGTCGGCGATTTCCGACAATTCCTTGTCGAGGTGCGAGACGAGGTACCGCGAAATGCCCACGTCCCCCAGTATGTTGGGCTGTGCCAGCGCCGTGGTGGAAAACCGAACCGCGTCGAGATCCATCCCGAACCTGACGGGACAGCCAAACCAGTCTTCGTGAGCAATGATCGATTTCGGCGCGGGGTGCCGGACCAGAACTTCCAGCGGCTTCACGGGCACCGGGCTGACCTGCCGGGCGATCGATAGGGCACTGGCGAGGGTCGCCTCGTTCGACAGGCGCATCCCGAGACGTCGTTCGCCGGGGCGGTGCAGGATGAAAAGCGTTCCGCGGGGATCGGCGCGCAGTTCGTACCTCACCACACTGGTCCAGAGCCGGGCATACCGCTCGACCCGCGCATAGGACGCGCCAAGCGTTGTTGCCGCCTTGAATGCAAGGCCGAGCGCGCCGTACTCATCCAGCTTCATCGAGGCCCCGGTGCGTATCGGCAGATCAGTCACATCTATCTGGGCCGCAAGCCGCTCCAGCATGTCATAGTAGGTGGCGGCCGGGATCATCACCTTCGGATCCAAGGGGGCATCCGGGTCGATGCCCACCCCCTGTAGAAGCGCGGCGCCGTCGATGGAGTTGCCTGCCGCGGCGACCATCCTGCGCGCGAAGAGAGAGGTGACATAGCCCATTTCCCAATCCTAATCGCCGGAACGCCAGGCGCAAAGCCGTCGGTCGGTGTGGGTCGAACCAGCCGCCGGCACGCTCAAGACTTCGGATTGCTGGCGGGAAATTTCTGTCCGTGGCCGTCATTTTCGCGCCGTCCTCTGGTAAACCACGGATGTCTTTCCCTCCGCCAAGACCGCGTTCCGCTGGTGCTGGCGATCTTCGCGGCGACGGGCGCTGCGATCACGCCCGCCCCCTGATTAAAGGCAAGTGAGCGAAGCATCCGTGTCCATGCCGATGCTCTGCCCTTGGCGTTGATTGGTCAGCCATTCCAAGCGGGAGCGGGTTACTGGTGGACAGCCAGGCGACGCTTCTTCGCGATCTCAGGTGTCCGATTCATCTTTTGTTATCCTCAAACCGGGTATGCCACCTCACAGCGTTTCCTTAGAATGAGGACCAGCGAACATGGCAAAAGATTTCGCGCTGTCGTTTCCCGAAGATGATGAAGCCCGTCGAGAGTTTGAGTATCAATCGACGCAAGAAGCGGACAGGCTTGTCCAATTGGCCAAGCTTACGCCACTGACCGACGGAGGTCTTCGAACCTTGCAACTCCTCTCGGAAGCTTTGGTCAAGGTCCCCCATCACCACGAAGCACGGATCCTGCGGGATCGGCTCTATCAGATGTTCGTACCCCGCTGGCACTTTCCCATGCTGGGGGACAAGCTGCGCAATCGTGCCTATTCCGCTGCCATTGCCTCGAAGGTCAAGCCGGGCGACGTGGTCCTGGATATCGGTTGCGGTGCCGGGTTGACCGCAATGCTCGCGGCGCGCGCCGGCGCGAAACATGTCTATACCTGCGAGCAACAACCCCTGATCGCACAGGCGGCGTCCCGGGTGATCGAAGAGAACGGGCTTGCCGACCGGATCACGGTCATCCCAAAGATGTCGCACGACCTTGTCGTCGGCGTGGATCTGCCGGAACCGGTGGATGTCGTGATCTCTGAAATCGTCGATACCATGCTGCTCGGGGAAGGTGCGCTTGCAACGCTCTCGCATGCCATGCGGGACCTTGCGAAGCCCGATGCGCGCGCAATTCCCGAACGCGGGAAACTGATGGCCCAGGTGGTGGAAAGCGACCCTCTGATGGACCTCTGGCGTCCCCGGGCGGCTGAGGGCTTCGACCTGTCCGCGTTCCACCACTTTGCCACTGTCGCCCAGATCACCCCGAACGACTACGCCGCTTGCGAGCTGGCCCCGCTGGGTCCTGCCGAAGAGCTCTTCGAGTTCGATTTCACCAAGCCAGACCTCACCCCCGGACACGCCATAAGGCATCTGGGCTGCACCGCCGCCGGAACGATCCATGCCGTTTCCGTATATTTTCAGATGGATCTTGCGCCGGGCATCGAACTGACGAACGATCTGACATCCGATGGCCACTGGGGCAGGACGGCTTTCCTGCTGGACCAGCCCGTACCGGTCGGGCAGGGGGACACACTGACGATCACGGCGCAGCATGACACGTCCCAACTCAGCCTGACGGCGGACGAACTCGCGGAGTGGCAATACGATCCCCACCACCGGATCGTATCGCATGTCTGGGATAATGGGGATCTACTCGCGATGGATTGCGACGATGAACTTCAAGTTGCCTGCAAACCGCATGGCGCGGAGGCGATCAGAGATTCCGCCAAGTCCGCGGAGCTTCAGATGTGAGGCGCTTTATGCCCATGTCCGAAACAGATGCCGACATCTGCTTTAGGGTTTGCTCGGTAATATCCGGCGGACTTGGGCCGAAAGGCACACCCGGACGGGACCCCACCGCTCTCGATTGACTGCGCCGATGGTTTCCCGGAAACGCCGACCGCACGATCCAGCACCAGCGACGGTGCTACGATATGATCCTGTATCGAAACTGTCGATCCATTCTCGATCTGGGTCGAAAGAAACCACGCATCCAGCAACCCGAACCTCCCGCGATTCCCGGGTATCTGCCACGGACGAACCGCCTACGCGCGACCAGACCGCCGAGAGTCACCTTGAGGCGAGGGTGGTCGTCCGGGATTGTTTGAACGAATGGGCCGTCAAAGGGCGGCGCGGAACAGGTCGCGCAGGTTGTCCGCGGTCAGCGGGACCGGGTTTCCTCCGCAGGAAGGGTCCCGGAGCGCCATGTCGATGAGGTCGTCAAGACGATCCTCGGTGACGCCCATCCCTGCCAGCCCGTGCGGGACATCGAAGCGGGCGTTGAACCCGTCCACGAAGGCGCGAAACCCCTCAAAGCCCCCGTCGATTCCCAGATAGGGGGCGGCGCGATCGAACCGGTCGCGGATCGCGGCCGCATTCAGGTCCAGGACGGCCGGCATGCAGACTGCGTTGGTGGTGCCGTGGTGTGTGTCGAAGACGGCGCCCACTGGATGGCTCATCGCGTGGATCGCTCCCAGGCCCTTCTGGAACGCGACAGCCCCCATCGCCGCCGCGGACATCATGTTCGCCCGTGCGGTCAGGTCGTCGGGGGTGTCGTAGGCGCGGGGCAAGTTATCGATCACCAGCCGCATGCCCTCCAGCGCGATGCCCTGGCTCATCGGGTGGTAATGCGGGGACGAGAATGCCTCGACGCAATGCGCGAAGGCATCAAGGCCGGTCCCGGCGGTGATCGCTTTCGGCATCCCGACGGTCAGCTCAGGGTCGGCGATCACCACCGTGGGCAGGACCTTGGGGTGGAAGATGATCTTCTTCTCATGGGTTTCGGAATTGGTTATGACGCTTGCGCGTCCGACCTCGGAACCCGTCCCGGCGGTGGTGGGGACCGCGACGATAGGGGCGATGGCGTCGGCATCGGCGCGGGTCCACCAGTCGCCGATATCCTCGAAATCCCACAAAGGACGGGTCTGGCCGGCCATGAAGGCGACCATCTTGCCCAGGTCCAGCCCCGATCCGCCACCGAACGCGACCACGCCGTCATGGCCCCCGGCGCGATAGGCCTCGACGCCCGACGCCAGATTCACCTCAGTCGGGTTTGTGTCGACATCCGAAAAGATCGCCCGACCCAATCCCGCGGCGTCCAGAAGGTCCAGCGCCCGCGCGGTGATCTGAAGGGTGGAGAGGCCCCGGTCCGTTACGAGAAGGGGGCGCGAGATTCCGGCGGCGCGGCAGGCGTCGGGTAACTCTGACAGGCGCCCGGCGCCGAAGCGGATGGAGGTTGGATAGGACCAGGTGCCGGTCTGGGTCATGAAGCGGCCTTCTTGAGGTGGTACGATTTGGGACGTGTCAAAGCCTGAAGCCCCAAGGTCGACAGCCCCGCACCACGTCCGGTGTCCTTGCACCCGGTCCAGCACAGGGCCGGATCGAGGTAATCCGCGCGGTTCATGAAGACCGTGCCGGTTTGCAGGCGATCCCCCACGCGTTCGGCCCGGTCCAGATCGGCGGTCCACAGGCTGGCGGTCAGGCCGTACCGGCTGTCGTTCATCAGGCAGATGGCGTCCTCGTCATCCGCCACCGGCATGATGCCGACCACTGGGCCAAAGCTTTCCTCGCCCATGACGCTCATGCCGTGATCGACGCCGGTCAGAACCTGCGGGGTCAGGTAGGCGCCGCCATCGTCTGCCGGATCGGGTGGGATATGGGCGGTTGCTCCCTTTTCGACGGCGTCGTCGATCTGGTGGCGGACCGCTTGGGCGAAACGGACGTGGGCCATTGGCCCAAGGGTGGTTTCGGGGTCGAGCGGGTTGCCCAGCTTCAGCGCGTTGACCCATGCGACGGCCTTCTCGACGAACGGCTCATACAGGGACTGGTGGACATAGATCCGTTCGATCCCGCAACAGCATTGTCCCGCATTGAACATCGCGCCGTCCATCAAGCCGTCAACCGCCGCGTCGAGGTCAGCATCGTCCATCACGTAGCCCGGATCCTTGCCGCCGAGTTCGGTCGAGACGGGAACGAAGGTGCCTGCCGCCGCGCGTTCCATCGCATAGCCACCGGCGACCGAGCCGGTGAAGTTCACGTAATCCACGTGCCGCCCGGAGATCAGCGTATGGGTGGTATTGTGGTCGATATAGACGTTCTGGAACACGTCTTCCGGAACGCCCGCGGAATGGAACGCGCGGGCCATGCGTTCACCCACAAGCAGGGTCTGGGTGGCGTGTTTCAGAAGGACCGCATTCCCGGCAATCAACGCAGGGGCCACGGTGTTGATCGCCGTCATCCAGGGATAGTTCCAGGGGGCCACGACCAGTACGACGCCCCAGGGAAGCCGGCGGATGAAACGCCTCGCGGTCCCGTCGTCGCCCACCATGATATCCTTCAGCGCGTCCTTGGCGATCTCCGCCATGTGCAGGCCGCGTTCGCTGAAGCCGCCGAATTCCCCTCCGTAGCGAATGGGGCGTCCCATCATGCGGGCAAGCTCGGGCACGATCTCGTCGTTCATGGCGCCTACCGCCGCGATCCCGGCGCGGACCAGCGCGATCCGCTCGTTCATAGGGCGGGCGGCCCAGTCAGCTTGTGCTTCCCGTGCGCGCGACGCCGCACCGCGCGCACCGTCGGGGGTAAGCGCCTTGCGCTCGGCGAAGATCGTGCCGTCGATCGGCGACACACAAGTCAGGGTCGTCATGGCTCGTCAGGCCCCTTCGAATCCGCGTTTCAATTCCCAGTCGGTGACGGCCCGGTCGAACTCTTCCTGCTCCCACTCGCCGCAGCGGACGTAATGGTCCACCACGCCGTCGCCGAACGTCTCGCGCAGCATCACCGAGTTGCGCAGCGTTTCAATGGCTTCGCGAAGGGTGCGCGGAATTTCGACTATATCACCGCCGGCATAGGCATCGCCCTTGTGCGGAGGGGCAAGATCAAGCTCGTCCTCGATCCCGCGCAGTCCCGCCGCGATCAGCGCGGCCTGAGCGAGATAGGGATTCATGTCCGACCCGCCGATGCGGCATTCGATGCGAATGCCCTTGCTGCCGTCGCCGCACATACGGAACGCGGCGGTCCGGTTGTCGACGGACCAGACCGCCTTGGTCGGCGCGAAGGTGCCGGGGGCGAACCGCTTGTAGCTGTTGACGTAAGGGGCCAGGAAGAAAGTGTAGTCGCGGGCATAGGCCAGCAGGCCGGCCACGAAGTGCCGCATGACCTTGGACATGCCGAATTCTGCGTCCGAGTCGTGGAACGCGGGCGCCTCGTCCTGCCACAACGAGAGGTGCACGTGACTGGACGAGCCCACCTTGTCCGGCGCCCATTTCGGAATGAAGGTCGCGGAACAGCCGTTCAGCCATGCGATCTCCTTCACTGCGTGCTTGGCGATGGTGTGGTGGTCGGCGCAATCGATGGGTCCGGCATAGCGGATGTTCAGTTCCTGCTGGCCGGTCTCGGCCTCGCCCTTGGTGTTCTCGACCGGGATGCCCGCGGCGACGAGGTGGTTGCGCAAGGGGCGCATCACGACCTCTTCCTTGGTGGTCTGGAAAAGGTTGTAATCCTCGTTGAAGCCGTTGAACGGGATCAGCGTGCGATACCCGTCTTTCTGAAGGCTGCGGTAGTCGCCCTGGAACAGGAAGAACTCCAGCTCGGTCGCCATCGCGGCCTCGAACCCCATGTCGGTCAGGCGGTCCACCTGCCGTTTGAGCATCTCGCGCGGGGCGTGTGGCACGACGTCATGGCCGTGATGGTCCAGGACATCGCCCAGCACCAGCGCGGTACCTTCAAGCCAGGGCATCGTCCTGAGCGTGGTCAGATCCGGGCGCAGGGTGTAGTCACCGTATCCCGAATGCCAGCTGGTCGCGGCATAGCCGTCCGGCGTCGCCATCGGCAGATCCGTGGCCAGCAGGTAGTTGCAGCAATGCGTTTCCTCGTGCGCGTGGTCGAGGAAGTTCGACACGTGGAACCGCTTGCCCATCAGCCGCCCCTGCATGTCGACCATCGCGGCCAGCACTGTGTCGATCTCGCCGCTGGCGGCTTTCTCCCTCAGGGCGTCGAATGTCAGGTTTCCGGGCATGAACAGGCTTTCCTTGGTCGCGGGGTTGGGACGGCCCATGGGGCCGCCCCGCCTTGGGCTTAGAACGTGTAGGGCGGTCCGGCCTGATTGATGACGTCGTTATACTCGCGGAAGATCGAGACGACCTTCTGGTGAACCTCGCCCTCCTGGGCGACTTCTTCCCAGAACTCCTTGGCTGCGTTCTCGACCTCGGCCCATTCTGCGGCCGGGACGCTGCGCAGTTCCAGCTTGTCGCCGCGCGCGCGCAAGCGGGCCTCGCCGCCCCAGTACCACTGGTTGCGATAGGTGTGCCCGGCCTCGATCCCGGCCATGACCAGCTGCTTGAGGTGGTCGGGCAGCTCTTCCCAGCGTTCTTGGTTGACGAAGAACGATCCGATCCATGCGCCCGAGATGTTGTTGGTCAGGAAGTAGTCGGTGACGTCCGCCCAGCCGACGGTGTAATCCTCGGTGATGCCGGACCATGCCATGCCATCCAGCTCGCCCGTCTGCACCGCGACCTCGGCATCCTCATAGGGGATGTTGACCGGGACGACGCCGAACTGGCTGAGGAAACGGCCCGCCGTGGGGAAAGTATAAAGGCGCAGCCCGTCGAGGTCGCCGACGCTGGTGATCTCGCGCGTGGTGTTGAAGTTGCAGGGGTCCTGACCCGCGGCGGACAGCCATTTGACGCCGACCTTGGAATATTCCTCGTCCCAGATCTCGGCCAGTCCGTATTGGTTGAACAGCACCGGAACGTCGAGGATGTGCTTGGTGGCGAAGGGGAAATATCCTCCGAACTGGCGCAGCGGCGTGGGCGAGGCCATGCTGTCGTCATCGGAATGCACGCCGTCGATGGTGCCGCGCTGGAGGGCCTGGAACAGCTCTCCGGTGGGGACGATCTGGTCGGCGTAGAACAGCTCGATCTCCATCTCGCCGTTCGAGGCGGCGTTGATGTAATCAATGATGGGTTTCGTCACCTCTTCGCCCAGGGCGGCACCGGCATAGGTCTGGAACCGCCAACGGATGGGCTCTTGGGCGCGGGCGATGGAGGGTGCTGCAAGGGCGGCTGGCGCGGCCAGGGCCGCACCGTGAAGGAACTTGCGTCTCGTGGTCGTCATCTGGGGTATCTCCTTCGTTGGGGTGAAACGGCCGGTTTGCCCGGCTCCTTTATGGTTGGTCACAGATCGTACACGATCCCGGGCAGCCACAGCGCGATTTGCGGAAAGATCATCACCAGCGCGAGGGCCAGCACCATGACGAAAACGAATGGCACGATGGAGCGATAGATGTCCCGAAGCTCGATCTCGGGCGGGGCCATCGCGCGCATCAGGAACAGGTTATAGCCGAAGGGCGGCGTCATGTACGCGATCTGGCATGTGATCGTGTAGAGGATGCCGTACCACACCAGATCGAACCCCAGATCGCCAACAAGCGGGACGTAAAGGGGCGCGACGATGACCAGCATGGCCGTGTCGTCCAGGAACGTGCCCATCACCAGAAAGCTCAGCTGCATCAGAATCAGAATGACCCACGGGTTCAGGCCCAGCCGCTCGGTGAACAGCGACTCGATCGCGTTCACGGCGCCCAGCCCGTCGAAAACGGCCCCGAAGGCCAGCGCGGCGGTGATGATCCACATGAACATGCAGGTGATGCCCAGCGTCTGGCGGATGGTCGTCTCGAACACGCGCCATGTCATCCGCCGCTTCAGGACCGCCGCGAGGAAGGCCGCGATGGCCCCAATGGCCGAACTTTCGACAAGGCTGGTCCAGCCGTTCAGGAAGGGCACCATCATCACCGCGAAGATCGCGATGGGTAGAAGGCCGGCCCGCAGAAGGCGCATCTTCTCGGCGTGTGTGATCTCGGCCCGTTCACCTTCGGTGAGGGTCGGTCCCAGTTCGGGCGTGATGCGACATCGAATGTAGATATAAAGGATGAACATCGCCGCCATCATCAACCCCGGCACCGCGCCGGCCAGCCACAGCTGCCCCACGGGTTGGCGGGCGATCATGGCGTAAAGCACCAGCACGACCGAAGGCGGCACCAGGATCCCCAAAGACGATCCCGCCTGGACCACCCCGGTTACCATCAGCTTGTCATAGTTGCGTTTCAGAAGCTCGGGCAGGGCAATGGTCGCGCCGATGGCCATGCCCGCGACCGACAGCCCGTTCATGGCCGAGATCAGGACCATCAAGCCGATCGTCCCAATGGCCAGACCGCCGGGCATCCCGCCGGTCCAGACATGGAACATGCGATACAGGTCATCGGCGATCTTCGATTCCGACAGCACATAGCCCATGAAGATGAACATCGGCAGCGTCAGCAGCGGGTACCACCGCATCACCTTGATGATGGCCGAGAACCCCAGGTCATAGCCGCCCCGGTCACCCCACAGCAGAACTGCCGCGATGACTGCCACGAAGCCGATCGCGCCGAAGACCCGCTGGCCGGTGAACAGCATCAGCATCATGGTCGAGAACATGAGGACGGCGATCAGCTCATAGGGCATCGCCTTGCTCCTCGTTCTGGTGACGCAAGGGGGTGCCGGTGCGCAGGAACAGGATATCCTTCGCCAGCTCGCTGAGCGCCTGAAGAAGCATCAGGAAGATGCCGATGCAGATCGTCACCTTGATCGGCCAAAGGTAGGGTCGCCAGGCGGAGGAACTTCGCTCCCCCCCATACTGGAAGGAATAGCGAGTGCTGTCGATCCCGCCCCACAACAGGATGCCCAGATAGACGATCAGGACCAGCACGGTCACGCTGTCCAGAAGCGCCTTTCGCCGGGGGTTCAGTGCGCCATAGATCAAGTCCATGCGCACATGTGACCCCATCTGCATGGCATAGGGGCCGCCCAGCACGAAATAGGCCACCATCACGAACTGCGCCATTTCCAGCGTCCAGAGCGACGGGTTGAAGAACACCTTCGAGATCGAAGACCACATCAGGATCCCCATCAGGATGAAGATACCGAACATCACCAGACGGCCCAGGCCGTAATTCATGCGGTCGACCGCCGCGACGTACATCCGCAGAAGCCTCATCCCGCGGCTCCCCGCGCGACGTCGGGCGCTGCGAGGGCGATCAGGATCGTGTCCGCAAGGTGGTATGCCATCCGGGTGCCGGAGTCTTCGTCCGCGATCAGATCATTGCGGATTTCGACCATCAGCGATGGTCTGCCATGGGCTTCGCCGTGCATGGCCAGTGTATGGGTCACGCCATCCTTCGCCGAGTACGGCGCGTTCAATTTCGCGCGCCAGATGCCCCGCGCGCGCTCCGCGGCCAGTGTGGCCCGGGCGAAACCGGGTGTGGCGTCGTGAAGGAAACCGATATCAAGGTCGCGCTGCTGCCCCATGTAGACGGGCGTGAAGCTGTGCACCGTAATCAATGCGATCCGTCGGCGGCAAACATCTTCTTGCGTGCGACAGGTTTCGGCCAAAGCGGTATGGAACGGGACATGGACCCGTTCGAATCGCGCTCGCCTAGCGGCATCGTCCAGGTCGCGGTTCCCGGGAATGTCGAAGACTTCGCTGGTCACCGGTATCGCGTCGGGCGCGGATAAGGGGCGGTTGCAATCGTAGACAACGCGCGAGATCGCGCCCTCGACAAGCGGTGCATCCAGCTCCTCGGCCAAGGTACGCGCCACATGGGCTGCACCTATGTCGTAAGCCGCATGAGAGGTGCACGCCGTTCGGTCCAACCCCAATCCGGCCAAGTCTTCGGGAATCCGGTTCGAGGCGTGTTCGCAGGCCACGACCATGGGGGCAGGGCGGTCGGCGCCGGATATGTACAGCGCTGTCCAGTCGCCTCCTGCCATCGCTCTTGCCCCATGCCTGACCCTCTGAAATTATCACTACAGCCACGGTAAATATGTCAAGGTTTTTTCTGTATGTATCTCTACATCATGTTTTTCGGGTGTAACGAAAGGAACTACATGTGAACCGACGACCCCTCGTGCGCGATTTGCTGACCGAAAAGCAGCCCGACCTCACCGCGGCTGAACGCAAACTTACCGCCGTGCTGGTGGACAACGCGATGGTGGCCGGCCTTCAATCCATTACCCGGCTGGCTGAAAGCGCGCAGGTCTCGACCCCGACGGTCATCCGTCTTGCCCGAAAACTGGGCTTCGAGGGCTTTGGTGAGTTGCAGGACGCGATCCGTGAGGACATCGCGGCCCGCATGAAAGAGCCTCTGGCCAAACTGAATTCCGGGTTGGACGACGCCCCCCTCGATCACATGGTCACGCGCTTTGCTTCGGGGGCGTTGGGCAACATCAAGCGTACGCTGGAACGGCTGGACCTGACCCAGTTCGACAGGGCGGCACAGCTCCTCTCGGATCCGACGCGCGAATTGCATTTCATGGGCGGTCGGATCACCCGGTCAAACGCGCACTACTTCTATAACCACATGCAGATCATTCGCCCGCGGGTGTATCTGATGGACAGTTCACCCAGCGTCTGGCCGCAATCTTTACTGGACATGGGTGCACAGTCCGCCCTCGTTATCTTCGATATCCGCCGCTACGAGAAGGAGCTCGAAAAGCTCGCCGCGCTGGCGGTCGCACAGGGTGTGGCGCTCGTTCTGTTCACCGATGTCTGGGGCTCACCCATCGAGCAGCACGCGGAGGTCTGTTTCCGTGCCGCGGTCGAGGTGCCGTCCAGCTGGGATTCCACGCTGGCGATCAATCTGCTGGTCGAAGCGCTGATCGCCGAGGTGCAGAGTCGCCGACAGGAATCCAGTGCGGACCGCATCTCGGCTTTGGAGAAGACGATAGGCCAGTCCCGGATCTTCCGAGGCGCCTGACGCGCCCTTGCCCTAGCCAGGGCGGACCACGTGTAGTGCTACATCGTGCTCGGCGCATCGGTCCGGCAGGGGGGCGGGGGGATCGCGATCGGTGAAAAACGCGTCGAGATCGGAGAGCGTCGCGACCCGGACGGGTGCCTTTCGGAGGAATTTCGACGTGTCGGCGACCAGAAAGATGCGCCGTGCCTGGTCGATGATGGCGCGGGTCACGCCGACCTCCTGCATGTCGAAATCCAAAATGTCGCCTTCCTCGTCCAGAGCCGAACATCCGATCACGGCGATATCGAATTTGAAGTGGCGGATCGTTCGCGTCGTCAAGTCGCCGACAAGCCCGCCATCTGACCGTCTGAGGGCGCCGCCCGCCAGAACGATCTGGCAGTCCGGGTTCTGCGACAAGGTGGTCGCGACATTGATGTTGTTCGTCACCGCCAGAATATTCCGATGTCCCAGCATTTTCGCAGCCACGGCTTCGGTGCTCGTCCCGATATTGAGGAACACCGAACAGTCGTTGGGAATCTCGGAAGCGCAAGCACTTGCGATGATTGCTTTACCTTCCGCATTGAGATTGCGGCGATCTTCGTATCCGATATTTGTGACACCCGACGGCAGGACGGCCCCGCCATGCACCCGATCAAGACGACCTGCTTCCGACAAATCCGCCAGGTCCCGGCGGATCGTTTGCAGCGTCACACCGAAATGGTCGGCCAGATCCTCGACGGTAACCTTGCCGTCCCGGCGGGCGATCTCCATGATTTCGGGATAGCGGATCGTCTGTGACATCAAGCGCGCTTTCGTTCGTTTTGGCGTGTTCAACCGTATACCATGGTCGAATCGAGTCCTTGAAGCAGATTTCGCCGTCGCCACCTTGGCGCGCAAACTTCCAGTTTCACGCCAGAAATCGTATGAGATCGAATTTTCGCATGAAGTTCGGCAGGATTGTAAAGGGAAAAATTCCGCACATCCTGCGTTGAAGATCGCGCCCCAAGGATGTACTGCTTCCTCTCGCATGGTTTGGGAGGATCGTCGAGCGATGACCCTGACGTTGGAAAACGTCTCGAAGGTGGTGGGGGGCAAGACCCATATTCATCCGACGGACCTGACCTTGGAACCCGGCACAATGAACGTTCTTCTGGGACCGACATCGGCTGGAAAGACGTCACTCATGCGGCTGATGGCGGGGCTGGATCAGCCGACGACCGGACGCATCATCTGGCAGGGGGACGACGTGACCGGCCAGCGCGTGCAGGACCGCAAGGTTGCGATGGTCTACCAGCAGTTCATCAACTATCCGTCCATGACCGTTTACGACAATATCGCTTCGCCCATGCGGCTTTTGGGGCTTGAAAAGGACGAGATCGACCGCCGCGTGCGCGAGGCGGCCGAGTTGATGCAGCTGACGCCGCAGATCGACCGCAAGCCTCTTGAGTTGTCCGGCGGCCAGCAACAGCGCTGCGCTCTGGCACGCGCATTGGTCAAGAACGCCGGTCTGGTACTGTTGGACGAACCCCTTGCAAACCTGGATTACAAGCTGCGCGAGGAACTGCGAGCAGAGATTCCGAAGATCTTCGAGCGGTCCGGGGCAATATTCGTATACGCCACGACGGAGCCCGAAGAGGCGCTTCTTTTGGGCGGAAATTGCGCGACGCTATGGCAAGGTCGCGTGACGCAATTCGGTCCGACCCCTTCGGTCTATCGCAAGCCCGCGGATGCGACTACGGCGCGCGTCTTCTCGGACCCGCCGATGAACTTCATCGATGTCGAAAAATCAGGTGACGCGATCCGGTTCGGCAAGGGTCAGGAGATCCCGGCATCCACGCTGGGACGTGATCTTGCCGACGGAAGTTATACTGCCGGCTTCAGGCCCAATCATTTGGCGCTGGAGCGTCGGGAGGGAATGCTGGGATTCAGTTCGACCTTGTCGGTCACCGAAATCACCGGATCCGAGACTTTCGTTCACCTCGACCACGAAGGGCAGCGTTGGGTTGGACTTGTGCATGGCGTCCGCGATCTGGAGCCTGGGCAAGAGCTGACCGTCCATCTGGATCCACGTCATATCTATATCTTCGGGGCCGATGGCCGCCTCGTACAGCCTGCCCCTTACGCGGAGGCCGCGTGATGGCCAAGATTACACTCGACAGTCTTGCACATTCCTATCTCAACGATCCGCAGTCGCCCGAGGATTTCGCTCTCCAGGAGTTGAACCATGACTGGGTGGATGGCGAAGCGTATGCTCTGCTGGGCCCGTCCGGTTGCGGAAAATCGACACTGCTGAACATTATCTCGGGCCTGTTGATCCCCAGTCATGGCCGAGTCCTGTTCGATGGGAAGGACGTGACCCATCTGCCAACGGCAGACCGCAATATCGCACAGGTGTTCCAGTTTCCGGTCGTCTACGACACCATGACCGTGCGCGAAAACCTGGCTTTCCCGCTGCGGAACCGCAAGCTGCCCCAGTCCGAGATTGCCGACCGCGTGATCCGCGTCGCTCGCATGATCGACATGGAGGGGGTTCTGGATCGCCGGGCCAGCGGTCTGACTGCGGATGCCAAGCAGAAGATCAGCCTTGGTAGGGGCATGGTGCGCGACGACGTGAATGCCCTGCTGTTCGATGAGCCTTTGACCGTGATCGACCCGCATATGAAGTGGGAACTTCGAACCCAGTTGAAGAAGCTGCACCACGATTTCGGTCATACGATGATCTACGTGACCCACGACCAGACCGAGGCTTTGACCTTCGCCGACAAGGTCGTGGTCATGTATGACGGCCGGGTCGTGCAGATCGGAACGCCCGATGAGCTGTTCGAGCGTCCGGCCCATACCTTCGTCGGCTACTTCATCGGATCGCCCGGGATGAACCTGTTCGACGCCCAGATCGACGGCACCAAGGCCCGGATCGCGGGCACGCAGTTCGACTTGGGGACCGGGTATGCTCTGAAGGGGGGGAAGACCAAGATCGGTGTGCGGCCAGAGTTCATCCGCCTGGGCCATCATGGCCTGCCTGCGCGAGTCACGCGGGTCGAAGATGTCGGCCGTCACAAGATTGTCCGCTTGGACCTTGGCGGCCAGGAAATGTCGGCGATCGTCGGCGAGGGCGCGGCTGTTCCTGACGGCGGCACGCATGTCCAGTTCGTCGAGGGCGGCGTGAACGTCTACGAAGACGATTGGCGCGTATCCCCCGAAAGAGGCGATGCCCCCGTTGCCGCGAAGACGGAGGCCGCATGATGAAGACCGACAATCAGAAAGCCTGGTTCCTTGTCCTGCCGGTCCTGATCCTCGTCGCGTTCTCGGCCGTGATCCCGTTGATGACGGTGGTGAATTACTCGGTGCAGGACACGTTCGGGAACAACCAGTTCTTCTGGGCCGGCCTTGCGTGGTTCGAGGACATGCTGGGATCCGAGCGGATGTGGAATGCGCTTGGCCGTCAGATCGTGTTCTCGGGTATCATCCTGGCGATCGAGGTGCCCTTGGGGATCTTCGTAGCGCTCAACATGCCGAAGAAGGGGTTCTGGGCGTCCTTCTGCCTTGTGCTGATGTCCCTGCCGCTGCTGATACCCTGGAACGTGGTTGGCACGATTTGGCAGATCTTCGGGCGGGTCGATATTGGCCTTCTGGGCTATACGCTCGATTCGCTCGGCATCGACTATAACTACACCCAAGGCTTCTACGCCGCGTGGGCCACGGTCATCACGATGGACGTCTGGCACTGGACCTCTCTGGTGGCACTTCTGGCCTATGCGGGGCTGCAATCCATCCCCGACGCCTATTACCAGGCGGCCAAGATCGACCAGGCCAGCCGCTGGGCCGTCTTCCGCTATATCGAGCTGCCGAAGATGCGCGGCGTGCTGACCATCGCGATCCTGCTGCGCTTCATGGACAGCTTCAAAATCTATACGGAACCCTTCGTTCTGACCGGCGGGGGGCCGGGCAACGCGACCACGTTCCTGTCCATCGACCTCGTGAAGATGGCGTTGGGTCAGTTCGACCTGGGTCCGGCGGCCGCCTTCAGCCTGATGTACTTCCTGGTGATCATGGTGATCTCATACGTGTTCTACATCGTCATGACGAACCTCGACAAAGAGGAGGGCGGCAAATGACCGATCAGACCGCAGCCGCCCCGGGCGCATCGAGCCTGCCCGGCGATATCACCGCGGACGACGCGAACACCAAGCTGAAGCGCGGATCGCGGTTCAACGGGTCGGCGGTCGTGATGACCCTGTACCTGCTGTTCCTGCTGGTGCCGATCTACTGGCTGGTGAACATGAGCCTGAAAACAAATACGGAGATCCTGGGCGGGTTTTCCCTCTGGCCGCAGGACCTGACGCTGGAGAATTACGAGACCATCCTGACCGATCCGTCCTGGTACATGGGCTACGTCAATTCCATGATCTACGTGATCATGAACACGGTCATCTCGATCACCGTAGCGCTGCCGGCAGCCTATGCGTTCTCGCGCTATAACTTCATGGGCGACAAGCACCTGTTCTTCTGGCTGCTGACGAACCGCATGGCGCCGCCGGCGGTCTTTGCGCTGCCGTTCTTCCAGCTGTATTCTTCCGTGGGTCTTTTCGACACGCATATCGCGGTGGCGCTGGCGCATTGCCTGTTCAACGTGCCCTTGGCGGTGTGGATCCTGGAAGGCTTCATGCGCGGTGTGCCGAAGGAAATCGACGAGACGGCCTATATCGACGGCTTCTCGTTCCCGCGCTTCTTCCTGAAGATTTTCATGCCGCTGATCTCGTCCGGCATCGGCGTCGCGGCGTTCTTCTGCTTCATGTTTTCATGGGTCGAACTGCTACTGTCGCGCACGCTGACCAGCGTCGACGCCAAGCCGATCGCGGCGACCATGACCCGCACGATCGGTGCGGCCGGGATCGACTGGGGGGTTCTGGCTGCCGCTGGCGTCTTGACCATCCTACCGGGTGCGCTCGTGATCTATTTCGTGCGCAACTACATTGCGAAGGGCTTCGCCCTGGGGAGGGTGTGATGAGCGACACCGACGATATTCGCGTCAGCCATGGCCACAAGGGCCTGTTCGGCGGATTGGTCGGGGGATGGCTGATCGTTGGCCTGTTCATCCTTTGGGCCGCTGTCGCCGCTTCGGGGGATGACGGCGCAATCGCCTGGACCCAGTCCTTGAACCCTGGTGGATGGATGGCCTGGGTGCTTCCCACCGCGCTATTCTTCTGGCTGGTCGCGGGCACGCTGATCGTGTTCACCATCCTCGCAATCCGCTACCCCGAGACGCCCCGACGCGGCGTCCTAAGCATCGATACGACCCGTGGCGACAGGCTGTTCATCGCACTTCTCGCCTCGGCGTTCCTCAATCTTGCGTGGCTCTGGATGGGGCTTGGTCCCCAGTGGATCGCGCTGATCCTATGCGTCGCCCTCGCGGCGGCCATATTCCGGTTCGTTTAAGAGTCGCGAACCCAATACTCACGTTCAAAAGGGAGGAAACCAACATGAACGTATCGCTCAGATCGACCACCGCATTGACGGTGGCGCTCGGGCTTCTCTCTGCCCCCGCATTCGCAGGGATGGAAGAGGCGCGCGAGTTCCTCGACACCGAGATCGACGGCGTCTCGACCCTCTCCCGCGAGGAGCAGGAGGCCGAGATGCAGTGGTTCGTGGACGCGGCCGAGCCGTTCCAAGGCATGGACATAAATGTCGTGTCCGAGACGATCACGACCCATGAATACGAATCCCAGGTGCTGGCGCCCGCCTTCACCGCGATCACGGGTATCAACGTCACCCACGACCTGATCGGCGAGGGCGACGTGGTCGAGCGGCTGCAAGTGCAGATGCAGTCGGGCCAGAACGTCTATGACGCCTTCGTCAACGACAGCGACCTGATCGGCACGCACTGGCGCTATGGCCAGGCGCGCAACCTGACCGAGTGGATGGATGGCGAAGGGTCCGAGGTGACGTCGCCGACGCTGGACCTCGCGGACTTCATCGGGACCGAGTTCACGACCGGGCCGGACGGCAACCTCTACCAGCTGCCCGACCAGCAGTTCGCGAACCTCTACTGGTTCCGTTACGACTGGTTCAACGACGAGAAGACCCAAACCGATTTTCAGGACGAATTCGGCTACGAGCTGGGCGTTCCGGTGAACTGGGCCGCCTACGAGGACATCGCCGAGTTCTTCACCGGCCGCGACATGAGCTATGTAGAAGGCTCCCCGTCCGAGGGCGTCTGGGGCAACATGGATTACGGCAAGAAGGACCCCTCGCTCGGGTGGCGCTACACCGACGCGTGGATGTCCATGGCCGGGATGGGAGACACGGGTGAACCCAACGGCCTGCCGGTCGACGAATGGGGCATCCGTGTGAACGAGGACAGCCAGCCGGTCGGTGCCTGCATGGATCGCGGTGGCGCAACCAACTCGCCGGCCGCCGTCTATGCGGTCGACAAGGCGATCGAGTGGCTGCAGAACTATTCGCCGCCGCAGGCCGCCGGCATGACTTTCTCGGAAGCCGGTCCGGTTCCGGGGCAGGGCAACATCGCCCAGCAGATGTTCATGTACACCACGTTCGTGGCACCCTTGGTCGACTCGGACGCGGTGATGAACGAGGACGGCACGCCCAAGTGGCGCTTGGCCCCCTCGCCTCATGGCGTCTACTGGGAAGAGGGCATGAAGGTCGGCTATCAGGACGTGGGCTCGTGGACGATCCTCGACTCGACGCCCGATGACCGTGCCAAGGCCGCCTGGCTCTATGCGCAGTTCGTGACGTCGAAGACGGTGGACGTGAAGAAGTCGGACGTGGGCCTGACCTTCATTCGCGAAAGCACGATCAACTCGGAGCACTTCACCGAGCGTGCGCCGCGTCTTGGCGGTCTGGTCGAGTTCTACCGCTCGCCCGACCGCGTGCGTTGGTCGCCGACGGGGACGAACGTGCCCGACTATCCCAAGCTGGCGCAACTGTGGTGGCAGAACATCGGCGACGCCATGTCCGGCGCCAAATCCACGCAAGAGGCGCTGGATACGCTGTGCTCGGACATGGAGGACGTGATGATGCGCCTCGAACGTGCCGGTGTGCAGGGCGACCTGGGCCCTGAGCTCAACGAGGAGCAGAGCGCGGAGTACTGGCTGGAACAGCCGGGCGCGCCGAAGCCTGCTTTGGAGAACGAGGACGAAGAGCCTCAGACCATCTCGTATGACGAGCTGGTCCAGTCCTGGCAGTAAGCCTCGACCGTCCGGGGCAGGGCGAACTTGCCCCGGACATCCTACGATCAACCGGTCTGCTGGCCACGCTTTGCTGCGTGAGCGCGCAGAAGGTTCAGGATCCGGTCCGTGACGGGCCGTGGATCGTCATCCGCCCGGCGGACCAACCCGAAATCCTTGACGGCCATGTCCATCGCCGCTGGCAGCACCTCCAGGCGGCTGCCCAGGGCGGCGCGTTCGATGAAGAACTGCGCTACAGCCCGGGCCAGCGGGGCGACGGCGTTGGTTTCGTTGATCAAGGCCAGCGTGAAGAGGATCGAGGTTGTCCCGATCACGCGGCGTGGAAGGGCGTGGCCGCGTTCCAGCAGGTACGTCTCGGCCGTACGGCGCAGCAATCCGCCCGGGGGCTGCATCACCCAGTCATAAGACAGACACTCCTCCAGCGTGATATTCTGACGATTCACCAGCGGATGGTCGAGCCGGACCAGAAGGCTGATGGGCTCGGCCCCGATCATGTCGATAGCGAAGGGGCGGGCATCGGCACCGTCGGGGATCCGGCCGATATAGAAATCCAGATCATCGGCCAGCAGCGCTTCGGCCAGTCGGTCCGACGTCTCGACACGGACCGTCACCTCGACTTCGGGGAAGGCGAGGCGCGCCTCGCGCAGGACGGGCAGCAGCAGTTCCAGTGATGGCCCCGTGACCGACCCGATGCGCACGTGACCGCGCGTTCCCCCGCGAAGCTGCGCCATCTTCTCGGCCGCCTGATCCAGACCGCGTAGGGTAGTCATTGCCTGATCGGCCAGCACCGATCCCGCCTCCGTCAGGGCGATCCCGCGTGAATGGCGGGCATACAGCGGCGTTCCGATCATCGCTTCAAGCTGCGACAGCAACCTTGACGCGGCGGGTTGAGTCATCCCGACATGAGCCGCCGCCGCACCGATCTGTCCGGTTTCGCGAAGCGCTGCCAGCAAGCGCAGTTGCGAGAATTTCAGCCCCCTGCGAACAAGCTCGTTTCCCTTCGGAATCTCTGATGACATATCAATACCGGTATACCAGAAGCGATAATCCGTATTTGATAAATATATCGCCCCGGCGCAATAGTGTCGTCCGTCAGGCAACTGACGCAATAACCGGCAGGCCGCAAACGCCTGCCTGATGGGAGGACATCATGAATTTCACTCGCCGCGCCCTGGGCGCGACCGCACTTGCTTTGGTACTCGCCGTTCCGGCCTATGCGCAGGACAAGGGCACGATCGGCATCGCGATGCCGACGAAATCCTCGGCCCGCTGGATCGCCGACGGCGACAACATGGTGAAGCAGTTCGAAGAGGCAGGCTATGCCACCGATCTGCAATACGCCGAGGACGACATTCCCAACCAGCTGGCCCAGATCGAGAACATGATCACCAAGGGCGTCGATGCGCTGGTGATTGCGGCCATCGACGGCACCACGCTGACCAACGCACTGGCCAACGCCGCCGCCATGGACATCCCCGTGGTCGCCTATGACCGACTGATCCGCGACTCCGGCGATGTCAGCTACTACGCCACGTTCGACAACTTCCAGGTCGGCGTGCAGCAGGCCGAAACGCTGGTTTCCGGCCTGGAAGAGCGGTTCCCCGATGCCGACGCTTGGAATGTCGAGCTGTTCGGCGGCAGCCCCGACGACAACAACGCCTATTTCTTCTATGATGGCGCGATGTCGGTGCTTCAGCCGCTGATCGATGACGGCTCGATCAACATCGTTTCCGGCCAGATGGGCATGGACACGGTCGGTACGCTGCGCTGGGACGGTTCGGTCGCGCAGGCACGCATGGATAACCTGCTGTCGGCCAACTACACCGATGAACGCGTGCATGGTGTGCTTTCGCCCTATGACGGGCTTTCCATCGGTATCCTGTCCTCGCTGAAGGGCGTCGGCTATGGCTCGGGCGACATGGAGATGCCGATCGTCACCGGCCAGGACGCCGAAGTGCAGTCGGTCAAGTCGATCCTGAACGACGAGCAGTATTCGACGATCTTCAAGGACACCCGCGAACTGGCCGGCGTGACCGTGGGCATGGTCGACGCGTTGCTTCAGGGCGGTGAGCCCGAGATCAACGACACCGAGACCTACGATAACGGCGTGAAAGTCGTCCCCTCCTACCTGCTGGAGCCCGTGAAGGTGACGCAGGACAACTGGAGCGACGTGCTGATCGAGTCGGGCTACTACACCCGCAACCAGATCGAGTGAGCCTCCCTGCGGGGTGGCTTCGGCCGCCCCGCGCTGCCTTCCGGCCCTTCCGTTGGGTCGGAGGGCCTTTTGAAGCCAAAAGGGGGAGCGATGGCGACTATTCTGGAAATGCGCGACATCACCAAGGAATTCCCGGGGGTCAAGGCTCTCGACCGGGTGAACCTGAAGGTGGAAGAGGGCGAGATCCACGCCCTCGTGGGGGAAAACGGCGCCGGCAAATCGACGCTGATGAAGGTGCTTTCGGGCGTCTATCCCCATGGCAGCTATACCGGCGACATCGTCTATGACGGCAAGGTGCAATCCTTCGCCTCGATCCGCGACAGCGAAAGCCGCGGCATCATCATCATCCACCAGGAACTTGCGCTGATCCCGCTGCTTTCAGTGGCCGAGAATATTTTCCTGGGCAACGAACGTGCGAAAGGCGGCGTCATCGACTGGCGCGAGACCGAGACGCGCGCGAAAGAGCTTCTGGAGCGGGTCGGGCTGAAAGAAAGCCCGAAGACGCTGGTGGGCGACCTTGGCCTGGGCAAGCAACAGCTGGTCGAGATCGCGAAAGCCTTGTCGAAGGATGTGCGCCTGCTGATCCTCGACGAGCCGACGAGTTCCCTGAACGAACAGGACAGCGAGAAGCTGCTGGAGCTTTTGACCGAATTCCGTCGGCAAGGCGTGACCTCGATCCTGATCAGCCACAAGTTGAACGAGATCTCCCGCGTGGCCGACACGATCACCGTGATCCGCGACGGCTCGGCGGTCTCGCGGCTGGATTGCAAGAACGGCATTTCCGAAGACGACATCATTCGCGACATGGTTGGCCGCGCTCTGGACGATCGGTATCCGGCGCGGGATCCCAAGATTTCGGACGACATCGCGATGGAGGTGTCGAACTGGACCGTCCATCATCCGGTCGACGCGGACCGCACGGTGGTCAAGGACGTTTCGTTCCACGTCAAAAGGGGCGAGGTTCTGGGCATCGCCGGGCTGATGGGAGCCGGGCGGACGGAACTGGCGATGAGCCTGTTCGGACGTTCCTACGGGCGCGACATCTCCGGGACGGCAAAGATCAACGGGCGCGAGGTCGACCTTTCGACGGTCAGATCCGCGATCAACGCAGGCCTCGCCTACGCGACCGAGGATCGCAAGACCTACGGTCTGGTGCTGGATGACACAATCCGGCGCAACGTGCCGCTGGCCAAGCTGGATGCCATCGCCGATCGTGGGGTGGTCAACCGCAGCCGCGAGGCAGAGGTGGCCGAACGCTATCGCGAAAGGCTGAACATCAAGTCCAGCTCGATCGAGCAGGAGACGGTGAACCTCTCTGGCGGCAATCAGCAAAAGGTCGTCCTGTCGAAATGGCTGTTCGCGGACCCGGACATCCTGATCCTGGACGAGCCCTGCCGGGGCATCGACGTGGGCGCGAAATTCGAGATCTACACCGTGATCCGCGACCTTGCCGCAAGCGGAAAGGCCATCGTCGTCATCTCGTCCGAGATGCCCGAGCTTCTAGGCATCACCGACCGTCTTTACGTCATGAACGAGGGCCGTTTCGTGGGTGAGATGCCCACGGCCGAGGCCAGCCAGGAAAAGATCATGGCGTCCATCATCAAATCGGGGGAGCGCATTACATGAGCGACACCATCGACACGTCCGCCACCGCGCCCGCCGGAGAGCAGGCCCGCGCCAGCTGGGGCTTTCTGAAAACCCACCTGCGCGAATACGGAATTCTGTTCGCCCTGATCGCGATCATGGCGTTCTTTCAGGTCGCGACGGGCGGCATCCTTCTGCGGCCCGTGAACCTGACGAACCTGGTTCTGCAAAACAGCTATATCGTCATCATGGCCATCGGCATGCTGCTGGTCATCGTGGCCGGGCATATCGACCTCAGCGTGGGCTCGGTGCTGGGGTTCATCGGCGCGTTGGCCGCGGTGATGATCGTCAACTGGGAGATTCCCTATCTGATCGCGGCGGTCCTGTGCCTTGCGATGGGGGCCGTGATCGGCATGGCGCAGGGCTTCTGGATCGCCTATTTCCGCATCCCGTCCTTTATCGTGACCCTGGCGGGAATGCTGGTCTTCAAGGGCCTGACCCTGTGGCTTCTGGCCGGCCAGTCGGTGGGGCCGTTCCCGCCGCAGTTCCAGCTGATCTCGTCGGGGTTCGTGCCTGATCTGTTCGGGGCCGAGGGGATGAACCTGTTCTCGCTGGTGATCGGGCTGGTCGTGGCCGCGGGTCTGGCCGTGCTGGCGATCCGCAATCGTGCGGCGCAGGCGCGGACCGGCACGCCGGACGAGCCCTTTGCCTTCTTCGCCGCGAAAACCACGATCATCTTCGTTGGCATCGCCTATCTCAGCTGGCTGATGGCGGATTTCCGGGGGCTGCCCAACGTCTTCATCGTCATGGCGCTGCTGATCGCGGTCTATTCCTTCGTGACGTCGCGCACGACGGCCGGGCGGCGCATCTATGCCATCGGCGGCAACGAGCGGGCGGCGATGCTGTCGGGGATCAATGCCAAGCGCCTGACCTTTCTGACCTTCGCCAACATGGGGATGCTGGCTGCGCTGGCGGGTCTTGTCTTCGCCGCGCGTCTGAACACCGCGACCCCGAAGTCTGGCGCCGGGTTCGAGCTTGACGTGATCGCGGCCGTCTTCATCGGCGGCGCGTCAATGGCGGGCGGCGTCGGCACCGTGGTGGGCGCCGTGATCGGAGCCTTCATCATGGGCGTGATGAACAACGGCATGTCGATCCTGGGCATCGGCATCGATTATCAGCAGGTCATCAAGGGGCTGGTTCTGCTGGCCGCGGTGGTCTTCGACGTCATGAACAAGAAGAAAGGGTAGGGACATGTTGCTGTCGCAATATCGCACCGCCGGGGGCCGCCTGCAGGTCGTTGCGCGGGAAGGGTCCGAAGCCTACGAAGTGAAGTCCGAGCAGTCGCTTTACGAGATGGCGATGGAGGCCGCCGCACAAGGCACACCGCTGCGCGAACTGGTACTGGCGGCTGGGTTGAACGGGGCCGTCGATCTGGATCGGATCGCCGGGGAAGGACGTCTGGCCCCGCCGCTGACCCATCCCGACCCGGCGCACCTGCATCTGACCGGCACCGGTTTGACGCATCTGGGCTCGGCCTCGACCCGCGCGTCGATGCACGCGAAAAAGCCCGAGGACGAGACCGACTCGATGAAGATGTTTCGCATGGGGGTCGAGGGTGGAAAACCCGCGAACGGCCATGCTGGCGTCCAGCCCGAGTGGTTCTACAAGGGAAACGGCGCCGCGCTTGTCGCGCCCGGTGCCGCGCTGGAAAGCCCCGTCTTCGCGCTGGATGGCGGCGAAGAGCCCGAGATTGCCGGCGTCTACGTCATTGGCCCGGACGGCACGCCCTTCCGCGTGGGCTTCGCGCTGGCCAACGAGTTCTCGGACCACGTGACGGAGCGGCAGAATTACTTGTATCTCGCGCATTCCAAGTTGCGCCCCTGTGCCATTGGCCCTGAACTTCTGGTCGGTGATCTGCCCGATAGCGTCGAGGGCACCAGCCGCATCCGTCGCGGGACCGACGTGATCTTCGAAAAGCCCTTCCTGTCGGGAGAGGCGAACATGTCCCACTCGATCCGCAACCTCGAACACCATCACTTCAAATACGATCTGTTCCGCCAGCCGGGCGATGTGCATGTCCATATGTTCGGGACCGCCACCCTGTCCTTCGCGGAAGGGGTAACCCCCGAGGACGGCGATGTGTTCGAGATCGAGGCCGCGCCCTTCGGCATGGCCTTGCGCAATACGCTCCGACATCGCCCCTTGGGCACGGCGGAACCCCTGACCGAAATCCGGGTGCTTTGATGACCTTCGAACCTGCAGAATGGCCCCGCAAGCTGCGTAGTCAGGAATGGTATGGCGGGACCAGCCGCGACAACATCTATCACCGGGGCTGGTTGAAGAACCAAGGCTACCCGCACGACCTGTTCGACGGCCGTCCTGTCATCGGAATCCTGAACACCTGGGGTGAGCTGACCCCTTGCAACGGCCACCTGCGAGAGTTGGCCGAGAAGGTGAAAGCCGGCGTGTGGGAGGCCGGGGGCTTTCCTCTGGAAGTGCCGGTGTTCAGCGCGTCCGAGAACACGTTCCGCCCCACGGCGATGATGTATCGCAACCTTGCGGCCATGGCGGTCGAGGAGACGATGCGCGCCCAGCCCATCGACGGGGCCGTCCTTCTGGTCGGGTGCGACAAGACTACGCCGTCTTTGATTATGGGCGCGGCGTCCACGGACATTCCGTCTATCGTCGTCACCGGTGGGCCGATGCTGAACGGCTGGTTCCGGGGCGAACGTGTCGGGTCAGGAACCGCGCTTTGGCAGATGTCCGAGGACATCAAGGCCGGCAAGATGAGCCAAGAGGATTTTCTGGAGGCCGAACAGGCGATGTCGCGTTCCTCGGGGACGTGCAACACGATGGGCACCGCGTCGACCATGGCATCCATGGCCGAGGCTTTGGGCATGGCACTGTCCGGAAACGCGGCCATCCCGGCGGTCGATGCACGGCGGCGCGTGATGGCTCAGATCTCCGGCCGTCGCATCGTGCAGATGGTGAAGGACGACCTGAAACCTTCTGATATCATGACGAAAGCCGCATTCGAGAACGCGATCCGCACGAACGGCGCCATCGGCGGGTCTACCAACGCGGTGGTCCATCTTCTGGCGATGGCGGGCCGGTGCGGCGTGGACCTGACGCTCGACGACTGGGACCGTCTGGGACGCGACGTGCCCACGATCGTGAACCTCATGCCGTCGGGCAAGTACCTGATGGAGGAATTCTTTTATGCCGGTGGCTTACCGGTCGTTCTTAAGCGTTTGGGTGAGGCCGGCGTGCTGAATCGGAACGCGCTGACCGTGTCTGGCGGGCCGATCTGGGACGAGGTCAAGGACGCCGTCAACTGGAACGAAGACGTCATTCTGCCGGTGGAAAAGGCGCTGACCTCTTCGGGCGGGATCGCCGTGCTGCGCGGCAATCTTGCGCCCGAAGGCGCCGTTCTGAAGCCCTCGGCCGCGTCGCCCCACCTGATGAAGCATCGCGGTCGTGCCGTCGTGTTCGAGGATATCGACGACTACAAGGCGAAGATCGCCGACGAGACGCTCGAGATCGACGAGACCTGCGTCATGGTTCTGAAGAACTGCGGCCCGAAGGGCTATCCCGGCATGTCCGAGGTGGGCAACATGGGTCTGCCGCCGAAGGTGTTGCGCAAGGGAATCAAGGACATGGTCCGGATCTCTGACGCGCGAATGTCCGGGACTGCCTACGGCACAGTCGTCCTGCACACCGCGCCAGAGGCCGCCGTCGGCGGGCCCCTCGCCGTGGTCCGGACCGGCGACATGATCGAGCTCGACGTCGAGGCCCGGCGCCTGCACCTGGACATCCCGGATGCGGAACTGGCGCAGCGTCTGGCCGACTGGACGCCCCATACCGCACCTCCCCCAAGCGGTTATGCCAAGCTGTTCCACGACCACGTGGAAGGTGCGGATACGGGTGCGGATTTCGATTTCCTGAAAGGCTGCCGGGGAAGGGAGGTACCGCGCGACAGTCACTGACCGCGGAGAGGAGGCCGCGGCAAAAAAGGTATGGCCCGAATTAGGGCATCAAACGGCTCGCGACGCTACGCGAAACAACCAGAATAGGGAGTGAGACCAATGAAGACGACACTTTTGACGACGGCGGCCGTGATGGGCCTGGCCGCGGCGGCTTCGGCGCAGACCGTCGGCTTTTCGCAGATCGGTTCGGAATCCGGTTGGCGCGCGGCCGAGACGACCCTGACCCGTCAGCAGGCCGAAGAACGCGGGATCGACCTGCGCTTCTCGGACGCGCAGCAGCGCCAGGAAAACCAGATCGCCGCGATCCGGTCCTTCGTCGCACAAGGCGTGGACGCGATCCTTCTGGCACCGGTCGTCGCGACCGGATGGGACAGCGTGCTCGAGGAAGCCCAGGAAGCCGAGATCCCCGTCGTCCTCCTGGACCGGCAGGTGGACTCGTCCGAGGATCTGTACCTGACCGCCGTCGGCTCGGATCTGGTGCATGAAGGCGAGGTCGCGGGCCAGTGGCTTGCCGACACCGTGGGCGATCAGGAGTGCCGGATCGTGGAATTGCAGGGCACGACCGGATCCTCGCCCGCGATCGACCGGGCGACGGGCTTCCGGAACGCGATCGAGGGGATGGACAACCTCGAGATCGTCCGCTCGCAGACCGGGGATTTCACGCGGACAGGCGGCAAGGAGGTGATGGAAAGCTTCCTGCAGGCCGAGTCCGGCAACGAGATCTGCGCGCTCTATGCCCATAACGACGACATGGCCCTGGGTGCGATTCAGGCCATCACCGAGGCTGGCATGGATCCGGGCGAGGACATCCTGATCGTGTCCATCGACGCGGTGCCGGACATTTTCCAGGCCATGGCGAATGGCGATGCCAACGCGACGGTTGAACTGACGCCGAACATGGCCGGTCCGGCCTTCGATGCGCTGGAAGCCTACTGGAGCGACGGGACCGAGCCCGAGAAGTTCATCCAGACCGAGTCGACCCTTTACACCCAGGACGACGATCCGATGGCCGAATACGAGGCGCGCAAGGATCTGGGGTACTGATGATTTCAGACCGGGGCGGGTGCGCCTGCCCCGGCTCTTGTGAAGGGGGGACTATGCTGCTGTCGATCCGCAACCTGTCGAAGTCGTTCCCGGGCACGCTGGCCCTGGACGATGTCGACTTTGAGCTTCGGGCCGGTGAGGTGCACGCACTTCTCGGCGAGAACGGCGCCGGCAAGTCGACCCTGATCAAGTGTCTGACCGGCGCGTATCGCCGCGATTCCGGCGAGATCCGGCTGGAAGGCAATCCGATTTCTCCCGCCTCGACCTCCGAGGCGCAGGAACTGGGGATCGGCACGGTCTATCAGGAGGTGAACCTGCTGCCGAACCTGACCGTGGCGCAGAACCTGACCTTCGGCCGCGAGCCGCGCCGCTTCGGGCTGGTCGACGGTCGCGCGCAACGCAAGATGGCGCAGGAAATGCTGTCGGGTTACAATCTCGACATAGATGTCGGGCGTGATCTGGGCGCGTATTCCGTCGCCATCCAGCAGATCGTCGCGATTGCCCGGGCCGTGGCTCTGTCGGGCAAGGTCCTGATCCTGGACGAGCCGACGGCCAGTCTCGACGCGGCCGAGGTTCGGATGCTGTTCGACGTGGTGCGCGATCTGCGCGATCAGGGCCTCGGGATCGTGTTCGTCTCGCATTTCCTGGACCAGGTGTTCGAGATTTGCGATCGCCTGACCGTCCTGCGCAACGGGCGCAAGATCACGACCGAGGTGGTGGCCGACCTGGACCGGCTGACGCTGATCGAACACATGCTGGGCCGTGAACTGGAAGAAGCGACGGAACACGAGGCCGCGCAGAAGGACCCGCACTCCAGGTCCCGACCCGAGCTTCTTCGGTTCGAGGGGATCGGGCGCGATGGCGTCGTCGAGCCATTTGACATGACTGTACATAAAGGCGAGGTGATCGGCCTGGCGGGGCTTCTGGGTTCGGGCCGGACCGAAAGCGCCGAACTGATGTTCGGGGTCCGCGCGTCGCAGGGGGGCCGGACCCGGGATGCGGACGGCCCAGTGGCGCATGGCAACCCGCGCGAGGCGATCCAGTCAGGCTTCGGGTTCGCGCCCGAGGATCGAAAGACCGACGGGATCGTCGCCGACCTGTCCGTGCGCGAGAACATCATCCTTGCGCTTCAGGCCCATCGCGGCTGGACCCGACCGATCCCCCGGTCCGAGCAGAACCGGCTGGCCGACGAGTATATCGCCAAACTGGATATCCGAACCTCGGACGCCGAGAAGGCGATCGGCGACCTTTCGGGCGGCAACCAGCAGAAGGTCGTGCTGGCACGGTGGCTGGCGATGAACCCGCGCTTCCTGATCCTGGACGAGCCCACGCGCGGAATCGACGTAGGTGCACATGCCGAAATCCTGCGCCTGATCCACGAGATGACGGGGCAGGGGATGGCGGTGCTGGTCATCTCGTCCGAGTTCGACGAACTGATCGCGGTGGCTGACCGGGTGATCGTTCTGCGCGACCGTCGCCACACCGGAGAGCTGTCGGGCAGCGACGTCACCTCGGACGCGATCGTGCGGGAGATTGCGCGCGACGATGCCGACCCCCGGACGCAGAGAGGTGCAGCGTGAAACGGTCGTTCCGCCGGGTCCTTCCGCAGCTTCTGACCCTCGCCGCCTTGATGGCGCTGGTGACGCTGTTCTTCCCGCAGTTCCTGTCCATCGACTATGCCGGAGGGCGCCTTTCGGGGCCGGTCATCGACGTGCTCAAGCGCGGCGCCCCGGTCGCCTTGCTGGCGGTGGGCATGACGCTTGTGATCGCGACGCGCGGCATCGACCTTTCGGTCGGTACGATCATGGCGATTTCGGGCGCGGTGGCGGCATGGGCGCTGTCCTCGGGGTGGGGGGCAGGCCCTGCGGTCATTCTGGCGGTGGGCGCGGGACTGGTCTGCGGCCTGTGGAACGGGTGCCTCGTGGCCATCGTCGGAATCCAGCCCATCGTGGCGACGTTGATCCTGATGACCTCTGGCCGCGGCATCGCGCAGCTGATCACCGAGGGACGGATCCTGACCTTCGACGCGGGACCATTCGCGTGGTTGGGGTCTGGCATCCTGCTGGGCCTGCCTGTCCCGGTCTTCATTTGGGTGCTGACGGCGGTAGGCGTCGCGGCCCTGATGCGCCGGACGGCACTGGGCCTGCTGGTCGAATCAATTGGCATCAACCGCTCGGCCTCGGCACTTGCGGGAGTGAACGCGACCGTGCTTCTGATCGCCGTCTACATGGCCTCGGGCCTTTGTGCGGCGCTTGCCGGGATCATCGCGACCGCGGACATCCGGGGGGCGGATGCGAACAATGCCGGCCTCTGGCTCGAGCTTGATGCCATCCTGGCGGTTGTCATCGGCGGCACCTCCCTGCTGGGCGGGCGGTTTTCCGTCGCAGCGTCGGTGCTGGGCGCGATGATCATCCAAACCATCGACACCGGGATCCTGCTGGCCGGGTTCCCTTCGGAATACAACTTGGTCATCAAGGCGGGACTGGTCTTGATGATCCTTCTGATCCAGTCGCCGAACCTCGTGGGGCACTGGCATTTCCTGCGTCACAGTCTGCGTCGCGATCCCGACGCATCGCCGCGGGGGGCCAAGTCATGACGATCAATCCACGCCTCTATCCGCTTCTGGCGACCATCGGGATCTTCATCGCGGCCTATATCGTATGCTGGATCCAGTTCCCGTACATGCTGTCGACCCGCGTGGCGGGCAATCTGCTGACCGACAATGCCTATCTGGGCATTGTCGCGGTAGGCATGACGCTGGTCATCCTGTCGGGGGGGATCGATCTGTCGGTGGGGTCGGTCATCGCTTTCTCGGGCGTGTTCATCGCCGTTCTGCTGCGCGAGACCGGGCTTCACCCCCTTGTGGTCTTTGTCCTTTTGCTGGGCGTCACGACCGCGTTCGGGGCCGCGATGGGCGGGGTTATTCACGTTTTGGGGATGCCGGCCTTCATCGTGACCCTGGCCGGCATGTTTCTTGCGCGCGGGGCTTCGTACATGCTGACGATCGACTCCGTTCCGATCCAGCATCCGTTCTATGAGCTTTTGAAGGATGCCTACTGGCTGATGCCGGGCAAGGGCAGGCTGACGTTGATCGGCATCGTGATGCTGTTGTCCGTGGCTGTGGGCGCAGTGGTTGCGCATCGCACGCGCTTCGGGGCCAGCGTCTTCGCCCTGGGCGGGGGAGAGCGGACGGCGCGGCTGATGGGGGTTCGGGTTGGCGCGACGACGGTGGGCATCTATGCGTTCTCGGGCTTCATGGCCGGCGTGTCGGGGATCGTCTTCTCGATCTATACCGGATCGGGCTATCCGTTGGCGACGGTGGGGACCGAGCTTACGGCCATTGCAGCCGTCGTGATCGGCGGCACGCTGCTGACGGGCGGCGCGGGCTATGTTCTGGGTACGCTTTTCGGCGTGCTAACCATGGGCCTTATACAAACATACATCGTGTTCGACGGCAGCTTGTCTAGTTGGTGGACGAAGATCGTCATCGGCATTCTGCTGCTTTTGTTCATCCTCCTGCAACGCGGCCTCGTGCGTGCAACGGCCGTGCGGGCCTGACCTGTCCTGAAACCGAAAGAAACCATGACCGAAACGCCACGTCAGCCAACGCCAATTGCCATTGTCGGCGTCGGCAAGATTGCCCGCGACCAGCATATCCCCGCCATCGCCGCCGATCCGCGGTTCGAACTGGCCGCGACGGTCAGTCGTTCGGGCGGTGTCGACGGGGTCGAGAACCACGCTTCTGTCGAGGCGCTGCTGGAGGCGCGACCGGACGTCGAAGCCCTATCGCTTTGCATGCCGCCCATTCCACGGTTCAACGCGGCGCGCGCGGCCATTGCAGCCGGACGCCATGTGATGCTGGAGAAACCGCCGGGCGCCACGGTGGCCGAAGTGCTGACGTTGGACCGGATGTCCCGCGATGCGAATGTGACGTTGTTTGCGACCTGGCACTCGCGCCACGCTGCTGCCGCTGGACCGGCACGGGACTGGCTGGCCGAGAAGCGCCTGACCGGCATCCGCGTGGACTGGAAAGAAGACGTTCGCAAATGGCACCCCGGCCAAGACTGGATCTGGCGGGCCGGGGGCCTTGGCGTTTTCGATCCGGGGATCAACGCCCTGTCGCTGTTAACCGCGATCTGTCCCGTGCCACTGCATCTAACCAGCGCGACCCTTTCCGTGCCGGAAAACAGGGCTACACCCATTGCGGCCGATCTGGAATTCTCCGATGGGGAGGACCTGACGGCAATGGCCGCGTTTGATTGGCGGCAGAAGGGTGGCGAGATCTGGCAGATCGAGGTCGAGACCGATGCCGGCACCCTAAGCCTGACCGAGGGCGGCGCGCGGATGTTCGTGGACGGCACGGAACGGGGGCTGGAGGATCCGGGGGAATACCCCGATCTTTACCGTCGGTTCGGAGACCTGCTGGCCGACGGCGCCTCGGATGTGGACCCACTGCCGCTGATCCACGTCGCGGATGCATTCATGCTGGGCCGTCACCTGACGGTCGAGCCGTTTGAAGACTGAAAACCACTGGGAGACGACATGACCGACCTGACAGGACGCCATCTGATCGACGGAACCTGGACCGACGGGGGCGAGACCTTCACGTCCGATCCGGTTTCCGGCGACCCCATGACCGTATGCAACGGCGGCAAGGCGCAGATCGACGCTGCGATGAAGGCCGCCGAAGCCGCCTTTGCCACCTATGGCTGGACGTCGCGCGAGGATCGCGCGCTGTTTCTCGAAGCCATTGCCGAAGAGATCGAGGCCCGCGTCGACCAGATTGTCGAGGTCGGCATGGCCGAGACGGGCCTGCCCGAGCCGCGCCTGCGCTCGGTCGAGTTGCCGCGCACGGCCAATCAGATCCGCCTGTTCGCCAATCATATCCGTGACGGCGACTACCTTGACCGCCGCCATGACGAAGCGCTGCCCGATCGCCAGCCTATGCCGCGCCCCGATCTGCGGATGATGCAGCGTCCCCTGGGCCCTGTCGGCGTGTTCGGCGCGTCGAACTTCCCTCTGGCGTTCTCTACCGCGGGTGGCGACACCGCAGCGGCGCTGGCTGCTGGTTGTCCAGTTGTCTACAAGGGACATCCCGGGCACCCGGGCTGCGGCGAGCTGGTCGCGCTGGCAATCCACGCCGCCATCGAGAAAACGGGAATGCCCAAAGGCGTCTTCGGCTTCGTCCAGTCGAACTCGACCGAGGCGGGCGAGGCGCTTGTGACCCATCCGCTGACCCGTGCCGTGGGCTTCACCGGCTCGTTCCGGGGCGGCAAGGCGCTGTTCGATCTGGCCATGTCACGCCCCGAGCCCATTCCCTTCTTCGGCGAGCTCGGCGCGATCAACCCGGTCTTCGTCCTGCCGGCAGCACAATCCGCACGCGCCGGCGATCTCGGAACCGCCTGGGCGGGGTCGTTGACCATGGGCGTGGGGCAGTTCTGCACCAACCCCGGCGTCGTGATCCTGCAGGACGACGCGGATGCGGACAGCTTTGTCGAGGCTGCGCGCAGTGCACTTTCGGACGTTCAGGCGCAGCCGATGCTGACGGCCGGCACGGCCGAGGGGTATCGCAAGGGCGTCTCGTCGCTGTCCTCGGCCAAAGGGACCCAGGCGCATCTTGACCCTTCGGCCGAGGGGCGGAACGCCGCGCCTGCGCTGTTTGAGG
Source organism: Palleronia abyssalis (assembly GCF_900302445.1). GTDB lineage: Bacteria > Pseudomonadota > Alphaproteobacteria > Rhodobacterales > Rhodobacteraceae > Palleronia > Palleronia abyssalis. Next base: position 432,761 of record NZ_ONZF01000001.1, on the reverse strand, counting down.
TCGCCGGTTCCGACTGGTTGGCGGATCCCGACTTGGCGCAGGAAGTGTTCGGCCCCTCCGGCATCGTGGTCAGGGCCTCCGACGCGGAGCAGATGCTGGACATCGCCCGTAATCTGCACGGGCAGCTGACAGCGACGCTGCAGATGGACGAGGGCGACACCGACGCCGCGCGTCCGCTTGTTCCGGTGCTGGAACGGAAGGCCGGCCGTGTTCTGGTCAACGGCTTCCCGACAGGGGTCGAGGTTGCAGGTGCGATGGTCCATGGCGGGCCGTTCCCCGCCAGCACCAATTTTGGCGCGACCAGCGTCGGCACCCTGGCGATCCGGCGTTTCCTGCGTCCTGTCTGCTATCAGAACATGCCCGAGGCGCTTCTGCCGGCCGATTTGCGCTGAGGGCGAGCGCCTAACTGCGGCCCCCGTTGTCGTCCGCAGGTTCGGGTGACGGGGCCGCGGTATTCAAGGAAAGCGCGCCTGCGAGGTCCAGAAGGGCCTCGCGGGCTTTTTCGCGCGCCCGAGTGTTCGCCTCGTCCGGTCGATCCAGGAACGGGCAGGTCAAAACCGCCATCGCATCCCCGGCGGGTCCGAAGATCGGGGCACTGATGTCGGTGACGCCGACAGCCTGCTGCGATGGTGCCATGCGAAACCCGGCTTCACGCACCTCGGACAAGTCTTCCGTGAGGTCCGCAATACGCGCTTCTTCGGGGGCAAGGCCCCAGTGGCCCATCGTCTTGGCCCGGCGATCGGGATGCTGGAACGCCAGAAGCGTCAGCCCGGAACTGGTTGCAAAGAGGTCCATCCGTGCACCGACAAGGGCACGAAACTCCCAGTGCGACCGAGGACTGGCTTGTGCCACGATCACCGCGTGTCCGTGTTCGGGCAGGACCAGATGGCACGATTGCCGAAGCCGCGTCGCGAAAGCATCCATCTTCGGCTGCGCCTGTGCGATGAGACGGCGCAGGGGCGGATGGCCCGTGCCCAGCAGGAACAGGCGCATCGTCAGCGCATAGCGGTCGCCCCCCTCGATCCGGCAGACGTATCCTCGAGCCACGAGACGTTCGAGCATTCGGTAGATCTGAGAGGCGCTGACGCCCAACTCGCGTACGATTTCGGCCCGCGTCAGGCCGCGCGCCTGATCGGAGAGAACCTCGAGAATGTCCAGCCCGCGGTCCAGCGCCGGGGCGCGATACCGATCCGGCCCATTAGGTGGGGTTTCACTGTGTCGCGCAGGATCCGGTGTCGTCATGATGCATCCTCGCAAGGCAGACCAGGTCGATGAGCGCTGTCGGGCGGTCAAGTTTTTCTTGCCTCAATTATTCAGATATGGATACGTTGTTCAAATAAGAACTCACGCACCGGAAGGGAGGAGGTCCGATGCGAGCTTTCGATTGGCGTCGTCCCGTGGGACTTTGCCGTCTCTATCCTGCGCCCGGATCGCCATGCGGCATTCGTCTTTGGGCGGTGGCGCGATGACCCGGCTTGTCCGGATGGAGGGGATCGACAAGGTCTTTCCCGGGGTGAAAGCGCTGGATGCCGTGGATTTCGATCTTCTCGCCGGCGAGGTTCACGCACTGATGGGCGAGAACGGTGCGGGCAAGTCCACGCTGATGAAATGCCTGTCCGGTGTATATCAGCCCGATGGCGGGCGCATCCTGATCGACGGGAAGCCGGTCAGCTTGCCCACGCCCAGATCGGCCCAGGATCAGGGGATCGGGATCATCCACCAGGAACTTGCGCTGATGCGGGACCTGACCGTCGCGCAGAACATCTGGATCGGGCGCGAGCCGCGCAAATCATTCGGGCGGCTGGACGAAGCCAAGCTGAACGCCGATGCCGCGGCGATCTTTGACGGCATGAATGTGAAGATGGATCCGCGCACGCCGGTCAGTTCCTTAACCATCGCCCGCCAGCAGATGGTCGAGATCGCGAAGGCCCTGTCCTACCGCTCGCGCGTCTTGATCATGGACGAGCCCACCGCGGCGCTGAACGATACCGAGATTGCCGAACTCTTCGCCATCATCCGACGGCTGCGCAGCGAAGGTGTGGGGATCATCTATATCAGCCACAAGATGGACGAGATCCGTCAGATTTCGGACCGGGTGACGGTCATGCGCGACGGGACCTACGTGGATACCGTCGCTGCGGCGGACACCCCCATCGAACGGATCATCGCGATGATGGTCGGCCGTGAAATTCAGCATTCGGACATCGCGATCCCCGATCTGAGCGGGGCCGAGACCGCGCTGGAGGTCATCGATGTTTCTCGCGGGGCCGAGTTGAAGAACATCAGCTTCGATCTGAAACAGGGCGAGATCCTGGGCTTTGCGGGCCTGATGGGCGCCGGGCGGACCGAACTTGCGCGCGCCATCTTTGGCGCCGAGCCCATCGATCGCGGAGAAATCCGGGTTCACGGCAAGCCGGTCCGGATCGCGTCCCCCTCGGACGCGGTGCGCAAGGGGATCGGCTATCTGTCAGAGGATCGCAAGCAGTTCGGCCTGGCCCTGGGCCTCGACGTGCGCGCCAATATCGGCCTGCCCAGCATGGGCCGTCATTCGGACCGTATGGGTCGCATAAATGAAGGAAAACTGAGCGAGGTCGCGCGCAGCTATATCGACATGCTGCGTATCCGCACCCCCCATGACGCGCAGGAGGTGCGACTTCTATCGGGCGGCAACCAGCAGAAGGTCGTCATCGCCAAGTGGCTTCTGCGCGATTGCGACATCCTGATCTTCGACGAGCCGACGCGGGGGATCGACGTAGGCGCAAAGGCAGAGATCTACCGCCTGCTGGCCGATCTGGCGAAGCGGGGAAAAGCGATCATCGTCATCTCCAGCGAGCTTCCGGAGGTTCTGCGTGTCAGCCACCGGATCGCCGTCATGTGCGAGGGGCGCCTGACCGGAATTCTACCCGGCGGCGCGCGCCAGGAAGAGATCGTCGCCCTGGCGACCAAACGCGAAGGAAAGACCGCAGCATGACCGCCGTGGACACCACCACCGCGCCCCGGCCGTCGCGCCGCGGCACCGCGCACCAGAAGCTCCTGGCCTTCGCCAGCCTCATCGCGCTTGTGATCGGCTTCTCGCTGGCCAGCCCGAATTTCTTCCAGGTGTCGAACATCATGGCGATCCTGCAGGCGACTTCGGTCAACGGGGTGCTGGCCATTGGCGCTACGCTGATCATCATCACCGGGGGGATCGACCTGTCCATCGGGACGCTGATGACCTTCTGCGCGGTGATGACCGGCGTCGTGCTGACATGGCTTGGCGCGCCGTTGATCTTCGGGGTTGTCGCCGCCATCGGGACCGGCGCGCTCAGCGGTCTGGTCTCGGGCACGTTCGTCGCCAAGATGAAGATCCCGCCCTTCATCGCGACGCTGGGCATGATGCTGATCCTGAAGGGGCTGTCGCTGGTCGTCACCGGGACCCGTCCGATCTATTTCAACGACACGCCCGGCTTCGACCTGATCTCGCGCGGGTCTCTGATCGGCTGGGTCTTGCCGGGCTTTCCGGTGCCCAACGGGGTGCTGATCCTGTTCCTCGTCGCGGGCTTCGCGGCCTGGATCCTGTCGCGCACGGTGCTGGGGCGATATACCTTCGCCCTCGGCTCGAACGAGGAGGCGGTGCGCCTGTCCGGCGTCAATGCGGACGCGTGGAAGATGGCGATCTATGCACTCTCGGGCGCCATCGTCGGTATCGGCGGCCTGCTGATTGCCAGCCGCCTGAACTCGGCGCAGCCCGCGTTGGGGCTGGGATATGAGCTCGAGGCGATCGCGGCGGTGGTCATCGGCGGCACCAGCCTCGCGGGCGGGCGTGGGACTATCCTTGGCACATTGATCGGGGCGCTGATCATGGCGGTGCTGACGAACGGCCTGCGCGTGCTGTCTGTCGCGCCCGAATGGCAGACCGTCGTCACCGGCGGGATCATCATCGTGGCGGTCTATGCCGACCAGCTGCGGAGGGGGAAGACGTGAGCAATCAGGGAGGAAACCAAATGTTCACCAGAAGACACTTGATCGGGACGGCCACCGCAATCGCGCTGGCGGGTCTCGGGTCGGGCGCCATGGCCCAGGACGAGGAGCTGTTCATCCCCGTCATCTCGAAAGGGTTCCAGCACCAGTTCTGGCAGGCCGTGAACCAGGGCGCCGAACAGGCCGCCGAAGAGTTCGGCGTGCGCGTCACTTTCGAAGGGCCGGACAACGAATCCCAGGTCGACAAGCAGATGGACATGCTGGCCGCTGCGCTGGCGAACAACCCCGACGCCATCGGCTTCGCCGCACTGGACAGCCAGGCCGCGATCCCGCTGCTGCGCCAGGCGCAGGAGGCGGGTGTGCCCGTGGTCGCCTTCGACTCCGGCGTGGACAGCGACATCCCGGTCGCCACGGCGGCCACCGACAACAAGGCCGCCGCCGCGATGGCGGCCGACAAGATGGCCGAGCTGATCGGGGGATCGGGTCAGGTCGCTGTCGTGGCGCATGACCAGACTTCGCGCACCGGCGTGGACCGTCGCGACGGTTTCGTCGACCGGATGGAAGCAGAGTATCCAGATGTCGAGATCGTCGCGGTGGAATACGGCGGTGGCGATCACCTGCGCTCGACCGAGATCACGCGTGCCCTTCTGGCGGCGCATCCGGATCTGGACGGCATTTTCGGAACGAACGAGGGGTCGGCAATCGGAGTCGTGAACGGCGTGCGCGAAAGCGGGCAGGAGGGGATCACCATCGTCGGCTATGACAGCGGCAAGGCCCAGACCGACGCGATCCGTGAAGGCCTCATGGCCGGTGCGATCACCCAGAACCCCGTCGGTATAGGGTATGAAACCGTCCGCGCCGCCGTTGCCGCCGCGCGCGGCGAAGAAGTCGAAGGCGATATCGACACCGGCTTCTATTGGTACGACCAGTCGAATATCGACGACCAGGAAATCCAGGCCGTCCTCTACGATTGAACCGGACCGGTCGGGGGCCTCTTTCGGTCCCCGATCCACTTTTACCAAGTCGAGGTCAAATGCCTTTCCAATTCTACGGCCCGCCCATGTTCCGGTCAGGCCACCCCGTTCATGTCCCATGCTGAAGGGCATCGATCCGCTGCTCGGCCCCGATCTTCTGTGGACGCTCGCCTCCATGGGGCATGGCGACGAGATCGTGATTTCGGACGCCAACTTCCCGGGGGCGTCGGTCGCGCGCACGACCGTTCGCGGCACGCCGCTGCGGGCAGATTGCGACGCAATCCGGATGCTGGAGGTGGTGCTGTCCGTCTTGCCCCTTGATACGTTCGACGGGCCTGCGGTTCACACGATGCAAGTCGTCGACGATCCCAAGGCGACCCCCGACGTAGTTGCCAACGCAGAGCGCGTTCTGAAGCCCTTCGGGGCCGAACGGCGCGCGCTGGAACGGTTTGCGTTCTACGACCGGGCCAAGACGGCCTTCGCGGTTCTGCGGACCGCCGAGGCGCGCCCTTACGGCAATTTCATTCTCCGCAAGGGCGTCATCGCGTCCACACGCTGACGGATCGGAAAAGGACGACGATCATGCGACTTCGGGACAAGCGGATCCTTATCACCGCGGCGGGTCAGGGCATGGGCCGGGCCAGCGCCATTGCCTGCGCCGCCGAAGGTGCTGAGGTTCACGCGACGGACATGGACGAAAGCCTGCTTGCCAGTCTGAACGAGCACGGAATTGCTACGTCTGCGCTGGACGTGACGGACCCACACGCGATCCGCGACACGGTGGACCGGCTGGGCGCGCTCGATGGGTTGTTCAACTGCGCGGGCATCGTCCATCACGGTACGATCCTTGATGTGTCTGACGACGACTGGGCCCGCAGCGTGGATGTGAACGTCACTTCGATGCTGCGCCTGACACGCGCCTGTCTTCCGGGAATGCTGTCCCGCGCTGAACAGACGGGGACGGCGGCGATCCTGAACATGGCGTCGATGGCGTCTTCGCTTAAGGGCTTTCCGAACCGCACGGCCTACGGCGCGACGAAGGCCGCCGTCATCGGGCTGACCAAGGCAGTGGCGGCGGATTTCGTGGGGCAGGGTTTGCGCGTCAACGCGATCTGCCCCGGAACGGTCGACACCCCCTCGCTTCGGGGGCGGATTGCCGCCGCGCCCGATCCGGTCCAGGCCGAAAAGGACTTCATCGCGCGTCAGCCCATGGGGCGCCTTGCGGCGGTCGGGGATATCACGCCGCTTGTTGTCTACTTGTTGTCCGACGAAAGCCGCTTCGTCTCTGGCCAGGCCGTCTCGGTCGATGGTGGGGTGACGATCTGATGAAGCCGCTCGACGCCCATTGTCATGTCTGGCGTCTGGCCCGAGGCGACTACGATTGGCTGACGGCAGGTGGCGCGGCTCTTTCGCCCATCAGGCGCGATTTTTCGGTCGAGGAGTATCCCGAGGCGACTGACCTGATCCTGGTTCAGGCGGTACCGACCCGGGCCGAGACTGATTTCCTGTTGGACATCGCAGCCGGTGATCCGCGGGTCGTCGGGGTGGTCGGGTGGGTGGACCTCGAGCACCCGGATTGCGCGGCCGAGATCGAGACGCTGGCCCGGCATCCGAAGTTCAAGGGTGTTCGCCCGATGCTTCAGGATATCGAAGCGACGGACTGGCTGATCGATCACGCGCGACCTGACGCAATGGCAAGCCTGGTGCGCAACCGCCTTTCCTTCGATGCCCTCGTCACCGAACGGCACCTGCCAATGCTGTGTGACTTTGCCTCGGAAAACCGGGATCTTCCCCTGGTGGTCGATCACGCCGCCAAGCCGAAACCGGGACCGCATCCGGTATGGGAGGAGGGCATGGCCGCGCTGGCCAGGCTGCCGCATGTTCACTGCAAGCTCTCTGGACTTCTGACCGAGCTGACCGACCCTGACCGACGGGATCCGCTTCCGGCGTTGAGGTCCATCTTCGACCAGCTTCTGGACTGGTTCGGGCCGGAGCGCCTGATCTGGGGTAGCGACTGGCCGGTCCTGACGCTGGCTGCGTCGTGGCATGAGTGGCGCAATTTGACAGACTTGCTTCTATCGGGACTGTCCCGGTCAGAGCGAACCGCGATCATGCGCCACAACGGCGCGCGTTTTTATGCGGTGGCAGACCAACCCATCGCGACATCCAACTGAAGAGGACAAGATGAAACTTCTGCGATACGGCCCCAAGGGTCAGGAAAAACCGGGCCTTCTGGATGCATCGGGCACGATCCGCGATTTGTCGGGCGAGATTGACGATATTTCTGGGGATATACTGACCCCTCAGGGACTGGCGCGGATCGCGGCGTTGGATCCGGACGCCTTGCCCCGGGTCGAAGGCACCCCCCGTATCGGGCCCTGCGTCGGCCAAGTCGGGAAATTCGTCTGTATCGGGCTGAACTACGCCGATCACGCCGCCGAAACCGGCGCCGACATTCCCAGCGAACCGGTGGTCTTCAACAAGTGGACATCCGCCATCTGCGGCCCGAACGACGACGTCGAAATCCCGCGAGGCGCGACCAAGACGGACTGGGAGGTCGAGCTGGGCGTCGTGATCGGCAAGGGCGGTCGCTATATCGAGGAAGCGAACGCCCTTGACCATGTCGCAGGCTATTGCGTCATCAACGATGTCTCTGAACGCGAGTGGCAGATCGAGCGGGGCGGCACTTGGGACAAGGGCAAGGGCTGCGACACGTTCGGCCCGCTGGGGCCCTGGCTTGTGACACCGGACGAGGCGGGGGACATCGGCAACCTGTCCATGTGGCTCGAGGTGGACGGGCACCGGTACCAGGACGGTTCAACGTCGACGATGATCTTCGGGGTCGCCCACATCATCCACTATCTCAGCCAGTTCCTGTCGCTTCAGCCGGGGGATGTGATTTCGACCGGAACTCCGCCGGGTGTCGGCATGGGGCAACGACCGAAGGTCTACCTGAAGGGCGGCGAGACGATGCGCCTCGGGATCGAGGGTCTGGGCGAGCAGACGCAGCGTGTCGTGCGCGCATGAGGATCACCGGCCTCAGAACCGCGGATGTGCGGTTTCCGACGTCGGACGCGCTGGACGGATCGGACGCGATGAACCCCGATCCGGACTATTCTGCGGCCTACGTGGTGCTGGAAACCGATGGCGATCATGACGGCCACGGCCTGACGTTCACCATCGGGCGTGGCAACGAGATCTGCGTCGCCGCCATCGAGGCATTGCGTCCGTTGGTCGTGGGGCTGGACCTCGACTGGATCGCCGAGGACATGGGGCGCTTCTGGCGCCATGTCACCGGCGACAGTCAGTTGCGATGGATCGGCCCCGACAAGGGCGCGATCCATCTGGCCACGGGGGCGGTGATCAACGCGGCATGGGATCTGTGGGCCAAGTCCCAGGGCAAGCCGGTCTGGCAGCTGGTCGCGGATATGGGCCCCGAGGACCTCGTGCGCTGCATCGACTTTCGCTACATCACCGATTGTGTGACACCCGATTGGGCGGTCGCGTTTCTGACCCGGCAATCCGAGGGAAAAGCGGACCGGATCGCGACGCTGATGGCGGAAGGCTATCCGTGCTATACCACCTCGGCCGGGTGGCTGGGCTATGACGACGAGAAGTTGCGCAGGCTCTGCCGGGAGGTCGTCGACCAGGGGTTCCGGCACATCAAGATGAAGGTCGGCCGCGACCTTCAGGACGACATCCGACGCTTGCGCATTGCACGTGAGACCGTGGGACCGGACGTGCAATTGATGATCGATGCCAACCAGGTGTGGGAAGTCGATCAGGCCGTGGAATGGATCAACGCGCTTGGCTTCGCGCAACCATGGTTCATCGAAGAGCCGACCAGCCCCGATGACGTCGCCGGCCACCGCGCCATTCGCCAAGCCGTCGCCCCGGTGCAGGTCGCGACGGGCGAGATGTGCCAGAACCGTATCATGTTCAAGCAGTTCATCATGCAAAACGCCATCGACGTGGTGCAGATCGACAGTTGTCGACTTGGCGGGCTGAACGAGGTTCTGGCCGTCATGCTGATGGCCGCGAAGTATGATCTGCTCGTCTGTCCGCATGCCGGCGGGGTCGGTCTTTGCGAATACGTCCAGCACATGTCGATGATCGACTACCTGTGCATTGCGGGCACGCGAGAAGGGCGGGTCATCGAATATGTCGACCATCTGCACGAGCATTTTGTGGATCCCTGCGTCATCCAGAACGCAGCATACATGCCGCCCCGAAGGCCGGGATTCTCGATCGAGATGAAGCCCGAAAGCGTTGCGCAATTCAGTTTCGGGCGCACCTAATGGACCTGGGGCTTCGGGACAAGGTAATCGTCGTGACCGGTGGTGCTTCGGGGATCGGAGAGGCCATCACCGAAGGCTTGGCGGCCGAGGGAGCCCGGCCGATCGTTCTGGCCCGACGCGATCCGGATGCCGAATGGCTGCGCCGTTATGGTGCGGGGTTCGTCCGGGCCGAGCTGTCCGATGATGAACAGGTCGCGAATGCGGTGGCGGCGATCCGGGCCGAACACGGGCGGATCGATGGGCTGGTCAACAATGCCGGGGCGAATGACAGTGTTGGACTGGACGCGGGTCCGGACGCCTTCCGGTCAAGCCTGAACCGGAACCTGGTGCATTATTACGCCCTGGTGCATCATATGCGCGCCGATCTAGAGGCCACGACGGGCGCGATCGTCAATATCAGCTCGAAAACCGCGCTGACTGGGCAGGGCGGGACATCTGCCTATGTCGCGGCGAAGGCCGCACAGCTCGGCCTGACGCGGGAATGGGCGGTGGAGTTCCTGGATACGGGCGTACGCGTTAACGCCATCGTCGTGGCCGAAGTGATGACACCGCTTTATCGTCGGTGGCTTGATACACTGGCCGACCCCGCAAAGGCAGCCGCACAGATCGAGGCGCGCATCCCCCTGGGCCGCCGAATGACGACCCCGCAAGAGATAGCCGATACCTGCCTTTTCCTACTGTCGCGCAGGTCCAGTCATATGACCGGGCAATGGGTCTTTCCGGACGGCGGATACACGCATCTGGACCGGCGGATCGGACCCTGAGACCGGCACGCCGCGCCGGCCTTCCATTCGGGCGAACCCGCGACTAGGTGTCCCACCATCGGATATGTCACGGGAAGCCTGTACGAAATGACTCCGGCCGCACGGATAGAGACGGCGATCGTTTGCCTGGACCGGATCGCCGCTGGCGAGCCGGCCGAAAAGGTTCTGACCGGTTGGGCGCGCACGGCCCGTCACGCCGGCAGCAAGGATCGCGCTGCTGTACGGGACCACGTGTTCGATGCGTTACGGCGCTGGTGGTCATCGGCCGTTTGGGGCGGGGACCAGACGGGGCGGGCCCGCATGATCGGCCTACTCCGCGCAGAAGGTATTGATCCGACGACGCTTTTCACAGGCGCGGGCTACGGCCCGGACCCTCTGACGGAAACCGAGCGCGCATCCGGAACGGCACCTGAAGGTGTCGATGCACTGGATTGCCCAGCTTGGCTGGCGCCGCAGCTACGCGCGTCGCTGGATCAGGATTTTGACCCGGTGATGACCGCGCTGCAGTCGCGCGCCCCGGTTTTCCTCCGGGCGAACTTGGTGAAGGGGGACCGGGACAGCGCCCGTTCCGCGCTTCTGGCCGAAGGGATCGAGACATTGCCCCATCCCCTGTCGCCGACCGCCCTTGAGGTTACAACAAACCCACGTAGGGTGCAGGGATCCCGGGCGTGGGCCGATGGTCTGGTGGAACTTCAGGACGCCGCCAGCCAGGCGATCGTCGATCTGCTGCCCCTGGACGGAACCCGTCGCATTCTGGATTACTGCGCCGGCGGAGGGGGCAAGGCGCTGGCAATGGCGGCGCGCACGGCAGCGACGATCCACGCCCACGATGCCGATGCGGCGCGCATGCGCGATCTGCCGGTGCGCGCGGAACGGGCCGGCGTGCAGATCCGGACGGTCGCACCGGGCACCCTATCAGACGAAGATCTGTATGATCTGGTTCTCGTCGACGCACCTTGTTCGGGAAGCGGGGCTTGGCGCAGGTCACCCGAGGGTAAGATCCGCCTTACGCCACAGGCACTGGACCGTCTGACTGCGCTTCAGGATCGCGTCCTGTGCGAGGCGGTTCGACATGTGCGGCCGGGGGGATTGCTGGCCTACGCCACGTGTTCGCTGTTGGATGTGGAAAATCGCGCCCGCGTGGATCATTTCAGCGCCGGCCGGGCTACAGAGGTTGTGGCCGAACGGCATCTGACGCCGATGGACGGGGGCGACGGGTTTTATTGTGCGCTTCTGCGGTTCAACCCGTAGTTGCGGCCCAATTTGATAAGTTGATAGTCACTACCAGAATTAACCTTCTTTTAACGAACGGGTGAGACTGTGAGCCGCCCTGGAAGCGCAAGGTGCCATACGTGTCAGAAACCCGCTTGCCCATGTCCGATGTCGCGGCGAGGTACGTCCCGGTCGCGTGTTTCCTGTTGCTGGCCGCCTTGGTTCTGTCCGGCGTCGCCGCGGTGATCGGGTTGCCCGTGATCGCATTGACGGTCGCTGTGGCTGCCGCTGCGGCGGGGGCCGTGTCTGTCTTGCTGATCGCCATCGGCGGACCGAAACGCATGAAGCGCCGCGGCTGGCTTTCGGCGCTGCGGGCGATCCATGCAAACGACCGTCATCCTGTCTATGTCACCGATGCCAGGGGGGCGCGCCTGTGGTCGAACGCGGCAGGCAATTTTTACGATGAACTGGCGCGCGATCTGGCCGATCCGTCCGAGGAGGTCGCCAAACTACGCGGACGTGCGCTGGCCGAGGGCAGCGCCGAGAGATGGATCGGCTGTCATCCACGTCGTAGAATCTCGGCGACGCGAATCGCGGGGGGGGACCTTTTGTGGCGCCTGGATACGGGTATTGCCGAGGGTCCCGCGTCCGAGAAGGGCGTTGCGTTCGAGCATTTGCCGATTCCGCTGCTGGAACTTGACCGAAACGGAACGGTGGTGCGCGGAAACCGTGTTGGCCGCGACCTCCTGGCCATTCAGCCGGGCGAAAGTGTCGTGTTCTCGGACCTCGTTGAAGGGCTGGGCCGCTCGGTTCCGCAATGGATCGAGGAAGCATTCGGCGGGATCTCAATCCAACGGCCTGAAGTCGGACGCGCCTCACGCCGCCAACCGGACGTCTTCCTTCAGATCACCTTAAACTCTCTGGACAATGGGTCGGAAGACCACATCATGGCCGTGCTGCATGATGCGACCGAGCTGAAGACGCTCGAAGCGCAGTTCGTCCAGTCCCAGAAGATGCAGGCGATCGGCCAGCTTGCCGGCGGTGTCGCGCATGATTTCAACAACCTGCTGACGGCAATCCGCGGCCATTGCGACCTTCTGCTTTTGCGGCATGACCCGGGGGATCCCAATTTTTCGGACCTGGAACAGATCAATCAGAACGCCAACCGCGCGGCCAGCCTAGTCGGCCAACTTCTAGCCTTCTCGCGCAAGCAGAATCTCCGCCCGGAAATGGTTGATCTGAGGGGCATTCTTTCTGACTTGACCCACCTGCTCAATCGACTGGTGGGCGAGAAAGTCGCCCTGTCCTTCAGCCACGCCGAAAACCTGCCCCGGGTGCGTGCGGACCGTCGGCAACTTGAGCAGGTCATCATGAACCTGGTCGTGAACGCACGCGACGCGATGCCCGAAGGGGGCACCATCGACCTCAAGACCGAACTTCGCGTGTTGCGGCAGCCTTGGACCCGGGACCGGGTCACGGTGCCGGCGGGCGAATACGCCGTCATCTCGGTTTCTGACACGGGGTCAGGGATTGCTCCCGAGGTGTTGGAAAAGATTTTCGAACCATTCTTCACGACAAAGCGGCTGGGGGAAGGGACCGGCCTGGGTCTGTCCACGGCGTATGGGATCGTCAAGCAGACCGGGGGATATATCTTCGCCGACAGTAAGGTCGGTCAGGGCACGACCTTCGTTCTGTTTTTCCCGATCACGCAGTCAGGCCACGCGGTCGAGGATCCCGTCGCACCCGAGGAGCCCAAGAAGACCGCCGCCGCCGCGGGCGAGGTCATCCTGCTGGCCGAGGACGAAGCACCGGTACGCGCCTTTGCGGCCCGCGCATTGCGGTTGAATGGCTACGAGGTGCTCGAGGCGGAGAATGCAGAGGACGCACTGGCGATCGCGCAGGATCTTACGGTCAAGATCGACCTTTTCGTGTCCGACGTCATCATGCCGGGGCGGGACGGTCCGTCGTGGGTTCAGGATGCGAACCGGATCCGCTCCGGAACGCCTGTCATCTTCATGTCGGGCTACGCCGAGGAAAGCTTCGCCGAAACTCAGGCACGGATCCCCAAGTCGGCGTTCCTGCAAAAGCCCTTCTCTCTGGCCGATCTTACGGCGGCCGTCTCGGAACAGCTACGAGCCTGAGGGTTGGCGGGCCGTGGGTCGGCCCGCCGGAGCGTTCAGTTCAGCGCTTCGTCCGTGATCTCGAGCGTATAAGCCCCTTCGGGCTGGGCCGAAATAACCGGGTCCGAGCCGCCTGCCAGAAGCGTCTCGACCGTGCGCTCATAGTCGGCCACGTCCAGCGCACCGTTCGCGCCTTCCGTGAGCTTCGCGATCTCCCCCATCATATAGACCTGATGCTCTTCGCTTTGTGCGCCGGTGGCATCGTTGTCCAGGACGATCATCGCCGCCTCTTCGGGGTTTTCCTCGGCCCATTTCCACCCCTTCATCGAGGCGCGCACGAAGCGGACCATCTTGTCGCGGAACGCCTCGTCTTCGAGATTCTCTTCCAGGACGTACAGACCGTCCTCGAGCGTTGCGACGCCCTGGTCCTCGTACTTGAACGTCACCAGCTCGTCCTCGGTCACGCCGGCATCCAGAACCTGACCGTATTCGTTGTAGGTCATGACCGAGATGCAGTCGGCCTGACGCTGCAGCAGCGGATCGACGTTGAAGCCCTGTTTCAGGACCGTGATGCCGTCGTCGGACGCGTCCGTCGGAATACCCTCCTGGCTCATCCAGGACAGGAAGGGATATTCGTTCCCGAAGAACCAAACGCCAATGGTGCGCCCCCGGAAATCCTCGGGACCCGTGATTCCGGTATCCTTCCAGCAGGTCAACATGAGGCCAGATGACTTGAAGGGCTGGGCAATATTTACGATGGGCAGGCCCTTTTCCCGAGCCGATAGCGCCGACGGCATCCAGTCGACCATGACATCCGCCCCGCCCCCGGCCAGAACCTGCGGAGGCGCGATATCGGGCCCGCCGGGCAGGATCGTGACGTCGAGGTTCTCTTCCTCGTAGAAGCCCTGATCCTGGGCCACGTAGTAGCCCGCGAACTGGGCCTGCGTGACCCATTTCAGTTGCAAGTTCACCTCGTCCTGCGCCTGGGCCGTGCCCGTCAGCGCGACGGCGGCAATTGCGCCTGCGATGATACGTTTCATGTCGTTACTCCCCTGTTGTTGCCGGGGGATCATCCCCGGTGAGACGGGTGCCAAAACGTCACCCGTTTTTCGATGAACGCGACAATGCCATAGAATGCGCTGCCCGCCAGCGCCGCCACGACGATCTCGGCCCACACCATATCGAGCGCGAGCTGACCGACAGAGGTCGAGATGCGAAATCCCATGCCCAGTGTTGGACTGCCGAAAAATTCCGCGACAATGGCGCCGATCAAGGCAAGTGTGGTCGAGATTTTCAGCCCGTTGAAGATGAACGGCATTGCTGCGGGCAGGCGAAGCTTCAACAGGGTCTGACCGTAGCTTGCGCCATAGGTGCGCATCAGGTCGCGCTGCATGGCCTGCGTGTCCGTCAGCCCCGCCACGGTGTTCACGAGGATCGGGAAGAACACCATCACCACGACGACCGCCGCCTTCGACTGCCAATCGAAGCCGAACCACATCACCAGGATCGGCGCGGTGCCGACGATGGGCAGGGCGGCCATGAAGTTGCCAACTGGAAGCAGGCCGCGTTTCAGGAACGTGTAGCGGTCAGCCAGAAGCGCCACGGCGAAAGCAGCAGTGGCCCCGATGGCATAGCCCGTCAGCGCCCCCTTCACGAACGTCTGGTTCAGGTCCGCCCAGAGAACGGGAAGGTTGTCCGTGAATGCCCCAGCGATCAGCGAAGGGGCGGGCAGAATGACCATGGGCACGTCCAGACCACGCACGATCAGTTCCCACATGGCCAGGATGGTCAGACCGAAGATCAGTGGAACGGCCAGGTGCACGGCTCGCGTGTGCGGCCCCGCGGCGAGGCGGATATTGAGGGCGAAAGCCGCCGCCCAGAGGGTCAAGGCGAAGAGAACGAGTATCATGCGTTCAGCCCCATGCGGCGAAGAAGGACCTTCTCGATCGCGCCGATCAGACCCACCAGAACGGCCGCCAGAATCGCCGCGGCGAACAGGGCCGACCAGATTTGCACCGTTTGCCCGTAGTAACTTCCCGCCAGAAGCCGCGCCCCGAGGCCGGCAACCGCACCTGTCGGAAGCTCGCCCACGATCGCACCGATCAGCGAGGCGCATATGCCGATTTTCAGCGAGGCGAACAGGTAGGGCAGCGAGGCCGGTAGGCGCAGTTTCCAAAAGGTCTGGTTTTGGTTGGACCCATAGGTCCGCAGAAGATCGAGCTGCATCGCATCGGGACTGCGCAGGCCCTTCACCATGCCGACCACGACCGGAAAGAAGGACAGATAGGTCGAGATGATGGCCTTGGGCACGATGCCCTGAAGACCGATGGAATAGAGAACGACGATGATCATCGGCGCGATGGCGATGATCGGAACCGTTTGGCTGACGATGGCCCAGGGCATGACGCTCATGTCCATCACGCGGCTGTGGACGATCCCGATCGCCAGAAGAATGCCGAGCGCCGTGCCGAACGCAAAGCCCAGAAGCGTGGCGGACAGCGTTACCCAGGCGTGATAGACTAGACTGCGCTTGGACGTGACGGCCAGACCAACGGTCGACCCCCAAAGCTCCGCCGCCACCTGGTGCGGGGCGGGTAGGCGGGGCCGGTCCTGGACAAAGGCGCTGGCCATGGCCGCGGCTGGATTGCGCAGTGCGATTGCGGCCCCGGACATGCCGCGCCGATCGGCGGCAGTTTCGGGCGTCACCGTCTGGCCCGCACGCTCGGCCAGCAGAACGGATTGCTGGGCGTTCATCGGGATGCAGGCAAAATACCAGATCAGGATCAGCCCCGCGATCACGGTCAGGATCGGCAGAAACCCCGTTCGAACGGACCGCAGCCAGAGGGCCACCCGGCCTGACCTTCCGACGCCCGCTCCGGGGGCCGAGAGGGGTGCCGTCGTCCCGGTCATACGGCGTCCATTCCCGCGCGAAGCCCTTCACGGACGCGATGCGCGATTTCGATGAACTCCCGGCTGTCGCGGATGTCCAGCGGACGTTCGCGGGGCAGGGGGCTGTCGATCACGTCGCTGATCCGGCCGGGGCGCGGCGACATGACGACGATCTTGGTCGAGAGGTAAACGGCTTCGGGGATCGAGTGGGTGACGAACAGCATGGTCTTGCCAGTCCGGTCCCACAGGGCCAACAGCTCTTCGTTAAGGCGATCTCGCACGATCTCGTCCAGGGCGCCGAAGGGTTCGTCCATCAACAGAAGATCGGCATCGAAGCTGAGCGCGCGGGCGATGGAGGCCCGTTGCTGCATGCCGCCGGAAAGCTGCCAGGGAAACTTCTTCTCGAACCCGTCGAGATCGACGAGCTTCAGGGTCTCGGCCACGCGACGCTTCTTCTCGGCCGCGGGAAATCCCATGATCTCGAGAGGCAGGCGGATATTCCCGCCAATCGTGCGCCAGGGATATAGGCCTGCGGCCTGGAAGACGTAGCCATAGGCGCGGGCGCGGCGGGCCTCGTCCGGGCTCATGTCGTTGACCGTCAAAGTGCCGCCGGTCGGGGTCTCGAGCCCCGCGACGCAGCGCAGGAAGGTGGTCTTGCCGCAGCCCGAGGGGCCGATGAAGCTGACGAACTCCCCCTTCGCGACGGAGAGATCGACCTCCTTCAGGGCGTGGACCGGGCCGTCATTCGTCTGAAACGTGAGGTTGAGGCCGTCGGCGCGGACGACGGAGGGGGGCGCTGCCCCCCGCCCTTCGGGCCCCCCTGGGGTATTTTTCCAAGGATGAAGATCGGTGTCGGTCATTGGGTCGTCCAAAGGGTAGGTTCGGCAATCTCGAGCGAGTTGCCCGCCGGGTCGCGGAAATAGAGAGAGCGGGCACCGTTCGGCCAATCGATGCGACGCTCGATTTCAATCTCGTTGGCGGCGAGGTGATCTTCCCAGGCGGCCAGATCGGTCGAGGCAAGACAGGCGTGGCCGGGCCCCCGTGCGCCGTGGGGGGGCGCGGCCAACGGGTGCTCGCTGGGCTGTTCGGCGGCGGCCGGGTTGAAGACCAGCAGGACGGTTTCGTTGCAGCGAAAGAAGATGTGCCGTCCGTCCAGTTTCAGGGCCACCGGCAAGCCCAGCTTTCCGGCATAGAACGCTTCGGCCGCACCGAGATCCTCGGCGTAGAGCGCTGTCTCGAGCAGGCCGGAGGTCGCTGGCGCGGCCACTTAGACGCCGCTGGCCGGGATGCCCGACCGTTCGACCGGGCGGGGGGCGGTCAGGGCCTTCCACGAGGACAGGGCCTTGTTCACCTCGCCCTTGGGGGCGCGCTTGACGAACTGGCCGTGGCCTTCCTGACCGCGCATCTCACCATCGGCGAACATGACGCGCCCGCGCGAGAGAGTATAGCGCGGCAGGCCGGTCACGTACTGGCCTTCGAAGACGTTGTAATCAATGGCCGATTGCTGGGCATCGGCGGTGATCGTCTTCTCCTTCTGCGGATCCCAGACGACGAGGTCCGCGTCCGCCCCGACCAGAACGGCGCCCTTTCGGGGATAGCAGTTCAGGATCTTGGCGATGTTGGTCGAGGTGACGGCCACGAACTCGTTCGGGGTCAGCCGCCCCGTTGCGACGCCGTGGGTCCAAAGCATGGGCATCCGGTCTTCCAGCCCGCCGGTGCCGTTGGGGATCTTGGTGAAATCGCCCACGCCGGTGCGCTTTTGTGCGGTGGTGAAGGCGCAGTGATCAGTGGCCACGACCGACAGCGACCCCGATTGCAGTCCGGCCCACAGGCTGTCCTGATGGCGCTTGTTTCGGAACGGGGGGGACATCACGCGGCGGGCGGCATGGTCCCAGTCAGCATTGAAGTATTCGGACTCGTCCAGCGTCAGATGCTGGATCAGCGGCTCGCCCCAGACGCGCTTGCCCTGCTGGCGGGCGCGGCGGATGGCTTCGTGGCTTTCCTCACAGGAGGTGTGCACGACGTAGAGCGGCACGCCCGCCATGTCGGCGATCATGATGGCGCGGTTCGTGGCCTCGCCCTCCACCTGGGGCGGGCGCGAATAGGCGTGGCCCTCGGGGCCGGTATTGCCATCGGCCAGAAGCTTGGCCGAAAGGTCGGCCACGACGTCGCCGTTCTCGGCATGAACCAAAGCGATGGCGCCGAGTTCCGAGAGGCGCTGGAACGAGGCGTACATCTCGTCATCCTGCACCATCAGCGCGCCCTTGTAGGCCATGAAGTGCTTGAATGTGTTGATGCCGCGGTCTTTCACGACCGTTTCCATTTCGTCGAAGACCTGTTCGCCCCACCACGTGACGGCCATGTGGAAGGAATAGTCGCAATGCGCGCGGGTCGACTTGTTGTCCCACATCTTCAGCGCGTCGAGCAGCCCCTGTCCGGGCGAGGGCAGGGCGAAATCGACCACCATCGTGGTCCCGCCTGCCAGCGCGGCCCGGGTGCCGGATTCGAAATCGTCGGCGGAGTAGGTGCCCATGAAGGGCATCTCCAGATGCGTATGCGGGTCGATCCCGCCGGGCATGACGTAACATCCGGTGGCGTCGAGCGTCTCGTCGCCGGTGAGGTTCTGCCCGATCTCGACGATCTTGCCGTCGTCGATCAGGACGTCGGCGGCATAGGTTAGGTCGTGGGTGACGATGGTGCCGTTCTTGATGACGGTGGTCATTGAAGTGTCTCCCGTATCTTTTGATCGACGGCGCTTTTGAGTTCGCCGACTGCTAGGGTCTGATGGTCAATGCAGAGCGAGGTTAATGAAACCGACTTTTGTGCTCCATAGCTTCGAGCGATGTCTTGCTCGGAGCATACGACGAACCTCCAGCCATCAGTATGGAAGGGTGCAAACTCTCCGATCTCCTTCGCCAAAGTGTAGGCGAAGACGTAGTGATCAGCATGTCTCTTCGGTGTTCCGTCACCAACGAACGCGCCGGTCGTATTCGACCAAGCCCATTTTCGCTCTGCTATGTCGAACTTCGGGACGGGCGGTAATTTCGTTGGCCAAAACGGCGGAGTTCCGAAACCGCTCGATTTTACTTCAATCGCGAAGCCTCGGTAGAGTAGATCACTGCTATGCCATGCATCCTGGTGTTCCGTCAGGCAACCAAGGGCTTTACCCACAATATACTCAGCAAGCATGCCACGCTTCGTATTCGAATTGATATCTCCAACTGCCCAGAAGGCGAATTCGGCTTTGTCGATCGACAGGCTGGATCGTTCTTCGTTTATCAACCCTCGACCCCCGCCGTCTCGACCACTGCATGCAGCAGGACATCCGCCCCCGCCTTGGCCCAGTCCTTGGTGATCTCCTCGGCCTCGTTGTGCGACAGCCCGTCGACGCAGGGGCACATCACCATGGCGGCGGGCGCGACGCGGTTGATCCAGCAGGCGTCGTGGCCCGCGCCCGAGACGATGTCGCGGTGGGTGTAGCCCAGTCGTTCGGCCGCTTTTCGCACAGCGGTGACGCAGGCTTCGTCGAACTCCACGGGGTCGAAGCCGCCCACCTTCTCGAACGCAATCTCCAGTCCCATGTCGTCGCAGATCGCCGAGCCTTCTTCGCGTAGGCGGCGTTCCATATCCTCGATCACCGCCAAGTTGGGCGAGCGGAAGTCGACGGTGAAGACGGCTTTGCCGGGGATCACGTTGCGCGAATTCGGGAAGACCTCGATATGGCCCGCGGCGCCCACGGCGTCGGGTTTGTGGGACCACGCGATGCGGTCCACGGCCTCGAGCACGCGGGCCATGCCCAGACCGGCGTTCTTGCGCATCGGCATAGGGGTCGAGCCGGTGTGGCTTTCCTTGCCGGTGATGGTCACTTGCGTCCAGCTCAGACCCTGGCCGTGGGTGACGACGCCGATCTGCTTGCCCTCGGCCTCGAGGATGGGGCCTTGTTCGATATGGAGCTCGAAGAAGGCGTGCATTTTGCGGCTGCCCACAGGCTCTTCGCCGCGCCAGCCGATGCGGTCGAGCTCGTCCCCGAAGCGGGCGCCCTTGGCATCCGTGCGATCCTCGGCCCAATCCTGTGTGTGAATGCCGGCGAAGACGCCGGAGGACAGCATGGCCGGGGCGAAGCGGGTGCCTTCCTCGTTCGTCCAGTTGGTCACCACGATGGGGTGCTTTGTCTTCACGTCCAGATCGTTCAGGGTGCGCAGGATCTCGAGCCCCCCCAGCACGCCCAGAACGCCGTCATACTTGCCGCCCGTGGGCTGGGTGTCGAGGTGGCTGCCGACATAGACCGGCAGGGCGTCGGGGTCGGTTCCCTCGCGGCAGGCGAACATGTTGCCCATCGTGTCGAGGCCCATGGTGCAGCCCGCATCCTCGCACCAGCGCTGGAACAGGGCCCGGCCTTCGGCGTCGGCATCGGTCAGGGTCTGGCGGTTGTTTCCCCCCGCGACGCCCGGGCCGATCTTCGCCATCTCCATCAGCGAGTCCCATAGCCGGTCGGCGTCGATCTTCATGTTCTCGCCGGGGGCGGATGGGGGCATCGGAAAGCTCCTGCTCTTGTCGTCTTTGTTTGACCATCTGGTCAAATCGACGCTACCACGGGGCAACCTTCAGTCAAGAATAGCGCGCATGGCCAAGGCAGATGCCTAACATTCATGCAAAAGGGCGTCGCAAGAAGCAGGAGTGATGCAGGCCGTGCCGCAATCCCGTATCCAGCGCCGCAACCGCGCGGCGATCAGCGAGGCCGCGCTGGACGTTTTTTCGCGGCAGGGTTTCCGCGGCGCGACGCTGGACGAGATTGCCAGCGAGGCGGGGCTGTCGAAGCCGAACCTGCTATATTACTACAAGTCCAAGGAAGCGATTTATCAGCAGCTTTTGACGGGGGTGTTGTCGACTTGGTTGGACCCCCTGAGGGACCTCGATCCGCAGGGCGACCCGGTCGAGCAGATCCTGAATTACGTCAGACGCAAGCTGGACCTGTCCCGCGAGATGCCGCGCGAAAGCCGCTTGTTCGCGAACGAGGTGCTGCGCGGGGCGCCGCTTGTCGGCGACCATCTGAACGGGGAGTTGCGGGCCCTGGTGGACGAAAAGGCCGCCTTGATCGAAGCTTGGGCGGCGGACGGACGGATCGCCGCGGTGTCGGGGCGGCACCTCATCATCTCGGTTTGGGCCGAGACTCAGCACTACGCAGATTTCGACGTCCAAGTCCGGGCCGTCATGGGTTCGGGCGATCCGATGGCAGGGGCGGCCCAACATCTGGAGAGGTTGTTCCGCCGCCTGATCGAGGTGTGACCTATTCGGCTGCGGTTGCGGCCGGGTTGTTCGGGTGGGTTGTCCAGTTGGCGTATTCGCCCGGCACCGTCTTGCCGGTTCGGGGATCGACCTCGCCCGGCTGAAGCTCGACCATGGAGATGCAGTTCTCCACCGGGCAGACATCGACGCACAGGTTGCAGGCCACGCATTCCTCGTCGATGACCGTGAATTTGCGGTCCGGGGACATGGCGATGGCTTGATGCGAGGTATCCTCGCAGGCCGCAAAGCAGCGACCGCAGGAGATGCAGGCGTTCTGATCTATCCGGGCCTTGGTGATGTAGTTGAGGTTCAGGTACTGCCAGTCGGTGACGTTCGGCACCGCGCGGCCCACGACATCGTCGATCGTGGCGTGTCCCTTCTCGTCCATCCACGCGGACAGGCCCGCCTTCATCTCCTCGACGATGCGGAAGCCGTAGGTCATCGCGGCCGTGCAGACCTGCACCGATCCGCAGCCCAGCGCCATGAACTCGGCCGCGTCGCGCCAGGTTGATATGCCGCCGATACCGCTGATCGGCAGGCCGTGGGTGCCCGGGTCGCGCGCGATCTCGGCCACCATGTTCATCGCGATGGGTTTGACCGCGGGACCGCAATAGCCACCATGCGTGCCCTTGCCGTCGATCATCGGCTCGGGCGACATGGTGTCCAGGTTCACGCTGGTGATCGAGTTGATCGTGTTGATCAGGCTGACCGCGTCCGCGCCGCCGTTCTTCGCCGCCTGCGCAGGCTTGCGGATGTCGGTGATGTTGGGCGTCAGCTTCACGATCACAGGCTTGTCGTAGTAGGTCTTGCACCAGCGCGTGACCATTTCGATGTATTCCGGGACCTGGCCCACGGCGGATCCCATGCCGCGTTCGGCCATGCCGTGGGGGCAGCCGAAGTTCAGCTCGATCCCGTCGGCGCCGGTCTCGGCCACGCGGGGCAGGATGGACTTCCACGCCGCTTCCTCGCAGGGGACCATGATTGACGCGATCAGCGCGCGATCCGGCCAGTCGGCCTTCACCCGCGCCATTTCCTCGAGGTTCACCTCGAGCGGGCGGTCGGTGATCAGCTCGATATTGTTGATGCCCAGCACGCGGCGGTCGCCGCCATAGATTACGCCGTAGCGGGGGCCGTTCACGTTGACGACCGGTGGCCCTTCGGCGCCCAGTGTCTTCCAGACGACGCCGCCCCAACCGGCCTCGAACGCGCGGCGGACGTTGTATTCCTTGTCCGTCGGCGGGGCAGAGGCCAGCCAGAACGGGTTCGGGCTTTTGATGCCCACGAAATCGGTCGTCAGGTCGGCCATCGGGCTCTCTCCTTCGGCTGGTTCCCCTAGGGGAATGGCTGTCGCTCAGGCGCGGGCGGCTTCGCCGATCTCGGCGCCCGTCGTCGCGGCCGGCTGGTTCATGAGGGTGGCATGGATATCCTCGGCGGCGTCGCGGCCGTCGGCCACGCCCACAACGGTCAGGTCGTCTCCCGCGGTACAATCGCCGCCGGCCCAGACGCCATCGAGGCTGGTCCGTCCTGCGCCCGTCACCTTGATCTTGCCCCGCTCCAGCTCCAGCCCCGCATCGAGGGTGAAGGTCTGGCCGATGGCCTTGAAGACCTGATCGGCGGGCAGGCGCATCGTCTCGCCCGTGCCCTTCAGGCCGGTGCCGTCGTCGGCGGTGTATTCCAGCTCGATCTCGACGGCCGCGCCATTGCCGTGGATGGCGACGGGCTGGGCATTGCAGACGATCCGGACGCCTTTCGAGGTGGCCAGCTGCTGCTCGTACTCGGACGCGCCCATCCGGTCCTGGGACCGGCGATAGGCGATGGTCACGTTTTCCGCGCCCAGAAGCTTGGACTGCACGGCGGCATCCACGGCGGTCATGCCGCCGCCGATCACCACGACATTGCGGCCCACGGGCAGGCTGGTCATGTCGTCGGCCTGACGCAGGGCGGCGATGAAGCCCACGGCGTCTTGCACGCCGTCGCGGTCGGCGCCCTCGGCCTCCAGCGCGTTCACACCCGCCAGACCAACGCCGACGAACACGGCGTCGAACTGGGATTTCAGGCCTTCGACGGTGATGTCGCGGCCCAGCGTGTGGCGGGGCTTCAGTTCGATCCCGCCGATCTGCATCAGCCAAGTGACCTCATCGGCCGCGAAATCGCCGGTCGACTTGTAGGCGGCGATCCCGAACTCGTTCAGCCCGCCGGGCTTTTCCTTGGCATCGAACAGCGTCACGTCATGGCCCCGCATGGCAAGACGGTGGGCGCAGGACAGGCCTGCGGGACCGGCGCCGACGACCGCTACGCGCTTGCCCGTGGACGGCGCCCGGTCATAGGGATGGCCTTGCCGCGCCATTACGGAATCCGTGGCGTAGCGTTGCAGCCGCCCGATCTCGACCGGCTTTCCCTCGGCCTTTTCGCGCACGCAGGCGCCCTCGCACAGGTCTTCGGTCGGGCAGACGCGGGCGCACATACCACCAAGGATGTTCTGGTCGAAGATCGTTTTGCCTGCTTCCTCGGGCCGGCCCGATTGGATCTGCCGGATGAACATCGGGATGTCGATCTCGGTCGGGCAGGCGGTCACGCAGGGCGCGTCATAGCAGAAATAGCAGCGATCGGCGGCCACGGCGGCTTCGTGCGGGTCGAGGGCGGGGTGAAGATCGGCGAAATTGCGGGCGATCTCGTCCTCGCCCAAGCGTCCGGCGGCGATCCCGGGGGTCAGCATGTCGGCCATGTCGGTCCTCTCGAGTCATCTGGCGAGGATCAGCTTGGCACGGAATGTTTTTTTATCAAACGGTAAATTTTGGGCGGAATGAAAACGCGAAAACGCCCCGGGGATGGGTCCCGGGGCGGTTGATGCCGTTAGAAATCGGTGTGGGTCAGGCCGGCGGTGCCAAAACGGCCACGGCCTGCCAATCCATGTTGAGGGTCCCGTCGTCCTTCAACGTCGCCGACCCGTCTTCGGACGCGAAGCTGAGCTGCCATTCGCCTTCTGGCAACGCCACCGTTTCCGCGTCCCCGCCATTTATGACGACCAGAAGCCGCGTCTCAGCCCCTTCGATATCCATGATAATGCTGCTGTCGTCGTCCTGCCAAAGCTCGTCGGTCATCGCTCCGCCGTCGGGGCCGCGCCATGTCACGGTCGTGTCCGAGGCGAACCGCGCCTCGCCCAACAGGGGGTGCTTTTGGCGCAAGGCGGCCAGTTCGGCCTGCGTCTTGGTCAGTCCTTCGGCCTCGTTCGCCCAGCGGGTCCAGCCGATCTCGTTATCCTGACAATAGGCGTTGTTGTTGCCGTCCTGGCTGTTGCCGACTTCGTCGCCGGCCAGGATCATGGGCACCCCGCGACTGAGCATCAGGGTCGAAAGCATCGCGCGAACGCGCCGCATCCGGGCCGCGATGACATCCGCGTCGTCGGTATGCCCTTCGGCGCCCATGTTGTCGGACAGGTTATGGTCGTGACCGTCGTTGTTGTCCTCGCCATTCGCCGCATTGTGCTTGTCGTTATAGCTGACGACGTCCCACAGCGTGAATCCGTCATGGGCGGCAATGAAGTTGACGCTGGAGGTCGCGGGCCGGTTCGAGTGATTGAACTGCACCGGGCTGCCGCACAGCCGTTCGGCCAGCTTGCCCTTCATCCCGCCCTTGCGGGCCCAGAACGCGCGCACATCGTCGCGGAACTTGTCGTTCCACTCGCGGAAGGGCCACGGGAACCCGCCGACCTGATAGCCGCCTTCGCCGATATCCCACGGCTCGGCGATCAGCTTGACGCTGCCCAGAACGGGGTCCTGCCGGATCGCCGCGAAGAACCCGCCCTCACGCTCGAAGCCCGTCGGCTCGCGCCCCAGGGTCGAGGCCAGATCGAAGCGGAACCCGTCCACGTGCATCTCCTGCACCCAGTGGCGCAGGGAATCGAGGACCATGCGAAGCACCATCGGATGCGCGACGTTCACCGTGTTGCCGGTGCCCGTCACGTCGTAGCAATGGCGCTTGTCCTCGCCGTGCAGGTAATAGCTTTGGTTGTCGATCCCGCGGAAGGACAGGGTCGGGCCAAGTTCGGATCCTTCCGCGGTGTGGTTGTAGACGACGTCCAGAATGACCTCGATCCCGGCCTTGTGAAAGCGGGTGACGGCCTCCTTGATCTCGCCCCATTCGCCCGTGCGCAGATAGCGGCGTTCAGGCGCGAAGAAGTTCAGCGTGTTGTAGCCCCAGTAGTTCGACAGCCCTTTGTCGATCAGGTGGCTGTCCTGAAGGAAGGCGTGGACGGGCAAAAGCTCGACCGCGGTGACGCCGATCTTCTGGAGGTGCTCGATCATGGGGTCAGAGGCGAGGCCGGCGAACGTGCCGCGCATCTCCTCGGGGACATCGTCGCGCAGCATGGTCAGGCCGCGGACATGGGCCTCGTAGATCACCGTCTCGGACCACGGTGTGTGCAGAGCGCGGTCCTGATCCCAGTCATAGGCGGGGTCGGTGACGAAGCATTTCGGCACGTAAGGCGCCGAGTCGCGCTCGTCGAACGTCGTGTCGTCCCCGGTCGAGACGTCATAGCCGAACAGCGCGCCGTTCCAGACCACCGGACCGGTCAACTGGCGCGCATAGGGGTCGATCAACAGCTTGTTGGCGTTGAAGCGGTGGCCTTCGCTTGGGGCATACGGGCCGTGGACACGATACCCGTACCTTTGGCCCGGAACGACGCCCGGAAGGTAGCCGTACCACACACCGCCCTCCATCTCGGGCAGGTCGAGGCGGGTCTCATTCCCGGCCTCGTCGAACAGGCAAAGCTCGACCCGTTCGGCGTGGTCGCTGAACAAGGCGAAATTGGTCCCCTCACCATTGAACTGCGCCCCGAGTGCGGTCGCGTAGGCCCCGCTTGGATCGAACTTGAACTGCGTCACGAAGACACCCCGATATGGAAATTATGCGTTTGCAGATAGGTAAGTGGCATTGGCTTTTTTCAAGCCTGCGATCATCGATGGCGTGACAAGGATCGTCCCTTCCTCGGTCCGTCGAAAATGACGGGCGTCGCGGTCGGGGTGCATCCCGATCTCGGTCCCGAACGGAAGCACGACACCGGGTGAGACGATGCATTTCGAAAGAAGCGCCCCGGCCGAGACGAAAGACCCGTCCATGACGACCGACTCCATGTACCCCAGACGGACCGGATCGGTCGAGGGGTCGGGTAGCGAGAAGGGCGGCGTGTCCGACATGAAGTCCAGGGCGGCACAGCGTAACGCGTCCAGCGTCCCGACATCGCGCCAGTAGAAGGGGCCGTTTTGGGCCGGGGCATGGACATAGGCCCGCCCCTCGGCCACCGCATGTGGCAGGACGTCGTGCCCGAAATCCATAAGGTCGGCCTCGTTCAGAAGCAGGTCGCGCAAGTAGGGCCAGTCGAAGATATACAGACCCATGCTGGCCAGGACCTTCGTCGGGTCCGATGTCCAGCACGGGGGATCGCTGGGTTTTTCGACAAAGCGCGAAATGCGGGCGTTTAGGTTTGCCTCGATGACGCCGAAGGCATTGGCCTGCCCGCGCGGAACACTGTCTGCGGCGACCGTTACCAAGGCTCCGCGGTCCCGGTGATCGCGGATCATCGCGTTGTAATCCATCTTGTAGACGTGATCGGCGGCAAGGATCAGGACTTCGCGCGGGCGGGCCGCGTCGATCTCGTCGATCATCAGGCGCACCGCGTCTGCCGTCCCCCGGGACCCTTCCGGGCGTCCGGTCAGCGTGGGCGCATGTCGCAAGTGGACGGACATGTAGGGCTGCCACCGGTCGATCAGGTGCTGGTGCAGGGCGGCGGCCTGGTACTGCGTGGCCACGATCACCCGATCCATGCGCGCCTGGCGCAGATTCTCCATCGTGAAGTCCACGATCCGCGTCCGGCCGATGAACGGAACCGCGGGCTTGCACAGCGTTTCGGTCAGCTCGTACAGCCGAGAGCCGCGACCTCCGGCCAGCAGGACCGGCAGCGTATCGCGGGCAACGGCCACGCTATCGCGAAACGGGGATGAACTGGTTAAAGCGTGAAAAGACATACACATACCTCCCAACAGCGACGGCGTGGCCGTCTTACTGGAAAGGTCGCGAATGGCCGCCCCGGTTCCCCCAAGGCGGCCAATTGTGATCGCGCGCCTCAGCTCTTGAGGATGGCGAGCGTTTGTCCGCTGGTCTCGTCCCGCGACAGCCATTCCAGGCCTTCGGCATCGGGATCGCCATCCGTCAGGATCGCGGCGATCTCGCGTCCGTCGTGCTGTCGCGAGAGGCGCCATCCCGCGTTATCCACGCTCCAGCTGGCCGTTCCCTTCGCGAAAAGGTCGGGGTCCGCACGTCGCAGCCCCAGAAGAAGGTGGAACAGACCGGCCTTCACAGACGATGGGTCGCGCCCGGCGGGCAGTCCGGCCAGCCTGTCCCATTCCGGGGTGCGTCGATTGTCCGGATCGGTCAGCTGCAGGATCATGCCTTCCCCGCCCTGATAGATGTCGGGCA
The DNA here is from genome assembly GCF_900302445.1 of Palleronia abyssalis. Classification (GTDB taxonomy): domain Bacteria; phylum Pseudomonadota; class Alphaproteobacteria; order Rhodobacterales; family Rhodobacteraceae; genus Palleronia; species Palleronia abyssalis. The sequence continues at coordinate 404,784 of NZ_ONZF01000001.1, read as the reverse complement.
TGCCAGGCATCAGGCAGCGAAGGGCGACCTCGCACAACGACAGATGCGCCCCAAGGCTTTTCAGCCGTTCCAGCGTGTCGGGCCGGGTTTCGTCCCAAAGGTCCAGAAGGCTGCGGACCCATGACTGCATCCTTGCCTCGCGGTCTTCGTCCGGGGCGGTCCAGTATGACACCTCTTTGCCCTCGCGCAGAGCTTTGACCATATGCTCGGCGGCGCGGTCCTGCGCTTCGGGCTCGCCATGGATCGCAAGGGCGATCTGGAAGGCATAGAAGCGCCGGTTGGCGTTCAAACCATCCGATCCGGGCAGCGCCTTGGCATCCTGCCAGAGCGTGGCAAAGGCCTCGGGCTCGTGGGTGGCCGCGATGAGGCGCATGCGGGCGTCTTCGCTGCGCTTGGTGTCGTGGCTGGATCCCAGGGTCAGGGATCCGGGCCAATGGGTCTGGCGATCCGTCAGGAAGGCCTGAATGTCGTCGGGCGAGGCCAGGGGATGGTCGGGATCGGCGCCGACCTCGTTCGCGGCCAGGTAGCGGTTGAACCGAAAGCCGGCAGTATCCTCGTGAGCCTTGGCCAAAAGCGCGCCGGTCACCTGCTCCATCCTGACGGTAAAGGCGCGCGCCGCGGTCGAGGTGCCGTCCAGCATCGTATCCCGCACCCAGTCGATGCCGTCGCGCTGGCGGACATGCTCGGCCGCGCGGTCGGCGCTGTCGGTCCAGATGCGCCGATCCTCTTCGGACGCCGCCGCGCCGACATAGCTGCGATAGCGGGGAAACGCGACCAGAAGCTCGGTGATCGCCTCGCGAAGGGTTTCGGGGCCCATGGGCCGGGCCTCTTCTTCGGCCACGCGTTCCACCAAGCTGCGCAGTTGGCGCAGTTCGGCGGCCAGTTCGTCGACCAGCACCTCGCGCTTGGCCTCCTCGACCATCGGGTGGAACGTGCCTTCGATCTCCGCCTCGTCCCGCCAGAGGGTGTCGATCCGCTCGAATCCGGAGCGGCTGGCCAAAGCGCGGCCGATGACAGCGGCTGCCTCGTACCCTGTAGTCCCGGCAACGGGCCAATCGCGCAGGGTTTCACCCGAAACCAGGATTTTCTCGACCCAGATGTCCGTTCCCGGAACGCGGTCCGCCAGGCGGCGCAGATATCCGCCGGGATCGACCAGACCGTCCACGTGATCCACCCGGAGCCCTTGGATCAGCCCACGGTCGACCAGATCGAAAACTGCCGCGTGGACTTTCTCGAACACGTCCGGATCCTCGACCCGGACGCCGATCAGGCCGGTGACCGAGAAGAAGCGTCGGTGGGTGATGCTGTCACGCTCCATCTGCCAAGGCAGAAGCCGCCAGTGCTGGCGTTCATGAAGCTGATCGATGTTGTCCTCGTCAAACTCGGAAGAACTGCCCGGCGACAGCGGAACGTCCAGCCCGCCGACCTTCAGCGTCTCGCCGTCGATCCGCACATCGCCAGCCTGCGCCATCTCGGGCAGGGGCGCGGTCAGCCAGGGAAGCGCCAGGGGCCCGGCGTCCCAGTCGATCTCGAAAACCGAGGCGTGGGGGCTGCGTTCGCCTTTCGCCAGAACGTCGCGCAGCCACGGCGTCTCCAGCCCGAAGGCCATGTGGTTCGGCACGATATCCAGAATGATCTCCAGCCCAAGCTCGTCCGCGGCGCGGGCCAGGCTTTCGAACCCCGAAACCCCGCCCAATACGGGATCGATCTCGGTCGGGTCGGTCACGTCGTAACCGTGGGTCGATCCCGGCGCGGCGGTTAGGATCGGCGACAGGTAGAGGTGACTGACCCCCAGATCGGCAATCTGCGGCAGCCGGTGTTCGAGGGTTCCGAAATCCATGCCGTCGCGCAGCTGGACGCGGTAACTTGCGATACGGGTCATTCTGCACCCCCAATGCCCATGCGCATCGCCGCGCCGGGTCTTTCATGTGAAAAGAGTTCGGTCGTCGGGATAGCAGGGGCCGGGCCTTCGGTTGAAAAGGTCAGATCGAGGCGACCTTGTTCAAACACCCACGTCGCCAGAAGGGTGCCGGGGCCGGTCCGTTCCACCCGAGTTTCACGCCAGCCGCTTTTCAGCAGCGGAACGACGTGGGACTTGCGCAGGGCAAGGCACGCGCGTGTCAGGGCGCGCCAATCGTCGGCATCTTCGGGCAGATCCGCGTAGGGGCGGGATCGGGCGAATGTCTCCGGTGCGTTGGGGTCCGGGATTTCGTCCTGGGCATCGGCGAATTCGGGGAACTCGGACCGGCGGCCCTTGCGGACCGCATCCGCCAGATCGCCGTGGAAATCCGTGAAGAACTGGAACGGCGCCCGCGATCCGATCTCCTCGCCCATGAACAGCATCGGCACGAACGGCGCCAGGCACAGCATGGCATGCATGACCTCCATCCGCTCAGGTCCGGCCAGCGCGATCAGGCGGTCCCCGAAGGCGCGGTTGCCGATCTGGTCGTGGGTCTGGTTGGCGTTGACGAAGCAGATCGGCGGCAGCTCGGACGACGGCTCGCCCCGCCGGTCTTCGGTGTTCGGGCGCGGCTGGCCCTGATCGACTTGGCCGTCGCGCAGCGCCGTCACCATGTCGCCGAACGGGTCGTCCGAGAACGGCGCGTAGTAGCTCTGGCTTTCGCCGGTCAGAAGACAGTGGACGGCGTGGTGATAGTCGTCGTTCCACTGCGCCTGCAACGCATCGCGCCCGACGTAGGAGACGAGGTTGCGCTCGTCCTCGGTCACCAGGTGCAGTGGGCGGTCCAGATCCAGCGCGATGACCCGCTCGGACAGTTCGGTCAAGAAATCGGTGTCGCCCTCGCGACCGATCTGGTGCACGGCGTCCAGCCGCAGGCCATCGACGCCGTAATCGCGCAGCCACATCTCGGCATTTTGCAGGAAGAACGACCGCACCTGCGGCTTGTCAAAATCGATGGCGGCGCCCCACGGCGTATGGCGCTGTTCGTCGAAGAAGGTCGGGCATAGTTGCGACAGGACCGCGCCTTCCGGGCCGAAATGGTTATAGACCGCATCCACCAGCACCATCAGCCCGGCCTCGTGCGCGGCCGACACGAAGGCGACCATGTCGCGGGGGGTGCCATAGGCGGGATGAACGGCGAACGGAAGTACGCCGTCATATCCCCATCCGCGGTCGCCGTCGAACTGGGCCAGCGGCATCAGCTCGACACATGTGAACCCAAGCGACGCCAGATCGGGAAGCTTACGCGCGGCGGCGGCGAGGGTACCTTCTTCGGTGAAGGTGCCGACGTGAAGCTCGAGGATCGAGGTTTCCTCCCAGGGGCGTCCCGACCATTCGGTGCGCGGGATGGCGGAGATGTCGATCAGTTTCGACGGCGCGTGGACCCCGCCGCTCTGGGCACGGCTTGCGGGGTCGGGCAGCAGGGTGTCGCCGTCGCGCCGAAAGCCGTAGGTCGCGCCCTCGACAGCCTCAATCCGTGCGATATGCCAGCCGTCTTGCGTTTCCATCTTGCGCGAGGTGCCGTCCACTTCGAGCGTCATGCGCTCGGCGGTCGGTGCCCATGTCGCGATCTCCCAACCGCCTTCGATCCGGCGGTGGCCCCAATGTCGTTCCGTGTCGGTCATGCTGCGTAATGCCTCTGATGTCGCACGACCAATCGCCCCGGGGCTTAATCGTTCCGCGCCTCGGGAATGTCGAAGTCGGGCGCGGCCAGTTCGAACCCCTCGAACCGGAAACCCGGGCTGACTGTGCATCCCACAAGCGTCCAGTCCGCCCCGGCTTCGGCCGCCTGCCATGCCCCGGTCGGCACGATGACCTGCGGGCGCTGACCCGCGGCGAGATCCGGGCCCAGAATGTGACTTTGTGCAGGCCCCTCCGCCGTCTCCGAAAGGCGCAACGTCAGTGGCCCCCCGGCGTAGAAGTGCCAGATCTCGGCGGCATCGACCCGGTGCCAATGGCTTTGCTCGCCCGCTTTCAACAGGAAATAGATGCAAGTCCCGGCCGGGCGGCCCGGGCCGTCCGCCTCCCAGGTCTGGCGGTAATGCCCCCCTTCGGGATGGGGGGCCAGGTCCAGCAAGCTGACAATTTCGTCTGCGGTCATCATTTGTCCTTTCGTGGGTGCGGCGCGACGGAACCACCGGGCGCAGCGGGCGGTTTCCCGCCTGACAAAGCCATTGTGAAAGGCATTCCCATGTTGCGCAAACCCGTGATCGCTGCGGCCATCCTTTTCGCGCTGCCCGCCGCTGCGCAGGACGCGGCGTCCTTTTCCGAAGACGCCGCCGCGCCCGATCCGCAGAACATCATCACCGCAGAGATGCTTGAAGATGCGCGCGTGGTCTCTCTGGAAGGGAACTACGACCAGGATGTGTGGGACGACTCTGCTCCCTTGAGCGCCATGGTCGCGAACCTGACCGAAATCGGCGGCGTCGAGGATGTCGTCCTCAGCGTCGATGGGCAGATGCTGGGACTGACCACGGATGTCGGGGGCTTCATCGGCATCGGCGACAAGACGGTGATGATCCCGCTCGAAGATATTCGCCTTGTCCGGCCTGCGGACGGGTCCGACATCACGATCGTCACCCGCCTGGGGATGGAGCCGTTGCAGGATCTGCCCGAGTTCGAGATCGAGGACTAGGTCCGCGGCACGAACGGCGCGGCGGCCTCGTCCAGCAATCCCACGGCGCGGGGATCGGGGAACACCTGAACGTCGCGCCGCTCGGCCCGAAAGCCGCTGCGCATGTAGAACTTCAGTGCATTCGGACTGTCCAGGGTGCAGGTATTCAGCCGGATGCGGTCGGCCCCGCCGCGGAAAAGGCGCTGCTGCATGTGCCCCATCAGCCACCCCCCGATGCCGCGCCCCATCGCGGTCGGCACCAATCCGAAGAAACTGATCTCGGGCGACGCACTGTCGTTCTGGTCAAGCTCGACGATCCCGAGCGGGCCGTCTTCCCCCTGAAGGGTGTAAAGCGTCACGGATGGATCCAGCAGGATCTGAACCAGCGCGTCATCCTCCAGCATCAGCCGCGAGGTCCAGAGCCAATCGCGCCCGACCATCCGGAACAGCATTCGATAGACTTCGGGTTCGATCCGATCCTCGCGCCGCAGAACCACGCCGGGGGGCTGCGGGCGGGGCTCGGCCGCCTCGGCGCAGACCATATGCGTCACGACCACGGCCAGATGCCCCTTCGGAATGTCGTAGGTCCCCGAAGCGAGCGCGGTCTGGTCTTGCTGTTGCATCGGTATCCCCTCGTGCGTCTCGCGAAAGATTAGGGCGCGTGGCGCGCAGGTCCAAATCGGCGGGCGCGCATCAACCGATGCCGGCAACATCCTCGCAAAGCTCTGCCGCGGTCGCCAAAGCCTTTGCGGTCGCGACGGCCAGCTGCGGTATCGTCATCCATTCCAGGGCCCAGGCGGCGCCGGACCTTTCCTGCTCGTGGACCAGTGCGCCGGTCAGGGCGGCAGTCTGCGCTACGGCGAAGCGAGCGAGGGTGACCAGAAGCTCGGCACGGACGGGGTTTATCTTGTGCGGCATCGCCGAAGACCCGCCGCCGCCGTTCAGCGCCAGCGTGCGGTCCTGGGCCATCAGCGCCATGTCCTGCCCGATCTTGCCGCAGCTTCCCGCGATCCCCGCGAAGACCGCACCCGCTTCGGCTACGGTATCACGCGCGCTGTGCCAGCACGGCGCGGGAGACAACCCGAGCTGGTGCGCGACGTCTGCGACCAGTTCCTCCGGGATGTTGCGCCGGTCACCGACGGGGCCGCCGATCTGGATGACCGCGACCCGGGACCGGAGTTCACTCAGGCGGTCGGCATGACGGGGCAGGGGGGACGACCATGCGGCGATGCGCGTCCCGGCCCGGATCGACAGGGCGTCCTGCATCCGCGTGCGCCCGGTGATTTCGGCCCCGCCGAACCGGTCGGACAAGTTAGCCAAAGCGGTCTGAAGCGCGTCGACCCGTCCGGCCAGCAGATCGACCGTCTGCACCAGCGCCAACGAAAGCGCGCTGTCCATCACGTCTTGCGACGTCGCGCCTGCGTGGACGGCATCAGCCGCATCGCCCGCGGTGGCTTTCAACGCGCGAACCAACGCTGGGACGGGCAGGCCGTCCTTCGCGGTACCGTCCCGAAGGAGGGCCATGTCGGGCTGCCAGTCCTCGATGGCCTTCGCGGCCACCTCGGCGACGGAGACCTCCACCGCGCCGCTCGTGCCCAGCGCGCGGGACCACGCCGCCTCGAACGCGATCATGCGCGAAAGGTCCCCGCCTGCCGACCAGATCGCCTGCGCCTCCGCGTCCGCGAAGAGGCCCGACAGCCATGGGTGCGCGAAGACGTCCGTCACGAAATACGCCGGTGAAGGTCCATCAAGGGCGCGGCAACGTCTCCGGGGGTCTGGATGCAGGGCAGGTGGCCCGCGCCGCCAATTTCGATGTAATCCGCGCCCGGGATGGCATCGGCCAGACCGCGTACCACGTCGGGCGGGGTCGAGCCGTCTTCCGACCCGCCGATGACCACGGTGGGGCAGGCGATGGTGCCCACGCGGTCCCGCAGATCGGCCCCCGCCAACGCGCGGCAGGCGTTGGAATAGCCCTCTGCATCCGTCCGGCTGAGCATCGTGCGATACCCCGCCACCATGTCGGGGTGGCCGTCCTTGAAGGCGCGCGGAAACCAGCGGTCCAGCACGCCGTCGGCCATGGCGGGCAGGCCGTCGGTCTCGATCCGGAAAAGCCGGTCCTGCCAGCCAGCAGCGTCGCCGATCTTGGCGGCGGTGTTCGACAGAAGCAGGCCACCGACGAGGTCGGGGCGCGACAGGGCAAGCTCCTGCGCGATCATCCCCCCGATCGAGACGCCGCAGATCAGCGCCCGCGACAGGCCGAACCGGTCCATCAACCCGGCCGCATCGGCGGCAAAGCGGGCCATGTCGCCAGGCGCCGTTTCGCTCAGACCATGGCCGCGCTTGTCCATGCGCAAAAGGCATAGGTCGGTCGGAAGTGCGTCGACCACACCGTCCCAGATGCGCAGATCCGTGCCCAACGAATTAAGGAACACGACCGCCGGACCGCGCCCCTCGCGGAACGTGTAGTGAAGGACGCAATCGTCGATGCGTGCGAACCCCGTCACGCGGCCAGTCCCAGGATTGTGCGCGCCTGTTCCGGGGTCGCGACGGGACGGCCATGCCGCGCGCAGATCTCGGCCGCGCGTTCGACCAGCGCTGCGTTCGACGGCGCGAGCGTGTCGCGGTCCAAGCGGATGTTGTCCTCCAGCCCGGTGCGCAGATGACCGCCCGCTTGCGCCGCCCAGTCGTTCACCTGGGCCTGATGCCGTCCGATGCCTGCCGCACACCATGGCACGTTGCCGAACAGCGTCTTCACCGTCTCGACGTAGAAGTCGAAGACCCGCTTGTCGGCCGGCATGGCGTTCTTCACACCCATCACGAACTGGACGTAGGGCACATCCGCCAGTTGCCCGCGGTCGTGCATCAGCTTGGCGTGGTAGATATGGCTGAGATCGAAGGCCTCGATCTCGGGCTTCACGCCGTGGGTCTTCATCTCGGACGCCAGCCAGTCCACCAGATCGGGCGGGTTCTCGTAGACACGCGTGGGGAAGTTGTTGGATCCCACGGACAGGGACGCCATGTCCGGCTTCAGCGGCAGCATCCCGCCGCGCGCCTGTCCCGCGCCCGAACGGCCCCCGGTCGAAAGCTGCACGATCATGCCGGGGCAGGCGTCCTCGATCCCGGCCTTGAGGTCGGCGAAGCGTCCGGGGTCCGAGGTCGGCTTGCCGTCGTCGTCGCGCACGTGGCAATGCGCGATGCTGGCGCCTGCCTCGAAGGCTTCGCGCGTGCTTTCAACCTGTTCTGTCACGGTGATCGGGACGGCCGGATTATCGGCTTTGGTGGGGACCGATCCGGTGATCGCGACGCAGATGATGGCGGGATCAGACATCCAGAAACACCGTTTCCCGGTCGCCTTGAAGGCGGATGTCGAAGCGGTACTGCCCGTCCGCGGTCCTTTCCGCGATCAGGGTGTCGCGTCGATGCGGCTGCTCGATCATGCTCAGGACGGGGTCGGTCGAGGTGTTGTCCTCGGGGAAATACATGCGGGTATGCAGCCCTATATTGATGCCCCGGGCGACGATCCAGAAGCTGACATGCGGGGCCTGGTCGCGACCGTGGCGGCCGGGCACGATGCCGGGCTTGATAGTTTCGAACCTGAAGAGGCCGGTGTCGAAATCGGTATGGGCCCGGCCGAACCCGGTGAACCCGTCCGCGACCTCTGCGCCGCGCGGGTCCTCTGGATGGGCATAGCGGCCCTGATCGTCGGCTTGCCAGACCTCGACCATCGTGTCGCGGCAGGGCGTGCCGGTCCCGTCGAGGATCTGCCCCTCGATCACGATGCGCTCGCCCGGCACGTCCGGCCCGGCGATCTGCTGGCCCAGTTCGACATCGAAGCAGGTAAAGCCGGCGATGCGGGGCATGGCGCCGATATGGACGAACGGTCCTGCGGTCTGCGCCGGGGTTTCCTTTGGGTATTCCAACGGCATCACGCGCCCTCCAGCTTGTTCTCGAACACGGTCTGCCGGCGCCCGCGCAGGACGATGTCGAACCGATAGGCCAGGCTGTCCAACGGGACCGAGGCGTTCAGGTCCAAAGGCGCCACCAGCCGGTCCAGCGCAGCCGGGTCCGGGATCGTCTGGGCAATGGGGTCCTGATCGCGCAGGGGATCGCCCTCGAAATACATCTGGGTGATAAGGCGTTGCGTCAGACCCGCCCCGAAGATCGAGAAGTGGATATGCGCCATCCGCCATGAGTTGGAATAGTTGCGGAACGGATAGGCGCCCGGCTTCACGGTGCGGAAGACGTAGAACCCGTCCTCGTCCGTCAGGCAACGTCCGCACCCCCCGAAATTGGGGTCGAGCGGGGCCAGATACCCGTCCTTCACATGCCGGTAGCGCCCCCCGGCATTGGCCTGCCATACCTCCAGCAGCGCGCCCTTGACCGGGCGCCCGGTCTCGTCGGTGACGCGGCCATGCACCACGGTGCGTTCGCCGATCGCAGGCTCGCCCGTGAAATTGAGGATCAGGTCGTTGTCCAGTCCCCCCAGGGCCGCGTGGCTGAAGGTCGGGCCGGTGATCTCGCTCAGCGAGTTCTCGATCGACAGAAGCGGTAGGCTTGGGCTGCGGGCGACACTGGTCTTGTAGTCGGGCGTCAGGGCGGGCGGATGCCACCGCCGGTCGCGTTGAAAGTATTCGGCCGTCAAATCTCTATCCCCATCTCGCGGTAGGTCTCCTTTGCGATCTTCAGCGCATGGTTCGCGCGCGGCACCCCGGCATAGATCGCGACATGCTGCAACGCCTCGGCGATATCGGTGGGCGAGGCGCCCGTGCGTTCGGTCGCGCGGATATGCATCGCGATCTCCTCGAAATTGCCGGTCGCGGCAAGAAGGGCGACGGTCAGCATCGACCGTTCTCGCCGGGAAATCCCGTCCGATGCCCAGACCGTGCCCCAAGCGCTTTCGGTGATCATGTCCTGGAAGGGGGTATCGAATGCGGACTTGGCCGCCTCGGCGCGGTCGACATGTGCATCGCCCAGGACGGCGCGGCGCACCTCCATCCCTGCGGACCGGCGATCTGTCATGGACGGGCGTCCTGCGATCCGAAGGTCGGCAGTGCGTGGGCGGGGCGTATCGAAAAGGTGTCCATCATGGCCGCATGATGCACAATTCGAATGCCAAGACCATGGGTCTATGTTGCCCCTTCGACGGGTGTCGACACGGCTCCCCCGCATCAACATCGTCGGCTATATTACTGTAACCTTGCGGAGATATGGAACATGCGCATCTGGTTCGCACTTGCGATTGCCGCGCTTATTGTGCTGGGGGCCATGGCGTTCCTCGCCGCCCGGCAACCAGATAACACGCTCGGACTCACCGCGCCTGTGCAGGGCGGCCGTGTCCTAGCTTGACTCTAATGATAGAATTCCGGGGGGACGGACCACCAGCGGCCGTCCCCCCGGGCCGTGGATCAGAAGAACGCCTGAATGCCCGTTTGCGCCCGGCCCAGGATCAGGGCGTGGACGTCATGCGTGCCTTCATAGGTGTTCACCGTCTCGAGGTTGATCATGTGGCGCATCACCACGTATTCCTCGGAGATGCCGTTGCCGCCATGCATGTCGCGGGCAACGCGCGCGATCTCCAGCGCCTTGCCGCAATTGTTGCGCTTCATCAGGCTGACCAGCTCGGGCGAGGCAGTGCCGTTATCCATCATCCGCCCCAGACGCAGGGATCCTTGCAGGCCAAGCGAGATCTCGGTCTGCATGTCGGCCAGCTTCTTCTGGAACAGCTGCGTCCCGGCCAAGGGCTTGTTGAACTGCTTGCGGTCCAGCCCGTAGGCGCGGGCAGCGTGCCAGCACGCCTCGGCGGCGCCCATGGCCCCCCACGAGATGCCGTAGCGGGCGCGGTTGAGGCAGCCGAACGGACCCTTCAGGCCCTGTACGTTGGGCAGAAGCGCCTCTTCCCCGACTTCGACACCGTCCATGACGATCTCGCCCGTGGTCGACGCGCGAAGGCTCAGCTTGCCGCCGATCTTGGGGGCGGACAGACCCTTCATGCCTTTTTCCAGCACGAAGCCACGGATCTTGCCCTCATGCGCCTCGGACTTGGCCCAGACGACGAACACGTCTGCGAAGGGCGAATTCGAGATCCACATCTTCGCGCCGTTCAGCACGTAACCGCCATCGATCTTCTTCGCGACGGTCTTCATGCCCGCAGGGTCGGACCCGGCGTCGGGCTCGGTCAGGCCGAAGCAGCCGATCAGCTCACCCGAGGCGAGCCCGGGGAGGTATTTCTGCTTCTGCTCTTCGGATCCATAGGCCTGGATGGGGTACATTACGAGGCTGGACTGCACCGACATCATCGAGCGGTAGCCTGAATCCACCCGCTCGACCTCGCGCGCGACAAGGCCGTAGGTGACATAGCTGGCCCCCAGCCCGCCATATTCCTCGGGGACCGTGACACCCAGAAGCCCGGCTTCGCCCATTTTGGGGAAAAGGTCGGGATCGGCCGTCTCGTCGCGATAGGCGTTGGCGACTCGGGGCTGTAGCACGTCGGAGGCGAAGGTGCGCGCGGCGTCGCGCAGCATCCGCTCGTCCTCGGTCAGCTCCTGTTCCAGAAGGAACGGATCGCTCCATTCGAATTGGCCCAGTTCGGGGCCGTGGCCTGTGGTGTCCTTGGGCATGTCAGAGTCCTTTCGCGTCTTGGGCCGCGATCTGGGCGGCGAAGGTATCAAGCAGTCGATGTTTCAAAATCTTGCCGGTCGGGGCAGCAGGCAGCGCGTCGACGACGAAGATCGCGGATGGCCGTTTATACGCCGACAGCGACCCCGAGACAAATGCGGCAAGCTGCGCGGGGTCCAGATCGGCGCGACGCGGCTGGACGAAGGCCAACACATCCTCGTTGCCGTCGCGCGCGCGGCCGATGACGGCGCTTTGCACCACATCGGGATGGTCGTTCAACGCGGCCTCGACCTCGGGCGGATAGACGTTGAACCCCGATCGGATTATCAGTTCCTTGGTGCGGCCCACGACGTGAAGCCGCCCCTGATCGTCGATCTTGCCCAGGTCCCCGGTGGACAGCCATCCATCGGCATCCAGAACCGCGGCTGTCAGGTCGGGCGCGCGGTAATAGCCCGCCATCACATGCGGGCCGCGCGTCGCGATCTCGCCCACGCCGTCGTCGTTGGGCGACAGGATCCGCACCTCGCAGCCGGGCAGGGGCGGACCGACCGAGGTGTCGGGATCACCGATCCGGTTGCGGGTGGCGCAGATCCCGGCGGTGGTTTCGGTCATGCCATAGCCGTTCTGCAGGGGCAGACCATAGAACACCTCGGCCTTGCGCTTCCATGCCGGGTCCAACGGCGCCGCGCCGGAGGAGACGTACTTCAGCTGCGCGTCTTGCAGCTTTTCCATGCCCAGATCGGCGGTATGGGCCATCAGCACCGCGTGCATCTGCGGAACCGCAGGCAGGATGGTCGCGCCGTCGTTCAGCGCCGACAGCAGCCTGTCGGGGGCGAACCGCGCCTCGAGTTGAACCTCGGCCCCCGCGACCGCCCCGGCCGTCAGCATCGAGGCCAGCCCGAACACGTGGGTCAGGGGCAGGGCGCCATACAGCCGTTCGTCCGGGCCCATGCCGCGCAATTCGGCCGAGGTTTTGCCGGCATAGTTCAGGTTGCCGTGGGTCAGCATGACCCCCTTGGGATCGCCGGTGGTTCCGGTGGTATAAAGAAGGACGGCGACATCGGACGCAGGCTCGGCCCGCGCGTCGGGGGCAGTCGCCAGCATGACCTCGCCGCAGGCAGTGTCGCGCACGGTGGTGTCGGCCGCTTCGGCATGGATCCGGGCATCAGGCGAGGCGGCCACGGTGTAGATCGTCGCCTTCGGTTCGCAATGGCCCGCGATCTTGGCCAGTTCGGCCCCCTTCATGCGGGCGTTCACCGGAACGGCCACGGCGCCAAGCCGGCTGACCCCGAAGATCAGGGCGGCAAGGGCGGCGCAATTCTCGGCGACGATCATCACCCGATCGCCGGGGCCGACCCCGGCATCGGCCAGATAGTCCCGCGCCTCTTTGGTTGCGGCGCGATAGGCGGACCAATCCAGCACGATCCCGGTCGAATCCCTCATCGCCGGGGCATTGGGCCGGTCGTCGGCATGGCGGTCAATATGATCGTGGATGGGCGTCACTTTCGGAACCTCTCGTAGTCCGGTTTCCGTTTCGACAGGAAGGCGTCGATCCCCTCGGCCGCTTCCGGCCCGCCTTGGGCCCGGGCCATGGCGTCGCGTTCCGCGTCCAACTGGGCTGCCAGCGTGCCCTCATACGCCGCGTGTGCCAGCCTCTTGATGCGCGTCTGCGCCTCGCGCGGACCGTGTGCGAAGGCGTTGGCAAGCACCGCGGCACGCGCAACCGCTTCGCCTGTTTCGCAAAGCTCGGACACCGCTCCGAGGGCGTGGAGGCGGTCGGACGTGATCGGCTCCCCACTCAGAAGAAGCGGCAGGACGGTGGCCGGCGGCAGCGTCGCGGCAAGTGTCGCGGTCAACCCGCCGTCGGGCACGAGGCCCGCGCGCACGTAGGCGGCGCGGAATTCGACCCCGCGCGCCGCGACGATCATGTCGCAGGCGGCGGCAATGGACCAGCCGGCCCCGGCAGCCCCCCCTTCGACCGCGGCGATCACGGGAACGGGGCAATGACGGACCGCGCGGATGGCGTCGTGCAGACGTTCGATCTTCTCGGCGCGCTCGCGCTTTGGCAACTCGGCGCGGGTCTTGAGCGCGTTCAGGTCACCACCGGCCGAGAAATACCCGCCCGCACCGGCGATGATGACGGCCCCGATCCCGGCCTCGCCCTCCGCACGTGCGCAGCCCTCTTGGATCGCGTCGTAAAAGGCGGGGGTCAGGGCGTTGCGACGATTGGTATTCTCGTTCCAGACGATCAACGCGTGGTGGTCGGTCTCGATCCTCGCGGTCATGTCTTCGACCCCGTTGGCATCGGCTTGAAGACACCCGTCGCGGTCGCCACCACGCGCCCGTCCTCGGCCGTCAGGCGGCCGTCGATGAACTTCGTCTTGCGCCCGCCGCCGGTGATCCAGCCTTCGGCCGTCAACGTGTCGCCGACCCGGCCCGAGGACAGGAAATTCGTCGTCAAGGACAGCGTCAGCATCGGGTGCAAGCCCGACGGATCCACCGATAGCGATCCCGTGGCCCCCATCGCGTTGTCCAGCATGACGGCCGCCAAGCCCCCGTGCAGCATCCCGTGGCGGTTGGTGTGCCGGTCGTCCAGCGTCAGGGTGCAGCGCGCGCGCCCGTCCCCGCGCGAGACGTCCAGCACGTAGCCCAGCGTGCGCTGCGTGCCGGTTTCGTCCCGGATGATGCCGTCCGTCCCGCTCATGCCATGCGCAACCGCGAGAAGCGGCCCAGATGGAACAGCGCGTCGCCGAACCGGTGTTCCACCATCGTTAGGCGGCGGGCGAAATGCGCCAGGTCGTATTCCTGGGTGATCCCGATGCCGCCATGCATCTGAATCGACTCCTCGACCACCAGCTTGGCGGTTTCCCCCACCAGCTGTTTCGTGGCCGAGACGTGCAGCTCTCGCGTCTCGCGGTCGGCATCCAGATGCCCGCACAGGTTGATGACGGCGGACCGCGCCTGCTCGATCTCGATCAGGACGTCGGCCATGCGGAAGGCCAGTGCCTGGAACTTGATCAACGGTTTGTCGAACTGGGTGCGCTGTTGCAGGTAGTCGGCCGTCAGGTCCTTGATCCGTTCCATCAGGCCCAGCGCCTCGGCGGTCTGGGCGGCGACGGCGCGGGCATTGGCGCGTTCGATCGCAGGGAAGGCGTGGCCTGCCTCGCCCAGAAGCGCATCCGCGGGCAGGCGCATGTCCTCCATCGCGATCTCGGCCCCACGGCCGCCGCCGGTCAGGGGATAGTCGCGCAGGTCCAGCCCCTCTGTGCCCTTCGGCACCAGGAACAGGGCCAGACCGTCACGGTCGCCCGTGTTGCCCGACACCCGGGCCGAGACGACGATGTAATCGGCCTCGCCCCCGTTCGCGACCACGGACTTGCGCCCCGTCAGGATCCAGCCGTCGCCGTCCTGCCGCGCCTCGGTCGCGACCCGTTCAAGGTCGAACCGGGCGCCCGGTTCGGAATGGGCGAAGGCCAGTTGCACCGCGCCGCCGATCACCGCGTCCAGATGCGCCTTCTGCGCATCCGATCCAAGCTCGGCGATCAGGCCGCCGGCGATCAGCGTCTCCATCAGCGGCTCGGGTGCGCCGGCACGGCCCATCTCCTCGAACACCACCATCAGGTCGAAGCCCGCGCCGCCGAAGCCGCCGTCGTCTTCGGAAAACAGGGCGCCGATCACGCCCATCTCGGCCAGCGCCTCCCAGGTCTCGGTGCTCCAGGCGGTATCGCCGCGGGCGACGGCCTTGGGGTCCACCTTGTCGGCCAGCATCCGGCGCAAGCCGTCCTGCAACATCTGACGTTCTTCGGTCAGGGTGAAATCCATCTCAGGCCCCCAGTTTCATCTTGGCGATGATCTGTTTTTGCACCTCGTTCGATCCGCCATAGATCGAGAGTTTGCGATTGTTGAAATACTTGCCCGACACCGGCGCGGCATAGTCGGGGCCGACCGGTTCGACATTGGATCCCGCCTCCAGCGCCTCGGAGACGAAGGGCATGGCGTAGGGGCCGCAGGCGCGGCGGGTCAGGTCGTTCAGCTCCTGCCGGATGACGGTGCCCTTCACCTTCAGCATCGAACTTTCGGCCCCCGGTGCGTTCCCTTCGGCGGCCGCCGAGACGACGCGCAGGTTCGTCGTGGCCATCGCCATCAGCTGGATTTCCAGCCGCGCGATCTCTGCCGCGAACAGCGGATCCTCGATCAGCGGCTTGCCCGCCTGATGCTCCAGCCCGGCGATCCTCTTGAGGTTCTCCAGCGCCTGGGTGGCGAAGCCGACACCGGCGATGTTCGTCCGCTCATGCGTCAGCAGGTATTTCGCGATGGTCCAGCCCTGGTTCTCCTCGCCCACGAGGTTCTCAACCGGAACGCGGACGTCCTTGAACCAGACCTCGTTCACCTCGGCCCCGCCGTCGATCAGATAGATCGGGCGCACCTCGATGCCGGGGTCGTCCATGTCGATCAGAAGGAAGCTGATCCCTTCCTGCTTCTTGCCGTCCTTGCCGGTGCGCACCAAGCAGAAGATGTGGTCGGCATATTGCGCAAGGGTGGTCCAGGTCTTCTGGCCGTTGACCACGTAGTGGTCGCCGTCCCGTTCGGCGGTGGTCTTCAGCGCCGCCAGATCCGACCCCGCGCCCGGTTCGGAATAGCCCTGGCACCACCAGTCGGTGCCGTTCAGGATCCGCGGAAGCCAGTGTGCCTTCTGGTCCTCGCTGCCGAACTTCATCAGCACCGGTCCCAGCATCATGATGCCGAAGGGCAGGATGCGCGGGGCATTGGCCCGGGTGGTCTCCTCCTCGAAGATGTGGCGCTCGACCGCGTCCCAGCCAGAGCCGCCGTATTCCTCGGGCCAGTGTCCGGCCAGCCAGTTGCGGGTCTGAAGGATGGCGTGCCATTCCTCCATGTCCTCTTTGGTCAGGCGCTGGCCCAGACGCACCTTGTCGGACAGGCGCTTGGGCAACTTCTCGTCAAGGAAGGTGCGCAGATCCTTGCGGAATGCCTCGTGCTTTTCAGAATAGCTCAGGTCCATGGTCTGTCCTTCCTTCAGAAGATTTCGAAAAGGCCCGCGGCCCCCTGGCCGCCGCCGATGCACATGGTCACGACGCCCAGCTTCGCGCCGCGCCTGCGGCCTTCGTGCAGGATATGACCGGTCATGCGCGCGCCTGTCATGCCGAACGGGTGCCCGACAGAGATCGAGCCGCCGTTGACGTTCAGGATGTCGTTGGGGATCCCCAGCTTGTCGCGGCAATAGAGAAGCTGCGAGGCGAAGGCCTCGTTAAGCTCCCACAGGTCGATGTCGTCCACCGACAGGCCCGCGCGTTCCAGCAGGCGGGGCACGGCGAAGACCGGGCCGATGCCCATCTCGTCGGGCTCGCAGCCTGCGACGGCATAGCCGCGGAAGGCGCCCAGAGGCTCCAGCCCCTGACGCTCGGCCTCCTTCTCGTCCATCAGGACCAGCGCGGCGGCGCCGTCGGACAGCTGGCTGGCGTTGCCCGCGGTGATGAACTTGCCCTCGCCACGCACCGGGTCCAGTTTTTGCAGCCCCTCCAGCGTGGTCTGGGGGCGGTTGCACTCGTCCATCTCGATCCGGCGGGACTGTTCTGCGGTCTCGCCCGTGGCCTTGTCCTTGACCGACTGCACCACGTCCATCGCCACGATCTCGGCGTCGAAGCGGCCTGCTTTCTGCGCCTCGGCGGTGCGCATCTGCGACTGATAGGCCAGCTCGTCCTGCGCCTCGCGGCTGACGCCGTAGCGCTGCGCCACGATGTCGGCGGTGTCGATCATCGGCAGGTAGAGGTCGGGCTTGTGCTCCATGATCCAGGGGTTCGGGGACTCGTCGGGGGGCGGCTGGACTTGGCTGATCGATTCCACACCGCCGGCAAGGATGGCCTTCGCGCCCTCGGCCGTGATGGCGTGCGCCCCCTGCGCGATGGCTTGCAGGCCGCTGGCGCAGAAGCGGTTCACGGTGGTTCCGGCGATGGAGACCGGCAGCCCGGCGCGGATCACCGCCTGCCGCGCGATGTTGCGCCCGGTCGAGCCTTGCGGATAGCCGCAGCCCCAGATCGAGTCCTCGATGGTGGCGGGATCGATCCCGGCGCGCTCGACCGCGGCCTTCGTGGCGTGTCCGGCCAGATCGACCCCGTGGGTCAAATTGTAGGCGCCGCGATTGGCCTTCCCGATGGGGGTCCGGGCGACCGAGACGATGACGGCACGGCTCATGTGTTCAACTCCGAAAATTTGCGGTTGGATTGGGCGAGCTCTTCGATCAGCGGCGCTGACTGCCAGAACTCGGGGTTTTCTTCGCCATAACGCGCGATGCGGTCGCGGATCGTCGCGAGGCCCACGTGATCGGCATACATCATCGGCCCGCCCCGCCAGCGCGGGAACCCGTAGCCGAACAGAAGGACCGCATCGACGTCCTGCGGCCGCTTGGCGATGCCTTCACCGACGACGCGGGCGGCCTCGTTGACCATGGCGGTCATGTAGCGTTCCCAGATATCCTGGTCCGTGAACTCCTTCGGCGTAATGCCGTGCGCTTCTCGGACCTCATCGATGATCTTCAGGATCTCGGGGTCTTCCTGCGGGCCGTCGTCACCGTAGATGTAGAATCCGCGGCCGGACTTGCGGCCCAGGCGCCCCATCTCGTGCATGCGGTCGGCCCAGTCGGGATTGACCACGCCGGGCTGGGGGCCTTTGCGCTGCCGCGTCATGTGCCCGATGTCGAGCCCGGCCAGATCGGCCACCTTCATCGGCCCCATGGCGAACCCGAAACGTTCCAGCGCGGCGTCGATCTGGTAGGGCGAGGCGCCTTGCAGGATCATCTCGTCCGCGGCCGAGCGGTAATGCGACAGGATGCGGTTGCCGATGAACCCGTCGCAAACGCCGGACCGCACCGCGATCTTCTTTAACTTCTTGCCAAGCGCGAAACCGGTCGCGGCCACCTCGGCCGAAGTGCGGTCTGCGACGACGACCTCCAGCAGGCGCATCACATGGGCGGGCGAGAAGAAATGCAGCCCGATCACATCCTCGGGGCGCTTGGTGCCTGCGGCGATCTCGTTGACATCCAGGTACGACGTGTTGGTCGCCAGAACCGCGCCGTCCTTCATCACGCGGTCAAGCTGGTCGAAGACCTGCCGCTTGACGTCCATGGACTCGAACACCGCCTCGATCACGACGTCGGCTTCAGAAAGCGCCTCGTATTCAGTGGTGGTCGTCAGATCGGCCGCCGCGCGCGCGGCGTCGCTCATCTTGCCGCGCTTCACGGCCCCGTCGAGGTTCTTGGACACGGCCAGATACGCCTTCTCGGCCGCCTCCACCGTGGTTTCGACCAGCGTTACGGGCAGGCCGGCCAAGATGCAGGCGGTGGCGATGCCGGACCCCATCGTGCCGCCGCCGACGATGCCGACGCTGGCGATCTCGCGCGGGGTGATGTCCTTCAGGTCGGGCAGATTGGACACGCGCCGTTCCAGGAAGAAGGCGTGGACCAGGGCCTCGCGCTGGGGGCTTTCCATCAGGTCGAGGAACAGCCGCCGTTCTTCCTTCAACCCGTCTTCGAAGGGCAGGGTCACGGCCCCGAACGCAGCCTGAACGGCATGGCGCTGCGCGGCCTGCCCGGGATACCGATCCTGCATCAGGCGGTCCCAGGTCTCGGCGTCGCTTGTGGCCGGCGCGGCCTCCATCGCGGAGGTCGGGCGGGGCGTTGCGCCTTCGGCCAGAAGTTCCTCGGCATAGGCGATGCCGGCAAGACGAGGGTCCCCTTCGGACACGATGCGGTCGATCAGGCCCCAGACCTGCGCCTTTTCCGGCGCGACCGGCTTGCCGGAGGAGATCATCTCGAGCGCGGCGTCCATCCCGGCCAAGCGGGGAAGGCGCTGCGTCCCCCCGGCGGCGGGCAGGATGCCAAGCGTCACTTCAGGCACCCCCAGTTTCGTCCCCGAAAAGGCAAGCCGGTAATGACAAGCCATCGCGACCTCGAGACCGCCGCCCAGTGCCGCGCCATGGATTGCCGCCACGACCGGTTTCGCGGTGCGCTCGATCCGGTTCACGACGCCGGGCAGCTGAGGGTCCTTCATGGGCTTGCCGAATTCCGAGATATCCGCCCCGCCCAGAAACAGCCGACCGGCACCTACGAGGACCGCGATCTCTGCCGAGGCATCCGCGTCGAACCGGTCGAAGGCATCGACCAGGCCTTGCCGCACGGCAAAGCCCAGGGCGTTCACAGGCGGGTTGTTCACGGTGACGATCGCGATCTTGCCTTCGGTATCGTAGGTGACTGGGTCGGTCATTGGCGTCTCCATCTTGTATTGCGTGGGGTCGGCGTGCCCCGTCAGCGTCTCAGGGGAACGGGGCCGAGCCCCAGTCTGGTTTCAAGCTCTCGGACTGCGGCACGCAGGGCGGGCCCGACCTCGGCCTCCATCCGGTCGACGGTCAGATCCGCAGGCGACGCGCCGCAGGTAAAGACCACTGGCTCGGACAGGTCCGGGGGCTGGAACGAGGTTGAAACCGCGTGAATGTTTGACGTGAAATAGTGCTCGGGCAGGGTGATGGCGAACCCGCGCGCCAGCAGTTGCGCGTAAGCGTCGTCGCGGATCGCCATCGCGCGGTCGGGCGTCAGGTCGCGATCCCCTCCGATCTCGTCCACTACGCGCGGCAGGCTGTCGTCGGACACCGCCGCCAGATAGCACGCTCCCGAGGACGAGCCGCGGATCGGCAGGCGGTGCCCGACTTCCAGCCAGATCGACGACACGCCCGCCGGCCGCCAGGCCTTTGTCAGAAGCATCCTGTCACGGTCCCGAACGGCCAGAAGCGACAGGGTGCGCGTCTGGTCCGCCAGCCGCTGCATGATAGGGCCAGCCAGATCCGCAAACCCGATCGAGGCCGAGGCGACGTTGCCCATCGCCAGAAGGGCAGGGCCCGGACGATAGCGTTCCCCGTGACGCGCGTGGGACAGGTAGCCCAGCGCGTGCAGCGTATAGGTCAGACGCGAGACCGTGCTTTTCGGCAATCCGGTCCGCTCGGCGATCTCGGCATTGCCTAGGCCATCGTCCGAGGGGCGGAACGCGCGCAGTACCGACAGCCCCCGGGCCAGGGTCGTGGCGAAGCGCCGGTCGGTTTCGGGCATGTCCTTCATGTCACTACACCGAATAGGGGATCAGCAGCGACAGCGCCGGGACCGCCATGATGATGATCAGCACGAGAATATCGATCGACAGGAACCGCAGCAGCCCTGAGAAGATGCGATCGATGGGCACTGATTTCCCGACGACCGAGGAGATGACGAACACGTTCAATCCCACAGGCGGCGTGATCAGCCCGATTTCGAGCAGCTTGATGACCACCACGCCGAACCAGATCAGGTCCAGCCCGTAGCTTTCCACCAGAGGCACCATCAGCGGAAGGGTCAGCACCATGATCCCGATGGGATCGAGGAACATGCCCAGCGCCAGATAGATCAGGGCGATCGCGCCCATCAGGACGATCACGTTGGGTTCGGCCCCGGTGACCGCGCCGACAATGGCGGGCGCGACGCCGGTCAGCGCGATGAAGGCCACGAAGATCTTGGCCGCCGCCGCGATGAGGAAGATGGATGTGGTCTGGATCCCCGTCTCTCGCAGTGCCGCCCAGAACCCGGCCAGCGTCAGCTTGCGTTGCAGGAAGCCCGTCAGCGTGACCAGCGCGACCGAGATCGCGGCCGCCTCGGTCGCGGTAAAGAAGCCGCCATAGATGCCGCCGACGATGACGATGAACAGCGCGGCGGCCGGCCACGCGGCGAAGGCGGCCTGACGACGCTCGGCCGCGGTGATCTCTCCGGTGAAGGCGGGGGCATCGCCGGGCTTCTGGCGGACCCAGATCCAGATCACCAGAAGGAAGCCGGCCAAGCTCAGAAGGCCGGGCAACACGCCAGCAAGGAACAGGGACGAGATCGAGGTCTCGGTGAAGATGCCGTAGATGATGAACAGGACCGAGGGCGGGATCAGCGACCCCAGCGTGCCGCCCGCTGCGACCGACGCCGTGGCGAGGCGTTTGTCATAGCCCATCGACAGCATCTCGGGCGCGCAGATGCGGCCCATGGTCGACGCGCAGGCGATTGACGAGCCTGAGATGGCCGAAAATCCACCGCAACCCACGACCGAGGCCATTGCAACCCCACCGGGGATTTTGGCCAGCCAGACGCGCGCGGCATGGTAGATCGCCGTCGTGATCTCCGCCCGGTAGGCGATGTGCCCCAGCGCCACGAACAGGGGGATCATCGACAGGTCGTAACTGTGGATCAGGTCGAAAAAGTTCGAGAACACGAGGCTGGAGGTCGGGCGGATCGCCCGATCCGGCATGAAGTCGCCCGTGCGGAAGGCGAAGATGCAGAACGCCCCCACCGCGGCCACACCTGCCAGCGCGAAGGCGATGGGGACGCGGATCGCCAGAAGGCCGATGACGGCCAGGAACGCCACAATGCCGATAAGCGTGCCGTCCATGTCAGGCTTCCTCTTGCATGTAGTTGGTGCCCGTTTCGGTATCGATGCGCTCGCCCCGGGCAAAGGTGCGCATGTCGGCGACCACCTGGACCAGAAGGCGCACCCAGCACACGATCAGGCCGAAGAGGAACAGCACCCGGCCGGGCCATTTCGGCAAGTTGAGCTGCCCGAAGAAGAACCCGCCGCTTTCGATGGCGCTGGCGGCTTCGCGGTAGCCCGCCCAAAGCAGGGGAAGCAGCGCCAGAAGCCCGATGACGCCGCCCAGGATTACCAGGCAATCCTGGACGCGGCCGGGGAAATGCTGGCTGAGGACTTCCACCACGATGTTGGCCCGCGCGGCGATTGTGGCGGCCAACGGCAGGATGATCGCGGCGACCATCAGTTCGGCCACCATGACCACGGTGTCGGGGATGCCGGAATTCAGAGTGATCCGAAGTAGCACGCTGGCCGTGATCAGAAGGCCAAGTGCGACGATGGCGGCGGCGGCGAGGTCCAGAAGGAACCGTTCGACCCAACGGAGCATGGCGCCCCCCTGTCAGATGGCGGAAAGGGTGGCCCGCATCCGAAGATGCGGGCCGGAGGATCAACGGGGGATCAACGCTCCCAGGGATAGCCCTGGGCGTCACGCTCTTCGGTGTATTTGTCGATCAGGCTGCGATACTCGGTCAGCATCGCGTCGCCGTCCATGCCCATGCCGCCAACGGTTTCCTTCCAGCTGTCGACATAGGTGGACCCGGCCTCGACAAGCTTCTGGCGCTCTTCCTCGGGCAGTTCGATCACCTCGATACCCTGATCGCGCATCATCTGGACCGCCGCGTCGTTGTCGGTGGACAGGATGCGGCCCAGCTCGTCAGGAATGCGACGGCCGGCTTCCATAAGGGCGTCCTGCTGATCGGCGCTGAGGCTGTCGAACATGTCCTTGTTCATGAACACGCCCAAGGCACCGACCTGACCCCAGTTCAGAAGGGTATAGCTGTCGATGACCTCCTGCCACTGAAGCGCGGGCACGACGTAGCTGTAGCCCTGGCTGCAGTCGATCAGGCCCGAATCCAGGCCCTGATACGCGTCGTAGATCGACATCGACACGAGGTTCGCGCCCTGGTCGGCAAACGCGTTGCCGTATGCGCCGACGCCCCGAACCTTCAGCCCTTCGATATCATCCACACTGTTGATGGTCGCACCCTTGCAGCCGATATGCACGGCCGAGGTCGTGAAGGTGCCGATATAGACGAGGTTCTGATCCGCGAGGTTCTGCTGGATCTGGTCGCTGGACCGCATCAGCTCGTCCGTGGCCTTCATGCCGACCCAGGGGTCCGGGTTCTGAATGGGCAAGTCAGCGATGCCGTAAGCGGCCATTTCCTGCGGGAAGTAGACGGCGATGATCGTGCCGGCATCGGCAACACCGTCAGCGATACCCTGACGCGCCGCGCCCGCCTTGAACAGGGCACCGCCCCATTGGATGTCAAAGCTCAGATCGCCTTCCGAGATTTCCTCGACCTGATCGGCGAAGTAGTTGATGGCATCGGCGCGCGATCCGCGGTTCGGTCCGGCTTCCCCGAAGAAAAGCGTTGTCTGCGCGGTGGCCGCACCGGCCGTCAGGGCGAGCGCGAGCGCCGCCGATGTCAGGAATTTTGGCATGTGATCCTCCCAGATCCTTACGTTCCGCATAGTGGAACGTCGTTCGAATGGTTGGAACGGTAAGGGAGGAGTGAAGCGATGTAAACAGGGGGGAAGGGGCCGCGCGTCGGCCCCGTCCTGCGTCAGATCAGGCGGCCATCGAAGTGGCCTCGTTGATCGTCGCATCGACCTTGGCGCGGTGGTCGATCAGGAAATCCCAGGCCGGATCACCTTTCGTTGCATCGATCGCCGCGTCATAGCTCTCCTTTAGATATCCGTCGCCGCGGGCGCATTCGGCAAGAACGCCCTGATCGCCGAACGAGATCGCGTCCCGGACCTTGAACACACCGCGATGGGCGGTCGCGGCCGTCGATCCCTTCTCGGTGACATCGACGCCTTCCGCTTCGAGCGCGCGGTGAAGGGCGGCATGGAAATCCTTGCGCTCCTCGATACAGCGGTGGACAAAGGTTTGCGCCGTGCCGGAAACGTGTTCCTGCGCCTCTTGGTATCCGTTCACGCTGTCGATGACGCGGGTATGCAGGGTCTTGAGGGTGTCGGTCTTGTCGCTCATGGCGTGTCCTTTTGGTTGAACCTTTGGGGTCCCAACGGTGGTGGCAGGCCCATTGTTTCTGGGCTGGCCGTGCGATGTGACGCCGCGTCCTGCGCGCGGCGGCTTGCGATGGTCGTCCGCCCTCCATCATCTATGGGGGGAAGACGCGGAGGGGACATGCCAGAACATTTTGACGTGCTGATCGTGGGGGCGGGGCTGTCGGGTATCGACGCGGCCGTCCGCCTGCAGGAGCGCTGCCCGGATCGAAGCTTCGCGATCGTCGAGCGGCGCGCGCGGATCGGCGGAACCTGGGATCTGTTCCGCTATCCCGGGATCCGGTCGGACTCGGACGTGACCACTCTGGGATTTCCGTTCCGGCCGTGGAAAGGCAATCAGGCGATCACCGCCGGTGGCGATATCCGGGAGTATATCCTGGAGACTGCACGCGAGACCGGCGTCATGGACAAGGTTCGCACGGGCCGGACCGTGACCGCGGCCGCATGGTCGTCGGATGAGGCACGCTGGACCGTCACCCTGGACGGTCCCGACGGGCCCGAGACGATGACCTGCGGATTCCTCTATGCCTGTACGGGTTATTACAACTATGACCGCGCCCACGTGCCCGATTATCCGGGCGCCGACCAGTTCGGCGGCGAGATCGTCGTGCCGCAATTCTGGCCCGAGGATCTGGACTGGTCCGGTAAGCGGATCGTCGTGATCGGGTCGGGAGCCACAGCGGTGACGCTGGTCCCGACGCTGGCAGAGACCGCGCAGGTCACGATGCTCCAGCGGTCGCCCTCCTACGTCGTCACGCTGCCTTCGAAGGACAAATGGGCGGGCCGGTTACAACGGATCCTGCCGCTGCGCGCAGCCCACCGACTGACCCGTTGGAAGAACATCGGCATGTCGATGATGATCTACCAGATGTCGCGGCGCAGACCGCAGAAGATGCGGTCTTTCTTCATCGAAAACGCCCGCAAGCAACTGCCCGAAGGGTTCGACGTCGAAAAACACTTCGTGCCCGACTACGACCCCTGGGATCAGCGATTGTGCGTGGTCCCGCAAGGCGACCTGTTCCGCGCCATCCGCAAGGGCACCGCCGATGTCGTCACCGAACGGATCGACACCTTTACCGAGACCGGCATCCGCCTGCAGGACGGTCGCGAATTGCCTGCCGACATCATCGTCTCGGCCACCGGGCTTTCGGTGCAGATCCTCGGCGGTGCGACCCTGACGGTGGATGGCGCGCCCTATTCCGTGGCCGAGCATGTGTCCTACAAGGGTGCGATGCTGGACGGCTTGCCGAACGCGGCCATGGCGTTCGGCTATACCAATGCAAGCTGGACGCTGAAATGCGATCAGATCGCGCGATATGTGTGCCGCCTGCTGAACCACATGAAGCGCAAGGGGCATACCGTCGCCACACCCCGCGTCGATCCGAAGGCGCCCCGCGATCCGTTCGTCGATCTCAGCTCGGGCTACGTCAAACGGGCCAGCGGCGTGGTGCCCTCGCAAGGACGGGCCGCGCCGTGGCGGGTGCACCAGAACTATATTCGCGACGTGATCGAGTTCCGACTGAAGCCGGTCGTCGACGGCGCGATCGATTTCAGGGGACAGCCATGACACGTTTTGACCTCAACGGTCGCACCGCCCTGATCACCGGGGCAGGCAGCGGCATCGGGCAGGCGCTGGCGAAGGAGCTGTCCCGCCGGGGCTGCGCCCTTGCGCTTGCCGATATCCGACCGGATCGCCTGGAGGAGACGGCCGCGGACGTGGGACGCGCGGACACGTCGACCCACGTGCTGGACGTCGCGGATCGCGACGCGGTCGCGTCGCTTCCGCAGAAGATCGCGGACAGGCATGGTGGGCTGGATATCCTGGTGAACAACGCAGGCATCGCCGCAGGCGGCCGCTTCGACGAGCTTTCGGAGGCGGAATTCGACCGCGTGATGGAGATCAACTTCAACGGCCCGGTGCGAATGGTCCGCGCTTTTCTGCCAATGTTGAAGGGGGCCGCGGAGGCACGGATCGTCAATCTTTCCAGCCTTTACGGCCTGATCTCTCCGCCGGGGCAATCGGCCTACTCCGCCAGCAAGTTCGCCCTTCGGGGCTTTTCCAACGTGCTGGCGAACGAGCTTGCGGGATCGTCGGTGGGGATCACCGTGATCCATCCCGGGGGTGTCGCGACGAATATTGCCAAGGATGCCAGCTATCCCGAGGGGGCGACACCTGACCGGGTTGCGCGGAACCGCGAAAAGTTCGAGCGTTTCCTGCGTTTGCCCCCCGAGGAGGCGGCCCGCACCATCGCCGAGGGGATCGCACGGCGCAAGCGTCGCGTCCTCGTGGGCAACGATTCCAAGATGCTTTCACTGCTCGAGCGGCTGGCCCCGGTGACGCATTATTCCCTGGTCGAGAGGTTGATGCGATGACGTGGTTTCTGGGCATCCTTGTTCTGATCCTGGTGTCTCCAATCCTGGCGACCGGGTTTTTGGTCGCGTTGGGTCGATTGCGCGTCCCCCCGCACGGGAAATTCGTGAAGGCCGGCGGTGGCAAGCTGCATTACCGGGATGTGGGCCAGGGGCAGGCCGTCGTGTTGATCCACGGGGCGGGGGCGCAGATGCGCAGCCTGACCGCGACGCTGGAAAGCAGACTGAAGGATCGGTTCCGCGTCATCTCGCTCGATCGGCCCGGCATGGGATATTCCGAGCCGCAGAAGGCGGACGACCTGAGCCTCGATCGGCAGGCCGCCATCCTTCTGGAAGCGCTCGATCTGATCGGTGTCGAGGCGCCGATCCTGGTGGGTCACAGCCTGGGCGGTGCGCTGTCGTTGACTATGGCGCGGCGCGCCCCCGACCGGATCCGTGGGCTTGCGCTGATCGCGCCTTTGACCCGCCACCTCGACACCTTGCCGGGTGTGTTCCGACCGCTTGTCATTCCCGACCGACGCAGACGGACGGTCGTGAGCTATACGCTGGCCGCGCCGACCTCGGTCCTGCGCGGCCCCCAGGTCCTGCGCCGGATCTTCGCGCCAGAGGACCCGCCCGACTGGTTCGCGACAGACTGCGGCGGACTATTGGCGGCGCGGCCGAGGATGTTCCGATCCATGTCCGAAGAAGCGACGCGCGGCACCGAGGAACTGAAGGAGGTGCAGGAAGGGTATCCTGGGATGGGGATGCCGGTTGCGATCCTCTACGGGCGCGAGGACGCGATCCTGGATGCCGCCGAACAAGGGGAGCGTACGGCCACGGAAATCCCGGGCGCAACATGCGACGTGGTGCCTGGCGGCCACATGCTTCCCGTCACCCAGCCCGACCTGACGGCCGACTGGATACGACGCCAGGTCGATCGCATCGTCGAGATCACCAATCAACCGACATAGCTGAACCGACCGGTCCGGGGCATCGACCCGCCCAAACCGGGTTGACCGCGACCGAAGTCAGCCGATGGACCGGACGATACAACGCAAACCGGCCTCCTCGTAGAAAACCTCGATCGACGCATCCAGCTCGCGCTTCAGCAGTGTCTGGATCAGGAAGGTGCCGAACCCCTCGCGCTTCGGGGGGACCACCTGCGGGCCGTTGCGCTCGCGCCATTCCAGCATCTGGACCTGGCCGTCCCGCCCCTGGACTGTGACCTCCACGCGTCCGCTGTCGTTGGAATACGCACCGTATTTCGCCGCGTTCGTCGCCAGTTCGTGCAGCGCAAGACCCAGAGACATCGCGATGTCGGGTGGCAAGGCGATCTCGTCGCCGGAATAGATGAATCGGTCGTTCCCGGTGTCGAGGTAAGGGGCGACTTCGGCTTCCAGCAAAGTGCGCAAACTTTTTCCCTGCCAGCCGCTGGACGTCAGTGCCTCATGGGTGCGCGAAATGGCCGACAGCCGAGAGATCAGGTTCTCGGCCATGTGGTCCTTGTCCAGCGACATCCTGGCGGTGAAGCGGGCGACGGCCTGAACCGTGGCCAGAATGTTCTTCACCCTGTGTTCCAGCTCGGCCAGTAGAATGTCCTTGCGCCGTTCGGCGTTCACCCGCTCGGTCACGTCGACAGCCGACGGGATGATCTCGGTCACGGCGCCCGTCTCGTCCACTCTGGGAACGAGTTGGAAGTCGATCATCCGCATCTCGCCACCGGCCATCCGGGCCGGAACGTCGTATCGGGACGCCATGCCGGCCGCGGCCTTTTCCACTGCAATGCGAACACGATCCCGGGACGCCGTGCTGAAAGACCACCACCAGCAGTCCCAGAACTTGTGACCGATAACGTCGTCGCGGATCAGTCCGCCCCGTTCCAGAGCGGTCGCGTTGATCTCGACGAGGGTTCCGTCGGGGGTCAGCATCCCGACAAAGCTGCTGAGGCTGTCCTGCAAGGTCTGCAGGCGCTGGCGATGCTCGGCCTCGCGGGCGGCGGCGAGGGTCTGTTCGGTGACATCGGCTACGACCCCGATCAACCGTTCCTCGCCGCTGTTGCCTTTCTGAATGCTGCCGAAATATTGAATATGGAGCTGTTCGCCATCGGATATCCGCTTGATCCGGACGATCGCGTTCAGGACCCTCGTCTGCCGTGCTTCTTCGATGCGCGCGGAGAACGGGGCGAAATCGTCAGGGTGAAGGACGTCCTGGCGGAACGCCTCGAAACTGAGCGGACCTTCCTCGCGGGGATGCCCGAAAATCTCGTACATCCTGTCGTTTTCC
Source organism: Palleronia abyssalis (assembly GCF_900302445.1). Taxonomy (GTDB): domain Bacteria; phylum Pseudomonadota; class Alphaproteobacteria; order Rhodobacterales; family Rhodobacteraceae; genus Palleronia; species Palleronia abyssalis. The sequence continues at coordinate 376,274 of NZ_ONZF01000001.1, read as the reverse complement.
CAAAGGGCTTGATCGTTCACCATGTCCCATTCGAAAACCCCCAGTCCTGCGGCCTCGACGGCCACCTTCTGGCGCACGGCGCTGGCGGCGATCCGCCGTTCCAGTTCCCTTTCGTGCGTGACCTCGCGGACGCAGCTGCCGACCGCGACGACCTCGTCTTCGTCACGGACGGGGTAAAAATCGCACAGGAATTCGCGTCCTTCGCCGGGTGCCGCCGGGGTCTGGGTTCGCACGGTCAAGCCGAAAGTAGGTTCGCCAGTCTTGAGGACGCGGCGCTGAATCTCGGCGACTTCCCGGTGCGCGTCGGGAACGAGGTCGGCCTGGTTCCGCCCCAGATGGTCAGCGACGGGAATCCCGTTGATCTCCGCCAGTTGTGCGTTGATCCGGATATAACGCAGGTCACGGTCCAGCAGGCTGAGACCGATCGGCGCGGTGTCGTACAGCGTTTCGAGCTCGGAATATTGCTCGCGCAGGACACGCGCGTTGTCTTCAAGCTGCCGTTCGTTGCGGATCCGGGCCGTGATGTCGACGAACGTGATCACCACCCCGTCGATACGATTGTCCACCGTGCGATAGGGACTGACGCGCGTCTGGAACGTCTCGTCCGTGGCGTCGATCCGGATCTCGCGCTCGACCGGTTGAAGGGTTCTGCGGGCGGTCTCGGCGTCTTTCCCGAGTTCGGGGTAGTCAACCTTGCTTGCCAGATCGTGGATCGACCGGCCGATATCGCGGTCGCGGACACCGAACAGTCGGCTGACTTCCGGCGTGTACAGGCGGACGCAGTCTTGTTCGTCAATGAAAAGCGTGGCGATATTCGTGCTTTCCAGAAGGTTCTTCAGATCGCTGTTGGCCCGGGTCAGCTGTCGGTTGTTCTCCGACAGCTCGGCATTGATGGTCTCCAGTTCCTCGTTGATGGACTGAAGCTCCTCGCGGCTGGTTTCGAGCTCCTCGTTCGAGCTTTGAAGTTCCTCGTTCATGCTGAGGAGTTCTTCGTTCGCGCTGCGCAATTCCTGTTCGGAGGTCTCGAACTCCAGCTCCAGCGCCGCAAGGCGCTTTCGGGTCAGCATAAGCTCCTGACCGTATCCTTCCTCCTGCCGGCCAGGGGATTCGTCGACGATGCTGGCGAGGTCGCGCGACCGGACCTCGGTCAACGCGACCAGCATCATGCCGCTCTCTCCGGTGAAGGGAACCACGGACACGTCGAACAGGTGCGGGGCCTCGCCGATCTGGACGACGACGTTGCGAACCTCGGCCGGCAGCGCGGATTTGCGCGCCTCGTCCAACGCGGAATGCACCGGCAGCCGTAGCTCGGTCGTGAGGAAATCGTCGAGCGCAGTGCTGGGAATACCGGGCGAGGGTTTGACCAGGGAGGTCATTGCCTCGGACACGTAGACGACTTCGTTCTGGCGATTGACCGTCGCGAATGGCGCGGCGCAGCGCTGCAGGAACAGCTGCTCGGTCAGGCCGGCCAGGTTGTCGCCGGCCGGTTTGACGTCGACTTGCTGGATGCGTTGACCCGCCTTCGCCCCGCCCGGATCGATGCGGCGCCTGTCGGAATTCAGGGACGAATAGGACGGTGTGACCGTGTCATCGCGCTGGAACAGCCTGGCACCGCGTCCCAGGGTGCGGAACAGACGCTCGTTCCGGCCCAGCGATTCAGACGGACCCAGCCAAAGGTATTTCGACGCATTCAGCGCGTAGTGAAAACGCGGCAGCAGCTTGGCCTGACTGTCGGCGTTCAGGTAGATCATCACGTTGCGGCACGACAAGAGGTCGAGCTTCGAGAATGGCGCGTCGATCAGCAGGTTGTGCGGTGCAAATACGCACATTTCCCGCAGATGACTGTCAACCTGCCAGTATTCCTCGTCCCGGGTGAAGAACCGGTTGCGCCGCGCCTCGCTCAGACCTTCGATGGCCGCCGAGGAGAACCGCCCGGTCCGAGCCTGGCGCAGGGCGTCCACGTCGATATCCGTCCCGAATATCTTCCACGGTCGCTTGTCGCCCCGCGCCTCGGCAATTTCGGAGACGAGGATGGCGATGGAGAACGCCTCTTCGCCGGTCGAGCATCCGGGCACCCAGACGCGGAAGCTGGTTTGGTCGCTGTCCAGAAGGGGCTTCAGCGCCTTCTCCGCAAGGACGTCGAAGGCTTCGGGGTCGCGGAAGAAGCGGGTGACGCCGATCAGGAAGTCCTGGGTCAGAAGGTCGCGCTCCTCCTCCCGTTCGGCTAGCGTCCTGAGGTAGCCGTCAATCGTCCTTTGCTGCAAAAGCGTCATCCGGCGGGCCACACGACGGATCAGCGTACCCGGCTTGTAGCCCGAAAAGGCTGCGCCGTTTTCCGTGTCGAGCAGGTCGAGAATCTCGTTCAGCCTGCCTTCCACCCCTTCCAGCAGATCCTCGCGGCCCCCGTCGTCCTCGATCTGCTCGCGGTGGCGCACGATCTCCAAGATGCGGCGCGGCATGTCCTGGGGCCGTAGCGAGAAATCGACGAGACCGGTGGACGCCGCGCTGTCCGGCATCCCGGGAAACTTGGCGCTGCCGCTTTCCTGGACCAGTGCGATGCCGCCGTTCGACTTGATCGCACGGATGCCCGTGGTGCCATCCGATCCGGTGCCCGACAGGACGATGGCGAAGGCCCGCCGCTCCAGCGTCTCGGCCAGTGAACTGAAGAACCTGTCGATGGGGGTGCGCACCCCCTCTTCGCGGGGGTGTTCTATCAGCTTGAAATGCCCGTCCTCGATCTCGGCGAATGGGCCTGGCGGGATGATGTAGATATGGTCGGGTGCGATCGGGGCGCCGTCCTCGATGCGGCTCACCGGAACCGGCGTATGCGCGCTCAGCAGTTTGTCCATCAACGAGGGTTGGTCGGGTGACAGGTGCTGGATCACGACATAGGCAAGGCCGCTGTCGTTCGGGATCGCTTTCACGAAGTCCTGCAGTGCCTCCAATCCCCCGGCGGATGCTCCGATGGCCACGACGGTCGGCAGATCAGTCATTGTGTTCATTCTTCCGGTTCGTGTCGTTCAGCGGCGCTGTTCGCGGCGGACCCATCGGCCCGGCAATTTGCCACCCGTAGTGAGGAGTTTGATGCGATTGCGGAATCTCCGCAAGAACAGCCCCGGGAAAACACGGGCAAAATCCGGGACCGATCGACCGATCCGAATACCGCCGGTGGGACATTTTGGAAGGACCGGCCCTCGGGCCAGGAAAAGCGCGGTTCTGCGGTTCCGCCAAATCCGAACATGTCGACCCCGCCTCGTCACACAGGTCGCGCCCGATCCTGCGCGACCGCCGAAGTTCCGGCGGGGCCCGCGGTGCGGTCGTGGACCCGGTTGCATTTTCCCGCGTGCGCTTTACCCAGAGTGGCGCTTGACGGCAAGGCGGCGATTGTCGCACGTGGCCCGCCTCATTCCTTCTTCCGCATGGCGCGCGCAAGCCGTCGGATCCGGATGGCGCGGTTCAACTCACCACCGAAGATGAGGATCAGGGCGGCCAGATACATGAAGTAAAGCGCCGCGATGATACCGGCCAGCCCGGCGTAGTAGCTTGCGTAAGCCGCATAGCTGGTCAGGTAGAACGAGAACGCGGCCGTCAGGATGGCCCAGGCCAGCACGGTAAAGACGATGCCTGGCCAGAGGCTGGAAAAGCGCGTGCGCCGTGCGGGCAAGAATATATGCGCCGCAAAAAGTGAGATCAGAAGGATCACGGCCGCCGCGGGATACCTGATCAGGCCGACCGAAACGGAGGACGGGTCGAACCCCGGCATCAGCATATGAAGCCACGACCCCGCCCGGGGGGCGAGCACCAGAAGATACCCCACGAGAACCAGCACCAGCCCCGAAACCACCACCGTCACGGTCATCACGGTATAAAGGACGACGGCCGAACGTGTCTCGCGGACGCCGTATGCGCGGTTCAGCCCCACGCGCACCCCGTCAACACCACCGACGGCGAACCATATCGTCAGCAGGATACCGACGCTTAGCACGCCGCCGCGCTGCACGGTCATCACCTGTTCGACCTCGGCCACGATAGGTTCGACCAGCGCAGACGGGACGATGGCGATCAGGAAATGGATCAGATCGTCGGCCATGGACCGGTTGCCGATGAAAGCGGTCAGCGAACTGGTGAAGATCAGGAACGGAAACAGCGCGAGAAGAGCGCGGAACGCCACGTTTCCCGCCAGCCCGAAGGCGTCGTCGCTCCAAAGCCGAAGACCGGCTTCGCGGGCCACGGCCCAAGGCACGCGCCAGCCCGTGCCGTGCATCAGTTCTTCGGGGTTCTGGCTGACAATGCCCTGCGTCGGAACCGTATCGCGCGCAGTCTCGTGACTGACCTGTCCGCTCATTCCCGGCCCCTGCATCCCTGGAAGACCATACCTAGACGCATCGCGGGGTTCGGCCAGCGCAGCCCACGGTCGCCGCGACGATTGAAACCCCCGGCGGTCTGGTGTTCTGTCCCCGCAAGGAACGAGGAGGAGAAACCCATGACCATCGATCTTACCCGCCGCGCCGCGATATCCTGCGCGCTTGCATTGACCGCGCTTCCCGTGTCGGCGCAGGAGACCTGGCCCACCGAGCCGCTGCGCGTCTTCGTCGGGTTCCCGGCGGGGTCGTCGCCCGACGTTCTGGCGCGGATCATCACCGATCCCCTGGCCGAGCGTCTGGGCCAGCCCGTCGTGGTGGAAAACCGCCCCGGCGCGGGCGGCGTGATCGGCGTGCAGCAGATGCTGGCCTCTGCCGGGAACGGGCACACGTTCGGCACCACCATCAACGGGCCGCTGACCACGGCGCAGCGGATGCTGGAGTCGACCGGCTATGACGTCGCCGAAGACATCGCCCCTGTGACGCTGATTGCGACGTCTCCGCTGGTTCTGGCCGTCTCGTCCGACGCCGAGATGACCGACCTGGAAAGCTTCGTCGCGGCGGCCGGCGCCGAGGAGGAGGCCCTGGCCTACGGATCGGTCGGGCAGGGGTCCGGCGCGCATCTGACGGCCGAGCTGTTCTCGGACGAGGCGGGGGTCAGCATGTTGCACATCCCCTTCACCAGCTATGCCGAGGTGACGACCTCGATCATGGGCGGGGAGATCGACGCGGGCTTCATGGCGCCGTCCGCCGCACTGCCCTTTGTCGAGTCCGGGAACATGCGGATGCTGGGCATCACCTCGGCCGAGCCGTTCCCGCAAGCGCCAGACGTGCCGGTCATCGCGGGGCAGGCGGGCCTGCCGGACGATTTCCGGGCCGAGCTGTGGAACGCCTTCATGGCACCCGGGGATACCGACCCGGCCGTCATCGACCGGCTGAACACCGAGATCACCCAGATCCTCGAAGACCCGGAGGTGCAGCAGAAGCTGCTGGCCATCGGTTGGCAGGCCGCCCCCGGCACCCCGGCCGAGATGGAGGAGCGGATCGCCACCGACACCCAGATGTGGGGCGCGGTGATCGACCGGGTCGAGGCGCAGTAAGACACGGATGCGCCGCGATTGGCCCGACATATGGGGCGGCCTTGTACTGGCCGCCCTGGGCGCCGCCGCGCTGGGCTGGACGCTGGTTCACTATGACCTCGGCAGCCTGAGACGCATGGGGCCGGGCTTCTTTCCCGCGACCCTCGGCGCGCTTCTTGCCGTGCTGGGCCTTGTCGTGGCGCTGCCGGCCTGGCGGCGGACGGGTGCTTCGGTGCCGGTCCATCCGCTTGCGGCGTTGGCGGTGCTGGCCTCGGTGGTGATCTTCGGTCTGGGATTGTCGCGACTGGGCCTTGTGGCTGCGACGGCCCTTTCGGTGTTGATCGCGACCCTTCCCGCGCCCTTCGCGGGGTGGGGGTGGCGGATTGCGCTGACCGTGATCGTCCCGGCCTTGACGGTCGTGATCTTCAGCTTCGGATTGCAGATGACATTACCCCTGTGGCCGCGCCTGCCGTGACGACGTGGGAGGGGCTTCTCTACGGGATCGGGTTCGCGCTTCAGCCCGGTATCCTGATCTACTGTGTGCTCGGCGTCGTTCTGGGCAGTTTCGTCGGCGTGCTGCCGGGGATCGGGGCCATGGCGGCGATCTCGCTTTTGCTTCCCGTGACCTACTACATCACCGCCGAAGCCGCGCTGATCATGCTGGCGGGCGTCTATTACGGGGCGCAATACGGCGGGGCGGTCGCCTCGATCCTCATGCGTCTGCCGGGCACACCGCAATCGGCCGTCACCGCGCTGGACGGCTATCCCATGGCGCGCAGCGGTCGGGCCGGGGTGGCGCTGTTCGCCGCGATGGCGTCGTCCTTCGCGGGCTCAATCCTGGGGATCGCAGTGCTTGTCCTGCTGGCGGGTTGGCTGACGCGGGCGGCCACGGCTTTCGGCGCGGCGGATTATGCCGCCATGATGATCCTGGGGCTGGTCGCCGCCTCGACCATCGGGACCGAGAGGGTGGCGAAAAGCTTCGCCATGGTGACATTGGGCCTTTTGCTGGGATGCGTGGGAACTGACGTAAATTCGGGCGTGCAGCGGTTCACCTTCGGCCAGACCGAGCTTCTGGACGGCATCAACCTGGTGGCGCTTGCGATGGGACTGTTCGGAGTGGCCGAAGTCATCGGAAATGTGCGCGACCCCGACCGACAGGCGGTGGCCGAAAGGATCGGGCTGCGCGCCATGATGCCCGGCCGCGACGACGTCCGGCGCATGGGGTGGCCGACGCTGCGGGGGGGGGCTTTGGGCAGCTTCTTCGGCGCTTTGCCAGGCACCGGATCAACGCTGTCTTCGTTCCTCAGCTACGCGATGGAGCGTCGCGTAGCCAAGCGACCCGAGCGCTTCGGGCATGGTGCGGTCGAAGGTGTCGCCGGACCGGAATCAGCCAACAACGCGGCGGCCATCACCGCCTTCGTCCCGACCCTGACCCTGGGAATTCCGGGCGATCCGATCATGGCGTTGATGCTGGGGGCGCTGGTGATCCACGGCATCCAGCCCGGGCCGCTGATGCTGGAAGCCCGTCCCGAGATGTTCTGGGGCCTGGTCGCCAGTTTCGGGATCGGGAACCTGCTTCTTCTGATCCTCAATCTTCCCCTGATCGGAATCTGGGTGGCCATACTGCGTATCCCGTTCCGTTGGCTGTACCCGGCGATCCTGGTTTTCGTCTGCCTGGGCGTCTATTCCGTGCGCGGTTTGACGTTCGACATCGTCGCCGTCGCTGTCATCGGACTTGCGGGGTATCTGTTGGCCCTCGCGCGGTTCAGCCCCGCACTGCTGCTTCTTGGTTTCGTGCTTGGCCCGTTGATCGAGACGAACCTGCGCCGCGCCCTGCTGATCTCGCGCGGGGATCCGATGGTGTTTCTGGAACGACCCATCGCGGTCGGATTTGTCCTGGCGTCAGCGGCCCTTCTGATCGCGTCGCTGTGGCAAGCCTTCCGCCGCCACACGGGTCCAGACCGGCCCCGGACGACGTGAAGGGCCGTGCAGACCGATAAGGTCGGCACAGGTGGTTTGACGCGCGCCGATCGGACTAGACTTCACTGGCTTGCTAGACGATGGGAACGTCGGTGCTGGACCAGAAGATCGCCTCGATCCGAGGTGCCTCCGCCCGGGCGCCTCCATCCATAGAAAGGTCCCGGTGCATTGTCCGTTGCCCCGGACGTCCCGAGGCCCACGGGCCCAAGTGTGCGCCTCGGGCATCTAGCCCCGGTTGTGTATAGGCCCACCGGTGCTTGCCCCCTGTGAACGGTGTCACAGCGTGGCGCACGGTCCTGCATCACGCTCCGATCACCATCGCAGGCTTCGGGTGCAATCGACGTCGAATTCAGGAAAAGACTTTGTGGCAAAGCTGACATACTGTGGAATGACCCATCAGGGTGCGGAAGACCCCGCCGTTTGGCGGGCCGGGGCCATGGCATATCGGGGTGTCGTCCACCCCGGAATGCCCCGGGCAAGTCCGTAGCCACTGGCTAACACGCAGATGGTCTATCGCGGCGTTCGGTCTTCCATACCCCTGTGTTCGGTTTCGGCGCCCATCACGAGCTGAACCTTGCCCAAGCGTGGCGCGACCCTTTGATACAGCATCAAGACGCGGTCGCAACGTAGGTTGCGGTCGCATAGGACCCACACGGGACGAAGCAGGCTGTACATCGCACCGCGGCCTGATCAACTGGCAGAAGACAATGGCAATGCGGCTTCCGCGGATGTGGGCGGGAATCTCGCGATACGGCAGATAAAACCTGACTAATTTAGTTGATCATCGGTTCATCTGATGAAAGTAGTCGGGTATCACCGCCATGACCGAGGCCTTCGCATGATCCGACCTGTATTGTTTGCCGCCATCGTTCTTTCCATCGCCGCGCCGGCCTTCGCGCAGGATGCGACCCCTCAGGGCCTTTCGATAGAGCTTAACGCCGCCACAAATGCGGAGAGCGGCGGATGTACATTCAGTTTCCTGATCGAGAACGGGACCGAAACCGAGATCGACAGCGCCGTGTTCGAAGCCGTGCTGTTCGACGATGCGGGGCAGGTCGATCGCCTGACGCTGTTCGACTTCGGCGCCTTGCCCCAGGGCCGCCCGCGGGTTCGACAGTTCACAGTACCGGGTCGGGCCTGCGAGGACTTCGGGCGCGTGCTGTTTAACGGCGTCCATGCCTGTGATGCAGGCGATGCCGGTCCCGCCGTCTGTGCGGCGGGTCTGACCGTGGGCACCCGGACGGAGATCGAGGTGATCGGATGACCATGATTCTGGAGCCCCTCCTGCAGGTCGCCGATCTGGGCGGTCCGGTCGTCATGGTTCTGATCGCGGTCGCGGTCGTGACGGTTGCCGTCATGCTTTACAAGTTTTGGCAATTCACCGCGGCCGGGGTCGGGCGACACCGGGCGCTAGGCGACGCCATCAACGCGTGGGACCGGGGCGACCGGTCCGAGGCTCGTCGCGCCCTCGACCGATCGCGCTCTTATCTCGCGCCGGTGGTGAACATGGCCTTTGCCACGCGCGGCGGAGCCGAGGCCGAGACGCGCCTGATCGCCGAGGCCGAGACCCGTTTCGCCAAGCTCGAACGCGGTTTGCGTTTCCTCGACTCTGTTGTGCAGCTTGCTCCGCTTCTGGGGCTGTTCGGGACCGTTCTGGGCATGATCGAAGCGTTCCAGTCGTTGCAGGACGCGGGCGCACAGGTCGACCCATCGATCCTGGCGGGCGGTATCTGGGTGGCCCTTCTGACAACCGCGGTCGGTCTGGCCGTGGCCATGCCCACCGCGTTGGCTCTGTCCTGGTTCGAGGGGCGGATGGACGCCGAACGGGTCCTGGCCGAACGCGCGATCTCGACCGTGCGGGCCCCCTTGGGTGGTCCCCCCAGGCACGCCGCGCCTGCGGCCGAGCCCGCCCATGCCTAGACGGACCCGCAGGCGGCGGGCGATGTCGCTCACGTCCTTGATCGACGTGATCTTCCTTCTGCTGCTGTTCTTCATGCTGACCTCGACCTTCTCGCGCTTTGCCGAGGTGGAACTGACCGGGGCGACGGCCGGAACCGGGCAGTTGTCCGATGTGGCGCCCTTGTTCCTGCGGCTTGCGCCCGAAACGGTCACCCTGAACGGCGAGGCTGTGAACCTGGAAGCCCTGCCCGAAGCGATGCCGGAGGGGGACGGGGATGGGGCGCGTGTGCTCCTCGTCTCGCTGGCTGAAGGCGTTACCTCGCAGCGGCTGACCGATCTTCTGGGTGTGCTGAGGTCGATCCCGGGCATCGCACCCACCGTTCTGGGGGCGTCATGATGCGGCGGCGGAAAAGCACGGCGAAGGAGCCGACGATCGCGCTGATCAATGTGGTTTTCCTGATGCTGGTCTTCTTCATGGTGGCGGGACAGATCGCCCCGTCGATGGACCGCGAGCTGACGCTGGTGCGCGCCACAGATCTGGAGGGGCGCGCGCCGCCAGACACGCTGGTGGTTCGGGCGGACGGTTCGCTGCGGTATCGCGACGATCCGGTGGCGTCGGCCGCCGCCTTCGCAGGCGCCCTTCCCGAGGGCGAGCGGGCCGAAATCCGGGTGGTGCCTGACCGTGACCTGCCGGCGGCCGACCTGGTGCGGATCGCGACAGAGCTGCGTGGCGCCGGGGCGGAGAGGGTATTGGTCGTGACCGAAAGGGGGCTGGAATGATCCCGTCATCCAACCTTGTGAAGGGTGTTGCCGGGGCCGTGTCGGTGATGGCGCTGGGGGCCGCGCTGTCGGTCGGGGTGCGGCCCGATCCGGTCAAAATGGAAGGCGGCGGCGCGCAGGTTCAGGCCCGGCTGGGCACGAGCTTTGCCGACATGTCCCAGGGCGTGATGGCTGCGGACCCGGTCGAGTCCGTTGACCCGCCGGAGGCTGCGGCCGACACCACGCCGCCCGATGCGGCGGAGCCTGCCGATCCCGCCAACAGCGCCAAGCGCGCACCGTCCGCCGAGGTCACAGGGATACGGCCCGACACAGTGCAACCTGCCGAGGTCCAACCCGGCCGGCCATCGCGAACGACCGCGACCCTGCCGATCGAAACGCCCGTCCAAGTCCCCGCCGATCTGCCTGCGGTCCCAATCGCCCCCCGGCGCGCCGACACGCCCGAGGTCGAGCCCATCACCGCCGAGCCCACGACGCCGACTCGGTCGCCCGAAGCGACCCAGCCGGCTGAGGCGAGCCCGCCTCCCGAACCCGAACGGATCACCGGTCAGGACCTGCCGCCCGGCGTCGTGGTGTCCTCTCGCAGGCCGCCGACGCGGACCGACGCGTTCGAGGTCGAACACCGCCGGCCCGATCCCCGGACCCCGTCGCGCCAGACCCGGTCAGAGCCAACGCGCGAGCCTGATCCGCATCCCACGCGGCAGGCAAAGGGAAATTCGACCACGAATGCCCGCGCCGGATCCCAGCAGGGTGCGGCATCGCAAAGCTCGCAGACCAGCCAGGGTCAACGCCGGCAATCCTCGCAAGCTGGCAATGCGGCCGCTGCGAATTATCCCGGGCAGGTCATGGCGCGCCTGTCGCGCGTCGGACGGCCTTCGGTCCGGGCGCGGGGCACGGCCGTAGTGGCATTCTCCGTTGCGGGCTCGGGTGGGCTGGCATCGGCCGGTATCGCCCGTTCATCGGGCTCGGCAGAACTGGACAGGGCTGCGGTGCAGCTGGTGCGGCGTGCGGCGCCGTTCCCTCCTCCACCCCCGGGTGCACGGCGCTCGTTCTCGATCAATATCGCCGGGCGATGAGACATCTATAAGTGTGGAACCCGATACGATCGTTTTCCTGCAAGGCACCCCTGTACCACGCCCGTGGTCCTTTGTGGATGGTCCGACCTGCTGGTCGGTTTGTGGCTAGTCAGATCACACCCGGTCCACGGGGATTTGCGATCGCAGCGCCGCCATCGCCTGACCGGGATCGACCCTGTGGTGCGGCGGCCCTGAGACCGGCCGATGGGATGGTTCGATGCAACTCCGCTATATACCGGCGATGCCCGGCGTCCCGACCCGGTTTTCGGGTGAGATAGCGAGACAGACTTCTGACCTGCCTTCGAATTTCGACGCCTTGGGCCCGCATACCCGAGGCCGTGCACGTTGGATCGGCTCGTTAAAATTGCTACCTGCCGATCGCGAACCTTCGGGTGGCTGAGATACAATGTTAAGCGCTCGACACACTGTCCCAGAAGTTTCAGACCCAAGCTCCAGTCGATACTGTGTTCGATCGACAATAGGGGCGACGAGGCGCGCGAGGCGGCCTTCCCGATTGGCGGCTAGAAGCGCTCGACCGGTTTCTTTTGGCGTTCCTCCTCTCGGCTAAAGTGATCGCCTCGGGCGGCGCAGGCGCAGACGGCGGTCTTCACCGGCGCGGCAGTGGTTGGTCACGCACGGCGACAGGCTGAAGGTGGGCAACGTCACCGTGCGGCTCCACGGAGTGAGGCCCCAGAAGATGGCCACAATTGCAAGGTCTTTACCGGAGGGAGGTGGCGCTGCGACGAAGCTGCGCAGACCGGCTTGGCGATCTCGCGGCGGGCCCGGACCTCCGCTGCGGGGTGCAAACCGTCGACGCCTACGGGTCGTCTCGATCTGCACCAAGCCCAACGGAATAGATGTCGGCGAGGCGCTCATTGCCGAAGGGCTTGCCTGGGCGTTCGTGGAGTATTTCGCCGACTACTTGGCGCGGGCAGACAAGTGGAAGCCTGCGGCGGCGGTCTCGCCCCGGCCGGGATGCCCGATCAAGGGCAACATCAACGGTGGAAACGCGATCTAGCACACGCCGTGGTCGCGGTACTATAGCCGCGTGCAGATCGACGAGAGAAAAGGCGAGAAGTGGTTTCGTAACTATGGTGAAGCCACCGCCGCCGGATGGCGGCCCGTGAGATCTTGGTAGGCGGATTGCAATGGCTGATCATGGGCGGCGACGCTGTGAGGCTGATCCGGGCCGGAGGGGTTTGGGGAGGCATACGAATGGCCTCGCGAGAGTGGGGGAGGTTCGGAGAGCGCGGAGCGGCATCCTCCGGGAGCTTGGGGTCTTTGGGAACGCCGCCGAGCCAGTCGGGGGACGCGTCAGGGAGTGCAGGGGGAGCGGCGAGTAAAGACCTTGCCCGGGGCGTCCAGAGGGGCGAAGCATCCTTTGGGCCGGCGGAAAGCCCCAGGCGGGTTTGGGAGGGCAGCGCGTCTCCCGAGCGGCGTGCCAACGGCGCCGGGGTCTAGGGGTGCAACTCTCGGCTAGTGAGTAGAGGGTAACGCGCAGCTTGCGCTGCGCCAAAGGGCTCCCACCCATCGCGACTTGGTCCAACCGATGGCATCGTCTGGAGCAGGCGTACACTCAGAACCTCGATCATTGGTCACGGCGCAGACAGGAAGAGCTGAAACCGAAGGTTCGCTGCTTGTGACATGAATGACCACAAAGCGCAGGAAGCGGAATTTGCAAAGTCGAGGCCTGCGACATGGTCAAGGCGACGCGAACGGTCCGAAGCTGCCGTTGGCCTCTACTCTCGATGCCGCAGTGCGACCCGCCGAACCGGACACTCGCCGCAACCCTGCGATCGAGGCCGAACTTACATAATGCGGCCTTACCTGCCGTTAGCCGCGCGAGTGCTCGATTTACGTTGCGGCTGCGAAGGCCTTCTAGAGAGCGGGTGGACGCGGATCTGCGGCATTGCCGTGTGGCGATCGCAGCGCGTCTCCGAAGCGGACCTTCGGTTCCACGAGTTGCGGGCGAACCCCGGGCAGTCGTCCGCAAGCGCAAGCGAGCAAGAAGATCGAGTGGAAACGGGCCTTCCATTTTGCTGAAGACAGGGCTCGCTCGGCGCTGCCAAATTAACGCTGTAAGCGAAAAGGTTCCGAGTCGATGCAACGGCGGGGACCAGCTTAATCCCCTGTTATTAATTCGGCGAGATGAAAGCGCAGCTCCCGTCCATTTGGCAGCGGCGGAGCTTGGGTTTTTCCGGAGAACCGAACAAGCCCCCTGAGCCGAATGGCCCTGGCCCTTCCTGTGTTTCGCAGAAGGCGGCACGATCGACAATTACGGTGAAAGTTCTACTCCGATGACCATAAAAATAAAACTATTGATCGCCTTTGGTGCGATCTTGTTCACGGTACTCGCGGCAACGGGCATGAATTTGTCCACGCTTCGGGTACAGATAAAGGAGGCGCGCAAATATGCGGTACAAGCCGAGGTTGAAACTGCCGTTTCCATTGCGGAGCATTTCGTAGCTGTCGCCGAGGATGGGGAAATGGCCGTAGTCGAGGCGCAGCAGCGCGCGGCCGAAGCCATCGCAGCGATCCGTTTCGGCGACGACGACTATGTTTTCATCACGGATGAGGAAGCCCGGATGATTGTTCATCCGAACGCGGACCTCGTCGGGCAAATGCTTCTCGACCGAACCGATCCTGAAGGTGTGCCCCTGTTCCGTGAAATGATCGATCGTGCGCAGGAGGGCGGCGGCTTCACCCCCTACATGTGGCCGCGGGCAGGGAACGAGACGCCGGTAAAGAAGCTGAGCTATTCGGAGTTGGTGCCGGAATGGGGTTGGATGGTCGCGGGCGGCGTCTACGTCGATGACCTCGACGCCGTTATTCTGGCCAAGACGAAACTCGCATTGCTTGAATTGCTTCCGGTTCTTCTCATTCTTGCAGGCTGCGGCTGGTACTTCTTGCACAGTGTCGCAAAGCCTTTGGAGCGGGTCACCTTGGCCGTGGCCAGCCTGGGAAGGGGTTGTCTCTCTCTGGACCTTCCTGCGAGTAAGCGCCGTGATGAGATTGGAATTCTCGTAGCCGAAACCCATCGGATGGCGGAGAGCTTTACGGCTATGAGCCAGGCGGCCGAAGCAATCGCGAAAGGCGACCTGAAGGTGGACGTCAGGCCCCGCTCCGAGGAGGATCGTCTGGGCATCGCTTTGCGCGACATGGTCTTGAAACTCCGCGAGGTAATCTCGAACTCGGTCGCGAGTGCGGCCCACGTCGCTGAAGGGGCGTCGAACATGTCCTCCACCGCCGAACAGCTCTCGACTGGATCAACCCAGCAGGCAGCGGCTGTCGAGCAGGCCTCGGCCTCGATCGAAGAGATGGCGGCCAACATTCGCGAGAACGCGAACAACGCAACCCAGACCGAGACCATCGCCGGACAATCTGCCGCTGACGCTCGGCGATCGGGCGGGGCAGTGGCCGACGCCGTCCGGGTGATGAAAACTATCGCCGAGCGCATCACCGTCATCCGGGAGATCGCTCGCCAGACCGACCTGTTGGCGCTGAACGCCGCCGTCGAAGCGGCGCGTGCCGGTTCCCAAGGCAGGGGCTTCGCAGTAGTTGCCTCTGAAGTGCGCAAACTCGCCGAGCGTTCCCAGCAAGCGGCGTCGGAGATCAGCCAGCTCTCGGTCGAGACGTTGGACGTCTCCGGCGAGGCGGGACGGTTGCTGGAAGCGCTTGTGCCAAATATCCAGCGTACGGCTGATTTGGTAGCCGAGATCTCGGCCTCCACAAGAGAGCAGAACGTGGGCGCCGAACAGATCAACCAGGCGATCCGCGAGTTGAACGCGGTGATCCAGCAAAATGCCGACGCGGCCGAGCAATCGGCGGCGACAAGCCAAGAGCTGGCGGCGCAGTCCCAGCAGCTGACCGGCGTGATCTCCTACTTTGAGGTCGCAGGCCCGAAGGCCGGGATGCCCGAGGCTGCGACTGCGGCCCGTCCTTGGAGGGTCGCGCTCATGCCCGACGGCAAGGGCAGACCGGAGGGCGGCAGCACACCCCGCCGCAAAGGCAAAGAGCCGATGGTTGAAGCCTTTGATCTCGACCTCGCGTCGGACGTCTTCGACGACGACGATTTCCAACGCTACGCAGGATGATTTTGTGTAAGACGAGATTATGAATTCTACAGCGCCGCGAAATGAATTGCGGCGCTGCAACGAAAGTCCGTTTCGTCCCGCACAACGGTCAAATTCTCTATGAAAATGCTGCGCGAAGCACGAGCGGTCGGTTCCGGGAAGCCGCCATGCAGTGCCCCCATCTACCTCGAGGGCCCGGTTGGGTCGACAATGTCGGGCCCGACCATGCTGAAAACGCGAAGAAGTTTGCCGACAACGCAGTCAACTTGGACTCGATCACTAAATCGCTGCGCGATAGGGCGCGTTCGGCGGAGGCTGCGCTGAATCGGAGTTTGTTCCGCGTTTTGTGATGTTGGGTGTGTTCTGTTGATCGAGGTGATTTTGCCTCGATGAGCAGAGGATTTGTCCCACGAATGTTCAGCATTCCACGCTGATGACGCCGCTGCGCGCGCGCATGATTGCGGACATGACTGCGCGCACTCTTGGCCCTGCATCCCAGACCAGCCCCCTGCGCGCCTGCAAGCGGTTTGCGGCCTGGCTCGGGCGGTCACCGAAGACGGCGACGCCGGATGATGTGAGAGACTTTCAGCATCTTGTCGAAACGGGCACCAGCATCTGCACGCGCAACCAGACCATGATTGGCGTCAAATTTCTGTTCCGGGTGACGCTTCGGCGGCATGATCTCTGGGCACCGAGCCTGAAGACGCGGGTGATGCTGTCGCTGGCCCATGGCTGCGACATGCGGGCGGGCGAGGTTGTCCGGCTGCGGGTCGGCGACATTGACGGGGAACAGAAGATCATCCGCATCGTGCAATCCAGGGGTCGCAAGGATCGGAA
Organism: Palleronia abyssalis; assembly: GCF_900302445.1. Lineage (GTDB taxonomy): Bacteria > Pseudomonadota > Alphaproteobacteria > Rhodobacterales > Rhodobacteraceae > Palleronia > Palleronia abyssalis. The sequence goes on along the minus strand of NZ_ONZF01000001.1, from coordinate 360,192 downwards.
TGTGATGCTGCCCGCTGACATTCTGGGCCTGCTGCGGGACTGGTGGGCGGAACGTCCCACCAGTCAGGACACAAGCGGGGCCGGGCCTGAGAGGGTCATTTTCCCCGGCTATCGCGGCAAGCACCTATCTCCCCGTCAGATTTCACGGCTATTCAAACAAGCGGCGCGGGCGGCAGGCATCACCAAGCCGGTCACGCTGCATACGTTGCGCCATTCCTTTGCGACCCATCTCCTGGAGCGCGGTGTGGACATCCGGGTCATACAGGCGCTGCTCTGTCATGTCGCGCGGTGCGAAGACGGCGCGCATGAACACATCTCCTACAGCTCCTGCTGCAACAGGCACTGCCCCGAATGCCAGGCGGGCCCAAATGCCAGGTGGATGCGGCAAAGGCCTGGCTGGCGGCACGTGAGGCCGAACTGCTGCCCGTGCGATATTTCCATCTGGTCTTCACGTTGCCAAGGCCGATCCCCGGCATCGCCCATCAGAACAAGCGGGAGCTCTACAATTTGCTGACGCGGGCGAGCGCGGACACGGTGATCAAGATCGCCGCCGATCCCAAACACCTTGGCGCGCGCGTCGGCGTCACATCCGTGCTTCACACCTGGGGCTCGGCGATGACGCACCATCCGCATGTCCACATGATCGTGCCGGGAGGCGGCCTGTCTGCGGACGGCACCGGGTGGATCGCCTGCCGCGGGAATTTCTTCCTTTCCGTCCGGGTTCTGTCCTGCCTCTACCGCCGCCTCATCCTGGACGGGCTGGCCCGGCGGCACAAAGTCGGCAAGCTGCACTTCTTCGCCGGCCATGCAAGGTGTGTTGATCGTGCGGCCTTCGACGCTGTCCTGCAACCGCTGCGCAGGATCGACGGGGTCGTGTATGCCAAAGAGCCTTTCGCCGGCCCCGGGGCCGTGCCGGCATATCTTTCGCGATACACCCACCGTGTCGCGGTCTCCAACAACCGCCTGATCCCCATGGACGACCAAGGCATCACCTTCCGCGTCAAGGATTGCCGCCTCAACGGCCCCGGCCGGCACAAGACCGTGACCCTCGGGACCGACGAGTTCATCCGCCGGTTCCTGATCCGTGCCCTGCCAAAGGGCCAGCACCGCATCCGCCACTGCGGCTTCTTCGGAAATGCCAACCGTGCCGCCAATAACACCAGGATCAGAGAGCTTCTCGGGGCCGAAACACCCGTTCGTGGCAAGGTTCGCGATGACACGATCGAAAGAAGCGATGCGCACCGCCGCGTCCTCGCATTTCCATGCCCATGTTGCGGTGGACAATTGATCATCGTCGAGACGATCGCCCCGGAACAACACCCAAGAGCACCGCCAGGAACAGCGAGGGCCGCTGCATGACACGCGCGCCAAAGACCGGAATCTCAATCTCAACCGCTCGCGACCAGACTGACATGCGCGCAACCCAGATGGTGGTAGCGCGAAGGGTGTCGATGTCTGCGGGATATAACGCATGTTGATCAAAGCTCGCAAAACCTACGCTGAGTCTGCCTGCAAGCGTAAAGTCGCCCCGACCTTCCCGGCAGGAACCAAGGCGATCAAGCGGTTCAAATCCCCATAGACCCGGTCGGTCCGCCCAATCCCAACCCCGCGATTTCCCGCTTGAGCGCCTCTTGGACGCCAGCCGAAGCCGCCCCTTACTCAAACCTCGCGCAAGGCGCCCGAGAAACCTGCATCAACTCGGATGTGGTCGAGATCGAGACGGATCCAGACGATACGCGCGCAGAGGGCGTGCGGGTGTCGCTGTGTGGCGGGCGGCCCATGTTGTTCTCGCCGCCGGCGGCGTGGAAAACGCGCGTCTGCTTCTTCTGTCCGACACGGCGAACCGGGGCGGCCTCGGGAACGGGGCCGATCAGGTCGGCCGCGGTTTCGTGGATCATGCCTTTTGCTATGCCGGGCATTTCGAGCTGGCCCCGCCGGCTGCCACGACCGAACCGCACATCGTCGAGCGTGCCGACAGTCTGAAGGAACGCGGGGGCGCAATCGCCGCCTTCATGCTGAACCCCGCGTTACGAAGGCGGGAGGGGCTGAACGGAGCGGGTATCTTCCTCATGCACCGAGCGTCGTTCCAGCTTCATACCGACTACGAGGGCCCCGGCGGTCGCGCGATCACCTATTTCGCCGAGATGGTGCGGAGAGAGCGCTTCATCGACCGCTCGGCGTTGTCGACCGTCGCCGATCTCGGGCGGAACGCGCCTGCCGCTGCGCGTCTGCGCCACGCGGTTGAGGCGGCCCGGCCAAGACCGCGTCTGGCCCTGCGCATGCAGGTCGAGACCTCGCCATCCGAGGACAGCCGGGTGATCTTGACGAAAGCCCGCGACAGGCTGGGGCGGCGGCGCGCGCGCGTCACCTAGCGAGTGGGTGAGGCTGATGGTCGGGGCGCGCACCGGCTTTGGACCGCACTAGCCGACGCGGTGGCGCAACGTGGGCTTGGCCGGATTGTGGGGACTCCGCCGGGCGCCGATGGCGGTTGGCCACTGTCGACCACCGGCGGAAAGCAACATATGGGCACGACACGGATGTCGGGCATTGCCGCCAATGGCGTGGTCAATCCGGATTGTCACATCCATGGCCTGACGAATATGCACATCGCCGGAACCTCCATCTTCCCGACTGGCGGCTGGGCCGATCCGACGCTTACCGCCGTCGCGCTGGCGCTTCGGCCGGCCGCTCGTTTGCGAGGATGATAGGTTTGTCCAGACTGTGGTGACCCCGTTCGATCAGATCAGCGAGGCTCGTAGACTGTGTTAGAGTTAGGCAAGCGGCAGCAAGATTTCCGGCGCCGCCAACATGGCGGATCATGGGACCCAGCAGGAGTCCGACCGGTATAACCGAGGCCATGCCGGGCTGGGCGGGATGAACAGGAAGCATCGCGCCCAATGACAGCATCGGACGCCTTACCCGCTTCTTGGGTCCTTCGGCCCTGTGGGCGAACTCACAACAGCCGATCGTATCAGCCATTATTACTTCGTAGCGATCGACCGACTGAGTGCCGGAGATCGCCGGTATGACGCTTATTCTGTCCACGAACACCGTTCAGATAGGTGAATGAATCACCGCATCCCGGGGTGTTCGTGGCAGTAAAAGCCGGTTCGATACGCCAAACGCCACTTCAGGCGCCGCAATCGGATCAAGATCCTGACAGGGGCTTACACAACTGGCGCCCTGTCGCCGCTTGCTGTGATCCGGACCCGAAAGGGTTTCTCTCGGCAACCGCTCTCGCTGCAGGAATGGGTCGACCGACCCCATCAGAAATGCCCGGTTTGGCCCCTATATCGGGTCTCTGACGAATTGGTAATGTCGGGTGAACCCTTCCATGCGGGGGACGGTGTCCCAGTCTAGACGACCGTCCGGAAAGGTCACGTCGCAGCATTTCTTGCACCACATCCATTTGAGAAAGATGCCGCCCGAGCTTGCTGCGAACTCTCCACCATGGAGCCGCCGTACGACATCGGACACCAACAGTTTCTCTGCCGCCTGCCGGTCGGCTTCGCGAAGCACCTTGTCGGCCTCTTCCAATTCCATTCCTTGAGTGTTCACATGGAATTGGGTCTCGATGAGTTCGACATACTTTTCCGCGCGAAGCTTGGAATTGTCGACACTGGAAGCGTCGACGCCGTAGGGGTCCTCGTCCGTGCCACTTTGACGCTCGACGGGTACGCCGGCTTCATCGAGCGCTTTGAATACACGCTCCTGGGTCTCTTTGTCGAGCGTGCCCAAGTTCACGCGAGCGGTCGCGCGTTCGTCGTTTATAGCCATGGTCTTCCTCCTGATTTATCTATTTATTGAAAAGTTAATTGCCCCCGTATCCAATCGATTGCAGATCGCTGCGCACCGTGATCCCCAAGGCTGCCATAAGGTCGCAATGCGCGCTTCTCGACTGAAAATCGTTGCGGAGGAGGGAGTATCGCGAGCCGGGATGTCCGCCGCCGCAAGCAGAACTGAAGTCGCACCCGAGACACCCTTCGGACAACGCCGTCAGACCGAACATCCTGTCACGGCGGTCGAGTTCTTCGACGACGTTTGCGAAAGAGAAGTCCCGATCGAAGACCGCGCGACCGAGTGTATAGTGGGGGGCCCCGCTGGCACGTTCGATCTCGGAAAACTCGACGTCGGTGCAGATCGAGCCGTCCGTCTCGAGAACCACAAATGAGCGGAACGCCTCGGGGCTCATCCCCGTATTCGCAAATACCGACGGATGACCGGCGAGACCGCCGATATAGGAGGCAAAGAGCCGGACGAGGAAGCGGTCCTGCCAATGATCGCGCCACTCTCGATAGAGGCGCAGTACCTCGGCAATCATCCTTATCCGCGCGGTCTCGTCAGTATCCGGCGCGCCGTGAAACCGCATGACCGGCAGCAGGTCGCACGAAGAGGCGCCGAGCAGGTCGAGTGTTTTGAAGTAGCCTGCGCCTACGAAGTCATCGGCGACTACCGTGAGCGCACCCCAAGGGATCTCGAAGTAGTTCAGGGTGTCGGTGAATTCACGCAAAGCGCCGAACGTCCCGCGACCCCTAATGTCCGGTCTTTTGCGGTTATGGACGTCAGCCGGGCCGTCGATGCTCAATCCGATTTCGACGCTGTAATGCTGTATCAACTCGATCCACGCCGGGTTCCAGATGGTTCCGTTGGTTTGAATCGAGTTGAGTGGCGGGCGTTTGAAGTATTCTCTTTGCAGTTCTAGGAACCGAAGGAAGCGGCGGGGACCGATCATCATCGGCTCGCCACCGTGCCAGATCAGGCGGACGGATTGATCTGGCGGAACGTGGTCGGAAAGGTGGTGATAGAGCATCTCGACAGTGTCGAGGGAGATGGTCTCTCCATATCGCTCGGTGGCCTCGTTGATATAGTAGCAATATCCGCAGCGCAGGTTGCAGGCCCTGTTAGTTTTGATGACAACCGTAGTGATCATCGAGGAACCCCAAAACGGCCATAACGTGTGTCACGCCTATAAGGTTTACCCTGCGTAATACAGTCGTCTCGTTACGTGGCAAGGAACCTTATGAACGACGTTTCCGGAATTCGGTTATTCACGTAGACTCCCGCACTTGCATCGCGCCGCGGCCGACTGCTCTCTGCCTGCACCTACATCCGACATGAACTTCCAAACGCGCGGACAGACAAAGCCATCGTGAAGGCGACTAACGGCGCTGGTAGATTAGCGAGCGATAGACCCGGGCCTGGAAGATGGCTTGGGGGCATCCGAGGTCTGCCGCGTCATGCGATCGGCCCTTTTGGTGCATTCCGGGGCCAGCGCCTCCATTGCCTCGTGGTGCGATAGAAACACATGGCCAGTCAGGTGTTCCGCAAACGATGACTTTGCCAGCCGATCCATGACCGGGCCCTTTACCTCCGACAGGTGAAGGTCGATGCCCTGATCGGCCAGCCGGTGGATCACCAGTTCGAGGCTTTCGAACGCGCTGGCATCGATGCCGTTCACCGCCGCGCAGTTCAGCACCAGATGTTTCAGGTCCGGCCGTTCCGACACCACACGCTGGATTTCGTTTTCGACGGCTCTGGCATTGCCGAACCAGAGGCTCTCATCGATCCTGACCGACAGGACCTCGGCCGCGCAGACCACGTCATGCCGCAGAATGTTGCGGTAGTGCCGGGTGCCGGGAACCTGTCCGATCACTGCGATATGGGGCCGCGAACTGCGCCAGAGATGCAGGAGCAGCGACAGCGCCACGCCGGTGATGATGCCAGCCTCGACGCCGGCGGCCAATGTCACGACGATCGTGCCGGCCATGGACGCGAAGTCGAACCGCGAATAGCGCCAGGTGCGTCGCAGCGTGCCAAGGTCGACGAGGCTGAGTACGGCGACGATGATCGTCGCTGCCAGCACGGCTAGCGGCAAATGAAAGATGAGTGGGGTCAGGAACAGCGATGCCAGCGCGATCCCGATCGCGGTATAGGCGCCGGCGGCCGGGGTTTCGGCCCCGGCGTCGAAATTGACCACCGATCGGGCGAAGCCGCCGGTAACGGGGTATCCGCCGGAGAAGGCCGAGGCCAGGTTCGACATGCCCAGGCCGATCATCTCTTGATCGGGGCGGATCGACTGCCGCCGCTTCGCGGCGAGGGTCTGGGCGATCGAGATGGATTCTGCGAAACCGATGACCGAAATGAGGAAGGCGGCCGGCAGAAGCGTGCTCCAAAGCGCGAGGTCGAGCGGCGGTAGGGCCAGGGGCGGTAGCCCCCGTGGCACGTTCCCCACCACCGCCACGCCGCGCGCTTCGAGATCCAAACCGATCACCGCAAGGATCGACACCGCGACCGCAAGAACGGGACCGGTGCGCGACAGAAGCGTGGACACGCCTGGGGGAAGTCCGAAACGTTCGAGCGTCGGCTTCAGCTTCGATCGCGACCAGAAAAGAAAGACCGTTGCCGCGACGCCGACCATGAGCGTCGGAAGGCTCGTCGTTGACAGGGCCGGAAGAAGGGACTGGCCCAACTCGATCAGCGTATGGCCGCCGGCCTTTACCCCGAGGATGTGCTTAACCTGGCTGGCGGCGATCAGCAGGCCTGAGGCTGTGATGAACCCGGAGATAACCGGGTGGGACAACAGGTTCGCGACGAAGCCGAGGCGGAAGATCCCCATTGCCAACAGGATAAGGCCTGACAGAAGTGCCAAGACAACCGCCGCCGAGATGTATTCCGAGCTTCCGGGAGCCGCCACGGCGCCGGCGGCTGTCGCGGTCAGCAGCGAGACCACGGCCACCGGGCCAACGGCGAGCGTGCGGCTGCTGCCGAAGATCGCGTAGGCGACCAACGGCAGGATCGACGCGTAGAGCCCGACCACGGGCGGCAAGCCTGCCAGCATGGCGTAGGCCAGCGATTGCGGGATCAGCATTACCGTCACGATCACGGCAGCGACCCCGTCGCTTATCAGCCGCCGCCGGTCGTAGCGGCGACCCCAGTCGAGGACGGGGAGGTATCCGGACATTCTGGACATCGATCAGACCCCGACCGGACGACTGACGGACGGCCACACGCCGAGGCTACACCTGGTGTACCCGGCGTCGTCGCCCATTCGCCTGAACGAGGGCGACGCCGGGGCAGCCCGCCCACCGCACCCGCAGGGAACCTGGACCGTGTCCGCTGCGTGCCTTGCGGAAAGCCGGGATTCAGCGGTTTGCGACGTCACATACGACCCGGGCCCAAGGATGCCGCATGCGATGTGCGGGGCAACCGCGATGGGGTCGTCCGCCGCGGACCCTGCGAACTTGCCCACTGCGTGGATCAGTTCATTCTGGAGCACCGCGCCCCAAACCTGTCGCGGGACGTCGGCACGGACGCGGGTGCGGGCGTCTGACATAAGGTCGTGCATGGTCATCACGGTCCTGTGATATGCTCAGAAGCGGTTGACGGGCAGTTTCAGGTAGGCGCGACCATCATCCTCGACCTCTGGCAGACGACCACCGCGCAGGTTTATCTGGAGCGCGGCAAGGATGCGGTCGGGCAGCGGCAGGGTGGCGTCGCGTTCGTCGCGGCGCTTGATCCAGTCTTCACGACGTGTGCCGTCCTTCACGTGGCGGTTTGTGGCCTTGTGCTCGGCCACGGTCGCTTCCCACATCGGCTCGTCACGATCCTCGGTGCCGTAGTCGTGGCCGACGAAGAGACGCGTCTGGGCGGGCAGGGAAAAGATAACTTGGATAGAATCCCAAAGCTGCCCTGTGTCTCCGCCGGGGAAGTCGGCGCGGGACGTTCCGACATCGGGCTGCATCAGCGTGTCATGCGTGAAGGCCGCATCGCCGCAGACGTAGGTGATCGACCCCAGCGTGTGACCGGGCGACAGCATCACCCGCATCTCGAGCTCGCCGATCCGGAAGGTCTCACCTTCGGAGAAAAGCCTGTCGAAGTCCCGCGCCGGGTCGAAGATTCCGGGCAAGTTGTAGATCTCTTCCCAGATCGCCGCGATCTCGTTTACCTTCGAACCGATGGCGTTTGGTGCTCCGGTCCGCTCCTTCAGATGCGCCGAGGCCATGACGTGGTCGGCATGGGGATGCGTGTCGAGCACCCACTCGACGGTCAGGCCGTTCTCGCGCACGAGGTCCAGCACTTGGTCCATACTCTCGGTCGAGACGCGGTAGGGCTTCGGGTCGAAGTTCCAGACGACGTCGATCAGCGCGGCTTTCTTCGTGACCGGATCGGCGCAGATATACTGGATCGAGCCTGTATCGGGCTCGTAGATGCCCCAGACATCGGGACTGTCCTGGCCCCGAGAGGCAGAGTGGCGCACGATCCGCTGTCTCAGCTTGGAATTGCTCATTGTGTTGCTCCTTTTCGCGCAAAGATGTTCAAGGATTTTCCCCGTGCGCCGATCCAGAGGCCGGCAAGCATCGCGGGCAGGAAAACCAGTGTGCCGGGGGCGAGCAGCGGCAGTGCAGTCCACGCCGGACCGGGGCAGAAGCCGCCGATCCCCCACCCGGTGCCGAAAAGGGCCGCGCCTAGGATCAGCGGCCGGTCGATCCGGGTGCTTGTGGGTACGTCGAACGACGCCTCGAACGCCGGAGCTTTCCGGCGCCAGACAAGTTGATATCCGATGAAGGCCGTAACCGTCGCGCCGCCCATGACGAAGGCGAGGCTCGGGTCCCACGTTCCCGCAAGATCGAGGAAGTTCAGAACCTTTGCCGGATCGGACATGCCCGAGATCAAGAGGCCCAGGCCGAAGACGAGGCCGCTGAGAAAACCGAAAGCCATACGCATCATGCACCCCCCAGAACGTGGCGCAGCACGAAGACCGTGGCAAATCCCGCGCCCATGAAGGTCGCGACCGCCGCCACGGACCGCCGCGACAGCCGCGCAAGTCCACAGACGCCATGCCCCGAGGTGCAGCCCGATCCGAGCGCAGTGCCAAGACCCACGAGCAGGCCGGCGACAGCCATGCCGACCAGGTTCGATGGCACTGTCTGCGACACCGTCCCGCCGGTCAGCATCAGGGCAGGGGGCGCTGCCATCAGGCCAATCAGGAAAGCCAGCCGCCAATCCCTGTCGCGTGGAGCGCCGGCGGTCGGCACGAACGCGCCAAGGAAGCCCTTCGTGATCCCCGCGATCCCCGCGATCCGGCCGAACAGCCCCATGACCATTACCGCGCTGAGCCCGATCAGTACGCCCCCCCAGAGCGAGGCCCAGGGCGTGAATGCCGTCTGCAGATCCATTTCCATTATCCGTCTCCGTTCGGTTCCGGCGCTCTTGCCTCGGCCGGGATTGTCGGATATATATGAGGACAAGCTAAATCAGTCAAGGCTAATATAGTGAAGCTGGATGCAGATAGGTCCGTCGCGGCTCTTCAGGAGCGGGCTGAATATGTGGCGGGTCGCTTGGCGCTCGTCTCCAACGCAAAGCGGCTTTTGATCCTGTGCGAACTCGTGAAGGGAGAGCGATCGGTCGGCTCGCTCCAAGCGGCCGTCGGGCTCAGCCAGTCGGCTTTGAGCCAGCATTTGGCCAAGCTGCGCGATGCTGACATGGTCGAAACCCGCCGCGAAAGTCAGACAATCTATTACCGGATCGGCGACAAAGAGCTCGAGCTGCTGATGGCCGCGCTTTACGAGGCGTTCTGCAAGGACGTCTGACGCAGCCTGGCACCCACGCCGCGAACGGTAGGGCCGTCAAATCCGATCCCTCCTTGCCTGGTCAGTGCTGCGCAGCGCCAATGGCAGCCGCTCTGATCGGGCATATCGGTCAAGCTCCCCGCCCGTGATTTGCATAGTGGGGTCGGATCTCTCAACCGGGTCATGCTTCCCTTCGCAGTGGTTGATGGTCCGATATCGCGGATCGGGCCGCTGCATCCGTTTGCGATACGGGGCTGATCCACACCTGTCCGACGGGAAGAGGTGCCTCTTCGGCGCGATGCGGCGAGGTTTCCCGTCACAGTCACAGCCACCACCTTCGCCGGATCGCAGATCTACATGCGCATGGTCGCGAAGTCAGGATCGTTCTGGTCTGTCGCGGATTTCGCTGCCGGTCCTCGCTATGCGGCCCACGGATTTCGTGGAGCGTTATGTTCCGGCAACCTCTCCGCGTTCATGACCTCATCCGGCGATTTGGAGGGGCGTCCGGCCAAATCCCTTGCCAGCCGACTGCTTCTGCGTATCAGCAAAGACGCCTTTCCCTGCCGCATTCGCAACTCGAACACCGGGATGGTTGGCCTACCACCTGTGATCAGCAACAATAGCTGGGGCGAGGGTGGCGCGGACAGCGCCATGGAATGCTGATCTGCGATCACGAGAAGCGGAAGGTATCGAATGGCAGGCTTTTTTCGCGAACCGTCCGGCCATTACTGTGGATCACACGGACGGCGACCGACCGCAGTGAACGCCCAAACCAGCGTGTATTCCATCTCGCTTGATTTCGATCACGGTCATTCCGTCGATCATATCGAGAACTCGACACCTTTCGGTTGGCCAACCCAATTACCGATACTTCCGCGGTCTTCTGGAAACGTGTGGAACCAGATGTTCTGCCGTTGGGATCCGGTTGACTAGCCTCTCTTACGCATAACAATGGGGGCTGGCCAAGAGCGTTGTCATTGCCCGCTAGTTCCTAGGCTCTTGGTCTACCATCTAGATGCAGCTTCGTCGTCCTCACCGTGATAGATGAGAAACAGCCGGTCACCTTCTTACAGCAAGGTACATGTCAGTCGGTCGACTTGGGCTTTGCGGAGCGCTTTCGCGACTTCTTCTTCGGTTCCGGTGCCACCTGTGCCGCTTCCGACGTATCTCTTTCGAGACGGGCGGCCCGGAGCCTTTGCGTCTTGGCTTCGCGAGCGGATGTATCTGCGTCGATCATTCCCTTCACGATCCTGGTGATGCTATCTGCCTTGGTCTCGGATGCAGTTGGGCGGAAGACTGTGTTCTTGGTCGACAAAATACTCTCCATATCTGAAGGGAACGGGAATGGTTCGACGAGCGCGTCCTGTCTGTCGTGAGCTTTATGTCGACCCGAACGCAAGCAAAGAACGCTAGGACTGCCTCGCCTTGCGGTTGGCATAGCGGCGATCGCGCTCGGCTTTTCGGGTCGCTTCGTCCCGAACGACCCGTGAGATCATATCGTTTTCGGACTTTTGGCGCGCTTCGGCTTCGGCTTTGACTGCAGCATCGGCAGCGGCTTGCTCTCGGGCGGCTTCTGCGTCGGCACGCTGCTGCTCTTCCGCTTTTGCCCTGTCACGTTCCGCACGCCGTTCGTCCCGTGCCTTGGCTACTGCCAGACGTTCTTCCTGCCGTGCGCGACGGGTCGGTTCTGCGGCCTCTTTCGCGGCCTGATGGGCCTTCAGCAGGGCTGCCTTCGCTTCTGCGGAGGCACTTCGGCGATCGGCAAGATCATTACTTTTTTGGTTTTTCAAACTGTGTTCCATTGAGAGGATTGTAGGTCCGCAGACCAGATTTCCCGGCACGCTTCAAAAGAAATAGGTCGGACACACGGGAATGCGCCCGTAATCCCTTCGGTCAGCCATCGTACCGTAAATGCGTCATGCCACCCGGGGGTGAGCGCGTTGACGAACTCGTTTGTACGGCAGCATTGCGTAGGTCCAACGCTTGAGCATTCACTGAAAAGGTCACGGCCTGTCATTTGGTCGTGTCGTGAAAGCCTAGCATGAAGACGTCGTTTCTGCGTACACGTATGCCAACTGCTGACGTCAAATCGCAGCGTAGAAGCTGGCGCCATAACGCGCCGACATCAAACATGCCTTGGATGTATGTGCTTTCAGGCTGGACCGATGCCCACCAAAGCCTTGCCAAACGCCACGGAAAGTACGGTGACGAAGGGCGACCGGATCTGGATTCGCGCAAGACTCATGCTCGTGCAAGGAGCCCCGGGATTGCATGTTGACTACCACGAAAAAGGGCGCCCGAAGACGCCCTGCTCCAAACTTGGATCGACCTTCAGGCGAGCTGAAGATTGGTCGCGGATTCCCGGCCGTCGCGACCGGATTCGACGTCATAGGTCACTTTCTGATCGTCGTTCACGGTGCTCAGGCCCGCGCGCTCGACAGCAGAAATATGAAGGAAGACATCTTTTCCGCCCGTATCGGGTGCAATGAAGCCGAAGCCTTTGGTGGCGTTGAACCATTTCACGGTGCCATTGGCCATCGTGAGATCTCCTGTAGTTTTCAACCTGTTCGCGGAAGTGCAACAGCGTGGCAAAGTCGGCCAAGATCGAGTTCGCTGATGTCCGTGTAGGGAAAGCAGGGGATCGACAGAGGTAACGTAGCAACGCCCGTATGACAGGTCTCGGGCTGCTTGTCCACCGTAGCCGTTCAAAGAAGATAAAGTTTTCATCATTCGTGAAATCTGAGTGCCAAACAGGTATGCCCATTCGAACTCCGCGGATTCTGGCAGCGAGCAGATTCCATTCCTGCGATGCTCTTCACAGAAGTGGAGGTCTTTCACGCAGACGTCAACGCGGGCGTTTCGGAAGGCCGTTCCGACTGGTTTCGAGTTGTTGGCAAAGATCCGACCCTTCGCGTGCCCGAGTTCTTTCGTTTGGCCCGTGATCAATTCCCAAACCTTGCAGCCGCGAAGAGGGGGAACCGCTGTTCGTTTCCCGTCTTGTTGCGTGCATCCTTCCTGTGGCGGATCAGGAGCATGCGACGGTTCACGTCGGGATCGGTCCATTCGACGCGGCAGATCTCGCCGAGCCGCATGGCCGTTGCCACCGCGAACTTGCCGATCCGGGTCACCGGAAGGGGCAGGTGGCGCCTTGATCGGCGCGCATCTTGCGGTAGCCAACCAGCTTCTGATGTCCAAATTTGCTGATCTTCTGATTCCCAGGATCGCGCTTGAGCGTCGTGAGCGTAGCGGCCTTGCTGAGACGCGACGGTTTCCCTACCTAAGACATATCAGTTATATCAAGGTCGATGAGGTCGCCAAAACTCTCAAGGCGGAAAACGGACGCGCTTGTAGGCGCCAGCCCCTGATCGATCCGGGCCTCCGCCCGGCGGCCCAACGAAGGACCTCATCGCGGCGGGGAACGTCTCGCTCGCACAGCCGCCCTTTGGTTTGATGCGGACCCGGTAGGCCTCGGTGGGAGCTTGCTGACGGAGGCCATTTTCGCGTGCACGGTGTGCGCAATGAACCGTCGTAGAGGGCCATAATCGGGGAGATTGGGGCGTCCAGTGTAGCAGTATTCGCCGCCAACAGTTTGAAGATACGAAAATGAAAACAAACGTACACGCTAGATTGTCCACGGCCCCGATGATGGACCGGACGGATTGTTTCAACTTATCAATGGGTTGCTGCGTCTCGTGTGCACTGGATGTTCAGGTTTTTCCACCTCAGGTGACGTCCGGGCTACCGGCATGATGGGCGCTGGGAAAAGGATGTATGATTGGGTGTATGAGCGCCGGCGGGACATCCGAACATCTTGCAAGCTCTAAGTGGTGGCGCAAACAATGGGCAGGGTTAATTGGTTTCTCGGCGGGCTAAGACCGTCAGCGAATAGATCATCGATGATGGATCACGGGGAGGTTATTCTCCAAAATAAAAACGAGGGTTGCCGAGCGAACCGAAAGGCTCGCTCGGTCTTAGCCAAAGCTAGAGGTTATCTGCTAATGGCGGATGAAGCGAAATAACTTCTTACTCTTTCAACTCGACGATCGTCAGCTTCCCTTCCACGCGGTCGGCCACGAACTCGATATTCTGACCTTCAGATAGCTTGGCGAGGGTTTCTTCATCAGCGCGGAAGATCATTGTCATGGCCGGCATGTCGAGATTCATGAGTTCTTCGTGGATGATCGTGACTTTTCCGGCAGGCATGTCCAAAGCCTTGACGCTACCTTTGGTATACACGGTTTCCTGAGCGAAAGCGGTCGAGCCGAAGACGAGGAAAGCGGTGACGATGGCAGTGATCTTTTTCATGGTACTATCCTTTTGTGGGTTTTTCGGTTTTCAGTTTACGACAAGCGGTCCATGCATGCCGGCTTCGTAGTGACCCGGAATGAGGCAGGCGAATTCAAACTCGCCCTCGTTGGCGAAGGTCCAAACGATTTCGTCTTCTTCGCCCGACTGAAGCCGTACGGCGTTCGGATCGTCGTGTTCCATCTCGGGGAACCGTGCCATCAGTTCCTTGTGTTCCTGATTGGCTTCGGCGGTATCGAGGACGAATTCGTGTTCTTGTTCTCCGTTATTGGTAATCACGAAGCGCACCGTCTCTCCTTCCGAAAAAGTGAGCTTTTGCGGCTCGAAAAGCATCTCGCCATCATCGGTCTCGAGCATCGAGACCTCCACCGTCCGGCTGGCTTTATCCGCATCCGCAGGCATGCCGATCGCCATCTCGGTTTTATCGTCGTCGCCATGGCCGCCCTCATGCTTGCCTGCGGCGAAGACCGGAACGGTCAGTGACAGCATTGCTGCCGAAAGGATCATCGTTCTTCTCATAGTTTTTCCTTCTGGATACTGAGGATTGTTTTCGGCGTTAGTCGACGGTCAGGGGACCGTGCATTCCTGCCTCGTAATGGCCGGGAATCAGGCAGGCGAATTCAAAGTCTCCTTCGTTCGCAAATGTCCAGATGAATGTCCGGGTCTCTTCGGGCTCAACCCGAACGGCATAGTCAGCCTCATGACGCATGTCATCGAAGCCTTGCATCTCATCGCGGTGATCCGCGATTTCCTCGGGCGTCGCCATTACGAAGTCGTGGGGCCCGGATCCTTCGTTCCTAAGGACGAATTGGATCGTCTCGCCATGCGCAATCTCAATCGCGTCCGGATTGAAGCTCATCACTAAATCGGAGACATCGACCATCGACACACGTATGGTTCGATCAATCAGTGCGGGTTCTCCGGGATATCCGATCGGCACGTTACCGGCGTGAAGCACCGGGCCATCGTGGACGCCCCGGTGATAGGCATTTGCCGGTGCCATTGCCGGAGCGCCGAGCGCTCCGAGTATGGCGACCGCAACAAGTGTCTTCTTCATCGTAAGACTCCTCACTACTGCTCTTTGGTTTCTTCAGCCGCTGATCTTCGACAAATCGGTGTAATGCGTGGCCGCATCGGTCACTTCGACAGGGGCAGGCACGTCGCCCGTCCATTCGGCGACGGTCGTTTCCGGCGGGCTGTCGTACCAGCCGGGATCGGAGTAGTCGCCTGCCGCTATTCCCTGGCGAACCTTCACGACCGAGAACATGCCGCCCATTTCGATCGGGCCGTACTTTCCCCAGCCGTTCATCATCGGAACGGTGTTCTTGGGGATCGGCATCTCCATCTTGCCCATGTCGGCCATGCCAGCGGTGCCCATCGGCATGTATTCGGGCTGCACCTGACGGATCTTCTGCGTCACCGCCGTCTTGTCGGCCCCGATGAAGGTCGGAATGTCGTGACCCATGGCATTCATGGTGTGATGCGACTTGTGGCAGTGGATCGCCCAGTCGCCCAAATGGTCCGCCTTGAAATCGAAAGCGCGCATCGCCCCCACCGGAATGTCGATGGAAACCTCGGGCCAGGCGGCTTCCGGCGGCACCCAGCCCCCGTCGGTACAGGAAACCTTGAAATCGTACCCGTGCATGTGGATCGGGTGGTTCGTCATCGTCAGGTTGCCGACCCGCACCCGCACATCATCCCCCTGGCTGACGACCAGCGGGTCGATTCCCGGGAAGATGCGGCTGTTCCACGTCCAGAGATTGAAATCCGTCATCTCCATGATGCGCGGCACGTAAGTCCCGGGATCGATGTCGAACGCATTCAGCATGATCAGGAAGTCGCGGTCGACGCGGCGGAAGGTCGGGTCCTTGGGGTGAACGACGAACATACCCATCATGCCCATCGCCATCTGCACCATCTCGTCGGCGTGGGGGTGGTACATGAACGTGCCCGACTTCAGCAGGTCGAACTCGTAAGCGTAGGTCTTTCCGGTTGGAATGCCCGGACCGCTCAGGCCGTGCACGCCGTCCATGCCCGAGGGCAGGATCTGTCCGTGCCAATGAACAGAGGTCGGTTCGGGAAGGCGGTTGGTGACGAAGATGCGAACCCGGTCGCCTTCCACGGCCTCGATGGTCGGGCCAGTGGAGGTCCCGTTGTAGCCCCAGAGATATGCAGTGGTGCCTTCGGCCAGTTCACGCTCGACCGGTTCGGCGACCAGATGGAACTCCTTCACGCCATCCTTCATCCGGAAGGGCAGCGTCCAGCCATTCAGCGTAACGACCGGATTGTAATCGACCCCGGTGGTGGGGACGACGGGAGCCTGTGTCGCGGACTCGCTGGTCAGTGCGGCTTCCGGCAGGCCGCGGTTCGAGGTTTGGGACCAGGCTCGGGTGGAAACGAGCGTGGCACCTGCCACTCCGGTACCGAGAAGTTGACGTCTGTTGAGCATCGTATCGTTCCTTTGAATGAGTGTCAGGGTTCAGTGTCCGGCACCGCCGTCGCCGCCGAGATCGACGCCGCCGCCACCCTCGCCGCCACCGCCGGCCTCTCCGCCGTAGATCGCGGTCTCCAGGCCGGCCGCAGCGCGCCAGAACTGGTGTTTTGCCTCCGCCGCGTCGAGTTCGCTGCCCAAACCTTCTCGGACATCCGCCAGAAGCTGGAAGGTGCTGGTGATCATGGCGTTGTTGGAAAGGAGGGACTCTTCGTTGATGATCTCGCGAAGGGGCAGGACCACGTCCCGGTATTGGCGGGCGATGGCATATGTGCCGCGATACTGCGTTTCGGCGACCCGCGCCTGCGACCGGACGGCGACGGCCGTTTCGGCGAGTACGTTCGCCGCCTGCAGGTAGGACAACTCGGCCTTGCGAAGCCGTGCCTTTCCGCTGTCGTAGATGGGAATCTGGAACTCCAGCTCGATCTGCGGGGTCACTTCCTCTTCGATGTCGCCGTCCTCTGCTTCGCGTTCCAGTTCAGCCCCGGCGATGACTTCCAGGTCCGTGAGCACGCGTGTCGCGTCGGTCAATCCGTAGGCCGCCGCCGTCGCGGCAAGACTCAGTCGCGCGACTTGCAGATCGACCCGGTTCTGAAGTGCGCGTGCTTCGATCCCGGCAGTCGAGCGAAGGCTGCTCGGCAAGGCTGGAAGGGCGTCGGGAACGAAGTAGTCCACCTCTGTCCCCCAAAGCCCCATCAGACGCGTCAGCTGCTCTTTCGCGGAGGCTGCAGCCAATCGCGCCTCTGCCGTTTGCGTGGCGAGTTCGGCATCGAAGACCTGCTCCCGCGCCTGAGCGGCACGGTTGAGGGCACCGGTGCGACCCAACTGGGCCGCCAGTTCTGACGACGCATCGGCCGTCTGGGCTGCCTGATTGAGCAGGGCTACCGTTTCGAAAGCTGCTACCGCATCGATCCAGGCCGTGCGGGTCTGCGCAGCTAGCGTCAGCGTATCGACGACGGCTTGCATCTGGGCGCGTTGAAAGTCGGCTTGCGCGACCGCGACACGGCGTTTGCGTGTCGGTACATCCAGAAGGTTTACGGCAACCACGGATTCAAGAGCTCGAAAAAGCCCAAGTTCGGGCGCACCGATCCCGAGCAAACCGACCGAGACGATTGGGTTTTCCGGTGTTGCCTGCTGCCAAACCTCAGCCGCGGAAATTCCGATATTTGCATAGGACGCTTGGAGACCACGGTTGTTCAGGAGTGCCACCTGTACGGCAGTATCCGCAGAAATGGTCTTGCGATGCGTCATGGCATGAACGTCGCGGGCCACTTGCTGAGCCTGGGAGGCGTTCTGCATCCAGACGGACCGTTTCCCGGTCGCCGCCTGGGTTTTGCCTGAGACCAGATCAAACCCTGCTCCAGGAGTTGTCACGCCTGTTGGCAAAGTCGCCGCGCAGGCACCAAGGGCGAACGGCAACGCAGCAATCGTCATTTTCAGGAAAGCCATTATAGACCTTCCTGCGACTGGTTGGATTGGCGCCAGTCGGCCGGGTCGACGACGGGTCGCGCCGTGTAGTTGCGGATGGGATTGACGTATCCGGTCTGCCGGGCGGCGACCGTAGGGGCCGCGGGTGCCACCACAAAGCTGGTGTCCGGCAAGGGTGTGGCGGCACTGCATGCGGCCAGCGCCAGGGGCAGTGCCCCGGCAGCGAGTAACTTGGTAGTCATGAACTGTCCTGCTCGTCTGAAGCAGATCCCGACGTTGCGGGATCGTAATCCGATGTCAGACCCTCATTGGGGCCAGGCTCAGATTGTCAGAGAGGGAGGACGGAAAAACTCGACGACACTGCTGCGCGCAGGCATCGAATGGAAAGAGGGCGCAATAGACTCCGGCAACGCGAAGGAGCTGGCGAAAGGCGCCGGAACCGCGATCACAGCAGAACACATCGCGTCGCAGCAAGCGCCGTCTTCGTGCGAAGCGGTCGCGTGTTGAGACGCACAGAACGCGTCCTCATGGGCCTCGGCAGATCCGTGATCCTCTATCGGCGAAGTCGCCTCAAGCTCTGAAAGAGATAGCAAAAGGGCGGATCGATCGGCGTCGTTCGCGGAGACCGGTAGGAGCGAAGAGCCGAACGCGAGAAACATCACAGACAACAGCAAAATGCTGGAGCGAAAGAGTTTCTTTGTGGCGATCAGCAAGTCCATGAGTGTCTATGGATTGGAAGGGGGCGCTCGTCCATCCACTTTCGTCGGGCCGCCGTCATTCAGGGCAACACAAGCGAGTTACCGCTGACCCCGGCCCATTCTCGTATCGAGCGACGGGCCGGGAAGACAGGTTTCATGACAGACAAAACCGGCGCTCCGAGAGCTCGGCATGTTGGAAATACCTGCTTGGAGCAGAAAGATTCACGCCGTAACGGAACTTATCTACTGCGAATTCCGCTGCATCATGCCGCCACCCATGATTCCACCGCCCATCATCGAGCGCATTTCCTCGACCGAGATTCGACCGTCGTTGTCGCTATCGGCCATGTTGAACATCCGCTCATGCACCGCCTGAACCTCTTCCAGCGACAGCGCGCCGTCATTGTCGGTATCCATCATGGCGACCATCATGCCAGGCATCATCGAGCCGCCCATGCCGGATTGACCCATCATGCCCATTCCGTTAGAGGATCCGCTCTGCGACATTCCACCTATCTGCATGCCGTCCTGGGACGCGGTGTCGGAGGTGTCGCCACCATGCTCTTCGGCCTGCGCCGCGGTCGCGGCGAGGGCAAGGATCACGGCGTAAATTCCATTGGTCATCTTCATAGTATCGTGCCTTTCTTCCTTGGTGTCGTTCTTTCCAACCATTTGGAAAGTCGGTGGTTTCGATGTGAAACCGGGTCAGACGTCATAGAACCGTGAACTGACCCATCATGCCGACATCCTCGTGTTCCAGGATGTGGCAATGATACATAAACGGCGCATCTGCCCTCGCGCGCTTGTCGAACCGCAGCAATATCTCGGTCGGACCCTGAACGTGCACGACATCCTTCCAACCGATCCGGGCCGGATCGACAGACCGCCCGTTTTGCATGACGACTTGGAAGGATGTCCCGTGAACGTGGAACGGATGCATCGACATGTCCGCGTTGATGCGCCAAAGCTCGGTTTCGCCGTGCGGCACCTGAAGGTCGATGCGTCCCATGTCGTAGGACTCGTCGTTGATCCCCATGATCTGTCCGTCGCGCCCGATCAGGTTGTTCAACATGCTGCCCATCATGTTCCCGGCATGCATGTTCAACGTGAAGTCGCGGCGACGCACGGGTTCGCCCAGATCGACGACGGGTGCGGGCAAGGCTTCGGGAAGGCGCGCGGGACCGGGGTTGCGGGCATCGGCGATTTCGAAGGACAGAATTTCGAGCGGCGAACCTTCGGCACCGCCGCCCATCATGCCGCCGTTGCCACCCATCATGCCACTGTTGCCCATCATGCCACCGCCCATCATGCCCGATCCGCCTTGGGTGGAGACCAGCCGTACCGAGGCGCGATCCGTGAAATCCACCACGATCTCGGCTCGTTCGGCGGCGGCCAGGCGCAGGCCGGTCATGGAGACGGGTGCGGTCAGCAGGCCGCCATCGCTGGCGACCTGGTGAAACGTCCGCCCATCCGTGAAGCTGAAATCATACATCCGCGCGTTCGATCCGTTCACGAGACGCAGGCGCACCAAACCCGCAGGAACGGTCAGCTTCGGGCGGATCGCCCCATTCACCAGAATCTCGGTCCCGTGAAAGCCCTGCATCAGGTCCATCATGCCGATGTCGTAGGTCATCCGGCCCGCGCCGTCGAAGCTGCGATCCTGCACGATCAGCGGGAAATCGTTGACGCCGTAATCGCGCGGCAACGGAACGTCGATATCGGGATCGTCGATGATGATCAGTCCGGCAAGGCCGCGATAGACTTGATCCGCCGTGCGGCCGTGCACGTGGCTGTGGTAGAAGAGGGTCGCCGCAGGGTGGTCGATTGGCAGCTCCGGCGACCAGGTCTCGCCCGGACCGAAGGCGAGTTGCGGTCCGCCATCCAGATGACCCGGCACGTGCATACCGTGCCAGTGGGCTGTGATCGGCGCGTCGATGCGGTTCGTCACATCCATTTTGGCGGTTTGTCCGCGTCGAAACCGTAAGAGCGGCCCCAGATAGTCCTGCGAATATCCCAGAGTGTCCGATCTGACGCCGGTGACGAACTCGCGGGTGCTTCTGATCGCTTCAAGCCTGTTCCCCGATCCGGGGCCAACATCCATGACCTCCGGCACAGGAAGCGGCGCGCCGGGTTCCGCCGCATTTGCGCGCCGGACGAATAAGGTGGGCGCAGCCAGCGCGGCGGTGGTGAGAGACAGGAATTGGCGGCGTTTCATTGGAAGTGCTCCGTCATGGGAAGACTTGCGTCGGCAGCGTTTTGGTTCGAGAGGGCGGGAATGGGACAGATGCCTTCGATGACACGGGCATTCCCGGTTAGTCCTTCAGCGCTAGTCCCGCCTTTTTCCAGCCTTCAAGCCCGCCTTCGATGACCGTGGTGTCGTAGCCCATCTGTCGCAGGCTGTCGGCCGCAAGCGCCGCGCGGGCGCCCGAGGCGCACAGGACGTGGACCCGGCCACCGCCGCCGCGTTTGGCGGTCAGGGCATCGTTGGACTTGCCGGTGTCGGGGTCGGCCTGCGCTTCGGCTAGGCCGCGGGGGATGTGGATCGCGCCCGCGATGGCACCGTCGCTGTCCAGTTCGACCGGTTCGCGCACGTCGAGGATCACGTCGCTACTCCGCGCCGCTTCATGCGCGTCCGCCGGACTGATTGCTTCGATGCGGGATCTGGCGTCTGCCACGAGGTCCTTCATTGATTTCGCCATGGTGGTAACTCCTTTCAGAACTTGTTCAGGGGAATCTTCAGGTAATGCGCGCCGTCGTCTTCGGCATCGGGCAGCCGTCCGGCGCGCAGGTTGATCTGCAACGCCGCCAGCATCCGGTCGGGCAGGGACAGCGTGGCGTCCCGCCCCTCGCGCGTTTCGATAAATTCGCGCTTGTCGGTGCCGTCCCTGACATGGACGTTGCGGGCCTTGTGCGCGGCGACCGTGGCCTCCCATTCCGGCGTGTCGCGCCCTTCGGCCCCGTAATCATGGCCAATGAACAAGCGCGTCTCCTTCGGCAGGGACAGGATGTCCTGCAGCGAGTTCCAGAGGTCTTCGGTCGACCCGCCGGGGAAATCGGCGCGCGAGGTGCCGCTGTCGGGTTGCATCAGCGTGTCGTGCACGAAGGCCGCGTCTCCGCAGATATAGGTGATCGAGCCCAGCGTATGCCCCGGCGACAGCATCACGCGCATCTTCAGATCGCCGATGGGGAACGCATCGCCATCGGCGAACAGCCGGTCGAAATCGCGATCCGGATCGAAGGCGTGGGGCGTGTTGTAGTAGTCGCGCCAGAGGTCTGCGATCTCGCGCACCTTTTCACCAATAGCGTTGGGAGCGCCGATGCGCTCCTTCAGCCGCGCCGAGGCCATCACGTGGTCGGCATGGGGGTGGGTGTCGAGCACCCATTCGACGTGCAGGTCATGCTTTTCGACCAGGCCCAGCACCTGCTCCATGCTGCGCTCGCTCAGCGCGAAGCTCGCGGGGTCGAAGTTCAGTACCACGTCGATCAGGACCGCCTTCTTCGTCGCCGGGTCGGCGCAGATATACTGGATCGAGCCGGTATCGGGCTCGTAGATCCCCCAGACATCGGGGCTGTCGGGACCGGTTGAGGCCGAAAGGCGGACGATGGGGTCGTTCAGTTCGGACATGGATCACGCTCCTTTGCTTGCGAGACGGGTCGCGGATTTGCCGAGATCGGCCAGCACGATCCCGACCAGCATCGCGGGCAGGAACACCAGCGTGCCCGGTGCCCCCATCGCCAGCGATGTCCAGGCGGGACCGGGGCAGAAGCCGCCCAAGCCCCATCCCGCACCGAAGATCGCGGCGCCGGTCAGCAGCGGCGCGTCGATGGTCGTGCCTGTCGGCAGGTCGAACGTTTTACCCAGCACGGGCGCGTCGCGACGCCAGACCAGACGATAGCCCAGGAAGGCCGTCACCGACGCGCCGCCCATCACGAAGGCGAGGCTGGGATCCCACGGCCCCAATATGTCCAGGAAGTTCAGCACCTTCGCCGGGTCGGACATGCCCGACACGATCAGCCCGATCCCGAAGATCAGACCCGCGACGAAGCCCATGGCGTTGCGCATGACGGGTCTCCCTAGATGGCGTGGCGGATGAAGGTGGTCGTCGCGACGGCCGCGACGAGGAAGGTGGCGACAGCCGCCGCAGACCGCGGCGATAGACGCGCCAGACCGCAGACCCCGTGCCCGGACGTGCAACCCGACCCGAAGGCCGTGCCGAACCCGACCAGAAGACCGGCCAGCGCCATGCCCCAGAGGTTAATTGGCACGGTCTGCTGCGGTAAGGATCCCGTCGCCAGGAGCACGGCCAGCGGGGCCGCGATCAATCCCAGCAGAACCGCGAACCGCCAGCCGCGATCCGCAGGCCCGCCGGTGCCGGCCACCGCCGATGTCAGGCCCTTCGATATGCCGGTGATCCCGGCGATCTTGCCGAACAGACCCATGACCATGACCGCGGCAAGGCCGATCAGGATGCCACCGAAAAGCGACAGCCACGGTGTGAAGGGCGTTGCGACGACCGGTTCCATCCACGATCCTTTCGATTGCTGTATGGATATCTGACCTACGCCGTGATATATGTAAGTAATGACTAAATTAGTCAACTCTAATAATATGAAGAACCGTCCGCCGCTGCCGGTCCTGCAGGCGCGCGCGGCGGACGTGGCCGAGCAGCTGGCGCTGTTGTCGAATGCCAACCGTCTGATGGTTCTGTGCCACCTGTTGGAGGGCGAGCGATCGGTGGGCGCGCTGCAGGGCCAGCTTGCGCTTAGCCAATCGGCGCTCAGCCAGCACCTTGCCCGCCTTCGCGCGGCGGGCATGGTCGCGACGCGGCGCGAAAGCCAAAGCATCTTCTACCGCATCGCCGATCCGCGCCTGCACGATCTGATCGACGCGCTTTACCGAATCTACTGCGCGGATGCGGGGGACGGGGAGCGGCCCCCGGACGTCTGACCCGTTCGGTGCGGTGCGGCAAGGTCGCGTTCACGGCAGCAGGGCGCGGGGCAGGGCGGACCAGACGGGGGACCAGAGGAATGTGGTGGCCAGAAGCAGCGCGAACAGGGCCCAGAACGTGGCGCGCGCCGTGCCGCCCAGCGTCGCCATCGCGCCTTCGGGTCGGGAAAACACCGCGGGCCCGATGACACGCAGGTAGTAGAACAGCGAAAGGATTGTGTTGGCGACGGCTACAACGACGAGCCAGGCCAGACCCGCTTCGAGCGTGGCCACGAACAACGCGAACTTCCCCAGGAATCCGGCAAGCGGCGGGATGCCGACGAAGGACAGGAAGGCAAGTGTCAGGGCGATTGCCGGGCCGGGGTGCTTTCTGATCAAACCACGGTAGTCCGCGATGGCAGTGCGTCCCCGCAATTCGACGATGGCCGCGAAGGCGAGCAGGTTGGCGATGCCATAGACGCTCATGAAAGCCAGGAGCGCGGGCAGGGCGTCCGGGACCGCGCCCGCCACGGCGACGGCCATCAGCGCGTAGCCCGTCTGGCTGATCGACGACCACCCGACAAGGCGGCGTACATCGTCCTGCCACAGCGCGCAAAGGTTGCCGACCGTCATCGTCGCGGCAGCCACCAGCGCGACAAGCAGCGGCAGGGCTTGCGTTTCGGGGGTCAGCGCGACCAAGCGGTAGAGCGCCACGGCCGCGGCAAGCTTGGGGATCACGGTCAGGAACGCGGCCGCAGGGGCGGGCGCGCCTTCGGCGACGTCCGGCACCCAGGTATGGGCGGGCACGGCACCCAGCTTGAAGAACAGGCCCATCAGCACGAGGGTCAGGCCCGCAAGCGCGACGGGATTGTCCGGGATCGCGCCGGCGAGGTCGCGGTAATCGGTGCTGCCCGCCATGCCCATCACGAAGACCACGCCGATCACCAGAAGCGCGTTGGCCAATGCGCCGACCAGGAAATACTTCATTCCCGCTTCCAGCGAGATCGCCCAGTCGCGGTGATAGGCGGCCAGAACGTATCCCGTGACCGACGACAGCAGCACGCCCATCACCAGCTGCATCAGATCCGCCGCCCCCGCCATCGCCATTGCGCCGAGGGTCGAAAACAGAAGCATCGCGTAGAATTCGCCGTGTCGGCGGTCGGTGGCGAACCAGCGCGGCGCAAGGCCGACGCACAGGAGCGTCAGGCCCGGTATGGCGAACCGCGCCCATGTCGTGGCCCCGTCCAAGGCGAAGGTGCCCGAAAAGGTCAAACGGTGCGCATCGGACTGTGCCCAGGCGAAAGCCATGGACAGGGCCAGCCCCGCCGCCGCCAGCAGGGCGCACCAGCCGTGGCGGCGCTGCGGCAGGACCATCGCCAGAAGAAGCACGGCGACCGCCGTCAACAGGACCGCCAGTTCTGGGGCGAGATCGCCGATGGGCATGTCAGCCCCCCGCGCCGGGGGTCGGGATCAGGGAAGCGGCGTCGATGAGAGACAACAGCCATGTGGGCCAGATACCGATCAGCACGACGAGGATCAGCACGCCCGCCAAAAGCGCCGTTTCGGTCCTGTCGAGATCGGTGAAACCCGCGCGTTCTTTCGGCAGGTCGCCGAAGAACATCTGCCGCAACATCCGGAGGAACAGCGCGGCGGTGATCAGGATACCCAGAAGACCGATGGCCGCCAGCCAGGGATAGACGCCGAAGGCACCGAGGAAGATGTGCAGCTCGGCCACGAAACCGGCCAGACCCGGCAGGCCCAGCGACGCAAAGGCCGCCAGCGTGGCCGCACCCGTCAGCCGCGGGGCGGGGCCCGCCAACCCGCCGAAATTGGGCAGGTGGTAATCCCCGGTCCGCTGCCAGACTGCGCCCGCGATCAGGAACAATGCGCCCGTGATCAGGCCGTGGGCGATCATCTCGACCACCGCGCCGGTCATGGCCAGCTGGCGTGCGGTCTCGGACCCCAGCGCGGATCCCGCCACCGCGATGCCCAGAACGGTGTAGCCCATGTGGTTGACCGAGGTGTAGGCGATGCGACGCTTCAGGTTGTCTTGGGCGAAGGCGACGATGCTGCCCCAGAGGATCGAGATTACGCCGACGATCGCCAGCGGCAGGGCCCAGCGGGCGAAGGTGTCGGGCATCATCTGCAGCGGGATGCGGATCAGCCCGTAGGTGCCCATCTTCAGCAGCACGCCCGCCAGGATGGCCGAGGCGGGCCCCGGCGCGTTGACATGGGCGGGCGGCAGCCAGGTATGGACCGGGAAAACCGGCGTCTTGATCCCGAAGCCGATGACGAAGGCGAGGAACACCAGACCGGGCACCATCCCCGCGGCGGCCAGCGGCGGGCTGTCGATCATCGCGCGCATGTCGAAGGTCAGTGTCGGCATGTTCAGCGCCAGCACGATGATCCCGATCAGGATCAGCAGCGAGCCCGCGAGCGTATAGACGAAGAATTTGAGCGCCGCATGCTGCGCGTCGCCATGGCCCCAGCGACCGATGAGGAAATACATGCCGACAAGGCTGAGATCGAAGAACACGTAAAAGACGATCAGGTCGAGCGTGACGAAGAGACCGATGGACACGCCCGCAAGGAACGCCATCCAGGCGTAGTAGGCGCGCGCATCGTGCAGCTTCAGCGGCCAGGCGGTCGCGGCGACGAAGATCAGCGCGCTCATCAGCGCCAGCGCCAGCGACATGCCGTCGACGCCCACGCGCCAGGCGATCCCGAGGGTCGGGATCCACGGCACTTCGGCCACGGCGCGAAAGCCGTCGCCGCCGCCCGCCCAGACGATCACCAGAGCCACAAGCGACAGTGCGGCGGCCCCGGTGGCGGTCCAGCGCGATGCGACCTCGCCTAAGGGGACGAAGGCTAGGACCAGGGACGCCAGCAGCGGGATAAGAATGGCAAGTGTCAGCACGGGTTCAGCCTCCGAAAATTAACAGCCCCACGGCCAAGGCAAAGCCCGCCACGAGAATGGAGTAGTAGTGATGCGCAAGCCCGGTCTGAAGCCGTCGCAGGTCCGCGCCCGCCATGCCCGCGATGCGTCCGCTGCCGTTCGGGATCAGGTCGCTCAGCCGTTCGCCCAGACCGGCACCCAGTGCGGCAAGGCCGGACGTCGCGCGCACCGCGGTCCCGACAGCGCCGCGCCAGATCTGTCCGCCGGTCGACATCGCCGCCCCGGCCGCGCCCGGCGCGAGCCCGTCCAGCGTATCGTCATCGGCGCGCGACAGGCCGTCGGCAAGGAATATCGCCACGGTCGCCGCGCCGCGCGGAATCAAGTCAATAACCCGGTCATCCGCCCGCGCGGCCATGATCGCGAGAGCATGGAATGGCCGGATGAGGCCATGTTCGTAAAGCGCGGGCAGACCCAGCCATTCCATCGCCGGGGCTTCGGTATCGGACCGCGCGGCGCGTAGGCCCGCGAGGATACCGAACGCCACGGCGGCAAGCGACGCGAGAAGTCCGAGGCGGGACCCTTCGGGCAAGTCCGCACCGATCCGGGCGGCGACAACGTCGTGGACGGGCGGCCACCACAGCGCCGAAAGCGCCAGCACGGCACCGGACAGCAGGGCGAGCCCGGCCAGCTCGCCCCGTTTGACCGTGCTATCCCGATCTTCGCCCGGCCCGAAGGCGGCGATGGCGAAGCGGGTGGCGTAGGCGGCGCTTAACCCGCCTGCGACGATGATCGCCGCGGCCCAGATCGGCCCTGCATGTTCCAGCGCCTTGACCACTTCTTCCTTGCTCCAGCCGCCGGACAGGGGCGGCACGGCTGCCAGCGACAGGGCGGCGATGACCGTGAGGGCCGTGGTGACGGGCAGGGCGCGCGCCAGACCCATCCGGCGCAGATCGAACGTGTCGGTGACGCGATGGGCAACGCCTGCGGCGCAGAACAGCGCGCCCTTGCTCGCGGCGTGGACGATCAGGTGCAGCACCGCGACACCGGGATAGCCCGCGCCGATTGTGGCGATCATCAGGCCCGTCTGTGCCGAGGTCGATCCGGCCAGCAGCTTCTTGGCGTGGGTCTGGCGCAGGGCCACGACGCCGCCGAGGATCGCGGTGGCAAGTCCGATCACCATCGCCGCCGGGCCGAACCCCGGTGCCGCCGAAAGCTGGGGATGCAGGCGTGCAAGGATGTAGGCCCCCGCCGCCACCATCGTGGCCGAGTGCAGCAAGGCGGACACGGATGTCGGTCCGTCCATGGCGCGAAACAGCCACGGCGCGAAAGGCACCTGACCGGCCTTCGACACCGCCGCGAGAAGCAGCCCGTACGCGGCCAGCGACAGCGGCCAGCCGTCGAGCGTGCCGAGCGCCCCATAGCTGGCGCTGCCCGTCGCGGTGACGGTCGCCATCAGCGCGATGAAAAGACCCAGATCCCCCGCGCGGGTCAGGACGAAGGCGAAACTGGCCGACAGGCCCGGTGCTTGGCTCCGCCACTTGTGCCCGATCAGGGCCCAGGAACAGGCACCGACGATTTCCCACCCGATCAGCAGCGTCACTAGGTCGGCGGCGACGATGACCAGTTCCATGCCGCCGGTGAAGACCAGCATCAATCCGATGAGGCGGGGCAGGCCGCGACCGTCTTCGTGCGATGCGGCGTAGAGCGTGATCGGCAGCAGGATCGCGGGCACGAGAAGGGCCGCGGCATGGGCCAGCGGGGGCAGGGCGGCCTGCAGCACGAGCAACTCAGACCAGACGAAGCGTCCGGTCCGGTCGCCCGAAAACAGCGCCAGGCCGAGCGTCGCGGCGGCCGCCCCGGCCCCCAGCGTCGCCAGCCGCGCCCGCGTGCCGCCGATGGCCCAGATCGCCAGACCGGCCAGAACCGGCACGTATGCTAGCGCCCAGATCATTGCTTCAGCGTTCCGATGCTTTCGGTCATGTCGGCCTGCCGCTTGCGATAGACCGCCACGATCAGCGCGAAGCCGATCGCCATTTCCACGGCCATGACCGCCATCACGATGATCGCCAGCAGCTGGCCTTCGGGCATGCCGCCCAGGTACAGGGACCAGAAGCCGATGATCGCCAGAAGCGCACCGTTCAGCATCAGTTCCAGCCCCATCATCAGCATGACGAAGCTTTGCTGGCTGAGCGCGCCGTAAAGTCCGATGCCGATCAGCGCGGCGGCCCCGAGAAGGACGATGATCAGGGTCATCAATGGCCCTCGTGATGGTGATGGCCGTGGCCGCCGCCGCCTTCCGGCTGGCGGCCTGCGGGATCGCCGCCCTCGGTCAGTCCGGGCGGACGCGATCCTTCGTCGGCCGATCCGAAACGGCCCTGTCGCGAGGACAGGATCACCGCGCCGACCATCGTGGCCAGAAGCGTGACGCCCGCGGTCTCAAAGATCAGCATGGAGGGGCCAAGGAGTTCGTGGCCGAGCTGCGCGACGACGTCGGTGTCGGCGGCGACCGGGTTCGACGGCAGCGGCGAAAGCAGCACGGCGGCAGACAGGCCGATGAAGGCGACAATGCCGGCGCCGATGGACAGGCGGTGCTGGTGGACCATGACCATCGGATTGAGGCCCGCGGGGTTCATCATGAACATGACCATGAAGATCGCCATGACCATCATTTCGACAGCCATCATGAACACGGTCGCCACACCGATATAGGGCGCGGACAGCAGCACGCCGATTGCGCCCACCGCGACGAAGGACAGCATCAGCGCGAAGGAGGCGCGCACCATGCTGTCGACGCGGAACACCCGCCAGCCGGTCCAGACGGCAAAGGCTGTTAGCAGGGCGATCATGAGGTCGGTCATAGCGCGATCAGCCCCGAAATCAGAAGGTGGAGGAAGGACAGCGGAAGCAGCACGACCCACAGGATCGTTAGCATCCGGCTGGGGGTCGTCCGCGCCACGCGGTTGCCGATCCAGACGGTCAGCGCCATCAGCGCGCCCGTCTTCAGCCACAGCCAGACCGGTCCGGGCAGCACCGGTCCTAGCGGTCCGCCCAGAAACACCGTCGCGGCGATGGCCGAGACCGAAACCAGCATCGCCAGCCGCGCGATCTGCCAGACGGCGCGACCGGCGCCGCTGTCTTCGGCCGATGTGCCCGTCGCGATATCGGCGGCGTCGGCGTAATCCATCGGGCCGCGCAGGGTCATCGCCAGGGCAACCACCATGAACAGCGGCAGGCCCAGCGGCTGGCGGATCACGTTCCAGACCTCGCGCTGGCTGTCGACGATGGCGACCAGCGACAGGCTTTCGGCGGGCAGGGCGGCGGCGATCAGCACGAACATCGAGGGCAGCATCACCGGCAGCCCGATGGCGGCATAGCGATAGGCCCCGATCAGCGGAAAGGGCGCGTTGGGCGACCAGCCGTGCAGGAAGACGGTGAGGACGATCAGGGCTTCGCAACTGCCCCAGATCACGATGCCCACCGGGCTGTCGATCAGCGCCAGATCCGGCGCGAAGGGGACGACGGCGATGCCGATGGCGGCCAGCGCCAGATACCAGGCGGGGGCCAGATCGCGGTTCAGGCGGTCGGGAGCCTCGGTCTCGACCCGCTGGCGAGTGAAGAGCGCGAGGAGCGGCAGATAGGCACGGTCGAGGGCGACGGCGAACAGCGTCCCGCCGAGCAAGGTCGCAAGGACCGCGAGGGTCAGAAGCGCCGTCATGCAGCCTCCACGCCGCGCGCGGCACGGATGAGTGCCGATGGGGGCAGGGACGCGAGGATCAGCATGGCCTCGGCCCATTCGGCACCGTGCAACAGCGCGGGCAGATCGGGGGGCGCGACCGACACCGTGTCGCCCGCCAGCCAGGCGATCAGTCGGTCGCGTGCGGAGGTGCCGTCGATCCTGCCGATCCGTTTCGGCACCGCGCCCCGCAGCCACAGCGCGCGGGCGGATTGCCCGTGCATCACGCGGTGGGCGGCGCGGTCCAGACCCAGCAGCCGCAGCATCCGCGCCGCGCAGAGATCGGGCGCATCGGCATCTGCCGCCTGGGCGAGGGGTGGTGCTTGCACGTCAAGGTCGCAGATCACGTCCCCTTGCAGCGTCACCTGAAGCACCAGCCCCGGCGGCAGCATCGGCAGGAACGGACCGAACCGCGCCGTGTACCGGTCGAGTCGCAGCCCGTCGCGAATGTCCGTGCCGGTCATGGCCATGGGCCGCCCGTAGGGCGTGCCGCCCATCATCCCCTTGCCGCCCTGACCGTGGGGGCCGATGCCCTTCCACGCGTTCGGCGGCTCGTCCGGCAGATGATCGTCTTCGTCCCGTTCGCCCGCGCAAATATCGCGCCATGCCGTTTCGATCCGCGCCGCGATGGCATCTGGGGCATCCGCCTGCCACCGCAGCGTGGCCCGCGGATGGGGAAGCTGGTCGTGCACATGGGACAGCGCCTCTGCCGTGTCGCCCGGCAGATCGCCGGCGACCAGCAGGATCGCCGCATCGCGCGGGGTCGCGGCCCGGCGCAGGCCGGGCCGGGCAAGCAGACGCTCGGTTTCGGCCTGCCGACCGGGGCCGATGGCGGCGAAGACGGGCGCGGGCGACCGCGCCGCCCAACGGGCAAGACGAGTCATTGCCATCGGAAGATCCCTTCGCGCCAACCATAAAGGATGCCCACAGACAGGATCGCCAGGAACATGCCCATCTCGGCCAGCGCCTTGATCCCTTCGGAGACGAAGACCACAGCCCATGGATACATGAACATCATCTCCATTTCGAAGGCGACGAACAGAAGGGCCATGGAATAGGGGCGGAAGTGATAGCGTTGCCAGGCATGGGTGTCGGGCGTCCCCCCGCCCAGAAAAGGCATCGCCTGCGGCGCGGTGCTGTCCGCGACGGGTTGCATCGCGCGCGCCAACAGCACCGCGAGGGCCGTCCATCCGAGTATCACGATGACCGTCTGCATGTCGCGGCATACCCTGTCGATTTACCCGTCAAACCTGCGGGCGTGCGAAAGTTCCCGCTAAAGCTTGGAAAACGCTGGAAAAAGGTTCCATCGCTGGAAGGTTTGGTCGCGCGATCCGGGCCAGGCGGCCTGACCGGTCCGGTCAAGCCGACCCGCAGGATCGCCGCGGATCGGGGGCGGCCCCGCGTGCGCAGGTGGTCAACGGTAAGCCCGAAGCGCCAAGTGTGCGGCGCGGGACACCGCGAAACGGCGTCCTTCAGGGATCGCGGCTACCAGATCAGTTCCCGTCCGTGGGATACGACGTCACCACCTGACCGATATCGCCATCCCGCAGAAGGACCACATCGAACACGGTATCGGGCGTCATCTGACCCATGCCCGGTGATCCCATGGGCATGCCCGGGACGGCGACACCGCTTGCATCCGGGTAATTGGCCAGCACGTGCCTGATGTCTTCGGCAGGAACATGGCCTTCGATCACGAAGTCGCCGATCATCGCGGTATGGCAGGCCACGGCGTCCTCGGGAACACCGACGGACGCCTTGTGTGCGCGCATCGCGTCGTATTCAAGCTCCCGGATCGTGATGTCGAATCCGGCGTCCTGCATGTGATCCGCCCAGGCTGTGCAGCATCCGCAATTGGGATCCTTGAATACCGTCATGGCCGTTTCGGCGGTGGCGGTCGTGGCCGCGAGAATGCTGAAGGATGCGATGAGAAGGGCTTTTTTCATGGATTGCGTCTTTCGTTCAGTGGATTTGAGATCGAGTGGGCGGTTGCGGGTGTGTCGGACTGGATCCGGGGAAGAACCGGGCGGAGCAGAGAGGGCCGCCGTTGCCATCGACGGCATCGAACACATCGCGGATCGCGGCGGTGACCATACGACTCTCGTGCCAATTGGTCATGGAAGGGCAAATGGGCCTTCCAGCACTGGAAGCTCAAATGCCCATCGTGTCACGGTTTCGAGAGATGCAAAGTGTCGCTTACAGCGACATGGTTTCGCGATATGAAATCAGCACGATAACGATCGGGCACAGCAAAGCCGCAAACCCCAGTCCGGCGCGCCGCCAAGGAAGCCATCCGCGACGCTGCGCAAGTCGCAGCGCTCCCGCCATTATGATCATCACCCCCAGAGCCATATGATAAAGCCATTTGGCGTGAGCGTTGCTGCCGATCTGTTCATGGACGATGAACGTGGCTCCCAGAATTATGTAGCCAATGGGCCAGACCAGGGTTGCACGGCCCCCTCGAGGCCCCGCTTTCCATTCGCCCGCGCCCGTGGCGGCAATCAATGTCGCGAACGCAAAGTGATGAAGCTGTTGCGGCTAGCGCAGAGCCCAGTGCAGCATCAGAAGGGCATCGTCGACGCCGGCTTGAAAGACGATGTAAAGTGCAAGCGTCGCCCCCGCCGCCAAAAGAAGGAGCGGGATGCCGATCCCGGGAACCGCCGCGTCGCGCCGCTGCGCCTGCTAAACGACGAGCGCCGCGATGGGAAACGAGAACGCGCCGATCAGCCAGTGACCGATGGAAATGAGCAGAGACATCGTGTCGGGATCGTGGGGCACGGGTGAACCTGTGAATTGACAAAGCTGTTCTTGGTATGCGGACGGATACTTATTCGCCGAACAAAATATCGCCACGCGCGACAGGCCGGCAGCCTTAGCCCCGTCTGCGCCGGAGAACTGCCCAGATCAGGGGAAGGCCCGTCACCAGCCCAAGGGCCGCGATGACCCAGGTCATCGGATCGCCGCCGCTCATCGCCGCCGTGCCCAGATGCGACAGGACGAAACTGGCGGGCACGATCCCGGCCAGGGTCGCGACGGCGAAGCGCCAGAAATGGATCGCGCTGAGGCCCGCGGCATAGCTGACGATATCGAACGAAACGAAGGGCATGAGACGGCTGAGAAAGACCGCCAGCGTCAATGCGTTTTGCGACCCGACAAGGCCGCGTTCGACGCCGTCGCCAAGCCAGCGCCGGATCGTTTCCCGGCCGAGGAAGCGGGCCAGTGCAAACGCGATCAGGGCACCGGTTTCGGCCCCCGCAACGACCAGCATGGTGCCGTAGACGTGACCGTATGCGGCACCCGCCGCCATGGCGATCGGCGCGCTGGGGATCGGCGACGCGACGACCGCCACGATCATCGCCAGGACAATCACGGCAGGGCCCCAAGCTCCGGCGCGGGCGACCAACCTTTCGATATTCTCGCGTTCGGCAAGGCTGCGGAGGTCGGCGATCACGGGCGCGTCCCAGAAGACGACCACCGCGACACCCGCCAGGGCGAGCGCCAAAAAGGCCCCGAAACGAATAGTCCTGGCAGATGTCATGCGGTATGCATCGTCAGATCGACGGCTCGACAACGATCTGATGGGCGATGCCATTCGTTTGCGTTGTCGATATTGTTTCCAACGTATTTGGGTCCAGCAGACGCACGTTCGCATCTTCGCTGCTGCTGACCATCAGTCCATCACCTGTCAAGGCCATGTGGTAGGGACCATCCATCTGCACCGCCGTACGCGCGCCGGTCGCCCTGTCGATCCTGACGACACGACCCCGACCGAGCGCACTTGCGTAGATCGCGGAAGAGTCGGCCTGAACACCATGAAGATTGCCGCCGATCTCGTATCTCTCGACAATTTCGCCGCTATCCGCGTCGATCAGGCTGACGAAACCGGCATCGGCTTCTGCCGCGACAAGAAGACGTTCGTCGGTCAGCAGTTGGAGATGCTTCGGCCCGGTTTCCAACGGGAGGTTGCGGGCCACGAAGCCCTTGGCTGGATCTACTTCGCTGATCGTCGCATTTCCGGCGTTGGAGACGAAGAACCGACCCGTCCGTGGGTCGGCGACCGCGTATTCCGGGTTCGGACCGGTCGCGATTGGTCCCGCTGCGACACCTTCCGCGATATCGATGATCGATATACCGCCCAAGGTCGGGTGCGTGACAAGCGCGTATGTCTCGGACGGGTCGACGGCGACATGATGAACGATGCCCGCCACCGATACCTTGCGGACCGGTGCGTAGGTGTCCGCATCGCGGATCGTGACGATGCTGGTATCGTTGGAGCCGGTGATACTATTGCTCGGACCATGATGCGCGTCATGTTCGGCATCGGTCATCTTTTCATCGCCGTCCATAGTGATTTCCGCATTTTCGCCGCTGTCGGACATGGACCCCATTCCGATCGAATGGGAAGACTCCAATACCGGTAGACCGGTTCCTTTCGGAGCCGTCGATAAGCTGCCCGCGATCAGAAACTTCATGTCGGGGGCCAGCGCAAGGCCGTGAACATTTTCGACCCCGTCTATGCGCGCGACGACCGCACCATCATCGGCAAGGTGCAGGATCGAGTCCGCGTCTCCCTCGGGAATGAAGACATCTGCGGACGCAACTCCGGCGGTCAAGGCTGTCGCGGCCGCGAAGAGAAGCATATTTCGCATGGTAGTTCCTTTCGTACGAATTGATCGATGACATGGTGCTTCCCGTGCCGGAAGCTCAAGGATCGGACAGGTCACAGACTTGTCATTCTGTCCGAAGCCTTTGTGCACACGGACCGACTTGACCTTCCCGCAGCGGAACCCGTCAGGCAGCCGTGGAAAAGGTGAGATCATGATTCCCGAACTCGGACATTTTGCGCTGACCCTCGCATTGATGGCGGCCGTGGTGCAGTCCGTCCTTCCGATGCTGGGCGCCGCACGGAACAATGCGCTTTGGATGCAAAGCGCCGTGACCACATCCGTGGTGCAGGTGGCGTTAGTTGGCGTCGCATTCCTGGCGCTCATGCGGTCCTTCGTCGTCAGCGATTTCACCGTGCGGAACGTGGTGGAAAACTCGCATTCGTTGAAGCCCATGCTCTTCAAGGTCGCGGGCACATGGGGCAGTCACGAAGGATCACTGGTTCTTTGGGTCTTGATCCTTGCGATCTTCGGAGCAGGGGTCGCGACGCTGGGGCGCAACGTGCCCGATGGTTTGAAAGCCCGAACTCTGAGCGTTCAGGCCTGGGTCAGCGTCGGGTTCCTGACATTTCTTCTGTTCACCTCCAACCCGTTCGAACGCGTCTTCCCGCCACCGATGGATGGCCAGGACCTGAATCCGCTGCTCCAGGATGTCGGGCTCGCCCTGCATCCGCCGCTTCTCTACATCGGCTATGTCGGATTCTCGATCGTCTTCAGTTTCGCGGTCGCCGCGCTGATCGAAGGGCGCGTCGATCCGGCTTGGGCACGCTGGGTCCGACCGTGGACTTTGGCGGCGTGGATCAGCCTGACCGCCGGCATCGCGCTTGGCTCCTGGTGGGCCTATTACGAGCTTGGCTGGGGCGGCTGGTGGTTCTGGGACCCGGTCGAGAATGTCAGTTTCATGCCATGGCTTCTCGGCACCGCCCTGCTGCACTCCGCGATCGTGACCGAGAAGCGGGATGCGTTCAAAAGCTGGACGATCCTGCTGGCGATCCTGACATTCTCGCTGTCGCTGCTGGGCACCTTCATCGTCCGATCCGGACTACTGACCAGCGTGCACGCCTTCGCGGTGGACCCTGAGCGCGGGCTCTATATCCTTGGCCTGCTCGGCATCACCGTGGTCGGATCGCTGACCCTCTATGCCGCGCGCGCACCGAAACTCGAGGGCGGAGGGCTGTTCGCCCCGATCAGCCGCGAAGGCGGGCTTCTAGTGAACAACCTGCTTTTGGCGACCGCGACGGCCGTTGTTCTTTTCGGCACGCTCTATCCGCTGTTCGTCGAGGCAATCGCGGACGAGAAGATTTCGGTCGGGCCGCCTTTCTTCAACGCAAGCTTCATTCCGATCATGCTGCCGCTGGTCGCAATCATGGCGGTCGGACCCCTTCTGTCGTGGAAGCGTGCCGACTTGCCCGGCGTGCTGTCGCGGTTGAAATGGGTTGCCGGTCTGACGGCACTGGCGGCTTTGGGGGCGTGGTACGTTGATACCAACGGCCCCGCTCTCGCTGTTCTGGCGATAGCGGCGGCCGTGTGGCTTCTGTCTGCCACGCTCCGCGAATGGGCTCTTCGGATAAAGCTGGGCGCAGTGCCTCTGATCGCCAGCTGGCGGCGCGCAAGGGGACTGCCCCGCGCCGCGCATGGCATGACGCTGGCCCATGCCGGATTGGCAGTCTGCATCATTGGCTTCACCGGCTCCAGCGCCTGGAAGGAAGAGGTCATCAAGTTCGGCGAACCCGGCACGGAAGTCGCCATTGCGGGCTTCGATATCCGCTTTGAGGGGGTCGAGCGTCTGCGGGGGCCTAACTACATCTCCGACACCGGCACGCTGATAGTCACGCGCGGCGGTGAACCTGTCACGGTTCTGCGCCCCGAGCGGCGAAGCTATCCGGTCGCGAATTCGCAAACGACCGAAGCGGCCATCCGTTCGACGGTCGCGGGTGATCTATATGCGTCGATCAGCGCCCCGTCGGATGAGAAATCGCTTGCGGCCGGAAAATGGACCTTGCGCATCCTCTACGAACCGCTTGTCGGGTTCATCTGGCTCGGGACCGTAATGTTGGTCGTGGGCGGTATCCTGTCCCTGTCGGACCGCCGCCTGCGGGTCGGTGCGCCGCGACGTACGGTCGCGACGCCGCCGGTCGGCGCCACTCCGGCGGAATGATCGGATGGCCCGTTTTCTGATCGCATTGCCTGTCGTGGTCGCCTTGGTCATCGGCGCGGCTTTTTTCTGGGGGCTCGACCCCGACCGCGACCCCGGTGCCGTTCCAACGGTGCTGCTGTCCCAGCCCGCCCCGGAATTCGACTTGCCGCCGGTCGAGGGCGCGGGTGTTCCCGGTCTTTCCAGGGCCGATCTGTCGAACCTGGAAAGACCGGCACTCGTCAACGTGTTCGCATCCTGGTGCGTGCCTTGCCGGGCCGAACACGCGGTCCTGACGCGGCTGGTTCAGGAAGAAGGGGTCCCCCTCATGGGTCTGAACTACAAGGACAAGCCCGAGGATGCGGCCCAATGGCTGCGCGATCTTGGCAACCCCTACGACCGTATCGGGTCGGACCTGTCGGGACGGGCCGGGATCGAATGGGGCGTTTCCGGCGTCCCGGAAACGTTTGTGATCGATACGGCGGGCACTGTCGTTTATCGTCATGTCGGTCCGATCGTGGCGGCTGACGATCTGGCCAGGGTCAGGTCCGCGTTGGCAGCGGCAGCCGGAGCGGCATCATGAGGCATCTGATCTGCGCCGTCCTGTTTGCGGTCGTCGCCACCGTCGCGGCCGCTGTCGAACCCGACGAGATACTCGACGACCCCGCGCTTGAGGCGCGAGCGCGCGGTCTTTCGGCCGAGTTGCGTTGCGTCGTGTGCCAGAACGAATCCATCGACAGCTCGAATGCGGGTGTCGCGCGGGACCTGAGGCTTCTGGTGCGTGAACGGCTTGTCGCCGGAGACACGGATCAGGAGGTTCTGGATTACATCGTCGCCCGTTACGGCGATTTCGTTCTTTTCCGCCCTCCCTGGAAACCGACCACCTATGCATTGTGGCTGGCGCCGGCGGTTATCTTCCTGGGGGGAGCGATCGGCGTGACCGTGGCACTGCGCGGGCGGCGACAGCGGACTGGCGATGCCTTGTCCGAAGAAGAAACCGTGGAACTGGATGCTTTCCTGTCGCGTCAGGGGGACGGGCAATGATCTGGGTCTTCCTGATACTTCTCGCGATCCTCGCCGGAGCCGCTGTCGCGTTTCCGTCGCTGCGCGGGCCGAGCAACGACGTCAGTCGCGAAAAAAGCGCGATGGCGATTCTGACCGACCAGCTTGCCGAGGTGAGTCGGGATCGCGAACGTGAATTGATCTCGGACACCGAGGCGCAATCTGCCGAGGTGGAGA
Organism: Palleronia abyssalis; assembly: GCF_900302445.1. Lineage (GTDB taxonomy): Bacteria > Pseudomonadota > Alphaproteobacteria > Rhodobacterales > Rhodobacteraceae > Palleronia > Palleronia abyssalis. The sequence continues at coordinate 322,108 of NZ_ONZF01000001.1, read as the reverse complement.
TCAAGCGCCGGATGCTTGCCCTGTCGCGCAGCCCGGACCGCGGCCCGTCAACAACAGGTTCGGGGCGGGCGGCTGTCTTGGCCGCGGCGATAGCGATACCGCTTTTCGGTGCCGCGCTTTACGCGGTTACCGGGACGCCACAGGTGCCAAGCCTGACACTCGCGGATCGTGTAGCCGAACGCGCGGATGCCGCCGAGATCGCGGAACTTTCCGAACGGTTGCTCGAACGACTGGAAAGCGATCCGGATGGCGGCCCGACCGAAGGTTGGTTGCTTCTGGCGGGCGTCTACTCGCGGCTGGGCCAGCCCGACCAGGCCGCGCAGGCCTACGTGCGTGTGCTTGACCGACCGGATGCGACGTCTGCCACCTTCTCTCTTTACGCCGAAGCCCTGATCGGAGCCGAGGGCGGCATCGTCACCCCGGCGGCGGAAACGGCAATCGACCGAGCGGCGGCTCTCGATCCGAGCAATCCGGCCGCGACCTACTACAAGACAGTGGCGCTGGAACAGTCGGGTGCCCGGCAGGAGGCGCGCGATCTGTTGCTGAGCCGGCTGAATGCGGCGAACGGCTTCCAGCCGTGGATGGAAAGCTTCGTGGTGCGGGCGAATTATCTGGGTGACTTAGTCGGTGCCGAACCGATCTCGCTGACCGACTACGCGCCACTGATGCGCGGCCCGAGCCAGGATGACATCGCCGCCGTCTCCGAACTGAACGAAGAGGACCAAGGAGCCTTCATCCGGTCGATGGTCGACGGTCTGGCGGCGCGTCTGGAAGAGAACCCGGACGACCTTGACGGCTGGCTGAGGTTGGGGCGGGCCTATGACGTTCTCGGCGAGCTGGAGGAATCGATCTTGGCGTATGAGAGCGCGCAGAAATTAATAGAGAACCTTTCCCCCGACGACCCTCGGCGGATCGTCATTCGTGAAGCTCTCGGAAACTGAAACTCGAATCGATGAATAGGCTCATGACCGACAGAAGAACCTTCATCCGCGGTGCGGCTGCCGCGACGCTCCTGCGGCCGGGACTTGCCGCCGCGCATGTCGAGGCCGAACCGGTTGTGCCGACCTACGACGTGCCAGACGAGCATCTTCCGCAGCGGGTTTCAATCGAACATCTGGATCTGCGCCCCGATGAGATTCACGTATATCCATGGGAATTCGCACTCTATTGGACGCTGCCGGATCGGCAGGCCATCCGCTACACCGTCGGTGTCGGGCGACCGGGATTGTATGAGGAAGGCGAGTTCCATGTCGGAATGAAACGGCGTTTTCCCCGCTGGACACCGACGCCCGGAATGTTGCGCCGAGAGCCCGAACTTTACGAGAAGTACCGTGACGGCGTTCCGGGCGGTCTGGAAAACCCGCTGGGGGCGCGCGCGCTTTATCTTTTCCAACCCGGTCGCGGGGATACCCTTCTGAGGATCCACGGAACGCATCTGCCCGAAACGCTGGCCCGCGCGGTGTCCAATGGATGCGCACGCCTGATCAACGACCAGATCGTCGATTTCTACGATCGCGTGCCGATCGGAACGCGGGTCGTGCTGCATCCCCAACCTTCAAATTTCGGCGTATATTGAGCTTCCTTCGACGGTGGTGTTGGGTCGTCTGGATGCTTATCGCCATTCTGATCTCCGCCGTCCTTATGTCAGTGAACACCGCGGTCCACTACGTGGCATTGCGGAGGATTGCGGACGCGGTCGAGCCTGCCCTGCATCCGGGCCGATGTCTGGCACTGGGCGTGGCAGCGCTGACCGTCGCCCACCTTGTCGAGGCGCTGGTCTATGCGTCCGGGTTTTGGGTTGCGGTGCATAGTTTTGAGCTGGGCGATCTTCGCGCGACCGGCCGCGATCGTGGTGCCGATCTGACGTTCATAAACTACTTCTATTTCTCGATGGTGAATTACACGACGCTTGGTCGGGGCGATCTCATCCCGTCCGGGCATCTGCGCTTCATGGCTGCGCTCGAAGCGTTTCACGGATTTCTTCTGATAACCGCTTCGGGCAGTTTCCTGCTTCAGATCATGAGCGGCCGGAACCCCTTCGGTTCACGGGACTGACTCAGTGTTCCGCGACGACGCGATCGGATGCGGTATCCAGTGCTTTCATCACGGCGGCTTCGGTCAGTAGTTCGGGAAGGGCGATCCCTTCGGGTGCGCCCGGCCCGTAGACGGCGTCGAACGGTATGCCGTAGCGGCCATTGGCCTCCAGATACCGCCCGATTGCCGGATCCGGTCGCGTCCAATCGGCCTGCATCGCGATGACGTCCTGACGGGCCAGCGCCCCGGCCACCGCGCCGCGATCCAGGACAAGCGCCTTGTTCGCCTTGCAGGTCAGGCACCAATCCGCGGTGACGTCCACGAAGACCACATGGCCCTGGGATACGTGAACCGGGATTTCGGCGCGGTCGAAGGGCACCCAATTTGTGGCGATGGACGCCTGTGCGGTGTCCTGGGGCACAAGGACCGGAACCGCCAACGTCCCCGCCACGAGCGTCAGGGCGGCGCCGACGGCCAGATTGCGCGGCAGACGCGACGACAGGGCGAGAACGACCAGCAACAGCACCGAAGCGCCCGCGACGATACGGAACGTCGAAACGCCGGCCACGCTTGATAGCACCCAAAGCAGCCATGCCGCGGTCAGCGCCAGCAGCGACCCCAGCACGGCCTTGAGGCCGATCATCCACGGACCCGGCTTCGGCAAACGGCGCACAAGGCCCGGTCGTGCCGCAAGTGCAAGATGCGGAAGCGCAAGGCCGACACCCAGCGCGGTGAAGACGACGAAGACATCCAGCGCGCGGCCCGCCAAGGAGAAGGCGACCGCGGTGCCCAGCAGCGGGGCGGAGCAGGGGGTCGCGAGGATCGCGGCGAACGCACCGGTCGCGAAATCCCCGGCATGGCCCGACCGGCCTTCTTCGCGGGCAAGCCGCGTCATCCAGGATTGCGGCAGCGAGATCTCGAACACGCCAAAGAGATTTGCCGCAAAAAGGACGAGCACGACGATCATCGCCACCAGGAAGACCGGGTTCTGGAACTGCAACCCCCAGCCGACGGCATAGCCTGCCGCCTTCAGCGCGATAAGGGCGGCCGCCAGCAGCCACATGAAGGCCAGGACGCCCGATGCCGAGACAAGAAAGCCGCGTCGCACATGGTCTTCGCCACGGGCGCGTGCCTGCATCGCCGATGCGACCTTGATCGACAGGACCGGCAGGACGCAGGGCATGACGTTCAATATGGCACCGCCCAACAGGGCCACCAGGGCGATCCAGGCAAGCGTTCCGATACCGGGCGCGGCGGTCGCGATTGTGAAGGGCGGCGGCGGGGCGCGTTCTGTCCAATCGGGGACGATGGTACTTGCGCGGTCCCCGTCGGTGACGGTCAGGGCGATGTCACGGACGTCATCCTGACGGGCGAGTATCGGCACGCTGGCCCAGATCGTCCGGTCGCCGTCGCCCAGCCGGATATCCGGCGCGCCGAAGGCGGTGAAGCTGCCAAGCTCGGCGAAGACGTCGGGTGTCCTGAACGGGATTTCGGACTGGATCTGGACAATCAGCGTCTGGCCATCGGCATCCAGAAACGCTTGCGCGTCCCCCATCCCCGCGCCCCCCGCGTCCGGGACGCGGTTGCCCGCGGCCGCGATCAATTCGGCCGAAACGCGGTCGATGCCGGTTCCCGCCGGAATATCGAGCGCGAGATCGAAGCTCTCGGGCACACAGATATCGGAACAGACCAGCAAATCGACCGTCCCGGCCAGACGCGTCGGCACGCCCGGTTCCTGCAGCGAAATCCGCAGCGGGAAGGCGACTTCGTCCTTGTAGCCGAAGTTCTCGATCCCGAAGGCCCGGAACCGCTGGGGCGCGGGCCAGAGAAATTCGACCTCGGCCACGTTTTGCGATGCTTCCCACGTCACGGTCGGGGGAATTCCGACTTCGCCGGGCGACCGCCAGTAGGTCTTCCAGCCGTCCTGAAGGTCGATGCGAAGGGCTGCCGACAGGGTCGAGGCATCGGGCGCGATGCCGTCCTCCGCGACGAACAGCTGTGCGTCGATCGGCCCGCTCGATACGGTTTCCGATGTCGCTGCCTGCATCGGAGACGCCAGAAACAGTGCGACCGAAAGCGAACGGACAAGGTCTCGAGCCATCATTTCAAAACGCGATCCCTAGACAAAGCATCTTTCCACGCGTCCTTCCTGTCGTTCCAGTTCGATCAGGCTTCGAAGCCTGGCTTCGCCAACCACGCCGATCACCACGGTTCGCCCAACGACCATCGCTGGTGTGGCCGAAAATCGAAAAATCTGCGCAAGCGCCTTGCTACGCTCCAGTTCGTCCTCGATTTTGGGGCTGTCGATATCCCGTCGAAGCTGTTCATAGTCGACGCCGATGTCATCCGCGATCAACCGAAGAAACTCCGGCGTCGTGACGAACGCCGTGCGCAGCAAGCGTTCATAAAATTCGGTATATGCCCCTTGACGCTTCGCGGCCAGTGCGGCTTTCGCAGCCGCGATCGAAGTTTCGCCCAGAAGCGGGAGTTCGTGCCACGACACGGTGACGCCGCCCTCCTGCGCGATCCTGCCCAGGTCTCGGGTCAGGATCCGACAATAGGGGCAGTTGTAGTCCGAAAAGGACGCGACCGGGACATCGCCAGTGCCGGTATCTTCGAACAAGGTCGAACAGAGGTTGCGTTCGACCGTGGCGACCAATTCCGCCGGGATGGCAACCTTGTCCCGGTCCAGACCGACGAACGGATCGAAGCTGCCCGTCGATGAACTTCCACCGGCAATCTGGCGAAATCCATCGACCGGGGATGGTTCGAATTCAAATTCGGACCCGAACGCCGCCAGAATGTCCGGACCTTTCTGGAAGGCTGCGACCAGCGCTACGCCGCCCGCCGCCAGCAAAAGGTTTCTACGTGCTATCAAGAGGTTACCCAATCACCAGGATCATATCATCGCCGAGTGAAGTCGCATGGTCACGCGCCGCGCAGACGGTCCATTTCGGTGGATCGCGCCTGGGCAGGAACAGCGACGATTCTCTCCCGTTCTGCCTGTTTGACCTGTTCAGAACCCTTGCCGTGGCAGGATTTGCCCATCAGGCGATGCATCACCAGATGCGCACCCACACACAGCGCGATCGGCGCGAAAACACCCGCGTTGTTCCACGAGCCGGCGATCGTTCCGCCGGCAAGAAGAAACGACGCGACCGGCACGAGCATGATCGCGCAGCACGCCATCATGCCCCATTTCATGACGCGCGCCTGGATACCGCCGCTGGAAGTTTGGTCGTTCATTTTTAGAGCTCCTTTGTTCGCCGATGTTAATTCTGGCAAACTCCAGTGCGGGAAGGTCAAGCGGTTTAGGCCGCCACCGGTCACTCTGTCGTGATCGGAAAGGGTTTGACCTTCCAGCGTTGGAAGGCCGCAAGCGCAAAGAAAATGAATTGAGGAGCAGTCATGAACCAGGGTAATCCACCGTCGCGGCGGTCGGTTCTTATCGGACTTGCCTCGGCAAGTGCATCGGCGTTTCCGTTGGCCGGTGCCGCACAGTCACTAGCGACCCCGGCGTTACGCCGCAATGCGTCCAGCTTCAGTACCCATGGCTGGCAGGACTACTTCGATACGCGTCGGAACGGTGTCATCCTGTGCGACACGGTCGGGCGCTATGTCAACTACTGGTCCGAAGACGGTTCGATCCACAAGGTCTACCCAAGTTCCGTTCCGGAATCCGACGAGCTGACGCGGCTCGGTCGGACAGAAGTAATACGCAAGGTCGAAGGCCCAAGCTGGCGGCCCACGCCGTCGATGAAAGAGCGTAATCCCGAATGGCCGGATTACTGGGCGCCCGGACCCGACAACCCGCTTGGTACCCATGCGCTTTATTTGTCCTGGCAGTATTACCGGGTGCACGGAACGAATGACACGCGCAAGATCGGGCGGCGGTCCTCGAACGGCTGTATAGGATTGTTCAACGAACATATCGCCGAACTCTTCGGCATGGCGAAGGTGGGCACTCAGGTGCTTTTGATCTGACGCCGGCGGAACATCACTTGTTTGCGGGGCGGTCAATGGCTGCCCCGTTCCAATGTCGGGACATACAATGCCAACCAAACTCATCGCCGTCACGATCGCCATCGTCGTTGCAGCCGCGGGCCTTCTGTGGTGGGCGACTGCACCATCCCAGATGGCGGGTCATTCGATGACGCCCCCCGATACGACCGAACTGGCACTGGGCGCCCCCATCGTGGACGTTTCCTTGCCGGGCGAACTGGACCAGAAAGAGGAGTTGGGAAAGCGCGCGTTCGAGGCGGCTTGCGCCCAATGTCACGGTCAGAACGCGGCGGGACAGAACGGCGTGGCCCCGCCCTTGGTCCACAAGATTTATGAGCCTAGCCATCACGGCGACGAAGCGTTCTATCGCGCCATTTCCAATGGCGTCAGGTCGCACCATTGGGATTTCGGCAATATGCCACCGATCGAGGGACTGACGCGCGCCGATGTGGGCACGATCGTTGCCTATGTGCGGGCCCTGCAAAGTGAGAACGGGATCCAATAGTGCGCATCTCTACGCTCTTTCTCGTTTTCGCGTCGGTGATTGTATTGGCGGTCCTGTCCGCCGGGTCGCCCGTGCAGGCAGGCGGGCTGCATGCCGCTCAGTCGGAAAGTGCCGTCGAGCTTGGCGAACCAGGTGCAGCAAAGGTCCAAGATCAGATCGGAGCCGATGACTGTCACGACGCGCCGGAGTGCAACATCTCGGTAGTTCTCTCGTCGGCGTCGCACGGACAAGCGTACATCGCGGCATCGTCGAAAAAGCGCCGCGTGTCGCCGTCCCTGTTCAAGCTTCTGTATTCCATGACCGATCCTCCTGTCCCACGATCCCTGTCTTGAAGCACAAGACTTAAGATCCAGGAAATACAGGAAACTCCGAGATGAAACTGAAAACCATTCTGGCGGCTTCGGTCGCGACTAGCATCGGCATCGGCGCAGTGGCTCATACGGGTGCGACCGGCATCGTGCTGGAGCGGATGCAGGCCATGAGCGCGATGGGCGATGCGGTGAAATCCGTCACGCCGATCATGAAGGGCGAACAGAACTACGACGCCGACACGGTCAGGAAGGCCGCCGCCGTGTTCGAGGAACATGCGGGCACCGCGATGACCGAGCTGTTTCCAGAAGATAACGCGAACGAGAAATCCTACGTGAAAGACGCGATCTGGGAGGATTGGGACGAGTTCGAACGCATCGCGATGCGGCTGGAGACCTTGGCCCAGGGGCTTTCGAAAGCGGCGGATAACGGTCTGGCCGATGAAGAGGCGGCGCAAGCGGATATGGGGTCCATGATGGGCGGAGACACGGCCAGCATGATGGGTGGCGATGCGTCTGGCATGATGGGTGGCGGCTCGGCCGAAACCACGTTGGCCGAGATGGCGGACATGCCTGCCGACGAGGTGTTTTCCGAGCTAAGCCGCACTTGTTCGACGTGCCATACGCGGTTCCGGCTCGAGAAGGACTAGGATCATGCGGAAATTGCTTATCACCGCTGCGGTCTTTTCCGCAGCGGCCGTCATCGGCGTGGGCGCTGTGATCGCGTGGCCCGTCAAGAACGAGGTCGCGTCGATCGATCAGCCCGGTGATCCTCAGCGCGGTGCCTATCTGGCGCGCGCCGGGGGCTGCATCGCCTGCCACACGAACTGGGAGGAGGGCGGCAAGCCGCTTGCGGGCGGTGCGCCGCTCAAGACCGATTTCGGCACATTCTATCCGTCGAACCTGACGATGTCGAAAGACGCGGGGATCGGAGATTGGTCCGTGCAGGATTTCGCGGCGTCCTTGCGGCAGGGCGTCTCTCCGGACGGCGAGCCATACTACCCCGCCTTCCCCTATCCGTTTTACCGCAATCTGTCCGATCAGGACATCGCGGACCTCTGGGCCGCGTTCCAGACCGTGGCAGCGGTGGACGAACCGGCACCGGCACATGAGGTGGGATTTCCGTTCGATCAGCGCTGGGGCCTGAAGCTTTGGCGCGGGGCGTTTCTGGAACCGCCGCGCACTAAACCGGTCGAAGGCAGGTCCGAGGCGTGGAACCGCGGCCGCTTGTTGGTGGAAGGCGTGACCCATTGCGGGGCGTGCCATACGGGCAGGAACATCGCCGGCGCGCGCGTGCTGGACGAGAAGTTTCGCGGTTATGACGGGCTGCCCGGCGGAGGCAAGTCGCCCGCCATCACGCCGGAAGCGCTGCAAGACGGGGGCTGGAGCGTGTCGGACCTAGCCTATGCGCTGGAAACCGGGATCATGCCGGACGGCGATGCGTTCGGCGGGTCGATGGGCGAAGTGGTCACCTATGGCACATCCTTCATGACCGATGCGGACCGCGAAGCGATGGCGATTTACCTTCTGAACGAGGAGCAAGACGGATGAGAGCGACAAGACGCGCGTTTCTGGGTGGTGCCGTCGCAACGGCCGGCTTGCCTCTGATCGGTCCTGCGATTGCGGCCACGGCGCCAAAGGTCATTGAGCCAAAGCCCGTGTCACACCAGCTCGCCCCGGACGGTTACCCGAAAACGGCGGTCTGGGCCTATGACGGAGCGTCGCCGGGGCCGGAAATAAGGTTGGGGCAGGGCGCACGGCTGGAGCGGCGGCTGGTCAACGGGCTCGACCAGCCGACGACGATCCATTGGCACGGTATCCGTGTGCCCAACGGCATGGACGGCGTGCCCGATCTGACCCAAACCGCCGTCGCGCCGGGCGAAAGTTTCGACTACGCATTCGACGTGCCCGATGCCGGCACCTACTGGTACCACGCCCATTGGGCGTCGCCTGAACAGGTTGGGCGTGGATTGCACGGCCCGCTGATAATCGAGGAGGCCGAAAGCGCGCCGGATATCGACGCCGATCTGGTCCTGGCACTCGATGACTGGCTTCTGAACGAAGCGGCCCAGATCGAACCCAACTTCGCCATTCCGATGCAGATGTCGCATGGCGGCCGGATCGGAAACTTTGTCACCACGAACGCGCGCCATGATTTCACGCAGGATGTGCAGCAGCACCAACGGCTGCGGCTTCGGCTGATCAACATGGCGAATGCGCGGATTTTCCCGCTGGCGCTTCAGGGTCTGGACGGTTGGGTCGTCGCCTATGACGGGATGCCGCTCGCGCAGCCGGAAAAGGTGACCTCCGAACTTGTCATGGGGCCTGCGCAAAGGATCGATTTGCTGGTCGATGTGACCGCAGCCGAGGGCGGAGAAGCGTATCTCGTGCGGCTCGACGACGACGGCGGCATGGTCCAGGCGGCGTTTCCCGTGACCGCACGGGCGTCCCTGACCCGCCGGCCCGATCCCGTCGCTCTTCCCCCGAATCCGGGCCATGCGATGGGCACGCTCGGCTCGGCGCAGACGGTCCCGATGAAGATCGAGGGCGGCGCAATGGGTCGTTTGTCGCGCGCGAGTGTCGAGGGTCGCGAGATGGGATTCCGCGAGATGATCGGACAGGGCCAGTTCTGGGCCATGGCCGGGCAGGCCGGGCTGCACGACACACCGCTCGTCACCGCGAGCATGGGCGAGACGGTCCGCATCCCTATCGAGAACGACACCGTCTTTCCCCATGCCATGCACCTGCACGGCATGCATTTCAGAGAGGTGCTCGGCGATGGCGCGATGGGCCCGATGCGCGACACGCTATTGATCGCTGCCAGAGAGCGGCGCGAGATCGCCTTCGTCGCCGACAATCCGGGTGACTGGCTGTTCCATTGCCACATGCTGGGCCACGCCGCATCGGGAATGATGCAGTGGGTGCGTGTCGTATGAAGGTGTGGATCATCATGGCGGCCGGTCTGGCGGCGGTCACCGGGGCTGCGGGATTGCTGTTTGCGCAGGCCGATCTGGACCTTCCCAACGCCACCGGCGACCCCGTTGCGGGGGCGCAGCTCTACGCCGAGAATTGCGCGAGTTGTCACGGCGCGAACCTTGAAGGGCAAGCCGACTGGCGTTCGCCCGGACCCGACGGTCGCCTTCCGGCGCCGCCCCATGACGAGACTGGCCACACATGGCACCACGGCGATGCGATGATCTTCGCCTACACCAAACAGGGCGGGGCGGAGACGATGAAAGCAGCCGGGGTCGATGACTTCGACAGCGGCATGCCGGCCTTCGGCGATATCCTGAGCGATCAGGAGATCTGGGACATCATGGCGTTCCTCAAATCGACCTGGCCCGATCGCGTCAGGGATGTGCAAGCGGCCAGAACCGCCTCGGAATCATAAGGACTGAACCATGAAGAAATTGCTCGTTCTGGCGCTTTTGGCGCTGACCCCGATGACTGCCGTTGCGCAAGATCGCTCGGACGAAGATATCAAGCGTCTGGCGCTCGAGGCCATTCTGGAGCGGCCTGAGATATTGATGCAGGCGATCCAGCTTCTGGACCAGCGCGAAGCCGCGGCGCAAAGGTCCGCTGCCGCCAAGGTTCTCGAACAGGAGCGCGATCTGCTTGAGAACGATCCCAATGCCCCCGTGCTTGGCAACCCGGACGGGGATGCCGTGGTGATCGAATTCTTCGATTACAATTGCCCCTACTGCAAACGAGTCGCGCCGGATGTGAAAGCGCTCGTCGAACACGACGAAGATCTCAAGGTCGTCTATCGCGAATGGCCAATCCTGGGAGACGGCTCGGTCTTCGCGGCGCGCGCGGCGCTCGCCTCACGCGAACAAGGGCTTTACGAGCCGTTCCACTGGGCCTTGATGGAGTTGGCCGGTCGGGCCGACGAGGCGACAGTCATGGCGGCTGCGGAAGACGTGGGGCTCGATACCGACAAGCTTCGGGACGACATGGACGCAGCCGAGCTCGATCAACATATCGAAACGTCCATGCGGCTTGCACAATTGCTTGGCTTCAACGGGACGCCGTCCTTTGTGATCGGCGACGAACTCGTGCCCGGCCTGGTGCCGCTGGAACGGCTTGAAGACCTGGTCGAAGCCGCGCGTCAGCAATAGGAAATGCCGGGGCGGGTGCTCAGGCGGCGACAGTCGCCGGGTAGCCCCTCGCCGCGAGCGCGTCGATGATCTTCTGGTCGCTTGCGGCGCTTTCCAGCGATACGATCTTGTTGCCCAAATCGATATGCGGCGTGGCAGCAGAATCCACGGATGCGATCGCCTGTTCGACCGCGGCCCTGCAATGGCCGCAATTCATGCCGGGAACGTTCAGGATGGTCATGGTCGGTCCTTTCTTTCGCTTGCCGGATATATGGGACGCTCCAGCGCTGGAGGGTCAAGCGGACGGAGTTGTGATTTTGCATCCTTGACCTTCCAGTAAGGGGAAGCCCTATCTCTGGCCTATGCCTTACGAAGGAGCGTCGCCCGTGGCCCAAACATTCAGTACGATCCAGTTGACCGGGCTGAGCTGCGCGTCCTGCGTCGGTCGCGCCGAACGGGCAATTGCATCAGTTCCGGGCGTCGATTCGGCGAATGTGAACCTTGCCGACGGAACCGCTCGGGTCGCGCCGGCGGCTGCCGATCTGGGGGACATTGCCGAAGCCCTTCGGTCTGCCGGATATCCGGCGGAAACACGGGTGGAAACATTCGAGGTCGAGGGCATGTCATGCGCGTCCTGCACGGGCAGGGTCGAACGGGCGCTGGCGGCGGTATCCGGTGTGATCGCGGCGCGCGTGAACCTTGCGACCAATGCGGCGGAGGTCGAATGGCTCGCTGGCGCGACCACACCGGAGGAAATCGCCCGGGCGGCGGAGGAGGCAGGCTATCCAACGGCGCTGCGCGTTCGCGGTGACTTGTCGACCGAACACGAAGATCGGGCGACGAAAGAGACGCGAACCCTGTTGCGTCAGACTATAATCGCCGCCGTTTTGACGTTGCCGGTTTTCCTGCTTGAAATGGGGGGGCATCTGGTTCCCGGCTTCCGCGACACCCTCGACGCGACATTCGGCCGCCAGACCCTTTGGATCGTGCAGTTTGCGCTGGTCACGCTGATCCTGGCTTGGCCCGGTCGGCGCTTCATCACGAAGGGTGTGCCCGCCCTGCTCCGTGCGGCACCGGACATGAATTCGCTCGTGGCGCTTGGAACATTGGCGGCGTGGGGATATTCGACAGTCGCGACTTTCGCCCCGTCGATACTGCCGCCCGGCAGTGTCGCGGTCTATTTTGAGGCCGCGGCCGTGATCGTCACACTGATCCTGACCGGACGGTATCTGGAGGCGAGGTCAAAGGGGCGGACGGGCGCGGCGATCCGGTCGCTGATCGCCCTGAGACCGGGCACAGCTCGGGTCGAGCGACAGGGAAAAACGCTCGATATTCCCGTCGCCGACGTGGTCAGGGGCGACATGATCATCGTGCGCCCCGGGGAACGAATTGCTGCGGATGGCGAGGTCACTTCGGGACGATCCTTCGTCGACGAAGCCATGCTCACGGGCGAACCGCTGCCTGTTGAAAAACTCGCAGGCGTGCGTGTGACCGGCGGCACCGTCAACGGCACGGGTGCCTTGACCTTCCGCGCGACGGCCGTGGGCGAGGACACGGTGCTGGCTGGTATCGTCAGAATGGTGCAGGACGCGCAGGGCGCGAAGCTTCCGATCCAGGCCGCGGTGGACCGCGTCGTGCGCTGGTTCGTCCCCGCCGTTCTGGGGATCGCGGTCCTGACCGTCGTGGCTTGGTTGACCTTCGGCCCCGATCCGGCACTTGGTCTTGCGCTGGTGGCGGGCGTGTCGGTCCTGATCATCGCCTGCCCCTGCGCCATGGGTTTGGCTACACCCACATCGGTCATGGTCGGAACCGGGCGCGCCGCCGAACTGGGCGTGCTCTTCCGCCGGGGCGATGCGTTGCAGAGGCTTCAGGAAGTCCGCACGATTGTCTTCGACAAGACCGGCACCCTGACCGAAGGCCGTCCGGAATTGACCGATCTGTCGGTCGGCGAGGGCTTTGAGGAGAACGATGTCCTGAGGCTGGTCGCATCGGTGGAGGCGATGTCCGAGCACCCGATCGCGGAGGCCATCGTGCGGGCCGCCGAATTGCGCGGTCTGGACCTGTCGGGGGTGCGCGGTTTCGAAAGCATCACCGGTCTCGGTGCCCGCGCCACGGTCGACGGGCGGACCGTTCTGGTCGGCGCGTCCCGTCTGATGCAGCGCGACGGCATCGCGACCACGGCGATGGACCGAGCTGCGGCTGCAATCGGGGCAGGGGGGCGCACCCCGCTCTTTGTTGCAATCGACGGCAGCCTGGCAGCGACAATCGGCGTTGCCGATCCCGTCAAATCCAGTGCATCGGACACCGTGTCGAAGCTGAAGGGCCGCGGCCTAAGGGTCGCCCTGGTGACCGGCGATGCACGCGCCACGGCAGATGCCATCGCGCAGGAGCTCGGGATCGATCTGGTGACGGCCGAAGTCATGCCCGACGGCAAGGTCGCCGCAATCGAGCAGTTCCGGGAGCAAGGCCCGGTGGCCTTTGTCGGCGATGGCATCAACGATGCGCCCGCCTTGGCTGCTGCCGATATCGGCGTGGCAATGGGGACCGGTACGGACGTGGCTATCGAGACGGCCGATGTCGTGCTGATGCGGGGCGATCCGGCCGGCGTGTTGCGTGCGGTAGATGTCAGCCAGCGCACGATGCGTAACATTCGCCAAAACCTGTTTTGGGCTTTCGCATACAACACCGCGCTAATCCCGGTGGCCGCGGGCGTTCTGTGGCCCCTGACCGGGATGCTTCTGTCGCCGATGCTGGCCGCGGGCGCGATGGCGCTGTCCAGTGTCTTCGTCTTGTCGAATGCGCTTCGCCTGACCCGGGTTCAAACCGGCTCCGCCAAGGCCACGCCCAAGCGGCACAGCGCCAGTATCGTTCCCGAACCCGCAGAATGAAACAGAAAGGAGGCAAGGCATGAATATCGGAGAAGTTGCGATTGTGTCGGGACTGCCCGCCAAGACGATCAGGTATTACGAAGATATCGGTCTGGTTAAACCGCTGCGCGATACGAACGGATATCGCGCGTTCCGGACCCGCGACGCGCACAAGCTCACGTTTCTGGGTCGCGCGCGGGCGCTCGGCTTCTCGATCGAGGATTGCCGCAAGTTGCTTGCACTTTGGGCGGACGACACGCGTGCCAGTGCAGACGTGAAAGCATTGGCCAAAGATCATTTGAGTGCGATCGACGACAAGATCGCGGATCTCCAAGACATGCGTCAGACGCTCGACCACCTTGTTCGTGAATGCGCTGGTGACCATCGGCCCGATTGTCCGATCCTGCAAAGCATGGCCCGCCAGACCGTTATGAATTCAAAGGCATCAGGCTGATGTACTGGCTTCTGAGGCACCAAGATCATCATCGTCAATCTTCGACCCTAGGCTGCCGCGCGACTCAAGGAGGAAAAGCGAAAGTTTGGCCAACTTCTCATCGGCCAGTCGGAAACTGTCGCTCGCGTCTCCGCTTCGGTCTACCTGGCCGTCATTCGCGCCCCGCGATGAAAATCGATAGATCGCGGTTTCAGAAACCTCTCACGATTTTCTGATCGTGAACCATTGAACCTCTAGCTGGTGTAGGTCCTATCCTACTGCAAAGTATCTCGAATTCTTCGGCGACACCGGGCTGGATATTGAAGAGAGAAGCAGAGCATGCTGACAAGACGCCATTTCATCATAACGACTTCCGCGCTGTTTTCGGCCGCGGCAGCAGGCCCCGCGCTTTCCAGCACCCAGCCGACGGCAGCGGAGAAGGCCGCCTGGGACGCGCAGGTGTCGCCGCCGGGCTTTGATCCGGCGACCTCCAATCCGTGGGGCCTGGACCCGCGCTTCCTGCCACAGCGGGTCGTTGCGAACGACGGGCTGGCTCCGGGCGACATTCATGTCGATGCAGTGGCGCGGTATCTCTATCATATCGAGGAAGGTGGGACCGCGATGCGCTACGGGGTGGCCATCGGGCGGGGCGATCTCTATGAGCCGGGCACCTACACGATCAAGCGCAAGGTCGAGTGGCCGCACTGGACGCCCACCCAGTCGATGATCGAGCGCGAGCCCGAAGTCTACGCACAATACGAGGATGGAATGGAACCGGGTCCGAGCAATGCCTTGGGGTCGCGGGCGCTCTATCTCTATGTCGGAGACCGGGATACCTATCTGCGGATCCACGGCACGCCCTATCCACGGTCCATTGGCTCGCGGGCAAGTTCAGGGTGCGTCCGCATGGTCATGGCACACATCAACCAGCTTTACCCAAGGGTCGAACTCGGTTCGACCGCGTATCTTTACTCGGCCGACGACAGCGTATTCCCGCGCAGTTGAAGACGCGAAACCACGGCTTCCGGCGCAAAATGTTGTCGGAAGTCGTCCGATCAGATGGTTGCGAGCCGTCCTTTAGCGGCGGTCACGTTTCGGAGGGTGCACAAATCTGCTGGCCACCCGGTGTGCGAAGCGGAAGCTCGGTCGTCTCGACACGCCCGGCATGGCGATACCAGTAGCACCCGTCTTCGGGTCTCAGCCGCGCCATTGCAACATCCTGATCTGGTGCCGCCAAGGCAAAGAGTTGGGCCTGAAGGGCCTCTTGCTGACGTGTCTCGCGGGCTGTGCCGTCAAGCGTCGAGCACCCACCTAGGGCGAGCGTTGCCACCACAAAGCCTATCAGTCTGACGCGCATGGCCATTTTCCCATCGATTCCGGTTTCGGCGACAAGCTTTTTCATTCCCCTGTTCGATGAACAACGCAAATACGAGATTGGGTCTTGAAGCTCTAGCTACTGTAGGAGCTATCTCCATGTCTGAATTCGCAAGTTTGCAGGTCCGCCAATGCCTTCTGATCCTCATATTCACGATCGCGTCACCGCACATCGACAAGAGATTGGTGGTTGCTGCGGCAACGCACGCTATGACAAGGACATGCCGACAACCGCGACGACACCGGTGAAAGGACGCAGTTTCCAGGTGTCCGGTCTCGATTGCGCGGAAGAGATCGCGATTTTAGGTCGTGCCGTTGGACCCGAGATCGGCGGAAAGGGACATCTGGCCTTTGACGTGATCAACGGGCGCATGACCGTTCTGGACGGCGCCGAACCCGTCACCGATGCGCGCATCGCGGAACTGGTGGCAAGCACCGGAATGACTGCCCGTCCGTGGGATGCCGAAACGGCCTCGGAAGACCGGGCCGCCCATCTGGCGCGTCAAAGATGGTTCACAATGCTTAGCGGCGGGTTCTGGGCCGCGGGGTTTCTTTGGCACCTGATCGAAACGGGACTGGGCGGCGCGGTCGGCATATTCTCGGGCCATGGCGATGCCCCGATGCACCTGACCGAGGCAGGGCTGTTCGGGATCGCGATCCTGTTCGGGGTCTGGCTGGTCGCGCCCAAGGCGTGGTCCTCGGCGCGGCGGCTTTCGCCGGACATGAACCTACTGATGGTCGTGGCCGTCGCGGGCGCGATCGGTCTGGGCGAGTTCTTCGAAGCCGCAACGGTGGCCTTCTTCTTCTCGCTCTCGCTCTATCTCGAAAGTTGGAGCGTCGGGCGCGCGCGCAATGCGGTCTCGGCGCTTCTGGATTTGGCGCCGCCCACGGCACGGCTGATCCGGGCGGACGGTAGCGAAGCGGACGTTCCGGCAGCGGAAGTCGCCGTCGGGGACAGTTTCATCGTGCGCGGCGGTGACCGCATCGCGCTCGACGGCGAGGTGACGGACGGTGCCGGCGCGGTCGATCAGGCCCCCATCACCGGCGAAAGCGCGCTGGTCGCGAAGGAACCCGGCGACGAAGTCTATGCTGGCACGATCAACGGCGAAGGCACGCTGACAGTGCGCGCGACGAAACTCGCCTCCGATACGGTATTGGCAAAGATCATCCGCATGGTCGGCGACGCCCATGCCCGCCGCGCGCCGGTGGAACAATGGGTGGCGAAGTTCGCGCGCATCTACACGCCTGTGGTCATGGTTCTGGCAGTCACAATCGCGCTGCTTCCGCCGCTCCTTTTTGGCGGTGCTTGGGACTTCTGGTTCTACAATGCGCTGGTGCTTCTGGTCATTGCCTGCCCCTGCGCGCTGGTGATCTCGACGCCCGTGTCGATCGTCGCGTCGCTGACCGCGTCCGCGCGAGCGGGGGTTCTGATCAAAGGCGGCGCTTATGTCGAGGCCCCAGGCCGGACGACGGCGCTGGCGATGGACAAGACCGGCACGATCACGATGGGCGAGCCGGAGGTGGCGGGTATCCATCCGCTTGGTACTACCAGCGAAGCCGAACTCCTGTCCCTCGCGACCGCACTCGAAGCGCGTTCGTCGCACCCGCTCGCCCGCGCCATCCTGGACCGAGCCGCGCGGGACGGTTTGACCGTCGCCGCGGCGGACGAGACGCGCACGGTGCCCGGCCGAGGTCTGGAAGGGCAGGCCAATGGGCGGTCGATCTGGCTGGGTTCCGATCGCTTCGCCGAGGAAAAGGGTTTCGGCAACGCGATCCCCGGTGACCTTCGGAACCGAATCGAAGCGGGCGGATCCACGCTCGTGGCGGTCGGCGACGATGCCGGAGTCGTCGGCGTTCTGGAATTGCGTGACCGGATCAGGCCGGAGGCCAAGGGCGTCATCGCCGCACTGCACGCGCAGGGCGTGAACACCATCGTCATGCTGACGGGCGACAATGCACGCACCGCGCGGGCCGTTGCGGCCGAAGTCGGGATTGACGAGGTCCGCGCCGAGCTTCTGCCGGAAGACAAGGTCACGGCCATCGGGGAACTGGTCGCCAGGCACGACATGGTCGCGATGATCGGTGACGGGGTAAACGACGCCCCGGCGATGGCGCGGGCGCATTACGGCATCGCCATGGGGGCGGTCGGATCCGACGCGGCCATAGAGACGGCCGACATTGCCCTGATGACCGACGACATCGCCCGTGTTCCGTGGTTGATCGGCCATTCGCGCCGCACCATGTCGATCATTCATCAGAACATCGGCATCTCTCTGGTAACGAAGGCCGCGTTCGTCGTGGCCACCGCCTTCGGACTGGCGTCGATGTGGGGGGCCATCGCGGCTGATGTCGGCGTGTCGCTGCTGGTGGTCGCCAACGCTCTGCGTCTGCTGAACGCCGCCGGGCGCAAGTCACCGCCCGAGGGTGGCGAGCCGGTGGGTGAACGCATGGCACAGGGCGCGCTGGCGCACGGGCATTGATCCGGGCGCATTCTTGTGGCTTATCCGACGAAGTAGAGAACCTCGAAAACGGGGCATCCATCGATGCAGTATATCAGACTCACGAGACGGATTGCGCTGCTTGGCGCTGTGGCCACGCTTCTGTCGGCCTGTGCGACCAAGTTCCGCAGCTATGATGGCCCACAAGTCACGCGCCTGCGGCTCTTCAAGGGAAGGCGGTTGCTCGTTCTCGATGGCGCCGAAGGGGCGCTGCGCACTTATCCCATCGGACTGGGTTTCGCACCGATCGGTCACAAGCAGTTCGAAG
Source organism: Palleronia abyssalis (assembly GCF_900302445.1). GTDB lineage: Bacteria > Pseudomonadota > Alphaproteobacteria > Rhodobacterales > Rhodobacteraceae > Palleronia > Palleronia abyssalis. Next base: position 303,722 of record NZ_ONZF01000001.1, on the reverse strand, counting down.
GAGACGGACGGACGCCTGAGGGATCGTATGTCATCGACCGGCGCAATCCCGACAGCCGATTCCACCTGTCGATTGGTATCTCCTATCCGAACGCGCAGGACCGGGACTTCGCCGCCGCTGAAGGCAGATCGCCCGGGGGCGACATCTTCATTCACGGTGGGCCACGTCCCGGTATCGATCCGGTCGACAAGCGCGACTGGACGGCGGGCTGCATTTCGGTGACGGATCGGCAGATCGAGGAAATCTACTCCATGGTGCGGAATGGAACGCCTATCGACATTTACTCCTGACCAACCCTCGAGTTGTCTTTGCGTCGCTCGAGGACAGATGCCAGAAGCAGCAGCCCGACGCCGCAGACCACAAAGACATCCGCCAGGTTGAAGGCGGGCCAGTGCAGCCGCCCTACGTAGAAATCCAGGAAGTCAGTGACCCCGCCGAAGCGCACGCGGTCGATGACGTTTCCAAGCGCGCCGCCGATGATCACCCCATAGGCCAATGCCTCGATCCGGCTGTCCGAGCGATACAACATGACGGTCAGCCAGAGGCAGATACCAAGTGCGAGAAGCGCGAGGCCCCACCATGGCACACCGCCAAGCATACCGAAGGTCACGCCGTCGTTGCGCCCGAAGACGAGATTGAAGCCTGGGCCAACGGCGATTCCGGTGCCCAAGGCACCGGCATTCGCGACGACAACTGCCTTCGTTGCCTGATCGGCGATGATGGCAGCAGTCGCGATGGTCAGCCCCAGGGCGCGCGGGCTGTTCATATTCGTCATGATCTCATCCGAGCCAAACGTCGAGGAACAGCATGAGAACCAGCCCGACCGACAGGCCAAGCGTCGCGCGGTTCTGGTTTCCGCTCCGGTGGGTTTCGGGAATGATCTCGTGGCTAATGACGTACAGCATCGCACCGGCCGCGAAGGCGAGACCCCAGGGCAAAAGCGGTTGCGACAGGCTGATGATGCCGGCACCGATAAGCCCGCCGACAGGCTCGATCATACCGGTCAGAGCAGCGATGCCCCAGGCGCGCCACTTCGAATAGCCTTCGCCCAGCAGCGAAACCGCCACCGCGAGCCCTTCGGGCGCGTTCTGTAGGCCGATCCCGAGCGCGAGCGGCAGGCCGCCGGAAAGACCGTTGGCACCGAAGCCGACCCCGACGGCGAGGCCTTCGGGGAAGTTGTGGATCGTGATCGCGAAGATGAACAGCCACACACGCCGCAGGGCGATCGCGTCCGGCCCTTCGCGGCCCGTCGAGAAGTGCTCGTGCGGCAGCTTCTCGTTCAACAGAGCGACGGCGCCCATGCCGAAGAGGATCGCGACACAGACGATGGCGGCTGGCACGGCACCGTTCTCGAACTGACCTTCGGCTGCGTCCAGGGCCGGAATGATCAGCGAGAAGAACGACGCTGCCAGCATGACGCCGGCTGCAAAGCCGAGCGACAGGTCCCTCGTGGCTCGCGACGGGATACGACCGAACAGCACCGGTACTGCGCCGATTGCGGTCAGCGAACCGGCCGCGAGGCTTCCGAAGAAGCCGAGCGCTATCGGAGACAGTGATTCCAAATCGGATTCCCTTTAGTCCTTGGTCAGTTGCCGGGATAGCTGGCAAAAACCTCTGTCGAACCATCTTCATAGATCAGAAAGACATCGTAGGCATCGCGGCGACTGCCTTGATCCATGCCCGGAGATCCCAGCGGCATCTTTGGCACGGCGAGGCCCACGGCCTCCGGGCGTTCCTCAAGCAATCTGGATATGTCCGCAGCCGGGACATGGCCTTCGATCACGTAGCCATCGATCAGGCCCATATGGCAGGACACCATCCGCTGAGGAACGCCGTTGTCGAGCTTGAAGCGGACAAGAGTTCCACCGAACATGTCGTGCCCGGTCGTCTCGAAGCCGTTTTCGTCGAGATGGTTCATCCAGGCGACACAGCAGCCGCAGCTGTTGGTCTTGTAGACGTCGATCTGCGATTGCTCTGCGGAGACCTTCGCAAACGGAAAGAGTGCAAGGGCGCATGACAGGGCCATAATCGATCGTTTCATTGGTCAGAGTCTTTCGTTTGGATTCGTCGGAAGAAGACCGGCGAGGTGCTCGTCAAGCAAAGTCCGCGCCGCGCCAAGACGCATGATCGCATCGTCGTTCCGCTCTTCGTGTTCTACGGCTTCGGCGAGACGGTCGTCGGAAAGAGGATCGGTCGGCCGCCCATTGACGCGCACCTCGTAGTGGAGGTTGGGACCAGTCGCCGTACCGGTTGCACCGACGCGGCCGATCGTATCGCCCGCCGCGACGCGATCGCCCACCGCCAGCCCGTCTGGAACCGCGCTGAGATGCGCGTAGCGAGTCATGGTCTCGGAGCCGTGCGAGATTTCAACAACCCGCCCGTAGCCGCCGCGTCGCCCGATGAAGCTGATACGTCCGGGCGCGGTCGCCGAAATCGGCGTGCCGCGCGGCGCGGCGAAGTCCACCCCGGTATGCATGCGGGTATCGCCATAGACCGGATGCGCACGGCGACCAAAGACAGAACTGAGACGCGCACCTTCGACGGGCTGGGCAAAGACGCGCATCATCTCGCCGTCCCGATAGATCGTGGCCCGGCCGGTGCCGTCTTCGGGCCAGACAATCTCGAATTGCGTATCGCCGAGGTCGAGCACAGCAAAATCCAGTTCGGGTTGCCCGATCACCCCGCCTTCGACACGTTCCTCGCGCCACATCAAGCGCATGATTTCGCCGCCCGACAGGTCACGCCGAAAGTCCACAGTGCCGCCCAGCATTTGCGCCAGATCGACTGCGAAGCGCGCGGGGATACCGGCGTCAGCGAGCGCCGCGAAGAGGGAGCTCTCGATGCGCGTTTCTGCCGCGCGGATCAGCAGCTCGGATTCGGGGGAAAGAACACGGGTCGCGACATCCGCACCGAAGACGGTTTCGATCCGAACGCCGTCGTCGACATCCAGCACCACCCGCTGCAAATGCCCGTCATGCCCTGTCTCGACAGTAAGTCCATGTCCCGGACGCAGCCGACGCAGATCGTATTCCGCTGCAAGCGCCAGGGCGATTTCGGCTCGCTCTGAAGCTACGAGGCCAGCTTCCGCCAGAACGGTATCGAGCGTTTCGCCAGAGGCGATTTCGCGCGACCAGACCTCCGGAAGCGGCTCGATGACTGGCGCGGAAGTCTCGGCGATCGCGGAGGCAAGAGGAGCTGGAGAAGTGAAAGTCGGCGCTACCTCTTTTTTACCCATATCCAAATCGTTTGCGTCCGAGTTGGAGAAAGTGGGCAAAGGCATAGGCTCCGGTATCCAGGTGGCGGCATTGCGAAGGGAGGGCGGAACAGGCTCCTTTCCCAGTTTGTCGAATAGAAGAATGCCGCCCGTTGCGATGCCGCCCGCCGCGAACAGTCCTGTCGCCAGATATCTGATCTTCATGTCGCCTCTTCCGTTTCTTTTTTCATCGTGCGCCGGATTTTCGGCACCGCGAATTCCCGCGGTTCGTGATAGTTGATGGTCGTGACGAACCAGCCCTCGACGTCGAACAAGAACACGCTCGCCGTGTGGTTCAACGTGTGGTCACCGCCTTCTGTCGGTACTTTCTCATAGTTTGCGCGGAAACCTTCAACCCCAGGGGCGATCTGGTCGTCGGTGCCGGTCGATCCCTCGATTGCGGGATGAAAGTAGTCGACATATTCCGCCATGATCTCGACCGTCTCGCGGTCGGGATCGACCGTGATGAACACGACATCAAGCCGTCGGGCATCGCCGCCCAGTGCGTCCAACCAGTCCGAGATATCCGCCAGCGTGGTCGGGCAGACGTCCGGGCAATAGGTGAAGCCGAAGAAGATCAGCATTCATCGCCCCGCAAAATCATCTTGCGTCCGGACCATTCCGGTGTGATCCGAAAGTTCGAACTCGGCTTGGATCGCATTTCCGGTCTTCCGCGCAGTGTCTGAGCGGTAATCCACCCGAAGCAGGAGCCACAGAAAAACAAGCGCAACTATACCTATCAGCGTCAAAAGGGATTGCTGCAAAAACGTCATTCTCAACGCGGCTCGGGTTCTCTGGGACGTTGTCAACGCGGGAGATACCTCCTCCAGCTGCTAGAGGTTCAAGCCATTTCCATCGCATAAGTCGTCTCGTCGCAAATCTGTGATTGGAGCGAAGAACGCTTGCCTGTCCACTATTCGAAATCTACCAAAACTGTAGCTTTGAGGGGGTTGGACATGCTGACGATTGGTAATCTCGCCAAGAAGACCGGGACCAAGGTCCAGACGATCCGCTACTATGAACAGATCGGCTTGATGCCCGAGCCGGGACGAACGGCGGGCGGTCAGCGTCGCTACGGGGAGGACGAACTCGACCGGTTGGCTTTCGTGCGCCACGCGCGTCAGCTGGGCTTCACGCTCGAAGCTATCAGGGAGCTTCTCGACCTCAGCGATGAACCCGACCGGTCCTGCGAGAACGCTGACGCAATCGCGCGTCGGCAGCTTCGTCAGGTTGAGCAGCGCATCGCGCGTCTCGAGGCCTTGCGCACCGAGTTGAAACGCATGGTGCGCGAATGCGCTGGCGGACAAACGGCCGATTGTCGGGTGCTTGAGGTCCTGCGGGACCATTCGGAGTGCCTGACCGATCACGACGAGATAGGTGCTTAGGCCCTCCCGTACGGGAACAATGAGTTCGTCGATCCGTTTGGACGTCGCCGCCAGGGAGACACGCGTTGAGCGAAAGCATCCAGCCGAAAGACGCGCGTCAACGTCGTATCCTGTGGATCGTGCTCTTGCTGAATGCCGCGATTGCTGTGGCCTTCTTCATGACCGGCGCGTTCGGCGACTCCACGTCGCTGATCGCCAACGGCCTCGACAACACATCCGACGCGTTCGTCTATGCCTTGAGCCTGTTCGCGCTGTCCCGGTCGGCCAGATGGAAGCGGATCGCAGCGACCGTTTCGGGAAGTGTGCTGATTCTGTTCGCCATCGGTATTCTGTTCGACGCCGGTCGCCGATACCTCGAAGGATCGGAACCGCTGGGCCCTGTGATGATCGTGATGGCGCTGATCGCTGCCGCTGTGAACCTCGTCTGCGTCGTTCTCTTGCGCCGGATCTCCGATCCGGATGTCAACGTGCGCGCCGCCAACATTTTTACCATGAACGACTTTCTGGCAAATGCCGGTATTATCATCGCCGGTACGCTCGTCGCTTGGCTAGGGAGCAACTGGCCCGATCTGGCGGTCGGTGTCGCCGTCGCTGTCGTGGCCGCCTGGGGCGGGATTGAGATATTGAAGGATGCGCATGGAGAGCATCACGAGGCTGTCCACGACGATCCCGTCGGTCAGAAGACTCGCGAGGGAACCGGCGACTGACGTGCACGCAACTGTTGCGTATCCCCTGGCCGCATCGGCCGAGATTGTCGGTTGCTTTGCGATCTGGGCGTGGTGGCGTCTTGGGGCTACGTCGCTCTGGCTGGTGCCCGGAATCCTATCGCTTGCAATTTTCGGTTGGCTGCTTGCACAGGTCGAAACCGTCGTCGCGGGACGCGCCTTCGCAGCCTACGGCGGGGTTTATATTGCTGCATCCGTTCTGTGGATGTTGCTAGCAGAGGGACAGCGACCGGACAGGTGGGACCTAGCCGGAACCGCAATTTGCCTGATCGGCGCGACGGTCATTTTGGCGGCGCCGCGTGGCACGTGATCAAAGGACTTGAACCTACAGTAGCTGTAGCCCCTACATCCCTCTTCGAATGATTCGAGGAGCCCTTTCGTGCCGCACGACCACAGCCATGCCCATCTTGACCCTCAGTCCGGCGACCGCCGCGTCTCCATAGCGATCTGGGCCAACGGTATTCTGACGGTCGCGCAGATCGTAGGCGGCATCCTGTCCGGTAGCCTCGCCCTGATCGCCGACGCGTTGCACAACTTTTCGGATATGGCGTCGTTGGTCATCGCCTTCGTGGCACGAAAGATCGCGCGGCGTCCGGCGGATGAACGCATGACCTTCGGCTACGGCCGGGTCGAGATCGTCGCCGCGCTTATCAACTACACAACGTTGATCCTCATCGGTTTCTATCTCATCTATGAAGGAGGAATGCGGATCATCGACCCGCCGGAGGTCGGTGCCTGGACCGTGGTGATCCTCGGTGGAGTGGCATTGGTTGTTGATACCCTCACAGCGGTTCTCACCTACTCGATGCAGAAGGGCAGCGTGAACATCCGCGCGCTGTTTCTGCACAACTTGTCGGACGCACTGGCCTCGGTTGCCGTCATCGTGGCCGGGACACTCATCCTGCTCTACGACATGTGGTGGGTCGATCCCGCAATCACGATCGGTATCGCGCTCTATATCCTCTATCTCGCCGTTACCGAGATCGGTGGCCCGATCCGCACGCTGATGCTGGGCAGCCCGCCGGACATGGACAACGCGGCGGTCATTGATGCGATGCGCGACGTGGATGGCGTGGCTGATGTCCACCACGTCCATCTCTGGCAGATGCAGGAACATGAAGCTGCGCTCGACTGCCATGTCGTGCTGACCGATGGGGGCTGGGACCGGATCGAAGACATCAAGGCCGCGATCAAACACCGCCTCAAAGAGGAATTCGGCATCGGGCATTCAAGCCTCGAATTCGAGCATGAAAATCGCTCGCACGAGAACGCCGACCTCTACGGTCACGGCAAGTCCGACAAATAGGAGAATTCCATGTTTACGGAGATCAAGACGGCGGACATCAATGTCATCGGCATCGCCTGCCGGGGTAAGCTCAGCGAAAGCGACCTGGAGAGAATGCACGGGCTTCTGCACGAGCGGCTCGAAAGGCCAGGCAAACCCGGTCTCGTTCTCGATCTGACCGATTTCGACGGCTACGACGGCCCGTCTGCGATGCTGGAAGACCTGAAGATCGACACCGCCCATGCGAACGACTTCAGCCGCGTGGCCATCGTTGGCGAAGGCGTCTTGATGGAATGGGGCGCGAAACTGGCCGACGCCCTGACCCGAGCCGAGATGCACAGCTTCGACCCGGCCCAGATGGGAGCGGCAATCGAATGGGTGCGTGGAAGTTAGAGCTGTTCATGCAAGAATTGCCCGCATCGGAAATCCTCGACCCGAAGACCAGCATCCCGCGTCTCGACATCGTCGATGTCGTTCGAGGGATCGCGATTGCGGGTGTCGTGCTCTTTCACCTGGTTTGGGACCTCGCCTTCCTCGGTGTCATTCCTCCGGGGATCTCCGTTCACCCACTCTGGTTGCTGTTCGGTCGCTTGCTCGCGGGAACGTTCATGATCCTGGTGGGTGTAAGTCTCGTGCTCGCAACAGCGGGCGGTTTCCGGCGACAGGCATTCTTACGACGTCTCGTCGTTCTGATTGTGGCCGCGGTGATCATCAGCGTCGTAACACGCGTGATCTTCCCGCAGAACTTCGTCTATTTCGGCATCCTGCACGCGATCGCGGTCGCGAGCGTGGTCGGCGTTCTCGTTTCACGGCTCTCCACATCCGTCATCGTGGGGCTTGGCTTCGCGACCTATGCGTTGGGCTTTCTCTGGACATCGGAAACCTTCGATCCGCGATGGCTGGCCTGGACCGGCTTCGCGGCCTCTCCACCGCCCAGCAACGACTTCGTTCCCTTTTTCCCGTGGATCGGATTGACGCTGTTCGGCATCGCAGGAACCCGGATCGCTTTCGCGCGAAACTTGGTCCGATACGCTCGCCCGTTGCACGGACACACGGCGCGATCTTTGGCATGGCTCGGCCGACACAGCCTGACGATCTACCTGATCCATCAACCCATACTGCTTGGCCTGCTGATCCCGATCGTCAATCTTACAGGTTGAAAAAGAATGCAGGCCCGTGCCAAAGACGAAGCTTGAAGCTGATACATCAGGTTGCGCTGATCACGGCAGCGGCACTGCGGCAGAAACTGCTGGCATCAAGACGGCCACTCGTCCGCTGTGTAGCGTTATCCGGTGAGGACCCAGTCTCGATCTTCGTTACCAAAACACCAAGGTTCGCTTCGACGAGGCTGCCGAGACGGGGATGGTGATGCCTCATTGTCGTCAAACCCATCACCTTCAAAATTGGAAAAGGTGAGCTATTGGGTATACTTCCCGTTCCGTATCGCTTTACAGGTTAGTGGCCCTTACTCAAAAAACGCGAAATAGATAAGCCAGTCCAGATAATGTGTGGGGGCAGTGACAGTGAGTAATGACCACAGTTGAGTTCCAATACGTTCGGCTTTGCTCCTCCGGCCTCCAGCTTTGCTATAAACTTCTTCGATAGCTCTGGTATCACGACTGTGTCCCTTTTCGCCACCACCAAGAGTAGATCAAGATCCGGTCTCGCCAATCTTCGTGTCCAGGCTGCAAGACTGATCGGAGCCCAAGCCCGCCGTAGGTCGGCTAGTTCGATCTTGTTCTCAAGACTGGCGCGAATGTGTTGAGTGGCGCGACCGGTCCATACCATATCCGCGAGGCTTCCGGCTGTCAGGACAAGCGTAGCCTTTCCGACGCTCTGTTCGTGGGCAGCTACCAGGCCGGCAGTCCAAGATCCAAGACTAAGGCCAAGAACCGAGAAACTCTTATATCCTTCGCTTTCCAGAATCCGTATGAGCTTTCTACCGTCTAAGACAGCCTGTCGCATGGACTGGATGGTACGGCCGAGATTTGAGCTGAGCATGTAATCCGCATGCAGGGACCCATGACGCCTTCGTTCAAAGTGATACGGCATGGCAATCTCGACGACTGTGATTCCTTGCCGTGCGAGATATTTTGAAAGTTGACGGTAACGCGCTCCCGCATTCCAATGATGGAAGATCAAAAGCGCGTGCTCGTTTATTCGAGTCTTCGTTACCTTCGCCGAGACGACGTTGTTCTCTTCGGTGTCAGTTGAAACCGACGACGGGAATTCAATCCATCCATCTTTCCACTTAACGCCCAAATTCTGCGTGTCCGGTTCGTCGAAAAAGGTTGGGTCCTCCGCAGTCATGGCGGCAAGAGCGCAAAATTCCCTTATACTCCTCACTTTCCTCGCGCCTGGACATGCTAGTTCCGCGTCAAGCGCGAAATCACTCCTGTGCTTCAGCGCATTTCCGCGCTGCACCCGATGCTCATCCCACCGATCTAGCAATCTATGATACATTGCGGCGATCCTCTATCTCGCGTGTTTGGCGCATGCTGAAAGCAGGATTGAAAAGTCCATATATCGAGAGCAATACAGTTACACCCAACAAGGCTGAGAAACCCGAAAAGGCACCGATCGAAAGATATCCAGTAGTAAGCAGAACTACGACCACCGCCATCTTGCGCAGCTGTTTTCTAGATCCGCTAAAACGACCCAGAGCATAATGGGCCTTGAGAAACACCACGCAGGCCGCAAGTGCGACGAGAAGGCTGCTGTAATGCGTTGTAGTACTGTCATACCGTTCGCCACTTATCTTGTCTGAGAAGAAAACCGATCTCGTGTCCTGAATCAGCCAGTCTATAATATTCTCGGAGCTTATTTTCACGTAAAAGCTCTGGAGTTTCATACAGATAGCGATCATTAATACCAAAACCGTACAACGAAAAATTCCCTGAAACACTCCTTCAACAATCGCTGCAATCTCTCGCTGAGTACTTGCGCTCCGCTTCGATCCCAATGAGGAAATTAAGTCAGTAAAATCCTGCGCGAGTGTATAGAGGAAAATCAGGCCGACAAAGAGAAGATACATTGATAGGCACATATATAGGTACGCGACACCAGTGAAAGCTGCTGCTTGCGGAACAGATATGGCATCGGGACGAGTGGTCGCCAAAGAACCCCAGTCTGTTGTCCTATCACTATCAATAGTTATTAATGGTACCAATCGGAGGCTTACCCATTGTAGAACGCCGACGACGCCCAGACAAACGAGGAGAAGTGTCCAGAATGTGAATGTCGACGCTCCGACTTTGCGGCTCCAGCCCGAGTCTTCTAATTCGTTGCCGTTTAGAGCCAAGAGCATTGAACGGCCTTTGGTCTTCCAGAATGCTAAGAGATCCACCGCGAAGACAAAGAAGAGCGGCATGAAGACCATGAAGAGAAGGGTCCAGTTGGGAGCCCAAAGAAATCCGACCTGTTTGGTCAGACCGTCTTCGCGGGTGTATGTAACGCTATGAATTCCCAGAAAGTAGGACGCATATCCCAGCACGACGGCGCCCGCGAAGACCGATGCTGGTAGGTCCAGGAAGGATCGGCGTCCGAAGATTGCCTCGCACGTCTGTGCCAGGCGAAATCCGTTGTGCGACTCCGTATTGATCTGTCGGTCTTCCCGATGGACCGTAAGGCTATTTTCGATCCCGCTGGCCGCCGCGTGCTTCGAGTCATGCGACTTTGAAGCGTCAGAGTCTGCCGAAACCTGCCGGTGCCGTCTGAGGGCCGTCAAACGTGATCTCGCAACACTCAGCACGGTCTGCCAGTCGCTCGTCGCCTTCGGGTCGTCGCAACCGAATATTCTCGCAAGCCAACGGATATTGGCGCAGCTGATCCCTTTCGCATTTTCCTGAAACCAGAGCTGCACCGTGCGCAACTCGATCCCGGATTGGTTCGCGTCTATCTGTGAAATGGCTTCTGCGAGAAGGTCGGGGGTCCAGGGACCTTGGGGAAACCCGTTCGCGTCGACGGGTCGGCCTGCACCGGCGGAGGCCAGATGCTGGAACAGGGTCTTCAAGTCCCTGCTGTCGTCCACTGGTGGGACGAAATATTTTCCGTTCTTTATCAATGGCCAGCGAGCTTTCGTTTCGCTTCGTTTCGCCTGCTTTCGTATTGTATCGTGCGTTTGCGGACCGCCATAGCGCAACCTGAGCGTGTGATGGTCCATCGGCGGGAACACGCCCTGGGTATCGGACCATCAGCGAATACGGCGACAGGGATAATGAGACGTCGGACGCTCAAGACGAACCCGTGAGGAGACGTATGTCCGTACTGGTCGGAGAAATGGATTCGCTTCACACGACACGATGCTCTCTGCCGAGCGTTCTGGACCCTCAGCGGCCAGCTATTTGACCGGTGGACGGCCACGGCTCGCGGAAATTGTGCATGCAGGTTGGTCGCCGGGACCCTGATCTACCAACAACACCAGACAAAACAGGATCAATCGGATGGAGTTGCGCCAGCTACGATATTTTCTGGCCGTCGCCGACGCGGGGAGCATCAGTGAAGCGGCGCGTCGACTGGGTGTCTCGCAACCGACCGTGAGCGATCGCGTTCACGCTCTCGAAGATCGCATGCAGACGAATCTGTTTGAACGGCAGTCCCGGGGTGTGCGACTGACCTGTGCGGGTCGTGAAGTTCTTGGGCTTGCACGACGGATTACGAAGGATGTGGATCTCGCGCTGGCGTATACGGAACGGGTCGCGCGCGTCGAGATCGGCGCTCTGGCTCTGGGCTTTTCCATATCGCTTGCAAGCGGCCGCCTTCGCGAAACCCTTGGGGTATTCCGGAGGCTTGCGCCTGACGTCACAATGGCGCTCCGTGAAGGCAATCCCTCAGACCTCCTGGCGCGTTTGCGGGATTACGAAATCGACTTGGCCGTCACCGTTCTCGATGTCTCTGGAGGCTTGTTGGAAACACAGAAACTGTGGGACGAGCCCTTGGTCGTCGCGCTTCCGGTCGATCATCCGCTGGCCGGGCAGCCGAACGTGGTTTGGGCGGATCTGCGAGGCCAGTCTTTTGTAATGCGTACCCCAGCGGGCGGCATCGCGTCCACCGACTCGCTTCTCGACCGGATCGCCGACAACAACCACTTCACGATCGAGCGGCACTGCATCTCCCGGGATGCTTTGCTTGGTCTTGTCGGGCTTGGCTCAGGGATCACCGTGATGGAAAGCTCGGTCTTGGGTCTCGCCATGCCTGATGTCGTTCTCAAGCCGATGTCAGGACCCGATAGCACCCTGGCCGTCACGGCGATCTGGCTCGCCGGTAACGATAATCCTGCCCGAGGCCGCTTCGTAACCATGCTCCGGGATTGGCGTCGCAGCCCCATCAGCCGCTGTCGGCCTGATCTTTGCGGGACGTGGCAGACGGGGTGCCGGACGAGCCTGAAGGAGCCCGCCGCAGTTTTGCAAACCCCCTGTCCGTTGCCATGAACCGCGCGAGCATTGGCGCAACGATCTTCGCAGGTTCGATGGTCTTCCCCGTCTCCCGCGCAAGCAGCTCGGCATAGGCGATCAGGTCGCGATGCACCGCGGCCGGGACCTCGATCGTCAGCTTCACGGGCGTCTCGTCGACGAGCGGTCCGAGCTTCAGCCTGGTCATGATCACTCCCTCAGCGGTTCCAGTATGAGATCGCGGGTCACGACGACATTGACCGGCGTGCCCGGTCGGATCGTCAGCGTGGGCGGCATGTCGAGCTGGCGCTGGACGATCCGCTCTCCCGCGCTTCCGACCGTCTCCAGGGCGCTGTCGCGGATCGCGTCGGCGATCGGGTCGTCCCCGTCGCGGCCGGCCTCGAGGCCAATGCCGATCAAGGTCGCGAGGCCCGCGGCCCGGAACACCCGCCCCCAATGGTCGTCGATCCGATCTTTGAGCCCCGCATAGCCCTGCCGATCCGCGCCCGGCAGGCGTTCGAGGACGATCGAGCGACCGCCCGGCAGGATGAGACGCGTCCAGACGAGCAGGATCCGGGATTGTCCGGCACCGATCTCGGCGTCGTAGGTGCCGATCAGGCGCGCGCCCTGGGGGATGAGGAGTATGCCGCCGGTCGGGCTGTCGTAGACGGCTTGCGTGACCTGGGCCGTGACCTGCCCGGGCAGGTCGGACCGGATGCCGGTCATCAGCGCCGCCGGGATCACCGCGCCGGCCTGCAACAGGAACGGGCTCGCGGGCGGGGCGACGCGGTCGCTGCTCACCACGCGGCGGTCGACGGGAGCGTCGAGGAAGGCTTGTCTGCGGTCGGTCGTCGTCTGCTCCGCGGTAGGCTGGCGGCCCGTCAGGTCCGGGAAGGGCGTTGGATGGGCCGTAAGCCCGGTGGATTGCGCGGGCTGCCCGGCGCTGGTGGATTGCGCGAAGAGCTGGCTGGTGCGTGCGGCTTCGATCTCGGCGAGGCGGCGCTGCTCTTCTGGATCGAGGGTCTGGAGGGGTTGGATCGTCGGCGGCGTGATAGGCTGGCCGCGTTCCTGGGTGCGCAGGATCGGCCGTCCGAGATCGCCGGGCAGGGGTGGTCCGAGGGCGGGGACCTCGCGCGGGATGTCGGAATAGTCCCGCGGCAGGCGGGTCAGCTCGTCGGCGGTCGGCGGATTGTCGGTGCGGTAGAGTTCCGCGGGCGCGCTTCGTTCGCGGCTCTGAAGTGCCACGATCAGCATTCCACCGATGGCCAAGGCGACGAAGGCTGCGCCAGCCCCGAGCACGCGGCGCGACAGGCGCACGACCTGCGGCGGGTCTGGGCGCAGCCGCATCTCGGCGGCGATCTCGTGCCGAACGGCATCCGGTCCGTCTTCCGGTCGCGCGGTCACAATTTGCCTCCGACGCGCTGGTCTTGCGTCAGTGGAGCCGGAGCTGCCGCGGTGCGCTCGCGTCGGACGATCCGGACGACTTGTTGCGCCCGGCCGGTGCCGAGACGCAGCTCGGCTGCCGCGAAGAGTCGATCGACGATCATCACGTTGCGATGGACGCGGCTGTTGACTAGTTCCGGTGCGCCATCCGATCCGAGCACGAAGAGCGGCGGCATCTCGCCCTGCACGATCCCGAGGGGGAACTCGATATAGACCCGGCGACCGTCATCGTAGACCTGCCGTGGCCGCCAGGGCGGCGCGGGTGCCTCGATCTGCAATGCGTAGCGGTGATTGCGGTGGGACGGGTCCGGCAGGACCGGTGTTGCCGGGAGACCCGCCGTCGATCCGCGACGGGTCCGGTCCTCGGGATAGTACCAGGCGACCGACGGCATGTGGGTCTCTTCGCTTGAGATCAGTTCGAGATGGTACGTCCGGCGGTCGGTATTGAGGATCAGGTTGGTCTCGATGTCGGGCCGGGTCGGCTTGACGAGGACATGGACGCGGGCCGAGCGGCTCGCGCCGCTGACGGTATCGCCGATGATCCAGCGCGCCGTGTCGCCGGCGGCAATCGGGCCGTCGCCGACCAGCCGCTCGCCGTAGTCGAGCGCGATCTCGGTGATCTTTCCGGGGCTGGCATAGATCCGGTAGAGCGCGCCCGGGCTGTAGTGATAGACCTGCACGGCGTTGAAGTATCCCGCGCGCCGCGGTTCGATCCGCGCGGCGGCGTTGGCGGCGGCGATCCGGGCGGTCGGCGAGGCTGCGTCTGCGGTCCCACCGCGTGCGGGCGTCACGACCGGTGGACGGTGCAGCGGTTCGGGGCCGGTCTCGACGGCAACGACGGGCGCTGGGGGTAATGGCGGGACGGATGTATCGTAGTCGATCTGCGGCAGGGGCTCCGTCGCGCAGGCCGACAGGAGGAGGGCCGCGAGGTAAGCAGATGCGAGGTGGGGCAGGGGGACGGGAGTATTCATTCGCCCATCTCCCGTGACCAGTCGAGCGCGTGGACATAGATACCGAGCGGGTTCTTCCGGAGCCGCTCGGCATCGCGCGGCGGCTGCACCACGATTGTCAGGATGGCGGTCCAGCGCTCGGTTCCGGCCAGCTGGCCGTTCGCGTAGCGCCGCTCGCTCCAGGCGACGCGGAAGGAGCCGGGGGAGGCGCGGATGACGCTGGAGACGTCGACCGAGACCTGTTCCTCGCCGACGCGGGCGAACGGGTCGGCTTCGCGAGCATAGTCGTTGAGCGCCAGCGCGCCGCGATCGGTGGTGAAGTCGTAGGCCTCGAGCCACTGGCGGCGCAGCACGATCGGATCGGCCGGAATGCTCCGGACCTCTTCGACGAACCGCGCGAGATGCCAGGCGAGCTGGGCGTCGGTCGGATCGTAGGATCCGTCGGCCGGACCGACGGCCTGGGCCTGGCCCAGCTCGTCGACCTGAACGATCCAGGGTATGACATTGCCTTGCAGGGATTGCCAGACGAGGGCCGCGGCGAGCCCGGCGACGAGGCCGAGCTCGCCGAGGGCGATCAACCGCCAGTTCTTCGCCTGGACCCGGGCCGAACCGATCCGGTCGTCCCAGGCCTGGCTGGCGCGCTGATAGGGCGTCTCCGGCTCCAGCGTCTTGCCGTAGGCGGTCGAGGGACGCTTGAACATGTCTCACTCCTTTCCGGACAGGCTGATGGAGGTGCCGGATCCGCCGCCGTCGCCCGCGCGCAGCGCGTGGGCGATAGTGGTCGTGCCGTGGCTGAGGGATTGCGCGCGCTTCATCCGCCGCGCCCAGTCCGGCGGCGTACCGCCGCTACCGGTGGCAGCGGCGCCAACAGCCGAGGCCGCGGGCGGCGGTCCCCCGGCGGCTTGCGATCCGGCCTGGCCTCCGGCGACGAAGCTCTGCTTCATGGCCCCCGCCGCACGGCGCAGCGGCGAGGTGGCGAAGCCGGCCCCCGCCTTGGCGATGCCGAGGCTGCCGCCCGCCACGGCTCCAGCGGCGCTCGATGCGCCGCTCGCCCCCGTCCGGTGGGCGCCCGCGGCCCCGCCCGCGAGGGACGCGCCGCCGCGCGCGCCTGCGCCAAGAGCACTGCCGCCCATGCGCAGCGCCGCACCCCCGGCCATCGCCGCTCCGCCGACGGCAAGTCCGGTTCCGACGGCGGCGCCCGCACCGAGCTGCGGGCCGCCGGAGATCAGGCCGTTGGCGATCCCGGGTCCGAAGATGCCGAGGCCGAGGAGGGCGAGGGCGGCGAGGACGATCGCCATGGCGTCCTCGATGGTAGGGGCAGCACCGCCGAAGCCCGCGGTGAACTCGCCGAAGAGCGTCGAGCCGATGCCGATGATGACGGCGAGCACCAGCACCTTCACGCCGGACGAGACGACATTGCCAAGCACGCGTTCGGCCAGGAAGGCGGTCTTGCCGAAGAGGCCGAAGGGGATCAGCACGAAGCCCGCGAGCGTCGTCAGCTTGAACTCGATCAGGGTGACGAAGAGCTGGATGGCGAGCACGAAGAAGGACAGCAGGACGACGCCCCAGGCGAACATCATCACGAGGATCTGCACGAAGTTCTCGAAGAAGGAGATGTAGCCCAGGAGATCGGCGATGGATGCGAGGATGGGACGGCCGGCGTCGATGCCGACCTGGGCGACCCGGCCCGGCTGCAGGAACTCGGCGGCGGTGACGGAGCCTCCGGAGGCCTGCAGGCCGAGCCCGGCGAAGCTCTCAAAGACGATCCGCGCCAGGGCGTTCCAGTTGCCGATGATGTAGGCAAAGACGCCCACGAAGATGGTCTTCTTGACCAGCCGCGCGAGGATGTCGTCGTCGGCGCCCCAGGCCCAGAAGAGGGCGGCGAGGGTCACGTCGATGACGATGAGCGTGGTGGCAAGGAACGCGACCTCGCCGCCGAGCAGCCCGAAGCCGGAATCGATATAGCTGGTGAAGACCTGCAGGAAGCGATCGATGACGCCGGTGCCGCCCATGGGTCAGTCCCGGCCTGCTGGTGGGCGCGGATCGTCCGGCGGATTGGTCGACGGCAGGGAGGGCGTCGGATCGTCGTCGCCCTCCGGCACGGCAACGCCGAGAAACCGGTCCCGCTGCGCCGACCAGAGGCGCAGGCAGGGCGGATCGTCGAGCGCGGCCGCGCCCCTGTCGCGACAGGCGCGCAGCGCGTCGGTTCGGTCGGTCTCTGGCGGCAACGGGGTCGCTTCCGGTATGGCGGGCACATGGGGTCCGTCGCCCGGACGATCGGCGACGATCGCCACGGCAAGGGGTGCCAACCCGACGACAAGTCCGATCGCGATGAGTATCTTCGGGGTCCGCCGCATGGGAGATCAGCTTCCTCCGAACATGTCGACGGGGGTTGGTGTGTAACCGGCCCCTGGCGCGATGAAGCGGCGCAGCTGTTCGCGTGCCTGTTCTTGGCTTGCCGCCTGTCGGGCCTGTTCGAGCGATTGGGCACGGCCCTGGGCGGCCATCAGTGCGGTGAGATCGGCCAGTTGCTGCGATTGCAGGGCGACGAGTTGATTGCCCGCCTGCGCCGCCTGCAGCGCGCCGGTGGCGTTCTGGCTCTGCGTGACCAGCTCGGACATGGTGGTCCGGGTCCGGTCGAGATTGCCGACGACGCCGGCCTGGGTCTTCAGCGCATCCTCGAACCCCGCCACGGAGGTCTGCCAGCGGCCGCGGGCACCGGCCACCAACTCCGGATCGCTGAGGCCGGTAAACCCTGCGGCGTAATCGGTGTCGAAGGCGTCCTCGATGCTGGCCACGTCATAGGCGATGCGCTGCGCCTCGCCGAGCAGGTCCTGGGTGCGCTGCACCGATTGCTGCAGCTGCGCCAGCGCGGAATGCGGCAGGCTCGCGAGGTTGCGGGCCTCGTTGACGAGCATCGCCGCTTCGTTCTGCAGCGATGCGATCTGGTTGTTGATCTGCTCCAGCGACCGGGCCGCGGTCAGCAGGTTCTCCGCATGGTTGGTCGGATCGTAGACGATTCCGCCGAAGCCGCCGCCGAAGAGTCCGGCCTGGGCCGGGACGGGGGTGACGGTCAACGTCACGGGAAGGGCAAGGAGGGCACCGGCGAGAAGGGCGCTAGAAAGATTCTTGGGGGTCATCATTGTTCTCCTTTGGTTGGTCAGTATCGGGAGGGGCGGGTCGGGAAATGCGGCCCGTCCGATCGTTCGGCGTGGGAAGGGGATCAGCTTCCGCGCTCTCGACAGCCTTGGCATCCGGTTCGTTCAGCCTTGCGGGAAGCAGGTCGGCGGCCCAGCCGAGGCCGCGATGGCGCAACCAGGCGGCGGCGAAGCCGGATCGGCCATGTTCGTCGACGAGATCGGCCATGGCGGTCTGGTCGGCCTTGGACGACGCCGCGCAGAAGGCGAGCGCCACATCCGAGAGCCCGAGCTCGAAGAGCCGGTTGCCGCGCCGCGACTGGCAGTAGTAATCCCGCTTCGGCGTTGCCTGGGCGATGATATCGATCTGCCGGGCGTTCAGGCCGAACCGGTCGTAGATCGCGGCGATCTGCGGCTCCAGCGCGCGCTCGTTCGGCAGGAAGATCCGCGTCGGGCAGGACTCGACGATGGCGGGCGCGATCGCGCTGCCGTCGATATCGGCGAGCGACTGGGTCGCGAAGATGACGCTCGCGTTCTTCTTGCGCAGCGTCTTCAGCCATTCCTTCAGCTGCGCGCCGAAGGTCGGATCGTCGAGGGCCAGCCACCCCTCGTCGATGAGGATCAGCGTCGGCGCGCCGGTCAGGCGGCCTTCGATCCGGTGGAAGAGGTAGGCCAGCACGGAAGGGGCCGCGGCCGTGCCGATCAGCCCCTCGGTCTCGAAGGCCTGGACGTCCGCCTCCCCGAGCGCCTCGGTCTCGGCGTCGAGCAACCGGCCCCAGGGCCCGTCGAGCGTATACGGCTGCAATGCCTGCTTCAGATCCGACGATTGCAGGATGACGGCAAGCCCGGTCAGGGTCCGCTCCCCGACCGGGGCCGAGGCGAGGCTGGTGAGCGCCGACCAGATATGGTCGCGGGTTGCGGGACCGATCTCGACACCTTCGCGGCCGAGGAGCCCGGCGATCCAGGCCGCGGCCCAGGCCCGTTCGGACTCCTCGTCGATCTGCGCCAGCGGCTGCAGCGAGACGGGCAGGGCGTCCTCGCCCGAAAGCGCGCCGCCGAGATCGTGCCAATCCCCGCCCATGGCCAGCGCCGCCGCGCGGATCGAGCCCCCGAAATCGAAGGCGAAGACCTGGGCACCTGCATAACGGCGGAACTGAAGGGCCATGAAGGCAAGGAGCACGCTCTTGCCCGCGCCGGTCGGCCCGACGATGAGACCGTGGCCGACATCGCCCACATGGGTGGAGAAGCGGAACGGCGTCGCTCCGGCCGTCTGCGCGTGGAAGAGCGGCGGCCCGTCCAGGTGATCGTTCCGGGCCGGTCCCGCCCAGACGGCCGAGAGCGGGATCATATGGGCGAGGTTCAGCGTCGAGACCGGCGGCTGGCGCACATTGGCGTAGAGATGGCCGGGCAGGGAGCCGAGCCAGGCCTCGACGGCGTTGACGCCTTCTCGGATGATCGTGAAGTCACGGCTCTGGATAACCTTCTCGGCGACTCGGAGGTGGTCGTCCGCGACTTGTGGGTCCGGGTCCATCACCGTGAGCGTCGCGGTGACATAGGCCCAGCCGGCGATATCCGCGCCGAGCTCCTGCAGCGCCTCGTCGGCATCGATTGCCTTGTTGGCCGCGTCCGAATCCAGGAGCGTCGCGGCCTCGTTGGTCATGATCTCCTTGAGGATCGCGCCGATGCCCTTGCGCTTGGCGAACCATTGGCGGCGGATGCGGGTCAGCAGCTTTGCGGCATCGGTCTTGTCGAGGAAGATGGCCCGGGTCGACCAGCGATAGGGAAAGGCGAGCCGGTTGAGGTCGTCGAGGATGCCGGGGAAGGTCGCCGACGGAAACCCGATGATCGAGAGCGTCCGGACGTGATGGGTGCCCAGGCGCGGCTCCAGCCCGCCGGTGAAGGACGTGTCGGCCAGCAGCGCGTCCAGATGCATCGGCGTCTCCGGGACGCGGACGCTCTGCGCGACCGGCGAGACGCAGCCGTGGAGATAGGTGAGCGTCTCCGCATCCGTGAGCCAGATGGCTTCCGGGAAAAAACCCTGCAGCAGGTCGAGCAGCCGGTCCGAGCGGTCCACGAAGCCGGCGAGCTGCTCTGCGGCCTTCGATCCGGCCGCGCGGTTGCGGCCCTCGTAGAGCCAGCCCTCGGCGCGGGACGCGTCCTCGGAGGGCGGCAGCCAGACGATGGTGAGGACGTATCGGCTCTCGAAATGGGCCTGCTCCTCTTCGAATTGCGCCTTTCGCTCGGCTTCGACCATCGCGGAGACCGGATCGGGGAAGGGGCTCTCGGGATAGTCCTTTGCCGGAATGCGCCTTGCTTCCGCGAAGAGCGTCCAGCCCGACCCGAGGCGTCTGAGCGCTCCGTTGAGCCGGGACGATGCCGCCACAAGTTCGGCGGGCGTGGCCGAGTCCAGATCGGGGCCGCGAAACCGCGCCGTACGCTGCAGCGATCCGTCCTTGTTCAGGACGACACCCTCACCGACCAGTGCCGCCCAGGGCAGGAAATCCGCCAGCAGGCGCGGCTTGGAGCGGTACTCGGCGAGGTTCAGCATGGCTCAGACCCGCAGATGCGCGGGGTAGCGCAGATGGCGGCGCACGACATCGACGAATTGCGCGTCCCGCTTCGCGGCCCAGACGGCGGCGATATGGCCAATGAGCCAGAGCAGGAGGCCGACGATCCAGAGCCGCAGGCCGAGCCCGATGGCCGCCGCAAGCGTGCCGTTGGCGATGGCGATGGTGCGCGGGGCTCCGGCCAGCAGGATCGGCTCGGTCAGCGCGCGATGCACCGGCGCGAAGAACCCTGGGAGATCGTCGGAACCCTGCCAATCGCTACCGCTCATGGCGTTCCTCCCTCGGAAGGCTCCACTGGAGCCTTCCGTTCAGCAAAACTGAACCGATCGCCACCATCAGATCAGGACTCCGCCGCCGAAGGAAAAGAAGGACAGAAAGAAGCTCGATGCCGCGAAGGCGATGGAAAGGCCGAAGACGATCTGCACCAGACGCCGCGCGCCGCCGGAGCTGTCGCCGAAGGCGAGCGTCAGGCCGGTGATGATGATGATCATGACCGCGACGATCTTGGCGACCGGGCCTTCGATCGATTCCAGGATCGCCTGCAGCGGAGCTTCCCAAGGCATGCTCGAGCCCGCGGCGTGCGCGCGCGAAGACATCGCGGCAACGGTTAGGGCGGCGGAAGCCGCGGCGAGAGGGTGGTTCAGGGTGCGGATCATGACGGATCTCCGGAGGGGGCTGGGACGAGGGGCGCGAGGGCGTAGTCGCCGGCGGCGGTGAGACCGGTGACGGAGGCGAGCTCGACGAGACGCCGCCTGCCGCCGCGGCCTTCGAGCACCGCGATGGTGTCGATCGTCTCGGCGATCAGCGCCCGGGAGACCGTGACGACCGCTTCCTGGATGAGCTGTTCGAGGCGGCGCAGCGCCCCGAGTGCGGAGCCCGCATGGATCGTGCCGATGCCGCCGGGATGTCCGGTGCCCCAGGCCTTCAGCAGGTCGAGTGCTTCGGGACCGCGGACCTCACCGATCGGAATGCGGTCGGGGCGCAGCCGCAGCGAGGAGCGCACGAGGTCCGACAGCGAGCAGACGCCGTCCTTGGTGCGCAGGCTGACGAGGTTTGGTGCTGCGCATTGCAGCTCGCGCGTGTCCTCGATCAGCACGACGCGGTCGGCGGTCTTGGCGACTTCGGCGAGCAGGGCGTTGGTCAGGGTCGTCTTGCCGGTCGAGGTGCCGCCGGCGACGAGGATGTTCTTGCGAGACGTAACCGCCAGGCGGAGCGCATCGGCCTGCTTGGCGTCCATGATGCCGGACCCGACGTAGTCCTCCAGCCGGAACACCGCGACGGCGGGCTTGCGGATCGCGAAGCTCGGCGCGGAGACAACGGGCGGCAGCAAACCCTCGAAGCGCTCGCCGGTCTCCGGCAGCTCCGCCGAGACCCGGGGAGCGCCCGCATGGACCTCGACGCCGACATGATGCGCGACGAGGCGGACGATGCGCTCGCCATCCGCGGCCGACAGGGTGTCGTTGGTCGGCGACAGGCCCGATCCGAGCCGGTCGACCCAAAGCATCCCATCCGGGTTGAGCATCACCTCGACGGTCTCGGGATCGTCGAGGGAGGCGGCGATGGCGGGCCCGAGGGCCGTGCGCAGCATGCGCGCGCCCCGGCTCGTCGCCTCGGTTCGAAAAGGATGGATGGCCATGCGCGTCCCCGGTGTTCGGCCGGGTCGCGACCTGCGTCCGGCGTTCGGGGTCGAGTAGAAGAGGCAGGATCTGCGCCGGATCAACAGGAGGTTGGAAGGGGTAGGGCTCTGGCGTGGAACGGCAGGGAAACGGCGGGTTTGTTGGAAAGCGCTATCGCTGAACTTCGCTTAGCCGCCGGATAAATCTAAGCTGCCGTCCGGCAGGTCATGCGCCCCGATACAGAGCCGATGATCCCCCAGAACCTCGATGACGCGACATTCCCGGGCTTGACCCGGATCGTCCGCGTTCGCCATCCGCGCCAGTTCTTCGCGAAGCTGCGCGAGAATGGTCAGGCGTCGATCGACCGCGGCGAGCTGCTTGCGCGCGATCTTATGCGCTGGCGCGCAATCCTCCGACGGCGCTTCGGCCAGCGCCATCAGATCGGCGATGTCACCCAGACCGAAGCACAGCTCCCGCGCGTGGCGCAGGAAGGCGAGCCGTTCGAGGGCGGCTTCATCGTAGCGCCTTTGCCCGCCTGTCGTGCGCGCAGGCGACGGGATCAGGCCCCGGCCTTCGTAGTAGCGGATCGTCGTCACCTTCACGCCCGTGCGGCGCGACATCTGCCCGATGGAGTATTCCTTCATCATCACCCTTGAACCTACAGTCGCTGTAGATCGTATCTATCCTAAAACGATACGGATCGAAAGGAGCTGTCATGGGACAAGGCCACCACCATCACGTCGATACCGAGGCAGGCGACCGTCGAGTCTTCGCCGCCATCGCGGTCAATCTCGGGCTGACGGTCGCGCAGATCGTCGGTGGCATCGTTTCCGGCTCGCTCGCTCTGATCGCCGACGCGCTGCACAACTTTTCGGATGCGATTTCGTTGATCATCGCCTTCGCGGCCCGGAAAATCGCTCGGCGGCCACAGGACGCAGACATGACCTTCGGCTATGGCCGGGTCGAGGTCGTCGCCGCGCTCATCAACTATACCACGCTGATCGTGATCGGGCTTTACCTGCTCTACGAGGCGGCAATGCGCTTCGCCAATCCGCAGCCCGTCGAAGGCTGGCTGATCGTCATCATCGCCGGGATCGCGCTCGTCGTTGATGCCGTGACGGCCGCACTGACTTATGCCATGTCGAAATCCAGCGTGAACATCCGCGCGGCCTTCCTGCACAACGTCGCCGACGCGCTCGGCTCGGTCGCCGTGATCGTCGCGGGGGCACTGATACTGCTCTACGACTGGCGCTTGATCGACCCGCTGGTGACGGTGCTGATCGCGGGGTACATCCTGTGGCAGTCGTTCCGTGAGATCGGCACGGTGATCCGTATCCTGATGCTCGGCTCGCCGCCGGAGATCGAGACTGAAGCCGTCCTCGACACCGTGCGTGGGATCGACGGCGTGACGGGCATCCACCACGCGCATTTCTGGCAGATGGACGAATACCGCGCGGCGCTCGATGCACATGTCGTCATCGCCAAGGGCCGCTGGAACGACGCGGATGCGGTGAAGGACCGGATCAAGGCCGCACTGGCTGATCAGTTCGACGTCGAGCACACGACGCTGGAGCTGGAATGCGCGCGCCATGCCTGCGACGACCCGTCCGCGTTCGGTGGGCGCGGGCACGGAGAGGCGCAGGATGGATAAGCGACTACTCTGTGTAGCGTTCGCAGTCGCCGAGCCCGGTCGCGGTTGAGGCAAGGAGCCGATCCGCGGCACGGATCAGCTCGGCAACCCGCCTGTCCGCCAGGCGATACCGGACAAATCGACCTTCGCTGCGGCGGCTGACCAGCCCGCAGTCGAGCAGGCAGCGCAGATTGTTCGAGACATTGGGCTGACCGAGCCCAGTATGTCCGACGACTTCTTGCACGCTGCATTCGTCCGACACCAGCGCATCGAGGATTGCCAGACGGCTGGGATCGCCGAGGCCCCGGAAGAGCTTTGCCCGCAGCTCCAAAGCGTCGTGTGCCAAAAGATCGTCTCGAACGCCTTGCGTCGTCATATCATTATCCACTGATACGTCAGCGGCGAACCCTTTCGCTTGCCACCTTGAAGAGGATCGCACATGAGCCAAGCCAAGAACAGCACGTTGCCCACAGCGGCCTCGCCGATCCGGATGCGGGTGCAGGGGATGGACTGCGCCAAGGACGCCGCCGAAAGCGAACGCGCGGCTCTGTCGGCGGGCGTAGCCGATGGCGATGTGAAGGTATCGGCCGCCACCCATGTCATGACATTACGGATCGCCGAGGCCGACCTGCCGAAAGTGCGCCCCGCCCTGGACGCGACCGGCTACGGCTTCGAAAAGATCGAAGATGGCGATACTTCGTCCGATCCGGCCTACAAGGACCCGAGCTATCGCCGCGCGCTCTGGATCGTGGTCGCGCTCAATCTCGGATACGGCGTGGTCGAGATGTTCGGCGGGTTCCTGTCAGGCTCGCAGGCACTTAAGGCAGACGCGCTCGATTTTCTGGGCGACGGCGCGATCACCTTTCTGGGTCTGCTCGCCATCGGCTGGAGCCTGACATGGCGGGCGCGGTCGGCGATCGTTCAGGGCGTGTTTCTGGGACTTCTGGGGTTAGGCGTTGTCGGCAGCACGATCTGGCGCGTTCTCAATCAGACGACACCCGAAGCCGGGTTGATGGGGGCCTTCGCGGTGGGCGCGCTGATCGTGAACATCCTCGCGGTCCTGCCGCTGCTGAAGCACCGCAAAGGCGATGCCAACATGCGCGCCGTCTGGCTGTTCTCACGCAACGATGCCATTGGCAACCTTGCCGTGGTGATCGCCGCCGGGCTGGTTGCATGGCTTGGCAGTGCCTGGCCGGACCTCATCGTCGCGTTCGCCATCGCCGGACTGTTCCTGCATTCATCATGGATGATCATCCGCGACGCGAGGAACGATCTGAAGGACGAGTAGGGGGCGCTTACGCTAAAGCAGCGATCCCAAATCCGATCCAACACTTGGATAGGCCGCCGTCATCGACTTAAGCTGTTTTGCGGTCAGGCCCAGCTTGATCGCCAGTCCGAAGAAGTTGATAAGCTCGCCGTATTCCGGGCCGAACAGGTGCGCGCCAAGGATCTTGCCGTTCGACTTGTCCGCGAGAATCTTCGCGGCGGCGGAGGTCTCGCCGATCCGGTAGTTCGAATACCAACCGCCAGTGTCGGTGAACCGGACGTCAACGTCATGACCGGCATCTCTAGCCTCATTTTCCAACATTCCGACACGTGCCACTTCCGGGACGGTGAAGACGGCTGTCGGAATACCGGCATAATCCGGTGCGGTCTGAGTGTCTTTGAGCATGTTGGAGGCCGCGACCTTCCCTTCGATCACTGCGACTGGCGTCAGCGGCATGCCATCGGTGTCGGCGGAATCTCCGGCGGCATAGACCGCGCCGTTCGTCGTGCTTTGCAGATGCGGGGCTACGACGATGCCCTTGTCGCCATAATCGACTCCGGCGGCCTCCAGATCCAGGTCGGTGAGGGCAGCTACGCGGCCTGCGCCATGCACCACCAGATCGGTTTCGATTGTCCTGGTCTCACCGTCCGATTTCACTTCGACCTTGAATGCCCCTTCGGCTTCCGCCACCGAGACGATTTCCGTCTCGCGCATCAGGTCCACGCCGATACCGCTGCCGCGCTTGATCAGCATTTCGACCAGATCGGGATCGAAGCCGCCCAATGGGCGGGCCCCGCGATCCACAACGATGGGTTTGGCTCCGGCCCGTGCGGCGATATGCGCGAACTCGAAGGACACGAAGCCGCCACCGATGAAGAGGATGCGGTCGGGGAGGGTTTCGAGGTTCAGGAAATCCGTGCTGTCGATCACGAGATCGGCCCCATTGAAGCCGAGCGGCCTGGGCATGGCACCGGCGGCGACGAGAAACCGTTTCGACCGATATGGCGTCCCGTCGACCTCCAGCATGTTTTCTCCGGTGAAGCGCGCAGCTTCATGCAGGGTTTCGACGCCGTTGCCCGACAGGCCTTTTTCCATCTTGTCCGGCACCGGATCGGTGAAGCCCCGTTTGTGCGCCATCAAATCGGCCCAGTTGATCGACAGATCGCCGGTGTCGATCCCCTTGCCCTGCATGAGCCGCGCCGCATCGATGATTTCCGCACCTCGCCGCAGGATTTTCTTCGGATCACAGCCGCGCAAGGCGCAGGTGCCGCCGTAGGGCAGCGCATCGACGATGGCTACACGCCATCCTGCTGCGCCACACTTGTTGGCCGCGGCCACGCCCGCCATGCCTGCCCCGATGACGACCAGGTCGTAGTCTTCATTCATTTGCTGGTCCTTGTCCTGATCTTCATCCGGCGCAGCAGCTCAGCTTCGCCACGTCCATGTCGAAGGTTTGCGCCGCCAACTTAAGCCCTTCCGCCGTTGTCAGATACGGGAAGATCGTCTCCCCGAGGGCCTTTGTGGTCATGCCGAACTTCAGCGCCATGACGAGAGTCTGGATCGTATCGGACCCCTCGGGCGCGATGATCTGGCCACCAAGCAATCGGTCGGACTTTCTGTCCGCCACCAGCTTGATCAATCCGCGCGGGTCACGTGCGGCCAGCGCACGCGGCACCTGATCAAGCGGTACGATGGACGTCTTTACGTCGAAGCCCGCGTCGCGCGCCTGGGCTTCACCGAGACCGACGCCCGCGACCTGCGGGTCGGAAAACACCACCCAGGGCATCGCGGCGTTGTCGTAGCGATGATCCTCGCCGAGAACCGCGTTTCTAGCGGCGAGCTTCGCACCGTAGGCCGCCATATAGACGAACTGGTCGCGGTCGGTCACATCACCCGCTGCATAGATGCCGCGCACCGATGTCTGCATGTCCTCGCCGACGGTGATGGACCCACGCGCGTCGGCTTCAACACCGATCTCGTTCAGCCCCATACCTTCGGTATTTGCCCGCCTGCCCGCGGTCGACACGAGGTGATCCGCCGTCACGTCGACAGGCTTCCCGTCCTGGATCACGCGCAGTGTCACGCCCGCGTCGTTCCGGCGCACAGTGTCGTAGCTCAATCCGGTCAGAAGGGTGATGCCTTCGGCCACGAACGCCTCCGCCAGCGCCTCGGACACTTCAGGCTCCGCGCCGGGCAGCACATGCGACCGCGCAACAAGCGTGACCTTCACACCCATGCGACTCATCATCTGAGCCAGTTCCGCGCCGATGTAGCCCGCGCCGATGAAGATCAGGCTTTTCGGCAGGGTTTCGAGTTCCAGAAGGCTGGTGCTGTCGAGAGCGCCGATGTCCTTGATCCCGTCGATGGTCGGCAGGACGGGACGCCCGCCCGTGGCGATGATGGTCTTCGGCGCTGTCAGCGTTCGCTCACCGACTGTCACTCCACCTTCGATCAGCCGTGCGGGACCGGCATCGATGTAATCGACACCCTCATATTCCGGCAAAAGATCGGCGTATTTCTTCTGGCGCAGGGTCGCGACCAGATCGTCCTTGGACTGGATGAGTGTGTGCCAATCATCCACTTGCGCGTGGCCTGATAGACCGGGGAACCGTTTGGCAGCTCCCGCACCGTGCACGGCCTCTGCAGCGCGGATCATTGCCTTGGACGGCACGCATCCCACGTTGACACAGGTTCCGCCGATGGCGCCATGCCCCACGAGAGCAACACGCTTTCCGGCATCCGCGGCCGTGATAGCGGCGGAGAAACCCGCCGATCCGGCCCCAAGAACGATCAGGTCATAGCCGCCCTGTTCATCGTCGTTTTTGTTCAGGTCTTTCATCTCAGCGCGCCTCGCCATGTCCGGGGGTCTTTTGGTCTGGCGACGAACAGATATCCGACCGCGCCGATGGCGATCAGCGGTGTCAGCATGCCGAGGAGGCCGAAGACCATGCCTGTGGCGGTGCAACATCCCATCATCATGGGAGCGATCCTTTCTTTTGCGCGCGGTTCAGGAGAACCGCGTAGAGGGCTATGGCGGCGAAAGCGCCGACCGTGATCCGTATCGCGAACCTGAATTCGAGAAGAATGATCAGGATCGACAGGGCCGCCGCGAGACCGGTGGCCCAAAGCTTCGGGGCCGGTCCCGGTTTGCCCGCGCGCAGCCAAAGGGCCTGCGCGACCGCGGCGAGGCTGAAGAACAGCAGTGGGAACAGGGCGTAATCGAGCCAACCCGTAAGGGCCGACAATCCGACGCCAGCGACGATGACGACCAGAAGCGGCGTAAAGCAGCAGAGCGCGGCGAAGAGCGCGCCGCCAAGTCCCCATTTCAGCAGGCGGTCAGAATTTTCGGATGTTGCGGTCATGGGGCCGTCTTTCTTTGTGATGGTTCGGGGCTGGACGAGTGGCTTGTCTCGGCACGGCGAAGTGCGCGGACGATCAGGTAGGTCAGACCCGCCAAAACCAGCACGGCAATGCCGTTTACCCCGGAGAGCCAGGCACCAATGCCGCCGAACAACGCCGCAAGCACGGCAGTGCCGCCGCCGCAGCAGACAACCACGACCGGAGCTGCTACCGCGAAGGCCAGCAGGCCACCCATCAGATTGTCCCGCATTGCAGACGGCTCAGGAGGCTGCGTCGGGCAGCACCTGCGCCGGATAGCCATTGGCTGTCACCGCGCCGATGATGCTTTCGATGGAAGTCTCGGCGTCATCGTAGGTCACGCTGTAAACACCCTGTTCGTATTCGGGGCCGTCCTCGAATGCGGCGATCTCGACCGACGGAACACCGCGCATCGAGCTGGCGACGATGAATGAACAGGACGGGCATGTCAGTTCGCTGACGGCGATCTCGACCTGGCGCTCTTCGGCAATGGCCGGAGTCGAGAGTGCGGCGATGGTCAGGGCAGATAGCAGGAGGTGCTTCATGGTCATGGTCCTCGTTCAGAATTTCAGGATGAAGGGGGTGATGTAGGGAAAGATCATGGCGACAGCGACAATCGCGGAAGCGGCCCAAAGGGTTGCGCGCATGATGCGGCGGTCGATGGGGCGGGCGCAGGTGCCATCGGCACAGGCCTCGGCATCTACAGGCTTGTAAGCCTTGTAGAAGCCGTATCCTAAAGACGCGGCGCACAGCGCGAAGGTGTACCACTTGTAAGCGTAGAGCGCCCCGAGCTGCGCGATGAACACGCCTGTCACGCCAAAGCTGACCAGAACAAGCGGCAGGATGCAGCACGAGGTCATCGCCAGCGCGCCGAGCACACCGAGGCCGGTCGCACCCCATGCCTTAGTGATTTCATCGCCAGACTGCTGCGACCGAGATTGCCGCACCTCTGCCAAATGTCGTTCCATCGAATCGTCCTTGAACCGGTATTTCCATCGTTCTAGGGTCTGTAGTTGATACAGGCTCAAGGGGTTTTTTCTACGAAATGAATAACGGACGCGTGACTTCACTCCGGCGGGTCGATCTGGCCCGCGCCACGGGCTGCAACCTCGAAACCATCCGCTACTACGAAAAAATCGGCATCATGCCGGACCCGCCGCGCAGCGTGAAAGGCTATCGCAGCTACGACGACGCCCATGTCAAACGGTTGAAATTCGTCATGCGGTCGCGCGACCTCGGGTTTTCTCTAGAAGAGGTTCGCGGGCTGCTCGGGCTGGTCGATGAGCAGTCGCGCACCTGCGCCGAGGTTCAGATCATTGCGGAAGATCACTTGACTGATGTTCAGGCCAAGATTGCAGACCTGAAACGCATTGAGCGTGTTTTGTCGGACACCGTCGCGCGATGCACCGGCGATTCCGCGCCGGAATGTGCTGTGATCGACGCTTTACTCGACGCGTAAACGGGTGCGCGTTTGAGCAGGGACCGCTGTGGTTATTGGAAAAGCCGCCATTGGCCGCAACGCAGAAATTCGGCAAGATGGGCTCTTCCCCGACCTCGGACGCACCGCACCAAATCGAGAGGTCGCTGCGCCTGGCGTCTTCGCGAAGGGCCGATAGCGGACTGTCACTCGAAGAACTTGTGCCTCAACGAAGCGGACTCTTTGAAACGCCTCATTGTTAGATGTGCCACACCCGCATCAGTCAGTTCGACGGATCGCGATTGACCTGCCCCCCTTGGGTCCCTCGTTCATAACGAGAGTCTGCGGGTTTGAGATTGGTAGTCTGGGCGGTCTTTCTGGGCAAGCGCGCCGGGCGCGGAGCCCTCAAATTGCTCAAGCGTCCGGCGCGCTTCGAGCGGCGTCTGGTTTCCCAGAGACGAGTGCGGCCTGACGGCGTTGTAATCGTAGCGCCAGAGCGCCAGCTTGCGCCGGGCATCGTCCAGGGTGTCGAAGATCTCCTCGTTCAAGAGCTCGTCGCGCAAGCTGCCATTGAAGCTTTCGATGAAGGCATTCTGCTGGGGCTTGCCCGGGTCGATGTAATGCCAGGGCACCCCGGTCTTGTCGGCCCACTTCAGGATGGCGCGGCTGGTGAACTCGGTGCCGTTGTCACTGACAATGCAAGCGGGCTTTCCGTAGATCCGCACCAGTGCATCCAGCTCGCGGGCGACACGAGCGCCCGAGATGCTCGTGTCGGCGGTCAGGCACAGGTTCTCCCGGCAGCAATCGTCGATCACCGCCAGTATCCGGAACTTGCGCGAGGCGCCGAAGCTGTCGGCCAGAAAGTCGAGCGACCAGCGGGCATTGGGATGCGCCGCCTTTGGCATCGGCGTGCGTGACCCACGGGCCCGCTTGCGTCCGCGCCGTCGCTTCACCGACAGCCCTTCCTCCCGGTAGAGCCGATAAAGCTTCTTGTGGTTCATGAGCATGCCCTTGCGCTCGAGCAGGATACCGATCCGGCGATAACCAAACCGGCGCCGCTTCCCAGCGATCTCCTTCATTTCCTCGCGGATCTCGGGGCAGTCCGGCGGGCGTGTGCGCCGGACCGTTTTGGGATCGACACCGACAAGCTGGCAGGCCCGGCGCTGCGAGATATCATGATCCCGCATTGCCCTGAGCGCCGCCTCTCGCCGCCTGGTCAATGTCGTCAGTTCTTTCCCAGCAGATCCTTCAGGACGACATTGTCGAGCATGGTGTCGGCCAGCAGGCGCTTGAGCTTAGCGTTCTCGTCTTCCAGCGTCTTGAGCCTGGCAGCCTCGGAGACCTCCATACCACCATACTTGGCTTTCAGCTTGTAGAACGTCGCCGGACTCAGCCCGTGCCTGCGGCACACATCACCTGTTGGCATGCCCGCCTCCTGCTCCTTGATCATCCCGATTATCTGCGCCTCGGTGAAACGGCTCTTCCTCATTCGTCTGCTCCTTCGCGGTTGAGCAGACTCTACATCAGACTGAGGGATCTCGAGGGGGGCAGGTCACCGGCGCATGCCCCCGAAGGGATGCTTCGCGGTTACCCCATGGCCTCGTCGGCCGGAGCGCAGCGGAGGATGGGGGGGGGGCGGCTCTTTTGCCTCGCGATGCAAAGCGCGGCCCCGGTGGCCGCGCGGCGGAAAAGAGGCGGCCCCCGCCGTTGCCGGACCGGCCCGCTTGCCGCAAACCAAAGCCCTCTTGGAAGGCCGTGGGCGCGGCTCTCTTCGACCCGGTGCCGCCACACCGTGAACGTGCCGAAATCGGCGCTTTTCGCTCAGCCGGTCCTGTCGCGCTGGACGCCGATCGGCAGGAAGCGCGCGACATCCTCGGGCGCGAGATGGCTTCGCAGGTGGTGCCGCAGCCCGTCCGCACCGAACGCCATTAGGTCCTCGTTGAAATCCTCCCGCGACGGCGTGAGCGGGATTGCATCGATGCCAAGGCTCCTGGAGCGATCCGTCAATGCCTTCAGAGCGGCGTCGCCCGCCGGATCGACATCGCGCAGGACATAGAGGCGGCGGAGCGCGGGGGGGAGGTCAATGGCGGCGAGATGCGCGGCGGAGAGCGCCGCGATGGTGGGCAGGTCGGGAAGGGCCTGTCGCACCGACAGGACGGTCTCGATGCCTTCGCCCGCGGCCAGGATATCGGTCGCGACGCCGAACCGGGCGCCGCCTCCGCGCAGGCGCCCCATGGCGCGTCGCGGCGTATCGATGGGTGCCTTTCCGAGATTGGCGCGGGTGAACCCGTCCGGGTCGAGCCAGGTCCGATGCACGCCGGTGATTGTGCCGGTCGGATCCGTGACGGCTGCAATCAGCGCGGGCCAGGTCTCGGTCGGACTGTGTCGGTCCTGGCGATAGTAGCAGGTCGGATGGAAACGCGGGCAATCGGTGCGCGAACGATCGGCGATGCCGCGCGCGGCGAGATAGCTCTCGGCCAGGGTGCCCCGGATCGGACGCGCAATGGCGAACAGACGTCGCGCGGCATCGGGTGAACCGGGCGCGGCGCGCTCGGTGGTCGGTCTGCCCTCCGGCCTCGGCAGGTGCAGGAAGCGCCGCGCCTCGTCGGCCACGTCGGCGAAGTCGGTCAGTCGGCAGGTCTCGCGGATGATGTCGAGAAGGTCGCCGTGCTGTCCCGTCGCGGCATCGCTCCAGCGTCCCGCCGCGCCCGCGCCGGAGGTCGGCCCCGTCAGCCGGACGAAGAGGGATCGGCCCGGATCGTTGTCGAGATTGCCGACGAGCCAATAGGAGCCCTGACGCCGGCCGTTCGACAGGTATTCCCGGCAGACCTCCTCGGCGTGGGCCGCGAGATCGGCGGCAAGGTCTGATGTGCTCTGCATGGCTATGCCTCCTGTCCAGAAAAAAGAGGCCCACCGTCGGTGACGGCGGGCCCAAGGGGAGTGGGAGGGAGAGGCGTTACTCCGCCGCTTGGAGCGCATCCTTGGGCTCGCCCCCATCGTCGCCGTCCTCCGCGGCAGGGTCGATAGCCCGTTCGCCGTCGTCCGCCGCCGTTTCTGCGACGGTGGATCGATCGGTATCATCGGACCGGACGTCCGGACCGGTCGCCGGCGCCTCCGCCGCTTCCGCAGGGGCAATCGGCGTGCGCAGCGGCTCCGGCACCCAGCCGCTGTCGGCGAGCAGCGTTTCCGCCTCGGCAGCCATCTCCGGCTTCTTCAGGTGATCGATGAGTTGCGCCTGGGCGCTGCCCTTCGCCTCCACCACCGCTTGCAGGATGCGCGCCTTCGTCACCCGGCCGAGATAGGTGTCCACGGTGGGGCGCCACCCCGCCGCCGCCATGTCGAGACCGGTGGCCTGCGCGATCCGGTCGGCATGGGCGAGCGCGCCGGGACGGCGATGGTAGGCCTCGTCGACCGCGTTCACCGTCAGCCCAACGCAATGCGCGAAGAGCGCGCTCCGGCTTTCCGCATCGAAATCCGCCAACGCGTCCCAAAGATCACCGGACGCCTTCGGCAGCTGCGCGGCCCAGCTCTCATGCCGCGCATCGATCGCCTGCGCCGATGCACTTTCGGCGAGGCCGGGTGCCTGTACGCCGAACCCGACGGACTTCGCGTCGATCTCGAGGCAGGTGTCCGGCGCGTAGCGGTAGAAGAGCTTCAGGCACATCGCGTGCAGCGCGGCGCGGAACGCGAGGTCCGGATCGCCGGCCAGCGCGTTGCGCAAGGCCAGCGTCCGATGCGCGGTCAGCTCGGCCACCAGCCGGTCCGGCAGCGGCTTGATCCCGTCCTCCTCGGGCGCGTCGTCTGGCTCGGTTAACGTGGTGCCGTTCGACATCGCCGCGTCTCCGTCCGCCTCCAGCGCCCCGGCATCGTCGCCACCTGTCTCCGGTTGCTCGATCGGCACCTCGTCCTCCGGCCGCACGTAACCACGTTCGATCCGCAGGGTGCCGTCATGGTCGATGCTGACGAAGGCCCCCGCGCGGGCCATCTCCTCGGCATCGAAGGTCAGGGGACGGGTCCGGTAGGCCTCCATCGCGTCCTCGATCTCGCCCAGGCGCGCATCGATCGCGTCGGGCAGTTCTTCGGCTCCGTCGTACTCATCCTCGAGCCGATCGTATTCCGCCTTCAGCGCCTCGTAGGCGGCGGTTTCCGCGTCGGTCGGCTCCACGGGATCGCCGATCAACCGGCGCAAGCCGAAGCTGTGGCCATAGGCGAAGTCCGGTGCCGTCTCGACCCATTTCCAGCCTTCGGCCGCGATCTCGGCCGCGGCGTCGTTCAGCCCTTCGGCGACCATCCGGTCGAGCAGCCCCGTATCCTGCAGCCAGCCGCCATCGTCCGACTGGAACAGGTCGCGCAGGATCGCGCCTCCGGCCTCCTCGTAGGCCTCCAATCCGACGAAGCGAGCCCGTTTGTCGGACGCGCGCACCGTCGCTTCGGTCAGCATGCGCCGGATCGTGTAGGGCTCCTTCGAATAGCCCTGCGCGATCGCCGCCCAGACCTGTTCCTGCCGCTCGTGGTCGGGATTGACGGTGAAGGCCATCAGCTGCTCCAGCGTCATGGCATCGTCGGCATAGAGATCGAGCAGGGCAGGGGCGACCGCGGCCAGCTTCAGCCGCTGCTTCACGACGCCGGTCGAGACGAAGAACGCGGCGGCGATCTCCTCCTCGCCGGTGCCGCGCTCGCGCATGGCCTGGAAGGCGCGGAACTGGTCGAGCGGATGCAGCGGCGCGCGCTGGATATTCTCGGCGAGGCTGTCCTCCTCCGCGATGCCGTCCAGACGCACGATGCAGGGCACGGGCGCAGTCTTGTTCAAGCGCTTCTGCTTCACGAGCAGTTCCAGCGCCCGGAAGCGCCGCCCTCCTGCGGGGATCTCGTAGAGGCCGGTCTCGGCGCCGTTGTCGTCGAGCAGGGGCCGCACGGTGAGGCTGGCGAGCAGCGTGCGACGCGCGATGTCCTCGGCCAGCTCCTCGATCGAGACGCCGGCCTTGATGTGCCGGACATTGGCCTGGCTGAGACGGAGCTTGTCGAAGGGGATGTCGCGCGAGGCGCTGAGGGTGATCTTGGTCTTGGCGGTCATGGGTCGTCTCCGTGACGGATCGGCCGGGAGCCACTCTCCCGACCTTCCGAACCCGTCACGAAAACCTCCTCCACCCTCTTTCTCTTGACCCAGCCGAAAGGGCGACGCCTCAGAGCGGCGAGCCGAGGATAGAAGAGCGATTCACCTGATGGTGTCGATTTCTAGCTTGCGCGTTCGAGCAGCGCTTTCGCCCGCCCCTCCATCGCGAGCCGTGCATCTTGCTGCGTCTTGCGTCGCGCGACCGCCGTGATGCCCTGCACGAAGTCGAAGACGCTTTCCGGCGGATGGCCTTCCTCAGCCAAGACCGTCTCGACGATCTTCGAGGACTCCGCCTTACCGAAGCCGCGCTTGCGCAGAAAGTCGGTCCGATCCTCGTCGGTGCGTGCCACGATCTGCTCCCGCGCGGCCCGGATGCCGTGGACGAAAGGCACGGGCGAGGAGTCCGCGAAACTCGCGAGGGCGGGGGCCGCTTCACGGGCGAAGCGGTTCGCGGCGTGCTTGGAATGCCGGATCCTGATCTCCTGGAAGTCCTCGACACCCCAGAGGTTGCGGTTCTGGCAGACGGCCCGGAGATAGAAGCTGGCGATTCCGAGCGTCTTCGCGCCGACCTCCGAGTTCCAGCAATAGAATCCCCGGAAGAACAGGTCGGGCGAGCCGTCCGGCAATGTCCCGGCCTCGATCGGATTGCGATCGTCGACGAGGAACAGGAACACGTCGCGGTCCGAGGCGTAGAGCGTCGTCGTCTCTTTGGTCACGTCGACAATCGGATTGTAGACGCCCGTCGACCAGTCGAGCACGCCGGGGACCTTCCAGCGCGTATCACCGACGCCATCGCCCGCGATGCGCTGGACCGCCGCGACCAGCTCAAAGTCGTAGATACGGCCATAGTCGGGACCGGTCACGGCGCGCAGTTCAGCGCGTCCGTCGGTGGTCTCAAGCATCTTGACCTGTTCGGCCCGATGCGAGGTCAGACCGTATTGCAGATTGATCCCCGCAAGTGCCGCAGGAAGCTGGCGCAGATAGGTCGCCGGTGCACCCACGAGGCTCGTGAGCTGGCCGAAGCTCCAGTGGGTCGGCGCAACGGGCCCGTCGGCTCCCGGCGCGATCAGCGCCAGCGCCTCCGGATCGTCGCGACTGTCGTCGACGCGGATCGCAGCACTCTCGACGATGCGCGTCCGGCTCCGCTCCGCGCGGCCCTTGACCGCCGCCTGCAGCGCCGACAGCGACAGGTAGCGCTGGTCGTCGGGTCGCGCGAACCATTCCGATGAGACGCGGCCGTCATGGCCTCCGCGGGATACATCCACCCTGTAGCCGCTCGACGCGTCGCGAGGGCCGTCCTGAAGTTCGATATCGGTCATGTCGTGTTCTCCGTGACGGGCGGCCGCGAGGAACTCTCCCGACCTCCAGACCCGTCACGGCGACAGCCGCAGGCCCCTGTCTCTATTCAGCCGCCAATCTCAACGCAGGACCCCGGGAATTCGAGGCGGCGAGAGCATGAAGGTCGTCGGGTTTCAGATGGGTATATCGCCGTAGCATCTTCCAATCCTTGTGGCCGGTCACCAGCGCCACCTGCTCAATGGCGAAGCCAGCTTCGAAAAGGCGGCTCGTTCCTTCGTGGCGCAAGTCGTGAAAATGCAGGTCTTTGATCTCAAGAGCACGGCAGGCTCGCCGGAAGGCAGTGCCGACCGACTTGGGATTGTGGGGAAAAATCCGGCCGCTGATCCTTCCAGACCTTGGCGCTTGGGCACAGACGATTGCCCACGCATCATATCCGTTCGCTGCGAACAGAGGGATACGTTGGTCGTTTCCATCCTTGTTTCGAGGATCCTTTCGATCCCGGATCAATAGCATTCGTTTTTCGGGATCGAGATCCTTCCATTCGACCCGGCAAATTTCGTCGAGCCGCATTGCCGTTGCGACGGCGAATTCGACGATGCGCGTCATGGGGATGGTCAGGCGTTCGATGGAGTCGAAGAACCGCGCGAGGCGCATCAATTCATCCTGTGTCGGTCTTCGGTCCCGCTCCTTGCCCTTGCCGACCAGTCCCAAACGCTTCAGGGCAACGCGCGCGAGATCGACCGGCTCCGGGGAAATGTCGAGGCCATGGACGGCGGCCGCATGGGTCAGGATCATGCGGATCGTCCCGATGTCGATGCTGAGCGTGACAGGTCCTGCCCCAGTGGCCGCGCGGCACCGTCCGAAGTCGATCAGTGTTTGACGATCTAGGTGGCCAATTTTGGAGTGTCCGAGTTGCGCTTTCAGCGCTGCAAGCGTCGCTGCCTTGCTCCGCAACGGCGGCTTTCCGACGGCGCACATGTCGGCGATATGAAGGTCGACGAGATCGCCGAACGTGGTCAGACGAGAGACCGACGACTTGTTGGGCGCAAGACCCTGATCCACCCGAGTTTCCGCCTGCCGAGCCCAACGATGGGCGTCGTCGCGGCGCAAGAACGTCTCGCTTGCATAGCGCCCCTTGCGCCGGATCTGGACGCGGTAGGCACCCGACGGGAGTTTGTTTATGGTGGCCATCTGGCGTGTGCGCTCCGTGTGCACTGAGTCGTCGTAGAGGGTCGGATTGCCGGATATCGAGGCGTAGTCTGGCGTAGGGGCAACCGGCATCAACATTTTGAAGATACACAAAAAATGCAAATAAAACAACATGCTAGATTGTCTATTGCGCCGATGATGGACTGGACGGACACGCATTGCCGCGTGTTCCACCGGATTTTGTCGCGGCATACATTGCTCTACACCGAGATGGTTACCGCGCCCGCTCTGGTCCGGGGCGGGGCGCGGCATCTTCTGGCGTTCGATGATTGCGAGCATCCGGTCGCTCTGCAGCTTGGCGGGTCGGACGCGAAAGAGCTTGCGGCGGCTGCGAAGATGGGCGCGGAAGCGGGGTACGACAGGATCGACCTCAATTGCGGATGCCCGTCGGATCGGGTGCAGTCCGGCACCTTCGGTGCGGTCCTGATGCGGTCGCCGGATTTGGTCGCCGAGGCCGTAGCCGAGATGATCCATGCCCAGTCACGACCGGTCAGCGTGAAATGCCGGATCGGGGTGGACGATCAGGACCCTGAAATCGTGCTGCCCGATTTTCTGTCAAAGATCGCCGCGGCGGGTGTGAAGGACGTGACAATCCACGCCCGGAAGGCATGGCTGCAAGGCCTCAGTCCGAAGGAGAACCGCACGGTCCCGCCGCTGGACTATGCGCTGGTTCACCGCATGAAACCCGCGTTTCCCGGGCTTCAACTGACGATCAATGGCGGGATCGAGACGCTGGACGAAGTCGAAGACCAGTTGACCGTCATGGATGGCGTGATGGTGGGACGCGCCGCCTATCACCGGCCCGCCGATATCCTGCTCGACGCGGATCGCCGGATATTCGGGTCTTCCGCGCCGCCCTTGACCCGGTCCGAGGCGGTGGAAGCGATGATCCCGTATGTCGAACGTCATATCGCCGGGGGCGGACGCCTGCATCAGGTGTCGCGTCACATGCTGGGCTTGTTCGCCGGGCTGCCCGGGGCGCGTCAGTGGCGCCGCATCTTGAGCGAAGGGGCGCATCGGACCGGGGCCGATGCCGGGCTTCTGCGCGACGCGATGGGGGCCGTGGAGCAGGCGCGGGCGGCCTGACCCTCAGTCGCGCTGGCCGGCGTTGCGGGCCCGGCCGCCGCGGCGCTGGTGCAGTTGGCCCTGCCGGCCGGGGAGTTCGGCCATGATACGGCTGCGTTCGGCGGGAGTCATTTTGCGCCAGGACGTAATCTCGTCCATGGTGCGCAGGCATCCCGTGCAGAGCCGGGCGGCCGGGTGGATCACACAGACGTTGATGCAGGGGGTTTCGATCGGCGGCGCCGTTGTCGTCTCATCTTCCATGCGCGTCCTCAAAGTCGTGTCAGGCGGTCGAGCGCGCCTTGCAGGATGTAGGCGGCCGCGACCTGGTCGATGACGCCTGCCCGGCGGGCACGGCTGGTATCGGCCTCCAGAAGCGCGCGTTCCGCCGCCATCGTCGAAAGCCGTTCGTCCCAGAAGCAGATCGGCAGGTCAAGCGGGCCCTTCAGATTGCGCGCAAAGGCGCGGGTGGATTGGGCGCGCGGCCCCTCGGACCCGTCCATGTTGCGCGGCAGGCCTAGAACGATGCCGCCAATCTCGCGGCCCTTTGCGATCTCGGCCAGACGCGCGGCGTCCAAGGTGAACTTCTTGCGGCGCACCACTTCGAGCGGGGACGCGATGGAGCGCATTCGGTCCGAGACGGCAACGCCGATGGTCTTGGTGCCGAGGTCGAGGCCCATCAAGGCCGACATCGGGGGCAGGGCGGCGGCAAAGTCTTCGATTTGGTCGTGGATCATGGGGTGGCCTTGTCGAGGAGGGCCGTCGGCCCCCCGACCGCTGACGCGGTCCCCCCCGAGGGTATTTGTCCAAGGGTGAAGGGCTGGGGGCAGGTTGATGCGGTCATTCGGCACTGGCAGCGGCCGCTGCGTCCTCGATCAGGGCAACATCGTCGGGCTGGTTGGCGAAGACCTGCCGCGCCTCGTCGGCGATGGCCGCCGCACGATCGGTCTGACCCAGGACCCCGAGCGCCGAAATCAGGCGCGCCCAGTCCGGGGCTGGGCCGCCTTCGGTGGCGAGGCGCTGGCTCAGCCCTTCGACCATGCCACGGATCATCTCTTCCCGCGCTTCGGGGGTCATGCCGGCCGCGTTTTCCATGTCTTCGGCTGTTGGGCCGGGGGCGGCGTCGGGGCCGGGTGGGACGTAATCGATCCCGGCGCGGGCGGCGACCTGGCCGATTTGCGCGCGGATCGGGCCGTTCCACGGCGCATCGCCGGGCGTGGCTTCGAGCAGGGCACGCCAGATGCCGAAGGCCCGGTCCGGGCGGCCGGTCTGCGCCAGTGTCAGGCCCTTGAAATAAAGTGCGCGGCCGTTGTTTGGATCACGCGCCAAGGCGGCGTCGAACCGCGACTCGGCCTGCGGTGACACGAACCCGCCCGCGGCCAGGACCATGAACTCGCCCAGAAGGGCGATGTCGGCGGAGGCAGCGTCTTCGCCCAGCAACGCGACCGCCCGTTCCTGGGCACGGGCGGCCGCGCGGAAATCGCCGATCCGCGCCTCGTTCCGGGCAAGAAGCGTCCAGCCTTCAGAATCGTCGGGGCGTTCCTCCATCGTGCGGCGCAGCCGGTCCAGCAGGGCGGCGAACTCGGGCTCGGGTGTCAGCGGCTCGGGTAGGGACGACAGCGCCTCGGCTTCGGCCTGGGCCTGGTTGGGACGGTTGGCGCGCTGGTCCTCAGCCTGCGCAAGGCGGGTGCGCAGGGGCAAATCGGGATAGCCCGGAGCGCCCTGGGTGATGTAAAGCGCGACGCCGCCCGCCATGACCGCAAGCGCGACAGTCGCCGCGGCCACGATCCGCGCGGTCCGTGGTGCGAGCGCCGTCGTCGGGGCCTGGCGGCGGTCGGCGTCGAGCAGGCGGCGTGCGACCTCGGCGCGGGTCTGCTCGGCCTCGGCCTCGGTCAGGGTGCCGCGGGCCAGGTCACGTTCGACCTCGGCCAGCTGGTCGCGGTAGATCGCCATGTCAGTGCGGCCGGACGCGTCCCCGGCGCCACGCAACACGGCGCCGATGATCGGCAGCGCGCCGAGCGCGGCAATCACAATGGCAGCGATCCAGAACAGCATGTCCCCTCCTTGGTCCGGGCGCCCCTTCGTCTAGCCGCAACCGGCCTCGGGGGAAAGGCGGCGGGACAGGCTGCCGCAGGCGCCATGTCGCAAAAACGGTTGAAGATGACGCTGCCACGCATCTAGTGGGCCCCGCCCGGGCCTATGACCGGCCAAAGGCCACAGGGGACGCCCATGAGACGCTATTCCGCATTCGCCATCGCCCGTGAGGCCCTTCGCCACCACACCGGCTGGGGCCGCGCCTGGAAAGCGGCGTCCCCCAAGCGCCGTTACGACGTCGTGATCGTGGGCGCGGGGGGGCATGGTCTGGCGACGGCGTACTGGCTGGGCAAGAACCACGGCATCACCAATGTCGCGGTGCTGGAGAAAGGCTGGCTGGGCGGCGGTAACACGGGCCGCAACACGACGATCATCCGCTCGAACTACCTGCAGGACCCGTCGGCCGCGCTGTACGAGAAATCGCGCAGCCTCTACGAGACGATGAGCCAGGACCTGAACTACAACGTCATGTATTCGCCTCGCGGCGTACTGATGCTCGCCCAGACCGAGCACGAGGTCCGCGGCTATCTCCGCACGGCTCACGCCAACAAGCTGCAGGGCGTCGACACGCGCTTTCTGTCCGCCCGCGAGGTCAAGGAGATCTGTCCGATCCTGAATATCGAGGGGCCGCGTTATCCGGTTCTTGGCGGTTTGTGGCAGCCCCGGGCCGGTACTGCGCGCCACGATGCCGTGGCCTGGGGCTATGCGCGGGCGTGCTCGGACATGGGCATGGACATCATCGAACAGTGCGAGGTCACCGGCGTCATCCGTGACGGCGACAAGGCGACCGGCGTCGACACCACGCGCGGGCATATCGACTGCGGCAAGCTGGGGATCGTGGTCGCGGGCCACTCGGGCCGCCTGGCCGAGATGTCGGGCTTCCGCCTGCCGGTCGAATCGGTGCCGCTGCAGGCGCTTGTGTCGGAACCGATCAAGCCCTGCATGGACATCGTGGTGATGGCCAACACCGTCCACGGATACATGAGCCAGTCCGACAAGGGCGAGATGGTGATCGGCGGCGGCACCGACAGCTATAACGCCTATACCCAGCGCGGCAGCTTCCACCATATCGAGGAAACGGTCCGCGCCTTGGTCGAGACCTTCCCGATGATCAGCCGTTTGAAGATGTTGCGGCAATGGGGCGGGATCGTGGACATGACCGGCGATCGGTCGCCCATCCTGTCGAAGACGCCGGTGGAGGGTATATTCATCAACTGCGGCTGGGGCACGGGCGGCTTCAAGGCGACGCCGGGATCGGGCTGGGCCTTCGCGGAACTGATGGCCAAGGGGCACAGCCCGCTGGCCGAGGCATTCAGCATGGACCGCTTCCGCCAAGGCCGCTTCATCGACGAATCCGTGGCAGCCGGGGTGGCGCATTGATAGACTGGTGGACTTCTCTGGAAGAGGCGTCTCAAATTGCTGTATCAAGTGCGTTTATCGGCGCAGCGATCGGTGGCTTACTTTCTCTGTTCGGAGCCTTGATTGTTCTCAGCATCAATCATCACCTCGAACGCAAGAAGAAGCTTCAAGAGACTGAAGCTGCTGCCGCTTGGGCGGCCTACCGTGGTCTTCAGAAGTTGATGAATGACCTGAATGCAGTCGAGAACCTAGCGAGACACCTTGATAGTGAGTTTCGTCGAGCGCAAGGTAATGAAGAAATTAACGAGCCAGCCTTGTTTATCCGCCAAATTGTAGGGGCGCCAGACACTGTTGTTTTTCTTGAACAAGATGAGATGCGTTTCTTGGTGGGTCATTCTAACGACTTAATTCAAGATATATCTGAAATCCAGCGACGCATCAGAAACGATTTACATTTCGTTAATAAGTATAATGATCTCAAGAATGATTACGATAATTTTATGATTTCTCTTGATGAAATCGCTCTAAAGGTCGACGGAGAGATTGCAGGCGCAGAGCTGAAGGGGGTGAATGCGAAGAAGGCTGAAATTAAAATCGGCAGAATGAACTTGCTTATTTCTGATGTCATAGCGTCTTTGGACGAGGATCGAGTAAAGATCGTAGATATTGTCCGAGACTATATTGAGCATGGTCGGAAGGCGTACGGGGATAAGTTCCCGGCAAATGAACTCGAGATTAAGGAGCCGCGTTGATGCTAATCCTCGATTGCCCCTATTGCGGCGCGACTTGTGACGAAACCGAGCTGACCGCCGGCGGCGAGGCGCACCTGACGCGCCATGGCCCCGGGTCGGAAGACGTCGACTTCGAGACCTACCTGTTCATGCGCGAGAACCCCAAGGGCCCGCATTTCGAACGGTGGCGCCATGCGGCGGGCTGCGGCAAGTGGTTTCACGCCGCGCGCCACACCGTGACGATGCAAGTCTTCGGCACCTATCCCGCCCAGACCGTCGAACCCCCGCAGGAGATCCTCGACCGCATCAGCGAAGCCCACCCGGGCTGGTCGTGGCGCAGCTACGGAGACCGCACATGAGCCACCGTCTTCCCACCGGCGGGCGCCGCCTGACCCGGTCACGCCGCCTGAACTTCACCTTCGACGGCAAGGCCCGCGAGGGGGTGCAGGGCGATACGCTCGCCTCGGCGCTGATGGCGGGCGGGCAGGTCCTGATGGGCCGGTCGTTCAAGTATCACCGCCCCCGCGGCCCCGTCTCGGCCGGGCACGAAGAGCCGAACGCGCTGGTCGGCATCGGGCAGGGCAGCCGGTTCGAGCCGAACCAGCGCGCGACCGCCGCCGTGCTGCACGAGGGCATGACCGCCGTGTCGCAAAACCGGTTCCCGACGCTAGAGAACGACATCGGCGCGGTGAACGCCAAGCTGTCGCGGTTCCTGCCGGCGGGCTTCTATTACAAGACGTTCCTATGGCCCGCGTCGTTCTGGAAATCGGTCTACGAGCCCTTCATCCGTCAATCCGCCGGTCTGGGCCGCCCGCCCGAGGGCGAGGATGCAGACCGCTACGAGCATTTCCACTTTCACTGTGACGTGGCCGTGGTCGGCGGCGGCGTCGCCGGGATCGAAGCGGCGCTGAACGCCGCACGCGAGGGCAAGCGCGTCCTGCTGATGGAGCAGGACCGCGTCTGGGGAGGACGTACGATCACCGATGCCGGGATCGACGGGATCGAGCTTGGCGGGCAGTCGCCCGAGGCTTGGGTCGAGGATCGGATCGCCGAGCTTGCCGCGATGGAGAACGTGACCCTGCGGCTGAACCTGCAAGGCTCGGGCGTGTATGACCACGGGTACCTCACGGCTTATGAATGGGTCACCGACGACCGCCCCGGCGCCGATGCGCCGCGCCATCGCCTGTGGCGGATCCGGACCGGGCTGATCGTCACCGCCACCGGCGCGATCGAACGTCCGCTGCCCTTCGCGGGCAACGACATTCCCGGGGTGATGCTGGCCTCGGCCGTGCGCGATTACGTGTGCGACTATGCCGTCTCGCCCGGCAAGCGTGTAGTCGTGGTGACGAACAACGACGACGCGTACCGCACCGCGCTGGCGCTGCACGGCGCCGGCGTCGAGGTGCCCGCCGTGGTCGATGCGCGCCCCGAGGTGAAGGGCCCGCTGGCCGCCCGCGTCCGCGACGCCGGGATCGAGATCCTGACCGCGTCGGGGATCAAGGCGCTTGGCGGGAAGAAGGTGTCCGAGGTGAAGGTCTGCGACATCGACGGCGATGGGACGCCGACCCGCACGCTGCGCTGCGCGGCCGTGGCAATGTCGGGCGGGTGGTCGCCCGTGCCGCACCTGTGGTCCCATTGCGGCGGCAAGCTGCTGTGGGACGAGGAGCGCGCGTTCTTCTACCCCGACCCCGACCGCCCGCCGTTGGGGGCCGATGGCAAGGGCATGGTCGCCGCCGTCGGCGCCGCAGCGGGCGATCTGACCTTGTCGGAGTCCGGGGTGCTGGGGCAGGTGACGCTGAATGAACATGCCATGCGCCCCGTCTGGATCATGCCCACCGGCGCGGGCCCTGAGCTGCGGTCGAAGATGTTCCTCGATTACCAGAACGACGTGAAGGTCTCTGACGTGCAACTGGCAGCGCGCGAGGGCTTCGTCAGCGTCGAGCATGCCAAGCGATATACCACGCTAGGCATGGCGACGGATCAAGGGAAACTAAGCAACATCAACGGCCTGGCAGTCCTTGCGGGCGAGGTTGGCAGTCCCATTCCGCAAGTCGGCACCACGACTTTCCGCCCCCCTTACGTGCCCATCAGTATGGGCGCCATCGCGGGCGAGGCGCGGGGCAAGATTTTCCAGCCCCTGCGCCGCACGCCGATCCACGACTGGCACGAGGCGAACGGCGCCGATTGGGAGCCCGTGGGCCACTGGCGCCGCCCCTATACCTATCTGAAAGAGGGTGAGGATCGCGAGGCGGCGGTGAACCGCGAAGTAAAGAACGCCCGCGAAAGCCTTGGTTTGCTTGACGCTTCCACGCTGGGGAAGATCATCGTGAAGGGGCCGGATGCCGGTCGGTTCATGGATCTGCTCTAT
This sequence comes from Palleronia abyssalis, assembly GCF_900302445.1. Classification (GTDB taxonomy): domain Bacteria; phylum Pseudomonadota; class Alphaproteobacteria; order Rhodobacterales; family Rhodobacteraceae; genus Palleronia; species Palleronia abyssalis. The sequence continues at coordinate 259,044 of NZ_ONZF01000001.1, read as the reverse complement.
ACCAACATGATGTCGACCCTGAAGGTCGGGCGCTGTCGGTATGGCCTGATGTGCTCGGAAAACGGGTTCCTCATGGATGACGGCGTCGTCGCGCGGCTGAGCGACGATACCTTCCTGTGCCACACCACGACCGGCGGTGCGGACCGCATCCACGCCCATATGGAAGAATGGCTGCAGACCGAATGGTGGGACATGAAGGTCTATACCTCGAACGTGACCGAGCAGTGGGCCCAGATCGCGGTTGTGGGCCCCAACGCGCGGAAAACGCTGGAGAAGCTGGGGGGCATGGATGTCTCGAAAGAGGCCATGGCCTTTATGGACTGGGCCGATGGGCAGATCGCCGGCATCCCGGCGCGGGTCTTCCGCATCTCGTTCTCCGGCGAGCTGAGCTTCGAGGTCGCCGTGCCAGCCAATCGCGGCCGCGAGTTGTGGGAAAAACTTCTTTCGGCAGGTGAAGAATTTGGCGTAACCCCTTACGGCACCGAAGGTTTGCACGTCCTGCGGGCCGAGAAGGGCTTCATCATGATCGGCGACGAAAGCGACGGCACGGTGATCCCGCAGGATCTGAACATGCAGTGGGCGATCTCGAAGAAGAAGGAGGATTTCATCGGCAAGCGCGGGCAGGAACGGATCCACATGACCGATCCGAAGCGCTGGACGTTGGTGGGCTTGCAGACCCTGGATGGCGGCAAGCTGCCCGACGGGGCCTATGCGGTCGCCGAGGGAACGAACGCCAACGGTCAGCGCAACACCCAGGGCCGCGTGACCTCGACCTACCATTCGCCCACGCTGGGGCACGGCATCGCGATGGGCCTTGTCCTGAACGGCCCGGACCGCATGGGCGAGGTGCTGGAGTTCCCGGGAACCGACGGTCGGGTGTACAAGGCGCGGATCGTCGATCCGGTCTTCTACGACAAGGAAGGGACCAAGCAGGATGTCTGAACCGATGACCGCGCTGCAGGGTGACAGCTTCGCCGGGTATGTCACCGTTTCCGAAGACGAACCCCGGGGCATGATCCAGCTGAGGGGCGATCTGGACAGCAGCAGCCTGCGCGACGCCTTGCAGGCCGCGATCGGCTGCGGGGTGCCCGATCCGCTGGCCATCGCGACGGGCGACCGGGGTGCTGTGGCCTGGATGTCCCCGGACGAGCTTTTGCTGCTGACATCGCCCGATGCCGCGGCAGGAACCCTGTCGCAGTTGTCCGAGGCCCTGGGGGACGCGCATCACCTTGCGCTCGACGTCAGCGATATGCGCGCGGCGATCCGGCTAGAGGGCGCAGGGGTGCGCGAGGTTCTGGCGAAGGTCACGCCGATCGACATGGCGACGATGACCCCCGGCACCTTCCGCCGCACGCGGCTGTCGCAGATCCCGGCCGCCGTTTGGCTGTCCGACGAGCGGACCGCGCATGTCCTCTGCTTCCGGTCAGTCGGGCGCTATGCGTTCGACGTCCTGGCGATCAGCAGCAGAAAAGGCGGCGAAGTCGGTGCGTTCCAGGGTTTTCGCGCGCCCCATTAGGCCTATGTCGTGTCACAAGTGAGCGAAGGCCGCGTGATCAACGTGGCATTCCGCCCGCGAGACATTCTTATCCGAACGGAGGACCTCCGACATGGCATTCGAACTTCCCGATCTACCCTATGCCCACGACGCGCTGGCCGACAAGGGCATGAGCCGCGAGACGCTGGAATACCACCACGACATCCACCACAAGGCCTATGCCGACAAGACCGCCGACATGGTCAAGGGCTCCGAGTGGGAGGGCAAGTCGATTGAAGAGATCGTCAAGGGCACCTACGACAAGGGCGCGGTTGCCCAGTCGGGGCTGTTCAACAACGCCTCGCAATACTGGAACCACGTCCAGTTCTGGGAGTGGATGACGCCCGGCGACAGCAAGATGCCGTCCGAAGTCGAAAGCGCGCTGGCCGACAGCTTCGGCTCGGTCGATGCGTTCAAGGAAGAGTTCGCGACCAAGGGCGGCGGCCAGTTCGGCTCGGGCTGGGTCTGGCTGGTCAAGGACTCCACCGGCGGCCTCAAGGTCACCTCGACCGAGAACGGCGTGAACCCGCTATGCTTCGACCAGACCGCGCTTCTAGGCTGCGACGTGTGGGAGCATTCGTATTATATCGACTTCCGCAACAAGCGCCCTGCCTACTTGTCGAACTTCCTCGACAAGCTGGTGAATTGGGAAGCTGTCGCATCGCGCATGTGACTTGAGGAACTGAACGCAAGGCCCCGCTTCGGCGGGGCTTTTTTTCTTTTGGGGGTGCCATGCTGGTCATTCTGGACGACATCGACGCCGAAACAGCCGCGATCCTGCGCGCGCCAATGCGCACGCCGGCCGGGGTCGCTTGCCAAGCGGTCGACATGCAGACCAGCCTGGGCACGGAGAGTGGATATCGCCTGACGCTGAGCCTTGTCTTGACCGAAGATGTCCGGACCGAGACGGCCGCCGAGTGGCTTTGGGAACGGATCGAGGACGAGGTTCCCGTCGTCATGACCGTAGCCGGCACCAAGGCGAGGGTCGGGGAACCTGCCGCGCTGACCTGGCTTCTGGACCGCGCACGCAACCAGGCTTGAGGAACCGCGACCCGGGGCCGCTCGTTGATTTTCAGAGTTCAACGATAAACAGGAGCCTCCCAATGGCCGAACGCAAGCGATCCAAGGACGGCACGAGCGAAACCGAACAATATGTCGACGACAAGGTTGGCACGCCCGGTCATTCGGGCCGCGCGCAGGGCGAGCTGGAACGCTCGGTCGGGACGCGGGACGAGCGCCGGCAGACCGAGCACGGTGAAGGTGCGACCCGCGTCACGAAGCAGGACGAGAAGGGCGAAGGCAACCTTGGCGGTCTTCACGGCACGGGCGACGAAGACGGGAAGGGCAGCTGAGATGAGCGCACGACTGACAAAAGGAACATGGGTCCTGATCGCGGACGGCGAGAAGGCGTTGATCCTGGAAAACCAGACCGATCACGAAAACCCATATCTGACCGTTCTGAGCAAGGAAGAGCAAGAGAACCCGCCCGACCACGCCCAATCCGCCAACCGGCGCGGGCGGTTCAATGACGGCCCAAGCGTGCATCGCTCGGCCGTCGAGGACACGGACTGGCACCAGCTGGCGAAGGATCGCTTTGCCGATGATCTGGCCGATATGCTGTACAAGAAGGCCCACAAGGGGGCGTTCAAGGATATCGTGCTGGTCGCGTCCCCCGGTGTGTTGGGTGAACTGCGATCCAAGATGCATCAGGAGGTCGAGCACAAGGTGGTCGCCGAGGTCCCGAAGACCCTGACGAACCACAATCTCGACGATATCGAGAAGATCCTGAAAGATGAGCTGGACGCGGCCTAGCCGATGCTCCGTTCATCAGTGTCAAGTTTGAAAGGGCGCGCCGTGACGCGCCCTTTTTCGTGGCTCAATCCGTTCCACGATAGGGGGGCACGTATTGCAACCCCATGTCCCAGGGGAAAAAGATCCACGTGTCCTGACTGACTTCGGTGATGTAGGTATCCACCTGCGGCCGGCCTTTTGGCTTGGCGTATACCGTGGCGAAATGGGCCATCGGGAACTGCGCCCGTACGATTTCCAACGTGCGACCCGAATCCACCAGATCGTCGACGATCAGGATGCCGGTACCGTCGCCCATCATCTCGGTGTCGGGGCTTTTCAGCACGCGCGCCTCGGTCTGCGACTGGTGGTCGTAGCTTTTGACGCTGATCGTATCCACGACACGAATGTCGAGTTCGCGGGCCACGATCATCGCGGGCGCCATGCCGCCGCGCGTGATGGCCACGACCGCGCGCCAGCCGCCCCCGCGGTCCCCGGCGTCGCCTTCGGGGCCCAGCCCGTCCAGGCGCCACGCCAGCGCGCGGGCATCCCGGTGCAACTGGTCCCAGCTGACGTGGAACCCCTTTTCATGGGGCAGTCGATCGGTCATGGCAGCGTTCCTTTCCTCGTATCAGCCCAGCGCAACCTTGAGGCCGAGCCCGCCCAGTATTGTGCCCATCCCACGGTCCAGCCATCCTTTCGCCGCGCCGTAGGCCGCCCGGGGTTTCGGCAACGAAAAGGCGCGTGCGGTGACCAGGTACCACAGCGTTTCGACCCACAGGATATTGAACAGGATCAGGGATTTGACTGTCCAGCTGGCCTCGGGCGGGACGAGGCCGACGAAGACCGCGCCAAAGAAAATCGCGGGCTTTGGGTTGGCCAGCTGCGTCAGCGTGCCCAGCCGGATGGCCGAGATCAGTCCGCGCGGGGGCGCATCCGGGGCCACTGTGGGCATCGGGTCATCTGCATGGGCCCACATCTTGTACGCCAGCCAAAGAAGGAAAAGCCCGCCACCGATCTTCAGCACCAGGAACAGGGGCGGCACGATCTCGAACAACAGCGCCAGACCGGCAAGTGCCGCGAACGCCCAGATCATGGCGCCCAGCCCGAACCCCATTGCCAGACCGGCCGCGGGACGAAACCCCTCGGACGCGGCGGTGCGGATCGACAACACGAAGGACGGCCCCGGAGAGATCGCTGCCAGAAGATGCGCGATGGCCACGCCGATGATCGCGGCGATGCTCATGCGCGGGTGAACAGCAGCTTCAGGCCAAGGACAGCCAGAACCGCGCCTGCGATGCGGTCGAGCAGCGGTTTCGCCCCCAAATATGCGGATCGGGCCGCCGGGCGCGACAGAACTGTGGCCAGAATTGCGTAGAACGCGACCTCGACCGCCAGATGATTGCCGACGATCAACGCCATCTCGGCCCCCCTCAGGTCCGCCGGAAAGATCACCAGCAGCACGGCCGCAGCGAACAGGACCGATTTCGGGTTCGCCAAGTTGATGAGCGCGCCGTGAAGCACGAACCGCCCCGGACGGACCGGCCGCGCCAGCGGACCGATGGGCTCCTTCGCATCGCGCCAAGTCTGCGCCGCAATCCACAGAAGATACAGCGCACCGCCGATCTTCAGCGCTCCGTAAGCCCAAGGCACGGCCGCGAACACCTGGTCGAGGCCCAGAAGCGCAAGGCCCGTCCACATCGCGGCGACCAGGCCAAGGCCCGCGCCCGTCAGCATGCCGGCCATGCGCCCTTCGACGATCGAAACTCGCAGCGCGTAGATCAGGGCAGGGCCGGGCGACAGGATCGCCGCCAGAAGGGTCGCGTTGAACGCGAGGAGGTGCGCGCCCTCCACCCCCTCAGTCCCGGGTGATGTCCGGTGCGTCGGGGTTCTTCATGCCGACGACGTGATACCCGGAATCGACGTGCAGAACCTCGCCGGTGACCGCGCTGCCCAGATCGGACAGCAGGTACAGGGCCGACTTGCCAACCTCTTCCTGCGTGACGGTGCGGCGCAGGGGCGAGTTGTACTCGTTCCACTTCATGATGTAGCGGAAGTCGCCAATGCCCGAAGCGGCCAGCGTCTTGATCGTACCCGCGCTGATCGCGTTCACGCGGATGCCGTCGCGGCCCAGATCCTCGGCCATATAGCGCACCGATGCCTCCAGCGCGGCCTTGGCGACGCCCATCACGTTGTAATGCGGCATCACTTTCTCGGCGCCGTAATAGGTCAGCGTCAGGGCCGATCCGCCGTCGGTCATCAGTTTCTCGGCGCGCTGCATGACGGCCGTAAAGGAATAGCACGAAATATCCAGGCTCATCCGGAAGTTCTCGCGGCTGGTGTCGACGTAGCGGCCGCGCAGTTCCGACTTGTCCGAGAACCCGATGGCGTGAACCACGAAGTCCAGCTTGCCCCAGCGGTCCTTGACCGCTTCGAACAAGCTGTCGAGGCTGTCCATGTCGGCCACGTTGCACTCGACCATGAAGTCCGAGCCCAAGCTTTCGGCCAGAGGCACGACCCGCTTCTTCAACGCGTCGCCCTGGTACGAGAAGCAAAGTTCGGCCCCTTGGTCGGCCAGGGCCTTGGCGATGCCCCAGGCGATGGACTTGTCGTTGGCCAACCCCATGATCAGGCCGCGTTTGCCCGCCATCAATCCCGCCATGGTATCCGCCCCATCAATTCCATTATCCGTCCGGAGGCTTTAGGGGATAGTCGCAAGACCATCAAGACGTGCAGGGGGCACCGCATGACTTCCACCACCAGCATCTTCGGCGCGAATGACCCGTTCGACCTGATCCGCGCGTGGCTGTCCGAGGCCGAGATCAGTGAGGCGAACGATCCCAACGCCATCTCGCTGGCGACGGTCGATCCGGACGGGATGCCGAATGTCAGGATCGTCCTTCTGAAAGAGATCGAGGAAGACGCCTTTGTTTTCTATACGAACTACGACAGCACCAAGGGTGTCGAGCTGACGCAATCCGGCAAGGCGGCCTTCGCGCTGCACTGGAAGTCCCTGCGCCGTCAGGTCCGCGTGCGCGGGTCGGTCCGGCGCGAGGACGGTCCGCAGGCGGATGCCTATTACGCCTCGCGCGACCTGGGATCTCGCTTGGGCGCGTGGGCGTCCCGGCAGTCTCGCCCCTTGAAGGATCGCGCAACCCTAGAGGCGCAGGTCGAGCAGATGAGGGATCGCTTCGGAGATGCTCCGCCGCGCCCACCGTTCTGGGGCGGGTTCCGCCTGACGCCCGTGTCCATCGAGTTCTGGCAAGACGGAGCGCACCGGTTGCATGACCGGGAAATCTGGACACACTCAGGTGGATCGCGTGAATGGGATGTAAAAAGACTTTCTCCGTAGCCGCCTATGCCTTATGGGTATTGTGCGACCGGATCCAACGCGTGAAACGTTGGATGTCTGGATCGGTTCCGAAGCCGAGGCGAAAAAATGGGATACGGCAAAGCGGGTGAAGAAAGCCTGGCCAGGGGATACATGTTCGACAAGGATGAAGACACGCACCAAGTCTTTACCGGTCAGGTGAAGTGGTTCGATACTGCGAAGGGCTACGGCTTCGTCGTTGTATCGAGCGTTCCGCGCGACATCCTTCTGCACGCCAACGTGCTGCGCAATTACGGGCAGAACAGCGTCGCCGACGGCAGCCGTATCCGTATCCGCGTGATCGAGACGGATCGCGGGATACAGGCCCAGGAGGTCCTGGAGATTCTGCCGCCCGAGATTGGTGGCGACGAGGATGGCATGCGTGCGCTTCCGTTCGACGAGGATGTCGTCGGAGGAGATCTCGAGCCGGCGCGCGTGAAGTGGTTCGATCGGTCCAAGGGATTCGGGTTTGCGAATGTCTTCGGCCTGGCTGACGACGTGTTCATTCATGTCGAGGTTCTGCGTCGGTCCGCACTGGCCGATCTTCAACCGGGCGAGGCGATCGCCATTCGGGTTGCCGAAGGCGCGCGGGGGCGGCTTGCAACGCAGGTTCTCCTCTGGGAAACTGCTGTTGCGGATACCGGCGCGCCCCGCGCGGCGGATGACGACCGCAGCAACATTGAACTGGTGCCATCATGGGATACCAAGGAAGCGGCCGAGTAGCGCTTTTCCTCTTGCTCGGTGCGGTTCCTGCATGGGCCGACTGCGCAGACACGAGTGTCGAGATGCGGGGCGACTGGGGCAGGGCGCGGTTTGCGGTAGAGGTTGCCGATGACCCCGCCGAACGTGCCCAGGGCCTGATGTTCGTCGAGGACATGCCGACGATGGAGGGGATGCTGTTCATCTATGAACGCTCCCAACCGGCCAGTTTCTGGATGCGCAACACCCTGATCCCCCTCGACATGCTGTTCCTTGATCAGACCGGAACCGTCACCCGCATCCACGAGAACGCCGTTCCCCTGGACGAGACGCCGATCCCCGGCGGGGATTCGGTGCGCGCGGTGCTCGAAATCAATGGCGGTATGGCCGCCCGGCTTGGCATCGACGAGGGGACTGTGCTGCGCCATCCGAGCCTCCCACAAAGCCTCGCGGCTTGGCCCTGCGCGGAGTAAGCGAACCGGGCGGTGATGGTCGCCCTTCCCATCCGATCCGTCGCGCGATAGGAAGGCCCCAGTCGGGGTGTAGCGCAGCCTGGTAGCGCATCTGCTTTGGGAGCAGAGGGTCGGAGGTTCGAATCCTCTCGCCCCGACCATCAAAAAGATACCCACAGCTTTCGTGCCCAGATGTTGATATCTTGTGGAGCTTTCCGCCCACATGGTGTGCATCTGCCGCATCTTTTTCGTACTCCGCCCCCAGCGCCGATTCGCAACCCAAGCGGGAAACCCCTAAAAATCAGTGTGTTCGGAAATCTGCCCCCGGGCAGGTCCGGAAATTCGCCGTCAAGTCTAAAGAGATTGTTGACGATGGCCGCGATTGCGCTTCTATTTTGTGGGCGCACCAAGGGTGCAACACCATATCTTGTAGCCGAGTTCGGGCCGAAGCAGACGGCCCCCTCCGGTCCCCACGCGGCACCGGAGCCACTCAATTGATGTTAAGGGCACGCAGATGAAGATCGATCGCAAGTTTACCAAGGCCGGGCAGGACGCCTATGCCGATCTCGCCTTCACCACGACGGTCAGCGAGATTCGCAATCCCGACGGTACCGTGGTCTTCCGTAACGATCAGGTCGAAGTCCCCCGCATCTGGAGCCAGGTCGCCAGCGACGTCATCGCCCAGAAATACTTCCGCAAGGCCGGCGTGCCCGCCAAGCTCAAGCGCGTGAAGGAAAAAGGCGTGCCCGAGTTCCTGTGGCGCTCGGTCCCCGACGGTCAGTGCGAGAAAGTGGGCGAGACCAGCGCCAAGCAGGTCTTCAATCGTCTTGCCGGCGCCTGGGCCTACTGGGGCTGGAAGGGCGGCTACTTCACCTCTGAAGAAGACGCCCGAGCCTATTTCGACGAGATGCGCTTCATGCTGGCCACCCAGATGGCCGCACCGAACAGCCCGCAATGGTTCAACACCGGCCTTCACTGGGCGTACGGCATCGACGGCCCCAGTCAGGGCCATTTCTACGTCGACCCGGAAACGGCCAAGCTGACCAAGTCCGACAGCGCCTACGAGCATCCCCAGCCCCACGCCTGCTTCATCCAGTCCGTCTCGGACGACCTGGTGAACGACGGCGGCATCATGGATCTGTGGGTCCGCGAGGCACGGCTGTTCAAGTACGGCTCGGGCACCGGATCCAACTTCAGCCAGCTGCGCGGCGAGGGCGAGCCGTTGTCGGGCGGCGGCAAGTCGTCGGGCCTGATGGGATTCCTCAAGATCGGCGACCGCGCGGCGGGCGCGATCAAGTCGGGCGGCACCACGCGCCGCGCGGCCAAGATGGTGATCTGCGACGCCGACCACCCCGATATCGAGAACTTCATCAACTGGAAGGTCATCGAAGAGCAGAAGGTCGCCTCCCTCGTGGCCGGCTCGAAGCTGCACGAGCGTGAGCTGAACGCGATCTTCGCCGCCATCGCCGCCTATGAGGGCGACATCCAGCACGCCTGCGATCCCACGGTGAACGCTGGCCTGAAGGCAGCCGTGAAATCCGCGAAATCCGTCGCCATCCCGGAAACCTATATCAAGCGCGTCCTCGACTATGCGCGGCAGGGCTACACCTCGATCGAGTTCCCGACCTACGACACCGACTGGGATTCCGAAGCCTACAGCTCGGTCTCCGGGCAGAACTCGAACAACTCGATCCGCGTGACCGACGCGTTCCTGAAGGCCGTCAAGGACGATGCCGATTGGGAGCTGATCCGCCGCACGGACGGTGGCGTCGCCAAGACGATCAAGGCCCGCGACCTTTGGGATCAGGTGGGCCATGCCGCCTGGGCCTGTGCCGATCCCGGCATCCAGTTCCACGACACTGTCAACGCGTGGCACACCTGCCCCGAGGACGGCCCGATCCGCGGCTCGAACCCGTGCTCGGAATACATGTTCCTCGACGACACGGCCTGTAACCTGGCCTCCATGAACCTGCTGACCTTCCTCAAGGACGGCCAGTTCCAGGCCCAGGACTACATGCACGCCACGCGCCTGTGGACCGTCACGCTCGAGATCAGCGTGATGATGGCGCAGTTCCCCTCGAAGGAGATCGCGCAACGCAGCTATGACTTCCGGACGCTGGGTCTGGGCTATGCCAATATCGGCGGCCTTCTTATGACCCTCGGAATCGGCTACGACAGCGACGAGGGCCGGTCGCTCTGCGGTGCGCTGACCGCGCTGATGACGGGCGTCAGCTATGCCACCTCGGCCGAGATGGCGGGCGAGCTGGGTGCCTTCCCGGGCTACGAGAAAAACGCCAGCCACATGCTGCGGGTCATCCGCAATCACCGCACGGCCGCCATGGGGCAGACCGACGGCTACGAGGGGCTGGCGGTCAAGCCTGTCGCCCTCGACCACGCGAACTGCCCCGACCAGCAGCTGGTTGAGATGGCCGTGCAAAGCTGGAACGAGGCGCTGCGTCTGGGTGAACGCCACGGTTATCGCAACGCGCAGGTCAGCGTGATCGCCCCCACGGGCACCATCGGCCTGGTCATGGATTGCGACACCACCGGGATCGAGCCGGACTTCGCCCTGGTGAAGTTCAAGAAGCTCGCGGGTGGCGGCTACTTCAAGATCATCAACCGCTCTGTCCCCGCCGCGCTGGAGAACCTGGGCTATACCTCTGCCCAGGTCGAGGAGATCGTGGCCTATGCCGTCGGCCACGGCAGCCTTGGCAACGCACCGGGGATCACCCATTCGGCCCTGATCGGCCACGGCTTCGGCGACGAGGAGATCCGCAAGATCGAGGCCGCGCTTCCCTCGGCCTTCGACATCCGCTTCGTCTTCAACCAGTGGACCTTGGGCGAGGCGTTCTGCACCGGCACGCTGGGCATCCCGGCGGCCAAGCTGAACGATCCCAGCTTCGACCTGCTGCGTCACCTGGGCTTCACCCGCAAGGAGATCGAGGCCGCCAACGCCCATGTCTGCGGGACCATGACCCTGGAAGGGGCCCCGCACCTGGACCCCAAGCACTATCACGTGTTCGACTGCGCCAACGCCTGCGGCAAGCTGGGCAAGCGCTACCTGTCGGTCGGCAGCCACATCCACATGATGGCGGCGGCGCAAAGCTTCATCTCGGGCGCGATCTCGAAGACGATCAACATGCCCAACACCGCCACGGTCGAGGATTGCCAGCGCGCCTACGAACTGTCGTGGTCGCTGGGGACCAAGGCCAACGCGCTGTATCGAGACGGCTCGAAGCTGTCGCAGCCACTGGCCTCCGCCCTGATCGAGGATGACGACGAGGCAGAGGAAATCCTCGCCTCCGGGTCCTCGCACGAAAAGGCGCAGGTCCTGGCCGAGAAGGTGATCGAGAAGATCGTCCTGAAAGAGGTCGCCAAGGGTCGCGAGAAGATGCCCGAACGCCGCCGCGGCTATACCCAGAAGGCCATCGTCGGCGGCCACAAGGTCTATCTGCGCACCGGCGAATACCGCGACGGTCGCCTGGGCGAGATCTTCATCGACATGCATAAGGAAGGCGCCGGCTTCCGCGCGATGATGAACAACTTCGCCATCGCGGTGTCGGTGGGCCTGCAATATGGCGTGCCGCTGGAAGAGTTCGTGGACGCCTTCACCTTCACCCGCTTCGAACCCGCGGGCATGGTGCAGGGCAACGAGGCGATCAAGAACGCGACCTCGATCCTCGACTACATCTTCCGCGAACTGGCCGTGTCGTACTTGGACCGCAGCGACCTTGCCCATGTGAAGCCCGAAGGTCAGGCCTTCGACGACCTTGGGCGGGGCGAGGAAGAGGGCAAGCGCAACTTCCGCGACCTGCCCGACAGCGGCGGTTCGTCCCCGCTGGACGTGCTGCGTCAGGTGGCCTCCACCGGCTATCTGCGCGGCCGCGCCCCGAAAGAGCTGGTCATCTTGCAGGGCCACAAGTCCGAGACCGTGACGGTCAGCCAGTCCGACGCGGTGGCCGTCCAGACCGTGGACACGCCCGCGCCGGTGGCGGATGCCCGCAGCAAGGCGAAGATGCAGGGTTACGAGGGCGATCCCTGCGGCGAATGCGGCAACTACACGCTGGTCCGCAACGGCACCTGCATGAAGTGCAACACCTGCGGCGGGACGTCCGGGTGTAGCTGAGAGATTGAAGGTTGGGGACCGGTGTTCCAGCACCGGCCCCCGCAAGCCTCAAGCTGATAGCGCAACTTGAGGCGAAGCTTTCGAAGGAATATTGCGGACGCTGAAAAGGCTTAGGTGAACTTGAGCGCTTACCAATACGGCGCTTCTGACCGTCCACAGCTAATCTCGATCATGGGGATAAAGGGTGGATAACCCAAAGGAGAACTTTGTGGCTAGGAAGACCAATGGTGAAGTTATAGGCGCGAAGGCCGCCTCGGCAGCGTCCAAAGTGTTATCTAACCCTCGATCTTCAAAAGCAGCAATGTCCGCTGCCGCTTCGGCCCTGACCCAAAGGCCGAACAAGAAGTAATCGAAGTTTTTTAATTGGAACGGTTCATGCGGACTGTTCCAAGAGTCCCGGAGCGGGTGCGCCCGCTCCAGGTGCTGGTCGAGACACAGGCAGAGACAGTTTTCCCGAGCAGTGAACCAATGGAAGCTCGACCGGCTAAACTGAAAGGGGCCCCTTCGCGGGGCCCCCTTTTTTTTGGCCAACCGCGCCTTGACTGAAATCGCGCGGGATGAGGCGATCCAAAGGGCAGGCCAGTTTTACGGTCCAATTCCGCGGGTTGATCTGACGACCTGCCATGCAGGGCGGAACTACCCGAACTGAACTGTATTTCCCCCCCCCCGTTTTGAAACCCGCCGCCCCGGGAACGAAAAAAGGGCGCCCCGGTGGGGACGCCCTTCGTAAGACGCATGGAGGTCCGATCAGCAGATCGACATCACCTTCGCGCGGTCCTCGGCCACGTCGTACCGGTCCAGCATCATCACTTTGTGCCACGCGGCGACAAAATCCTTGACCAGGCGTTCCTCGCCATCGGCCGCGGAATAGACCTCGGCGATCTGGCGCAGCTGGGAATTGGCCCCGAACACCAAGTCGCAGCGCGTGGCGGTGAACTTCACCTGACCCGTGTTACGGTCCTTGATGTCGAACAGCATCTCGCGCGCGTCCTGCGGCGCCCATTCGTAATCCATGCTGACCAGCACCTTGAAGAAGTCGTTCGACAGGGTGCCTGGACGGTCGGTGAAGACGCCATGCGCGCCGCCGTCGTAGTTCTGGTTCAGCACGCGCAGGCCACCGGTCAGCGCGGTCCATTCCGGCGCGTTCAGCTTCAACAGCGCCGCCCGGTCGAGGAAGATGTGCTCGGGCGCCACGTTATATCCGACACGGGTGTCGTGATAGTTGCGGAAGCCGTCCGACACGGGCTTCAGCCAGTTGAAGCTTTCGGCATCGGTCCATTCTTCGCTGGCGTCGGTGCGCCCGGGGATGAAGGGCACGGTGACGTCGTACCCGGCGGGCTTCGCGGACGCCTCGACTCCTGCGCAACCCGCCAGCACGATCAGGTCGGCCAGCGAGATCTTCGCAGCCCCCTTGGCGTCGAAGTCGGACTTCACTCGGCCCAGCGTTTCCAGAACGCGGGCGGTCATGGCGGGGTCGTTCACGTCCCAGTCCTTCTGCGGCGCGAAACGAATGCGCGCACCGTTGGCCCCGCCGCGCTTGTCGGAATCGCGATAGGTCGAGGCCGAGGCCCAAGCCACCGCGATCAGCTCGCGCGCGGGCAGACCGGTGTCGAGACACGCGCGCTTCAGCTCGGCCACCTGCGCGTCGTCGACCGGCGGGTGGTCCACGTCGGGCACGGGATCCTGCCAGATGAAGGTGCCGCCCTTGCGCGGACCCATCCAGCGATCGGTCGGTCCCATGTCGCGGTGGATCAGCTTGTGCCACGCTTTCGAGAATTCCTCGGTGAAGTAGTCGAAGTCCTTCAAAAACGCCTCGCAGATCTCGCGGTATTTGGGGTCGACCTTGAACGCGATATCCGAAGTCATCATCATCAGGGGGTTCATCTTCCCCTCGACATGGGCGTCGGGTGTCTTGGGGGCGTTCGGGTCGGTGGGCTGCCACTGAACCGATCCGGCGGGGCTTTCGGTCTTCTCCCATTCGAACTTGAACAGGTTTTCCAGATAGTCGTTGTCCCAGCGCGTCGGGTTCGGCGTCCACGAGCCCTCGATCCCGTTGGTCATGGTGAACTCGGCATTGCCGGGACCTTCGGGATTGTGCCAGCCCAGGCCCTGCTCGGACATCTTGGCACCTTCCGGCGCCGCGCCGATCTTGTCGGCGGATACCGCACCGTGCGACTTGCCGAAGGCGTGCCCTCCGGCGATCAGGGCAACGGTTTCCACGTCGTTCATCGCCATGCGCGAGAATGTCTCGCGGATGTCGCGGGCGCTGTCGTAGGGGTTTCCGTTGCCGTTCGGGCCTTCGGGGTCAACATAGATGATCGACTGATGGGACGCGCCCAGGGGATTCTCGAGGTCGTAGTATTCCTCCTGTACGTCGCCTTCCCAGCGGATGCCGCGATTGACCATCTCCTCGGGGTGGCCGGCGCGGGGATCGGCTGGCGTTTCGGTGGGCAGCTCGCCCATCCAGCCCTCGGGCCCCCAATAGGTGGCGCGGTCAGGCTCCCAAGCGTCGAGGCGGCCGAACGCGAAGCCCTGGATCGGCAGACCCATGTCCTCCAGCGCGACGGTGCCGGCCAGCATCATCAGGTCGGCCCAGCTGACGCCCGCGCCGTATTTCTGCTTCAGGGGCACCAGCAGGCGGCGCGATTTGTCGGTGTTGCCGTTGTCCCACCACGAGTTGATCGGCGCGAAGCGCTGCATCCCTTCGCCCGAGCCGCCGCGCCCGTCGGCGATCCGGTAGGTCCCGGCCGAGTGCCACGACATCCGCACCATCTGCGGGCCGTAATCGTCGTAGTCGGCAGGCCACCAATCGATGGGGGTGTGCAGAAGCGCGCGCATGTCTTCCCACAGCGCGTCGAAATCAACCTTCTCGAACTCTTTCGAGTAGTCGAAATGCGGCCCGAACGGGTTCGCTTGCGCAGGGTTCTGGTGCAGAAGCTCGACCTTCAGGCGGTTCGGCCACCAATGGTCCAGCTGCGGCTCGGAGCCCAGAGCCCCACCGATGCGCGTGCCGCGGAACGGGCACGCGCCCGGTGTAGCTGCATGATCTTTCATGTCGGAAATGTCCTTGGATTGGTCAGGTCAGGGCCGGAGGGGACGTGCGTTCATCCCGATTGGCATTGGCTTTCAAACTAGGTCAAATGGCTGGAACGGCTACGGGTGCGACAACACCGCGCGTGCGTTTTGGCCAATAAAAAAAGGCCCCCACCACGTCAGGGTGGCGGGGGCCGTGGATGGACCGGATGCCCTTAAATCAGGTCGAACCGATCGGCGTTCATGACCTTGGTCCAAGCGGCGACGAAGTCGCGGACGAATTTCTCGCCATGGCCGTCCTGCGCATAGACCTCCGAGATCGCCCGAAGTTGCGAGTTCGAGCCGAAGACCAGGTCGCAGCGGGTGCCGCGCCATTTCTCTTCGCCGGTCTTGCGGTCGCGCGCGACATAGGTGGTGGCGCCTTCGGATTCGGGCTTCCACTCGATCCCCATGTCCAAGAGGTTGACGAAGAAGTCGTTCGTCAGCTGCCCCGGACGATCCGTCAACACGCCGTATTGCGAATGATCCGTGTTCGCGTCCAACGCACGCAGACCGCCCACCAGCACCGTCATCTCGGGCGCGGTCAGCGTCAGAAGATGCGCGCGGTCGACCAGAAGCTCCTCGGGCGAGACCGTGTAGCTTTTGTCCTGATAGTTGCGGAACCCGTCGGATTTCGGCTCCAACGGCTCGAAGCTTTCGGCATCGGTCTGCGCCTCGGTGGCGTCGGCACGGCCCGGGGTGAAGGGCACCTCGATGTCATACCCGGCGTCCTTCGCGGCCTTCTCGACCGCGGCGGTGCCGCCCAGCACGATCATATCGGCAAGCGAAACCGGCTTGCCGAATTTCGACCGGATGCCGTCCAGAACCTGAAGCGTGTTCGCCAGGCGTTGGGGATCGTTCACCTCCCAATCCTTCTGGGGGGCCAGACGGATGCGCGCGCCGTTGGCACCGCCCCGCTTGTCCGACCCGCGGAAGGTCGAGGCCGAGGACCACGCGGCGTGGACGAGATCCTTCAGCGGCAGCCCGCTGGACAGGATCTGGTCAGCCAGCTCCTTCACGTCGGCGTCTCCGATCACCTCGTGCTCCCACGCGGGAACGGGGTCTTGCCAGATCAGGTCCTCGGACGGCACCTCGTCGCCCAGATAGCGAACCTTGGGCCCCATGTCGCGGTGGGTCAGCTTGAACCACGCGCGGGCATAGGCGTCGGCGAAGGCCTGTGGGTCGTCGCGGAACCGCTCGGAAATCTCGCGATAGATCGGATCGGCCAGCAGCGCGAGGTCGGTGGTGAACATCATCGGTTGATGCGACTTGCCGGGGTTGTGCGCGTCCGGCACGGTACCCGCACCCGCATCGCCCTTGGGCTTCCACTGCACGGCGCCGGCGGGGGATTTCGTCTGCTCCCATTCGTACTTGAACAGGGTCGCGAAATAGCCGTTGTCCCACGCGGTGGGCTTTTCCGTCCACGCACCCTCAAGCCCCGAGGTCACGGTGTGTTCGCCATGCCCGGTCTCGTAGGGGTTCTTCCAGCCGAAGCCCATGTCTTCCATCGCGCCGCCCTCGGGCTCGGCGCCCAGGATAGTGGCGTCGCCGTTGCCGTGGGCCTTGCCAAAGGTGTGGCCACCGGCGATCAGCGCGACGGTCTCCTCGTCGCCCATGGCCATCCGGCCGAAGGTCTCGCGGATGTCATGCGCCGACTTCTCGGGGTTCGGATCGCCGTCCGGGCCTTCGGGGTTCACGTAGATCAGGCCCATCTGCACCGCGGCCAGGGGGTTTTCCAGGTACCGTCCCTCGGACTGGTCGCCATAACGCGCCTTGCCGTCCAGCCAGGTGTCTTCCATGCCCCAGTAGATGTCTTCCTCGGGCTCGAAGATGTCCTCGCGACCGCCGCCATAGCCGAAGGTCTTGAAGCCCATCGTCTCCATCGCGACGTTACCGGTCAGGATGAACAGGTCGGCCCAGCTGATGGAATCACCGTATTTCTTCTTGATCGGCCACAGCAGGCGACGCGCCTTGTCCAGGTTGCCGTTGTCGGGCCAAGAGTTCAGCGGCGCGAAGCGCTGCGAGCCGCTGGACGAGCCGCCGCGCCCGTCGGCCGTGCGGTAGGTGCCCGCGCTGTGCCACGCCATGCGCACGAAGAAGGGGCCGTAATGCCCGTAATCGGCCGGCCACCAGTCCTGGCTGTCGGTCATCAGCTGGGCAAGGTCGGCCTTCATGGCCTTCAGGTCCAGTTTCGAGAACGCCTCGCGATAGTTGAAGTCCGGGTCCATCGGCTGCGTCTGCGGCAGGTTCTGGTGCAGGATCTTCAGGTTCAACTGGTTCGGCCACCATTCGCGGTTGGACCGGCCGCGATTGGTCACGTGGCTGGTCGCGCCATGCATCACGGGGCAGCCGCCGGGATTGTCGGATCCGTCCATCATGTTCGTTCTCCCAAGGTATGAGGCCACGGTCGTGGCCGGTTTGGAATCGTTATAACCTGTGAGTGCGATCAGTTTAAGTTGCGTCTGCCTATGATTGCGATAATCAAAGGTTATGGCGACACCCACATTGAAGCAGATGCGCTATTTCGAGGCGCTGGCCCGGCACGGGCATTTCGGTCGCGCGGCAGAGGTCTCGGCGATCTCTCAGCCCGCGCTTTCCGTGCAGATCAAGGAGCTTGAGGCGACCCTCGGCACCCCGCTGTTCGAGCGGGGGCCGCGCACGCTGCGTCTGACGGCCTTCGGCGAAGCCTTCCGCCCCCGCGTGGCCGAGATCCTGCGCGCGGTGGACGATCTTGCGGATCTGGCCCGCGTCGCGAAGGGCGGGCTTCAGGGAAGCCTGCGGCTGGGTATCATCCCAACGGTCGCGCCTTACATTCTGCCGCACATCATGCGGTACCTGTCGCGCCATTTCCCCCAGATCGAGGTCGATATCCGCGAAACCACGACCGCTCAGCTTCTGGACGAGTTGAAAGAGGGGCGGATCGACACCGCCATCGTGGCGCTTCCGGTGTCGGAACCCGCGATCGAGGAGGTCGAGCTGTTCTCGGAATCCTTCGTCCTCGTCCGCCCCGAGGCCGACGCGGATCGGCCCATGCCAGACCGGGCTACCTTAAGAGAAATGCGGCTTCTGCTGCTGGAGGAAGGCCACTGCTTTCGCGATCAGGCGCTGTCCTTTTGCGAGATCGACGCCGGAAGCTCGACCCGGGGGCTGGATGCAACATCGCTGTCGACTCTGGTCCAGATGGTCGGCGCGGGGATGGGGGTGACGTTGATCCCCGAAATGGCGGTCGGGGTCGAAACCCGCAGCGCCCCCATCGCCGTCGCCCGGTTCGCCCCGCCCGAGCCCACGCGCACCATCGGCATGATCTGGCGGCGTAGCACCCCGCTGGCCGGTCAGCTATCCACACTGGCTGACGGGATCCGCGACGCACATCAAGCGTTCCAGCGCACCGACCCGACGCCCGCGACGTCATAGCCCCCCATCGCCTTGGCCCGGTCGCGGAAGACGGGGCCGCGGCAGAAGGCCATGAAAGCCTGCATCGGCGCGTCGAACCAGGCGCGGCGGTCGACCAGAAGATCGAACCGCTCCTCGGTCAGGGGCACAAAGGACAGATCGTGAAGCTGCGCGATCGCGGCCAGACCCAGCGTGGCATCGGCGTCACCTCGCGCGACGGCCTCGACCGCCTCGGTCTCGGTCCTTGCGGTATCGGTCAGGATCGGCGCGTCTGGGGCCAGCCCGTCGCGCGCCGCCAGCGCGGCGAACAGAAGGGCTGTTCCGGACCCGTCCTGCCGGGGGGCGACGCGTTTGCCGGCCAGGTCGGCCATGCCCGCGATCCCCGATCCCTTCGGGATCACCAACCCCTTGCTGCGCCGCGCGAACCCAACGAGGACCGCGTTGGCCCCGGCGCAGGCCTGCGCGACCGACGGCACGTTCCAGTCGTCGCTGTCCTGGTCGTAAAGATGCAGCCCCGCCGCCACGCCTTCGCCCTGCACGAACCGCGCCAGCCCGTCGCCCGAGCCATCGAAGAACGTGGCCAGCCCCGACCCCGAGGCCCGGATCGCCCAGTCCAGAAGCGGATCGTGACTGCCCAGCACGATCGGGGGCCGCGCGGCAGTTGGCGCAGGGGCGGGCGCACCGCTGCTGGCCCCTTCGATCCAGGCCCGGATTTCGGCCCGGGGGAACAGAAGCTTTCCGGTGGCGCGCGAACAGGGGACGGACCCGTTCGCGGCCATGTCATAGACCTTGCGCTCCTTCACACGCAGAAGCTCGGCCAGTTCCTTGACGGTCAGGAATTCGGGGGCATCAGCCATTGTCGTCGGGGGCATTGGAGTCCGTGGCGTTTGGAAAGAACAGTTGTTGCCCGTCGACTTGGTAGGCGCCGATGGCCTCCTGTCCCTCGGCCGACAGAAGCCAGTCCGTGAAGGTCTGGGCCGCGTCGGCATTCACGCTGGGGCAGGCCTCGGAGCTGACGGGGATCACGCCGTACTGGTTGAACAGATCCTCATCGTCCTCGACCGCGATCTCGTAGTCCTGCTTGTTGCCGAAGCTGATCCACGTCGCGCGGTCTGTCATCACGTATGCGCCCATGCCGATCCCCGCGTTCAACGTCGCGCCCATGCCCGACCCGGTCTCGCGGTACCACTGACCCGAGGCGGCGGCGGGGTCGACGCCGGTGTCGGACCACAGCGCCAGTTCCTTCTTGTGGGTGCCGGAATCGTCGCCGCGCGAGGCGAACATCGCGTTCTCTTCGGCGATCTGCGTCATCGCGTCTTGCGCGTCGGTCATCCCCGCCACGCCAGCGGGATCGTCAGCAGGGCCTACAATGATGAAATCGTTATACATCAGGTCCGTCCGTTCGGTCCCGAACCCGTCGGCGACGAACGCCTCCTCGGCCGGTTTCGCGTGAACCAGAAGCACGTCGCCGTCGCAGTTGCGCGCGTTCTGGATCGCCTGGCCCGTGCCCACGGCGACGACGTTCACGTCGATCCCGGTCTGCTCCTCGAACATCGGCAGCAAGTAGTCGTAAAGGCCGGAATTGGCGGTCGAGGTGGTCGATTGCACGATAATGGACCCCTCCTGCGCCATTGCAGGCGCGGCCATCAGGATCAGGGCGGGGACCAGTTTCAGGGACATGCGTTCCTCCTTTGGGGGTCAGACGACGATCCGCCCGGCGAGGAAATCCCGCGCGGGCTGTGAGCTTGGGGTGGGAAAGAAGCGGTCGGCGGGGGCGTGTTCGGCCACGCGGCCGCGATGCAGGAACACCACGTCATCGGCCATGCGCCGGGCCTGGCCTGTGTCGTGGGTAACGAAGAGGATGCGCATGCCGCGATCGCGGGCTTCCGCCACGATCCGCTCGATCGCCAGGGTCGATGCGGGATCGAGGCTGGCCGTCGGCTCGTCCAGCAGCAGCACCTCGGGGTCCGTAGCCAGAGCGCGGGCCAGCGCCAGCCGCTGCCGCTCGCCCCCGGATAGCCGCCGTGCGGGGGTGCGTGCCTTGTCGGCAAGGCCCACATGATCCAGCAGCTCGACCACGCGGCCTCGATCCCCGCCCCGGGCGCGCAGCACGAAGTCCAGGTTCTGCGCAGCCGACCGGCGCAGAAGCACCGGCGTCTGGAACACCAGCGCTTGGCGCGCCGTGGCTGCCGGGGCACGGGTGCCGTTCCACGAAACTTCGCCCGCGTCGGGCGTCAACAGCCCGTGCAAAGCCTTCAGAAGCAGGCTTTTGCCGGCCCCGTTGGGTCCCATCACCACGGTGCATCCGCCCGCCGTCAGGCGCAGGTCGATCCCGTCCAGCACGGCGTCCCCGCCCAGCGACAGGCGCAGGCCGGTGACCGACAGGGGCAGCAGGGGCCGGGGCGCGTCGCTGATGCCGGCCATGTCCATGGTGAGGTCAGACATGGGCCCCCCGCGCAGCGGCCGAAACGCGCAGTCCCTGCACCCCCGCATTCACGGCGAAAGACAGCGCCAGCAGCACGATCCCCAGCGCCAGGGCCAGCGCCAGTTCTCCCTTCGAGGTTTCCAGGGCAATGGCTGTGGTCATCACCCGCGTCAGGTGGTCGATATTGCCGCCAACGATGATGACCGCGCCGACCTCGGCCACGGCGCGGCCGAACCCCGCCAGACCCACGGTCAGAAGGGTGAAACGTCCATCCCACAGAAGTGCGCCCACTGTCTGCATCCGCGTCAGGCACAGGGACCGGAATTGTTCGGCATATTCGCTGTGCAGATCCTCCAACGCCTGCCGGGCCAGCGCTGCGACGATGGGGGTGATCAGGATCGTCTGCGCGATGATCATTGCCGTGGGGGTATAAAGCAGGCCAAGGAATCCCAGCGGCCCGGAACGCGACAGATGCAGATAGACCAGAAGCCCCACGACCACGGGGGGCAGCCCCATCAGGGCGTTCATCGCGACCAACACGGCCCCGCGGCCCGGGAAACGTCCGATAGCCACCAGCGCACCCAGGGGCAGGCCCAGCACGCAGGCCAGCATCGTGGCCGACAGGCTGACGCGCAGCGACAGGGCCACGATCTCGATCAGATCTGCGTCGCCCGACAAAACTAGTGCGATCGCCAGCGAGAGAGACTCTGCAAGATCTTGCATAATTTCCGTACTTTCGGAAGAATCGTCACGGCATGCGCAGTATGGGACACAGGCGCATGAGATCAAGGGCCGTTCGAGCCTCAAGTCCGATCGGCTTGATCCATGCATGCTGATGAAGGCGGGCCGCGCGCGGCGTTTCGCTGTTCTAGGTGCCCGGTCCGGTCACCCGGCAGAACGCGCTGCGGGCCTGCAACTGGCGGCACAGCGCGCGCGCTTCGGCGCCGTCGGCGGTGACGATCAGGGCCGACAGACGGGCGCGGCTGGCAAAGCCGGGCAGGGTCTTCTCGACGATCTCGATCCGGCGGGTACCGATCACACCGCCATTTTCACGCCGGACCTTGTCGACGAAATTCTCGACCGTTGCGCGGCGGCGGCCGGCGGCGACGATGACGCCCCATTCCGGCGGCGGCGGGACAGCAGGGGCGAAGCTTTTGAAGGTGCGGGTTGCGGCCTGGGCGCGGCAGGCCTCTCCGAATTGCGTGTCGGGGGCCAGGGCATAGTCCACATCCTCGGGCGGGCTGTCGCGCCAGCTACGCGCAGGGTGGCCGGTGATGATCTGGACATAGGCCCGCGTCTCCCCCGGCAGGGGGCGGTCGTCCGCGACGAAATCGGCCGCACGCGCCTCGCCCGCGTTGTAGGCGGCCGCGGCCAACCCTTCGTTTCCGTACATCCGTGTCAAGTCCGCCAGGTAGTCGGCCGAGGCCCGGATGGCGTCCACCGGGTTGAACGGATCCTTCAGCCCGCGCAGATCCGCCGTGCCGGGCATGAACTGCGCGATGCCTTGCGCTCCCGCCGGGCTGACCGCCGCCGCATCGAACAGGCTTTCCTGCCACAACAAGCGCGCAAACCACCCAGGGTCGATATCGGCACTGTCGGCGGCGCCTTCGATCTCGCGGCAGACGTCGTCGGTATAGCTGTCGAGGCGAATGCAGGCGCTGCCGTCGGCGGCGCAGCGTTCCTGCGGCGGTCGGGCGCGCGGTCGCTCGGTCGCGACAGCGGCCTGGGACAGAACGAGAAACAGAAGAAGAAGCGCGCGCATGGGCGCAAGGGTAGGGCGGCCGAAGCCGCCCGACCAGTATTCAGAACGTATACGTTACCGAGGCTTGCAGGCGGTCCACGTCAAAATCGCCGTTGCCGAAGGTGTCGCGGGTGCCGTGGAAGTATTCCAGGCCGATCACCGTATCCTCGACCACTTCGTAATCGGCGTTCAGGTGGAGCGAGCTCAGGTTCTCGGTATCCGCATCGCCCCCACGCTCGTTGTCGCGCCAGCCGTAGATCGCGCGCACGGTCAGCTTGTCGCCGATGCTTTGGGCCAAGCCCACATAGGCGGATTGCTGTTCGATTGCATCGCCGTCGGAATCAACGTCCGCGCCCAGGAAGACCAGGTAGGACGCGATCCCCTCGCCGTAGGTATACGCGGCGTCCAGCGTCGCACCTTCCCACAGCTGAACGGTGGTCGAGAGGTTGAAGCCGTAGATGTCCTCATCGTCGTCATCCCCGGTCTCGACACTGCCGTACAGTCCCGACAGGCGCAGCAGAAGCGGGTCGGTGTCGTAGGCGATGGCGGCAATGGCGACCGGATCGTTCGAAACCTCGTCGTTGTGCTCCTCCAGCGCCAGTTGCAGCTGGTAGTTGCCGAACTCGTGGGTATAGCGGATCTGTTCCTGCCGGGCGAAGGGGATTCCGGCGACGCCCTGGAAGTCAAGCGTAATGGGGTACGAGCTGATCGGCATGAACGTCGTCCAGTCCTTGCCGACGAGGAACCCCAGATAGGTGAAGTTGGCGTGGCGCACGCGCGGCTCGAACGGGTTTTCCGTGCCGAAGGCTCCGGCGCCGCCGTAGAAGTCGACCTCGATCTGGGTGCCGAAATCGCCAAGGCTCGTTTCCGTGGTCGAGCGCACGCCGATCCGCGTCTGCTGCGCGGTGGCGTTGAAGTAGGTGTCACCGTCATCGTCGGTGATGCCGACCAGCGGGAAGGTGGTGTTGCCCAGTTCGGCCCCGAAATCGAGGACCGCGTCCAGCTTGAAATAGCCGTAAAGCTCGATCGTGGTGCCGGACCCGTTGCTGAAGGACAAGGGTTCTTCCTGGGCCAGAGCAGGCAGCGCGGCAGCCGAAGCCCCCAGAAGAGCGGTCGTGCGGAGAACTGAATGAATGCGTGACATGGAACTTACCTTGGGGAATCGGAGAACTGTCCAAATGGACAGCCCCATCGTGCGCCTCTTCTGCGGGAAACCGAAGTGGCCCCGTCAATTCACATCGCGTCGTCGCAATTTTGCCACAAATGCCGAGGGGGCTCAGACCCGGGCAAGCGGCATCTCGAAGGTGAAGACCGTCTCGGCCGGCGAGGAGCGCGCGGTGAGGCTGCCGTCATGCGCCTCTGCGATGCGCGACGCGATATGCAGACCCAGGCCAAGGCCCTGGCTGCGCGTGGTTTCTCCGCCGCGGCTGTAGGGTTCGAAAAGGCGCTGTATCCGGTGTTCCGGGATCGGCTCGCCGCTGTTGCCGACCTCGATCCGGAGCATACCGTCGACGGTATGGGCCATCAGACGAACGGGCGAGTCGGACGCACCATGGGTGGTTGCGTTGGCCAGCAGGTTCGAGACCAGTTGCCCGATCCGGCCCGGATCGCAATGGACCTTCTGGGGGATGTCGATGGATGTCTCGATTCGGCGTGACATCCCGATCTCGATCTCGTGCGCCAGATCGGTCAGCATTTCGGCCAAGTCCACTTCCGGGGTCCGCTCCAGCTGGATTCGCCCGCCAAGGCGACCCCGGGTGAAATCCATGAGGTTCTGGATCAGGGCCGACATCCGCAGCACGGATTTCTGCATCTCGGCGATGATCTGTTCCTGACGGGCCGCGTCGGCGCGGGGCAGCATGCGCAGACCCGCGGATAGGGCGGAGACCGGGTTCCTCAGGTCGTGGCCGATGACGCCGATGAACTCCTCGCGCAGGCGGCTGGATTCGACCACTTGCGACATCTCGCTTTCGTTCGCACGGGCGCGGCGATTGGCGCCGATCTCTGAAGCGATGAGGTCGGTGAACAGACCGAGCATATCCGCGAACGGCCCGTCCGAAAGTGCGCGCGCCTGGGGATCCATCAGGCATAGCGTGCCGAAAAGCGATCCGTCCGACATGGTGATCGGAACCGAGATGAAGCTGCGGAAGCCGTGGGTCCCGACCACAGCCTTGCTGGCCTTGTCGGGGTGGTCGCGTATGTCGTCGATGACGATGGTCTTGCCCGAACGGTCCACGTCCTCGCAGATCGTTTCGCGCAGATCCAGGGCGTCGCCGGTGCTGGGGCCGATGCCGGTCTCGTCCTGGGTGGCGCAGGCGACCCAGCGTGTATCGGTCACGCGCGCGATGGCGGCGAATTTCATGCCAGTCGTGGCGATGCACACCTGCAGCAGGCGCGGGACCTGCGCGATCGACTGGATGTCCTCGACATCGGATGGCGTGGTGTATTCGTCGGAAGGGGCATTGGCACGCAAATTTCGCGCTCCGGGTCTGAGAAAGGTCAGGACTAGCAATGATTAACAGTATCTCAAAGCATGGCGGGGCATGCAAACCGCGGTGCTCGACCTGTGCGGTTCGGCCGCATTGCCATACGTCAAAGACGAAGAAGGCCCCGCCGAAGCGGGGCCTGAACCATGATCCCTTATCCGGGATCAGTCCTGAAGGTCGGACTTTTCCTGAACGGCGGGCTGGTCGGTCCGCTGTTCGACCTCGGTCTCGGTTTCGTCCAGCTGGGCGGCCCCGATATCGTCGAACAGTTCCTGGATCTCGAACTCTGCCGCGGCTTCTTCCTCGGCGGCAAGCTCCTGGATGGATTTGCCCTGCTTCTGAAGCTCGGCCTCTTCGGGGGACCGAGCGACGTTCAGCTCGATCTCGACCTCGACCTCGGGGTGCAGGGTCACGGTCGCCTTGTGCAGGCCCAGATCCTTGATCGGTGCGCCCAGCGCCACCTGGCGGCGGTCCACGTCGAAGCCCTGCTCCTGCGCGGCCTCGGCCACGTCGCGGGTCGACACGGAGCCGTAGAGCGCCCCGCCATCGGAGGCGGCGCGGATCACGACGAACTGCTGACCTTCAAGCTGCTCGGCCAGGGCCTGCGCTTCCTGCTTGGTCTCTTCGTTGCGAGCCTCGAGGTTGGCTTTCTGCGCTTCGAAAGCGTCGACGTTGGCCTTCGAGGCCCACAGCGCCTTTTTCTGCGGCAGCAGATAGTTGCGCGCGTAGCCTTCCTTGACGGTGACGACTTCGCCCATGTTGCCAAGCTTGGAGACGCGTTCCAGTAGGATGACGTTCATTGCCATTGGTCTGACTCCTTACTTCACGGCATAGGGAAGAAGGGCGAGGAACCGGGCGCGCTTGATGGCACGGGCGAGTTCACGCTGCTTCTTCGCCGACACGGCGGTGATACGGGAGGGCACGATCTTGCCACGCTCGGAGATGTAGCGCTGCAGCAGACGGGTGTCCTTGTAGTCGATCTTCGGCGCGTTGTCGCCCGAGAAGGGACAGACCTTGCGACGGCGGAAAAACGGTTTTGCGGCCATTTCGGGGTCTCCTTCTTAGCGGCGGGGACGGCGATCGTCACGATCGTCGCGCTTTTGCATCTGCACCGAGGGGCCTTCCTCGTGCTCATCGACCTTGATGGTCATGACGCGCATGACGTCGTCATGCAGGCGCATCAGGCGCTCCATCTCCTGCACCGCGGGGGCAGGGGCGTCGGTGCGCAGAAAGGCATAGTGGCCCTTGCGGTTCTTGTTGATCTTGTAGGCCATCGTCTTGACGCCCCAGTATTCCTGCTCGACCAGCTTGCCGCCGTTGTCGGTCAGGATGGCGCCGAAATGTTCGATCAGTCCCTCGGCCTGCGTGTTCGACAGGTCCTGGCGGGAAATGAAGACATGCTCGTAAAGCGGCATGGCTTTTCCTTATGTTCAGGGCGCATTTCAAAGACCGGGCGTGATCTTCCGCGTCCCGGTCACGAGAGTCTGCGCCGTTCGAAGATGCGTCGCGGAAGTGGGCGGGCCATACAGTCTATCGCGCTGGCATGCAAGCCGCCCGGAAATGGGCCGCAAACCGTCCCGGGGCCGCCCCGATTGCGCCAAGATCATCGTCGAGAGTTGGTCCTACATTGATTTAGGGGATTTCCATGGGCGTGTTCCAGCATTTGACGGACGCGTTCCGGGCGCCGAAGGTTCGGCGCATGACCCAGATGCCGGGGCTTATCGTCATCGGCAGCGGTGGTCCGTCCGGGGCGATGGCACGCGTGATCGAAGGGGGATGCCTTGTGGGCGCTACCGCGATGGTGTCGGGGGCCGGCCTGATCGCCGTAATGCTGTCCGGTGGGGGGCGTGCCCTTGATCCGGGCATGATCCTGTCGGTGGGCTTGTGCAGCTTTGCCGGTGCGGCGGTGTTGGCGCGGATCGGCTACCTCGGGATGCGCCGCGAGACGGTCATAGATTCCCTCGACCGGGAATTGCGACAGCATCGGGTGACCGCGCGCGGTCGGGTCAGTGTCATACGCCGCATTCCCATGGACGGGATCGAAAGCGTGTTCATCAAGCGCGGCGCGGAGGGTGTCGCCGCCCACCTGATGGCGCGGCTGCCCAATGGCACCTGCGTGGAGATCGGGACGGCCCCGCCTGTTGTGCTGGAGCGTGTCCATGCCCAGATCGTGGCCGCCATCAGCCATATCCCCTCGCCCCAAGTCATGCCCCGCCGGCCAAATCGGGCTGCGCACCGCAATCGTGACGTGGTGGGGGCCTGACTGTTCGATTGCGCACCAATCCTGTTCGGTGGCTTGCGATTTACGCACGGTACCAGTCAACTAAACCATTGGGCAATGCAACCAACTCCAGGAAATTGCCCATGACCCGCCTGACCATCGCCGCAGCACTTGCCGGAACGCTGGCCCTTGCACTGCCCGCCACTGCCGACCCCGTCACCTATGACGTGGACGAGAGCCACACCCAGATCGTGTTCTCCTACAACCACTTGGGCTTCTCGACCGGATACGGCATGTTTTCCGGCTTCGACGGCACCATCGAATACGACGCCGAGGATCCGGCG
Organism: Palleronia abyssalis; assembly: GCF_900302445.1. Taxonomy (GTDB): domain Bacteria; phylum Pseudomonadota; class Alphaproteobacteria; order Rhodobacterales; family Rhodobacteraceae; genus Palleronia; species Palleronia abyssalis. The sequence goes on along the minus strand of NZ_ONZF01000001.1, from coordinate 231,393 downwards.
GCCTCCTCCGTCGAAGTCGCGTTTCCCGTCCGCTCCATGCTGACAGGCTGGGAAGCCAGGTTCGAACATTTCATGTCCGACGATTTCTTCGGCGCGTCCGAGGATGACATGGTCACCTTCACCTCTACCGGGATCGAAGTGACGGGCGAAGACACGGCGCTGATCACCGGCGATCTGTCGATGAACGACGTCACTCAGGAAGTCGTTCTGGACGCCACCCTCCTTCAGGACGCGCAGCACCCGATGGAAGGCAAGCCCTGGATCGGCCTGACGGCGACGACCACCGTCCTGCGCTCGGACTTCAACGTCGGCGGCTTCGCACCCGCCGTATCGGACGAGGTGCAAATCGACATCTCGATCGAGGCTGGAGAGGCCACGCAGGCCGACGGTTGATTTCGGACGGGCGGCCGCCGGATGGCCGGCCGCCCGAACCCCTGACCCTTGTACGACCGATGTAAAATGCGGTCAGATTGTCATGACCGACGGCGCCCAACCCGGGCTCGCACCGCGGGACTGCTTTACTTCAGATAATAATTCAGCACTTTTTCCCGCGTGGACATTGCGGGCCCATTTGCGCGTCGTCCGCGATAAGATCCGGGCTTCGGAACGGGTCGGATTCTGCCTGGCGTGCCGGGGAGCGTCCTGCTTATCCTCGACATCACCCGCTAGGCGCGATCTGCAGATATTACACGGTGGATCGCGTAGGCGGTTCTTTCGTAACTCTGGCCTCAGGATCCAACGATCTGAGGGAATGATTCACCGCGGGAAAATCAAAGCGGCGGCGTATCTGATCTGTCTGTCTGAGGGACACACGGATGGGGCGTCTGAAGCCATATTTTCTGAAGGCCGACGGGGGACCTGATCGTGATACCCGATGTGCCCTGAACAGAATTGCCGTGACGACCGCAATGGCCTGCTTCGACGGAATGCGCCTTCGTACTGCGGACCGCACAGAAAGCTCGACACCCGCCGGAAGCGCTTTTCTGAAGAGGGCGTTTTCATCCCGATGCTGGTCGGGATGGTTGTTTGGTCCGCCGAAAGACGGTCATGATCGACGCCGCCCACCTGAAGGCCCACCGAACGGCGTCCAGCATGGGCTTCGTAAAGGGGCAGTGACCGCCTGATCGGCAGAGCCGAGGGCGGCTTGAACACCAAACTTCATGCTATCATCGGCAGCCAGGGGCGTCCGTTTGACCTGTTTGTTACCGCCAGGCAGGGCAGCACTCCCATTAGAGCGCACACTCAGTAGCCCACCAAATGTCGAATAACTGTCGGAGACCGTATCTACGGTTCCGCCTGCATCCCCGGCCGATAGCAACGCAAGACAGCCCTGAAATACGACAAACGCGGATACAAACGGCGCGGCGCATCGAGACCGTGTGGGGTCGTTTGGGGGACTGGTGACGGTTGGCGAGCCGTTATGGCCGCTGCACAAAGGTAGTCTTCTCTCCGACCGTTCTGGCAGCAATCGTCATCCCGTGGCTATGAGGCCGAAGCCTGGGTGCAGGAGGTTCTCGGCCGGACTGATATGACCGGGCCTTGACCTTGGAAAGCCCTGACATGCTGCGGAATGCAGGATCTTCAGCTTGTTCACCTTCCGCCTCTTCGGTGTTTCCGGACCCAAAGCCCATCAGACTGTCACTGTTTTCACGAGGAGGGAGACGGCCTGGCCGAACGCCATTGATCCAGACGACTGGTTCTAGCGCGGGGAGGCAGCACAACAGCTCTTGAACCAGAAGTCCCGGAAGCCGGTACGGTCTCACCGGGGGGCGGGCAATGGAAGCGATCGTCCGCCAGGGTGTCACTCGGCGCGCGTGGCCGTCAGGGTGACCCGCACCGGCACGTCCAGCCCCAGCGTACCGGCATCCTGCGACTCGCCAATGCCGAAGGACAGGCGGTCGAGGGTCGTCTCCCCCTCCATCCGGGCGGTGTCGCCGTCGATGGTCAGGGTGAAGGGCAGGGTGACGTCGGTGCTTTCCCCGGCGAGGGACAGGGGGCCGGTGGCCACGTATCCGTCACCGTCTGGCGTTATCGCCCCCTCGAACACAGCTTCCGGGTGGTCTTCGGCCGCGAAATACGCCGGACCCAGCGCTTGTTCGGTGGCCGACCCCAGCGTGAGGGAGAAGACATCGACCCGCACCGTGACCTGCCCTTCGCCGGTTTCCTCGGAGAAATCGATATCGGCGGACCATTGGCCGAAGCCGCCGTCGACGGCATTGCCAAACTGCATGACCTCGATCGCCAACGACCCCGATTGCACGGTCCAGTTGCCCGCTCCGGCCGTGGGGCCGGACGCTTGCGCCTCGGGCCGGACCAGCGAATCGGCCGACAGACCCACCACCGCGACGGCCGCCAGGGTATAGAGGGCCGCCGCCGCGGGCAGGGCGGGCCCGGTGCGATGAGGCGCGGCGCCGCCGGCCTCCGTCCGGCCGAACCACATGCGTCTCAGCGTGGGGTCGCGGTCGAGGACGTGGTGCTTCAGCGCGCCCGCGATATGGAGGACAATTGCGATGGCCAGCATCCAGTTCGCCAGCCAATGCGCGGTCGAGGCGATGGCGGCGACGGCCTCATTCTCGACCAGGCCGGGCAGGTTCTGCGGGAATGGCCACCAGATCGGCGCGAACCCTTCGGTGGCCGCATGGGTGATCCAGCCCGACAACGGGATCACCACAAGCGAGGCGTAGAGGACCCAATGCACAAGCTCGGCGGCGAAGGTCTCGGCCGTGCGGTCGGGATGCAGATGGGCCGGTTTCTGCTGCGTCACGGCCCAGAGGATGCGCAGGATCGCGACTGCGAAGATCGCGAGGCCCAGCGTCTTGTGGATGGTGAAGACCTGCGCCTTCAGCGCCAGTTGCGTCTCGGGCGAAAGATCCTGTGCGATCAGGCCCAACGCGATGTTGGCGAAGATCAGCAGGGCGGTCAGCCAGTGGAACGTCTTCGTCACGGTGCCGTAGCGGCGGGCAGTGTTCGTCATCGGCACGTCGGGATCCTCCGGTTCGTCGTATTTACCCTACGGCGGGATCGCCGCGGCCGATACGCGCGGGGCCGCGCAGATTTTGTGCGCTGTTTGCCAGTCGCTGTCGCGGGTTATATGGACCGTCGGAACGAAAAAGCGGAGGTTGGAATGGCGTTGGCATTGGTGTTTCCCGGGCAGGGGGCGCAGACGATCGGCATGGGACGCGATCTGGCGGACGCCTATCCCGAGGCAAAAGGGGTCTTCGACGAGGTCGATGCGGCCCTGGGTGAGGATCTGTCGCGCACGATCTGGGAGGGCGACCAGGAGACGCTGACCCTGACCGCGAACGCGCAACCTGCGCTGATGGCAACGTCGCTGGCCGCGCTGCGCGCGCTCGAGGCCGAGGGCTTCGATATCGACCGTATCGAATTCGTGGCGGGCCATTCGCTGGGTGAATATTCCGCACTGGCCGCCGCAGGGGCGCTGTCGATCCCCGACGCCGCCCGGCTGCTGCGCCTGCGCGGGCAGGCGATGCAAGAGGCCGTTCCGGTGGGCGAAGGGGCCATGGCGGCGTTGCTGGGGCTGGATTTCGCCCAGGCGGATGCGGTGGCGAAGAAGGCCGCCGGCGATCAGGTGTGTCAGGCGGCGAATGACAACGATCCCTCGCAGGTCGTCGTCTCGGGTCACCGCGCGGCGGTCGAGCGGGCGGTGGAACTGGCCAAGGAGGCGGGTGCCAAGCGGGCGGTCATGCTGCCCGTCAGCGCCCCGTTCCACTGCGCATTGATGCAGCCTGCCGCCGACCGCATGGCAGAGGCGATCGCCGATGTGCGCATCGGACGGCCCCGGGTGCCGGTGGTGACCAACGTGACCGCCGCGCCTCAAAGCGACCCTGAGGAGATCAAGCGCCTGCTGGTGCAACAGGTCACCGGCGCGGTCCGCTGGCGCGAGTCGGTCGCGGCGATGGCGGCCGCAGGTGTTACCGAGATCTGGGAGGTGGGCGCCGGCAAGGCGTTGTCTGGCATGGTCAAACGGATCGACCGCAGCATCGCGCTGCGCGCCGTGGGCACGTCGTCCGACGTCAAGGCAGCTTTGGGCAAGGGAGAGTGAGATGTTCGATTTGACGGGAAAGGCGGCCCTCGTAACGGGCGCGTCGGGGGGACTTGGGGCCGATATCGCACGGGCGCTGCACGAGTCGGGCGCGACGGTCGGCCTGTCGGGCACGCGCGAGGATCCGCTGCGGGCGCTGGCCGAGGAACTGGGCGAGCGTGCTCATGTTCTGCCGTGCAACCTTGGCGATTCCGAAGCGCTGAAGGCACTGCCCAAACAGGCGGTCGAGGCGATGGGGTCTCTGGATATCCTGGTGAACAATGCCGGGATCACGCGCGATCAGCTGATGCTGCGCATGTCGGACGACGATTGGCAGGCGGTCCTGGACGTGAACCTCGGTGCGGTCGCCAAGCTCAGCCAAGCGGTCCTGCGGTCGATGATGAAGGCGAAATGGGGGCGGATCGTCAATATCTCGTCCGTCGTGGGCGCCATCGGCAACCCCGGGCAGGCGAATTACGCGGCTGCCAAGGCGGGGATGGTCGGCTTTTCCAAGTCGCTTGCGCAAGAGGTGGCCAGTCGCGGAATCACCGTCAACTGCGTGGCGCCGGGCTTCATCGCCACGGCCATGACCGACAAGCTGACCGACGACCAGAAGACCCAGCTTCTGAACAAGATTCCGGTCGGTCGCATGGGCGAAGCCGACGAGGTTGCGGCCGCCGTGGTCTATCTGGCCAGCCGCGAGGCATCCTACGTCACCGGCACGACGCTTCATGTGAATGGCGGTATGGCAATGCTCTGAGGGGTGCGGCGTTTTCGTTTGCGGTGCCGGGGCTGTATGCTATAGGCGGCGAACTTTATTGCTCGCCGCGCCGGTCGCCTGCGCGGCGATGCCTTGTAAATGACACGGCGACGGATCAGATTTCGCCCAGAGGGGCACGGTTTTTCGGGCCTGCCCGAAGCTAGAGAAGGAAAGACCATGAGCGACAACGACATCGAAAAGCGCGTCCGGAACAAGGTCGTCGAGCATCTGGGCGTCGAAGAGGAGAAGGTGACCGAGAACGCCTCGTTCATCGACGATCTCGGCGCAGACAGCCTCGACACGGTCGAGCTGGTCATGGCCTTCGAGGAAGAGTTCGGGATCGAGATCCCCGACGATGCCGCCGAGAACATCCAGACCTTCGGCGATGCCGTGTCCTATATCAAGCAGGCCGTCTGAGGCCGCTTTTCCGTCCCATCAGGACGACGTTCGGGCGTGCCTCCTTGCCGGGGGTGCGCCCGTTCCGTTTGGCGCGCCGCGAAGGACCGCCGAACGGCCGCGTCCCTCTTTCAACCGGGGGGCGGCTTGTGTATCAGGCCTGCGGGTCAACGGTCCATGAGCAGAACACCGATTTGAGCAGAACACCGAGCGGGGAATGAAGATGCGGCGGGTAGTCATCACGGGAATGGGCATGGTCTCGCCGCTGGCGAGCGGCGTCGAGGCAAGCTGGAGCCGCCTTCTGGACGGTGTGTCAGGGGCCGGTACCATCACGCAATTCGACGCGGATCACCTGACGACCAACTATGCCTGCGAAGTGCCAAAGGGCGACGGGTCCGAGGGCACGTTCAACGCCGACGACTGGATGGAGCCGAAGGAACAACGCAAGGTGGACCAGTTCATCCTGTTCGGCATGGCCGCCGCCGACCAGGCGATCCGCGACGCGGGGCTGGGTGGCGAAAGCCCCGAGGAGCTTGAGCGCATCGGCGTCATGATCGGCTCGGGGATCGGGGGCCTGAGTTCGATCGCCGATACCGCCGTAATGATCAAGGAAAAGGGGCCGCGGCGCGTATCGCCGTTCTTCATTCCCGGATCGCTGATCAACCTGATCTCGGGGCAGGTGTCGATCCGCTATGGCTACAAAGGACCCAACCACGCGCCAGTCACGGCCTGTTCGACGGGCGCACACGCCATTGGCGACGCCTCGCGTCTGATTCAGTGGGGCGACGCGGACGTGATGGTTGCCGGCGGCGCCGAGGCCGCGATCTGCGAGATCGGGATCGCCGGCTTCAACGCGTGCAAGGCGCTGTCCACCAAGCATCGCGACGACCCCCAGGCTGCATCGCGCCCCTGGGATGCCGATCGGGACGGCTTCGTGATGGGCGAGGGCGCCGGCGTCGTCGTTCTGGAAAATTACGAGCGGGCGAAGGCGCGCGGCGCCACGATCTATGCCGAGGTGATCGGCTATGGTCTGTCGGGTGACGCGCATCACATCACCGCCCCGCCCCCCGACCATGAGGGGGCAGAGCGCGCGATGCGCGCGGCCGTCAAGCGCGCCGGGATCGACGTGTCGGAGATCGACTATGTGAACGCGCACGGCACCTCGACCATGGCCGACACGATCGAAATGGGAGCGGTGCAGCGGCTTTTGGGCGATGCGGCCGCGAAGGCGACGATGAGCTCGACCAAGTCCGCCACCGGGCACCTTCTGGGGGCCGCGGGGGCGATCGAGGCGATCTTCTCGATCCTCGCGATCCGCGATCAGGTGGCGCCGCCGACGCTGAACCTTGAAACCCCGCCCGACGATGCAGTGATCGACTTGGCCCCCCTGAAGAAGGTCGAACGGAAGATCGACGTGGCGTTGTCCAACTCGTTCGGGTTCGGGGGCACCAACGCGGCGCTTCTGCTGCGCAAGGTCGAAGGCTGATGTGGAAACATCTCGCCTCGAACGGACTGACCATGTTGGTCGTCGCGCTGGTCGCGGTGGCCGGGGTGATCGGATGGGGTGTGAACCAGTATCGCGAACCTGGGCCGCTGTCGCAGGCGATCTGTCTGCGAGTGGAGCCCGGAACCTCGTTCAACGCGGTATCGCGCGACTTGGAGAGCCAGGGTGCCGTCGGGTCTGCGCAGATCCTGCGGATGGGGGCGGATTACACCAAGAAATCCGGTGCGCTGAAGGCCGGGTCGTTCCTGGTGCCCGAAGAAGCCTCGATGGAAGAGATCGTGGACATCGTGACCCGCGGTGGGCAATCGACCTGCGGGACCGAGGTGGTCTATCGCATCGGCGTGCGTAGCGCCGAAGTCGAAATCCGCGAGCTGGATCCGGCGACGGGGCGCTTTGTCGAAGAAGCGGCCTTCGATCCGATGGCCGAAGAGGTTGAGGTTCCCGAAGCCTACACGCAGGTGCGCGATCAGTCCGACACCCGGTATCGCGTGGCCGTGGCCGAGGGCGTGACGTCGTGGCAGATCGTCGAAGCACTGAAGGCGGCGGATTTCATGGATGGAACGGTGGCCGAGCTTCCCGATGAGGGGCGGCTGGCGCCCGACAGCTATGAGGTGGGTGCGGGTGCGTCTCGGTCGAACCTGTTGGCCCGGATGGAAGCGCGCCAGGACGAGCGGCTGGCCGCGGCGTGGGACAACCGCGCGGACGGACTGCCTTACGACACGCCGGAAGAGGCGTTGATCATGGCCTCGATCGTCGAGAAGGAAACCGGCGTCGCCGAAGAGCGTCCGCAGGTGGCCAGCGTGTTCGTCAACCGCCTGCGCCAGGGCATGCGGTTGCAGACGGACCCGACGGTGATCTACGGGATCACCAACGGCGAAGGGGTTCTGGGGCGTGGCCTGCGCCGGTCGGAGCTGGATGCCGCGACACCCTACAACACCTACGTGATCGATGGGCTGCCGCCCACGCCCATCGCGAACCCGGGGCTGGACGCGATTGAGGCGGCGCTGGACCCGGCCACCACGGAGTATCTTTACTTCGTCGCCGACGGGACTGGGGGCCACGCCTTCGCGACGAACCTGTCGGACCACAACTCGAACGTCGCGCGGTGGCGCGAGATCGAGGCGCAGCGGGGCGCGAACCAGTAAGACATCGTTAAATGCGGGATTTGGGGCGGCCTTCGGGTCGCCCTTTTTCGTTTTCGGTCAAGCGCTTGCCGCGCGGCCCGCCGCGCCTTGTCCCTGCGCGCGGTGAGGTGGCGCCGTGGTAAGGCCCTGCGGGCATAACTGCACGTGCTGGTCGTCGCGATGGGAAGCGACGCTCGACCGGAGGCCATGACGAGGGGGCACGGCATGACGGTCATACGATTGGACGATGAGGAGAGCGGCAATGCGAAAGCGGCGCTGGACCTGGCGGATGAGCAGGTCATGGAGATGCTGGCGGCACTGACCCGCGCGAAGGACCGGATCTTTGCGGAGGAAGATGTCTCGGACGCCGAGGTGCGACAGCGCCTGGCATCCGTTCAGAAGTCCATCCAGCACGTGTTCGACGAGAGGAAACGCTTTGACGAGCTGCGCAAGAAGCACGCGGGAATCGTGCATGACTATGCCATCGACTTCGACTGGGCGCGGGACGAGATCGGGCGCCGACTGGATCGCCTGCGCGTCGCGAAGGATGCAGGCGGAGTTCCTGGCGAGCCTGTCTGAAGGGGAGCTTCTGGCATTGCCTTACCTGTTCGACTTCTGGGCGATGGCGCATCAGCTGCCGCCCGAGGGCGACTGGAAATCGTGGGTCATCCTGGGGGGGCGTGGCGCGGGGAAAACCCGCGCCGGGGCCGAGTGGGTGCGCCGTCAGGTCGAGGGGTCGCGGCCCCTCGACCGGGGGGTATCGTCCCGGATGGCATTGGTGGGAGAGACGCTGGACCAGGTGCGCGAGGTGATGATCTTCGGGGATTCGGGGATCCTCGCGTGCAGCCCGCCGGACAGGCGCCCCGTGTGGGAGGCGACGCGCAAGCGGCTGGTCTGGCCAAACGGCGCGGTCGCCCAGGCGTTCAGCGCGCATGACCCCGAGGCGTTGCGCGGACCGCAATTCGATGCGGCCTGGGTGGACGAGCTGGCGAAGTGGAAGCGCGGCGAGGAGGCGTGGGACATGCTGCAGTTCTGCCTGCGGCTGGGGGATAATCCCCGGCAGTGCGTGACCACGACACCGCGCAACGTGCCGGTGCTGAAGCGGCTGCTGGATGCGGATTCGACGATGATGTCGACAGCCTCGACGCAGGTGAACAGAGCCAATCTGGCGGCGTCCTTCATGGCGGAAGTGACCGCGCGGTATGGCGGCACGCGGCTGGGGGCGCAGGAGCTGGAAGGGCGTTTGTTGCAGGACGTCGAGGGTGCGCTTTGGACGGTCGGGCAGCTGGCCGATTGCCGCGGCGGCGAGGCCGGTCTGGCCCGGGTGGTTGTGGCAGTGGACCCGCCGGTGACCGGCGGTGACCGGGCCGATACCTGCGGGATCGTCGTGGCGGGCGTGACGGCGGACGGCGAACGGGCCGTCGTGCTGGAGGATGCGTCGGTGCAGGGGTGCTCTCCGCTGGAGTGGGCGAAGGCGGCGGTGGCGGCCTATTACCGGCACGATGCGGACCGCGTGGTGGCCGAGGTCAACCAGGGCGGGGAATTGGTCGAGGCAATCATCCGGCAGGTGGACCGTACGGTGAGTTACCGCGGCGTTTACGCTTCCCGTGGCAAGGTCTGTCGTGCGGAGCCGGTGGCCGCCCTCTACGAACAGGGGCGGGTGCGGCACCGGGGACGGATGGACGAGCTTGAGGGGCAGATGGCGCAGATGGCGATCGGTGGATTTCAGGGATCGGGCTCGCCCGACCGGGTCGATGCGCTGGTCTGGGCCCTGACCGAATTGATGCTGGGGCCGAAGCAGGCCCGGCCTGGTGTGCGGGCGCTGTAAGGCGCGATTTCGACGCAGGATTTGCCGACGCGGACGGACGGACCCCGTGGGACCGGTCGGGCGAGGTGCGGCCTGAAGGAGGACGAGAATGTTCCAGTTTCTGAAGCGGGGCGGTGCGGCGCCCGAGACGAAGGCGAGCGCTGCCGGCGCTTTGACCGCGTCGCGGATCGCCAGTGGCATTGCCACGGGGGGCGCGGGCCGGGTGGCCTGGACACCGCGCGACACCGCCTCGCTGACCCGGTCGGGGTTCCAGGGCAACCCGGTCGTGTTCCGCTGCGTGAAGCTGCTGGCCGAGGCGGCCGCGGCGCTGCCCCTGATCCTGGAAGCCGATGGCGTGCGGATGGACGTGCATCCCGCGTGGGGCCTGATCCAGCGGCCGAACGGCGCGCAAGGTCGGGCCGAGTTGCTGGAGGCGCTGTATGGACAGCTTCTGCTGACCGGCAACGGGTATGTCGAAGCGGTGGGCGGCGACGAGGGCCTCCCGGTCGAGCTGCACGTGCTGCGGTCCGAGCGGATGAGTGTGGTGCCCGGCGCGGACGGCTGGCCGGTGGCGTATGACTACAGCGTCAGCGGGCGAACGCATCGCTTCGCGGCGGTGCAGGTGTGCCACGTGAAAAGCTTCCACCCGCAGGACGACCATTACGGACTGAGCCCGATGCAGGCGGTCGCGCAGGCGATGGACGTGCACAATTCGGCGTCGCGCTGGTCGAAGGCGCTGCTGGACAACGCGGCGCGTCCGTCGGGTGCGATTGTCTATCAGGGCGGGGAAGGGATGCTGGATCCGCAGCAATACGACCGCTTGGTGACCGAGCTGGAGACGCACCACCAGGGCGCGCGCAATGCCGGGCGGCCGATGTTGCTGGAAGGTGGGCTGGACTGGAAGCCGATGGGGTTTAGCCCCTCGGACATGGAATTCCAGAAAACCAAGGAAGCCGCGGCGCGCGAGATCGCGACAGCCTTCGGGGTGCCGCCGATGCTGATCGGGATCCCGGGCGACGCGACCTACGCCAACTATGCCGAGGCGCACCGGGCGTTCTATCGCCTGACCGTGTTGCCGATGGCGGGCCGTGTCTCGGCTGCGCTGGCGCAGTGGCTGGAGGGCTTTACCGGAGAAGACTTGGAGCTGCGCGTGGATCTAGACCGAATTCCCGCACTGGCGGCCGAGAGGGACGCGCAATGGACCCGGATCGCGGGGGCGGATTTCCTGAGCGCAGCCGAGAAGCGGACGCTTCTGGGCTTTGGCCCGGCAGAGGAGTGAGCATGGAACTGGAACGGAAATTCGTCGCGCTGGGAGAGGTGACCGTCAGCGAGGGTCACGTGATCGAGGGCTATGCCTCGCTGTTCGGGGCGATCGATCAAGGCAACGACGTGGTTGAGCCGGGGGCCTATGGCGCCTCGCTGAAACGGCTCACGTCTAAGGGCGGCCGGGTGAAGATGTTGTGGCAGCACGATCCGGCGCAACCCATCGGGGTCTGGGACGAGGTGCGCGAGGACGACCGTGGCCTTTTCGTCAAAGGGCGAATCCTGATGGATGTGGCCCGGGGTCGCGAGGCGGCGGCGCTGGTGACGGCGGGGGCCATCGACGGGCTGTCGATCGGCTATCGCGCGGTCCGGACACAGAAAGACGGGCAGGGGCGTAGGCGCCTGCACGAGCTGGAGCTGTGGGAAGTGTCGCTGGTGACCTTCCCGATGCTTCCCGAAGCACGGGTCGGGCAGAAGGGCGAGGCCCCCGATCCGATGCGGGACCTGGCGGCGGCGATCCGGTCCGCCCGCCGGGACTTGGCGGCGATCTAGGCGCCGCGACCAACCAAACGAAGGACATGCGATGAGCACGACCGAGACCAAGGCTCGGGCGGGGGACGGCTGCGCGCCCGATCCCGTTCAGGAGGTGAAGGAAGCGATGGCTGATTTCGTCAGCGATCTGAGAGCCTTCAAGGACGATATTCAAACGAAGCTTCAACAGCAGGAAGAGCGAAAGACCATGCTTCAGACCAAATCCCGTGCCTCCGTGGCCCGCCCCGTTCTTGCGACGTCGGCCGAAATCGAAGTGCCCCACCAGAAGGCGTTCGAGGCCTATGTCCGTTCCGGTGACGACGATGCGCTGCGCGGTCTTGTCCTCGAGGGCAAAGGGCTTTCGACGGCGGTCAACAGCGACGGCGGTTATCTGGTCGATCCGCAGACGTCGGAGTCGATCAAGGGCGTTCTGAAGTCCACGGCCTCGATCCGTCAGATCGCCACGGTGGTGAATGTCGAGGCGACCTCGTACGACGTGCTCATCGACAAGGCGGACCTGGCCGCGGGCTGGGCGTCCGAAACCGGCAGCGTTGCCGAGACCGGGACCGGTCAGATCGACCGAATCTCGATCCCGCTGCACGAGCTGTCAGCCCTGCCCAAAGCGTCGCAGCGTCTGCTGGACGACGCCGCGTTCGACATCGAAGGTTGGCTGGCCGGCCGTATCGCCGACACCTTCGCCCGCGCCGAAGCCGCGGCCTTCGTGAAGGGTGACGGTTCGGAGAAACCACGTGGTTTCCTGACCCATCCGCAGGTGGACGAGCAGAGTTGGTCCTGGGGCACGTTGGGGTATGTGGCCAGCGGTGCGGACGGTGCGTTCGCCGATGCCGATGCCATCGTCGACCTGGTCTATGCGCTTTGGGCGCAGTACCGGGCCAACGCGTGCTTCGTGATGAACTCGAAGACCGCGGGCACCGTGCGTCGCCTGAAGGACAATGACGGCCGCTTCCTGTGGTCGGACGGCCTGGCGGCAGGAGAGCCGGCGCGTCTTCTGGGCTATCCCGTGCTGGTCGCCGAGGACATGCCCGACATCGCGTCCGGTGCGACCGCCATCGCGTTCGGTGATTTCGCGGCGGGCTACACCGTGGCCGAGCGTCCCGATCTGCGCATCCTGCGCGACCCCTTCTCGGCCAAGCCGCATGTCCTGTTCTACGCCACCAAGCGCGTGGGCGGCGACGTGAGCGACTTTGCCGCGATCAAGCTGCTGAAATTCTCGGCCGTCTGAGGCCCTGAATCGGGCCGGGCCTGACGGGCCCGGTCCGGGTGAACGCGCGCGTCGCACGACCCGACCAGCTTTCCCTCCTATCGAGCGGAGCGTGGCGCGCGTTCATCATCCTGCGATCCGGGGGGAGGCAAAAGGGAAATAGCATGACACTTGTCGAGCAAACCCAAACGGACGCCGCAGCCCTGCCGGTCGGCGATCTTCGTACGCATCTTCGGCTTGGCACGGGGTTCAGCGACGACAGCATCCAGAACCCGGTTCTGGAACGCGCGCTTGCCGCCGCGATCGGTCATGTCGAGTCGCTGACGGGAAAGGCGCTGCTGGCGCGGCAATTCGTTTCGACGGTCGGAGCCTGGCGGGATCTGGGTCGGCATTCCCTGCCACGCGCGCCGCTTGTCAGCTTCGACGGCCTGACCATGATCGACGCGCAGGGCCTTCGCGGCAAAATCGCAAGCGACGCCGTACATGTGTCGAGGGACACGCACCGCCCGGCGCTTGTCGCGAAGGGCTTCGTGCTGCCGACGATCCCTACGGGCGGCGTTGCCGAGATCACGTTCACAGCGGGCTTCGGTCCGTGGGAAGCCGTCCCGGCCGATCTGCGCCTTGGGGTGCTGACGCTGGCCGCCGCGTATTACGAGGACCGCGCGGCCCCGGGCGATCTGCCCGCCGGCGTGGCCGCTTTGCTGGCACCTTACCGGCAGATGCGTCTGGGGGCGTCGGCATGAAAGATGTGCGGCTGAGCCGGGCGCTTGTCCTGGAAGATCGCGGCGGTTTTCCGGACGGTGCCGGGAGTCTGCGGGAGGAATGGAATGAGCTCGGGACCGTTTGGGCCGAGATGACACCGCGCACGGGGCGGGTGACCTCGGGCGAGGAAGTGGCGCTTAGCCGGGTGAAATGGCGGATCACAGTGCGTGCGGCGCCGTTTGGCGCGCCGTCCCGTCCGGAGGCAGGGCAGCGGTTCCGGGAAGGCGAAAGGGTGTTCGACATCGTCTCGGTCGTCGAGGGCGGGCCTTCGGCGAAATGGCTGATCTGCGAAGCGGAAGAGGATCGGATCAAATGAGTTACGCGGTCGCGAGCGCGCTTCAGGCAGCGCTGTACGAAAGGCTGACCTTCGATGACGGGGTCTACTGCCTGGTGAAGGGCGCGGTTTATGACGGAATCCCGCCGGGCGCCGTCCCCCCGCTTTACGTGAGCATCGGGGAAGAGAAGGTCATCGATCGCTCGGACGCAGACGGCGCGGGGGCGCTACACGATTTCACGGTGTCAGTGGTGTCCGATGCAAACGGGTTCGCGACGGCCAAGCTGGTGGCTGGCGCTGTTTCAGACGCGCTGCTGCGACGGACGCTGATCCTGGAGCGAGGGTACCTGGTGGGGCTGTGGTTCCGCCAAGCGGTGGCGAAACGGGTGGTCAAGACGGGCACCCGGCGGATCGATCTGCGCTTTCGCGCGCAGGTTCAGGACAACTAGGCGGAGGACCACGAGATGGTTGCGCAGAACGGCAAGGATCTTCTGATCAAACTCGACATGACCGGAGCGGGCGTGTTCGAAACCGTCGCGGGCCTGCGGGCGACGCGAATTTCCTTCAACGCAGAAACGGTGGACGTGACGAGCTTGGAGAGCACGGGCGGATGGCGCGAGCTTCTGGGAGGGGCCGGCGTGAAATCGGCTGCGATCTCGGGCTCGGGCGTCTTCAAAGACGCCGCGACGGACGAGCGGGCACGCCATATCTTCTTCGAAGGCGAGACGCCGCGGTTCCAGGTGATCATTCCTGATTTCGGAATCGTCGAGGGCCCGTTCCTGATCAGCGCCATCGAATATGCGGGCAGTCACAATGGCGAAGCGACCTACGAGATGAGCCTCGCCTCGGCCGGTGCCCTGACGTTCACGGGGCTGTGATGGGAAATCCGTGGGCGGGCGAGGTGGACCTCGTCATCAATGGTGAGCGGCGTGTGGCGAAGCTGACCTTGGGTGCGTTGGCCGAGCTAGAGTCGACACTGGAAGCCGACACCCTGGTGGCGCTGGTCGAGCGGTTCGAGGGCGGGCGGTTTTCCACCCGGGATCTGGTCGCGCTTCTGACCGCGGGACTGCGCGGGGGCGGTTGGACCGGAACGTCGCACGACCTGCTGCAGGCCGAAATCCGCGGTGGTCCGATCGAGGCCGCGAAGATTGCCGGTACCTTGCTGGCGCGGGCCTTCGGGCAGGCGTGACCGGGTTCGATTGGCCCGTTCTGATGCGGGCGGGATTGCACGGTCTGGGGCTGCGGCCGACGGAATTCTGGTCACTGACCCCAGCGGAACTTCAAATGATGCTGGGGCGCGGCGGCGGAGCCGCGCCCCTGGGGCGGGACCGGTTCGACGCGCTGAGCGCGGCGTTCCCCGACGAGAAGAGGGATACGGGCGATGAGCGATATGGATGATCTGGACGGCGATCTGTCGCGGTTCGAGGATGGCATCGACGGCGCACGCACGGTGCTGGCCGCATTCGATGCCGAGATGCGCGGCATGCAGCGAACGACCGCCGAGACCGGACGCGATGTGGCAACGATGTCCAGGGCGATCAGCGGAGAGCTGAAATCGAGTTTCGAGGGCCTTTTATTCGAGGGGAGCAAGCTGTCCGACGCGCTGCGGGGGCTGGGCCAGATGATGCTGAAGGCCGCGTATGGGTCGGCCGTCAAACCTGTCACCAAACAGGCAGGTAGCGCTCTGGCGTCCGGACTTGAGAACCTGCTGGGCGGGCTGTTGCCATTTGCAGATGGCGGATCGTTTTCCCAAGGCCGCGTCACCCCGTTCGCAACCGGGGGTGTCGTGACCGGACCGACCGCATTTCCCATGCGGGGCGGAACCGGCTTAATGGGAGAAGCAGGCCCGGAAGCGATCATGCCCCTGGCCAGGGGGGCCGACGGAAAGCTGGGTGTTCGCACTCAGGGCGCCGGTGGCCCCGTCCAGGTTGTGATGAACATCCAAACTCCTGACGTGGCGGGCTTCCAACGCTCACAAAGTCAGATCGCGGCGCAGATGAGCCGCGCCCTCTCGCGTGCGAACCGCAATCGGTAAGGAGACTGATCATGGCATTTCACGAAGTGCGTTTCCCAACGGACCTGAGCTTTGGTGCGATGGGGGGGCCTGAACGGCGGACCGAGATTGTCACCTTGAGGAATGGCTTTGAGGAGCGGAACACACCCTGGGCCCATTCCCGCCGTCGGTACGATGCCGGTCTGGGCCTGCGGTCCCTTGTCGATGTCGAGGCCCTGATCGCCTTTTTCGAGGCGCGCCGCGGACAGCTGCACGGGTTTCGCTGGAAAGACTGGGCCGACTATTCTTCGGCCCCGGGAGGCGAAGCACCCCGGGTGGATGACCAAGCTCTTGGCGTTTCGGACGGCGCGCGGCTATCGTATTCGCTTTGCAAGACCTACGGACAGGGCCAGTCGGCCTATGTCCGGCCGATCCGCAAACCAGTCGAAAGCAGTGTAAGGGTCGCTGTCGGGGGACGGGAGTTGGACCCCGTGTCCGAGTTCTTCGTGGATTTCGAGACGGGTGAAGTTCTTCTATCCGAACCTGCACCGGCGCAATCTGACATTACGGCCGGGTTCCTTTTCGACGTGCCGGTCCGTTTTGACACCGACCGCATCGATATTTCCCTTCCAACATTCAACGCCGGACAGGTTCCAAATGTGCCAGTCGTGGAGATCCGTATCTGATGACCGACGTGATTGCGACCGAATGCACATGCTGGAAACTCGTCCGCAAGGATGGGCGGATCTTTGCGTTCACCGACCATGACGCGATCTTGAGTTGTGAAGGGATTACGTTTCAGCCGGACGACGGCCTGACGGCCCGAGCGCTTGAACAGACCACGGGGCTTTCGGTGGACAACTCAGAGGCCATTGGTGCCTTGTCCGCATCGGGTCTGACGGAAAGTGATATCCTATCCGGGAGATATGACGGAGCAAAGGTCGAAATCTGGCGGGTCGACTGGTCCTCGGCGGAAAGGCGGGCCATCCTATTTGTTGGGGAGATCGGCGAAATCGAGCGGTCCGGGGCGGCTTTCAAGGCCGAGTTGCGGGGTCTGAGCGAACTACTCAACCGCCCACAAGGGCAGCTTTATCAACGGCAATGCCGGGCTTCTCTTGGCGATGCAAAATGCGGAGTCGATCTTGCGGCACGCGGAATGATTTTTGAGGCGGAAGTGATCGCCGTGGACGGACCTTCGATTTCCGTGCCATTCCTAAATGTTCCCGTCGGGCAATTCGCAAACGGTGTGATCCGTGTTCTCAACGGCGACGCCGAAGGCTCGGAACGCCGCATTCGCGAAGATCTGGACGACAGTACGTCTAGGATGTTGTGTTTATGGGACGGCATTCCCGGGGTGCAACCGGGTGATGTGATCGCGCTGACGGTTGGATGCGGGAAGACCGCCGACTTCTGCAGGATCAGATTCGACAATATGGCCAATTTTCGGGGGTTCCCGCATCTGCCGTCTGAAGATTGGCTGACCGGGTATCCCGGCGGTTCGCGCTGATCATGAACGATATCGTGGATGCAGCACGTCGCTGGATCGGCACGCCCTATGTTCACCGCGCTTCTTGCCGGGGGGCTGGCTGCGATTGCTTGGGTCTGATCAGGGGTGTTTGGCAAGATATTTCGGGTGAGCACCTGAACGATATGCCAGCCTATTCTCCGGATTGGAACGAGGCAGTGGGCCGTGAAGAGCTTCTGACACGAGTCCGCGCATATTTTGCCGAGGAGGATCGTGTGAACGTTCATCCGGGGCGGATCATTCTGTTTCGGATGAAACCCGGTGCCGTTGCAAAACACCTCGGTATCGCGACCGGCCCGGATCGGTTCGTCCACTCCTATTCCGGCCGTGGCGTTTGCGAAACGTCGTTGAGCGATCCTTGGCGACGCAAGATCGTCGCCTGTTTCGAATTCAAACGGAGAGCAGTGTAATGGCTACGATACTCCTTTTAGCAGCTGGTGGCGCGATCGGTTCTTCGATCGGCGGAGGTATGCTCGGCCTTGGCTCCGCCGTTATCGGCCGTGCGGTCGGTGCCTCCGTCGGACAGATGGTAGATCGACGGATTGGTGCGATCGGGCAGAACGTCCTTGGGTCCGGTAGCGGCGCGGTCGAGCAAGGTCGTCTGGAGCGGCTGAGACTGACCTCGACAGGGGAAGGCACGGTCATTCCACGGGTGTTCGGGCGAACACGCATTGCCGGACACGTGATCTGGTCCACTGATTTCGTCGAGACGGTTGTCGACAGAGGGGAATCCACCGGCGGGGGAAAGGGGAGCCCTGCCGTTGGGAAGACAATCTACAGCTATACCATTTCGTTGGCTTTTGGGCTCTGCGAGGGTGAGATTGCAAGCGTTTCACGAATTTGGGCTGACGGACAGGAAGTCCCGCGCGAGGCACTGAACTTGCGGGTCTACAAGGGATCGGAAGAGCAGCTTCCGGATCCGCTCATCGAGGCAAAAGAGGGTTTCGGCAACGCGCCGGCTTACCGAGGGGTGGCCTATTTGGTGATCGAGGACCTGAATCTGTCCGCGTTCGGCAATCGCGTTCCGCAGTTCAGTTTCGAAGTCATTAGAAATGAAAGCGGGAAGGCCTTCGGGGATATGGCGGAGCATGTTCGTGCTGTGTCTATTATTCCAGGCACCGGCGAATACAGCCTAGCGACGACGCCGGTGCGCTATGAGGATCAGCCCGGGGCCTCGAAGTTCACGAATGCCCATTCCTACGTCGGGCAAACGGATTTCCTCGCGTCGCTTTCGGCTTTGAACGACGAACTGCCTAACTGTCGGGCTGCGTCTCTTGTCGTGTCATGGTTCGGGAACGACCTGCGTTGCGGCTCCTGCAAGATCCGGCCAATGGTCGAACGGGTAGGACGTGATGGCGTAGAAATTCCATGGAGGGCTGGAGGGCTGAATGCGAATGCCGTTGCGGCCATACCTGAAAGCGAAGGACGCCCTGTTTATGGCGGGACCCCGGCCGACGATGCGGTCATCGAGGGCATTCGCGCACTTCGAGACGCTGGGAAAGACGTCATGTTTTATCCGTTCATCCTGATGAACCAACTGGCTGGAAACGGATTGCCTGATCCATATGGATCAGCGGAACAGGCCGCGTTGCCTTGGAGGGGCCGGATCACGGGGTCCATCGCCCCTGGACGCACGGGCACCGTGGATCGGACCGGTCAAGCGGATGCCGAGATTTCCATGTTTTTTGGTGCAGCGCAGGCCGGCGACTTCGAGGTCTCAAAAGACGGGGATCGAACCCTGATCAAATATTCGGGCCCGGATGAATGGAGCCTGCGCCGGTTTGTCCTGCACTATGCGCATCTTTGCGTCGCGGCAGGGGGGGTCGATAGTTTCTGTATTGCATCAGAGCTTCGCGGCTTGACCCAATTGCGTGGACAGAACGGGTTTCCGGGAGTAGTCGCCTTGCGAAAACTGGCCGCCGACGTGCGGAAAATCCTCGGGCCGGAAACCGCGATCAGCTATGCAGCCGATTGGTCCGAGTATTTCGGGTATGCTCCGCAAGACGGTTCTGGTGATATATATTTTCACTTGGACCAACTTTGGGCAGACGATAACATCGATTTCGTTGGTATCGATAATTATATGCCCCTGTCCGATTGGCGCGATCGACCGGCCGAAGCGGATAGCTCGTATGCCGGCCCTCACGACCTCGGGTATCTAAAGGCGAATATTTGCGGAGGTGAGGGATACGACTGGTTCTATGCCTCGGCGGCGGACCGAGATGCACAGATACGTACCACCATCACCGATGGGGTCCATAGCGAGCCATGGGTGTGGCGATACAAGGATATCCGCAACTGGTGGGGAAACGTCCATCATGATCGCGTCGGGGGAGTTAGACTGAACAATCCCACCAATTGGGTTCCGCAATCCAAACCAGTTCGATTTACCGAGATCGGATGTCCGGCAATCGATAAGGGTACCAACCAGCCGAACAAGTTTGTCGACCCAAAGTCGTCCGAATCATCGCTGCCATTCTTTTCCAACGGTGGGAGGGATGATTTCCTCCAGGTTCAGTATATCCGCGCAATGGATGAATACTGGAACGATGCGGTCAACAACCCTTCGTCCGACAAGTACGACGGCAGAATGGTCGCTTCGGAGCATTCCTACGTCTGGACGTGGGATGCAAGGCCGTATCCCCAATTTCCGGCCTTAGCAGATACTTGGGCGGATGGGGAAAACTATTACCGTGGTCATTGGATCACCGGGCGGGCTTCTTACCGCACCTTGCAATCTGTCGTCAGCGAAATATGCGATCGGGCGGGTATCGCCGACTTTGACGTCAGCGACCTTACCGGTGTGGTTCGGGGATACACGATCTCTGACATTGCCACGGGTCGATCCGCGATTCAGCCGTTGATGCTGACACATGGTTTTGATGCCATTGAACGGGAAGGAAAACTTG
This sequence comes from Palleronia abyssalis, assembly GCF_900302445.1. Lineage (GTDB taxonomy): Bacteria > Pseudomonadota > Alphaproteobacteria > Rhodobacterales > Rhodobacteraceae > Palleronia > Palleronia abyssalis. The sequence continues at coordinate 211,281 of NZ_ONZF01000001.1, read as the reverse complement.
TATTCCGTATGCGCAGTGGCACACCTTGCGCCATTATCGACGAAAATCGTGTCGTGCAGCTTGGGCAGGATAATGGCGATATAACGTCGATCCGCAATCCCAACGCGGAGCAAGTTGCACGATTCTCGATCGGATACATCGCGGAGGACGGCGCGTTCAGTGCTCGAAGTGCTTATGTGGCGCGGAGCGAAAGAGATGACGGGACGGTAGCCCGGGCGGAAATCCCATTGGTTCTGACCACGGAAGAGGGCAGGAGTATCGCCGCGCGTTGGTTCGCGGAGACGGAAGTCGGGCGAGATCGTATCAGGTTCGGGCTTCCTAGATCGGCAGGACATCTTGGCGCCGGTGATGTCATCGAAATCCGTGGAGGCAGCTATCGGATCGACCGGGTTGAACTGGCCGAGTTCCAGCTTGTCGAAGCGAGCCGTGTCGGACGTCATCAGTACGATGCGCCGCTGCTGAAAGATGGCATCACAGACGTCGAGGTTCGTATAATCCCGGCGCCGGTGTTGCCGGTCATCTTGGACTTGCCTGCGTTTGGCCGCGAAGGGGATGTGGATGGCCCGGTAATCGCGACGGCTTCGGTTCCGTGGTCGGGCGAGGTTTCGGTCCATGCTAGCTTGGAGAATTCCAGCTATGCCTTGAAGACAGTGTGTCGGAGCCGGGCGACGATTGGTGAGACGAGCAGTGAACTAGTGCGGGGTCCCGTCGGTCGTTTTGACCGAGCGAACGTCTTGCGGGTCAAGCTTCTTGCGGGCGATCTTCGCTCTAGAACGGAAATAGAATTCCTAGCCGGGGCCAATTCAATCGCGGTGGGAAAGGAAGAAGAAGATCGATGGGAAATTCTTCAGTTCAAGGACGCCATTCTCGTCGAGCCGGGAACTTATGAATTGACGGGTCTTCTAAGGGGGCAATTTGGAACAGATGCATCGATGCCGGAGGCGTGGCCCGTCGGGACACGGGTCGTTCTGCTGGACAACGCTCTGGAGTCGTTGGGAGGGGCGGCTTATTTCCGCGGCAGCGTACGGCATTTTCGGATCGGTCCGGCCGCGCAATCTATCGAAGGCCCGAGTTACGTTCACAAGGAACACGAATTCAGTGCAAACTGGCAGTGCCCGCTTTCTCCGGTGCACCTAAAATCCCGCCGAATTTCTTCGGGAACTGAGTTCACTTGGGTCCGGCGAACCCGCAAGGGGGGCGATGACTGGGAAGCGTTCGAGATCCCTCTGGGCGAAGAACGAGAACAATACCTTGTGCAAGTCATGCGGTCGGGGGTGGTCGTGCGCGAAACGATTTGCGAATCCCCGCGGTGGGTGTACCCGGAGGCCGACCGCTTGCTGGACGGTCCGAATTGTTCGATTGCGGTCTCACAGGTGTCGTATTCGTATGGCCCGGGCGCGTCTGCGGCCATCTTGGTCCCAGATCTGCAAGACTAGGCTTGGTCCCTTCGGCGGTGGCCTCTATATCACCTGATAACGCGATCGTCGGAGGGCGAAAATGAGCCTCGAAGCCACCAACCTTGCCGCTGTGGATCCCGTCTGGAGACGGATCCGCGAGGAAAGCGAACGTGCCGTTGTCGATGAGCCTTTGATGGCGGCCTTGTTCCACGTCTCAATCCTGCATCACGAGACGTTCGAACGTGCGCTGACGTACCGATTGTCCCTCAAGCTTTCTAGCGGAGAGATGCCCGAACAGATCCTGCGCGAAGTCGCCGAGGAAGCCTATGCGTCTGATCCCCTGCTCGGACAGGCCGCTCGCGCGGACCTTGTTGCCACATATGAGCGCGACCCTGTCTGCCATAGGTTCGTGCAGCCGCTGCTGTATTTCAAGGGGTATCAAGCTGTACAGGCGTATCGGGTTGCTAACTGGCATTGGCGGCAGGGGCGCCACGATCTTGCGCTGTTCATCCAGATGCGAACCTCAGAATTGTTCGGTGTCGATATTCACCCCGGTGCAAGAATCGGGAAGGGGATCATGATCGATCATGCACATTCCATCGTGATCGGGGAAACTGCGACGGTTGGAGATAACGTGTCGATGCTGCATTCCGTGACGCTTGGCGGCACCGGAAAAGAGGACGATGATCGGCACCCTAAAATCGGCGACGGTGTGCTAATCGGGGCGGGGGCAAAGGTTCTTGGCGCAATCCGGATCGGCCATTGCTCACGAATCGCAGCGGGTTCCGTCGTTCTGGAAGAGGTTCCGCCAATGAAGACGGTCGCGGGCGTGCCCGCGAAGATCGTCGGAGAGGCGGGATGCGCGCAACCTTCAATTATGATGAATCACTTGTTCGGCAGCGACTGACACGATTGCTGTCGTCAGGTCGTTTGAGCGTCTTAGAAGTCGGTCCGTGCGGCGCCCGTCAGCGCAGAACGATCTCGTCGGAGCGCACGTATCCGAGAACGTCGCGGGCTTGCTCGTCCAGCAGATCGAGGTCCAGATACGTGTCCGACAGGCGCTTGGTCTTGTTGCGGTAAGTCGCGGTCTGTTCCCGCAGGGCGGATAGTTCCGATTCCAGACGTTTGGCTTCCGCGTCGATCTCCACGCGGCGCATCAGGCCAAAATCCCCCTGCACCGACGCGAAGCTGAAATAGGTCCCGAGGACGAATGTCAGGATGACGTAGGCGATGAGGCCATAGGGGGACCGTTTGCGCGTGTATGTCATGGCGGACGGCGTCTCCGAAAGCAGCCAAGGCGTTGATGCCAAAGGTGGCCGGGCTTGAATATGCCCTGCCGCCTTCGAACGCCAGTCAGGTCGAAACTGTGACTTATTCGTTGCCCTTGTAGATCGCGACGAGCTTGTCGAACATTGCCAGCGCTTCGGAGTGTTCGCGCTGGAAGGAGTTCCGGCCGATGATCGACCCGTTGCCGCCGCCGTCGCGGATGGCGCGGGCGTCGTCGTAGATCGAATCCTCACCCTTCTTCGCGCCGCCCGAGAAAACGACGATGCGCCGCCCGTTGAAGGACGAGCGCATGCACTCCTTGACCCGGGCCGCTTGGGTCGAGATGTCGATCTTCTGTTCCTCGAAGACCTTCTTGGCCTCCGGCACCTCGAGGTGGTCCGTGGACAGCTTGATCTTGATGATATGCGCGCCGATCAGCGCGGCGATCTGCGCGGCATAAGCGGCGACGTCGATGGCCGTCTCACCCTCTTTTGAGATCGCCTCGCCCCGTGGATAGGACCAGATGACGGTGGGTATGCCGACCGCTGCGGCCTCGCGGCGCAGCTCGACGATCTCCTCGAACATGTCGAGCTGACGGTCCGAGCCGGGATAGATCGTGAAGCCGATGGCCGAGCAGCCCAGCCGCAACGCGTCATCGACCGATGCGGTGACCGCTTGGTCCTTGCCGGCGGTCGAGGACATCAGCGAGTTCGCCGAATTCATTTTCAGGATCGTCGGCATCTGACCGGCATAGGTGTCAGCTCCGGCCTCGAGCATGCCAAGCGGCGCGGCGTAGGCGTTCAGCCCCGCATCGATGGCCAGTTGGTAATGGTAATGCGGATCATAGGCTGCAGCGTTGGGCCCATAGGTGCGGGCCGGACCATGCTCGAACCCCTGATCGACCGGTAGGATGATCATCTTGCCGGTGCCCTTCAGGCGGCCGTGCATCAGCATCTGGCATAGCTTGCCCTTCACGCCTGGCGCTTCGCCTTCGTAATTCGACAGGATTTGCTGAACTTTGCGCGATGCTTTCATGAAGACCCCCTGATTTTGCAATTTCCGCAAGGTCTAGGCCGCAGGGCCTTGCATGGCAACGGATTTCAGGCGGCGATCCTCATGGGCGCGCTAACAGGCGTTGTGGTAGATCCGCGTCGATCCACGCTTTGAGTGCCGCGTCCGATACGGCGCGGTTCGGATCCTTCCAACCGTCCGCGCCCCGGAACCGCGCGTCCAGTGTCGCGGCCAGATCGGCGCTGGCCGCATCGCCCAGACCGGCAGCAAGCCGCGCATAGAGGAGGGAATCGTGGTAGTTGCGTGTCGTCCCTTCACCCGTGGCCAGGGCAAGGGCGTCGCGCCGCAGTTCGCCCAGCGTGGCGGGCAGCGGACCTGTGGGTTGGGCGACGGCATCCTGGGCGGACAGGATTTCTGACAGGGTCAGATCGCCCTCGATCCGGTCACGAAGTCCGGCCGTAGGCTCACCGGCGTGGTCGGCGCGCAGGGCCGCGCGGTAGGAGTCGAGGGGCGCGGCGGAGGCCAAGGCCTCTGCCAGGGAAAGCTGCGCCGCGGGGTCGGTGATCGCGCTGTTCGACAGCAGTGATATGGCGGACGCAACGCTCCGGGGGGCGCCTTCGCCTGTCGCAAGCACCGTCGCGATGACGGCCAGACGGGCCGCGTCCAGAGTTTCCGGCGCATCGAGGGCCGCGGTCAGATCGTCCGCGGCGATGGGGGCCGCGTCAGGGACGATATACGCGGACAGACGCGGGTTCAGATCCGAGAGAAGGGTGGCAGGATCCGTTTCGTAGGCGGCGAAATCCAGCCAGACCGGTGGTATTGCCCGACCGGACGCTGAGGACCCGTGGATCGGCTAGGAACCCGGACCACGCTTCGGCGGCATCGGCCGCAAGATCCTGAACCTCGGGCGTCGGCGCCGCCCCACCAAGCGCGTTGGAGATGCTGCGCGCGATGGCCATTCCAGCGGTTTCGGGGTTGACCAAAGGCGGCGGCAGGAGCGGCGCGATCACCTGCCACATCCCGAGAGTCTCGATCTCCACGCGCGCCGAGGCAAGGTCTAGGACGGGCAGGGGGTTACCTTCGGGGTCCGAGGGATCAGAAGTAGTCAAAATCCGCCCAAGCGGTGACCGCGGCAACGTCGTCGATTTCGGCGAAGAGGCCCACCTGCGCCTCGGCCGAGGGGATGTCTTAATCTAAGTCAATCCGGACGAGCGGGCTGTCGATCATGTCGAGCCCCATCATCCGGGCGGGCATCGCGGCGGCGGGCGGCAGGCAGGCCCCATCGACCGAAACCGCGCGCAGCGAAAGCCCGACGCTCAGCCGTTCGGGGCGGTCGAAATCCATCACCTGGATGGTGCCGCCGCTGGCAAAGACGGCGCAATTGCCGTTCATGTCGTGGGGCGGGTCGGGATAGACCGCGACCTCGCGCAGGGTCACAGCACCGCGCCGGGCGTCGACCGCCATGTCGGACCAGCGCAGGTCGATCTGGCTGCGCAGCGCCACAGGGCCGCCTGAACCCCCGACCGCACGATGCGGTCCGGGGTGACCAGCTCTCCCCAGGTCAGGTGTTGCGCAAGCACGCCGGTTGGCAGGGCGCACAGGGCGGCGATCAGGATCGGGCGGGACATCGGCACCTCGTCTGGCGGGGGAGCCCAAGGGAACGATGAGGCGCCGATTCGCGCAAGCGATCGCTCAGCCGCCCAGCGCCTTGACCCCGGGCAGGGTCTTGCCCTCCATCCATTCCAGGAACGCGCCGCCGGCCGAGGAGATGTAGCTGAAATCGTCAGCCGCGCCGGCCTTGTTCAACGCCGCCACGGTGTCCCCGCCGCCGGCGACCGACACCAGCGATCCCGCTTTCGTCAGTCGGGCCGCCTCGGCCGCGGCGGCGTTGGTGGCGGCGTCGAAGGGCTGGATCTCGAACGCGCCCAGCGGCCCGTTCCAGATCAGCGTCTTGCACCCGGCCATCGCTTTCTTGATCCGCTCCACGCTGTCGGGGCCGGTGTCGAGGATCATCGCGTCGGACGGACAGGCATCCGCCGGCACCGACTGGTTCTCGGCCCCCGCCTTGAACTCGGTCGCGACGACCACGTCGTGGGGCAGGATGATCTCGCAGCCGACCTCGTCCGCGCGGGTCAGGATGTCCTTCGCGGTGTCGGTCATGTCGTGCTCGGCCAGGGACCTGCCGATGTCGATGCCCTGCGCGGCAAGGAACGTATTCGCCATACCGCCGCCGATCACCAGATGGTTCACCTTGCGCACGAGGTTCGACAACAGGTCCAGCTTCGTCGACACCTTTGCACCGCCCACCACGGCCATCAGCGGCCGTTCGGGTTCGCCAAGCGCGGTTTCCAGCGCCGTCAGCTCCTCGGCCATCAGCAGGCCGGCACAGGCGGGCAGGCGGCGGGCCAGCCCCTCGGTCGAGGCGTGGGCGCGGTGCGCGGCCGAAAACGCGTCGTTGCAATAGACATCGCCCAGCTTCGCCATCTCGTCGGCCAGCGCGTCGTCGTTCTTTTCCTCGCCCGGGTGGAATCGCGTATTCTCCAGAAGAACGACGCCGCCCTTGGCCACGGCCTCGGCCGCCGCGTCCCCCACGCAATCGGCGCCGAAGGTCACGTCGCGACCCAGCGCGGTCTCCAGCGCAGGGACCACGTGGCGAAGCGACATCTCGTCGACGCGGCTGCCCTTGGGGCGGCCGAAATGCGCCAGCAGGACCGGCGTGCCGCCCGCCTCGAGGATGGCGTTCACCGTGGGCACGATACGTTCGATCCGGGTCGGGTCCGTCACGCGGCCCCCTTCGACGGGGACGTTCAGATCCACGCGGGTCAGCACCCGTTTGCCCGACAGGTCCATCTCGCTCAGGGGGGTCCAGCTCATCGCGCGCTCCTTGCTTTTCGGTCGCCCTGTCATCGCGCGGAAGCCCGCCTTGCGCAAGCGCGGCCCTTTCCCTTGCCCCTTACGAAGCATAGATAGCGCCCAAACCGCGCAACAGGAGGCATGCATGGCCGAGATCACCGACCCCGAGAACACCATCATCATGGAGCTGAAGGGCGGCCGCGTCGTCATCGAGCTGATGCCCAAGATCGCCCCGCAGCATACCGAGCGGATGAAGACCCTGGCGCGCTCCGGCGCCTATGACAACGTCGTCTTCCACCGCGTGATCGACGGCTTCATGGCCCAGACCGGCGATGTGGCGAACGGCAATGCCGAGGGCGACTTCAACATCCGCATGGCTGGCACGGGCGGATCGGAACATCCCGACCTTCCCGCCGAATTCTCGAAGATCCCGCACGACCGGGGCACGCTGGGTGCTGCGCGCTCGGCCAACCCCGACTCGGCCAACTCGCAATTCTTCATCAACTTCAGCGACAACCATTTCCTGAACGGCCAGTACACCGTCTATGGCCGCGTCATCGAGGGGATGGAGCATGTGGATGCTATCACCAAGGGCGAGCCGCCGGCGAACCCCGACCGCATGATCAGCGTGAAGGTGGCCGCCGATGCGTAAGCTTGTCCTTCTTCTCTCGCTCGCCGCCGCGTCCCCCGCACTGGCCACCGGCCTGGACATCCAGATCCAGGGCGAGGCGCAGGGCACCGTCCATGTCGACCTGTTCGAGGACGTGGCCCCCAACCATGTCGAACGCATCACCGCCCTGGCCGAACGCGGTGCCTATGACGGGGTGGCGTTCCACCGCGTGATCGAAGGGTTCATGGCCCAGACCGGCGACGTGCAGTACGGCAAGGTCGAGGGCGGCGACATGTCCCGCGCGGGCTTCGGCGGGTCGGACCTGCCGGATCTGGAACAGGAGTTCTCGGACCGGCCCTTTACCCGCGGCACCGTGGGCATGGCCCGTTCGGGCGCGTCGGTGGACAGCGCGAACTCGCAATTCTTCATCATGTTTAATTCGGCCCCGCATCTCGACGGGCAATACACCGTCGTGGGCGAAGTGACCGAAGGGATGGAGATCATCGACGAGGTCAAGCGCGGGGCCGGCCAGTCCGGCGCCGTATCGGGCGCGCCCGACATCATGGAAAGCGTGACCGTCACAGATTGACGTTTACGTGACCCGGCTGGTCGGGCCGGGTCTTTCGGGCGATCTTCCCGGGATCGGGAGGATCGCCATGCTTTACCGTCTGTGCCTTGCCCTTGTCGTTGCCGCCGGGTCCGCCTTGGCCCAGGCGGCCCCGCCGGACGCGTGGCGGTCGGAATGGTCCCAGACCGATTTCAGCAACTCTGCCATCGGGGACTGGACCGAAATCATCTCGGGCGGTCCTCCGAAGGACGGCATCCCCGCCATCACATCTCCCGATATGATCGCCGTCGCACAGGAGGCGCGCCTGTCCCCGCGCGAGCCGGTGATGGCCTATGCGGGCCGCGCCTATCCCATCCGGTACCTGATGTGGCATGAGATCGTGAACGACCATGCCGACGGACGCCCAATCGCGGTGACGTTCTGCCCCTTGTGCAACACCGGTATCGTCTTCGACCGCAGCGCGGCGGACACGGTGCTGGAGTTCGGGGTCACGGGCAAGTTGCGCCACTCGGACATGATCATGTTCGACCGCCAGACCGAAAGCTGGTGGCAGCAGGCGACCGGCGAAGCCATCGTCGGCGCGTTGACCGGGACCGAACTTCGCCCGTTGCCCGCGCTGATGCAAAGCTGGCAGGCGTTCCGCGATGAACATCCCGACGGCGTCGTGATGGACGCGCCCGACACGGCGCGCCGCTACGGCACAAACCCCTATGCGGGCTATGACAGTGCGCCGAGGCCGTTCCTGTATTCGGGCGAGGCGCCGCCCCACGGCATCGCCCCGCTGGCCCGCGTCGTTCGCGTTGGGGATCGCGCCTGGCCGCTGACGCGGCTGCGCGACGCGGGCCGGGTCGAGGAAGCGGGACTGACGCTGAACTGGGCGGAAGGGCAGGCCTCGGCGCTGGACACGGGCGTTCTGGCCGAGGGGCGGGAAGTCGGCGATATCCGAGTGACGGACGAAGCCGGCGAGCCCGTGGCCTTCGACATTCCGTTCGCCTTCGCGTTCGACGCCTTCCACCCCGACGGAACCTGGATGCTGGGCGACTGATCGGCCTTGCGAGGAAACGCCGGCCGGGCAATGATCCGGCCATGCCCTACGACACCGAACCTTTGCCGTATCGCGCCCGCCCCGCGGATCCCGCAGCCGCGGCCCGCGAGGTCTTCGACCGGATGGCCAGCCGACGAACCGTGCGCGACTTCTCGGACCGCGCCGTCCCCGAAGAGGCGATCCGCCATGCCGTCGCGACAGCTGGCCGGGCTCCATCGGGGGCGAACCAGCAACCGTGGCATTTCGTGGCGATCCGCGACCGCGCCGTGAAGGCCCGCATCCGCGCAGCCGCCGAGGCGGAGGAGCGCGCGTTCTATGACGGTGCGGCGGGTGACGACTGGTTACAGGCGCTGGCGCCCATCGGTACGGACGCCGACAAGCCGCACCTGGAACAGGCGTCGTGGCTGATCGTCGTCTTTGCCCAGCGGTTTGGGGTCAACGCGGACGGAGAACGGATCAAGCATTATTATGTCCCCGAAAGTGTCGGCATCGCCTGCGGCTTCCTGATTGCCACGCTTCACATGGCGGGGCTGGATTGCCTGACCCATACGCCTGCGCCCATGGGCTTCCTGCGCGAGATCTGCGGTCGGCCGGCCCATGAAAAGCCGGTGATGATCCTGGCGGTCGGATACGCGGAAGAGGGGGCGGCGGTGCCAAAAGCGCCCGGGCGAAAGAAGGCGATGGACGAGATACTCAGCGTCGTCTGAGGGACAGCGCGACCCTGCGGGGCGGGTATTTTTCCAAGGGTGAAATGGCCTGTCAGACGACGAAGTGTTTCGCCAGTTTCAGCCCCTGGCCCTGGTAGTTCGACGCGATGTCCTGCCCGTAGAGGCGCTCGGGCGGCTGAGACATGCGTTCGTAGATGAGGCGCCCGACGATCTGGCCGTGTTCCAGGACGAAGGGGGCTTCGTGGCAGCGGACTTCGAGGACTCCGCGCGCGCCCGTGCCGTTCGCCGTGGCGTGGCCGAAGCCCGGATCGAAAAATCCGGCGTAGTGGACGCGGAACTCGCCCACCATGGCAAGGTAGGGGGCCATCTCGGCGGCATAGGCGGGCGGGATCGTGACGGCCTCTCGGCTGACGAGGATGTAGAACGCGCCCGGATCGAGGATCAGGCGGGCGTCGTTGGTCCGAAGCTCTTCCCAGAAATCGCGGGCGGGGTAGTGTGCGATAAGGTCGAGGTCGATCACACCGGTATGGGGCTTGGCGCGATAGCCGACGAGATCGCCGTCACGGGGGCGCAGATCGACCGAGAAGCCTAGGCCCGCATCGATCACCGGGGCGCTGTCCACGAGGGGTTCGCGGTCATGAAGCGCGCGAAGCTGCGTGTCGTCGAGCGTCGCGTGGCCATCGCGGAAGCGGATCTGGTTGAGGCGCATTCCCGGCCGGACGAGGACGGAAAACGAACGTGGGCAGATCTCGGCATAAAGCGGGCCGTCATAGCTATCGGGAATGCGGTCGAACTCGCTCCCTTCGTCCGTCACCACGCGGGTCAGCAAATCGAGCCGCCCGGTGGAGCTTTTCGCGTTGGCGACGGCCTTGAGGCCCGCTGGCAGATGCAGGCTTTCCATTAGCGGCACGAGGTAGACGCACCCCTTCTCCAGCACAGCGCCTTCGGTGAGGTCGATCCGGTGCATCGAGAAGTCGGCCAGCCGGTCCGTGACCGTACGCCCCCGGCCGGGCAGGAACGATGCGCGGACGCGATGCGCGACGCTGCCTAGTCGCAGGTCGAGGGAGGCGGGCTGTATCTGATCGGGGACAATGGGGGGATCGGCGCGGAGCGTCCCGGACGCGATCAACGCGCGAAGAGCCTGCGAGGGAAGGACACCGGTCATGTCTGTTCCCCGCATCTCATGTGGTAGCTGGTCGGGCTAGCAGGACTCGAACCTGCGACCTTCCGTCCCCCAGACGGACGCGCTACCAGGCTGCGCCATAGCCCGACTGGAGGGGCTTTTATCGAAACGGGCAGCAGGGGCAAGGGGCTGTGCGCCATTTTCCGCAACTAGATCCGTGCATCCCAAGCGCGCGAGACGATCTCGGCCTCGATCGCGATGGGGCGCAACACGCGGGACCGCCGTGTTCGGCCCGAACGGCCCATGCCCGACAGCACCGCCAGCGGCGTGACGGGCAAGGTCAGGGCGTCGACATCGGGCAGGGGGATGTCCGCGAACGGAGTTGGGCCGGGCGTTGCGGCCGGGTCATCGGGCACGGACGGCGCGGCGCCTTCCGGTGTCGGTTCGGCGGGGGCCTCCTGCCCCGGGGTCGAACCCTCGGTGGACTGTGCGCCCTCTGCTGGGCCGGTGTCGGGCGCGACAGGTGCGTCGGCATCGGTGACCGGCATCGGCGGTATGTCCGCCACTTGATGTAGCTCCGTGTCCATGGTCGGGGCGGACGGCTGGGCGTTGCCTTCTGCCGTGTCGACATCGGGCGCAGGATCCGCTTCGGCATCCGACTCGGTAAGGTCTGGCGCGGGCGGCTCATTGACCGTGGCCTGACCGGCGTCGTCCTGCGATCCGGCGGCCTCGTTGGACGCGGGTTCCGGTTCGGCCGATGGCCGTGCGGGATCATCAATGCCGTCCGCGGCGTCAGACTCTGGTACTGCCGCGATGTTCGGTGGCGGGGTGATCTCGGGCGGGGCGTCTGACTCGAGGTAATCGGTGTTGAGCTTGCCCACCGCCTCCTCGGCTTCGTCGGTGAAGGGCCAGCGATCGGGGGCGGTCTCGATGGTCGAGACACCCTTGGGCGTCAGGGTGATGACCTTGCCGCGATCTTCGCCCGCGGGGGGCCCGTCCAGGGGCGGAGACAGGGCCGAGACATGCCGGATCCCTTCCTCGCGCAGCAGTTTCTGCACCCCGCGGATCGTCATCCCCTCGTCATGCAGGAGGCGCTTGATCCCGCCCAGAAGTTCCATGTCGGCTGGACGGTAATAGCGACGCCCACCGGCCCGCTTGACCGGTTTGACCTGGGTGAACCGTGATTCCCAGAACCGCAGGACATGGGTCGGAACGTCCAGCCAGTCGGCCACTTCGCTGATCGTGCGAAAGGCATCGGGTGCCTTGGCCATGTCTACCCCTTGTTGCCGTCTGCGATCCTGTCCCGCATCAGATGCGACGGGCGAAAGGTCAACACGCGTCGGGGATGGATTGGCACTTCTTCCCCGGTCTTGGGGTTGCGCCCGATCCGGGCCGACTTGTCACGCAGCGCGAAGGTCCCGAAGGAAGAGATTTTCACCGTCTCGCCCGCGACGAGCGACTCGCAGATATGATCCAGCACGGATTCGACAAGCTGGGCGGATTCGTTTCGCGACAACCCCACCTCTCGATGGACGGCTTCGCTCAAGTCCATCCGCGTCAACGTTTTCGACATTCTGTCAGTCCCCCGAGGCCCTTGGCCCCGAAAATGGTCTACCGATTCTGTGAAGTCAACGACGCCGAAGCGGTCGGGCGTTCCAAGCCTACCAGCGCAGGACCAGCGAACCCCAGGCGAGTCCGCCGCCGATGGCTTCGGTCACGATGATCTGTCCGGGACGGATCTTGCCCTCTGCCCGCGCGACCGACAGGGCCAGCGGGATCGACGCGGCCGACGTGTTGCCGTGGTCCTGCACGGTCACGACCACCCGCTCCATGGGGACGCCCATCTTCTGCGCGGTCGCCTTGATGATCCGGATATTGGCCTGGTGGGGGACGACCCAATCCACGTCATCCGCCGTGAGCCCCACCTTCTGCAGCGCGGTGTGGGCGGTTGCCGCCAGTTTCTCGACCGCGTGACGGAATACTTCCTTGCCTTCCATCCGCAAATGGCCGGTGGACTGGGTCGAAATACCGCCATCGACATACAGGATGTCGCGATGCCGTCCGTCGGAATGCAGGTCCGCCGACAGGATGCCCCGATCCGCGGTCGTCCCGTCGCCATCGGCCGCCTCAAGGATCAGCGCGCCCGCGCCGTCGCCGAACAGCACGCAGGTCGAACGGTCCGTCCAGTCCATGATCCGGCTGAACGTCTCGGCGCCCACGACGGCGACGCGCCGGGCCTGGTCCGAAACAATCATCGCATTCGCCGTGGTCATGGCAAAAACGAAGCCCGCGCAGACGGCCTGCACGTCGAACGCGAAGCCTGAACGAAGGCCCAGCTTGTCTTGGACCATGGTCGCGGCCGAAGGGAATGTCAGGTCCGCGGTCGAGGTGGCGACTACGATGGCATCCAGTGCCTCGACCTCCAGCCCCGCATCCGCCAGCGCGGCGCGGACCGCATGGGTGGCGAGATCCGAAGTCAGTTCCCCTTCGGCGGCAAAGTGCCGACGCTCGATCCCCGAGCGTGAGCGGATCCATTCGTCCGATGTCTCAAGGGTTGCCTCGAACTCGGAATTCTCGACGACGCGGGCGGGCAGGTAGTGACCGACCCCGGCGACGCGGGCCCTGATGACGCTCATGTCCCGCTCCTCCGGTTGTCTTCTTCCACAAGTACCGACCCCTCCGCGACGCGGGCGGCCAGTCGGTTGGTAAAGTCCTTCTGGCCCAGCTTGAAGGCCAGCTTGATGGCCGCGGACACGCCGGTCGCATCGGCCGAACCGTGGCTTTTCACGACCGTGCCGTTGACGCCCAGGAACACGCCGCCATTCACCCGCCGTGGGTCGATCCGCTTTTGCAGACGCTTCAGCGACGTCAGCGCCAGCACCGCGGCAAGCCGCGACAGGGGAGAATATTGGAACGCCTCGCGCAGAAGATCGCGAATCAGCGATGCGGTGCCTTCGCCGGTCTTGAGAGCCACATTGCCTGTGAACCCGTCGGTCACGATCACGTCCACCCGGTCCGAGGGGATGTCCACGCCTTCGACGAAACCGACGAAATCGTAATCCGCCGTCTTGGCCGCGCGGGAGATCAGGCTGTGCGCCTCGCGCATCTCGGGGCGACCCTTGTGCTCCTCCGTCCCGTTGTTCAGCAGGCCGATCCTGGGGTGGCGCACCTCTTGCCCGTTGCGCGCGTAGGAGCAGCCCATCAGGGCGTATTGCAGCAGGTCGCGCGGATCCGCCTTGATGTCGGCGCCGACGTCCAGCATCACGTTGAACCCGGCGGGATTGCGCGACGGCCAGAGACAGGCGATCGCCGGGCGGTGGACGCCGGGGATCTTGCGCAGTCGCATGACCGAAAGCAGCATCAGCGCGCCGGTGTTTCCGCAACTGACGGCGGCCTGCGCTTCGCCGGTCTTCACGGCGTCAATACAGGACCACATGGACGTCTTCTGTCCATGGCGCAGCACGTTGGACGGCTTGTCGGTCATCGACACGACATCGGGACAGTCGCGAAGTTCGACCCGGTCATCCAGCTTGGCCTTGGCGATCAGAGGCCTCAACGCCGCTGCATCGCCATGGACCAGAAACTGAAGATCGGGATTCTTGGCTGCCGACTTGGCCATGCCGCTGATCACGGCTTTCGGGCCCTGGTCCCCGCCCATCGCGTCGACGGACAGGACGATTGGCCCGGCGCGCCGGTCAGCCTCGTCGATATTTTCCCGGGGACCCTGCGCCATCGGCGGGGCCGGCCTTACGCCGCGTCGTCGTCGAGATCGATCTCGTCGGCCTGGGCGACGATTTCACGTTCGGCATAATGACCGCAAGCGCCGCAGACATGATGCGGGCGCTTCAGCTCGCCGCAGTTGGGGCATTCATGCGGGTTGGCGGCGGTCAGGGCATCGTGGGCGCGGCGCATGTTGCGGCGCGACTTGGTGACCTTATTCTGAGGGACGGCCATGGTCGGTCCTTCGCAAGTTTGGGCAGGACGCAGGTTCAAGGCGCCCCGGAATTCGATTGAGGCCGCGCAATACGCCCATAAGCATCAGGGATCAAGCCCTTGCGACGGGCTTTCACACCGCTTTGCGCGCGACTACGCTTCGCCCCGGATTTACACCGAAAACCGGAGCGCGCCATGCCTTTCCTCTTCGACCCGCCAGCCCCCGCCACCGTCACGATCGAGGGGCGGGGCGACTATCCGATCCGAAGGATCTTCTGCGTCGGCCGCAATTATGCCGAACACGCCGCCGAGATGGGCAACGAGGTCGACCGCGCCGCGCCGTTCTACTTCACGAAAAGCCCGGCCCATGCGGTGGCGGGCGGCGACTGGACCTATCCCCCGGGCACCTCGGATCTGCATCACGAGGTCGAGCTGGTCGTGGCCCTGGACGAGGGCGGCGCGGTGATGGCCGCGGGGGTCGGCCTGGACATGACGCGACGCGATCTGCAGGCGGTCGCAAAGGAAAAGCGCCGCCCCTGGGATGTCGCGAAAGATTTCGAGGGGGCGGCGATCCTGGGACAGTTCCTCCCGTTGGAGGAGATCGGCGCGCACGAGATATCCTTGTCGGTCAACGGCGCGGTCCGGCAGTCGGGCAATACCCGCGATCTGATCCACGATATCCCCGCGCTTCTGGCGCATCTGGGCACGCTCTATGATCTGGGGGCGGGGGATCTGATCATGACCGGCACGCCCGCAGGCGTGGGCAAGGTGACGCAAGGGGACCTCCTGTCGGCGCAGATCGAGGGACTTCCGCCGCTGGAGGTGCGGATCGTCTGACACCCCGCAAGGGACGGGTTCGCGTTGTCACACGGACGTCATGGTGTCGCGGCAGATATCGGGCACCGAATGTGGGGCTTGCGGGGATCGGACCGCCATATATAGTCCCCATGAAGACGCGGGGCGGGGCCTCCCCCGTCCTGGGCCGGAAGCGGATGCAGGGCAGGGACGGACTCAAGACCATGGCAGGCGATTTCAGAACCAGTTTCGTGCGGGAGCCGAACAACCTTCGACACCATCCGGCGCTTGTGTTGAACGCGGATTACCGGCCGTTGTCGTACTATCCCCTGTCCCTCTGGCCTTGGCAGGAGGCGGTGAAGGCGGCCTTCCTCGACCGGGTGCAGATCGTCGCGGAATACGAGCAGGTCGTTCGAAGTCCGACGACCGTGATCCGGATTCCCTCGGTCGTCGTCCTGAAAGATTTTGTCAAACCCCAGAAGCGCGTGGCTTTCACGCGCTTCAATCTTTTTCTGAGGGACGAATTCCGCTGCCAGTATTGCGGATCGACGGGCGATTTGACCTTCGATCACGTGGTGCCGCGCGCCCGGGGCGGGCGGACCAGCTGGGAGAACGTCGTGGCCGCCTGTTCGAAATGCAACCTGTCCAAAGGATCGCGGTCCCTGCGCGACACCGGCATGAGCTTGCGAAAGCCCCCCCGCGTGCCCGGCGCGGAGGAGCTGAAGAACATGGGGCGCCGCTTCCCGCCCAACCACCTGCACGACACGTGGCTCGACTTCCTTTACTGGGACGCGGAACTGGAAGCCTGAGTCAGGCGGCCATCTCGTCGATTTCGGCGACTTCCTCGTCCGTCAGCTCCAGCCGGCGACGCAACTCGGCCAGGTAGGCGCGGTTCGCCTCGGACTCGCCGTCGACCGCCGCGCTCGAGGCGAGGTAGAATTCCTGCGCGGTCTCGTGGTCGTTGACCTGGACCAGCAACTCGTCCAGCGGCTTGGGGTTGGCGATCTCACGCTCCATCACGGCGCGATCCTCGGCGTCGCCGCCGCTCTGCTCGATCTCGCCCATGATGGTCGCGCGTTCTTGCTGGGACATCGCCCCGTCGGAATAGGCGGCCGTGATCATCGCCCGGATCAGCAGAAGCGCCTTGTCGTCGCTTAGGGAATCGGCTGCGCGCTGGTCTTCCGTCAGGTCGGGCTCGGGCTCGGTCGTGCCGGTGGCTTCCTTCACCTTGCCGGTGACCTGTTGGACCAGCCCCGCCAGCCCGCCGGAGGACGACCCGGCGCGCGTGGTGCCTTGCTTGCCGGACTGGCTGTCTTGATAGGCCTTGTACGCCATGTACCCCATCGCCGCGAGGCCGAGCTTGCCGCCCATGCCGCTGCGTCGACGGCCCAGACCGCCCATCGCCGCGCCGGCCAGTCCGCCGCGCCGTCTGCCACGTCCCGCCATGCGCGAGGCCAGCATCGTGCCGAGAATTCGTTTGAGGCTCATTGGAATTACTCCTTTGGCAGATGAACGGCCCAGACCGGGCGGCCGTTCCCGCCCGCACGGCGCGTCGGCGGTCGATCGCGTGCAGCAAGGTCACGCAAGGCGGAAACACTGTGCCGTTAGCGATCACGCAAGACTTGACCACCGCGCGCGGAACGGCAACTCAGGGCGCGAACCGCAAGGGAGCAGTCCATGGTTTCGCGCGTCATCCCGGTCGATCCGTTCGACCTGACCATTTTCGGCGGCACGGGCGATCTGGCCCGCCGCAAGATCCTTCCCGGCCTCTACAGACGTTTCCGCGCCGGACAGATGCCCGAGACATCGCAGATCGTCGGCGCGGCCCGCTCGGACCTGACCGAGGACCAATACCGCGACGAGGTGCACGAGGCGCTGAAGGAGTTCATCAGCAAGGACAAGCTCGAGTCGAATGCGGTCGACGGCTTCCTGTCGCTGCTGCGCTACGTCTCGATCGACGCGACCGGCGACAAGGGCTGGTCCGAGCTGAAGGAACACCAGCGCGGAGACCATATCAGCGCGTTCTACTTTTCGGTTGCGCCGTCGCTGTTCGGCCCCATCGCCGAACGTCTGCACGAACACGGGATCGCGGACGCCTCGACCCGGATCGTGGTGGAAAAGCCCTTCGGTCGCGATCTGGAAACCGCGCGCAAGCTGAACCAGACGCTGGCCCAGCATTTCGACGAGACGCAGATCTACCGCATCGACCATTATCTGGGCAAAGAGACGGTCCAGAACCTGATGGCGCTGCGCTTCGGCAACGTCCTGTTCGAGCCGTTGTGGAACAGCCAGTATGTTGACCACATCCAGATCACCGTGGCCGAGACGGTGGGCGTGGGTGGCCGTGGCGGATACTACGACCGCTCGGGCGCGATGCGCGACATGGTGCAGAACCACCTGATGCAGCTTCTGTGCCTCATCGCGATGGAGCCGCCCAGCCAGTTCGAACCCGACGCCGTGCGCGACGAGAAGCTGAAGGTGATCCGCGCGCTGGACCCCGTGAAGCCCGAGGAGCTGGTGCGCGGCCAGTACACCGCCAAGGGCAAGACACCGTCCTATCTGCACGATGTCGAGAACGAGGACAGCCGCACCGAAAGCTTCATGGCGATGAAGGTCAACGTGTCGAACTGGCGGTGGGCGGGCACGCCGTTCTACCTGCGCACCGGCAAGCGGCTGCGCGCGCGCCAGTCGGAAATCGCGGTCGTCTTCAAGGACGCGCCCCATTCGATCTTCGGCGAAGAGGCCGGGCGGCATCGCAACATCCTGACCATTCGCCTGCAACCGAACGAAGGCATGACCCTTGGCGTCACCATCAAGGAACCGGGGCCGGGCGGCATGCGCCTGATCGACGTGCCGCTGGACATGACCTTCGCCGATGCGCTGGGGGCCGAGAACGACAACGTCACCGATGCCTACGAACGGCTGGTGATGGACGTGATCCGCGGCAACCAGACCCTGTTCATGCGCGGCGACGAGGTCGAGGCTGCATGGGCCTGGACCGATCCGATCATCGAAAGCTGGGAAAGCCGCGACCGCCGCCCGTACCCCTACGAGCCGGGATCGAGCGGGCCCGAGGAGTCGGCCATGCTGCTGCATCGCGAGGAACGCCGCTGGCGCGAAATCCGCGAATGACGGCGGGATTCGGCCGGAAAATCGACCCGCGCGGCGCAATGCGCTAGGTAGGCGCGGACCACGTCCTGACAGCGAAGGCCCTTTCATGGAATTCGTCGAATACGCCGACACCGAGATGATGATGATGCAGCTTGCCGACAAACTGGCGAGCGAAATCTCAAAAAGCCTCGCGGTGCACGACCACGCCTCGCTGGCCGTGCCCGGAGGATCGACCCCGGGTCCGGTCTTCGACACTCTGTCCGGCGCCAACCTGCACTGGGACCGGGTGCATGTCCTGCTGACGGACGAGCGGATGGTGCCGCCTGATCACGAACGCTCAAACGAGCGTTTGCTGCATGACCGGCTGCTGCGCGACAAGGCGGCGGCGGCGCAGTTCATCCGCCTGATCCCCGGCGCGGGCGTGTCGATGGACGATCTGACCAATCGTATCGCGCCCGAGCTGCCCCTGTCGATCCTGCTTCTGGGGATGGGCTCGGACATGCATTGCGCGTCGCTGTTCCCCGGCTCGCCGCAGCTGGCCGATGCGCTGTCGTCGAAGGCGCCGCCCGTGATGCAGGTCGATGCCCCCGAGGGGCTGGAGCCGCGGGTGACCCTGACCGGCCCGGTGCTTCGGGGCGCTCTGTCGACCCATGTCGTCATCACCGGGGACGAGAAACGCGCGGCCATCGAGAAGGCCGCCAGACTGAAGCCCGAGGACGCGCCCATCGCGCTGGTCCTGGGCGACGCCACCGTGCATTGGGCCAAGGAGTAGCCGCATGATCCCGTCTTCGACCTGGACGACCCTGAAGGACCGCGCCGAGGCCGTCCACGACCGTCCCATCCTTGACCTCATGGACGAGGACCGCGCGCAGGACTTCGCGGTCGAGGCGTTGGGGATGCTGTTCGACTATTCCAAGACCAACATCGACGCCGAGACGCGGGAGACGCTGATAGGCCTCTGCGCCACCGCCGATCTGGACGCCCGCCGCGAGGCGATGTTCACCGGCAAGCGCATCAACGAGACCGAAGGCCGCGCCGTTCTGCACAGCGCCTTGCGCAACCTCGACGGCAAGCGGATCCTGATCGAAGGCAACGACGTGATGCCCCGCGTTCTGGGCACGCTGGCCCGGATGGAAGGCTTCGCGCGGTCGGTGCGCGAAGGGAATTACCGCGGGCAGGGCGGTCCCATCACGGATGTGGTCAATATCGGCATCGGCGGGTCGGATCTGGGCCCCGCCATGGCCGCGCAGGCGCTGGTGCCGTTCCATGACGGGCCGCGCACGCATTTCGTGTCGAACGTGGACGGCGCGCATATCGCCGACGTTCTGGCCCCGCTGGATCCGACGACGACGCTGGTGATCGTCGCCTCGAAGACCTTCACGACGATCGAGACGATGACCAACGCCCAGACCGCGAAGGACTGGATGGCCGAGCAGGTGCGCGACCCGGCCGCGCAATTCGCGGCACTGTCCTCGGCCGCGGACAAGACGTGGGAGTTCGGCATCTCGGAAACCCGCGTCTTCGGGTTCGAGGACTGGGTCGGCGGGCGCTATTCCATGTGGGGACCCATCGGCCTGTCGCTGATGATCGCGATCGGCCCGCAGCGCTTCCGCGAGTTCCTGCGCGGGGCCGAGGCGATGGACCAGCATTTCCGCCAAGCCGAACCGCTGGCGAACATGCCCGTGATGCTGGCGCTGATCGGCATCTGGCACAACCAGGGCTGCGGTTACGCCACCCGCGCGGTTCTGCCCTATGAACAACGTCTCGCGCGTCTGCCCGCCTACCTTCAGCAGCTGGAGATGGAGAGCAACGGCAAGCGCGTGTCGATGGATGGCGACGACCTGCCTGTCGACAGCGGCCCTGTGGTGTGGGGCGAGCCGGGGACCAACGGCCAGCATGCGTTCTACCAGCTGATCCACCAGGGCACCCGCGTGGTGCCATGCGAGTTCATGGTCGGCAAGCATGGTCACGAGGAATCGCTGTCCCATCAGCACCGCCTGCTGGTCGCCAACTGCCTCGCCCAGTCCGAAGCGCTTCTGCGCGGCCGGTCGCTGGACGAGGCGCGCAAGTCGGTGGCCGACAAGTTCGAAGGCTCCGAGCTTGAACGTCAGGCCCGCCACCGCGTCTTTCCAGGCAACCGCCCCTCGACCACGCTTCTGTATGACAGCCTTACGCCCGAGGTTCTGGGCCAGATCGTCGCCCTTTATGAGCATCGCGTCTTCGTCGAAGGCGTGCTTCTGGGGATCAATTCGTTCGACCAGTGGGGGGTCGAACTTGGCAAGGAACTGGCCAAGGCGCTGGAGCCGGTACTGGCGGGCGACCAGAGCACGGACGGCAAGGACGCATCTACGGCAAGGCTGGTCGGCTGGCTGATGGCATAGGGCTGTGTCGGGGCAGGTTTGGCCCGCGCCCGATGAGCGCCGGCGACCGAACTTCGGCAGGGCCGGGCGCGACTTAGCGGTCGTTGCTCGGCCAGATCGGCGGCGAATGCTGCGATGACCCACGGTGCATTATACCGGGGTCGTAACTCTTCGCTTGGCCGTTGATCTTTTGACCTGCCGTCGGGCCTGTAACAGCATTGGTAAGTGCGTGGTCTGACCGTCGCGCATCAACCTTCCATTAGAATATATCGTCTATCCTCCGCCGGGTGCATGGTGAAGGAGAGGCGTAGTGTTGCATCGGAATGCTTCCGCCGAATGGCGTGGGAATCTCAAGCTTGGCGGGGGAACCGTCAGTACCGCGTCCGGGGCGCTCGACGAATGCCTCTTTGGCTTCCGGACCCGGTTCGAGAATGATCCGGGAACGAACCCGGAAGAACTAATCGCCGCCGCCCATGCGGCATGTTTCAGCATGCAATTGTCGGATCTGCTGTCGAAGGAAGGCTACAGCCCCGAGCGTCTTGATGTGCAGGCCCAGGTTTCGGTCTCTGTCGACGAGGTAGCCGGAGCAACGATCAAGACGTCGGATCTTACCGTTCATGCAAAGGCGCCGGGACTCGAGCCGGAGATCCTGGACAAGGTCGCGCGGGACGCCTCGCGGGACTGTCCGGTCTCGCGCGCGCTGAACCTCGAAATCTCGGTCATCGCGACGGTCGTCTAGCCCGGCTTGGATATGTGAACGGGGGCAACCAAAGGCCGCCCCCGCATCTGTCAGGTCTTTGCGGCGCGGAATTCCCCGGACGCTTCGGTCGCCAGGCTGACGGCGACGATCGCGGCGAAGGCCAGGATGAAGCCCGGGATGATCTCGTAGATGCCCGGACCGCCCAGGAAGCTTCCGTTCCAGCCCAGCGTGATCCACACGATCACCGTGACCGCACCCGTGACCAGCCCGGCGATAGCGCCGGCGCCCGTCATCCGCGACCACGTCAGCGCCAGGATGATTAACGGACCGAACGCCGCCCCGAACCCGGCCCAGGCATTCGACACGAGGCTGAGGACGTTGCTGTCGGGGTTTCGTGCGATGAAGGCCGCGACGACGCCAACCGCGACGACCGCAAGACGGCCGATATTGACGATCTCGGTCTCGCTGGGCTTGCGGCTGAGGACGAGGCGATAGAAATCCTCGGACAGCGACGAGGACGAGACCAGAAGCTGGCTGGACACGGTCGACATGATCGCCGCCAGCAACGCGGCATAGAGGAACCCGGTCACCAGTGGGTGGAACAGAAGATCGGCCAGGACGATGAAGATCGTCTCGCTGTCTTCGACGTTGACGCCGTTCCGCTCGGCATAGGCGCGACCCAGGATGCCGACGCCGATCGCACCGACGAGCGAGATCGCCATCCACGTCATTCCGATATTTCGGGCTGCGGCCACCTCTTTCACGCTCCGCACGGCCATGAATCGCACGATGATGTGGGGCTGGCCGAAATAGCCCAGGCCCCAGGTCACGGCCGACAGCCACCCGATGGCGGTCAGACCTTCGGTCAGGGACAAGTAGCTGGAATCGACCTCACGCAGGGTGCCGGCCGCCTGATCGAACCCGCCGCCGTCGCCCGCGTAGAGGACGATGATCGGCATGATGACCAGTGCCA
Source organism: Palleronia abyssalis (assembly GCF_900302445.1). Lineage (GTDB taxonomy): Bacteria > Pseudomonadota > Alphaproteobacteria > Rhodobacterales > Rhodobacteraceae > Palleronia > Palleronia abyssalis. The sequence continues at coordinate 188,868 of NZ_ONZF01000001.1, read as the reverse complement.
GCATCATGATCACGCCTTGGCAGAAATCGGTCAGCGACACGGCCAGAAACCCGCCCACGACCGTGTAGGCCAGAACCACGCCCAGCGTCAGCCAGACCCCACCTGATAATTGCCGTCGAACGCGGATTGCACCAGCTTGCCGCCGCCGACGAGGCCCGAGGCCGTGTAGACCGCGAAGAACACCACGATGATGATGGCCGAGACCATGCGCAGCGCGGTCGCCTGGCTGGGAAAGCGGTTGGCCAGAAAGCTGGGGATAGTCAGCGAATTGTTATAGCGTTCTGTCTGCTCGCGCAGGCGCGGGGCGACGATGATCCAGTTCAGAAGCGCGCCGACGAACAGCCCGATGCCGATCCACGCCTCGACCAGACCAGCGGCATAAAGCGCGCCGGGCAGACCCAGAAGCAGCCAGCCCGACATGTCCGAGGCCCCGGCAGACAGGGCCGCGACCGCGGGGGGCAGGTTGCGACCGCCCAGCACGTATTCCTCGGAGTTCGAGGTCGATTTTCGCCACGCATAGACCCCGATGCCGAGCATCAGGATGAAATAGGCGGCGAGGCTGATCCATATGCCGATCTGCATGTCGTCCCTCCAGTTGCCGGGAATGGCCCGGGTCCATCACTTCATTGCGATAAGCGAAAACACGTAGGACGGTTCTTCGTGCCGACCAACCTTGCTTTCGCTTGCGCCCGGGGACGCGGGTTCTTACCTTCTGTGCGCCCGAACCCCGAACAGAGGATCCCCATGGCCATCGAAGCCCGAGAGATCGAGGAACTCATCCGCATCGAGTTTCCCGACGCCCAGATCACCATTACCGACCTCGCGGGCGACGGGAACCACTATGCCGCCGAGGTCGTCGACGAGAGTTTCCGCGGAAAGAACCGGGTGCAGCAGCAGCGGGCCGTCTATGCCGCGCTGAAGGGAAAGATGGACGGACCGGCGGGCGATCTTCACGCGCTGGCGCTGACCACACGCGCCCCGGAATGAGCGGGTTCGCGCTCTCGGCCGTGTTGGTGGTGGCGATCGCCGCCGTGCTGGCCGTCCGGGTGCGCGCTGTTATGCGATCCGAGGTCGGCGCCCGCAGGGGTGCCGCGCCTGGCAAAGGCCACCATGTCCTGAAGTCCGAGTATTTCTCGGGCGGGGGCGGCGGCGGCGAGACGACCGAATACACCGTGCCGAGGGACCCGCAGGAGTATGCGCGTCTTTTCGTGCCGAAGGACAAGCGAAAGGCTGAAAAATGAGCGCTGAAGAAACGATCAAGCAAACGGTGACCGCCAACGACGTGGTGCTGTTCATGAAGGGCACGAAGTCGATGCCGCAATGCGGGTTCTCGTCCCGCGTGGCGGGCGTACTGAACTTCATGGGCGTGGACTTTGCCGACGTGAACGTGCTGGCCGACGAGGATGTCCGCCAGGGCATCAAGGAATACTCCGACTGGCCGACGATCCCGCAGCTTTACGTGAAGGGCGAATTCGTCGGCGGTTGCGACATCGTCACCGAGATGACTCTGTCGGGCGAGCTGGACCAGCTGTTCGAGAAGGAGGGTGTCACGTTCGACAAGGACGCCGCCGAGAAAATCCGCGAAGCGAACGCCTGAGGGCGTCGGCACCGCGGGCGTGCCGTGCGCGCCCGCGGTGCCACCCAACCGGTGGCGATCCGCGTGTCGCCACGACTCTCTCAGGGTCCCGGCGGGTCAGACATACATGACGGCGGTGATGCGGACTCCAGTCCCGACGTCATCGTTGATGGATTGCTCGGCATTCGTTGAGCAAGGATAGAACATCCCCGGTTTCCGCGTCTATCCATTGCAGCCGCGCATCGTCCCCCTTGATATACCACAGGTATCCCGCCTCGCCGTCGACGTAGCGCGATCCAGACGCTGCGGGGGTCCGGGGCAGGGCGACGAGGTTCCCGTCGACCAGCAGAATGGCAAGTGTCGGATCGACGCCGTTGACGTAGAGGACCGGAACGCGTGCGCCGCGTTCGCATTCGTAGGTTACCGGTTCAGGTGCGGCGGACGCCACGGCGGGGGCAATGGCAAGCGTGGCCACGGTGATCAGGCGTATCATGCTTCGACCACCCCGCGACGCTCGGTCTCTTCGGCCAACGACTCGGCCCGCTCGGCAAGGCGGTCCAGCTCGTCCAGGACCTGCTGGGGGATGGCGGGCACCTCGACCCGTTCGGTCCGGGGCGGAGTGGCGCGCAGCTGCGCCACCTGACGCTCAAGTTCGGCCACCCGTTCCTTGGCGGTGCGCATCTGATCCTCGACCCCGGCGGTCTTGTCGGCCAGCATCAGCCCCGCCATCAGAAGCATCCGCGGCTCGGGCATGCGGCCGATCTGGTTCACCAGTACCTGCGCCTCGGCATCCAGTAGACGCGCGGCGGAATGCAGGTAATGCTCTTCGCCGGGCTGGCAGGCCACTTCATAGTCTCGCCCGCCAATCATGACTTTCACATCAGGCATTCGCATTGTCCTCCTCGGCGACGACGGGGGCCAGAAGGGCCAGCACGCCGTCCAGTTCGGACCGGTCGCTGCGCCGCAGGGTGGCCAGCGTCTCGATCTCGGCCGCCATCGCGGTATTGACCAACTCGGCGTCCCCCACCCCCTCGGCGTTGACGCTGCGCAGCGCCTCACAGGTGTCGCGCAACGCGTCGGCCACGACCTTCAGGCGGGCGCGGTCCTCCTCGATCTCGGCCAACAGGGTCTGCGCGCTTTCCAGCTCGGATTCCAGCTCGGCGACGCGGGACTCGTGCCGCTCGCGACTGCCTTTCAGGCGTTCCTCCAGCTGCGTGACCAGCTCGCGCTCGGAGGCCAGTTCGCCCTTCAACGTCTCGACCTCGGGGCGCAGATCCTCGACCGGTTCAGGCTCCGGGGCGGGCGGCAAGATGGGCCCCAGCCTCTCCAGACCGGCGTTCACCCGGTCCAGAGCGCGCTCCAGGCGCCCCTGCAATTCGGTAATGTCCTGCATTCAGACCTTCGCGTATCTTGCGGCTTCTGCTTGGTGATTCGGTATCCGCCCATGCAGTAAAACCGAAAGGCGACAGGATTTCAGCCCCAATTCTGGATGCGGGGCTTTCCCGCCTGCCGCTTGAACTCGGGGCTGTTACTGCTATCACGCTGGCCGAAACGCCCATTGCGGAAGGACCGTAAGCCCCATGGACATCGCCACCCTGCGCGAACGCAACCCCGATCACTGGATGCGCGCCGCCGCGATCCGCGTCCTGGCCCTCGATGCCGTCGCCGCCGCCAATTCGGGCCATTCGGGGATGCCGATGGGCATGGCCGACATCGCCACGGTACTGTGGTCGAAGCACCTGAAATTCGACGCCAAGGCGCCGAACTGGGCCGACCGCGACCGGTTCATCATTTCGAACGGCCACGGCTCGATGCTTCTGTATGCGCTTTTGTACCTGACCGGGTACGAGGACATGACGCTGGACGAGTTGAAGAATTTCCGCCAGTGGGGCTCGAAGACAGCCGGCCACCCCGAGCATGAATATGCCAGCGGGATCGAGACGACGACCGGTCCGCTGGGGCAGGGGCTTGCCACCTCGATCGGCATGGCCATCGCCGAGGAAAGCTTGCGCGCCCGGTTCGGCAAGAAGATCGTCGATCACCACACTTACGTCTTCGCCGGCGACGGCTGCCTGATGGAGGGCGTCAGCCACGAGGCCATCGCGCTGGCCGGGCACCTGAAGCTGTCGAACCTGATTGTCTTCTTCGACGACAACCGCATTTCCATCGACGGCGATATCGGGCTGACCGACTCGACCGACCAGGTCAAGCGCTTCGACGCCGTCGGCTGGCAGACCCAGGAAATCGACGGCCACGATCCCGAGGCCATCGACGCCGCCATCGAGGCCGCCAAGCAGGCCGGCAAGCCGTCGATGATCGCGTGCCGCACCCATATCGCGCTTGGCTCGTCCGCGCAGGACACCGGCAAGGGCCACGGCGCACTGACCGACGAGACGCTGATCGCCGACACGAGGGCCGCCTATGGCTGGGAGCATGGCCCGTTCGATATTCCCGCCGACATCAAGTCGTGGTGGGAAGAGGTCGGCCGCCGTGGCGAGTCGGTGCGGTCGGAGTGGAACGACCGCGTCGAACAGCTGGGTGCAGGCAAGCGCAAGCAGTTCGACGCCGCCATGACGGGAGAGCTTCCGGGCAAGCTGTCGGGCGTCATCAAGGCACTGAAAAAGCAGGTTTCGGAAAACCAGCCCAAGGTCGCGACGCGCAAGTCGTCCGAGATGGTGCTTGAGGTCGTGAACCCGATCATGCGCGAGACGCTGGGCGGATCGGCCGACCTGACCGGTTCGAACAACACCAACACGCCGGACCTGGGCATCTTCAGCCCCGACAATCGCGAGGGGCGCTATATCCACTATGGCATCCGGGAACACGGCATGGCCGCGGCGATGAACGGCATGGCGCTGCACGGGGGCATCCGTCCCTATGGCGGCACGTTCATGGTCTTCACCGACTATGCCCGCCCGGCGATCCGCCTGTCCGCGCTGATGGGCGCGCCGGTCGTCTATGTGATGACCCACGATTCCATCGGGCTGGGCGAAGACGGTCCGACCCACCAGCCGGTCGAGCATCTGGCCATGCTGCGCGCCACGCCGAACCTGCAGGTCATCCGTCCCTGCGACACGGTCGAGACCGCCGAGGCGTGGGAGATCGCACTGCGCACCGCCCACGCGCCCACGGTGCTGGTTCTGACCCGTCAGGGCCTGCCCACGCTGCGGACCCAGCACAAGACGAAGAACCTGACCGAGCAGGGCGCCTATGTCCTGGCCGAGGCCGAGGGCAAGCGTCAGGCCGTGCTGCTGGCCTCCGGGTCCGAGGTTTCGCTGGCCATGGACGCCAAGGTCGCGCTGGAGGCGAAGGGCATCGGAACGCGCGTGGTCTCGATCCCGTCGTTCGAGCTTTTCGCCCAGCAGGACGAAGCGTATCGCCGCCGTGTCCTGCCCGCCGGTGCCGTCCGCGTGGGCATCGAGGCGGCCGCTCGGATGGGCTGGGACCGCTGGCTACTGGGCGAGCGCGGTCGCGAGGCGAAGGCCGGGTTCGTCGGCATGGACAGCTTCGGCGCCTCGGCCCCCGCGGATGTGCTGTTCGACAAGTTCGGGATCACCGCCGACTCGGTCGTCCAGAAGGTCGAATCCCTGCTGTAAGGCAGATCGGGGGTGCCGCAGGTCGAGGACCGCGGCGCCCCTTTGCTGTTCGGGTCGCTGACAATCGCGACGCCCGGGTCTACGGTCGCGCCGTCACAGACCGCAAAGGACCCCGCCCATGTTCGACCTCCTGATCCGAAACGCAACGTTGCCGGACGGCCGCACCGCGCATGACATCGGTGTACAGAACGGCAGGATCGTCGCCGTAGAGGCGGGGATTGAAGATACGGCGGGCGAGGTGATCGACGCCGAGGGCCAGCTTCTGACGCCGCCGTTCGTCGACCCGCATTTTCACATGGACGCCACCCTGTCGCTGGGTTTGCCGCGCATGAACGTGTCGGGCACACTGCTCGAAGGCATCGCATTGTGGGGAGAGCTGCGGCCCACGCTGACGACGGATGCGCTGATCGACCGGGCGGTGCGCTATTGCGATCTCGCCGTATCCAAGGGGCTTCTGGCCGTGCGCAGCCATGTCGACGTCTCGGATCCGCGCCTGGTCACGGCCGAGGCGATGCTGGAGGTGCGGCGCGTCGTGGCGCCGTATCTGGACCTGCAACTGGTCGCCTTCCCGCAGGACGGATACTACCGCTGTGCTGAAGCGGCAGACGCGCTGGAGCGTGCACTCGACATGGGTGTCGAGATCGTCGGCGGCATCCCTCATTTCGAACGCACCATGGAGGACGGCGCCCGCTCGGTCGAGGCGCTTTGCCGGATCGCGGCCGACCGGGGCCTTCGGGTCGACATGCATTGCGACGAGACCGACGACCCCCTGTCGCGCCACGTGGAAACGCTGGCCGCCCAGACCGTGCGCTTCGGGCTGCAGGGGCGGGTGGCCGGTTCACACCTGACCTCGATGCATTCGATGGACAATTACTATGTCTCGAAGCTGCTGCCCCTCATGGCCGAGGCCGAGATGGCAGCGATCCCGAACCCGCTGATCAACATGATGCTGCAAGGCCGCCACGACACCTATCCCAAGCGGCGCGGCCTGACGCGTATCCCCGAGCTGATGGCCGCCGGCATCCCGGTCGGGCTGGGGCAGGATTGCGTTCTGGACCCGTGGTACTCGATGGGGTCGGGCGATCTGCTGGACGTGGCGCATATGGCGCTGCACGCGACGCAGATGGGTTCGGGGGACCAGAAACGCGCCATCTTCGACGCGGTGACGGTTAATTCGGCCCGGATCATGGGGCTGGAGGGCTACGGGCTGGAGGTTGGGTGCCACGCCGATATGGTGCTGTTGCAGGCACGCGACCCGGCCGAGGCGATCCGCCTGCGCCCGAACCGCCTGAAGGTGATCCGGCGCGGCAAGGTCATCGCCGAAACGGCACCCGAACTCAGCTGCCTGTCCCTGGACGGGCGCCCGGCGCAGGTCGATCCGTCGGAGTATGCACCGCGCCATTCCGCGTGACCGATTTGCCGCCGTTTGCCCAAATACCGGGCATTGGGGTCTTGCCCGTTCGGCGATACGCCCGCAAACTTGACTTTGGGGCGCGGCAATTCGCCCTCTACGCCCAGTCGCCGGACGTCCGGCCAAGAAAAGACCGCACCGGATCGTCTCCGGACCGCATGGGAGAATGCTGATGTCACGACTTTTGATGAACCGCCGCCGCCTTCTGGGCACTTCCGCAGCGCTCGGTGCCGCGACCCTGTTCGCGCCCGCACTGCGCGCGCAATCCCCGGTGAAGGTCGCGGGCATCCATGCCTCCCCGGTCGAGAATGCGTGGAACTCGGTCCTGCATGCGGCCCTTCTGGGCGCGCACGAGGAGGGGGTTATCGACTATACCTTCTCGGAAGGGGTATCGGGCACCGATTACCCCCGCGCGATGCGCGAATATGCCGAAGCCGGTAACGTGCTGATCGTCGGCGAATCCTACGCGGTCGAGCGCGAGGCGCGGACCGTCGCGTCCGACTATCCCGACACCGCATTCCTGATGGGATCCTCGGGCGAGGCTGCTGGCGACAATTTTGGGGTCTTCGGCACGTGGAACTGGGAGGCCGCGTATCTGGCCGGCATGCTGGCGGGCGAGATGACCGAAACCGGAACCGTGGGCTCGGTCGGGGCGATCCCGATCCCCGAGGTGAACATGCTGATCAACGGCTTCGCCGACGGTGTGAAGGCGGTGAACCCCGACGCCACGCATCTGGTCAGCTTCATCGGCACGTTCTTCGACCCCCCGAAGGCGCGCGAGGCCGGCCTGGCCCAGATCGACAGCGGCGCGGACATCCTGTTCGGCGAACGGATCGGCACGGCGGACGCCGCCCAGGAACGCGGCATCAAGGCGATCGGATCGCTGATCAACTATACCCCGCGCTATCCCGACACCGTGTTTGCCAACGCGATGTGGTATTTCCGCCCGCTTCTGGACACCGCTCTGACGGATGCGGTGGGGGGCAATCCGGTGGGCAAGACCTATACCCCGCTGAGCCTGATGGAGGACGGCGGCAACGACATCGTCTTCGTCGAAGGGGTCGCCCCGCCCGAGGCCGTCACCCGCATGGAAGAGGTTCGCGCCGCCATCAAGGCCGGCGAGTTCGAGGTTCCGCGCAATTTCGATGAGCCGGCCTGAGACCTGCCCAGACCGTGACCCGCGTTCTCGAGCTTGAGGGGATCACCAAGCGCTTCGGCGCCGTGACCGCGAATGACGACGTCTCGCTACATTTGGAGCGGGGCGAGATCGTCGCCCTGCTGGGAGAGAACGGCGCGGGCAAAACGACACTGATGTCGATTCTGTTCGGCCATTACACGGCCGATTCCGGGACCGTCCGGGTCGACGGCCAAGAGCTGCCCCCCGGCCGGTCCCGCGCCGCCATTCAGGCGGGTGTGGGCATGGTGCATCAGCATTTTGCACTGGCCCCGAACTTGACGGTGCTGGACAATGTGCTGACGGGGACAGAACCGCTATGGAAGCCCCGCTCGGACCGAGCGGGCGGGCGCGAGAAGCTGGTGGGGCTGGCGCGCCGGTTCGGGCTGAAGGTGGACCCCGACGCGCGCGTCTCTGATCTGTCGGTAGGCGAATGCCAGCGGGTCGAGATCCTGAAGGCGCTGTATAACGACGCGCGAATCCTGATCCTGGATGAGCCGACGGCCGTTCTGACCGCGCAAGAGGCAGAGGGACTGTTCGCCACCTTGCGCCAGATGACGCAGCGTGGCCTGTCGCTGATCTTCATCAGTCACAAGCTGGGCGAGGTGATGGCGGCCGCGGATCGGGTCGTCGTGCTGCGTCATGGCCGTGTCGTAGCCGAAAGGCGCAAGGTCCACACCTCGAAGGAGGAGCTGGCCGAACTGATGGTGGGCCGCGCGGTCAAGCGGCCCACCCGCCCCCCCGCGACGCCGGGCGAGCTCCTGCTGGAAGGGGTCGACCTTCATCTGGCGGGCAAGGGCGGTGCGTCGCTGAAAGGCGCCAGTTTCCATCTGCGCGCGGGCGAGACGCTGGGCATCATCGGCGTGTCGGGCAACGGGCAGACGACGTTGGCGGGCCTTGTGTCTGGGTTGTATCCGCCCGACGTGGGGAAACTTCTGATCGAAGGGCACCGGCCGCCGCGCCACGACGTGCCCCACGCCATCGCGGCCGGGATCGGCCGCATCCCCGAGGATCGCAACGCCGAAGGGGCGATCGGCGACATGACCACGTGGGAGAACGTGGTGCTGGAACGGATCTGGTCGCCGGATTACTCGACCCGGGGGTTGGTGCGGCGCGACGCGGCCCGCGCGACGACCGAGGCGATCCTGCGCGATTACGATGTGCGGGGTGCCCGCGTGGACGGGCGAATCCGGCTGCTGTCGGGTGGGAACATGCAAAAGCTGATCCTGGGACGCGTGCTGTCGGCGGATCCGCGTATCGTCGTGGCCGCGCAGCCCAGCCGGGGTCTGGACGAGGGCGCCATCGCCGGCGTCCACGAACGGTTGCTGGAGGCACGGTCGCGCGGGGCAGGGGTGCTTCTGATCTCGGAGGATCTGGAGGAAGTGATGGCCCTGTCGGATCGGATCATGGCCATCGTCGGGGGGCGCCTGTCGCCCGCCATCCCGGCCGAACGGGCGACGCAGCAGCTTCTGGGCCTGATGATGGCCGGCGACTGGTCGACGCTGGACGATATCGCGGCGGAGGGTGTCCATGCGGTTTGAACGCCGCGCGCATCCTTCGCGCGCGTTGACGATTTTGGCGCCTATCTGCGCCATCCTGCTGGCGCTGCTGCTGGCCGGGGGCCTGATCGCCATTGCCGGGGCGAACCCGCTGAAGGCCTATCGCCTGATCCTGACCGGGGCCTTCGGTTCCCGGCTGGGCCTGTCGGAGACGTTGACCCGCACGACGCCGCTGATCCTGACCGGCCTCGCAGCGGCCGTCGCGTTCCGCGCGCGGCTGTGGAATATCGGGGCCGAAGGGCAGTTCTATCTTGGCGCGCTGGCCGTGCCCGCGTTCTGCATGCTTCCGCTGGTCAGCTCTCTGCCCGGGCCGATCCTGATCCCCCTGTGCCTTATGGCGGGTGCGGTCGCGGGAATGGTCCTGCTTTTGCTGCCGTTGGGCCTGCGGCTGAAATTCGGCGTGGACGAGGTGGTGACGACGCTGCTTTTGAACTTCGTCGCAGTGCTGTTCGTGTCGCTGATGATCGAAGGGCCGATGAAGGATCCGATGGCGTTCGGCTGGCCGCAATCGGTGCCGGTGCCGGACGCGGCGATCCTGCCGAAACTCATGGACCGTGCCCGGCTGCATGCCGGCCTGCCGCTGGCGCTGGCCGTCGCGGTGGCGGTCTGGTGGGTGCAGGCGCGCAGCGTGTTCGGCATGCGGTCCCGTGCCGTGGGGCTGAACCCCCGCGCGGCGGCGTTCGCGGGTGTGCCGCTGGGGCGCACTCTGGTCGCGGTCGCCTGCCTGTCGGGCGGATTGGCGGGGCTGGCCGGCGCGGTCGAGGTGATGGGCGTCAAGGCCTATGTCACGACCGACCTGTCGCCCAATTACGGCTATTCCGGCATCGTCATCGCAATGCTGGCGAACCTGAACCCGCTGGCGGTCATCGCCGCCGCGCTATTCTCGGCCGTAATGTTCGTGGGCGCCGACAGCATGAGCCGCGCGCTGTCCATCCCGTCCTATATCGCCGATGTCACCGTCGCCCTGTCGCTGCTGACCATGCTGGTCGCGATCTTCCTGGCCCAATACCGGATCCGCAGATGAGCGTCCTGTTCGATATCCTCGCCTCGGTCGGCATGTGGGAGGCGGTGCTGCGCATCGCGACCCCCCTGATCCTGGGAACGCTGGGCGTCCTTCTGTGCGAGCGAGTGGGCGTTCTGAACCTGGGGATCGAGGGGATCATGACCTTCGGGGCGATGATCGGCTGGCTTACGGTCTATGGCGGTGGGGATCTGTGGACCGGGCTTCTGGTGGCAGCCGCGGCGGGGGCAATGTTCGGGCTGCTTCATGCGCTGCTGACGGTGCCGCTTGGCCTCAGCCAGCATGTCACGGGGCTGGGAATCACGCTGTTCGCGGCCAGCTTTTCTTACTACGTGTTCCGCCTCGCGGTTCCCACGGCCTCGTCCCCTCCGACGATCGAGCCGTTCCGCCCGTTGGCCGTGCCGTTTCTATCGGACCTGCCGTTCCTGGGCCCCGTGCTGTTCACGCAAACCGCACCGACCTACCTTGCTCTGGTTCTGGTCGCCGCCATCGCTTGGGGTCTTTACCGTACGCCACTGGGGCTCGCGGTGCGGATGGCGGGCGAGAACCCGCATGCGCTGGATGCGCAAGGCGTCGATCCGATCCTGCTGCGGATCGGGGCGATCATGGCGGGATCGGCGCTGATGGGGATGGCGGGGGCGTTTCTGACCACGGCAGCCTTCAACTCGTTCTTTCCCACCATGGTGCAGGGGCGGGGGTGGATCTGCGTGGCACTGGTCGTGTTTGCCTCGTGGCGGCCCGAGCGGGCGCTTCTGGGGGCGCTGCTGTTCGCGTTCTTCGACGCGTTCCAGCTGCGCCTGCAGACGGTGGTGGATGGCGTGCCCTACCAGCTGTTCCTGATGCTGCCCTATCTTCTGTCGATCCTGGCGCTGGTTCTGATGGCGCGGCGGGCCCGCGTGCCGCAGGCCCTGATGCAGCCCTACCGCCGAGGGGAGCGTTAGGTCCCGTCCTTGCGAACGCGCGCGGCGCGCTTGTCGGCGAAGGCGGCCAGACGTTCGCGTGCGTCGGGCTGTGTGTTGACGATGCCGGCCACCGTCGCCTCGGCATAGGCCGCATCCAGGCTCGACATGTTCTGCATGTGGCTGATGGCCGAGCAGATGGCGAAATTGGTCAACGGCAGGTTCTGAGCGGTCTTCGTCGCGATCTGCCGCGCCATGTCCAGGCTGGAGCCGTCGGTGAGGTATTGCGCGAGGCCCAGGTCGATCGCTTCTTGCCCGTGATAGACGCGGCCGGTCAGCATCATGTCGATCATCCGTGCCTTGCCGACCAGATCGGCCACCCGGATCGTGGCACCGCCCCCGGTGAACAGGCCGCGCTGGCCTTCGGGCAGGGCGAAATAGGTGCTATCATCGGCCACGCGGATATGCGCGGCGCTGGCCAGTTCCAGACCGCCGCCCACGACCGCGCCCTTCAGCGCGGCGATGACCGGAACGCCGCCATATTCCATCTTGTTAAACGCCTCGTGCCAGCGCAGGCACAGCTGCCAGAAGGCGGCCGGACTGCGGTCGGCGTCGTGGTGTTCGACCAGATCGAGGCCCGCGCAGAAGTGGTCTCCCGCGCCCGACAGGACGACGGCCCGCGCATCGGCGCGCGGCGCGATCGAGAACAGGTCGACCAGCGCTTCGACTGTTTCGGCATCCAGCGCGTTGCGCTTGTGCGGTCGGTTCAGTTCGACATGCCAGACGCCGTCATCGTCCGGGGTGACCGACAGGTTGGTGAAACGGGTGAAATCCGGGTCGAGCGGCATGGGCATCCTCTGGTCTGGCTATCGCGCGCACCCTGTCCGAGGTGTCGCGCGATGCCAATAGGGTCAGCCCAACGCACGTTCGAACGCGGTGCGATAGATCTCGCGCAACTCGTCCAGCGGCGCCGTTTTCGAGCCAAGCGTGACTTGGTCGCCTCCGAACCGGCCGACATGGGTGATCGGCACCTCGGCCTTCCCGGCGGCGACCATCAGCGTCTCGGCCGCGTCGAAGCTGCAGGCGATCAGATAACGGCCCTGATCTTCGCCGAAGAGGCTCGCGGTCTTCTTCTTCTTGTCGATGGTCACGCCCATGCCGGCGGCCTCGGCCATCTCGAACGCGGCCAGGGCCAGCCCGCCATCGGCGATGTCGGTCACGGCGCGAAGCCAGGCGCGGTTGTCGAGTATGAACTCGCCATGGCGGCGTTCGGCCTTGAGGTCCACCGGCGGGGGTGGGCCGTCGCGACGGTCGAACGCGACCTCCAGCAACGCCGAGCGGCCCAAGTGGCCCACGGTCTTGCCGATGACCAGCGCAAGGTCGCCCTCCTGCGGCAGGCCTGCGATCATCTCGGAGATGTCGTCGATCAGGCCCACGGCGCCAATGGTGGGCGTGGGCAGGATGCCGGTGCCGTCGGTTTCGTTGTATAGGGAGACGTTGCCCGACACGATGGGCATATCCAGCGCGGCACAGGCCTGACCGATCCCTTTGATCGCGCCGACGAACTGACCCATGATGCGGGGCTTTTCGGGGTTGCCGAAATTCATGTTGTCGGTGGTGGCCAAGGGACGCGCGCCCACGGAGACGAGGTTGCGATACGCCTCGGCCACGGCCTGCTTGCCGCCTTCCTTGGGGTCGGCGACGACATAGCGCGGCGTCACGTCCGAGGTGAAGGCCAGGGCCTTTTCGGTGCCGTGGACCCGCACCACGCCTGCGCCGAAGCCGGGGGTGCGCAGTGTGTCGGCACCGACCTGGGTGTCGTATTGCTCGTAGACCCAGTGCTTGGACGCATAGGCGGGGTGGGAGATCAGCGCCTTCAGTCCTTCGATCGCGTCGATCTTGGGGCCGTTTTCCAGCGGGGGCGACGGCTCGGTTGGTTCCCACGGGCGGTCGTATTCGGGGGCTGCGCCCGAGAGGGTCGACAGCGGTAGGTTCGCCATCTCTTCACCCTTGTGCACGACGATGAAACGATCCTCGGGGATGGTCTCGCCCACGATGGCGAAGTCGAGGTCCCACTTGTCGAACACCGCGCGGGCCTCGGCCTCTTTCGTCGGGTCGAGGACCATCAGCATCCGTTCCTGCGACTCGGACAGCATCATCTCGTAGGCAGTCATCTCCGCCTCGCGCTGGGGCACGTCGTCGAGGTTCAAGCGCACGCCCAAGCCGCCCTTGTCGCCCATCTCGACCGCGGAACAGGTCAGGCCCGCAGCCCCCATGTCCTGAATGGCGATTACCGCGCCGGTCTGCATCAGCTCGAGACACGCCTCCATCAGGCGCTTTTCGGTGAAGGGATCGCCCACTTGCACGGTGGGGCGCTTTTCCTCGATGGTCTCGTCGAACTCCGCCGAGGCCATGGTCGCGCCGCCGACGCCGTCGCGCCCCGTCTTGGCGCCAAGGTAGACGACGGGCATCCCGACGCCTGAGGCGGCCGAATAGAAGATGCTGTCGGTCTCGGCCAGGCCGGCGGCGAAGGCGTTTACGAGGCAGTTGCCGTTATAGGAGGGGTCGAACCTGACCTCTCCGCCCACGGTCGGCACGCCGAAGGAATTGCCGTAGCTGCCGATGCCTTCCACGACGCCGTGGACGAGGCTGCGCGTCTTGGCGTGCGAGACCTCGCCGAAGCTGAGGGCGTTCATCGCGGCGATGGGGCGGGCGCCCATGGTGAAGACGTCGCGCAGGATGCCGCCCACGCCGGTCGCGGCGCCCTGATGCGGCTCGATATACGAGGGGTGGTTGTGGCTTTCCATCTTGAAGATCACCGCCTGCCCGTCGCCGATATCGACGACGCCGGCATTCTCGCCCGGGCCGCAGATGACCTGCGGGCCGGTGGTAGGCAGGGTGCGCAGCCACTTCTTTGACGACTTGTAGGAACAGTGCTCGTTCCACATGGCCGAGAAGATGCCGAGCTCGGTAAACGAGGGCTCGCGGCCGAGAATGTCGAGGATGCGGTCGTATTCGTCCGGCTTCAGCCCGTGGGCCGAGATGAGGTCGGGCGTAAGGTCGGGATCTGGCATGGGGCTCTGGGGCTTGGGACGCGGGATCGGGGGGGGGCCTACCACGCCGGGGCCGGGAAGGCGAGACGCCTGTTGTTCGAAGCACCCCGCACAAAAAAAGGCCGGGCCCAAAGGCCCGGCCAGTCCAACAGGGAGGTAAGCAGTGCCGACGGATGTCGACGCCGCTTGAATGGCATCTAGTGCTCCATTCTTGGGCGTTCAATGAACGACTATTCGCGTCTTGACAGGTCCGCTATGCGCTCTGCGCATGCCTTGCGCTTTCGACGGCGGTGATGTTGCGCGCAGTCTCGCTGAGTTCCTCCAGGATGAACTCGCGGAAGGCCGCGATGCGCTGAGAATGCCGAAGCTCTTCCGGGTAGGCGAGATAGACGGGGATCTGGGCGGATTCAACGTGTGGCAGCACCCGTTCCATGTGGGCGAAATCGGCCAGCAGGTAATCGGGCAGCACACCGATCCCCAAGCCCGACAGGACGCCCTGAAGCACGCCGAAATAGTTGTTCACCGTCAGGGTCGAAGGGATCCCGACGGCATGCAGGCTTTCGATCAGGGTCTGCCCGGAGGAGACCTGATGCGCGGTGACCGCCTGGCTGATGAGGCGGTGGTTCGACAGATCCTCGACCGTTTCGGGGCGCCCGGCCTGTTCGAGGTATGCGGGCGTCGCGTAAAGGCGCATCCGCACGGTGTTCAGGCGCTTGCGCACGAGATCGGCCTGGCTGGGTTCCTTCATGCGGATGGCGACGTCTGCCTCGCGCATGGGAAGATCCAGCACGCGTTCCTCCAGCATGAGGTCGATCTTCAGGTTGGGGTACTTGGCGTAAAGCTTCGACAGGCGCGGGGTCAGCCATAACGTGCCGAACCCGGTGGTGGTGGTGACGCGCAGTTCGCCGAATACCTCGTCCCGGCTGTCGCGGATTCGCGCGGCGGCGGTATCGAGGCGGCGATACATGGCCTGCGTCGCGTCGTGCAGAAGCTCGCCCTGTTCGGTCAGGATCAGGCCCCGGGCGTGGCGGTGGAACAGCACCGTCTCGAGGCTTTCCTCGAGCGCGCGGATTTGTCGAGACACGGCCGACTGGCTAAGGTGCAAGGCTTCGCCCGCGGCGGTCAGCGACCCCGCTTCGGCGACCGCGTGAAACACGCGCAGTTTGTCCCAATCCATCATGGTGCGCCTCGATTACCCCTGAAACGTTAAGAACTCATGTGGGGCGTTTGCGCATCCGCAAAAGAGGCAGGCGCGAAGCTTTGTGAATTGTAAGGCGCCCATAACAGGTTACGCTGTTAAAAAATACTCGGAGAGCCTGAAAATGTCGCGACAAGATATACGTCTGTCAGATCGCTATGACCTGGACAAGTCGCCGATCCTTCTGAATGGCACCCAGGCGCTGGTTCGGCTGATGCTGATGCAGAAGGCCCGGGATCGCGCGGCGGGGCTGAACACGGCCGGCTACGTGACGGGGTATCGCGGATCTCCGTTGGGGGGTGTGGACCTGAACATGGCCAAGGCGTCCGAGCTTCTGGCCAAGAACGATATCCTGTTCCAGCCCGGTTTGAACGAGGATCTGTCGGCCACGGCGATCTGGGGCGCGCAGCAGGCCGGTCTGCGCGGCGACGGCAAGTTCGATGGCGTATTCGGCCTGTGGTACGGGAAGGGGCCGGGGGTCGATCGGTCGGGCGACGTAATGCGCCACGCCAACATGGCCGGTACCGCCAAATGGGGCGGCGCGCTGATGGCGATGGGCGACGACCACACGGGCGAATCCTCGACCACCTGTCACCAGTCGGACTGGGCGATGGTGGACGCCTACATGCCGGTCCTGTCCCCCGCGGGCGTGCAGGAGATCCTTGATTTCGGGCTTTACGGCTATGCTCTGTCGCGGTTCGCGGGCGTCTGGGCGGGGCTGAAGCTGATGAAGGACACGGTCGAGGTGACGAGCGTGATCGACGGTCGCCCCGACCGGATGTCCTTCGTCACGCCCGATTTCCCGATCATGCCCGAGGACGGGCTGAACATCCGGCTGGGCGATCACTGGGTCGCGCAGGAGGCGCGGATGATCGACCACAAGCGCTTCGCGGCCGAGGCGTTTTCCCGCGCCAACGGCATGGACAAGCGCGTCTGGGGCAAGCCGGGCGCGAAGATCGGCTTCGTCGCGGCGGGCAAGAACTGGTTGGATCTGGTTCATGCGCTGTCGCTTCTGGGGATCGACGAGGACCGGGCCGCGGATCTGGGGATCACCACCTACAAGGTCGGCCAGACCTTTCCCTTGGACATGGCGGGGTTCCACGACTGGGCCGAGGGGCTGGAGCTGATCGTCGTGGTCGAGGAAAAGCGCAAACTGATCGAGGTCCAGATCAAGGAGGCGATCTTCGACGATCGGCGCAGCCGCCGCGTCTATGGCTGGTACAAGGGCGGCGCGGGCAGCATGCACCGCGAGGAACTGTTCCCGACGAAGATGAGCCTCGACCCCGTTCTGATCGCCGAGAGGCTGGGCGCAATCCTGACCGAGGAGGGACGAGGCAGCGACGATCTGGCCGGCCGCATCAAACGGCTGGAGGAGACGCGCCGCGCCGACAACGCGCAGGAGCTGGCGGTGCGCACGCCTTATTTCTGCGCAGGGTGTCCCCACAACACCTCGACCAACCTGCCGGATGGCAGCCGCGCCTATGCCGGGATCGGCTGTCACATCATGGCGATGTGGATGGATCGAGAGACGTCGAACTACACCCATATGGGGGCGGAAGGCGCCAACTGGATCGGCGAGGGGCCGTTTTCCACCACCAAGCACGTCTTCCAGAACATCGGTGACGGAACCTACAACCACTCAGGCATCCTGGCGATCCGGGCCGCCTTGGCCGCGAATGCGCGGATCACCTACAAGATCCTCTATAACGATGCCGTGGCGATGACCGGCGGACAGACGAACGAAGGGGGGCTGGGGCCGGATCGCATCGCGCAGGAACTTCACGCGATGGGGGTGCGCAAGATCGACGTGGTCTACGACCCAAAGGAAGAGCCGATCCGCGACGGGTTTCCGAAGACGGTCGGGTGGCACGAGCGGGATGACCTGCCCTCGGTGATGGAGGACTGCAAGCGCACCGAGGGCGTGTCGGCCATCATCTATGTCCAGACATGCGCGGCCGAAAAGCGCCGGCGACGCAAGCGCGGGCAGTTCCCCGACCCCGACACGCGCATCTTCATCAACACGGATGTCTGCGAGGGCTGCGGCGATTGCGGGGTGCAGTCGAACTGTGTCGCCATCGTCCCGGTCGAGACCGAGCTGGGCCGCAAGCGCGCCATCGACCAGAGCCAGTGCAACAAGGATTACTCCTGCCTCAAGGGGTTCTGCCCGTCCTTCGTGACCGTCAAGGGCGGCGAGATCCGCAAGGAGGCGACGGCGGAGATCGACCTGGGCGACCTGCCCAAGCCCGATCTGCCGCAGATCGACGGGACGTGGAACGTGGTCATTACCGGCGTCGGCGGCACCGGTGTTGTGACCATCGGCGCCGTGCTGGCCATGGCCGCCCATATGGACGGACGCGGCGCCGGCATGATGGAGATGGCGGGCCTGGCGCAGAAGGGAGGTGCTGTGCATGTCCATTGCCGCATCGGCGCGACCCCGGGCGACATCAGCGCGATCCGCGTGGCGACCGGAGAGGCCGACGCGATCATCGGCGGCGATCTGGTGGTCAGCGCGGGTGCGAAGACCATCGGCCTGATGCGACAGGGGCGGACCGGCGCGGTAGTCAACAACCACGAGATCACCACAGGCGATTTCACCCGCGATCCCGAGTTCCGCATCCCCACAAAAGACTTGGCCTTGGCGTTGGAGCGGCGCGTGCGGGACCGGCTGACGATGTTCGACGCGACCGAGCTTGCTCGGGCCGTGATGGGGGACACGATATTCTCGAACATGATCGTGTTCGGCGCCGCATGGCAGGCCGGGCTGATCCCGATCACGCTTGAGGCGCTGACCCGCGCCATCGAGCTGAACGGCGCGGCGGTCGAGAAGAACCTGCGCGCTTTCGAGGTTGGACGCTGGGCCGTCGTGAACCCAGATAAGGCCGCCCGCACATCCCGGGCGAACGTCGTGGAATTGCCGCAGACGCCCGAGGACCGGATCGCCTTCCGCGAGGATCACCTGACCGCCTATCAGGGAAAACGGCTGGCGCGGAAATACCGCGCCATGCTGGACGGGATCGACGACCCCGAGCTGCGCATGGCCGTGGCCGAGGGATACCACAAACTGTTGGCCTACAAGGACGAATACGAGGTCGGGCGACTTCTGCGCCAGACCCGCAGAAAGGTCGAGGAACGGTTCGCGAACGTCGAAAGCCTGACCTACCATCTGGCGCCGCCTGCCTTGGGCGGGCAAGAAGGCGGTCGCCCGAAGAAGCGGGCCTTCGGTCCTTGGGTCGAACGCCTGTATCCGCTGTTGCACCGGGGGAAAATGTTGCGGGGCACGCCGCTCGACCCGTTCGGATACAGCGCCGAGCGGCGGATGGAGCGGAACCTGATCAAGCAATACGAGGCCGACATGGAAGACGTCCTGCCCAAGGTCGATACCTCACGCGACGCCGTGATCGCACTGGCCCGCCTGCCCATGGAGATACGCGGATTCGGGCCGGTGAAGGATGCGAACGCGAAGACCGCCGCGGCGCGTCGAGAGGAGCTCTTGCACGCGATCCACACTGGCGGATCCTCTGCACGTCACGCCGCGGAATGACGCTTGGCCGGGGGCCACTGGCTGCAGTATGTCTGCGGTGAAATGAGCAGACATATCGCCCGGGACATCACCTATGCCACCTCTGCCAGCACGCGCGGGGGACGGACGGTCATTCGCTGGGTCGAGAACGCGACCGGCCGCATCTCGCTGATCCGGCGGGCCAGGGGATATGATCTGGAGGTCGGGCAGGGGCGCGATTTCTGGCAGGTGATGGTCGATCGCTATGGGCTGACGCCTGACGTGGTGGGCGGGTCGCTGGACCTGATCCCTAAGACCGGGCCGCTGATCGTCGTGTCGAACCACCCCTACGGAATCCTCGACGGGTTGATGATGGGGCATATCCTGTCCATCGCGCGGGGCGATTTCCGCATTCTCGCGCACCGCGTCTTTCGCCGCGCGCAGGAGCTGAACCGGATCATCCTGCCGATCTCTTTCGATGGAACGAAGGAGGCGCAGCAGCAGAATATCGAGACGCGCAAGGACGCGCTGGCCTATCTGGCGCAGGGCGGGGCCATCGGGGTGTTTCCGGGCGGCACGGTATCGACCGCGCCGAAGCCGTTCGGGCAGGCGTTCGATCCCGTGTGGCGCGGATTCACGGCGAAGATGATCGCGAAATCAGGTGCGACCGTGGTGCCGATCTATTTCCACGGGTCGAACAGCCGCGTGTTCCAGATGGCTAGTCATCTTCATTCCACGTTGCGCCTGGCGCTTTTGATCAAAGAATTCCGCGGTCGGGTTGACGCACCGGTACGCATCACCGTGGGTACCCCGGTACCGCCTTCGGAGCTGAAGGCGCGGGCGGGGGACAGCCGGGCGCTCATGGACTTCCTGCGTGCGACGACCTATGCCCTGTCCCCGAACCATGTCGGTGCGGCGGCATACGGATTCGAGTTCGAGGACAGGTACAGGTCAAGCAATGGCGGTGGGCGTATTCGATAGCGGTCTGGGCGGCTTGACCGTCCTTGGCTCTCTGGAAAAGCGGTTACCGGAGGTGCCGTTCGTCTATTTCGCGGACAGCGCCCATGCGCCCTATGGCGTGCGGACGGCGGACAATATCTATGACTTGACGCGCCCCGCCATCGAACGCCTTTGGGACGAGGGCTGCGACCTGGTGGTTCTGGCGTGCAACACAGCCTCGGCCGCGGCGCTGCGCCGGATGCAGGAGACGTGGCTGCCCAAGGACAAGCGCGTGCTCGGCGTTTTCGTGCCACTGATCGAGGCCCTGACCGAACGGAACTGGGGCGACAACAGCCCCCCGCGGGAGGTGGCCGTGAGCCATGTGGCCCTGTTCGCGACCCCCGCAACGGTATCGAGCCGCGCTTTCCAGCGCGAGCTGGCGTTCCGCGCCATCGGCGTCGATGTCGAGGCGCAGGCCTGCGGCGGCGTCGTCGATGCCATCGAGGAGGGCGACATGATCCTGGCCGAGGCATTGGTTCGCAGCCACGTGGACGCGCTGAAGCGCAAGATGCCCCATCCGCAGGCCGCGATCCTGGGATGCACGCACTACCCGCTGGTCGAGGAGGTGTTCCAGGACGCGCTGGGGCCGGATGTCGAGGTCTATAGTCAGGCGAACTTGGTGGCCGCAAGCCTTGAGGATTACCTCAAGCGCAGGCCCGAGATGCTGGGATCGGGGACGGAGCGCAAGTTCCTGACGACCGGCGACCCGAAACGCGTGTCGGGGCGGGCGACGCAGTTCCTGAAACGCAGCATTACCTTCGAGAAGGCCTGAGGCGCGACCGGGCAGGAGACTGATATGATACGCAATATCGCGATCCTAGGGGCATCTGGTTATACCGGCGCCGAGCTGGTGCGGATCATCGCCACGCACCCGTACATGCGCGTTGCCGCGCTGTCGGGCGAGCGCAAGGCGGGTCAAGCGATGCGCGAGGTGTTCCCGCACCTGCGCCATCTGGACCTACCGGATCTGGTGAAGATCGAGGAAATCGACTTTTCCGGAATCGATCTGGCGTTCTGCGCGCTGCCCCACGCAACCTCGCAGGCGGTGATCGCCGAGTTGCCGCGCGATCTGAAAGTCGTGGACCTGTCGGCCGATTTCCGTCTACGCGAGGCTGCGGATTACGAGAAATGGTACGGCAAACCCCACACCGCGACCGATCTGCAGCGTGAGGCCGTCTATGGGCTGACCGAGTTCTACCGCGAGGAAATCCGCGCCGCGCGGTTGGTGGCGGGCACGGGGTGCAACGCGGCAACCGGGCAATTCGCGCTGCGGCCGCTGATAGAGGCGGGGGTCATCGACCTCGATCAGATCATCATGGATCTGAAATGCGGCGTCTCGGGCGCCGGGCGGGCGTTGAAGGAGAACTTGCTGCACGCCGAGTTGTCGGAGGGGTATCACGCCTATGCCGTGGGCGGCATCCACCGGCATCTGGGCGAGTTCGATCAGGAGTTTTCCAAGATCGCCGGGCGCAAGGTCGAGGTGCAGTTCACCCCGCATCTTATCCCGGCGAACCGCGGTATCCTGGCGACCGTCTATGTGCAGGGCGACGCGGCGGCGATTCACCGCACGCTGTCCGGGGCCTATGCCGATGAGCCGTTCCTGCAGGTGCTTCCGATGGGCGAGGCCCCGTCGACCCGCCATGTTCGCGGATCCAACTTTTGCCACCTGGGCGTGGTGCAGGACCGGCGCGATGGCCGGGCCATCGTGGTCGCAGCGCTCGACAACCTCACCAAGGGGTCATCGGGTCAGGCTGTGCAGAACGCGAACCTGATGCTAGGTATAGAGGAGACGGCGGGGCTGATGCTGGCCCCGGTCTTTCCGTGAGGCGCCGATGAAGGGTTTGAAGAAGAAACGCCGGATCCAGGTCATCCTGGTGGCCGTGGTCGCGCTGATCGCGTCGACTGCGCTGATCGGATACGCGATGCGCGACGGGATCAATTTCTTCCGCTCGCCCAGCCAGGTGGCCGAGCTTCCGCCGGGGCCCGACGAGGTGTTTCGAATCGGCGGCCTGGTCGAGGATGGAAGCCTGATCCGCGGGCAGGGCGAGACGGTGAGCTTTCGCGTCACCGATGGCGGCGCGTCGGTCCCGGTGTCCTATACGGGTGTCCTGCCGGACCTGTTTGGCGAGGGCGAAGGGATGGTCGGCACGGGGCGCTACGTGAACGGCACCTTCCAGGCATCTGAAATTCTTGCGAAACACGACGAGTCCTACATGCCCAAAGAGGTTATCGATTCGTTAAAGGAGCAAGACGTTTACCAGGCACCGGACGCCGAGATTTCGATGAATTAACCTTTGCCGCGGAGGTTGCCCCTCGTTTTCTGACGAGGCGGAGGGGCCATGCGGAGTGTAAGGGAAATAGCCGAAGAGATCGTCGAACGAGAGGGCGGGTTCGTCCACGATCCCGATGATCCCGGTGGGGCGACGAAGCATGGGGTGACGCTGGGCACGATGCGGCGTCTCGGCCTCGATCTTGATGGTGACGGGGATGTCGATGTGGCCGATGTCCACCGCATGGATCCGTCCGCAGCGGCCGATGTTTTTGTGCGCGAATATTATCAGCGCCCGGGAATCGGCCGGTTGCCTGAAGCACTACGGGCGACGGTCTTTGACATGTACGTCAATGCCGGTGCGAACGCGGTGAAAATCCTGCAGCGCCTGCTGTGCGACATGGGCCAGACGGTCGTGGTCGACGGCGCGATCGGGCCGCAGACCATCGCGGCCGCCGAGGCTGCGCAAGCGGCAGCCCCCCGGCATCTGGCGGATGCTTACGGGATCGCACGGCGAAACTATTACTACCGGTTGGGTGACGCGCGTGCGCCGCTGCGCAAGTTCTGCAGGCGGCGGGACGGGGGCAAGGGCGGCTGGATCGTGCGGGCTGAAAGCTTC
This sequence comes from Palleronia abyssalis, assembly GCF_900302445.1. Classification (GTDB taxonomy): domain Bacteria; phylum Pseudomonadota; class Alphaproteobacteria; order Rhodobacterales; family Rhodobacteraceae; genus Palleronia; species Palleronia abyssalis. Next base: position 165,995 of record NZ_ONZF01000001.1, on the reverse strand, counting down.
ATCTCGGACCGGTATCATTTCAGCGCGACCGAACATGCCCGGAGGATCGCATCATGGGGCTGATCGACAGAGGCATGGGAGTATTGTTCGGATCGGGCGGCAAGGTTCTGACCGAGACCGCCGAGCTCTTCCGCGAAAACGCCGAGAACCGCGCTGTCCGGGACGTCGAGATGCGGTCCGAAGCGCTAGGGCAGTTCGCGGCCGAGTTCCAGCATGCCGACAAGGGCGGGTTCGACCGGTTCATGGACGGGCTGAACCGCGTGCCGCGGCCGGCGATGGCCCTGGGCACAATGGGCCTGTTCGGGGCTGCGATGGTCGATCCGGTCTGGTTCGGCGCCCGGATGGACGGGCTCGCGACGGTGCCCGATCCGCTGTGGTGGCTGCTTGGGGCGATCGTGTCGTTCTACTTCGGCGCGCGTCATCAGGCCAAGGGGCAAGAGTTCCGCCGGTCGGTCATCGCCGCCGCCCGGATGCTGCCGCCGGTCGTTCAGACGCCCGACACGCCCCAGGTGGAGCCGGAAGGCGACCGGGTCGAACGCACACGGGGTGAGGACGAGGGCCTCGCCGGACCCAACGCAGCGCTGGATGCATGGAGGGCGGGCTAATGAACGAAGACTGGATGCGCGCCATCGAACGCCGGCTGAACATCGTCGAGACCCGTAACGCCGTCGAAGACGTTCATCGCGGCAATGTCGAAACCCGTCTGACGGCAATCGAGGACACGCTGAAATGGCTTGTCCGGCTGATCCTGGGGGCGCTGATCCTTGGAATCGTCGCCTATGCCCTGAGCGGGGGATTCGCGAATGGCTAGGTCGTTGACGGCGGCCTTCGCCGCGGTTTGCGCTGTTTTCGCGCTGGAGTTCGGCGGCGTGATCGAGGGGCGCCTGTTTCCCGTCGTTGGACCCGTGGTGCTGGGCACGGGCGAGGGGCAGCCCGACGGCTCCACGATGTTTGCGGCGACGTCGAGAAAACTGCGGGGATGCGTGTTCGAGCGTGTCGAATGGTATCTGGGCCAAAGACGTGGTGCGCGGGTCGCTGTCCCGGCTATGTTCCGGGATGCGCCCCAGGTGCGCGGCATCGGGTCGCTGAGTTGGACCGGACTTTCCGTCCGCCTGGACGAAAAGCTCGTGCGCGCCGACAGCTTTGCGGACGTCATCCATCATTGCCGATTGCGGCCATGGAAAACGCGCACACGGTTCCACGACCCCGTGCGGTAACGAAACCGCGCGTCAGTGGCGCGCGGCGATCCGAACCATTGGCGTTCGCGCCGGGTGAGAGTACACAGACCCCATGCTTATAGAACTCGGTCATTTCGCCCTCATCCTCGCCTTCATCATGGCGGCGGTTCAATGCGTCCTGCCCATGGTCGGGGCACAGAAGGGGTGGCGCGGCTACATGGCCGCGGGCGAGCCGGCTGCGACGGCGCAGTTCCTGTTCCTGGCGTTTTCCTTCGCGGTTCTGACCTGGGCCTTCGTGACCTCGGATTTCTCGGTCCGACTGGTGACCCTGAACTCGCACACCGCGAAGCCGCTGATCTACAAGATCACGGGCGTTTGGGGGAACCACGAGGGCTCGATGTTGCTGTGGTGTCTGGTTCTGGCGTTCTATTCAGCGCTGGCAGCTTGGTTCGGCGGCAACCTGTCCGACACTCTGCGCGCGCGGGTTTTGGGGGTGCAGGGGGCGATCTCGGTCGCGTTCCTGGGGTTCCTGATCTTCACGTCGAACCCGTTCTGGCGGCTGGAGGTGCCCCCGCTGAACGGGGAGGATCTGAACCCGCTTTTGCAGGACCCGGGCTTGGCGTTCCATCCGCCGTTCCTGTATCTTGGGTATGTCGGGCTTTCGATGGCGTTCTCGTTCGCGGTCGCCGCATTGATCGAAGGGCGGGTCGATGCCGCATGGGGGCGCTGGGTTCGTCCCTGGACGCTTGTTGCTTGGGTTTTTCTGACCATCGGCATCGCGCTGGGGTCGTGGTGGGCATATTACGAGCTGGGCTGGGGCGGATTCTGGTTCTGGGACCCGGTCGAGAATGCCAGCTTCATGCCCTGGCTGATCGCGGCGGCCTTGCTGCATTCGGCCATCGTGGTGGAAAAGCGCGAGGCTCTGAAATCCTGGACGATCCTCTTGGCGATCCTGGCCTTCGGATTCTCGCTGATCGGCGCGTTCATTGTGCGCTCGGGCGTGCTGACCTCGGTTCATGCCTTCGCGAATGATCCTGAACGGGGCGTATACCTGTTGGCGATCACCGGGGTCTTCATGGGTGGTGCGCTGACCCTCTATGCCGCGCGGGCGGCAAGCCTTGAAGCGAAGGGCGTGTTCTCTCTGACCAGTCGGGAGTCGGCCTTGGTCGCCAACAATATCCTGCTGGCTGTCTCGGCCTTCGTGGTGTTCGTCGGCACTGTCTGGCCCCTGGTGGCCGAGATGGCGTTCGACCGAAAGCTTTCGGTGGGCGCGCCGTTCTTCGATGCAGCCTTCACGCCCTTCATGGTCGCACTTGCCGCCATCATGCCCATCGGCGCGCTGTTGCCGTGGAAGCGGGGGAAGCTGGATCGCGTGATGGGGCAGCTTTGGGGGATCCTGGCCCTGTCGCTGGCGCTTGGCGCGCTGGTGTGGGTGATGCAGACGGGCGGATCGATCCTGGCCCCCGCCGGCGCAGTTCTGGCCGCGTGGCTGGTTCTGGGCGCGCTGGTCGATCTGAAGGCTCGGGCGGGTCGAGGCGACCTTTCGGCGCGTCTGCGGCGTCTGCGTTATTTGCCGCGCGCGGACTGGGGGAAGGCCGTTGCCCATGCGGGGTTCGGCATCACTCTGTTCGGCGTCGCCGCCCTGACGGCTTGGCAGGTCGAGGATATTCGCGTGGCCCAAGAAGGCCAAAGCTTCGCTGTCGGCCCCTACGAGATCACGCTGGTCTCGGTCGAGCAGCGTCAGGTCTCGAACTACCAGACGACGCTGGCCCGGATGGAGGTCACGCGAAACGGCAATCCGGTCGCCACGCTGTTCCCGGAAAAGCGCTTTTATCCCGTCGCCCGCATGCCCACGACCGAGGCCGCGATCGACAATGGCATCCTGCGCGACCTGTACCTAGTGATCGGCGACCCGCAGGACGCGGGAGGATGGGCGGTCCGTACCTATATCAAGCCGTTCGCGAACTGGATTTGGGCTGGGGCGATCATCATGGCGCTTGGGGGGGGCCTGTCGCTGTCCGACAGGCGTCACCGGGTCGCGGCAGGGGCAGCGAAGGCCCCGAGAGCAGCGGTGCCTGCGGAATGAGGTGGCTTGTCCTGACCCTGGTGCTTCTGGCATCGCCCGCCCTCGCGGTTCAACCTGACGAGGTTCTGGACGACCCGCGGCTGGAAGAGAGGGCGCGGGAACTCTCCAAGGGTCTGCGGTGCCTGGTCTGCCGTAACGAGAATATCGACGAGTCGAACGCCGACTTGGCGCGCGATCTGCGGTTGGCGGTACGCGAACGGCTGGTCGCGGGCGACAGCGACGAGGAGGTCATCGAATACCTCGTCAATCGGTACGGGGAATACGTGCTGCTTCAGCCCCGCGCGAACGGGGTCAACCTGATCCTGTGGTTGGCCGGCCCCGCCATGCTTCTGGGCGGAATCGGTGTGGCGGCGGTAGCCCTGCGGCGCAAGCCCACAGCCACGCAGAACGACGCGGCGCTCAGCCCCGAGGAACAGGCCCGCTTGAACGCAATCCTCAAGGAGTGACGGGCGCGGATGATCCGAGGCGGAAGCCCTTGATCGTGGTGATCGGGCTTCCCAAGTCCGGCATCTGTATGATCCAGGCGGCCCTGATCGAGGCGGACCCGGCAACGGTTCATTAAAAATGGAACGGCGAACCGGTTGACCGACAGGCCTATGGCGGGCGGTACAATCGCGGCGATCCCCTATCTCATTTCGATGGGGCGCGATGCGATCACGCGGCTGGATTTCTGCTTGCCAGCTTCTGCTTGAACCTCGACAGCTTTTTCCCGGCCTTCGCCGGCTTCTCGACCGCCGGTATCCGGCCCTGATCGCGGACAATTTGGCGCGGTGGTACGATCTCCAAGGCCGCGCCATGAAGTCGGACTGTCCCGGATTGCCGCGGGGGCGGCAGGCGCATGGACTACCTTGTTTTGTGGTTTGACACGTAGAACCGCGCGCTCGAGCGGAAATTTCAGGGCGATCCGCGTTTCCTCAGCCTCGGGATCTCGAACGATGACGCCTCTGGCTGCATTCCTTTGGATCGATATGCCGCGCTTGGGAACGGTCAATCGAAACGCCGGGAGTCGCGGCCGGACGTCTTCGATGGCCGAGTGACGGCGCGTCGGACTTCCCCGCACGACGCTTTCTTGCCATGGTCGGCGCAACATATACCGTAGGAGCCGACATGCAGTACGAGGCCATTAAGTTCGCCGTCCGCGACGACGTCGCCATCCTGACGCTGAACCGGCCCGACCGGAAGAATGCGCTGAACAGCCAGATGCGGGCCGAGATCACCCATGCCGTGAAAGAGGCCGGGCAGACCGCGCGGGTTCTGGTGATCACAGGGGCCGGGGGTGCTTTCTGTTCGGGGCAGGATCTGGCGGACGGGGCCAACGCCGCGAACATGGACCTGGAACGGGTCCTGCGGGACGAGTACGAGCCGATGCTGAGCGCCATCGTCGATTGCCCGGTGCCCACGATCTCGGCCGTCAAAGGGGCGGCGGCGGGGGCCGGGGCCAACCTGGCGCTGGGGGCTGACATCGTCATCGCCGCTGAATCATCGGTGTTCCTTCAGGCCTTCACTCGGATCGGTCTGATCCCGGACGCGGGCGGCACTTATTGGTTGCCGCGTCAGATGGGGCTGGCCAAGGCCATGGGCGCGGCCCTGTTCGCCGAGCCGATCACCGCGACGCAGGCCGAAGCCTGGGGCATGATCTGGGAATGCGTGCCCGACGAGGACTTCGCGGACCATTGGTGGCGCAGGGCGCTACACCTGGCGACCGGTCCGACCGAAGCCTATCGCGGCGTAAAGGAAGCATTGCGCACGAGCTTTGCGAACGATCTGCCCGAGCAGCTGGAGCTCGAGGCGCGGCTTCAAGGGCGGATGGGCACCACCCGTGACTTCCGCGAGGGGGTTCTGGCGTTCCTGGAAAAGCGCCCGGCGCGATACGAAGGGCGCTAGGCCGGGCGGGTGTCCCGGTGACATCCGTTGCACCGTTTTTGGGTATTTGGACAAGGATGAAGGGGGCAGGGCGGCACGGTATCGCGCCGCCCCACGACCGAGATTGCGCGGTCAGGCCTCGGTGACCTGAACCTGCTGGCGGTTGAGCGTCACCCAGCCATAGCTGGTCAGGAACGCGATATCGGCCGCGTCCCGGCCGACCCCGATGATCGCCAGTTGGTCGGGTGTCGCCATACCGGTCGGGTCGACGAGGTGCCAGCGCCCCTCCAGCCAGACTTCGGCCACGGCGTGGAAATCCTGCGGGGTCACGTTGGGGCCGTAGCAACTGACCATGCGGGCCGGGATCGCCTTGGCGCGGGCCAACGAGATCAGCACATGCGCGAAGTCGCGGCAGATCCCGCGGCGCTGCACGAAGGTTTCCAGCGCGGTGGTCGACGGACCCGACGCGCCGGGCGAATAGGTGAAGCGTTCACCCACCCAGTTCGCCATCTCCATGATGCATTGACCGCCGCTGGAATGACCGAACTCGGCCGCGACGAAGCTTTGGAATTCGTCGGAGGGGCAATAGCGCGAGGCCATCAGATAGCGCACGGCTTCGTGCGGGAGACGGTGGACGGGGTCGGACTGAAGCTTGGTGATGTCCTCGTTCGTGCGCGTGATATCGACGGTCGCCTCGTAGCGGACCGTCAGGCTGTCTTGGCAGGAAAGCCACACTCGGGTGCCGATGGAATCCTCGGCCGAGATCCGGCTGAGATAGGTGGTCGATCCCGCGTCCAGACGCTCATGCTCGATCCGCTGGACGGGCATGGCGGCCGTCTCGATCTGCAGAAGGACGTCGGTTTCCGTTTCCATGCCGTAGTCGAGTTCGGCGGTGATCTTGAGTTTCATGCGAGGTCCTTGCGGCAATGCAGAGATGTCGTGCGTCTGTACACGGACGGACGCGGGAACGCGATGCCATTCAGGCGGTTGGATGCGGGCAAAGACAGGAGTTTTCCATGTACGACCGTTCCATTCTATTCTCGCCCGTGCGCATGGGCAGCCTCGACCTGCCGAACCGCGTGCTGATGGCGCCGCTGACGCGAAACCGCGCGCATCCCGACGGCACCCCCTGGGACGTGGCGCAGACCTACTACGCCCAGCGGGCCAGCGCCGGGATGATCCTGACCGAGGCCACCCAGGTCACCGCGATGGGGAAAGGATACATCAACACGCCCGGCATCCATACACCCGGCCATGTCGCGGCGTGGAAGAAGATCACCGACGCGGTGCACGCGCAGGGCGGTCGCATCTACATGCAGTTGTGGCACGTGGGACGGATCAGCCACGTCTCGCTTCTGCCCGAGGGGCAGACGCCGCAGGCCCCGTCGGCGATCCGGGCCGATCAGAAGACCTTCACCGCGAACGGATTCGAGGATTGCTCGGAGCCCCATGCCGTGACGACCGACGAGATTGCCGAGCTTGTCGAAATCTATCGCCAGGGCGCCCAAAACGCGAAAGACGCCGGGTTCGACGGTGTCGAGATCCACGCCGCGAATGGCTACCTGATCGACCAGTTCTTGCAGGACAAGACAAACCATCGCGACGACGAATATGGCGGCAGCATCGACAACCGGATGCGTTTCCTGCGCGAGGTGATCGACGCGGTGACCAGCGTCTGGGATCGCGACCGGGTCGGCGTGCGCCTGTCGCCTTTGGGGCAGGCCAACGACATGGGCGACAGCGATCCCGAGGCGACGTTCTCGGAGGTCTACAAGATGCTGTCGGGGCAGAAGCTGGCCTATCTGCACGTGGTCGAAAGCTTCTACGGCACCGACACGAAGAGCGAGGAAGAACAGATGCTGAAGCGTCTGCGCAAGCTCTATGACGGGTTCTACATCGCAAACGGAGAGCTGGACGGCGACAAGCTGGCCGAGGTGATCCGCGACGGCCATGCCGATGCGGGGACGATCGGCCGCGACTTCATCGCGAACCCGGACCTGCCCGAGCGGTTCCGCACGGGGGCTTCGCTGAATGCGCAGGATCAGGACACGTTCTACGGTGGCGACGAGACAGGCTATACCGATTATCCGTTCCTGGACGCGATCAAGCCGGTCTGATCTTCTGCGCCTGGCGACGAAAAAAGACCCCCGAGCATCCTCGGGGGTCTTTCTTTTGTCTCGCTTGTCCGGCCCCGGTGTAGTGTTGCCGGGTCCGTCGGCTCAGCGGTTTTCGACGTCCACGTAGTCGCGATAGGTCTCGCCAAGGTACAGCTGACGCGGGCGGCCGATCTTGTGCTGCGGGTCGCTGATCTGTTCCTTCCACTGGCTGATCCAGCCCACCGTGCGCGCCACCGCGAAAATCGGCGTGAACATCGACTGCGGGAAGCCCATCGCGTCGAGGATGATGCCCGAATAGAAGTCGACGTTCGGGAACAGCTTCTTCTCGCGGAAATAGTCGTCTTCCAGCGCGATGCGCTCCAACTCTTTGGCGGTCTGCAGTGTCGGGTTGTTCTCGATCCCCAGAAGCTCGAGCACCTCGTCGGCGGACTGCTTCATCACCGTCGCGCGTGGGTCGTGGTTCTTGTAGACGCGGTGGCCGAAGCCCATCAGGCGGAACGGATCGTTCTTGTCCTTTGCACGCTCGATATATTCGGGGATCTGGTCGGGCGTCCCGATCTCGCGCAGCATCTCAAGGCAGGCCTGGTTGGCGCCGCCATGTGCCGGGCCCCAGAGGCAGGCGATGCCTGCCGCTACGCAGGCGAAGGGGTTCGCACCAGAGGAAGATGCAAGACGCACGGTCGAGGTCGATGCGTTCTGCTCGTGATCCGCGTGCAGCGTAAAGATCCGGTCCATGGCGCGCGACAGGATCGGGTTGACCACGTAGTCCTCGGCCGGGACCGAAAAGCACATGCGCAGGAAGTTCGACGCATAGTCCATGTCGTTACGCGGATAGACGAATGGCTGGCCGATGGAATACTTGTAGGCCCAGGCGGCGATCGTCGGCATCTTGGCGATCAGGCGGATCGAGGCGACCTCGCGCTGCCACGGATCGCTGATGTCGGTGCTGTCGTGATAGAAGGCTGACATCGCGCCGACCACGCCGACCATGACGGCCATTGGGTGAGCGTCGCGACGGAATCCACGGAAGAAATACTGCATCTGCTCGTGCAGCATCGTGTGGTTGGTCACGCGGAACTCGAAATCCTCGATCTGCTCGGCCGTGGGCAATTCGCCGTACAGCAGCAGATAGCAAACTTCGAGGAAGTGGGACTTCGACGCCAGTTGATCAATGGGATAGCCGCGGTGCAGCAATTCGCCCTTCTCGCCGTCGATGAAGGTGATGGTCGAGTCGCAGGCCGCTGTCGACGTGAAGCCGGGATCGTATGTGAACACGCCCGCCTGGGCATAGAGCTTGCGGATGTCGACCACGTCGGGCCCCGCAGTGGGCGAGTGAACGGGCAGATCGTATTCGGCGCCGTCATAGATGAGCTTGGCGGACTTGCTGTCATCGGCCATGTTGCGAAACCCTTTATCCTGTTGCCTATGCGGCCCCTTATCGGGGCGAACTTAATTTTCGGTAGCCCCAAGTCGAGGGCCCGAGGAAGCGGCGTCGTCGATCCGCGCCAGCGTCTCTTCGCGGCCGAGGACGATCATCATGTCGAAGACACTCGGGGTGGCTGTTTTTCCTGCGAGGGCCGCACGAAGCGGGGCCGCGATCTTTCCCAGACCCAACCCACGCGCCTCGACGATCCGTCCGGCAATGGCTTCGAGCGTGTCGCGTTCCCAGCTAGCATTTTGCAACTGCGGCGTCAATTCTGACAGTATACCGATGGATACAGCGTCCAGCGCCTTGGCCGCCTTGGGTTCAGCCACGATGGGGCGCCGCGCCATCGCGAACTGTGCCTTGTCCAGCAGGTCGGGCAATTTACGGGCGCTACCCTTGATGATCGGCAGGGCCGAAGCTAGCCGGTCGCGATCCTCGGGCGACAGCGGCGGCAGCTCGGCCGCCGCCCGCCAGGATGCGATGGCCGACAGCAGGGCGTCGTCCTCCATCCGGGCTATATGCTGGCCAGATACGTGGTCCAGCTTCTTGAAATCCAGCCGCGCCGGCGACTTGCCGATGCCCGAAAGGTCGAACCAGTCCAGCGCCTGTTCGGTCGTGAACACCTCGTCATCGCCATGCGCCCAGCCCAACCGCGCCAGATAGTTGCGCATCGCCTCGGCCGGATAGCCCATGGCGACGTATTCCTCGACCCCAAGCGCGCCGTGTCGCTTGGACAGCTTCTTGCCGTCCTCGCCATGGATCAGCGGGATATGCGCATAGACGGGGCGGTCCCAACCCATCGCGTCGTAGACCAGCCCCTGGCGCGCCGTGTTGTTGAGGTGATCGTCGCCCCGGATCACATGCGTGACGCCCATGTCGTGATCGTCCACGACCACGGCCAGCATGTAAGTCGGCGTGCCGTCCGAGCGCAGGACGATCATGTCGTCGAGCTGGTCGTTGCGCACCGTCACCCGTCCCTGCACCTGGTCGTCGATCACGGTCTCGCCATCTAGCGGCGCCTTCACCCGGATCACGTAAGGGGCGTCGGGGTGGTCGGCCGGATCGGCGTCGCGCCAGGGCGAGCGATACAGGGTCGAGCGTCCTTCGGCCCGCGCGGCCTCTCGATAGGCCTCGATTTCTTCTTGTGTAGCGAAACACTTGTAGGCGGCGCCAGTGTCCAGCATGGCACGCGCGACTTCCGCATGGCGGTCAGCACGGTCGGACTGGCTGACCGCATCGCCGTCCCAGTCGAGGCCCAGCCACCGCAGGCCTTTCACGATCGCCTCGGTCGCCTCAGGGGTGGACCGCGCGCGGTCCGTATCCTCGACTCGAAGAAGGAATTTCCCCCCGCGTCCGCGCGCATAAAGCCAGTTGAACAGCGCCGTACGGGCCGTTCCTACGTGCATGAATCCCGTGGGCGAGGGCGCGATGCGGGTCACGACCGGGGTGGAAATCTCGGCGTCGTTCATAAGCTCTTAACTTTGGATGTGGGATCGTCGCCGTGGTGTAGGCAATCGTCGGATAGGTGACAAGGGTGACGCGTCTCGGCCGATGGCTTGCCCTGGACCGGCAGCGGGGATCGCTGTTTCTGTGGGTGCCGGTCTGCCTGGGCTGCGGCATCGGTCTTTACTTCCTGCTGCCGGTCGAACCTGACCGCCGCGACTGGCTGCTGTTGGCAGGGGCGATCGGGGCGGGGGCCGTCGCCTTGGCGGCTGGGCTTTGGCACTGGCCCCTGTTCGGCGGTCTGCTTCTGGTGGGGATCGGCGTTGGCTTGGCCGGGCTGCGTACCGACATGGTCGCAGGCCCGACGCTGGATTTCCGATACTATGGCGCGGTGCAGGGGCGGATCGTGACGATCGACCGGTCCGCATCGGAAAAGACCCGTCTGACGCTGGACCGGGTGGTGCTGGAGCGGACGGACCCCGCCCGCGTTCCCTTGCGCGTCCGCGTCTCGCTACATGGTGCTCAGGACTGGATCGATCCAAAACCCGGGCAGACCGTGATCCTGACCGCTCATCTTTCAGCCCCAGAAGGCCCGGTCGAGCCGGGAGGCTTCGACTTTCGCCGAATGGCCTGGTTCGACCGGATCGGGGCGGTCGGGTACACGCGGACGCCCGCGCTTCTGATCGCCGACGCCCCTGACGGACAAATCGTGGCGCGGCTGCGCACCCGGATCGGGGCCTATATTCGGGCGACCCTTCCCGGAGAGACGGGGGCAGTCGCGACTGCGCTGACCACCGGTGATCGGTCGTATATCGGCGCAGTCACAATGGAGACGCTGCGCGCCTCGAACCTTGCGCACCTTCTGGCGATCTCCGGATTGCATATGGGCCTTTTGACCGGCGTGGTCTTCGGGGCGCTGAGGTTGGTGCTGGTCGCAGTGCCACGCGTGGCGCTGCGCTGGCCGACGAAATCCCTTGCTGCGGTGGGGGCGCTGGCGGCGGCGGCGTTCTATCTTGCGCTATCAGGGGGCAATGTTGCCACACAGCGGGCCTTCGTCATGGTCGCAGTGATGCTGACCGCGATCCTTTTGGGCCGTCGCGCAGTAACGTTGCGGGCGGTCGCGGTGGCGGCGGTGATCGTCTTGTGCCTGCGACCCGAAGCACTGACCGAACCTGGGTTCCAGATGTCGTTCGCCGCGACCACGGCCCTCGTGGCCGTGTTTCGATGGTTGCGCGGCATCCCGGGATTGCCGCGCCGCGGGATCCTGGGATGGATCGTCGCGCTGATCATCTCTTCCGCCGTGGCGGGGGCCGCGACCGCTCCATTCTCGGCAGCGCATTTCAACCAGATCGCTCAATACGGCCTTCTGGCGAACCTACTCAGCGTTCCGGTGATGGGCGTCCTCGTGATGCCGGCAGCCGTACTCTCGGCCGTTCTCGCGCCCATTGGCGGGGCTTGGATCGGCCTTTGGCTCATGGCGATCGGGATCGACTGGATCCTGGGCGTGGCCCATTGGGTCGCGGGGCTGGGCGGGGCCGTGATTGCCGTTCCTGCGCCGGGACCCGCGGCTTTACCGCTATTGGCGGTGGGCGGGTTGATGGTCATGGCCTGGAACGGCGTGGGGCGGTGGGTTGGTGTGATCCCGCTGGCGGCGGCGGCCGGACTTTGGATGGTACATGACCGTCCCGCCTTGCTGATCGATCCCGGCGGGTCCCTTGTCGGGATCATGGGGCCGGAGGGACGGGTGCTGTCCAAACCCCGTGGGGCGGGGTTCGCGGCCAGGGTCTGGCTGGAAAACGACGGCGATTCCGCCGATCAGCCGACTGCCGCAGCAAGGCAAGGCTGGGTCGACAACACTTTCGCCTTCGCAGGCCAAACGGTGCACCATGTCTACGGACGCGGATGGGAAGCACGTGCCCGCGCGATGTGCACCGAACAGACGATCGTGGTCACCACGGGGGACTTGGCGGGGACAGGGCCGTGCCTGATGTTCGACGAAACGACGCTGGCACGCACAGGCGCCGTTGCGATATCGCGTCAGCATTCCGGCATTCGCATCAAGACGGCCATCGGAGAGGCATCGCGACGTCCTTGGACGGGATACAAAAGCCCGGATCAAGCGATCCGCGGCGAAGAGGTCGGTGACCGGATCGCCGCAGCAATGCCCTAATAGGTGCGGATCAGACCGACCAGCTTGCCTTGCACCTGAACCTGATCGTCCCGAAATACCCGGGTCTCGTAGGCAGGATTCGCCGCCTCCAAGGCTACCGAACTGCCTTGCTTGCGGAAGGTCTTCAACGTCGCCTCGAAACCTTCGACGACCGCCACGACAATATCTCCGTTGTCGGCCACAGAAGTCTCACGGATCACGACAACGTCGCCATCGTTGATCCCGGCCTCGATCATCGAGTCGCCTTTGACCTCGAGCGCGTAATGAGAGCCGGCCCCCGACAGCATCTGGCTGGGAACGGCGACATTGTGGGACACTTCCGAGATCGCCTCGATCGGGACGCCAGCCGCGATCCGGCCCATCACAGGAAGCTCTGTCGCCGCGGCCTCGACCGCGATTGCGGTTGCCGGGGGATCAAGATCTGGACGATCGCCGTCGATAACCCGTGGGCTGAAACCACCCCCGGTATCCAGGCTTTCCGGCAATTTCACGATCTCGATCGCACGGGCCCTATGGGCAAGCCGCCGGATGAAACCCCGCTCCTCCAGCGCCGTGATCAAGCGATGGATGCCCGATTTGGATCGAAGATCCAGCGCCTCCTTCATCTCATCGAAGGATGGCGGCACGCCGTCGCGCTGCATCCTCTTATTGATGAAGGTCAGCAATTCCAATTGCTTCCGTGTCAACATGCGCGCCGCCCCATGATCCATGTGTTTGCGCAATGTTCTACGGCCGTTCCCCCTTCGTGTCAACGGCCGGGGTCAGATCGGGATGATATCGACCTCGGCGCCGATCTCGCGGCCCGGATCATGCGGCGATTGCACGATCAGTACATCCGCCGCTGCGAGGATGCCCAATTGCGCGCTATCCTGGCTTTCGAACGCCTCGACCCCCGATGCCGTGCGCCGGCCACGCATATAGTGTTCCCGGGGACCGTTGGCGGCCAAGGGCGCGGACAGGACGGAGCGATGGCGCAAGACTGGACCGGCGGGAAGACCTTGCATGACGTGAAGCATAGGTCGAACGAAGATCGCACCGCAAACCATTGAAGATACAGGATTTCCCGGAAGGCCAACGATCGGTGTTCCGTGAAGGCGACCGGCCATCAGCGGCTTGCCCGGGCGCATTGCGACTTTGTAGAAAGACCTCTCCAGGCCCCGGGCCTCGGCAGCCGCGGCAACGAGGTCATGATCGCCCACCGAAGCCCCGCCAATCGTCACGATCAGATCCGCGCCCGTTGCGAGGTTGAAGGCGGCGTCGAGCGATAGAAGCGTATCGCGGGCAATCGGCAGCACCCTTGCACGGCCACCTGCCGCCTCGATCATCGCGGCGAGACCGAACGTGTTGGAGGCGATGATCTGATCGTGCCGGGGCGTCTCGCCGGGCATTGCCAACTCATCCCCGGTCGCGATGAGGGCAACCACGGGACGGCGGCGAACGGGTAGCTCGGCGTGGTTCATCGCCGCCGCCAATGCAAGATTCGCAGGCCGCAAAGGTCCGCTTGGGTCGAAAACATCGCCTTGAGCAAAATCGCTGCCCACTGGCCGGATGTATGTCTGGTGATCGATCCTGTCGCGTAGAGTGACGCGCGCGCCCTGTCGGACCACATCTTCCTGTATCACGACCCGCTTGGCGCCCTCCGGCACGGGGGCACCAGTGAAGATGCGAACAGCCTCGCCGTCCTTGAGGCAACCGCCGAACCCGTGCCCGGCCGCGCTTTCTCCGATCACGTGGAACGTGTGGCCCGGTCGGGGATCGGCGGTTGGAATCGCATAGCCGTCCATGGCCGAGGCCGGGAAGGGTGGTTGCGCGCGCTGTGCCGTCAGCGGCTGAGACAGGACACGGCCGGCGGCTTGCCTCAGCGGGACGTATTCGGAACCGAGCGGCCCCACCAGGGAGAGGACCCGGTCAAGCGCGTCCTCAACCGAAATCAACGCTCGGCCTCGTAACGTCCTGATTTTCCACCATCCTTGAACAGAAGTTGGATACCCCCAATCTCCATATCCTTTTGGACGGCCTTGACCATATCGTAGATCGTCAGGCACGCGGTCGAGACGGCGGTCAATGCCTCCATTTCGACCCCGGTCTGGCCGGCGGTCTTGACCGTCGCGACGACCTGCAAGCCCGGCAGTGAAGGATCAGGATAGATATCAACTGTGACCTTCGTAATCGGCAGGGGGTGGCATAGGGGAATCAGGTCGGATGTCCGCTTGGCCCCCATGATACCTGCCAAGCGCGCCACCCCCGAAACGTCGCCTTTCTTCGCGCGCCGTTCGGTAATCATTTCAAGGGTTTCCGGAGACATCTTCACCCAACCAGAAGCCCGTGCTTCCCGAGCAGTGGAAGGCTTATCCGACACATCGACCATGTGGGCGTGGCCTTCGGCGTCGAAATGGGTCAGGGCCATCAGAGTGCCCCGGTTGGGACGGGATCGGCCAGAATGGTTCGCGTCGCTGCAGCGACATCGTCCTGGCGCATCAGGCTTTCCCCAATCAGGAACCGTCGCACACCGACATCCGCCATTCGATGCAGGTCAGCTGCGGAGGACAGCCCGGATTCCGAAACGACGCTACGCTCTGCTTCGACTTGGTTCGAGAGGCGGCGCGTCACATCAAGAGACGTTTCGAACGTGTGCAGATCGCGGTTGTTTACCCCCATCAAACGGGAGCGAAGACGATGCGCACGCTCGAGCTCGACCTCGTCGTGGACCTCGATCAGAACGTCCATGCCATAATCCTCGGCAGCCGCTTCGAGTTCCGCGGCCTGTCCGTCGTGAACGCTGGCCATGATGATCAGGATACAATCCGCCCCAATGGCCCGGGCTTCTGCAACCTGCCAAGGGTCATAGAGAAAATCCTTTCGCAAAACCGGCAACTTACACGCCGATCTTGCAGCAACAAGAAAATCCTCGTGTCCCTGAAAGGAGGGTGCATCGGTAAGCACCGACAGGCAGGCCGCACCGCCGGTCTCGTAAGCCCGGGCAATTTTCGCCGGATCGAAGTCTGCGCGGATCAGGCCCTTCGAGGGACTGGCCTTCTTGACCTCGGCAATCAGGCCATATCCATCAGTTGCGTGCCGATCCAGCGCGGCGCCGAAGCCGCGCACGGGTCCGGCCGCGCGTGCATCCGCGTCGATATCGGAAAAGGGGCGCGCCGCCTTGCGTGCCGCGACTTCATCCAGCTTGTACGCCTTGATCCGGTCCAGAACTGTCGCCATTCAGCCCTCCATCGTCACGCGGGCATGACGCTTTTTACCCGCACTCAGCTTCACGGGCGAGGCAAGGCGGTCCGGCGGAATCATGAGCCCCGCATCGGTCACCGCATCGTCGTCGATCCGCGCGCCCCCTTCGGAGATGAGGCGTTTCGCCTCCTTGCCGGATTTCGCGAGGCCGGACCGTACGATGAGTTGAACGATCGAGATCCCGTCCCCGATTTCGGACGCTGGCAGGGCGAGCGTCGGCAGATCCTCACCCAGGCCGCCCTGTTCGAAGACCTCGCGGGCCGTGGCGTGGGCTGCGTCGGCTGCTGCGCGCCCGTGGCACAGTGAAGTGACCTCGTTGGCAAGAATCACCTTGGCCTCGTTGATCTCAGAGCCTTCCAACGCGCCGAGGCGCTCGCATTCGTCCACCGGCAGCTCGGTATAAAGCTTGGCGAACCGGCCCACATCGGCGTCCGTGGTGTTACGCCAGAACTGCCAGAACTCGTAAGGGCTCAGCATATCGGCGTTCAGCCAGATGGCGCCGCCCTGGCTTTTTCCCATCTTGCGACCGTCGCTGGTGGTCAGAAGGGGGGTGGTCAGGCCGAAAATCTCCGTCTCGGCGACGCGGCGGGTCAGGTCGATGCCATTGACGATGTTGCCCCACTGGTCGGATCCGCCCATCTGCAACATGCAGCCATAACGGCGGTTCAGCTCGAGGAAGTCGTAAGCCTGCAGGATCATATAGTTGAATTCCAGAAACGACAGCGACTGCTCCCGATCCAGACGCGATTTGACGCTTTCGAAGGACAGCATCCGGTTCACGCTGAAATGGCGGCCAATGTCGCGCAGGAAGGCAAGGTAGTTCAGGCCGTCCAGCCATTCCGCATTGTTCAGCATCCGCGCGTCGGTCGGCCCGTCGCCATAGTCGAGATACTTGGCGAAAACGCCTTGCATCCCGTCGATGTTCTCTTGGATCGCGGCATCGTCGAGCAAGGGGCGTTCGTCGGCGCGAAAGGACGGATCGCCAACCTTGGTGGTGCCACCGCCCATCAGCGTGATCGGTTGATGGCCGGTCTTCTGTAGCCAGCGTAACATCATGATGTTCAGCAGATGCCCGACATGCAGAGATTTGGCCGTAGCGTCGTAGCCGATATAGGCGGGGACAGTGCCGGTCAGCAGGCGTTCGTCCAACCCCTCCAGATCGGTGCAGCCCGCGACGAAGCCGCGTTCGTGCATTACGTGAAGAAAATCCGATTTCGGCTGGTAGGTCATCGTCGTTTCGGTCCATTTTCCGGCACGCCCCGCTATAACGGGCAGGTCAGGCAGAGGAAAGCCATGTTGAAGGACGCGCTGCGTGACGGGTCGATCTGGGCATTGGGTGCGGCGCCTGACCGGTCCCTGAACGGTGTCGATGCTGCCATGGTGCTGACCGACGGGGCGCAGATCTTCGGATTCGGTCAGACCGCGCATCGCCCTTTTCAGCCGGAGGAACGCGCGGTTCTGTCCGCAGCGATGGGCCGTTGGGATAAGCTGGAAGAGGCGTCTGCAGTGGTTGAGTCTGTCCATGCCGAGCTTCTGAGCACCATCCCAGGCGCCGATCTGGTCGGGTTTCACGGGCTGACGACGGCGCACGAGCCGCATGGACGGGGCAGCTGCCAAATCGGCGATGGCCGGCTGTTGGCGCATGTGCTTGATATCCCCGTCGTTTGGGATTTCCGCTCGGCCGATATCGAAATGGGCGGGCAAGGAACCCCTCTGATACCCTTTTTCCACCACGCAGCTTTGCGAAATATGGGGAATATGGCGCCTGCGGTCATCGTCGATTTGGGCGATATTGGCAGGTTGAGTTTCGTCGATCCAACGGTAGAGATTCCGTCAGATACTGGTGGCTGCCTTGCCCTCGACACTGGCCCTGCAAATGCACTGATCCGGGATCTGATACAGGCGCGCCCGGGTCTGGATCTTGACACGGCGAGCGATCTGGCGGCCCGTGGAGCAGCCGATGGCGGTATTCTGGACCAGTTCGCGGCAGACGGGTATTTCCGCAAGATGCCGCCGAAGTCGCTGATCGAGACCGATTTCGGTTGGCTATCACAAGCGGTGAGCGAGCTATCCGACGCCGATGCCTGTGCAACGGTAACAGCCGCGGCTGCCGCGGCCGTCGTATTGGCGCTTGAACATCTGCCCAGCATGCCCGCGCGCCTTTTGGTTATCGGGGATGGTCGTCGGAATGCCACGATGATGGAGATGATCCGCGCCGGGGCCAATGTCGACGTCCTGCCGGTCGAGGATATTGGCCTCGACGGCGACAAGATGGAAGCACAGGCCTTCGCTTATCTCGCTGTACGGGTGTTGCGGGGCTGGCCGACGAGTGCGCCTGGCACGACCGGCGTGGCTGCGGCCGTTGGAGGTGGGGTCGTCTCGTACCCCGGTGACATCCTGCAAGCGCTTGGCAACTAGGTTTCAGGCTGCCTCATCGGCAGTGGTGCCCATCGGAAATTCCGTGCCTTCGGCATAGATGATCTGAGGCGTGTCGAAGACGAGGACGAAGGTTCGCAGATCGCTGACCGTGGTGGCCGTGATGTAGTCGCCGTCGACAAGGCGGTGAGCGGCGACCATCGCCGTCTTCTGACCATAGAGGGCCTTGGCCCGCCAGTCGCGCAGGAGAATCGGCTGGTCAGCAGCAACCGTGATCGGCGCTTCGGGCCGATCATGCCCAAGCACCGACGCGTTGATCGTGACAAGCTTCGCAGCCTCGCGTTCCTGGACCCGCACAGCGCGCAGAACCCTCAACCCCTGTCGGGTGACGATCCGGTCGCCGGTCTGGAGGTCTTCGATCCCGACCGGACCTTCCAACGTCATGATGCGAACGCCGGCGGTCAGGCCGGTCTGGACCGTGGTTTTATGGGCTGCGGGACGCGTTTGGGTCATCAATCATGCTCCATTCCGATGAGTAAGGGAATGGCGCGGGATTGTGGCGAAATTGGGTTGCCCGCGGTCCCATTTCTTGTCGAATTGCCTCTCGCATCCGAAGCGCGGCTAC
Organism: Palleronia abyssalis; assembly: GCF_900302445.1. Taxonomy (GTDB): domain Bacteria; phylum Pseudomonadota; class Alphaproteobacteria; order Rhodobacterales; family Rhodobacteraceae; genus Palleronia; species Palleronia abyssalis. The sequence goes on along the minus strand of NZ_ONZF01000001.1, from coordinate 147,471 downwards.
GTTAAGCACGGCCCGCGATCCCGGCACCGCCGGACGCGTGCGGGTGTGGCGGAATTGGTAGACGCACCAGATTTAGGTTCTGGCGCCGCAAGGCGTGGGGGTTCGAGTCCCTTCACCCGCACCATCCTCTGTCGGCATCACCTTGCAGTACAGGGCACGGCACCGTAAGAGACGGCGAAATCGCGCGCCGGTCCTCCGGCGCCGGACCGTTTTTAGATGACAAGAGGGCGATATGCAGGTCACAGAGACCGTCAACGAAGGGCTGAAGCGCGGCTACAAGATCACCGTCACCGCCGATGAGCTCGACGCTAAGGTAAACCAGAAACTGGCCGAGGCGCAGCCCGACGTCGAGATGAAGGGCTTCCGCAAGGGCAAGGTCCCGATGGCACTGCTGAAGAAGCAGTTCGGCGAGCGTCTGCTGGGCGAGTCGATGCAGGAAGCCGTCGATGGCGCGATGAACCAGCATTTCGAGGAGACCGGCGACCGTCCCGCGATGCAGCCCGACGTCAAGATGGCCAACGAGAACTGGCAGAAGGGCGACGATGTCCAGGTCGACCTGAACTACGAAAAGCTGCCCGAGATTCCGGATTTCGACGCGTCCGAGATCGAGATCGAGAAGATGGTCGTCACCCCCGACGAAGAGGCCGTGGACGAGGCGCTGCAATCGCTGGCCGAGAACGCGAAATCCTATGACGCCAAGGACGGCGCCGCGGAAGACGGCGATCAGGTGGTGATCGACTTCACCGGCTCGGTCGATGGCGAGGTGTTCGAAGGCGGAACTGCCGAAGATTACCCGTTGGTTCTGGGCTCGAACAGCTTCATCCCCGGGTTTGAGGAACAGCTGAAAGGCGCCAAGGCCGGCGACGAGATCGAGGTCAAGGTCTCGTTCCCCGAGGATTATCAGGCCGCGCATCTGGCTGGCAAGGAAGCCTCCTTCGCGACGACCGTGAAAGAAGTGAAGGCGCCCAAACAGGCCGAGATCGACGACGACATGGCCAAGAACTATGGCGCCGAGGATCTTGAAGGTCTGAAAGGTCAGATTCGCGAACGTCTGTCCGCTGAATATGGCCAGGCTGCCCGCGCGGTGATGAAGCGGCGCCTACTGGATATCCTGGATGACAAGGTCTCGTTCGACCTGCCTCCGAGCTTGGTTCAGGCCGAGGCCGATCAGATCGCCCACCAATTGTGGCACGAGGAAAACCCCGACGTTCAGGGGCATGATCACGAGAAGGTCGAGCCGACCGACGAGCACATGAAACTGGCCGAGCGCCGCGTGCGTCTGGGACTGCTTCTTGCCGAGCTTGGACGCAAGAACGAGATCCAGGTCAGCGATGCCGAAATGACCCAAGCCGTGATGAACCAAGCCCGTCAGTACCCCGGGCAAGAGCGGCAGTTCTTTGAATTCGTTCAGCAGAACCCGCAGATGCGCCAGCAGATCCAGGCGCCCTTGTTCGAGGACAAGGTCGTTGACTTCATCTTCGACCAAGCGCAGGTTTCGGAAAATTTCGTGACCAAGGACGAGCTTCAGAAAGCCGTCGAAGCTATGGAAGAAGAAGACGCGCTGGAATAGTCTTCCGGCAGCGACATCTTCGACGCTCGGCTGCGGTCGAGCGATGGGCAGGACCGCTAGGGAGGAGGCGGTCCTGCTTTTTCCTTTGTGGGGTTACCCTTCCCTCTGAAGAGTAGAATATTTTCATTTCGTGGAACTTTCTGGGTTCCATGCAAAGGGCATTCAACTTAGCGTAGAATAGTTCCCGGGGGGCAGGGACGCTTTAGTCTTGCCGTTTGTTGTAGTCTGCATGGAGTTCAGGCAGTTGCAGGGTAAACGTATCTTGTTGGTTGAAGACGATACCCTGATAGCAATGGACATCGCGATGTCCTTGCAGGATCAAGGCTATACCGTCAGCGGACCCGTGCGCAACGAGGCAGAGGCATTCGATTTGCTGACGCGCGAGACGCCCGATATCGCAATTCTGGACGTCCATCTGGGCCGTGATACGGATAGCTTCGGCATCGCAAAAGAGCTTCGGCACCGCAATATCCCATTGTTCTTCCTGACAGGGTATTCCGAAGCCACCATCGACGTTCCTGACACGCTGGTCGGAACGACACGGCTGGGCAAGCCCGTCGCGACCAAGCACCTCTTGCGAACGATCGAGGCCGAGCTGGCGGACTAACGAAGGCAATTTGCCGCAGAACCCCAAGCCGGCGAACGCAGGTTGTCTCTCCAAGCATCGGGAGAGAGAACATGCTGAATCCAATCAACAGTTTTGTCGCAGTAGGGGCCTCGGTCCTCGGCGTAGGCATAGGACTTGCCCTTGGAACGGGGTTGGCCGTCGCTGCGCATACGGCCCTTGCATTGGAGCCTAAGCGATGATCCTGCGTCTTGCCGCGCTCGGGGCCGTTCATGGCACCGTTGGGGTCGCGATAGGCCTGACCGGCGTTCTGGCCGCTTGCACCGTCGCGCAGGTCGCCAAGAAAGGTGTCGGGGTCACGTCCCGCGGAATGGTGCCCGGGACGCCCGTCATGCCAAGGGAACCCATGGCGCCCACCCGGCCCAAAGCCTAGCTGTCAGGCGGGATCAATCCCAGTCCACGCAGATAGATGCCGATCCCGGTTTCCAGCAAATCTTCGGGCGGAAAGGCGACGTTCGTGCCCGGTGAATTTCGGGCGAACAACTCGACGACCCCGTGACTCATCGCCCAAATATGGCTGGCGAACATCGAAGGCGGAGGACGCTTCTCGACCGGGATGTGCTCTGACAAAGCCGCAGCCGCCCGTTCGAGGACGCCGTTCGCCCGGGTGGCGACGCTGTGCAATTCTGGCGAACGCGTGACAGAGATCCCGCTTTCGAACATGGCGACGTAGTGCCCGGGATTCTTTCGGGCGAACTCCAGATAGGCCCGGCCGGTTTCGGAGAATGCCCGCATGGCCGAGGGCAGACCACGGGCATAGGCTTCCTCCATGCGATCCGCGAAGACCTCGTATCCCTGTCGGGCGCATTCGGCGATCAAACCGTCACGCCCGTCGAAGTGGCGATACACTGCCGCGGGCGTCACGCCAGCATCCTTGGCGGCTTCGGACACCGTGAAGCCAGTGGGTCCCTTCTTCTCGATCAACAAAAGGGTGGCGTCCACGAGCGCCTGCGCCAGATTTCCGTGATGGTAACCGCGTTTAGGCATGTCGGTCGGGTGCCCAGATATCTGGCCCGCCGGAGATTGCGGGGTCCGGGACGGCCGCGAGATCGGCGTCCCGTCCCTCGTAATCCACGTGGGACAGCACGGCGCGAATTGCGGCGATCCGGGCGCGCCGCTTGTCGTCGGCGCGGATTACCGTCCACGGGGCGTGGTGCGAATGGGTCCTGTTGAACGTCTCTTCGATGGCGTCGGTATAGGCGTCCCATCGCGACAACCCCTCGACATCGATCCGGGACAGCTTCCACTGCTTCAGGGGATCCGCTTCGCGGTCCAGGAAACGGCGAAGTTGCTCGGCTCGGCCCACGGTCAGCCAGATTTTCACCAGTATGATCCCGTCATCGACCAGCATCTTCTCGAACGGGACGACTTGGTCGAAGAAACGCGCCCGGTCGGCGTCGGTGGTGTATCCGAACACCTTCTCGACCACGGCGCGATTGTACCAGGACCTGTCGAACAGGACGATTTCGCCCCCGGCCGGAAGCTCGGAGACGTAACGCTGGAAATACCACTGGCGCTGCTGGCGTTCGGTCGGCGCGGGCAGGGCGACGGTGCGGGCGACGCGCGGGTTCATGTTCTGGCGGAACCGCTCGATTGCGCCGCCTTTCCCGGCCGCGTCGCGCCCCTCGAACAGCACGACCAAGCGCTTGCCGGTGGCCTGCACATCGGCTTGCAGGCGGACAAGCTCGTGCTGCAGGGCCTGGAGAGTCGCCTCGTACTCTTTCTTGTTCATGCGGGTGTCGTAGGGATAGCCCGCCGTGATGATCCGCTTGGCATCGCGCCCGCCGATGGCATCCCGGACGCTATCGGGCGCGGTCTGGTAAAAAGCACTGATCGCGCCGTCGAAGGGCAGGGGCATGGCGGTCTCCTGAGGGTTCGTGCAACCTAGGGTTCGTGCCGGGCTAGCGCAATCCGGCCCGTTCCGCGGCGCGGTCGATCGCGGCGATAACGGCGTCGGTCGCTGCATGTTGGGGCATGTGGCCGATACCGTCCAAGGCAACCAGATTGGCCCCCGGCACCTGTTCGGCCAGCCGTTCGGAGTGGATGTCGATGGGCACGACGTCATCTGCCGTGCCGTGGACAATCTCGACCGGCAGGTCGAGGGTGCCGTAAACCTGCGACATCCGAACCAGGTGAGGCCGCAGAGTCTTGACCTGTTGGGCGTTGGTGCGGAACGAACGGGTTCGCAGGGTCAGGCCAGCGCCGACATACTCCTCGTACCCTTCGGGGGGCTTCTGGGGCGCAAAGACCGATCCGATCGCCGATTTCACCAAGCCGCGCGGCACGAAGGCCGAGATCAGGGGCACTACCGTTGCCCCGCCTACGGATGTGCCGGTCAGCTGATACATGAAGCCCAGCCCGCCCGGCCAAGGCTGCGTCGCGCCCGAGACCACCACCACCGCGGCTGGGTCGTGGTTCAGTGCCCAGGCCATCGCGACGGAACCGCCAAAGGAATGGCCCAACACGATCGCCTGGTCGATGCCAATCTGCGTCGCGGCCTCGTGCAGGAAGGCGGCCTGCGCTTCGGGACCTTCCGCGCGGGCATCCAAGGCCCCGGTATAGACCGGATCGGGGTCGGTATAGCCAAGGCCGGGCCGGTCAAAGACGGTGACACGATACCTGTGGGCGATCCGGTCCACGAAATCGAAGGTCCAGTCCCGCAGGTTCCCGCTGGCCCCGTGGATCAGCACCAGATCCGGGCCTTCCCCGGCCTGCACATAGTGCACGCGCCGGCCCCGAACCTCGACGAACTGGCCGATGGGGGGATACATGCGCTCTGAGGTTTCGGCACGCGCCTCGGCCCGGCGGTCGACGACCACGCCGCATCCGGCCACCAGAAGCAGCAGGAGGGAGGCGCTAAGAACCGATTTCTTCGATGTCATATGGCGTGGACTGGTAAATCTCGTTGACCCAGTTTCCATATAGAAGATGGGCGTGGCTGCGCCACCTGTTCAGCGGCGGTTTTCCCGGGTCGTTCTCGGGATAATAGTTGCACGGCACATTGATGGGCGTGCCCGCGGCGATGTCGCGGTCGTATTCCTGCTTCAGCGTATCGTCGTCATACTCGAAATGGTTGAAGATATAGAGGGCGCGGTGCTGTGGGTCCGACACGAGCGCAGGTCCGGCCTCGTCCGAGGCGAGAAGGGTCCGAAGACCCGGAGCGAGATCGATGTCCTCCTGGCGCATCTCGGTCCAGCGCGAGACGGGAATGACGCAATCGTCCGAGAACCCGCGCAAGTACGGCGAGGCGGGATCGAGGTTGTTATGCCGAAAACACCCGAACAGCTTGGCCTGCAAAACATGCTTCGGCACACCGTGGAAATGGTTGATCATCGCCATGCCGCCCCAGCACACGCCGAAAGTGCTGTGTACGTGGGTTTGCGTCCAGTCCATGACCTCTTCCAGTTCGTCCCAGTATGTCACGGCCTCGAACGGCAAGTGCTCGATCGGGGCGCCGGTGATGATGAGGCCGTCGAACTTCTCGTTCTTGACCTCCTGGAAGGGTCGATAGAACGCTTCCATGTGATCGGCGGCGGTGTTCCGGGTCTGGTGTTCGGTCATGCGCACGAGGTGGAAGTCGATCTGGATCGGACCCGCACCGATCAGCCGGGCGAACTGGTTCTCGGTCTGGATCTTCTTGGGCATGAGATTCAGAAGCGCGATCTTCAGAGGGCGAATGTCCTGCCGCATCGCCTCGGCCTCGCCCATGACCTGTACGCCCTCGCGGCGCAAAACCGTGAATGCAGGCAGGTCTTCGGGCAATTTGATGGGCATCAGAAACCTCGCAGGCGCGGAACGGTCGAGATAGGGTGCAATGCGCCGCGTCTCAAGCCTGCACGGCTGTCCTGTCGATGGCGCTGGCGACCATCGCATCGAAATCGGCAGGATTTCGGATGGCCGCCACCTCGTCGGCCGAGACCGTGATGCCGCGCCGCGCCATCGCGGCATATCGCGGCTGGCGATGTGCCAGTGCCCGGGCATAGGTCCAGCGGATGAAATCGTCAGGGTCAACGCTTTCGGGCGCTTTGCCCGACTGATCAAGGTAGGCCGTCCAAGCGGATTCCAGGAATTCTGGCTGGTAATACATGGGCTTAGGCGCCCGGTCGAAACGGCGGACCAGTTCCGCCGTGTGGTCATCCGACCCCTTGATCCACACCATCAGCAAAGTCTGCTCCAGCAAGGACAGAAGCGGGTCGCCCGGATCCTCGGGGTCGACCACCTCGCAGATCGAGCCCGACGTGTCACAGATGAAATTGTCGTAGCCATAGATCTCGCGCGCCTTACGGACGAACAGATCGGTGTCGCGCATCGCAAGCTGCTCGGCCGTGCGGTGCTGTTCCTGTCGGTGCAGGTATTCGTCGAAGGGCAGACCGCCCTTCGCTGGATCACCCGGCTTGCCGAGATACGTGGACAAGGGCGCGAGGTTCTCGAACGTGATGTTCGATCCGACATAGATCGAGTCGCTCATCAAAAGTTCGCGCAGAAGCGGCACCTGCATCGCGTGACGCTTGAAGTTGTCTGCTATGTGCTCGCCCATGTACCGGGTACCAATGCGGTAATCGACCGAGTAGTGAAACCAGTCGCCGGCCGCGCGCAGCATGTCGGAAAGGTAGGTCTTGCCCAACCCCGACATGCCGAACAGCATGACGCGCTTGTGTTGCGCCGCGTGCCAATCATCTGCGGATGCGTAGATCATGGGCCGTTCCTAGCCGAGGCGGGTCCATACGAAAAGGCCCCGCCGAAGCGGGGCCGTTGGTTGATATCCCAACAGGGTCAGAAGCGATACCCGACCTGGAAGCCGACGCCGACAACGTGGTTGTCGTCGAAGAAGGCGCGCTCGGTATCCGGGGTTCCGGTTTCGGCGCCCGCATCCCCGAGCGAGACGTACCGCACGCCGCCGGCAACGGTAACCTGATCGTTCACGTCATAGCTCAGCCCAAGTCCGATAGACTTTTGACCGTTCGTCGGCGAAAGCGGGGAAACGAGGTCGTCGCCCTTCGCCTCATAGCCAAGGGTCACCGACCCCGAGAGCCGGTCGGTCAACGCGCGCCCGACCCCGATCGAGACGGCGTAGTTGTCCTCGATATCGGTTAGGCTGGTTCCCGGGATTGTCGGATCGCTCTGGCTGTCGAAATAGGGCGGGGCGACACGGACATCCTCGTACCAGGCATAACGCAACTGCCCGAACAACAGCGTGCGCTGGTTCAGACCGGTCTGGAAATCGATGTTGATCGCCTCGGGGGTCTCGACCTCGGTAACCGACTCGATCGTGCCGCCGCCGGCCAGCAGGGGCAGCGTCTCGACAGTGTCCTGCTCGTGCTCGATCGACGAGAAGTAGGTCACCGCGATACGAAGCGCGATCTCGGGGCGTTCGTACGCGGCACCGACGGCATAGCCGAAAGCGTGATCTTCCCCGAAGGTGGCCGAGTAGCCCGACAGTGTCGGGCCATAACCGAAACCGGACAGCGAAATCTCGGACTGCAGCCGCTGATACCGCAACCCGCCATGGACCGAGAAGTTGTCGTTGATCTCGTAGCGTGCCAGCGCCATCAGGGACGAGCTTTCCACATGCGCGGACGAGCCACCCAGATTGTTTGAGCCTTCATCCGTCGTCACCGGCAGGACTTGCGGAAACGGCAGCGGAAAGCCGGAGGGCACGAAGGAACCGCCATCTCCTGGATAGTTGACATCGACGCCATAGGGCTCATCCGCGATCATCGCGAACGACAGCTGTTCGGTTACCTGGAACTTGATGGCAGCACCCAACTGGGTGAAGTCTTCGCCCACGTCACCGGTCTCTGCGCCGCCGGTATACCCGACCTCGGGCAGGGCGACATCCTCACCGTCGATGCTGGGAAAGACCCGGCCAAAGCTGAGTTCGAAATAGTTACCTTCCTCGAAGAGGATGTCGACCGGCTGGCCGGACCGGTCAAGGCCGATCGCCATTGCCGCCGCGGGGAACAGTGCGACCGTCGCAACCCCGGCGAGAAGTGTGGATTTCATGGAACCTCCCAGAACAAACTGCGCCAAGCCTTAGCGCACTCTGCGCCGCCCCAAAAAATGACGGAACGTCACCGCAATCCGCTGAAGTCCAACGTTACGATTATGTAACAGTTCGATTGGCCCGGCGGATATTCAGCCAGTTCGCGGCGAAGATGATTGCCCCGCCCAACAAGACCCACGCGTTAAGCGATTCGCCATAGAATGCCATTCCTATCAAGGCGATGACGGGAAGCCGCATGAAGTCTATGGGCATCACGACCGAAGCGGGTGCGAGAGACAATGCGGTGGTAAGGCACAGATGCGCGCTCAACCCGGCGCACCCGATCAGGACCAGCCACGGCCACGATACGGCCGAGGGAATTGCAAAATCTCCGTCAATTCCCGCACAGATCAGTCCGAACCCCGCTTGCAGCACGGTCAACCAGAAGAGGATCGATACGATGCTTTCAGTCCGCGTAAGGCGCCGGGTAAAAAGCGCCGAGCCTGCAAAGCCGATCGCGGCCCCGGCCGCCGCCAGTTGGCCCGGCCCCAAGGCGGCCGTATCGGGCCGTGCGACGACCAGAATCCCGACAAAGCCAATCAGAGCCGAAATTAGACGCGTGCGCGTCAGGCGTTCGGCCAGAACCAAAGGCGCGCCCAGAGCCACCCAGATCGGAGAGGTGAACTCAAGCGCGAAGACCTGCGCCAAGGGGATCACCGTTATCGCATAGAACCAAAGGTTCTGCCCCCCGAAATGGAAGACGTTCCGAACCAGATGAAGGCCCATTCGCTGCGCCCTGATCTGACCCGCGGCGCCGGTAGCCCATGACACGGAAACGACGAGCAGGACCCCGATCAGCGATCGGTACGTCATCAGTTCAAACGTATCCAGTTCGAACGCCACGGCGCGCCCGGCGACCGCCATGGCCGAGAACGACACGATTGCCCCGATCATCCACAAGGCGGCGCGGCGCAGGGCAAGAGCTTCGGTCATTTCGGGCTTTCGATGGTGTCTCAGCCGTTGCTAGCAGAACCATCGGCCGGGTCCAGTCACTCGGCTGCCATGGTGATCACGGGCTCCATCCCTTCGAGCTTCTCGCGCGTCAGGTGGCACTTGATCTGATGTTGGCCTTCCGCCCCGAACCGGACCATCGGGGGAACCTCGCGTTCGCACAGATCGCCCGGAACCTCGGATTTCCAGCGGCACCGGGTCTGGAACGGGCAGCCAGAAGGCGGGTTCATGGCAGAGGGGACATCGCCCTCCAGAACAATATGCTTTTTCTCGACACGGGTGTCGGCGATGGGCACGGCGGACAAAAGGGCTTCGGTATAGGGGTGATAGGGCGGGGCGAAGACGTCGTTCGTATCGCCGATCTCGACCACGTGGCCCAGATACATGACCATCACGCGGTCCGACAGATACCGCACGATGCTTAGGTCGTGGCTGATGAACAGCAGTGTCGTCTTCTGCGTGCGCTGAATCTCCATGAGAAGATCCGCGACAGCCGCCTGTACACTGACGTCGAGTGCCGAGACTGGCTCGTCCGCGACCACGATCCGGGCCCCGCCGGCAAAGGCGCGGGCGATCCCGACGCGCTGCTTCTGGCCGCCGGACAATTGGCGAGGCATCCGGTCGGCGAACTCCCGGGGCAACTTGACCAGATCCAGCAGGTCCAGCATCTTTTCCCGCCGTGCCGCCTCGGTCCCTCCGATCTTGAAGATTTCCAGGGCCCGCATGATCTGACGCCCGACCGTCATGGACGGATTCAGCGTGTCGAACGGATTCTGGAACACCATCTGCACATCGGCCACGGTGTCGGTATCGCGGTCCTGGATCGGAGTGTCGCCGATGGACTGGTTGTCCAGCGTGATCGTCCCGTCGGTCGCCGTTTCCAGCCCCATAAGCACCTTGGCAAAGGTGGACTTGCCGCAGCCGGATTCACCCACGATGGCCAACGTCTCGGACTCGCGGGCCTCGAAGCTGAGGCTTTCGTTCGCCTTCACCACGCGTTTGTCCCCGCCCTTGAACAGGCTGGACGCGTTGACTTCGTAGTACTTCTTTAAGTCCTCCATCCGCAGGATGGGATCACCGATCTCGGTCTTTTCGGTCTCGATCGCGCGGATTTCCTGCCGGGACCAATCGATCTCGTCATGGCGCAGGCACCGGGTTTCATGCCGGGACTGACCTTCGACATCGAACATCGGGATGGACTGGGCGTCGCATAGACCATCCTGGAAATAGTCGCAGCGCGGTCCGAAATTGCACCCGGGCGGACGTTCGTGGGGCAGGGGGAAGTTGCCCGGAATGGCCACCAACGGTTTCAGGTTCTTGTCAGCACCGGGCAACGGGATCGAGCGGAACAGGGCCTGCGTATAGGGGTTTCGCATCTTGTCGAAGACGTCGGCGATATTGCCGGTCTCGACCGCCTCGCCGGAATACATCACGCACAGCCGATCGCAGGTTTCCAGGACAAGGCCCAGGTTGTGCGAGATGAACAGCATCGACGTGCCGTATTTCCGCCCAAGATCCTTAACGAGCTCGACCACGGCGGCCTCGACAGTTACGTCGAGTGCGGTCGTCGGTTCATCCAGGATCAGCAGGGACGGTTTCGACATCAGCGCCATGGCGATGACGATCCGCTGCTGCTGTCCACCCGAAAGCTGGTGGGGATAGGCGTCCATGATCCGCTCGGGGTCGGGCAGCTTGACGTCGGTCAGAACCTCCAAGGCGCGGGCGCGCGCCTCTTTCTTCGCGATATTCTCATGAATGAGGGGCACCTCCATCAACTGCCGACCGACCTTCATGGCCGGGTTCAGCGAAGCCATGGGTTCCTGGTAGATCATCGCGATCTCACGGCCGCGAATGGCGCGCAGCTCGGCGTCCGACATTGAGGCCATGTCGCGTCCTTTGAACTTGACGCTGCCGCTGGTGATGCGACCGTTCACGCCCAGATCGCGCATGACCCCCAATGCCACGGTGCTTTTCCCGCAGCCGGATTCGCCGACAAGGCCCATCGCCTCTCCGGCGCGGACCGCGCAAGAGAAATCCATGACGGCCGGGATCTCTCGCAGGCGGGTGAAGAACGAGATCGAGAGGTTCTCGATCTCGAGGATGGGGGGCTCGGTGGACATCTTGCGGCTCCGGTTAGGCCGTGAAAGCGGTGTTCGATCGGCGATCTTGAGGATTTCTCAAGACCTAGTCGCGTAGGGATTCCTCACGCAGGCCATCCGCCAGAAGGTTGAGGCCAAGGACAAGGCTCAGAAGCGCAAGCGCAGGTGCAAGCGCGGGATGCGGGTAGATCGCCAGGAGCTTGCGTCCGTCGTTGATGGTCGACCCCCAGTCAGGGCTTTCAGGGGGCAGCCCGAGGCCGAAGAAACCGAGCGTACCCAGAAGGATGGTCGTGTAGCCGACGCGCAGACAGAAATCGACGATCAGGGGACCTCGGGCATTGGGCAGAAGCTCCCACAGCATGATGTACCACGGACCCTCGCCGCGGGTCTGTGCGGCGGCCACGTAATCGCGCGTCTTGATGTCGAGGCCGAGGCCCCGAACGATGCGGAACACCGTGGGCGAGTTCACGAAGACGACCGAGACGAAGACGACCAGGATGCCGCCCGGAATATCGAACAGGTCCAGCCAGCGCGGCAGAACCTCAAGCACGCCGAACCGTTTGGAGATCAGCGACAGGTAAAGCCAGCCCAGCACGCCGATCACGATGATCAGCAGCGGAAGCCGCAGTTTCGGACGGGTATGATAGCGCGAGTTCAGAAGGATCGTGAAGAAGACGATGGGAAAGACGAACATGACCGCCGCCATGTAGGTCGGGATGCCGGTCGCCACGATTTCGGGTGTGACCAGCAGGTAGAATAGCAGGATGACCGGAAAGGCGAGGATCAGGTTCGCGAGGAACGTCAGCGTCGTGTCGAGCCGACCGCCGTAATATGCCGCCGGAAGGCCAAGGGTGATACCCACCATGAAGGCGAAGGCTGTCGCCATCGGGGCGATCTGCACGACGACCAGCGCGCCGGCGATCATCCGGCTGAACACGTCACGCCCCAGATTGTCGCCGCCCAGCAGGTAATAGGGATAGGCCCCCTCGTCGATGTCGCCGATCATCTTGGTGTAGAAGGTGCCCGGCACCTCGTTCTTCATCGCGCCCGATTGCGCGAGCGGGTCGTGCGTGACGATCATGTCTAGCGCGCCGAAGAAGGCCGCGAACACCCAGAACATCACCAGGGCAAAACCGACCGAGCCGATGGTCGAGCCGAAGAGCTTGCCGTAAAGGCCCAGACGGCGGCGAAACGTTAAGGACACGCCAATAACCAAGGCCAGCGCGATCCACACGGGGATCAGCCGCTGTGCCATCCCCCCGATGATGCCGGCCCCGAGGCCAAGAACTGCGCCGCCAACCAGGAATGCGGCGAGCACGCCAAGGATGACGTAGAACGCCCACCGCGTGGCGAGGTCCAGCGTCTCGAGCGGTCCGCGGGTCATCGACAGTGTGCCATCCGGTTGGGTCACGGTGTCACCGGACGCGAGGAAAAGCCCGGCTATCAAGCGGATCGCGGCCAGGAGGACGAACGCCGCGGCAGCCGTCCACAGGATGGGGGTCAGCACTGCCAGGGATCCGGTCCAGGTCAGAGGCTCCATGCGCGGGGTCCTTCAGCGAAGAGGCGGGCGAGGGGCAAAGGCGCGCTCATGCAACCTTGATCCGCGGGTTGAGGTAGACATAACCGACGTCGGAGATCAGCTGAGTGATCAGCACCACGAAGACCGACACGACCGAGACGCCCAGCAAAAGCTCGATATCGTTGTTCGACGCGGCCTGCACCAGCGTCCAGCCGAAGCCCTTGTAGTTGAACAGGGTCTCGACGATCACGACGCCGTTCAGGAGCCACGGGAATTGCAGCATGATGACCGTGAAGGGCGCGATCAGCGCATTGCGAAGCGCGTGTTTCAGCACCACGTTCCGAAAGCTGACGCCCTTCAGTCGCGCCGTCCGGATGTATTGCTGTTGCATCACCTCGGCCATGCTGGCCCGCGTCATGCGGGCGATATAACCCATCCCGAAAAGCGCGATGGTCAACACCGGCAGAAAGAAATTTTCGAAAGTGGCGTTCTCCATGGCGGACGTCGCGGTGCCCTTGAACCAACGCAATCCCACGGCCGACGACGCGAAGACGGTGATCAGGATCACGCCCGACACGTATTCCGGTGTTGCCGTCGACAAGATGGAAAAGGACGATAACGATCGGTCCATGCGAGTGCCTTCGCGCATGCCAGCAAGCACCCCGATCAGAAGCGCCATGGGAACCATCAGCAGCATGACGAAGCCCATGAGCTTGCCCGTCAGCCCAAGCCGCGTCGCGACGATGCTGCCCACCTCGTCCCGGAAGACGGTCGAATAGCCCCAGTCGCCTTGCAGGACCCCGCAGAACGAGGGCGCCCCAGGGGGCACTTCGTCCGCATTGCCGAAGCAACGGCCCCGAACGCCCCCGTCGTCAAGCTGGGTTACGTAGCCGGGCACGACGCCCAGCCATTCGCCATATTTCACGAACAGGTTTCGGTCGTATCCGCGGGCTGCAAGCCAGGAATCCACCTGCTCGTCTGTCATGCGCACATTGCCCTGCGTCTTCGCCAGCTTCTCGAGGTTGGGGTCGAGATTGGTCAGGTAGAAGACCACGAAGGTCAGGCACAGCGCCGTGGCGATCATGACGCCCAGGCGGCGGAGGATGAACGCGGCCATCCAGGATTCCTTCGATCAGGGCCTTGGAACGCGGGGCCCGTGAAGGCCCCGCGCTACGGTCAGGCGGTCAAAGCCAGTTTATAAGGATGGATCTCGAAGGTCGGGTGCATCTCTGCGCCCAGAAGACCCGGAATGTGGTGCCGGTAGATCGAGCGCCAGTAGGGCTGGATGATGACGCCCTCTTCCTGCAGAAGGCGTTCGATATCGGCCATGAGCTGCGAGCGTTCCTCGGCATCGGCGATGGACATCGCCTGGTCGAGCATCCGGTCGAACTCCTCGTTCGCAAAACCACTTTCGTTCCACGCGGCGCCCGAGCGATAGGCCAGCGACAGAACCTGAACGCCCAGCGGGCGCATGTTCCACTCGGTCCCCGAGAACGGGAACTTGTTCCAGTCGTTCCAGTAGGTCGAGCCCGGCAGGATCGTCCGCGCCACAGGAATTCCCGCGTCGCGCAGCTGGGCCGCGACGGCGTCGCACGTGTCGCGCTGGAACCCGCTGTCGAGCGAGACCAGCTCATGCTCGACATCGCCGATACCCGCGTCCTGCATCATCTGGGCGGCTTCATCAGGGGCGTAGACGGCCGGTTCGATCTCGGCATATTCGGGATGGATCGGGCAGACATGGTGGTTCTGAGCGACTTCGCCCAACCCGGCATATCCCAGTTCGAGGAGGACATCGTTGTTGCACGCCATGGCCAGCGCCCGGCGGACGGTCCTGTCCTCATAGATCCGCTGCCCGTTGACTTCGGCCAGCTGGTTCGGGCGCACGCAGAAGGTGTTGGCGGTCACGACCTCGGACTTCTCCAGCCCGATCGAGTCCATGATCTCGATGAATTCGCCAACGCTCTCGTAGAGCATGTCGACCTCTTCGGACTCCAGCGCGGCCAGCCACGCGGCGGGATCGGTACCATAATCGATATACTCGATCCGGTCGAGGAACGGACCGTCATAGACCTCGGCGCCCCACCAGTCGTGATCTTCGTTCCGCTCGACGATCGTGCGGACGTTGGGCGAGACTTCGACCGGCAGGAAGGGTCCGGTGCCGATGGGGTTCTCGGCGGGGTCGCCGCCTGTATAGCTGCGGTGTACGACGGCGGCGGGATAATCGGCAAATCCCGCGATCAGGGTGATGTCGGGATTGGGCAGGGTCAGGCGAACGGTCATGTCGTCGACCACTTCCACCGCACCTTCGCGCAGCTGCTGGGTGTCGGGATCCACCAGACCGCCCATGCGACCGGCCATCGAGTTGCCCTCGACGCCCGCATCACACCAACGCTCGATATTGTGCATCACATCCTCGGCGGTGAAAGTATCGCCGTTGTTCCACGTCACGCCTTCGCGCAGGTTCAACGTGTACTGCGTCGCATCCTCATTGACGTCCCAGCTGTCCAGAAGCATGCCACGGAAGGTTCCGTCGCGCTGGTATTCCACGAGGTATTCCAGCCAGCCACGGCACTGGTTGGCGATCTCGGACCAGTCCCACGTCCGGGGATCTTTCAGCGCGGGCAACTCCATCTGGATGCGCAGCGTTCCGCCCTGCTGGGCCTCTTGCGCACGGGCCGCGGTGGGGGCCGTGGCGCCGATCAGCCCGTAAGCCGCTGTTGCTGCCACGCCCAGTGACGTGGCGCGAGTCAGGAATTCCCGGCGGTCGATCTGGCCTGCGCGGTATTCGTCGGCATGCATCTTGGCGGCCGGATGGATCCGGTCGGTGGAATGGGTCATCGGTCTCTCCCTGGTCGTGTCGATTGATTGCGCGGCGTTTTTTAAGCCGCATTGCCCTGGGGCCTGCTTGTTCGTTGTTTAGCATAATGCGCCGGACGCGGGGCGAGCGTCAACACGACGGGCCGGGCATTCTTGCAAAAACGACATGCCGATATGTCGCGAGCAGACCTAGGCGCGGCGTCGAAACTGCGATGGCGTCATGCCCGCGCGGGCCCGGAAAGCACGAGTGAAATAGGCGGAGGAGCGGAATCCGAGAGTTTCGGCCACCGCCTTCACGGGCATTCGCGTCTCGCCCAGCAGACGGCACGCTTCGAAATGCAGCCTGTCGTGCAACAAGTCCGAAGCGGCACGGCCCGAGGTCTGGCGGCAGCACCGGGTCAGGTGCGCAGGCGTCACGCCCAGCGCGCGTGCGTAATCCGCCACCCCATGCCCGTCGCGGAAGTACCGTTCCAGAAGCGAGGTGTAGGCCGACGCCAGCGACTCGCCCGGGGTTGATGTGAGGTCTTCGTCGCGGGTCCAGGCTTCTCCAGCTTGGCGCGATAGCCATACGGTCAGAAGTCCCACGTGATGGGTCAGCGCAACCTCGGATGTGTTGGCACCGCGTTCCAGTTCGGCGCGCATGGCCTCTATGTGGAATGTCAGCTCGGCCTGAGGCTGGACATCACGCAACCTGAGATGCAGCGGAATCGACGGCATGTCCGGCTCGGCGTCCTTGGGCAAGAAAACCGCATGACCCTGCACCGTGCCGGCGGTATCAAACCCGTGCATGGTACCGGGCGGCAGGAGCACGGCATTGTGCGCGCCGTAGCCCCGCGTGATACCCTGCACGGTCACCCGACCCTGACCGCGGATGAACCAGTACAGGACGGCCTGTCCATAGGACCGCATCGCTTCTGTACGCCAACGGCCCCCGGCGCACAGACGGTGAAGCGGGACGATACGAAGACCGGCCTCTGGCCGGGGAAGATCGAGCATGATCGTGAACTCCGGAAAGCGGCAGCGGACCGGTCTTGTCCCGAGGCTAGGAAAGGTGACCCCGATTCTCCAAGGAAATTCGGTCGCCGCCGGTCTGCGCATCAGCAATCAACCCTCTGCCACCCCCCCATGCGCGCCCGAAACCAGGTGCGCTGGCGCTTGGCGAATTGCCGGGTCGCTACCACGGCGCGGTCCCGGGCGGCCACAAGGTCGATCCGCCCCCCAAGGTAATCAGCCAGCTCCACAGCGCCGATGGCCCGGTCCGCGGGACGGGAGGGATCGAAATTGGCAAGGTTCGCGCGCACTTCCTCCAGCGCGCCGGCGTCGAGCATCGCGTCGAAACGGGCCGTGATGCGTGGCGTCAGATCCTCGGGCGGGGCTGAAAGCACGAAAGCCGTGGCGCGCGAGAGCGGCAGCAACGGCGGCGCGGTGTCGTCCTGCCACTGCGCCAGCGGGCGGCCCGTCGCGCGCAGAACCTCCCAGGCGCGCTGAACCCGGGCGCGGTTCCGTGTGTCGATCCGGGTGACGGTCTCGGGGTCGAGCTCGTCCAGCAGCTGCGACAGCGGTCGAGCATCGGCCTCGGTACGGATCATGGGCGGGGTCGGCGGAATTTCGGCGAGGCCTTCGGTCAATGCCGTCAGATAAAGGCCAGTCCCACCAACGATCACCGGCTTCGGGTGGTCGAGGAAAGGGGGAAGGTCGCGCAGCCAGTCGCCGACAGAATACTCGGTGCCCCGCACATTGCCGTAGAGGGCATGCGGGACCCGCGCCTCGTCCGCGGGGGACGGTCGGGCCGTCAGGATGCGCCAACGGGCATAGACCTGAAGGGCATCGGCGTTGACGACGATGCCCCCATGTGCCTCGGCGATGGCAAGCGCCAAGGCGGACTTGCCGCTGGCCGTGGGCCCCGCGATCAGAACCGGTCCGGGGGCCGCCGCACGGTCGAGCGCCTCGTCGATACGCATGTTCCCTTTCCCTTCGTGTTGTGCCGAAGGGCCTTTTCGGACATTTATCGCTGCGACGCAAAAGGGGGTTACGGGCGATGGCGGAGCAGGCAGAGGCAAGGCGCTACGACAGGGTACTTCTGAAGATTTCCGGCGAGGCGCTGATGGGCGATCGCGGCTACGGGCTGAACCCGCCGACGGTCGAACGGATCGCGCGCGAGGTGAAGTCTGTCCACGACCTTGGGGTCGAGGTTTGCATGGTGATCGGCGGGGGCAACATCTTCCGCGGCCTGCAAGGATCTGCCCAGGGTATGGAGCGGACGACCGCCGACTACATGGGGATGCTTGCCACGGTGATGAACGCGTTGGCGGTGCAGGGCGCGCTTGAAGCGCTGAACATCCACACCCGCGTGATCAGCGCGATCACGATGAACGAGGTGGCCGAGCCCTATATCCGCCGCCGCGCCGTACGCCACCTGGAGAAGAAGCGCGTCTGCATCTTCGCGGCCGGCACGGGAAACCCTTATTTCACGACTGACACCGCCGCGACGCTGCGCGCGTCCGAGATGAACTGCCAGGCGATCTTCATGGGCAAGAACGGGGTCGACGGCGTCTATGACAAGGACCCGCAGAAGCACCCCGACGCGGTCCGCTTCGATCACGTGACCTATGACGAGGTGCTGCAAAAACACCTGAACGTCATGGACGCCTCCGCCATCGCCCTGGCGCGGGACAACCAGCTGCCGATCATCGTGTTCAGCTTGGATGAGCCCGGCGGGTTCCGGGGAATCCTAGCAGGCGAGGGGACATTCACCA
Source organism: Palleronia abyssalis (assembly GCF_900302445.1). Taxonomy (GTDB): domain Bacteria; phylum Pseudomonadota; class Alphaproteobacteria; order Rhodobacterales; family Rhodobacteraceae; genus Palleronia; species Palleronia abyssalis. The sequence goes on along the minus strand of NZ_ONZF01000001.1, from coordinate 129,091 downwards.
GCGTGTCCGACCGATAGGCGACATGGTCACACGGCGACCAGCGGCTTGTCGTTCTGAGTGTGCCGTTCCACCAGCCTGCGCTGCCGAGCGTTTGCGGGTATGGTGCGAACATGGGGCCAGGCGGGGCCGAAGACCGCGGCAAGTTCGGCCCGTTGCGCCGCCGGGACCACCCGTCGCGCGGCCGGTCCGTTATAGAGGGATTCCGCCCAAAGCCCGCAGGCCTCGACCAGTTCGTGCCCATCGAACAACAGGTGGTGGTACGTCACCGGTACGTTCGGATCCTCTTGGGTGACGCCATCTAGGGGCAGTAATCGCTTGGCGGCGATTAGAACCTCTTCGGTGTCGAACATGCGCTGCGCGATTCGCGATCGGACCAGCACCCGGTGCTGGGGCGAGACCACGAGGTCGCGGTCCGGCAGGCCGGGACCCAGCGCGCCCCTGGCAATTCGGATCGGCGCATGGCGGCCAGGGCTTTCAAGCGTTGAGGCACCCACCCAGAGAAGGGCGCGCAGCCCGTGGTCGGCCGTTTGGATCATGTCACCCGGGAACAACTCCTCGACGCGACAAATACCTTTGGCAGTCCTGATCGGCGTGCCGGAGGCGAAACAGACCACGGTATTCTCGACGCTATGATGGTCGTAATATCCGCTGTAGTTCGCGTTCACGACTTTCGTCAGTTCTATGCTGTCGATCTTCTTGTCGTCGAGATCATTTGCCCCGTGCAGGTCGGTCACGAAGGTATCCCCGTTGGGAAACTGGATCACGGCGACTGAAAGCTTCGTCACGGTACCGTCTTCCTCGGTCACCGACGCTTCGTACATGACCGAAGAATCCGGTCGCGCCGCATAGTCGGTTCCGTCGAGGCGGTAGGTCACATAATCGCTATGACCCATTTCGTCGTCGGAGATGACGCCGTCGTGGTTGGCGTCATGGTTCTTCAGCTCCGTAAGGCGAAGATCCGAACTGTCCTGGTAAGTCCCGAGAAGCTTCGACGCATCCTCGGACCTGGTATTGCCCTCGACCGTGTCCACAAGGGGCAATCTGCCGAGATAGATCATGTTGACCGTGTTAACGTTCATTTTTCGTATCCCCGGAAGCAAACCCCCGTTTGATAGAACCGACGAACCGCGCATGAGCCTGATTGGATTGTGTCAGAAGCGGGGACATCCCGAACAAATCGATTCGTCCCTGCGGGCCCGGGCGCGGGGCAGGTCGACGGCACAGGCTGGAAATCCGCGTCACGGTCGGGCATATGTCGCGCGGAACGCATCAACGGGCGGACGGAAATATGGCAAACGAAGACCTTGATATCGACACGGATGACCTCAAGCGCCGCATGGACGGCGCCATGCAGGCGCTGCGGCAGGAATTCGCGTCGCTGCGCACGGGGCGGGCGTCGGCATCCATGGTCGAGCCGATCATGGTCGACGCCTATGGCGCCGCGACGCCGATCAACCAGGTCGGCACCGTCAACGTGCCCGAGCCGCGGATGGTCACCATCTCGATCTGGGACAAGACGTTGGTCGGGAAGGCCGAAAAGGCGATCCGCGAGTCCGGCCTGGGAATCAATCCGGTCATCGATGGCACGACCATCCGTCTGCCGATCCCCGAACTGAACGAGGAGCGGCGCAAGGACCTGGCCAAGGTAGCCGGAACCTACGCCGAGAACGCCCGCGTCGCGATCCGTAACGTCCGCCGTGACGGGATGGACCAGCTCAAGAAGGCCAAGTCGAACGGCATGGGCGAGGACGACCAGAAGCTCTGGCAGACCGAAATCCAGGAGATGACGGACGAGTACATCAAGCGGGTTGACGACACGCTGGAGACCAAACAGCAGGAAATCATGCAGGTTTGACGTGCATCGCGGGCGGATCTGTCACTCTCGTCGCGTATTGCGGGTAGACCCGAGGTTGTCCGTGACGGTAAGTAAAGCGGTGAATGTTTGAGGAAACTACAGTGACCCATCCCGTGAAGAACGGTCCACGCCATGTTGCCTGTATCATGGATGGCAACGGCCGCTGGGCCGCCGCGCGTGGCAAGCCACGCCTTGCCGGCCACCATGCCGGCGCAAAACGGTGCAAGGAAATCGTGCGTGCGTGCCCGGATCTGGGCGTGACGCATCTGACGATCTTCGCCTTCTCGACCGAGAACTGGCGCCGCACGCAAAGCGAGGTCGCGGGACTGATGTCGCTGTTCCGGCGCTACATCCAGTCCGAGGCGCGGGAGCTTCTGGCCGCGGGCGTGCGGGTTCGGTTCATCGGTGATCGCGTGGCACTGGACCCCAAGCTGGGCCGGCTGATGGACGAGCTGGAGCTTCTGACTTCGAAGAACGACAGGCTGAACCTGACGATCGCCCTGAATTACGGGGGCCGCGATGAGATCGGCCGCGCCACCAAACGGCTGGCCGCCGAGGTCGCTGCCGGGCGGCTGTGCCCCAATGATGTCGACGAAACGGTGCTGGCGCGGTTCCTTGATACCCACGTGCTGCCCGATCCCGACCTCGTGGTCCGCACCAGCGGCGAGGCCCGGATCTCGAACTTCCTGCTTTGGCAATCGGCCTATGCCGAGTACGAATTCATCGACACCCTGTGGCCCGACTTCACGGCAGACCGCTTTGCCGAGGCCGTGGCCCGGTTCGGAGAGCGTGAGCGCCGGTTCGGTGCGGTCACCGCATGACGACATCCCGTTGGAATGACCTGGGCGAGCGCATCGGCGTCGGTGCGATCATCGCGGCGGTAGGTCTGCTTTGCGTCTGGTTGGGTGGCCCCATCTTCATGGTGCTCACGGTCGCGATCTCGGGCGTCATGGTCTGGGAGCTTGTGCGCATGCTCGACGTGAACGCCCCGGCGGTGTGGCTCGGGGTGATGGCGGGTCTGGCACTGACGGCGGCCGAGCTTCTGCCGCCCGCCTACGCGCTTCCCCTGTGTATCGCGCCTGCCTTTGCGGGGGCCTTGTGGCTGGACAAGCGGCGGGTGACCTTCGCGCTGTTCACCGTACTCATCATCCTGGCTGGGCTGGGACTGTATATCCTCAGGACCGAATATGGGTTCATATGGATGCTGTGGCTTGCGGTCGTGGTGATCGTGACGGATGTTTTCGGGTACATTTTCGGCCGCATGATCGGCGGCCCAAAGATGTGGCCCCGCGTCAGTCCCAACAAGACATGGTCGGGCACCATCGCCGGCTGGATCGGCGCAGCCATCGCGGGCGGCGCGTTCGGCATTGCCGCCGGGGCGGGCCCCGAGATCATACCGATCTCGATCACGCTGTCCATGGCCGGCCAGATCGGCGACATCGCCGAATCCGCGGTGAAGCGGCGGGCGGGCGTGAAGGACAGTTCGAGCCTGCTGCCCGGACACGGGGGCCTGTTCGACCGCTTCGATGGAATGCTGGGCGCGTCGGTCACGCTTCTGCTGATTTCGCCCGTTGTCGGCTTCCCGCCGGGCCTGGCCGTCTGAGGCAATGCGGCGGGTTTCTATTTTCGGCGCCACCGGCTCCATCGGGTGCAACACGCTCGATCTGATCGCACGTGATCCGGAGGCTTACGAAGTCGTGGCGCTGACAGGCGGGCGCAATGTGGCCAAGCTGGCCAAGCAGGCGCGGGCCTTCGGTGCGAAGATCGCCGTGGTCGCGGACGAAGGCGACCTCGACGATTTGCGGGACGCGCTGCGCGGCAGCGGGGTCGAGGCCGGTGCAGGGCGTCAGGCAATCCTCGAGGCTGCGGCCCGCCCGGTGGACTGGGCGATGTCAGCCATCGTCGGTGCCGCGGGGCTTGAGCCCGGGCTGGCCGCGCTGCGCAACGGCGGAACCCTGGCGCTTGCGAACAAGGAAAGCCTCGTCTGCGCGGGGCCGCTTCTGATGGAGACGGCGCGGAGGCATGGCGCGACGATCCTGCCTGTCGACAGCGAGCATTCCGCGGTCTTCCAAGCCCTCACGGGCGAGCGTATGGAGGCGGTCGAACGGGTCATCATAACGGCCAGCGGGGGCGCTTTCCGCGATTGGCCGATCGAGCGTCTTGCCACCGCCACGGCGGCCGAAGCAGCGACACACCCAAACTGGGACATGGGCCAGCGGATCACCATCGACTCGGCGTCCATGTTCAACAAGGCGCTGGAGCTGATCGAAACGCGGGAGTTCTTTGGCGTCGATCCCGCCCGCATCGAGGTTCTGGTTCACCCCGAGTCCCTGATCCACGCCATCGTCGGCTTCACCGATGGCGGGTTGATGGCCCATGTCGGCCCCCACGACATGCGCCACGCCATCGGCTATGCGCTGAACTGGCCAGACCGCGCCCATATTCCCGTGGAGCGCCTTGATTTCGCCGCAATGGGGCGACTGACCTTCGAGGCGCCGGACGAGGTCAAGTATCCCGCCCTGCGGCTGGCCCGCGAGGTGATGCGCGACCGGGGGCTTTCGGGAACGGTATTCAACGGCGCGAAGGAACGCGCGCTCGATCATTTCATCGCGGGACGGATCTCGTTTCTCCACATGGCCGAGACGGTCGAGCGAGTGCTGAACATAATGTCGTCAGAACGCCTTGGAATCGACGCAAGCACACTCGATATGGTGCGCAACGCCGACGAGACGGCGCGCAAGCGGGTCGACGAAGTCCTGCCGCGTCTGACGTCATGAGGGAGGCAAAATGGGACTGATCCCGGATTTCGGGTCGCTGGCATTCACGCTGGTGGCCTTCGTGGCAGCGCTCAGCATCATCGTGGCGATCCACGAATACGGGCATTACATCGTCGGCCGCTGGTGCGGCATCAAGGCGGACGTGTTCTCGATTGGAATGGGGCCGGTGTTGCTGTCCCGAACCGACAAGCGCGGCACGCAATGGCAGGTCGCGGCCTTTCCCGTCGGCGGATACGTGAAGTTCCGCGGCGATGCCAACGCGGCCAGCGTGGGGCAGGCAGATACGCCCGGGCTGGACCCGGCAGAAGCGCGCAGCACGATGGCGGGGGCACCAGTCTGGGCGCGTGCCCTGACCGTCGCGGCGGGTCCTGTCTTCAATTTCGTCCTTTCCATCGCGGTCTTCGCTATCGTCCTGATGTTGCGCGGGGTCGCGACGGACCCCTTGACTGTGGACGAGGTCATGCCGCTTCCGGACGTCACCCAGCAGATCGAGCCGGGCGACCGGCTTTTGCAGATCGCAGGGCAGGACGTACCGGGCGTGGCCGACCTTTCCGCCTTCGTCGACACGCTGCCTCTGGAGGCGGAACTGGACTATCTGATCGAAAGGGGGGGCGAACGCCTCACCGTATCCGCCCCCTATCCCTATCCGCCGATTGCCGGCGGTGTGAGCCCGCAGTCTGCCGCATCGGACGTCGGAATCCGGGAAGGCGAAGTCGTGACCGCAATCGACGGCACCCCGGTTTTCGCCTTTTCGCAACTGCGCGAAATCGTCGGCAATTCGGGTGGCGAGACGATGACCCTCGCCATCTGGTCACCCGCCACAGATACCGCGCGTGAGGTCGCGCTGACCCCGAAGCGGATGGATCTGCCTTTGCCAGAGGGCGGATTCGAAACACGGTGGCTGATCGGCATCACGGGCGGCATGTTCCTGGTGCCCGAACGCGCAAATCCAGGCATTCTGTCCGCATTTTCTTACGGGGTCGAGCAGACGGGCTTCATCATACAATCCAGTCTTTCGGGACTGTATCACATGGCAGCCGGCGCGATTTCCTCTTGCAACCTGCAAGGCCCGATCGGCATTGCGCAGACCAGCGGCGCCGCCGCCAGCGCGGGTCTTCTGAGCTTCGTGTGGTTCATCGCGGTGCTGTCGACAGCCGTGGGTCTGCTGAACCTTTTTCCCATCCCAGTTCTGGACGGCGGTCATCTGGTGTTCCACGCCTTTGAGGCGATCAGCGGGCGACCACCCTCGGATCGGGCGCTGAACGTTCTGATGGCGGTCGGTCTCGCGCTGCTTGGAACGCTGATGGTGTTTGCCATCGGCAACGATTTCCTTTGTCCGTGACGGGCCGCGCCCCTGCAATACCCGGACATCGCCGCATTCCCGCCACAATCCGCGCGCAGCCTTGAGAGAAGCTGATTTAACGGTTCTTTAAGGTGGCGTCATGCAAACTCTCTCTTCCGGCTCCCGCGGCATAGGTCTGCTGGTTCGCATTCATCTTGATCGCGTTCTGTTTCCCGCGGCGATCGGCGCGTCGCTTTGCATGGGCGGTTTGATCCTGGGTCTTTGACCCGGCGTTTTCCCGCCACTTTCTGTCCTCCGTGGGGCGGCCCGCCGGCTTACGTCGCGTGGGCCGCTTTGGCGTTTTGACATGCCCCGGCAATCCCGCTACTCACGAATTTGGGATGTCTGAAACAGGTTGAACTCATGTTCGAATTGAGGGGGCGCTCGACGCGTGCCACACTACTGGCCTCCGTCCTCAGTGGCGCGGGCGTGGCGGCTTTGGGCTTGGGGGCGATGGCGGTCATGGCACCGCCGGCACAGGCGCAAACCTTCCAATTCAATGCGATACGGATCGACGGGAACACCCGCGTCGACGATACCACCGTGATCAACACGCTGGGCATCCCGCGGGGCCAGCCCCTGACAGCGGGGGAGTTGAACGCCGCGTATCAACGCCTCGTCGGGGCCGGATTGTTCGAGACGGCGGACCTGATCCCGCAGGGCAATACCCTGGTCGTTGAGGTCACCGAGTATCCCACCGTGCGCCGGATCAGCATCGAGGGGAACCGCAGGCTCGACGATGAGGAGCTGACGGCGCTCATCGGCTCCGTGCCCAACCGGGTCTACAATCCCAGCCGCGCGGAAGAGGATGCCCGCGCTATCGCTTCTGCTTACGAAGCACGTGGACGTCTGGCTGCGTCGGTCACGCCGCGGATCATTCGGCGCGACGACAATCAGGTCGATCTGGTATTCGAAGTGGCCGAAGGCGATGTGGTCGAGATCGAGCGGATCTCGTTTGTCGGCAACCGCGATTATTCCGACCGTCGCTTGCGCCGTGCTTTAGCCACCAAACAGGCCGGACTGCTGCGCCAGCTGATCCAGAGCGATACGTTCATCGCCGATCGGGTCGCGTTCGACCGCCAGCTTCTGACGGATTTCTACCGGTCCCGCGGATATATCGACTTTCAGATCAACGATGTGTCGTCCCAGTTTGCGCGGGACAGAGGCGCCTTCTTCTATCAGTTCAACATCACCGAAGGGCAAAGCTGGGATTTCGGGCGAATCACCGCGTCGAGCGACGTTCCGGGCCTCGATGCCTCTGATTACCTGGCCGAGGCACGGATCGATCCCGGCCAGACCTATACGCCGCGCGCCATCGACAACGCCACCAAGCGTATGGAAACCCTTGCCACGCGGCGGGGTCTTAACTTCATCCGCGCCGTGCCGCAGATCGAACGCGATCCCCGCACCCTGCGCCTGAATGTCAATTTCGTCCTCGAACGCGGACCCCGTATATTCGTCGAACGGATCGACATCGAGGGCAACCAGACGACGCTGGACCGTGTGATCCGCCGGGAGTTCGACACGGTCGAGGGCGATCCGTTCAATCCGCGCGAAATCCGCGCCGCGGCCGAACGGATCCGCGCCCTGGGATATTTCACCGACGTTCAGGCCGAAGGACGCGAAGGATCATCCCCCGACCAGGTGGTCATCGACGTCGACGTCGTCGAACAGCCGACCGGCAGCCTGTCGCTTGGCGGGTCCTATTCGTCGGACAGCGGTTTTGGGGTGAATATCGGCTTTGCCGAGCGGAACTTCCTGGGTCGGGGTCAGATCCTGTCGTTCAACGTCACGACCGGCACGAACAGCAACGCGGCGTCGTTCAGCTTTGCCGAACCCTATTTCCTGGGCCGTGACCTTCGCGGCGCGCTGAGCCTGGGTTATTCCACCACAGATTACGACGAGGCGAAGTACAACACCGAAACGATCAGTTTCAGCCCGTCGGTCTCTTTCCCGGTGTCAGAAAAAGGTCGAGTCGAACTGCGCTACCGCATCGCGCAGGACGAAATCGTCGACGTCAACGAGAATGCGTCGCCGATCATTCAGCGCGACACCGGCGAGGCCATCGTGTCTTCTGTCGGCTACTCCTATAGTTGGGATTCGCGGCGCAGCGGTATCGATCCGACCACCGGCGTGGTCCTGCGGTTCGGACAGGACTTCGCGGGCGTCGGTGGCGATGTTGAATACATCAAGACCGAGGCCTTCGCCGGGTATACGACCGCACTTTTGAACGAAGAGGTGAATGTCCGCGCGGTCATCGAAGGCGGGTCGATCAACGCGATCGGCGACGAGGGTGGCACCCGGATCACCGACCGTTTCTTCCTGAGCACCCGACAGTTGCGCGGCTTCGAACCGCTGGGCGTCGGGCCGCGCGACCTGGGCACCGACGATGCACTTGGCGGCAACATGTTCGCGGTGGCGCGCGTCGAAGCGGACTTCCCGCTGGGGCTGCCCGAGGAATACGGCATCCGCGGCGGCGTTTTCCTGGATGCCGGATCCGTCTGGGGGCTTGAGGATACGGCCGGCGCGGAAGGCGAAGTTGACGACGATTTTAACCTTCGGTCGGCTGTCGGTGTCTCGCTCTTCTGGGACACGCCTTTGGGTCCTCTTCGGTTCAACTTCGCTGAAGCTTTGCAGGCCGAAGACTATGACAACACCCGGACTTTTAATGTCTCGGTCTCCACGAGTTTCTAGGCGCACGGCCGCCGGTTTGATTTTTGGGGCCGCCTTCGGGGCGGCCCTGCCGGTCTGGGGGCAAAGCGGCGTGGGCGTTGCTACCGTCGACCAGGATCGCCTGTTCAGCCAGAGCAAGCTGGGGCAAGCCCTGTTGGGCGAGATCGACCAACGCGGAGACGCCCTCGTCGCCGAAAATGTCGAAATCGAGGCGGAGCTGACAGCCGAGGAGCGCGCCCTGACCGAAGCCCGGGCAGAGATGGACGGCGCCGAATTCCGCGAACGGGCCCGTGCCTTCGACGAGAAGGTCCGCCGACTTCGGGCGGAGCAGGACGCCAAGGCCCGCGCTTTGTCTCGCCTGCAGGAAGAGGCGCGGGCGACATTCGTACGTCGCGTCTCGCCCATTCTGTCATCGCTTCTGTCCGAGATCGGGGCAGACGTCTTGCTGGACCGCCGTTCCGTCCTGGCCGCCGCAGCAGGCGTCGACATCACCGACCGTGCCATCGCGCGGATCGATGCCGAAGCGATAGAGGAAGCCCCCCCTGAGGGGGAAACCCCCGCGGCCACACCGGACTGAGGCTTCCTTGCCCCCGCGCCGGTCATTCGTTAAGCCGCGCCCAGACCACGGGAGGCACCACATGTCCGAGCTTCAGACCGCCGACATCCATCTGATCCAACGCATCATTCCCCACCGCTATCCTTTCCTTCTGGTGGACCGGGTTCGCGATATCGACGGCACCAAGTCGGCGACGGGACTCAAGAACGTCACCTTCAACGAGCCTCATTTCCAGGGCCACTTCCCCGGCGCGCCGATCATGCCCGGCGTGACGATTATCGAGGCGATGGCCCAGACCGCAGCCGTGATGGTCGGGGTCGGACAGGATTTGGCGGATAAGGAATTCCTCGTCTATTTCATGGGGATCGAAAGCGCGAAGTTTCGCCGCAAGGTGATCCCCGGCGACGTCTTGGAAATGCACGTCACGACGAAGCGCGGCGGCGGCAAGGTCTGGAAATTCGAGGGCCGCGCCGAAGTGGATGGCGAGCTCGCCTGCGAGGCGGAGTTCACCGCGATGATGGATATCCCGAAGTGAGTTCCATCGCCGCCTCCGCTCGGGTTCATCCGCAGGCCCTGGTCGAGCAGGGCGCCCGGATCGGTCCGGGGTCGTCCGTGGGGCCTTTCGCGATCATCGGCCCCGAGGTCGAGCTTGGCGCAGGTGTCGAGGTGCGCAGCCATGCCATCGTGACCGGCCGGACCTCGGTCGGGGACGAGACGGTGATCTTCCCCTTTGCGGTCGTCGGCGAGATCCCGCAGGACCTGAAATTCGACGGCGAGAAGACGTCTTTGCAGATCGGTGTGCGCAACCGCATTCGCGAACATGTCACGATGAATGTCGGGACCGAAGGCGGCGGTGGCGTGACCAAGGTCGGCGACGATTGCCTTTTCATGGCCGGTAGCCACGTTGCCCATGACTGCATTATCGGCGACCGGGTGATCCTGGTGAACAACGCCGCTCTCGCCGGGCATTGCGTCATCGGCGATGATGCGATCATCGGCGGCCTGTCGGGCGTCCACCAGTTCGTCCGGATCGGCGAAGGTGCGATCATCGGGGCCGTGACGATGGTGACCGCCGATGTGATCCCCCATGCGCTGGTACAGGGGCCCAGGGGCGTTCTTGACGGGTTGAACCTCGTGGGGCTCAAGCGGCGCGGTGTGGCGCGCGAGGATATCACGGCCCTTCGCGCCGCGTTGCAGATGCTGAAGCAGGGCGAAGGCGCGTTCCAGGACCGTGCCCGTCGCCTGAGCGAAGAGAGCGAGAGCGAATATGTCCAACAGATCGCGTCGTTCGTTCTGGGCCATAGCGACCGGGGGTTCCTCACACCGTGACTGATCTGTGCCTGATCGTTGGCGAAGGGCGTCTGCCGGGCCTCCTGCGTGAGGTTCACCCCGAAGCGCGTGTGATCGCGCTTGAAGGCAATGCGCCCACGGGGGTCGAGACGTTCCGACTTGAAACGCTCGGGACGCTTTTGGCCGATCTGGAGCGGTCAAAGGTACGGCGGCTGTGCCTGGCTGGCGCGATCCGGCGGCCCGTGATCGACCTGTCGTTGATCGATACGGAAACCGCGCCCTTGGTGCAGCGTATCGTGGCCGCGTTGGGGCAGGGAGACGACGGGGCCCTGCGGGTTCTGATCGAATTGGTCGAAGAACGCGGGATCGAAGTGGTGGGTGCCCATGCCCTACGTCCCGATCTGTTGCCCGACGCGGGCGCCATCGGGAGCCAGACCGCGACCGAACGGGACGAAGGCGATATTACCCGCGGTTTCCATGTGCTCGACGCGATCGGGCCCGCGGATGTGGGTCAAGGTTGCGTGGTGGCCGGGGGCCAAGTCCTTGCCGTCGAGGCGCTTCCCGGGACTGACTGGATGCTGTCGAGCGTTGCCGCGATGCGCGCCACGGCCGAGGCCGAGATTGCCGGATCAGCCCGTGAAATGAACCTGAAAAGCCAGACACTTGAAGCACTGGGTCTCTCCCGGTCCGAGGAACTGGATCGACCGGTGAAATCCGATGGTGGAAACCGGCCCTTGGCGACGCATACCCCTGCGGGCGGCGTGTTCGTCAAAGCGCCTAAACCAGGTCAGGACATGCGCGTCGACCTGCCCGCCATCGGGCCAGAGACCGTTGACCGTGCCGCTGCGGCCGGCCTGACAGGGATCGCCATCCGGGCGGGCGGTGTCCTCGTTCTGGACCGGGACGAAGTCGCCGGCCGCGCCGATGCGGCCGGACTTTGGGTGCGGGCGGTCTGATGCGGGTTTTTCTGGTCGCCGGCGAAGCGTCGGGCGACCGGCTTGGCGCTGCCCTGATGGGCGGCCTTCGGACCTTGTGTCCGGACGTGAAATTTTTGGGCGTCGGCGGCCCGCAAATGGAAGGGCAGGGGCTGCGCAGCCTTTTTCCTATGGACGAGCTGTCGGTCATGGGGATCGCCGAAGTTCTGCCGCGCTATCCCCATCTGCGGCGCCGCATGTTCCAGACGGCAGATGCAGTGCTGTCGGAACGACCTGACGTCCTGATTGGCATCGACAGCCCGGATTTCTGCTTGAGGGTGGCGAAGCGGGTGCGCGCATCTTCGGACACGCGGATCGTCCACTACGTCGCCCCCTCCGTCTGGGCTTGGCGGCCGGGCCGCGCGGCGAAGATGGCGCGTCACGTGGATCATGTGCTGGCGCTGTTGCCGTTCGAGCCTCCCTACATGGAAGCGGCCGGGATGCGCTGCGATTTCGTGGGGCATCCGGTCGTCTCGGACCCGGTCGCGACCGAGGACGGGATTGCGGCATTCCGCATGGCGCATGACCTTGGCGATGATCCGTATCTTCTGGTTCTTCCAGGCTCCCGCCGGTCCGAAGTCGAACGTCTGGCCCCCGTTTTCGGCGCCGCGCTTCGCAAGATGGGTAAGACTCCGCGCGTCGTGATCCCCGTCGCCCCAGGGCGCGAGGAGATGCTTCGCAGCCTGACGGCCGACTGGCCCGCGACACGCCTTCTGGAGCATCCCGATCCCGGTCAAAAGGCCGCGGCCTTCGCAGGCGCGCACGCGGCACTGGCGGCGTCGGGCACCGTGTCGCTGGAACTGGCCGCGGCGGCCACGCCGATGGTCGTGGCCTACGACATGAGCTGGCTCAGCTGGCAGATCATGAGCCGGATGGCCCTGATCGATACCGTGACGCTGGTGAACCTGATCGAGGGTACGAAGGTCGTGCCCGAACTCCTTGGCCCGGCCTGCCGTCCGGACGCCATCGCCGCGGCGCTGACCGATCTTTGGGACGCGCCGGACCGGCAGGGGGCGGCGCTGGCGCGGACGATGACCGCGCTGGGGCAGGGGGGCGAGGCACCCGGCCTGAGAGCGGCCCGCGCCGTGATCGACGGGCTTGCATCCCCACGCGATCCCGTTTAAGGGCCAGCACACTTCACAGACGGGGTCCGGGCGCATGGGGGAGACATCCCTATTCGTCCACCGGTTGAGGCAAACGCCTCTTTTCAAGGCCCCGTCGAGGATCGAAACCGGAAAAGGATACCAAGATGGCTCTTCCCGAGTTTTCTCTGCGTCAGCTTCTCGAAGCGGGCGTCCACTTCGGCCACCAGACCCAGCGCTGGAACCCGCGCATGGGTCCGTATATCTACGGTGACCGCAACGGCATTCACATTCTCGATCTGACGCAGACCGTCCCGATGCTGGACCAAGCGCTGCAGGTCATCCGCGACACGGTCGCGAAGAACGGCCGCATCCTGTTCGTCGGCACCAAGCGGCAGGCTCAGAAGCCCGTCGCCGAAGCCGCCGAGCGTTGCGCGCAGTACTACATGAACCACCGTTGGCTGGGTGGCACGCTGACCAACTGGAAAACGGTCAGCCAGTCGATCAACCGCCTGCGCGAAATCGACGAGCGCATGGCCGAAGGCGCCGGTGGTCTGACCAAGCGCGAGCGTCTGTCGATGGAGCGGGACCAGGCCAAGCTGAACGCTTCGCTGGGCGGGATCCGTGAGATGGGTGGCGTTCCGGACCTTCTGTTCGTCATCGACGTGAACAAGGAAGACCTGGCCATAGCCGAAGCGCGCAAGTTGGGCATTCCGGTCGTGGCCGTGGTCGACACCAACTGCTCGCCCGATGGCGTGGATTACGTGATCCCGGGCAACGACGACGCCGCCCGTGCCATCCAGATGTATTGCGATCTGGCTTCGCGTGCCGCGCTTGACGGGATGTCGGCGCAGATGGCCCAAGCCGGTATCGACATGGGTGCCATGGAAGAAACCACCGGCGAAGAGGAAGAGATCCTCGAGACCCCCGCGAATGCGGAGGAAACGCTGGACGTATCCAAAGAGGCCGTGCACGACGACACGAAGGCCAAGGATGCGCCGTACGAGCTGGAAAACAAGGAGTAACGGCACCTCCGTTACGGACCTGTCACCGAAGCGGGGTAGCCCCTGCTTCGGGCTTTTGAAGATATGAGGAGAGCCGAGCCATGGCGATCACCGCAGCAGATGTGAAGAAACTCCGCGAATCCACCGGCGCGGGCATGATGGACGCCAAGAAGGCGCTGACCGAAACCGACGGGGACATGGACGCCGCCGTGGACTGGCTGCGTACGAAAGGCCTTGCCAAGGCCGCCAAGAAAGCCGATCGCACCGCGGCCGAGGGCCTCGTCGCTGTCAAGGTCGAAGGCGGCACCGGTGTCGCGGTCGAGCTGAACTCGGAAACGGACTTCGTCGCGAAGAACGCTGAATTCCAGCAGTTGGCCGGCGATATCGCAGGCGCGGCCCTGGGTGCCAACACCGTCGCGGACCTGTCCGAGACGGATATGGGCGGCAAGCCGGTGAAAGAGCGGATCACCGACGCCATCGCCAAGATCGGCGAGAACATGACCCTGCGCCGGATGGAAAAGATCGAAGGCCAGAACGTCGCGGCTTACGTTCACAACGCCGCCACCGACGGCATGGGCAAGATCGGTGTCCTCGTAGCCTATTCGGGTGACGATGCAGCCACCGCACGCCAGATCGCCATGCACATCGCCGCCGTAAACCCCGCCGCGCTGAACGAGTCGAAGCTCGACCCGTCGATCGTGGAGAAGGAAAAGGCCGTGCAGATGGACATCGCGCGCGAGTCCGGGAAGCCCGAACAGGTGATCGAGAAGATGATCGAAGGCCGGATGAAGAAATTCCTGTCCGAGATCACGCTGGTCAATCAGGCCTTCGTCGTGAACCCCGATTTGACGGTCGGCGCCGCCGCCAAGGAAGCCGGGATCGAGCTTCTGGGCTTCGTGCGCATGGAAGTTGGCGAGGGCATCGCGGTCGAGAAGGAAGACTTTGCGGCCGAAGTCGCGAAGGCCGCCGGCAAGGGCTAAGCCTGTCACGCGCTATCACAAAACATGAAGGCGTCCCACGGGGCGCCTTCGTCATTTTTGGCGCAGCTTAGGTCACGGCGAACAAGGCGAACAACCGGTCATATGGTGGACGCCAAGGAGTATCCGATTTATCGGCTCCAAACGCGAAGCGATCCACACCACGGAAATGGAAGTTCCAGATCGTTGTTTGTCGGCGTGACGAGTAAACGATCATGGCAGCGTTGCACGCGAAGACTGCAGGGTGATCTGTACGGCTCGGTCGGACTTTCTCGTTCCTTGGAAAAACAGGGGCCATGCTGAGCAGCAGAAGGTGCCTGTCATCATGAAGCTCTAACAGTCACCAATGCGTCATTGCATCTGATAATCATGATTATGTAAAGAACCGATCGACCAGTCATTTGCGGTCTGGTTCGATTTCTCGCCGTAACTCCTTTCGTGTGGCCGTAATCTCTTGAGAAAGCGACAAAGCCCACAGCAGCATCGGAATGGCCACGAAGCCACCCACCGGGCCCCATAGCCACAGAAAAAAAACCAAGGCAAAGAACACCAGAAGCGGATTGACCTTCATAGTACGACCGATCGCCGTGGGCGTGACGAATTGCGCTTCGATCATGTTCAGGCCCAGGAACGTAAGCGCAGGCACGATCACGAACCAACCATCGAACACGACGAGCCCGGTCAGCAGAAGCGCCACGAAAATGATCGCTGGGCCAAGATACAGGACGAAGTTCAGGACCGCGACGGCCACACCCCACAGCAGCGGTGACGGAACGCCCAGAATTGTCATCGCGATGACGGTGCAAATCCCGAAGCCGAGGTTGACCACTGAAATCGTCAGAAAGTACCGGGCGACTTCGCGTTCGGCATGCTTCAGACGTCGGGCAGTTTCCTTTTCCGCGTCATCCGGCGCGACATGGGTCGCGATCCAGGCGTAGACCTCGTTGCGGGTCAGTAGGAAAAAGAACAGGACGCCGACGAAGGTGATCGACTGGCCCAAGACAGACGGTGCCAGAAAGAGGGCGTCCGCCGTCGACGGCAAAGCGAATGCCGCGCCGCCGGACGCCGCATCCTCGCTTGCCGTTTCGGCGGCCTGCTGTTCCGCGCCAGCGACGGCTTCGCGCATTTCCTCGCCGGCCGCTTCGAGGCCCTGGAGCATCGCCTGGAATTGGTAAACGAAGCCCCGGGTCTCCTCCAAGATCGTCGGCCATGCCGTGATCAATCGTTCAGCCACGGGAAGCGCGAGGCCGGCGATCAGGACGATGAGGAACAGCGACAAAACGAGGCTGAGAAGCGCGGAAAGGCCGCGCATCAGTCCAAGCCTCTCCCAGAAATCGGACAATGGGGACAGCACGACGCCGAAGACCAAGGCCAAAACCGTCGGTGCCAGAACCGATTGGGCCACATAGAGGCCCCAGCAGATTGCGGCCACGCCGGCAACGATCAGTGCGATATTGCTGGCGGTCTGTATGCGCCGGGCCTGGTCATCATTCATGGCGACGGAACGCCGCGGCTTGGCCGAGGTTCCGCACCTAGCCCAACGCGTAGCCCGCGCCCCGGATCGTTCGGATCGGGTCAGGCATTTTCGGCACGCCAAGCGCCTTGCGCAAACGACCCACGTGAACGTCGACAGTGCGGCTATCGACATAGATATCGCGACCCCAGACCCTGTCCAGAAGCTGCTCTCGGCTCCAGACACGGCCGGGTCGCTCCAGAAGCGTGGCAAGCAGGCGAAACTCGGTTGGGCCCAGGCGCAATTCCTGGCCTTCGCGTGTGACGCGGTGGGTTTCCGGGTCCAGGATGATACCGTCGAAGGTCAGAGCCTCGCCCACTGTGATGGGCCGGCTACGACGCAACTGCGCCCTGACCCGGGCCATCAGCTCGGCGACGGAATAGGGCTTGGTGACATAGTCGTCCGCCCCGGTTTCCAGGCCCCGGACGCGATCGCCTTCTTCGGTCCGGGCAGAGAGCATGATGACCGGGACCCCCTGCCCCGTATCCTTGCGCTTGAGCCGTCGGCAAATCTCGATCCCCGAGACGCCCGGCAGCATCCAGTCCAGAACGACGATGTCCGGCGCGGCTTCCTCGAACAGGGTCAGCGCCTCGTCGCCGGTTTCCGCGCGCGTGACGGCAAACCCTTCTGCCTCGAGGTTATAGGCAAGGATTTCGCGCTGCGACGCTTCGTCTTCCACGATCAGGACATGGGGTTTGGTGGACATCGTCTAGCCCTCGAAAACCTCGGTCGAGGTCCGGTCGCCTTTGGGACGTTCGCCGCCCGGTTGGTTCCCCTCGATCGTATAGATCACCTGATCGGCGATGGAGGTGGTATGATCCCCCATGCGTTCGATGTTCTTGGCGATGAAATGCAGGTGCATGCAAGCCGTGATGTTGCGCGGATCTTCCATCATGTAGGTCAAGAATTCGCGGAAGATGGCCGTGTACATCTGGTCCACGTCCTCGTCGCGGTTGCGCACGTCATGGGCCAGCTTCGCATCGCGCTGAATATAGGCATCAAGGACGTCGTGCAGCATCCGCTCGACCTCGCGGGCCATGCGGCGAATGGACCGCGGCGCGCCTTCGATGGGCGGAAGCTCCAGCAGGATGTTGGTGCGCTTGGCCAGGTTCTTGGCATAGTCGCCAATGCGTTCGAGGTTGGCGCTGATCTTGATCACCGACAGCACCAGGCGCATGTCGCTGGCGATGGGCGCACGCAAGGCGACCACGCGGGCGGCTTCTTCGTTCACGACAGCCTCGATCTCGTCGATGCTCTTGTCGTTCTCTCGGACCTTCTGGGCCAGCTCCTCGTCGCGGGTTTCCAGTGCGGTGACCGCATCGGTGATCGCCGCCTCGACCAATCCGCCCATGCGAAGAACCTTGGCCTGGAGGCCTTCAAGATCCCTGTCGAACGCCGAAAGAATATGTTGCCCTTCGCTCATCGTCGTACCCCCCTCAGCCGATCCGGCCGGTAATGTATTTTTCAGTCCGCGGATCCTGCGGATTGGTGAAAATGTCGTCGGTCTCGCCGTATTCGACCATATCGCCCAGGTGGAAGAAGGCCGTCTTCTGGCTGACCCGGGCCGCCTGCTGCATGGAGTGCGTCACGATCACGACGGAATAACGGGTGCGCAGCTCGGAGATCAGTTCTTCGACCTGCGCGGTGGCAATCGGGTCGAGCGCCGAGCAGGGTTCGTCCATCAGCAGCACTTCCGGAGACGTGGCCACGGCGCGGGCGATGCACAGACGCTGCTGCTGGCCGCCCGAAAGCCCGGTGCCGGGCGCTTGCAGACGGTCCTTCACCTCATCCCAAATCGCCGCACGCCGAAGCGAGGTTTCCACGATTTCGTCCAGCTCGGCCTTGTTGCTGGCAAGCCCGTGAATCTTCGGCCCGTAGGCCACGTTGTCAAAGATCGATTTCGGGAACGGGTTCGGCTTCTGGAACACCATGCCAACCTTGGCGCGCAACTGCACCGGATCGACGCGGGGATCATAGATATCCTCGCCGTCGATCGAAATCTCGCCCTCGATCCGGGCAATGTCGATCGTGTCGTTCATGCGGTTCAAGCAGCGCAGGAACGTCGATTTCCCGCAGCCCGAGGGGCCGATGAAGGCGGTGACCGTCTTGTCCTTGATCGCAAGGCTTACGTCCTTGATGGCGTGGTTTTCGCCATAGTACACCTGAACGCCCTTTGTTTCGATTTTCACGTCGTTCATGGTCGTGTCTCTCTCGTCGGCTCTCACGTCTTTCATTCTATCCTCCATTCACCAGCGCCGTTCGAACCTGCGGCGAAGCAGGATTGCCGTGATGTTCATGATGGCCAGGAAGACCAGCAATACGATGATGGCTCCGCTGGCCCGTTCGGCAAAGGCGGGATCGGCACGTTGGGTCCAGTTATAGACCTGAACGGGCAATGCCGTGGCGGGATCGAAGAATCCTTCGGGCGGGGCGTCGGGGTATTCGGTCACAAAGGCAACCATGCCGATCAGCAGAAGCGGCGCGGTTTCGCCAAGGGCCTGCGCCAGGCCGATGATCGTGCCGGTCAGGATGCCGGGGCCGGCCAGCGGCAGGACGTGGTGGAACACCGCCTGCATCTTTGACGCGCCGACCCCGAGGGCCGCATCGCGGATCGAAGGCGGCACAGATTTCAGCGACGCCCGTGTCGAGATGATGATGGTCGGCAGCGTCATCAGCGTCAGAACAAGCCCGCCCACGATGGGTGCCGATTGCGGCAGACCCGCGAAATTGATGAAAATCGCCAGGCCCAGGATGCCGAACACGATGGAGGGCACCGCCGCGAGGTTCGAGATATTGACCTCAATGATGTCGGTGATGCGGTTCGTCGGTGCGAATTCCTCAAGGTAGATCGACGCGGCGACCCCGATCGGCAGCGCAAGACACAGGACGATCAGCATCATGTAGGCCGACCCAAGGATCGCGACGCCAAGCCCGGCCGCCTCGGGGCGCTGGTCCGACGCATCAGGCTGAGTCACGAAGTTCCAGTTGAAGGACTGCTCCAGAAGACCCGCCTCGGCCAAGGCCTCGGCCAGTTGCAACTGTTGGGGCGAGATCTGGCTGTCCCGCTCGGCCGAGGCCATGGTGACCTGACCCTTGTAATACTGGTCGACCCGCGAGGTTGTCAGGAAGCGGAACGTCTCGGACGTGCCGATCCGCTCGGGATTGGCCAGCACGAATCTGCGCACTTGCGCAGCGGCCTGGTTCGAGACGATCTCGGCCGGATCGTCCAGCCCCTCGATCTCGATCCCCTGAGTCTCGATGGCGTCTTCCACCGCCTGCTCGATCAAACCGTTGTAGCCGAACGAGATCACGCCGGCGATGTCGTCGATATTCCTCTCGCCGCTGGGGTCCAGCGTGTCCTCCAGAAGCGGCACCTCCAGCGTGACATAGCTTTGCTGGAACGCTGGCAGGCCTTGCATCAGAATCGACGTCAGCAGGAGAACCAGTGCGGTCAGACCGACGAAGATCGCCCCCAGGCCGTACATGCGGAACCGCTTTTCTGCGGCATTGCGTTTGCGGGTCCGCGCATCGGCTTCGAGGATGCTTGAGGGCCGGGACGGGGTGTCGGGAATGGCGGTCATCAGTCGTATTGCTCCCGGTAGCGGCGCACGATGAACAGGGCGAAGACGTTCAGCCCCAGCGTTATGACGAAAAGGGTCAGGCCAAGCGCGAAGGCCACCAGCGTCTCGGGCGAGGCAAAGTTGGTGTCGCCGGTCAGCTGGCTGACGATCTTGACGGTGACGGTGGTCATGGCCTCGAACGGGTTGAGTGACAGGCGGGCCGCGGCCCCTGCCCCCAGTACCACGATCATCGTCTCGCCGATGGCACGCGACGCGGCCAACAGGATGGCGCCCACGATACCCGGAAGTGCGGCTGGCACGACGACCTGACGGATGGTTTCGGCCTTGGTCGCACCAAGACCCAGCGACCCGTCCCGCATGGATTGCGGCACGGCCGAGATGATGTCGTCAGACAGCGACGACACGAACGGGATCAGCATGATCCCCATCACAAGGCCCGCCGTCATCACCGACGACCCCGAATTGCCAAGTCCCAGAGGCTGCGCGAAGTAATCCCGCAGCATCGGGCCCACGACCAGAAGCGCGAACAGGCCGTAGACGATGGTGGGAATGCCGGCCAACACCTCGATCAAGGGCTTTGCGATGGCCCGCATCCGCCGTCCGGCATATTCCGACAGGTAGATCGCCGAGAACAGGCCGATGGGCACCGCCACCAGAAGCGCGATCAGCGAAATATAGAGTGTTCCCCATAGCAGCGGGATGATCCCCAGATCGGAGTTGCCGCGGAAGTTCGGCGCCCATTGCAGGCCGAAGAAGAACTCGGTGATCGGGTACTGGCGGAAGAAATTGATGGACTCGAACAGCATCGACAGCACGATGCCGGCCGTCGTCAGAATTGCGATACACGCCGCCGCCAGAAGCAGAGCAAGTATGACGCTTTCGACCTGGTTGCGGGCGCGTTTGCTGTGATGAACGCGGGCCAGATTGATCGCGAACCCCGCGGCGCCCGCCAGAAGGACGGCCACCGTCATCAGAATGCCCCCGGTGGCAGACAGGCTGCGGAAGGTACGGGCGGCATCAAGGGTCTCGGCCGACACGTTAGAGCCGAGGGCAAGGCCGACCTCGCCAAGGCGCCCGCGAATATCGTCGTCGGGTCCGAGGGCCGCGATCTCCTCCGGCGTCATAAGCCCGCGCGATTCAAGCTGATCGAACCCGGCCGCCAGGCGCTCGATATCGCCCATCATCAGGCCGCGGGTCGAACCTTCGGGGATCGCGGCATCGGCAATTTGGGTAGCGACCTGCGCATCGATGTAGAGGGGCTGAACGAACAGCCAGATCGCCAGCAGGGCAAGCGACGGGATCAGTGCGGCGAGTGCGACGCCGACGCCGTAATAGTTCGGCCGCGAGTGCAAGGTCTTGGGATCGCCACCGGCCGAGCCAATGGCCCGGCGCCGTCCAAGCGCGAAGCCCACGATAGCCAGTCCCACGAGGATGACCAGGATCCAGAACACCGACATTCAACCCCCCGGGTTTCAGGTACGAAAAGGGGACGGCCGGATGGCCGCCCCCGGCAATGGTAGATCGTCGCTCAGGACGCGTCGGCCGACATGGTTTCCTCGTCCGAGATCTTCTGCTGGGTCGCGGCAAGCTCAGGGTCGGGGACCAGTCCGTAATCGGCAAGCGGGCCGCCCTGACCGGCGATCTGGTCGCTGACGAAGAACGAGGCGTATTCCTTCAGGCCGGGAATGACACCGATATGCGCGCCCTTGATGTAGAAATACAGCGGACGCGACACGGGATATTCGCCGGTCGAGATCGTCTCGGTCGACGGCTCGATACCGCCCATGGTGGCGACCTTCAGAACGTCGGTGTTGTTCTCGTAGAAGGACAGGCCGAAGACACCGACGCCCTGCGGGTTCGATTCGATGCGGGCCAGCGTCTCGGTGTAGTCGCCATCGATGTCCACGGCGGCGCCGTCGTTGCGAACGGCCATGCAGGCCTCTTCCGCGGCATCTTCGTCCATGCCCATGTCCATCATGGACTGCATCGCGCCCGTGTCTTCGCAGCCCTGCAGCAGGACCTTTTCCTCGAAGACTTCACGGGTGCCGTGCTTGGTGCCCGGGATAAAGGCCAGGATCTCGGCGTCGGGCAATTCGCTGTCGACGTCGGTCCAGTTGGTGTTCGGGTTCGACACCATCTCGCCGTCCTGGGGCAGTTCGGCGGCCATAGCCTGATACCACTGGGCGGGCTCGAACTCGTTGAAGGCCGGGCCGTCGGTCTGGCTGGCGAAGACGATGCCGTCATAGCCGATGCGGACTTCGATGATGTCGCTCACGCCGTTCGCGGCGCAGGTTTCGACCTCGGCGGGGCGGATGGCGCGCGAGGCGTTGGCGATGTCGATGGTGTTCTCGCCCACGCCTTCGCAGAACAGCTTGAGGCCGGCCGAGGAGCCGCCCGACTGGATGACGGGAGTCGGGAACTCGGTGGATTCGCCGAAGTATTCGGCGACGATGTTGGCGTAGGGCAGCACGGTGGACGAACCGGCGACTTGGACCTGCTCGCGGCCTTGGGCGGACGCGGCGGTCGCGGCCGCGGCCAGAATGGCGACGGATGCGGTGGCTTTTGCGAAGGACATTGGAATCTCCTGGTCTGTCTTTCGTTGAGACCGCGTCGAGGCGGCCTTGGAGGGCTGACTAGGCGCGTTCGGAGTCGCTTTTGTAACGCTCACGTAACAGTTTGATGACAAAGTTCATAATTCCGCGGCGTCAAGGTTCGCGGGGCAGACTTACTGTGAAGCACGTCCCCTGCCCCACCTGAGAGCGCGTGCGCAAACGTCCCCGGTGCCGCGAAACAATGTGCTTCACGATGGCCAGGCCCAGCCCCGTTCCGCCAACCTCGCGGGACCGGTGACTGTCGACACGATAGAAACGCTCGGTCAGGCGTGGAACGTGCATAGGGTCGATGCCGACGCCATCATCTCGCACTTCGACCACGACACCGGGCCGGCGCAGATCGTCCAGCATCGCGTGTTCGGTCAGCGTCAGCGAAACGGTTTTCCCACCATACTTGATGGCGTTTTCCAGCAAGTTCGCGAAAACCTGGCGAAGCTGATCCGCATCGCCGCGTATGATGACGGGCGGCTCAGGCGCATTGCAAACAACGTCGATTCCCCTTGCTTCGGCTTGCATCGAAAGCACGCGCACGACCGAGGCGAGGATCGAGGCGACGTCGACTTCCTCGCGCGGGCGCACCCTTTCGTTTGCCTCGACCCGGGACAGCGCCAGCAGGTCCTCGACCAGCCGGTTCATCCGGCTCGCTTCCTGCGCCATGGTGCCCAGAAAACGGTCCCGTGCGCCGGCATCGTCGCGGGCCGGACCGCGCAATGTTTCGATAAAGCCGATCATCGCGGTTAGAGGGGTCTTCAATTCGTGGCTGACATTGGCCACGAAATCGCGCCGCATCTGGTCGGCATCTTCCGCCGCCGACAGGTCTTCGAACGTCACAAGGGCAGAGGTGCCGATCTTGCCCGCATGGGCCCGCCATGTGCTGTCCACGCCGTCACGCCGTGCAAGGTACCGCGCCCGGGCGGACGTCGCGTCGCCCCGGACTTTCTCGATCGCCTCGATCAGGCCGGGCTGGCGCAGCGCCACGACATAGTGTCGCCCTACCAGCCCCGCGCCCAGAAGCGTCTCCGCCTGGGGGTTCGCCGCGGTGATCCGGTCCGAGGATCCGACAAGCAATGCGGGCTGCGGCAAGGCCCGAAGCAGATCGGAGGGATCGGACAGCGCCATGTCAGCCGTTCGCAGCCGACCGTATGGCGGTCTCGAACTCGGAACACAGAAGCTGGGCCGGTTCCACCCCCACCGAGACGCGGAACGTCCCCTCGCCCAGACCCTTGGCCTCGCGATCCTCGGGACTGAGCGCGCGGTGAGAGGAGGTCGCAGGATGACTGATGGTGGTGCCAACGTCGCCCAGCGTGGGTGCGAAGGCGATGTTCCGGGCCGCACGAACAAGGCGGTTGGCCGCGTCACGCCCGCCGGCGATCTCGAACGTGACCATGTTGCCGAAGCGTCCCTTCAGAAGGTCCCGGGCCCGTTCGTGATCCGGATGATCGGCCCGCCCGGGATAGATCACCCGCGTCACACCGGGCAGACCGTCAATATGGGCAGCCAGTTTCGCTGCGTTCTCCTCGGCCCGGTCATACCGCAAGTCGAAGGAATACAGGCCCCGCTCGGCAAGCCAGCAGTCGAACGGGCTGGGCGTCAGACCCAGAGTGACGGCAAACACGCGCATCCGGTCCATCAGCGCCGAATCCGTTGCGCCCACATAGCCCAACGTGGCGTCGGAGTGACCGGCCAGCAGCTTCGTGACAGAATGGATCACGATATCCGCGCCGAAATCGCGGGCCCTCACGGCACGGGGGGTTGTGAACGTGTTGTCCACGGCCAGCAAGATACCGGCTTCCTTCGCGATCTTGGCGATCCCCTTGAGGTCCGCGATCCGCAACGTCGGGTTCGACACAACTTCGATCAGGATCATGCGGGTTTCGGGTCGGATCGCCGCACGGAGGGCCTCGACATCGGTCGGATCGGCAAGGGTGGTCGCAATGCCCATCCTCGGCAGCTCTTCGGACATCATGCGAAGCGACCGGCCGTAAAGACGGTCGGCGCCGATCACGTGGTCGCCCTGCTTCAGAATTCCCATCAGCGCCGCGCTGACCGCAGCCATGCCCGAGCCCATGATCATGCCGCCCGACAGCCCCTCCATCGCGTCGATCTTTTGGGCCAGAAGTGCTGCATTCGGGTGCGCCTCGCGGGCATAGGTGAACCCTTCCTCGCGCCCTTCATAGATCGCGTCCAGCGCGTCCGGGCTTTCGGCCCCATAGACGACCGAGGGCTGGATCGGGGTGCCAACGGCGCGCCCCGTTCCCCCGGGCCATGGGGTGCGGCGCACCTGTGTGGCCATCGGATTCGTGGTCGATGGCGCGGGCAACGCGGGACGGTCGACGAGGCGAGAGGTGCCGAAAAGGCGGTCGAAAATGCTCATGAGATGGCTTTCAGCGACGTGGAGAAGCGGGCCGCGTTCTCCTGATAATGGATGGCCGACGCGCGCAGCATCTGGATCGCCTGCGCGTCGAGCTCGCGCACGACCTTGCCGGGCGCGCCGAGGACGAGGGACCCGTCGGGCACCTCCTTCCCTTCCGTGACCAGGGCCCCTGCCCCGATCAGGCAGTTCTTCCCGATCCGTGCTCCGTTCAGAACCGTCGCCCCCATGCCGATCAGGCTTTCATCGCCGATCGTGCAGCCATGAAGCATCGCCTTGTGCCCGATCGTGCAGTCGCGCCCGATGGTCAGCGGGAACCCCATGTCGGTATGCAGCACGCAGTTCTCCTGGATGTTCGTGCCGGCGCCGACTTCGATGGTTTCGTTGTCGCCGCGCAAGGTGGCCCCGAACCAGACCGACGCCTTGGCGCGCAGAAGAATCCGGCCAATGACGTTCGCGTCCGGCGCCACCCAGACACCGTCTTCCAGAAGGGGCGTGGCCCCGCCCAGATCGTAGATCATGTCGTTTCCTCGAACTCGCTTTGCAAATGGCGCACATGCTCGGTCAGGCGGGGCTGTTGGGTCCTGCGCAGACGGGCCGCGGTGATGATCGCACGCAACTTCTGCTCGGTCTCGGCCAGATCCTCGTTCACCAGCACGAAATCGTAGCCGTCCCAATGGCTGATCTCGTCCCAGCTTTTCTGCATCCGCCGCCCGATGGTCTCGTCATTGTCCTGACCGCGGGCTTCCAGACGGCGGCGCAGTTCGGGAATCGAAGGCGGCAACAGGAAGATCGACAGCGTGTTTGTATTGAGCTCGGAATTTCGAATCTGCTGTGCACCCTGCCAGTCGATGTCGAACAGGACGTCCCGGCCCGCGTGAATGGCCTCTTGAACCGGCCCCTTGGGCGAGCCGTAGAAATTGCCGAAGACATGGGCATGTTCCAGCATGTCACCATCGGCAACCTGCCGTTTGAACTCGGATTCCGTGACGAAAAGGTAATCCTTGCCGTCCACCTCGCCCGGGCGCGGCGATCGCGTCGTGGCCGAGACCGAGAACTGGATGCTGGGATCCCAGGCCATCAGCGCCCGCGCCAGCGTGGATTTGCCCGCGCCGGACGGGGATGACAGGATAATGAGAAGACCGCGTCGGGAGACGGACAAGAGATCACTCCACGTTCTGAACCTGTTCGCGGAGTTGATCTATGACGGTTTTGAGGTCAAGCCCGATGGCCGTCAACGCCGCATCCTGAGACTTGGAACACAGAGTGTTGGCCTCGCGGTTGAACTCCTGCATCAGGAAGTCGAGCTTGCGTCCCTTGGGGCCGTCCCGGCGCATCTCGGCCTTGGCCGCGGCGACATGGGCGCACAGCCGGTCCAGTTCCTCGGTCACGTCCTGCTTGACCGCCAGAAGGGCCAGCTCCTGTGCCAGGCGGTCGGGATCGACGCTGGCCTCTGGCGCGATGCGGGCAATGGCGGCGCGTAATGCGTCGCCCTGCCCCGCCTGACGGTCCCGTGCGGCCGTGGATGCCTGCGCCACCAGGTCACCGATCCGGTCCAATTGCTGCATCAGGATGGCATCCAGGGCGCGGCCCTCATCCAGGCGCGAGGTGACGAAGGCCGGCAGAACCTCGTCCTCGAACTGGGCGATCAGGGTATCGCGCAGACCGGCTTCGGCCTCGGGAGACAGGGACTCGGGCGCAGTCCGGATCTGCAGAATGTCGATCGCGCGCACCGGGGCCAGAGGACGCCCTTTCTCGGCCGCTATCGCCTCGACCGTGGAGATTTGAGTCAGTGCCGTCTCGACCGCGACCCTGTCCACCCCGCCGGAGATCGCCTCGCGCGTCAGACGCAGCGAGACGGTCACGTTCCCCCGGGCGAGTGCCGCCTGCACCCGTTGCCGCAGCCCGGTTTCAAGCCCGCCGATCCAGTCCGGCACACGCAGGCGCAAGTCCAGCCCCTTGCCGTTCACGGACCGCATTTCCCAGCCCCAGGTCCACCCTTCCCAAGCGCCTGTTTCGCTGGCAAACCCCGTCATCGAAGCGGTCATCCGTTAACCTCTCGTTAAAATTGCAGCAGATTTTCAGAAACTGCCGTGGTATTTGCTTGTTTGCGGAACAGTGTGTCGCAAGGCGGTCGGAAAGACGACCCGGAGCGTTCCGAATTTGCATGAGGGGTCTTGTCATGTCGCAGGAAAGTACGGTTGTCGATCTGGAAGCGCATCGCAAGGCGCTGATACCAACCGGCAAGGATGCACTGCTCGCCTACTGGAACGAGATCGGGGGCGCGCTGGACGTGCCAGGGCGGGACGCCATCGACCCGGCGCGGATCTCGGGACTTCTGGGCGAGATCGTGCTGATCGAACGCATCGCACCCCGCCAAGCCAAGATCCGTCTGGCAGGGCAGGCGATTGGAAACGCCGTCGGGATCGAACCCCGTGGCATGCCGATGACATCGCTGATCTCGACGGCGTCGCGTGGCGCGCTCGAGGATGCGATGGAAGCCCTGTTCGATCGCCCGTCCATGGTGGAACTGGAGCTTGCAGGCCCCAAGACGCCATTCCGCAGGCGGATGCATGGGGAATTGTTGCTTCTGCCATTGCGTGATCGCGAAGATCAGATCACCCGTGCGATCTGCTATGCCAGCTTGCCCGAACGCCGGACCAAGGCCCCGCTTCGGTTCGACATTATGGATACGCGTCTCCGGCGCCTGAAGGCGCGGGTGGCTGCACCTGTCCAAACCAACACGCCGATCTTCGAAGATGCCGAGCGGGCGCGAGACGTCCTGCGTCGCCGCCAATCGTTCCGGATCGTCGATCCCGTTTGACGAAAATCCCGCCGGCGAAACCCGCGGGATATGTGGATCAGGCGGTGGCGGCCGTCATGACGTCGCCCTTGGTGTTCCGCATCAACTGGTTGACGAGGAACGCCAGTTCCAGGGCTTGCGATGCGTTGAGGCGGGGATCGCAAGCCGTGTGGTAGCGATCCGACAGATCCTCGTCGGTCAGCGCCCGCAGTCCTCCGGTGCATTCGGTCACGTCCTGCCCCGTCATCTCGAAATGCACGCCGCCGGGCACGGTGCCCTTCGCGGCGTGGATACGGAAGAACTCCTGCACTTCCTTCAGCACGTTCTCGAACGGGCGAGTCTTGTAGCCGGTGGCAGACTTGATCGTGTTGCCGTGCATCGGATCGCAGGTCCAGACGACTTTTGCGCCCATCTCCTCGACCGTGTCGATGAGGCGGGGCAGATGATCCTCGACGTTGTCGGCGCCGAAACGGGTGATCAGCATCAGGCGCCCCGCGTCGTCCAGGTTGCCGCCCATCAGCTTGTCGATCAGGACCTTCAGATCCTCGTTCGAGGTCGTCGGGCCGCATTTCAGGCCGATGGGATTAATGACCTGGCGGCAGAACTCGACATGCGCGCCATCGGGCTGGCGCGTGCGGTCGCCGATCCAGATCAGGTGCCCAGAGCCGGCCACCAGATCACCGGTCTGCGGATCGACCCGGGTCAGGCCTTCCTCGTATTCCAGAAGCAGCGCCTCGTGGCTGCTATAGAAGTCGACCGTCGCCAGTTCTTCCGCCTTGCGGGGGCTGAGGCCCGCGGCGCGGATGAAGTCCAGCGTGTCCTGAAGCGCTCCGGCGATGGCGCGGTAATCGGCCGCCTTGTCCTCGGCCGTCCAGTCCAGCGTCCAGGCATGCACCTTGTTGACGTCGGCAAAGCCGCCCTTCGACAGCCCGCGTAACAGGTTCAATGTGGCGGCAGCCTGTGTATAGGCCTCGATCATCCGGTTCGGGTCGGGCGCGCGGGCGGCTTCGCTAAAGTCGAACCCGTTGATGATATCCCCGCGATAGCTGGGAAGCTCGACGTCGTTCACCGTCTCGGTCGGGGCCGAGCGCGGCTTGGCGAACTGCCCGGCGATGCGGCCGACCTTCACCACCGGCACCTTCGCGCCATAGGTCAGAACCATGGCCATTTGCAGAATGACCTTGAAGAAGTCGCGGACTTGCTCGGTGCCGAACTGCTCGAAGCTCTCGGCACAGTCCCCACCCTGCAAAAGGAACGCCTGCCCGCGGCTGACCGCGGCAAGCTCGGACTTCAGGCGCCGCGCCTCGTCCGCGAAGACAAGGGGCGGCAATGCCCGTAGCCGATCCTCGACCGCGCGCAGCGCGGCAGCGTCGGTATAGACGGGCATCTGGATCCGCTCACGCTGGCGCCAGCTCGAAATCCCGGACATTTGCATCGCCCATCCTCCTGCGAAAGAAACCGGGGAGAACGTATAGGCGCGCGCGGCGCAGCTTGCAAACCTCAATCCCGCCGAATTACGCGTCTTGCGAAGGGCCGGGAAATGGTGCTTCGGTCCGCCAATGGAACAATCCGTCCGCCCCACGCCGAAGACCGAGCGCGCTGCCCCGCGAGACGGGGTCGCACGCCACTATACCTTTCTTCTTCTGGATCGCTTCAGCCTGCTAAGCTTTGCGGGTGCGGTCGACTGCCTGCGCATCGCGAACCGCCTTGCAGCGCGTGATCTTTATTCCTGGTCGTTGACCGGCGACGGGGGCGCGGCGAAGACATGCTCGGCCGGCGTGGTGTTTCAACTGAACGACGATCTGGGAGATCCGCCCCGCGACGCGACGATCATCGTGTGCGGCGGGCTTGAGGTCGATCAGGCGTCGACCAAGCGGGTGCTTAACTGGTTGCGGCGCGAAGCGCGGCGCGGGGCGGTCATCGGTGGACTGTGCACCGGGGCGCATACGCTGGCCAAAGCGGGGCTGCTGGAAGACAAACGCGCCACGATCCACTGGGAGAATGCCGATGGGTTCGCCGAAGCGTTCGACGACGTGGAACTGACCAAACGCGTCTTCGCCATAGACGGCAACCGCCTGACGACCGCGGGCGGCACCGCATCGATCGACCTGATGTTGCGTCTGATCGCGCGTGACCAAGGCGAGGATATGGCGAATGCCGTGGCCGATCAGCTGATCTATTCGGCGATCCGCACGGACCGCGATCAGCAACGGCTGTCGACCCCCACCCGGATCGGCGTGCGCCACCCGAAACTGTCCGAGGTGATCCAGAAGATGGAGCGCCATATCGAGGAGCCGATCAGCCCCGCCATCCTGGCGCGCGAGGTCGACCTCAGTACCCGACAGTTGGAACGCCTGTTCCGCCGTTACCTGAACCGTAGCCCCAAGCGCTACTACATGGAGTTGCGCCTTAGCCGAGCCCGCAACCTGCTTCTTCAGACCGATATGAGCGTCATCAACGTCGCGCTGGCCTGCGGCTTCACCTCGCCCTCGCATTTTTCGAAATGCTACCGCGCGCACTACAAGACCACGCCGTACCGGGAACGTGGCAGCCAGGCCGAACCCTGACGCAGGGGGCTGCTTTTCTTTTCCGAACGGGCGTTCTAGCTTGCGCGCCAGGAGTCAAATCCTGAGCAACAGGGAGAAACGATCAATGAAAAAACTTCTTCTCGCGACCGCGATGACCACTGCCGCGACCGGCGCTTTTGCGCAGGATGGCGACCCGGTGCGCATCGGCGTCATTCTGGGCTTCACCGGCCCCATCGAATCCATCACGCCCAACATGGGCACCGCGGCCGAGCTGGCGATCTCCGAGATCAACGAAGCCGGCGGCATCCTCGACGGGCGTATGCTCGAAGCGGTCCGCGCCGACTCAACCTGCATCGACGCCGCCGCCGCACAGGCCGCTGCCGAGCGTCTGATCACCTCGGACGGGGTTGCGGGCATCATGGGCGCTGACTGTTCCGGCGTGACCGGGGCGATCCTGGCCAACGTCGCCGTGCCGAACGGCGTCGCTATGATTTCGCCGTCCGCCACCTCGCCGGGTCTGTCCCAGGCCGAGGATAACGGCCTATTCTTCCGCACTGCCCCGTCCGATGCACGCCAGGGTGAGGTTATGGCCAACATCCTGATGGAGCGGGAGATCGAGGAAGTCGCCGTCACCTATACGAACAACGACTACGGCAAGGGCTTCGCCGACGCCTTCACCGCCGCCTACGAGGACGCCGGGGGCACCGTGACCCTGTCGGCGCCGCACGAGGACGGCAAGGGGGACTATTCGGCCGAAGTCGGTGCGCTGGCGTCTGCCGGTGGCGATGTGCTGGTCGTGCTGGGCTATGCCGACCAGGGCGGCAAGGGGATGATCCAATCCTCGCTCGACTCGGGCGCGTTCGACACGTTCATGATGGGCGACGGGATGTTCTCGGAAGCGCTGCTGGCCGATCTGGGCAGCGACATGGAAGGCTCGTTCGGGACCGTTCCCTGGGCCGAAGGCGAAGGCACCGAGGCGTTCAACACCGCCGCCGAGGAAGCTGGTTTCGATCCTTCGACCTCGTACACGCGCGAAAGCTATGACGCGGCAGCCCTTCTCGCGTTGGCGATGGAGGCTGCAGGCTCGACCAGCGCATCGGATTACGGCCCGATGATCACCGAGATCGCCAACGAGCCAGGCGAGCAGATCCTCCCCGGTCAGCTTGGCCGCGCGATCGAGATCCTGGCCGACGGCGGCGAGATCGACTATGTCGGCGCGACCAATGTCGAGCTGATCGGACCGGGCGAAGCCGCCGGTACCTATCGCGAATACAACATCGAAGACAGCGCGTTCACGACCGTCGAAATTCGCTGATATCGTTGAATAAAAACGCAGCCCAGGCTAGGGACACGCCTGGGCTGCTAATTTGACGGCCGGACCGAAACGCGTGCCGATCGGGACAATATCGGACACCCACGGGGAGCAGGGACATGATCGTCGTAGAGGACGTTCACAAGCACTTCGGCGGGTTCCACGCCGTCGACGGGGCAACACTGGAAATCGCGGAAGGTTCCATCACCGGACTCGTCGGTCCGAACGGTGCGGGAAAGACGACACTGTTCAACGTGATCGCGGGGGTCCTGCCCCCGACCAGCGGCCGTGTGACCATGGCGGGCGAGGACATCACCGGCCTGCCGCCGCACGCGCTGTTCCACAAGGGGCTTCTGCGGACGTTCCAGATCGCGCACGAGTTCAGTTCGATGACGGTGCGCGAGAACCTGATGATGGTGCCCCCCCGCCAGTCCGGGGAGACGCTGTGGAACGCCTGGTTCCACCGTGCGCGCATCCGTCAGGAAGAGGCCGACCTTCTGAAGAAGGCCGACGAAGTTCTTGAATTCCTTACCATCGATCACCTCAAGGACGAGAAGGCAGGAAACCTGTCGGGCGGCCAGAAGAAGCTTCTGGAGCTGGGCCGGACGATGATGGTCGACGCGCGGATCGTGTTCCTGGACGAGGTCGGCGCGGGCGTGAACCGCACCCTTCTGAACACGATCGGCGACGCGATCCTGCGTCTGAACAAGGAGCGTGGATACACCTTCTGCATGATCGAGCACGACATGGATTTCATCGGGCGTCTCTGCGATCCGGTCATCGTCATGGCCGAGGGCAAGGTGCTGGCCGAGGGCACGATCGACGAGATCAAGAGTAACGAAGAGGTGATCGAGGCGTATCTCGGCACCGGTCTGAAGAACAAGGAACCGGCATGAGGACGCCCCAAAACGGGTCTTTCGCCCCTGAAACCCGGCGGACATGCGCCGGACCCGCGACGGGTTTCCGCCGCGCCGTGGCCGGACATGGGCCGGATTTCGGCCGGACAGGCGCCGGGCGTCTGTCGGGCATCCGTCGGGACAGCCTGTCCGCGCGGGGGACCCTCGCATGAGCGATACGTATTCGGACCGCGGAAGCAACGACCTGTCGGCCACCAAGTCGAACCGCCCCGTCGGGACCACGCCGCAAACGGGTGCACCCCGGAACAGCCAGCCGAAGCCGGGCGAGCCGGTTCTGATCGGTGACAAGATGACCGGCGGCTATGGCACCGGCGCGGACATCCTGCACGCCTGCACCGTCGCTGTGGACAAGGGGCAGATCGCGGTGATCGTGGGGCCGAACGGCGCGGGCAAATCGACCGCGATGAAGGCCGTTTTCGGGATGCTGAACGTGCGGGAGGGGGCCGTGCGCCTGCGCGGCGAGGAAATCACCCACCTGAAACCGCAGGAGCGGGTGGCCAAGGGCATGGCCTTCGTGCCGCAGACGTCAAACGTGTTCACCTCGATGAGCGTCGAGGAGAACCTAGAAATGGGGGCCTTCCTGCGACGCGACGACATCCGCAAAACGATGGATCAGGTTTATGACCTGTTCCCGATCCTGCGCGACAAGCGACGCCAAGCGGCCGGAGAGCTTTCTGGCGGTCAGCGTCAACAGGTCGCCGTGGGACGGGCGCTGATGACCCAGCCGCAGGTTTTGATGCTGGACGAGCCGACCGCGGGCGTCAGCCCCATCGTCATGGACGAGTTGTTCGACCGGATCATCGAGGTGGCGCGGACCGGCATCTCAATCCTGATGGTGGAACAGAACGCGCGGCAGGCGCTGGAAATCGCGGACCGCGGATACGTGCTGGTGCAGGGGGCGAACGCCTTCACGGGCACGGGCAAGGAATTGCTGGCCAATCCGGACGTGCGCCGGTCGTTCCTTGGGGGCTGAAGGGGTGTCACACCACCTGCCCCGCTCGACTCGATGCCCCCGCGACCGATGTGCCGCCCAGGCGTGAAAGGGATGACGAGAATGATATTCAGAACCGCGATGGCGTTGGCCCTAGGGCTGGCCGCCCCAGTGGCAGCGTTCGAGGGCGCGCCGCTGGAATGCAATTTCCAGACCGAATGCTATGACGCCGCCGGGTGCGAGCCGACCGATTACAGCCTTTCGGTCCGCCCCGACGGCGCGGATTTCATCATGTCGGACACGGCCGAGGACGTGCCCGCCGAAGCGGTCTTGATCGACAGGACCACCGCCTTTCTGGGCCGGGGCAATAGCGCGATCCGTCTTTTGACCGGGACCGAAGGCGAGACGGCGCGCCTGTCGGTCCATTCCGCCGGGGGGAACCTGATGCTGAACTATGCCGGGACCTGCGAGGCGGCGGAATGATGGATTTCCTGAACGGGCTGGTGGCCTTCCTGAACTTCGTGGCGATCCCCGCCACCGCCTATGGCGCGCAGCTTGCGCTTGGGGCGTTGGGGGTGACGCTGATCTACGGGATCCTGCGATTCTCGAACTTCGCGCATGGCGACACGATGGCCTTCGGGACCATGGCCGTGATCCTGGTGACCTGGGGGCTGCAGGCGCTGGGTGTGGGTCTGGGCCCGATCCCGACCGCGCTTCTGGCGCTGCCCCTGGGGATCCTCATCACTATCGGGTTGGTGCTGCTAACCGACCGCATGGTCTATCGGTTCTATCGTCGGCAGAAGGTTACGCCGGTGCTGCTGGTCATTGTCTCGATGGGGGTGATGTTCGTCTATAACGGCCTGACGCGTTTCATTCTGGGGCCGGACGACCAGAATTTCGACGACGGGACGCGGTTTCTGATCTCGGCCCGGGATTTCCGCAACATGACCGGTCTGGACGAGGGGCTGGCGATCCGAACCAGCCAAGCGATCACCGTGGTCGCGGCGGTGCTGGTCGTGGCCGTGCTGTTCTGGTTCCTGAACCGCACCCGCACGGGGAAGTCGATGCGCGCGTTTTCCGACAACGAGGATCTGGCGCTTCTTTCGGGGATATCCCCGGAGCGCGTGGTGGCGATCACCTGGATCATAGTGGCGGCCCTGGCCTGCGTGGCGGGCACGCTTTACGGGCTGGACAAGTCCTACAAGCCGTTCACCTATTTCCAGCTTCTGCTGCCGATCTTCGCGGCGGCCATCGTGGGCGGCCTGGGATCGCCGATCGGCGCCATCGCGGGCGGGTTCGTCATCGCCTATTCCGAGGTGATGATCACCTATGCGTGGAAGAAGGTGCTGGAATACTGGCTGCCCGAACGGCTGGAGCCCGACAGCCTGGTTCAGCTTCTGTCCACCGACTACAAGTTCGCGGTCAGCTTCGCGATTCTCGTGATCGTCCTGCTGTTCCGGCCCACCGGTCTGTTCCAGGGGAAAGCGGTATGAGAAACGTCCTTCTGTTCGCCGCGGTCGGTTTCCTGATCGTCCTGACCGGCCTGACCCAAAGCTGGAACGTCGCCCTGGGCATCTTCAACATGGGGCTTGTCAGCGCGATCATGGCGCTGGGGGTCAACATGCAATGGGGCTATGCGGGCCTGTTCAACGTGGGCGTCATGGGCTTCGTGGCCTTGGGCGGTCTGGCGGCGGTGCTGGTCGGCATGCCCCCGGTAGGCGAAGCCTGGACCGCAGGCGGCGCACGGGTCATCGGCGGGCTTCTGGTGGGTGCAGGCGTGATCGTGGCCGCCGTTATCGCCTTCACCCGCATGGGCAAGGGGGCAACGCGCACCGCCGCGATGATCGTGATCCTGGTGGTCGGGTTCTTCTTGTTCCGGTCGGTCTTCGATCCGGGCGTACAGGCGATCGAGGACGTGAACTCGGCGCTCGAGGGGTATCTGGGCGGGCTTGGCCTGCCGATCCTGATCGCGTGGCCGGTCGGCGGCCTGCTGGCGGCGGGCGCCGCCTGGGCCATCGGCAAGACGGCACTGGGGCTGCGGTCGGATTATCTGGCCATCGCGACGCTGGGCATCGCCGAGATCGTCATCGCAGTCCTGAAGAACGAGGACTGGATGAGCCGGGGCGTGAAGAACGTGATCGGCCTGCCCCGCCCTGTGCCTTACGAGGTCGACCTGCAACAGAACCCCGGCTTCGTCGAGCAAATGGCCGCCATCGGCGCGGATCCGGTCACGGCCTCGTCGGTGGTGGTCAAGCTGGGCTATGCGGCGCTGTTCATCGTGGTGCTGGGGATCGTGCTGTGGCTGGCGCAGGCCGCGCTGGCCTCGCCCTGGGGGCGGATGATGCGCGCGATCCGCGATAACGAGGTCGCGGCCGAGGCGATGGGCAAGGACGTCACGCGGCGGCACCTGCAGATCTTCATCCTGGGCTCGGCCGTGTGCGGGATCGCGGGGGCGATGATGACGACGCTGGACGGGCAGCTGACCCCGGCCTCCTATCAGCCGCTGCGCTTCACCTTCTTGGTCTGGGTGATGGTGATCGTCGGCGGATCCGGTAACAACTGGGGCGCCGTGCTGGGCGGGTTCCTGATCTGGTTCCTGTGGGTGCAGGTCGAACCGCTGGGGCTGTGGCTGATGTCCACGATCTCGTCCGGGCTGCCCGAGGGGTCGATGCTGCGCGACAGGTTGCTGGAATCGGCGGCGCATATGCGTCTGTTCACCATGGGGCTGGTACTTTTGCTGGTGCTTCGCTTCGCGCCACGGGGTCTGATCCCTGAGCGGTAAGGGCACCATCGCCATCCTCGCCGCCGGGTCCGCCTCGCGAATGCGGGGCGGCGACAAGTGCCTGGAGCTTGTGGGCGGCGTGCCGCTTCTAAGGGTGCTGGTCGATCGGGCAGCGGCAATCGGGTGGGACGTTGCGGTCACGTTGAGGCCCGGATCGGAACGCCGACAACATCTAGACACCTCGACAACGCGGGTTGTCGAGGTGTCGGATGCCGACGCGGGCATGGCTGCGTCGTTCCGGGCGTTGTCGGGGATCGAGGGTCCGCTGATGGTCTGCCTGGGCGACATGCCAGAGATCGAGACCGCAGACATGGAAACGCTGATCGCGGCCTATGACGGCACGGCGCCTGTGAGGGCGACGGCGCAGGACGGCACGCCCGGTCAGCCGGTGATCTTTCCACCGGGACTGGTGGCTGCGATGGCGCGGCTTGAGGGAGACAAGGGGGCGCAGGGGCTGTTGAAGGCCCATCCGCCCCGCCTGGTTCCCCTGCCCGGCCAGCGCGCGATCACCGATCTCGACACGCCCGAAGCTTGGTCGGAGTGGCGCGCGCGAACTGGGATCCGGAATTAGGCGATCACGCCCGACTTGTGCATGTCTCTGGCGTAGAGCCATAGAAGGACGGTGAACACGACGGCGATCCACAGCGTAGCGAGGGCCGGCCAACCTGCAAGCTGCAGCACCGGCGGGTTCGAGAACAGCGACAGCCAGACCGCCACGACGAAGGTGGCGAACATGGAGACGGCCAGGATTACTGGCGCGAAGCTCACCCTTGCGGCCAGCAGCAGGACGCCCAGAAGGCCCACCCAGGCCGACAGCGCCCAAGCCCCGTCGACCCAGTCCGGCATGGTCTGCACGAAAGCGGCCTGCCGACCCGACATCATCGTCAGCCACGGCTGCCAGTCGTACTGGATTGAGGTGTAGTCTACGACCCCGATCAGATGCCACACGACACCCAAGGTGACGACGATCCAGAAGTGCCAGGGCGTGGGGTGCATGCGTCTCTCCGTTTCGTGACTTGGAACAGCTATGGCACCGTCCCCGGCGGACAAGTCAAGTCAAGAAAGGAGTTGCGCCTCGAACCGCTTGAGGACGCGCCGGCCGGTGACGGGCTGACCGCCGGCGAGGCGCAGCGGCTCGGTTTCGGACCACGTCCCTTCCGTCAGGATGATCTCGTGCGAGGCGAGCGAGATGGAGAGCCACCCAGCGGCCGGGGCGTCGGTCCATTCGACGCCGTGCCGACCGACCAGATCGCCCGCGGCCACGAAAGCTTCGTCGACATCGAAGAACAAGCGCATCTGGCCCGACACCACGAGAACCCTGTGCGTGGCCGAGACGGTCATGTCACGCTCGGGCAGATCATGACCCAGCGCCCCCTTGCGGATCAGCACGGCGCGGGTTGTCCGGGTCTCGCACAGTTCGTGGTTGATCGCGATGATCCGCTGGAGGCCGGAATCGCGGGTCAGAACAGATTCGCCGATACGCAGCGCCTCGACCGGGCATTCGCCCCGACCCGTCGCGACACGGGCCCCCATCGCCAATCCGGTGAACCACGTATTCTGAGGCGAGGTCTGAATAGGGCGGGCGAGGCGGTCGAAAAGAGAGGCCATTGGATGTCCTGTCGCACTGATTGAGAGGAACGGCACGCCGTTCTGCTTGCCACAAGAGTACCCGGTCCCGGGGCGTTACTGGAAGGAATTGTGACCAAATCGGGGAAAGTTTTCATAAGTCCTGGGAAACGATTCAGGCCGAATTGCAGCACCGATCACGGTCCCGGGACAATCGGGATGTATGTGGAAATGGACCGGAATTCAGGGCGTTATTGTGGTCGCCCCGGCAACGATCCCCATGGCGAAATCGTGGTGAATCTCGAGCGGAAACCAGTCCAATGCCATCTGGTGGAGCAGAATCGTTTCCCCGAATGGCTCCCGCGGTCGCGAATCTTTGCGGTGATCAGGAGCCTGTGGCCGCCGGAAACGAAAAAAGGAGCGGTTTCGAGACCGCCCCTTTCGCCTTTGTTCTTATCGTGGGCTCACCCGTGAAGAAGCGCGGCCTCGTGCTTTTTCAGGCTGCGACGTGCGGCGCGGTATTCCTTCGCGCCGGCGAGCGTTGCAAGATCGGGAAACAGGGTCAGGATCTCCGCCCGCTGAGCTTGGCCGATGCTCTTCAAGCTGTAATCGCCAGGCTGGAAGCTTTCCGACCAAGTTCCGTCCGAAACCACGACCTCGTGTCTGTCGAACATGAAATGTACGTAACTGACGGCCTGCGGGGCAACCTGGTCGATCCCTGCCAAGTGCGTCAGATGCTTGGCCGCGACCAGAACCTCGCGTTCCTCAAAATAGAGGACCGTCTCGTCCGAGGCGGAGAGCATCCTGTGGTTCGGGCTGACGATCATGTCGCGTTCGGGCACGCCATTGCCCAGCGCGCCTTTGCGGATCAGAACCGGCGTCAATTCGGGCTGGGCCGAAACCTCGGACCGGGTCAGATCCTTGCGCCCCACCCACCGGATTTCCTGGATGCCGTTATCGCGGGTGATGACGCGGTCGCCCTCGCGTAAATCCTCGACCGGGACTTCCCCTTTCGCCGTGGCAATCAGCGTGCCGGGCGTGAAACAGGGAATGAAGCGTTCGATGTTCTCGTAATTGATATTGAAGGATTCACCGGTATCGGGGTTCGACACCGTGATCTGACCCGAGAAACTGTCGGTACCGTTGTCGTCGCCCGAGGGGTTCTGGGTCCGTATGTTGACCTCGAACCCGCGCGCGATCACCTCGCGGAAGTCGATGACATCTCCGGACTCGCTGGAGCCGCCCTTGATCAGCAGATCGCCGCCATTGACCGTGCCCGGCAGAGGAACGAAGACATCGTTCCCGTCCTCGCCATACAGCTTGTCATTCTCGCCATAGCCGGTGAGCGTATCGTCGCCAGTGCCGCCGTATACGTCGTCGGGGTCGTTCATCCCGGTGCCGGCATCCAGCACATCGTCGCCGTCGCCGCCCGAAATGGTATCCCGACCGCCGAAACCGGAAATGGTATCGTTCCCCGCTCCGCCGGACAGGCTGTCGTTCTGATCGGTCCCTTCGATGCTGTCATCGCCGGGCGTTCCGTTCTTCGTGGCCATCTTTTTTTCCTTTCCGCTATAGGACGGAAGATCGTCTTCTGATGTTCCCGGATCCGTGGATGCCGGTCGCCCCCCTGCAGCGGTCCGGGATCGAGGCCCGATCGCCGATCCGCAAATCGGGGACTGGATCAGACAGATCCAGCCCCCGAGTGTTCTTCTGTTCCGTCACCCGGCGGCGCGCGCCGGATGGCCGTCGTCAATCCTGAAGCAGAAGTCGGGCTTCGTGCTTCTTGAGGCTACGCCGGGCCGAACGATACCCCTCGATCCCCTGGGGCAAGTCGAGCTCGGGGAAGAGGCTTACGATTTCCTGCCGCTGTGCGTCGCCGATGCCCTTCAGCGTATAGTCCCCCGGCTGGAAGCTTTCCGACCAGGTCCCGTCCGACAGAACCACCTCGTGGCGATCGAACATGAAGTGGATGTAGCTGACACCCAGTGCCTCGACCTGCTCAATACCTGTCGAATGCGTCAGATGTTTGGCAGCGACAAGGACTTCCCGCTCTTCGAAGTAGAGCGCCGCCTGATCAGACGCCGAAAGCATCCTGTGGTTCGGGCTGACCAGCATATCACGCTCCGGCAGGCCGTGGCCCAGCGCACCCTTGCGGATCAGGACCGGCTTCAGCTCGGGCTGGCGCAGCAGCTCGTTGCGGGTCAGACGCTTCTCGCCCGTCCAGCGGATCTCTTGGATGCCATTGTCGCGGGTGATGACACGGTCGCCCTCGCGCAGATCTTCGACCCGCATTTCGCCCTTGGGGGTGGCGATCAGGGTGCCGGGGGTGAAGCAGGGAATGATGTTCTCGATATTCTCGTACTCGAGACGCCCCGTTTCGTTCCCACCGGCGTCGAAGAAGACCACCGTGCCGTCGGTCCCGTCATTCGGGCTGTCGCCGTCGACGGTATCACCCGGATCATCGTCATCGGTCTTGTTGATGATCTTGTACGAGCCACCCGGTTGCAGCGATCCGGTCAGGTCGAGCGTGTCGTAGTCGTCGCCGCCAGAGCCACCGAAGACCGAGTCTCCCTCGCCCACCAGGATGAAGGTGTCGCGGTCGTCCTCGCCGAACAGGGAGTCGCTGCCCGGGGCGTCGCCCCCGTTGATGGTGTCGTCGCCGGTGCCGCCATAGACGGTATCGTCGCCGCCGGCCGCGTTGATCGAGTCGTTGCCAGCACCGCCTTCAAGGAGGTCGTGCCCCAGGCCACCGACCAGCGTATCGTCGCCACCATCGCCCCGGATCGTATCGTCCAGGATGCTGCCGCGGACGAAGTCGTTGCCGTCCCCGCCTTCCAGCGTGTCGTTGCCGCCGTTGCCGACGATCTCGTCATCGCCGTCGCCACCGCGGAGATAGTCGTCGTCATCCCCGCCGGAGATGAAGTCGTTTCCGGCGCCACCGTCGATGGTGTCTTCGCCACCCTGGCCCCGGATCGAGTCGTCGCCGTCGCCACCCTTGATGTCGTCGTCGCCTTCGCCGCCCAAGACGGTGTCGTCGCCCTGTCCGCCGAGGATGGTGTCGTTGCCCTCGCCACCTTCGACATGATCGTCGTCGATGCCGGCATCGATGTAGTCGTTTCCGGCGCCGCCGAAGACGGTGTCGTCATCGTCGCCCGTGATGATGTGGTCGTTGCCGTCCCCACCATCCACGTAGTCGCGGCCGTCATCGGTATTGGGGTCGACATCGTCGGTCAGCGTATCCACGCCGGCCACAATGGTGTCGTCGCCGTCGCCACCATAGATCGTGTCGGCGCCCTGGACGTCGAGGATCTTGTCGTTGCCTTCGCCGCCTTCGACATAGTCGTCGTCGATGCCGGCCTCGATCAGGTCGTCGCCTTCGCCGCCATAGATCGTATCGGCATCGTCGCCCGTGCGGATCGTATCATTGCCCGCCCCGCCATTGACGCTGTCGCGATCGTTGTCGGGGTCCGGATCCATGTCGCCCAGGACATCGGGATCCTCGGCGCCAGCCGGATCGGGCGACACGAAAGGCACATCGGTGTCGAAGGCCGCGTCGCCGCCGCGCGTGTCGATCAGATCGTCGCCGCCGCCGCCATCGACGGTGTCCTGCCCGTCGCCGCCATAGATCGTGTCGTTGCCGTCGGATCCTGACGGAACCGTGTAGGACAGGTTGTCGATGGCGCCCGACCCTTCGAGGATAACCTCCATCCGGGCAACGCCATCGGTGTTGATGTCGATGGTCGCCTGACCGTTGTTCCCGGTCGTCGGGATCGAGATCGTGTCGATCAGGTTGTTGTGCGCATCATAGAGTTTGATCTTACCGCCGTCCTCGCGGTGATCGATATCGAGGACAGTCAGCGAATGCACTTCGGACGGGTCGTCGAATTCGAAAACGAACTTGCCGCCATCGGCGTCGTCATCGGGATCGTGGGAATTGCCATCCTCGCTGAGGATCAGGACCTTGCCCAGATTGCCGGTCGCCAGATCATGATCGCCGCCCGTCGGGTTGGCCGTGTCGAAGGCCATCACCTTGTTCGTCGGGCTCGAGATCGTCACGCCGTCCGAGACATACTCGTCGTCGACGATCTGACCCTTGTGCAGATCGTTGAAATCCAGCGTGACCTTCTGTGGCCCAGAGCCGCCGTCGCCTGAAATCGAGTCGTTTCCGTCGCCGCCTTCGAGCTTGTCGTCGCCCGAACCGCCCGTGATCGTATCGTCGCCCCCCTCGCCGAAGATCGTGTCGTCGCCAACACCGCCCGAGAGGTCGTCGTCGCCCGCAGCGGTATCCCCTCCCGGCACGCTGCCGATGTGGATGTCGGAGATGTTGATGTCCGACTGCCCACTTCCGTCAGCGGCGTGCACGATCTCGATGCGGGTGACCGGCCCGGGGATCGAGATCGTCGCGGCCTGGGTCGAATCAGCGGCGTCGTTCGTCTCCTGGTTCAGCTCGGTGATCTTTCCGTCGGGACCGACCTGCAGATCGCCGCTTTTCGACGGGTCGAGCACGGAGATGTCGACCTGAACGGGATTGCCGTTTTCGTCATAGGCCAGCACTTGCACGTAACCGACATTCGCGTCGATATCCGAAATGGTGAAGGTGACATCCTCGACCGGGGTGTCGAACCCGATCTCGTATTTGCCCACGTCGTCGTCATGGGCTTCGGACAACAGGCTGGATTTCGAGCTGACATCGTCGTCGAGCGTGCCGACATAGATGCTCTCGTCGCTGAACTCCGTTTCCAGGTCGCTCTTTCCGGGGGTCTTCACCGTGACCTTCACGTCACCGACCTGCTGGGTCAGTGTCTTGCCGTCCAAGTCGTCGCCATCGTCGATCTTGTCGCCAGAATAGCTGATGTGCGTATCGGGCAGCTCGCTCCACCGGAAGATCAGATCGTCACCGCCGCCGGGCAGGTCGCTGTCACCGTAGATCACGTCGTTGCCGCTGCCGCCATCGACCGTATCGTCGCCGGCGCCCGCATAGACCGTGTCATTGCCATCCTCGGATTCGATCACGTCATCGCCGCCCCGTGCGTCGACGATATCGTCGTCCGACCCGACATTCCCGAAGATCGCGTCGTTGCCGTCGATCCGGTCGCCGTCCGAATCCTCATACCCTGCGACGATCGAGTCCGCGCCCTCGGTTCCGTCGACGATTCCATCTTTCTTGGTTGTGGACTTGGGCCAATAGGTCATCTCAATCTCCAATTCTCGGGGGCATGACATGCGCCATGCAAACCCGGGCACTCCGATCGGTCGGCCGAAGCCGTCCCATGAGCCGGCGAACCGGCCACTGCATCACGATGTGCTCAAGATCGAGGACTTCGCCCCCGCGAGCAGACACCTTTGCCTTCCCGGCCTCTTCGGACAGTCAGGCAGGCCGTCCCCCAACGGCCATGTCGGTTCCCCGACACCTTATGTTTTACTCAAACCTTCGCGAAAGCGTTAGCTGAAAATTATCAAGAGCTTGCCTTATTTGGCCTGCCACGGGCGCGGTTGACCGTGATTCCCGCAGGATCGTTTCCGAACCGATCCCACTTCGGGATGGAACGCGTGGCGAGAAACGCCAGCATTCTTTGATAAAATCTGTTGTGGGCTGGCATGTGGCCCGCGATGATTGCTTGGCCGTCGTTTCCAATATGGGGACAAAACCTGACGTGTGAGGCGCAAGC
Source organism: Palleronia abyssalis (assembly GCF_900302445.1). Classification (GTDB taxonomy): domain Bacteria; phylum Pseudomonadota; class Alphaproteobacteria; order Rhodobacterales; family Rhodobacteraceae; genus Palleronia; species Palleronia abyssalis. The sequence goes on along the minus strand of NZ_ONZF01000001.1, from coordinate 85,976 downwards.
TTGCTCGCGAACCGCGCCGCAAAAAGAGGCGGACGGGAACCAATGAGGTACATCGCGCCCGACTATTTCCAATCTCACGAATAATCGAACGATTCGATCGGCCGGTCGGTCCTGCCTACGCGGCCATTTGACCGCGATCCGCAGAAAGAGAGGTGGTGCGGGCGGCGGGACTCGAACCCGCACGGGCCATGCCCTAGGGATTTTAAGTCCCCTATGTCTACCATTCCATCACGCCCGCCCGGCCATCTTGCGTGCCACCGATGGAACGGCGCACGCTTTGTAGCGAGAGCTTATGCTTAACCGGCGCGACCATGACAACCGAGACGCTACGCAAATTTTCCGGGGATCGCACCACACGGGAAACGATATCCAAGAACGAGGTGCCGTTTGCCCCGGCGGCCGGGGTCGGCACCGATGGGGATGGCGTACTTGGTTCACGACCTGCGGCAAAAGCGATCGTCGCCAATCGAAAGCTCTACGACCTTCGCCTGTTCAGACCGTGTTTACCCGGGCGCGCTAGGGTCCTGTCCAAAGGACCGTCCGAGCGCATGCGGCACGCGCCCGGCGCGAGAGGGTTGCGGGGAGCATCTGGAATGTCGATCGGGCGATGCGGAAGGAAATTTCGGTTCGACCTCGGGCAAGGCAGGCATGGCATTCGTGTCGGCCTATAGTCTTCCGGACATTTCACGTCACAATGTGATCCTGTTCTATACGCTGTTCGGGGTCGCTTTCGGGCTGTTGTTCCCGGCCATCGGGCTTGGCGCCGATTACCTTGTCCTTCGGCCCGGTCACGGATCCCTGGGCACCCGCATTCTCACGAATCCCATTCACGGGATCGTCGCCCTTGCGCCGCTTGTCTTGGGCGCGGTCTTTCACATCATCGGTCGAATTCAGCTTGCGCTGCGGGACAAGAATACCCGTCTGCAGGCCGCCTTGGAAAGCGCGCAAAGCGCGGATATCGCAAAGTCCGAGTTTCTGGCCGCTGTCAGCCACGAACTTCGGACTCCCCTGAACGGGGTGATCGGCATGTCCGATCTACTGTCGAAGACCGACCTCGATCCAGACCAGGGGTTTTTCGTCGACACGATCCAGTCCTCCGGCCAGTCGCTTCTGACCGTCATCAACGACATCCTCGACTACGCCCGGATCGAGAACGGGGTTCTGGAGACCCACGTCGCTCCGTTTGCCCTGCGTTCCATGGTCGAGGAACCCGCCCGGCTGCTTTCGGTCCTGAGCGCGCAGAAGGGGCTGGAGCTGATGGTCAGGGTCGATCCATCCCTGCCAAACGTGGTCAGGGGCGACCGGGCAAGACTGGTTCAGGTGATAATCAACCTCCTCGGCAACGCCATCAAATTTACCGAAACCGGACACGTTTCGATTGATGCGATGCCGGACCCAGGGGACGCTTCTTGGATCAGGGTCGAGATCAGCGATACCGGGTGCGGTATTCCGGCCGCCCACCTGTCCACGATTTTCGAAAGGTTCGCGCAGGTCGACGGCACGCCCACCCGTCGGCAACAGGGAACCGGCCTGGGTCTTGCGATCACCAAGGGCCTTGTCGAAATCATGGGCGGACAGATAGAGGTCCGGTCCGCTGTCGGTCGCGGTTCCGTCTTCACGTTCCGCCTGCCTCTTCCGCCCGCCGAAGAAACCGCCGATCGCCCGCCCGGCATTCCCCTACCGTCGTTGGACGGCCGACGCGTCCTCGTCGTCATTCCACACCCGTCCGACCGGCGCACCCATGCCGAACTGTTCGAATCCTGGGGTGCCGAAACCGTGTCGGTTCCCACGGGATCGCAGGCGTTTGCCCATCTGGCCGCCGCCGGGACCGGACAACGCTTCGATCTCGTGCTCCTCGACCAGCACCTCCCGGACCTCAAAGCGGTGGAGGCGATCCGGGCGATCCGTTCGGACCCGGCCCTTGCGTTGACACCTATCGTTCTGCTGTGCCGCCTGATCGGCGATCCCGTCGCGGGACCTTCGGACGATCCGAAGGTCGTCAGAATGTCCAAACCGGTAGCGGCCGACGATCTCGCCAACGCGACCGCGCGACTTCTGAAGACACCTTTACGCGCGGCAGTCGTGGACCGCGAAAGTACACCTCGTCATCCGATCCCGGTCCCAGATGGACCACACCGAACGCCTCTGCCGCGCCGGGACCGAGCCACAGTACTTGTTGTCGACGACAATCGGACGAATATCGCTGTGGCTAGTCGGATGCTCGAGCTCATGGGATACCGCATACTCACGGCCCTTGACGGGCGGGTAGCCGTCGATCTGTTTCGCCGCGATCGCCCTGCCCTCGTGTTGATGGACGTCAGCATGCCGGTGATGGACGGTTATCAGGCGACCGGGGCCATCCGAGCTTTTGAGCGTGAGACTGGTCTGCCAAAGTCGTGCATTATAGGTCTGACGGCGCATGCCTCGCCCGAGGTGCGCAAGGCATGCCTCGAGCACGGCATGGATGATCACATAACGAAGCCGATTTCGTATGCGGCCCTCCAGGCGCTGTTCAGTCACGGTTCGCCCAAGGACACGCAGCCGGCAGAGGCCGTGCAATAGCGACGGCCCGGCCGTTCAGCCGGCCGGGCTGTCCGCACGCCTTGCCGCCGTCGTCCGGCCGTCGCGGAAGGTTTGACCCTTGCCTGTAGAATGGCTTATCAGGTTACGTCGACGGCACCGAGCGAAACACGTGTTCACTGGATTCCTTTATACCAGCGAGGCCAATCAGCCCCGCGAGCTGGACTCTCGGGTTTACCTGCAGAGCCGGAGGGACAATCGTGCCCGTGGGATTACCGGAACTCTTCACCGCCAGGGTTGCCTGTTCGTTCAGCATGTCGAAGGTCCTGCAGACCAGGTCGATGCGCTGCTTTCGAAGATCGCACGGGACGACCGGCACAGGGACATGACGATCCGTTGGTATGGCACGTTGCCTCAACGGCACTTCGATGGGTGGAGCATGTCCTATTCCACGGACCAGGATGCTTCTTGGGAGGCATGGGTTTCCCAGCGCAAGCGGCCGAGTTCCCTGCTGGAGGCCGACGCCGCAGACATTCACGCGTTCTTGGCGAATATCGTGATGCCGGACTATTCGTGATTTACCCCGGACGTGCCTCAATCGCGATCCGTGGATTTCTGTTGTGCCCGGGCGGGTTTCCCGTACCGGGTAAGACATACTCAACAAGACAAGGTTTTCACATGCGCCTCGCATCGCTCATCCCACTCTCCGCCATTCTGGGCATCGCGGCCTGTAGCGGCCTCGGAACCGGTGCCGTGGTGCAAGGTACGGGGTCGGAAGAGCTTTTGAAGCTTCGGGCGGGGCCGGGTCTTGGCTATAATGTCATCCTGGGTCTTCCGGACGGAACGCGGCTTGTCCGGCGGGACTGCATTACCGAGGTTGGACAGCTTTGGTGCCGCGTATCGCTCGCCGAATCCCCCGGGATCGTCGGCTATGTCTCAGAGGACTATCTGGGCGATCTGTAGACCGCCGTTCCCGGGGCCATCCTTGGCTGCGGGATGGGATTCTGCCGGGAGGAGGTCCCGGGGGCGCCCCGTGCTGGTTCATTCGTCCTGAAGCCGTGATTTTGCGATGGTACCCGCGGCCGGACTCGAACCGGCAAGCCTTTCGGCGGGGGATTTTGAATCCCCTGCGTCTACCATTCCGCCACGCGGGCCCGCATGTCGCGGGGTCGGGCAACCATCGCGGGGTCGGTGTAGCGACAAATCCGGGCGGGCGGAAGGGCCAAGATGCAAGAATGACACCGGGCCGCCGAACGCTGGAAAACCTCTGGTAGGAGTTCGACCAGTGACGGGCATTTCGAGTTGGAGCCGGATGACGGTTCGCCTTTTCAGCGCAAGATCAGAACCCCGGGACGCCGATCGTCACGTTCTGGTACATGCCCCACATCGCGGTGAAGAAGATCGACACCATGCCGATCACCTGAACTGCAAGCCGGTGCCGGGTCAGGCGACGCCGCAGATCCTCGCCCGACAGCTCTGCCGCGGCGATGTGTTCGGCGGTCCTGACGCTCAAAAAACTCACGCCTGTCATCGGGACCGCGATCAACGCCAGTGCCTGCGCGAACTCGACGCCATACACGAACCCCAGCAGCAGAAGCATCGTCAACGCCGCGGCCACGAGGGTGACAATGACCAAACCTGAAACCCGGGCGATATAGAGAAGACGATCGACGCGGATACGCACGACATCTTCCAGATCGGACTCGGCCTGGCCCCCATGCCGCGCTGCGCGCCCGACCATGTCGTATGGCACGCCCAGAACGTAGTGGCTGGCCGTCGACCAGATCGTCGCGAGGACGATCCAGTACCACAGGTTCGAGAACGACCGCATGTCGATGAGTTCGAATACCGATTGATACCAGTTCACCGCTTATCTCCGAAGGGCCGTGACCCCGCGCTTACACTTGAGACGTCGGGAATTCCATGCGACCAAGGCCATCGATCACGTTCCGTTGCAGAGGGACCACCCCATGGCGCCCCATCCCGCCCCCTTCCCAGCCACCCGCCTGCGCCGTCTGCGTCGCACACCGCAGCTGCGCGCACTGGTCCGCGAGGCCACCCTGACGCCATCGGATTTGATATGGCCCCTCTTCATCCGCGAGGGACAGGACACGCGAGAGCCCATCGCGTCGATGCCCGGCGTGGATCGACTGTCTCTCGACATAGTCGTCGAGTCTGCCAGGGAAGCAGCGGCGTTGGGCATTCCGGCAATCTGTCTGTTTCCCTACATCGACCCGTCGCTGAAGACCGAAACCTGCGAAGAGGCCTGGAGCCGTGAAAACCTGTCGAACCGCGCCACGCGTGCGATCAAGGAGGCCGTGCCGGACATCGCCGTGATGACGGATGTCGCACTGGATCCGTACAATTCGAACGGCCATGACGGGATCGTTCGCGACGGCGTCATCGTGAACGACGAAAGCGTCGAAGCCTTGGTAAAGATGGCGCTGGCGCAAGCCGATGCGGGGGCCGACATCCTTGGCCCGTCCGACATGATGGATGGTCGTATCGGGGCCATGCGCATGGCACTGGAAGCCGAAGGCCACAAGGATGTGACGATCATGTCCTACGCCGCCAAGTACGCCAGCGGCTTTTACGGGCCGTTCCGCGACGCGGTGGGGGCCTCGGGCGCGCTGAAAGGCGACAAGAAGACCTACCAGATGGACCCGGCCAACGCGGATGAGGCGATGCGCCTGATCGCGCGAGATCTTTCCGAGGGTGCGGATATGGTCATGGTGAAGCCGGGAATGCCGTACCTGGATATATGCCGGAGAGCGAAAGACATGTTCGCCGTGCCGACCTATGCCTACCAGGTGTCCGGCGAGTATGCGATGCTGAACGCGGCGTTCCAGAACGGCTGGCTGGACCGCGAGACCGTGATGATGGAAAGTCTGACCGCGTTCAAACGCGCCGGGTGCGACGGGATCCTGACCTATTTTGCCCCCGAAGCTGCGCGCCTTCTTAACGGCTAGAGGGCACGGATCTGTTGCGCGAACGCGCACGACGTCGGCGGGAACACGACCAATCCGTGTGCAAAGGATGACAGCGATGCGTCCCGCGCCTATGCTGGCACCTGAGCGGTCGGGACAAGGCCGCCATCCGAATGGCAATCGGCAGTAGAAGGGACACCTCCCCATGAAAACGATCACGCGGCGCGCAGCGATGCTTGGCGCGCTTGCAACAGGCGGCACCTTGCTGGCCGGATGCGCCAATGGCGTCGGCTCGAGCGGGTCGCAGACAATCGACGCCCGTGTACAGTCCACCATGAACTACCTGTATTCCGCTTTCCCGGGCACGGAACAGTTACGCCGGAAATCTGCGGGCGTCCTGGTTATGCCGCTGATGACGAAAGCCGCGCTGGGTGCCGGTGGCGCCTACGGACGGGGCGCGCTGTTGGTAAACGACACTACTGTCGATTATTATTCCGCCGCTCAGGCAAGCCTCGGGTTCCAGATCGGCGCGCAGCAATACGCTCATGCCCTTTTCTTCATGACGAACGACGCGCTCTATAATTTCCGGACCTCGCCGGGATGGGAAGCCGGGGGCGACATCGAATACGCGTTGCGGGACCGGGGTGGCAATCTTACGGCGACAACGCTGACCTCGACCGCGCCGGTCATTGGTCTGATCTTCGGTCAGGCGGGGCTGATGGCGGGCGCATCCGTGGACGGCACGAAGTACACGCGCATCATCCCTTGAGGGTGGTCCGTCCATCGCCTAAACCCCACCGGAACCGAACTTTCCAAGGGGTGTCCGCGCCATGGCCGAGAAAAAGAACCCGATCGCACGTGGCGTCATCTGGGTCGTGATGCTGCTTCTGATCGTCGGGCTGGCCGGGTTCGGTGCGACGAGTTTCGGCGGCTCGACCCGGGTGGTCGGCACCGTCGGTGATACCGAGATCGGGCTTGATCGCTATGCCCGGCAGCTCCAGCAGGAAATCCGCGCGTTCGAAGGGCAGACGGGGCAGAACATCCCCATCGCCCAGGCGCGCGAGATGGGCATCGACCGCATCGTGTTGCAACGCCTGATCGCCCTCGCGGCGCTGGAGGACGAGGCGGACGATCTGGGCCTGTCGGTCGGCGATGAGGAAGTCGCCCGATCCATCCAGGACATTCAGGCGTTCCAGGGCGCCGATGGCGGGTTCGACCGCGAGGCATACCGCTTCGCCCTGCAACAGAACGGGCTATCCGTCGCCCAGTTCGAGGCGCAGCTTCGGGATGAAACGGCCCGCTCGCTGCTTCAGGGTGCCGTGATCTCGGGCATTCAACCGCCCGCGACGTTCGTGGATGCGCTTTACGAATACGCCAGGGAAACCCGCGACCTGACCCTGGTCAGCTTTGGCCCGGATGCGCTGGAAGGCGATCTGCCGGAGCCGACGGAGGAGCAACTGGTAGAGTACTATGAAGCAAATGAAGATGCGTTCACTCTGCCCCGCCGCAAGCGCATCACATACGTGTGGCTGTCGCCCGAGACAATGCGCGAAACCGTCGAGGTCAGCGACGAGGCCGTGCAGAACCTCTATGAGCAACGCACCGAACAATACGACCAGCCCGAACGCCGCCTCGTGGAGCGGTTGGTGTTTCCCGACGACGAAGCCGCACGGCAGGCCGCTGACGCCATCGAGGCGGGCGACACCGATTTCGAGACCTTGGTTCAGGATCGAGGCCTGACCCTTTCGGATATCGACCTCGGGGACGTGTCCCGCGCCGATCTGGGCCCATCCGCTGATGCGGTTTTCGCGCTTGACGATCCGGGCATCGCCGGACCCGCGCCCACGCCGCTCGGTCCTGCGCTGTTCCGGGTGAACGCCATCCTGGAGGCGCAACAAACACCGTTCGAAGATGTAGAGGACGAGCTGCGCGCCGAAGTCGCCCTTTCCGCAGGCCGCCGCGCCATCGAAGGCCGGATCGAGCCGATTCAAGATTTGCTGGCTGGTGGCGCGACGCTGGAAGAGATCGCCGACGAGACCGAGTTCACGCTGGGCGAAACCGTATGGTCCCCCGGTGAGGCCAGCGAAGCCGGTGCGGATATCGACGCCTATGCGGCATTCCGCGAGGCCGCTCTGGACGCCGAACCCGGCGATTTTCCGGAACTGGAGGAACTGTCCGACGGGGGGCTTTTCGCCCTCCGCGTCGAAGAGATCCTCGAGCCTGAGCTTCAGCCGCTGGATGCGGTGCGTGCAGAGGTCGAGGCCGGATGGGAAGTCGAAGCGCGCCGCGCCCGTCTGGTGGAGCAAGCCGAGGCCGCGCGAGACGCGCTTTCGCAAGGCACCGCGGCCGACCAGCTTGGGGCCACGGTTCGGCGAGAGACGGAGCTTTTGCGCGACGCGTTCCTCGAAGGCCAGCCCGCCGATCTGATCGAGCTCGCCTTCACCCTGCCGGAGGGCGACTCGACAGTCGTGTCGGGACAGGATGGCGCCGTTCTTGTCCGTGTCGACGCCGTGTCGGTTCCCGGGGGCGCCACCGAAGAGGCGGTGGCTATCAAGGAAGGCGTGCGCACGGCCGCCGGCCAAGGCATAGCCCAGGATATCACGGCGGCCTTCACCTCGGCGCTGGAAGCTCAGAAGGGCATTTCGCTCAATCAGTCCGCAGTGAATGCGGTGCTGTCGCAGATGAACTGATGCAGCTGGTTCCCGACTTCGCCGGTTTCGAGCGCGGCTATAACGCGGGCCGCAACCAGGTTGTCTATGCCCGTATCGCGGCCGATCTCGACACCCCTGTTTCGTTAATGCTGAAACTCGGTCAGGCTGCACGGGACACGTTCATGCTGGAATCGGTCACCGGCGGCGAAGTGCGCGGGCGATATTCCATCATCGGGATGAAGCCCGACCTGATCTGGGAGTGCCGCGGCACCACGAGCCGCGTGAACCGCCAAGCGCGTTTTGACGATACCGCGTTCGAGGCCATGGATGCGCCACCGCTGGATGCGCTGCGCGAACTTCTGGCGGAAAGCCGCATCGACCTGCCCGTCGATCTGCCAGCCGCATCCGCCGGCCTGTTCGGGTATCTCGGGTACGACATGATCCGGTTGGTGGAGCGTTTGCCCGATGTGAACCCCGACCCGCTGGGTCTGCCCGACGCCCTGATGCTGCGGCCGTCTGTCGTGGCCGTTCTGGATGGGGCCAAGGGCGAGGTCACGATCGTCGCACCGGCCTGGGTCGCGTCCGGACAATCGGCGCGGGCCGCTTACGCCCAGGCGGGCGAGCGGGTAATGGACGCACTGCATGATCTGGATCGCGCGATGCCCGGAAACGCGCGCGAGTTCGGGGATACGGACGCCCTGCCCGATCCCACGTCGAACATAGCCCGCGCGGACTATTTGCGGATCGTCGAACGCGCCAAGGAGTATATCGCGGCGGGCGATATCTTTCAGGTCGTCCCGTCGCAACGCTGGACTCAGAACTTTCCCCTTCCTCCCTTTTCGCTTTACCGAAGCCTCAGGCGCACGAACCCGTCGCCCTTCATGTTCTACTTCAACTTTGGCGGCTTCCAGGTTGTCGGCGCCTCGCCCGAGATCCTCGTCCGCGTCATGCAAGGCGAGGTCACGTTGCGCCCCATTGCGGGCACCCGTCCCCGCGGCAAAACCCCGGAAGAAGACCGCGCTCTCGAAGCGGACCTGCTGGCCGACACGAAGGAACGGGCCGAGCATCTGATGCTTCTGGACCTCGGGCGGAACGACGTCGGCCGCGTGGCCCGGATCGGCACCGTGCGCCCGACCGAGGAATTCATCATCGAACGCTACTCCCACGTCATGCACATCGTCTCGAACGTGGTGGGCGAGCTGCGCGAGGATCAGGACGCCTTGTCCGCGCTTTTGGCCGGCCTGCCGGCGGGCACTGTCTCGGGCGCGCCGAAGGTCCGCGCGATGGAGATCATCGACGAGCTGGAGCCCGAGAAGCGCGGCATCTATGGCGGCGGACTGGGCTATTTCAGCGCAGGCGGCGACATGGACATGTGCATTGCCCTGCGCACCGCGGTGGTGCAGGACGGCAAGCTGTATTTCCAGGCGGGCGGTGGCGTCGTATTCGACAGCGACCCCGAAGCCGAGTTCCAGGAGACGGTGAACAAGGCGGGCGCCATCCGCCGCGCGGCCGAGGACGCTGGTCGATTCACCGGCAACGGCAATCGCTAGTGCAAGGTAAATTCCCCGGTGATATGTCGCCATTCACCGGGCGCCAGAAGCTTCCGGTGCGTGTACCGCACGGAATGGAGCGGCCCCTCGATCTCGCGCTGCCAGTATTCGATGAAGTCGAAAAGCTTCGGATGATCGGGCGCCAGATCGTAATCCTGCCAGACATACGTGTTGAGGACATGCTTGTAATCGGGCATGCGATAGAAGAACTCCGCAGTTGTCACGCCATACCCTTTCAGTAGCATTTCGCCTTCTGTCATTGCTGCTCTCCTTGCCAATGCACTCAGAGTGCGAAAGCAGGATTAAAAATCAATAAAAACAATCTATTGGCAGTCGATCCGAAGTGCTGCCAAACTGATGCCGAGACTCCGATTGCTCACCATATCCATGTGCTGATATAGTGAAAAGCAACAAGATCTGGGAAAATCCCACCGGAAAGGCCCCCCGTTGAGCGACACGCCCGAGCCCCCCGAACTGCCCGAAGATGATGCATCGCGCCCCTCTGGTCCTTCGATTTCGATCGTTGACGAGATGCAGTCGTCGTTCCTGGATTATGCAATGTCCGTCATCGTCAGCCGCGCGATTCCCGATCTGCGCGACGGGCTGAAGCCGGTTCACCGCCGCATCCTCTATGCGATGCACGAGACCGGCAACACGCATGACAAGCCCTACCGCAAGTCCGCGCGCCCCGTGGGCGACGTAATGGGCAAGTACCACCCGCACGGCGATTCTGCGATCTACGAAGCGCTGGTGCGGATGGCGCAGGACTTTTCGATGTCCCTTCCGCTTCTGGACGGCCAAGGCAACTTCGGCTCGATGGACGGCGATAACGCCGCGGCCATGCGCTATACCGAAGTCCGCATGGACAAACCTGCCCAGGCCCTTCTCGCCGATATCGAGAAGGAGACGGTGGATTTCCAGGATAACTACGACGGCAAGGACCTTGAACCCACCGTCCTTCCGGCGCGTTTTCCGAACATGCTGGTCAACGGCGCGGGCGGTATTGCGGTGGGCATGGCCACGAACATCCCGCCCCACAACTTGGGCGAGGTGGTCGACGGTACGCTGGCGCTGATCGAGAACCCCGACCTGTCGACCGAACGCCTGATGGAGATCATTCCCGCTCCCGACTTCCCGACCGGGGCGCAGATCCTCGGGCGTTCGGGCGCGCGCAAAGCGTATCTGGAAGGGCGAGGCTCGGTCATTATTCGGGCCAAGGCCCGGGTCGAAGAGGTCTCGAAGGGCCGTGAAGCGCTGATCTTCGAGGAGATCCCCTATCAGGTAAACAAGGCCGCGCTGATCGAGCGCATCGCTGAGCTGACCAAGGAAAAGCGTCTCGAAGGCATTTCGGCCGTTCAGGACGAATCCGACCGGGTCGGCGTGCGCGTGGTGGTCGAACTGCGCAAGGATGCGACGCCCGATGTCGTGTTGAACCAGCTATACCGGTTCACGCCCCTTCAAACCTCGTTCGGCTGTAACATGCTGGCGCTGCATGGCGGCCGTCCCGAACAGCTGACGCTCCGGGATTTCCTCACGCATTTCATCACCTTCCGGGAAGAAGTTGTTGCCCGCCGCACCGCGTTCGAACTGCGCAAGGCGCGCGAGCGGGCGCATGTTTTGTGCGGCCTGGCCGTCGCTGTTTCGAACGTGGACGAGGTTGTGCAGACCATCCGGTCTTCGCGCGATGCGCCCGAGGCCCGCTTCCGCCTGATGGAGCGTCGGTGGCCCGCCGCGGAGATCGCCCCGTTCATTCGGCTGATCGACGATCCCGGGCATACCGTCAACGAGGACGGAACCTACAACCTGTCCGAGGTGCAGGCCCGCGCGATCCTCGAGCTGCGGCTGCAACGTTTGACGCAACTCGGCGTACAGGAAGTTACGGACGAGCTTGAAGAACTGGCCGGCAAGATTAAGAATTTCCTCGATATTCTTCGGTCGCGCGAACGGATCATGGCGATCATCTCGGACGAGCTGCGCGAGGTGCGCGAGCAATTCGCCGTGCCCCGCCGGTCCGAGATCATCGACTGGGCCGGCGACATGGAGGACGAGGACCTCATCGAGCGAGAGGATATGGTCGTCACCGTCACGGCCACCGGATACATCAAGCGGACCCCTCTGGCCGATTTCCGGTCGCAGCGTCGGGGTGGCAAGGGTGTGTCCGGCGGGGCGCTGAAGGACGACGATGTCGTCACCACGCTGTTCGTCGCCAATACCCATACCCCGCTTCTGGTCTTCACCACGACCGGCATGGTGTTCAAGCTAAAGACCTGGCAGCTTCCCGCAGGCTCGCGTTCGTCGCGGGGCCGGGCCTTGAACAACGTGATCCCGGGCCTGCAGTCGGGCACCGGTATTGCCGCGATCATGCCCGTCGACAGGCCGGAGGAGGACTGGAGCGAACTCCAAATCGTCTTCGCCACGTCGGCGGGCGAAGTGCGTCGCAACGCGCTGTCGGATTTCACCAACGTCATGCGCAACGGCAAGATCGCGATGAAGCTGCCCGAAGACGGGGATGTCAGCTTGGTGAACGCCCGGATCGCCTCGGAAGCCGATGACGTGATGCTGGTCACAGCGCTCGGGCGGGCGATCCGCTTCCCGACCGTCGAGGTGCGCGTCTTCAAAGGCAGGGATTCAACCGGCGTTCGGGGAATTCGCCTGGCCGACGGGGACCGCGTGGTCTCAATGGCCGTGATCCGCCATTTCGAGGCGTCGCCGGAAGAACGGCAGACCTACCTCAAGATGCGCCGTGCGATGATGGGCGTGACCGAGGAGCCGGAGGCCGACGAGGACGACGGCACGACCGAGGCGCAGGAGTTCAGCCAGGAACGCTACGCCGAGATGTCAGCCGCCGAAGACCTGATCCTGACCGTGACTTCGCAGGGCATGGGTAAGCTCAGTTCGAGCCATGATTATCCGGTTCGCGGGCGCGGCGGTCAGGGAGTCATGGCGATGGACAAAGCGATGCGCGGCGGACCCTTGGTCGCATCTTTCCCCGTTGATATGGACGACCAGATCATGCTCGCTACGTCGCGCGGTCAATCGATCCGCGTACCGGTCGACGGCATCTCGTTCCGGTCGCGCGGCGCGGGCGGCGTGCGCGTGTTCAAGACCGGCGAAGGCGAAGAAGTCGTCACGGTCGCGTGGATTGCCGAACAGGCCGAGGATGATACCGTTGAAGAGTAGCTTTGGCCCTTGGAGCGTGGATTGCACCGAGGCACCTCATAGCGCGACTGCACGATGCGGAGGCTGACATGACGCACGTTCTGAACATCATCGGCGGCGGAATGGCCGGGTCCGAAGCGGCGTGGCAAGCCGCGAAGATGGGAGTCCGGGTCGTCATTCACGAGATGCGGCCGAATACTGGGACCTTCGCACATCGGACCGGCAACTTGGCCGAAATGGTATGTTCGAACTCGTTCCGCTCGGACGACGATGAACAGAACGCGGTCGGTCTTCTTCACTGGGAGATGCGCCAGGCCGGTGGCCTGATCATGCAAACAGCCGACCAGCATCGCCTGCCTGCGGGCGGAGCCTTGGCTGTCGACCGAGATACCTTTTCCGAGGCAGTGACAGCGACGCTGAAGTCCCATGGAAACATCACGGTTCAACCTTCTGAGATTACTGAAATCCCCTCCGAGGGGTCATGGATCGTCGCGACCGGCCCCCTGACATCGGGCGCTTTGGCGGAAGCCATCCGGACCGAGACCGGCGCCGATCAGCTGGCCTTTTTCGACGCCATCGCCCCTATCGTCCATGCTGATTCCATCGACATGGATCTCGCTTGGCGCCAGTCTCGTTACGATAAAGGTGAGACCGAGGAAGAACGGACGGCCTATATCAACTGTCCGATGACGCGCGATCAGTACGAGGCCTTTATTGACGCGCTTCTCGAGGCTGAGAAAACCGAGTTCAAACAGGGTGAAACCGCCGGATATTTCGACGGATGCCTGCCGATCGAGGTCATGGCCGAGCGTGGGCGCGAAACCTTGCGGCACGGCCCCATGAAACCGGTCGGGCTGACGAACCCGCATGACCCCGAAACCAAAGCTCACGCGGTGGTTCAACTGCGGCGGGACAACCAATTGGGAACGTTGTATAATATTGTCGGCTTCCAGACCAAGATGAAGTATGGGGCGCAAACTTCTGTTTTCCGGATGATTCCAGGATTGACCGAGGCTCGGTTCGCCCGGCTTGGCGGTATTCATCGAAACACGTTCATCAATTCACCCACGCTACTGGATGAGCGTCTGCGCCTGAGGTCGAAGCCCAACGTGCGGTTTGCCGGACAGATCACCGGCGTCGAAGGCTATGTCGAATCCGCCGCGATGGGGCTTCTTGCCGGACGCCTCGCCGCCTCTGAGCTTTTGGGCCTAGACGTGCCCAGTGTTCCATCGACAACGGCCACTGGCGCCCTCGTAACCCACATAACCGGCGGGGCTGACGCTAAGACGTTCCAGCCAATGAACGTTAATTTTGGTCTCTTTCCGCCGGTTGATCTGAAGGGCGGCCGACGCAATCGCCCTGCTCGCTACAAGGCGTATACCGATCGCGCCAAGGCCGATTGGACCGCGTGGCTGGACGCGGCGGGATGTCGCGACGCCGCGTGATCACGAGGTTTGCGCCGTCCCCGACGGGCCCGCTTCACCTCGGGCACGCGTTCTCGGCCATGACCGCGTTCGATATGGCGAGAGCCCACGGCGGGTGTTTCGTTTTGCGGATTGAAGATATCGACCGCAGCCGGTCGCGGGTGAAATGGGAACGTGAGATCGAGCGAGACTTGGCATGGCTGGGGCTGTCATGGCCGCGCCCTGTTGTGCGGCAATCCGATAGGGCGCCAGCATATAGAGAAGCGCTTCTCAGATTGGCCGAACGTGGGCTGACCTACGCATGTATTTGCAATCGCAGTGACATCCGCGAGGCCGCGGCTGCCCCGCAGGAGGGGGCGCCGATGTTGGGACCGGATGGCATCGTATACCCGGGCACGTGCAAACACGCCGATCATCCGTATGAAGGTTCGGCGATAAGGTTGCATATGGACCGCGCGCTCGCCCTCGTTCCCGAGATCGCGTTCGAGGAAACCGGCGCGGCAGGGACCGGGCGGATCGCTTTGGATGCTGAGCATATGCTGCGAATGATCGGGGATGTTGTGCTCGCACGGCGGGACATGGGGACAAGTTACCATCTGTCCGTCGTCCTCGACGATTCAGCGCAGAGCATATCGCATGTGGTGCGCGGTCTTGATCTGTTCGACGCGACTCCAATTCACGTTTTGCTCCAATCCCTTCTGGGGTTGAGATCCCCTATATACCACCATCACCGACTGATACGGGATGACACGGGAAAACGGCTCGCCAAACGAGATGACGCCAGGTCCATCGCAGCCTATCGCGACACGGGAGCAACGCCCGCGGACATCAGGCGCTTGGTTGGTCTTCCATCGGCGTCATGAGCTCGACTTCCGCCCCGTCGCGGACTGCCGTGTAAAAGCAGGTGCGACGGCCTGTATGACACGCCGGGCCGTCCTGCCTGACAAGCATCAGAAGGCAGTCGCGATCGCAATCGATCCGCATCTCGATCAAGTGCTGACGATTCCCGCTCGTTTCCCCCTTGGCCCAGAATGCTTGGCGGGACCTGCTCCAGTAAGTGACGTGCCCGGTGTCCAGCGTGCGCGAAATCGAGTCGGCGTTCATCCACGCCAGCATCAGAACCTCTCCGGTTTCGGCATCCTGTGCGATAGCCGGCACCAAGCCGTTGGCGTCGAACGTCAAATTCGCGGGATCGAACATCTGCGACCTTTCCGGGGCTTTGCGTGGGATCGTGCGGCCCCTAGATAAGAGGCGGCGACGACGAGGGGAACCCATGGCCGACAGCGATCTCATCAAGCTTTATTCGGGCCGCATTCTGGAACTGGCCGCGGAAATTCCGCACACCGCCAGACTGGACGTGCCGCATGCCACCGTGCGCAAACGCTCTCCCCTATGCGGTTCGACCGTAACGGTGGATGTCGCGGTGGACGGTGGGCGGGTGACCGCCTTTGGCCAGGATGTGAAGGCCTGCGCTCTGGGCCAAGCGGCCGCGTCCGTCGTCGGTGCCTCGATCGTGGGACGAACCCGGGCGGAAGTCGAACAAGCGCGGGACGAGCTTAAAGCGATGCTGACAAGCGAAGGTGCCGTTCCGACAGCCCCGTTCCAAGGCCTGGAAGTTCTCATGCCTGCCCGAGATTATAAGAATCGGCACGCGTCCATCATGTTGACCTTGGACGCCACGGCCGAGGCGATCGCGGCGGCCGAGGAAAATGCTACTGCATAATGAAAAAACCGCCGCTCATCCGAAGATGGCGGCGGCAGGAATGCGTCTTTGCAATCGACAGGATCGAGGCTGATCCGGCTTCGGCGCATACGGGTGTCTGCGCGTGGCCCGGGTGCCGAATGCGATCTAACGCAGGCAGGGAAGCCTAGAGAAGCGGCAGGTGGAGGCCCGCAATAAGGAAGATCGCCAAAGCGGCGCATCCCATGAAATCTTCCAGCAGCGTGTCCGAACGGCGGAGCGTTTGGGTTGCGGTGTGGATCATAGTGGCCCTCCTTCATATCCGTTTCCACTTTGTTCTCACGCCCTTAACCATTTGGCAAGAACTTTTTGAGAACGAAACGAATACAAACGGCGCTATCCGGCGCGGATTAGGCCGATTGCCTTGTCTTGCTCCATCAGCCACAGAAGCGTTCGTGCGGCCCGGCCACGGTCAGTCTCCAAGGCGGGGTCGGCATCCAGAAGGCGGCGTGCATCGGACTGCGCCGTCGCCTGTAGCCCCGCCTGCCGCTCCAGATCTGCGATCCGAAACCTTGGCAGTCCGGATTGTGCATGGCCCAGAACGTCGCCGGCACCGCGGATTGCCAAATCCTCTTCTGCGATCCGAAAACCGTCTTCCGTCTCGCGCAGAACTTCCAGCCGTCTCCGCGCAGTCTCGCTGAGCGCGGGGTCGAACATCAGAAGACAGGTCGACGCTTCGGCACCGCGGCCGACCCGGCCGCGCAACTGGTGCAATTGGGAGAGCCCGAAAATTTCCGCCCTTTCCACCACCATGATGGATGCGTTGGGGACGTTCACACCGACTTCGATCACCGTCGTTGCCACCAGAACGTCCGTTTGGCCCGCGGCGAACTGCGCCATCGCGGCATCTTTCTCGGCCGATGGCATCTGGCCGTGCACCAACCCGACCCGATCTTCCCCCAGCACGGCACGCAATCTCTTGAAACGTTCCTCTGCCGCTGTCAGATCGCTGACCTCGCTTTCGCCGACCAGCGGACAGACCCAATATGCCTGCCTCCCCGCATCAATCGCGCTGCGCAACCTGTTGACGACGGAGTCGTAGCGTTCGGAGGACACGAGTGCCGTTTGAACCGGTGTGCGACCCGGCGGTTTCTCATCCAGGATAGACACGTCCATGTGCCCATATTGCGCCAGGCTCAGGGATCTCGGGATCGGCGTTGCGGTCATCACCAAAGTATCGGGCCGATCCCCCTTCCGGCCCAGCTCAAGCCTTTGGCTGACGCCGAAGCGGTGCTGTTCGTCGATGATTACCAGGCGAAGATCGGCGAACTCGACGTCCGCGCTGAACACCGCATGGGTCCCAATGAGGATTCCGACCTCACCTGCCTTCAGCGCCTGTAGTTTCGCGCCCCGGTCCGCCCCCTTGTCGCGCCCCGTCAGAAGGGCCAGCGAAACATTTGCCGCTTGGGCCAGCGGCGCAAGACTCTCGAAATGCTGCCGGGCGAGGATCTCCGTCGGGGCCATCAGAACGCCCTGCCCGCCCGCCTCGACCGCCGCGACCAACGCCATGAGCGCAACAAGCGTTTTTCCCGATCCGACATCGCCTTGCAGAAGCCGCCCCATTTGCTGATCAGAGGCCATGTCGCGCGTGATCTCGGATACGGCGCGCTCTTGGGCGGCCGTCGGTCGATATGGCAACGCCGCCCGGATCTGCCGTGACAAGCGTCCCGTTGACACGCTCGCCCGTCCCTTCCGGGCGCGCCGGTCGGCGCGGATCAGCGATAGGGTCAGCTGGTGGGCAAACAACTCGTCATAGGCCAGACGCATCCGCGCTGGCGCCGAGGCCGACAGATCGTGATCTGTCTCGGGCGCATGGGCAAGCAGCAAGGCATCCCGCCAGTTGGGCCAACCCTCCCGCGCCATGACACCGGGGTCGGACCATTCCGGCAGTTTCGGCGCCCTGTCGACCGCGGCGGATACCGATTTGGCGATAGTTTTCTGCGTCAGTCCCGCGGTCAGGGGGTAAACGGGTTCGAAGTCCGGGATCTGGTCGCGTTCCTCGGGCCGGAGGACATAATCGGGATGCGCCATTTGGCCGATCCCGTCGAACAGTTCGATCTTGCCGGAAACGATCCGGCGGTGCCCGGTTGGCAGCATCCGTTCCAGCCAATCGCCGCGCGCGTGAAAAAATACCAGTTGAAATCCGGTTCGTGCATCTTCCACCTCGATCCGGGTCGGACCACGGCCAGCTGGCGGACGATGACGACCGATCGTGACTTCGACCGTGACCGTGGCGGGAAGCGTTGCCTCGCGGATCGACGAGACGCAGCTGCGGTCAATTCCGGAATGTGGCAACGTGAACAGAAGGTCACGCGGTGTCGTGATCTTCATCTGAGCCAATGCCTGCGCGCCTTTCGGGCCAATACCCGGCAGGGTGGTCAGATCCGCAAACAGCGGATACAGGATTTCCGGGCGGCTCATGCCCCGCCGATCAGCGTCAGCCACCCGTCTTCGTCGATCACATCGACGCCCAGATCGGCAGCTTTCTTTGCCTTCGACCCGGCTCCGGGTCCTGCGATAAGAAGATCCGTCTTTGCCGAGACCGAGCCGGAGACTTTCGCTCCTAGGGCTTCCGCCCTGGCCTTTGCCTCAGGGCGGCTCATCTTTTCCAAAGTCCCTGTGAAAACAAGCGTCTTGCCGGCAACGGGGCTGTCTTCAAGCTGTGGAAGATCGGCGTCCTCTACCGTAATCAGTCGCATCAGGCGGTCGATCGAGGCCATTTCGTTTTCTTGCGCGAAGGTCGTTACCAAGGATTTGGCCAAAACGGTTCCAACCCCGTCAATCGCCATAAGATCGTCCCAGGCTGGTCCGTCTTGCGCGGATGCTTCTTCCATCCCCGTGCGGAATTGCTGCCAAGATCCGTAGTGCAGTGCAAGAAGACGCGCATTCGTTTCCCCCACGTGGCGAATCCCCAATGCGAAGATAAAGCGGTTCAGGGGGATGGAACGGCGCGCGTCTATTGCCTCGAAAAGGTTGCGCGCAGAGGTTTCACCCCACCCCTCACGGTTCTTCAACTGACGGGGCTGGTCGGGGCCGTACCGTTCCTTGAGGGTGAAAATTTCGGCAGGCTCGGTGATCCAACCGTCGCGGTAAAACTCCTCCACCAGCTTTGCGCCCAAGCCGTCAATGTCGAACGCGGCACGCGATACGAAATGCTTCAGCTTTTCGACGGCCTGCGCGGGACAGATCAGACCGCCCGAGCAGCGTCGAACCGCATCCCCCGCTTCCCGAACGGCTGCGGAGCCGCATTCCGGACAGGTCTCCGGGAACATGAATGGCGCGGCATCCTCCGGCCGGCGGCTTACGTCCACCGCGGCAATCTTTGGAATGACATCCCCCGCGCGGTAAACCTGAACCCAGTCCCCCTCGCGGATATCCTGCCCATCTCGGATCGGATCGCCGCGGGAGTCGCGGCCCGCGATGTAATCCTCGTTATGCAGCGTGGCATTCGAGACGACGACCCCACCGACCGTCACGGGCTGAAGCCGAGCTACCGGGCTCAATGCTCCGGTGCGGCCGACCTGGATCTCGATCCGTTCCAGGCGCGTCCATGCCAATTCGGCCGGGAACTTGTGCGCGGTCGCCCAACGGGGTGTCGTTGACCGAAATCCAAGTCGGCGTTGTTGGTCCAAATCGTCCACCTTGTAGACGACGCCGTCGATATCATACCCCAGCGCACTGCGCCGTTCTTCAATCAGCTTATAATGATCAAGCATCTGGTCGATTGTTTCACAGCGCCGTGTCAGATCGTTGATCGGAAAACCCAGATCCGCCAACCGCGCCAAGGCGTCGACCTGCGTTCCGGCCAGGGGAGCCGAAAGTTCGCCCCAGCCATAGGCGAAGAACCGTAATGGTCGGCTTTCCGTAATCGCCGGATCAAGCTGGCGCAGCGATCCCGCAGCGGCATTGCGCGGGTTAGCGAATGTCTTCCCCCCCTGCGCCTCGGTACGGGCGTTGAGCGCCGCGAAATCGGCGTGGGCCATATAGACCTCTCCCCGAACTTCCAGGATCTCCGGTGCGCCGATCAGTTTTTCCGGGATATCGTTCAGAGTCAGCGCATTGCGCGTTACGTTTTCTCCCACTGCGCCGTCTCCACGGGTGGCGGCATGCACGAGGCGACCGCCTTCGTATCGCAGCGACAGCGACAGGCCGTCGATCTTTGGCTCGGCCGTGACCGCCAGTTCGACATCCTCGGCAATGCCCAGATAGCTGCGGATCGACCGAACGAAATCTGCGGCATCCTCGGCCGAGAATGCATTATCAAGGGACATCATCCGCTGCGCATGACGGATTTTGGAAAATGGCGCAGCCGGTGCGGCACCAACTCGCTCAGATGGAGAGTCTTCCAGTTTCAGCGCCGGAAACCGAACCTCTATCGCGGTATTGCGCCGCTTCAGCGTGTCGTAGTCGGCATCGCTGATTTCGGGGGCGTCTCGGGTGTGATAAGCTGCGTTGGCCTCGGAAATCAGGTCAGCGAGGCGCAGCAACTCGACCTTGGCTTGGTCTTCGGTCAGAACGTCAACCGCAATACTACCGGTCGCACCCTCTTCCGCTGCCACGTCCTCATCCTTTTTGCGATCCGCCTAGGCTGGATTCTAGGCCGCGTCGGGCGTGACGTCCACCCGACCGTTCAGCCCATTGAGGCAACCTGAGGTGCGCGTTCAGAGGATTCGGGTTCGCGAAGAACATAACCGCGGCCCCAAACGGTTTCGATGTGACTATCGCCCCCGGTGGCCTCTGCCAGTTTCTTGCGGAGCTTGCAAATGAATACGTCGATGATCTTTAGTTCCGGCTCGTCCATCCCGCCATAGAGGTGATTGAGGAACATCTCCTTCGTAAGGGTCGTCCCCTTGCGCAGGCTCAACAGCTCCAGCATCTGGTATTCCTTGCCGGTCAGATGCACGGTCTGGCCGTCCACATCGACCGATTTGGAATCAAGGTTCACACAGATTCGGCCGGTTCTGATGACCGATTGCGAATGACCCTTCGATCGCCGGATGATCGCGTGAATGCGCGCGACCAATTCTTCGCGATGGAACGGCTTGGTCAGGTAATCGTCGGCGCCGAACCCGAACCCCTTGATCTTGGTTTCGGTATCGTCGGCACCGGTCAGGATCAGAATCGGGGTGTTAATGCGCGACAGGCGGATCTGCCGCAGCACCTCGTAACCATGCATGTCGGGAAGACCCAGATCCAGTAGGATAAGATCATAGTCATACAGCTTGGCGAGATCGATCCCCTCCTCCCCCATATCGGTGCAATACACGTTGAGGTTGGCGTGATTGAGCATCATCTCGATGCTGCGCGAGGTGGTGGGTTCGTCCTCGATCAAGAGTATGCGCATAGCTCTCTCCGCTTACGGCAGGGTTGAGATCATTTAGCCCGACAAAGATTAATTTCAGGTTACCTAACGCCCAGTTCCCCGGTCAGAAAGACTAAAACACGTTAAGGTTGTCGATACTTTTGTATGCGCGTCGTACGCAACGCAGCCTCACCGAACTGTGAGACGGCTGTGGACCAGCTTTCCAGTTCCTCCTCCGAAATCTCGTAAAGGTCCTGTGCCTCGTCCCGGGAAATCAGGCCTGCTTCGACCGCACGGACAACGGCAGCCTTGCGACTGGCGACCCATCTTCGCGTATTGCGGTCGGGCAGGTCCGCCCGCGTCATCATGGTCCCGTCGGGCAGAACGACCGATCTGGGCCCCGACACCTTCTTGATATACATTCCAACATCCCCATGTCCGCCTAAGCCCTGTAAACTTGGACCGAATGCGTTTAAGGAGGGTGAAAGTGGGACTTGAGAATACATGGTATTTTCATTTATTGTTCTTGCTTCAGTCCAACCCCGGAGGCCATTTCATGGCGCTTGATTCCCAGCCGGTGAACTCACTTGGCTTCGCAAAACCGCCCGCAGATACGCGCGTCGTCGTGGCGATGTCGGGCGGAGTGGACTCGTCTGCGGTCGCCGCCGAATTGGCCAGCCAAGGGTACGACGTCGTCGGAATTACGTTGCAATTGTACGATCACGGGGCCGCGCTGGCGAAGAAGGGTGCCTGTTGCGCCGGACGGGACATTCACGATGCACGGCGAGTCGCCGAATCGATGGGCTTTCCGCATTACGTGCTGGACTACGAGAACAAGTTCCGCGAATCGGTGATCGACGAGTTCGCCGATAGCTATCTCGCAGGTGCCACGCCCGTGCCCTGCATCAGGTGCAACGAACGCGTGAAGTTCCGCGACCTTCTGGAGACAGCGAGGGATCTCGATGCGGACTGCATGGCGACCGGTCACTATATACAACGCAAAGATGGTCTTCGCGGCCCCGAACTTCACCGCGCCGTCGACGAGGTCCGCGACCAAAGCTACTTCCTGTTCTCGACCACGGCCGAGCAACTGTCGTATTTGCGGTTCCCGCTTGGGCATCTGAAAACCAAGGCCGACACCCGGGCGCTGGCTGCGAAGCATGGTCTGGGGGTGTCCGACAAGCCCGACAGCCAGGATATCTGCTTCGTGCCGAACGGCGACTACGCCTCGGTCATAGAGAAACTGCGGCCTGGCGCTGCCGATCCGGGTGAAATCATTCACGCCGACGGTCGAGTCCTGGGCACGCATTCCGGCGTCATCCATTATACCGTCGGCCAGCGCCGGGGCCTTGGGATCGGCGGCCTGTCGGAGCCTCTTTACGTCGTCAAACTCGATGTCGAGGATCGGCGTGTCGTGGTCGGTCCGAAGGAAATGCTGTCGACCCGGATCGTCCCGGTGAGGGAAATCAACTGGCTGGGTGATGAGCCTTTCACATCCCGGCGCGAATGGAACCTCAGCGTCAAGGTGCGCTCGACTCGCCCGCCCCGCGAGGCGATCGTGCGGCCCGTTTCGGGCACGGAGGCCGAGGTGGAACTGTTCGTTCCCGAAGAAGGCGTCTCCCCCGGGCAGGCTTGTGTGTTCTATGCGCCCGAAGGCAGTCGTGTCTTCGGCGGCGGCTGGATTCACCGGGGGTGAGGGGCTTGCGTCCCCGTCCGACGTAGCGCAATCAGACCGCATGAGCGCCATACTGTGCATCGGCAGCGTCCTTTGGGACGTCATCGGACGGACGCCCGCGCACATGGCGCTGGGGTCGGACGTGCCGGGACATATCGTGCGCATTCCGGGCGGTGTGGCGATGAACGTCGCAATGACGTTTGCCAGGCTCGGGATTGGCTGCGACTTGCTGACCGCCGTCGGAAACGACTTCGAGGGGGCCGCGCTACTGAACGAAGCCCGACAGCGCGGGATCGGCTGCGGCAACGTCTATGTTTCCGAGGATTTGCCCACCGATCAGTACATGGCGATCGAGGGGGGCAACGGTCTGGTGGCGGCCATCGCGGATGCCCATTCGCTGGAAAAAGCGGGCGACAAGATCCTGGCGCCTCTATTGGACGGCCGTATCGCCACCGAGGATGATCCTTTCAGCGGTGTCGCGGCCCTGGATGGAAACCTGTCCGAGGGGCTCCTGGCGCGCATCGCGTCGGGCCCTTGGCTGGCCCGCGCCGATCTGAGGATCGCGCCGGCCTCGCCGGGCAAGGTTCTTCGCCTCGTTCCGCTTTTGGCCATGGCGAACGCGACATTCTACGTGAACCTCGAAGAAGCCGGCGCGCTGCTCGGGGGGCCGCAAGCCGATGCCCGGACGGCAGCCGCGGCACTTGCGCATCGCGGAACGGCGCGGGTTCTGGTGACAAACGGGGGCCAACCGGCTGCGCTGGCCGAGGGAGATTCGGTGGTGGATGCAGCCCCCCCTGACGTTCTCGTAACCCGGATCACCGGGGCGGGTGACACTTTCATGGCGGCGCATATTGCAGCCGAACGCTCCGGGCTTGCCGGGGCCGACGCACTGGCCTCGGGTTTGCGCGCCGCCGCGCATTACGTATCAGGAGACGTAACGACATGAGCGGCCCCCTTGTTCTAACGGACGAAATCCGCAGCGCGCTCGAATCCAGGGCGCCAGTCGTCGCGCTGGAAAGCACGATTATCACGCACGGCATGCCGTGGCCCCAGAATTTCGAAACGGCCCGCCGTGTCGAACAGGAGGTTCGCACGCACGGGGCAGTACCCGCGACCGTGGCCGTGCTCGAGGGTACGCTGCATGTCGGGCTCAATGACCGGCAACTAGCCGACCTCGCCCAGGCCCGGGGTGTCGCCAAGCTCAGCCGCGCCGATCTTCCGGTTTGCATGGCCACGGGGGGCACGGGTGCGACGACGGTCGCGGCCACGATGATCGCGGCCCGTCTGTCAGGGATAGAGGTCTTTGCAACCGGTGGTATCGGCGGGGTCCATCGCGGCGCGGAACGCAGCTTCGATATCTCGGCTGACCTCAGAGAGTTGTCGGAGACCCCGGTCACGGTCATCGCGGCCGGGGCTAAGGCCATTCTCGATTTGCCGAAGACGTGGGAGGTGCTGGAAACCCTGGGCGTCCCGGTCATCGCGGTGGGGCAGAACGTCCTGCCCGCCTTCTGGTCCAGAACCTCGGACCATGCCGCGCCGCTGCGGCTGGATCGTGCAGCCGATATTGCCGCGGCGCATGTCATGCGCGGGGCGATGGGTCTTCAGGGTGGGCAACTGATCGCCAATCCGATCCCCGAGGCTGACGAAATTCCCGCGTCGGAACTGTCCACCGCCATCGATACCGCCCTTGCCGAAGCCGAATCGCAAGGCATCCACGCCAAAGACGTAACGCCGTTCCTACTGGCGCGAATCTTCGACCTGACGGGCGGGCGGTCGCTCGAAGCGAATATCGCACTGGTGCTCAACAATGCTCGCCTTGGCGCAGGTGTCGCCCGTGAAATCAGCTCCATTCGCCAGGAAATCGCAAGCGGCGCAAACGCATCATTGTAGCGTTCCCGTGGGCAGCATATCTCCTGCTGCATGAGCACCGACTCCAATCCCGCCAAGACCCGCCGCGTCGGAATGTTCGGCCGCATACGCGCGAACTTCCTGACTGGTCTTGTGGTGATTGCCCCGATCGGCCTGACGATCTGGCTGATCTGGGCGGTGATGGGGTGGGTCGACAGTTTCGTTCTTCCCTTCGTCCCGAACCGCTTCAAGCCCGAGCAGTACATCGGAATCAACCTGCGTGGCGTCGGGGTGATCTTCTTTCTTCTGTTCACCGTCGTCATCGGGTGGCTGGCGAAGGGCTTCATCGGCCGGTCTCTTCTGCGCTGGGCCGAAAATCTGGTGGACCGTACGCCTGTCGTCCGATCTGTCTATTCCGGGCTGAAGCAGATTGCCGAAACGGTTTTCGCCCAGTCCGAGACGAGCTTCGACAAGGCGGTCCTGGTCGAATACCCACGACGCGGCTTGTGGGCCATCGCCTTCGTCTCGACAGATGCAAAGGGCGAAATCGCCGAAGCCATACCGACCACGGATGACAAGGTTTCGGTCTTCCTGCCGACGACGCCGAACCCGACAAGCGGATTCCTTCTGTTCGTCTCACGCTCCGAGTTGATCGAACTCGACATGAGTGTCGAGGATGCCGCGAAGTTGGTTATCTCGGCCGGGCTGGTCTATCCGCACGACAAGACGATTCAGGAACCGCGTGGCCGGATCGCGGCGGAATAGACGACACCCTTCAATCGTACATCTCGGACAGATCGACGCTGGATCGTTCGCCCACATTGCCCAGATCGGCATCGATGAAACGTTGTGCGGCGGCCCGACCCGCCTTGAACAACCGTTCGACCAGAATGGCCGAGGGAATGATCTTCGTCGCCACCGACAAGTTCCGCATCAGCTCGTCATCGGCGATCATGTGGACACGCACATAGCTCATCGTGCCTTCGGGAATGGCGCCGCGTTCGATCAGCCGCTGCACGAACCGGATTGCGCGCAAGTCCCGCAAAAGGGACGAATTAAAGGATATCTCGTTGATTCTGTTCTGGATTTCATGGGCCGTATACGGCAGATTTTCGCGCAACAGGGGATTGATGTTCACGATCACCACGTCGTCCGGCAGATGATCTTCGTAAAGCGGGAACAGCGCGGGATTGCCGGTATACCCGCCATCCCAGTAGGCCTCTCCCTCGATCTCCACTGCCTGGAATACCGTCGGAAGGCACGCGCTGGCCAGAAGGGCGTCGGGGGTGATCCCTTCACCTTTGAAAAGACGTATCTTTCCCGTTCGAACGTTTGTCGCGCAGACATGCAGCTCGGGCCCGGCATCCGAGCAGATCTCGTTAAAGCGCATGTCCTCGACGATGGGCCGAAGCGGATTACGGTAGAACGGCCCCAACGCATAAGGCGAGGTAGCCTGGGACACCATATCGCTCATCGCGTAGAAAGAGGAGTGTTCGATCGCTTTGGAAATCGCCGCCGTCGTCGGCGCAAATGGCGATAACCACGTCGCGATCTTGAAATCGCGGACCCCCAAAACCCGCGCCCAGAGCCAGGCAAGATTCTCTTTCGCCGCGGCGCGCCCTCCGGTCGCCAGTCCCGCTTTCATCGCCGCGCCGTTCAAGGCACCTGCCGACGTCCCCGAGATTCCCGCAATCTCGATCTCTTCGCAATCGAGCAAAGCGTCAAGCACGCCCCAGGTGAAAGCGCCATGGGCACCGCCGCCCTGAAGGGCCAGATTGATCTGCTTGACCATGTTTACTTATCCCATAGGTGCTGCGCCGCTGCTGCGTATCCCCGGCGTCGTATCCCGTTCAGCAGCGCGCCCACATAAGGGCACGCCAGTGTCGCCTGCGTCAACGCGCGGTCCAGCCCCCGTCGACCGAGATTGTCGTCCCCGTGATCTGCGCCGCCGCGTCCGAGCATAGGAACGTGGCGATCCCGCCGATCTGTTCGGTCGTGGCGAACTCCTTCGATGGCTGCCGTTCAAGGATGACTTCCTTGATCGCCGTTTCGCGATCCATGTCGTATTTCTGCATGGTGTCGGGAATCTGATCCTCGACCAGCGGGGTCATCACGTAGCCCGGACAGATGGCGTTTGCGGTGATCGGATCCTGCGCGGTTTCCAGCGCCGTGACCTTGGTCAGACCCACAACCCCGTGTTTGGCCGCGACATAGGCCGACTTGTAGGGGGACGCACGCAGTCCATGGGCAGAAGCCAAATTTATGATCCGCCCCCAGCCGTTCTGTCGCATCATGGGAACAGCCACGGCCATGGTGTGAAACGCCGAGCTCAGCATGATGGCGATGATCGCGTCCCATTTTTCGGTCGGAAACTCCTCGATCGCAGCCACGTGCTGGATCCCCGCGTTGTTCATCAGTATGTCGCACCGTCCGGCCTTTTCGATCAGCGCCCGTGCCTCGTCCCCCTTGGACAGATCGGCCTTGATATAGCGCGCCGTGACCCCGTGGGTGCGCCCGATATCCTCGGCCAGCTTGTGATCTTCGTCCCGCTCGGTGAACGAGTTCAGCACCACGTCCGCCCCGGCTTTCGCAAGTTCGGTCGCGACGCCGAGCCCGATCCCCGAGTTCGATCCGGTGACGACGGCGGTCTTGCCCTTGAGATCCATGATATGCTCCCACGTGATGGATTAAGCGGGGATACTGACGCGAGCGCCCCGCAACTGCAAAAACGATGTGTGCCTACACGGTTCCGTGATTTTGTCAGCGACACGAAGTGCTTGCGGTCCAAGGTTGATTCTGAAAGGGGAATGGCGCAACTTAAGCGGGAAATCGCTGATCGGACCATTTGTATCGGGCAAAAAAAACGCCCGCACGAAGCGGGCGTTAAGTCATTGAGGCAGGTTTCATACAGGCAAGAAACCTATCGAGCAGTGACCCCTGTATACGCCGATTCCTTTGGACTGCAAAGGTTAAAGTTGAATACCGGGCACTTACCCCGATAACTTGATCCCCAATTCAACCTGATCAGGGCAACATATCATGAGTTTGGAAACAGTCCGCCTTTGGCACGTCGGCCGCAGGGCATTGCTGGCGATCGCCCTGTCTGCCGGTACGGCCACGGCCGAGCCCAGCCACGGCGTCGCCATGTTCGGAGAGCCGGCCCTGCCCGAGGATTTCGAGTCCTTGCCCTACGCCAACGCTGACGCGCCCACCGGGGGCCGTGTCGTTCAGGGCGAGGTCGGGTCCTTCGATTCCCTCAACCCCCACATCTTGAAGGGAAATGTCCCCTGGCAATTGCGCTTTCTTGCGCATGAGACGCTGATGGGGCGGTCTTGGGACGAACCCTTCACCCTTTACGGTCTTCTTGCCGAAACGGTCGAGGTGGCCCCGGATGGAAGCTGGGTCGAGTTCCACCTGCGTCCCGAAGCGCGGTTCTCCGATGGCGGTCCCGTAACGGTCGAGGACGTGCTGTGGTCCTACGAAACGCTGGGGACCGAGGGGCATCCGCGCTATCGCGGCGCTTGGCAGAAAGTCGCTGAAGCCGAAGCCGTGGGCGAACGCGGGGTCCGATTCACGTTCAACGAACCCGACCGCGAGCTTGCCCTGCTGATGGGCATGCGCCCGATTCTGAAAAAAGCACAGTGGGAGGGACAGGAATTCGCCGAATCAGGGCTCGAAACGATCCCGATCTCTTCGGCGCCCTATGTCATTTCGGACTACGAGCCCGGTCGCTTCGTGACGTTGACCCGTGACCCCGATTACTGGGGCGACGATATCCCCTTCATGCAGGGTCAAGCCAATCTCGATGAAATACGGATGGAGTTTTTCGGCGACGGCACCGCCATGTTCGAAGCCTTCAAGGGTGGCGTTCTGAACATCTTCCGCGAAACGAATGCCGAGAAGTGGGCGACGCAGTTCGACTTTCCCCGCGTTCAGTCCGGCGATGTCGTCCTGTCCGAGATCCCGCATGAGCGTCCTTCCGGGATCACCGGCTTGGTGATGAATACAAGGCGCCCGATTTTCGATGACTGGCGCGTGCGCGAAGCATTGATCACGGCGTTCAACTTCGACTTCGTGAACCAGACCTTGAACGGAGGGGGACTGCCCCGGATCACATCCTATTTTTCGAACTCCGACCTTGCGATGGATCACGGCCCCGCCGAAGGCCGCGTGGCAGAGCTTCTGGCCCAGTACGAAGGCGAGGTGCTTCCCGGCGCGATAGAGGGCTACGCCCTGCCCGAAAGCGACGGAACCGAGCGCAACCGCAGCGCTCTGCGCCGCGCTCGCGGCCTGATGCAGGAAGCCGGCTGGACCGTGGGCGAGGATGGAGTCCTGCGCAACGAAGACGGCACCCCCTTTACCTTCGAAATCCTGCTGACCCAAGGCGCGAACGAGCCGCAGCAGGTGGTGGATCTCTTCTCCTCGTCGCTGGAGCGATTGGGGATTCAGCCGCAGATCACCACTGTCGACTCTGCCCAGTTCACCGAACGGACCAACCAGTTCGATTTCGACATGACCTGGTACACCCGCGGCAACTCCCTCAGCCCCGGCAACGAACAGCTGCTGTATTGGGGGTCCGAGGCTGCGGATCAGGAAGGCAGCCGCAACTGGATGGGCGTGAAAAGCCCTGCCATCGACGGCCTGGTTCAGACCATGCTGACGTCCGAAAGCCAGGAAGACTATGTGGCGGCGGTGAAAGCCCTCGACCGGGTGCTGACGACGGGCCGCTATGTCATCCCCGTCTGGTACAACCCCGTCAGCTATATTGCCCATGATGCGAACCTCCAGCATCCCGAAACGATTCCGGCCTATGGCGACTGGCTGGGCTTCCTGCCGGAGGTCTGGTGGTATGAAGAAGACTAGCGCGCTTGCCGCCGCGGCCGCGCTAGGTCTGTCCGGCTGCGCCGCGGTTCAGGTTCCGGTCAAGGCCGCGGGCACCGTGGCCGGCACCGGTCTGAGCGCGGCCGGTCATGCCGTTCTTCTGGTCACGCGCGACACCTCGATCCTTCGGTAGGAACATCGGAGCGGCCGGCGGGTTGATCTGACGGGACAATCCAAAGGAACGCGAAGATGAAATGGAATGCCGTCCAGTCGAACTGGCCCGCCTTTACCGAAGCACTGATGCAGCGCTTCCCCGCCACGGAAGAGAATGACCTTCTGACCCTTGAGGGCGACCGGGACCGTCTGGTCGCCTACATCGCCGAACGCGAGGGATTGGCCCCCGCCGAGGCTGAGCGTCAGGTGACCGAATGGACCCAGGGTGCCGTCCCGGCCGATGTCGCGATGGATGAAACGCGCGACAATGAGAATGTCCGCGCCTCGGCCGCGCATATCGGTGTGAACGAGGATGTCTATTCCGACGACCGCGACTTCGGCGACCGTGAGGATAATCCCGAACGCCCCATCGGCCGCACAACCTGATCTTGTGCTCGCTGCGCGGCAGATCCCCGGCGGTTCGGACCATCGGGGGTCTTGTCGTTTTATCCCAGACCCATCCGTTTCCGCACCAACTCCGCCTTGTAGGGTCGGTGATCAACGCCCTATCCTGACGCGATGCGTGCCGTTTCCCTGACCGAGCCCCTGCCGCCGCCGCCACGCCCGTTCAACATGGCGGCACACGTCTTGCGTCATGCCGGCCGCTTGGCTGAAAAGCCCGCCCTCGTGCAGCCCGACGGCGACATCTGGACCTTCGGCTCCCTCTTGCGGGCCGTTCAGGGAACCGCGTCCGGGCTTCTTTCCCTCGGCTTGAAACCAGGGGACCGGGTTGCGCTGAGGCTGGGCAACACGGTCGACGTACCAATCGCCTACCTGGGCGCCCTCGCCGCAGGTCTGGTTCCGGTCCCGACCTCGGCCGCTTTGACAGCCTCGGAAATCACGCCCATGACTCGCGCCCTGAACGCGCGCCTTGTTGTGGCGTCAGACAAGATCGCCTTGCCGGACGCCCCCGAGATTCCCGTCCTGTACGACACCGACCTGCGACGGTTCCGGACGCTCCCGTCTGCCCCCTTCCACATGGGCGACCCCGAGCGGCCGGGATACATCGTCTTCACCAGCGGAACGGGGGCCTCTCCCCGCGGGGTGATCCACGCCCATCGCGCCGTCTGGGCGCGGCAAAGCATGATCGCCCACTGGGCCGCGATGACGCAATCAGATCGCGTCCTGCATGCCGGGACCTTCAACTGGACCTACACAATGGGAACCGGCCTCATGGATCCTTGGTCTGTCGGGGCAACCGCGATCATTCCCAACCCGGACATGGTTACGACCGAATTCGCTACGCTGATCGCGGACCAGTCTGCTACGATTTTGGCCGCTGTTCCCGGCATTTACAGGCGACTTCTCGATCGGGGCACCGGCCGCTTCCCGGCCCTGCGGCACGGCCTATCGGCAGGCGAAAAACTGCCCGAGACCATTCGGGCGGCTTGGCGCACCGCGACGGGGACCGAGATCCACGAAGCCTACGGTCAGAGCGAATGCTCGACTTTCATTTCCGGCGCACCCCACGCACCTGCTCCGCCGGGCAGTCTGGGCCGGGCGCAGCCGGGCCGGCGGGTGGCGATCCTCGCCCCGGATGGCCCCGTGGGCCGGGGCGAGGTCGGGGCGCTTGCGGTCGCCCGTGGCGATCCGGGGCTGATGTTGGGCTATCTCGACGAACCTGATGATGCGATTTCGGGGGAGTGGCGCAAGACGGGCGATCTCGCCTCGATGGACGACGACGGATGGATCACCTATCTGGGCCGGGACGATGATGTGATGACCGCGGGGGGCTATCGAGTCTCGCCCTTGGAGATCGAGGGCGTCGCCCTTGGCGTCGAAGGCGTGAAAGAAGCAGCCGCCTTCGAGCTTGAGGTCAAGCCGGACGTCCGCGTGATCGCGCTGGCGTATATCGCGGACGGCGATCGGGAGGACCAGCTGACCGCTGCGTTCGCATCGCATCTGGCGGGCTACAAGCGCCCCCGTATTCTGGAGCGGCGGGACACCCTGCCGCGCAACCCGAACGGCAAGCTGCAACGACGTCTGCTGCGGGACGGCGGCAGCGCCCCGAGGAAGGAGTGACGATGAAACTGGATATCCTGTCCGACCCGATCTGCCCATGGTGCTATATCGGCAAGGCAAACCTCGACACCGTGCTGTCCGAACGCCCCGATCACCCGTTCCAGATCGAATGGCACCCCTTCCAGTTGAACTTCGACATGCCGAGTGAGGGGATCGACCGGCGCACCTACATGGAAGCGAAGTTCGGCGGCCGTGAAGGGGCAGCCAAGGCCTATGCCCCGGTGGTCGAAGCGGCCGAGGCAGCAGGCCTCGACATCGCGTGGGAGAAGATCGAGCGAACGCCGAACACCTTGGACGCCCATCGGCTGATCCACTGGGCCGGGATCGAAGGGCGGCAGACCGCCGCCGTCTCGGCTCTGTTCGACGCGTATTTCCAGCGCGGCGAGGATATCGGGCAGCACGAGGTCTTGGCGAATATCGCCGAACGGATCGAAATGGATCGCGACATGGTACTGCGTCTACTGGGCATGACAGCCGACCGCGCCGATGTCGCCGCCCGCGATGCCCATGCCCGCGAGCGTGGGGTGACGGGTGTGCCGACCTTCGTCGTCGGCGAACGTCATGCCGTACCGGGCGCGCAACCACCTGAATTGTGGCGCCGCGTTCTGGACGATATCGCGGCGGCCTGACCGGGGAATAGCCCTAGCAGGGGGCGGAGCACAGACTTTCGCACGGGATGCCGTCATTGTCGCCGTCCCGCGCCCGGTCGCCGCAGACCAGAAGGGCGTGGCACGCTTCGGCACACGACCTCATCTGTCCGCAGGTGCGCCCGCAGGTGAAGGCCTGCGCCGTCAGAAACGGCGCGAACGGCGTTTCGGACACACGTGGCAAGGGTTCGGCCACCAAGGGGGATGCCAGAAGCCCGGACAGGGCGAGGATCGCGATACGCATGTGAAAACGTTAACGAAAGGTTAACGCCATGCAACGGGATTCGCCGCGCCCTACCCGCTTTTGCGCTTCGTGGCCCCCTGCCCCGATTTCGCGTCCTTCGCATACCGCGCCAAGTCCTGCGCGATAGCGAAGCTTCCCTTGATCTTCTCGCTGTCCTTCTGCCAGTCGCGGGGGACGACGATCTTGTTGTCCTTTACCTTGGCCAAGTCGTTCTGCGCCTGAATGAACTTCACCAGCCCCTCGGGCGAGGCGAACTTGTCGTTGTGGAACTGGATCGTCGCGCCCTTGGGGCCCGCGTCCAGCTTGGCGATGCCGGCGCGCTTGCACTCGGCCTTGATTCGCACGACCAGAAGAAGCGTGTTCACCTCCTTCGGCAATTCGCCGAAGCGGTCGATCAACTCGGCGGCGAAGCCCTCCAGTTCGACCTTGGTGGTCAGGTCGGACAGGCGGCGATAGAGGCCCAGCCGGACATCCAGATCGGGGACGTAGTCCTCGGGGATCAGGACCGGCACGCCCATGTTGATCTGCGGGCTCCAGTCGCTGTCGCCAAGCTCGACCACGCCTTCCAGTTCACCCGATTTCAGCTTGGCGATCGTCTCTTCCAGCATGGACTGGTACAACTCGTACCCGACTTCCTTGATCTGGCCCGACTGTTCTTCGCCCACGAGGTTGCCGGCCCCCCGTATGTCGAGGTCCTGGCTGGCCAGCGTGAACCCCGCGCCGAGGCTGTCGAGGCTGCCCAGAACGCGAAGGCGCTTTTCGGCCGTCGCCGTCAGCTTGCCCCGCGGTTTCGTCGTCAGATAGGCATAGGCGCGCGTCTTGGCGCGGCCCACTCGTCCGCGGATCTGGTAAAGCTGGGCAAGCCCGAACATGTCGGCCCGCCAGACCACCATCGTGTTGGCCGTGGGAATATCCAGGCCCGATTCCACGATGGTGGTGGCAAGCAGCACGTCGTACTTGCCGTCATAATAGGCGTTCATCCGGTCATCCAGTTCGCCCGCCGCCATCTGACCGGTGGCGGTGATATAGCTGATCTCGGGCACCTCGGTCTTCAGGAACTCCTCAAGCTCGGGCAGGTCCTTGATCCGGGGAGCCACGATGAACGATTGTCCGCCACGGTAATGCTCGCGCAGTAGCGCCTCGCGCACCGTGACCGCGTCGAACTCGCTGACGTAGGTGCGGATCGCCAGGCGGTCGACGGGGGGTGTCCCGATGATCGACAGGTCCCGCACGCCGGTCAGCGAAAGTTGCAACGTCCGTGGGATCGGCGTGGCGGTCAGCGTCAGGACGTGGACATCAGAGCGCAGGGATTTCAGCCGCTCCTTGTGGGAGACGCCGAAATGCTGCTCCTCGTCGATGACCAGCAGCCCGAGGTTCTTGAACTTCACGCCCTTGGACAGAAGCGCGTGCGTGCCGATGACGATGTCGCAGGTGCCTTCGGTGATCCGCTGGCGGGCCAGCTTGGCATCCTTGTCCGAAACGAACCGCGACAGCTGGCGCACCTCGACCGGGAAACCGCGGAAGCGGTCGGCAAAGGACTTGTAGTGCTGGCGCGCTAGCAGCGTCGTGGGCGCGATCACAGCCACCTGAACGCCGGACATCGCGGCGATGAAGGCCGCGCGCATGGCAACCTCTGTCTTGCCGAAGCCCACGTCGCCGACAATCAGTCGGTCCATCGGCACGCCCTTCTCGAGGTCCTCCATCACGTCTTCGATGGCCTTCAGCTGATCCTCGGTCTCTTCGTAGGGAAAACGCGCGCTGAAATCCTCCCACGCGTTCTCGGGCGGCTCTAGAATCGGGGCTTTGCGCAGCAGGCGTTCGGCCGCGATCCGGATCAGGCGGTCCGCGATCTCGCGGATCCGCTCCTTCATGCGGGCCTTCTTGGCCTGCCATGCCCCGCCGCCCAGCTTGTCGAGGATGCCTTCCTCGTGGCCATACCGGCTGAGCAGTTCGATGTTCTCGACCGGCAGATACAGACGATCGCCGCCCTGGTACTCAAGCAGCGCGCATTCATGCGGGCTGCCCGCAGCGGTCACGACCTCCAGCCCGGTGAACCGGCCGACGCCGTGATCGACATGGACCACCAGATCGCCGGGGCTGAGGGATTGCGCCTCGGTCAGGAAGTTTTCGGCCCGGCGCTTTTTCGGTCCCTTGCGCACCAGCCGGTCGCCCAGAACGTCCTGTTCCGAGATGACGGTCAGCTTCTGTTTTTCGTGCGGCCCCTCGAACCCGTGTTCCAGGCCCCAGACCGCAAGGAAAAGACCGCCCTTGCCGTCCGGCACGGCGCGGAAATCGCGGATCGGGGTCGGGCCGTCGACGCCCTCATCCTCCAGAAGGCCGGTCAGGCGTTCGCGCGCGCCCTCGGAATAGCTGGCGACTATGACCTGCCCATCGCGGCGCTTCGTCTTGATATGGTCGGCCAGCGCGCCGAACAGGCTGACATTCTCCTGCTGACGCTCGGGCGAGAAATTGCGTCCGATCCGGCCGCCCGCATCCGCCACGTTCGGCCCGGTGGATTGCGCCAGGGGGTGAAACTGCACGCGGCGGCGATCCGCGACGGCCGCTTCCCAAGCCTTGTCGTTCAGGTAAAGCGACTCGGGCGGCGCGGGTTTGTAAACCGTATCGACCCGGCCCTTCTTGGTCATCGCATCGCGGCGATTGTCGTACTGGTCCGCGATCGTGTCCCACCGCCCCAGACGCGCCGGCGTCACCTGATCGTCCAGCGTGACAGTAACCCCGGGCAGATAGTCGAACAGCGTCTCCAGCTTTTCGTGGAAGAAGCCCAACCAATGTTCGGCCCCGGCGTGCTTCTTCCCGGCGCTGACCGCCTCATACAGGGGATCGTCGGTGCCGGCCGCGCCGAACTCGATCCTGTAATTCTGTCGGAACCGGGTGATCGCCGCCTCGTCCAGGATCAGCTCAGACACAGGGGCAAGCTCGACCTCGCTCAGCTTCTCGGTCGTGCGCTGATTCATCGGATCGAAGCGACGTGCGCCGTCCAGCGTGTCGCCGAACAGGTCCAGCCGCACCGGCGCCTCGTGGCCCGGGGGCCAGACGTCGATGATGCCGCCGCGGATCGCATAGTCTCCGGGCTCCATCACCGTGGGGGCCTGGGTGAACCCCATGCGGACGAGGAAGACGCGCAGCGCCTCTTCGTCCATGCGGTTGCCCACTATGGCGACGAAGCTGGCCTCGCGCAGCGTGTCGCGCGGGGGCAGCTTCTGCGTGGCCGCGTTGACGGTGGTCAGTAGCACGAACCGCTTCGGCATCCCGTGCGTCAGCGCGGCAAGCGTCGCCATGCGTTGGGCCGAGATATCGGCATTCGGACTGACCCGGTCGTAAGGCAGGCAATCCCAGGCCGGGAAGGTGAAAACCGGCAAGCCCGGGTCATAGAACGTAAGCGCTGCCTGCATCGCGGCCAGCCGCTTGTCGTCGCGCGCAACATGCAGGACGGCGCTGCCCTTACCGAGTTCATCGAGGACGAGGCAGGCGTCGAAGCCTTCCGGCGCACCGCCGAGCGTGATTTTCTTGGGGTTTGACATGGCCCGGCTGAGGTAACGGCAGGTACGGCGGTGTCAATGGAAACCGTCGGGTCAGAGTTGTCGTGCACCGAACGTGTCGCAGTCCGTGATCCGGCCGCTGGCATAGCCCGTCGCGAACCAGCTCTGACGTTGCTCGGCGGTGCCATGGGTGAATGTTTCAGGCCGCGGGGTCCGTCCGGCGCCCCGTTGCAGCGTATCGTCGCCGATCTGAGCGGCGGCGTTCATAGCCTCGGCCACGTCGCCTTTCTCGAGGCTGCCGAACCTGTCGTCAGCCTCATGAGCCCAGATCCCGGCGAAGCAATCGGCCTGAAGTTCGACCCGGACCGAGATGGCGTTCGACTGGGCCTCGCTTGCGCTGCGTCGCGCCGCGTTGGCTTGCCCGAGGATGCCCAGCAGGTTCTGGACGTGGTGCGCAATTTCATGCGCCACGACATAGGCGGCCGCAAAATCACCCCCCGCCCCAAGGCGTTGATCCAGCGTCACGAAGAAATCGGTATCCAGATACGCCTTCTCGTCCGCCGGGCAATAAAATGGCCCGGTCGCACCGCTGGCTCCGCCGCAGGGCGAGGATGTCGTTCCCTTGAACAAGACGAGGGTTGCGGGCGTGTAGGGCTCTCCGACCTGCGTATCGAAGAGATCGGCCCACACCTCTTCGGTATCGGCCAACGTCACCGAGACGAACTGCGCGCGCTCCTCGTCGGCTGCGGTGATCGTCGTTTCGCGCGGGCTTTCCAGCGCCACGTCGTTCAGAAGGGGCGTCAGATCCACGCCCAGAAACCACCCGATCACCACCACGGCGACAAGGCCCAGCCCCCCTGCCCCGCCGACGACCATGCCTCGACCGCCGCCGCTGCGCCGGCGGCGGCGATCCTCGATGTTGCGGCTCCCCCTCCGTCCTTTCCATCGCATATGATGTCCCTTTCGCTTTCGGCGGCATATAGCGCATCGTTCGCGCTTGACCGGACCCCGGGCGCGTGGTCCATGCGCGACCATGCTCAGACGCCTCTACGACTGGACCCTGTCGCTTTCGGCCCATCCAAACGCCCTTTGGGCGCTTGCGGTCGTCGCGTTCCTGGAAAGCTCGGTCTTTCCGATCCCACCCGACGTTCTGATGATCCCGATGATCCTGGCGGCACCGCGGCGCGCCTGGCTGATCGCTGGCGTGGCGACCTTGTCCTCTGTCCTGGGGGGCCTTCTGGGCTACGCCATCGGCGCGGGTCTGTTCGAGCAGGTGGGACGCCCGGTTCTGGAGTTCTACGGCAAGGCCGACCGGTTCGACGAGTTCCGCGTGAGCTACAACGACTACGGGGCCTGGGCGGTCCTGATCGCAGGCGTCACGCCCTTCCCGTTCAAGGTCATCACCATCCTGTCGGGGGCCACCGCACTATCGCTACCGGTCTTCATCGTGGCGTCGATCGCCGCGCGTGGTCTGCGCTTCTTCCTGGTCGCGGCGCTGTTGCGCGCCTTCGGCGCGCCCATCCGCGATTTCATCGAACGAAGGCTGGGTTTGGTCTTCACGCTGTTTTGCGTGGTCTTCATCGGCGGATTCATGGTGGTACATTACCTATGACGTCCCGTTCCCTCATGATCCTCGCCGCGGCGGGATCGGCGGCCCTTCTGATGGCGGCCTTCACCTTTCAGGCCTTTGGATACGCGCCCTGCAAGCTGTGCATCTGGCAGCGCTGGCCCCATGGCGTGGCCATCGCGCTGGGCGTCGTCGCGCTGGGATATGCGCGTTGGCCGGTCGCGGCGCTGGGCGGGCTGGCTGCGGCGACGAGCGCAGCGTTTGGTATCTATCACACAGGCGTGGAGCGTGGCTGGTGGGAAGGGCCAAGCTCCTGCTCTGGAGGTGCCAGTCTGTCGGGCCTCAGCGGGGCGGACATGCTGTCGACCGAGACGGTGGACAAGGTCGTCATGTGTGACGAGGTCGCGTGGGCCTTCGCCGGCCTGTCGATGGCCTCGTGGAACGCCGTCGCCTCGGCCGTCCTGGCGGGTATCTGGATCTGGGCGGCCGTTCGGACGCGCTAGGCTCTGGACACGGGCCGGCGCCGGGCCATCCTGTGGCGCATGGATATTACACTGATCGGAGCGCCGCTGGATTGCGGCAAGACGCGCGCGGGCTGCCTGATGGGTCCCGATGCCTACAGGGTGGCCGGGATCGCGGAAACCTTGCGCGGGCTGGGGCACGGGGTAACCGATTTCGGCAACGTCGATCCCGGCCAAGACTGGACCATGGAGGGGCCCGATCATCTGGTCCACCCAGGTGCCGTCGCGGCCTGGACCGATGCCCTGATGCGCCGGGGACGCGAGATTGGTGGGATGCCGATCTTCCTGGGCGGCGATCATGCGCTGGCGCTCGGCTCGGTCGCGGGAATGGCGGCGCGGGCGGCGGACCGGGGGCGCGATCTTTTCGTCATCTGGCTGGACGCGCACAGCGATTTCCACACGCCCCTGACGACCGACTCAGGAAACCTGCACGGAACGCCGGTCGCGTATTTCACTGGTCAGGACGGGTTCGCCGGGTTTCCCGATCTGCCCCACCCTGTCGATCTGGCCAATATCTGCATGATGGGCCTGCGCTCGGTCGACCCGGGCGAACGGGACCGCCTGGCCGCGACCCAAGCTCGGCTGCACGACATGCGCGGCATTGACGAAACCGGGTTCGCCCCGCCCTTGCGGGATTTTCTGGCGCAGGTCGCAGCCGCGGGCGATGTGGATTTGCACGTGTCGCTGGACGTGGATTTCCTGGATCCCTCCATCGCCCCCGCGGTCGGCACCACAGTTCCCGCCGGTGCGACCTTTCGCGAAGCCCATCTGGTGATGGAGATGCTGTCGGAATCGGGCCTCGTCACCTCGCTGGACCTGGTCGAGCTGAACCCCGCGCTGGACGAACGTGGCCGAACGGCCAGGCTGATGGTCGAACTGACTGCGTCGCTTCTGGGCAAGCGGGTCTTCGACCGGCCCACGCGCAGTTTCGGGTGATCAGACCCGGGGCGCGGGCGGAATGGAATAGGTCAACGACGCGCGGGCGACCGGGGCCGTATCCCCGTCCGAATGGATCAGGACATCCCCCACCGCCAGAACGCGACCCAGCTTCAGCAGCCTAGTTTCGGCGATCAAGTCCGTCGACGCCTTCGGCTTGCGCATGAAATCGACAGAACAGTTCGTCGTCACGGCCAAGGCCACCGGTCCCAGGCGCGACAGGATCATCAGGTAAAGACTGACATCGGCCAGCGCGAAGATCGACGGGCCGGACACAGTGCCCCCGGGTCTGAGGTGCTGCTCGCCGACATTCAAGCGCACGCGGATCGCGGTTTCCTCGATCTTCTCGACCGTGAAATCCCGGGCGACCTGGGGAAAGGCCTGGGCCAGAAAGTCCTGAAGGGCGGGGATATCCATCGCGGGCATGGCGGCTCCTGTCGTTTTCGGCGACTATGGCGATGCGCCAAGTCGGGGTCTAGAACGGATGCAGGGAGGATTTGCCATGCTGACACGGGAAGACACGGGCGCGGTCGCGAGACTGACGATGAACGCGCCAGAACGGTTGAACGCCCTGTCGGACGAGATGCTGACTGCGTTGGCCGATACCTTCGCGGACCTCGAAGATGATACCGCGATCCGCGCGGTCGTTCTGGCCGGGGCAGGTCGCGCGTTCTGCGCCGGCCACGATCTGAAGCAGATGCAGGCCAAACGGCAGGACGAAGACCACGGCGCCGCGGCGTGGCACGACCTGTTCGTCCGATGCTCGGCCGTGATGCAGCAGATCCAGCGCGTCCCCCAGCCCGTCATCGCCGAAGTGCACGGCGTCGCGGCCGCCGCAGGATGTCAGCTTGTGGCGTCCTGCGACATGGCGGTCGCGGCCGTGGGGACGCGGTTCGGCGTGAACGGCGTGAATATCGGGGTGTTCTGCTCGACCCCGATGGTCGCCCTGTCGCGGGTCATGCCCCGCAAACGCGTGTTTGAGATGCTGACCACCGGTCGCCTGATCGAGGCCGAGGAGGCGCTGGATCTGGGCCTGGTCAACCGCGTGGTTCCGGCCGACGCCCTTGCGGACGCGACCATGGAGCTGGCGCAGACTGTGGCCGGCAAACTGGGCTCGGCCGTGCGCGTCGGAAAGCGTGCGTTCTATGACCAGGCGGAGATGCCTCTGGCCGCGGCCTACGAGCACACGGGCAAGGTCATGGTTCAGAACATGCTCGATGCCGACACCGATGAGGGGATCACAGCGTTTCTGGACAAGCGCCCGCCGGGATGGTCGCAGGATTGAATGTCCAGAGCGTGTTGCGTCTAATCGGTTTCGTATCCGGCGACTTTGAAGAACTGGTAGCACTCTTCCTCGGTGAAGAGAGCGCGGACTTGCCCGACCGCTTGCCATAGAGCGTCATAGGTTCTGGCGACGGCTCTCCGGATCGGCGTCTTGAACTTCGCGAACGCCATCTAGGAGGGGTTCAGATCCGAGCTGTAGCGCCTTTTGGGGATCATTCGGTGATCTTGGCCATGTTCGCCTTGAGCGGCGTCTCATCGTGAAACCAAGGCGCGTCAGCGCGTAGAGCAGAACTATTGGCGTCGTGTGATCCAGATGTGGCGCGCCTGCCGGATCTCAGGCCGCTCTGCTCGACAGCTTGCGCCTCTTTTTCGTGGTCCAGCAAAAGACTGGGCGAAGGAAAAACCGCCAGACCGAGAAACGGTGAATGGCGATCCCGCGGTAATCTGCCGGTTCTACGACCACGGCGTTCGGTTCCGGATCGGGCTTTGCACCATCCGCGCGTTGATCAGGTCTCGCATCCCAACCGGTTTGCCATGCTACCCACCTGTCATGCAGGTAAGAAACTCAGATAAAGCCAGCGGTGAAACCTGAAACGTGAAAGCAGAAATACGCTCTATAACCGCAGAAGCTGATCGACCGTTTCAGGAAGCGTATCGGACATGGCGTGCGGCTCGGTCATCGCGGTCCCATAGGGCTGTGTGCGTTTCACGTACCCCGAAATAAGCCCCGCGGACATTGCCCCCTGGCAATCCCAGGCATGGCAAGCGACCAGCGCCATCTCGCCGGGTGCGACGTGCATCTGGTTTGCCGCGTAGGTGTAAACTTGCGCGCGCGGCTTCCAAACGCCGAT
The DNA here is from genome assembly GCF_900302445.1 of Palleronia abyssalis. Classification (GTDB taxonomy): domain Bacteria; phylum Pseudomonadota; class Alphaproteobacteria; order Rhodobacterales; family Rhodobacteraceae; genus Palleronia; species Palleronia abyssalis. The sequence goes on along the minus strand of NZ_ONZF01000001.1, from coordinate 44,573 downwards.
TTCGTCGATCGAAATCGTCCGCGTCACCAGATCACCCAGTGCATTGCGGTCCAACAGGGTCCGCGTCACATCCGGGTTCCCGTTCGTCAGGCATAGAATGGGGACCCCTTCCCCCTGCAAACGCTCGAACGTCGGGCGCACGTCCCCATGGGCGTCGAGCTGCGAAAAGCCGTCGAACAGTGTGTTGTGCCGATCTTCCGGTACGCCCATTTGCGTCAGTGTCGAAGAGGCGACCTCTTTGAACGGACGGTACACCCCACAGGTATCCAGTGCGAACGCGTCTCGCAGCAAGGACGCGAAGAATGGCTCGAGGTCGCTTTTGGACAGACCGATCCGGGCAAGCCGTGCACGAAGTGGATCGAGCGGGAACAGCGTCTCGATCACGTCGAAGGCGATCACGCGTGGGGCGGGCATGGCAATCCTTTCAGGCTTTGCCGCCCAACGGATAATTCCACGCCCGGTTCGCAGACCTCAGGCGAATTTCGCGTCGCGGGCGGACTTGAGCCGCGCGAAATCGTCGCCTGCGTGATAGCTGGACCGGGTCAGTGGCGTGGCTGAGACCATCAGGAACCCCTTGCCCCACGCCGTCTTCTCGTAGCTCGCGAATTCCTCGGGGGTGATATAGCGGTCCACCGCATGATGGCGCGACGTCGGCTGGAGATATTGGCCAATGGTGATGAAGTCGACGTCCGCGGCCCGCATGTCGTCCATCACCTGGTGCACGGCCTGCCGGGCCTCGCCCAGCCCGACCATGATTCCAGACTTGGTGAACATCGTCGGGTCGAGCTCTTTTACGCGCTGCAGGATACGCAGCGAGTGGAAATACCGTGCGCCGGGCCGCACCTCTGGATAAAGGCCGGGGACCGTTTCAAGGTTATGGTTGAACACGTCGGGGCGTGCCTCGACAACGGTCTCCAACGCATCGGGGCCGCAACGCAGGAAGTCGGGCGTCAGAACCTCGATCGTGGTTCCAGGTGATTGTTTGCGGGTGGCGCGAATGGTCTGTGCAATATGCGCAGCCCCCCCGTCGTCCACGTCATCGCGGTCCACGCTGGTGATGACGACGTGGTTCAGCCCCAGCTTCTTTACCGCATCGGCCACGCGGCCCGGCTCGAACACGTCCAGCGCGTCGGGACGCCCCGTCGCCACGTTGCAGAAGGTGCAGCCGCGTGTGCAGATCTCGCCCATGATCATCATCGTGGCGTGACCCTGCGACCAGCATTCGCCCACGTTCGGGCAGCCGGCTTCCTCGCAGACCGTCGTCAGTTTATGCTCGCGCATGATCTCGCGCGTGGCCTTGTAGCCTTCGCCCGATGGGGCCTTGACCCGGATCCAGTCGGGCTTCTTCACCCGCGGCGTCTCCGGGCGGTGGGCTTTTTCGGGGTGGCGTTCGGCCGGCATCTTCAGATCGCGGGGCATGGGATCCTCCTGCTTTGACCTGCAGATAAACGCCCTGCGCCGCGAAGTCCACGGAATGCGGCCATGCGTCCGGCGAGGATCAGATGCCGAACTCGACCTTGATCTCGTGCCCTGGCGCTTCGCCGCCCCGCTCGATTTCTCCGTCGACGCTTTCGACGGCACTGTCGATGATGGCGAAGCCCAAACCATTGCCCGGGGCCTGCCCTGAAAAACCGATGCCGTCATCGCGACAGGTCAGTACGAACGTCCCCGGCGTGGTCTGACGGCCACTGATCTCGATATGACCTGCGCGGTCGTCCGGGAACGCATGCTTGAAGCTGTTCGTGGTGAATTCGTTCACGATGATCGCAAGGCTGCCCGCATGGCGCGCCGAAATGTTCACATCAGCGCATTCGAGCGAGATCGTCACCCGCTCGGGCGCGGAAGAGCGAATGAGATCGATAACCGAGGCCAGGAACCCCGAAAGACCGACCTTCCGATCATTGCCGATGCGGTAAAGCTCGGAGTTCAGCGCGGCCACCGTGTCGATCCGGCGCGATACGATCTCCAGCGCTTCGCGGGCCTCCGTGCTGGTGACACGGCGGGCCTGCAACCGCGTCAGAGAGGCCACCGACTGGAGCGAGTTCTTGACCCGGTGATCCACTTCACGGCGCATCAGATCGGCGCGCCGCAAGGCCCGCCGGAGGTCCAGCTGCGCCATCACTTGCTTGGCCATCACAACCAGCAGCATTCTTTGGTCGTCATTCAGATCGCGGGGTTCGGGATCGAGCATGGTAAGCGTGCCGATCACCCGCCCGTTCCCGGCGCGAAGCGGCGCGGCGGCGTAGAAGCGGAACCCCTCGATCCCGTTGCACACGGCCAAATCCCGCGTCCGCTGGTCCGCTTGGGTGTCGGGAATGACCGTCACGCCGGTTTCCGACAGCACATGGGCACAGATCGTCTCGTCCAGCGGAAGTTCGGAAATCTTCATTCCGATATTGAGGACGTATCTCTGGCGGTCGTCCCCGAACAGGGTAATGGTTCCCGTCTTCACTTCGCACATGCGAACAGCCAGGGTCACAATATCGTTCAGCGAACTCAGATCCACTGAATCGGACAGGCCATACTGGCGTAGCAAGGTTCGTCTGGCGCGTACTGATTCAGGGGTGAACATCAGGCAAACATATCCATCTTTGCCCTGCCGGTAGCAAGAAAACCTGCAAGCCTCCACCCCTATCGCGGATCGGGCGGGAAGCGACTGAAAATGCGCCGTTCCACCCAACCCATGCAGCTGCTTTCAGCCGATAAGGCCACCACCCGCGACGCTCTCCCGCTCGAAATGGCGCGCCAGCCGTTCGAGGGCGATCCGCAGGACGATCTTGCCCGACCGTGCAGCCCATCCCATCCGCTTCTCGACGGACTCAAGGCCTTCGAGCTGGCAGCATACCCGCAGCACGATATCACCAAGACCCGGACCCAAATCTGCGAGTGCCGCGGCCAGCCGGGCCTGCGCACCCTCTGCCCCGCGCAAGGATCCGTCGGAAGGGACAGAAGCGGTCAGAAGCGCCTCCCACCCGCCTTCCGGCACTGATCCCATCGAGGCGATCTCGAACTCTTCTCTCAACCGTTCGCCGGCGCGTACCATATCGGGGGCCAGAAACCGCGAACCGTCGCGGTCCCGGCGCCGGGCCAGCATGGACAACGGGCTTTCCGCTACGGTCGGGCGACCGCGGCGATCGTCCGCATCCTCGTCGGACGAAGCGCGGGCCTTCTCGTTCTCGCTCGCGGCCAGCAGGGTCTTGAGCGCAGTTCGCCCCGCCGTCGTGATCCTGTACCGCAATACCCGGCCGGACGCTGTGCACGCGATCCAGTCGCGCAAGGCCATCGACTCGGCGATGATGCTGTCCACGGTGCCCGTACGGATTGTGTTTCCGTCCTCGCCTTCGCGGACGATCACGGCCTTCTCCATTCCTTCGGCCACGGCAAGGCAGGCCCCGGGTTCGACCAGACGGCGCAGGACCCTGCGCGCCTCGTCGTCGATTGCTGTGGTGTCGGGCCAGTCGTTTGCGGTCGTCAAGGCGGTCATCTGCGGCGTTTCCATATCTGCACCTCTGGGGTGTTTCGATCCCTCACACTGTTTCCCTAATCTGGACAATGCGAGATCAATGAGAGGGTCGTCGCGACGTTGTTCGCAGCGCCGGACCTGGCGCAGAACCGTCGAGGCATGACATCCCGCATGCCTGGCGAGGGAGCGGATAGAGCGCCCCTCAACGGTGTGAGCCAGGTAAAACCTGATGTATTCCGGCACTGTATCGGCAGGGCGTTCAGCCCCGGACGACAGGTATGACATCGTGCGCCTTCCCCATTGTTGTCGCAGGCGGCCGCCATTCTGGACAGGCCGCGGTGATCCGCGGCATTACCAATGGGTATCTATTGTTGACGTCTAGTTAACGACCAACCTGCCTGACAAAGAAAAGCCACATTCTGTTAACCGAGAGTCGCGGATGCGTACGTTGCTTGGGTGAATGCGGCAACGCGGCGGTAAAACGTGGCAAAAGGATGGCGTTGTTCAGAAAAAGGAAACACGCCATGAGCGCTATCGACTTCTCCCTTGCCGGTCTCCGCCGCCCTCGCCTGTTGGTCAGTGCGGCCCGGTTCGGTCTCGGGACATATCGCAGGGAAGCTGTCCTGCCGCGCTTGCTCGACGGTTCCGTGCCGCTGCCCGGGCGCACGTCTCTTCGCGGCCTGGCACGGCTCGAGTCGGAACTGGAGGCAGGACGCAAAGAAGGGCGCGCGACCTATTCGATCGCGGCCCATGTCGAATGCCTTACGGCGCTTATGGCCGAGGCGCAGCTTTTGAATGCGACCGCAAACGCGGTCAGCTGAAGGCGTCGGGCATTTCGGACTTGCGTCCGGCAACATAGTCTTCAAGCCGCCCGGCGATATCGGGGTCCAGACCAGGCTGCTGGTAGTCGTTCAGCAGCTTCTCGACCCTGATTTCCGCCAGTCGCGCAGTATCCCGCCCACCCTCTTCGGACCAAGTCTCGAACGGCTTGTAGTCGAACAGTTGCGATCGCCAGAACGCGTCCTTGAAATGCGCCTGTGTATGGGCGCAGCCTAGGAAATGGCCGCCGGGACCGACCTCACGCAAGGCATCCATGGCTTGGCCGGCTTCGCTCATGTCCACGCCCTTCGCGATGGTATGCAGCACGCCGAGCTGGTCGGCGTCCATCACGAATTTCTCCATCGAGGCGACGAGGCCACCTTCCAGCCAGCCGCAAGCATGAAGCATGAAGTTCACGCCAGACAGCAATCCCATGTTGAGCGAGTTCGACGTCTCGTACGCGGCCTGCGCGTCCGGCAGTTTCGACCCCGTGAACGATCCCGCCGAGCGGTAGGGCAAGCCGAGCCGACGCATCAGTTGCCCGGCCCCGTAGGTAATCAAAGACGCTTCGGGTGTTCCGAACGTCGGCGCACCTGAATTCATGTCGATCGAGGTGACGAACGCCCCGCCGATCACGGGCGCGCCCGGGCGAATCATCTGTGAATAAGCGACGCCGGTCATGACTTCGGCGAGCACCTGCGTCAGCGTTCCGGCAACAGTGACCGGGGCCATTGCCCCGCCGACGATGAACGGCGACACGATGCAGGCCTGCATGTTTTCCGCGTAGACCTCCAAGGCGCCCATCATGGTGGCATCGAAGGTCAGCGGAGAGTTCACGTTGATGAGAGACGTCATCACCGTGTTCTCGGTCGCGAACGCGTCGCCGAACAGGATCTTGCACATGTCGACCGAATCCTGCGCGCGGCTGGGTTCGGTGACAGACCCCATGAAGGGCTTGTCCGACAGGGTCATGTGCGCCAGCAACATGTCGAAATGGCGCTTGTTGACCGCAATATCCGTCGGCTCGCACACCGTTCCGCCGGAATGGTGGAGCCATTTCGACATGTAACCAAGGCGGACAAAATTGCGGAAATCATCGATCGTCGCATACCGACGTCCGCCCTCGCGGTCGCGCACGAAAGGGGGGCCATAGACTGGCGCCAAGATCAGGTTGCGCCCGCCGATCTCGACCGAACGTTCCGGATTGCGCGCATGTTGGGTGAAGCTGCCGGGTGCTGTCTGGCAAAGCTTGCGGGCTAAACCCTTGGGCATCCGGACCCGGTCGCCCTGCACGTCGGCCCCCACCTCGCGCCAGCGATCCAGCGCGGCGGGGTTTTCCGAAAAGACGACGCCGACCTCTTCCAGCAACGTCTCCGCGTTGGCCTCGATGATCTCGAGCGCCTCCTCGTTCAGGATCTCGAAGTTCGGGATGTTGCGCTCGATATAGCGGGCGGCCTCGATCCGGACCGCCGTCCGCTCGGCCCGGCGCGCGGCACCGCCGCCCGTGCCCCTGCTCCGCTTGCGTGTCGCCGTATCGCTCATGGTGCCCCCTGCGTCGAACTTCACGCACACGTATCCGCTTCACCGCCCCTGTCGTCGCTCGTTTACGCCGCCTTGCGCCGAAAACCGACATGCCCTCGCGCTTGCGCGCGTGCGCGCCCGGCGCTATCGCGCGAGATATGACCGACGTGCCCATAGCCCCCGCCCACCAGGCCCCGCACCAGAAGCTGCTGATCATCGATTTCGGCAGCCAGGTGACGCAACTGATCGCGCGCCGCCTGCGCGAACTCAGCGTCTATTGCGAGATACATCCCTTCAACGCCGTGGACGACGCGTTCCTTGACGCATTCGCGCCGCGGGCCGTGATCCTGTCCGGCGGACCGGCAAGCGTGCCGGATGCGGGATCGCCCAAGCCCCCGCAGAAGGTCTTCGAGCTGGGCGTGCCGGTTCTGGGCATCTGCTACGGCCAGCAAGTGATGATGCACATGCTGGGCGGCGAGGTCGTGCGCACGGCCGGATCGGCCGAGTTCGGCCGCGCGTTCATCGAACCCACCGAGAATCGGCTGGAGCTTCTGAAGGGCTGGTTCCACACCGGGCGCGAGCAGGTCTGGATGAGCCACGGCGATCACGTCTCGCGCCTGGCGGCGGGCTTCGTGCCTTTCGCAACATCCAGCGGCGCGCCCTATGCCGTGGTGGCCGACCCCGACCGCCGATTCTTCGGCATGCAGTTCCACCCCGAGGTGCACCACACCCCGAACGGCCCAGGCCTTTTTGCCAACTTCTGTGCGCTGGCGGGGTTCACGGGCGATTGGACCATGGGGGCCTACCGCGAGCAGGCCGTGCGGGCGATCCGCGATCAGGTCGGCGACGGCAAGGTGATCTGTGCGCTGTCGGGTGGGGTCGATTCCAGCGTCGCGGCCGTGCTGATCCACGAGGCGATCGGCGATCAGCTCACCTGCGTCTTCGTAGACCACGGCCTTCTGCGCAAGAACGAGGCCGAGGAGGTCGTGGGCATGTTCCGCGACCACATGAACTTGCCGTTGATCCATGCCGACGAAGCGGACCTGTTCCTGAACGCTCTCGAAGGGGTCAGCGACCCCGAGATCAAGCGCAAGACCATTGGCGGGCTGTTCATCGACGTGTTCGAGAAGTACGCCAAGGAGATCGGTGGCGCGGATTTCCTGGCACAGGGGACGCTGTACCCTGACGTGATCGAGTCGGTTTCGTTCTCCGGCGGCCCAAGTGTTACCATCAAGAGCCACCACAACGTCGGCGGCCTGCCTGAGAAGATGGGCATGAAGCTGGTCGAACCTCTACGCGAGCTTTTCAAGGACGAGGTCCGTGCCCTGGGGCGCGAGCTTGGCCTGCCTGACCGGTTCATCGGCCGCCACCCCTTCCCCGGCCCCGGACTTGCGATCCGCTGCCCCGGTGCGATCACGCGCGAAAAGCTTGATATCCTCCGCGAGGCCGATGCGATCTATATCGACCAGATCCGCAAGCATGGCCTTTATGACGATATCTGGCAGGCCTTCGTCGCCTTGTTGCCAGTGCGGACCGTGGGCGTGATGGGCGACGGGCGGACATACGACTATGCCTGTGCCCTGCGTGCGGTGGGCAGTGTGGACGGCATGACCGCCGATTATTATCCTTTCACGCATGATTTCCTGGGCGAGACGGCGACCAGGATCATCAACAACGTTCGCGGCATCAACCGCGTGACGTATGACATCACCTCGAAGCCTCCGGGAACGATCGAATGGGAATAACGCCTCTTCACGGAACGGTGTAGCCGCTGCGGTGTTGCCCCTGCGAACCTAACGGAAGGCAGGATCATGGCGTCCAACGGAGACTTCGACTGGGCAGTGCCCGTAATGCGCTTGGGCTATGCCGGCCGAGCGCTCGTTTATCTTGCTGTGGCGGGCGTTTCACTGCAATCGCTGTTTTCCGGCGGTAGCGCCGAAGGCACGTCCTCGGTGTTCAAGACGCTTGAGACATCAACATGGGGAACGGTGGTGCTGTTCGTAATCTTTATGGGCATGGTGTGCTATGCGGCCTGGCGGTTGATCGACGCCGCGTGGGATCTTGAATGCTACGGATCGGACGGTGAAGGGATCGTCGCACGGTTGGGCATGTGCATCACCGGAGCGATCCACCTGGGGCTGGGCATCGGTGCGGCGCTTCTGATCTTCACCGGAAGCTCGGGCAGCGGTGAACAAAGCACGTTCTCGAAAGCCGCCGAAGCGGTGTTGTCGTGGCCGGCGGGACGCTGGATTCTCGGAATAGCCGGCGTCCTGACCATTGGCGCAGGGCTGTATTACGGCAAGAAAGCATATGAGCGGGCTTACCGCAAACACCTTCGCGGCAACGAGGTGACGCGCAACTGGGATGTCCTTCTGCGTATCGGGGTCGCGGCGCAAGGCTTCGTCGTCGCCATGATCGGCTTCTTCATCCTCTACGCGGCGTGGACCTATTCGCCGGATCAGGCCGGCGGGATGGGCGAAGTGTTTTCCTGGCTCTCTGGACAGGCCTATGGACAGATCCTGGTGATCGCGCTCTGCATCGGCCTTCTGTGCTTCGCGCTCTTCTGTGCAGTGAACGCAGTTTACCGGATCGTGCCGCGCGCATCCGATCCGGATATCGAAACCTTGGCTGCGAAGTTCAGCTGAACGACGCCTATTGTCCCAGGATCGCGGTCACATAGGCCGCGGTCTCGGCATAGGGCGGAACGCCACCGTGCTTTTGCACTGCACCGGGGCCGGCATTGTAGGCCGCAAGCGCCAAGCGCCAGTCCCCGAAAGCCCGATACTGCTGCGCAAGATAACGCGCGCCACCATCCAGGTTCTGGATCGGGTCGTTCGGATCCACCCTCAGAAGCCGCGCTGTGTCGGGCATCAGCTGCGCAAGACCGATGGCGCCCTTGTGGCTGACCGCACCCGGATTCCATCCTGATTCCCGCGTAACGAGGTTCACGAAGATCGCTTCTGGAATGCCGTGTCGCTTTGCCGCCTGCTTTGCGGGGGTCAGGAACGTCCCGCGATAACTCGTCCGCGCGACAACGGGCGCAGAGACGACCGTGGTCTTTCGTTCCGGCCCTTCCTTGATGATCGGCTGAAGGCGGGTCGATCCCTCGTATTGCGACGCGGCCCTTCCGTCGATCACGTTGAGCTTCGAGGCGAATCCCGATGCGCTCTTGGAGCCGAACAGCGTTTCAGCCCCACTGGCGACCGGCATGAATGCAAGTGCCGCCGCAACGGTCAGTCGGATCATGGTGTCCCCCCTCCTGTCCGATCGTCGGCGGAAGCCTACCGGGGGCGCCTTCGTTTTGCCAGCCCCGACACAATCGGCTGTTAAACTCCCCGCCGACCTATGTCAGCTTGCGCCGACACGCGAATCGAGAAGGAGCGAACCATGGCCGGATCCGTCAACAAGGTAATCCTGATCGGGAACCTGGGCCGCGACCCTGAAACGCGGACGTTCTCGAACGGGGGCAAGGTTTGCAATCTGCGAATCGCGACGTCCGAGAACTGGAAAGACCGCAACACGGGCGAACGGCGCGAGCGGACTGAATGGCACTCGGTGGCGATCTTCTCCGAACCGCTGGCGCGCGTGGCCGAGCAATACCTGAAAAAGGGCTCGAAGGTTTATATCGAAGGCCAGCTCGAAACCCGCAAATGGCAGGATCAAAGCGGCCAGGATCGCTATTCGACCGAGGTCGTGCTGCGCCCCTACACCTCGACGCTGACGATGCTCGACGGGCGCGGTGAAGGCGGCGGTGGTGGTGGCAGCGGCTATGACGACCGTGGCTCATCCGGTGGTTACGGCGGCGGTAGCAGCGGCGGCGGCGGTAGCAGCGGCGGCGGCGGAGATGAGCGCGGTGGCGGTGGCGGCTATTCGGATATGGACGACGAGATCCCGTTCTGAGGATTACCCGTCGATCAGGTCAGCCGCGATCAGTCCACGCAGCGAATTTCCGACAAACACCTCGCCGGACATCAGGTCCGGCGGGCGAAGGGCGCGCTCGACCGCCCGTCCATCGTCCAGAAGTGTCTTCCGCAGGATCCCCGGCAGCGCCCCCGACTCCACCGGGGGCGTAAGCAGACGGCCATCGCGTGCAAGAAAGATGTTGGTGATAGCCCCTTCGCAAACCTCCCCCCGGTCGTTGAGGAACACCACCTCATCCGTCCCCTCGGGCATCGCGGCACGCGCCGCGTCGTAGATATTGCGATGCGTCGTCTTAACGCGACGCCACGGATCGCCCGCGACGACCCCCGTCGCCAGTCGGACGCGCCATCGCGACGCCCCCGGGGCAAGCGGGGAGGTTTCCAGGTCGACCTGTCCATCCAGGCCCACCGTCAGCCGCGCGCGCAGATCTGCCCCCCCCCAACAGGCCTGCGACAGACGATCCCCGGCACGACCGACATCGAACGGAACACCGAAGGTCGCGCAGGTCCTTGCCAGCCGTGCCAGATGCGCGTCCCCGCGCACCGGGCCGTCCGGGGCAAGGCGCAGGGTCTCGATGATTTTCAGGCCGGGGGGAGGGTCGCGAAACGGGCTTTCCACAATGCCTCCTCATATTCGCCGGCACCGGTCGAATCATGCACGACCCCGCCCCCGACATTCAGGCGCGCCGTTCCGTCTGGCCAGACGGTGACGGTTCGGATTGCGACCCCCATCCGCATCGCGCCATCGGGCGCGATCCACCCAACCGCGCCGCAATAGGCGCCGCGGGGGCTTTCCTCGACCTCGCGAATGATCTGCATGGCCCGGATTTTCGGGGCCCCGGTAATCGATCCGCAGGGGAACAGCGCCCGGAAGATCTCGGCAAGACCGATCCGCGGCAGAAGCATCCCCTCGACGTCCGACACCATCTGGTGAACCGTCGCATAAGTCTCCACATGGAACAGCCGCGGCACCCGGACAGAGCCGATGCGGCAGATACGGCTGATGTCGTTGCGCAGAAGATCGACGATCATCAGGTTCTCGGCGCGGTTCTTCTCGCTCTGGGCCAAGTCGGATTTCAGGATCGCATCCTCTTCGGCCGTCATGCCGCGGGGCGCGGTGCCTTTCATGGGCCGCGTCAGAATGCGTCCATCCGGCTGGATATCGAAGAACAACTCGGGCGAGCGACACAGGATGGCAGCCCCGCCCAGTTCGACCAGCGCCCCATGGCTAACAGGCTGACGGCGTTTCAGCGCGGCGTAAAGGTCGGCCGGCGTCCCGGTCGCCCACGCGGTCAGCGGAAAGGTCAGGTTCGCCTGATAGATGTCACCTGCGGCGATGTAATTCTGCACCCGCTCGAACGCCTGAGCATAGCGCTCGGCGGTCCAGACCGGGGCGATGTCGTCCAGCCCGGCCGGACCGGGATCGTGTTGCGGCGCAGGCTCGGGCCCGTCGAACACGCCGAACGCCAGAAGCGGCAGATCGCGCCCCTCGGGCAGCAACGGCGACAGCTTGCGCGAGAAGGCATACCCCAGCTCGTAACTGGCATAGCCCGCCAGCCAGAGCCCGTCGGCTCTCGCCTCCTCCAACGCCGCCAACGCGTCGTCAATCTGCGACGGCTCCCACGCCTCGATCAGGCGCGTCGGTGCTGCGAACCGCGTCGGGCCCAGAGGACCGTCGTCGAAGGTAACGTGGTGCATCACCGCTGGGCAAGCGCGTCCGCAAGAACGGACCGGATCGCATCGGCGGGCGCGTCCGCCGTGACGAAGGCATCCCCGATTCCGCGCGCCAGGATCAGGCGCAGCTGTCCATCGACCACCTTCTTGTCCTGCGCCATGAGGTCCAGAAGCCCGTCTGCATCAGGCAGATCGCCGGGGATGTCCCGTAGGTCCCGCCGTGTCCCCATCGCCGCAAGATGGGCGCGAACGCGGCTCGGATCCTCCTGCGCGCACAGGCCCAGACGCGCCGACAGCTCGAACGCCAGGGCGCATCCGATGGCGACCCCTTCGCCGTGGAGCAGCCGGTCGGAATACCCCGTCGCCGCCTCGATCGCGTGGCAGAAGGTATGGCCAAGGTTCAAAAGCGCGCGGTCGCCCTGTTCGGTCTCGTCCCTGACCACGATGTCGGACTTCATCTGGACCGAACGCCGCACGGCCTCGGCCCGGAGCGTCGGATCCCCCTCGGCCAGCGCCGGTCCGTTCTCCTCCAGCCAGGCGAAGAACGCGGCATCGCCCAGCAATCCGTATTTCACCACCTCGCCGTACCCGGCTAGGAAATCCCGGGGCGTCAGCGTGCCAAGGCAATCGATATCGGCCAGCACGAGGCTGGGCTGGTGGAAAGCGCCGATCAGGTTCTTGCCCGCGCGAGCATTCACGCCGGTCTTGCCCCCGACCGAACTGTCGACCTGCGCCAGAAGCGATGTCGGAATTTGCACGAATCGCACGCCCCGGCGCAGGATCGCGGCCGCGAATCCCGCCAGATCGCCGATCACGCCGCCACCCAGCGCAATGATGATATCCCGACGTTCGATGCGTTCAGCCAGCAGCCATTCGACCGTTCGCCCAAGATCGTCCCAGTTCTTGGTCGCCTCGCCGGCGGGAAGTCTGAGGGTCGAATGTGCGATATCCTGTTCTGTCAGCGCCGCCTCCAAGGCGGGCAAATGATGCCGGGAAACCGTTTCGTCGGTGACGATCGCCACCCGGGGGCGATGCAGAAGCGGTCCGATCAACGTGCCCGCGCGCTGCAAAAGCCCGGCACCGATGAGGACGTCGTAGGCACGTGCGCCAAGATCGACCTGAACCTTATCCATTACGCCATCTCCAAGACATCGGGCCGCGTGGCGATGACGTCGATCGTCTTCTGGGCCATCCTCTCGACTGACATCTCAGCCTCGGATTCAACTGTCAGATCCGCCATCGCGTAGATCGGATCACGCTGTTCGATCAATTTCATCAGGGCGGCTTTCGGATCGGGGGTTCTAAGAAGGGGACGGGTGTCCTTGTGCCGGACCCGGGCCCACAGAATCTCGGGGGCCGCCTTGATCCACAGCGCGACACCGCGTTCGGTAATCGTCGCGCGGTTGCCGGCGGCCATGTAAGCGCCGCCGCCCGTCGACAGGATACAAGGCTGCCCATCCAGCAGACGCGTCAGGACCTGGCTTTCCTTTTGACGGAAGAACGGCTCGCCCCACCGTTCGAAAATCCCCGCGATGCTTTCATTCGCGGCCCGCTCGATCTCGGCATCCGAGTCGAGGAACGGCACCCCGAGACTTCGCGCGACGGCCGAGCCGATCGCGGTCTTTCCCGCGCCCATCATCCCGACCATGCAAACTGTTTTCTTCAGACGGCGCATGGGTTCAGCGTGGTCTCGCTCACTCGTGGGAAAACGGGCCCTGAATGGCGTGATCTTGCGCGAAAGACCAGCTATAAACCGCTTACATCCCGCCGGAGACGCGGGGACAGGTGGCGGGGCAAGACGGCAAGCGATGTTCAAACTTTTGAAATTCCTGATCATTCTCGCGTTTCTTGGATTCGTCGGGCTGGTCGGGTTCGCGTATCTGGGCAATCTCGATCCCGAACAGGAAGACGTCAGGATACCCGTCAATCTCAATGATTAAGCAGGTTCGATCGCGCGCGCGCTGCGGCTTCCTGGCGCTGGTGTGCTGCGCCGGCCCGGTTGCGGCGCAGCAACCTTTGGCCGCGCTCGACTGGCTGTCGGACACCGTGTCGGTCCCACCCCCGGCACCGCCCATCGCCGAACAACCGGCCGTAACCGATTCGGCCCGTCCGGGTCGGATCGTAGTCCGCCCCCTGGATCGGCCGATCCCCGACCTCATCGGCCTGACGGATCCTGCGGATCGCGGCCTGCACGGGGATTTGTGGGCCGAGTCCGAGGCTTCGACGCTGATCCGGCAGGTGCAAGAGATGCGGCCCCCCAGTCTGCCGTCGATGCAGAAACTGCTCCACGACGTTCTGACGGTGCGGGCCACGCCACCGCGCGACAGCGCGATGGGCCAGGCGTTCTATCTGGCCCGTCTGGACGCGTTGCTGGCTTTGGGGCGGTTCGGGTCCGCGCGCGAGATGATGACGCTGGCGGGGTATCAGGACCCCGAGATCTTCCGCCGCTGGTTCGATCTGACCATTCTGACGGGGTCCGAGACGCAGGCCTGCCAGCGCATGCGCGACCTGCCCGAAATCACGCCCACCTATCCCGCCCGCATCTTCTGCCTGGCCCGGTCCGGGGATTGGCATGCGGCCGCCGTGACGCTGGAGACGGCGCGCGCCCTTGGTGTCGTCACATTGGCCGAGACAGAACGCCTGACTCGCTTCCTCGACGCGCACAGCCAGCCCGGGTTGCTGCCGCCGCCGGCCACCCCGTCGCCACTGGATTTCCTGCTCTACGAGGCGATTGGCGAGCCGTTGCGCACCCCCTCCCTGCCACTGCCATTCGCCCATGCCGACCTGCGCCCGATCACGGGCTGGATGGCCCGCATCGAGGCCGCCGAGCGATTGGCCCGGTACGGCGCCGTGGCGCCTGGCGATCTTTGGTCGATCTACGACGAACGTAAACCCGCCGCCTCTGGGCTGCCGTGGGACAGGGTTGCCGCCGCGCGCGAGGTCGCGCGTGCGTTGCGGGCAAACGATGCCGATGCGCTGTCCGACGCCCTGCCCCGCGCCTGGGACCTGATGTCCGAGGCTCACCTTCTTCCCGCGCTGGCAAAAATGGTCGGCGCGAAAGTGGCTGAATTGAAAATGGAGGGGCGCGCGGGCCGTATCGCAACGCGCCTAGCGCTTCTGGCAGGCCACAGTGCCGACAGCCCCGATCCGTCACTGGCTGCGCTTGTCGAACGGCGGGACCTTCCCGAGGACCAGCGCGATCCGCGACTTGCGGCCATCGCGGCGGGATTGGCGGAAGACATACCCCAAAGCGTATCAGCCCTGATCGAACAGAACCGGACCGGCGAAGCGCTGTTGCATGCCGTGCGCCTGGTCGAGGCCGGGGCCGGCAACAACCTTGACGCGCTGACCGACGGTCTTTCGATCTTGTCGGCCACGGGCCTGCGCGACACGGCCTTCCGCGCCGCGATCGAACTCGTCGTGATGGACGCGGCACAATGACACTCGGTCGACAAATTTCCAGCTTCATCGATGCCCGCGCGGCCGAGGCCGGTGCGGCTGAAAACACGCGCCTCGCGTATATGCGCGACCTCAGCGATTTCGGGACCTGGATGGGCGGGCGCGATCTGCCCGATATCGACCGTTCGGATATCGAGGGTTATCTGCTCCACTGCACCGATCAGGGGCTGGCCGTCTCGACCCGCGCACGGCGTCTGTCCGCCATCAAGGGCCTGTTCCGGTTCGCCTATGAAGAAGGCTGGCGGACGGACAATCCTGCGCTGCGGATCAAGGGTCCGGGGCGCGAGAAGCGACTGCCCAAGACACTTGAAGTGGAAGAGGTCGACCGCCTGATCGACGCCGCCCGCCGAACCGGACGAGCCGAAGCGGACAAGGTGCGCAACGCCTGCCTTCTGGAAATCCTCTATGCCACCGGAATGCGGGTGACCGAGCTTGTCTCCCTTCCCGTGGCGGCCGCGCGCGGCGATCCGCGTATGCTGTTGATCCGCGGCAAGGGCGGCAAGGAACGGGTCGTGCCTCTGACCGACGGGGCGCGGACGGCCCTGACGACATGGTTGACGATCCGCGACGGGACCGACGATGCGAAGGCACCATCGCGCTTTCTGTTCCCCTCGCGCGGGAAGGCCGGCCATCTGACGCGCCACCGGTTCTTCCAACTGATCAAGGAGATCGCGCTGGAAGCTGGCCTCGATCCCGCGAAGGTCACGCCCCATACCCTGCGCCACGCGTTCGCCACCCACCTCCTGGCCGGAGGCGCCGACCTGATGGCGATTCAGGCGCTTCTGGGCCACGCCGACGTCGCAACGACAGAGATCTACACCCACGTCCTGGACCAGCGCCTGCAGGAACTGGTTCTTCAACATCACCCGCTTGCAAAAGGCTGACTTGTCAGCCCCGGCCCTGCGCCCCATAACGCTGGATCATGGACCCCTCTTCTAGCATATTCGACGCGGCCTTCTGGACCTCGGTGGGCGCGATCCTTTTCCTCCTGATGTGCTCGGCCTTCTTCTCGGGCTCCGAGACGGCGCTGACGGCGGCATCGCGCGGCAAGCTGCGTTCGCAGGCCGATCGCGGCTCCAAATCGGCCGAGCGCGCGCTCAAGATCACCGAGGACAGCGAGCGTCTGATCGGCTCGGTTCTGCTGGGCAACAACCTCGTCAACATTCTGGCCACATCGCTGGCGACGGCCCTGTTCACCCGGATGCTTGGGGAAAGCGGCGTGGCTTTCGCGACCCTCATCATGACACTTCTGGTCCTGATCTTCGCCGAGGTTCTGCCCAAGACCTACGCCATCACCAACGCCGAGACGGCAGCGGCGCGTGTGTCGGGACCTATCGCCATCGTCGTTCGCCTGTTCGCCCCCGTTGTCGGCGCGGTGCGGGCGCTGGTGCGATTGATCCTGCGCCTGTTCGGCGTGCAGACCGATCCCGACAGCCAGATCCTGGCCATCCGCGAAGAGATCGAGGGTGCGCTGAACCTGGGCCATTCCGAGGGCGTCGTCGAAAAGGAAGACCGCGACCGCATTCTCGGCGCGCTCGACCTGGCCGAGCGGACGGTGGAGGAGATCATGCTCCACCGCTCGAAGATCGAGATGTTGAACGCCGACGATCCCACGGCCGAGCTTCTGCGCCAGTGCCTTGAAAGCCCGCACACCCGCCTGCCCGTCTATCGCGAAAAGCACGAGAACATCATCGGCGTGATCCACGCGAAAGATCTGTTGCGGGCGATATATGCCCGCCGGGCGGCCGCGGCGAGCGGTGAGGACCTGGCCGATTTCGACATCGGCGACGTGGTGATGCCCCCCTATTTCGTCCCCGAGGTCACCACCCTGGACGACCAGATGCGCGAATTCCTGCGCCGCCATACGCATTTCGCGCTGGTTGTGGACGAATACGGCGCGCTGCAGGGCCTCATTACGCTGGAGGACATCCTCGAGGAGATCGTGGGCGAGATCACAGACGAATTCGACCTCGACGCGGAAGCCCCCTATCGCCGCACCGAAGCTGGCGACTGGATCGTGGATGGGGGCATGACGATCCGCGACCTGAATCGCGCGGCCGAATGGCAGCTTCCGGACGAGGAAGCGAACACCGTCGCCGGGTTGGTCATTCACGAAGCGCAGACGATCCCGACCCAGGGACAGGTGTTCAGCTTTCATGGCTTCAGGTTCGAGGTGATGCAAAGGGTGGACAACCGCATTACCCGCCTCAAGATCCGTCCCTTGTGACGCACCCGTATCTCGACGTTCCCCACCCCATCGCCTTTGCCCATCGCGGCGCGGCCGAGAGCTGCTGCGAGAACGCCGCCGAGGCCATCCAATGCGCCGTCGATCTGGGCTACGACTATGTCGAGACGGACGTGCAGGCGACTTCGGACGGGGTCGCGGTTCTGTTCCACGACGATACGACGGACCGGCTGCTGGGCCGTCCCGGGTGTATCCGGGAGCTGAGCTGGGCCGAGTTGTCGCGCATGGACCTGGTCGGCGGGGGCCGCGTTGCACGGCTGGATCAGGTTTTGGCGGATCACCCGAACCTGCGGCTGAACATCGACGCCAAGACCGACGACGTCGTTAGGCCGATGGGCGACGCGATCAAAGGTTCGCTGGACCGCGTTCTGGCCGCATCCTTCAAGTTCCACCGCACCAAGCAGCTTCTGGACCGGTTCGGACAACGCCTGTGCTGGTCCCCGTCCCTGGGAGGCGCCGCCCGCGTCTGGCTTCGCGGATGGCGGGTGCCTGCCGGGGGTGCGCAGGTCCCCTGCGTTCAGGTCTCGACCAAATTCAAGGGCATACCGGTGGTAACGACGCGGTTCCTTCGTGCAGCCCATGCGACCGGGACGAAGGTCCACGTCTGGACGGTGGACGATCCGCAGGAGATGACGGACCTGCTAGACCTTGGCGTCGATGGCCTGATGACGGACTGTCCAAGGGAATTGCGCCAGGTCATGCAGGAACGCGGAGCGTGGCCGACACTTCGTCGGGCTGTGAACCCTGAGGGCCCCGGTCCGCATTGAGGGTAAAAGAACAGGACTCCGATACCATGCATCTTCCCTACGCCACCAACGGCGATCTGACGCTCCGCATCGCCCGCGACCCCTACCGCACGGTATCGCGGATCGCGGGCAAGCTCGAAGCGGATGCCTTCCACGGCAAGCTCATGCTGGCGGACACGGTTTTCCTGACCGGACCGGACTGCGCGCGGGTGTTCTATGGCGAAGGAATGATCCGCGCCGGTGCCGCGCCGTCTTTCCTGAAAATGACGCTGTTCGGCGATAGCGGTATCCAGTCGCTGGACGAGGCGGAACACGAAAAGCGTAAGGCCATGTTCATGTCCTTCATGGACAAGGGCGCGCCGGACCGCATCGCAGCGCAGGTGGCAAAGGCGCTGGACGATCTGGCCCGAAAGAGCCCGGATCGGCTGTGCGTGCAGGACGAGATGGAGCGTATCCTGACCCGCGTTGCCTGCGACTTCGCGGGCGTTCCGTTGTCCGAAGATGACGTAGAGGGTCGAACCCGAATGCTGTCGGCCCTGTTCGAACACGCGGCCCCGATCCGCCCGACCTTCCTGGCCGCCGTGGCGAACCGCAAGCGCGCAAACACATGGGCGGCAAACCTGATATCCGGCGCCCGGTCCGGCGCGATCACGCCGCCGCGCGGATCCGCGCTGGAGGAGATCGCATCTTACCGCACGGTCGACGGCGCACCCCTGTCGCGGGAGGTGGCCGCCGTGGAACTGGTCAACGTGGTGCGGCCCATCGTTGCCGTCTCGTGCTATTTGACCTTCTGCGCCCATGCCGTTGCCACCAACGAAAACGGGTGGGAGGCCGTGCACGACCGCCCCCAATCCTTCGTGCAAGAGGTGCGCCGACACTATCCTTTCTTTCCCCTCGTCGCCGCGAAGACCGGCAGGGAGCTGGATATCGGCGGAGAGACCATCGCACCCGATACGCGCGTCGTTCTCGACCTGTACGGCACGAACCATGATGCCCGCCTGTGGGACGATCCGATGATGTTCCGCCCGCGCCGGTTCGATGACCGAAAGATCGACCCGTTCGACCTGATCCCCCAGGGCGGTGGAGATCATCACGCGGGCCACCGCTGCGCCGGGGAATGGGTTACGATCGCCATCATGCGCGCGTTCACCGACTGGCTGACGCGAATCGACTACCGCCGCCCAAAGCAGGACCTGGACCTGGCCATGTCGCGCCTGCCGGCGCTGCCCGAAAGCCGGATGATCTGGGAAAACGTCTCCCTGCGTCAGCCCGCGTAGATCGCCCCGAACTTCGCTTCGAGATAGTCGAGCAAAGGCCCCTCGTCCGGCTCGGATCCGGTCGCCCGGGCGATCACCTCACGCGGGCGGTAAAGCCCGCCGTAAACCTGTACATGGTCCCGCAGCCAATTGGTCGCAGGTGTCGGATCGCCCTGCGCTAGATGATCGTCCAGATCGGGGATCGCGTCCCGGATCGCGGCGTTCAGGCACCCAGCATAGACATTGCCCAGCGTGTAGGTCGGGAAGTAGCCAAACAGGCCCACCGACCAGTGCACGTCCTGAAGGCATCCTTTCGAGGCGCTGGGCGGGAGGTATCCGAAATCATCCTCGAACCGCGCGTTCCACGCGTCTTCAAGATCCCGCGGGGCAAGGTCACCCGAAATCATTCTGCGTTCCAAATCGAAACGCAGCAGGACGTGCAGGTTGTACTGAACCTCGTCGGACTCGGTCCGGATGAAGCCCTTGTGCAGGCGGTTCACGGTTCCATAGAACGCATCGCGATCCATGCCGAGGTCGCCGAACTGGTCCGCCATCTGACCGTGAAGCCAGCCGGTGAAAGCAGAACAGCGGCCCAGCTGGTTCTCGTACAGACGGGACTGGCTTTCGTGGACCCCCATCGACACGCCCTGCCCCAACGGGGTGAACAGGTAAGCCGGGTCGATATTCTGCTCGTAGCAGGCGTGGCCGACCTCGTGGATCGTGGAATAAAGGCAATTGAACGGATCGGCCGGATCGGTCCGGGTCGTGATGCGCACGTCCATCCCGCTGCCCGAACTGAACGGATGCACCGCCCGGTCGATCCGCCCCCGGTCCAGATCGTACCCGAACGCGACCGCAAGCTTGCGGGACAACAGAAGCTGGCGTTCGGTGTCGAAGGTACCATCCAGCGCGGCCGGCTGGCGCGTCGCGCCCAGGCATCGGTCGCGCAGCGCGATCAGGCGCGGGCGCAGGGCGTCGAACATGGCAGACAGGGTGTCGCCAGTCGCGCCCGGCTCGTAGTCGTCCAGCAGCGCGTCGTAGGGATCGCCGCCCCCCGACAAGGCCGCTGCCTCTTCCCTCTTCAACTCCACGATCCGGGTCAGGATCGGCGCGAAGGCCGCGAAATCGTCCGCTTCCCGCGCTTCCGCCCATTTGCCCTGCGCGACCGAGGTTTCGCGCGCCAGGGCCTGCGCCAGCCGGGCCGGGACGCGTGCAGCGCGTTCGAAACTGCGCCGTATATGCCGCAGGTTGGCTTCGCCGGCGGGATCGGACGCATCTGCCTTCTCCAGCCAATCACCGATCCGCGGATCGGTGCGCCGGGCGTGCAGCATACCCTCGAGCACGCCAAGCTCCTCGCCGCGCTGTTCGGCCGCGCCGCGGGGCATCATCGTTTCCTGGTCCCAGCCTAGCCGACCGGCGATCTGACCCAACACTTCGGTCTCGCGCTGGTGGTCCATCAGCGCTTCATACGGGGTCATGCGGACCTCACGGATTGCTGGGCGGGATAAGCGTTCTGGTGCCGCGCACGGATGACTAGCACCCAAAGCGCGACTGCCCCCAATTGGTGCAGGATCGCCAGATGCCACGGCGCGGAATACATGACGGTGACAATCCCCAGGACCATCTGCAGGACCAGAATTCCCAGCACGCCGTGATAGGCGGCACGGGTCTTGCGGTAGGACGACCGGCGGGCGCGGATGAATACGAAGATGCCGAACAGGAACAGCACATATCCCGACATCCGGTGCATGAACTGGACCAGACCGTCATTCTCGAAGAAGTTGCGCCAAACGGGCTGTATCTGCAGCGGATCGGGCGGCAGGAAGCCACCCGCCATCAGCGGCCAGTCAATATAGTTGCGCCCGGCGTCAATCCCCGCGACCAGCGCGCCCAGAAGAACCTGAAGGAACGTCAGCCCGATCGCCCATCCGCCCAGCGTCATCAATTGCGGCTCGCGCCCGCGACGTGCCTGGATCAAAGCCGCCTCGGGGCGCGAAAGTTGCAGGGCGAACCACGTGATGAGGCCAAGGATCACGAAGGCCAGTCCCAGATGGGTCGCAAGGCGATAGGACGCGACGTCCAGCATGTCGTTCCCCAGGCCCGAAGACACCATCCACCACCCGATGGCACCTTGAAGCCCACCCAGCACACCCAGTCCCAAAAGGCGGCCTGTCCAGCCGGGCGGGATCTTTCGGGCCACAAGGAACCCGACGAAGCCCAGGGCCCAGACGAGCCCGATGACCCGGCCCAATTGACGGTGGCCCCATTCCCACCAGTAGATCTCCTTGAACTCGGCCATGGTCATGTCGCGGTTCTGAATCTGGAATTCGGGAATCCCTTGGTATTTCTCGAACTCCGCCTGCCAATCGGCTGCGCCCATGGGCGGGATCGAGCCGGTCACGGGGCGCCATTCGGTGATCGACAACCCGCTGTCGGTCAGACGGGTCAGCCCGCCAACGGCAATCATCGCAACCACGAGGGCGAACAGCACGATCAACCACGCCCGGACGGCCTTACGCGCGCCTTTGGGCCGGGCGTCGATCATCCCGCCTTTGGTCGCACCACGCGCCGCCGTGTCCGAGCCGACCTCCTCGAAAATGGAGCGTTTTTCGGCCATCTAAGATCCCCTTGCGTTCTTCGGCGGCAAGTTATGCCCCCTCGGGACGGATTCCAAGTCAGCCGCCGGGTCGCCGGACCAGTTGCCGCAGCGCGCCGTGGAGAAGCTGCACATCGGAACGAGACACAGGCATCCGGGACCAGAAATTTCGGAACTGACGTTTCATATGCGGGGCCTTCTCGGGCGGGAAGAAGAAGCCCGACGTTTCCAGCCGTTCTTCCCAGTGGTCCGCCAGACGTTCGACCTCGATCACCGTGGCATGGTCTGGCGCGGTCTCGGGCGGGGGTGCCGCATCGGCAAGCCCGCGGCTCCATTCGTAGCCCATCAGAAGGACGCATTGCGCAAGGTTCAGCGATGGAAACTCGGGGTTTACCGGAACGGTGACGACCGCTTGGGCCCGGGCGACATCGTCATTCTCCAGCCCCGTGCGTTCGGGACCGAACAGGATGCCGACCCGGCGCCCCTGACCGCCCATTTTCCTGGCCATTTTCATAGCTTCTTCAGGGTTGTAGGCGTCCTTCTTCATGTCTCGTGCGCGTGCCGTCGTGGCGAACAGGAAGTCGCACTGATCGGCCGCTTCGGCGACACTTTCGGCCACGCGGGCCTCATCCAGCACGCGCCCCGCACCGGACGCCATCGCCACGGCCTTCGGGTTCGGCCACCCATCGCGCGGCGCAACCACGCGCATGTCGGTCAGGCCGAAATTCAGCATGGCGCGGGCGGCGGCGCCGATATTTTCGCCCATTTGCGGGCGGACAAGGATGATCGCTGGGCTTTTGGTCATGGTCAGCCCTGTAGCCGCCCGCGCGGTGATGGTCAAAGCGTGTCGCAGCGGCTAGAACCCGCGCGAACACACAGAAAGACTGCCATGACCGACGCGCTGCCCCAGCTGTACCTCATCTCGCCGCCCCAGATCGACGCGGCGTTCGCTTCTGTCCTGTCGCGCATCCTGGATGCCGAAGCTGTTGCCTGCGTCCGGCTTCAATTGGCGACCCGCGACGAGGATACGCTGATCCGCGCCTGCGATGCGCTGCGCGTAGTCACCGAACCGCGGGACGTTGCGCTGGTCGTGTCGGATCACTGGAAATTGGCCGAACGGGCCGGGCTGGACGGCGTGCATCTTTCGGACGGCGCGCGCCAGGTCAAGAAAGCCCGCGCGGATCTGGGGTCCGATGCGATTGTGGGCGCGTTTTGCGGCGCCTCGCGGCATGACGGCATCACCGCGGGCGAGATGGGCGCGGATTACGTCGCATTCGGCCCTGTCGGCGGCCCCGACCTAGGGGATACGCAGGCACAGGACGATCTGTTTCAGTGGTGGTCCGAGATGATCGAGGTCCCCGTGGTGGCCGAGGGCGGGTTGGACGAGGCGGCGGCGGTACGTCTGGCGGCATCGACCGATTTCATCGCCCTCGGGGAAGAGCTCTGGATCGCCCCAGACCCGTTGGAGAGATTGCGCGCGATCTTGCGTGAAATTCCGTCGCAATCAGGCGACTGACACCCCTTGGCCATGCCGGGTCCTGACCGCGCCTTCGCAGGCTTTGGCCAAGGATTTCCGGTCCGGAAAGTCCCGAACGACAAGGGGGTCGTGATAGACCACCTCGACCCGGCCGTGATGCCACGTGGCCAGAATCTTCACAAGGTTCGCCCCGAACTCCATGTCGCCCCACCAGCCATAGAACCGCGGCTCCGCTCCAGCGGGCGGATGGTATATGACCGTGATGGGCTGAACCTGCATCCTGTCGCGCAACTCGTCCGAATAGAACGCCCCGAACAAGGTCGTCTTGAAGGGTAGCACGCGGCGCCCGTCGGTCGACGTGCCTTCGGGGAAGAACACCAGCCGGTGACGTGCGCGAAGGCGAGCCTCCAAAAGACGCTGTTGCGCGGTCGCCTCACGACGGTCGCGCCGGATGAAGACCGTGCCAGTCACGCGCGCCAACAGCCCGATCCCCGGCCATCCAGCCACCTCGGACTTCGAGACGAAATAGAGCGGCTCTCCGGCATTCAGCACAAAAATGTCGAGCCAGCTTGCGTGGTTGGCGACCATGGCCCCGTCGCCCTTCATCCGGGGGCCGGACGCATGACGCCGAAGGCCCATGATCTGCAGGGCGCCCCGACAGACCGCGACGGTGATCCACGGCGACCAGGGCCGGTGAAGCCCGAAGACGGGACGCTCGACCCCACGCACCAGAAGATGCAGGCCCAGCATCCCGATCAGCCACAGTGCCAACAAACTGCCCCGAACCAAGGCAAGCGCATACCCGACAAACCCGATCCGCGGCACTTGGGGGGGGATGTCCGACGTCCAGGTCATCCGCGCGCCCGGGTATAGATGGCCCGGGCGCGCGCGCTCAGATTGCGCGTATCCATAACCATGCAGACATCGGTGGTGTTGAAGGCCGTGTCGATCCAGGCCCCTGCCCCCACGGTCCCGCCAAGACGCAGATACGCCTTGATCAACGCTGGCACCGCACGCATGGCCTCGCGCCGATCATACGCGTCCTCGGCCAGCTGGTCCATCCTGACGGCGCCCGGTGGCTTTGCGGTAACGCGCAGATTGTCCGGGGCAAGGTGGCGGTGATGCAAGATCGACAGTGGCGCGGCGAGCGCCTTGACATCGGTGCCATGAAACGAGGCGACGCCGAACAGCACCTCGACCCCGACCCGATCGATATGCTCGGCCAGACCCGTCCACAGGTGATACATCGCAGGCCCCCCGCGATAGTCCCGGTGCAAGCACGACCGGCCAAGCTCCAATAGCTTTCGTTTCGAGCGGTAGAGGGGCCTGAGATCGTATTCCCCCTCGGAATAGAACCGTCCCAGCTCGGCGGCGCCATCCTCATCCAACAGGCGATAGACGCCGATGACCCGATCCGCCTCCGGACGAGCCATGTCGCGCAGGATCAGGTGGCGGCAAACCCTGTCGAAATCGTCGGATTCACGTTCCTGCACATGGTCCACATCCGGGCCGGAGCCCCCCAGTTCATCGATGAAGACGCGATAACGGAGCCGTTGTGCATCGGCGAGATCGTCAGGCCCTTCAGCGAACCGAAGATCGAATTGCGGGTCGGGCATCGAAATCTTTGTCCGGCTTGGATCCTGAGGGGGTGTCTAGTCCGACTGCGCCATCAGGACAACACGTGCACGCGGCAGCATCGTTTACCTTTTGTTAACTTTTGCGCCGCTATTGCTTCCGAAATCAAAAGACCGGGATGAGTTCGATGCGGGAACCATCGATGACAATTTTCCCAACCTCACGGAACATCACCGTGATGGTTCCGCCGATATTCGACTGCACCTGTCCGTCGCCCCAGTCCGGCCGATCGGGATGGCGCACGATCATGCCGGGTTCTAGCAAAGCATTCATATCAGACATCTGCGACGATTCCTGTATTTTAAGGGGATGACCATGATTCCATCGGAATTCAACGGCCTGCTGGGCTCTCGTATCTGCCATGACCTGATCAGTCCGATCGGCGCCATCAACAACGGACTCGAGTTGCTCGGCATGACCGGACAGGCCGATACGCCTGAGCTAGCGTTGATCCACGACTCGGTCGAGGCCGCGAATGCGCGCATCCGCCTGTTCCGCCTTGCCTTCGGTGCGGCCGAAGCCGGGCAACGTACTGCATGGGGAGAGATCGAGGGAATTGTGGATCGCATGTCGCAGGGACGGATCGCCATCGAATGGCTGACGCCGTCGGACATGGACCGGAGCGAAGCGCGCCTTTCCCTTCTTCTACTTCTATGCGCCGAGACGCTGATGCCCTTCGGCGGTTCTGTCGTCGTGACGCCCGGCCCTGCCATTGTCATGAACCTCGTCAGCGACAGGTTGCGCGCGGATCAGGACCTACTGCGGCAGCTCTCGGACTGGGACGCTCCGATCCCGGCGGCATCGGACGTGCATTTCGCGCTCGCCCGGCACGCCGCGGATGATGTCGATCGCAAGATCGATGTCGAGACCACGGAAGATGGACTCAAGATCACCGCCTGACCTAGCGACGTACGGCCCCGTCGCCCCGCACCACATACTTGAAAGACGTCAATTGACGTGCACCCACCGGGCCCCGCGCGTGCAGTCGTCCCGTTGCGATACCGATCTCGGCACCCATCCCGAACTCGCCGCCATCGGCGAACTGGGTCGAAGCATTCACCGTCACGATCGCACTGTCGACCGTGGCGACGAACCGGTCGGCGGCCGCGGGGTCGGCCGTGACGATGCAATCGGTATGGTCCGACCCGAACCGTCGAATATGATCCACCGCGGCGTCCAAATCGGGGACTGTTCGTGCGGCGATGATGCTGTCCAGGTATTCTGTGCCCCAATCCTCGTCCTGTGCCGGAACCGTGCCCTCGATCGACTGCAGGCGGGCATCGGCGCGGACCTCTACCCCTCGGTCGAGAAGGGCCCGGATCACGCCCTGGCCAATCGTGTCGACGACGTCATCGTGGATCAGCAGGCATTCAGCGGCCCCGCAGATCCCGGTCCGACGGGTCTTGGCGTTGATCACCACGCGCAGGGCCACCTCGGGGTCGGCCCCCGCGTCGATATAGATATGCACGATCCCCTCGAGATGGGCGAAGACCGGAACACGCGCTTCACGCTGCACCAGACCGACCAGCCCCTTACCCCCACGCGGCACGATCACGTCGATGGACTCGGTCATCGTCAGCATTTCCGAAACCGCAGCCCTATCCCGCGTGGGGACGCGTTGGACGGCGTCCTCGGGCAAACCGGCGTCTCGCAGGCCCTCGGTCAGACAGGCGTGAATGGCCGCCGAGGAATGAAAGCTCTCTGACCCGCCGCGCAGGATCACCGCATTCCCGGATTTCAGACACAGGGCGCCTGCATCCGCCGTGACATTGGGACGGCTTTCATAGATGACACCGATGACGCCCAGGGGCGTCCGCACCCTTGTGATATGGATGCCGGACGGCTGATCCCAGGCGTCGATGAGTTCGCCGACCGGGTCATCCTGTGCCGCAATGGCGCGCAATGAGTCGGCGATGCCCGATATGCGCGCGGAATCCAGCTTCAGGCGATCGAGCATTGCCGCCGACAAACCTTTCTCCTCGGCCGTGGCCATGTCGCGGTCGTTCGCGGCTATGACATCCCCGGCGCGCGCCATCAGATGATCGGCAGCAGATCGCAAGGCCTGGGCCTTCTGTTCCGGATCCGCCGTGGCAAGGATTGCAGCAGCAGCCCGGGCGCGACGGCCCATGTCAGCCATCATTGCGGGAATGTCGATCTCGTCCTTCATCGCGACCCTCATCGCTGTCCTCGGTCCTGCCTACACCATCGGGCGATATCGATGCCAGCGTCACAATGCCATGTCGTCGCGATGGATCAGGACAGAGCGGGCGGGATACCCCAAGATCGCGGAGATGTCTTCAGTGCGCTTCCCCGCAATCCGGCCGGCTTCCTGGGCCGTGTACCGCGTCAGTCCCTGACCCAGAAGGCGACCGTCGGTCGCCGCGATTGCCACCGGGTCGCCGCGCCCGAATGCCCCCGAAACGTGCGTAACTCCCGCAGGTAGCAGCGATTTGCCAACGCCGAGGGCCTGTTCCGCCCCGGCATCCAAGGTCACCCGGCCTTGCGGTTTCATCGCCGCGATCCAAGCCTTGCGCGCGGCCTTCGGGTCGGTCTGCGCCAAGAACCAGGATGCCCGTGCGCCATTATCCAGCGCCGTCAGAGGGTTGCGCTCCGTTCCCGAAGCGATGCACAGCGCGCAGCCCGCGCCCGTCGCGGTGCGAGCCGCCATGACCTTGGTGCGCATCCCGCCCTTCGACAGGAACGAGGCGGCATCGCCCCCCATGGCCTCGATCTCGGGCGTGACCTGCTCGATCACCGGTAAATGCCGGGCTGACGGATCGATCTGGGGATTGGCCGTGTAAAGCCCGTCCACATCGGACAGAAGCACCAACTGGTCCGCCCCGACCGTCACGGCAATCTGCGCCGCAAGCCGGTCGTTATCGCCGAACCGGATTTCATCTGTCGCGACTGTATCATTTTCGTTGACAATCGGGATCGCCCCCAGAGCCAAAAGCGTGGCCATCGTCGCGCGTGCGTTCAGATACCGGCGTCGATCAGCCGTATCCGAAAGCGTCAGCAGAACCTGCGCGGCGGTCAGCCCATGGGGCGACAGGGCTTCCTCGTAGGCGCGCGCCAGGCTGATTTGGCCGGCGGCCGCAGCGGCCTGCGCTTGTTCGAGCGGCAGGACACCTTGCCCCAGCCCTAACCGCCCTCGCCCGAGAGCGATCGAGCCGGATGAGACCAGGACGACATCCGTACCCCCGGCCTTTAGGCGGGCTACGTCCTCGGCCAGGCCCAAAAGCCAATCTGCGCGCAGGTCGCCCGTCCGGCGGTCGACCAGAAGGGCCGACCCGATCTTGACCACCAGGCGCTTGGCCTTGGACGGGCTCAGGGCTGCCATTGCCCCTGCTCTTTCGCGGGGGCGCGACGGACGCGATCCTCGGAAATCTCGGCGCGCAGGGCCCTCAGGACGTCGGTCACGCCCTCGCCGCTGACGCCGGACATTTCCAGCACCGGTCCGGCGACGTCGGTCAGCGCCTCTTTCCGGTCCGCGCGCTCTTCCTCGTCCAGGGCGTCGATCTTGTTCAGGACCGTCACGCGCGGCTTGTCGGCCAGCGCGCCGCCATAGGCCTCAAGCTCGGTGATGATGGTTCGCCAGTCCGCCGCGACATCTTCAGAAGTGGCGTCGACAAGGTGCAGCAGAACGGCCGAACGTTCGACATGGCCCAGAAAGCGGTCCCCAATGCCGCGCCCTTCATGCGCGCCTTCGATCAGACCGGGAATGTCGGCGATCAGGAATTCGGCCCCGTCGACCGCTACGACGCCCAGATTGGGATGCAACGTGGTGAACGGGTAATCCGCGATCTTCGGTCTTGCGTTCGACGTCGCGGCGAGGAACGTGGACTTGCCGGCATTCGGCAGCCCCAGCAGCCCCGCATCGGCAATCAGTTTCAGCCGCAGCCATAGCGTGCGTTCGACGCCGGGCTGGCCGGGATTGGCCCGGCGCGGCGCCTGATTGGTCGAGGACTTGAACCGCAGGTTCCCCCAGCCGCCATTCCCGCCTTCGGCCAGAACGACCCGCTGCCCCAGTTCAGTCATGTCGGCGATGACGGTTTCCTGATCCTCGTCCAGGATCTCGGTCCCGACCGGAACGCGCAGGACGATGTCCG
This sequence comes from Palleronia abyssalis, assembly GCF_900302445.1. Taxonomy (GTDB): domain Bacteria; phylum Pseudomonadota; class Alphaproteobacteria; order Rhodobacterales; family Rhodobacteraceae; genus Palleronia; species Palleronia abyssalis. The sequence goes on along the minus strand of NZ_ONZF01000001.1, from coordinate 15,653 downwards.
CGCCGCTGGCGCCCGTGCGCTGGCTGCCCATCCCGTGCTGGCCGTTCTTGGCGAAGAAGTGCTGCTGATACCGAAAGTCGATCAGGGTGTTCAGCCCATCGACGACCTCGACCACGACGTCACCGCCACGGCCGCCGTCACCGCCGTCCGGCCCGCCATACTCCATGAACTTCTCGCGCCGGAACGAGACCGAACCGCCCCCCCCGCTGCCTGAACGGATCTCGATCTTGGCGAGGTCGAGGAATTTCATCGCGCCGGCTCCGACATGTCTGACCCTTGCGCGATAGACCACCATCGACGCGGGCTCAAGCCGCGACTCCGGCGCCAGTCCACGCGCGTGATTTCAAGATTGGCGGCCGGCGCGGTCTGACCGTACGCGCGAAAACTTCGCTCGGACACGCCGGTCTGGCGGAACCCCAGCTTGCGAAGGACCTGCTCCGACCGGTCGTTTCCCAGCATGAAACTGGCCCGCAATTCAGTCCGTGTCGGGTCCGCGAAGGCCGCATCAATCGCCGCCGTCCCCGCCTCGGTCGCGTATCCGCGGCCCCATGCATCGCGGGTCAGCCAATACCCGAATTCCCCGGCGATACTGACGATCCCCTGAAAAGCGTCGGCATCGCAAATCGCCCAGGTCAGCCTGCGTTCTGCCGCGGAGGACGATAGGAACTGCCGCGCATCCTCATGCGTATAGGGGAACGGAACCACGGCCAGCCACTTCGACACGTCGTAGTTGCCCACACCGGCAACGATGGCATCGGCATCCGACGGGCGCAGCGGACGCAAGGTCAGCCTGGTCGTTTGCATCAGGGCAATATCGCGGCGCGAGACGGATCGCACCCGGGTCGGATGGCGGGGATCATGGTCCATCGGCTGCCTTTCAACGGCAAAAAGGGGACCGGCTCTAGACCGGTCCCCCCTGCATTCTTGGTCGCGGGCGTCCGGCGTTACTCGGCAGCTTCCGCTTCGGGAAGGACGGATACGAAGGTCCGGCCCTTAAGGCCCTTGTGGAACGTGACCTTGCCCTCTTCGGTGGCGAAGATCGTGTGATCGCGGCCCAGACCGACGCCCTCACCCGGCCACCACTTGGTGCCGCGCTGGCGGATCAGGATGTTGCCGGGGATCACGGCTTCGCCGCCGAACTTCTTGACGCCAAGCCGGCGGCCAGCAGAGTCGCGACCGTTGCGGCTGGAACCGCCTGCCTTTTTATGTGCCATCTTTCGGGGCTCCTCTTACTTGCTCTTGGCTTCGTCGGCCCACCCGGCGAGCTTCGTGCCCGCGCCGAGCTGGTCCGCCATATAGTCGATCTCGGCTTCGGTCCAAGCGGCGATCTGGTCGAAGTGATAGACGCCGGCGGCGTTCATCTTCTTCTGCATCGCCGGACCCACACCGTTCAGCTGCGTCAGGTCGTCAGCCTCGCCGCGCGGTTCGGTCAACAGGTTGCCCGGCTTCGCCGTCGCACCACCCTCGGCCGCATCGGTCTTGGCGGCGACCTTCTCGGACGCCTCACCCTCGACGACGCGCTTCTTCATTTCGGCCTGGCCAGCACGGTTCTGTACGTAATCGCCCTTGTCGGACTTCACGCCGGTCCAGCCGGCAATGCCCGCACCGATCGCTTCCTTGACGCCCGACGAGGCCGCGCCGGATTCAAGGATGTCGGTGATACGCAGCAGGGTCAGCTGCTGGCGGTGGCCCTTCGTGCGCTTCGAACCGTGCTTCCGGCGGCGCTTGACGAAGTGGATGACCTTGTCACCCTTGATCTGCTCGATCACCTCGGCCTGGACGCCGGCGCCGTCGACGCGGGGCGTGCCGATGGTCGAGCCGACCATGAGGATGTCGTTGAACTGGATTTTCTCACCAGCATCGGCTGCCAGCTTCTCGACCCGCAGGACATCGCCCTGCTGAACCCGATACTGCTTGCCGCCGGTCTTGAGGACCGCAAACATGGCGTCTTCCTTCTGTCACCGCGTCCTGTGGCCCCCGGTCTCGGGTGTTTCGGGCCTTGCCCGCCTCGGACGGCGCGCCCGTTCGGGCGTCATTGCATCAATACCCGGCGCGGAGCCCGCCCGGGTGCGCGGTGTATCTGTACAAGTGCGCCCGGTGTCAAGCATTCCCTGCGCGGATTGCCCCTACAGATCCTGGCCTTGCATGAACATCGCGGCACTGCGCCCCAGCTCGTAAGACAGATCGTTGTAAAGCGTGTCGAAGGCCGCGAAGATCGCCCGGTTCAGATCCTGCCCGGCCTCGCTTTCGCTGAGCGCGATATAGGAGTCGAGATCGTCATCCGTCATAGGGGTGTAGGCCAGTGTCAGGTACGCGTTCAGCCAAGTGATCGTACTATCGCGGACCTCCGGCTCGGACGCGTAGACATCGGCGATAATCTGGTCCTCCGTCAGGTTGGACAGCGGTCCGCCGCCATCAGCCAATCCGCGAAAGAAGGCGTAGTTCGAATTGAGCGTGCCTGAAACGTTCTGCTCTACCAAATCGTTGACCTCGATGAATCGATCGATCCTGGCTTGTAGGTCCTCAGGCGCGTCCTGCGCAGCGTCTTCGGCCGCGGCCTCGACGTCAGGATCGGCCAGCGCCTCGCGGGCCTCGATCTCAAGCCGCACGAAATCCTGGCCGACCTGATCGGTGAAGAACGAAATCAGCCCAGGAATGGCGTCCACCGGGATCGTCTCTTGGAACGATTCCTCGACCTCGGCCTTCATCCGGGTGACATCATAGATTCGTGCAACCTCTGCCGCCCAGCCGAGCCGACCGCCGCCAGGGAACAGGTCTTCGGCCAGTTCCTCGGCCGCATCCGCCCCTTCCGCGCGCATAATTTCCACGATGTCCAGCAGCCGCAGGACTTCGATCAAGTCGGCAGCATCCTCCTGTTGAGCCTGCGCCGGGGCGGCAAAACATACGGCAGCCACCATGGCCGTGAAAAAGCGAGGCATTCGCAATTCTCCGAAACCGGGATATCCGCAGAATGTAGTGTCGACCTAGCGAGCATCCAAGCGTCAGATTTCGTCGAAAGCCCCCTTGCGCATCTCCGACGCTGTGTCTAAACGGCACGCCTGACCCCCGCGGAGAGGTGCCGGAGTGGTCGAACGGGGCGGTCTCGAAAACCGTTGAGGGTGCAAGCCCTCCCAGGGTTCGAATCCCTGTCTCTCCGCCAGTCTTCCCAAGTGACTGATGTCACACGGAAATATGCCATGTTGTCCAGCGAGACGTTGTCCATGATGGACCACACAAACGGCGCTGAAGACATGCAATATATCATTCAACCACGCGGCCCCGGAACCGGCTGGGTCTTCCGAATGGTCACGCCTACAGAACTCGTGGGCAAGCCGAACCCGTGGACGGGAAAGCCCTTCGGCAAGGAAATACGCAAGGGCCTAAGCACCCGCCGCCTCCCCGACGCCAGAAGACAACGCGACGTGATCCTTGGCGAGATCAGGAAGTTGACTTTCGCACAGACCGACGAGGCCAACTTTGGTGTTGAAGAGGCTCAGGCCATCCGGCAGCAACTCGCATCCACGGATGATCCTGACGGGCTGATGTGGGCCTTGGACGAACGAGTGCAGCGAGGGGCACAACGCGGCGTCCCCGTTTCCAAGCTACGGCGATACAATCAGGTGGCGCTGGGCAAAGGCTTTCCGCTCGACAAGGCACTAGAACAGTATGTGCAGGAGCGGTCCCCCGACAACCGGCGAGGCTACAAACCGCTCTCGCAGACGACCGTCAACAATCTACGGACAGCGGTCCGACACTTGCGGAACTTCCTTGGGGACACTGAGGAAATAGCTTGCCTGGAAGATGTCACCTCTACTCGCGCCGCAGCCTTCCGAAACGAGTATCTGCCTTCGCTCACGTCGAACCGCTCGCCACATGGCATGGCCTTCAAGACCGTCGAGAAGAATATCACGCTGTTGCGACAGCTTTGGTCATGGGCTCGCGAAAGGAAGATCAGCCGGGACCGCTACGGTGATCCGTGGTCGTTCACCAGTGCCGTGCCCCGCAAATCCCGCGACCGCGCACAGTCCCGCGAGCATTACACCGCGCTCGAAGTCGAGACCCTGCTTAAAGGAGTGCCGCTTGGTAGTCGTGAGGGCGACCTACTGCGACTGGCGCTGGTCACTGGCTGTCGAGCCGATGAACTGGCGAGCTTTCCCTTGAACGCTGTCGAGCCGGATGCGTCGGGCATCACCATCTTGAAAGGAAAGACCCAGAACGCCGCCCGCTTTATCCCGATTCCGCAAGGCGCTCAACAAATGCTAGCGGACAGGATCACGAAATGCGCTGGGCAAGACCGGCTTTTCCCTGATTGGCCCATCCGAAAATCCGTGGGCAAAGTATATGCGGCTTCTCAGTGGTTCACACGTTACCGTCGCGAGGTCTTGGGCGCACATACGGACGACCGCCTTGCCCTACATTCGCTGCGTCACACTTGGCGAACTGTTGCAGGCCATGCCCGTGTTCCAGATGGGGACATTCGCGAGATTGGCGGATGGGCGAAACCGCGCGATGCAAGCTGGCACTATGCCCATGGTCTCCTCCGCAACCAGTTGACTGAAACACAGGAGCGCATCTGGACGCAACTTGGCGAAGAAGGATACCTGACCGCCTTCTAACGCCTCGCCCCACAGAGACCGCCCCTGCCCGATGGATCGACGCAGCCATGAAGCCGCTCAGTGGGGCTCTCACGCCTCTGCCTTGAGGATGCGATAGACGGATGCTCGCCCAATGCCCAGCTCCTCAGCTATCTTGGTCGGGCTGACCCCGTCCGCCTTCATCCTCAGCACGTCATTAGCCTTGGCACGGGCAGTAGGCTTTCGCCCTGTGTATCGCCCGTCAGCCTTCGCCTTGGCGATCCCCTCCCGCTGACGCTCTAGCATGATGTTGCGCTCGAACTCAGCGACCCCGCCCAGGACGGTGAGGATCATCTTACCCGTGGGTGTCGAGGTATCCATGTTGAGGTCGAGGATACGCAGCGCCGCGCCCTTGGCCGTAAGTTGATCTAGGATTGTCATCAGGTGCGCCACAGACCGCGCGAGACGGTCGAGCTTGGTCACGACTAGGGTGTCCCCCTCCCGAATGAAATCGAGGGCCTGTGCAAGCTGCTCACGGGCGGCAACGTCCACCGACGACACCTGCTCATGGAACACCTTGGAACAGCCCTGCGCCTCTAGCTCCCGGAGCTGAGCGTTGATGCTGGCCCGTTGCTCCACCGTCGAGGTTCTTGCGTACCCAATGTCCATCACTGTCTCCCGAGATCGTATCACTAACATCTTAGATATACTGAGACTGCTCGTCCCAAAGGTCAAGACGATTTATGTGAGACACATCCAGCTAGACCCGCCAGCGTCCCACAAGACCTTGCTCTATTGAGACAAAAAAGAATGGATGCCTTCCGACTTTCCGGGATGCCGCCCCACAACAACATGCGCCCACGCAGACGTTGGCCCATCATGTTGATTGTGCGCACCTTCGCCTTGTCATCGAACGGAAATGCCGTGGCTCAATTCTGATCTCTCAGACCATCTCGCTCCCTGCACTGTGCCACTTTTACACTGAACGTTCGCTGCAAGTGCAGCCTGCCCACACATCCGTTGAGGTACTGCGGTCTGCCTGCGGGTCTGAGGTACTGATACGGCTCGTTGGTCGCTGTACGTGTTTCCTGCACGATCCCTCCGCGTCGCAGGAAGCTGACCGGCTAGGAAGATGGGGGGCCCGATTTCCCTGCCCCAACCACGCTGCGAGGGCCAATGGGGGGATTTCGCCAGCGGTCCGTTAAAGGTAAGGGCCTCGTAAATCTGACCCAAGAACATCCGGGATCAGGCCAGGGGATCGGCATAGAAGGGCGCTCACGCTGACCAGACTCCGGCATAGCTGATCCCAAGGGATTGCTGCGGGTCTCCGTCTGTTGAGTGAGTTTAGGTGATCGGGCGCTATATCACAGGCTGCCTCATATGCCCCCTGCCCTCCTCGTCTATCTCAATGGGTCTCCTCATCAGGTGGCAGACCTCAGCCAACATCTGATACACAAGAGCTGACATATGATTGGTTCATATGTTCTCTCATAGGTTCTAGCGTATGAGGAGGTTTCCCCCTTCGGGGAGAACCAGGAGGGAGGATGGTCATACGTTCTCAACAAGAGTTACTTCAACATATGTATGGGCTTCAGCCGTATCCCAGATGTTCCCCCCTTACCCCCCACAGAATGAGACGCAAGGAACGGAAATTCGGGTCAATACGCACTGATATTTTCAGCCTGTAGTCGCCCTAGAGAGGTTCCCCCATACAGGTTTCTGTATGGAATGGTGGGCCCTTAGTGTATCCCGCTGATACGTATACAAAATCTGGCATGTGAGGATGTCGCAAAGCCTCTGCGCCTGTATTGTGGATGTCGAGTGGCACAGGCCCACGCTGGCGCAAGACCCGCCTCGCTCGGCCATCTCATGGCGCTGTCCCGGTGGCCTACCTACCCCGCCCCCCCGCAGAGCGCCACAGACAGTGGCACAGGCCATTCTATGCCAACTTCGGGTGTGTAAGGTGCGGCCAGCGCAGGCGCCCCTCCTCGGCGCTTTCAGAGCCTCTCCGTGGACCTGCCATCGGCCCTATTCGCGGACGGCGGAAATCAAAGCCCTGACTTGTTCTGTTGGCAGGCAGAAGAACGAGTGAGCAACACCGCTGTTGGGGTTGGCCTGTTGCCATTCCTGCTCTTGAAGATCAAAGGTTGCCCGAACTTGTTCACAATCTTCTCTGGCCAAAGCGCTCAAGCTATCCACGCTGCCTTGCGGCTGCATGACCGATGTCCCTTGGGCGTTCGTGACCAGCACAAGCATCGAGTAAGCTGTCGCTGCGATCAGTGTAGGCAGCATGTGCATCCTCCTCGTCTAGCGGCGCTACCGTCCGCCCACGGATGATACGGTTTGATGTTGGCGATCCACGCTAGAAATCGGCGAGAGGATGCTTGGCGACTGGATGATCGGATTTTAACACCACCCCGTGACGTTCAGCCATAAGCCTCACATACCCGCGTATCATCTTCTCGCTGAACTCGTACCAACCTGACCGCGTCCCTGTCAGGATGCTTGCGTGGGCAGATGTCTTAAGCGCATTGATCCGGGTGTTGAATTTAGTCCTGTCAAGGCGCTGCTGCCCTAAGCCTTCCATAATTCTCTGATAGGAAACAAAGATGTCAGCACTCCTCCGCTTTAGTTGATGCCCGTCAGCGGATGCCCACAAAATAGCTGCGTAGTCGTCACCGTACTTCTGCGTTGCTTTCTCGTATGGACCCCGCAGCTTCATATCCATCGCTGACGCAGCATCGTCCATTGCCAACCCGAAGAGGTCGGGCGTAACCCGGCCTCCATTCTTCGCCTCCCACACCCGCCAGAATAGCTTTTCAGCAATGAAATGGATGTAATGAGGAAAGCCATCGCTAATCATGGCGATACGGATTGCTGTGTCCCGATCAATCTCAATACCCAAGCTAGTCGCGGAGTGCGTAATTATTTCATCACGCGCTTCCCAAGGAAGCTGGGTCAATTCGACAGCATGAAAATAGCGGTCCGCACTTCCATGCGCCGCCATGATCGCCTCGACGCTTTCGCCTATCCCGCAAAATATGAAGTGTGCAGATATGTGCTTATCCGCAATCTGCTTCACGAGGTTCGTGAAATCTATCTGAGCCTGCTCGGAGGTCAGTTGATCGAACTCGTCAACAACGAAAACCGGCACCTCCCCTAGTTGCGCGGCCAAGAATTGCAGAAGTCGAACTGCGTCGTTCACTGACAGGGGTGTTTCGACCGGACGTTCCTTTACCTCCGCCTTCCCGTTCAAGCCGAGCCATGGAAGATTGAGCGAGAAGCCCCCTCCCCTAACTTTCTCTGCGAGCATCGGTGACGCCCCGACGGCCTCTTCGAATATCTCCCGGATAATCGTCTGGAACGAACTGGTGCGATCACACGCAACTACAATCGGGTCTGTGCCCCTAGCGAGCTTGTAGGCAGCGGTCTGCGCCAGTGACGACTTCCCCACTCCGCGAAGTCCATGGATCAGGACATGACGCCCAGACGCGTACATGGCCCGCTCGATCCCCTTGAGTTGGTGAGCCCTGCCGCGCAAGAACTCCTCAGACTGCAAGGGCCGCGACGGCGACAGGAAGCTGTTGAGGGCTGCGCCGAACTCTCGTTCATCTGCGTCGATGGCTCGTTCGGGACTAGTCGGTTTGTTCATACTGGGCTCGTTCATACCGACACCTCCGCATGTCCACACAGCAATGTCGAGAGCGTCGGTTCACTTTTTGTACGCAAAGCGGCCATAGATGAAACTCATCCTATTCAAGTGACCCGGCTTGCGTCTGCGCCCCCTTCATGGTGTTGTCCATTTTGGTCAACGTAGCCCGCTGTACAACATTCGGCGATATTTCTTTTTAATATCAGTCGCTTAGGTAATTCGGCGTAGTCTCCCTGTCTCTCCGCCAGTAAATTGCTGATATTATTGGGTTTTAAGAGCCGGCGCAGCGGAGTTCCCGCTCTTCCGGCCAAGGTTGAAGTCGGCATAGTATGCCGTGTTTTTGCCCCACCGAATGCGCCGGCTAGGCCGTCCCGGCGCAGAATTATAATCGGTGGCTACGGGTTCGATCGCTTTCAAACGACAAAGCCCCGCCGTTTCGGGCGGGGCTCTCATCGGCCGGGGTCAGTCTTGTCAGAGGCCGACGTTGCCGTCGGCGTTGGCGATCTCCTGCTGCTCCTGCGAGAGGTAGCGGAAGCAGTAGCGCTCGGTTGGCCGAAAGGGAAACTGGCCATTGTGTCGGTCTGAGGCTGTCCGAAGCCAGGACGAAGGTGCTGGTCGGTGACGCCAAGCAGGCGATCGTGGGCTTTCAGGGGGCGGACGCCCGCCTCGCGGCCGCTCTTGCCGCCAAGCGCCCCGAAACGGCCCTCACGCTGGACACTAACCGCCGGTCGGTTCCCAGCATCATGGGTTATATAAACGACCTGGGCGGAGGGCTCTTCGGAGATTACGCCCCCCTTGCGGCGCATCGAGATGCCGGGACGGGCGTCTTCATCGACGTGCTGCGGGTGTCGAACAAGAAGGCGACGAGGAAGGGTGAGCCGCTCGCCAAGGGCTGCCACCACGTCGCCGAGCGCATCCATGCCCTTCTCGCCGAGAACCGCGAGATCGTGGATCGCCGCACCGACACCACCCGACCCCTGCGCCCCTCCGACGTCGCCGTCCTATGCCGCACGCACGACAAGGCGAGGACCACGCCGATTGCCTGAGGCAGCTCGGCATTCCCGTGGCCTTCGATGAGAACGGCTGGTTCACATCCGAGGCCGTCACCGTCGCCCGTGCGGCCCTCGCGATAGTCGCCGATCCCGCCGACAGCTTCGCCGCTGCGCTCTACCTGACTCACGGCCCCGCCGCCTTGCCGCTGGAGGACATGCTGACCGCCGCGCTCGATGAAGTGCTGGCGGATCACGAAACCCTCGCCCCGCTGATCGCGCTCCACACGCAGACCCCCGGCCGGACCGCCTCCCGGATGCTCGCCGCGCTACGGACTGGCGCGGGACTGGACGAGTGGGCCGCCGGTCTGGACGACCCCGCTCGCGCCCACGCCGACCTCGCCCGTCTTGACGCCGAGGCCATCGCCTTCGAGGCGGCCGACCCCTTACCCGCGCCGCCTCGGGCGTGTTCGGCTGGGACATCCGCTCCTTTCTCGCTTGGCTCGCAATTCGCGCCGAGGCTGGGGACGACGCCCGTCCGGGTCCCGATGGCTCTGCCGCGCACGGAGTGAAAATCGCGACATGGCACGCGGCCAAAGGTCTCGAATGGCCGGTAGTCTGCTTGACAGGTCTCGACTGGACCGTCGAGGAGCGCCCGAATACCCTCCGCATCGAGTTCGACGGCTGGGACGAGCCGGCGACGCTGCTGGATCGCGCCACGATCCGCTATCACCCCAGCGTCGCCAGCGCCGAGGTCAAGACCCACTTCGTCGCCGACCGCCGCGAGCCTGCCGCCGTGACCGAACGCTGCCTCGCCTACGTTGCCCTGACCCGCGCTCGGGATCTGCTGGTCCTCGAATGGCCCGATTTCTGCAAGCCAGAGGCCGACACCGTCTCGAACCTGCTGATGAACGAAGGCGGACTGACGCTCGGCGTAGACGCCATTACAGTCGGTAAGACCTCCCATCCTGCGCGCATCACTCCCCATGGCGAAATCTTGCCCGAGGCCTTCGACGCGCCCCGCGAAGCCTCTCCGCCCGAACCCCGCACCCGCCCCGGTCGGCGCGAAGATCCCGGACCCCGCGGCGGGCCGCTTTTCCTGCGTCCCTCAGATGGCGGCGTCGAAGAGGCGCTCTGGTCGCTCGAAACCCATCGCCTTGGCGGGCGTCTCGCCGGAGACGCCTTCGATGACGCCGGCGCGCGCGGCACCGCACTCCACCTTGCCATGCGGGTGCTGCTTCGACGTCCGGACCACGCCGATCGCGTTGGCCCCGCGACCGGACTTTCCGAGGAAACTCTCACCGCCATTGCCCAGCAGGCCGCCACCCTGCGCGAGCGACTGGCCGAGCGGGGCTTGACGGAACTTCATCCAGAGCTGCCCTTCGACGCGGCGCTTCCGGGCGGCCCCCGCATCCGCGGTACGGCGGACCTTCTGGCACGCAGCGCGGACGGCACCCGCGCCGCCTTGATCGACTTCAAGTCCCCCGCACCCGAAAGCCCGCTGGAGGCCGCGCGCCCCTACCTTGCACAGCTCCGCGTCTATGCGAGGGCCGTAGGCGTTCTCTGGCCAAACGTCTAAATCGAACGGGCAGGTATTCATTTCCTTGGGTCCGGGATGCTGGTTTGGGGCGCACCCAGTTGACTGCGTTTCTTACCAACCAAGCACCGCGAACGGGAAGGGTCGCAGGATATTCGGCACCACGTGGCGTTAGCTTCCGGACCGCGATGACGTCATCCCAACGGAGACAGTGCTGTAGCCGGGCGCCTCAAAGCGCACCGAAGTCCTGGTTCACTTCGCTAAGGCAGTGGAATTCGACATGGAGTTCAAAAAAAGTCGCCGGTTCGATCTCGACACACTCAGACGCGTCGTTCCAGGCGACTTTAAGAATCGCGTTCGAGCCCTCGTCGCCGCGCCTTCTGCGCGTCCGAAAACTTCGATGCCTTCATGTGATTCCGCTCCTCTCCCAGCCGGGAAATCATAGCGGAAAACTCCAGCTTCAAACGGTCCAGTTTGCGGGGATCAGATCACGAGATATCGAACTTGCTTCAGGACTGGATCAGCCGCGAGGGATTTTGGACGATCGTGACGGAGGCGTCCGGCCTGTTTGTCCGATGCGCGGTCGTCGTGATCAAGCACCGGCCGAGGGGATGCTCACCAAAGAACACTTGAATGGATTTCTCCGCCAAGTCGCGATAGATCTGTCCCGTTCCGTCGGGGCCAAAGCATAGGCTCTTTGATGGCGGAAAACTTCAAGTCTCGACTACGCGATCTCAACATCGGGATAATTCGGACAGGGCACTTTATCTTCAGCGAAGCAATGACGGCGGTAATGCGGAAAGCAGGGCTACTGCCAGAACGTGTCGCCCATTCCGGGCGCACCTTTTAATCCGGAAGATGGGTTGCTTTGTCTGGTGGATAAGCGGGTCATCCGCGTGTCCTAACGTTCAGTGTGGGAAGGGGCAGTCACGCCTCAGGACTGAATTGCGCAACGACGCCCTTTGCATGTCTCTATTCTCCTGCACTTGCAGATAGGAACGGAGCCGTGCGATCGCAGAAAAGCCTGGCAACGTTTTCCATCGGCGCGTCCCAGACGAACTGCCTGTCAGTTCGGGAGATCAAAGCCGCCCTGGTTTCTTTCGATAATACCTTCGTAGGAGGCATAGCAGGAGAACACCATCTGAATTCTATCGGGTTGCACCGAAGTGTTACAGTAGCTGGTGTTGGAGATATTCTGACGATACGACAATTCGTCTTCCCAAACCAAGCGTTCCTGGTCGGAAAGAGTTCCATTCAACTGCTTTTCGACCAAAGGTTGCATCATCTCCCCACCCAGTTCTAAAGAAATGAGAATCCTGGAAAACGATGCCTCGTACCGAGCATGCGCCCGGTCGATCAGATCACCCTCATCCTCCAGAAACGTTTCCACGAATGCCTTCTTGGTGTGCCCCTCGAACTCCAGATAGGAGTCCCGGCGCTCTCTGTGCTCGGCGATGGCGCGATCGCAGTCGCCGGCGAGAGATTTACTGCAAAAGTAGAGACTGCTGATCCCATGGCTTTGTAAGGAAAATATCCTCGTCACCGCCTGATACGCAGTCAAAATTCTCAAGTCGCTTGAGTAGCAGTGGGAATTTACCGGACAATACAGGCATTCTACGATTCCACCTGAACCTTCCTTACGCATCGCGGGCGCGCGGTTGCTGCACTTTTCCAGCTTGAACGCTGGCGCCCCCTCGGACAGCATATTTGCAATCAGAGTCTCCATCACGCGTTTCGTGATCTTCTCACCTTCGTTGACGATGCTATCCCAGGCGGGATCCGAGGATTCGAGGTCGCGCTGCTCAATATAGCGCGCTACGCAATCCGGTGTCGCCAGCGCCTCAGCGCAAGGCGTTCCGGAAAGCGAGACACTCTCCATCCAGAGATCTTCGATATCAGGGCGTCCGGAAGGGTCGAGATGTCGAACGCGAGGCTCCTCCGGAACGTCCTTGGATGAAAGAGCCAGAACGACGGACATGACAACCGGTCCACCCGGTTCGCCTTGCACGACGATCTTGTCTCGACGCTTCAGGTTGGAGATCCGGTTGGTCCGGGTTACAGACAGGCTCTTGAGAGAAAGCGTGCTCTGTCCTTCCATCGTCTCTATCGTCTGTAGCCTCGAAGATCTGATCTGGGGGGAGGTGATCCTGATGTCGACATCAGCACCGGCATAATCCGGCATGATGATGCAACCCAACGCATTCTGCTCCCCGATGGTCATCGGCAGCTCTATCACCGTGGGAGATCCGTCATTCGGTAGGCGAACTGTCTCGCAAGCCATCGCCGAACCCAAGGAAGCCGCATAGACAACCCCAGCGCAAGCGAGCCCCAGAGCAGCGAACACGACAGAACGCAGCATTCAGTAACCCCCTGTCCGTTGAATGACACCAGGTTAGCGAAGCAGATCCCTTCGTGCAACGGTAACGACCGAAATACAGTCGGGACCGTTTGCACATTGACCCATCGCGCCAATTGGCTCTTGATGAATCCATTGTCACCTATCCATCGGCAGGCGCGACTATGGGGATTCTTCGCAGCTACAGCATTCTCGCGATGGTTGACTTTCGCGGTAAAAGATCGGTCGTAGTCTCGTAAGACGCAGTTGCGGATAGTCATTGGAGATTTGCGAATAATTACCTGATGCAGTTTTATGATCCGCCGTTCTTGCCTCGGTTTGAGGGCGACATTCTGCTGCATTGGGTGCCAGCCGGCAGTATTGTATTTATTCGAGATTTCGATGGTGGCGAATTTCTTTGGGTGCGCGAGGATCTACCGTCTGGTGGTCTTCTGGAGGATCTTCTGTTCACTTCCGAGTGCGGCCATATTGGCCAGATCAATTTGGACGGCGGCTTCCACGTGCACCGGATCGAGGATGGCGAGAGGGTGCTGCACGGTCGGATCGTGGAGGACGAGATCGCGGTCTGGACTGACGATTTCCGCTTTTGCACGACAGCCGAGGCAGCGGGTCTGATCGACCTGCGGTTCCCTGGTCTCGACGGCCAGTTCAGCCTCGATCGGTTCGAGCCGCTTCTCTATATGCCCGGCCTGGCCACGAAGGTTCTGTCCGGTGAAGCCGTCCCCGAGGCGGGTGAGCTCGCCGTTCCCCCGGACATCTCCGGCGCGCTCTCTCTGGAGGACGATGGAACCGTTGCGGTTACCGAGGTCAAACCGTCGCGTGGCGCCAGCAAGCTCTGCGTCTATAGGATGGGTAACCAAAGATGTCTCTGCGCTCGAGACATCTCCGGTAGGCGGAGAAGTTCGTGTGCGGTGGCTGTCAAAGACGCGTCACGCCTCGATCGTTGCCGCGAGCGCGGAGGGACTGGCCAGCCTGCCGGTCGAGGCATATCTTGGCCCGGCTGCACCCGGGTGCGTCCGCCGCGCGCTGGCGGTGGGCGTGGATCTCTATGCCCAACCCATCCTTCCGGATGGCAACTTCGCCAAGGCGGATGTCGACCGACTGATCGGGGCCATCATAGACCTGCCCGCGACCGTTCCCGCCTTCGAGAAGCCGCGCTTCGTGGGCGGTCGCCGGACAGAACCCGACGATGTCCTGTCCGCCATCGACGACCTCGCCTACGGGCTCGGTGCCTCGGATCATGCCGTTCTCTTCTTCGCAGGCCACGGTGTCCAGGGCAAGGACGGTGCGTTCTATATGGCAATGCGCGATACCAATCTCGAAGACCTCGCCGGCACGGCTCTGCCGTGAGCGAGTGTCGCCGAACGTCTGTCCTGGACGGACGCACGGATCGGGCCAGCTATCTGTGCGACCTGCGAAAGCGGGTCATTTTTGGACGCCGAAAGGGGGTCAACATTAGGTGCCGATTGACAGTTCCTACGTTCGGCGTTGATGGGGAAGCAAAAATTGACTCGTTATCCTACGATGGCGAGCTTTCGTCGACCAAGAGGCCTTCGTCTACTGCGACGCAAACAGCGGTCCGAAAATAGCTGGAGTTCAACGTATAGCATTCGGGTGATCCCGAGATGACTGCTGTCTCTACTTAGTTCGAAAGCCGATATAACTTGACGTTGCGGAAATATATGATTTTAGGTTGAAAGTAGTTCGTATCACAACCCGCAGAACCAGATGTTTCTCGTCCATCTCCGGACAATGACCGAGCACAGTGAATGAAAACCCTACGGATAAGCATCTTCCTGTCTTTAGCTCTAAGCGTTTCCACGCCGGGATTCGCGCAAACACTTGATGTTCCTTTCGAATTACACGGACAATGTGGAGATTCTCGGGTGTTGGGGCTCGAGCCCAACGGAGACGGGTTCTTGTCAGTGAGATCCGGTCCAGGCACCGGATTCAAGAAGCTTGATGAGATATACAACGGAGACAATGTCAGGATTTTCGCAGAGCAATGGCCCTGGGTCGGGATCGTATATGGGATGATCCCGAATTGGGGGTCAGGGCAGTGTAGTATACCATCTGACCTCAGCAGAGGTTGGGTGCATACGAACTGGCTCGATATTGGTTGATCCTCCTGTTCACCAAATAATGCACACCATCATTGCCGTTAGGTGTTCAGTTGGAGCTGTCGCGGTTTGATGCCGCTCCTTTGATAGCATTTTATGCAGCAAAGGAGATGAACTATGGGACTGAAACGGAGTGATGAATTCCGCCGGGATGCGGTGCGGATCGCCTTGACCAGCGGACTTACGTGCAAGCAGGTGGCTGCGGACCTTGGTGTCGGGATGTCGACGCTGAACATGTGGATCACGGCGCACCGAGACACGGATGTGGTGTCAAAAGAGGATTTGAGCCTCGCTCAAGTGGTCTGCCCCCTGAAAAGTGGTCCTCCCTGAAGTATGGCTTACGGGCCAGTTGGAGGATGCAAGAATGCCCCAGAAGAGACACAAGCCGGAAGAGATCGTCGCGAAGCTTCGGCAGGTCGACGTGC
>NZ_ONZF01000039.1 GCF_900302445.1 Palleronia abyssalis | reverse complement strand
CGACATGGTGTGATTGCGGCGGTCGCTCTCCGGAGGCGAACGAGGTCCGGTATGTTGGCCTCATGGATAATAGCCGTGAGGAGAACGACCTATGGAACACTATGCCGGTTTGGATGTGTCGCTGAAAGAGATTTCGATCTGTGTCGTGGATGGGGATGGCAAGACCATCGCGCGCGGGGCCTGTCCTGCCGATCCCGAAGGCGTCGCAGGCTGGTTTCGCAATCGCGAACTGAAGCCCCGCCGGATTGTGCACGAGAGCGGGATGCTGTCGATCTGGCTGCAACGCGGAATGACGCGGCTGGGACTGCCCGCCACCTGCATCGATGCCCGCAAGGCGCACAAGAGCCTGTCGGCGCGGCTGAACAAGTCAGACGCCGCCGATGCGGAGGGGCTGGCGCAGCTTGCGCGCACCGGGTGGTTCACTCCGGTGCACATCCGCAGTGAAGACGCCGATAGGCTGCGCAGTCTGGTCGGAGCCCGCGAGCGTTTGATCCGCCTGCGCAAGGACCTCGAAGGTCACATGAGGGGCGTGCTGAAGACCTTCGGGATCCGCATGACGGGCATTGGCCAGGGACGCCAGCGTCAAGCGTTCCGCGATCAGCTGGCCACGGCCGGTGAGACCGACCCGGTTCTCCGCACAATCGCGGATGGCTTCATCGCTGCCCATGCCACGTTGTGCCAGGCGGCGGACGATCTGGACAAATCGGTGAGGAGAAAAGCCAAAGCCCATCCCGTGGCGCGCCGTCTGATGACCATACCTGGCGTCGGCCCGGTCAACGCACTCAGCTTCATCGCCCTGGTCGATGATCCGAGCCGGTTCAGCCGGGCATCCGATGTCGGTGCTTTCCTCGGGCTGACGCCGAAGCGGCATCAATCCGGCGAGGTGGACTGGTCAGGCCGGGTGTCGAAATGCGGGGACGGCGCAATGCGCGGTCTGCTGTTCGAGGCCGCTTCCTGCCTGATCCGCCAGGTCAAACGCTTCTCGCCTCTCAAGAGTTGGTCTGTCCGACTGGCCGGGCGGCGGGGGTTCCGCAAGGCGGCGGTCGCCACTGCGCGCAAGATCGCCGTGCTGATGCTGACGCTGTGGAAGAACGAAACCGAATACCAATGGACGAAGGAGGCTACAGCCTGATCCGAGTTCCCGCCCTGAAGGCGGGGAGCGAAGTCCCGACGGGACGGAGGTAGATCGATCTCGCAAAAACGGTTGGGACGCAGGCCAACCTGCTCACCCCGCAAACGACATTGGAGACGATCCGCCACCGAACGCCATCGTGAGGCGCGACACCCGCGACCTCGGAGAGAACCATGACCCCTGACGGACACACCGCTCACCCGCTTGACATGGCCGCAATCAGAGAACCGTT
>NZ_ONZF01000007.1 GCF_900302445.1 Palleronia abyssalis | reverse complement strand
ACCGACCGTAGAGTTTCACCCATGCGTGCGTCCGAAGCTGCTGGCGGATTGCGGTGTAGCAGCTTGATTCTACGGCGCTTTCAGGCGCACGCAACCTTCCCCAACCGATTTGGATGAATAAGCCGGGCTGAACCGTGGAGAGATGACAATAATACGGACATTATCGTCGTTAAATTTGGACTCGTCCCCTGTTTCGCTCAGCAAATCGGTTTCATGAACGATGAGCTGAACGCAACGATAGGCCGCTGCTGCGTGGCGAGCATCATGTATTGTCTCGAATTCCATGACGTCCCGCCCCGCAAGAAGACCCGCGATGGCCTGTCGGAAAAAATACTCGAACTGCAAACTCCAACTTTGAACATATCGTATCCCCCTATGAATTAAACGCTATTATCAAAAAATTGGTGCATAAGCCTGTAGGTGGTCCCCCCAACCCTGTGGACTGCTAGCAACTTTACATAATCCCCCGGTAAATTGATACCTCTTTGCAGCGACGCCGCTGCGAAAACTTTTTCAACAATACCATTGGCTTACTCACATGGCGTGAGCGCCTACAACCTATGAGGGTGTTCTACAACAATGGCTAAACTCTTTTTTAGACGAGGGTGGTAATCCGATTCGGCTTTCTTTGGCAGAAAGGTATGTAATTTGGCTTATTGTCGCATCTCGGCAGTCTTTGGGTCGGGCGCCGTTGACAAAACGGATGACATCCGACGTCAGAGGCATTGCGCCAATGCAACCCCGGGAATGAAAGGCATGTCCACGGCCGGCAGAAAGTTGAGCCTGCTTATTGGATCTGGTGACGGAAGGCGCATTGTCGTTCCGACGCGCGGTGCGCGTGCGCGCTCAGCGCTCTGCTAGGGACGGCCCCCTCGCTGCTTTGGGCGTGGAGCGCGGCGTGGCGCAGACTCTTTCGTACAGCCTTGCGTGGGCCGCGACGTAGGAAGAAAGCGAGAAATTTTTCAAAATGCGCTCCCGGTCGGTCGCCCCTAAGGCGGTGCGGGCTTCGGAAGTCATTCGGGCAAGGCGCGAGAGGGCTGTTGCCATGGCGCGGTCATCGCCCGGTGGCACCAGCCGGTCGCGATCCCCCACTAGCCAGAGGGCGTCTCCCACACTGGTGGAAATGCAGGGCACACCCGCGGCCATCGCCTCTGCCATTGCAAGGGAGAACGCCTCGCCCCATGCCGAGGACAGCGCGAAGATATCGAATCCCGGGACGAGGCGCTCTACGTCGGCGCGCACGGGCAGGACCGTTACCCGGTCGGCCAGACCCAGCGTATCTCGGGCCTTGGCTGCCGGTCCGTATTCCTGCCCCTCACCCATCACGACGAGGTGCGCGTCGACGCCGTCCTCGAGCGCCCGCTTCAGCGCCCGCACCAGAAGGCCAACGTCTTTCATGGGATGGTTGCGAGAGACATTGCCGATCACGATCCGCCCTGCCGGAATATCGCACAAAGTCAGAAGCCTCGCGCGTGCCTGCGGATCGGGGCGGAAGTGCTCGCAATCGATGCCATTAGGGATCACCACCCGCCGGCTTTCGGCGAAACCGGCCGCCTCGTGCTGTTCGGCAATGCTGCGGCCGCAGTAGGCCACCGCGGCACTGTGCCCTGACAGGGCAGCAAGCGCGCGCAGGATCACCCGTGTCCCTCGGCTTTCGGTAAGCGGATCCTGAAGCGAATGGTGGATGCCAAATACCATCGGGACACGTCGTGGACAGGTCAACGCCGCGACAAGGCAGCCATGATACATCCAGCCATGCACCACGTCCGGCGCGTCGACGCGCAGTAGGTACCGCAACTGTAGCAGGGCGCGCGGCAGACCCTTTTGGCCGTTCATCCGAAGGTCGATCACCTCAACTCCCGCGTCTTCCAGCTCGCGACGGATGCGCCCGCTTGGCATCAGCGACACGACCCGATGCCGTCGTCCGCCTTGCGTATCGGCCTGCAGGAATCGGCGCAGCATAATCTGCGCGCCGCCGATGTTAAGGCTGGTTATCACATGAACGATTTGCATCGCTGTTCCCCCGAAAAGACCGGCGACGCACCGGCTGCCCAAGGCAACCACCCTTCCTCCGAGGGCGGGAGTCCGTCGTCCGGGCGCGAACCTGTCCTAAAGGATTAGGCATCCACCGAGACGATCAATTGTCCAGGGCGGGGGTGCGAATAGCTTATTGTCACACGATCCGGGGGACATATGCCGAGAGCCATCGAAATCTCGCTGACGTTGGCGCTGCTGATCGCCGTCGCGCCCGTTGCCATCGCCGTCGCCTTGGCGGTCCGTATCGGGCTGGGCCGTCCGGTCCTGTTCCGGCAGGTACGAGCGGGCCGGGGCGGGCACCCCGTGGTGATCCACAAGTTCCGTTCCATGAGCGACGCGCGCGACGCCAGCGGCGCGCTTTTGCCCGATGCAGAACGCACCAACGGTGTGGGCCGGGTTATCCGACGTTACCGGTTCGACGAGATCCCGCAGCTTCTGTCGATCTTGCGGGGGGATACCGCGCTGGTCGGGCCCCGTCCGCTGTTGCCCGAAACGGTCAGCGGCTTCGGGCCCGCCGGGGACGTGCGGGCTCGAGTCCGTCCAGGTTTGACCGGCTGGGCCCAGATCAGCGGTAACAGTCGCCTGTCGGACATCGAAAAGGTCTCTTTGGACTTGTGGTACGTTGAGCATCGCAGTGCCACGCTGGACCTTGCAATTCTTGGGATGACGATACGCACGCTTCTGATCGGCGAGATCCGGGCCGAGGAACGCATTCGCGCCGCCCGGGATGGACTGAGCGCGCAGGCCGGGCTGGGAGCGGGACGACCATGATCATTACTGCTGCACGAAGCGGCCCTGTTCTGGTGGTTGCCCCGCATCCCGATGACGAAGTCTTAGGCGTCGGGGGCACGATCGCACGGCTGACTGCCGAAGGCTGCGAGGTACACGTCTGCATCGCCACGCGAGGCCGCACCGACCGCTTTGGTCAGGACCAGATCGACACCGTCCGCGCCGAGGCCGAGGCCGCCCATGACATCCTTGGCATCCACGAAACTCATTGGCTGGATCACCCTGCCGCCGCGTTGGATACCGAACCCCACGGCGCGCTCAATCGCAGCCTGGCCGAGCTGGTGACCCGGATCGGGGCGCGCACGCTTTTCGTACCTCACCCCGGAGACATCCACCTGGATCACCAGCTTGTCTTCCTTTCGGCCATGGTGGCTGCGCGCCCGGCGCAGGACATCTACCCGACGGGAATATACGCCTACGAGACACTGTCAGAGACCAACTGGAACGCGCCCTATTTGACGCCCCCCTTCGTGCCGAACACTTTTGTCGACATCACCGAGACGCTGGACACCAAGCTGACCGCTTTTTCAGCATTCGCCAGCCAAGTCCGCGCCAGCCCGGCAGAGCGTTCGATTGATGCCCTGCGCGCCCTGGCGACGTTGCGCGGGGCAACCGTCCACCGCCATGCGGCCGAAGGTTTCGTCGCGGTGCGTCAATGCTGCTGATCTCTGTGTAGAACGCACTCAGGGTTGAAGGACGCGGCCAACAGGCCGCGGACCTTAATCTATTCAGGACAACTTAGGTGATTTTCGGATCGGCCTTCACGCCTTGATCGCGCCGGCAGGGCCGCTCCCGAAGGCCCGCCGCGGTTCATATTTCCCGATTACCTCTCCAAGGCACGCGTGGCGTCCAGAACGACTGAACTGCCCTGCACTTTTGTCATTCGTTCGCCAATCCGACGGGATTCTTCTTCGTATGCGACCCCCATTTGGTCGACCTTTTGCAATATTCGGTCCGCGTCCGGTTGCCGGATGTCGAAGACGTATTCTTGCTGACCGAAATGGTCGGCAAGGTCGATATACTTGCTTGCCCACCCCAGAATGATCGCAGGAACACAGCTTCTATAGCCAAAAATTATCGAATGGTAGCGAGACGCCATAATATATTTGAAGCGCGCGATGATCTCGATCAACTCAGGGCTGGAGTATTCGCCGGTGATGATGTTGACGAGGCTTCTGTCTTCAAGGTTCTCCAGAACACTTTCGATAAGATGTGTATCAGCACCGGACGTGTTCAGGATGTAAACTTTCTCACCATTCGCAATAAGACGATGAAGAATGGCCCGGTACAAAGCAAGGGCGGATTTGGTATCTCCGACCCTAAGAACGTTTTCGTTGATGATTAGCCCGACAGAGCCAGCCTCAGGGTATTCGAGGTGGCGCGCCGCGGGCGCGACGTGAATATCATTCGCTGTCGGAAAGTCTGTTTCGCGTATGACCATATCCGCAGACAGTTCCACGTTGTCCAGGCCAAGCGATGTCAGGCATTCGTATCCTTCCCGCTCGCGGGCGTAGATCTTCGTGCAATAGCTCAGTTCGTCCTTAATTTCTTTAAGAAAATCAGCATCGTCGTTCTCGCCCCAGTCGAATGGCCCGAAGCTTTGGGGCATGAGGATTATCTTCTTGTTGTAACGCTTGGCGAGTCGCACTGTCTGCAGCAGCATCCTCCCACCACCCTTGGGCCAGCCCGAACCCAGGGTGTATCCACTTGCATCGAAAATGGCATCTGCGTCGCGCAGCGCCCTGTCCATTTCCGCAATCTTTCCGTTCCACTTTTCCGTTTTTCGAAGCTTGCCAGCCAGAAAGGTCATGCTTGGCGCCAGGAATGGAACCTTATGCAGTCTCCTGTTCAGAACGGGGCGTGTGAAGTCATCGTACGGGAGTAGCGTGAAGTTGTACGTCTCCGGAGAATGATACTTGTTGGAAAAGCCGATGACCTCACAATCTATGTAGATTGACCTGAGAGTATGACGCAGAGTGAGAAACATGGCCTGCGAGCCTTTGTTCTTCATCTGGATGCCTGTAACGATAAATTTTTTCACTCTAATCCCTCGGCAGCATCAAGCGTCCGCTGTCCCTGTTTGATTTCATACTAACCAATCTTGCCGGTTGCGAACAAGTTTCTGGCCGATGCAATTCACCGCACTGCCACCTAGATCGTTGTGATCGAAGTGGAGCAAATTTGCGCCGAGATCGCATCGGCATAGGAAGTTGAGGTCGGATAAATTTCAGAGGCACAAGTTCTTATCCGTTCTATCCCGCATGGTCACAGACCTCAGTAAATTGTCGGTCTCACGGGTCCATGTAAAATTTGGGATGTCCGATCATCCAATCGGGTATCCGGTTGGCAGGCTGGGAAACGGCATGCTTTGCTTGTCTTGTCGGCGGTTCGCGAGTGAATCGGTCAAAACAGGGCCCGCGGCCTGTTTTCGGGGCAGCAGGTGCATGCGATCCCAGCGCTCAAGTGAGGTTTGAGCGAATGCGATCTTTGATCAAAAGGAGTATGATACCAGACGCATCGGGTAGGGCATTGTCACATGTCCAATTGTCTCAGGCCCGCAATTCTTTGAACTGCTTTCTGAGCCACCAGTTTCCGGCCCGCGCAGGGCCATACGACGACCGGTATGGCGCCAACTTTCGGAGACTTTTGCGTGACGCAATACCGTTGTTCGATCGACCCAGAGATTTGCACGCGGATTTCCTGCCTTGGAACGGCAGTCCGTCGTTGTACGGAATCGTCGCGACCTGTCCGCTGTTCACCCGCACTATCGCAAAGGATCATGTGCAATGAAGACGCTCGTTAAGAATTTCTTGCCTGTTAGCCAGGTGGACCGGCTTCGGGACGCCCGTCACCTTTTCAGGGAATCTAACACGGCTCGAATCGCAACGTCGGCACAAACGAGTGGTCTGAGGTTCGCATCCCTGGCAAAACCCCTTGCGTCAGCATATTACTCTATCCTGTCTTGGCAATTCCAACGTGAGGAACGGGCCGTTCTGGCCGGGCTGGCAAAATACCATGCCGAACTTCAAGAAGATGATGCCAACGTATTTTTGATGCGAAGAAATGTTCACCGATTGGAAAAGGGTCTTCTGATGCAGCCCCGGCGACCGATCTTTGCGAAGGATTACATTCTTGAAACGGTCAACGTCTATCGCAAGATCGTGGCCGAACCGACCCGATCCGCGGAAAGCACGGCGGAATCACTTCAATGGGGATATGACGTCCTGAGCGAATATTTCGCGGTCACGTCACCCGATCCGGTCATTGATCATGCGCGTGGTGTTTTCGAAAAATGTCCGCCTCCGCCGGGGAAATGCTCGAATATAAAGCGCGTTCCCTACAAGCGCATGCTCAACGAGCATCCGGTGACATACGAGCAGCTGGAGCAATTGGCTTTAAAGCGGCGTTCGGTACGCTGGTTCGAACAGAAGCCCGTGCCGCGCGACTTGTTAGACAAGGCCTTTACAGTTGCCGGCCTTTCGCCTAGTGCGTGCAACCGTCAACCGTTCCGGTTCCTTGTTTACGACGATCCGGAAATCGTCGAAAAGGTGGCATCGCTTCCGGGTGGCACGATCGGCTGGAAACAGAATATCCCGGTTATGGTGGTCGTGCTCGGATCGCTCGACGCTTTCTACAGTGAAAAGGACCGGCACGTTATCTATATCGATGGCTCTCTTGCTGCGATGTCTTTTTCCTATGCGCTGGAAACACTGGGGCTAAGCTCTTGCATCTGCAACTGGCCGGATATCGAGGCCCATGAGGCCCGCGCGCAGAAGGTTCTGGGGCTCGAAGCATACGAGCGCCCGGTGTTCTTCATGGCAGTGGGTTATCCCGATCCCGAAGCAAAGGTTGCCTATTCGCAGAAACGGCCCCTCGAGGTGATGCGCGAGTACAATCCGCCGATCGATCGGCGTTAAGCTCGCTTGGCTTGGCTGACCGTGAGTGCCGTCAGCCAAGCCTACTTTTCGCGGCCGAGTTTCTCAGGTCTCGCTGACCGGCCGATACCAACGTTCCAAAGATTGACCGCTCATCCACTCAAGGGCAGAGATTGAAGGCTCGTAATAATCGTTGAGGCGGTGCCGCAGATCATCGTTCAGCGGTGGATATTCGTGCTCGCGCGCAATCCAGCCCCGTGCCGTTTCGAATGCTGTGGTGTTTCGCAAGGGGCGGACGATCGGCTTCATCCACCCAAGCCGTTGCTTCCATTCGGGAAGCACCGCAGGAGCCGTCTTGTCCTTCGTCTTTGTCCGACTGCTCGGCGCCAGCCGGCGCGGGGGCAGGCCCAGGTGAGACCGGACTTTCGCGATCTGGGCCTCTGGATCCGCAGAAACTCCCTCGAAAAACAGGATCAGCAGCTTATCCCGCCCGAAGAGGTCGATATAGGTCTGCAGGTGCGAGGCGAAATGCCCGGAAACCAGCAGCTTGTTTTCACCGGCCACAGATGGGTCCAGGTAGGAAGCGATATCCGACCCGACATCGCCGCGGCGATGCAACATGCAGTAATTCGAATAGGCGCGCTCGACCGGGTTGCGAAGTTGAACGATCAGCTTCGCATGCGGCATTCTGTCGTGAATGAGCTGTGCGGCATCGGGTGCATAAAGATAGGAATTCGATTTTTCGCCGACGGTCCTGTCGCGCTTTGCGTCATCGAACTGAGCCAGATACCAGTCTTCACCCTGGGTAAGATTCCGCGAGAAGAAGTGAAGCTCTGGATCGGGCATGTAGACGGCCGGGTCCGACTGCAGTTGAATTTGCAGCCAAGTGGTGGCCGACTTGCCGGCTCCGATAATGAGAAAGTCGATATCCGAGAATTTCATGGCAAAAGTATCCCTAGGCAAACCGCTGTCTGGCGGAAGGCTGTTGAACGTCGCGTCCGGCTTGGCACTGTCCCTCACACGTATCCGTAGCGTCGCAACAAGCGTACCGCGCGTCGTTCGACCTTGCTCCGATCCGCGCGTGGCATGTGCTGTTCCCAGGATGCGTCGCGGGATATGCGGAGCGGGCCACCCATACGCACGCGGCTTCCAGCGACCTGATGCTCTGGAACGATTTCATCGAATGCGGTCGAGGTTTGGGCCGCCGCAGCCACGTCGAGCATCTTCAATACCGGTGCCAGGGCCCCGAAGGGGTCGGCCGTGAAATCTTCATAGCGAAGACGGATCGACCGATTGCCCGGGATCCGCGACGTGGCGAATTCGGTCAGTAGGTTGAAAACGATCCACCGGTGCGCCGTTCTTAAGGCCGGATTGCCGCCGACGGGGCGTTGCACGCCCGCACTGGGATTGACGTCATGGGTCTTCATCATCGACCAGGCTACACCGCGGCCGTCCCGCACGAGATGCAGTAGCGACAGATCGAGGCCCGGGACCCGGGAGAGCGCAAGGGCCCGGCTTGGCGATTTCGAGGAATCGATGATGATATCGCAACCCGTGGTCTCGCGGATGGCCAGATACAGCTTACGAGTTAGGCGGGCATATTCGCGAAAATCACTACCGGATGCCGTAACGCCGATGACGGCAAGCGGATTGCGCAAGGCTTCGATGCGTTCGGCAAGAGCACCGTATCGGCCCAGTGTACCCACAGGCTCCTGTTCCAACCAGCGTTCGACGATCCGCGACCAAATTGCGCATTCGCGTACCCTGGCACCGCAGGCGCAATACTCGTCGTTTTCCCAGACATGCCGCGCCAGGTTTCCAAGTTCTCCGGCACCGAAGATCCCGGGAAGCTGTCCAAGCGCCATGTCGATGACAGTGGATCCGCTGCGGCCGTACCCCCCGATGTACAGAACGGGGACCGCTGCGTCGGCTGCACGCATGTCCATCAAGGTGTGCCTCGCGCGGTCGATGCCAGTTCCTTTGATAAGATTTTGGTCGAGCTGACCAGAGATCGATACACCGAAGACACCTGCGAGACGTGCGCCTCTACCGTCAGGCTTCGGGCAAACTGCGCGGCGGCGGTGGTGATGCGCTGGCGGGTTTGCGGATCGTGCAGAATGGTTTCGATCGCCGGCACGAAGTCCGCGGGGTCGAACGGATCCACCAGGAAACCGCTTTGCCCGTCTTCGATCGCCTCGATGTTGCCTCCGTGGCACGTTGCGACCACCGGTGTCCCTAGGTGCATCGCCTCGATCAAGGTTCGTCCGAAGGGCTCGTCCAGCGCCGTGACGGCCAGGACGTCCACACCTGCAATACAGGGGTCGACCGGCGTGCGATGTCCCATCAGATGCAGCTGGCCGTTCAGCCCAAGCGTGTCGACAAGCCTTCGGCATCGTGCCTCGATTTCGAGGCCCGCGACAGGCTCTTTCCCGAAGATCAGGCCATGGACGGGACGATCCGGCATCGCCCGGCGCAGTTCGTTGACTACATGTATGAAATGATCGGGGCGCTTTCGATGCGTCAGGGCGCCGAAGTACCCGATCAGGCAGGCGTCGGCACTTGCGCCGATCTCGTGCAGGAGTGCGGCGCGCGATGCGTCTCGATCAGGCCGGTCGGGCGACAGGGTGAACGGGCTGCGGGCAACTTCGAAGCGGTTAGCTACGTCCAGAACCGGCCGGGATGGGCGCGAGAACTCGGACACCGAAAAGATGTGGTTGGCGAAGAGCGGCGCAACCAGATTGACGCCTCGGGCGTCGGGGGCCTGCCGATGGTGCCATACGAAGCGGGCGCCCGCCAGTTTCGTGGGCAGGGCCCAGCTTGCATGCATGCCGCCGTCATTGGTGTGTACGATGTCGATCCGCTCTGCGCGAAGCAGACGCACCAGCGCGGGCACGGCGCACAGAAGGTACCGCGGCAGCGAAACGCTGTCCTGCCCTCTCTTCAGCCTTCCGGCCATGACACGAGGCAATTCCAGCCGCCGGACTGGAAGCCCCATGTTTACCACATGTCGGCCGAGCGCACCCGGCGCTCCGTGTAACAGCACAAGCGGAGCGAACACGCGGCGATCGAGATGTAAGGCCAGCTCGAGCGACGAGGTGTGGCTACCGCCAATTGTGTCTCCGTCTGCGTAGGGGAACAATACCCGGATGCGGCGTTCTGCGTCCATCACGGTCTCCTGTTCTTTTGATCAATTCGTGCGGCCGCCAGTCCAAGGGCCAGGATCAACGGCACGGACCAGAACCGTGCGTAGAAATGTGCGAAAGTGTTCAAAGAGGCCGCGTAGATCAAGGTGATCGTCAGCGCGATCAGACCCTGCGTGCGGGCCCCGGCCATAAATATCGCCACCCAAGCCAAGGTGATCCCGGAAAGAAGCAGCATGACCAGCCCGCTCAGAGCGAGCAGACCACCCTCGGTCAGAAGCAAAAGGTAAGAGTTGTGGACCGGTGCGCCGTGGTCGCTTATCGTGCGATACTGGTCCGCGCCAAGCCCGACGACCAAGGTATTCTGGGCGATTTCGATGGCTTCACCGATAAGGTAGAATCGATCTTCAAACGTGCCCGCCTGATTAACGTCTCCGGAGGTCAGCGCGGTCATGACACGCTCTCGGAATACGTCCGGCAGTATCGCGTCGCCTAAGAAAACGACTACGATCACGACGGCCCCTGCTGCCAGAGCGGTCTGGACGATGAAACGGGCCGAGCCGCTGAACGCCACGGTAAGGATAATGCCGAGGGTCGTCATGAAAAGGCCGGTGTTTGATCCCGTAAGGGTGACGCCGTAAAGAAATATTGGCAAACACAGTATCGTAGCCATTCGCCGAACCTCGCCCAGAAGGGCGAGGTTGAGCAAAAGGACGATCCCTATAGCCCCTAGCGCCGCCGCCGCGTTCTCGCGTTCGACAAGTGACCGCATGCGGCCGTTACCGGAGACGAACCTCCAATCCGGGTTGGGGACGAAATGCACGACATATGCACCGAAGACCATTACCACGACGATCGATAGGATCAGTGTCTTCAGAAGTGCCACGATTTCGCGATAGGGTCGCCCGGCCAGCACGAAGACCAGAAGGACGAAAGAAAAGAAATACTGCGCCAGGATAACGACGAGCGAGCCCATGGCGCCACTGGCAACAGATCCGATCGTAAGACCCGCAGCAAGTGCCAGAAATCCCGCAAGCCAGAGTGGGGTCACGATCCCGAACGGTGCGCGTGACATGCTGCCCCTGTAAAGCATCACGAACAATGTGGCACAGGCGGCTGCGTCGGAGAGGGTCAGATAAACCTGCTCGAGACGGAAATAGTTCATTGGCGACAGGAAGACCGTCAGCGCGGCAAGCTTCGCATCGAGGTGTCCCAATGCGGGTGCCGCGCGGTCTCGCAGGCGCGTCGGGCCCATTGCGGGTCCTGGGAGGGCATGCAAAATCCCTGTCATGACGCCTTCGCCCGGCGGCGCGCAAGCGACACGGTTGCACCGACGGCAGGTCGGAACAGTATGTACAGGGCGCGGATTGCCGCCACCTGTTTGGAGTGGAAACGCAAAAAAAGCGTAGCAAAGGCAAAAACGGGGGTCGCAGCGGTCATGTGTCGAAAAGGCATCGATTTGGTTTTCTGGGCAGGCGTTGGCATCAGCAAACCTGCTGCGGGAATAGGGCGCCCACCACGCCCCGCAAGGAGGTGACAGCGAGCCTGCGCCCCAAGCGTGACGCCGAAAAGTCCAAGGGCAAACTGCCGGTATTCCATCTTTAGCCTAGACCTTCCCGAAGGTGTGTCTCGTGTAGGCGGAACCTCCGAGGTAGGCACCGGTCTTATCTTGGTACTGTTTGCGCGGATCCACGTCGTTCAGGATGGTGCCGAACATGACAGATCCATTCCGCTTCAGCCGGTCATGGGTTTCGCGTAGGTTATCGCACTTCGTCTGACCCCAACGCACGACGATCAAGACGGTGTCGGCCATCCGGCCGAACCGGCACGCATCGTTGAGCACCAGCACCGGTGGTGTATCGAGCAGGATCAGATCGTAGTGCTTGCGCAGCTCGGGGATGAGCTTGTCGCGCACGTCTTCGAGCACGTTTGGATTGAGGCGCCCTTGCGCGCCGACGCTGATCAGCTCCAGCCCGTGGGCCAAGGTCTTGGGGCCGATCTCGAAGTCATCGACCGACGTGGACCGTGATGCTGTTCGATGGTCAGATGGGTACCATTTCTGCGGCGTGTCGGGATATTTCGCCATCGCTTCGAGTGACGCGGCCGTGTGCTTTTCCCTGGCCAAGGCCGTAACCCCGTCTTGATGAACGTCGAGGTCGACGACCAGGACACGTAGGCCGTCCCGCGCGGCAGACCCCGCCAGCGACAAAGCGACGGTCGACTTGCCCTCGTTCGGCAAGCTCGACGTGACCATCAGGACGGTAGAGCGACTGCTGCGAGCGGCGTTCATCCACAGCGTCAGGACACCGCGCAGTCCCTCGTTGAAGACCGACCGGGGGTCAGTCGAAAGGAACTTCAGGGGCGGCGGCCTGCGCCACAGAAAGCCACTGCGCGGAATGCGCGGTACCGAACCTACGTTCCTCAAGCCGGTCAGACGATAGACATCCGTCTCCGTCCAGACACGCCGGTTCAGCGCCTCGAATAGAAGGGCCGTAACGAAGGCAAGGATCGATGCCGCAAGGAAGCACAACGCCAGCGCAACCTTGGTATTCGGCCAAGCCGCTTCGACGGGAACCTGCGCCACCGAAACGTGCCGTGCCCTGGGCGGAACGAAGTCGAGCTGTGTCTCGAGTTCATTCAGGCGCGTCGTGGCCGCTTGATATCGCGTCTGCTCCAGTTCCAGCGCGCGTTGCATCCGGTCAAGGGTCAAAGACGCGGAGGTGTGCTCTCGCAGGCGATCTTCGATATCCGCGAGGACCGCCCGATTGCGCTCGACGTCCGATTGCCGGGCGTCACGTTCCAGCGTGTCGAGGATATTCATAGTCCGGATCCTTTGGCCAAGAAGGCGGTCCAGAATGTCCGTGTCATCAAGGCTGTTGACCCTGAGGAAATTGACCAGCTCCATTTCCATTGCGCTCAGATTCGCAGACATTTTTTCGACGCGGGTTTCGAGCAAGGCGATGGACCGTTCGATCTCCTGGCGCTGATCCAACTCGGCGCGGTCGATATACGTTTCTGCAACGCCATTCGCGATGGCTGCCGTCAGTTCCGGGTCTTCGGTCTCTGCCTTGATCTCGATTGCTAGGCTTTCGCCGGAGCGGAAGACGGAATAGCTCGCGCGCAGCTTGTCGATGATTTGCGCCCGCCGCATTGCATCGGACATCGGCGGGGCATCGGAGGACGGCGCGAAGGACGGCTCCCGTGCCAACAAAAGCCGTTCCGCGACGTTCGCCGCGAAATCCCGAGATCGCAGGACATCCAGTTCGGTCTCTACAATCGAATGCGAGACATCGTAAGATTCAAGCTGCGACGCCGTATGATCGACGCGCGTCTCGATCGGGGTCAGCACGAGGGTGGCCCGAGCGACGTAACGTTCATTCACGGATTCAAGATAGAGGGCCGCGGCTCCCATGACCGCTACGATCACGAATGCCGCAATCTTGGCCTGCCGGCGCAGGATCAGCAGCAATCCCGTGAAGTCTAGTGTCGCATTGGGCTGGTGCGCGGTCTCGGGATCACGCAATATTAGGCGTTCTGGCGCAGTCATCCGCAATTCTCCGTATCCGTTAGGAAGCCAGTTTCGGGGTCAGCCAGACCTGACCGGACAAATGACCGGTCATTCCGCCGAAAAAGCAGGCCTGGACCAGATGCCGCAAAGATGCCGGCGTTATCCATCGGAAGGGTGGAGCTGCGGTGTGTCTGCATCATACTGCCCCCTGGCCCGACCGCATGTGCCGGACCACTAGCCACAGGCATCCGCCGAACCACAGAAGGCTGAACACCACATGGCACGCCATCGCGCCAAGCGCCCCCGCAAGCATCACCGCCGGCACGAATGCCGCCGCAAAGCCGATCGTGGCCAGGCTGGTGATCCCCATAAGCTGCCGGTCTAGCCCCATGCTCAGAAGCGCCGGGACGAAGGATACTCCGGCAATGTTGATCACGACTGCCACCAGCTGCAGTTTCACGATCGGCACGGCCCCCAGGAAGTCAGCGCCGAACAGCGTTTTCACGATAACCGGAACGCTCAGCGCAATCGGCACGAACAGGATGGAAACGGCCCCCAGCGTCATCAGGGTGACCAGCAGGATTAGCCGGCCGAAGCGGTCCCGTTCTCCGCGCACCCACATCCGGGCCAGTTCGGGGAACAGGACCTGCGTCAGGGTCCGGCCAAAGCGCTGCATCGCCTTCCCGGACCGCTTGGCCACCTGATAGAAACCGACCGCACTGGGACCGACAAACAAGCCCAAGGCAAGAACGTCGAAGCGGGTCACTGCCTGGCGCAGGATTTGACTGAAATTGGCGTTGAACAGGAAGCGGAAGAAATTCTTGTTCTCGGACAGGGCTTGTCGGGCCGACGCCGGCCGGATCGCCGGATAGCCGCGCCGGTACATCTCGCGCAGGGCCAGCACGAAAAGCACCAACCCATCTGCCATGCTCTGCAGGAACAGCAATGTCACGAACGCCCAGATCCCGAGATCGAGCGCCAGTGCGACGGCCGCGATGGCCAACCGGGCGAGGGCGATGCAGGCATCGCTGATCGCAAGAAGATCGAATCTGTCGAACAGCCGCAGGATCGCGATCCCGGTGGGCCTGAAAGAAAAGAACAGGGACGCGGCGACCAAGAGAATGTAGAGGTAACCGTCCGACCCAAGATCAAACCAGGTCGAGGCCCAGTAGCCCAGCATGATGGCGATGCCCCCTGAAAGGCAGCCGCCGGCAAGATCGATCAGGAAGGACAGCTTCACGAGGCGAACGAAGGCCGCACGGTCGTCTGTCTCCATCATTCCGGCGGCATGCTTTATGACGGCTTGGGTCGGCGGCCAGCGGAAGATCAGATCGACCGAACGGATATAGGCCTCGACCAGCGCGAGGATGCCGATCCCGGCCGGCCCGATCGCACGCGCCGTAAGGGCAAGGGTGACGATCCCGAGAAGACCCACCGTGGACGTGCTGGCCACAAGCAATCCGCTACTGCGCAGAAGGCGCGGGACCACCTCGTCGAGTTGGGTCAATCGCCGGACGCTGCTGGCAATACCGCTCATCTCAGGCGACCTTCGTGATGCACGATGCGCGGGTGCTCGGGCGCCTGGACAGGCCCATTTCGGACAGAAGGTGGGCGTTCACCGCATGGATGTCGAAAATCTGTTCGGCCCGCACCCGCGCATGAGCCCCCATCGTCGATATGCTCTGCGGGCATTCCAGGAAGTGCTTCATCCCATCTGCAAGCGCTTGGGTATCGCGCGGCGGCACAAGATATCCCGACACGCCGTGCTCAATCGTATCGGCGCAGCCGGGCAGGTTCGTGGTGACAACCGGTCGTCCCTTCGACATCGCCTCGAGGATCGAGCGCGGAATCCCTTCGCGATAGTAGGAGGGAAGGACGAAAACCGACGCCTCGTCCAGAAATGGACGTACGTCGTCGGTCGCCCCGCAATATTCGACTACGCCGGATCTTTTCCAATCCGCCACCTCCTCTGCCTGGATGCCGGTCGGGTTGGGATCGAGCGGCCCGACGATGCGGAATCGCGCCTGGGGCCAATCGGCCTTCAGCTGCCGGGCCGCATCGACGTATTCCCGGACGCCTTTGTCTGCCAGCAGCCGCGCGATCAGCAGAAAGCTGGGCGTCCCTTCGGGCAAACGGGACTGCTTGAAGCGATCGAGGTTCACCCCGGTTCCCGCGACGCGGATCAGGGGCGTTTCGGGGGGGACCATCCTGAAATCGCGCAGATCGGCCTCGTCCGCGGCGTTGTAGACAAAGATGCGGTCGACACCCTTGAGTGCTTGTCGATACAGCCAGATCGAAAGACGGCGGAGGATCCGTACCTTGCCTTGCGGCTCGGGGTCGGCAAAAACGTGGCCAAGCCCTGTCATAAGGGCGTGACGCTCCGGGATGCCAAGCCAACGCGCAGCGATGCCGCCATAGATGACGGGTTTCATCGTGTAGCATATCACGACATCCGGGCGCAGACGCCGAAAGGCTTTCAGCATCCGGATCAACAGCGCGACATCGGCAAGGGGGTTCGTCCCCGTTCGCGCCATCTCGATCACTTCGAAGTTGCAGCCTTCCCGTGCCAGGGTCCGTCGGACGTCGTGATCATCTTCCGGCGCGAAAGCCGTGACCCGATGCCCTTCGGCGATCATTGCCCGGATGAGGTCGAGCCGGAAACGAACCAGGCTTGGAGCGAAACTGCCGATCAGCGCGATGGATCGGGGGCGAGGTGTCTGTGGTCTCATCGCTCAATCATCGCGGTTGCTGCCTGCCGCGCCGTGGCGCTTCCGTCGCCATGGTTCCGCGCGCAGTTGCCCTCATTCCCGGCCGGCGCGATAGCCGTCCAGGCCGGATCGAAATTTGCTCGGAAATGGGTCAAACAGATGTCCTCGAGTATTCGCCCATATTTGTCACAAAAGGGCACGGCGCCGACCGTACCTGGGCAAGACGCAGGCCTGGCATTGACGGGTCTGCGAACACTCCAAGGAATTTCGGCGTGCGACAATTGAACTTCCGACGACGCTCTACCCGATGAGTGTGGCGTAGTACCCCTTTCGGGTAAGGATCGAACCATCAATCTCTGCGCGACCCATCGCATGCTCCGAAACAGCCTGCGCGGCGGTAACAATATACCTCCCGGAGCGCATGGGAAAGGGCCCTTCATGGCAGGTCCAAGTCGGCTACTATCGACACGCACTGATCGTGAACGTCTTCTTCCCCCCCGGACGGCAAGGTTCTGAAGCTATGGAATTTGCGCCAAGCCCCGCACCCGTAAAACCTGCGATGGCATCGCGAGAACGTTTTTGGCTACATGTGGGCCAATCTTCCGGCGTCCTGGGCATAGCCCGGGATGCAAGGCGGCTTGCCGGGGTCTGTGGTCTCTGGCAAGAGGGGCGGGACATGGACCGGACCGCCTTCATACAGCGAATTACCGGCCCGGCGGCCCGCTGACGCCGCCGGGACTTTGGCGCTGGGCCCTCCGCGCCGCCTTCGCATCCTTGACACACCGCCAGAACGGGACCTTTTCCCATGTGCGCCGACACGCCTGACTACAAAGACACGCTGAATCTTCCGCAAACCGATTTCCCCATGCGCGCGGGCCTGCCCAAGCGCGAGCCCGAGTGGCTGGCGCGCTGGGACGGGATCGGCATCTACGATCGCCTGCGCGAGACCGCCGACGGCCGTCCGCCCTTCACGCTGCATGACGGCCCGCCTTACGCGAACGGGCATCTGCATATCGGTCACGCGCTGAACAAGACGATCAAGGACATGGTCGTACGCAGCCACCAGATGATGGGGCATGACGCACGTTATATCCCCGGCTGGGACTGCCACGGCCTGCCGATCGAGTGGAAGATCGAGGAGCAGTACCGCGCCAAGGGGCAGGACAAGGATGCCGTCGACGTGGTGGAGTTCCGCCGCGAGTGCCGGAATTTCGCCGCCGGCTGGATCGACGTGCAGCGCGAAGAGTTCAAGCGGCTGGGGATCACCGGTGCGTGGGACCGCCCGTATCTGACGATGGATTTTCATGCCGAGCGGGTGATCGCGGAAGAATTCCAGAAGTTCCTGATGAACGGCGTTCTGTACCAGGGCTCGAAGCCGGTGATGTGGTCGCCGGTCGAAAAGACCGCCTTGGCCGAGGCAGAGGTCGAGTATCACGACAAGGACAGCTTCACGATCTGGGTGAAGTTCCGCGTGACCGATTTCGCCGTGCCGGGCGCGCAGATGTCCGACGAGGAGCTGGCCGAGGACGAGCGCGAGAGCATCGCGCTGGCCCAGGAAGAGGCGCGTAAGGCGTTCACGGGAGCCAGCGTGGTGATCTGGACCACGACGCCCTGGACCATCCCGTCGAACAAGGCCGTCGTCTATGGCGAGACGTTCGATTACGGCCTGTACGAGGTGGTCGAGACGCCAGATGAATGCTGGGTCGCGCCCGGCGAGCGCATCATCCTGGCCGACAAGCTGGCGTCAGATGTCTTCGCCCGCGCGCGTTTAAGCGATGGGCAGTGGCGCCGCGTCCGAGACGTGACGCCAATCCAGCTTGCAGGAATGACGCTGGCCCACCCGCTGGCCGGGGCCGAGGGCGCGCAGGGCGAATGGGATGCGCCGCGCGATTTCCGGGCTGCGGATTTCGTTACGGACGAGGAGGGCACCGGCTTCGTGCATTGCGCGCCCTCGCACGGTCTGGAAGAGTTCGAGTTGTACCGCGACCTGGGGATGCTGGCGCAGGTCATCACCTACAATGTCGAGGAGGATGGCAGCTTCCGCGCCGACCTGCCCTTCTTTGGAGGCAAGCGCATCCTGAAGGAGAACGGCAAGGAGGGCGACGCCAACAAGGCCGTCATCGACAAGCTGGTCGAGGTCGGCGGGCTGATGGCGCGCGGCAAGATCACCCACAGCTATCCCCATAGCTGGCGGTCCAAGGCGCCGCTGATCTATCGCAACACGCCGCAATGGTTCGCCGCCATCGACCGCGAGGTGGGCGACGGGCTGGATACGCACGGCAAGACGATCCGGGAACGCGCGCTGCGATCCATCGACGAACTGGTGACCTGGACGCCGAAGGCCGGGCGCAACCGCCTGCATTCGATGATCGAGGCGCGGCCCGACTGGGTCCTGTCGCGCCAGCGCGCCTGGGGCGTGCCGCTGACATGTTTCGTGAAGAAGGGGGCGAAGCCGACTGACAACGACTTCCTGCTGCGCGATCCGGCGGTGAATGCCCGCATCCTTCAGGCGTTCGAGGCCGAGGGCGCGGATGCCTGGTATATGGACGGCGCCAAGGCGCGGTTCCTGGGCGACGACTATGCTCATGACGACTGGGAGCAGGTGTTCGACATCCTCGACGTGTGGTTCGACAGCGGCTCGACCCATGCCTTCGTCCTGCGCGACCGCGAGGACGGGACCGAGGATGGCATCGCGGATGTCTACCTTGAAGGGACCGACCAGCATCGGGGGTGGTTCCATTCTTCGCTGTTGCAGGCCTGCGGGACGCTGGGGCGCGCGCCTTACCGCAACGTGGTGACGCACGGCTTCACGCTGGATGCCAAGGGCAACAAGATGTCCAAGTCGCTGGGCAACACCGTGGCACCGCAGAAGATCGTCGAGCAATACGGCGCCGACATCCTGCGGCTGTGGGTGGCGCAGTCGAACTATACCGGCGACCAGCGCATCGGGGACGAGATCCTCAAGGGGGTGGCCGACAGCTATCGCCGGCTGCGCAACACGCTGCGGTTCCTGCTGGGCAACCTGCCAGCCGAGGTGCCCGACGTCGCGGTCGAGGATATGCCCGAGCTGGAGCGCTGGGTCCTGCACCGGATGGCCGAGCTGGATGCCCATGTGCGCGCCCGCTATCGCGCCTTCGACTTCCAGGAGGTGTTCCAGGCGGTCTTCACCTTCGCGACGGTGGACCTGTCGTCGTTCTATTTCGACATCCGCAAGGACGCGATCTATTGCGATGCGCCCGACTCGATCCGGCGACGCTCGGCCGAGAAGGTGCTGGACCTGTTGTTCCACCGGCTGGTGACGTGGTTGGCGCCGATCCTGCCGTTCACGATGGAGGAAGTCTGGCTGGAGCGGTTCCCGGGCGAGGACTCGTCGGTCCATCTGGTCGACATGCCCGACACGCCCGAGGGGTGGCTGTCCGACGATCTGGCGGCGCGCTGGGCGGGTGTGCGGCGCGCGCGGCGGGTCGTGACCTCGGCGCTGGAGGTGCAGCGGCGCGAAAAGACCATCGGCGCCTCGATGGAAGCGGCGCCCATCGTCCATGTCTCGGACGAGGGGTTGGCGGGCACGTTGCGGGACGTGGCCTTCGAGGATGTCTGCATCACCAGCGAC
Organism: Palleronia abyssalis; assembly: GCF_900302445.1. Classification (GTDB taxonomy): domain Bacteria; phylum Pseudomonadota; class Alphaproteobacteria; order Rhodobacterales; family Rhodobacteraceae; genus Palleronia; species Palleronia abyssalis. The sequence goes on along the minus strand of NZ_ONZF01000007.1, from coordinate 167,208 downwards.
ATCCGGGTGACGGGCGATCCTGCCCCGTCGGATGCGTTCCGCATGCCCGAGGTGGATGGCATCGCCGTGGTGTTTGCCGAAGCCCAGGGGCAGAAATGCCAGCGGTGCTGGAAGGTGTTGCCCGATGTGGGCCAGCACGCCCATCCGGAGGTCTGCGGCCGCTGCGACGCCGCGCTGGACTGACCCTCGGGTCAGCTCAGTCGGCGTGACAGGCCCCGGCGCGGACGATCAGATCGTCCGCGCCGAACCACAGCGTCTCGGCCGAGGGGACATCGCGGTGGTTGGTATAGGCGATGGTCAGCATGTCGTGGCCGGCGAATACCCGGTCCACGGTGAAGTGCAGGTCCGGCTGGCGTGACAGGGCCGCGGCCCAGTAAGCCCGCAGGGCAGGCTTGCCGCGGATCTCTCCCGCGCCGGTCAGGGCGACCGCCTTTCGGGACCGGAACACGATGTCGTCCGCATAATGCGCCATGATCCGGTCGAGGTCCTGGCTGTTCCAGCCCTCGGCCCAGCGGTCTGCGAATGCCGTCGCGTCCTTCATGCCCGTCTCTCCTCTTATGCGTTTCGGTGATGAGAAACGGGCGCGGACGTCCCCGCAAGAGGAATGACGCGACGACCGTTCGACCGTCCTCTTTCTGGCAGCTTCGAACGTGCTAGGCTGCGTCTCGAGCTTCTGGGAGGAATGCATGACTGTCTATGAAAGCCCGAAACCCGATATCGACATTCCCGCAATTTCGATCACCGAGGCGCTTTTCCAGGGCCTCGACATGGACCCGGAGCGGGTGGTCGTGATCGACGGCCCGTCGGGACGCGAAATGACGGCGGGGACGCTGAAATCGGATATCCGCAAACTGGCGGGCGGTCTGTCAGAACGGGGGTACGGCAAGGGTACGGTGACGGCCTTGATGGCGCCGAACATTCCCGAATACGTCACCGTATTTCACGGCGTCGCCTATGCAGGTGGCACCGTGACGACGATCAACCCGACCTACACTGCCTACGAAGTGCAAAAGCAGCTGAAGGACGCGGGCGCCAAGCTGCTGATCGTGCCCGAGATGTTCCTGCCGACCGCGAAGGAGGCGGCCCAAGGTACGTCGGTCGAGCTGATCGCCGTGATTGGCGGGGCCGAGGGGGAGACCTCGCTGACCGATCTGATGGGTACGGCGCAGGAGGCGCAGACCCCCGTCGATCTGGAGACCGACATCCTGGTCCTGCCCTATTCCTCGGGAACGACCGGGATGCCAAAGGGCGTCATGCTCAGCCATCGCAACCTTGTGGCCAATGTCGCGCAATGCAGCGCGTTCTTCACCCCGAAACCGGGCGAAAAAACGATCGCCTTCCTACCGTTCTTCCACATTTACGGGATGACGGTGTTGATGAACCAGTACCTGTCGCTGGGGGCGGCGCTGGTAACGATGCCGCGCTTCGATCTGGAGCTGTTTCTGAAGCTTGTCGCCGATCACAAGCCGAAGATGCTGTATATCGTCCCACCCGTGGCGCTGGGCCTGGCCAAGCATCCGCTGGTGGACCAGTTCGACACCTCCTCGGTCGAGCGTGTGATGTGCGGCGCGGCCCCTCTGGGCGGAGAACTGGGCGATCTGTGCGGCAAGCGACTGAACGCGGTGATGACGCAAGGCTACGGCATGACCGAGCTGTCCCCTGTCAGCCACGCGGTCCCGATCGACGGACCGCGCAGCGGATCCTCGGGGCTGACGGTGCCCAACTGCCTGTCGAAGGTGGTCGACCCCGAGACGCTGGAAGAGAAGGGCCCGAACGAGGAAGGCGAACTTTGGGTAAAGGGGCCGAACGTGATGCTGGGCTACCTGAACAACGCCCAGGCCACGCGCGAGACGATCACCGAGGACGGCTGGCTGCGGACCGGTGACCTCGCGATCATCGATGAGGACGGATACATGTTTGTCCGCGAGCGGGTGAAAGAACTGATCAAGTTCAAAGGCTTCCAGGTGGCCCCGGCCGAGCTCGAGGCCGAGCTGGTGGGCCACGACGGGATACAGGACGCGGCCGTCCTGGGAAAGCCCGACCCCGAGGCGGGTGAGGTCCCCGTGGGCTTCATCGTGAAGGCGCAGGGGGTCGAGCTGACAGAGGACGAGGTGAAGGCGCATCTGAAGGGTCGGCTGTCGTCCTACAAGCAGCTGGCCGAAGTGCGTTTCGTCGACGAGATTCCGAAATCCGCAAGCGGCAAGATCCTTCGGCGACTTCTGAAGGACAAGCTTGACGGATGATGCGGACATCGCGCGGGTCCTGATGGACCTGGCGCAGGAGAGAGGGGCAGGCAAGACGTTCTGCCCCTCGGAAGCGGCACGGCGGCTGGCACAGGACTGGCGACCGCTGATGCCGGCGATACGACGGGTGGCCGCGGACATGCCGCTTTCAGCGACACAGAAGGGGCGGGCCGTCGATTCTGCGAAGGTGAAAGGCCCGATCCGGCTGGGCCTTCGAAGGGGCGCTTAGCGGCCTTACGAACAGAAGGCGCGGGTTCAACCCCCGCGGCGGCGTCGCTACGCAGGCATCAGCCGTCCGGGCCGTAGATCGCTTGCTGCACGATCCCCACCAGCGCCAGGTAGAAGGTTGCCACGATCAGCACCCCTTCCAGGAAGTCGGGGACGCTGAATTCTTGCCACGCGGCGAAGGCCGCCAGCGCGGTCCAGACAAGCGCCATCGGCAAAGTGATCCCACGCCAGCGCTTGGTGCGGACCGGATGGACGAATTTCAGCGGCAGGAACATCGCCACCGCCAGAAGCACGGTGAAGAACAGGATGGTCCACCATTGCGGTTCGACCGCGAAGAAGACCAGAACGGCCATGTTCCAGCAGCCGGGGAAGCCCGAGAAGGAGTTGTCCTTCGTCTTCATCCGCGTGTCCACGAAGTAGATCACGCTGGTATAGGTAATGACGATAATCGCGATCCATCCGGTCCAGCCCGGTAAAAGATCGCTGGAAAACAACGCGTAGGCCGGGATGAAGACGTATGTCAGGTAGTCGATGATGAGGTCCATCACGACGCCGTCGTATTCCGGGGCGTTCGTTTTGACGTCGTACCGCCGAGCCAGGGGGCCGTCGATCCCGTCCACGGCGAACGCAACGACAAGCCACAACCACATCATGTCCCACGCGGCCTCTGTCGCGGCGAGCATGGCCAGCATGGCGAACACGGCGCCGGTCGCAGTCAGGAAATGGACGGAAAGCGCGTTTCGACGGATACTCATTTTCGCAAGATGACAGCGCACGCCCAGAGGTGCAATGCAGGTCAGCCCGCCTCGACGCGACGGGCAAACTTCCCAAGGCGCTTGCCGAGGCGTTGTTCGATGCGGGTCTTGGCCAGTTTCAGCGATTGGACCAGAAGCCGCGCTTTGATCGTCTCTGGCGTAAGGTCGATGGAGACGTGCATCCGGGTCCGGCCGGGGTCCGGTTCAACCAGTTCGACCCGCACGACCCCGACCACGCCGTCGCTGTTACCTTTCATGGCGATCTGCTGGTCTTGCTCGAACCCGATTACCTTTACCTCGGAGGATCGGCCGCGCCCGCGAAAGGTGAAGGCGACGCGCCACCGGGCCTGCGCCGGATCCGTGCCCGCATCCAGCCGCGCGATGTCGATATCGCGGTCGCGGGCCGCGGTTTCCCATCGGTCAAAATCGGCAAGCCGGGCAAAGACCGTATGCGGCGGGGAATCGATGTCGGTTCGGTTCGAGAATTTCACTGCTATGCCCCGTCTTTTGCCTGAAAGTCGCGTCAATCCAGCCGATCCGCAAGCCAGTTCGACAAGAGGAAATGCGCAATCGCGCCGGGGCGTGCCGGTTTGACATCATGTTCCCCGGCCTGCGCCTGCATGAGATCCTCGCGGGTCATCCAACGGGCGTCCTCGATCTCGGTCGGGTCGATGCGAATGTCGTGCGAGGTCGCGATCCCGTGGCACCCTATCATCAGCGAGGCCGGGAACGGCCACGGTTGGCTTGCGAGGTACGATACCTCGCCCACATGAATGCCGGCCTCTTCGTAGACTTCGCGGCGGACGGCGGCTTCGATCGTCTCACCGGGTTCGACGAAACCTGCCAGCAGCGAATACATCCCGTCGGGCCATCCCGGGGAACGCCCCAGAAGGACCGAATTGCCGCGGGTGATCAACATGATCGCGACCGGATCGGTGCGGGGGAAATGATGACGCCCGCAGGCGGGACACAGGCGTTGCCACCCTGCAAGGGTCACCTGCGATGACTCACCGCAGTTGGCACAGAAGCTGTGGGTCCTGTGCCATTCCATCAAGCCACGGGCCGTCGCCGCGAGTTCCGCGTCACGGGCCGACAGGGACGTCATGATGCCTCTCAGTTCCACGAAAGCGGCGTCCGGAAGGGCCGGATGGCGCTGTTCGGACGGGTCTGAGAAAGCATCGAGCGTCCCTGGCAGTTCGGCCGGTGTCCAGGACGATAGGTCCGCCGCATAGATCGGCCTACCGCCGTCTCGGCCCAGAAATAACGTAAATCCAGAATCCTGAAGGGCAGGGTGGTTGAGAGGGATGCGAAGAAGCGCTTGGCCGCCGGCTTCCGTGTCACCGATTACAGCCGGCTTGCCCCGCCACATGACAATGCTGCGTGCAACCGGAAGCTGCTTGAGCTGAGTTTGCGCCGCCTTGTCCCGCAACTGGGCCGCGCGGTCCAGTCCCGAGCCGCCAAACGTCACTATTTCCGCGTTTTTCACTTGGTTATTCCACACTGAGACAAAAAAGCATCGCGTTGTTCGAAGGTTCTTGATTTCGGAGCGGCAGTTTTATTCAACCAATACGTGTCCAATAGAAGCATCAACAGCACATCCGACTTGCCAGACCTCGGTTTTGACCCGGTGGACCAGGATCAGCTGATCTGGATACGGGTGCTGGCCACGACCGACATTCATGCCGAATTGCGCGATTTCGACTATGCGCGCAACCGCGCCGATCCGAACAAGGGGCTCAGCCGCGCAGGTGGTCTGATTGCCGGTCTCAGAAGAAGCGCGCCCGCAAGCCTGCTCCTGGACAACGGCGATTTCCTTTTCGGGCGGCCGTTTTCCGAACTGCCCGACCGCGGTGCGGCGGCTGTGATCGAATCGATGATCCGGCTTGGCTACGATGCGGTCAATCTGGGCAACCACGAACTGGACCTCGGATTTGACACGCTGGTCGGCGCGGTCAACGGAACCGAATTGTCCGTTGTCTCGGCCTCGTTCCTTGGGCCGGACGGGGCGCCCGTCTTTCCCGTTGGGCGGATTGTCGAACGGGCGATCCCCGTGGCGTCGGACCGGCGCGCCGTCGTTCGTATCGGTATCACGGGCGTGTTGCCGCCACGGTGTTTGGGCCCCTCGACGGCGCTCGGGGCCGCGAATATCCGATTGGCCGACCCGGAAGAGGCCCTTTTGGCGGCGGCCGCCCATCTGCGCGAACAGGGGGCCCAAATCGTGGTTTTGCTGTGTCATGAAGGGCTGTCAACCGAAGATGGGGAGGACCTGCCGCAGCGCCTTGCCAAGTCGGGTGAGATCGACGCCCTGGTCCTGGGGCATACGCATGAAACCTTTCCCGGACCCGCCTGGACCGGTCTGCCCGGCGTCGATCCCGAGGCTGGCACGGTCCACGGGATCCCGGCCGTCATGCCGGGCAGTTGGGCCAATCAGGTGGGGCGGATCGACCTGGGCCTTGCGTCGGACCCGGTGCTGGGCTTTCGGGTGGTCGCGCACGATGTAGGTTTGCATGCCGTCAATCCGCCGAATGCGGATCGCCCGCCCAACGCCCCGGCGGTGCTAACCGCTAGCCAGGGGGCGCATGCCGCGATGCTGCGGACCTATCAGGAACCTGTCGTCAATACGGACCGGTCGCTTTTCACCTTTTTCGCTCAGCTGGGCTATTGCCCGTCCACGCGGATGTGCGCCGCGGCCATCGCTCGGGCGGTTGCGCAAGCGGTGCCCGACAAAACCCGAGGGTCGCTTCCGATCGTCGGGCTCGCCGCGCCTTTCATGTGCGGCGGCTACCGGGGGCCGGGTGACTATGTCGAGATCCGCCCAGGGCCCATCTCGCGTGGGGAGCTCAGGCGAATGTCGCCCCACAGCGATCTGGTCATCGGGATCCCCGGCACCGGCCGCGACCTTCGATTCTGGCTGGAACGATCGATGAGCGCGTTCCACCAGATCTTGCCCGGCGAACATGCCGTGGAGCTGATCGACGCGGGCTTTCCACCTTCGGATTTCGATGTGCCTTTCGGGGTGCAGTTCACCCTCGACATCAGCAGCCCTGCGATGTGCACCTCACGCGGGATGGCCACCGGCGAAGCGCCGGGGCGCGTCCAGGACCTTCATATCGACGGACAGCCGGTCACGGACGACATGCCCCTGATCATCGCGACGACGACCCATCGCAGCGGTGGGGGCGGACGGTTTCCGATACCGCAGACCGATGCCGCGGTCGTCACGGATGTGTCCATTGCCGATGCCCTGGTCGACGCGCTGGCGGCCGGCGTATATCCGGCCACGGGTCGAATGTTCAATTTCGCCCCGCTTCCCCATACCCGGGCCGTCTTTTCGACCGGACCGCGCGCGATGGCCTATATCCCGGACGACGCCCGGACACGCCTGAAACCACTTGGTGTGGGGCGTGACGGGTTCCTCAAGATGCTTTTGAACCTCAGCGCGGGTTGAAACCCACGATCGTCGCGCGTATCTGCGGGATCGAGAGGCTGGCGCGGGCAGGCGCCTCGCCAACCCGGTCAGGTCCGGAAGGAAGCAGCCGCAACGAGCCCCGCCTGGGTCGCGTTCAGTCTCTCACCCAGCTTTTACCCGGATCACTTCTTGTAAGGCTTCATGCCTTCGCGGGCCAGCTCGTCCGCGCGCTCGTTCTCGGGGTGGCCGGCATGTCCCTTGACCCATTCCCAACGGACCTCGTGACGCTTCTGCGCCTCGTCCAGCCGCTTCCACAGGTCGTCGTTCTTCACCGGCTTCTTGGCCGCGGTCTTCCAACCGTTCTTCTTCCAGCCGTGGATCCAGGACGTAACCCCGTTCTTCACATACTGGCTGTCGGTCACCATCGTGATAACCGACGGGCGCTTCAGGGATTCGAGAGCCGAGATCGCGGCCAGAAGCTCCATCCGGTTGTTCGTCGTCACGGCCTCGCCGCCGTTCAGCTCGCGCCGTTTCACCTCGGCCTCACCATCACGCGCGATCAGAAGCGTGCCCCAGCCCCCGGGGCCGGGATTGCCGGAACAAGCTCCGTCCGTATAAGCGAACAATCTGGCCATCAGCCGAAGATCACCGGCAGAAGGCACAGGACGACGACCGTCGTCAGGATCACCCGCAGCGACACCCACCAGCGCGGCGCAAGGTTTTGCGCCTGGAACATCGCGTCGAGGCCCAGGATCCCGACGAACCCGAGGGCGAGGTACATCGCCGCCGAAACCGGCCCCCCGCCCACAAGGAAGAACGCCCACAGCGCGGGCACGGTCGACAAGGCATAGCCCGAGGCCGCCACAGCCCCTGTCGCTCGCGTCGCGAAGCCCCACAGGACGCCGGACATGAAACTGAGGATCACGGTCCCATAGGCCAGTTGCACGTAGGGCCCGACAAAGCGCGGCCCGATGGTCTGCGCGGTCCATTGGCCCAGTGGGGGGACGAACATCGTCACCACGCCCCACAGGAACGGCAAAAGCCCGGCAAGACCCAGAAGAAGGGGTGCGGCGGGGATACGGGTCATGCGCGCTCCATCGCCAGGCGGGCCGCCAATGCGGCGAAGAGGGCAGCGATCCCCCGGCCAAGCCAAGTCAGAAGCCGCGGGCTTTGCAGAACCCGCTCACGCGCGGAGGCCGCCAGAGACCCGTAGAGGCAAAAGACGGCGAAGGTCATGGCCATGAACATTGCGCCCAGCGACAGCATCTCGGCCGTCGCGGTTCCGGGGGTTCCCGACAGGAACGGCGGTAGCAGCGCCAGGAAGAATAGCGACAGCTTCGGATTCAGCGCGTTCAGAAGCATGCCGCGCAGTGCCGTGCGGGGGCCGGGCTCGGTCGCGCGGTCGGGTGCCACGTCAAGCGCACCCCCTGCCTGCAGCGCGCCCCAGGCCAGATAAAGAAGGTACAGAACGCCCACAAGCTTCATCGCGTGGAATGCCAGCGCGCTGGTATGCAAAATCGCGGCAAGTCCCAAAGTCGCAGCCAGAAGATGGGGCAGGATGCCGAGAGTGCAGCCCGCCGCGGCCCAGATCGATGCGACACGGCCCCGTCCCAGACCGATCGCGACGGTATAGAGGACGCCGGCCCCGGGCGCGATCACCACGACAAAGGCGGTCAACAGAAAGGCGGGGTCGAACATACGCGGTGTCCTCTGGCTCGGCCCCGGTCTTTTGGCATCATCGGCGGCCGAGTGAAAGGCGCACCGGCGTCGCGATCCGCAAAAGCGATGTCGCGATCTTCGCAGACTTGACCTAGGGTCATCTGGCAGGAAAGGCCATCGGAGTGCGGAGGAGGAAAGGGGCCGTGGATATCGCAAGGATGGTGACAACAGTCGCGAATGCCGACCATGCACCGCTGGAAGGGGGCACGGACCCGGCATTCGGGACAGTGTGCTGGCGCACCCTGTTCTCGGCCGACCGCACCGCGACGGCCGGCATGGTGCTGGGCGTGGCGGAATTCGGACCGAACGGCACGCTTCTTCCCCACACGCATACACCGGCCGAGTTCTATTTCGGACTGTCCGGAGACGGGATCGTCACCATTGACGGGATCGCCCACGATCTGCGGTCCGGCGTGGCCCTTTTCATTCCGGGCGACACCGAGCATGGAACAACCGCCGGGCCCGATGGGCTGCGTTTCCTCTATGGGTTCCCGACGGATCGGTTCTCGGATGTGGAGTACCTATTCACGGCATAACGTCTGACGCCCGATCAGGCCGGTTCGCGCAACGCGCGGGGGATCTTGAATTCGACACGCTCCTTGGCTGTCTCGACGACCTCGGTCGAGATCTCGTAGCGGTCGGCGATTGCGGCGACGACCTCGTCGATCAATACCTCCGGGGCCGACGCGCCCGCCGTGATGCCGATCGCCGAGATACCGTCGAGTGCGCGCCAATCGATATCCTCGGCCCTTTGAACAAGCTGGGCATAGGCGCATCCGGCGCGGCGGCCAACCTCGACCAGGCGGCGCGAGTTGGAGGAATTCGGCGCCCCGACGACCAGCATCGCGTCGATGAACGGGGCCATGGCCTTCACCGCCTCTTGCCGGTTGGTGGTAGCATAGCAGATGTCTTCCTTGTGCGGCCCGACAATGGCGGGGAACCGGTCCTTCAGCGCCGCGACAATCTCGGCCGTATCGTCGACCGACAGGGTTGTCTGCGTGATGAAAGCCAGGCGTGCGGGATCGCGGACCTCGATCCGGGCGACGTCTTCGGGGGTCTCGACCAAGATGACCTCACCCTCAGGCAATTGTCCCATGGTGCCCAGCGTCTCGGGGTGGCCGGCATGGCCAATCATGACCATCTGGAGGCCGTTGTCGTGATGGCGCTCGGCCTCGATATGCACCTTCGACACAAGGGGGCAGGTCGCATCGACGTAAACCATGTCACGTCGGGCCGCCTCGGCCGGGACCGCCTTCGGGACGCCATGGGCCGAGAAGATCACGGGCCGGTCGTCGGGCATCTCTTCCAGCTCTTCGACGAAGATCGCGCCCTTGGCACGCAGTTCGTCGACCACGTACTTGTTGTGCACGATTTCGTGGCGGACATAGACCGGCGCGCCCCATTTCTCGAGCGCCATCTCGACGATCTTGATGGCGCGATCGACGCCGGCGCAGAATCCGCGCGGCGCGGCAAGATAGAGCTTCAGGGGTGGTTTCTGCATGGGCCGGGCCTCCTTGATGCCACACCTAGGGATGCAGGCGCGAAGCGTCCAGTGGGTGGTTTGGTAACCAACGCCATCGAAAGTTTTTGCGGGAAAGTGATCAATCGCTTATGGTGCGGGTATTGATCGGTCCTTTTCAATCGACGTTTTCATCCGGGCTGCCGATGCGACTGTGCATCGGCAGCCCCTTTTTCGTTTAGGTGACGCCTGCCGTCGCGGCCGCAAGCACAGCGTAACGCCCTGTTTTCGCAAGTGTGACGAGGCCGACGAATATCCACCAAGGCGTTCGCAGGATGCCGGCCACGACGGTGATTCCATCCCCAAACGGGGCCCAGCTGAGCAGTAGCGTCCAGACGCCCCACCGCCGATACCAGTTCTGCGCGCGGTCGAGTTGTCTTTCGCCCACGGGAAACCAGCGGCTGCCGCGAAACCGTTCGACCCCCATGCCCATCAGGTAATTGACGACGGACCCCAGGATGTTACCGAGGCTTGCGACGACAATCAGCGTCGTGAGGGAAACGCTGCCCCGGATCTGAAGGGCGGCGAACAGGACCTCGGATTGTGCGGGCAAAAGCGTCGCTGCGCCGAATGCCACGGTGAACATGCCGACAAAGGACCATGCGTCTTCCATGATCCCACATCTAGGTCTGGGCAGGGCCGTGCGAAACTTAGCCGATTGCGGCGTCTTGCTGGGACTCGTGCCGAGCGGGGCGCCCGATCACGTCGCGCAGCTCTTCAAGCTCGATGAAGTTGTCGGCCTGACGGCGCAGTTCGTCGGCGATCATCGGAGGTTGCGACCGGATGGTCGACACGACCGACACCCGCACGCCAGCGCGCTGAAGCGCTTCGACCAAGGGCCGGAAATCCCCGTCACCGGAGAATATCACGGCGTGGTCCATCCGCGATGCAAGTTCCATTGCATCGACGGCCAGTTCCACGTCCATGTTGCCCTTGACCTTCCGGCGGCCATGGCTGTCAGTGAATTCCTTCGCGGGCTTCGTGACCATGGTGAAGCCATTGTAGTTCAGCCAGTCGACCAGAGGGCGAATGGGCGAATACTCTTCGGTATCCAGAAGCGCAGTGTAATAAAATGCCCGTAGAAGCTTGCCGCGACGCATGAATTCCTGACGCAGAAGCTTGTAGTCGATGTCGAAGCCCAGCGCTTTGGCGGCGGCATACAAATTAGAACCGTCGATAAATAGCGCGAGCCGCTCGTCGCGGTAGAACATAAAATTACCTTTCCAAAATTACCTGCCGGTAGGCACATCCGGTGGAGCAGATAGCGGATGGGGAGGGTGCCGGTTTGTTCGAACGCCAACAAGATATCCGAACGGATAGCTCGGACTTCAACGGGGTGGTCGCATTTGGTGCCAATCTACCGCGGAAAAGCGCCGAACCGCGACAGACGGTCGAAGAGGCGGTGCGGGCCCTGACGGATCGGGATGTGGCGGTCTTGGCCCGAAGCGCGATCTACAGCTCTCCGGCGGTCCCGCCGGGATCGGGTCCTGACTTCGTGAACGGCGTCATCGGCGTACAGTGGGCCGGCGACGCCAGCTCTTTACTTGATGTCCTGCACGATGTCGAAGCTGCGTTTGGTCGCACCCGGGATGCGCGTTGGGCGCCGCGTCCGCTGGACCTGGACCTGATCGCCTTTGGGCAGTCGGTCCTGCCGGACGCCGAAACGCAGGACCGTTGGCGCAACCTTGCGCCTGACCGGCAACGCATCGAAACGCCGGAGATGCTGATTCTGCCCCATCCCCGAATGCAGGATCGCGCCTTCGTCCTGAAGCCCATGGCGGACATCGCGTCGGGCTGGACACACCCGCGGACCGGCCTGACCGTCGTCCAGCATCTCGAAAACCTCGATTCTTCGGAAGTTGAGGCAGTCGAAGCGTTAGAATAACAGGGATTTGGGGCGGATCCGGGTTGTCAATACGTATTCATTGGCCTATCTCCTCACTCTCGTTCCGGGGCAGTTCTGTCCGCCGGACCCGAATTTGACTGGAGGCACCCATGGCCCGCGTGACCGTCGAAGACTGCGTAGACAAGGTTCCCAACCGTTTCGAACTGGTGATGCTTGCCGCGCACCGGGCACGCGAAATTACCGCCGGATCCACCCCCACGGTCGATCGTGACAACGACAAGAACCCCGTCGTGTCCCTGCGCGAGATCGCCGAAGAGACGCAACAGGCCGATGGCCTGCGCGAGCGGATGATCGAAAGCCACCAGACCCAGATCGAGGTGGACGAACCCGAAGAGGATGCGATGGCGCTTCTCATGGGGGCCGAACAGGACAAGCCCGCCGACGACGACATGTCCGAGGAAAAGCTTCTCCGCGCCCTGATGGAAGCCCAGAAGCAGCAGTAATGCATGGATGACGGCGCAATCTGGCTGGAGGACGCCGAGCGGCTGATCGCTCGGGTCCGAAGCTATAATCCCCGCGCCGACATCGACCGGATCCGCCGCGCCTATGCCTATGGGGCGGCGATGCACGAAGGGCAGTTCCGCCACTCGGGCGAGCCCTACATCACCCATCCCCTTGCCGTCGCGATGATCCTGGCCGAGCAGCAGCTCGACGATGCCACGCTCATCACGGCGCTTTTGCACGACACCATCGAGGACACGAAATCCACGTTCGGCGATGTCGCGGACCAGTTCGGATTCGAGATCGCCGAGCTGGTCGATGGCGTCACGAAGCTGACCAAGCTTCAGCTGACCTCGACCGAGACCAAGCAGGCCGAGAATTTTCGCAAGCTGTTCATGGCGATGAGCCGTGACATGCGGGTGATCCTGGTCAAGCTGGCCGACCGTCTGCACAACATGCGTACGATCAAGGCGATGAGGCCGGACAAGCAGGCGCAAAAAGCGCGTGAAACCATGGACATCTATGCCCCGCTTGCCGGACGTATGGGTATGCAATGGATGCGCGAAGAGCTTGAGGACCACGCCTTCAGCGTCCTGAACCCCGAAGGCCGTCGATCGATCATCCACCGCTTCGCAACCTTGCGGCGCGAGGCCGGGGATGTGGTCGACAAGATCACCCGCGATATTCGCATCGAACTCGACAAGGCCGGGATCAAGGGCGAGGTCTATGGCCGGGCCAAGCGTCCGTTCTCCATCTGGCGCAAGATGGAGGAAAAGAACGTCGGCTTCTCGCGCCTGTCGGATATCTACGGCTTCCGCGTAGTCGTCGCGTCCGAGGCCGAATGTTATTCCGTCATGGGGGCCATCCACCAGCGCTGGCGGGCCGTTCCCGGGCGGTTCAAGGACTATATCAGCCAGCCGAAATCCAATGGCTATCGCTCGATCCATACCACCGTGTCGGGCCGCGATGCCAAGCGGGTCGAGGTTCAGATCCGTACGCGCGCCATGCACGAGGTGGCCGAGACGGGCGTCGCGGCGCATTGGTCCTATCGTGACGGCGAACGGGTCGAGAACCCCTTCGCCGTGGACCCCGCCACCTGGGTCCGCGCGCTGACCGAACAGTTCGACGCCGCCGACGACCATGCCGAGTTCCTCGAGGCCGTGAAGCTCGAGATGTATTCGGACCAGGTCTTCTGTTTCACCCCCAAGGGCGAGGTCGTGAAACTGCCTAAAGGCGCGACGCCGCTGGACTTTGCCTATGCGATCCACACGCGTATCGGGGAACGGGCCGTCGGCGCCAAGGTCGACACGGTGCGCGTGCCCCTGTGGCAGAAGCTGCGCAACGGTCAGTCGGTCGAGATCCTGACGGCCGAGGGACAGACACCGCAGGCAAGCTGGCTGGATCTGGTGACCACCGGGCGGGCGAAATCCGCGATCCGCAAATCCCTGCGCGAGGCCGATCGCGACCGGTTCGTCCGGCTCGGGACCGAGCTGATGCGCGTGGCCTTCGATCACGTGGAAAAACGGATGACCGACAAGGCCATCGGTATCGCCGCCCGCGCGCTCGGGGTCCCCAGCGGCGAGGAGCTGTTGGCCCGTGTTGGCTCGGCAGAGCTTGAAACACGTCAGGTCATTGCCGCCCTGTTCCCCGGCGTCACCCCGCGCCCCGCCGACGAGATTGACGCGCGATCCGCCGTTGTCGGGCTCGAGCCGAACCAACCCTTCGGGCGCGCGCGCTGCTGCCAGCCCCTGCCGGGCGAACGGATCGTCGGCATATCGTACCGGGGTGAAGGCGTGCAGATCCACGCCATCGACTGCGAGGCGCTGGCCCAGGTGGAGGATCAGCCCGAACGCTGGATCGATCTGGCGTGGCAGTCGGGGAACCATCCGGCGGTCCATGCCGTCACCTTCGACATGACGATCTCGAACGATGCCGGGGTCCTTGGGCGGATCTGCACGTTGATCGGGTCGCAGAAGGCGAATATCTCGGACCTGAAATTCCTCGAACGACGGCAGGACTTCTACCAGGTGTTGATCGACGTCGACCTTCGCTCCATCGAGCATTTCCATGCCGTGCGCATGGCGCTGGAGGCCGAGGCCAACGTCGCCATGATCGAGAGGGTCCGGGACCCCGCCCTCAGCCCCTGATGTTCAAACGCCGGATCCCCCGTTCCACGCTTGCGCAGGTCGGTCGGTCGCTCTGGCCCAGGGGGGGGTGGCTGAGGGCGGTGCGCTATGTCGTCTACCGCATTCGCCGCCTGCCGGACCCAGCCTACAAGATTTCGCGCGGGATCGCGGCGGGGGTTTTCGTGTCCTTCACCCCGTTCTTCGGTCTGCATTTCCTGATCGCTGCCGCGCTGGCCTGGATCATGGGCGGCAATATGCTGGCCGCCCTTCTGGCGACATTCTCGGGCAACCCGATCACCTTCCCGATCATCGCCGGCATTTCGGTCGAGCTTGGCAACCGCCTGTTGGGCAATGCGAACTCGCTGCCGCTGCCCGAAGTGTTCAACGCCTTCTCGCGCGTGTCGATCGAGATCTGGTTCAACCTGCGCGCCGTTTTCACATCCGACCCGGTGCGCTGGTCGGACATGGGCCTGTTCTTCCGCGACGTCTTCCTGCCCTACCTAGTCGGGGGGATCATCCCCGGGGTGATTGCCGGGGTCGCCGCCTACATGGTGTCGCGCCCCATTATCGCGGCGTATCAGAAGGCGCGGATCAAGAAGATGAAAGAGCGGTTCGCGAAGCGCCGGCAGCTGGCCGAGCTTCGCAAACCGGTCGGAGAGGAAAGCAAGATATGACGAAGCTGCGGCTTGGTGTGAACATCGACCACGTGGCCACGGTTCGCAATGCGCGGGGTGGCACGCTGCCCGATCCGGTACGTGCGGCGAAACTGGCCCAAGAAGCCGGCGCCGACGGTATCACCGCGCACCTGCGCGAGGATCGCCGACATATCGGGGATGGCGATATCGAGGCGCTGATGTCCGAGCTGACGGTGCCGCTGAACTTCGAGATGGCGGCCACCGACGAAATGCAAAGGATTGCCCTGCGCCATTCTCCGCACGCCGTCTGTCTCGTGCCCGAGCGTCGGGAAGAACGCACGACCGAAGGGGGTCTTGAGGTCGCGCGGGACGAGAATCGGCTTGCCCATTTCATCGCGCCCCTGGCCGAGGCCGGATGCCGGGTGTCGATCTTCATCGCCGCCGACCGCCCCCAGATCGAGGCCGCGGCGCGGATCGGGGCCAGCGTGGTTGAGCTGCACACGGGCGCCTATTGCGACGCCCATGCCGAGGGCCGGTTCGACGAACGGGACGCCGAACTGGCGCGCATCGGCGACATGGCGGTCTATGCGCACGAGTTGGGCCTTGAGGTCCATGCCGGCCACGGTCTGACATACGAGACCGTGCCCGACATCGCCGCCATGCCCCAGATGCGCGAACTGAACATCGGGCATTTCCTGATCGGCGAGGCGATCTTCCGGGGCCTTCAGCCCGCCATCGCCGAAATGCGTCGCGTGATGGACGAGGCCCGCGGGCGGGACACGGTCAGTCCCGCGCCCTGAGGATCTGCGCAGGCCGTGCCGCCAGCGGCCCCCAGGCAAAGGCGATCCCGGCTACCAGCGTCAGTGCGACGCCGCCCACGATGATCGCCAAGGCGGATCCGGGGGCGAAGCGGAAACTCGTGTCCATGATGAAGACCGACACGCCCCACCCGGCAGCAGCCCCCGCGAAGACCGCGACCAGCCCGGAGGTCAGCCCCAGGATCGCCCAGCGCAGTGCGAAACTGCCCAGGATCGTGGCGCGGCTGGCCCCCACCGTCTTCAGGATCGACGCCTCGTAGGTGCGCGCCTTGGTGCCCGCCGCCGCCGCGCCGATCAGAACGACCGCCCCGGTGACCAAGGTCGCGGAAGCGCCGTAGGTAATGGCGGCCGCGACGCCGGCAAGAATCTCGGACACCTGATCGATGGCATCGCGCACGCGGATCGCGGTGATGTTGGGGAAATCGCCAGCAATGTCGCGCAGGATGCGGGCCTCGGCCTCGGGTTCGGCATAGATCGTGGCGATCCAGGTATGGGGCGCGCCTTCCAGCGCCGACGGGTTCATGGCCAGCACGAAGCCGATCCCGGCGGTCGAGAAGTCGACCTCCCGGAACGAGGTGACTTCGCCTTCGATATCACGGCCCAGGATATTGACCGTCAGCGTGTCGCCCAGCTTCAGGCCCAGTTCGGCCGCTTCCTCGGCCGCGAAACTGATCTGGTTCGGGCCATCGTAATCGGCAGCCCACCACTCACCCGCGGTGATCTTGGTATCCTCGTCCAGTTCCTCAGCATAAGTGACGCCCCGGTCGCCGCGCAGGGTCCAGTGGTCGCCCCCGACCTCGACTGCGTCCTGCCCGTTGATCCGGGTGATAATACCGCGCAGCATCGGCGCGGCTTCGACCGCCTCGACCTGCGGATCATTTTCCAGCGCGCGGATGGCGTCGATCTGGTCGGGCTGAATATCGACCATGAAATAGGCTGGGGCTACCTCGGGCAGGTCACGCTGGATCGCGGCGCGAAGGTTCGCGTCGATCTGGCCGACCGCCGCCAGCACCGTCAGCCCAAGCCCCAGCGACAAAACGACCGCCGCGGCCTCGCCCGAGGGGCCGCCGACCGACCCCAGCGCAGTGCGCAGCGCTGTGTGCCCCTTGAAGGCGTCCATCCGCGCGAGCCGCCGGGCGGCTTTCCGTGTGGCCCATGCGGTCGCCAAAAGGGCCAGGAACGCAGCTAGAAGCCCGCCGGCCGTATAGAGCGTGAGCGTGGGAATGCCCGACAGGACTGCCGCGGCGGCGACTAGCGTGACGAGGATCACGCCGGTGGCGATCAGGTAGCCCCGGCGGGGAAGTCCGGCGGGCATGCCGCCTGCCTCGCGGAACAGCGCCGCGGCGCGGATGTCCTGCGCCTTCGCCAACGGCCAGAGCGTGAAGAGCGCAGCCGCCAGAGTGCCGTAAAGTGCAGCCTCGACTAGGGCCAGCGGGTAGACCGAGATTGCGGCGGGGACGGGTAGCCGGTCCTCGATAATGGGCGAAAACGCCAGTGGCAGCACGGCCCCGAGGGCAACTCCCAGCACCACGGCCAGCGCGGTGATCGCCCCGATCTGGAGAGCGAAAGCGGTGAACAGGGTCCTTGCCTCGGCCCCCACGGTCTTGAGCGTGGCGATGGTCGCCGTCTTTTCGACCATATGCGCGCGCACGGCCGAGGCGACGCCGATCCCGCCGACGGCAAGCCCTGCAAGACCGACGAGAACGAGGAACGCCGACAGTCGTTCGACGAATTCAGCGATCCCCGGCGCGCCGTTCCGGCTGTCGCGCCAGCGATAGCCGCTATCGGGTAGCGCCTGATCCAACCGCGCCTCGGCAGCGTCCAGATCGGTGCCTTCGGGGAGGCGCAGGCGGTATTCGGTCTCGTACAGCGTACCGGGCTGGATCAGCCCGGTGCCGTCCAGATCATCCGTGAACAGCAGGGTCCGAGGGCCGAAATCGAAACCGCCGCCGGCATTGTCGGGCTCGGACTCGATTCGGGCGGCAAGGCGGAATGTCTTTTCGCCCAACGTGAACATGTCGCCCACCTGGAGGCCTAGCCGGTCGGCAAGAACGGGATCCATCGCGGCACCGGGGGGATCGCCCTGCAGGGTGGCGGCAAGCGGTCCAGGGGGATCGAGGATCAGGTCCCCATAGATCGGATAGACGTCGTCGACGGCCTTGATCTGCGTCAGTGCGCGGTCCTCGCCCACGGTGACCATCGAGCGGAACTCGACGATCTCGGACACGTCGCCGAGGGAGGCCAGGGCGGCGCGTTCGGCGTCATCGGCGAAACGGTAGGTAAACTCGACGCTCGCATCGCCGCCCAGAAGGGTGGCGCCCTCGCGGGCAAGGCCTTCGGTGATCGCCTCGCGCACCGAGCCGACGGCGGCGATGGCGGCGATGCCGAGCGTCAGGCAGGCGAGGAAGACGCGAAATCCGCGCAGGCCATCGCGGAAGCCATTGCGAAGCTCGCGCCGGGCGATGTTGCGGGCGGCGGTCATTGGGCGATGTCCGAGGGGGCGTTGCCCCCGCCCTGCGGGCCCCCCAGGGTATTTTCCCAAGGATGAAGGGTCATTCGGCGGCCTCGGCCTGGCGATCGAGGCGCCCGTCCACGAGGCGGATGGTGCGGCTGCAGCGGGCGGCGAGGTCGGGGGCGTGGGTGACTAGGATCAGGGTTGCGCCGTGGCGGGCGTTCAGGTCGAACAGCAGGTCCATGATCGTCTGGCCGGTGGGGCCGTCCAGATTGCCCGTGGGCTCGTCCGCCAGCAGAATCTCGGGGCGCGGGGCTGCGGCGCGGGCCAGGGCGACGCGTTGTTGTTCGCCGCCCGAAAGCTCGGACGGGTAGTGGTTCATCCGTTTGCCCAGCCCGACGGCCGAAAGCTCCTCGGCCGCGCGGTCGAAGGCGTCTGCGTGGCCGGCGAGTTCCAGCGGGGTTGCGACGTTTTCGAGCGCCGTCATCGTCGGGATCAGGTGGAAGGACTGGAACACCACCCCCATATGCGATCGGCGGAACCGGGCCAGCGCGTCTTCGTTCATCGCGGTCAGGTCCTGGCCCAACGCATGGACCTTGCCGCCGGTGGCGCGCTCCAGTCCGCCCATGACCATGAGGAGAGACGATTTGCCCGATCCACTCGGCCCCACCAGCCCCAGCGTTTCGCCGCGCCTTACGTCAAGCGTGATGTCCTTTAGGATGTCGACCGGTCCGGCATTGCCGTCGAGGGTCAGGTCGGCCTTTTCGAGGCTGAGGATCGTGTCGGACATGCGGTACCCTTTGTTGCGTGTGGCATATGGGGTGGCCTCGGGCGCGCTCAAGGCCGGTGTGGTGATCGGTCTCGCCGGGGCGGCCTCGGCCGAGGTGACGGTGGCCGCGCTGGGCGACTCGTTGACGCAAGGCTATGGGCTGGCGCAATCGGACGGGTTCGTGCCCCGGTTGGAGGCCTGGTTGCAGGAGCAGGGGGCCGATGTGTCGGTGATCAACGCGGGCGTGTCGGGCGATACGACGGCGGGCGGTCTGAGCCGTGTGGAGTGGACTTTGACGCCGGATGTGGACGCGATGATCGTGGCTTTGGGGGGCAATGACCTGTTGCGGGGCCTCGATCCGGGGGCGTCCAGGGAGAACCTGGACGGTATCCTTAAGGCAGCGGATGTGGCGGGGGTCGAGGTGCTTCTGGTCGGTATGGAAGCGCCGGGGAATTACGGCGCGGACTACAAACGCGCCTTCGACGGAATGTACGGCGAATTGTCGGAAAAATGGGGTGTTCCGCTGGCCGAGAGCTCTTTTCTGGGCGCTTTGATGCAGATCGAGGATCGGCAGGCGGCGATGCGGGAGTTCATGCAATCGGACGGTATCCACCCCAATGCCGAGGGCGTGACAGTGATCGTCGAGACGCTGGGGCCGGATGTGCTGGACCTGGTGGAACGCGCCGAGTGACGCGGTCTGGCGCATTGTCGCGCGATGCGTGATGCTGCCGCCCATCGCGACGGGGAGGGCCGCATGGACATCATCGAGACGTTGAGAGGGATCGTAGGCAGTACGCATGTTCTGACGGGAGCGGATGCCGCCCCCTTCGCCCAGGATTGGACCGGCGCCTATCGCGGCGAGCCGATCTGTGCCGTGCGGCCCGCCGATACGGGCGAGGTGGCGGCGGTTGTGAAGGCGGCTGCGGCGGCTGGGATCGCGGTAGTGCCTGTGGCCGGGAATACCGGGCTGATGGGCGGCACGCACGCGCCGGGCCGCATCGCGCTGAGCCTTGAGCGGATGAACCGGATTCGCGAAATACGCGAAGGCGCGCGCATCGCCATCGTCGAGGCAGGTGTCGTGCTGACCCAGCTTCACGAGGCGGCCGACCAGCATGGGCTGGTATTCCCGCTGACCTTCGGGGCCAAAGGCTCGGCCCGGATCGGCGGGGTTCTGGGGACAAATGCCGGCGGGTCGAACGTCCTGCGCTATGGCAACACGCGGGCGCTGTGTCTGGGGCTGGAGGTGGTGATGCCGGACGGGCAGGTGCTGAACACCATGTCCGAGCTGATGAAGGACAATTCCGGCTATGACCTGCGCGACATGTTCATCGGGGCCGAAGGGACGCTGGGCATCGTCACCGCTGCCGTGATGAGGTTGCACCCCAAGCCCTTGGCCTATGCGACGGCGATGGTCGCAGTGCCGTCCGTGGCCGATGCGTTGGGGCTTCTGAACCGCCTGCAAAGCGCCACCGGGGGGGCTGTCGAGGCGTTCGAATACATGCCCCGCAGCTACTTCGAAGGGTGGACCAAGCGCGAACCGGACAAGCGGCCCCCGTTCGAGACGACCTATGACCACGCGATCATGGTCGAGGTCGGCGCCACCGCGCCCCGCGACGCGACACCCAACGAAACCGGAGAGATCCCGATCCAGGCCTATCTGGAAGAGGTGCTGGGCGAGATGATCGAGGCCGGCACGGCGCTGGACGCCACCGTCGCCCGATCCGAAGCGCAGCGCCGCGAGATCTGGGAGCGGCGCGAGATCGCGGGCGAGCTGTCGCTTGGCGCTGGTCCCTTCGTGCTGACCGATGTCAGCGTTCCGCTGGACCGGGTGGAGCCGTTCCTGGACCGCGCCTATGCCGCGCTGGAGGCCGATGATCCCGACGTGCGGCATCTTCTAGTCAGCCATCTGGGCGACGGCAATCTGCATCTGACAGTCTGGCCCTCGGACGGGGACGACGGATACGAGCGCGTGATGGAGATCGTCGAGGACATCGTTCAGGAGATGGGCGGCTCGTTCTCGGCCGAGCACGGGATCGGGCTGGGCAAGCGGGGGGCCATGGCGCGGCGCAAGGACAAGGTCGCGCTGGAAGTCATGGGCAAGATCAAGGCGGCGCTGGATCCGCAGGGGATCATGAACCCCGGCAAGGTTCTGCCGTAGGGGCATTGCGGGTACGGGGGCGGCGTGCCAATGGCGCGGCATGCTTGCCCTCCGCCTGATCGCGCAAGACCGCGCGCTGCAACTCGTCACGCTGGCGTTCCTGGTTCACGGGACTTTCGCCGCCTCACTGGTGCCCTATCGCTCGCTTCTGGGGGTGGAGTGGTTCGGGCTATCGGACGGCATGTTCTCGCTGGTGTTCGCGCTGGGATCGACCCTCAGCCTGTTCTGCGCCATCGGAGTGGGCATCCTGACCGACCGGACGGGGCGACGGCGCAACGCGGCGCGGCTGGCCTCGGCCTCGGCCGTGACGGGGGCCGCGCTGGTGTTCCTCGTGGACCAGACATGGGCTTTCGTGCTGGCGCATGTGTTGTTCTTTCCCATCGGCATGACGTTGTTCTCGCAGCTTTTCACGCTGGCCCGACTGGCGGCATCGGTCCACCCGCCCGAGACGCGGACGGCGCTTCTGTCGGCGATCCGGGCCGCGTTCGCGGTGCCTTTCGTGCTGGTTCTGCCGGTCTGGTCGGTCGTCCTGTCGGCGGGGGTGCCGCTGATCTGGGTCTATGGCGTCTGCGCCATGGCCGAGGCGATGACGCTGACGCTGTTCCTGCTGGCTTGGCCGCGCGACGGGGGCACCCGCTGGAAGGATGCACCCTCCGGGCTGACGCTGGTCGGCGCCCTGCGGGAACTGGCCGAGCCGCGTGTCGTGGGGCGGTCCGCCCTGGTGGTTCTGGTGCTGTCGGGCGTTCAGATCTACCTGATCCTCGTGGGTCTAGTCCTGACGGGGTTCGAGGGGAGGGATGCGGGCGATGTGGCGATCTTCGCGGGTGCGGTCGCGGGGCTGGAGATTCCGTTCATGCTGATGCTGGCCACCCCGTTGGCGCGGTTCGGGCAGGTGAAGACCATCGCCTTCGGGGCGCTGGTATATGCCGCTTTCGTGGGGCTGATGCCGGTGCTGGGGCCGTCGCCCGCGGTGTGGATCCTGCCGATCCTCGGGGCACTGGGCGGGGCGATCATCCTGACCGTGCCGAACGCGTTCCTGCAGGACCTGATGGACGCGCGGCCCGGGGCAGGGGGCTCGCTGATCGCGCTCAGCAATCTGGCGGCGCAGCTTCTGGCGGCGGGGATCTTCGCGGGCGGCACGGCGCTGGGCGGCTACGGGCTGGTCGCGTGGATCGCGGCGCTGGTGATCTCGGCCGGGGGGCTGGGGCTGGCGTGGCGCGGTGGAAACAACACCGCCTGAGGCCATTGTCAAAGGGCGCATGGCCTGTAAGACAGTCCCGCGCAGCGAAAGGGACCTCATGGACGCGCCGGGCAAAATCGGAATCGTCGGCACCGGCTTGGTCGGGGCGGCCTTCGCGGCTTTGGTCACGGGGCGCAAGCCCGGCATCGGGGTCGAGGCGGTGGAACCGCAAGGCCCCTATCGCCAGGCCGTGGCCGCACAGTTGCCGCGTGTCGCGTGGAGGCATCGCGCCGCCGATCTGGCCGGGTGCGACATGGTCTTCCTGTGTGCCCCGCCGGGTGCACTGTCGAAGATCGCGCGAGAGGTTCTGGACGCCGGGGACGCGCTGGTCGTCGACATGGGATCCGTGAAGGGCCAGCTGGTCGAGGGGTTGGCGGACGCCCCGCGCTTCATCGGCGGCCATCCCCTTGCGGGCGGCAACCGCGCTGGTCCGTTCCGGGCGGCGCCCGATGTGCTGGTCGCCGCGCGCTTCGTCCTGACGCCCCATGCCGGAAACGCCGAGGCGGATATCGAACGTGTCGAGCGGTTCCTGGCCTCGCTGGGCTTCTCGGTCGTGCGAACCGACGCGCAGGCCCATGACGAGCTGATGGCGCGCACCTCGCATTTGCCGCACCTGCTGTCCTACGCCTATGCCAACGTCCTGTCGCGAATGGACCCCGACGAGCTTCAGGTGTTTTCCTCACGCTCGACCCAGACGCTGACCCGGCACGCCGCCGGCAACACCCGGATGTGGGGCGAAATCCTGCAACAGAACGCCGAGCCGGTGTCGGCCGCGCTGGACGATCTGATCGCCGAGCTTATGACCCTCAGAAACGCCTTCGCGGGGCAGGGGACCAGTGTCGCCACCCGACTGGACCCCGCCGCCGCCATTGCCGCGACCCTTAATCGGAGCAACGAAGAATGACCAAGATCGGCTATCTGGGCCAACCCGGCAGCTATTCGCATCAGGCCGCCACGCAGCTTCGCCCCGACGGCGAGCATGTTCATTATCCCTCGTTCGAGGAATTGGTGACGGCGACCGAAACCGGAGAAGTAGCCGAGGCCGTGCTGCCGCTGGAAAACTCGGAATCGGGGCGCATCCCGGACGTCCACCGGCTGGTCGTGTCGATGGAGCTGTTCATCATGGGCGAGCTGCTGCTGGACGTGTCGCATTGCCTGGTGACCTGCGGCCCCGCGGTCGAGGCCGAGATCCATTCGGTCTTCAGCCACCCGCAGGGCTTCCTGCAATCCTCAAAATTCCTGAAGGACCGCTTCCCCGACGCGCAGCGCCGCACCCGCAGCGACACCGCGACCGCTGTGCGCGAAGTCGTCGCGTCGAAGGACCGGCATCTGGCGGCCGTCGGGTCGGAATTTGCCGCAAAGCACTATGGCGGTACAGTGCTGCACAGGGGCATCTCGAACCGCGAGGACAACATTACCCGCTTCGTGATCGTCGGCAAGGAAGCGACGTTCGACGACGTGGACGACATGTCCTCGCTGATCATCCAGGTGGGCCACAAGCCCGGCAGTCTGGTGCAGGCGCTGGCGGTGTTCGGGCAGCATGGCGTGAACATCACCAAGCTGGAAACCTACATGATTTCCGAACGGACCGAGCTTCCGACCTTCTATCTGGACGTGGGCTGCGGCGGGCAGGCGCAGAAGCTGATCGACGCCATGCGCGACATTGAGCCCCATATCTCGTATTCCAAGTTCCTGGGGTCCTACAAAGCCGATCCGCGCCGGTCCGGTCGGAACGGATTCCTCAAGCCATGACGGAGGCCGCGATGAGCAACCCGAAATACGACGACATCGCCTTCTTCGTGGACGAAGAGAAGGCCAAGTTCGACGCCTTCGCCCACGGCAAATCCATCACGGATCTGGGCAAGCTGGTGCTGGCCGTGCGCAATGCCGAACATCTGGGTGCCGCGGCCGAGCAGATGGCGGCGGCCTACCTCATCACCAACCTTCTGCTGATGAGCCGCGCTCAGCGGCGGATTGCAAAGCTGGTCA
The DNA here is from genome assembly GCF_900302445.1 of Palleronia abyssalis. Taxonomy (GTDB): domain Bacteria; phylum Pseudomonadota; class Alphaproteobacteria; order Rhodobacterales; family Rhodobacteraceae; genus Palleronia; species Palleronia abyssalis. Next base: position 142,801 of record NZ_ONZF01000007.1, on the reverse strand, counting down.
TCCTGGACATGGAAGGCACAGACCGGGCGAAGCTGTTTCCCGTGACGAACGCGCTGCGGTATTTCCTGATGGAGGATTACACGCAGATCGACAATTTCGATGCTTGGGCAACCTCGCTGCGCGAGACGGCCGGAGTCTCGACCCGGTTGCGCGACGAATTGAACGACCTGTCGGACTTCATGACCTCGTCCGAGTTCGCCGATGCCGGGTCCGGCCACCGCAAGGCCGAGACGATGCTGGCCGTGCGGTCCCCGGCCTTCACCGAGGATCAGGGCCTGACCGCGGACGTGTCGAACCCGTTCATGGCGCGGTTCACGGCAGCGGGTGTCGAAAGCGTCGATGTCCTGGGCCAGTCCGTCTATGGCGAGGCGTTCTCGATGCGGGTCGCCAATTCGCGCGATGTCATCGTGATCGACATCGACGGCGCCCGGGCGAAAGAGGCCATCGGGCAGTGGATCGCGCGATTGGACGACGTTCTGGACAATGCGCTTCTGGGGCTGAAGCCCTCGAACTGATCCCGGACGGGGACATGAAAAAGGCCCGCCATCCTGTCCGGGTGGCGGGCCTTCTTGCATTCTGTAAAAGGCGCTATTCGCGCGGCAGAACCCGCAGGCCAAGCTCGCGCAGCTGGGCGGGCGTAGGCTCCGAAGGGGCGCCCATCATCAGGTCCTGCGCCTGCTGGTTCATCGGGAACATTATGACCTGCCGGATATTCTGCTCGTCCGCCAGCAGCATCACCATCCGGTCGATCCCGGCGGCGCAGCCACCGTGGGGCGGGGCGCCATACTGGAACGCGTTGACCATGCCGCCGAAGCGCTCGCGCACCTCGGATTCGGGGTAGCCCGCGATCTCGAACGCCTTGAACATGATTTCGGGGCGGTGGTTCCGGATCGCGCCCGACACCAGCTCGTACCCGTTGCAGGCCAGGTCGTACTGGAAGCCCTTCACCTCCAGCGGGTCGCCGTCCAGCGCCTCCATCCCGCCTTGTGGCATCGAGAACGGGTTGTGGCTGAAGTCGATCTTCCCCTCGTCGTCCTTCTCGTACATCGGGAAATCGACGATCCACGCGAAGGCGAAGCGGTCCTTGTCGGTCAGCCCAAGTTCGTCCCCGATGACGGTGCGGGCACGGCCAGCGACGCCTTCGAAATCCGAGGGTTTGCCGCCAAGGAAGAAGGCGGCATCGCCCTTGCCGAGCGACAGTTGCTGGCGGATCGCCTCGGTCCGTTCGGGGCCGATATTCTTGGCCAGCGGCCCGGCGGCTTCGAGGCCGTTTTCGCCGTCACGCCAGAAGATATATCCCATCCCCGGAAGGCCCTGCTCCTGCGCGAACTTGTTCATCCGGTCGCAGAACTTGCGGCTGCCGCCCTTGGGGGCGGGAATGGCGCGGATTTCGGTGCCTTCTTTTTCCAGCAAGCTGGCGAAGATCGCAAAGCCGGACCCGGCGAAATGCTCGGAAACGACCTGCATCTCGATCGGGTTGCGCAGATCGGGCTTGTCGGTGCCGTATTTCAGCGCGGCGTCGGCATAACTGATGCGCGGGAAGGCCTGATCCACGGCGCGACCGCCGCCGAACTTCTCGAAACAGCCGCGCATGACCGGCTCGATCGTGGCAAACACGTCCTCTTGCTCGACGAAGGACATTTCCAGGTCGAGCTGGTAGAAATCGGTGGGCGAGCGGTCGGCGCGCGGGTCTTCGTCGCGGAAGCAGGGGGCGATCTGGAAATACTTGTCGAAGCCCGACACCATGATCAGCTGCTTGAACTGCTGCGGAGCCTGCGGCAGCGCATAGAACTTGCCCGGATGCAGGCGCGACGGCACCAGAAAGTCGCGCGCGCCCTCGGGGGACGAAGCGGTCAGGATCGGTGTCTGGTATTCGTTGAAGCCCTGGCCCCACATCCGCTCGCGCAGGTCGCGCACGACGTCAGACCGCAGCACCATGTTCTTGTGCAACGTCTCGCGCCGCAGGTCGAGGAAGCGGTATTTCAGGCGCGTTTCCTCGGGGTACTCGGGTTCGCCGAAGACGGGCAGGGGAAGCTCGCCCGCGCGGCCCAGAACCTCGATCCCGCGGCAATAGACCTCGATCTCTCCCGTGGGCAGCTTGGCGTTCACCAGGCTTTCGTCACGGGCCTTCACGCTGCCGTCGATGCGGATGCACCATTCGCTGCGGACCTTCTCGACCTCGGAAAACACCGGGCTGTCGGGGTCGCAGATCACCTGCGTCATGCCGAAATGGTCGCGCAGGTCGATGAACAGCACGCCGCCGTGGTCGCGCACGCGATGGACCCAGCCGGCCAGGCGCACGTCGTCGCCGACATTGGCTTTCCTCAGGTCGGCGCAGGTGTGGCTGCGGTAGGCGTGCATGACGGACTCCGTGAAACAGGGCTTGACCCGCGCGATACACATGCCTGCCGCCATGAAGTCAAGCGCAGGGGGTACTTGACCCCGCCGCCCGGAAGAACAGAGTTCAAGGTGTGGTGAAGAGTCGCAGACGTTGTAACAGAAGAAGAAAAGCCGAGGACAAGCCCATGTGGGAGAGGGTGTTCGAACAAATCGTTCGATCGATCGTGAAGCAGGGAACGCTGGACGTGACGCTGCCGTCGGGTCGGACGTTCCGGGCCGGATCCGGGGCACCGGAAATCGCAGTCGAGATCAAGACCGAAAGCCGCCTGGCCGATATCGTCCGAAACCCCGATCTGGGCATGGGCGAAGGCTATATGGATGGCGACATCCTGATCGAGAACGACGATCTGCGCGGGTTCATGGGGTTGATCCTTGGCAACATGCGCGCCGGGAATCGCCATTGGATCCAGAACGCGCAGGTCGGCCTGGGCCGCCAGTTGCGCCGCGTGTCGCAGTTCAATCCCGCCACCCGGGCGCGCAAGAACGTGGCCCATCACTACGATCTGTCGGCCGAACTATACGACATCTTTCTTGACGACGACCGGCAGTATTCCTGCGCCTACTGGCCCTCGGACGACATCACGCTGGAAGAGGCGCAGCTGGCCAAGAAGCGCCACATCGCCAAGAAACTGCTGATCGAGCCGGGGATGCGCGTCCTCGATATCGGGTGCGGCTGGGGCGGCATGGCGATCACCCTGGCCGAGGAGTTCGGGGCCCAAGTCGTCGGCGTGACCCTGTCCGAAGAACAACACAAGTTGGGGCAGGAGCGTGTGGCCGCCAGGGGCCTGCAGGACAAGGTGGACATCCGTCTGCAGGATTACCGCGACGTCGAAGGGCCGTTCGACCGCATCGTGTCCGTGGGAATGTTCGAACATGTCGGCCAGCCCCATTACGACGAATATTTCGGCAAGGTCCGCGAGGTTTTGGACAAGGACGGCGTGGCGCTGATCCACACGATCGGGCGCACCAATCCGCCCGGCATCACATCGCCCTTCATCGCCAAGTACATCTTTCCCGGCGGCTATATTCCCGCCCTGTCCGAGACTTCGGCCGCCATCGAACGTCAGTCTCTCGCCTCGACCGATATCGAGGTCTGGCGCCTGCACTACGCCAAGACCCTGCGAAGCTGGACGGACCGTTTCGAGGCCGGGATCGACAAGGCGCGCGCGCTGTATGACGAGCGGTTCTGCCGGATGTGGCGCTACTACCTCATCGCTTCCGAGATGAGCTTCATCGCCGGCCATCAGGTCGTCTTCCAGCTTCAGCTGACGCGAGAGATCGACGCCGTCCCGATCACGCGCGACTACCTCTACGGATAGGCGGCGAGGGCGCCCTCGCTACGTCTCCCTTAACCGGAACGCCCCGGTCACACCCCGCCTGCGACCCAAATAGTGGTAGGGTTCGACCAAGATGGCGGGCCCCCGTCGTTCAGGGGCCTTGCGCCCCCGAGCGCGGCCCGTATAACCCCGGACGATTTGCCCCGGGGGACGCCATGCCGAAACGTACCGATATTCAGTCCATCATGATCATCGGGGCCGGACCCATCATCATCGGGCAGGCCTGCGAATTCGACTATTCCGGCGCACAGGCCTGCAAGGCCCTGCGCGAAGAGGGGTATCGCGTCATCCTCGTCAACTCGAACCCCGCGACGATCATGACCGATCCCGGTCTGGCCGACGCGACCTATATCGAGCCGATCACCCCCGAGGTGGTCGCCAAGATCATCGAGAAGGAAAAGCCCGACGCGCTGCTGCCGACCATGGGCGGTCAGACTGGCCTGAATACCGCCCTGAAGCTGGAAGAGATGGGCGTGTTGGAAAAGCACGGGGTCGAGATGATCGGCGCCCGCCGCGAGGCTATCGAGATGGCCGAGGACCGGGGCCTGTTCCGCGAGGCGATGGACCGGATCGGGCTGGAAAACCCCCGCGCCACGATCGTGTCCGCGCCGAAGACCGAGAAGGGCTTCGACATCAAGGCGGGCGTCGCCAAGGCGATGGAGGCGCTGGAGGATATCGGCCTGCCCGCGATCATCCGACCCGCCTACACGCTGGGCGGCACCGGTGGCGGCGTTGCCTATAATCGCGAGGAATACGAGCATTTCGTCCGCTCGGGCATGGATGCGTCGCCGGTTGCGCAGGTGCTGGTGGACGAAAGCCTTCTGGGCTGGAAAGAGTTCGAGATGGAGGTCGTCCGCGACAAGGCGGACAACGCGATCATCGTCTGCGCGATCGAGAACGTGGATCCGATGGGCGTCCACACCGGCGACTCGATCACCGTCGCGCCCGCGCTGACGCTGACCGACAAGGAATACCAGCAGATGCGCGCGGCCAGCATCGCCGTCCTGCGCGAGATCGGGGTCGAAACCGGCGGGTCGAACGTCCAATGGGCCGTGAACCCCGATGACGGCCGCATGGTGGTGATTGAGATGAACCCGCGGGTCTCGCGCTCCTCTGCGCTGGCCTCCAAAGCCACCGGTTTTCCGATCGCCAAGATCGCTGCGAAGCTGGCGGTGGGCTATACGCTGGATGAGCTCGACAACGACATCACCGGCGTCACGCCCGCATCGTTCGAGCCGTCGATCGACTATGTCGTCACCAAGATCCCGCGCTTCGCGTTCGAGAAATTCCCCGGCGCCAAGAACGACCTGACCACGGCGATGAAGTCGGTGGGTGAGGCCATGGCCATCGGCCGCACCTTCCACGAGTCTGTGCAAAAGGCGCTGTCTTCGATGGAAACGGGGCTGTCGGGTTTTGACGAGATCGCGATTCCGGGCATCGACGACAATCCCGCCTCGTCTCAGTCGCGCGCCGCGATCACCAAGGCGCTGGCCCGCCAGACCCCCGACCGGCTGCGCATCGTGGCCCAAGCCATGCGCTATGGCCTGACGCTGGACGAGATCCACGCCACCACCAGCTACGACCCGTGGTTCCTTGCCCGCATCCACGAGATCGTCGACGCCGAGGAACAGGTGCGCAAGAACGGCCTGCCCCGCGACGAGGACGGGCTGCGCGATCTGAAGATGATGGGCTTCACCGATGCGCGTCTGGCCAAGCTGACCGGCCGGGACGAGGCGCAGGTGCGCCGCGCACGTCAGAACCTTGGCGTGACGGCTGTATTCAAGCGCATCGACACCTGCGCCGCCGAGTTCGAGGCGCAGACGCCCTACATGTATTCGACCTACGAGGCCCCGATGATGGGCGAGGTCGAGGATGAGGCGCGCCCCTCGAACCGCGAGAAGATCGTGATCCTGGGCGGCGGTCCGAACCGGATCGGGCAGGGGATCGAGTTCGATTACTGCTGCTGTCACGCGTGCTACGCGCTGTCGGATGCGGGCTACGAGACCATCATGGTCAACTGCAACCCCGAGACGGTCAGCACGGATTACGACACCTCGGACCGTCTTTACTTCGAGCCGCTGACCTTCGAGCATGTGATGGAGATCCTGCGGGTCGAACAGGAAAACGGCACCCTGAAAGGCGTCATCGTCCAGTTCGGGGGACAAACGCCGCTGAAGCTGGCCAATGACTTGCAAGAAGCCGGGATCCCGATCCTCGGGACCTCGCCCGACGCCATCGACTTGGCCGAGGATCGCGAGCGGTTCCAGGCCATGCTGAACGAGCTGGGCCTGAAGCAGCCGAAGAACGGCCTGGCGCGGTCGGACGAACAGGCGCTTGAGATGGCCTCCGAAGTCGGCTTCCCGCTGGTGATCCGCCCGTCGTACGTGCTTGGCGGGCGCGCGATGGAGATCGTGCGCGATACCGACCATTTGAAGCGCTACATCCGCGACGCGGTGGACGTGTCGGGCAAGAACCCGGTGCTGCTGGACAGCTACCTGTCCGGCGCGGTCGAGGTCGACGTGGACTGCCTGTCGGATGGTCAAAACGTCCATGTCGCTGGCGTCATGCAGCATATCGAGGAGGCGGGCGTGCATTCCGGCGACAGCGCCTGCTGCCTGCCGCCGCACACCCTGCCGCGCGACATCGTCGAGGAGATGGAGCGTCAGGCCATCGCCATGGCCCTCAAGCTGGGTGTCGTGGGCCTGATGAACGTGCAGTTCGCGGTGAAGGACGGCGAGATCTACGTGCTCGAGGTCAATCCCCGCGCCAGCCGCACCGTGCCCTTCGTCGCCAAGGCCACCGACAGCGCCATCGCCGCCATCGCCTCGCGCCTCATGGCGGGCGAAAAGCTGGGCGCCTTCGCCGCGCGGCCTCCGTACCCCGAGGACGCGTCGGTCGAAAGCCCGCTGCCGCTGGCCGATCCGATGACGCTGGCCGACCCGGACATGCCGTGGTTCTCGGTCAAGGAATCGGTGCTTCCCTTCGCACGTTTTCCCGGCGTCGACACGCTTCTGGGCCCCGAGATGCGCTCGACCGGCGAGGTGATGGGCTGGGACCGCGACTTCGCCACCGCCTTCCTGAAGGCGCAGATGGGCGCGGGTGTGCATTTGCCGGACGAGGGGACGGTGTTCCTGTCAATCAAGGACACCGACAAGACCGACCAGCTTGTCGAGACCGCGCGCATCCTGATCGAGCTTGGCTTGTCGATTGTCGCCACTTCGGGAACGCATAGTTTCCTGGCTGAAAACGGGATCGAGTCAACCCTTGTGAACAAGGTCTACGAGCCCGGGCGCAACGTGGTGGACGTGATGAAGGATGGCGGCGTCGATCTGGTGATGAACACTACAGAAGGCGCGCAGGCGGTCGAGGACAGCCGCGCCATGCGGTCTGTCGCCCTGTACGGCAAGATCCCGTATTTCACCACGCTGTCCGGCAGCCATGCCGCAGCGCTGGCGATGCAGGCCCGTCGCACCGGCGATCTGGTGGTCCGCCCGCTGCAAGCCTGACCCTTGGCCTTCGCGCCCCGGACCAGTAACCGGGGCGCATGGCCAAGCTTTACTTCAACTATTCGACGATGAATGCCGGCAAATCGACCCTGCTGCTTCAGGCGTCTTACAACTACAACGAACGCGGCATGGAAACGCGGCTGCTGACGGCGCAGATGGACCGCCGTGCGGGCGACGCCCGCATCGGCAGCCGCATCGGCATCGGTGCCCCGGCCGAGACCTACGACCCCCAAGACGACCTGTTCGCCCGGATCGAGGGCTGGATTGCAGAGGCGACCATCGCCTGCGTCTTCGTGGACGAGGCCCAGTTCCTGACCGACGCGCAGGTCTGGCAACTGGCCCGCGCGGTGGACGACCTGAACGTGCCCGTGATGTGCTATGGCCTGCGCGTCGATTTCCGCGGCAAGCTGTTCCCCGGCTCGGCCGCGCTTCTGGCTTGGGCGGACGAGATGCGCGAAGTGCGCACGATCTGCTTTTGCGGCAGGAAAGCGACCATGGTGGTCCGTCAGGACGCAGAGGGGCGCGCCCTGACGGAAGGCGATCAGGTCCAGATCGGCGGGAACGAGACGTATGTTTCGCTCTGCCGGACCCACTGGCGAGAGGCCACGGGCGACCGCTAGGCCGGGTGCTGCGCCTTGGTGCGCCGCCTGCGGGACAGCATGTTCAGCACCTCGACCACCACGGCAAAGGCCATCGCGGAATAGATGTAGCCCTTCGGCACGTGCCGCCCGAACCCTTCCGCAATCAGGACCATCCCGATCATCAGTAAGAACGCCAGCGCCAGCATCACCACGGTGGGGTTGTTGTTGACGAACCGCGTCACGGGCCCCGCGGCGGCGAACATCACGCCCACGGCGACGATCACGGCGGCGACCATGATGGGAAGCTGATCGGTCATACCGATCGCCGTCAGGATCGAATCGACCGAGAACACCGCGTCCAGCGCGATGATCTGCACGATGGCCGCGCCAAGGGACGTGACCGCCTTGGTGCCGCCGTCTGAATGGGCCTCGGGGGATACCTTGTGATGGATCTCCTGCGTGGCTTTCACGCACAGGAACGCGCCGCCCGCGATCAGAATGATGTCACGCCACGAGAACGCGGTCTCGAAGCTTGGCTCGCCATGTTCGCCAAGCGCGCCTTGAATTCCAAGGTCGATCACCGGCGCAGTCAGTCCGACGATCCACGCGATCACCGACAGAAGCGCGAGACGCAGGATCAGGGCCAGCGACAGCCCGACGCGTTGCGCGATACGCGCCTGTTTCTCGGGCAGCTTGCCCGAAACGATCGAGATGAAGATGAGGTTGTCGATCCCCAGCACGATTTCCATAGTGACGAGGGCGGCAAAGGCGGCCCACGCCTGGGGTTGGCTTAGAAGGTCCAGCATAATGCGTCCCGGTTGAAGGTCTGGCGGGGCAACCTTGCGCGACGATACGGGTTCCCTGCTATCGCCGCCCTTCGCGCAGCCACGCCCCGATGGCAAGGCCCCCGGCCACAAGCAGCCAGACCCACGCGGGCAGAAGCGGAATCGCCGTGACGTCCGCCGTTAGGTAGGCCTCCCTCGGGGTGATCCCGATCCAGCCGCGTCCCGCTGCGGGCCGCCCTTCGCGGACCTGCCGCACATCCGGCAAGCCATCCTCGATCGAGGCGATCCCACCGCGCGTCCCGTCGATCACCGGATCCAGCCGTTCACCGCTTGCAACGGTTTCCTCGAACTCGCGCGGGGCGCTGGGACCAAGGGCGATCACCGCCTCCTCCTCGCCCTGAGCAAGGCGGTAGAGGCCGATCTCGGGGCCGACATACTCGGCTTGGAACCGCCCCGGTGCCACTTCTTCCATCTCCAGCGTCACGGTCTCGCCGTCCGGCCCTTCTATCTCGACCGGGCCGGCGGCGTCCTCCAGCGTGCGGCGGGTGATTGTCATCGTCTGCCCGTCCGCGGTGGCGGTCAAAGCCTCTTCCTCGAGCTCGGGCTCCTTCATCGACCAATGCGCCAGCCGCCGAAGCAGGTCGAGTTGCGGGCCGCCGCCCTCGAACCCGCGGCTCCAAAGCCACGCGTGGTCCGACCCCAGAAGCGCCACGCGCCCTTCGCCGACCCGGTCCAGCACCAGAAGGGGGCTGTCGCCGATTCCCGTCATCACCACGTCGCCCGACAACGGCTCCAGCTCGATCTGCCTCATCCAGCGGCCCCAATCGGGGGTCTCGGCGGTGCCGCCCAAGCCTTGGGTCACCGGGTGCCGCCGCCCCAGATCAGTCATTTCGGGCAGGAACGCCTCTTCCAGCACGCGGCTGGTCGGCGCGGCGGGCAGGATGTCGCCCAAGGGTGATCGATAAAGCGACGCGGCCGTCGCGAAATCCGGTCCGGCGGCCACCAAAACCGCACCCCCGTCCTCGACATACTGGCGTACGTTATCGAGGTAGATCGCCGGCAGGATCCCCCGCCGCTGATAGCGGTCGAAGATGATCAGGTCGAACTCGTCGATCTTTTCCAGAAACAGCTCGCGCGTGGGGAAGGCGATCAGCGACAGCTCGTTCACCGGCACGCCGTCCTGTTTCTCGGGGGGGCGCAGGATCGTGAAATGCACCAGATCGACGCTCGAATCCGACTTCAGCAGGTTCCGCCACGTCCGCTCACCCGGGTGCGGCTCGCCCGAGACCAGAAGCACCCGCAGACGGTCCCGTACCCCGTTGATCTGCACCACGGCGGCATTGTTGCGGTCGGTCAATTCGCCCTCGACAGCCGGCACGTTGAACTGGATGACGTTCATCCCCGCGTGCGGCAGCACAACAGGGAGCTCCATCTCCTCGCCGGTCGGGACAGTGAAGGTCCGAGGCTCGCCCCCGTCGATGGCGATCTCCAGCTCCACGAGGCCCTCCTGCGCTTCCGGCACGTCGCCCTGGTTGTCCACCCGAAGGCGCAAAGCGACTTCCTCGCCCAGAATCGCGAAGGCGGGGGCGGTCGTGATCTCCAACCGCCGGTCCCAGTCGCCTTCGCGCCCCGTCATCAGCAGATGCAGCGGTGCAGGCAGGTCCGGCGCCCGGTCCACATCATGCAGCCGCCCGTCCGAGATCAGCACCGCCCCTGCCAGCCGCGCCTGCGGCTCCTCGGCCATCGCCTCCGAAAGCGCCGTCATCAGAAGCGATCCGTCGTCCCCGATGCCGTCGCCCATCCGCACCACGCGTAGCTCGGTATTCTCCAGCCCCGCGATCTCGGCCTCCAGCCGCTCCAGCGCGGTCGCACTCTGGTCGGCCCGGTCGGAAATCCGCTGCGAGGCGCTTTCATCCACTACGGCAATGACGATGTCGGTCAGCGGGGCACGATCCTCGCTCTGCAGCGATGGCCCGCTCAGCGCCGCCAGCAGCGCCACCGCTGCCAGCCCGCGCAGCCACCAGCCGCCCAAACCGCGCCACAGGGCGACGCCCACGACCAACAGGGCCAGAACCGCCAGCCCGGCGATCACCGCCCATGGCACCAGCGGATCGAAGATCACGGTCTCGGTCAAAGCGGTTTGCCTTTCACCCTTGTGAAAATACCCAATCCCACGCGGCTCAATTTCCCAGCCGGTCGAGAAGGGCGGGTACGTGCACCTGGTCGGATTTGTAGTTGCCGGTCAGCACGTGCATGATCAGGTTCACCCCGAAGCGATACGCGATCTCGCGCTGCTGTTCCCCTGCGAACCCGCGCCCGACCGGGAACATCCGGCGGCCACCGTCGTCCACGGCCCAGGCGGCGGCCCAATCGTTGCCTCCGATGACCACGGGCGTCACGTTGTCGTTCAAGTCGCGGAAGGGCATTCCTTCCACCGCCTCGGCGTCGGGGGGCGCGGCCTCGACCCACAGGCCCCCTTCGCGGTGGCGGCCCGGGAAATCCTGAAGCAGGTAGAAGGTCCGCGTCAGCACGTGATCGTCGGGGATCTGCTCCAGCGGGGGCACGTCGAGAGGCCGGGCCAGCTCCTGAAGCTTGCGACCTGCGGGGGTGGTCCCGCCATAGCCCGAGACATCCGCATCGCGCGTGTCGAACAAGATCATGCCGCCGGTGCGCAGATAGGCGTTCAGCTTGGCATAAGCCGCGTCCGAGGGGCGAACCATGTCCGCTGTCACGGGCCAGTAAAGGAACGGGAACAGCGCCAGCTCGTCCTCTTCCAGATCAACGCCCACGGGCTCGGCCGGCTCGACCGAGGTGCGGCGGAACAGCACCTCGCCCAAGCCGCTCAGTCCGGCTTCGGCCACGCGGTCGATCTCGGCATCGCCGGTCAGGACATGGGCCAGCGTCACCTCGGCGGTGACGTCGACGGCGAAAGCCTCGTCCGTCGTCTCCTGCGCGCGAACCTCGCCGCCCATCGGCAGCACGGCCAGCGCACCAACAAGCGCGGCGGCGCGCGGGCCGGTCAGGCGTCCGGCCAGCCACAGCGCGGCCAGCACGTCGATCGCCAGGACGGCCAGCGCTAGCGACAGAAGAAGCCCGCCAAGGGGGCGTTCCTCGGTCGTCACGATCCCCTCGACCGGGACATTCCCGGGCCAAACGGCCGGGGTCAGAACAGTCTCGGGCCCGATCACGTTCAGTGCGATGCGGCGATCCTCCCCGGCATAGAGGCCCGGGGGGGTGTCCGGTCCGGGCACCTGTGCGGCCAGATCTTCGCCCGAAACGCCGGGCAGGTTCCCGGCCTCCTCGGCCTGGCCGAAGGCGGTCAGGCGCTGGTCGATGGACCATGTGGTGCCCGCCAGCTCCTCGGCTTCGAGCTGGGCCGGGCGGGTCGAGATGGCCAGCCGTTCCAGCATCGACACGAACAGGCCCGACAGGGGCAGGCTGGACCATTCAGCATTGGCGGTGACGTGGAACAGCACGACCTGCCCCGCGCCGATCCGCTTGCGCGTGACCAACGGCGTGCCATCGGTCAACGACGCGATCGTGCGCTCCGACAGGGTCGGGTCGGGTTGGGCCAGCACCTGCGCGTTCACTGTCACATCCCCAGGTATCGTCAGACCCGAGAACGGGGATTCGGCGTCGAAACTGCGCAGCGCCTTCGGTTCGCCCCAGCTCATCGCGCCGCCGACGGATCGGCCCCCGGCGCGCAGGCGCACGGGCAGCAGCGGATCTTCGTCATTGCGGCTGACGTCCGAGGCGGCCAGGCGCGGCCCGGCGAAGCGCACCAGCAGGCCGCCGGCTTCCACCCACTCCTCCAACGCGTCGGCTTGCCCGTCGGGGATCGTCGCGACATCGGCCAAGATGATCGCGTCGGGATTGGCCAGAAGCACCTCCGACAGGCCGCCATCCAGCAGGTCGGCCACGGGCTCCAACGCCTGTTCGAGGTAGTGGGTGGGGTTCAGAAGCTCCAGCGATTCGCGGTCGTCCTGTCCCGCGATCAACGCCACCTCGCGCCGCTTCAAAGCGTCGTCGGTCAGGCTGACCGCCCCGGCCGAGCGGGTGCCGACCACTTCGAACCGAGAAACGCGGTTGCGCAGCTCGGGCGGGAGGGACAAGGCCAGCGCGGCCTCGGTCTCGCCCGCGGGGAACGTCATCTCGGCCTCGGCCAGCCTCCGCTCGATCCCGTTGGGGTCCAGACCGCTGGCCCCGATGGTGACCGCTGCTTCGTCCCCCGCCGTCGCGCGCGTGGCCGACAAGGCGATGGCGCCGTCCTCGAACGCGGCCGGGCGCAGGCCGTAGACGGGGCGGGGGCTTTCGAAGACGCGGACGTTGCCCCGGTCCTGCAACGCAGCCAGCACGTCCTCGCGCCAGTCATAGGCCAGGCCGTCCGACAGCCAGATCGTGTCGAAGCCGCCGTCCAGCCCCTCGGCCCAGTCGACCGCGCCGTCCGGCGCCCAAGCTTCCGGCGCGAGGCCCGGAAGTTGCGCGGCCCAGGATTGCGCGGCACGGAAGGGCAGGTCGCCCTCGGGGCGGTCCGTCAACGTCACCACCGCAGCCGGCCGGTCGTCCCGCGCGGCCTCGCTCAGCGCCTGTTCGACCCGGTCGATCCGCCGCGGCCAGTCGCGCGCGTCCGCCCATGTCCCGTCCAGCAGGACGAGAAGCGGCCCGGTTCCGGGCTCCCTCGGTTCGGGGTTCAGCACCGGTCCCGCGAAGCCAGCGATCAGCGCCGCGATGGCTAACGACCGCAGTAGCAGCAGCCACCAGGGCGTCTTGTCGGATTGATGTTCCTCGTCTTGCAAACCCAGCAGAAGCGCCACGCCCGGAAACCTGCGTCGGATCGGCGCAGGCGGGACCGCGCGCAGCAGGATCCACAGGATCGGCAGCACGATCAGGCCCAGAAGGATCCAGGGGGCGGTGAAACCGATGGGGCCGATGATCAGCATCAGATCACCCTTTCCAACGCGGAATAGGCCCATAACAGCGCGCTCGTCGCGGGCTGGTCCGTGTGGTGGCAGCTATATTGCCAGCCGGCGACTTGCGCGAGTGAGGCCAGTTCGGCTTTCCGTTCGGCCAGGCGCTGCAGATAGCGGTCGCGCAGGTCGCGGGCCTTCAGAGTCTCGTGACGAATGCCGCCGCCCATGGATTCGAAGATGGTGCGGCCGTCGAAGGGGAACGCCTCCTCCTGCGGATCGAGGACTTGCAGCAGCACGCCCGACACACCGCGATCCGCAGCTTCGGTCAGTGCGGTGCGGGCGGGGGACAGATCGCCCAGGAAATCAGAGACGAACACCGCGCGCGACCGCGACGGCATCTCTCGCGCTTCGGGGGTGCCGTATTCGCCGTCGGAGTCCGGCCGCTCCATCGCTTCGGCCAAGCGCATCAGCTGCACCTCGCCGGTGCGGGCGGGCAGATCGTGGCCCATGAGGCCCACGCGCTCGCCAGCGTGGATCAGCAGAATCCCAAGCGCCAGCGCCATCTCGGACGCGCGGTGGCCCTTCTGGGGCAGTTTGCGGTCCGATGCGAACCGCATCGAGGCTGACGGGTCTACCCACAGCGTCACCGATTGTGCCGCCTGCCATTCCTTCTGCCGGATGAAATGCAGATCCGACCGTCCTGAGCGGCGCCAGTCGACATGCCGCGCCTCGTCGCCCTGAACGGCTTGCCGGTATTGCCAGAACTCGTCGCCCGGACCCGGCCGACGCCGTCCGTGCGATCCCAGCACGACCGATGCCGCCAAGTGCCGCGCACCGGCCAACAGTGGCGGGAAGGGCGCGGCAAGCTGTTCCGCACGGGACCGGAGGGCGACGGGATCGCTCACGCGGCGGACCTGACGCGCATCGTCCGTTCGACCGTTTCTTCGATGACGCGGGTCAGGCTTTCGCCACGGGCGCGGGCGGCGAAGGTCAGGGCCATGCGGTGGATCAACACCGGGTTCGCCATGTCGGCCACGTCTTCCACGTTGGGCGCCAGCCGCCCTTGGATCAGCGCGCGGGCGCGCACGGTCAGCATAAGCGCCTGCGCGGCGCGTGGGCCCGGGCCCCAGCCGACATACTGGCGCACGACATCCGGGGCGGTCTCGTCCTCGGGGCGGCAGGCGCGCACCAGATCGAGGATCGCGTCCATCACCCCGTCGCCCACCGGCATCCGCCGTAGCAGCATCTGCGCGGCGATCAGCTCGTGGTCGGTGAAGACGGCGTGGGCGGTCTCTTCGGTCGCGCCGGTGGTGGCCAGCAGGATGTCCCGCTCGGTCGCGCGGTCGGGGTAGGGGACGTCGATCTGCACGAGGAACCGGTCAAGCTGCGCTTCGGGCAGGGGATAGGTCCCCTCCTGCTCGATCGGATTCTGGGTCGCCAGCACGTGGAACGGGGCGGCCAGCGCATGGGCCTGCCCCGCGACGGTCACCGATTTCTCCTGCATCGCCTGCAGCAGCGCGGACTGGGTGCGGGGGCTGGCGCGGTTGATCTCGTCGGCCATCAGAAGCTGGGTGAAGATCGGGCCCTCGATGAACTTGAACGCCCGGCTGCCGTCGGTCCCGGTTTCCAGCACTTCCGATCCCAGAATATCCGCGGGCATCAGATCGGGTGTGAATTGCACCCGTTTGCCGTCCAGGCCCATGACGGTCGACAACGTTTCCACCAGGCGCGTCTTGCCAAGGCCCGGAAGACCAATCAGCAGCCCGTGACCGCCGCACAACAGGGTCGAGATCACGAGGTCCACGACACGCGTCTGGCCGATGAACCGCTTGGTGATGGACGTGCGGGCCTCGGCCAGCTTGCCCCCCAATGCGTCGATCTCGTCCAGAATGGGGTCGGCCATGACATCGCTCCTGAGGCTGCTAGGTGTATCCGCACACCCTGCGTAGGTATCTCAGGGCACACAAATGACAAAACCGGAGGTGGGACAAATGGCCGTGATGCCCGACGCCAAAGTGCTCGAAGAGGCCGCCCGTGCTGCATCGAAAGGCGGTTTGCCGCCCGTCGACAAGTGGGATCCGCCGTTCTGTGGCGATCTGGACATGCAGATCCGCCGCGACGGGACATGGTTTTACGAGGGAACGCCCATCGGCCGGCCGAAGATGGTTCGCCTGTTCTCGACCATCCTGAAGCGCGAGGGCGATGATTATTTTCTGGTCACGCCCGTCGAAAAGGTGGGCATCAAGGTCGAGGACGCGCCCTTCGTCGCCATCGACTTCACGGAAGATGACGGCGCGTTGACCTTCACCACCAACGTGGGAGACCGGGTGACCGCCGATTCAGACCACCCGATCCGCGTGGTGCGCGACGAAGACGGAGAGCCTTCGCCCTATGTCGAGGTGCGCCGCGGCCTAGAGGCGTTGATCGACCGCAAAAGCTTCTATCGCCTTGTCGATATAGGCGAGGTGCGGGACCATGACGGGGCCGAATGGTTCGGCGTCGTCTCCTCCGGCACGTTCTTTCCTATCGCGCCTGCGCGCGACCTGCCGGACTGACGGGCTCAGGCGCAGCCCCCGCCCTGTGCCTCGACCTCCAGCGTTGAATGCGGGATGCCGAATCGATCTTGCAGAAGCAATTTCGCGCGCGCACAGATCTCCGGCCCGGAGGAAACATCGCAGACAACCAGGTGCGCCTCGACCGAGGCGCGGCTTTCGTCGATCTGCCAGAGGTGGACGTGGTGGACATCCTCGACCCCTGCCACGCCGGACAGGGCCTTCCGAACTTCTTCGGTGTCGGGGGTGCCCGGGGCGCCCAGCATCAGAAGGCGGATCACGGGGGGCAGTTCCGACCCCGCATGCCACAGGATGTATCCCGCGATCAGAAGCGTGACGATGGGGTCCACCAGCCGCCAGTCATAGAGGATGATCAGCGTACCCGCGACGATGACGGCCACGCTGCCCAAGGCGTCGGCGAGGTTGTGCAGATAGGCCGCGCGGATGTTCATCGACCCCTTCGCCATGCGCACGGTCAGAAGCACCGTGACCACGTCCACGACCAGCGCCAGCGCCGCCAGGATCACGACGATCCAGCCATCCACCTGCGGCGGGGCGAACAGACGCTCGATCCCTTCGTAGATCAGGTAAAGGCCGATGACGATCAGGGTCGTCAGGTTGACCAGCGCGGCTACGACCTCGGCCCGGCCATATCCGAACGTCATGGTGTCGTCGGCGGGGCGGCGCGCAATCCGGCGGGCGGCGAAGGCGATCACAAGAGACAGCGCATCGCTGAGGTTGTGGATCGCATCGGCGATCAGGGCGATCGATCCCGACAGCAGGCCGCCCACGAATTGCGCGACGGTCAGTGCCAGATTGACGCCGACCGCCCAGGCGACGCGGGCATCGCCGGCATCGGGATCGACATGATGATGGTGGTGATCGTGAGGCATGGCCGAAAGCTAGTGCGGAACCGCGCCCGGCCAGCCCGATACGCAAAACGGCGCCGCACTTGGCGTGCGGCGCCGCTCCCCGCCCGAGGGAGGAAGGGTGTCTTAGGCCGCTTTGCGGCCGCGGGCGGGGTATTCCTTTTCCTTGATCATGTCGACGCGACCCAGCAGCGCCTCCAGATCGGGGCGCGCGAAGGGTGCGCTGGAGATGTTGGCCAGATAGAGCCGCCCGTCGGGGCGCACCCAGAAGACCGCAGGCTCGGCGAAGGTGCCCTTCTCGCTGTCCTGGATGGGCTCGGACAGGTACAGGCCCCAGTCGCGCGCCTGTTCCTCGGTCAGGCCGTATCCCATCGGGATCGGGTCGAGGCTCCAGTCCTCGTGTGCCTGTCGCGCACGCTCTTCGCTGTCCATCGAGACGTGGATAGTCTCGATCCCCTTTGACAGGAACTCGTCGTAAAGTTCGCGCATCTTGGACAGGTACTGCTTGCAGATGGGGCAATGCAGCCCGCGATAGACGATGATCTGCGTGAACGCGTCGGGCGACTGATCCTTCAGCTTCCATTCGGTGCCGATGATCAGCTTGACGTCAAGATCGGGTGCGGTCTGGTCCGGCATGGGGGTGGTGGGCATGGGATGCTCCTCTCCGGTGCGTGTCTGTTGCCTGTCCAGCGCGGGCAAAGCGCAGTTGTTCCCGGGCGTGGCAGGGTGACGCGCCCGCTAAAGCTCGGCCGCCAGTTCGGATTCCAGACGTTTGCGGATCCGGCGCCGCGACAGCCAGTTGCGCATCTGCTCGGTCGAGACCTTTTCGGGATGAAAGATGATCTCGTCTTCTCGACGGATCACGTGATACATCTTCCGTCCGGCAGAAATCGCCGCTGAATGCCCCGTTGCCGCCACGACGGTCAGCGTCAGCCGTTCGATCTGATCCGTGTCCAGAGCCTCTGCCGCGTGAAGCTTGATCCGGGTCAGCATGCTTTCGAAGCTGCCGGCGTCAAGATAGTCGCCCGACCCAAGCGGCCCTTCGTTCGTCGCGGCATCGGGGGATTCCAGAGAATCGCTGCCGATGTGATCGTTCTGGGTGATGTAGGCAGTGATCGTCTTGTCGCCGCACTGGGCATCCGCGATCAGCGCGGTGATGTATATCGGCTCTGCCCCCATATTCGACACGAACAGGCGCGCCTCGGGGCCTTTGCCGGCACCGCGGCTGACCATGATCATCGGGCGGCGTGTGCGACGGATCCCGACATAGAACAGGTTCAGATACAGAAGCCAGATCACCATCAAAATGCTGCTGGTGATGACCGAAATGACGTTATGATGCTCTGCGATGAACTCGATCATGGGCCGGCAACGGATTTGGGCGGGTGGGGTTCCGCCAAGACCGCCGGCGCATCAGCTTCGAAGCGTCTCCAACATCAGTGCGACGTTGTCTGGATCCGCATCCGGCGTGATCCCGTGGCCCAGGTTGAAAATGTGCGGGCCCTTCGCGAAAGCGGCGCGAATGCGGCGCACCTCGTCCACCAGGTCCTGCCCGCCCTTGACCATATGATGGGGCGCCAGGTTGCCCTGCACGCACCCGTCGACCTGCACATGTGCCGCCGCCCAGTCGGCATCGACCGAATTGTCGATGGCCACGCAATCCGCACCTGTCGCTTTGGCAAATCCGATATAGCCATCGCCTGCCTCACGCGGGAACGCGATGACGGGGATCTCCGGGTGGCGGGCCTTCAGCTCGGACACGATGCGCTGGGCGGGCTTCAGGGCATATTGGTGGAAATCCTGCCCCTTCAGCGATCCGGCCCAACTGTCGAAGACTTTCACCACCTCGGCCCCCGCTTCGATCTGTTGCGACAGGTATTCCACCGTCGCTCCGGTGATCCGGTCCATCAGCCGGTCGAACGCCGCCCGGTTGCCGTCCTTCAGCGCATGGGCCGGCGCTTGATCGGGTGTGCCGCGGCCCGCGACCATGTAGGTCGCCACGGTCCACGGCGCGCCGGCGAAACCGATCAGCGTCACGTCGTCCGGCAATTCACCCGACAGGATCCGCAAGGTCTGATAGATCGGGTTCAATGTCTCGTGGACGGCATCCACGGGCTTCAGCGCGTCGATCTTTTCTTCGGTGTCGATGGGCGACAGGCGCGGCCCCTCGCCGGTGACGAACCACAGATCCGCGCCCAGGGCTTGCGGCACCAGCAGGATGTCGGCGAACAGGATCGCGCCGTCGAAGGCAAACCGGCGGATCGGCTGCAACGTGACCTCGGCGGCCAATTCGGGGTTGTAGCACAGGGACAGGAAATCGCCCGCCTTGGCCCGCGTCGCACGGTATTCCGGCAGATACCGGCCCGCCTGCCGCATCATCCACGCGGGCGGCACGTCCATGACTTCGCCCTTCAGCGCGCGCAACAGTTTCTTCTCGGCCATGCCAATCCCCCATATGCAGTGCCGTTTGGTCCGCCGGGCACGTCCGCGTGTCAACCCTTTCGGTTGCCCCGCCCTTGCGGCCCGGCTACGCATGGCCCCATGCAGATGCCCACCCCCATGACCCCGCTGAAGATCGGCACCCGCGGCTCGCCGCTGGCACTCGCCCAAGCCAACGAGACCCGCGACCGGCTGGCCACGGCCTTCGACTTGCCGGGGGAGGCGTTCACCATCGTCGTCATCAAGACGACCGGGGACCGGATCATCGACCGCCCCCTGAAGGAGATCGGAGGCAAGGGCCTCTTCACCCGCGAGATCGAGGAGGCGTTGCTGTCGGCCGAGATCGACATCGCCGTCCATTCCATGAAGGACATGCCGGTCGAGCAGCCGCACGGCCTGACGTTGGACACCTACCTGCCGCGCGAGGATCCCCGCGACGCCTTCATCGCGCTGGGCGGCGGCACCCTGTCCGCGCTTGAGGAAGGGCGCACCGTCGGAACCTCGTCCTTGCGCCGCAAGGCACAGCTTCTGTACCGCCGGCCTGACCTGAACGTGGTCGAGTTCCGGGGCAACGTGCAGACCCGCCTGCGCAAGCTGGCCGACAACGTGGCCCACGCGACCTTTCTCGCCGTGGCAGGCTTGAACCGGCTGGGCGACGACGACGTGCCCCGTACCCCCATCCCCGAGGACGAGATGCTACCCGCAGTCGCGCAAGGCGCCATCGGGATCGAGCGACGCAAGGACGACGACCGCGTGGCCGAAATGCTGGCTGCCATTCACGACCGCGACACGGGTCTGCGACTGGCGGCCGAACGCGCGTATCTCGCCGCGCTGGACGGCTCGTGCGAGACGCCGATCGCCGGCCTGGCCGAACTTTCGGGTGATACCCTGCGTCTTCGGGGCGAAATCCTGCGCACCGACGGGTCGGAATGTTTGGCGGACGAGATTTCGGGGCTCATCGCGGACGGCCCGAATCTGGGGCAGCAACTGGCTGCGCGTCTTCTGTCGCGCACCACCGAAGACTTCTTCGACTGGAAATAACCCTCAGATCAGGTTGCCGTCCCCGATCCCCACGACCAGTATCGGACATCCCCCGCCACGACCCGCGGCCAGGCGTGACGACAGCTTCGGCAGCCCTGTCGTGCTGGCCCCCATCTTGTCCTTCAGGTACATCGGCGCCCCGGTCCGCCCGCGCTTTTGCACGAAGGTCTGGCCGCGCCGCGTGAACAGCGTCCGCATCTGCGCCGGGTCGTAGCTGCGCTGGGGATCGAAGACTTCCAGCGAGGGCAGGAACCCGGTCACCTGCGTCGACAGATCGCGCGTGACGATGACCCCGCAAGAGATTATGCCAAGATCATAGAACTGCCGGAACGCCAGCAGATCGCGGTCGTAGGTCTGGTCCTTGCTGTTCCACTCGTAATCCAGCGCCACGGCGTTCGACCAATGGTCGATCTTGTGGCCGAACAGATGCTCGCGGTTCTTCCAGGCCAGCACCTCGGTCCGGCCGTGGTTCAGCCGCCAGTGGAACTCAGCCGCAAGCGACACCTCTTCCGAGAACCCTTCGCGCACCGCCAGTTTCCCGAACAGCTCGGTCGGCTCGGATCGGCTGCCGCCGGGCTTGCAGATGTCCAGCATCCGGATCCGGAATCGTCGCAGCACGGCGACCAGCATCGCGTGTTCCTGGGGGGCATTGGCGGCCAGGATCGCGGCCGCGCCGCGGAAGCTGCGGAACCGGTATCGCCCGTGCAGATCAGCGGGGAACAGATCCCTGACCGCCAATTCGGGGTCGAACATTACTCGGCCGCGACGCCCGAATTATAGGCGTAGGTTTTCCAGTCGGGCTTCCAGTCGGCATCGGCCTGATTGCCCCAGACGGTCCAGCCCTCGCGCACGCCACGGCCGAACATCTCCAGGTAAGGCCCCCACGAGCAGCTTTCGATCAGGTCGTATTGCTCGTCCGGTTTGCGCGAATGCTCCCGCTTGCGGGTCTGGAGCATGTTGACCTGACGCCGTCCCGCGGCCTCGGTCCGGACGTTCTTGCCGCGCGTGCCGAACAGCAACAGCTCGGTCACGTTGCGGAAATAGAACCCCACGCCGCGCCCGTCGCTGCCGCCATCCTTGCGCACCTTGTGCCAGACGATGTTCGACTTGTACTCGAACCCCCACGCGGACAGCACCTGCAGCCCCTCGGGCAGCAGCGCATTCGGGACCCACATGTAGCAATGCGCCCGGTCCGCCAGGTGATCGTCGACCGGCAGGGCGCAGATCTCCTCCAGCGTCATGGTGGGATAGCGCGCCAGGCGCTTGTGTTCCGGCGCGACCTTTCCGGTCCGGTTGGTGAACCGCCAGGGCGGATCAGCCAGAACGCAGCCGAAGCGATCCTTGCCCAGAAAATCGGACAGGTCTTGTGCAGGAGTGCTTGTCATTTCCAACATATGGACCGGTCCGGTGCGAAAGTCACGGGTAGAACATTCGCCGAACATAAAGCGGTTCGCGCCGCAACGCTACCCCCGGATCGCGACCTTTCCCGCGGCGCCGACGCGGTTCTGCGCGATGGCAGCCAAGTGGGACAGGTCGGACCGATACGCGCCGCGGTTTTCCAGCGTGCGTTCCAGCTGATTGGCCGCGTCCGCCAATTCGGTGTCGCCCACGAGGCGGCCCAAGCTGCGGGCGAACCCAAGCGCATAGCCCAGTGTCGCTTCGTCCGCATCCGGGTCCAGGAGATGCGAGATCAGCGCAAAATCGCCACGCAGGGCGCTTTGATCGGGATGGACCTCAGTATTCATCACCGGGCGTGGTCCGTTGGGTCTGATCTCGGGGGGAAGCAAGTGCAAGATAGCCGCATGGAAGGCGGCGACCGTTCCGAAGGGCTTGGCGACAAACCCGTCAGCCCCGGCGTCCATGGCCGATTGTTCCAGCCCCGGATCGCCCGAGACCGCCAGGATCACTGCCAGACGCGGTGTCGTCGTCGCAAGCTGGCGAATCAGCCCCAGTCCCGACCCGTCCGGCAGGCCCAGATCGACGATGACCACCGTCGGCCGGTACGAGACAAGGTGCCGCGACGCCGATTTCAGGCAATCCGCGCGCCGGATCCTCGCGCCGCCTTTCATGCACATCAGCCGCATCGCCTCGCCGGCGTGGCGGCTGTCTTCCACGACAAGGATCGTCTGGCCCAGAAGGGGGCGATCGGCGGTTGGTTTTGGGGCGAACTGGTATTCCGAAAGGTCGGTCATGGCATCTGTCCCGTTAACGTTGATCCTTGGTGCCACGCCGAATGCTAACACTGGGTTAACCGCGACGGTGCGCCGCTTGCCGCTGCGTCGGTGGGTCGTTATTCCCACCGCGGAAGAAGGAGGCCCCCATGATCGGACGACTGAACCACGTGGCCATCGCCGTACCCGACCTAGAGGCGGCAGCGGCGCAATATCGCGACACGCTGGGCGCCGACGTGGGCGCACCGCAGGACGAGCCCGATCACGGCGTCACGGTCGTCTTCATCGAATTGCCGAATACAAAGATCGAACTTCTCTATCCGCTGGGCGAGGGGTCGCCGATCCGGGGGTTTCTTGACAAGAACCCGTCGGGCGGCATTCACCACATGTGCTACGAGGTCGAGGATATCCTGGCCGCCCGCGACCGCCTGAAGGCCGACGGCGCGCGCGTCCTGGGTGACGGAGAGCCGAAGATCGGCGCCCATGGCAAGCCCGTGCTGTTCCTGCATCCCAAGGATTTCAACGGCTGCTTGATCGAGCTGGAAGAGGTCTGAGATGGGCCCAACCTCTGCAATCGTCCTCTATGCCGTGGTCTGGTTCATGGTGTTCTTCGTCGTCCTGCCCATCGGCCTGTCGACCCAGGGCGACGAGGGCGAGATCGTGCCGGGCACCCATGCCGGCAGCCCCGCGCGATTCCCGCTGAAGAGGAAGGTGATCCAGACGACAATCTGGGGCACCCTCATCTGGGCAGTGATCGCCGGGGTGATCCTGTCGGGCTGGATCGAGGTCAGGGATTTCGACTGGTTCGACCGGATGCCCCCGCGCGAGGCGGTAGGCGGTGATACAAATGGGTGAACGCCGCCGCGCCCAGTAGCGGCACGGTCAGGTTCACGATGGGCACAGTCAGCGGCACCGCCATGACGCAGCCCGCCGCCCAGATGCGCAAGCTATGGCGCCGCCGCAACTCGGCCGCCGCGGCCCGTCCCAGCCGTCGCGCCGCGATCAGCTGGAAATACTCCCGCCCCAGCAGGAAGCCGTTCAGCGCATAGAAGATCAACGGCGCGAAGGGCGGCAGGATCAGGTAGGCCGCGAAGGCCGCAATATTGGCCAGGATCAGCACGCCCAGGAACCCTGCCCCGTCGCGGATCGATTCGGCCAGGTTCAGACGTGGGGCGGGGGAGAGGTGGGGGTAATGCTTCGCCTCGACCGCGTCGGTCACGTCGTCCAGAAAGAACGACGTGAAGGCCGAGGCGACGGGCACCATCAGGAACACCGACAGGATCAGAAGCCCGAACACTGACACCCCGGACGCGACGTCGTCCAGCCAGCCGATCTGACCGAACCACGGCAGGAAAACTGTATCAGGGAGCAGCCAGTTCAGCCCCCAGACGAAGGCCGCGCCGAAGGCGGCCAGCAGCGCGACCGTCAGACCGATCCCGGTCCAGAGGACCCGCTGGAACGCAGGATCAGCCAGTTGCGCCACCGCGCGGGCGACGTCCCCGAGGAACCTCATTCCGCCCGCCATTCCACCTTTGTGGCCATGTCGGGGCGCGGGCGATCGGGCGGGGCCACGCCCTCGGTTCCGATATGGATGAGACCCGCGACGAACTCGGGCGTCTCCACGCCCAGCCCCTCGCGCAGGAAGCCCTCGTCATGGCTGGCCCACCCGGTAAGCCAGTTCGCCCCCCAGCCCGAAGCCAGAGCCGCGTTCAGAAGGGCCGTGCAGACCGCCCCGGCGGACAGGACCTGTTCGACCTGCGGGATCTTGGGGCTGTCGACGGGGGAACAGACCACCGCAACGGCAAGGCCCGCCTCGCTGTATTGCAGGCGCTGCTTGTCGATCTCCTCGGGCGGGCGGCCCAAAGCTTCGCCACGCGTGCCCACCAGATCGGCCAAACGACGCAGCGCCGCACGTTCCAGCACGATCAGTCGCCATGGCTCGAGCTTGCCGTGATCGGGAGAGCGCAGGGCGGCGGTCAGGATGGGCTCCAGCTGAGCGCGCGCGGGAACCGGGTCGACCAGCGTTTTCGCCGGGCGCGAGCGTCGGGACAGAAGAAAGTTCAGGGCGGCGGGATCGGGATCGGGCATCGTCTCTCCTTCGGGTTTGCCCCTCATGTCGGCCCTTCGCCCCATCCGGTCAACAGATGCGCGCCCCTTCACGGGCCGGGGGCAGATTTTCGGCGCGAAAATCCGACCACGATAGCGTAGGGGTGCCGCATGACCGACCTGTCGCACCTGGCGCAAACTGGCGCACGCTTGTCCCTGCGCGTCACGTCGAACGCCCGTCAGGCAGGCTTGCGGATCGAGGGGGATACGATTCACATCCGCGTGACGGCTCCTCCCGAAAAGGGGAAGGCCAACGCGGCGGTCATGAAGGTGCTATCCAAGGCTCTCGGGGTCCCGAAAACGCGCCTTGCGATCACCGCGGGGACGACGGGACGGGACAAGACCGTGACGATCCTATGACTTGCGGCCGATCTTGTAGACGCCCTCAGGTAGGTCCAGCGCCGCGGCCAGGTCCGAGACCTGCGCAGGCGACAGGGTCACACGCATCACCCGGTCGCTTTGCGCGTCGTATTGCTCCAGCGTGACGCAATCCTCGAAGGCATTGACCGTCACATCCTCCTGCCGGTGGCGGGCGGGGTCGTCGACTAGGGTGATGACCGTGGCGTCGAAATCGTGCTCGATGGTGAACATGGGCGCTCCGTTTCTGGGCAGCCTGCGCCGGATCGTCCCGGTGCGCAACGGCTGGTCGCGGGGATCGCGCCCGCTATGCTAGTGGGGGCGAGCGATGACGGGGGCTTCCATGCGCGCCATTTTTCTTGTCCTTCTTCTGACCCTTACGGGCGGATGCGTCGCGCCGCCGGTCATCGTGGCGACGCCGCGCGCCCCGGCCGCGGCCCCGCAGGTGACGCGCGACCCCAGCCGCGCCGCACAGGATTTCGTGCGCGTGGTCGAGACGGTGATGCCCGTCGCCCGCACGGCCTGTCGCGAGCGGACGCGCGGCGTGCGCTGCGACTATGTCGTAGTCGTCGACGACCGCCCCGGCCTTCCGCCCAACGCGTTCCAGACGCTGGGGCCGGGCGGTCAGCCGGTGGTCGGCTTCACGCTGCCGCTGATCCTTCTGGCGCGCAACGTGGACGAGCTAGCCTTCATTCTGAGTCACGAGGCCGCGCACCATATCGAGGGGCACATCGCCCGCGGTCAGGCCTCGGCCCGGACAGGCGCATTCGTCGCGGGTGCGCTTGTCGCGGCTGGCGGCGGCAGCCCGGTGGCGGTGCGTCAGGCGCAGGATGCGGGCGCCTTCTACGGCGCGCGCCGCTATGCCCAAGGGTTCGAGCTCGAGGCGGATGCGTTGGGGGCCTTGCTTGCGCTGCGCGCCGGGTACGATCCCGTGCGGGGCGTCATGTTCTTTCAGGATGCGCCCGACCCTGGCAACCAGTTCCTGGGCACGCACCCGCCCAACGCGCAGCGGATCCAGACGGTCCGGCAGGTGGTTCAGGGATATTGAGCGAAGGGCGAGGGGCGCGGCCCCTCGCGCTCCCCGGGGTATTTTCCCAAGGATGAAGGGAAGGGCGGTTTGACATGGGTCAAGGCGCTGCGGCGATTCGGCTGGAAGGCTGGGGCATGTCGCACGCCAAGGAGGACACCCCATGACCGCCGACCCGCATTTTCGCCTTGTCCGAGAGATGACGGAGGCCGTCGGGATCGACCGGCGTCATCTGGACCCGGAGGACCTTTCGGACATCGTGCATCGGTGCCGGGATTGCACGCATGTCGGGGCTTGCAGGTCCTGGCTTGCGGACGCTTTCCACGATGCCCGCCATGCGCCGGAGTTCTGCGTGAACAAGACGCGACTCGACCGGATCAGGGATGCCGAGATCGCGGCCACCCTGACGGAGTGATCAGCCGACCAGGCGCCCCCAGAGGTCATATTCGCCCGCCTCGTCGACCTCGACCGTGACGATCTGGCCGGGGGTCAGGCCTTCGTGTCCCTCGTCGATATAGAGGTGGCCGTCGATTTCGGGCGCGTCGCCCTTGGTGCGGCAGGTGGCGGCGTCATCCTCGACCAAGTCGACGATGACATCGAGGCGCGTGCCGACCTTGGCTTCCAGCTTGGCCTCG
Organism: Palleronia abyssalis; assembly: GCF_900302445.1. Taxonomy (GTDB): domain Bacteria; phylum Pseudomonadota; class Alphaproteobacteria; order Rhodobacterales; family Rhodobacteraceae; genus Palleronia; species Palleronia abyssalis. The sequence continues at coordinate 116,085 of NZ_ONZF01000007.1, read as the reverse complement.
GAGATTGCCTGCGCCTTCTCCATGAAGCGCTCCCACCGGTCCTGCTTGACCTCGGCGGGGACGTGGTCGGGCAGGGCGTTCGACCGTGCGCCAGCCACGTTCTCGTACTGGAAGCACCCGATCCGGTCGAGCTGCGCCTCGTCGAGCCAGTCGAGCAGGGTTTGGAACTCGGCCTCGGTCTCGCCCGGATAGCCGACGATGAAGGTCGAGCGCAGGGTCAGGTCGGGGCAGGCGGCACGCCAAGCGGCGATCTCGTCCAGCGTCCGCGCGGCGGCGGCGGGGCGGGCCATGCGCTTCAGCACGTCCGGATGCGCGTGCTGGAACGGTATGTCGAGATACGGCAGCACGCCCCCCTCGGCCATCATCGGCACCAGCTCGCGCACATGGGGGTAGGGATAGACGTAGTGCATCCGCACCCATGCGCCGAGCTGCCCCAGCTCGCGCGCTAGCCCCAGGATCGGCGCCTTTTCGGGGCGGTCGGCCCAGTCGGTGCCGTAGGCGCTGGTATCCTGGCTGATGACCAGGAGTTCGCCCACCCCGGCCTCGACCAGCTTTTCCGCCTCGCGCAGCACCGCCTTCATCGGGCGCGACTGAAGACGCCCGCGCATATCGGGGATGATGCAGAACTTGCACTTGTGGTTACAGCCCTCGGAGATCTTGAGATAGCTGTAATGCCGGGGCGTCAGGCTGATCCCGCGGGCTGGCAGAAGGTCGATGAACGGATCGGGCGCGGGCGGGACGGCGGCGTGGACGGCGTCGAGCACACGCTCATACTGGTGCGGCCCGGTAACGGCCAGGACCTTGGGGTGCGCGCCGGTGATGTACTCGGGCTCGGCGCCCAGGCAGCCGGTGACGATGACGCGGCCGTTTGCGTTTAGCGCCTCGCCGATGGCGTCGAGGCTTTCCGCCTTTGCCGAATCGAGGAAGCCGCAGGTGTTTACGATCACCGCGTCCGCTCCGTCGTAATCGGGCGAGATGCCGTAGCCCTCGGCCCGCAGTCGGGTCAGGATGCGTTCGCTGTCCACCAGAGCCTTGGGACAGCCCAGCGACACCATGCCGATGGTGGGTTGCCCCGCGCGCCGGTCGGGGGCGGCGGTGTCGAGGTCGCGCGACAGGCGGGCGTTGGCGAGATCCGGGCGGAGGGACGGGGGGTTCTGGGACATGCGCGCGGCCATAGCGCATCCGGGCGCCGCCGGGAAGCGTCCGCGCCGGCGATCCCCCGCCTATGACGCACCCGTGAGGCTTGCCCGCGCCCCCCCGCCCACGGCAAGACTTTGCCCCATGAGACCCATCGCCCTGATCCTGCTGTGCCTGTCCCTCGCTGCCTGCGGTGCCCCCCGCCCCGAGGTTACGCGCGCCATCGCCACTGCCGACCTCAACCCCGGCGAATCGCCACAGATGCGCGGGCTGGTGAACAAATGGGCGGCGATCCACGGCATCCCGGCCTCTCTGCTGCACCGCGTGATCCAGCGCGAGAGCGACTATCGCCCCGGCGCGCGGAACGGGCCCTATTGGGGGCTGATGCAGATCCTGCCGCAGACCGCGCGCACCATGGGTCATGCCGGACCGCCCTCCACGCTCCTCGATCCCGAGACCAACCTGAACTACGCGGGCCGCTACTTGAAAGGCGCCTGGATGGTGTCGGACGGGGACGAGCATGCGGCGATGATGTGGTACGCCCGCGGGTATTATTACGAGGCGAAGAACAAGTGCCTTCTGGTGGAAACCGGCCTCAACCACCGCGAAACCGCACGCCACTGCCGTTGACGCCGCCCCCGATCCGCTAGGTTTCACGCCGCAACGCGGAAAATGGGGCAATGACGTGACCTTCGATCAACTGATCCAGACAGATGCCGCCCAGCTCTTGATCCTGGCGCTGGCGGTGCTTGCGGCCGTGCTGCTGCACCGGCTGATCTGGCGCCCGCTGGCGCTGTGGCTGGCGCGCAGGGAGGGGCTGATGTGGCGCATGGCCTCTCGCCTGCGCCGGCCCCTGCGTTTGACCCTGGTCGTGATCGCCCTGGCCATCACGATTCCCGCGCTTAGCCTGCCGGGCACTTGGGTCGAACGCACCGAGCATTTCGCCGCCGCCGCGATCATCGTCGTGATCGGCTGGACCGTGCTGATCGTGACCAACTACATGACCGAGCGCGGCATCTCACGCACCTCGCTGGAGGAAGAGGATTACAACGCCCGCTCGCACGCGACGCAGCTGCGTGTCCTGCAGAAGGTCGCGCAGATCATGATCGTGCTGATCACCGCGGGATTCGTGCTGTTCACCTTCGAAAGCGTGCGCAGCTACGGCGTCTCGCTGTTCGCCTCTGCGGGTGCGGCCGGTCTGGTTCTGGGCTTTGCCGCGCGGCCTGTTCTGGCCAACCTCATCGCGGGCATCCAGATCGCGATGACCCAGCCCATTCGCCTGAATGACGTCGTCATCGTCGAAAACGAATGGGGCGTGATCGAGGAAATCCGCGCCACCTACGTGATCATCCGGATCTGGGACCTGCGCCGTCTGGTCGTGCCGTTGTCGTACTTCATCGAAAAACCGTTCCAGAACTGGACCCGCGACAGTTCGACCATCATCGGCTCGGCGATCTGGCACCTGGACTATACCGCGCCGCTGGGGGCCATGCGCCACAAGCTTCACGAGATCCTCGAAGGATCCGAGCTGTGGGACGGCAATGTCTGCGTGTTGCAGGTCGTCGACACCAACCAGGATTCCGTTCAGGTCCGCGCCTTGATGAGCGCGCGCAACGCCCCCCGCACCTGGGACCTGCGTTGCGAAGTGCGCGAGAAGATGGTCGTCTGGCTTCAGGAACACTATCCCGGCGCGTTGCCCCGCGTCCGGGCCGAGATGCACGCCTCGGTGCGCGACACGACCGAACGCCGCGCCCCTGCGCCTGCCCCGGATCAGGAGTTCGAGGAAAAAGGGCTGTCAGGTCTTCAGGACTTCGACACGCCCGACACAGGGCCGGGGGACGACCAGGGGCCCCGGAAGGGCTGACCACCGCATCGGATCGAAGGGAAAGATTGGTAGCGTGGGGCGGACTTGAACCGCCGACCCCAGCATTATGAGTGCTGTGCTCTAACCAGCTGAGCTACCACGCCACTACCGGGTGCGCAGGTATCCCTGCCGGCGCGAGGTGTCAAGCGGTCCGAACCGCATTTGGCGACGCGGAGGCCGAACCGGGCCGACCCCGCTTGTCCGCACTCTGCCAAGTCCCTATCCCCATCGGATGACCGTATGGCGCCCCTCCCAGACGATCCGGTTGAAAGCCCTCGGCCTGCATTGGCGCAAGGGCTGGCTGCTGGCCGCCGAAATCCGCGACGATGCCGGGCGCGTCAAAGGCGTGCGCCCCCTCGGCGGCACGGTCGAGTTCGGCGAAACGGCCGAGGCCGCGGTCCGGCGGGAATTCCACGAGGAACTCGGCGTCACCGTCATCCCCCTCGGGCCGCCCGTCTTCATGTAAAACATCTTCACGCATGAAGGCACCACCGGGCACGAGGTCCTGGCGATCTTCAAAGTGGCCTTCGACCCCGATCCCGTCGAGGGGGTCGAGCGCATCACCTTCCGTGAAGACAACGGCATGACCTGCTTTGCCGAATGGGTCGATCCCTCGGGGCTGGATCGCCCCGGCGGGCTTCCGCTTTTCCCCAGCGGGCTGAAGGCGCATCTGCGTCGGACGTAGGGGCGGTTCGCTTCCGCGCGCGCCCCGGTGATCGGCCCCCCCCCCCCCACACACGCCCGGGCCAAATCGCCGCGGCAGGAACCGGGACCGGGGCTGTTCCATTTCCCCAAGGAAGGAGGGCGCCCCCATCACTTTCTTTCGCAGCCTATCCGTCGCGGGCTTCGCGGCAACGGCCATCAGTTTCGGCCCCGGTCGCATGGGGTTCGGCCTGTTCGTGCCCGAGTTCCGGTCGGCCTTCTCGATGTCGTCGTCGGCGGTGGGGATCGTCTCCAGCATCGGGTTCGCGGGCTTCTTCATCGGTCTTCTGATCGCGCAGTTCTTCCTTAACCGCCGGGGGCCGGAATTTCCGGTGCTGTCGGGCCTAGCGGCTGCGACGGTCGGGCTGGGAATCGTGGCCCTCGCCCCCGGGGTGTTCGTCCTTGCGATCGGGGTGTTCCTGGCCGCCTCCAGCGCGGGCTTCGCCTGGACCCCGTTCAACGACGCGGTGCACCGAAAGGTACGGGACGTCGACCGGGCAACGGCCCTGTCCGAAATCAGCAGCGGCACGGCCATCGGAATCGCCGCGGCAGGGGGTGTTGCGTTGGCGATGGTCTTGGCCGGTTTCGGGTGGCGCATCTGCTGGGGGGCCTTTGCCGGCGCAAGCGCCGTGGCGCTGATCGTGAACTGGGCTGCCCTGCGTCAGGTGGACAAATCCCCCGACGATCCCCCCAAGAAGGGCTGGCGCGACCTGCTTCAACGCTGCGCGATCCCCCTGTTCGGCGTGGCCTTTGTCTATGGCACTACGTCGGCCATCTACATCTCGTTCGCCGCGGACCGGTTCGCCGAGGAAGGTGTCCCGGGGATGCCCGGTGGATCGGCGGCGCCGCTGGTCTTCATCTTCTACGGTTTGTTCGGCCTCTCGGGCCTGCTGACGGACCGGGTGCGGAATGCGATCGGCCTGACCTGGCTGTTGCGGGCGCTTCTTGTTATCGGGGCCACGTCGCTGGCCCTGGCGGCCTTCGGGTCGGGGCGATGGTCTGGACTCGTCGCATCGGCCGGTCTGCAGGGCGTCAACGTAATGATGACCAGCGCCGTCCTGGCCTTCTGGTCCGAACGCCTGTTCCCCCGTTTCCCGGCGCTTGGCTTCACCGCTACTCTATTGGCCACGGCCGCCGGCAGCGTGCTGGGCCCCATGGTCGCGGGCTGGGTCTCGGGCAGCATGGGCGTGGCGGCGATGTTCTACGGCACGGCCGCGATCCCGCTTGTTACCACGGTCCTGATCTGGTCACGCATCATCACCGAAAAGCCGCTGCAAACGACCGAGGTCTGACCTCGCGGGCGGACCCGACCCGTCGGGCGTATGTCCGACAGATGCCCGACGCTTGTCCGGCCCGCAGCCGACCCAAGGCCGACGCGTGTCCGGCAGATGTCCGGCGGATGTCCGGCGCGTGCGGGACGCTATTCGGTGTCCCCGTGGACCGCGAACTGGCTCAGGTCCGCCTCCGGCGCGGGGATCGAGCGGAAGGTTTCGCGGACCCCCGCATCCGTCATCTCACGGCTGACGGCCAGCAACGTATTCGCGTCATGATCGGCGCAAAGGTCAACCATATCAAGGATTTGCTCGCGCGCGACGGGCATGGCCGAAGCCTCGTCCGGGGCGCCGTAGACTTTCACGAAATGCCGGGCCAGCGATCCGGTCAGCCTCTCGACCTCCCCCGGCTCGATCCGGGCAACGGCTACCAAGGACACCCGGCCGAACGTCTCGACCCCAAGCCAACCGTTGGAGAACGCTTGCTTTTTCTTGCCCTCAAGCTGCGCCTTGCTCCAATCGGCAAAGGCGAATCCGCCCGGAATGCACCATTCCCCGGTGCGCGCGGGCTGCTCGAACACCAGCGTATCGCTCTCGTCCAGATGCACCGCCCGCGCCAGCTGCATCACGCCTCGCCCCGCGCGATCATGCCCTTGGCAATGTCCCTAAACGCTTGAGCTTGCTTGCTTTCCGGTTTTGATACAACGATCGGCGCACCCCCGTCAGCTGCTGTCCGGATGTCCAGATGCAGCGGGATTTCCCCCAATAGCGGCACGCCAAGCTTCTTGGCCTCGGCCGCGACGCCGCCATGCCCGAAGATATGCTCCTCATACCCGCAATTGGTGCAGATATGGGTGCTCATGTTCTCGATCATACCAAGTATGGGGGTCTTGAGCTGCGCGAACATGTCGATCCCCTTGCGCGCGTCCAGCAAGGCCACGTCCTGCGGCGTCGACACGATGATCGCCCCGTCCACCTCGGCCTTCTGTGCCAGGGTCAGCGTCACGTCCCCGGTGCCGGGCGGAAGGTCCACGATCAGGACGTCCAGCCCGCCCCACTGCACCTGCATCAGCATCTGCTGCAACGCGCCCATCAGCATCGGACCCCGCCACACGACAGCCTGTCCCTCGCCCACCATGAGGCCGATGGACATCATTGTAACCCCGTGATTTCGCATGGGAAGTATGGTCTTCCCGTCTGGCGAGGCAGGCCGGCCCGAGACGCCCAGCATCCGCGGCTGCGACGGGCCATAGACGTCGGCATCCAGAAGCCCGACGCGTCGCCCCTCGGCGGCCAGTGCGCAGGCCAGGTTGGCCGAGACGGTGGACTTCCCGACGCCCCCCTTGCCCGAGGCGACGGCCACGATCCGGTCCACCCCCTGCACCTTCTGCGGGGCGTTCGGCTGCGCAGGTTTCTTCTTCTGTCCCAGATCGGGCGGCGCTTTTTCGGAATGCGCGGTCATCACCGCCGACACGGTCGCGGCCCCCAGCGCCTTCACCCGCGCCTCGGCCTCGGCCCGCGTCCGCTCATAGCCTTTCGCCATCTCGCCGGGCACTTCCATGACGAAGCGAACCGCGTCCCCTTCGACGGTCAGGGCCTTCACCCGGCCGGCAGCCACGATGTCCTGCCCCGTCGCGGGATCGGCAATGCCCGCCAGGGCGGCTTGGACGTCTTCCGCAGTCAGACTCATTCGGTGCCTTGCCCTTTGATTTGTCCGGTTATTTCATGCTCCAGCCCAAGCTCCGGGATGGTCAGGACCACCTTCGCGGGATAGCTGCGCCCGGCCGTTTCCGGTCCGGCCTTGCGCATAGCCTCCTCGATCGCCTGCTGCGAGGTGACGCCCACCTGCTTCAGGAACTTGCGCATCGACATGTTGAAATCGTCGCTCATCAGAACCTCCATCCTATGGGGCGCGACCTAGGGCCGTCGGGCATCCGCCGCAACGTCCCCGGGGTATTTAGAATTTCGGCGCGGCCGCGGACCCGGTCAGGTCCGCTTCCGCCCCTTGCGCCGCTGCGGCAGGACCACGGCGTCCTCCGGCTGGCCATAATCGGCAGACGTCTTCGCCACGGGACGGGGCGGGCCGGACAGCATTCCGTCGTGCATCTGCGACTTCACCCGGCAATCGTCGCACATCCCGATCAGGCGCAGGGCCTGAGGATTGGCGAACATGGCGTGGTTGCCCGACAGTTTCTCGGTGATCCGCTCGATGGTCGATTTGACGCCGAACGGGGTGCCGCATTCGACGCAGTGGAACGGTTCCTCCTCGTTCATCACCGAAGGCGACAGCGCGTCGTCCGAGGTGTTCATCTGCGGCTGCAGCGTAATGGCATCCTCGGGGCAGATATTGGCACACAGCCCGCATTGCAGGCAGGCATCCTCGGTGAACAGAAGCTGGGGCTTGTCCGGGTTGTCCGACAGCGCCCCCGACGGACACAGCGGAACGCAAGCCAGGCACAGCGTGCAGGCGTCCTGGTCCACCAGGATCGCACCATAGGGCGCATGATCTGGCAACGGCGTCAGAACCTCGTCCGACAGTGATTTTGCTGCCATTCGCGCGATCTGGCGCCGCGATCCCATGGGTAGCATGGGCTCGGGCGCGGTGTCGGGCGACGGCCCCAGCGCATCGGGCAGCATGTCGGGATCGGTCACGTCCAGAAGGCGCAGTGCGGCGGGGGTGTCGATGGCGGCGGCCAGTTCGGCCTCTTGCGCCAAGGTCGCCCGGTCGGACCGGGGCGACAGCAGAACGGACACGTCGGCGAAACCGCTGGCCCGGGCGGCCAGCGCCTCGGCATGGCCGAAGGCGGCGACGGCGGGGATCGACAGGGGAATCACATCGGCGGGCAACCCGGCGCCATGGCGGGCCAGAAGGTTGATCAGTTCGCGCCCGTGATCCTCGTCGTGGACCAGCAGCCGGGGCAGGGTGCCCCCCGCATTGCGATAGGCCGAGGCCAGCACCGAGATACGGCGCATCGTGTCCTCGACCGGCGGCGCAGCATAGCTGATCGCACCGGACGGGCACAGCGCCGAACACGCCCCGCAGCCGGCGCAGACATGGGGATCGACGGCCACGTGATCGCCGTCGGGCACGATGGCCCCGGTCGGACAGGCGTCGAGGCAGCGCGTGCAGCCGGTCTGCATGGCGCGCGAATGGGCGCAAAGCTGCGGCGCAAGCGACACGTGAACGGGCTGTTCGAAGGTCCCGACCAGCTTCGACGCCTCCAGCGTCGCATCAAAGACGGCGGCCGGACGCGCGGGATCGGCGCGCAGATAGCCTTCCCGCTTTTCGGGGGCGGGAAACAGCGGCGTGCCGGCGGTCAGGTCCAGGATGATGTCGCAAGCGCTGGTCGCGCCGTCGCGGGGGGCGCTGAACTCGAACGCGCCGCGGCCTCCGGGGATCAGCTGGCGCAATCCGTCGATCATGACCTCGAACTGGCCGAGGGCCCCTTGTGCGCGCCGTATCCGGCCCCGCACGATGTCGAAGGCCCGGGTGTCGGGAAGGGGCGCGTCATCCGTCAGAAGGCAGGTCACGGCAAGCTGCCCGGCTAGACGTTCGGCCGTGGGCAGGGCGATTTCAGCCGCGCCGATGACAAGGCAGGTGCCGCGGCTTTCCACGTCGATCACGCGGGGCGCGGGGCGCGGCATGGCGGCCAGCGTCAGAAGGGCGGCCTGCTTGGGCGTGACGTCGCGGGTGTCTTCGGTCCATCCGGCACGGTCGCGCAGGTCGACGTAAGTCGGCGACTCGACGTCCAGATCCTCGGCCAAGGAGTCGAAGGCTGCGCGTTCCTGCTCGCAGGCGACCGTCACGGGGCCATTCTGCAACGCGTCGGAAACGATCCCTAACTCTCGTCCGCACAGGAAAGTGTGGACCCGGGAACAGGGGCGGTCGGTCGCGTCGCTCAACGCCTCGCGGCCGAGCCGCTGGGAACCGAGGCAATCGCACAGAAGAACGGTATTGGACATCGTTACTCTTTCGAACAGGCGGGGGGACGCTAAGGCCACCGGACCGGAACGACCAGACCCCTCCAAGCAAATTCGCGTGTGGGTTGCCTTTTCCTCGGCGAGGTCGCACCCATCATAGGACGAAAGGGAGGCCGTTCATGCCCGACAGACCCGATTTTTGGTCCCGGCGTCGCCGCGCCGTCGCCGCCGAGGAGGCGCGCGTCAGCGAAGCCGCGCCCGAACGTCTCGCCGAGGATCCCCATGCCGGGATGGACGACGAGTCCTTGTTGAAGATGCTGGGCTTGCCGGACCCCGAAACGCTGACGCCGCATGACGCTGCGGCCTTCATGGCGCGCGAAGTTTCCGGGCAGTTGCGCAAGCGGGCCATGCGGGCGCTGTTCTCGCGTCATCCCGGTCTGTCGCTTCCCGATGGGTTGCTGGACTATGACGACGATTATACGGACGCGGCCGTGAACATGCGCCCGCCGAAGACGGTCTGGACTTCGATTCAGAAGGTCGCCGAAGCGGTGATGGAGCCCGAATCACAGCCCGAGGTTACGGATACACCCGATCCTGAAATCGAGCGCCCGGCCTTCAAGGAGGAGGAGCCTGATCTTCCGACGCCGCGGCGCATGGCGTTCAGCTTCCCGGAGGACACGGTATGACTGAAGACATGACGGCCGTGGCCCCCGAGGATCTCGCGCGGGCTGAACTCTATGGTTTCCTCGCCGCGCTGTTGTCCGCGCCGCCGTCGGACGCGTTCCTGGCCAAGCTGAGGGCGCTTTCCCCGGATGCGGGAACCGCTCCGGGCCGCGCGATCGCACGGATCTCTGAGGCTGCCGCCGAAACGGACGCGGCAGCCTGGGAACGCGAGTTCACGCGGCTTTTCATCGGCCTCGGTCGGGGGGAGCTTCTGCCCTATGCCAGCTATTACACCACCGGCCAACTGAACGACCGCCCGCTGGCGAACCTTCGCCGCGACATGAAGCCCCTGGGCATCGGGCGCGCCCAGAACGTGTCCGAGCCCGAGGACAACATCGCCTCGATCCTCGAGATGATGGCGGGTCTCATCACCGGGGTCTATGGCCGGACCTTCACCCTGGAAGCACAGCGCGGCTTCTTTCAGGCCCATCTCGGGCCGTGGGCCGGCCGGTTCTTCGATGACCTGGAGGAGGCCGAGGAAGCGCATTTGTATGTCGGCGTCGGACAGCTTGGCGCGGCGTTCATGGGGATCGAGAAGGACGCGTTCGACCTGATGTAGAAGGCTCGCAAGCGCCCTACCGCTTCGCGGCCTCGATCTCGGCCCAGACGGGAAGGTGGTCAGAGGCCCGGGACGTGGCTTTGGTGCGGTGGACGCCCATTTTGCCGATCTGCCATTTGGACCCTAGCGCGATCCGGTCGAGATTGGCGACCGGGCGCGTGGTGTGGAAACTGGGGCCGGGGGAATACAGGGCCAGCCCACTCTGGACCAGCGGTTCGACGCCGGTCCGCAGCGACCACTCGTTCATGTCCGCCAAAATCGCGACCTCCGACATGTCGGGGCCAAGGTGCTCGATCAGAAGGTTCATCTGCTTGATCCGGCTTGCACGCGCGAGACCCAGATGTGTCGCGCACAGTGTCAGGTGACCTTCGGGCGTTTCAATCCGGGCGACGAGCGCGCCGCGCGGTTCAAGCCCGAGAAGGTCGAACTGCCGCACGTCGGAGACCGTCCAGCCGGGCCGGACAAGGATCGCGTTGCCGTGCCAGCCCAGATTGGGCCCCACATCCGTTTCCACGGGGACAAGGCCGGTATGTTCCACGGCCTCGCGGGTCAGGGCGGACGCGCGCGATCCGAAGCGGCGATCGGCTTCCTGCATGGCGATGATGTCGGGCGCCACCTCGGCGATGGCACGGGCGACGCGCATGGGCCGCCTGATCCAGTCCAGCCCGACGGCTTTGCGGATGTTGTAAGACGCCAGTCGGATCATAGCTGCGGTGCCATCAGGCGGCTGATCCGGGCCAGAATTCGGCGGCCCGCGGGCTGTTCGGACAGGTCCTTTTCCAGCCGGTAGCTGTTGGAGAAATCACGATTCATCATCTCTTCGACCTCGGTAGCGGCGCTTTCGCTTTCAACGAGGACCGTCAGTTCGAAGTTCAACAGGCCCGACCGGATGTCGAGGTTCACCGACCCAACCGAGACGATGTCGTCGTCAAGCAGCGCGACCTTCTGGTGCGTGAAGGCCGGGGTATAGCGGTAAATCTGTCCGCCCGCCGTGCGCAGATCGTCAAAGTAGGAAAAGGCCGCCCAGTAGGGCAGGTGGTGGTCGACCACGTCCGGGACGAGGATTCGCAGATCGACACCGCGCAGGGCGGCCAGTTGCAGCGCGCTCATCACGTCGGCATCGGGAACGAAGTAGGGTGTCGTGATCCACAGCCTGCGCCGGGCCTGCTGCGCCAGCGCGATGAAATAGAGGCTGCCGGTGTTCAGCTCATCCGTCGGTGCGATAGGCAGGGCCAACGCCTTCGCATCGCCCGCATTGCGCGGCGCGGGGCGGAACATCGGGCGGATGTCGTCGCCCGTTGCCCAGACCCAGTCGGCGGCGAAGCTGCGCTCCAGCTGATCCGCGACGGGCCCGTTGAACTCGGCGAAGGTATCGCGCCATGGACCGATCTTCGATTCGCCTACATACATCTTCGTACAGTTCAGGCCGCCGGTGAACGCCCGGTGTCCATCGACGATTACCAGTTTGCGGTGGTTGCGATAATTCCACTGGAATGGCCCCAGCGCCCGTTTCGGCCCTTTCGGACGGGCCGTCTGCGCGCCGGCTTCCTTCAGCTTGCGCCAATAGCTGAGCGGCAGGCCGAACAGCGGCGGCTCATCATGAAGGAAATAGACCGCGACCCCCGCCCGAGCGCGATCGACAAGCGCATCCTGAATGCGGCGACCGATCCGATCGTCATCCACCTGGTAGAACTGGACGAGCACATAATGCTCGGCACTGCGGATCGCGGCGTCGAGCGCGTCGAACGTGGCATCACCGTCGATCAGCAGCGACATCGAACAGCCCCGTTGCGGGGTGTTGCCCGACAGCTTGGCGAAAACCCCCAGTCGATCATCGGGATTGGCCAAGTCCGTCTGGTGGGTGCCGTCCTCACCGACCTTCGCATCCGAAGCGCGGCGGCGTCGCGCGAACTTGGCGTAGTTGGCATAGCCAAAGATCGCATAGGCCGGGACGCCCACGAAAGGATAGGCGAGGATCAGGACGATCCACCCCACAGACCCTTGCGGCGTGCGCGATGTCTTGATCGCCAGATAGGCCGCCACGATGGCGGGCATGAGGAAGATCAGGCGCAGGACCAAATCTTCCCATTCGAAGATCGCCCCTAGGTCGAGCCCGAATCCGAAATTGACCAAATGCAATGTCCTTTGCGTGTCCCTGTCGTGACCGGATAGTAGGGCATGCCAACGGCCGGTGCACCCGGGGTGACTTGAAACCGGGCGATATGTTCCGTATCTGCCGTTCCATCGACCCGGAGGACGCCCCATGGCCGCCAAGACCAACCCGTTCCAGTTCATCCAGCAGACCCGCGCTGAAATCGCGAAGGTCGTCTGGCCGACGCGGCGCGAGGTCGTTCTGACCACGGTGATGGTGTTCATCCTTGCCTCGTTGACAGCGGTGTTCTTCTTCTTCGTGGATTTCGTCATCCGCCAGGGGCTGGAGTTCCTGCTGACCGCGGTCGGCTGACGTACGAGGCGCCCCTTGATCTTCGGCTGACGGAGGCGTATGGGGCGGGTCCAGATGTGGCGTGCAGCGATGAGTTGCGCGCCCCTTTTTTATCCGGGCGCGCCCCGGTCCAGGACGCGGAGAGAGATTTCATGGCGAAGCGGTGGTATTCGGTCAGCGTGCTGTCGAACTTCGAGAAGAAGATCGCCGAGCAGATTCGCACCGAGGTCGCCGAAAAGGGCCTCGAGGATCAGATCGACGAGGTGCTGGTGCCCACCGAAGAGGTGATCGAGGTCCGGCGCGGCAAGAAGGTCTCGACCGAGCGGCGCTTCATGCCCGGCTACGTACTGGTGCACATGGAGATGTCGGACGAGGGCTATCACCTGATAACGCAGATCAACCGGGTGACCGGTTTCCTGGGGCAACAGGGCCGTCCCATGCCCATGCGCGACGCCGAGGTGGAAGCTATCCTGGGCCGTGTTCAGGAGGGCGAGGAGACGCCGCGGATCGAGATCAGCTTTGAGAGCGGCGAGAAGGTGAAGGTCACCGACGGCCCGTTCGAAGGTTTCGACGGCACCGTTGAGGACGTTGATGAGGCGAACCAGACCCTGAAGGTTTCGGTCTCGATCTTCGGCCGGGCGACGCCGGTCGAACTGGAATACACTCAGGTTTCCAAGGAAATCTGAGCGTTCGACGCGGGAGCTTCCGGCCACGGCCGGGGCGAACCGCGGCATCTGCCCCTTCGGGGGGCGACTGTAGGGGTGGCACAAGCCGCCCGCGAACCGAAAGGAGGCCATCATGGCCAAAAAGAAGATCGGCAGCATGAAGCTGCAAGTGAAGGCGGGGCAGGCCAATCCCTCTCCGCCCGTCGGTCCTGCGCTGGGTCAGCGCGGTATCAACATCATGGAATTCTGCAAGGCGTTCAACGCCCGCACGCAGGAAATGGAGCAGGGCGCGCCCTGTCCCACCGTGATCACCTATTACCAGGACAAATCCTTCACGATGGAAATCAAGACGCCCCCCGCGTCTTATTACCTCAAGAAGGCTGCCAAGGTGACATCCGGTGCCAAGATGCCGTCGCGCGAGACCGTTGGCCAGGTGACCGCCAAGCAGGTCCGTGAGATCGCCGAGGCGAAAATGAAGGATCTGAATGCGAACTCGGTCGAGGACGCGATGCAGATCATCCTGGGCTCCGCCCGCTCCATGGGCATCGAGGTGAAGTAATGGCCAAGCTGACCAAACGCCAGAAAGAGCAGCGCGCCGCCGTCGAGGGTAAGGAAAACCTGACGGTTGAGGATGCGGTTGCGCTGATCAAGTCGAACGCCACGTCGAAATTCGACGAGACGGTCGAGATCGCGATGAACCTCGGGATCGACCCACGTCACGCCGACCAGATGGTGCGCGGCACCGTCACATTGCCTTCGGGCACCGGCAAGACCGTGCGCGTGGCCGTTTTTGCCCGTGGTGGCAAGGCCGATGAAGCTCAGGCCGCCGGGGCCGACATCGTCGGCGCCGAGGACCTGATGGAGCAGGTGCAGAACGGCGAGATCAACTTCGACCGCTGCATCGCGACGCCCGACATGATGCCGATCGTCGGCCGTCTGGGCAAGATCCTGGGCCCCCGCAACCTGATGCCGAACCCCAAGGTCGGCACGGTGACGATGGACGTGAAAGAAGCCGTCGAAGCCGCCAAGGGTGGCCAGGTCCAGTTCCGGGCCGAGAAGGCGGGCGTCGTCCACGCCGGCGTCGGCAAGGCGTCCTTCGATCAGGCCGCGCTTGTCCAGAACATCCGCGCTTTTGTCGAGGCTGTATCGAAAGCGAAACCGGCAGGCGCCAAGGGCACCTACATGAAGTCGGTTGCCCTGTCCTCGACCATGGGTCCGGGCGTCACGGTCGATGTCGTCTCGGCCACCGGCAACGAGTGATCTCGATCCAATTCTGACAACAGGGGCGGGCCTTCGGGACCGCCCCTTTTTCGTGGTGCTTTTGTGACTCTGCGGTCTGGGGCAATTGGCCTATCAGGCAATTGTTCTTGCGACATGGATCTGAATGCTCCGGTCCGTGCACCGAACTGCCGGCCGAACCGCATTGCAGTCACGAAGGCCGGGGCAGAACCGGCCGGTCCCCTTATCCGCCTCAATGAGCGCCGATTGCAGAAACAGCCGGACATCCACCTGGGTGGTCGACAACACGTCAGATCTGGGGGCCATCGCCGAAGCGGTACAAGCCGACCAATATGCAGTGACCTCTACGCGGCGCAGGCATATTTCTGCAACGTCAGTCGTCTTCAGCACTTTGACCGGGATGTAATTACCGGAAATGACGAGGTCCCCTTCGAAGCCCAGACCGCGCACAAAACCGAATGGGAATGCGAAACGATTGCTGATCCTGCGCGAAATTTTGGATGCCGAACGGTCTGAGGGTGCCCGGCAGGGGGGCGCAGTCCCCCCCCCCACCGCCGCCCGGCGGAAAAGGGAGAGCCCGCGGAGCCGACACGCGCCATGAAGCTGACGTGTTCATAGAGGATAATTGATGCCGCCCCCGGCATCCTTATCGGGCCTTAGAAAGCGGGTCGAACGGTACTCCCCCCGCTTTGCGGAGGAAGTGCTGACCGATCAGTCCTGTGCCCAGTCCCACGGGCGGGTGAAGTCGCCCAGAACCCGTGCGACAGCGTCATCTCCGACGTCTCCGGTCTTTCGGATATGCGCGACAAGCCCGCGTTTCTTGTCTTCGGTTACGGCGACGACTTCGGCGGGAATACCGGCTGACGATAGCGCGTCGTTATAGACGCGAGTGATGGCGCGTCGACGCAGATCGGGCTTGAAGACTTTGCCTACGGCGGTCTTGGGAAGCTCGTCCAGGATCTCGATCCGCTTGGGATGCGCCGCGCGTTCGTGGATGCGGGCGTTTGCATATTCCTTCAGCTCGTCCTCGGTGACGGTCGCGCCCTCACACAATTCCACATAGGCGCAAGGCAACTCGCCCGAATGGGCGTCGGGCTGGCCGATGGCACCGGCCATGGCGACGGCGTCGTGACCGGCCAACGCCTCCTCGATCTCGGCTGGATCGATGTTGTGCCCACCCCGGATGATCAGGTCCTTCGCGCGGCCCGTGATCCAGACATACCCGTCCGCGTCGATCCGGCCCAGATCGCCGGTTCGTAGATACTCACCGTGGTAGAGGTCACGGTTCTTCGTCTGGTCGGAATAGGTGTTGCCCACGTAGACGCCCGGGCTGGCGACGCAAATCTCGCCCACCACATCCGTGGGGCATTCCTTCGCGCCGTCCTCGGTGTCGTGATAGATTTTCACGTCCGTATAGGGGAACGGCAACCCGATGGAGCCGATCTTCTTCGTCCCGTCAGGCGGGTTGATCGACACCAGGCAGGTCGCTTCGGTCAGGCCGTAGCCCTCGCAGATGGTCACGCCGGCCGCCTCCTCGAACCGCTTGTAGAGCTCGACCGGCAAAGGAGAGGACCCGCAGAACGCGATCTGCAACTTCGAGATGTCGGCATCCACCTTGCGCTGCATCAGGGCCGATACGGCGGTCGGCACGGTGATCATGAAGGTGATCTTGTGGCGTTCGCACAGCTTCCAGAAATTGTCGAAGACGCCATCGCCGCGATACCCGGCAGGCGTGGGGAAGACGACATGCGCGCCGGATGCGATCGACGCGCCCATGACAACCACGGCGGCGAAAACGTGGAACATCGGCAAGGGGCAGATCAGGTTGTCCTTCTCGGTGAACAGAAGTTCACTGCCCAGCCAGCCGTTGTAGATGATGCCCGAATTCTTGTGCTGCGCGACCTTCGGCATGCCGGTTGTGCCGCCGGTATGAAAGTTGGTACATATCCGATCGACCGCGGGGTCGGCGAATTGCAGGGTGGTCGGCTGGGCTGCGACGGCCTTGGTGAAGTTCTGCACGCGGGCCTTGTGCTCGACCTTCA
Organism: Palleronia abyssalis; assembly: GCF_900302445.1. GTDB lineage: Bacteria > Pseudomonadota > Alphaproteobacteria > Rhodobacterales > Rhodobacteraceae > Palleronia > Palleronia abyssalis. The sequence continues at coordinate 99,519 of NZ_ONZF01000007.1, read as the reverse complement.
CCTTGGGGCGGATCAGCGGAACGATCAGTTTCTTCGCCCCGGTCAGGTAGCGGTGCAGATCGACCTCGAGCACATGCTTGACGTTCGGGGCGTGGGCCGCGGCCTCGTGCGCCTTTTGCGCCACGTCGGTCTTGGGGAAGGCCCGCAGGGTCACAAGGACCTTGGCGTCGGTCTCCCGCAGGATCGACGCGATCTGCTGGGCGTCCAGCAGCGGATTGATCGGGTTCACGATGCCCGCGACCATTCCGCCAAGATACGTGACAATGGTTTCGTTCGCGTTGGGAAGGACATAGGCGATCTTGTCCTCCGGGCCGACGCCCAGCTCGCGGAAAAGGTTCGCCGCCTGCGCGACCTGGTCCTTCAACTGCTGCCATGTCAGGGTCTCGGCATGGTCCTTGGGACCGGACAGAAGTTGATAGGTCACGGCAGGGCGGTTGGCATGGGCGGCCGCCGTGCGTTCGATCTGCTGCCAGACGGTGGTAGGCAGGTCGCGGTCGTGCCAGGGGCCCTCGGCCTCGATCTGGCGACGGTCTTCGGGCGTGGCATAGCCCATGATGTGTCCTCCCTTTTCGTTGCCTGCTTTTTTGGCGCAGGTTGACTATATGGGAAAGACTGACGCTGCGGCGGGTTTGTGCAAGGCTATTCCGCAGCCAGCCCGGCGGTGAACTGCAACCGGGCCAGACGCGCGTAAAGGCCGCCCTCAGCCACCAGTTCGTCATGGGTGCCCTGCGCGACGATCCTGCCCTGGTCGAACACGAGGATCCGGTCAGCTTTCTTCACGGTCGCAAGTCGGTGTGCGACGACCAGCGTGGTGCGGCCATGGGCCAGGCGATCCACGGCCTCCTGCACCAGATGTTCGGATTCCGCGTCCAGGGCGCTTGTGGCCTCGTCCAGCAGCAGGACGGGGGCGTCGCGCAGGATGGCGCGGGCGATGGCGATACGCTGTTTCTGCCCGCCAGACAGCATCACGCCGCGTTCGCCGACATAAGTGTCGTACCCTTCGGGCAGGCGCATCAGGAATTCATGTGCAGCCGCGGCTTTTGCCGCGGCCTCGACCTCGTCATCGGTCGCGTCGGGGCGGCCGAACCGTATGTTTTCGCGGGCCGAAGCTGCGAATATAACCGGATCCTGTGGGACCAGTGCGATATGGCGGCGGAAATCGGGGCGGGCGGCCTCGGTCAGGTCGCGCCCGTCGATCTCGATGGTGCCCGATTGCGGGTCGAAGAATCGCAGCAGCAACTGGATCACCGTGGTCTTGCCTGCACCAGACGGTCCGACAAGGGCGACCGTCTCGCCCGGGCTGACGGCAAAGCTGACGCCGTCCAGCGCGGGCGTCTGGGGGCGGGCGGGATAGGCGAAGCGCACGTTCCGAAACGCAAGCGCACCGGTGGGTTGCGGCATCGGGGTGGCATCGTTGCGGTCGGAGACGGTGTCGGTTGCGGTCAGAAGCTCGACCAGGCGTTCCGTCGCACCGGCTGCGCGCTGCAGCTCGCCCCAGATTTCGGACAAGGCACCGACCGATCCCGCCACCATTACCGCGTAGATGACGAACTGGACCAGCTCACCGACGGTCATGGTGCCCGCACGTACATCGCGCGCGCCGATCCACAAGACGCCGACGATGCCGACGAAGACCAGCAGGATCACGAGGACCGTCATGACCGCGCGCACCCCGACCCGCTTCTTGGCTGCCTGGAAGCTGCGTTCGGTCACGTCTGAGAACGCGTTGCGGGACAGACGTTCGTGGGTGAAGGCCTGCACCGTCTGGACCGAGCTCAACGCCTCGGAGGCGTTGCCGGAACTGGCCGCGATCCAGTCTTGGTTCTCGCGGCTGAGGATCCGCAGGCGACGGCCCAGAATGACGATGGGCACGATCACGACGGGGACCAGCAGAAGCACCAGAAGCGACAGCTTGGGGCTGGTGAAGATCAGAAGGACCAGCCCCCCGATCAGGATGAGAACGTTCCTGAGCGCGACCGAAACCGACGACCCGATGACCGACAGAATCAGCGTTGTGTCGGTGGTGATCCGGCTGAGCACCTCGCCAGTCATGATCCGCTCGTAGAAGGCGGGGCTAAGGCCGATGACCCTGTCGAACACGGCCTTGCGGATATCGGCCACGACGCGTTCGCCCAACCGGGTCACAAGGTAGTAACGCAGGCCCGTTCCGATCGCCATCAGGGCGGCAATGGCGATGAAGGCGGTGAAATATTCGTCCAGCAGCTGTTCGGCCGACGTCTCGAACGCATCGACCACGCGACGCACCGCGATCGGCAGGATGAGGGCCACGCACGCCGTCAGGACGAGAGCGGCCAGCGCCGCCGTCAGCATGACGCGGTATCGCGCAAGGAATGGCCAGAGGGCAGCCAGAGCGCCGATTCGCCTGGATTTGTCGCGGTCTTCGGTCTGGCTTGGTGGTGGCACGGGCGCTCCTTCGATCTCCACCCGGTTTTTCATCGCCGCGCCGGACGATGCAACCCGTCAGGAGGTCGCGTATGTCGGAAGGATTGGAGCGGGCGACGGGAATCGAACCCGTATCATCAGCTTGGAAGGCTGAGGTCTTACCATTACACAACGCCCGCGTGCGATCCCGTGGATAGACCGTCGGGCCGCTGGGTGCAAGCAGTCCCTATGCCTCAAGCGCGATGGTCACGGGGCCGTCGTTGATCAGCGCGACCTGCATGTCAGCCCCGAAGCGCCCCGTCTCGACCGGAACGCCGGTATCTGCCAACGCCTTGGCATACTGCTCGTACAACGCACGGCCGTCTTCGGGCGGGGCGGCGTGCGAGAATCCCGGTCGGTTGCCACGGCTCGTGTCGGCCGCCAGCGTGAACTGGCTGACAACCAGGGCCGATCCGCCCAGATCGAGCACTGACTTGTTCATCCGGCCGTCTTCGTCGCGGAAAATTCGAAGCTTCGACGTGCGCGCAGCCAGCGCGTCGGCATTGGCGGCGGTATCGCCCTGCATGGCGCAGACCAGGATCATCAGGCCGGGGCCGGTGCGACCCAGGATCTCTCCCTCGACGCTGACCGTGGCTTCGGTGACTCGCTGCAGAAGGGCCTTCATCCGCTTATCCTTTCGTGTGTAACAGGGCGAACGTAGTGTCGGCCGCGGACGGAGGACAGGCCAGGGTTTCCGGCGCATTCCTGGTGGGGTAGGTCGAGTGCAAGGGAGGGCCGAAATGCGCGATCTGATCGACGAGGGGGCTGTAGCGGCCTGGCTGGCAAAGCAGGGCGTCACGGTGGAAGAAGACCTGACGGCCACGCGATTGACGGGTGGTCAGTCCAATCCAACCTTCCTGCTGCAAACGGGCGGGCATCGATACGTCCTTCGGCGAAAGCCGCCTGGCCAACTCTTGAAATCGGCTCATGCGGTCGACCGCGAGTTCCGGGTCATGCGGGCGCTGCGCGACACCGATGTCCCGGTGCCGGACATGATCGCGCTGTGCGAGGACGAGACGGTCACCGGTGCGATGTTCTACGTGATGGCCCATGTAGAAGGGCGCACTTTCGACGACCCCCGCGTGCCCGAAGTCGAACGGGCGGAGCGAGCGTCGATCTATACCGCCCTCAGCCGGGTCCTTGCCGCGATCCATTCGGTCGACGTCGCTTCGGTGGGGCTATCGGATTTCGGACCCGAGGGCGACTATTTCGCCCGGCAGATCGGTCGGTGGACGAAGCAGTACCGCGCGTCCGAGACCGACCCGATCCCCGAGATGGATGCGCTGATCGACTGGCTTCACGACAACACGCCGGAGGACGACGGTCGGCGCACGCTGGTCCACGGCGACTATCGGATCGACAACCTGCTGTTCGCCCCGACCGGTCCGACGCCCGTGGCGGTCCTCGATTGGGAGCTTTCGACGCTGGGCCATCCTTTCGCCGACCTTGCCGCCCTTCTGATGCAGTGGCGCATGCCGACCGGGGACGAGGGGCGCGGTCTGGCGGGCGTGGACCGCGCCGCGCTGGGTATTCCTTCGGATGCCCAGTTCGTCGCGCAATACGCTGACCGCATGGGTATTGCCGATATGCCGGCGATGAACTTCTATCTCGCCTTCGCCTTCTTCCGCATGGGGGCGATCCTGCAAGGCGTCAAGAAACGCGCGCTGGACGGCAATGCCAGCGACCCCGAACGGGGTCTGAAGCTGGGCGCCTACGTGCCGGAATTCGCCAGGCAGGGACTGGCAGCGGCGAAAGACGGGTGATCCGTCAGTTTTTCCGGATGAAGCCATCCACCGGGTAAACGCCGCCGAAGGCACCCGGAACGCTTTCGACCCGGACCCGGGACCAGTCACCCGCGTCCGACACATCGATCACCCCCATGTCGAGCGAAACCTTGTTCCGCTCCCAATTGGCGTGATGGATTCGGATTTCGCGGTCCGAAACGACCTGAGACACGACCGCAAGATGCCCGCGGCGCAGTTTGGCGGAATCACTGAACGTCATGACCGCCCCGACTGACGGGGTCTGCCCGGTGGCAAGCTGGCCTTGCGCCTGGTCCCACCACGTGTGCGCGTCGCCCCGCAAATATATCCCACTGGCGTTGCGGGCGAAGGGCACGCACCAGACGCGTTTGCCTGACAGGTCCATGTCGGTGGCCGTGTGGACGGCACGCGTGACCAGATCGTTGTTCAGCCCGGAGGGCATCGCGATTTGCGGTGCGCGGGTCCCGCAGGCCGACAGTGACAAGACTGCTCCCAGAAGCGCGACGATGGGCAGGAGACGTGACCGCATTCGGTTCCTCGACAGGGTGTTTTACAACGCGATCGTGAGAAGGCCGTGACGGTGGTGTGAAATCAAGCGATGGCGTTGGCGGGTGGCGAAAACCTGCCGGTTCCAGCCCGTCGCCGGCAGGAGTGCGCCGTCGGTCCGAACCCGCCGAAAGCCCACGTATATTGGGCGAAACGCCGCTGTCGCCGGGAACCGGCTATCGTGATTGGCTGTTGCGTGGACAAGGTCGATCGGACGGCAAACGTGCCCGCCGACACCGCCGAGAGGAGTTTACGATGTTCAGGAATTCCACCGCTATCATTCTGGCGACCACTTTGATGGCCGCCCCGCTGTCGATTTCCGCTCAGGAGGCCGAGGACGCCACCGAAGAGCAACAGATGGAGCAAACCGACGACACCGCCCAGACCGGTGAAGAGGCGGCAACCGTCGAAGGCGACGACGTGTCCTCCGACACCGAAATGACCGAAGAGCCCGCCGAAGGGGCGGCCGGCAGCAGTCAGGAAATGGCCGAGGACGCCCAGACCGCGGAAGAGAACGCCCAGCCCGTCGAGGGGCAGATCGTCATGCAAGGCGAGAACAGCATGCTCGCAGGCGACATGATGGGGGCGACGGTGTTTTCCGCAGACGGCGAGTCCGTGGGAGATATCGCGGACCTGATCATCACCATGGACGGCACTGTCGAAGGTGTCGTCATCGGGGTTGGTGGCTTCCTTGGGATCGGTCAGAAGTCCGTCGCGATCGAGATGAGCCAGCTTCAGGTCATGGAGAACGAGGACGGCACGCCGCGTCTGACCACCGATGCGACTCGCGAAGACCTCGAAGCCGCGCCGGAGTTCGTGACCGCCCAGGAGCAGCGCCAGCAGCAGGAAATGCAGGAGAGCGCCGACGCGATGCAGGAAGGCGGCGGCAATGCCACCGGCTCCGACGCTGGCCAGATGGACGGCACCGCCACCGAGGGTGCCATGGAGCCCGCCGAGGGCGAGATGGAAGCCGAGGAAAGCTCGACCGCGAACTGATCCACCGGTGTTCGACCTGGGGCCGTCCGCAGCGATGCGGGCGGCCTTCTGGTTTTGAAGGTGCCGTATTCCTGTTCGCAGTCGGCCGTTCGTTCGAACTGACCTGAATTCGGGTCTCCGGACAGCATGACGGTAAGGGCGATCTGGGACAGTCCGTGCCCCGATGGCCTATCCAATTATTCGTGAATCTGGGGCCGTGGCGGTTGGTTCTTCCCAATGCGGTCATCTCCTACTATTGTCGTCGGGAATGCCAGAGGGATTCTTCGCGATGACTCAGACCGTTCGCCGTCATGACACCGGTCCCGCCGCGGTGCCCGACACCGCGCCTCAACCTCCGCTGATCGCGTTTCTGCGCCTTGCCTCACTGGCCTGTCGCGCCGGTCCGCGTGGCTCGATTGGCGCATGTGCCTTGTTGGAACCTTCGTCCGGCCCCGAGGATTTCGCGATGGCACTTGCCCGAGCTCTGCCCGAGATGCTGTTCCGCCGCCCTGTCCTGTGGCGTCCCGGTGCGGCGGGCCAATCTTTCGACGAAGCGTGGCTGCTGGCCTTGTCCTTGGCGCGAGCCCGCAACGATCTTGGGTCCACACGCTTTCTGACTCGTCGTCGCGTCCGGCCCGAGGCAACGCCCTACCTTCTTCTTTTACTGAACGGTCTGGCCGAAAGGTTGGAATCTACCGCCGCATAGATTAGAATAGTTCTAAGGGCAGCCAGCCGACGCCAGCGACCCAAGTGTCAAACGCTATGAAAAGCAGGAGAGTCCCATGGCAGAAACCGCATCCGATCTATCGACCGACGCAAGTGCCGAAATCGCCACCGCTCTGAACCAGGCCTTGGCTGAAACCGTGGTCACCACGATGTTGGCGCAAAACTACCATTGGAACGTGACGGGCATGGCCTTTGGCCCGCTGCACGCATTGTTTCAGGAGATCTATGAGGATCATTTCACCGGTCAGGACGACCTGGCCGAGCGCGTCCGCGCCATCGGCGAGACCGCGGAAGGCAAGCTTGCCACGCATCTGGACCGTTCGAAAGTAAAGGAAGGCGACGAGCATGCCGAGGACAAGGAGATGATTCGTCACCTTGCCGAGGCGCAGGAAACCATCGGCGCCACGCTCGCCGGCCTGTCCGAGATTGCCGCCGGTCATGGTGACGTCCGGACCGAGGATCTGGCCATCGAGCGTGGTCGCATCCACGACAAGTTCGCCTGGATGCTGCGCGCCCATCTGCGCTGATCCCTCAGGACGCGTCGCGTACCATGCCGGGCACGGCGCGCCCCTTCTTCAAGCACCGCTTCAGATAGGCCGGACGCCAATGGGCGTACCGGCCCATCGCGTGTTGCTGCGCGATGACCAAGGCCAGCATCGCCTCGGCCGCCTCGGGTTTCTTCTGTTTCTTGGCGATTTTCTTTTGCGGCTTCGTCATCGAACACCCGATGCAATGATCGCCTGCGGGACCGGGGCGTTTGAACTTGCAGACGCCGATGCAGGCGGACTGGGTCTTGCTCTTGCTCATAGGGGTGGCTGGTCCTTTCACTTCGTCAGGATGAGCTTGCCGGAACGGGTCAGCCTCAGGATATAAACCGCTTCGTCGTCTAGGACGATCTCTGCCGTCCTGCCGCCCTTCAGAAGGGCGCGGGCATCGTGGACGGGGCGACGATCTCCGTCGGTGGCGTCCGTCGTATCCGAGGTCATCTTTCATCCTTCGGGCGAAGCGCCAGCCAATCCATCAAAAGCTCGACGCCCGCTTCGTCCGGGGCCCCGCCCATCAGGCACCGATGAAGCGAGGGCGGCGGTGGACTCGTGCGAAGCGCGTCCTGAGTGCGCGCGGCTGGGCCGGAAAGGCGGTCGAAGTCGGACATGGCGGACCCGGGCATTCTGTTTCCCGCCAAATCCTGATGGCTTTTGTCGGAAACGTCAAGCGACGCAATCGCCGCTTTCCCCTTGCCTCACCGCCCCGCGATGCTGTAAGTCACGCGCGTCGAAGGGGCGGGCACAGCCTCGGACGTGGGCAGGGTCGGTTCGTACACCGGCCCTTTTTCGCATCCCGGTCCCCTGACCAATCCACCCGAGACCCGCGGAGACAACCGCGCGGCCAGAATAGATGACGTAAAGGATATCAGAGACCTTATGGCTCAAAACGCATCCATGGAAGAATTCGAAGCGCTTCTGAACGAAAGCTTCGACATCGACACGCCGGACGAGGGTTCGGTGGTCAAAGGCAAGGTTCTGGCGATCGAAGCCGGCCAAGCCATCATCGACGTCGGCTACAAGATGGAAGGCCGCGTCGATCTGAAAGAATTCGCCCAGCCCGGCGAAGCCCCCGAAATCAATGTGGGCGACGAGGTCGAAGTCTACCTCCGCCAGGTCGAGAACGCCCGTGGCGAAGCCGTGATCAGCCACGAGATGGCCCGTCGCGAAGCCGCCTGGGATCGTCTTGAAAAGGCCTATGCCGACGAGAACCGCGTCGAGGGCGCGATCTTCGGCCGCGTCAAGGGCGGCTTCACCGTCGATCTCGGCGGCGCCGTTGCGTTCCTGCCCGGTTCGCAAGTTGACGTTCGCCCCGTGCGCGATGCCGGCCCGCTGATGGGTCTCAAGCAGCCGTTCCAGATCCTGAAGATGGACCGTCGCCGCGGTAACATCGTGGTTTCGCGTCGTGCGATCCTGGAAGAAAGCCGTGCCGAGCAGCGCGCCGAGGTCATCTCGAACCTGGCCGAAGGTCAGGCCGTGGACGGCGTGGTCAAGAACATCACCGAATACGGGGCCTTCGTGGACCTGGGCGGGGTCGATGGCCTGCTGCACGTCACCGACATGGCGTGGCGTCGGGTCAACCACCCGTCCGAGATCGTCAACATCGGCGAGACGATCAAGGTGCAGGTCATCAAGATCAACAAGGAAACCCACCGTATCAGCCTGGGCATGAAGCAGCTGCAGGACGATCCGTGGGATACCGTCGAAGCCAAGTTCCCGTTGGGTTCGGTCCATCAGGGCCGCGTGACGAACATCACCGACTACGGTGCTTTCGTCGAGCTGGAGCCGGGCGTCGAAGGTCTGGTCCACGTCAGCGAAATGTCCTGGACCAAGAAGAACGTCCATCCCGGAAAGATCGTGTCCACCTCGCAAGAGGTCGAGGTCATGGTGCTCGAGATCGACAGCCAGAAGCGTCGCGTGTCGCTTGGTCTCAAGCAGACGCAGCGCAACCCGTGGGAAGTCTTCGCCGAGACGCATCCCGAGGGCACGCATGTCGAGGGCGAGATCAAGAACATCACCGAATTCGGTCTGTTCGTGGGACTCGACAACGACATCGACGGTATGGTCCACCTCTCGGACATCTCGTGGGACGAACGTGGCGAAGAAGCCATCCAGCGCTTCCACAAAGGTGACACGGTGCAGGCCGTCGTGACCGAAACGGATGTCGAGAAAGAGCGTATCTCGCTGTCGATGAAGGCGATGGACGACAGCTTCTCGGACGTGGTCGGCGGGGTGTCGCGCGGCTCGATCATCACCGTGGCCGTCACGGCGATCGAGGATGGCGGCATCGAGGTCGAGTACGAGGGCATGAAATCCTTCATCCGTCGCTCGGACCTGTCGCGCGACCGCTCCGAACAGCGCCCCGAGCGTTTCGGTGTGGGCGACAAGGTGGACGTCCGCGTCACCAATGTCGATCAGAAGTCGCGCCGCCTTGGCCTGTCGATCAAGGCCCGCGAGATTGCGGAAGAGAAAGAAGCCGTGGCGCAGTACGGATCGTCCGATTCGGGCGCGTCGCTTGGCGACATTCTCGGCGCAGCACTGAACCGCGACGACGAGTGATTTCACACTCTACTTGAGTAAATTTGAGCCCCCGCAGTTCTCTGCGGGGGTTTTTTGTTGCCCCCGAAAGTGCGACAGTCTTAGTGTTCCGAGTTGCGTCCTGTTCAATCTTTCGTGTCGAAAAAGCATCGGGCGCCGGCATTGCCCGGGCCAGACAGAAGGAAGGAAGTTGATGATTCGCTCCGAACTCATCCAGAAGGTCGCCGAGGAGAACCCGCATCTTACCCAGCGCGATGTGGAGCGGATCGTGAACACGATCTTCGAGGAAATCATCTCGGCCATGTGCAGCGGCAACAGGGTCGAACTGCGCGGCTTCGGTGCGTTCTCGGTCAAGAAACGCGATGCACGAATGGGGCGGAACCCCCGAACGGGGGAAACCGTTCCCGTCGAGGAAAAGCACGTTCCGTTCTTCAAGGCGGGAAAGTTGCTGCGGGACAGGTTGAACGGGGGCTGATCGATGCGTGTGGTTAAATTCGTGGTGCTGGCCATCGTGGCGGTGCTTCTCGTCGCGGTTGCGCTGGCCAATTCGCAACCGGTGACACTGCTGCTTCTGCCAGAGACCATGGCAGCCTTCCTGGGACTGACGTGGTCGGTGACCTTGCCCATGTTCGTCGTCATCCTCGGCGCGGTCGTTATCGGCCTGCTGATTGGCTTCCTTTGGGAATTCGCGCGCGAGCATAAGCATCGTGCGGCGGCCCGAACCGAACGGCGAGAGCGTGAATCGCTTCAGCGCGAGGTGAAGAAGATGCGCGCCGAGAAGCCGGGGCAGGGGGACGAGATCCTCGCACTGCTTGAAGATGGGTCGGTGCCGCAGAAGCGGGCTTCGTGACCGATACGCGATTCAAGATCTGCGGTCTAACCGATCCCGCCGACATTCCGGCGGCGATCTTGGCTGGTGCGTCCTACCTGGGCTTCGTCTTCTTCCCGAAATCCCCCCGGCATCTGGATATCCCGTCCGCGGCAGCGATGGCGGCCACCGCTCCGCCTGGCATCATGAAGGTTGCGCTGACGGTGGATGCTGACGACGCGGCCCTCGATGCACTGACGGAGGCCGTTGCGTTGGACATGATCCAGCTTCACGGTCACGAGACGCCCGAGCGGGTGCGCGAGGTCAGGGCTCGCAGCGGTCTGCCGGTGATGAAAGCGGTGGGGGTGGCCGGTCCCGAAGATATCGCTGATATCGACCGCTATGCGGCAGCGGCCGACCAGCTTCTGATCGACGCCAAGCCCCCGCGAGAGGCCGAACTTCCTGGCGGTAACGGCTTGCCCTTCGACTGGCGTCTGATTGCGGACCGGCGCTGGAACGTGCCGTGGATGCTGGCCGGGGGCCTCACCCCCGATAATGTGGCCGAGGCCGTTCGCATGACCGGCACGCGGCAGGTCGATGTCTCCTCCGGGGTCGAAAGCGCGGCAGGGGTGAAAGACGCTGACAGGATCGCGGCTTTCGGGGCCGCGTTGCGTGCCTGACGGCTATTTGTAGTCATGCCGATTGAACAGCAGCGCGTTCATGTGCATTTGCCGGGTATGCCCGTGCGCTCCCGCTCCAAAGATCACATGGTCCGTCGCCTCGACCGCCAGTTCGAGGCCCTCGGTCGCCTTGCGCCCCCCGCGCGTTGGGCCGTGACCGGGTTGCGGCGCCGGCGGGTCGCCGTGTTCCGCATCCCCTTGGCATTGACGCTGATCGCGGGCGGGTTCCTTGCGATCCTGCCAGTGTTCGGCCTCTGGATGATCCCGGTCGGCCTGATGCTGCTGGCGGTCGATGTGCCGCTTCTGCGCCCCACCGTGACGACCTTCATCATCCGCGCCCGCCGCCGGGCCGAGCTTTGGCGGCGGCGCTTGCGGCGGCGCGGCTAGGCGGATCGCCGCAGCGGCCCGGACGTCAGGTTGCCGCCGCCCGCGCGGCGGTCTATCGCTGGTCCAGCCATAGCGAGGGGGGCGATTCCATGCCGGACGATCTGAAGAACTCCTACCGCACGGGGCCCGACGACAAGGGCCGGTTCGGCAAGTTTGGCGGGCGTTTCGTCAGCGAAACGCTGATGCCGCTTATCCTCGAGCTTGAGCAGCAGTACGAGTTCGCCAAGACCGATCAGTCCTTCTGGGACGAGATGCATGACCTCTGGACGCACTATGTCGGTCGTCCCTCGCCCCTATACTATGCGGCACGCCTGACCGAACATCTGGGCGGCGCCAAGGTGTACCTGAAGCGGGACGAGCTGAACCACACCGGCGCACACAAGATCAACAACGTGCTGGGACAGATCATTCTGGCCCGGCGCATGGGCAAGTCCCGCATCATCGCCGAGACCGGGGCCGGCCAGCACGGTGTCGCGACCGCCACGGTCTGCGCGAAGTTCGGTCTGAAATGCATCGTTTACATGGGTGCCCACGACGTCGAACGGCAACAGCCCAACGTGTTCCGCATGCGTCTTCTGGGGGCCGAGGTCATCCCGGTCACGTCGGGACGCGGCACCCTGAAGGACGCGATGAACGACGCGCTGCGCGATTGGGTGACCAACGTCCGCGACACGTTCTACTGCATCGGCACGGTTGCGGGGCCGCATCCCTATCCGGCGATGGTGCGCGACTTCCAGTCGATCATCGGGACCGAGGCCAAGGAACAGATGCACGCGGCCGAGGGGCGGCTGCCCGATACGCTGGTCGCGGCCATCGGAGGTGGATCGAATGCGATGGGCCTGTTCTACCCCTTCCTCGACGATCCATCCGTGAACATCATCGGCGTCGAAGCGGGCGGCAAGGGCGTCTCGGACGAGATGCAGCATTGCGCGTCGCTGACCGGCGGACGGCCGGGCGTGCTCCATGGCAACCGCACCTACCTGCTGCAGGACGACGACGGGCAGATCCTGGAAGGTTTCTCGATCAGCGCCGGCCTCGACTATCCCGGAATCGGCCCCGAGCATTCCTGGCTGCATGATATCGGCCGGGCCAAGTACGTCTCGATCACCGACCGCGAGGCGCTGGATGCGTTCCAGCTGTGTTGCGAGACCGAGGGCATCATCCCCGCGCTCGAGCCGTCGCATGCGCTGGCCCACGTGATGAAGATCGCGCCCGACCTGCCGAAGGATCACCTGATCTGCATGAACATGTGCGGGCGGGGCGACAAGGACATCTTCACCGTCGCCAAGGCTTTGGGCGTCGACATTTCGAAATCCAGCTGAGGGACAAATCATGAGAGTTCTGACCGCAGCCCTGATCCTGATGCCGAGCGCACTTCTGGCGCAAGACCTTGAACAGACCGTTACCGCATTCCTGGCCGAGCATGGCTTTTCCGACATCGAACTGGTCCGCCACAGCGGAACATTGACCGCCTCTGCCGAGGGCGAAGGCCGCGTGATCGAGATCGTGTATAACGCCGCCACGGGCGAGATCATCTCGCAAGAGCTTTCGATGCTAGACCCGGACGCGGTCCAGTAGGGCTTACGTCTCCGCGTGGGCTTCCAGCACCTCGAGGGGGACGACATCCAGTGCGCGGCGATGCGTCGAGGCGAGGTGGACTTTCGGGCCGGCGCCTTCTTCGACCGCCTGCAGGAACCGGGCGGCACACAGGCACCATCTGTCGCCAGCCTTCAACCCCGGAAATCCGTATTGCGGACGGGGCGTCGAAAGGTCGTTCCCAAGGTATTTCGACAGGGCCAAGAATTCTTCGGTCATGACGGCGCAGACGGTGTGACTTCCCGTATCCTCGTCACAGGTGTTACAATGCCCGTCGCGGAAGAATCCGGTGCGTGGCTCGCTCGAACACAGGTCCAATGCGCCACCCAGAACGTTTACGGGATCGTCGATATTCATGGTTCACCTCCACTGCGCTGACCTAGGGCGCGCCATGGGTCAACCAAGGGAGGTGGGGCCGAACCAGTCCAACCACCGGCCGTGAAAATCCACGCGGGCCAGGGCATGCTTGCGCCCATTCGGCCAGGTCGTCAGCGTAAGGCCGGCCCCGCGGCCGCTGTCTGCTTCCATCCCGATCCGGGCCAGGGGGCGGTCGGCCCCCACCCGGGCCATCGCCTCTTCGGCGCGCTTTTGTGAGGCGGCCGGAAAATATTGCCATGCGACCGTGTGATAGATGACGGGCAGGACATCGTCGGAACACGCGTTCAAGGCGTCATCAAGCCAGTCGCCCGCATCGCCTTCCTCGACCTCGATATCCGACAGATCAACGGCCGCCTCGGTTCGTTGGCGACGCTCCGGCTGATCTGGCCAGAGATAGGCGAATAGCCGCAGCCGATCCGCGTCGTTCGTCACGCTCAAGGGCGCAAGGTCGACCCCGCGGCGGGAGGCCACGGTCAGGGAAGCAGGCTCCGGTCTCGGGCCCTCCCAGACCGGGGCCAGGGCCACGGTCGAGTCCCCGGGGCCGAACCGGGTCGCCCCCGCCGCAAGATCGAAGCGGTCCATGGACAGGTTCAGCCCCGCACTCGCCCCAAGCTCGAACAGGGCCAGGGGCCGATCGTATTGCCGCGCCAGCATGTGTAGAACTGGGATTAGCGCTGCGGCCCGGCGAACTTCGTTCGTCTGCGGCGCGTGGGACAGCGTTTGTAAAACCTCGTCCCGGCGCCGGTCGAACGCCTCCTCCACCGCGGACCAAAGGGCGTCGTCCCCGGTCTCGTGCGGGGGCCAGTGGGGAACCAGCCCCTCGTCCTCCAGAAGAACAAGCCGGTGCAGCGCCCCGGCCAGCCGCAACGGGACGGACTGGCCATCGGACGTAACGTCGCCGTCCCACGCCAGAAGGGTCGCGCCAACATCGCTGGCATCCGTCAGGCGTCCTGCGGCGAGGTTCAGAAGGCGTGCGGTGAAAGGTGAGCCAAGGGACCGGCAATTCAGGGCCTGGTGTCGGCAGGCGTCGCGCAGGCTCATTTGAAGCGATCTACCAGCTTTTGCAGGGGGGAGCGCGCATCGCTGTCCTTGGTGGGTGCGGACGGCGCGTCGGCCCCGGGGCGGGGCATCGGCTCTGCCGGTTTGGGGCGCTGACTGCCGGTCGAGGGGCGCGGTGGATTGAGGTGCTGCGCCACGGCATTCATGAAGCGTCCCGTGTCGCCATCCGCAAGGTCCGGCGCCCCATCGGCGCACCCGCGCAGCATATCGTCCAGCCACGTGTCGTCGGCCTTGGGAAAGTCGTGCAGGACATATCCCGGCACGCGATCCTTGTGGCCCGGGTGTCCCACGCCCATCCGGACGCGCGCATATTCCGGCCCCAGATGCTGATGGATCGAGCGCAGGCCATTGTGCCCCGCATGCCCACCGCCGGTCTTGCATTTCAGCTTGCCCGGGGCGAGGTCGATCTCGTCGTGGAACACCACCACGTCCGCGGGCTCCAGCTTGAAGAAGCGGGCCGCCTCGCCCACGGACTGGCCGGAATTGTTCATGAAGGTGGTCGGCATCAGCAGGGCGACACGATCGCCGCCCAGTCGCCCTTCGCTCAGCATGCCTTGGAACTTTGCGCGGAACGGGGGGAAGCCGTGGTCCGCTGCGATAGCCTCGATCGCCATGAAGCCGATGTTATGGCGGTGGCGGGCGTATTTGGCCCCCGGATTGCCCAATCCCACGAACAGCCGCATGTCTTCCCTCCGTGCGTTCGGCACCGGACCGATTAGTTGGTGGCACGGCTCCGTGCCAATGCCAGTGCACGATCCGCGACCGTGTCGCTCGAGGCGGGCTTGGCGATGACCTCGGCCCCGATGCGGGCGATCAACTCGCCCTGCCGGATCAGGTCGCCCGAGTGCAGGATGAAGGGAATGCCGGCCTCCTGCAACGACTTCGCCACGCTTTCGCAGGTCGTGCCACGCCCGAGATTGACGTCCAGGATCGCCGCGTGCGGGGGCGTGCTCGAAATGGCCTCCATGGCCTGCTCGACCGAGTGCGTGGAAATCGGCTGTCCCCCACGGTCTTCGACTGCGAAGGCCAGTTCCATCAGGATCATAGGCTCGTCCTCAAGCACGAGAACGCGCGTCGGTTCGTTTGAACTCATGTCATACATTTTCTTTGCTCGCGCGCGGGATCCGAAGTTGAACCCGAAGTCCATTGGGATCCCAGTTCGGGGTGATCTGTCCCCCGATGGTGCCAAGAAGCGTTTCGGTGATTCCCAGGCCGGACCCCAAGCTATCGGGTTTCGTAACGCTCGGTCCGCCTCTTTCGATCCAGTCGATATCCAGATCGTGTTGCCGGGTCTTTTCCCATGTGATGGTCACCTTACCACCGTCCGGCCCCAGGGCCCCGTATTTCGTGGCGTTTACCGCAAGCTCGTGCAGGGTCAGGCCCATGGTCGAAATCAGGTTGGGATCCACCCGCAGGTCTTCCCCTTCGAACGCGATCCGATTGCCCTCGGGGTCGTAGGGGGCCAGAACCGCACGGATTGCATCCGTCAGGTTGACCGAGCCGACGGCAACGTCGTCCAACGTCGTCTCGAACGCGCGACCCAAGGCGCGAATGCGGTCATTGATTTCGGCGGCCTCGTTCTGGATGCCGCGGGTCCGCCCGGCGACCGTCACCAGCCCCCCGATGACCGAGAACATGTTCTTCATCCGATGGCTCAGCTCACGCGCCATGATGCGGGCATGCTTCTCATCGGCGCGCGCGGCGTGGACGTCGCTGACATTCCACTGGCTGCCGAAATAGTAGATGAGGTCGCCGGCCTCGTTATAGATCGGCCCCAGGTGCAGCGCGTTCCAGAACGTGCTGCCGTCCTTGCGATAGTTCAGCAGCTCGACGACGATAACGTCCTCGCGGGCCAAGGCCTCGCGCACCTTGCGCACGACGCGCATGTCTGTTTCCGGCCCCTGCAGGAACCGGCAATTCCGCCCCAGAAGTTCTTCCTCGCGGTAGCCGGTCAGATTGACGAACGCGTTGTTCACGAAGACCAGCGGCATGTCCTCGACATTGGGATCGGCGAGGGAAATGGCCATGCGGGTCTGCGCCATGGCCTGCTCAAACAGCACGCCGGACGACCCCTGAAAATGCGTGGTCGGATTGGTTTCGCGAAAGCGTTGGGGGCTGTCGTCGTACCACGACGCCTGATCCTCATCCTGAGCGTGTTCAGAGCCGTCTGACATTGGATCCTGCAATTGTTTTGATCGTCCGGAACGACGTTCCGCGGGCACGGTACGATAGCACGATGATCGGAAAGTAAAACGGCGCAGGAATGGTTCCTGCGCCGCATGTGGCTTTCGGTCGCTTCCGCGGGCGAACCCACCGGTCGTCAGGATCAGCTGTCGGCGTCGTCGTCCGGGCCGGCTTCCATCTCGATCGCGGGGACCTCGTCCGCCGCGACATCCTCGTCATCGTCTTCTTGCTGGCTGGCAAGACCCGACGGCGCCTGGATGTTGGCGATCACGAAATCGCGGTCGATGGTCGGGCGCGTGCCCTCGGGCAGGTCGACTTCGGAGATGTGGATCGTGTCCCCAATCTCCTTCCCGGCGATCGAAACGGTGATCTTCTCGGGGATGTCGCCGGCGGTGCAGCGAAGTTCGACTTCCGAGCGGACCATGGTCAGCACACCGCCCGAACGCAGGCCGGGGCAGTCTTCTTCGCCCACCACTTCCACGGGGATGTACAGCGACACGCGGCTGTTGCGGCGCAGGCGCATGAAGTCGACATGGACCGGAAGGTCCTTGACCACGTCGCGCTGGACGCTGCGGCAGATGACGCGGACGTCGTCGTGACCTTCGACCTTCAGATTGAAGAGGGTCGCAAGGAAGCGGCCCGCCTTCAGCTTCTTGATCAGCGCGTTGTAGGGCAGATTGATGGGGAGCGGATCGGATCCGCCGCCATAGACGATGCCGGGCACGAGGTTCTCGCGCCGGGCTTGACGGGCGGCCCCCTTGCCGGTCCCCGTGCGTTCCATGGCGATGATGTCGGGCGTTTCGCCAGCCATATCGGTAACTCCTGAGATTGCAGATGCCCCGCCGCCTCCAAGGGTGTCGACACGGGGATGCGGGCGTATAGGACAGGGCCGGGCGGCCTGTAAAGACCCAGCGTCACAGCCCTCAGATACGGAATTCGGCGATGACGGGGCAGTGGTCGGACGCCTTCGGACGGTCCCACCCGATCCGGGGCCATCGCGCCAGATCGTCGGTATTGGGCACACGGTAGGGCATGCCGCCCCGAATGATGCGGGGCGAACCCACCATTTTTCGGGCCAGGGCAGGCGATGCGATGAGGTAATCCAGCTGTGTCTTTTGCCGATCCCACGCGTAGTAATGCGTCCAGCGGTCCGTCTCGGGCAACGTTTCCAGCAAGTTGATCCCGAAACCGTCCTCCAGCAAGGGATCGACGCCCGACTCGTCCTGCGGGCGCACCTCTTCCGTGCCATCGGCGAAGACCTTGATCAGCTGGGTGTAATCGTTGAGGTCCCCGGCCACGCACCACAACGCCGTGGCCGGATCGTCGAATTTACGGGTGATGATCTCGCGCACGGTCGCGGCTTCGAGCTGACGCATCCCCATGGTCTTTTCACGACCCCCGCCCATCGACTTGAAATGGCAGTTGAACACCGTCACGGGGCCGCGGTCGAACTGCACTTCCAGACAGTCGCGGCGAAAGATCCGCTGGTTTCGCAACTGGCTCGCCCGGTCCCTTGCCCGCGGGTAACGTTCCAGCAGGTCGCGGCCGCTTTCGGTATCATCCAGCCACGCCGGGGTCAGGTCCTGATGGCTGCGGCTGTAGAACGGCCAGTCGTCGCGCGCGATCATCGCCACGTCGATCCCGCGCGGATCGTTCGCTTCGTGCAGCACCTGGTGGCGATAGGCGGGCTCGCCCAGCTTGGCATAATAGGCCTGCAGGAAGCGCGACAGCGCGTGGACGCCGTCGACCTCCTGCAGCGCGACCGCATGGGCGTCCGTGGCCGCAAGGCTCAGCGCGGTATGCTGGCGCTTGTCGTCGTCCTGCGCGACCGAGGCGCTTTCGACCAGCCTGCGGAACGTGTCGAACCGGCTGAGGTCACCGTCACCGTATTGCCCGAGGAACTGTACGATCGGCGGCAGATACCGCGCCTCGCGACTGTCCGGCCCGGCGAGGAAGGCGTCGAAATCGAACCGGGTGAACAGGTTCTCGATATTGAACGTGGCAAGTCGCAGGGTGAACGGCATGGCGGGACCTCCTCGATGCTATCCAACCAGGCTATCACGGATTTCACATCAGGGATGTAACAGCTACCAAAGCGCCTCGTGCAGCCATAGCGCGCCGTAGGGCGGCACGACGATCCGGTCGGCTACGCGCTCGGGCAGAAGCCCGGTCAGCATGTCTAGGGGCAGGGCATCGATGTCGAGGCCAAGACGATCCGCCTCGATCTGTTGATCCTCACCGGTGAAGTTGTAGACCCCCGTCAGCGTCCCTTCCGTACCCGGACGGCGGACGCAGAACAGCTTGTCGTGCCCGGTTTGCATGACCTTCGTCGGGACATCGCCCCGCAGCGCCTCGATCTCGGTCCGGACGGCCAGGATGTGCTTCGTGCCGCGCCAGATCCGGCCCGCGGGGGTGTCGGCCTCGGGCGCTGCCTCGGCCAGCGACCAGTCCATCTCGGGGCGCTGCATCCAGCGCCCGTCGCCCGCGCGGTCGGGATCGTCGAGGAAGCTCCAGTCGTTCAGCAGCCCCACTTCGTCGCCCATGTACAGAAGCGGCAGACCCCCGTAGCCCGCCATCAACGCGTGGCCCAGAAGGATGCGCTGTTCGGCCATGCGGATCGCTGCGGGGTCGCCGTCCAGCATCGCCGCCTCAAGCCCCGCCAGCGACGCGGTTGTCCCGTTCGTCCGCGCATCGCCCGTCTTCTCGTTTACCTGGAAATCGGCACCGCGGGCGAAGCTGCCCCCGAACCGGCCGGCATAGAAATCGCCCAGGAACTTGCGGTGCCCGGGGCCGGTGATACCCGCCGCCTCGGCGTCGTCTTCGGTGATGGCCCAACCGATATCGTCGTGGCAGCGGATATAGGTCGCCCATTCGGCGCCCTTGAAGCTGTCGGGGAAATGCGCGGTCAGGGTGTGGGTCATCAGATCCGTCTGCCCGCTGGCCAATGCCGACCAGTACTGCACCATCAGCGAGTTGTGGTAGGCAAGGTTCGACACCTTGCCCGAATGCCGCCCCTCGCCCAGATAGGGGACCAACTGATGCGGGCCGACGATCGCCTCGGCCTTGAAGATCACTGCAGGCGCCGCGACCGATGCGGCCTGGTTGATCGCCTGAAGGATGTCATGCACCTCGGGCTCGTTCTGGCAGATCGTACCCATGCGTTTCCACATGAAGGCCACCGCATCCAGCCGCAGCACCTCGGCCCCGGCATTGGCCAGATCGAGGATGATGCCGAGGATCGCCAGGAAGACCTCGGGGTTTTCCCAGTTCAGGTCCCACTGGAAGGTGTTGAACGTGGTCCAGACCCATTTGCCCAGATCGTCGTCCCAGGTGAAGTTGCCCGGCGCTTGGTTCGGGAACACCTCCAGCAACGTCTTCTCGTATTGCAGCGGGATGGTGGCGTCGTCGTAGAGGCGATAGAGCTTTTGGTAGAACGCATCGCCCTTGCGGGCGCGCGCGGCCCAATCGTGTTCCCGCGCGGTGTGGTTCAGCACCATGTCGATGCAGGGGCTGATCCCGGCCTTGCGCAGCTTCTTCGCTAGCTTCTTGAAATCGCCCATTGTACCCAGCTTCGGGTCGATCTTGCCGTAATCCATGACCGCATACCCACCATCCGAGTCGCCGGGGCGGGGCTTCAGGCAGGGCATGAAATGCGCGTATTTGATCCCCAGCGACTGCAGGTAAGGAATACGGTCCGCGACGCCCTTCATGTCACCCGCGAAGCGGTCGACATAGAAGACGTACCCTGCCATCTCCTGGCTCTGGAACCAGTCGGGTGTGATGTCGCGCGCCATGTCTAGGCTGCGCAAATCGGCCGGGCGCGCCGACCATTTCTCGGCCAGAAGCTCACGCACCCGGCGGCGCAGGGTGGTGGGCTTCATCGCCCCGCCATAGAGCCGGGTCAGCGAGGTCATCAGGTCACGCTCGGCCCTCTGCCAGCGCATGTCGAACAACGACTGATCGGTTACGGATGCGGCCGGCGCGGATTTGGCCATGGAAAACCTCCGGGGGGGATGACGGGTGGCCCCGGACCCTAGTCGGGTTCCATGCGGGTGCAAGCGCGATCACCCAACAGCATCGCTGTGCAGCCGTTCGGGGCAAAGACGGCCCGGCGGGTCAGGCTTCGGCCGGGCGGCGACGTCGCCATCACCCGGTCGCGGGGCTGACCTCGGACCGGGTGCGATATCGGTCGAACTCCGGCCCCGTCAGAAGCGCGGTTCGGTCCAGGTCCTTCACGTCCCGGTATCCGCACAGCGCCATCGAAATATCCAGTTCGCGGTGGATGATCTCCAGCGCGCGGGTCACGCCAGACTTTCCCATCGCGCCCAGCCCGTAGATATAGGCGCGACCGACATGGACACCGCGCGCCCCCATGGCGAGGGCCTTCAGGACGTCCTGTCCCGACCGGATCCCGCTGTCGAGGTGGATTTCCACGCGGTCGCCCACCGCTTCCACGATGTCGGGCAGAACCCGGATCGAGCTCAGTGCGCCGTCCAGTTGCCGTCCGCCATGGTTCGACACGATGATCGCGTCGCACCCCACATCGGCTGCACGGCGCGCATCCTCGGCGTCGAGGATGCCCTTCAGGATCAGATTGCCGCCCCACATTTCCTTGATTTTGCGAACTTTCTCCCAATCGAGGCGGGGGTCGAACTGCTCGGCCGTCCAGGCCATCAGGGATCCGGCGTTCTCGACCCCTTTCACGTGCCCGACGATGTTTCCGAAGGCGCGCCGCTTGGTGCGCAGCATGCCCATCCCCCAGGCCCACCGCCATGACAGGTCGGCCACGGTGCCCATCGTCAGTTTCGGCGGGGCTGACAGGCCGTTCTTCAGGTCCTTGTGCCGCTGACCCAGGATCTGAAGGTCCAGCGTCAGCACCAGGGCCGAGCAGCCGGCGTCCTTCGCGCGCTGGATTACCCGTTCAAGGTAGTCCTGGTCGCGCATCACGTAGAGTTGGAACCAGAACGGCCGGCTGGTGTGTTCGGCCACGTCCTCGATCGAACAGATCGACATGGTCGACAGGGTGTAGGGCACGCCGAACGCTTCGGCGGCCTGCGCGGCCAGGATCTCGCCATCGGCATGCTGCATCCCCGTCATGCCCACGGGGGCCAGCGCCACCGGCATCGACACGTCATGGCCCGCCATGGTCGAGGCGGTCGTCCGCCCGTCCATGTCCACGGCCACGCGCTGACGCAGGCGGATCAGGTCGAAATCGCTGCTGTTCTCGCGGAAGGTCTGCTCGGTCCACGATCCGCTTTCGGTATAATCGTAGAACATCTTCGGGACCCGCCGCTTGTAGAGCCGCTTCAGATCCTCGATTTCGGTAATGACTGGCATGGTATTCCTCCGGTCCCGGTGGTGTAGCAGCGCGGATCTATGCCGTCCATTCCGGTTGCCGCGTCGCACGGGCGGGCTAGGCCTTGGCCGACGCGGCTGGCAGAGGAACGCCCATGAACATCGTCCTACTCGGCATTCTCGGCAGCCTTGCCGCGGGGCTCATGACCGGGGCCGGCGCGCTTCCGGTTCTTCTGGGCCGCAACGTCTCGCCCCGCCTGTCCGACATCTTCCTGGGCTTCGCGGCGGGGGTCATGCTGTCGGCCTCGTTCTTCTCGCTGATCCTGCCGGGGATCGAGGCGGCCGGCCCACTTTACGGGGACACGGCGGCCGCCTTCGTCGCGGGCGGCGGGGTGGCGATGGGGGCGGGGTTCGTGGCGGTCCTCAACAGCGCCTTGCCCCATCAGCATTTCGAAACCGGGCGCGAAGGCGGGCCAAGTGCGGCCAAGCTGGCCAAGATCTGGCTGTTCATCATCGCGATCACGATCCACAACCTTCCTGAAGGACTGGCCGTCGGCGTGGGGTTCGGGGGTGAAGAGGTGTCGAACGGCGTCACTTTGGCCATCGGCATCGGCCTTCAGAACGCGCCCGAGGGGCTGGCCGTCGCGGTGGCGCTTCTGTCGAATGGCTACGGACGGGGGACATCGTTCCTGATCGCGCTGGCCACCGGCTTGGTCGAGCCTGTGGGCGGCGCCATCGGCGTCTTGGCCGCCACCGCGTCGGAGATCGCGTTGCCCTGGGCACTGACCTTCGCGGCGGGCGCGATGCTGTACGTCATCAGCCACGAGATCATCCCCGAGACGCATACCCGCGGCAACCAGAACTCGGCCACCACGGGCCTGCTGTTCGGGCTGATCCTGATGATGATCCTCGACGTGACGCTGGGCTAGTGCAGCTTCAGCGCTGGCCGGGTCACGCGGTTGATGGCGTTCACCGCGATCCGCACGGTGCCGCGCCACGGGCCGTGCACCGCCAGAAGATGCAGCCGGTACAGCGATTGATAGGCCAACCGCGCGACGCGCCCCTCGATCTGCATCTTGCCGCCGATCAGGTTGCCCATCAGCGATCCATGCGTGGCAAACCGCGACAAGGATACCAACGCCCCGCGGTCGCGATAGACGAAATCGCGCAGGGGCTGCCCCTTCTGCGCGCGATCCAGCTGGCCAACCATGTGATCGGCCATCTGCCCGGCGGATTGCGCGCGGGGCGGGACCGGCCGCTCCTCTCCCGGCAGGACGCAATGTGCGCAATCGCCGATGGCGAAGATGCGGGGATCGTTCTTGGAGCGCAGCGTCGGTTCCACCACGATCTGGCCACGCTTCGACAGCTCGAGGTCGGTGATCTTCGACAGCGCGTGATCGCCGCGCACGCCGGTCGCCCACAGGATCAGATCCGCCTCGATCGTGGGGCCGTCCTTCACCTCGACCGCGCGCGGCCCGACCCGCGTCACCATCGCGCCGGTGCGCACGTCCACGCCCAGCTCGGCAAGGCGTCCTTTCACCTTGTCCGAGACATCCTCGGGCAGGGCGGGCAGTAGCTTCGGTCCGGCCTCCAGCAGCGTAATCTGAAGCGTGTCCTCGTCGAACCGTTCCAGCCCGTAGGACCGCAGCGCCTTCGCGGCGTTCACCAGTTCGGCCGACAGCTCGACCCCCGTGGCCCCGCCGCCAACGATGCAGACCGAGACGCGCGCCTCTGCGCCCTCGGGCTTGCGGTCGTTGGCCCGCAGGCAGGCGTTCAGCATCTTGCGGCGGAACAGATCCGCCTGCTGCCGCGATTCCAGGAACATCGCGTGATCGCGCACTCCGGGGATGCCGAAATCGTCCGACACGCCGCCCATCGCCAAGACCAGCCAGTCATAGCGGATCTCGTGACGGTCCACGACGACCTCGCCCGCCTCGTCCAGAAGCGGCGCCGTCACGATCACCCGCCGGTCGCGGTCGATCCGTTCCAGTGCGGCGTTGAAGAACCGGTAGCCCCAGCGCGCCGCGTGACCGCCATAGCCGACCTCGTCGGAATTCGCGTCCATGGACCCCGCCGCAACCTCGTGCAGCAGGGGCTTCCAGACATGGGTGCGGTTCTTTTCGACCAATATGATGTCATGCGTGGCGCGATCGTGCTTCGCCGCCAGCTTGCGCACCAGCGCAAGCCCTGCCGCGCCGCCGCCGACCACCACGATCTGGGTTTTCCGATCTGTCATGTCGCGCCACATAGACGGCCGGGCCGCCCTGTCACGCGGACCGTCACACCTTCCCGCTGGTCGACAGCATCACCGCCAGCGGCCGGGTGCTGTTGATCTCGGCCAGGACCAGCACCAGGCTGGCGGTCATCGGTACTGCCAGGATGGCCCCCGCCAGCCCCCACAACGTGCTCCAGAACGACAGGGCCAGAAGCACCACGAAGGGCGACAGGTTGAAGGCCCGGCCCATCAGCCGCGGCTCCAGCCAGGCGCCGATGACGATCTGCGCGGCGCTCAAGGCCAGCATCACGCCGCCGGCGATCACGAAGGACCCGAATTGCGCAAGGCTCAGCAGGACCGGGAAAATCACCCCGATGATCGAGCCGAAATAGGGGATGTAGTTGAAGAACCCGATCAGCACCGCCCAGAACAGCGCGAACTCGATCCCGATAAGCAGCATCAGGATATAGGACAGCGCCCCCAGCACGATGTTCAGCACCGTCTTGACGAACAGGTATCCGCCGATCCGCTCGTTGATGCGTTGCAGCAACAACAAAGCCCGCTCGCTGTTTTCCTCGCCCCCCGTCGCAATCACCAGCTTGCGCGACAGCGTGCCCCGCTCGGCCATGAAGAACGCGGCGTATAGCACAACGACGAACAACCCCGCCCCGAACCCCTGGAGCGAGAACAGAAGCGGCGTGATCCAGGACCGCATGTCGATCTGGTCGAAGGTCGCGAGACGCACCGTCTCCCATGTCGGCTCGTCCTCGATCCCCAGGATCGCGGCGCCCCGTGTCACCAGGGCGTCCAGGTTCGATTCGTAGCGGGGCAGGGCGGTCACGACGTCCGTCAGGTTGCCGATGATCAGGACGAACAGGCCCACGACCCCTACGGTGAAGGCCAGCAGGACCAGCCCGCGCCGCGCCATGGCCGGAAAGTGACGCAACAGCGGCACCCGGGTCATGCCTTCCGCTGCGGCGGACAGGACATAGACCGAGATCAAGGCGGCGATCACGGGCACCAGGATCGGCTGGCCGATCCACAGAAGCCAACCGATCATCAGGGTCAGCGCGATGCCGTAGGTCAGGCTGCGAAGGCTCACTTCACGGGTCCGTTTGGGCTGGGATCGGGCGCCTGTCGGTTCTAGCCGCAAGAGGGCCAGGGTGCCAAGCGGTCCGGGGCCCGCGGGGCCGTCTGGTTTCACGGTCCGCTCACAGGATAGGCACCCCGGCGTCGGCTCAGGCGCGATGCGCGCCGTCGGCCAGCGATTGCACGAATTTCAGCACTTCGTCGACGGGCCGCCCACTGGCGTTTTCCGCCACGATGGCCGATCCGACGACGCAACCATCCGCGACCGACGCGATCTGCTCGGCGGCCTCGGGGGTGCGGATGCCGAAGCCCACGACGACCGGCAGGCCGCCCGCGTCGCGGATGCGCTTGACCTCGGGGCCGACATCGCCCGCCACGGCCGCCGCGGCGCCGGTGATACCGGTGACGCTGACGTAGTAGACGAAGCCGCTGGTGTTCTTCAGCACGGTCGGCAGGCGGGCGTCGTCGGTGGTCGGCGTGGCCAGGCGGATGAAGTCGACCCCCTTGCGCCCGGCGGGGACGCAAAGCTCGTCATCTTCCTCGGGTGGCAGGTCCACGACGATCAGCCCGTCGATCCCGGCCTCGACGGCGTCGTCCAGGAATCGCTCGACCCCGCGCGAATAGATCGGGTTGTAATAGCCCATCAGGACGATCGGGGTCTCTGCGTCGTCCTCGCGGAAGGCGCGGACCATATCCAGCGTCTTCTGAAGCGTCTGACCGCCTTCCAGCGACCGCTGCCCGGCCAGCTGGATCGTCGGGCCGTCCGCCATCGGGTCGGTGAAGGGCATTCCCAGTTCGACGATGTCCACGCCTGCACCCGGCAGGCCCTTCATCAGCTGAAGCGAGCGGTCATAATCCGGATCGCCCCCCATGATGTAGGCGACGAAGGCCTTGCGCCCCTCGGTGTCCAGTTTCGCGAACCGATCCGCTATCCGTCCCAATGCGCCGCTCCCTTACCCTGATGTCGGGGCTGTCCGCGTCCCCCGCCGCCTCCCGTTTCTGACGAACCGGACGGTCTTGTGCAATGCCCCTCGGGACACCACATTTCCGGCATGAACTACGTACTTGCCCTTTTCCTGCCGCCGCTGTCGATCCTTCTGATCGGCCGCGTCTTCCTGTCGATCATCGTCTTCCTGATCTGGGTCCCGGCGATCCTGATCTCAGGCGGTCTGACACACCCGATGTTCATCATATTGGCGTGGATCCTGATCTATCAGGCGCACGCGGATCGGCGCGGGGTCTAGAAGCCGCGCGTCAGCCGCAGCGACAGCATGTTCGCGCCGGGGTTGTTCTCTTCGATCCCCGCGTGCGATATGTGCGAGACCGCAAGCGACACCCGGCCGAACTGTCCGAATTCTCGTCCGATCCCCAGAAGGGAGCGGAACTCGACATCGCTGCCCAGATCGGTGCGGTCGCCATTGGCGCTGTAATAGCCCGCCATCAGGCTGCCCTCGATGAACCAGAACGTGCTCAGCCAGTTGGTTGCGGCGGCGCCGACGCCGACATAGGCCGCCCCGGCCGTGTCCACCGTCAGCCCCACCTGAGGGGCGATGTCGCTGCCCAGAACGAAGGCCACGGGCTCGCTGCGCGCCTCGATCGAGATCTGGATGTCGCCGATATCGTCGCGGTATTCCACGGCCCCCACGCCCAAGGTGAATTCGGCGGCCCCTGCCGTGCCACAGGAAAGGCCGATCGCGGCCACCACGGATAGAACGACGTGCTTCATTGACATCACCAGCGTTGTCTCAACTCTTTTCGCCCATATCCCGGTCGCCGTTCGCGAAACAGGGGCAGCGCCTATCAGGACTGCGCCTTGTTTCCTGCGTGCCACAGACTTAAGACGCGCCGGACCGGACCCCCAACCAGACGGATATGACGATATGGGCTTCAAGATGGGCATCGTGGGCCTGCCGAACGTGGGCAAGTCCACCCTCTTCAACGCGCTGACCCGCACCGCCGCCGCGCAGGCCGCCAACTTCCCCTTCTGTACGATCGAACCCAATGTGGGCGAGGTCGCCGTGCCCGACACGCGCCTTGACGCGCTGGCGGGGATCGCGAAATCCAAGGCGATCGTGCCGACGCGTATGACCTTCGTGGACATCGCGGGCCTGGTGAAGGGCGCGAGCCAGGGCGAGGGGCTGGGCAACCAGTTTCTGGCCAACATCCGCGAATGCGACGCCATCGCCCACGTGCTGCGCTGTTTCGAGGATCCGGACGTCACCCATGTCGACGGCCGCGTCGATCCCGTGGCCGACGCCCAGACCATCGAGACCGAGCTGATGCTGTCGGACCTCGACTCCATCGAACGCCGCTTGCAGAACCTGACCCGCAAAGTTCGCGGCGGCGACAAGGAGGCCGTCCAGCAGGAGCGTCTTCTGAAAGAGGCGCAGGCCGTTCTGGAACAGGGCCTGCCCGCCCGCACCGTGGACGTGTCCGAGGACGACCAGAAGGCCTGGCGCATGCTTCAGCTTCTGACCACGAAGCCCATCCTCTATGTCTGCAACGTGGCCGAGGACGAGGCCGCCACCGGCAACGCCCAGTCCGAGCGTGTCCGCGAAATGGCGGCCGAGCAGAACGCGGGCATGGTCGTCATCTCCGCCCAGATCGAGGAGGAGATCGCCCAGCTCGACGCCGAGGAAGCCGCCGAGTTCCTGTCCGAGCTTGGGCTGGAAGAAGCCGGCCTCGACCGCCTGATCAAGGCGGGCTACGACCTGCTGGGCCTGATGACCTATTTCACCGTCGGCCCCAAGGAGGCCCGCGCCTGGACCGTCAAGCGCGGCACGCTGGCCCCCCAGGCCGCCGGTGTTATCCACGGCGATTTCGAACGCGGCTTCATCCGCGCCGAGACCACGGCCTTCGACGACTATGTCGCGCTGGGCGGCGAGGCGGGCGCGAAAGAAGCCGGCAAGATGCGCGTCGAGGGCAAGTCCTACGAGGTCAAGGACGGCGACGTGATGCATTTCCTGCACAGCGGCTGACACCTAACGTTCCCCGCCAGCGCGGGGCCGCGCCGATCCCCGATCGGCCCGTGGCGGTCGCCGCCAAAAAGCCTCGCGGCCGTTGCCTTCCCCGGGGCCGACCCCGACCGCTGCCTGCGCGCACGCGTAGCACCTGTGAGACCTGTTCGCGGCCCGCATCTGCCCTAGGGTCAGTCGGGACATAGAGGTAAAGCCATGACCGACGATACCAGCGACCGTGCCCGCATTCTCCAGATGGCAACCCATATGGGCAGCCCCGACACCCCGCCAGAGAAGACCGCCCGCAATCGCGGCTGGCTGGACGAGGACGGCCTGCCCACGGACGAGGGGCGCGAAATGCTGAAGGCGATGGGCGACCAACAGGGGACCCGGACGGTGTTCCGCTGAACTGGGCCACCGGCAGGATATGCCCGGTGGATTCATAATCATGGTGCGGTGCGGAACCGGCGCCCCCGACTGCCTTTCGCCAGGTAGTACCAGTGCCGCACCTCCCCGGAGTTTTTCCCATGTTCCCTACCCCTACCGAGGCGCCTGCGCTTCCCAAGCAGCGTGCCTGCACGGAATCTTTGCGCCAGGTCAGCGAGATGCAGCAAGGCATGGTGTCGACCACGCTCGATGCCGCCATGCGCGCGACCGACATCATGGCCGACAGCGCGCAAGTAATGTTCGGCAATCTGCGCGACCTCACCGCGTTCCACGACGACGCCACCGACTACAGCCGCGCCTATGGCGACTTCTACCAGCGCCAGATGGAGCTTGCGTCGCACACCGCGCAGGCGCTGATGGATGTCTCCCGCTCGGCCGGCGCCGAGGTTTCCCAGACCACCGCAGACACGGGGGAAGAGGTGGCCCGTGACACGCCCGAGGTCGCATCGTCCGCCATAGACCGCGCCCAGAGCACGGTCGCCAGCACAGCGACCGAGATGACGACCGTCGCGTCAATCCCCATCACGCCGCGTGAAACCGGCTTCGGCAGGCCCGCCGGATCGGGCGGCACCTCCAGCTTCCAGAAAGACGCGACCAACAAGGGCTGAACCGTTTCGGCCATCTCGACACTTGAAAACGGCGCCGCCGGGCGCCGTTTCGCGTTTGTCAGCGCCGGGGGGCACGGAAAGGCGGACCGCTCACACGATCGCTTGCCCATTCCGCACCCCGGGCCATCTTGCGCCTTGTGACCTGATTGGTCACCAGCGGCCATGGCCGCATCGTGCCATGGGCAAACGAAAGGAAGAGGGACATGGAAGGTTTTCTGGAAGGGGTCGGCGTGGTGATCCTTGTGTTTCTGGCCCTGGTCGGACTGGCGGCCGGATGGATCGCGGGCAAGATCGCCGGGCGCAACATGCCCCTCTATATTGTCATCGGCGTTGTCGCCGCCGTGGCCACGCCCTTCGTCCTGGCCGCGCTGGGCGTCGGCATCCTGGCCGCCGGGGGATTGCTGGTGGTCGTGGTCGCAGGGGCCATCGGCGCGGTCATCGTACTGGCCCTTGTCCGGGCGCTGACCGGGCGACGGGGCTGACGCGGAGGCTTGCCATGAAAATCGCTCTCGTCACCGGCGCATCCCGGGGCTTAGGTGCCGTCATCGCGCGCACCTTGGCGGGGGACGGGTGGGCCGTGGCGGTGAACTATCGCAGTGACGAGGAAAGCGCCGCCGAAGTCGTGAAAGCCATCCGATCCACAGGGGCACAGGCATGCGCCGCGCAATTCGACGTAACGGATCCGGACCAGATCGCGAGCGGCCTGACGCACATCGCCGACATGCTCGGCCCCGTCGATCTGGTGGTGAACAACGCGACCGGCCCCCAGCCGATCAAGCCCATTTCAGAGCAGGACTGGGGGGATTACGAACAGCAACTTGGCTTCTTCGTCCGCGCACCGCTTGCCCTGCTTCAGGCCTGTCTTCCGGACTGGCGGTCGCGCGGCAGCGGACGGATCATCAACATCGGGTCCGAGGCAGCGCATACTGGCCCCGAAGGATCCGGTCATTATGCGGCCGCGAAAAGCGCGATGGTCGGAATGACGCGATCCTGGGCCAATGAGTTGGGGCGGGACGGCATCAC
Organism: Palleronia abyssalis; assembly: GCF_900302445.1. GTDB lineage: Bacteria > Pseudomonadota > Alphaproteobacteria > Rhodobacterales > Rhodobacteraceae > Palleronia > Palleronia abyssalis. The sequence continues at coordinate 69,261 of NZ_ONZF01000007.1, read as the reverse complement.
CGTGAACCTCGTGGAACCCGGTTTCACGCCGGTGGAACGCCATGCCGACGTGTCCGACGCCGATCTCGACCGCTATCGCGATGGTGTTCCGTTGGGACGCATGGCACGACCCGAGGATATCGCCGGAGCCGTGGCGTTTCTGGCCTCCCAAAGGGCGGACTTCATCACCGGCCAACGGATCCCGGTGGATGGCGGGCGACGCTTCATCTGACGCGACGGGTATCTGGCGGCGGCACCTCTCAATAAGGCGCCCGCGACCCTCCATCCCCTCGACAAGCGCCCGAAACCGCCGCATATCCCTGACATGACCGAGCTCAAATATATCCGCAACTTCTCCATCGTCGCCCATATCGACCACGGGAAGTCGACCCTCGCAGACCGGCTGATCCAGCTCACCGGTACCGTCGCCGAGCGCGACATGAAGGACCAGCTTCTCGACGCGATGGATATCGAGCGCGAGCGCGGCATCACCATCAAGGCCAACACGGTGCGGATCGACTATCCCGCCAAGGACGGCTACACCTATATCCTGAACCTCATCGACACGCCGGGCCATGTCGACTTCGCCTACGAGGTCAGCCGCTCGATGCAGGCGGTCGAAGGCTCTCTGCTGGTCGTCGACGCTTCCCAGGGGGTCGAGGCGCAGACGCTCGCCAATGTCTACACGGCGATGGAGGCCGACCACGAGATCGTGCCGGTCCTCAACAAGGTCGATCTTCCCGCCGCCGACGTGGACCGCGTGAAGACCCAGATCGAGGACGTCATCGGGATCGAAGCCCACGACGCCGTGCAGATCAGCGCCAAGACCGGCCTCGGCATCCCCGACGTGCTGGAAGCCATCGTCCAGCGCCTGCCCGCGCCCACCGAAGGGAACCGCGACGCGCCCCTCAAAGCGATGCTGGTCGATTCGAAATACGACCAGTACCTTGGCGTCATCGTCATCGTGCGCATAATCGACGGCGTCCTGAAGAAGGGCGACCGCATCCGCATGATGAAGACCGGCGGCACCTACGACGTGGACGACGTGGGCATCTACCGCCCCGCCATGACGGCCGTGGACGAGCTTGGCCCGGGCGAGATCGGCTATCTCAACGCCTCGATCAAGCAGGTCCGCGACACCCGCGTCGGCGACACGATCACCCACGAAAAGAAGCAATGCGCCCAGGCGCTGCCGGGTTTCAAGCCGTCCGTGCCGGTGGTCTTCTGCGGCCTCTTTCCCGTCGATACCAACGATTTCGACGACATGCGCGACGCCATCGAAAAGCTCGCCCTGAACGACGCCTCCTTCACATATGAGATGGAGACCTCGGCCGCCCTCGGCTTCGGCTTCCGCTGCGGGTTCCTGGGGCTGCTGCACCTCGAGGTGATCCGCGACCGGCTGGAGCGCGAGTATGACATCGACCTGATCACCACCGCGCCCTCGGTCATCTACAACGTCCACATGAAGGACGGCACGATGGAGGAACTGCACAACCCCGCCGACATGCCCGACATGACCCTTGTCAGCCATATCGAGGAACCGCGGATCAAGGCCACCATCCTGGTCCCCGACGACTATCTCGGCGACGTACTCAAGCTGTGCCAGGACCGGCGCGGCATCCAGATGGACCTGACCTATGCCGGCACCCGCGCGATGGTCGTCTATGACCTGCCCCTGAACGAGGTCGTATTCGACTTCTACGACCGGCTGAAATCGGTGACCAAGGGCTATGCCAGCTTCGACTACCAGATGATCGGCTACCGCGAGGATGCGCTGGTCAAGATGCAGGTGCTGGTCAATGACGAGCCTGTGGACGCCCTGTCGATGATGGTCCACCGCGACCGGGCCGAGGGGCGGGGCCGCGCGATGTGCGAAAAGCTGAAAGAGCTGATCCCGCGCCACATGTTCAAGATCCCGATCCAGGCCGCCATCGGCGGCCGCGTCATCGCGCGCGAGACCCTGTCGGCCATGCGCAAGGACGTGACGGCCAAATGCTACGGCGGCGACGCGACCCGGAAGAAGAAGCTTTTGGAGAAGCAGAAGGCCGGCAAGAAGAAGATGCGCCAGTTCGGCAAAGTGGAGATCCCGCAGGAAGCGTTCATCAACGCGCTGAAGATGGACTCGTAGGGTGGGTAAAACCCACCCTCACCACCACCCCTGATGCCCACCGTCTTCCGCCTCGACGGCTTTCGCTTCTTCTTCTACTCGAACGAGGGCGACCCGCGCGAACCGGTGCACATCCACGTCATGCAAGGCCGCGCCGAGGCAAAGTTCTGGCTCGGCCATCCTCCCGAACTCGCCCGATCCGCAGGATTCGACGCGAAAACCTTGCGCAGACTGGCCCGTCTGGTCGAAGATAACGCCACACGGATCGAGGAGGCATGGCATGAACATTTCGGTTGAAGGCGTCCGCTTCGACGACGACTCGATGTGGGTCGCCCTCTCGGACGGCCGCACGCTCGGCGTCCCCCTCGCATGGTTCCCCCGCCTGCTGTCGGCCTCCCCGGCGGAGCGCCAATCGGTTGAGATCGGCCCGTTCGGCCTGCACTGGGACGCGCTGGACGAGGATATCTCGGTCGAGGGGCTTCTGGCGGGGCAGGGTGACCGGACGGTCCCGCGCGGGATGGTGGCTTGATTGGGCTGGGGAAGTGGAACATGCGTTGTCGCGGAGAACTCAGGAATATATCGCCTTGAGTAGCTCGGAACCAGATATTCGATTTCCCCATAATTGTAGTTTCAGGGGCATCTCAGAATTTTCGAAGCGTCTTATAGAGTTTCCTAGCAAGGATCGGTTGGTAATTGACACCGGTCCGGAAAGGTTTTTCTCTCCCACTGCAATGCTAATGCTTGCTAAGGCGTGCAGAGCGCGTGGACGCAAAAATCCGGAAGAAACTCTAGTATATCGAGGTCTTGGGCGACATTCATACGCCAACAATCTCGGTTTTTCGGAGGCCTTGAATATCAAGGATAAGCCTTATCCTAGGGGTGCGTTCGGCGGGTATACATATATCCCAATAAGCGGAATGAGCAGGGCAGAGCTATCGGAATACAGCGCAGACAATTTCGTCGAGCTTGGCGAGGCCATCGAACATAGGTGCTCCGATATCGCTCGGATCGTTTCACGAGAGGGGGAAGGTCCGCTTCATTATTTTGTTACCCGAGCGTTTCGCGAGATATTTCGTAATTGTTTTGAGCACGCGGAGGTCGATAACGTTGCATTCTGTGCGCAGTATTGGCCGAGCAAGGGAAGAGTCGAGATCTGTATAGTAGATAGGGGGATCGGTATGCTGGAATCTTTAAATGAGAGTAAGCACCATAGGCCCTTAAGTGACCGTGAAGCTTTATATTTTAGTCTTATGCCTGGCGTCTCCTCCAAGGCTTGGCGAGCGAAAAAAAGAAGGCTAGTCAGCGGTCTGAATGGGATAATTCAGGATATGGATTGTTCTTTTCCCATCAATTATTTGGTGCTATGGGGCATTTCTTTGTTGCTTCTGGATCTAACGGCCTTCTTGTAAACCGAGGGGGCGTATCCGATTACGAGTGCGCTGTTGAAGGAACTGTCGTATCGGCCAGTTTGAACTTGAGTCAGAAGCACGAATTTGAAGGCGTAATGAACGCGGTTCGCGACAAAGCTGCCAAGGTTAAAGAGCGGCTGGGCGTCAAAAGTATTGATTTCGCTAGTATTCAGGCGTTTCTCAAAAACGATGAGCGCTTTGACTGGTGAGGTAAGGAAGGCCTACCGCGTGTATGAGAGTATTTAAGCTACGCTGCGTGGCTGTATAGGCGGTATCGGGGGGCGAATGCCCCCCTGATGGCGTTACAAATCATTTTGAACTTCTTGGGCCGAGCCCTCGATGAACTCGCCGGTGTTCTCGACGTCCTGGCCGAAGCCGCCGGCGGTTTCACAAGCTGTCAGGCCCAGAAGGGCGGCGAAGGCGATAAGGGTCATACGCATGGGGTTTCTCCGTTTACTGGTCACATCTTTGCGACCAACACCGGCAACGCCCCATGCGTTCCCCTCAATAGGCCGGCGGGTCGCTGGCGGGGAAGGTTTCGTCCATCGCCTCGTCCACGCGGTCCCAGCTTTTCTGGCGTTCGCGCATCGACGCAGGGCCAGCGCCGCGGAACTGGGCGGGGTCGGTGGCGGGGCCGCCTTCGCCGGGGGCATAGGCGGTGCGGTCGTCCTCGCGTTCGGACAGCCAGCGATACAGCATGATGCCGCCCAGGATCAGGACGGGTTTCGAGGTCAGCAAACGGAACATCTGATGTCTCCGGTGGATGGGTGAAGGGTCGGGGACCCAACGCCGCGACGGGCCGTCCCGTTTCCCCGCGCCGCTGCTATTCGTCCTCCGTGCCGGTCCTGTGATGCATGAACAGGCGCAGCACCGCGTTCAGCCGCGTCTGCCAGCCCTGTCCGGTTTCGCGAAAGTAATCCAGCACGTCCCGGTCCAGCCGCAGCGTGATCTTCTCCTTGGCGGGGCGGCGTTCCAGCGGCACCATCTCCCACCCGTCGGGGATCGCCGTGCGCCGTTTTTGCCGGGCGGCCATGTCGGCGACCAGCCCGTCGATCTCGGCCAGCAGTTTCTCCATGTGGTCGGTCGCCGCCTCGGCCTGCAGGTCGGGGGCAGGCGGGCGGGGCAGCATCTTTTTCAGGTCTTCAGGGGTCATCGGCGCGGGCCCTCGGGTCGGCTTCAAGGCCGGGGCAGAGTGCGGCGGACCCGTTAAGATCGGCTGACCCCGCCGCGCGGCCCCCTGTCCCGACAGATGCCCGACGCCTGTCCGGCGTGCGCCCGGCGCATGTCCGGCGCGTGCGCGACGCAAGGACGGCGGATGCGGGACGGATGTCCGGCGGATGCGGGACGGGTTTTCAGGTCCACCATTCGTCGATGGTCGCGATGTCCCGGTCCGACCAGCCGAAGTGATGGGCCAGTTCGTGCACATAGACATGCCCCACCAGATCCCCCAGCGAGACGTCCCCCCGCTCGATCCATTCGTCCAGGATCGGGCGCCGGAACAGCCAGATCGTGTCGAGCCTAAGCGGTTGATGAGCCGACGATTTCTCGATCAACGGGATCCCTTCGTACAACCCGGTGAGCGAGAACGGATCCTCGATCTCCATCTCGTCGAGCATGTCGTCGGGGGCGAAATCCTCGACCCGCAGCGCAACCTCCATGGCCGGGCGCTTGAAGTCTGGCGGAAGCCCCTCCCGCGCTGCCTTCGCCAAGGCCTCGATATCCCCCAGATCGGGTGCGGACATGTTCGAAAAATCCATTCGGGTCATATGGTTGCGGCCCGTCCCGCGGCAAGTGCGCAACGCGCAAACCATTGGCGGCATGGGGGAATTTCGAACCACTCGACAACTGCGCCCCGACATGCGACTTGATCCGCAATCCACGAAGGCCCGCATCATGACCGTCACCCGCTTCGCCCCCTCGCCCACCGGCTACCTCCACATCGGCAACCTGCGCACAGCCCTCTTCAACTGGCTGATCGCGCAGAAGTCCGGGGGGACCTTTATCCTCCGCCTCGACGACACCGACCCGCAACGGTCGAAGCAGGAATATGTCGATGCGATTCAAGAGGATCTGGAATGGCTGGGCCTGACCTGGGACCGGGTCGAGCGTCAGTCCGAGCGTCTGGATCGCTACGCCGAAGCGGCTGACACGCTGCGCGCCGAAGGGCGGTTCTACGAGGCGTTCGAGACCCCGACCGAGCTGGACCTCAAGCGCAAGAAGCAGCTCAACATGGGCCGCCCGCCTGTGTATGACCGCGCGGCCCTTGGCCTCGACGAGGCCGAGAAGGAGCGCCTGCGCGCCGAACGCGGCGATGGGGTCTGGCGCTTCAAGCTGGATCACGAGCGGATCGAATGGGAGGACGGCATCCTCGGCCCCGTCTCCATCGACGCGGCCAGCGTGTCCGACCCGGTGCTGATCCGCGGAGATGGGCAGGTCCTTTATACCCTTGCCTCTGTCGTCGACGATACCGAGATGGGCGTGACACATGTGGTGCGGGGATCCGACCACGTCACCAATACGGCCACGCAGATCCAGATCATGCGGGCACTGGGCCGGGGGCACCCAGATTTTGCGCATCATTCCCTTCTGACCGGCCCCCAGGGTGAGGCGCTGTCGAAGCGCCTGGGTACCCTGTCACTGCGCGATCTGCGGGCGCAAGGCATTGAACCGATGGCGCTTCTCAGCCTGATGGCTCGTCTTGGCTCATCCGACCCGGTGGAGCTTCGGGGGAGCCTTGATGAACTTGTTGAAGGGTTCGATATCTCGGCCTTCGGCTCGGCTCCCACGAAATTCGACGAACGCGACTTGCGCCCCCTGACCGCCCGGGTGCTGGCCGCCAAGCCGTACGAGGCCGTGTCGGACGAGATTCGCAGTGCCGGTGTTCCCGATGATATCGCCCCCCAGTTCTGGGAGGTCGTGCGTGAGAACATCGCAGGCATGGGCGACATCTCCGGATGGTGGGCATTGTTCCGCGACGGCCCGGGACCGGTCGAGGTCGCGGATGCCGACAAGGCCTTCATCGACGAGGCCATGCATCTTCTGCCGCCCCATCCCTACGATCACACCAGCTGGTCCGCTTGGACGGGGGCTGTGAAGGAGAAGACGGGACGCAAGGGCAAGGACCTGTTCATGCCGCTGCGGCTTGCCGTGACCGGGATGTCGCGCGGGCCCGAGATGGCGCAGGTCCTGCCGCTGTTCCAGCGCCCCCTGCGATAGATCGTCAGGGGGCGGCGTCCTGTCCCAACCCTGTTTCCGAGGCATGGATGATCCGGCAATCCAGCCGGGCCAGCCAGTCATCCGTCAGGCGCAGCTCTTCCGGCGATGTCTTCTGCGCGCGGGGGTACAGGGGCGCGGCCCGGTCGTCGGCGACGGGCAAATCCCAGTTGTCCGTCGTCTCGAAGAAGCGGTGCACCCCACTGGCCCCGAACTCGGTCAGAAAGCCTTGAACCACGACGTCCAGATAGCTCAGCAGGATCGGGCTGCCGTCGCCATCATCTGGGCGCGGCGGAATGGAATAGACCGCAATATCGTGCGGCCGTGTCAGTGGATGGCGCACCTGAGGAGCAGGCACCCGATCGTAACCCGCTTCGCGCTGGTCGAGCGCGGCCCAATCCCCGCCCGGAACGGGTGCAATCAGGCCGTCGATCTCGGAATCGGGGGAAGGCCGGGCCGTCAGGAAGGCCGCGGGGCGTAGCGCGGTGGCACGCCAGGTGCGCCGCCAACCCTGCAACGTCGCGGGGTGGGCCGGAGTATAGGCATGGGTGCGGCGGTTCACGAGGCTGCCGTAGCCGAAGAAGAAGGGATCGGACATGCTGGCCTAGGTCGGGCCAAACGCGGATTATTGCAAGGGCGTTGTCAAAGGCAACGTGCTGTGGCAGCTAGGAGAAGTGCGAAGGGAGAATCCGGCGGTTCGCCGTCGGTGCCGAAGGAGCAACCGCCCCGGTAAACTCTCAGGCCAAAGGACCTTCGCGCGACAGGAACTCTGGAGAGTCCCCGACCATGTCGGGGCGCCGAAGGGATAGCGATCTCAGGCGCAAGGGACAGAGGGGGCAGGATGCGGGCCATGGGGCGCCGCGAATGCCGGAGGGGCCGATGACCGATCTTGAGCGCACGCCGCTATACGACCTGCATGTCGAGCTGGGTGGCAAGATGGTGCCCTTCGCCGGCTATGAACTGCCGGTTCAGTACCCCTTGGGCGTCATGAAGGAACACGTCGCCTGCCGCACGACGGCCGGCTTGTTCGACGTGTCCCATATGGGACAGATCGTCGTCACGCACCCGGACGGTCCTGACGCGGCAGCCAGTGCGCTAGAGGCGCTGATGCCGCAGGACGTGATAGGATTGAAGCCCGGCCGCCAACGCTACGGACTTCTCTTGGCGGACAACGGCGGCATCCTGGACGATCTCATGATCTCCAGGCGCGCGGGGGACTTGTTCCTTGTGGTGAACGCGGCGTGCAAGCACGCCGATCTTGCCCACCTTCAGAAGGGCATGCCCGGGTGCAAGGTCGTGATGATCGACCGCGCGCTTCTGGCGATCCAAGGTCCCGCCGCCGAAGCCGCGCTGGAGGCTGTGGCCCCCGGGGTCGCGGACATGTCCTTCATGGATGTCGCCACGGTGGACAGCCCGCATGGGGACCTATGGGTCTCGCGTTCGGGCTATACCGGCGAGGACGGGTTCGAAGTCTCGGTTCCCGTTGCGATGGCCGAAGCTTTCGCTCGTGCGCTTCTGGCGGTCGAGGGGATGACCCCGGTGGGTCTGGGCGCACGGGATTCCCTTCGGCTAGAGGCGGGATTGTGCCTCTACGGTCAGGACATCGATGCCCATACCTCACCGGTGGAGGCGAACCTGCTTTGGTCCATTCAAAAAGCCCGCCGCTCGGGCGGGGCGCGTGAAGGCGGATTTCCCGGCGCAGACCGCATTCTACGCGAGATCGCCGAAGGCCCCACGCGATTGCGGGTCGGCCTGACGCCGGAAGGGCGGGCCCCGATGCGCGCCGGGGTCGAACTGTTCGATGACGAGCGTGCCTTGGGACGCATCACCAGCGGCGGTTTTGGCCCATCCGTCGAGCATCCGATCGCCATGGGATATGTCGATATTGACCACGCGGGGCCGGGCACCACACTGCAAGGCGCACTGCGCGGACGCAGGCTGCCGGTTCAGGTGGTCGGCCTTCCGTTCCGCCCGGCCACATACAAACGCTAGGAGCTTTCCGCCGATGAAATTCACTGAAGAACACGAATGGATTCGCCCCGAGGACGACGAGGACAACGTCGTCACCGTGGGCATCACCGACCACGCTGCCGAACAATTGGGAGATATCGTGTTTGTCGAGCTTCCCGAAGAGGGGAAGACCGTCGCCAAAGAAGACGAATGCGTCGTCATCGAGAGCGTCAAGGCAGCGTCCGAAATCCTGGCCCCCGTCGATGGCGAGATCCTCGAGGTCAATCCGGCGCTGGAAGAAAATCCAGGGCTCGTGAACGAGGATCCACTGGGGGCCGGCTGGTTCTTTAAGATGCGGGTCGAGGATATGTCCGCGCTCGACGAGTTCATGGACGAGGCCGCGTACAAGAAGTTCATCTGATCCCGGGCGGCCAGCCGTCACGCCCTGATGGTAGGCGTTCGGCATTGGATATTTTCACAAGGGTGAGGGGCATGACACCCTCGAAGGAGACGTTATGCCGTTTAAACCGACAGAGTACGACCCCTACGATTTCGCGAACCGTCGCCATATCGGCCCGTCGCCGGCCGAGATGGCCGAGATGCTTGCGACCCTCGATGTGTCGGACCTGGATGCCTTGATAGATCAGACGGTGCCACGCGGTATCCGACAGAACGCCCCCCTAGATCTAGGCGCGCCGCTGACCGAGCGCGAGCTTTTGTGGGAACTTCGGCAGATCGCAGGGCGGAACACTGTGATGTCTTCGATGATCGGCGCCGGCTATCATGGGACCGTCACGCCGCCGGCGATCCAGCGAAATATCTTGGAAAACCCTGCCTGGTACACGGCCTATACGCCGTACCAGCCAGAGATCAGCCAGGGCCGTCTGGAGGCGCTGCTGAACTTTCAAACCATGATCTGCGATCTGACGGGACTTGAGGTCGCCAATGCCTCCCTTCTGGACGAGGCGACGGCCGCGGCCGAAGCCGTGACCATGGCGCAGCGAGTCTCGAAGTCGAAAAAGTCAGCCGTGTTCGTCGACGAGGGTTGCCATCCTCAGAACATCGACGTGATCCGCACGCGCTGCGCCCCGCTGGGGATCGACGTGATTGTGGGAGACCCTGACGATCTGGACTGCACGGAGGTTTTCGCCGCCGTCTTCCAGTATCCCGGCACATACGGCGCGGTACGCGATTTTGCCGACGCCATTGCCCATCTTCACGCAGAAAGCGCCTTGGGCATCGTGATCGCCGACCCGCTCGCCCTGACGCTTTTGAAAGAGCCCGGCGCCATGGGGGCGGATATTGCCGTCGGTTCAACCCAGCGGTTCGGCGTGCCCATGGGGTTTGGCGGTCCGCACGCGGCCTACATGGCCTGCCGGGATGCCATGAAACGCGCGATGCCCGGCCGGATCGTCGGTGTTTCGGTCGATGCGCGGGGCAACCAAGCCTACCGTTTATCGCTGCAGACCCGCGAGCAGCACATCAGGCGCGAGAAGGCGACCTCGAACGTTTGTACCGCGCAGGCGCTTCTGGCCGTCATGGCGGGCTTCTATGCTGTGTTCCACGGCCCCGAAGGGCTGAAGGCCATTGCCCAGCGTATTCATCAGAAGGCCGTACGGGTGGCGGATGCGCTGTCGCAGGCTGGTTATGACGTGGGTCCGGATCATTTCTTCGACACGATCACCGTGGAATGCGGCGCCCTGCGAGACGTGATCCTTCGCGCCGCCGCGGATCGACGGATCAACCTGCGCCCCGTAGGGAACACCCGGATCGGCATCGCACTGGACGAGACGACGCGGGACGAAACGCTGATCCGGCTTCTGGAGGCGTTCGGCGTTGCTTCGATACGTGATGACCAGGGGTTCCGGTTGCCCGATGCGCTCGCCCGGACGTCCGACTATCTTCAGCATCCCGTCTTCCACATGAACCGGGCCGAGACCGAGATGATGCGCTATATGCGCCGCCTTGCGGACCGGGATCTTGCGCTGGACCGTGCGATGATCCCGCTGGGGTCCTGCACTATGAAGCTGAACGCCGCGGCCGAGATGGCGGCGATCACGTGGCCCGATTTCGCCGATATCCATCCGTTCGCCCCGGACGAGCAGACCAAGGGGTATCGCGCGCTGATCGACGATCTGTCGGACCGTCTTTGCCGGATCACGGGATACGACGCGATGTCGATGCAGCCCAATTCCGGCGCGCAAGGTGAGTATGCGGGCCTTCTGACCATCCGTGCCTGGCACGCCGCCCAAGGGGAGACCGGGCGGGATGTCTGCCTGATCCCGGTGAACGCACACGGCACCAACCCCGCCTCAGCCCAGATGGCGGGGATGAAGGTCGTGGTTGTGAAGTGCACTGACCGCGGGGATATCGACGTCGACGATTTCCGCGCGAAGGCCGAGAAGGCGGGCGGAGCTTTGGCCGCCTGCATGATCACCTATCCGTCGACCCACGGTGTGTTCGAGGAAACGGTACGCGAGGTCTGCGAGATCACCCATGCCCATGGCGGGCAGGTCTATCTGGACGGGGCGAACCTCAATGCGATGGTGGGTCTGGTGAAGCCGGGTGAAATCGGCGCGGATGTCAGCCACCTGAACCTGCACAAGACCTTCTGCATCCCCCATGGCGGGGGCGGCCCCGGGATGGGGCCCATCGGGGTGAAGGCGCATCTTGCGCCGTATCTTCCGGGGGACGGGCAGGGGGCGGTTTCAGGCACGCGATTTGGATCGGCATCGATCCTGCCGATCTCGTGGGCCTATTGCCGCTTGATGGGGGGCGAGGGGCTGACGCAGGCCACCAAGGCCGCGATTCTGAACGCGAACTACATCGCCGCAAGGCTCGATGGCGCGTACAAGATCCTCTATCGCGGGACCGAGGGGCGCGTCGCGCATGAATGCATCATCGACGTACGCCCCTTCGACAAATCCGCGGGCGTCACGGTGGACGATATTGCCAAGCGCTTGGTCGATAACGGGTTTCACGCCCCAACGATGAGCTGGCCTGTCGCGGGGACATTGATGGTCGAACCGACGGAAAGCGAAACCAAGGCCGAGCTCGACCGGTTCTGTGACGCGATGCTGGCGATCCGCGAGGAGATCCGCGCCATCGAAGAGGGCCGATCGGACCGCGAGGCCAATCCCCTCAAGCGCGCGCCGCACACGGTCGAGGATCTGGTCGGCGATTGGGATCGACCCTACACGCGCGAAGCCGGGTGCTTTCCAGCCGGCGCCTTCCGGGTCGACAAGTACTGGCCGCCGGTCAACCGGGTCGACAATGCCTATGGCGACCGCAATCTAATCTGCACCTGCCCACCTGTTGAAGCGTATCAGGAGGCCGCCGAGTAGAACGCAGAACCATCGATCCGCAGTTGCCGTTCGGTCGGTCCCCGCCCTACGGCGCGGTGGGGGGTGTTGCTGCCTGCGTGGTCTGACGGCGGGTTCTCGAAGGGTCCGTTTGGCCAGCCACCGACTTTCTAATGATGACAGCCCTTCTGTTCGGGCTGGCCTTCGAGTGCGGTTCACTGATGCGGTTTCCCGAATCAACATTGTTGCGGATCGTTGGCGCAATCGTATTGGTGTTCGCGGGCGTCTGGGAATTTTGGCGCTCGATGATTAGACCGAAAGCGTTTCACCAAGTACCGAAGGGCCGTGTCAGACGCGGGTTGTCAGCCGGAAGGACAAAGCTTCGGAGATATGGGGCGCGCGCAGGTCGGGCGATCCGTCCAGGTCGGCGATCGTACGCGCGACGCGTAGAACGCGGTGATAGCCGCGCGCGGTCAGGCCGAACCGCTCGGCGGCTTTCAGCAGCAGTCCTTTGCCCTCGGCATCCGGCTTGCCGACCTCGTCCAGAAGGCTGCCATGCATGTCGGCGTTGACCGTGACTGCCTCGTGTCCCTCGAACCGAGCGGCTTGCGCGCGCCGCGCCTCGGCAACCCGTGCCGCGACGAGGGCCGTTGGTTCACCGGTGGGCGGCAAGTCCAGATCCGTGAAACTGACCGGGGGTACCTCGACCCGTAGGTCGAAGCGATCCATCAGCGGCCCCGAAATCCGGTTCATGTAGTCTTCCCCGCAGGTCGGGGCGCGGGGACAGGCACGGGCGGGGTCTGTCATGTACCCGCACCGGCACGGGTTTGCGGCCGCCACCAGAAGAAAACGACAGGGATAGCGGACATGCGCATTGGCGCGGGCGATCACGACTTCGCCGGTCTCGATCGGTTGGCGCAGGGTTTCCAGGACGGGGCGGGCGAATTCTGGAAACTCGTCCATGAACAGGACACCGTTGTGGGCCAGACTGATCTGGCCGGGTTTCGCGCCCTTGCCTCCGCCGACGATGGCGGGCATCGACGCGGTGTGGTGCGGTTCCTGGAAGGGACGCTCGCGAGTCAGGCCGCCTTCGTCGATCAGGCCGGCCAGCGAATGGATCATCGACGTATCCAGCGCCTCACGAGGGCTGAGCGGTGGAAGCAAACCCGGCAAGCGTCGGGCCAGCATTGACTTGCCCGCGCCGGGCGGGCCGACATAGATCAGGTGATGCCGCCCGGCCGCCGCAATCTCCAGCGCCCGTTTGGCCCGTTCCTGCCCCCGGACGTCTATCAGGTCCGGCGTCTCGCGCCGCGCTTCGATCTCGCCCGGTTCGGCCGGAGAGATTGGCCGTTGTCCGTTGAAATGCGCGATTGCCTGCCCCAAGGTCTCCGGGGCCAAGACCTCGGCCGCGCCGACCCAGGCAGCTTCCGGGCCACAGCCTCGGGGGCATAGAAGGGTCCGGTGGGTCTCGGCGGCGTGCAGGGCGGTGGGCAGGGCCCCGACCACCGGCAGAAGGCTTCCGTCCAACGACAGTTCGCCCAGCGATACCACCCGTTCGACCGCCTCGCGCGGTAGAATGTCGATGGCCGCCAGCAACGCCAGGGCGATGGGCAGGTCGAAATGAGACCCCTCCTTCGGCAGTCCGGCCGGGGACAGGTTCACCACGATCCGCTTCGACGGCAGCGCGATGGATAGCGCCATCAAGGCCGTGCGCACCCGGTCGCGCGCCTCGCTGACGGCCTTGTCAGGCAGGCCGACGATGGCAAAGCCCGGTATCCCCAAGGTTGCCGCGCACTGAACCTCGACCTCGCGGGTCTCAATGCCTTCGAAGGCTACGGTATAGCTGCGGGCGGTCATCCGCCACAGCTACGCCAATGGTGGTTTACGCCCGATTAATGCTGTCCGGCCACGCGACGCGGGGAAACGGCCTGGAATAAACCCCGTAGTGCAGATCCTCGCCGATCTGTAGGCCCATCCGGCGCCATTCGCGGAACGAAGGCTCCGTGAGGTGGCTATTAACGTAAGCAACGCTTGCAGCGCGCGTCAGCGGCAGGCCGTATCCGGCAATTCGTGCGGCCACGGGTGCATAGAACGCATCAGCCGCCGACCAAGCCCCGGCCAGCCAGGGCCCACCCGATCGATCGAGGGCGTCGGACCAGATGTCTTCGAGGCGCCGAAGATCGGCCAGAACCCCATCGCCCACCGGAACGTCGCAATATGCCGTCCTGAGGCACATCGGACAGTCGCCGCGCAGCGCTGCGAAGCCCGAATGCATCTCCGCGGCCAGCGACCGGGCAAGGGCACGTCGCGCGGGATCGGCGGGCCAGACGTCGGCATCGGGATAGCGCGAGGCAACCTCTTCCGCGATGGCAAGGCTGTCGCGGATTGCGACGCCGTCGGTGACCAGCACCGGAACCGTCCGTGCCGGGGGCTGGCCGATCTGTGCCGCCAACGGGGGATCCCCGTAGACCCTGTGCCACTCCACGCGGTGCGGAATGCCTGTGCGAGACAGGATCAGCCATACGCGCATGGACCAGGACGAAAAGCCGGGATCCGCCAGATGCAGAATATTTTCCATGGCTCACAGCTAAGGCTGAAAGCGCCCCCAAGTCCAATCAAGGAAGGTGCATATGACGATCACCGCGGCCGATCCCTAGACCGAATTGCGCATTTAGCAACGTCGCCCGGGAACTTTCCCGGATCGCCGCGGCTTAGGCTTCGGAACGCGCGAGTTACCAGTTGCCTGAACGTCCGAGCAAGCGCGCTGACAAAAGAAATCGTGGGAGTAGACACGTGGCTTTCGATGGATTCTCAGACCAGACCCTGTCGCGTCGGGCGATGCAGGCCGAATTACTGGATGCCGAAACCGAACTGAAGCTCGCCTACGCTTGGCGCGACGAGCGCGATGAGGCTGCCCTTCACCGCCTGATCACGGCCTACATGAGGTTGGCGATCTCGATGGCGGCGAAGTTCAAACGTTACGGCGCCCCCATGAACGACCTCATTCAGGAGGCCGGGTTGGGCCTCATGAAGGCGGCCGACAAGTTCGATCCCGATCGCGGTGTGCGGTTTTCCACATATGCGGTATGGTGGATCAAGGCGTCGATCCAAGACTATGTGATGCGCAACTGGTCGATGGTCCGAACCGGATCGACCTCGTCGCAAAAGTCGCTGTTCTTCAACATGCGTCGCGTACAGGCGAGGCTCGAGCGGGAGGCGGCCGCATCGGGCGAACGTCTGGACCGTCAGACGATGCGGCAGATGATCGCCACGGAGGTCGGCGTCCCACTGCATGATGTAGAGATGATGGAAGGCCGGCTTGCGGGTTCCGATTTCTCCCTTAACGCGACCCAGTCGACCGAAGACGAAGGGCGTCAGTGGATCGACGCGCTGGAGGACGATGCCGCGCAGGCGGACGAAACCGTAAGCCATGCCAAGGACGTCGATACCCTGCGCATCTGGCTGGTCGAGGCGATGCAGCAATTGAACGACCGCGAACGTTTCATCGTCCGCGAGCGTAAGCTGCGCGATCAGCCCCGGACGCTGGAAAGCCTCGGCACGGAACTCGGCCTTTCGAAGGAGCGTGTTCGCCAGCTCGAGGCTGCGGCCTTCGGCAAGATGCGCAAGTCGCTTGAGACCCAGTGTTCCGAGGTTCGGAATTTCCTCTCCTGACGGCGTGAGACCTCTCATTGCCTTCTCGGTCGGCGTCGCCCTTTCCCTCGGGGCGACGCCTTCTATTGCGCAGGACGTACCGCTGGATGCTCCGGTCGTCGTCATGGGCGAGGAACACGACGCCCCCCAACACCATCTGAACCAGGCAGACTGGATCGCAAGGATGAACCCGGGCGCGGTCGTGTTCGAGATGCTGCCGCCCGAACTCGGGCCGGTCGCAACAGCCCGGGCCGGGGACGATCCCGGCGCGTTGGGCGATGCCTTGCAGTGGGAAGACCGTGGATGGCCGGATTTCGGGATCTACGCCCCCGTTTTCGCCGCGGCCGAAGGGGCCCTGATCCTCGGGGCTGAACTGTCGCGCGACGATCTTTCCCGCGCGGTCGACAGCGGCCGCGCCAATTCCGCAGGCGGTGACGATCCGTTCGGCCTGTCCATTCCCTTGCCCACGGACGAGCAGATGGCCCGCGAAGCCGAACAGGCCGAGGCGCATTGCAACATGCTTCCCGCCGAGGCTCTGCCCGGCATGGTTGCGGCACAGCGCCTCAGGGATGCCGCCTTGGCCGAAGCGACCTTGAAGGCATTGGAGGCTTCTGGCGGCCCGGTTGCGGTTATCACCGGGAACGGACATGCGCGAACGGATCGCGGCGTACCGGCCCTTCTGCGAATGGCGCGGCCGGGCCTTCACGTGATTTCCATCGGGCAGAGTTCGGGCGGATGGGACGAGGCGCCATTCGACGTTCTGATCCGGACCGATCCCCCGGCTGATCGCGCCGGCGATCCCTGCGACGCTTTCCGCTGACGCCGGGCGTTGCCGCCGCCGGGTCATCGGCCTAGGGTCCGCCGCATGTTGACTGGAAAACGCATCCTTCTGATCGTCGGTGGTGGTATCGCGGCCTACAAGACGCTTGACCTAATCCGCCAGTTGCGGCGTGCCGGGGCATCGATCACGCCCGTCCTAACGCGCGCGGGGGCCGAGTTCGTCACCCCACTTTCTGTCGCGTCCCTGGCGGGGGAGAAGGTGTATACCGACCTGTGGGACCTGACAGACGAGGCCGAAATGGGGCACATCCAACTGTCCCGCGTGGCCGACCTGATCGTCATGGCCCCCGCAACCGCCGACCTGATGGCGAAGATGGCGGGCGGTCACGCCGACGACCTGGCCTCGACCCTGCTTCTGGCGACCGACACGCCCGTCCTGATCGCCCCGGCGATGAACGTCCGGATGTGGCAGCACCCCGCGACGCAGCGCAATCTTGACCTGCTGAGGCAAGACGGGATCGGAACGGTTGGCCCGGATGTCGGCGATATGGCCTGCGGTGAGCATGGGCCCGGGCGGATGTCGGAACCGGCGGCCATACTTGCCGAAATCACTTCACGGCTGACCGCGGGCCCCCTGACGGGGCGGCATGTCCTGATCACATCCGGTCCGACCCACGAGCCCATCGACCCGGTCCGCTATATCGCCAACCGATCGTCCGGGGCGCAGGGAACGGCCATTGCGCGGGCGGCCCGACGCGCCGGGGCACGCGTCACTTTCGTGACCGGCCCCGCCGATGCGCCCCTGCCCGAGGGTTGCACCATCCATCGTGTCGAGACGGCGCGCCAGATGCACGAGACCGTCACGCAGGCCTTGCCCGCCGACGTTGCCATCTTCGCCGCCGCGGTTGCCGACTGGCGGGTTTCGAACGCGGCGGCCTCGAAGATGAAGAAGACCGCGGGCGGACTGCCGCAGCTCGAGTTCGCCGAGAACCCGGACATCCTGGCGTGCGTCTCGACCCGGGCGGACCGGCCCGGGCTGGTCATCGGGTTCGCGGCCGAAACGGATGACGTGGTGGCCAACGCGATCACCAAGCGGCGCCGCAAGGGATGCGATTGGATCGTCGCCAACGATGTCTCGGACGGCACCGGGATCATGGGCGGGACCGAGAACGCCGTCACTCTGGTCACCGAAACCGGGACCGAGGACTGGCCCCGCGCCGGAAAGGATGTCGTGGCCGAAAGACTGATTGCCCGGATTGCGGAGACGCTGCGATGAAAGTTGTCGTCCAGCGGTTGCCCGAAAGCGATCCCGACGTTCCACTGCCGAACTACGCCACTGCCGGCGCCGCGGGGGCGGACCTGCGCGCGAACTTCCCCGCCCATCGCCGCGAGGGCGTCGAGCTGCAGCCGATGGATCGCGCGCTGATCCCCACGGGCCTTGCCATGGCGCTGCCGGAGGGGTGGGAGATGCAGGTGCGCCCTCGCTCGGGGCTGGCGCTGAAGGCGGGCCTGACCCTCGTCAACAGCCCCGGAACGGTGGATGCGGACTATCGGGGGGAAGTTGGCGTATTGCTGATCAACCTCGGCAGCGAACCGGTCCGGATCGCCCACGGTGACCGGATCGCCCAGGCGGTGTTCGCCCCCGTGACCCGAGCGGTCTTTTCGTTTGCGGACGCTCTGCCGCCCACGCCCCGCGGCACGGGCGGATTCGGGTCGACCGGGTCCACCTGATGGCGCTTGCCCTGATCCTGGCGGCCGCGATCTGGTTCGGCGGGCGCTGGCTTGGTTGGCCCAGCCAAGCCAGGTTGCTGGCCCTGGGGCTTCTTTACGTCATTGTCATGGCTTTGGCGGTGCTTCTGCCGGGGCAATCCCCTTTGGGTGGATCCGTAGGCGAGTGGTTGGTTCTAGGGGGGCTAGGACTTCTGGTGTTCGGCTATTCGCTGGTTCTGAAGCGCCTGCGCCGGAACGTCCGCCCCGAGAATCGCCCAACCGAGGTCGCGCCGGGACAGTTCGCGCCGGGCGAGCTCGACCGGTATGCCCGGCATGTCGTCTTGCGCGAGATCGGGGGACTGGGGCAGAAGAAGCTGAAGCAGTCCTCTGTCCTGGTCGTGGGGGCAGGGGGGCTGGGCTCGCCCGCGATGCTGTATCTCGCTGCGGCGGGGGTGGGGACGATCGGGGTGATCGACGACGATCACGTGGACGCGACGAACCTGCAACGACAGGTTATTCACACCGACAAGCGCGTCGGCATGCCCAAGGTGTTCTCGGCCGAAGCGGCGATGAAGGCTCTGAACCCCTATCTCGTCGTCAAGCCGTATCACCGGCGCCTGACCGCTGACATCGCGGGGGACCTCGTCCCGGAGTTCGACATCGTGCTGGACGGATGCGACGACCTCGACACGCGCTATGTGCTGAACGATGCCTGCACACAAGCACGCGTTCCACTGGTGTCCGGCGCCCTCAGCCAGTGGGAGGGGCAGCTGACCACCTACGCCCCTTGGGACAGCACGCCCTGCTATGCCTGCATCTTTCCTGAAAAACCCGCGCTTGGCCTGGCACCCACCTGCGCCGAGGCGGGCGTTCTAGGGCCGCTGCCGGGCATCCTGGGAACCATGATGGCCGCTGAAGCGGTGAAGGAGATCACGGGCGCGGGGAAGGGCATGCGGGGGCGGATGGCGATCCATGACGCTCTCTGGGGAGAGCACCGCGAGATCGCCCTCAAGCGCCGCCCCGATTGCCCGGTCTGTGGCAGGCCCGAGTAACCTACGCGTTTCAGGTTGCAGCTTCGGGCGCTCTGCGGTTCCATCGCCGCAAACACGTGAAAGGATGCCCCCATGATCCGCCGGACCGTTCTGATTGGACTTCTCGCTGCCGCCGCATTCCCAGCCGTGGCGCAGGACCTGCCCGACCTTGATGGCCGCGAAGTCGTCATCGCGGTCGAAAACGCCTACCCGCCGCTGCAATATGTCAGCCCCTCGACGGGTCAGGCGCAGGGCTGGGAATACGACGCGATGGCCGAGATCGCCGAGCGCCTGAATTTCGAGCCCGTGTACCAGAATACCAGCTGGGACGCGATGATCCCCGCCGTAGCGAACGGCGAATACGACATGGGCATGACCGGCATCACCATACGTGAGGACCGGGCCGAGGTCGTCGATTTCTCGGCCCCCTATATGCGTTCGGAAATGCGGATGATCGTCCGCGCTGACGAGGATCGCTTCGATGATGCGGAAGGCTTTGCCGAGGACGAAGATCTGCTGATCGGCGCGCAGCCAGGCACGACGCCGTTCTACGTTGGAATCTACGAGGTTCTGGACGGTGACGAACAGAACCCCCGGATGCGCCAGTTCGAGACGTTCGGCGCCGCGGTTCAGGCACTGCGGGTGGGCGACGTGGACCTTGCCTTGTCGGACTCCACGGCCGCGCAGGGGTATGTGTCGGCATCGGACGGCGGCCTGAAGATCGTGGGTGAGCCGTTGGGCGCCGAGGATTTCGGCTTCATCTTTCCGCCAGACAGCGAACTGGTCGCGCCGATGAACCAGGCCATTGCCGCTTTGCGCGAAGATGGCACGCTGGATGCCCTGAATACCAAGTGGTTCGTCGAGACCGAGCTCGGCCAGTAAAGCCCTGTGGCACGCGAACGCCCCTGGTGGCTGTGGCTGGCCCTCGCACTGGGGGGATTGATCCTGTGGCGCATCGTCACAGACGACCTTTATCTGCAAATCTTCCAGACGCTTCTGCGCGGCGTCTGGATCACCATGTTCGTGACCGTGATCTCGTTCGCGCTGGCTTGCCTGCTGGGGCTTGGCCTTGCGCTAGCTTCCCTCAGCACGCGCATTTGGGTTCGACAATCGGCCCGGTTCTATGTCGAGGTCATGCGCGGCCTGCCGATCCTGGTCCTGCTTTTGTACTGCGCCTTCGTCCTGGCGCCCGCCATCGTGGCGTTCTGGAACTGGATCGGTCTGCCCGAGGCGCGAACCCGCGACTTCCCCCTGATCTGGCGGGCGATCCTGGCGCTGGTTCTGGGCTATGGAGCCTTCATCGCCGAAGTTTTCCGCGCAGGCCTTCTGTCGGTCGAGGCCGGCCAGATCGAGGCCGCGAAGTCGCTGGGCCTTTCGCCCTGGCAACGCTTCCGCTTCATCGTGCTGCCGCAGGCCATCAAGACGATCCTACCGCCGTTGGGCAACGACTTCATCGCGCTGGTGAAAGACAGCTCGCTTGTCTCGGTGGTGGGCGTTCTGGACATCACCCAGCTGGGAAAGGTCACGGCCGCCGGCAATTTCCGCTACTTCGAGACTTATAACGTCGTCGCTTTCCTCTACCTATGTTTGACAATGGGCCTGTCCTTGCTGCTACGCAGGCTCGAACGGCGGCTGTCTCGCCGCCCCTGACCCTTTCAACAGGAGACCGTTTTGACCAATCCGCTGCTCGGACCCTGGGACACGCCCTTTCAGATGCCACCCTTCGACCGGATCGAGGACGACCATTTCCGGCCCGCCGTCGAAGCCGCGCTGGAGGAAGCCCGGGCGAACGTGGCCGCCATCGCCGACAGCGACGAGGCCCCGACCTTCGCCAACACCGTCGAGGCGCTGGAGCGGTCTGACGAGACGTTGGGCCGAGTTCTAGGCGTCTTCTACAACATCGCCGGGGCGGATACGAACGACACACGGCAGGAGCTGTCCCGCGATTTCTCCCCCATGCTCTCGGCCTTCTCGTCTGACGTCGCGATGAACGAGGCGCTGTTCCAACGTATCGAGACGGTATGGCAAGCGCGCGACTCGCTGGACCTGACCGCGGAACAGCAGCGCCTTCTTTACCTTACGCGCCGTCGCTTCGTTCGCGCGGGGGCCGAGCTGGAAGGGATCGCCAAGGACCGGCTGCGCAGCGTCACAGAACGCCTGTCCTCGCTTGGGGTCCAATTCACCCAGAACCTGCTGGCGGACGAGCGCGACTGGTTCATGGAACTGTCCGAGGGCGATCTGGAAGGTTTGCCTGATTTTGTCGTCGATGCCGCCCGGTCGGCAGGCGAGGAGAAAGGCGTGAAAGGCCCGGTCGTGACACTGTCGCGGTCGCTTATCGTGCCGTTCCTGCAATTCAGCCCCAGCCGCGACCTACGCGAGCGCGCGCATCGTGCGTGGGCCGCGCGCGGCATGAATGGCGGCGACACCGACAATCGCGAGATCGCGGCCGAAGTTCTGGCGCTGCGCGAGGAGCGCGCCGGGCTTCTGGGCTATGACGACTTCGCCACCTTCAAGCTTGAGACCGAGATGGCCAAGACCCCGGAAGCGGTGCGGGAGCTTTTGATGAAAGTCTGGGCGCCGGCCCGCGCCAAGGCCGAGGAAGACGGCCTGCGCCTGGCCGCAATGATGCATAACGATGGCGTCAACGCCGACCTTGAGCCTTGGGACTGGCGCTATTACTCGGAAAAGCGCCGCGTGGAAGAGCATGACCTGGATGAGACCCAGCTCAAGCCGTATCTGCAGCTCGACCGGATGATCGAAGCCGCGTTCGATGTGGCCAACCGCCTCTTCGACCTAGAGTTCACGCCGGTCGATGCGCCGCTCTACCACCCCGACGTGCGCGCGTGGGAGGTCACGCGGAACGGCAAGCACATGGCCGTTTTCCTCGGCGATTACTTCGCACGCGGGGCCAAGCGGTCCGGCGCGTGGTGCTCGACCATGCGGTCCCAGCGGGCGGACGTCCGGCCCATCGTGGTCAATGTCTGCAACTTCGCCAAACCGTCGAAGGAGCGCCCCGCGCTGCTGTCTTACGACGACGCACGGACCCTGTTTCACGAGTTCGGCCATGCGCTGCACCAAATGCTGTCCGACGTGACCTACGAGTCGATCTCGGGCACCAGTGTCGCGCGCGATTTCGTGGAACTGCCCAGCCAGCTTTACGAGCATTGGCTGGAAGTGCCCGAACTGCTGACCACCTACGCCACGCATGCCGAAACGGGCGAGCCCATGCCGGCCGAGATGCGCGACCGGCTTCTGGCGGCGTCGACTTACGACATGGGATTCCAGACCGTCGAATATCTCGGCTCGGCCCTCGTGGATCTGGAGTTCCACATGAGCGAGGCGCCCGAAGACCCGATGGCTTTCCAGCAGGAAGTCCTCGAAGATATCGGGATGCCGAAGGCCATCGGCATGCGCCACGCCACCCCGCATTTCGCCCACATCTTCTCGGGCGATGGATATTCCAGCGGTTATTACAGCTATATGTGGTCCGAGGTGATGGACGCCGATGCGTTCGAGGCGTTCAAGGAAGCAGGCGGACCCTTCGATCGGGACATGGCCGCTAGGTTGGAGAAACACATCCTGTCGGCCGGCGGCAGCCAAGACGCGGCGGACGCCTATATCGCCTTCCGCGGCAAGATGCCGGGGGTTGAGGCGCTTTTGAAGGGCCGGGGCCTGGACGACGCCGCCTGATCCATCGCCAATCAAAAAAAGGGGCGCCAAATCGGCGCCCCTTCTTATTTCTATCCGGCGATCAGACCCATGCTTTCCAGCTTCAGAAGGACCTGGTGGGCGCAGTGGTCGACATCCACGTTAACGGTGTTCACGCGAACCTCCGGGTCCTTGGGTTCGTCATAGGGATCGGAAATCCCCGTGAACTCCTTGATTTTACCTTCCCGGGCCAGCTTGTAGAGGCCCTTGCGGTCGCGCGCCTCGCATTCTTCCAGCGGGGTCGCGACGTGGACCTCGCAGAATGCGCCATATTGCTCGATCTCTTCCCGAACGGCCCGGCGCGTGGTGCCGTAGGGCGCGATGGGCGCGCAGATCGCGATGCCACCGTTCTTGGTGATCTCGGACGCGACGTAGCCTATGCGGCGAATGTTAAGGTCGCGATGCTCCTTCGAGAACCCAAGCTCAGAGCTAAGGTTCTTGCGGACGATATCACCGTCAAGAAGGGTCACCGGCCGGCCGCCCAGCTCCATCAACTTGACCATGAGGGCGTTGGCGATGGTAGACTTGCCCGAACCCGACAGCCCGGTCAGGAACACGGTGAAGCCCTGCTGCGAGCGCGGCGGACGGGTCTTGCGCAGTTCCTGAACAACCTCGGGGAACGAGAACCAATCGGGAATCTCAAGCCCTTCCTGGAGACGCCGCCGTAGCTCGGTGCCCGATATGTTCAGGACGGTCACGCCCTCTTCGATCTCGTCGGCGGGCTCGTACTGCGCGCGCTCCTGCACGTAGACCATGTGTTTGAACGGCACCATCTCGATGCCCATTTCCTCGGCGTGCTCCTTGAACAGCTCCTGCGCGTCGTAGGGGCCATAGAAATCCTCGCCGGCCGAATTCTTGCCCGGCCCGGCGTGGTCGCGCCCCACGATGAAGTGGGTCACGCCATAGTTCTTGCGGATCAGACCATGCCAAACGGCCTCGCGCGGGCCTGCCATGCGCATGGCAAGGGGCAGCAGCGACATGGTCGTCGTCGCAGCCGGGTACTTGTCCAGAACCGCCTCATAGCAACGCACGCGGGTAAAGTGGTCCACGTCGCCGGGCTTCGTCATGCCAACAACGGGGTGGATCAGCAGGTTAGCCTGGGTATCCTTGGCCGCGCGGAACGTCAGTTCCTGGTGTGCGCGGTGCAGCGGGTTGCGCGTCTGGAACGCGACGACCCGACGCCAGCCCATCTTGCGGAAATAGGCGCGCAGCTCGTTCGGCGTGTCGCGGCGGGCGCGGAAATCGTAATGGACCGGCGGCTGGATGCCGGTCACGGGACCGCCCAGATACACCTTCCTAGCTTGGTTGTGCAGATAGTTCACCGCCGGGTGCGCGTCGTCATCGGCGCCGAACACCTTCTCGGCCTCGCGCGATTTGTCGGGGGTCCACTTATCGGTGACGGTCATCGTCGCCAGGATCACGCCCTCCTGATCGCGAAGGGCGATGTCCTGACCGGTTTCGATCTTGTCGGCGAACGCCTCTGACACGTCGAGCGTGATGGGCATCGGCCAGAGCTTTCCGTCCGCCAGGCGCATGTTCTCGACGACGCCGTCGTAGTCGTCCTGTCCCAGAAAGCCCTTCAGCGGCGCGAAGCCGCCATTCATCAAAAGCTCCAGATCGCAAATCTGGCGCGGCGACAGGTCGTGCGAGGCCAGATCGCCCGCCTCGACCTTCATCTTCTGTGCGCTTTCATAGGAAACGAAAAGCTCCGGCACCGGAGCGAGATTGGGATTTTGCATTGCCGTCCGCCTGCTGTGTTGGGGTCCGGGCCCATGGCCGTTGCCGCGCCCCTACCCCAAGCGGCATGTGCGGCTCAAGCCATGGCGGTCCGATGCAGTACGATTGAGGCTAGAATTACGGATAATGCTGCAAAGGTGCCGACATTTTACCGCGAAGGGAAATCTTGCCTTGTGCGCCGTTCGCGTCACGGGGTGCAACGCGAACGCACGTTCCGCAGAGCTCAGCCCGTGGCTTCGACGCGCGCACCCCATCCCAGGGGCTCGCTCTCTTCCTTGCCTTCGTCCATGCCCTGTTCGGTCAACCACCGCTCGGCTTCGAGCGCGGCCATGCATCCCATACCGGCACTGGTGACGGCCTGACGATACACATGGTCGGTCAGATCGCCGGCCGCGAAGACTCCCGGAACGCTCGTTTCGGTGGTTCCGGGTTTGGTCACGACATAGCCGCCCATATGCGTTTCCAGCTGGTCCTTGACCAATTCGGATGCGGGCGCGTGGCCGATGGCGATGAACACGCCCTTCACCTGCAACTCGCGCATTTCCCCGGTCTCGACGTTCTTGATCCGCACACCTTCGACCCCTTTAGGCATGTCGGTGCCGGTCACCTCTTCAAGCTGGTGGTTCCAGATAACCTCGACCTTGGGATGCTCCAACAGGCGCTTTTGCAGAATCTTTTCCGCACGGAGTTCATCCCTCCGGTGGACCAGCGTCACTTTCGAGGCGAAGTTCGTCAGGAACAGCGCTTCCTCGACAGCGGTGTTGCCCCCGCCGAACACGGCGACCTCCTGCCCACGATAGAAGAACCCGTCGCACGTGGCGCATGCCGAGACCCCGAACCCCTTGAATGCCTCTTCGCTGGGCAGACCCAGCCACTTCGCCTGTGCCCCGGTGGCCAAGATCACGGCGTCGGCCGTGAAGACAGTGCCGCTGTCTGCCGTTGCGGTGAATGGCCGTTGAGAGAGGTCTAGCGAGGAAATGTGATCCGACACGATCTCCGCGCCCATTTCGCGAGCATGGCCTTCCATGCGAACCATCAGATCGGGGCCCATGATGGATTGCTCGCCGGGCCAATTCTCGACATCGGTGGTGATGGTTAGCTGGCCACCGGGCTGGATGCCTTGAACCAAGACCGGGTCCAGCATGGCGCGGGCCGCATAGACGGCGGCGGTGTACCCGGCGGGACCGGACCCGACGATGAGAAGCTTGACGTGGCGCGACTGAGCCATGATTCCCTCCTGATGACGCTGGCCGGATATAGGTCTTCGACGGGTGGCATGAAACCCCGGTAGAATATTGCGCATTTGCGAAACATAATTGCGCGTGCCGTTATTGAGGCGTAAGAGACGCGAAACCACCCTGAGGACGCAATGCCGGGACAGAAACTCGACGCCATCGACCGGAAAATTCTGGCGGAACTGCAGCGCGACGGTCGAATGACGAATGTCGAGTTGGCCAAGCGCGTCGGCATTTCCGCCCCGCCGTGCCTGCGCCGGGTCCGAACCCTGGAAGAGCAGGGGTATATCCGCGGATATCATGCCCAGGTTGACGTTCGGCAACTGGGGTTCGAGGTGCAGGTTTTTGCTATGGTTGGTCTGCAAAGCCAGGCCGAGGCCGATCTGTCAGCGTTCGAGGAAAGATGCCGGAACTGGCCCCTCGTCCGAGAGTGCCACATGCTGAACGGGGAGGTCGATTTCGTCCTGAAGTGCGTGGCACCCGATCTGTCGAGCTTTCAGTCCTTCCTGACCTCGGAGCTGCTGACCGCACCGAATGTCGGAAGCGTGAAGACGTCCCTTGTGATCCGGGCCGCGAAAGAAGCGCCCGGGGTTCCGTTCGATATCCTCGAAGAGCGGGTCGCCCGCACGGCCTAGGCGAGTGCTGTCAGTCGTCTGAGATCCTCGCCGCGAAGTCGAGGCATCGCCAACTCGCCGAAGTCGGGCAGATTATCGTGATGCGGGAACATCGACAGGTAGAGACTGCGTATTTCCCGGCCCAGGGAGTCCGAAAGGGTCCCAGGGTGCGCGCTTTCGACTTCAACTCCGTTCGCGGTGAAAATGGAGTGACGCGCGAATCCCAAGTGGAACACCTGGATAGCCGATATCGGTCGGATCCGAATGACGGAATTGTCGTCGGCAAGCGAGGCGGCCGGCACCAGCGCGGCGTCGGTACCCACCATCGCGCGCAACGACGTACGCCGTGACACGATCCGCGCGGCTGGACCCACCAAAAGGTCGGGAAGGGGGCGCGACGGTCCCAGCGCTTCGGACGCGATGCGATGGAGGGGCATGTCCTTGTGCAAGGGTGCGATGACCCGGCTTCCTTTCCAGCGAAGTGTGGCCGCTCCGACGCTGGTGACGATCCGGTCACCGGGCAGCAAATCCTCGATCGCGATGGGTCCGGTGGTCGTCTGGATCAGCGTCCCGCGGGCAAAAGCGGTAAACGCCTCGGTAAACAGCGGTGTGCTGGGCCCCATCCGGACGCCGTCCTCGACCCCACCGTCCGGGGTCAGCCAAGAGAACTGATAGCGCGTGGTCAAAGGCGGCAGAACTTTGACCTTGGCGGGACGTGCAGCGCTGTTCACGGTCCAGGGGGGCTGGCCCGTGGAAAACACGCCCCCCGGCGTGATGTCGCCGGCCATCTCAGGCGGACTCCGCCATTCGAATTGCGGGGCAGCCGCCCGCCACGGGAAGGGACGGAAGGGGTTTCGAGGCTTCGGCAATCGCCGAAGCGATCCAGCGACGGGTGGTCATGGGCCAATCCTCCAACAGGCAACGGTTCGTCTCACTCGGTCGAACTGTTGTCGCTGGGGAATTGGGCGGATTGGTGGCTCCGGGCGGGAATTTGGAAGGCGTCAGCCGGACCGGATGATCGAGATCAGGCGCCCATAATCCGCCTCACGCCGGTGAGTCGCCCGGCGGTAAGAGTAGAAGCGCCCTTCGTCGGCATAGGTGCAATGCCCGATCCAGTCGGCCGCCCCGACCCCGGCCTTGCGCAGGGCATGAAGCCCGTATCCGGGCAGATTGAACAGCAGCCTGTCGCCCTTGCCTTGCGCGAAGAAACGCGGCGCTTCGGGATCGTCCATGATGAATTCTTCCAGAAGCTCTGGTCCGACCTCGTAATTCGCCTGGCTGATGCAGGGTCCGATCGCCGCCGCGATGCGGTCCCGCCGCGCCCCGAGCCGCTCCATCGCGGCGACCGTGTTCTCGATCACGCCGTCGCGGGCGCCCCTCCAACCGGCGTGCAGTGCCCCGATGACACCGGCCTCGGAATCCGCCAGCAAGACGGGCATGCAATCGGCTGTCAGGATCCCCAGGGCAATGCCCTTTCGGGTCGTGACCATCGCATCGGCGTCTCCTTCGGGCAACGTGTCCGTGACCTCGACCACGCGGGCCGAATGGACCTGCGGCACGGTGAACAGCGCCTCCGGTGCGACATCCATCGCCTCGGTGGCACGGGCGCGATTGATCCGGACCACGTTGCCCTGATCCTTTGACCCGGTGCCGCAGTTCAGCCCTGCAAACACCCCGGAAGACGCCCCGCCGCGCCGGGTGAAGAAGCCATGCGGAACGATATCCAGTACATCGCAGGTCAGGTATGAAACACTCATGTCCGAGCCTCCAGTCCAGGGGGCGGCCCGGCATCGTCGTAAAGGGCCATGACCTTGAATAGCTGGCCCATCTCGTCGGGATGGGTCAACCTGCGATGCGCGGCGATATGGGTTTCAAGGGAAGGTCCGTCGAGACGGCGTGCCAAAGCCTGCGCCCGTGCGGTGATGCCCAGCCGCTCCAGCCAGATGCCCTGCGGGGTAACCTGGCTGGCCTTGCAGGGCGCTGCAGCCGCCAGCGCGCCGAAATCCACGTGCGAGGTCAGGTCGGCGGCGCCGGGATGGGCGAACGGGCTTTCCTTTTCATGATATCTGACGGCCTGGAACGTATCCCCGATGACGAGATCATCGCCATAATCGAACAACAACGCCGCGCCGCCCCGATCCGCGATCCGGTGCCCGATCTGTTCGGCCAGTGCGGTCGCGGCGCCCGAAACGGCGACCATGTCCCCGTCGGCGGTGTCCTCCAGGCGATGGGCGAGGTTCGCGAGTGGCAGCGCGTCGGACTTCCCGAAGGCCAGCGCTCCGTCCTGGACCGTCACCAACCTCTCGCGCCACAGATCGCCGTCGCGCAGGAACTGGCGGACGGGAAGGGCATCGAGAAACTCGTTCGCCACCAGGAACAAGGGGCCGTCGTCGGGCAAGTCTTCCACGGTGTCGCGGAAGAGCGGGGTGAACGCCGTCAGCACCTCTGCCTGAATCGCTCGCAACGGAAGCGAAACCTCGACCAACACCAGCCGCGCCGCCTCGACGA
Source organism: Palleronia abyssalis (assembly GCF_900302445.1). Classification (GTDB taxonomy): domain Bacteria; phylum Pseudomonadota; class Alphaproteobacteria; order Rhodobacterales; family Rhodobacteraceae; genus Palleronia; species Palleronia abyssalis. Next base: position 40,327 of record NZ_ONZF01000007.1, on the reverse strand, counting down.
ACCCCGGAACCCGGCTGGCGGCGCGCAGGGCATCGGCCATCAGTGTACCGCGCCCGGGGCCAAGCTCGGCGAGGGTAAAGGGGGCAGGGCGGCCCCGGTCGATCCAGGCTTGGGCCAGCGCCAGGCCTACCAGCTCGCCGAACATCTGGCTGATTTCGGGCGCGGTGATGAAGTCGCCCGCCGCGCCCAGCGGGTCGCGGGTCGTGTAGTATCCATGGGTGGGGTGCAGCAGGCAGGTCGTCATGTATTCCGCGACCGAAACCGGTCCGGTCGCGGCGATCTGGCGTTTGATGAGATTGGCAAGGATCGTCATGTGCGGGTTCGAGCCCGCAGGATCAGGCCCACCCCGATGGCCAGCATTGGCAGCGACAGAAGCTGGCCCATGGACAGGCCGGCCGAGCCGATCTGAACGACATAACCCATGGGATTGCCCGGCGTGACGAATTGCGCATCGGCCTGGCGCACCAGCTCGACCAGGATACGTGCGATCGCATAGCCGACGAGGAACACGCCGGTCAGTTGCCCCGGCCGCTTTAGCCAACCGCGCCGGAAGGCTAAAACGATCAGAAGCCCCCCCAGAAGGGCTCCTTCCAACGCCGCCTCGTAGAGCTGCGAAGGGTGACGTGCGCAGAGGCCCTCGACCCCGGGACAGTCCTGCGCGGCAGCGCCGGGAAAGATCACGCCCCAGGGAAGGTCCGTCGGGCGCCCCCACAGCTCGGCATTGATGAAATTGGCGATCCGACCCAGTAGCAGCCCCGGCGGCGTCCCCAGTGCCATGAGGTCCAGCATCGAGAACAACGGGATGTTCTTGCGTATAGCGAAGATCAAACCGCCCGCCGTCACGCCAAGCATCCCGCCGTGGAACGACATTCCGCCTTGCCAGATCGCGACAATCTCCAGCGGGTTCGCCAGATAGTAGGCGGGTTGATAGAACAGGACGAAGCCTAAACGCCCGCCGATCAGGATTCCTAGGATGATGGCAGTCATCAGATCCTCGACATCCTTCGCGGTGAAGGGGGAGCGGTTCTCGGGCCACAAGGCGGGCCGCACGGCCGCCATGGTCGCCAGCCGCCACCCCAGCAGAATGCCCACGATATAGGCCAACGCGTACCAGCGAAGCGCCAGGGTGAAGCCGCCGATGTCGATCGAAAAGATCTCGGGGCGGATGTCAGGGAAGGGAATGGCCATCAACATGGCGCGACAAAGCGGGCCGCGCCGGGGGAAGTCAACCTTGAGAATGCGGACCACCCGGCCCATATCGGACCCAACGCGACAGGAGGATCCCATGCAGACGCGCAGCAAGATGTTCGACGACCTCAGCCAGCTCATGACCAACGCCATGGGCGTCGCCCAGGGCGCCCGGTCCGAGGCCGAGACCGCCATGAAGGGCATGATCGACCGGTGGCTGGCCGACCGCGACTTCGTCACGCGAGAGGAATTCGACGCGGTGCGCGCGATGGCTCAGAAGGCCCGCGAGGAGAACGAGGCCCTGAAGGCCCGTCTCGACGCGCTCGAGGCCGGCAGCCAGCCGTCCTGAGGCCAGGCCAGCCTTATCCCGGATCCCCGTAACGGGCCGCTCCCGGGCGGCCCGTTACGGCGGTCGTCAGTTCCCGAATACCTCGTCGAAGGTCTGGCGAAGGGCGGTGTCGACATCCTCCAGGGTGACCGGCAGGCCAAGGTCGACCAGGCTGGTGACACCGTGGTCGGTGATCCCGCAGGGCACGATCCCGTCAAAATGGCTCAGGTCGGGTTCGACATTTATCGACAGCCCGTGCATGGAAACCCATTTCTTCAGCCGCACACCGATGGCCGCGATCTTCTCTTCCCGCGGGGCCCCGTCCGGCCCCGGGGCCTTCTCAGGACGCACCACCCAGACGCCGACGCGCCCCTCGCGGATCTCGCCCTTCACGTTGAACCGGTCCAGCGTGGCGATCACCCATGCCTCCATCTGGGCGACGAAGCGACGGACATCGCGCCCGCGCCCGGCTACGTCCAGCATAACATAGACCACGCGCTGGCCGGGCCCGTGATACGTGTATTGCCCGCCCCGACGGGTGGGAAAGACCGGGAAACGGTCGGGATCGACCAGGTCCGCGCTGCGCGCCGAGGTTCCCGCGGTATAAAGGGGCGGGTGTTCCAGCAGCCAGATCAGCTCGGGCGCGGTGCCGGCCCGGATCGCCGCGGCGCGGTCCTCCATCGCGGCGACGGCAACCTCGTAGGGCACTGGGGCCTCCTCGATGCGCCATTCAACCATGCCAGTCCCCCGTCGTTGCGCCGTGCCGTTTCCCGCGTCGCCGGTATGCTCTACACTGCGCGAGGGCGCGAAAAAACCGCTTTCCATCTCGGAAGCTCTTCGATAAACGGCCGCCACCCGGTCGGGAATGCGGTCGTGGCGGAATGGTAGACGCGCAGCGTTGAGGTCGCTGTGGGGTAACACCCGTGGAGGTTCAAGTCCTCTCGACCGCACCATTCCCGGCCCGGGTCTTTAGGGAAAATTTTCGGTCTTAAGCCAGCGGTAATGCATCGCGGCTAGCCATGCAGTCATGACGTTGGCCGCCCCAAAGGACATGGCTCTACAAGAGCAGATTACCCGTATCCGGGCGGATCGGCCTTGGCGGATCTTGGTCATCCTCATCGCGATGCTCGCTTGGACTATCTGGTCACATCTTCGGCCTACAACGCTGACACTTATCCTGGTGAACCTGGCACTCGATTTTCTGACCATTCCGTTGGAAACATCACTGCGCCGCCGCCCGACCTCGAGAAAATTCTACATCTACTGCACGTCGCTTTTCCTCCAGTCCGTCAGTATTTCGGCCGTTCTCATCGACAATGTTCTGAAGCATCCCGAGCAGACTTACTTCCTTAGCGCCGTCATTCTCCTGATTCTCGTCTTCAATTGCCTGATGGTGCGGACCGACAAGACAATGGTCCTTCTAGTATCGGTCATGCCGGTGTTCGTGGCGCTTAGCGGCTTGGTGGTGATGTGGATGCGGTCGAACAGCGGCCTGGTGGATGCCCCCCTGATCATGGTGACGATCTGCATCGCTCTGGTATACGGCGGGGCCACGTTCATCTTGATGCTCAGAAGGTCAGCCGCGCTGCACGCGGCCCGACGCGACGCGATCGAGGCGACACGCACGAAAGAGCGCTTCTTCAGCGTCATCGGGCATGAGTTGCGCACGCCCCTGAACGGAATCCTCGGCGTCGCGCAGTTGGCCGAGATCGAGGCCGCCGATGACAGGGGGCGCGAGCGGGCGCAAATCCTGAAGTCCTCGGCCAACGATATGTCGAACCTGCTAACCGACCTTCTCGATCAAGCCAAACTGGCCGAGGGGAAGTTCACTATCTCGCCAGCCCCGTGCGAGCTTCGCAGTGCGGTCGAAGGTGTCGTTCGTCTGCATGCGGACGCCGCCCGAGCGAAGAAAGTGGAGGTAACTGAGCGGGTTGCCCCCGGACTGCCCGTTTGGGTTCGGCTCGACGAGCTTCGTTTGCGACAGATCCTGTCGAACCTTCTTAGCAACGCAATCAAACACACGCCGCGCCACGGAACGGTGTCTCTGGCCCTTGAGGCCCAGAACGACAAGCTCGTATTTTCAGTCGAGGATGCCGGGCCGGGGATCGATGAAGGGCAGATTGCCACATTGTTCCAGCCGTTCCAACAACTGGACGACTCGGCTTCGCGCTCTGGAATGGGTACGGGGCTGGGACTCGCGATCTCGAAGGGCCTCGCGTTGGCGATGGGTGGTGATATCAAGGCCTCTTCTTCCGCCGAGATGGACGTCGGCGCCAAGTTCACGGTGACTCTTCCCATCGCTGAATGCGCAGCGCCTTCAATCCCCCGGATACCTTCGGATTGGGGGGGGCTTCTGGCGGGGAAAGTCATCCTGCTTGCCGACGACCACAAGGTCAACCGCACCATTGCACGCGGCTTCCTCCAACGTGCGGGCGCCACCGTGATCGACGCCCAGGACGGTCAGCAGGCCCTCGATATACTGGGTCGGACGTCGGTCGATGCGATCCTTCTAGATATGCACATGCCCCGCAAATCCGGACACCAGGTCATCGAACATCTGCGGGCCGACAAGCGCCGGGCGAACCTCGTCATTCTGGTCGTCTCCGCCGTCCAGGACTGCGATATCTGGGGGGCGGACGCCGTCCTGCCCAAGCCGATCGAGGCTACCAGTCTGGTCGAAACACTTCATGGGCTTCTGGTCGCAACGGATCGGCGCCTCAGCGCGTGATTTGCGATTTCGACGTGCGGTCTTTGCCGCTACAGCAGGCAAACTGACCGGAAACTGTGCGATGCCGGACGTCCTAAGACATATCGAATTTGTTCAATTGCCGTGAGTTTACTTGCAAACCGTCCACCCGTTTGCTTTCTTCCACCGCAACGACCGCGCCAAGCGGCAAATGGGGAGACCAAGGTGCTGGACACCAGAAGCGACCAGGCGTTCGTATCATTCGATCGTGTGCAAAAAAGCTATGACGGGGAAACGCTCGTCGTGAAGGATCTGAACCTCAGCATCGGAAAGGGCGAGTTTCTGACGATGCTCGGACCATCGGGGTCGGGCAAGACGACCTGCCTGATGATGCTCGCGGGGTTCGAGACGGCGACGCATGGCGAGATCCGGCTCGACGGGCGGGAGATCAACAACATCCCGCCCCACAAGCGCGGCATCGGCATGGTGTTCCAGAATTATGCCTTGTTCCCCCACATGACCGTGGGCGAGAATTTGTCGTTTCCGCTAGAGGTCCGCAAGATCGGCAAGTCCGAGCGTGAAACCAAGATCAAGCGCGCACTGGACATGGTTCAGATGGGCGATTTTGTCGGCCGCCGTCCCGCCCAGCTGTCAGGCGGGCAGCAGCAGCGCATCGCACTGGCCCGTGCCTTGGTATTCGAGCCCGAGCTCGTCCTGATGGACGAACCGCTCGGCGCTCTGGACAAGCAGCTGCGCGAGACGTTGCAATTCGAGATCACGCGCCTGGCCCACGATCTGGGCATTACCGTGGTCTATGTGACCCACGACCAGACCGAGGCGTTGACCATGTCGGATCGCGTCGCGGTCTTCGACGACGGGCGAATTCAGCAGCTAGCCACGCCCGACGCGCTTTACGAAACCCCGCAAAACAGCTTCGTCGCCCAGTTCATCGGCGAAAACAACACCTTGCGCGGTACGGTCAAGACGCTCGACAAAGATCGCTGCGTTGTCACCCTGGACGGGACCGGCGAGGAGATCGACGCGCTGCCGGTGAACGTGAAGAAGGCCGGGGACAAGACCCTGGTGTCGATCCGGCCCGAACGGGTGGAATTCGATCCCCAGCTTGGTGAGACATCTCATACGCTCGATGCCGAAGTCCTCGAATTCATCTACATGGGGGACGTGTTCCGCACGCGCCTCCGCGTGGCCGGCCGCGACGATTTCATCGTGAAGACCCGAAACCGGGCCGATCAGAAGCGCCTGTCGCCCGGCGACAAGGTCAAGATCGGCTGGCTTCCACAAGATTGCCGCGCGCTCGACCACTGATCGCGCGGCCAACCTTCGTACCTCTGCCCGCGGGCGAAGGATGCAACGACCTTAACGGGCACCTTAACAAGGAGAATTTCCGTGAAACTCAAGTCCACTCTTTTGACCTCGGCCGCGCTGTGCATCGCGACCGGTGCGTTCGCAGAGCAGCACGCCGAGATGACCGAAAGCCCCGTCGCGGGCGAGCCGATGTCCGACGAGATGACGATCGTCTCGTGGGGCGGCGCCTATCAGGAAAGCCAGCTGAAGGCCTATGTCGAGCCATATCTTGAGATGAATCCCGACGTGAACATCACGTGGGATGAATCGTCCGCCGAGGCCGTCGCGCAGCTTCGCGCCATGAACGAGGCCAACAACCTGACCTGGGATCTCGTGGATGTCACCGCCGCCGACGCCATGCGTCTGTGCGACGAAGGCATCGCGATGGAAGTCGACATCGACGAAATTGCGGCCCCGGCGCCCGACGGCACCCCGGCCTCGGAGGATTTCGGCGAGGACATGCTGGTCGCCGACTGCTTCATCCCGCAGATCGCGTATTCCTACACCTTCGGCTACCGCACCGACGTGGACGAATGGAACGGCGAGACGCCGTCCGAGATCTGCGACATCTTTGACACCGAGACGTTCCCGGGCCAGCGTGCGCTCGAGCGTCGTCCGCACAACAACCTCGAATGGGCGCTGATCTGCGACGGCGTCGCGATGGATGACGTCTATGACGTGCTCGAGACCGACGAAGGTGTCGATCGCGCGCTCGCCAAGCTTGATGAGATCAAGGACGACACCGTGTGGTGGACCTCGGGCGCTGACACGCCGCAGCTTCTGGCCGACGGCGAAGTCGTGTTCGGTTCGACCTATAACGGCCGTCTCTTCTCGCTCATCGAAGAGCAGGACCAGCCGGTCGAAATGATGTGGGACGCGCAGTCCTATGACCTTGACGGCTGGATCATCCCCGCCGGGCTCGAGGACGAGCAGCTGAACCGCGTGAAGGACTTCCTGTGGTTCGCCACGGATACCCAGCGTCTGGCGGATCAGGCCAAGTACATCTCCTACGGTCCGGCCCGTGCAAGCTCGGCCCCGATGGTCGGGGAGCACGCCGAGCTCGGGATCGACATGGCGCCGCACATGCCGACCAACCCCGAGAACGCGACCAACGCGTTCGTTCAGAACTACGAGTGGTGGGCCGACTACCGCGATGATCTGGACGCCCGCTTCCAGGCGTGGCTCTCGCAGTAATCGAAACGTTCGGGGCGGGCTTTTTGCCCGCCCCGATCCACGGCCGACAGCCCGTCCCGACGCTAATGCGGCAAGTGCGAGACCCGTAGCCGGCACGGCGCCGGCCCAGGCCCGATCATTGTCCGACAAATGACCGACAGGAAATCCGCGATGCCCAAAGGCTACATTATCGGCCATATCGAGGTGACGGACCCCGAGGGGTATCCAGAATACGTCCAGAAGGACACGCCGATCCTCGAAAGCCATGGCGCCCGTTTTATCGTCCGCGGCGGTCAGTCCGAGACGCCCGAAGGTGCCCCGATGGGCCGCCATGTCGTGATCGAGTTCGACAGCTACGAGGCGGCCAAGGCCGCTTATAACGACCCCGAATACCAGGCGGTTGCGGATATCCGTCGCCGCTGCGCCGAAAGCACGATCATCCTTGTGGAGGGCGTGGAATGAGCAGCGCAACCGGCCCGGACGCCTTTACCGGCGCGACCCCCGACAACGCCATCCGCGACGCCGACCGCGCCGGGAAGAGCGGCGGCGCGATGCTTGCTGCCGACGGCACCCCGCTCAAGGCATCGCTGGCCAAATCGCTCAGGGCGCAGAAGCTGCGCGCGCTGGCCCTGATCGCGCCGCTTTTGATCTTCATCATGGTGACGTTCATCGCCCCCATCGCCGATATGCTGTTCCGCTCGGTCGAGAACGATATCGTCAGTCAGACATTGCCCCGGACCGTGGTGGAGCTCGACCGTTGGGACGGCGAGGGCGTCCCCGACGAACAGACGTTCCGGGCGCTGGGGGCCGACCTCATGGTGGCTTCCGAACTGAAGAACCACACGCGGCTTGGTTCCCGTCTCAATTACGAGACGACCGGAGTGTCTTCGCTGTTCCGTCAGACAGGGCGGGATGTGGACGATCTGGGGGAGATTTATGCCGACCAATTCATTGACCTGAACGAGGCGTGGGAAGAGCCGTCGACGTGGATGTCGCTTATGGCCGATCCAGCCTGGATCGAAAATCACGAGGCTTGGGCGGCGCAAGAGGACGAGGATGAGACCCCTGAACCCCGTTTCCGGGTCTCGCCGACCGCTCAGCAGGCCCTGCCGCGAACGGCCCGGCTTTTCAGCCAGTTTGCGACGATCATCCAAACCGAGGATGAGGACAGTCCCACCGAAGAAGAACCCTGGAATATCGTCTACCAGGCACTCTACGAAGATCTGACGGGCGGCTACGACGCGGGGGCTTACGGCGGCGACATTCAGGCCCTGCTAGCAAACGCGGCCGAGGCTGCGGCTTCATTCGAACAGATGAATGTCAGGGACTTCTTCGTTGAAGAGATCGATGAAGACTGGGCAGATCCCCAGGTGTGGGGAACGATCGAAGCGTTCTCCTCGCCGTATACGGCCGGATACTTCCTGTCGGCCATCGACATGCAGTTGACGCCGCAAGGGATCGAGGCCCAACCTGAAGACCAGCAGATCTACATGCTGCTATTCCAGCGCACGATGTTCATGTCGATGACGATCATGATCTCGTGCATCCTTCTGGGCTATCCCATCGCGTTCCTGCTTTCGAACCTGCCGCTTCGAACCTCGAACCTTCTTCTCATCCTGGTTCTGCTGCCGTTCTGGACGTCGCTTCTGGTCCGGACCAGCGCGTGGAAGGTCCTGCTTCAGCAGCAGGGGGTCATCAACGATATCCTTGTATGGATAGGGCTGGTCGCAGACGGCAACCGTCTGGAGTTGATCAACAACCAGACCGGTACGATCATCGCGATGACTCATATCCTGCTGCCGTTCATGATCCTGCCCCTCTACTCGGTCATGAAGACGATCCCGCCACACTACGTCCGCGCGGCGAAGTCACTAGGCGCGACGAACTGGACGGCCTTCTGGCGGGTCTATTTCCCGCAATCGATCCCCGGGATCGGGGCGGGGTCGATCCTCGTCTTCATTTTGTCCATCGGCTACTACATCACGCCCGAGATCGTCGGCGGCACGACCGGTACCTTTATCTCGAACCGGATCGCCTATCATATCTCGACCTCGCTGAACTGGGGCCTGGCGGCTGCGCTCGGGTCAATCCTGCTCGCCTTCGTTCTGCTGCTTTACTACCTGTACGACCGCATCGTCGGCATCGACAACGTGAGCCTCGGCTAAGGAGACCGATATGGAACTGCCCCCTTATGCGACGCTCGGCCAACGGGTCTGGCACTACACGTTTCTGGTGATTTGTGGCCTGATCTTCTTCTTCCTGATCGCGCCGATCCTCACGATCATCCCGCTGTCGTTCAACGCCGAAAACTTCTTCACGTTCACGCCCGGGATGTTGGCTTTCGATCCTGACGCCTACTCGCTGCGCCACTATGAAGATTTCTTCACCAATTCGCAGTGGCAGGCGGCGATGTGGAACTCGATCAAGATCGCCCCCGTGGCGACGCTGATCTCGGTGGCGCTCGGCACGTTGGCGGCGGTGGGATTGTCGCAAAGCCACGTCCCCTTCCGTCGCGCAATCATGGCGATCCTCATATCGCCCATGATCGTGCCCCTGATCATCTCGGCCGCGGGGATGTACTTCTTCTATTCGCGCCTCGGCATGCAGGGGACCTATTGGGGTGTGGTTCTTGCCCATGCCGCCCTGGGTATTCCGTTCGTCATTATCACGGTCACGGCGACTCTTGTGGGGTTCGATCGCTCATTGACGCGGGCCTCTGCGAACCTGGGAGCGGGTCCGGTGCGCACCTTCTTCAAGGTGCAGATGCCGCTTATCCTGCCTGGCGTGATCTCGGGCGGCTTGTTCGCGTTCATCACGTCCTTCGACGAGGTTGTGGTGGTGTTGTTCGTCGGTTCCGCCGGTCAGAAGACCTTGCCGTGGCAGATGTTCATCGGTCTGAGGGAACAGATCTCACCGACGATCCTGGCGGTGGCGACGATCCTCGTTATCCTGTCGATCATGCTTTTGACTGGTGTCGAATTACTCCGCCGCCGGTCGGAGAAGATGCGAGGCTTGTCGCCAGGTTAAGGCAGGATCAGTAGCCAGACCCAGACCGACAGCAGTGATACCATCGTACCGATCAGGACGCCCGACGCGGCTGACCGGCGGGCCGTGCCATAGATGTTGGCGAAAATATAGGTGTTCACGCCTGGCGCCATGGCAGCGGTCAGCACGCTGCCCCGGAGTTGGCCCACCGAAAGTCCGAGACCTTGTCCGACCAGCCACGCCACCGACGGATGGAGGACCAGGGATGCCCCGCAGATCAGGGCGATGACCTTCAGGTCACCCTCGGGCTTGTAGCGATACAGGATACCGCCCAAGCCAAACAGCGCCGCCGGAAGCGCCGCCCGTACCATCAGATCGACGGCGTCGCCCACGACCCGCGGCAGGGATACACCGCTGAGGTTGACGATGAACCCGAGCGCGATTCCGATCACCAGGGCATTGTGGAACATCGCGCGCGTCACCTTGCGCGGCAGGCCGCCGAGGGCTTCGCCCCGGGCACGGACGATTTCCATCACCGTGACGCCGACGAGGTAGCAGAATGGCGCATGTACGGCGATGATCGCGTAGTTGAAACGCAAGGCCTCGGTGCCGAACGCACGTTCCGCGATCGGCAGGCCGAGCAGCACCGAGTTCGAGAACAGTCCGCAGAACCCGATGGCCACGGCATCTTCCCATGACCGCCCGAACAGACGTCCACCGATGAGCCCCGCGGTGAAGCCTGAAATCGCGCCGAGGTAGAATGACAGCAGCAATGGCCACGAAAACTCGGCGCCGAGGTCGATCTCGACGATTCCGCGAAACAGCAGGCACGGGATCGCGAACCGTTGCGTGAAGTTCATGAGACCATCGACGCCCGCGTCCGAGAACCAGCCCAACCAGACCGCGCCATACCCAGCGCCGATCAGGATGAAGACCGGCAGGATGACGTCGACCAGGGCGCTCATGCGTCGTCCAGGGACAGCACCATCATGTCATAGGCCGGCTCGATATGGCGGGGTGTTTCGGCACGGACGACCTCGTAGTCCAGATCATTGTGCATGTTCGTCAGAACGGCCCGACGCGGTGCCGCACGTTGGATCCAGTCGAGCGTCTGATCCAGATGCGCGTGGCTGGGATGCGGCGCGCGGCGCAGAGCATCGACGACCCAGATATCCAGATCCTGCAGCATCGGCCATACGCTTTCCGGGATTTCGTTGACATCCGGCAAGTAGGCCAGCCCGCCAATGCGGAAACCCAGCGCTTCGATCCGGCCGTGTTGTACGTCGAAGGGATGCAGGGTGATACTGCCCCCGGCGCCGTCGACCTCGACCGGGCCTTCAATCGTATGCCGGTCAAGAATGGGCGGATAGTCGGACCCCGGAGGCGTCTGGAAAACGTAGGAGAATCGCGTCAAAACATCAGTTGCGGTCCGGTCGTCCATCCAGATCTTCAGCCGCGCGCGGGTGTTCATGACGACCATCCGAAGATCGTCCAGGCCGTGGCAATGATCTGCATGGGGATGGGTCAGCACCACCGCGTCCAGTGTCCCGACTTTCGCATCCAGAAGCTGCATTCGCAGATCGGGCGAGGCGTCGATCAGCACTCGGGTGACTCCGTCCGACCCGATGCGTTCGACCAGCATCGAGCATCTGCGCCTATGGTTTCGGGGGTTGGCGGGGTCACATTCCCCCCAATGCCCGCCCAGCCGGGGCACCCCGCCTGACGATCCGCACCCGAGAATAGTAAAGCGCAGGCTCATGCGGCCTTCCAGAACAGTCGTTCGAAGTTCTCTTCGGTCTGCCGGGCGAAATCGTCGAAGGACATGCCCACCGTCTCTGCCCCCACACGCGCGGTGTGCGCGGTATACGCGGGTTCGTTACGCTTGCCGCGATGGGGCGGGGGGGCGAGGTAGGGGCTGTCCGTCTCGACCAGGATGCGGTCGACCGGGGCTTCGGCGAAGATCGCCCGCAGATCGGATGATTTCTTGAATGCCGTGATGCCCGACATCGAGAGGTAGAAACCGAGATCCAAAGCATGTCGCGCCAACTCAGCCCCGGACGAGAAGCAGTGCATCACGCAGGGGAAGGGACCCTTCGCGTGCTCTTCTTCCAGAATGCGGGCCATGTCCTCGTCGGCGTCCCGCGCGTGGATGATCAGCGGAAGGTTGGACTGCCGGCTGGCGTCGATATGGATACGCAGGCTTTGCTGCTGAAGATCGCGGGTTTCGGCGGTATAGTGATAGTCCAGACCCGTTTCCCCGATCCCGACCATCTTGTGATGTTCGGAAAGTGCAAGAAGCTCGTCCACCGAGGTCATCGGCTCGTCGCCCGCGCTCATCGGATGCGTGCCGGCTGCCCACCACACTTCGGGATGCGCTTCGGCGATGGCCCGGACCCGGTCGGCCTGTTTGAGCTTGGTGCATATGGTAACCATGCGGTGGACGCCGGCATCGACCGCGCGTGCGACCACAGCGGGCCGTTCGTTGTCGAAGTCCGGGAAGTCGAGGTGGCAATGGCTGTCGGTGATCTGCGGCATATCCTAGCCGCGCAGGATCTCGCGGCCCGTCTCGTTGATCTTGAGGCCCGTATCTAGAACCAGCGAAGAGGGGTCAAGGTTGACCGCCCGCCCATGTGCGATCCGGGCAGAGACATCTTGCGCCAGATTGGCCCAGATGCGGCCCGCTGCCGGGGTCGGGGCAAGGTGGGAGAGGACTTCGGCTTCGCCTGGCGTCGCCTCGGCCTCAGGGGGCGCCCCGGCCCCTTGGCGGGCAAGTCGGGACAGGAAAAGGTCGATCAGGCGGGACAAAGTGTCGAGTTTCGTGCGCCCGCCCGCCCCGGCCAGGCCGTTCGTCAGGGCCAGAAGTCGGGGGCGGTCCATATCCGGGATCGATCGTCCCAGCGCCACGAGTTCGGAATAGAGCTTCGGCCCGTACTCCTGCAAAAGGCGCGCCGCCTCCCCGACCGAGCCGGAGGCCAATTGCGCCAGCGCGGCCGGCTCGATCTGCGGCTCGAGACCGGCATTCGCAATCGCCGTGGTCAGGTCTAGCCCCGACAAAGGTTTGCAGGCCAAGACTCGGCACCGAGAGCGGATCGTCGGCAGCAGCCGGGCGGGGGCGTGGCTGATTAGCAGGATCGTCGTGCGCGCGGGCGGCTCTTCCACCAGTTTCAGAAGCGCGTTGGCGGCCTGGGTGTTCAGTTGATCCGCCGAGTCGACGATCACCACCCTTTGGCCCCCGTCGGTGGCGGACAGATGCAGGAAATCCCGGAGGGACCGGGCCACGTCGACCGTGATATCGCGCCGCTCCGTCCCCGTCGGTGACAGGGTGGGGCGCATCAGGAACAGCCCCGGATCGCTAAGTGCCGCGACCCGCGCGGCCACGGGGTGATCGTCGGGAATATCCAAATTTTCGGGCCCGCCGAACATGCCCCCCCTGTCGGGCGCAGCAATCAGGAAACGGGCGATCTTCCACGCAAGTGTGGCCTTTCCCACCCCGCGCGGCCCGGTCAGCAGCCAGGCGTGATGCACCTTGTCGCGGGTCCAGGCGTCCAGAACCTCGGCTTCGGCGGCCTCTTGGCCCAGTAGGCGCGCGGTATGGCGTGGGTGCGGGACACCGTCGACGCGATCCGGCTCATAGGGGGGGGCTTCGCTCATCCCGATATGCTCAGGGCAGGGCCGACTGCACCGACGCGGCGACCGCCTCGGGCGCATGATTGCCGTCGATCACGACGATACGGTCAGGATGCGCCTCTGCCAAACCCAGGAAGGCCGCGCGCATTCTGGTCTGCATCTCGACCCCGAAACTTTCGAACCGCTCTTCATGTCCATGGCGGGAAAGGGCGCGTCTCAGGCCCTGTTCGGGGTCGATGTCGATCAGGAATGTCCGGTCAGGCTCGATCCCGATGACCGCGTCATGGAGGATATTGACGGTTTTGGTCAGGTCGCCGCGTGTGGTGCCCTGATAGACCCGGGTAGAATCCGCGAAGCGGTCGGAAATCACAACCGCGCCCCTCTCGATCCCCGGAAGGATGATCCGCTCCAAGTGATCGCGTCGGGCGGCCGTGAACAGCAGCAGCTCGGTCTCGGCCGACCACCGATCCGGGTCGCCTTCGAGGACTAGGCGTCGAATCTCTTCGGCGCCGGGGGAGCCACCGGGTTCTCGGGTGAGGACGACGTCCCGGCCGGCCGCCTTCAGGTGATCAGCTAGAAGCCGCGCCTGCGTGGACTTGCCGGAGCCGTCGATCCCCTCGAAGCTCAGGAAAAGACCCGTCACTCTGCTTCGGTGGGGGCGTCGCCGCCATTGGAGGCGCGGTCGATGGCCATTGCAAGAAGCACGTTCGCAGCTGTCTTGATCCGGGGAACGAAGCCGCCTTCTGGAACAGCCTCGGTGGCGATCAACGGAATCCGGCTGTCGGGCATACCTTCGATCGAAATCAGCAGAGTTCCAACTTCTTGTCCCGCTTCGATGGGGGCCCGCAACGGCTCGGCGTAGGAGGCGACGGCTTTGATCTGGCCCTGTTCCAGTGCGGGGATCAGCATCCGGCGTCCTTCCGCCGTAACGAGGTCGACGGAACTACGCTCGCCCATCCAGACCTGCGCGGTTGCGATTGCCTCGCCCTCATTCACGAGGTCCCTCTCGACGAATTGGCGGAAAGCCCAATTGACAATGCGCTCAGCCTCGTCAGCACGCGCACGTTCACTGTCGAGACCCGTGATCACGAAAACGATCCGCCGGTCGCCTTGGGCCGCCGAGCCCACAAGCCCGTACCCGGCTTCGGATGTATGCCCGGTCTTCAGGCCGTCTGCGCCAATGCCGAGCCCCAACAGGGGATTGCGGTTGAACCGGTTTTGCGGGGCGCGATCATCGAACGCAAATTCTTCCTGCGCGAAATACCCGTAAAGGTCGGGGAACTCCTGAATCAGGCGCGAGGCGAGGATGCCCAAATCACGCATGGACATCCGCTGGTCGGGATGGGGCCATCCGCTGGCATTGGCGAATGTCGAGTTCATCATTCCCAGATCTCGGGCGCGTTCCGTCATCTGCCTGGCGAACGCCGCTTCGGACCCGGCCAGCCCTTCGGCCACCACGACGCAGGCATCGTTGCCGGACATGACGATGATTCCCTGGATCAGTTCCTCGACGGTCGGGCGATCCCGCTCGTTGAGGAACATGGTCGACCCGCCCATTTCCTTCGCCTCGGTCGAGACGCCGAAGCGGGTATCCATATCCACCCGGCCGTCCTTCAGGGCCTCGAACAGCATGTTCAGGGTCATGAGTTTAGACATGGACGCGGGGGGCAACGGTTCGTCCGCCTGCTTGTCCAGTAGAACGGTATCGGTCGTGACGTCGTAGACATAGGCCGCCCGGGCACTGGTCTCGAACGCAGCGGCGGGCAGGGCAAGAAGCGTCGCAAGGCAAAGTGCCAAGATGCGCAACAGGATCATGACGGGTCCTCCGAATGGGTCTTTTCGCGGTGTATCACCCGGAAACGAAATAGGCATCCTGGAACCCGAGCCCTTTCACTTTCGTGAGCAGTTCGGCACGGGCAGCTTCCGAGGCCGCCGGCCCGACGACGACGCGATAGAAGACCTTTCCGGCGGTCTCCTCACGATTGACTGTCGGATCCGCCCCGATCCCCTCAAGGGAAGTCGCGGTGTTCCGGGCATTCTGTTCCTCGCTGAAGATACCGATCTGGATGAACGGTTTGGCCAGGGACGATGGGGGCGCCGCAGGGACAGGATCGACGCTGGATTCGATCACGGGGGGCTCGTCCAAAGCGCTCTCGGCTATAGGCGACGCATCTGGCAATCCAGCAGGTGCCGCGACGGGCTCCGAAGGGGCTGCGCCGGGGGCTTCCTCACGCCTCAGCGCGGTGATGTTGAGCATCGCCGGCGTGCCCGCAAGCATGCCAAGGGCCTCGGCCGCGTCCGAGCTGACCTGAGCGGTCGGCCCGACCGAGCCGGGCTCCCGGCGGAAGAGGGCGCCGATCACGAACTGGCCATTCTCCTCGTTGCGAATGATGACCCGTTCGGGATCGTCGGTCTCGGGATGCGCGACCCATACGCCTCCGAGGGACGGGCGCCCGTCCCATACACCGCGATCCATGGCCTGGAAGACCTCCGGCGCCTCGACATCGCGTTCCACGAGCCGTTGCGTCGTAGAGGGCCGAACGGCGTCCTCTTCCGCCGTGCCGCTTCCAGAGCCGACGCAGCCGCTCAGAACGCCCAAGGCCGCAACCGCGACGCATATGAGCCGGTACGATTTGCCCGATCGTCTTGCCATTCACCGCCCCATCATTGCCTGTGTACCGCGTTTGCGGCCTTTTGACGAAGCATAGTCCAGCGATCCGCCCATGAAAAGCATGCGTCGCACAGTTGGCGGACCCTCTCACGGGGCTTCCCCTTCGAAAGCGCGCGCGCTAGACGGTTCCCGACCGGAGGAGTGGCAGAGTGGTCGATTGCGGCGGTCTTGAAAACCGTTGGGCGTGAAAGCGTCCCGTGGGTTCGAATCCCACCTCCTCCGCCATCTCGTAAATAACTGTTCTGAAACGGAAATCTTGGATATCGAATCAGCTTACTGGACCCGTTGTTGGACCCGCTGCTGGACAGAATCTCTGTCATCGAGAGGACAGAGATTCTCGCCCTTGCGATGGTCTGGGGAGATAGCCGCATGTACGAAAGCGCCCCGTGGCGGACCGAGCTACGCCTTCACGCTGTGACGATCCGGGAAAGCTGTGAATGCCGATACTCCGAGGTTCCCTTCAGCCTTGAGCGCGCGATCTTGTACTCGGCGTTCGTCCTGCGGAAGCTTATGGAGGATCGGAAGCTCACGGATGAATTCTGCGACAGGATTGTGCGCGCCGAGACCTTCGTCGCGGCGGCTCCCGAGATTGGCAATTTTTGGCGGGATTTGCCGGGATCGGTCGAGTTAAACTATGAGCATCCGCAGCCGCGCGATGTTTCCATCAAAGAGCTTTGCAGTCAGGTGATCCACAACCTTGCACGTGACTGGTGGCTTGATGATGACGACGAGATCGCGGCTTCTCTCATCGTTTCGTCTTATCGTGCGCAGGATCGCATCGGATACCGGATCATTCTGTCCGAGTGGGCAGACCTGTTAGATGAAGCGGCGGCAAGTATCGTGACAGAGTTCCGATGGGTCGAGGGAGAGGGGTGGGTCTATCGGTAGGGCACACAGCCAAAACACCCGCTCCCCAAACTCGCCGAGACAGTGACCCCACCGGGTGGGGCAAAGAGGTTGAGGCATCTAGCACCGAACTTGGAAGCACCGATGCGCCCGCCATACTATCTTAAGGACAGGTTGTGCTCGCCGCATGCGTGCAAGAAAAGATCACTCAACATGATTTAGTGATCTCGGGAGGCACGCATGACGATCAAGGACCTGACCTTGTACTTTCTGGCGGCTGCGACGGTCGTAGGGGCCTTTCTGCCCACCCTCCTATGAAAGAGCCCCGCGAACCTGTTGATACGGTTGTTACGCGGTGGCGACGTGAGGCGTGAGCTTCTACTTTCCCTTGCGACGAGCGTGATCTTGGCAGTTGTGGCCCTGAGCGTAGCTGGCTGGGCGATGTAGCCGAGACCGCCGCCCGGCGAAGTCCCTGAGACCGCGACCCACCTGCGCTATCGCTGTTCTGACGGTCGAATCTCCGCCAAGGCCACCGACAACAATCTTCGGTGACCGCCTGAGAACGCTTCTTCGATTTGGTCAGCGAGTACGGGTGGTAACTGATCTTCGTCTATGGCAGCTAGCTCTTTTCTAATTGCTTTGAAGGCCTCAGTGAACTCGGGCGAGATCACGAGGCGGTTGCGTTCGAACTGTTCCCGGCAAGCACTCCATGCTGACCACACCACGGCGTCTCTCTCCCTTCTATCCTTCGACGCGTCGTATGCGTCCGGATGCTCCGACTCGTGGTATCCAGTCGCAATGCGCTCCTGCTCGCGTGCAGCTTCTGCAAGCTTGGCAAGTATCGCGGTGTAGGCGTCCTTACGGAACTGCCAGAGCCGATCCTCTGCCTTCTCTTCTCTGGCGGCCTGTGCCTGCTGCCTCGCGCTGCTCCGAGAGAGCCATGCGCCGACTACCACGGAAGCGATGACGGCAACGGCACTGATCAGAGGGCCGATCCATTCGCTCATGTCTCTCGCGCCTCGTGCCATTCTTTGATGCGCCGGACGAGGAGGCCAAGGTACGGGTCAAAGAACAACGGCTCATCCGCGCCGTTGGGCGTGAAGCTGCAGAAATCGTTCTCTTCGGACTTCCACGTCACCAGCACCTCGCGTTCGGGGGGCATAACGTCACTAACCTCGGTCTCGCTAAGGCCTTTGAGGTTGATGTCATACTGGTACATCTGCACATCTCGTTTCCCATGATCGGCAAGCCACTTGGTCGGTGATGTCGGGAGGAGCAAGGGGCCTGCGCGACGTACTACAGTGACCTCATTGCATACTTCGTCGCTTCCGCCTGATCCACGAGCGCTACCTCATTGCGGCCCATCTCGAAGGCTTGACGGTATGGCCTTCCGGTAGCGATTGCCTGATAGAACATGTACGTGAACTTGGGCGCGGTAAAATCGCTGATGGCATCAGTTGATCCCACCACATACGGAACATGAGCAGCACAGGCCTTGGCGATCTCATCCGAATAACAGGCGTGAAGAACCAGACACTCAAGTTCGCCGTAAGTCTCCACGATGCGAGCGAGCATCTCGCCATCAAGTGGTGAAGCCCGACCGTCGCGATCCTCGAACACGAGTGATCCCCCGCCGCCATGTCCGCTGAAGTGGAGAACTTTCGGATCGTGGCGCACCATCTCTTGCTGGATTTGGTCAACCCGCGTTGCGTAGACGGTCTCGAAGATGGGTCGACGTCGTGGGTTCTGGACTGCTGCCATACGCTCACGCAGCTCCATCGCCTCTTTGTCGGGCCGGATCGGCATGTAGTCGCGGTCTACTGGGGCCGCGGGATCGGGTGTTGCATTCAGAATGAGCACCCTCAGTTCTCTTTCCGTCTTCATCCGCTCCATCAACGTCCTACGCTCCGTGTCAGTCCCTTCATCGAAGAGGCTGGGAGTTCGACCGATATCTCCTCGTACATTGCTGTACAGAGCGGTTCCCTCCGCGCCCAAGCGCACCCTTTCTCTGAAGGCCTTCCCTCGATCATAGAGCATCAACGCCTCTTCACGGTAACTCGGCGATCCTTCCGCGTGTCTCGCGAAGTGCTCTGCGAGCGGAAGAAGGACGCGATCCTCGGTTTCTGTCTCCGCCCACCGGATCGTAACGTCTTGCAGCCCTTCGTAGAAGAGGTGGGAAAGTCCTTTGGCGAGTCCCTCGCGAGCCTCGAGCGAAGGCAAAATACTGCCTTGGATGATGAGTTCCTGTAGCTCCGTCCGATCTTCTATCGCAGTCGGAGCGAGCTGCAGAAGCTTTGCCTGCACGTTGGGTTTCTCACGATCTATGCTGTCAAGCGGAACGCCTAGGTGCTCGGCGCCGAGCCGGTCGTTCTCGATTACCGACCAGACGCTGTACTGGCGTACTATAGGGTCATCGTGTTGACCGAGAGCTCGGACAATTTCGCCGTTCTCGTGTCGAGGATGAAGCAGGTGTTGAATATCGCGGTTCAACCCGATCACGATAAGTGCCAGCTTGAGCAACTCAGGGTCAGCAGTGTCGAGGTCTATCGAAAGCGGCACCGTGTCGAGAAGTCTGGGTGCGACGGTTTGCATCGCGGCGAGCATCCTCGTCGCGGGATCGACAGCGGCCATCCCGGCTTCGGGCGGCAATCTTCCCCTGTGTAGAGATGCGAGTGCGGAAACTGCAGCGGCTACTATCTCTGGGTCGGCTTCGTGTCGACGCAAGGCAAGCTTCGCGCTCTCGGCGGTATTTGCAACCGTTCCGATGCGGGCGATCGCATTGAGAGCCCAGCGTACCACCTTGAGATCAGACGCGTTAACGGTCAGTCCCGCGATCATCTGTTCGAAAGTCGTCTTAATCTCAGGCCGAAGGGTCAAGCCTGCTCGCGAGAGCCGACAGAGGTCTTGAAGAGCGCTCTTCTGCCGTTGTGCATCGTTGCTGTTCAGTTCGAAGCGGATAAAGGCCGCTTGCTGATGCGAAATGCTGGTCTTCGCCACGTCCTCACTGCTCCGCAGCCATGAGATGATCGAGCACCCTCACGCTCCACGGTTCGAAATCTTCGATGTTGTTGGGACGGGTTGCAGAACAAAGCCAGTCGGGCTCGTTGAGCGATAGCCTACGGGTTGTAGGCTCGAACCAGTCTGGGCAGAACCACGACAGGACCACAACCACTTCGAGAGAACCGTCTTCCCCTTCGACGGCGATAACGCCGTCGATCGCCGGGCGGCTGGCACTGGTTTCCTTGCCGATGCTGTCGAAGGAGGCGAGCGACAGATCTAGGTCGTACTGCAGAACGGTTGTCGCGCAGTCGACGACGCCTAAGGGGTCGTCTGAAAAGAGAGATACATCGTCGGCAGCTAGCGCGCCAACGAAACCGACCGAACGTCGATTGGCAAAGGCGTCGCGATCATCACGGTAACGACCTACCCGGTAGGTAAGGACACAATCGGTGCGCCGCACGACTGAGAAAGTCCACACGGCGCAGTAACCGTGCTCCTGCATCTCGTCCGGATGCATAGACGCGACGGCGTCTTCAGCCTCCGCCCGTCCGAACACATTGTCGAACAATGCAAGACCGTTTCCGATCGTGTCAGCAACAGACCTTGAGACGCCAAGAGCGTGGGGGCGCTTGAGATCACGGGTCCGCCTGCGAGCTGGAAACGGCACTTTCCATGCCTGCGGGATAGCAGGATCGTCAAGGAAAGACTTCAGAGCAAACTGTCCGGGCTCGGTGCGGTAGAAGGCAGAGGCCTCTCGGTGATGAAGGATATCTTCGCTCAACCGCGCTTGGAGTGTCTTGTGCTGGGTTTGCCCATGCAAATGGGTCGGAACGACACCTGCCTCATATGCCATGTCGAGCATAGCTTTCGCATTCAGAGGGCGTCGAGCAACCTGAAGCACCGTTTGCGCGATGTCGAGATACGTGTCCACAGATTCCTCCTTGTTAGAAGATGCCGGATCGGCGGGAGATGTTCAATTGGTCGGGTTGCCATACAGACGAAGACGGGCGACGCGGCACCACTACGACTGTGCCACTCCGATGGGCGAGTTCAGGAAAAATGACTCTACTTGAGGGCGACTCCGTGATCGCGAAGGGGATACCCACGATCCGGGGCGGGTCCCCGGAAAGCATCTGGGGGTCGATTCCGAGGATTGTGAGTCACATTCACGCGGGTACTGCGCCGGTTTTTGATCCCCTACCCATACCCCATCTTGGGTCCCTCGGCAGAATACATGGTGCCATGAGGGCCGCCTGACGCGGGCCAGCAGCCAAGTCACCACGTCACCCGAGCTGGTCAGTCGGAGGCGCGGGTGAGTTGGTCGAGGGGCTAGGAGGCCGCGTCCTGAGGGTGATCCTTGAGTATGCGGTAGACGCTGGCACGGCTGATCCCCACCACCTTTGCCGTCTCGTCGGGCGTGAGGCCACGGTCGCGGGCAGACAGCACCTTGTCCGTCTTGGCCCGCGCGGTCGGCGCACGGCCCTTGTACTTGCCTTCAGCCTTGGCCTTAGCGATCCCATAGGCACGGCGCTCGGCGAGGCGGTCGCGCTCGAACTGGCCCACTGCAGCCATCATGCGCACTAGGAGCATCTGGACCGGGTCGGACGGGTCCAGCGGGTTGGGAGAGAGGTCGGGCAGGTGCCAGATGACATGGGGGTTGTCGCCCTTCGTGATGGCTGCGTCAGCAGCGATGAGGTCGCGGAAGGCCCGGTCCATCTTGGCGGCACAGATGCAGATGCGACGCGCCTCGTGGGCGCTCTGTGCGGCCTCACGCATCATGGAGTCGAAGACGGGGCGTTCGCCCCGTGTGCTGGCCTCCTCTTCGAAGATGCGCGTGCAGCCCAGCTCCTTCAGGACACGGTGTTGCTCCGCCCATCCTGCGGCCTGCGTCTCGCGATCCACGCTGACCCTGACGTAACCCCATTTTTCCATCGTCTCGACCTCCTTGTCTCACATGACTCTATGAGGAATGAGATATTCTCACACGGGTGATTCGACAAGCCATGTGAGACCGATTCCGGCATGAATCTCGCATGCCGCATGGGACGTCCCTATTGAGACGGACTGTTGCCGTCGATCCGTTGGGCGCCAAATGGATGTTCACCTTTCGATCTCATGGGGTGCGATGCACGTACTGTGGATTTGGTGCCATTGCGGGCATGTAGGCGACGTGCGCGGGCCGCATGTGGTGGCGCTTACCCGGCAGGATATTGAGAGGCGTGCGCGCTGCACACGCTGCGGGTTGCGGGCGGTCGATCAGGTCAGGCTCGGGTGGGACAGCGAGGTCGATCCACGAGCCGGGGATCGCGGATCGGACTGGTAATATAGTTGCGCGTATCTCTGGTTGTGGCGCAAATTTTTGAGTCTGCGAGGTCGGCAGCCTCTGAGGCGGGTTTTTGGCTTGTCTGGCGGGAGATTGCGCCTGTCTCTACCGAGTATCAGTCCTCGAAGTGGCGTCCGTCTACAGCCTTCGCAAACCGCAGGAATGCGGCGATGCTATCAAAGATGAACCGAGCCTCTTCCATCTCGACAAGCTCAGGATTGTCATGCGCGAACGACTTGTCATTGCGTATAGTGTTCATCGCTTCGAATACGCTGATGGAGCTTTTCATGATGCGCTCGGATATCGGATTGAGGTTCCTCTGCGCCTGCATGAGCTTCACGTACTTCCCCACCCGTGAGTGCAGCGGATCGTCCTTGCCGCACTCTCCGCCGCCATGCTTCCTGACCAGCGATGCAAACCGCTTCATGCAATAGGTGTGAAGCCGATCTAAAGCGGCTTGCGGCTTCTTCGCATCGAGGTCCCGCTTGATCGAAGTGACCAGTTCTTCCAGTGGCTCGCTAAGTTCAAAGGTCTCGATGGCGGACGTGTCGATGGCGTCGGCTTTGCCTTCGATGCGGGAGACGACCCTGAAATAGTTCTCGCGCAGGCGGTCTTCGTTTGGGCCAGACCTTCTAATCTGTCTGTCACGGTGTTCCCACATCTCTCTGAGTATCTTAGATACCAAGTGCAATTCGGCCCGCTCTATGAAAGCGCGGAGTCGATTTGCCTTAGAAGTCCCGCGCCCGCTGAAGACACGTGTGTTGACGTCGGGGTCCAAACCGAGCGTTTCATAGAAGAAGTCATTGAACGTCCTGTTGTTGAAGTCGAGGACGTATCCTTCCTCCATTGATAACGCATTTTCAAAGTCCACTCGCTCGTGGCGCGGGATCATCTTTTCATAGCTGCGGCCCAGCATACTCGCATCTCCACGCCGTTGATCCGAGCGCAGCGGACTACGCGGAAAGTGTGCGGGCATCAAGTCGCCTGCGATCCCCCGCTAACGCGGGCCGTCAGAAGCTCCGCAGGTCGGGCAGGTCTCCATGGTCATCGCCTCGGTAGGTCGGCAGGTCACCCGTCTCGGCAGGTCGTGGGCGGGGGTAGGTCGGGGGGCGCGGGTAGGTCGTGGGCGCAGTGAGATCGGTGGCGCCCCGGCTCTGTGTGGTGGTGTGTCGCCGCGTCAGCGGCAAGGTCGGCAGGGGTTGGCAGGCGGGAAGGCGGAGTGCCAGCGGGGTGGTAAGGTGCCAGGACAGCGCGTCAGAGCGCAGGTGAGTCTGGTGGGTTGCCGGTCTGGTGGTTCGGGACCGCGCCGCGTTAGCGGAGTGGGGAACCCCCAGCGCCCCCAACCAACCCCCAACCCCTTGGGGGCG
The DNA here is from genome assembly GCF_900302445.1 of Palleronia abyssalis. Classification (GTDB taxonomy): domain Bacteria; phylum Pseudomonadota; class Alphaproteobacteria; order Rhodobacterales; family Rhodobacteraceae; genus Palleronia; species Palleronia abyssalis. The sequence continues at coordinate 16,768 of NZ_ONZF01000007.1, read as the reverse complement.
TGAAGTGCCTTGTTTTTATGGGTGGGAACGGGCTACCCCCAAACCCCCAACAAATCATGAGTTGCTGAAAAAGTAAGAGGACACACACACGAAGATGCGGGTGTGTGTGCCCCGCCCATCTTTATAGACCCGGCGAATTTGTTGGGGGTTTGGGGGCAGCGTGGCTTCGGCCTTACGAATAAGGGGTTTGCCACCCCCAAGGGGTTGGGGGTTGGTTGGGGGCAACCCCCGCTAACGCGGGGGCCGCACCGTCTCAGGCATCACTCTGCCGCCCCAAGACCTCAGGCGGGAAGAGATACCAGCGCTTGTTCGCATGGGACCCGACCTTGCCCTGACCCTCCGCCACAGCGGAATCCGGGAAGAGGCGCGCCATCATCGCGAGCACGCCCCGATCCGCTGCCTTGTTCTTGTTCCCGACTGCGCCGATGTAGTCTCGGAATGCCGACGCTGGGACCCGTAGCCCACTACCATCGGCAGTGAACGTTTCAAGCCCACCGTCGATGGACAAAGTGACCTCACCTTCCGCCAAGACCTCTTGCAGACGCCGCTCCGGGGCGGAGCGGGAGTGCTCCATCATGATACGGCGCTCTTCCGTCTCAGGCGCAGTTCGCACGTCATCCCAGCGCAGGCCCGCGTTAGCGGGGTCGTACTCTTGAAGGTAATGCAGGAGCGCCTGCATCTCACCGCCGTTGATCGCGGCGCGCACCTTGGCGAAGTAGTCGAGATTCTGCTTTTCGTCGGAGGAAATCTCAACAACCCACCACCGCCGCTCCGATCCGTTGCCTTCGATGAGGATCGGCAAGTCTGCGTTCGTGTCGAAGTATAGACGGAGGAAGGACGTCACGGTGACGAGGTTCAGCCCCTTCGCCTCCACCTGCATCGTCGGACTGTCCGCCATGCTCTTCAACGCCGACGAAACCTTCGGATCAGGGCCGAAGACGGCTTCATTGACTACGGATAGGATGCACTTCGACAGGTGCTCGCCTGCGAACTGCCCGATCACGTGCTTCTCGTTTTCTAGCAACTTGAAATGCGGTCGCGTGAGCTGGGCAAGTACCTCCCCGAAGGTGCCTTTCCCTGTGCCTCCCTCACCGCGACACACAACGGCTGTGCCGGGCTTCTCACCGGGGCGCTGGACCATGTGCGCCATCCAGAGCATGAGCCAATCGTACTTGGCAGCGTCCGACCGGCAGACAATACGGAAGATGAAGTCTTCCAAGATCGGCCAGTCTCCCTTCGCAGCTTCGAGCTTCCGACCCTGATACATGTTGAAATCGTTCGGACCGGGATTCGTCGGAGGCGGAGCGAACACAATTCCGCTCTTCCGCTTGGCCGTCTCTATGAACTCCTTGGCGGGGTTCACCATCACATCGCCTTCATGAATCTGGCGGTCGAGGTGCAGGTCGAGAAAGTCTTGCTTCAAGTAAACCACGATGGTGGAGTCCACGTCTGACCCGAACGCGGTCAGATCGGGTTTGCGCACAAGACGGAACTTTCCGCCTAGATCGACCGGCGCAAATCGGTGCGACAAGGTCGCCAGCGCTTCCTCCATCGTGTCGCCCAGCGGCTCGGCAGGGTCCAGAGACTTCACTGCAAGGTCATCGCGGTCGAGTGCATCTTCCCTAGCCTGACGGCGTTCCTCCGCTTTCTCCGCCGCGTATGCGGCCCGCTCTTCGCCCAGCATCTCGCGCCCACGGGCGGCTAGACGGCGCAGGTCATTCCCCTTCCACCCTGCGTCCCTCATCAACCTGTCGAGCGCTGCGGTCGCCTTGCCGGTGTTTCCTCCCTTCTCGACGCCAGCGTAAAGCCCGGCATAGTGATCTGCGGTTGACGCATCCGAAAGCTTTGCGAAGGCGCGCTCGACCGCCTTCGGCGATTTCAGGAACGTGATGACGACCGCCTCTTCGACGTAGTCGCTGCGACTTACTTCGACCGCCACCCCGTCCACGCTGTCAGGGTAACAGACCTGATCGCACAAGACCTCGGACATGGATTTGTATCCGTCCGGCAGCTCGACCTGCTCTTCGAGCATCCGAAGGAAGTTGCAGGTCCGCAGCTCATCGCACGCCGTGTGGAAACAGTAGATCAGCGCTCCGTTGTCGCTGTCCGGTCCGTCCAGCCCGTAAGCTACATCCGCCTCGGGATCAGTGTGGGCGGCGTTGTTCGGACAAAGCATCTCATACCAGTCGCCACCGCCCCCGCGCACGTCCCACCCGACCATTTCGAGGAAGGCGGTCATGTCGAAATACTCACCGTGGTCCATGTGCCACGACAGCAGGTCAAAGCCATCCTTCAAGATCGGTGGCTCACCATCGTATTCACCCGCTTCCGAGCGCGGCCCGACAGACGCGCCCTTGCGCTTGTACTTCGCCGGGTCTCCCACCGGAATCGTGGACACGTTGAGGCCCGCACCCGCGACGATGAAGTGCTCGTAGTCTGCACCAACCGGGCGGGCCGGTGCGTACATCATCTGCGACGCCAACGCGCCGCGCGGGTCAACGTCAACGTCCACGCCCTCAGGGATGATCGCTTCCACCACGCCCCAGTAGTGTGCTTTCCACTGTGCTAGACGCTCTTCCCAAGCCTCCGGATCATCCTCTCGCTTGCCCAGCTCAAACGGCTCGGACAACGGCGTGATGATCCGGAACCTTTCACTGCCCGGAGTGCCCTTGGAAGCGTTGGAATGGGTCGTGTAGATCGCGGCCATCACCCCCGCCGCTCGGATCGCCTCGACGGCGGCGTCAACAGTCCACCCGCCATCTACATCGACGTAGTGGGCGTGCACGCGGACCATCTTCTTCTCTACCTTCCAGAGGAAGCGGGCGTCATTGATCTTCCGCGAGAGCTGTCCTTCGGAGAAACAGATGGCGTTACCGCCCTTGCCTGTCTGCTCCGGGTGCTGCGTGAGTAGGTGGAGGAAGTGGTCTCCCCACGTCCCCCCCACCGCCTGCCATTTGTTGCCGGGCACCGCAGGAGCGGTCGTCGAGATACTTACCGTCGCGCGGGAGTTGAGGACGGAAACCGCCTCAGGGCTTTCAAGGTCGCCCAGCACAACGGCGTCACCGATCTTCGTGAACGGGAAGGGGATGACGTTGTCTTCATACTCCGCCGGGTCGGAGTCCTCAGGTAGGTCAAGCGCAGCTTGCAGCCACGGGTTGTCTACATCGTCCGTCTGGACGGCGGTCGTCGTGTTTTCCATGATAGTCGCCAGTTTGCTTTCAGTTGTCGCGTGTGGTATGAAGAGGCATCGGCTCGCCAGCCGAAGCTTTCGAAGGGGGATGCAGGCTCTGACCACTGCGTCCCCTTTTTCTTTGGTACTCGATTCCGCCCCCTGAGTCGAATCGCCGATCCGCCCCGGTCACCGGATTGCAACCCCAAATGTGCACCACGCGCACTTATTACTCGCACGGCACATCTAAGGCATTGATTTCGTTACATTTTGTAATAGTATGACGATTTGTGGTGGGGCGCATCACGGATAGTGATATGCGAGGTCAGCTCACAAGATGCAGGTGCGCCCGGTCCTCGTCCCAGCGGTCGGACGGGTCCTCATCCTCCATGAGCTGCGACAACATCGAATAATCGCATTTGAGCGTCGGGGGATAATTTGTCGGGGCCTCTCGGCTGACCCAACGGCCTTTGAGGTCACGGTGGTAGCCTGCGCAGATCAACACGCATCTCGCCCAGTCTTCCCGGTCGTCCAATTCCTCTCGGACCCATTCAAAATCCGCAACGCGGCATTTACCGGACGCCGCATTTCGCAGGTATTGGGCGCACAAGGCCAGCCCACGCTCTTCACGTTGGTTCATTCTCTTTCTCCATTGTCTAAGATTGATCTGCGCTGTTTAGGCCGCGCGCCGTGCCTGTTCTTTTCTTTGAAGGAAGGCCGCGACTTCCGCCGCCAAGCGTTCTTCCTCTTCGATGAAAGCGGTCTCGGGCCACTTTTTTCGGACAGCCTGCGCCTTCCGCCACTTGTCCCTTCGAGCCTTGTCTTTCCGGCCTGTCCGCTTTCGCTCTGCCGCATCAAGATCGGGCCGGAGGGTGTATCCATGACTCATAGCTCACCCGCCCGACGCAATGCCTCATCCTCTGATTTCAAGGCGCGCCGTTTCTGATCGGTCATTTGAACCGGCTGCGGCGCATCGAAGTGTACGGTTGGAGTCGGTTCTTTCGGCGCAGGCTTTTGTTCTTTCGGTTCTGTCGCGGGGAGGCACGCAATAGCCTTCTCAACTTCCTTGCGGAAAGCGCGATCAAGTCCGTAAAAGTCGAGCGCTTTTCGCACTGTGATATTGTCCGCCTCAGCAAAGGCGACCACCTGACGGGCGATTGACTCATATGACATTGGGGAATTCATCCTTGTACATTGAATATAGTTCTGCCTGAAGCTCAGCCCATTCATCCGCGCAGATCGACGTGCCCCATGGCATCATGATTCTTTTAGACTTTGATTGCTCACGCCCCAAGGTCCACGGGGGCGGGTGCCCAGCTAATGCGTCAGACCAGTTCCTCAAAACCTGAGTCATTGGTAGCGAAGAATTCTGGCAATCCGGGATCATCACGCGATTCCCATTTTCCGAGCATACGCCATGCGCGCTTGCGGACTTTGAATCTCCCACATCAGCTTAATTGCGCGAGCTTTCTCTTCATTGGATGGGGCTGGTTTGTCAGCCGGAGGCTTAGAAGCGAGGCCGTTCTTCCTTGCGAAGTTGATGCGCTGCTCCGGATTCATCGTGGCCATCTGACGTTGGAGATCGGACTCAGCATCCCCGGACTCAAGTAGATCGCGAACCTCGGCGTCGCGCTGCTCTTTTTCCCTCTTCTCAATGGCTTTCGCCACGGACGGGATATTACGTGCATCACGCTGCCAAGCCTCTGAGTCGAGGGGGAGGTTGGCCAGCACAGCGAGCCTGACGCTCGGGAGCTGGGCCAGTTCGCGGTCGCTTGGGACAGCATCCCATCCTTTCGCCTCAAGCCCGGCGCGCAGCTCGGCAAGTACGGCCTCTTGCTTCGCGAGGTCTTTGTCGGTGTATTCGTAATTAGCCATTATGCGGCTCCTTTCAGTGTAGCGAACATCGGGTCGAACGACCCGTTGATGATCGCGTAGTCGATGATGTGGTAATTAATCGCCGGGGTCTTTCCCCCGAGGATCGCGTGTTTGAGGAAGGGAGGGTAAAGACACAGAAGATAGAGGATCTGGTCTAGATTCTCGTCCTCAATCCAGTCCGCGTTGTCTTCCAGATAAGCTCTCGCGCGTTGGCGAAGGTCATTCAGTCGATCCAGCATCTCAGGCTGCATCCATTGTTCGATCAGCCTCACACGAGTGACGGGCGGGTCACCTACGGGATAGTCGCCGCCGATATTGCAATCGTCTCCGTCCGACTTCGCGCTGTCGAACATCTTTCCAATCTGGTCCGGGGTATCGTGGGGCGTCAGCCTCGGGATCACGGACGTGAGATCGTATCTCTTAAACCAGCCTCCATATGACGCGAGGCCGTTCACACGGGTTGCAACGGTCGTTGCGCTCTTTCCGAGGGCGTCTTTTAGCAACGGTTGGGTTGTGAGCAGCATGGGCTGACCACCTCCATATTTTATGTGGATGATCCGCGAAAGGTCAGCCCCCGGCTGTATCCGTTTGCGGCGTCTTTTGGTACGACCACATTGACTGATCGCTTGCAGAATGTCAATTTTTGCAAGGCGAGAGGGTCAAGATGGGGGCAGAATCTTTTACCCTCGGCTACTCCGCGTGTCGCGTGGTGCGCATTCTGTTAAGGAGAGGATAACAATTCTGTCCTGAGGGTTGGGAGATTGGCTGTCGGAGGGGCCTGTAAATTAGGGCTGGACTCCTTGTGCGTTTCACGTTTCTTGGCGCTCGGTATTAACAGAAAGGCCCACGGGAGATACGAACATGGAAGACAAGATTATTCTCGCGGCGCATGAGCTGGTGTCGGAAACCGAGGCGGCTGAAGCCCCGCTAGACTATGCGAAACTGATGCGGCTGGGGCAGGACTTCACGAGGATGGCGGAGGCGCTGGCGTCGCGGCCTTCGCCGGGTCCTGAGTTCCCGTTTCCGTCGCGGTAAGTCTGCCCCCGACGGGGCGAAGCGATAAGACGGCAGAGGCACCAGCTCCGCCACACGGCAGAGGCACCATGTCGGCTAGCTCAGGGGCGCGTGGACGTGGCGCGGGTGTGTCTGGTAGGAGGTAGGTCGGGTGTGGCGCTGCCGAACGGGTTTACGGGATGCCCGCGTATGCGGGGTTACGCGGGCAAACAGTCCATCCGCTCTAAGTGACGCCGCTTATCGTCTGTCCAATCGGCATCTCCGCCGTACCGCCCGGCATGTTGGTTATCGTTAGCGTGACCCAGCAGCGCGTTCCTGACGTGCTCGGGCATGCCCGTGCGCCGGGACTCTGCACTCCATGAATGGCGGAGGCTGTAGAGGACCTTCCGAGGGTCGTCGGTCACCTTGTGGCGCAGCTCGTCAGTCCACGCACGGGAGATGGGACGGGCATACCGTCCTTTAATCTCGACGGGGTGTCCCGTGCGTGTCGCCTCTTCAAGCTCGGCAGGCGTGGCCTCAGGTTCGAAGCTCGGGAAGAGGAGGGGGGCGTTATGGTATCGCAGGTGGTCGATCAGGAGGGGCAGGAGGCGCGAGTGGATCGGGACCTCTCGGACGCTGTTCTCATTCTTAGTCAGGCGTGGGCGGGCATCGTCGTCGCTGTCGTCGTTGGTGATCCGCAGGACGCCGCGCGTCAGGTCCACATCATCGCGGCGAAGCTGGCAGACCTCTTCCGGGCGCGCGCCTGTCCAGATGAGGACCTGTAGAGCCGCCGTCAGGTCTCGGGCGCGGCCCGGTCGCTTGTCGCGGCGCTTGCTCCATAGGGCAGACGACACGTCCACTAGCTTACGCACCTCGGCAGGCTCAAAACTCTTCCAGCTTCGCGACGTTTTCGGGCGGCTGTCCTTTGGGGCCTTCACGCCGGTCGCCGGGTTGGCGTCGATCACGTCGATTTCGGCGGCGTAGCCAAGTAGAGCGCGGATGCTGTCCAGTCGCTTGGCTATCGAGGTCGGGGAGAGAGGCTTACCTTGATACGTGAGGGCCGCCGCATGTTGCACGTACTCCACCACGTGGCGTTTAGTGACATCCTCTAGGGCAAGGTCGCCGTGGAGTTCGGCGAACTCTCGCGCGTACTGTGTGTGCTTTTTCCATGTTGTCGGGGCTTGCTTTCTGTTGTTCCTCCACGGGTCGAGAATGGACGTGACAGTGTGCCCACTGACGTGGGCCAGCCCGTCGATCTTGGTCGCTACCTTCTCGGCTTTGAGGTCGGCAATCTCTCTCGCGTCGTCGGACTCGGCAGCTTCGAACTCCGCCATGCGCTGGCGCATCTCCATCTGCGCCTTTTCCTCTTCAACCGACACGACATAGAAGCCATCGGCCTCCGCCGCCCGCCGCTGTGCCGGGTCATCGGTGATCGCGTAGCGGAACACGTCGAAGACTCTTCCGTCTCTGTAAAACCGCTCAGGCACCGGGGCAGGGGCACCGGGCGGAAGGTCGTCGGGTGCGAGGTCGATCCTCAGGCATGCAACGTCCTGCGTCTCCCGGTCTGGGATCGCGACCTCCTGTGTCATGCGAATTTGGCGGTTATGGCGATCTGCGATGGCCTGCGCTTCCGTGAAGCGTTCGGCGGAGGATCGGCCCTCCAACGGGATAGCCCACTCGGTCTTACCATCGAAGAGATGGCGGACCTTCGAGGGGATCGCACGGCGGTAGTAGTAGCGCCCCCGATGCTGTCGGATGTAGCTGCCGCGACGGGGTGAAAACGCCATGTCAAGCTCGCCCTATTGGTGCAGTTATTGGACCCTTATTGGACCCACACCGCAAGCGTTATTCGCGCGTGACGCGCAAGGCAAGGACAGAGAATCTAACCTCATCAGCGACTTGCGAGAAAGTCTGTCATCGCAAAGCGTGTCGGCAGGGCAACACGTGAAGATGAATCCCACCTCCTCCGCCAGCCACATAACCCTATGTTTTCATTGGGTTTTACCTGCGAATTCCCTGCGGGTTTTCCGCGCGTTACGAGACGTTTCCCTGCACTGAGACTCTTTCCCGTCGGGTGATGCCGGGCCTTTCGGTGTGCCGTCTCGGAGCGGTGCATCGCGGCGTGCGGTTTGCGTCATTTTCCCTGGTAACAGGGAATCAACAGGGAAATGGCGTCAGATCAGCGGCTGTCTGGTGAATTGGCTTTGGAAAAGCTACGTCACAACAGTGACTTGTCGGCATTTTGCCTGCGCGGCTGAACAGGGAATTTTTTGCGGCGAACAGGGAAACCAAATCCCCTGAACAGGGAAAGAATTCAGAAGAACGGGGAGTGGTCAGCTGATGCCGAAGCGGCGCGCCTGCTCGGACCAGTCGAGCGGGAGGGGCGCGCGGATCATTCGGTTGACCGTCAGCTCGGGCGGCTGGGTGCCGGCGAGGATCGCGGCCTGGATCTTCGGCGACAGGAAGGCGAGCTGTGCGCGGGTGCGTATGTAGGAGTCCGAATGGCCGGTCCGGGCGGCAAGGTCGGAGAGTTGCTCTCCCTTGCGAAGCGCCGCCGTCCAGGAATGGGCCTCGGCCAGGATACGGACGAGCCCGGGATCGGGTGCCGGGGCCGGGCGACCGGCCATGAGCTTCACTTCCACGCCGCGGCGGCGCAGGGCGAGAGGGGCCTCGATCCCGAGGAGCGCGGGGCAGAGATCATCTGGCTCCACTGACAGCGCGGCGGCGAGGCGCGGGGCATCGAGGCTGAGGACGATGCTGCCCGGCCGGAGCGTGCCGGCCGCGACCAGGTCGCGCAGGGTCTCGCCGGCGCCGCTGCGCAACTTGCCGATCAACACCGCGGCGGAAGCCTTCACCTGCTCTGCCGTAACCGCATCGGGGCGGGCGAGCAGCGCATGGCGCGCGGCGCAGCTCTGTAGGTGATCCGGGACGATCTTCCCGATCGTCTGGTCGAGAGCCGGCGCCGGCAGCCGCCAGCCGGCGGGGTCGGCGGTTCCGGCCAGCAGCCGGTTCGAAACGTAGTAGCGCAGCCGCTTGCCGCGGCGGGTGGTGTGGGTCGGGGTCAGCCGATCGCCGGTTTCGTCGCGGAATTTGCCTGTGAGGAGGGAGCCGATGGCGGCGGTGCCGGCCGGGCGCGCATCTCGACGTCCGCGCGGGCGGGCGCCCACCGCCTGCAGCCTCGCCTGGACGCGATCCCACAGATCCTCGGGGATGACGGGCGGGTGTCGCCCCGGCCAGACTTTCTCCTTGTGCCGGATGCGACCGCGATAGACGGGGTTGGTGAGCAGGTAGTGGATCTGCCCGCGCGAGAGCGGACCGCCACCGCTGCTCCGGCCGGAGGCGGAGGTCCGGTGCCTGGAGCGCAATCCGAGCCCGGCGGCCGCGTCCGCCACCTGCCGCAGGCAGCCGTGCCGGTCGTAGAGATCGAAGAGGCTGCGCACGGTCTCCGCCTCACGCTCGTTGACGACGAGCTCGCGGATGTTCGGATCGGGATGTGCGTCGTAGCCGAGCGGGACGGTGCCGCCCATCCAGAGCCCTTTCTGCTTGGAGGCGGCGATCTTGTCGCGGATGCGCTCGGCCGTGACCTCGCGCTCGAACTGCGCGAAGGACAGCAGCACGTTCAGCGTCAGCCGGCCCATCGAGGAGGAGGTGTTGAAGGCCTGGGTCACCGAGACGAAAGAGCAGCCGGCGGTCTCGAGCCGCTCGACCAGCCTGGCGAAATCTGCCAGCGAACGGGTCAGCCGGTCAATCTTGTAGACCACCACCATCCCGATCCGGCCGGCCTCGATGTCGGCGAGCAGGCGCTGCAGGGCCGGACGCTCCAGCGTGCCGCCCGAGAGGCCGCCGTCGTCGTACCGCTCTGAACCAAGCGTCCAGCCTTCATGCCGCTGGCTGGCCACATAGGCCGCGCAGGCCTCGTGCTGGGCGTCGAGCGAGTTGAAGCCCTGGTCGAGCCCTTCTTCGGAACTCTTGCGGGTGTAGATTGCGCAGCGAATCGTGGACCGGCTCATCGGGTGCCGCTTCCGGTCAGCCCGAAGAAGCGCGGCCCCGACCAGTGCGCCCCGGTGATCTCGCGGGCGATGGCCGAGAGCGAGCGGAACGCGCGGCCGCGCCAGGCATAGCCGGTCTCGGTGATGTCGACGACATGGCTGGTGCCGTTCCATTCGCGGATCAGACGGCCGCCGGGATGGATCCTACGGGCTTTGGGCCTATCCTTGCCGGCGGCGATGTGGACAAGCTTCTTCTGCACCGCCGGGGACAGCCCGCCATGACGGCGGGCCTGAAGCTCGAAGGCGATGAAGCGGCGCAGGAAGGGCCGGCTCAGCCGCTTCGGGGGCGGGGCGCCGAAGGTCGCGCGCCACAGGGCGAGGAGCGCCTCCCGGTCCATCGCCTCGATCCGGTCGATCGTGACATCCTCCATCCTCACCGACCCTCCGGCGCAGGGGCCGGGGCGGAGGTGATGCGATAGAGGCTGGTTCCATCCCCGGCCTTGCCGCGCTCGATCACGCAGCCCGTCTTGCGCAGGTTGCTTATGGCGGCGCGCACCGAGTGGCTCTGCCAGCCGGTGGCCTCGCAGAGCTGGGACAGGGTGGCACCGGTCCCGGAGGCGAGCATGTCCCGGACGAGGCCAAGCTTGCTGAGTTTGGGCTTGGTGTCGCTGTCGGTCTGGATGGTGGACGTCTTGCGTGGCATGGCGGTCTCCGGGTTCGGGGTCGGCACCGTGCCGGCCCTTGTACCGCGACGCGCCCGGGCGGCGAGCCGGGCGTGGCAGGACCAATGCTCGGATCGCGCAGCCAGTCCAGTCCGGACAGGGCGACCACGCCCGATAATGAGATGTTCGCCTTTTGCCCCTTGCTGTTCTGGCCACGCAGTGCTATCGGAAAAGACAGAGATGATGGCGGTGCGCGTGCGCATCGCGGGCTTGGCCGGACGATAGATTCCCCCGGCTACACGCCCGAAACAGAGAAGACGAAGGCGGTGCGCATTCGCATCGCGGACCAAGCCGGAAATAGATCTCCCGGCCGAGCGTCTGAATGGATGAAGCCAGAGAGCAATATTGCCTGTTCGCGGGCACCCTGTGACCCCCATTCCGGGCCGCTTGAATCTGGTCGTCATCGTGTGATCCCGCACTCCCCGACCATGATCCGGCCCCCAATCTTCGGAGGCCGTTATGGCTGAGATCATCTCCATGCGCATCGATGCGCTCACACCCTGGTCCGGCAATGCGCGGACCCATTCCCGCAAGCAGATCGCTCAGATCGCCGCGAGCATCGAGACCTTCGGCTTCACCAATCCGGTTCTGGTCGATGAGGCCGGCCGGATCCTGGCGGGGCACGGCCGGGTCGCGGCGGCGCGGCAGCTTGGACGGGGCGAGGTGCCCTGCCTGCGCCTCGATCACATGAGCGCCGACCAGAAGCGGGCTTACGTGATCGCGGATAACAGGCTGGCCGAGAATGCCGGGTGGGACCGCGAGACGCTCGCGATCGAACTCGGTGCTCTGGCCGAGGCCGATCTGGACTTCGATATCGGCGTGATCGGGTTCGATGCCGGCGAGATCGACCTCCTGATCGAGGAGGTATCGCCCTCCGAGCCCTGCGTGCCCGAGGACGAGGCGTTGCCGCCACTGGACGCGCAGCCCGTCACCCGCTCCGGTGATCTGTGGCAGCTCGGGCCGCACAGGCTGATCTGCGGCGATGCCCGGGAGTCGGACGTGGTCGATGGGCTGATGGCCGGGCAGACGGCCCGCATGATCTTTACCGACCCGCCCTACAACGTGCGCGTCGACGGGCATGTCTGCGGTTCGGGGCGCATCCGGCACCGGGAGTTCGCGATGGCCTCGGGCGAGATGAGCCCGGCGGCCTTCCGCGACTTTCTCGAGGCGGTCTTTGCGCGCCTGGTTGCGGCGAGCACCGATGGGTCGATCCACTACGTCTGCATGGACTGGCGGCATATGGCTGAGATCCTGGAGGCCGGCGAGCGCCATTACAGCGAACTGAAGAACCTGATCGTCTGGGCCAAGGATACCGGCGGGATGGGGAGCTTCTACCGCTCGCGCCACGAGTTGATCTTCGCCTTCAAGGCGGGGACAGCGCCGCATCTGAACACGTTCGGGCTGGGGCAAGGCGGCCGCTACCGGACCAACGTCTGGCAGTATCGCGGCGCCCATTCCGGCGGCGCCAGCCAGGAAGAGCTGGCGCTGCATCCGACGGTCAAGCCGGTGGCGATGATTGCCGATGCGCTTCGCGACTGTTCCTGTCGCGGGGATGTCGTGCTCGACGCCTTCGGCGGCTCCGGCTCGACACTGATCGCGGCACACCGCACGGGGCGCCGGGCGCGGCTGGTGGAGATCGACCCGATCTATTGCGACCGTACCATCAGGCGCTGGCAGAAGGCCGCGAAGGACGACGCGCGGCATGTGGAAAGCGGCGAGACCTTCGACGCCCGCGCGGAGCGCCTGTTGCAGGCGCCCCGGCAGACGGAGGAGGCGTGATGTCCGACGAGGGCTCGTACGAGGTGGGCTTCGGGAAGCCGCCGAAGGCCACGCGCTTTCGCAAGGGGCGGTCCGGCAATCCCCGGGGTCGTCCGCGCGGCGCACGTGGCGTGAAGGTGCTTCTCGATGAGGCGCTGTCGCGGAAGATCACCGTGACCGAGGGCGGGCGCACGGCGCGCGTGAGCAAGAGCGAAGCTTTGCTGGTGTCGCTGATCAACAAGGCGATCAAGGGCGACATCCGGGCCGCCGCGCAGGTGTTGCGCCTGATGGAGACCCACGGCGAGCGGCCGGCAGACAGGAAGGAGCTGGTGATCAATGTCGTCGACGCATTTGACGATCCCGCATGACTGGCAGCCGCGCCCGCACCAGCGGCGCCTCTACGCGGCCTTCGGCCACGGCAAGCCTTGCAGGCGGGGCTGTGCGGTGTGGCACCGTCGGGCGGGCAAGGACAGCGTCGCGCTGAACCTCACCGCGCGCGACATGTTCCGCCGGGTCGGGACCTACTGGCATCTCTTTCCCGAGCAGGCGCAGGCGCGGCGTGCGGTCTGGAACGGGATCGACGGCGCGGGACGTCGGATCATCGACCAGGTGTTCCCCGCGTCCATTCGCACACGGACCAGCGCCCAGGAGATGCTGATCGAGACGGTGAACGGCTCCGTCTGGCAGATGGCGGGCTCGGACAATTTCGACAGCCTCGTGGGCTCCAACCCGGTGGGCGTGGTCTTCTCGGAATGGTCGCTCGCAAACCCCGAGGCGTGGGACTATCTCCGCCCGATCCTTGTGGAGAATGACGGCTGGGCGCTCTTCATCTACACGCCGCGCGGCCACAACCACGCCTACGGCACCTATGCGCGTGCACTCGAGGCGGAAGGCTGGTTCTGCGAGCGGCTGACGGTCGAGGATACCGGGTTGATCCTGCCGGACCAGATCGAGGAGGAACGCCGCGCCGGCATGTCGGAGGGCAAGATCCGCCAGGAGTTCTACTGCAGCTTCGAGGCAGAGACCGACGACCAGTTGATCTCGCACGAGCTGGTCGCCGGTGCGATGGCACGCAAGGTGCGGCCGGAGCGGTTCGAGGAGAAGGTCATCGGCGTCGACGTCGCGCGCTTCGGCGACGACAAGTCGGCGATCTGCTTCCGCCATGGCCGAGATGGCAATGCCGTCCCCTACGAGCGCCATGCGGGGCTCGACACGATGCAGCTCGCCGCCCGGGTGGGGGACTGGATCCTGCGGTGGAGGCCGGATACGGTCTTCGTCGATGATGGCGGTGTCGGCGGCGGGGTGGTCGACCGTCTGCACCAGCTGGGCTTCCGGGAGGTGCGGGGGGTGAACTTCGGCGGGCGCTCGGATGCCGCACGGACCGGCGAGCGGGCGGCGAACAAGCGCACCGAGATGTGGCTGAGCCTCCGCGCCTGGCTGGAGCGGGGCGCCCTGCCAAGGGACGATCTGCTGAGCACCGAGATGACCGCGCCGATGTATCGCTACGATGCCGCCAACGCGCTGATGCTGGAACGCAAGGACGACATGAAAAAGCGCGGCATTCCCTCACCGGACGTCGCCGACGCCTTCGCCCTCACCTTCGCCTATCCCGTGAGGGCCGCGCTCGAGGAAGACGACGATGCCCTGGACCAGGCTCGGCATGCGGGCGGGCGGGACCCGGTGACAGGATACTGATGGTGGATCGGGTTCAAACTCATAACCTGAGGGTCATAGGTTCAAATCTTACTCCCGCAACCAACTTTAGCGAACTTTCAAGACCAGCAAAGCCCGCCTCTCCGGCGGGCTTTGTTGCGTTCAGCATACGCACCAGGTTGCCGCGCAGTTCGAGGCGATGTGCCCCGATCTCTGCATCCCAATCCACAATCACCGTCTCGATCAGCTCATGCAACTCGTCGCTGGCTCGCCCGGCAACTTCTTCACCGGATAGCGTCTCGACCAGATCGGCGACATAGGCGCGATACAGCACCGGGAGATCTGGGGGCAGATCTATGCTGCTGGGCTCAAGTTCTGCGCGCCGCGCCTTGAGCGCCTTCAGTTCGGCGTCGACGGCATTCAGCCGGTCGATGACGGCGTCTGAAAATTTCCCCGACTCGACGGCGTTCATGAGATTGCCGTGCGTCTTCTCCAACTCGCGCACCTTCCGGTCGTGGAGGCGAAGCAGCTCAGCAGAGTCTTTCGACTGATCTCGAAGATGCGCCGTAAAGCGGCGGGAGAACTCCGCGTAGGCCTCATCCTCCATTAGGCCTGTCTTCAGCACATCGAGCAACGGTTTGGCCGCGTCAGCCTCCTTGAGCCCTTTCATGCCCGTGCACACCGTCGGGCCTTTCTCCTTGGCGTTGGCACAATAGTATCGCCGGGTCTTTCCGCTCCCGGCGACGGTAAGGTTTCCCCCGCACTGGCGGCACTGCAGAAGCCCCGAGAGAAGGAACTTACGCCGGCGCAGTCCTTGAGACGCGGAGAGGCCGTTGCGGTCGCTGGAGGTGCGAGGGCGCTTGCGGCGGGCAAGGCTATCCTGCTGAGCCTTGACGGCGCCCCATAGAGCGTCGTCGATGATGCGGAGACCCGGATCCTCGCTAACAATCCAGTTTTCCTGCGGGTTCAGCCGAGACACCCGTTTGTTGGTGTCCGGGTGCTTTGAATACTGCAGGCGGTTCCAGATCCGGCGCCCGATATAGATCTCGTTGTTCAGGATCCCGGTCCCGCGTTCACGGTTCCCGTTGATCGTGTTCTGCTTCCAGTGCCCAGAGCCAGAGCCAGGGCCGCGTCCGCGGGGAGAGGGGATTCCGTCAGCATTGAGATCGGACGCTATCTTCCGCGGCGAGGTGCCCGCGGCATACTCGCGGAAGATGCGCTGCACCACGGCCGCCTCGTCCGGGCTGATCGCCGGCACACGTGTCTGGGGATCACCGCTTGGATCACTTGTTAGTTTGTATCCGTAGCTTCGGCCTCCGGGGCTCTTGCCCGCGAGCACCCTGCCTTCGTGGCCGCGCCTCACCCGATCTGCCAGATCCTCCAGATACATCGCCGCCATGGTGGAGCTGAATCCCAAGGTCATCATCGTAACCTTACCCCTGCGCACCTCGTGTATATCGACCCTGCTATGCTGGGCGACCTTGTAGAAGCGGGCGGTGTGCTCCTGATCGCGTGCAATACGGTCCAGCAGTTCGACGACGACAACATCGCATTCCTCGGCGCGGATGGCCGCCTCAAGCGCCTTGATCCCCGGGCGGTCGCTGACCGTGCCGGATATGCCGTGATCGGAGTGTTGGCCGACGACGGTCCAACCATTCTGTTCAGCCAGACGACGGCAGATACGGAACTGGTCGTCGACCGAAAGCGGGTTCTGAAGGTCGGAGGAATACCGCGCGTAGAGCATTGCGCGGAGTGGCTTGCCGGTCATGAGGAGATGCCGAGTTCAAGGCAAGAAGGCGCCAGGAGGATGATTTTGCTGCCGCCTTGCTTTCGCCCAGATCGCCAGCCATAGATTGCGCACTGCGTCCGAGGCGTTTTCCTTCGGTTCCCGCCCCTGGGCGGCCCGCTTGGCAGCGACTTCGGCAATCAGGTCGATCATCTTCGTGAGGGGCATTCGGATCTCCTTCGGCTGAGGACATCCGAAACCGTCAGACCGGTGAGGACGGAGCCCTGAAAGGGTGGTCGAAAGTGTGCCCGCGTCGCGAGAGCGGCGCGGGCACACTGAAGATCGCCTCCCTTAGGAACTGCAGCGGACGTCAAGTGAGTGGCTTCTTCTCTGCCCGGTGCCAGCTTGCTCAGTTTGGCAGGGTTGCTTGGCTGCGGCGCCATTATCGGCTCCAGAGGCTTGACCAAGACCTTGAGTGCGTGTCTCAGTCGGGCTCGCTTCAGGTGGCAGGCCAGAGGGTTTCCGCCGAAGTTACGATACCTGGTCCGAGAAGGCGCTACGCGTGAAAATAACTACTTTCGACGGTCCAGTAGCTTCATGAGGTTCATCGACCTATTTGCTGGCCTCGGCGGTTTCCATCGAGCGCTTGCGGACCTCGGCCACGACTGCGTCTTGGCATCTGAACTCGACCCACAACTCGTGGACCTTTACGAGCAGAACCATGGCATCCGGCCCTATGGCGACGTCACAAAGATCTGTCTGACGTCAGCACTCATGGGACAGATTTGAGGTTTTCGTAACGGAGGATTTCTGGATCATCGCAGCCATTAAGGAGCGAAGATGAACCAGAAATCCGGAACATCGAAGGACGCGGCTGATAAGC
>NZ_ONZF01000013.1 GCF_900302445.1 Palleronia abyssalis | reverse complement strand
AGCAGCTCTATCAACTCATGCGCGAAGCGCGGCTGACACTCGCAGCAAACGCTCGCCCAGAGGCCGGCAGGAACGGCCTCACCTTGCCTCAAGCCCACCGGGGAGCCGTTCCGGTGAATAATGCGGGATAAAGGCTTTGCAGACCCCCGAAGAGACCGCCCAACGCGCCCGACAGGATGAAGGCGATGATGTGGTACTTGCCGATGTTCACGCCCAGAGAGGACGCGACGCTTTCCTCCTGACGCAGCGCGTTGAACACGCGCCCCATCCCCGACCGGCCGATGTTCCACAGAACGAACATCGTCGCCGCGACCACCAGAAGCAGGATCCAGGTGTTCACCTCGCGCGGGATTCCGACGATCCCCAATGCGCCGCCGGTGAACCCCTCGCCATACAGCAGCAGCGACAGGATGATCTGCACGAAAGCCAAAGTGGCGATGGCCTGGAACGCGCCCCGCAGACGGGCCAGCGGGAACGCCAGCAAGCCGCCCACACCCGCCGCCAGTGCGGTGCCCAGGATCACGGTCAGGAAGATCGGAACGTCGGTTTCGGTCGCAAGGATCGCCACGCAATAGGACCCCAGCGCCGCGAAACCCGCCGTCGCGATCGAGAACACCCCGGCGCGCAACGCGATCTGCTGGCTGTACCCGAACCCGACCGACAACAGGAAGAAGTCGATGATCGGCTGATAGGCCAGATAGAACTGCATCATTGGCGGGTCCCCCCTGCGACGGCATTGATGTCACCGAACAGCCCGTTGGGCCGCACCAGCAGGACAAGAAACAGAAGACCGAAGATGATGGCATCCGTCAGCCCCGAGGGCAGATACGCGACGGTCAGCGATTGGGCGACACCCAGCAGAAGCGACGCGACGATGGCCCCCTGAACGCTGCCCAGACCGCCGATGACGACGACGACGAAGGCGCGCAGCATGTAGGGCTCTCCCATCAGGAACTGGATCGAGTTGAACAGCAGCCCGATCAGAACACCGGCCAGCCCGGCCAGCGCCCCCGCGATGAAGAAGGTCTGAAGATAGACGCTTTGCGCGTTGACCCCCAGCAGGGCGGCGGCCCGCTCGTTCGTCGCGACCGCGCGGACCTGCCGTCCGAACGTCGTCTTCTTGAGATAGAAGATCAGCGCCGCGACCAGAACGGCCACCACCACCAGGATCACGATCTGCAACAGCGAGATCCGAAGCCCGAGGATATTGTAGAACTGGATCGGGAAGGTCCCGAAGGGAAAGTTCAGCACCTGCGTGTTCGACACCTGCTGCGCGATCGAGACCAGGATCAGGTCCACGCCGATCGACGACACGAGGGCCGGAAACTCGGCGTTGCCGCGTTTGCGCAGGGTGCGGAAGGCGATGAGGTCGATCAGGATCGCGATCAGGCCCGTGGCCAGCATCGAGAACCCGATGGCCATGAAGAAAGGCAGGCCGTTGATGGTGCAGTAGTAAGCGATAAACGCCCCGGCCATGAAGGTGGCGCCATGGGCGAAGTTCAGAAGCTTCTGCACCCCGAAGATCAAGGTAAAGCCCAGTGAGAAGAGGGCATAGACCGACCCGGAGACAAGCCCGTTCAGAATTTGCTGTGCTAGCATGGTATCAACCCGTCGTGGGGGAAACGACTTTTCGTGTCGAACGAGGGGCGGAGGCCTGGCCCCCGCCCCTCAGGCAAAAGGATCACTCGGGCGCGACAGCGAATTCGCCGTCCGTGACCTGAAGCACCTTCATTCCGAAGTAGGGCACCCGCTCTTCATCGAAGCTGTAGGAGTGGGTTCCCACGACGACCGGGACGTCCTCTTGCGCGCCAAGCGCGTCGCGCACGCCTTCCCGCGTCGCGTTGTCGGCTTCGGCCGCATCCCGGATCGCGTGTGCGACGACCTGCATTCCCGAATAGCCCATCGCGTTCCATTCGTCGGCGGGGAAGCCCATCTTCTCTTCGAAGCTGGTCGCGAACTCCTGCGAGAACGCGTCATCGCCGCCGCCCGGCACCCAGGCCCCGATCAGATAGACGCCCTCGACCGCGGCACCGCCCTTTTCGATGAAGGTGGGCGAGGCGAAGGCGTTGTGGCCCAGGATCGCTGTCGACGGGTCCAGCCCGGCCTGCTTGAGCTGCAGGATGATGTTCGCCCCCTGCGCGGCGGGCGTGCCGACGAAGACGCAATCCTGATTGGCGGACGCCACTTTCGTCGCCAAAGCGGAAAAGTCGCTGTCGGCGAGGGCCACGCCGTCGTTCGACACGATGTCGACCCCGGCCTCGGTGATGAGGTCCTCGTACATGCGCTGCAGGGCGACATAGGCCTCGTTATCCTTGACGCCGATCACCGCGCAGGTTTCGACGCCCAGCGTTTCCGAGGTATAGTCGGCGATGAACGGCATCGTGACGCTGGCCGGTTGGGTCATGATGAACGACCACGGCCCGTTTTCGAGGACTTCCATCGAGTTCGTCGTCGTCATGACGGGGAATTCGCGCTCGTTGGCGACGTTCGCACCCGCCAGCGCGACCGAGCCCGAGGTCGGCCCCATGATCATCAGGACATCGGGATCGGCGGCAAGGCGCGTGATCAGCGACAGCGTCTGCGTGCGGTCCGTGGCATCGTCCTCGACCGAGAAGACCAGCTTGTTGCCCTCGCCGAAAAAGCCTTCCTCGTTCAGCTGTTCTGCCGCAAGCGTGGCCCCGTCGGCGACGTTCTTCCCGATGAAGGCTGCGCCCCCGGTGAGAGACTGCAGAATCACGGCCTTGTAGTCTTCGGCCTGGGCAACACCGCCAAGCATCACCGCCGCGCCGCTGGTCGCCGCCAGGATTTGTGTCCGAATCTTCATGTTTTCCTCCGCCTTGCATGGCCGTTTTTTGCGTATACAGTTTCCGCACGGATCCGGCCGGCCCCACCGCATTCCGCGCATTGTATGACGGATTTGTCCATCAATATACACAACAATCAATGAAATTCTGTCCAAACGCCCCGTGGGACACCCGCGAAGAGCCGGCAATAAAGCGGAAAAACGCTGAAAAACGGGGGCGATGGAAGCCGGCGCCGGTGTTTGCCATCTCTTTTTTTGTTGTATACTTATTTACTGATCTTCATACGCAATGTGATCCGGGGAGGGTTAGAATGGCGACGGTGGGAGGAACAACCATGCTGGACTTCAAGACATTCACGGCCGTCACGACCATCGGCGACCTGCTGCTCAGAACCGCATCGGTCTACCCCGAGAAAGATGCAATCGTCTTTCCCGACCGCCGACTGACCTTTGCCGAACTGAATGCCAACGTGATGAATCGCGCCTGCGGGCTGCACGACCTTGGGGTCGGACCCGGGGACCATGTCGGCATGTTGCTTCCGTCATGCATCGAGGCCGTCGAGTACTTCTTCGCCATCGCGCTGCTCGGGGCCGTCTCGGTTCCGATCAACGCCCGCTATCGCAGCACCGAACTGAGCTTCGTGATCGAAAACGCCGACCTCAAGGCGGTTGTCACCCAAGGCAAGGTGACCGAGGGGCTGGATTTCGTCGCCCGCCTGACTCAGGCCTTTCCCTCTCTGGCCGATCAGCCCGCCGATGCGGATCTGGGCTTGGCCGAGGCTCCGCTTCTGAAGCGGATCATCCTGACCGGGGATGACGCCGGGAACGGCTTTACCTCGGGCAAGGCGTTCCGGGCCGCGGCCAAGACCACGTCGGACGACCAGATCCACGCGATCCGGAACCGCGTCCGCGTTGTCGACACCGCGCTCATGCTTTATACGTCTGGCACGACATCCCGTCCCAAAGGCTGCATGATCTCGCATGAAAGTCTGATCCGCACGGGACAGGCGATGGCCAAGCGGTACGAGATGACGGACCGCGATGTCTTCTGGTCGCCGCTGCCGATGTACCATATCGGCGCGATGTTCCCGCTGTGTGCCGCCTATTCGGTCGGGTCGACCTACCTTTCAATGCAGTATTTCGACGCGGGCGTCGCCCTTGAGATGATCGAGGCAGAGAAGGCGACCGTGACCTATCCGAGCTTCGGGACGTTCATTGGCGACATGATCTATCACGAGGATTTCGCCAAGCGGGACCTGTCCTCGATCCGCATCATGAACTCGAACATGGCCATGCAACCGGCCAGTTTCGCCAAGGCAATCCAGGAAAAGATCCCCAATGCGATCCAGGTGGGGACGTTCGGCATGACCGAAACCTCGGGCACCGTCACCACAAGCTTTCCGACCGACACCTACGAAGAGCGGACCCGGCGCCTGGGCAAGCCTTTCGACGGGCTGGAGGTCAAGATCGTCCACCCCGAAACCGGCCCCTGCGGCCCTGACGAAATCGGGGAAATCTGCGTCCGCGGGTTTTCGATCTTCACCGCGTATTACAAGGACCCGGACAAGACGGACGAGGCCAAGCGCGACGGCTGGTTCCATACCGGCGACCTGGGGGCCTTCGACAGCGACGGGTCGCTGATGTTCCACGGGCGGCTGAAAGACATGCTGAAAGTCGGTGGAGAGAACGTGGCCGCGCAAGAGATCGAGGCGATGGTCACTGGGCACGCGGCGGTGAAACTGTGCCAGGTCGTGGGCAAGCCCGACCCGCGGCTTCAGGAAGTCCCGGTCGCGTTTGTCGAGCTTGTGCCCGGAAGCGACGTCGCACCCGACGACATCATCGCCTTCTGCAAGGACAAGATCGCAAGCTTCAAGGTACCGCGCGAAGTCCGGTTCGTGTCGGAATGGCCGATGTCGTCGTCCAAGATTCAGAAGTTCAAGCTGAAAGAGATGCTGGACTGAACGCGCGTTGGTGATCCTGGCGCACGAGCGCCAGGATCCGGGACCGGTTTTGGCGCAAGAGCAAAGATCGCGGACCCGGCCAGATCGGTCGGTCCGCGATTAGAAAGTCATTCCTCGGGGGCGAGCGTCACCTTGATGCCGTCAAGCTCGTCGGTCATCTCGATCTGGCACGAAAGCCGCGAGTTTTCCTGGTAGTGGGCCGAGAATTCGACCAGCTCGAACTCGTCGATCGAGCGTTCACCCGTCTTGTCCCGCCATGCCTCGTCGACATAGACGTGACAGGTCGCGCAGGAACACATGCCACCGCAGATCGCCGCGATGTCGAGGTCGCCCTTGTCCCGAAGGTTCAGCATCAGCGAAAGCCCGTTTTCCGCATCGATGGTCTTTTCCGTTCCGTCGCGATCGACGGCGATGATCTTGGGCATGTGACCCTCCCTGTTCTTTGGATCTGGATATTGTATTCATTGAATACCGTCAACGCATACACGCTATAGATCGATGCGAGGCGCGCTCCCGTCCCACTCGGCGCATGTCCGTTCGATCTTGTCGAAGAACTTCAACAGCCCGGCGCTTGGTTGCACAAGCTCGAGCACCCGCCCGGTATTGTCCGGATCCGTGTCCATATAGGCGAAAGGGATACCGGCCATCGTGACACCGCTTTGAAGCGGATCGATTCCGCGGGCCTTCCAGGAGGCCAGGCTGGCGTCCAGATCCTCTGTCATGGCGCAGACGTGGTGCAGCCCGCCGCCCTGGGATTGCAGGAATTCCGTGAAGATCGACGCACCCCCGCCGGTTTGCTCGATGATCTCGATCTGAAGGCCCTTGTGGCTTGAAATCGCGACACGGGTCTCGGCGTCGCAGGGCTGACCACGAAACGTGACAGAGGCGTAAGGCACCGTTTTGGTTGCAAAGAATGGCCCCACACCCATGACATCGACCCAGTGATCCACTGCGGCATCAAGATCGGTCACCACGTATCCCAGTTGCATGATCTCGCCGAAACGGTCGCTCATGGCTGGCCCCCTCAAAAATACAATGATATATGTTTGCATATACGAGCGGCGTCGATAACATACAAGAAATTCAGCGCCCGGGTGCCATGAACGCTTTGATGCGAGGAGGACCACGATGAAATCCAGCGATGTTCAGTCCATCAAGGACCAACAGGCCTACGAATCCAAGCGCGGTGGCCCGCCCGAAGGCTTCCCGCAGCTGCCCGACATTCCCGGCGGCCGCTATGTCGACCCCGAATTCAATCGGCTCGAGATCGAGCGGATGTGGCACAAGACGTGGGTCTACGCGATCCACGCCGACGAGGTCCCCGAAACCGGGTCGTACGTGCAGTGGACGCGGCTGGGCGAGCCGCTGTTCTTCATCCGCGGCGAAGACCAGGAAGTGCGCTGCTTCTATAACACCTGCCGCCATCGCGGCGCGCCCGTCGTGACAGAGGAAAGCGGCAAGTCGCGCGGCGTGACCTGCAAATATCACGGCTGGACCTACAACACGCGCGGCGAGCTGATCAATCTGCGGGACCGTCGCGATTTCGTCGATCTGGACATGTCCTGCCGCGGGCTGATCCAGGTCCGGTGCGAGAACATCGGCAACCTCTATTTCGTCAACCTCGACCCCGAGGCCGAACCGCTCCGCGACTATCTTGGACCGGCCGCGCGCGATCTGGACGAGGTCAAGCCCGACACGCTGGTCCTTGTCGACAAGACGGCGATCAAGGTGAACTGCAACGTGAAGATCCTTCTGGATGCATTCATGGAGACCTATCACCTGAAATCGATCCACCAGAATACGGTCGACCGCTTCCTGGACCATCGGGGCACCGCCATCACCTTGTGGGACAAGGGGCACAGCCGCATGGTTACGCCCTACAAGCGCGACGGCTGGAAGGATCCCGGCGTCAAGGGCTTGCCCGAAGTCGAAGGCGTCGATCCGTATTTCGAGACGACGAACTACTCGCTGTTTGCCTATCCCAACTTCGTCTCTCCGATCGCACCCGCGGGCATACCGGTCCTGTGCTTCTGGCCCGATACCATCGACACGATGACGATCGAGGTTCACTGGTTCGCGCCATCCTGGGGGGATGGCGAGCGGCCCGAACGGTGGGATATGCGGCTGAAGAACTTCCTCGACATCCTGGACGAGGATTTGCAGTTCGCCGACAAGATCCAGACCTCGGTCGAAAGCGCCGGGCTGCGTGGCTTCCCGCTGAACTATCAGGAACGCCGCATCTATCACTGGCATGCCGAACTGGACAAACGCATCGGCGCCCAGGACTTGCCGGAAGAGCTGCGCGTTCCCGACAAGCTGGGGGACTGGGTGGACGAACCGGCACCGGCCGACGCACCGAAAGCCGCCGAACCCGTCGAAAGCTGAGGCGGTCATGTCCACAACGGCCCAGCAGCCGTCGGTCCTGGCCGCGCGGCGGGGGGCGGTCTTCGTCATCACGCTGAACCGGCCCCACGTGTCGAACGCGATGGATGCCGAAGGGTCGTATCTTGTCGACCGCTACCTGCGCGAGGCCGAGGCCGACCCCGAGATCGGCGCGATCATCCTGACCGCGACGGGCGACAAGGCGTTCTGCGCGGGCATGGACATCAAGGAGGCCGCAGAGCGCGGCCCTGGCCACGGGCTGGTTCCGGGCGCGGGCTTCTGCGGCGTTACCGAACGGGTCATCGGAAAGCCCGTGATCGGCGCGATCAACGGCGCGGCCGTCGCAGGCGGGTTCGAGATTTCGCTGGCCTGCGACTGCCTGATCGCCGCGGACGGCGTCCTGTTCGGCCTGCCCGAGGTCAAGCGCGGCATGGTGGCTTTTACCGGCGGCGTGCAGAGGCTGGCCCAGCAGCTGCCCCGCCAGATCGGGATGGAGATCATCACCTGCGGCACGCTTGTGTCTGCCGAACGGCTCCAGGCCCTCGGCGTCGTCAACCGCGTCGTGCCCCGCGACCGCCTGATGGACGAGGCCCACGCCTTCGCGGACACCATGCTGCGAAACTCGTGGCACGCGATCCGCTTCGGCAAGGCGCTGTTCAACGAGGCCCAGAACGAACCGCTCCCCGCCGCGATCAACCGGGGACACGCCAATGCAGATCGGCTGATGAGATCCGAGGACAGCCGCGAAGGGATCGCGGCCTATGCCCACAAACGCGATGCCGCTTTCGGGAGGACACCATGAACGACCAGTCGCCGCAGAAGCCCAACTGGGGCCTGACCCCCGAAGAGCTGGCAACGCACAAGACCATCTTCGCCCCCGACCTTCTGGAAGGTCAGCGGTTCCTGATCACGGGCGGGTCGAAGGGCATGGGCAAGGCGATGGCCTTTCTCTGCGCGCGGCTGGGTGCGAAGGTCATGATCTGCGGGCGGCGCGAAGAGCTGCTGCAGGAGACGCAAAGCCAGGCGAAGGAGCTGATCGGCGCCGACATCCGCTATCGCGCCATGTCGGTTCGCGACGAAGATCAGGTCGATGCCCTTCTGGACGAAACGTTCGAGGAGTTCGACGGCCTCGATACGCTCGTGAACAATGCCGGCGGGCAGTATCCCCAGAACGCGATCGATTTCACCCGGAAGGGCTGGAAGTCGGTTCTGGACCTCAACCTCAACGCGCCGTGGTGGCTGATGCAGGGCGCCGCGCAGCGGTGGCGCGACAGGGGCGCGCCGGGGCACGTCGTCTCGAACGTGGCCCATGTCGAACGTGGCATGCCCCAGGCCGCGCATACCTGCGCCGCGCGGGCGGGGGTCATCTATCTGTCGCGGACCGTCGCCACCGAATGGGGTCCGCTGGGCATCCGCGTGAACTGCGTGGCCCCCGGCGCCATCGCGACCGAGGGTCTGTCGGACTATCCGCCCGAAGCCACCCAACGGTTCAACAACGTCAATCCGATGTTCCGCATGGGCGACAGCTGGGATGTGGCCGAAGGCGTCGTCTATCTGTCCGCCCCAAGCGGCGATTTCATCACCGGCGAGGTTCTGACCATCGACGGTGGCATGCGCATGTGGGGCACGGTCTGGCCCGCAGGCGTCCCCGAGAAATTCCAGACGTACTAGTCCCGCGGGATCATCGACATGGTGGCCTTGGTCAGGCCACCATCGACCACCAGCTCGTGCCCGTTGATATAGGACGCCTCCTCCGACGCCAGCCACAGTACCGCGTTGGCGATATCGGCTTCGGCGCCAAGCCGTCTGGACGGCACCGCCGACGCCCGGCGGTCCGCGACGGCTCGGTCGGCATAGATTGACCGGGACATCCCGCCCTGGATCATCCCCGGCGCGACCGAGTTGACCCGAACCCCAAGCGGCCCCCACTCCTGCGCCATCATCTCGGTCATCGCGGCCAGACCGCGTTTCGCACCGGCATAGGCATTGACGCCGGGCGAGGTAGCAATGCCCGCCGTCGAGGTGATGTTGACGATAGACCCGTGTCCGCGCGCGATCATCCGTGCCGCGACCAGCCGGGAGACATTGACGGCCCCTGTCAGATTGACGTTCAAGATCCGGGCAAACTCGTCGAACGACGTCTCGAGCAATGATCCGAACTTCAAGATCCCCGCGTTGTTCACCAACAAGTCCGGTACGGCGCCAAGGCCATCCAGCGCGGACACCACCGTGTCTTCGCGCGCAACGTCGCCTTCAAAAAACCGCACGTCGGGCAGCTCGTCCAGGATGGGCCGGGCGGCATCGCGGCACAGGTCGAGTATCGCCACGTCCCAACCCTGCGCCTGCGCGCATCGGGCCATCTCGGCGCCAAGGCCCGTCCCCCCGCCGGTGATGAATGCCAGTGCCATTGCGGAACCTCATTGTATATCCTACGCTTCATAGCGAACACAATTTATGTTCAGAAGGAAGTCCTCAGATGCCGCCATCCGACGCCTTGCCTGACTTACAAGCCGACGACGCGATTGGATTCGCGGCCATCGTCCAGGGATGGGCCGCCAGATCCGCCGACGCCCCCGCCCTGGCCGGTCTGACCTATGGCGAGCTGGCGCATCGGGTGAAGGCCGCTCCGGTCGGCCGGGAACCCGTCACGGCCGTGTCGGCCGAGATATCCCCCGAGGCTGTCGTCACCGCAGTGTCCGCCTTGTCCCGGGGCGCCGTCCGTATCGGGCCAGAGGCACCGGCCCCCCGCGCCAAGCCCGGCGATCTTGTCCTGCCCGTGTCGCGCGACGGCATGGCACCGGAGCTGGTCCGGTTTCCGCAGTCCAATCTGATCCGTATGGCCACCGGTCTGGCCTCGCGCTATCGCCTGTCCGCCACTGACCGGATCTGGATCGACGGATCGCTAACCGAACCGGGCACATGGCTCATTCTCGTTGCCGCCTTGGTGGCTGGCGCCCAAGTTTTGACCGATCCGGACGGCGCGACGGTCGCATGGCTTCTGAACGATAATCCGGTGCCTGACAGCAAGACGCTGCGCACCGTCCATCTTCGTGCGGGCCGGGATGCGTTGCTGTCGTTGCAGACCGAAAGGCCGGACTTGACGGTCGGCAACGGCCTGAACCTGCCGGAAGGCGGCGGGTTGCCCGTCTGCACGGACCCCCGCGATCCCCGCTCGGTGATGCACACCACGTTGGGCCGACCGCTTCCGGGGATGGAGGTGATGATCGTCGATCCCCGCACCGGAATGGACATGCTGCTGTATCAGACCGGCGAAATCTGGCTGCGCGGACCGGGCGTGATGGCAGGCTTTGCCGATGGCGACGCCCCCTTTGTCCAGGGCCGGTTCCTGCCCACCGGCGTTCTGGGCCACCTCGATTCCGAGGGGCGGCTGGTCCTGCCAAAGACCGAGGAAGACACGTTGCGCATCGGCTATCCTTAGGGCAGCGGCGGTCGCGATTTAATGTATACTCAATACCGGTTGATAACGTACAATTATGCGGATCAGCGGTGATGGGAGGCAGGTGATGACCACGAAATCAGCGTGTACCGTGGATGTTCTGGTGATCGGCTCTGGCGGTGCGGGTCTGACGGCGGCGGCCACCGCCCGCAAGGCCGGGCTTGACGTTCTGGTCGCGGAAAAGGAGCCGGTGTTCGGCGGCACGACCGCGACGTCCGGCGGCGTCATCTGGATCCCGGGCAACCGCCACGCCGCCAAGCTGGGCGATTCGATCGGGGTGTCGGACACCACCGACGCGGCGCGCACCTATATTCGGATCGAGGCCGGCCAGCATGTCGACGAGCCGCGCATCGAAGCGTATCTGAAATACGGCCCCGTCATGGTCGACTTCATCGAGGCCCAAACAGAGGTGAAGTTCCACGCCATGGAATTTCCCGACTACCACCCCGAGGAACCCGGCGCGTCCAAGATCCGCTCTCTGGGCACGGTGGAATACGACGCGCGCAAGATGGGTCCCCTGATGAAGACCCTGAAGGGCGAACTTCCCCAGACGCTTTTCCTGGGCCTCGCGCTCGGCTCTTCCCTGGAGATGGAGAATTTCATGAAGGCCGGCCGGTCGGTCAAGGCGATGGGGTTCGTGGCAAAGCGCATGGTCGGACATTTTCGCGACCTTGCTCTGCACAGATCATCGCAAAGCATTGTCCGGGGGCGTGCCCTGATCGCGCGACTGGCCCGCACCCTGCATGACGACGGCGTCCCCTTCTGGCTGGAAAGCCCGGCGCGCGAGCTGATCCTTGACGGCGACAAGATCGTCGGCGCCCGGCTGGAGACTCCGGACGGAACGGTCGAGGTGCGCGCGCGCCACGGCGTTGTCTTGGCAGGCGGCGGCTATCCCCGCGACATGGCGCGGCGGCGCGACCATCATCCCGGGGTCACCGCGACGATGGAGCCTGTTCTGCCGGTTCCCATGGGCAATACCGGCGACGGCGCGCAGATGGCCGAAGCGGTGGGCGCGCGGTTCAACGGCAACCTGTCCTCGGCTGCGGCCTGGATGCCCACCTCCAAGCTGCCGGACGCGACCGATTTCACAGGCGTCTGGCCGCACCTGGTCGATCGCAACAAGCCCGGTTTCATAATGGTCACGCCCGACGGCCGGCGGTTCGCGAACGAATCCGAGAATTACCGCGATCTCGGTCTGGACATGATCGCCACGTTCGAGGCGCGCGAAACCGACACCTGCTGGCTGATCGGGGATCGCCGGGCCGTTCGACGATGGGGCATGGGCTTCGTCCGCCCGTTCCCGATCCCGCACGGCCACTACGTGCGCAGCGGGTATCTGAAACGCGGCGAGACGCTGGAGGATCTGGCGGGGATCTGCGGCATCGACCCTGTCGAACTGGCCAGCACGGTCAAAAGGTTCAACGGCTTCGCCAAGGCGGGCGTGGATGCGGATTTCCAGCGTGGCGCGTCGGCGTACGACAAGCACCACGGCGACGAGGAGAACACGCCGAACCCGGCTTTGGGCACCCTCGACACCGGGCCGTATTACGCCGTTCGGATCTATCCCGGCGAGATTACGTCCTACAAGGGACTGGCGACGGATGCGAATGCGCGCGTGCTGGGGCATGACGACCAACCCATCGACGGGCTTTATGCGGTGGGCAACGATCAGGCGAACGTATTCGGCGGCGGGTATCCCGGTGCCGGGGGCACGATCGGGCCGGGGATGGTCTTCGGCTGGATCGCCGCCAAGCATATCGCCGAG
Organism: Palleronia abyssalis; assembly: GCF_900302445.1. Classification (GTDB taxonomy): domain Bacteria; phylum Pseudomonadota; class Alphaproteobacteria; order Rhodobacterales; family Rhodobacteraceae; genus Palleronia; species Palleronia abyssalis. The sequence continues at coordinate 98,295 of NZ_ONZF01000013.1, read as the reverse complement.
AAATCGGGGCGCACCCTGCCCGGTGTTCCCGCCGACAAGCCGGGGCTCGCCGCCGAATAGCGCTTTGGGCCAAGGCGCCCCCCAGCGACCGCCTCGGGCGTTACATTCGACCGACGGTCCAAGACCGAATTTTATGGACTGGGGCGCTGTTGTGCATACACTGACTTTGCGTAAATATCCAAATACTGAGGTGATCCCATGAATATCCACTTGGTTTCCGCGGTGGTGGCGCTGTCGGTCGTGTCCACACAGATCGCGGCCCAGACCTTCCCGCCCCAGCACTGGGCGGGCGAGTCCGGCCTTCTGAGCCTGGGTGAGAATGGTCAGGTCGATCTGTCTGCCGCCGACCCGATGGATATCCTGCGCATCGAGGAAGCGTTCATCCGCTGGGGGCTCTATTATGACGAAGGACGCAGCGATCTGCTGCCTTCGCTGTTCACCGAGAGCGGGGAAATGGTGGCCACGCTGGGCAGCGCCGAGCCGATTGCCACGTTCACCGGCCCCGAGGAGATCGGCGGCTATGTCGATGCCACGCTGGAACAGCAAGGCGACCAGCGTCGTCATTCGATCACCAATTTCCTGGTTCAAGAGATCTCGGAGTCTGAGGCATCGGCCATGGCCTACGGCATCGTGATGGTCGCGGCAGACGGGCTGAGCGTCGGGTCCTCGGTCGTGTATACCGGCGATCTGACCAAGGGCGACGACGGCGTGTGGAAATTCGAACGCTTGACCATCGCGATCGACGACTACGCCGGTAACCTGAACTGATCCGGTCCGCGGCCGGGATCGGGGAAGCCCTATCGCCCGGCCGCGACCCGCGCGGCATTCGCCCCGGCCACACGCCCGAAGATCACCGCGTTCCCGACAGAGGCGCCGCCACCGGCATAGCATGGCCCGGCAAACCCGCCGGTCGTCTCGCCCGCGGCAAACAGGTTCGGGATCCACCGGTCCGCGCGATCCAGCACCCGCGCCTCTGCATCGATACGCAGCCCGGTGCCCGTCCAGCACACGATCGCAGGGCGAATGCGCACCCCGTAGAATGGCGGAGTCTCGACCGGGCGCAGATGGGCGGGGTCCTTGAAGAAGGCCGTGTCCTGGCCGGCCCGCGCATCGTTCGAGTATCTCTCGGCCGTCGTGACCATGGTGTCGGGGCGCACGCCCAGTTTCTCGGCAAGCTCCGGCAGGGTGTCCGCCGCCACCAGCGGGCCTTTCCGGGCAAACTCGGCCAGACGATCCGCCGCCCAGTTGGGGGCTGGATGCGCTTTCGACGCCGCGCGCGACGCCTCGTCGAACACCGCGAAGCACTCGCCCGCGGTTTGCGTCGACAGCACTTCGGACAGGACCGAATACTCGGTGGATTCGTCGATGAACCGTCGCCCTTCGTGGGTCACGTGCATGACCCATGGCGGCAGATAGCTTTCCACGTCTTCCGCGAACCCGGGCGTCATCAGCAAAAGCCCCCGGTCGAACCCCACAAGGTCGGCCCCGGTCCTTCGCGCCATCTCAAGCCCGTCGCCACGGCATTCGTCGGCGCCGATATACCATGCCAGCGCACCCTGTTTGGCGGCGGACGGGTATAGCTCGGCCCAAAGGCGACGGTTGTTTCCGAACCCGCCCGATGCGATGACGACCGCCCCAGCCCGCACCGCGGCGCCTGCAACCTCGACACCGGCAATCCTGCCATCCTCGACAATCAGTCCTTCGACCCGGGTCTGGGTCGCAAGGTCCACGGACCGCCCCGAAAGCGCCCCTTCGAGGACCTCGGCAATCTCGGCCCCGTGCCCCCCGGCCCGGTGGCCCCGCCTGATCTTGTCCACGCCCGAGACGTAGAGATTGTCCAGCGGGAAGTTGATGCCGAGATCGACCATCCATTCGAAGGTGGGGCCGGACATGTCGCAATACCGGCGCACCAGGGCCGGGTCGACCTTGTACTGGTTGACGGTCATGTAATAGCGGAACTGGCTGTCGGCGTCGTCCTCGACCCCCGCCTGCCGTTGAAGCGAGGTGCCCGACGCCCAGTAGACCCCGCCGGACAAGGCGGTCGACCCACCGGCCTTGGCCCCCGCATCGACCAGCAGAACCCGCGCGCCCGCATCGGTCGCCTCGATCGCGGCGGCCAGTCCGGCCCCGCCGGCGCCGATGATGATCACGTCGTAATCGGTGTCAGGCATGGGGCCCTCCCTTCCTGTCCTCCTTCATCATGTCGGCCGCTTTTTCGGCGATCATGATGATCGGGGCGTTGGTGTTCCCGTGCGGCAGACGCGGCATGACCGCCCCGTCCACGACCCTGAGCCCGTCGATCCCATGCACCCGCAACCGCGGATCGACCACGGCACCGTTCGACGGGTCGGGCCCCATCTGGCAGGTGCCGACGGGGTGCAGGTTCGCGATCGCCGCGCCCCGCAGCCAGGCTTCGATCTGGACGTCGGTGACATGCTCGGATCCCGGCGCGATCTCGGTCTCGACATACTCCGACAGCGCGGGCTGGGCTGCGATGTGCCGCACCAGCTTCACCGCGCGCACCATCGTGTCGCGGTCCACCTGATCGCGGAAGAAGTTCATCCGGATCTCGGGCGGCGCCATTGGATCGGCCGAGGCAAGCCGGATCGTCCCGGTCGCCCGCGGGTCGAGATGCACGGCGCTTATCGTGAAGCCCGGGAAGGGATGCGCCTTCATCCCCGACTTGGTGCGCCCCGCGACGGACCACATGTTGGTGTTGATCTGGATATCGGGGCGATGCTTGTCCGGCGTCGACCGCGCGAAGACCCCCGCGAAGATCCCGTTCGAGGCCAGCGGCCCGCGCTTGAACAGCACGTATTGCATCCCCGCCAGCACCTGACGCGCGGGGCTGTTGGCCAGCTCGTTTATGGTCACGGGCTTCTTGCACCGGAACATGAGCGAGCAATAGAAATGGTCCCGCAGGTTCTGCCCCACGCCGGCCAGATAGTGGACCACGGGCACGTCCCATTCGGCCAGATGATCCGCCGGTCCGATCCCCGATCGCAACAGGATCTGCGGCGATCCGAACGACCCGGCCGACAGAACCACCTCGCCCCCGTCGGTTAGCCGGGCGATTTGGGATGTTCCGTCCCTGGTGTAGTCCACCCCCGTCGCGCGGCGGTCTTCGATCACGATCCGGGTCGTCTGGGCGTCGGTCAGGACGGTCAGGTTGCGACGGTGTCGCGCCGGTTTGAGATACGCCCGCGCCGTGGAATGACGCTGCCGATCCTTGGTCGTGGTCTGGAAATGGCCCGCGCCTTCTTGCGTGGGTCCGTTGAAATCACGGTTGCGCGGAAGTCCGGCCTCGCACGCCGCCGCGACGATCGCATCGGCCACCTCGGACCCGCCGGCCTGATCCGTCACGCTCAAGGGGCCCTTGTCGCCGTGCAGCGCATCGCCACCGCGGGTATTGTTCTCGGCCTTCTTGAAATAGGGCAGCACATCGTCCCATCCCCAGCCGGTATTCCCCAGCTGGCGCCAGCCGTCGTAATCCTCGGGGTGGCCGCGAATATAGAGCGTGCCGTTGATCGCGGACGAGCCGCCGAGCACCTTGCCCCGCGGCTGATACATGCGGCGGTCGTTCAGTTCGGGCTCGGGTTCGGTCTCGAACATCCAGTTCACTTTGGGGTTGGTGAACAGCATGGGATAACCCATCGGCGGCGTGATCCAGAACGCTTTGTCTTCCGGCCCTGCCTCAAGCAGCAGGACCCGGACCTTCGGATCTTCCGACAGGCGCGCGGCCATGACCGCCCCGCCCGAACCGGCGCCGACGACAATGTAATCGAACGCGGTCATCGCGACGCCGGACCGGCCGGGTTGCCCGGCCCATTGCAGGCTGCCGCCACGCCCATCTCAGACGTTCACGGCGCGGCCGAACGCGGCCATGGCGGCTTCTTTCAGCACCTCGGAAATGGTCGGATGGGGATAGATGGTGTCGAAAATCTCGGCCTCGGTGCTTTCAAGCTCCATCGCCGTGGCGAAGCCGTGGATCAGTTCGGTGACTTCCGGACCTACCAGATGCGCCCCGAGCAATTCGCCCGTGTCCGCGTCGAAGATGACTTTCGCCATGCCCTGCGCCTCGCCCAGGGTGATGGCCTTGCCATTCGCAAGGAACGGGAACTTTCCGACCTTCAGATTGCGCCCGTCCGCCTTCGCCTGTGCTTCGGTCGGACCGATGGACGCGACTTGCGGGTCGCAATAGGTGCAGGCCGGGATCCGATCCTTGTTCAGCGGGTGGACCGCGTCCCCCGCAATGGCTTCGACGCACAGGGCCCCCTCGTGCTCGGCCTTGTGGGCCAGCATCGGCGCGCCGGTGACGTCGCCGATGGCATAGACACCCGCGACCGACGTACGCCCCGCACCGGTCGTCGCGATCAGGCCCCGCTCGACCGTGATCCCCAGGTCCTCCAGCCCGAGGCCCTCGGTATTGGCGACGACACCGGCGGCCGAGATCACCCGCTCGACCTCGATCGTGTCGCCCCCGTCGAGCGTCAGGGTAACGCCATCCTTGCCGACATTTGCACCGTTGATCTTCGTCCCGGTCCGGAACGCGATTCCGCGCTTTTCCAACGCGGTTCGCATGAAGGCCGACACCTCGTCATCCTCGGCGGGCAGGATGCGGTCGACCATCTCGACCACAGTCACGTCGGTCCCCATGGCGGCATAGAAACTGGCGAATTCGATCCCGATCGCGCCGGATCCGACGATGGCCAGGCTTTCAGGAATCTCGGCCGGCTTCAGCGCCTCGAAATAGGTCCAGACGCGATCCCCGTCCGGCTCCAGCCCCGGCAGGACGCGCGGCCGCGCCCCGGTGGAAATGATGACATGCGCCGCGGTATACGTCCCATGCGGCTTGGTCTGCTTGGGCGCGGGCGGCTGGGGCTCGCAGGCCGCCTTGTCGGGCGCGCCGACCTCGACCGTGCCGGGCGACGTCAGCTTCGCCTGCCCCCAGATCACGTCCACCTTGTTCTTCTTCAGCAGCATCGCGACGCCGCCGTTCATCCGCTCGGCGATCCCGCGCGAGCGTTTGACGATGGCCTCGACGTTCGGCGTCACGGTTCCGGAAAGGTCCAGGCCGAACGCGTCGGCGTCGCGGATATGGGTCAGGATCTCGGCCGAGCGCAGCATGGCCTTCGTCGGAATGCAGCCCCAGTTCGAGCAGATGCCGCCCAGATGCTCCCGCTCGACCACGGCCGCCTTGAGGCCCAGTTGCGACGCACGGATCGCCGCGGTGTAGCCCCCTGGACCGCCGCCGATCACGATGATGTCGTAGTCTGCCATGGTTATCGTCCCTTGAATTCAGGTTTGCGCCGCGCGGTGAACGCCGCGACGCCTTCGCGGAAATCCTCGCTGCGGGCCGCCCCGACGAAGGCCGCGCGCTCGGCCTCCAGTTGATCGGCAAGCGTCGTGGCGGGCGCGGCGTCCACCAGCCTGCGGAACCGCCCGAAACTGGCGGTCGGGCCCGTGGCGATCTTGGCGGCCAGCGCGCGGGCCTCGTCCTCGACCATGTCCGCCGCGCTGATGCAAGAGACCAGCCCGGCCGCCATCGCCTCGTCGGCGGTCATCGGGGTGCCGGTCAGCATCATGTCCAGCACCTTCGTCCGGCCCAGCCTGTGGGTCAGAAACCAGGACCCCCCGCAATCGGGCACCCCGGCGACCTGATCGTAGGCCATCACGAACTTGGCCGCCGGGTCCGCGACAACCAGATCGGCGCCCGCGACCAGCGACAGGCCTGCGCCCGCCGCCACGCCCCGGACGGCGGCGATCACCGGGGCATCGTTCGCCCGCAGGGCCAGGATGGCCGGGTTCAGCACCTCGAGCAGTGCATCGACAACCTCATGCCCCTTGTCGGGATCGGCGGCCATCGCCGAGACGTCCCCTCCGGCGACGAAGGCCCGGCCTTCGCCCGACAACAGGATTGCGCGGATCGCCGGGTCGCCGGCGACATCTTCGACCGCAGCCGCAAAGGCACGCGCCAGGGGAAGATCCAGCGCGTTCAGCGCTTCTGGCCGGTTGAACCGAAGCTCGGCCACCCCTGCGGTTTTGGTCACAATCACAAGATCGGTCATCGGCTGGCCCTCATACACGTTCGATCAGCATCGCCATCCCCTGACCGCCGCCCAGGCACATGGTCAGCATCGCCAGGGTCTGGTCGGCTTCATGCAGGTGCTGTGCGGCCGTCATCGCCATGCGCAGCCCGGTCACCGCGGGCGGATGGCCCAATGAAATTCCGCCGCCATACAGGTTGTGGCGATCGCGCGGGATCCCGAGTTCGGCTTCGGCATGCAGGTTCACCGCCGCGAAGGCCTCGTTCACCTCGAAATAGTCGATATCGGCCAGGGTCAGCCCGGTGTCCTTCAGCACGGCCTGCACGGCTGGCACCGGACCGATCCCCATGATCTCGGGCGGGACACCGACGGCGCGCCAGGCCCGGATCCGAAAGGCGTTTTCGGGCGTCGGCTCGCCGGGGGCGCAGGCGATCATCGCGGCGGCCCCGTCCGTCACGCCGCTGGCGTTTCCCGCCGTCACCCGCCCGCCGTCGCGAAAGGCCGGGCGCAGTCCGGCAAGCTTTTCCCGGGTGGCATCCGGGCGCGGGCTTTCATCCTCGGTCAGCATCGTCATCGGCGCGATCTGGCGGCCAAGGAAGTCGCGCGCAGCCAAGGCGCGGGACTGGCTCATCGCGGCCCAGTCGTCCATCGCCTCTCGGGTATAACCAAAGCGGTCGGCCAGCGCCTCGGCCGTTTCGCCCATGTACTCCAGGCTGAACGGACAACGATAGGCCCAGTCCAGCATATCCTCGAACGCGCGGCCGCCCCGCGCTGCGTTCCACCGCAGGTCCGAGACCACGTGCGGCACCCTCGAAAACGCCTCGGCCCCCGCGACGACCGACACGCGGCTTTGCCCGTCGGCGATTTGCTGAACGGCGGAAATGATGGCCTGAAGGCCGGACGCGCAGGCCCGCGAAACGCACAAGGCCGGCGCCTCCTCGGGCAGACCGGCCCGCACGCCGACCACGCGGGCAGAGAACAGGCTGTCGCGATCCGTGGGCACCGTGGTCGAGAATACGCAGTGGTCGATGTCCTGAAGGTTCAGCCCGGCGGCACGCACGCTGTCGCGGATCGCATGCGCGGCCTGATCGGCAAGGGGCACATCGCGCAGCGCGCCCCCGAAATTGCCCAAAGGCGTGCGCCGGCCTGCGCCGACGATCACGTCACCAGACCTCATACCCCGGACCTTCGGCAGATTTCAGGCACCATTCTGGGCAACCCTCCCGCCGTCTGGTATACGAAACAGCATTCTTGTATGTAAAGACAGCTTTTTCCGTATTCACGATACCACGCGCTATTCTATATTATTATCAGTGGTCTGCGCACGTTCTCACGTCGAACCGACCGGTATTTCGCTGAATTTCTGCTTGCCATTGGCCGGAAAAGAAACTTGTCTGTATATGAAAGAATGGTCCCACGGGCCGGAATCAACGGGAGGAACAGGCATGGACCTGGGCTTGAAGGGCAAGAAGGCGATCGTGACGGGCGGGACGAAGGGCATTTGCCGTGCGCTTCTGGACATTCTCGCCGCCGAAGGATGCGACATCGCGTTCTGCGCCCGCAGCGAAGACGACGTGACCAAAACCAAGGACGAACTGCAGAGCCACGGCGTCAAGGTCGTCGGCGGCACCGCGAACGTCAAGGAAGTCGAAGGCTATCAGCAGTGGCTGAAGGACGCCGCGGACGAGCTTGGCGGCTGCGACATCTTCGTGCCCGGCGTTTCGGCCGGGGGCGGCATGGACGGCGAGAAGAGCTGGTACAAGGCGTTCGAGATCGACCTGATGGGCTGCGTTCGCGGCTTCGACGCTCTGTTTTCCCACATGAAGGCGTCCGGGAATGCGTCCGTGGTCTTCATTTCGACCACGGCCGCCGTCGAGACGTTCATCGCGCCGATGCCCTATAACTCGATCAAGGCCTCCCTGATCACCTATGCCAAGCAGATGAGCCAGTTCCACGCCAAGCGCGGGATCCGGTTCAACGTGGTCTCGCCCGGACCCATCCTGATCGACGGCGGCAGCTGGGACCAGCTTCGCCAACAGGACGAGGCGTTCTTCAACTCGATCCTCGCTCAGCAACCCGACGGGCGCATGGGCGAAGCCGACGAAGTCGCGAAATGCATCGCCTTCCTCGCGTCGGATGCGGCCAGCTGGGTGACGGGGACGAACCTGATCGTCGATGGCGGCTTCACCAAACGCGTGCAGTTCTAAGCCCCGATGGTCATCCGCTACGATGCGCCCCTGAACGTCCTGGTATCGACCAAGGGGCACCCGTTCGACACGCCGGCCTTCTTCGGCATGTTCGACGCCATGCGCGGAATGACCTGGACCCATGTCGAACAGCCCGCGACCGCGGCGCTGATGTCGCCCGAGGGCGCATCGGATTTCGATGCGCTTCTCTTCTACGACGTGCCCGGGCTTCAGTTCAAAACGCCGAAGCCGCCTGACCTGATCGCGCCGACCGAGGCCTTCAAGTCCGGGTTCCGCGGGCTTCTGGACGCAGGCAAGCCGATGATCTTCCTGCACCACGCCATCGCGGGATGGCCCTTGTGGGACGACTATGCCGAGGCGATCGGCGCGCGTTTCTTCTATCAGCCGGGGCGTTACAAGGGGCGCGATCACCCCGACAGCGGCTATGTGTTCCCGGTCGAATTCACGCTGACCCCCGAGGGCGACCATCCCGTGACCAAAGGGCTGGAGGGTGGGTTCACCCTGACCGACGAGCTTTACCTTATCGAGATGCTGGAGGACGGAATCGTGCCGCTGTTGCGGGCCGACTACGCGTTCCACCAGGACAATTTCTATTCCGCGGCCAACGCGCTGGAGGCGCGCATGTGGACGCGGGACGGCTGGACGCACGGCCCCGGCACGGACCTGATCGCATGGGCCAAGATCTCGGGCAATGCGCCGACTGTCACCATCCTGTGCGGCAACGACGCCAAGACCTATGGCGACGACAATTTCCGCCGGCTGCTGCGCAACGCGATAGACTGGGTGACAAGCGACGCGGCCGCCGAGTGGGCAAGGTCCGGCTGACGCCTGTCGGGACAAGGGGGACACATGAACGAAGCTGGTGAAACCGTGCGCGCCGCCGGGAACGAGACGGCGGCGACCATGCTTGCACGGGCCGCGCGGGACTGGCCCGACGCCACGGCGATCATCGTGGACGACGCGCGCCTGACCTGGGCCGAGCTCTACGCCGAAGCGCGCCACTGGGCGCGTGCGCTGCGCGGCGCCGGGGTCGCACCGGGCGCGCATGTCGGGATCCTGATGCCCAATTCCATGGATTACGTCCGGTTGTTCTATGCGACGGGGATGATCGGTGCCGTCGCCCTGACCATCAATTCCAGGTTCAAGGACGACGACCTGGGCTATGCGGTGCGCCATTCGGACATGGACGTTCTGTTCATCGGCGGGCACGCCCTGCCCCATGTCGATTTCCGGGCGATGCTGACGCGGATTTATCCCGACCTCGACATCTGGAACGGCGGCCCGCTGGACCTCGAAGACGCCCCGCGCCTTCGGGCGATCTACAACCTGGCTGACTCGCGTGAGACGCGCTGGCCGACCGAGCAGGATTTCCTGAAGGCCAGCGACACGATCCCAGAGGCGCGGATCGATGCCCTCATGGCCAGCACGTCGCCCGACGACCACGCACTGATGATGTATTCATCGGGCACCACGGCGCATCCAAAGGCCTGCATGATCACGCACCGGACGCTGTCGATGATCGGGCAGAGCTTTGCCGAACGGTTCGACCTCAGCGTCGAAGACAGCGTGATGAACCCGCTGCCGTTCTTCCACATGTCCACCATGCTGCCCATGGCCGCCTGCCGCGCATCGGGCGCCGCGCAGATCTGCACCGCTCATTTCGACCCGGGCCGAACGCTGGCCCAAATGGAATCCGAGCGGGTCAGTTTCGGCTATCTTTCGTTCCCGACGCTAGTGAACCAGGTGATCCAGCATCCCGACTTCGCATCGCGGGATCTGACCAGCCTGCGCTTCTTGCACACGGTCGGGCCCGCGGACCTCATGCAGAAATACACGAAGGTCTTTCCCGGCGCGCATTACATCAACGCCTACGGGCTGACCGAAGCAACGGGCGTGTGCTGCTATACCGATCCGCTGGATCCGGCCGATCAGGCGACCACCGTCTCGGGGCGGGTCTTCGACGGCGTCAGGGCCAAGGCCGTGGACCCGACCACGCTGGAGGATGTCCCCTTCGGCGAACGGGGCGAAATCTGGATTGGCGGGTTCTGCCTGTTCGACGGGTACTACAAGGACCCCGAAAAGACGGCCGAGACGCTTGTCGACGGCGGGCAGTGGCTGCGCACCGGCGATATGGGCTATGTCTCGCAGGACGGGCACATCACGTATGACGGCCGCCTGAAGGACATGCTCAAGATCGGTGGTGAGAACGTCGCCGCGCTCGAGATCGAGACCTATCTCTGCTCGCATCCCGACATCCAGATCGCGCAGGTGATCGGGGTCGAGGACGACCACCTGTTTGAAGTGGCCGCGGCCTTCGTCGAACTGGTCCCCGGCGCGACGCTGACGCCCGAGGCGGTCGTCGACTACTGCATCGATCAGATCGCCAGCTACAAGATTCCGCGATATGTACGCATTGTTGACTCGTGGCCAATGTCGACCACGAAGATCCAGAAATTCAAACTCCCGCGCGCCTTCGCGCGGGAGGAGAAGATCGATCCCAAATCCCGTCCGCGGTCGGGTTAGGCCGACCGCGCCGCCTTGGCGGCCTTGGCTGCGGCCACGATCTCGGCGTTTGTCGGGTTGCGGCGCAGCGTGACGCCGCCATTCACCTGCATGACCTCGCCGGTTACGAAACATGCGTCCGAACACAGCCAGACGATGGCCTCGGCGGTGTCATCGAGTGTGCCGACACGGCCCAGCGGATATTCCTTCTCGAACGCGCCGACGACGGCCGGGTTCTTCGCCGCACGCTCGGTCATGGGCGAGGCGGTGAACCCCGGCGCCACGCTGTTGGCGCGGATGCCGCGAGCCCCGAACTCGTTCGCGATGCAACGGATCACATGATCCATCCCTGCCTTGGTTCCCATGTAGGCCGCGTGATCGTCCATCATGATCTTGGCCGTGGCCGAGGAGACCTGGACCACCGCGCCACCATCCGCCATCTTTCTCAGGACCGCCTGAAAGAACTGGAACGGTCCGGTGAACTGAAGCGCCGCCATCTTTTCCAGCTCTTCGCGGGTGTTGTCGAGGAACGGGGTCAACAGCCCCCAGCCGGTACAGTTGACCGCCAGATCGACGCCGCCGAGCGTGGCGACGCAATGGGACACCATCGCGGCCAGATCGGCCTCGTCGGTGATATCGCACAGCGCGTGGGTGCCGCTGATCTCGTCCGCCAGCGTCCTCAACGCGGCCTCGTGACGCCCGGCGACCAGCACACGGGCCCCCTCTGCGGCGAAGCGTCTGGCCGTGACCTGGCCCAGATTCCCCTCGGCCGCGGCCCCCAGTATGATCGCGCGTTTGCCGTCCAGTCGTTTAGCCATCCGATCCTCCCTAGATCTGTGGTTTGGGCCAGTCCTCGCGGATCGGCGCCGCGCCATTCCAATCGGCGGCCGCCTCGCGGATCTTGCGAAAGATGGATTGCCGCGCCGGCGTGTACTCGGTCACTTCATAGGCGAAGTGCGGCCGGTCGGGATGTTCGAAATAAGCGATCTTGCCCAACCCGGTATGCGCATCGAACACCTGCCGGAATCCCCGGCCCAAGGCGCGATGAATCACCGCGTCGAAATCCGTCACCCAGGACGATACGCTGTGCGGGACAAGGGTATCGCCGAACCGCGCCAGAAATTCGGAATAGAGGGTCGGGGCGGTGCTACGCTGATAGATGACCTCGAACTGCATCCCCGATCCGTAGGCGAGGGCGGCATCGACGATCACCTCCTGCTCGGTCCCGTTAATCCGGCTGTTGGGAACGCTGTAGCCGCGTGTGACGAACCAGGGACCGATCCCATGCGAACGCGACAGGAAGCCCAGGGCCCGGTCCAGATCGGCGCTGACATATGCGATCTGCCGGATATCGCCGAAAACGCTGCTCAAGCTTCACCTTTTTGGTATACTTAAAAGCAGTGTAATGCATACTTACAGAGGGAGAAAGCCAATAACGCCCATTCCACGGGCAGGGAGACTGGCGGGAAAGCGTCGCATCGCACTTAAAAGCCACGGAAGCGACGTTACGTTCTGGATCCTTATGTATTCAAAATAATATAGTATGAAACACACCAAACCACGCGGAAAGGGCTTATCGCCAATGGCCAAAACTTCAGGGATGACGCACGCGCAGACGGTTCGACTGGCACTGGAAGACGATATCTTCGCCGGCAAACTGGCCCCCGGCGCGTCCCTCGACGAAGAGGCGCTGGCCCGCCGGTTCTCGGTGTCGCGAACCCCCGTCCGCGAGGCGATGCTTCAGCTCATCCAGTCCGGTCTGGTCGAGAAACGGCCGCGCCAGGGCGCCATCGTGGCCCAGATCGATCTGTCGGACATGATCCGGCTGTTCGAAGTCATGTCCGAGCTCGAGGGGATTTGCGCCAAACTGGCCGCCCGTCGCATGACACCGCAGGAACGGACCGCCCTTCGCAAGCTGCACGAGGCCTCGGTTGCCGCCTACGAGTCCGGCCGGCACGACGAGTACTATCACCTCAGCCGCAAGTTCCACCTGATGGTGATCGAAGGGACGCACAATCACGAGCTGATCGAGACGACCAATCGGCTGGGCATCAAGCTGGTCCCCTATCGGCGGTTCCAGCTGTCCTATCCCGGCCGGTCCGAGAACAACCTGCGCGACCACGAAAAGATCATGGAAGCCATCTGCGCGGGCGAGTACGAGCACGCCGCCGATCTGTTCCGCAAGCATACGAATGTGCAGGGCGACGTTCTGGCCGAATACATCGCGCTTGGCCATCAGGAGCCCGCGAAGATCAAGTCGGTCGGCTGATCTGCCGGGCGGCGCCTTTAGGCGCAACCGCTTCAATCGGAAGAATGGCGGCTGCCCAGAAGGCAGCCGCCATTATTTCATGACACGAGCTTCATGGGCGTTTCGATGAGGGTCCTGAGCGTCGCCAGGAACTGCGCCGCGACTGCGCCATCCACCGCACGGTGATCGGCGGACAACGTCGCCGAGATCACGGTGACAAACCCGACCTCGCCATCGATCTCGCGCGGTTCGCGCCGGGGACCGCCGACGGCCAGGATCGCCGCCTGCGGGGGATTGATGATCGCATCGAAGGTGCGCACCCCGAACATGCCAAGGTTCGACAGCGTAAAGGTGCCGCCCTTCAAATCATCGGCCGTCAGGCCACGCTCACGTGCGCGGGTCGCCAGATCCTTCGAGTCGGCCGCGATGTCGCGCAAACCCCGGTTGGCCACATTTCGCATAACCGGCGTGATCAACCCGGCATCGATCGCCACCGCCATCGCGATATCGGCGCGATCGAACGAGGTCACCCCGGTTTCGGTGACATGGACATTCACGGCCGGATGCGCTTCCAGCGCAAGCCCGCAGGCCTTGAGCAGGAAGTCGTTCACCGAGACCTTGGCCGCCCCCTCGTCCCCGGCGTCATTGATCCCGCGGCGCAAATCCATCAGGGCGTCCATCTCGATATCGACCGTGGTGTAGAAATGCGGGATGGTCTGCTTCGAGGCTGTCAGTGCCTTCACGATGGACTTTCGCATCCCCGTGAACGGCTGTTCCGCCCCCGCGCTCGCCGGCCCATCGGCTGCGACGACCGGGCCCCGCCCGACCGGCGCCGGTCTGCTCCAGAGGCCGGCGTCGATCGCGGCGTCCTGCACATCCTGCAACGAGATGCGGTCCTTGCGACCCGTACCCGTCATGCCTTTCAGGGCGATGCCGGTCTCGTTGGCGAACTTGCGGGCGATAGGGCTGGCATGGACGCCGGCATTCTCGGCGCGCAGGTCTTCGGGGCTCGGCGCCGAACCGCCCGCCGCCGCCTGCGCCACGTCGTCCTTCATCACCTTGTTGCCGCGGCCCGATCCTTTGACACCCGCCAAATCGACACCTCCGGCCTCGGCGGCCCGCCTGGCAAGCGGCGTGGCCTTCACATTCTGGGCCGGTTCGGGGGCGGCTTGAGGTTCGGGCGCAGCCTGTGCCTTGGTCTCGGGCGCGCTGTCCTCGGACGGATCGAACGATGCGTCGACCGGCTTGAAATCGGAGATGAACACCTCGACCGCGGCATCGTCGATTGCCGGGTCTGCCATGACCGCGATCAGGGTGCCGACGGGCACCGTCTCGCCTTCGGGCACGAGGATCCGGCGCAGCGTGCCGCCCTGTTCCAGCTCGACCGCGTTGACGATCTTGTCGGTTTCGACATCGACCAGATCGACGCCCTTCTCGGCCGTGTCACCTTCGGCAAGATGCCAGTTGGTGACAGTGCCCTCGGACATCTCCAGGCCCCATTTCGGCAGGGTGATCGGCGTAATCTCGGTCATCTTACGCTCCTTCCATCACGCGACGGATCGCGGCTTCGATGTCGCCGGGGCTGGGTACGTACATACGCTCAAGCTCGCGGGCGAAGGGGACAGGGGTATGCGGCGCGGTCACCTTCTGGACCGGAGCGCGCAGGCTGGAGAACCCTTTCGAGGCTGCGATCCCGGCAATTTCGGAAGCGATCGAGCACATCGGGTTCGACTCGTCGACCACGACCAGCCGCCCGGTCATCGACAGGCTTTCAAGTACCGCGTCCTCGTCCAGCGGCGACGTGGTGCGCAGGTCGATCAGATCGCAGGTGATCCCTTCCTCGGCCAGCTTGTCCACGGCCTTGATCGCGAACGGCACCATGCGGGCCAGGGCGACAACGGTCACGTCGCTGCCTTCGCGGACCAGTTCGGCCTGTCCGAACGGGACAAGGTGTTCGCCATCCGGGACCTCGCCCTTGCGGGAATACAGCGCCTTGTGCTCGAAGAAGATCACCGGATCGTCGTCACGGATCGCCTGCTTCATCATGCCCTTGGCGTCGGCGGGGTTCGACGGGATCACGATCTTCAGACCGGGCACCATCGTCAGCATGGGATAGATCGTCTGGCTGTGCTGGGCCGCGGCGTTCATGCCCGCCCCCATCGACATCCGCAGGACCACCGGCACCTTCGCCTTGCCGCCGAACATGTACCGGAACTTGGCCATCTGGTTGAAGATCTGGTCCAGAGAGACGCCCACGAAATCCGCGAACATCAGCTCGGCCACGGGACGCATCCCCGCCAGCGCCGAGCCGTTCGCCAGACCCACGATCGCGCTTTCCGAGATCGGCGTGTCGATCACGCGGTCGGCGCCGTATTTGGTCTTGAGACCCTTGGTCACGCCGAAGATACCCCCGGCGGCCTCGACATTGCCGGAACTGCCGCCGGCACCGCCCGCGACGTCCTCGCCCATCACGATCACGCTGGGATCGCGTTCCATTTCCTCGTGCAACGCCTGATTCAGCGCGTCGCGCATCGTTAATACGGCCATATCGCGCCCCCTTCAGTAATCGACGTAGACGTCGGACATCATGATGTCGGCCCCCGGGACCGGCCCGTTGCGCGCGGTTCCAACGCTGTCGTCGATCAGCTTCAGAACCTCGGCGTCGATGGAATCCAGATCCTCGGCCGTGAAGATACCGGCCCCTGTCACCTTCTCCCTGATCCGCTTCAGCGCGTCCTTCGTCTCGCGGAAGTTCTTCACCTCGTCCTTCGCGCGATAGTTCTGCGGATCGCCCTCGAAATGCCCGAAATAGCGGGTCGCCGTGGCCAGAATGGCGCTTGGGCCCTTGCCGGCCCGGGCATGTTCGATGGCCTCGCCCGCCGCGTCGTAGACCGAGAAATAGTCGAACCCGTCCGCTTCCCACACGGGGATGCCAAAGCCTTCGGTCCGGGTCTTCAGGTCGCCGCCGATCCCGTAGCTTGCGCCGGTGTGTTCGGAATATCCGTTATTCTCGAGCACGAAGACCTTCGGCAGCTTCAGCACCACGGCCATGTTCATGGCTTCGAACACCGTCCCCTGGTTCGAGGCGCCGTCGCCGGTGAAACTGACCGAGACCGATCCATCCTGGCGCGCCTTGCAGGCGACCGCGGCGCCGACAGCGATGGGCTGACCGCCCCCGACGATACCGTTCGCGCCGAGCATCCCCTTGTCGAGATCCGCGATGTGCATCGATCCGCCGCGGCCTTTGCCAAGCCCGTCGGCCCGCCCGTAGATCTCGTGCATCATGCCTTTGGGGTCGCATCCGCGCGCCAGGCAATGGCCGTGTCCCCGGTGGGTCGAGATGATGTAGTCGGTATCGCGCAGGTTCTCGCAGACGCCGACGGCGATGGCCTCCTGCCCCGAATACAGATGGGTGAAGCCCGCAATCTCACCTTTCGGGTTCTCGACGTGCAGACGCTCTTCGAACTCGCGGATCAACCGCATTTGCCGATAGGCCCTTCGGATCTGGTCGGGGCTTTGCTGCATGTTCCATCCTCCAGCGCACCTTGCGGTACCAATTTCGCCGTTTGCAACGATTGTATATTTCATCCCAGATTTTTGTGTATATGAAAAGACCTGTTTTTGTATCCAGAGCGGAGGAGAGGGCCACATGGACTTCCAGCTGACCGAAGATCAGAAAAGCCTGCAAGAGGCCGCCAGACGTTTCGCCCAAGAGCAATTGCCGGATCTGGCAAAGGAGCTTGAGGAAACGAACCAGCCCGTTCCCGCGGACTGGCTGCTGCGCTATGCCGAGATGGGCTTTCTGGGGATCAACGTCGCCGAGAAATACGGCGGGCTGGGCCTGGGCAACCTCGAAGCGCTTCTGGTGGTCGAGGAATTCGCCAAGATCAGCTCGGCCGTGGCGTTCCCCGTCTTCGAAAGCTGCGTCGGCCCCATCCGCGCGATCGAGCATTTCGCCCAGGACAGCCTGAAAGAGCGCGTGATTCCCCGCGTCTGCGCGGGCGAGGCGGTGGTCGCCGTGTCGATGTCGGAACCCGATGCCGGATCCGCTCTGACCGACCTCAAGACCAAGGCCGTCGTCCAGGGCGACAAGGTCATCCTCAACGGGACCAAGCGCTGGTGTTCGGGGGGCGGGCATGCAGATGGCTATGTGGTGTACTGCCGGATGTCGGACGACCCCGGCGCCAAGGGCATCGGCGCCGTCTATGTCGAAAAGGGCACGCCCGGCTTGTCCTTCGGCCCGCAGGAAGAACTAATGGGCTTCCGCGGCGTACCGTCGTCGGACCTGAATTTCGACGATGTGGAACTGCCGCTCGACAGCATCATTGTCCCCGCCGGCGGGTTCAAGAAGCTGATGGAAGCCTTCGATCTGGAACGCTGCGGCAACGCGACCATGTCGCTTGGGCAGGCGTCGGGCGCGCTGGCCGATGTCCAGGAATATGTGCAGGAGCGCAAGCAGTTCGGCCGCCCCATCGTCGAATTCCAGGGCGTGCAGATCAAGCTGGCCGAGATGAAGATCCGCATCGAAGGCGCGCGTCTTCTGATCCACCGCGCGGCCAGCAATGCCGAGGACGGGATGCCCTCGATCCTCGAAAGCTCCATCGCCAAATGCTATGCGAACGAGATCAGCCGCGAGGTCACCGGCACGGCCGTGCAGCTTATGGGCGGATACGGATATTCGAAAGAATACCCGATGGAACGGCGCCTGCGCGACAGCTGGGGCTGGGGGATTGCGGGCGGCGCAATCGACATCCAGAAAGTGAACATCGCCTCGGCCATGGTCGGACGGCGGTTCAATCAGCGCGTCGGGTAAGGGGACATCATGCTACCAGGCGGCAATAAGGACTTTCAGGACGCCTGCTCGACCATGCAGGTGCCGAAGACGGGCGTCTTCTTCACGACCGTCGGCAGCCAAGAGGTCATGCTGTCGCGCGACCGGCAAGGCGAGATTGTCGCCTTTTCGGGCTTCTGCACCCATTCGTTCGGCAGGCTTGAGGGTGGCGAGATCGAAGAAGGCGAGATCACCTGTCCCCATCACGGGGCCAGGTTCGACACGCGGACGGGCCGATCGAAATCGGCCTGTCCAAACCTGCCGAAATTCGACGTCAGGATCGAAGGGCGGCGCGTTCTCGTCCGCCCGGACCGCTAGGCGTCGTCTTCGGTCAGTCCTGCAAGGAAATCCTCCAGCGCCCGGACAAAGATGTCGTTCCGGTCGCCCACGATCATGTGGCCCGCCCCGCTGACGTCCTGAAGCGCGGCATGGGGGGCGATGCGGCGGAACTCGGCCACGCTTTCGTCGGTGACCAGATCGCTGTTCATCCCCCGGATCAGCAGAAGCGGCACCTCGATATCGCCCAGCGACGTGTTGAGCTTTTCCACCATCTTCGGGTCGAGCCGGGACGATTTGCGCCCCATGATGAACGCAGGATCCCAGTGCCAGCGCAGCCGGCCGTCGGGGCCTTCGCGCAGATAGCGGCTGAGGGAGGTGACATTCGATTTGCGGGCCTTGCGGTCGGGCAGATAGCCTGAAATCGCCTCGGCCGCGTCTTCATAGCTGGCGAACCCCTCTTCCAGATGGCGGCCCATGAACCCAAGGATCTTGTCCACGCCCTTCTCATCGATTTTGGGCGTGATATCGACCAGGACCAACGCGCGGAACGCCTGCCGATCCGCGCCGCCTGCGGCCAGGGTGCCCGCATTCCCGCCCAGCGACGCGCCGACGACAACGGGCGGGCCCGCGAAATGCCCGGCGACCGTCACAAGGTCGGCGGCGTAGCGTTCCAGCGAATAATCGGCCTTGTCGTCCCAGTCGCTTTCGCCATGGCCGCGCAGATCCAGTGCCATCGCGTACCACCCGTTTTCGCCCAGCGTTCTGGCCACCCGGCTCCAGGCGTAACGCGTCTGCCCGCCGCCATGCGCCAGAAGAACCCCCGGCGCGCCCGGATCGCCGAAGGTTTCGGCGCGCAGGACGACGCCGTCATCCATGGTCAGTTCGATCAGCGTTGCGCCGTCTTCGACGATGGCCTGTCTCATACGAACGGCTCCTCTTTCATCGCCCAGCACAGGCCGCGGCGGATGAGTTTCTGAAATTCCGGATGGGGCCAGGACCCACGCTCCACGAACGGATAGAACTCGGTCACGGGCTGCATGTCATAGCGGCCCCGCGTGTGGCCCAGCGTCAGATAAAGAACCGCGCCGTCCCCGTGGGCGCGGCGATACATCACCTGATGCTCAGACCGGGGCCAGTCACGCGTCTCGAAAAGGGGGGTTTCCCCCTCGAACACCGTCGCCAGCAGGACCTCGTTCCCGGGCAGATGATGCTGAAGGTATTGCTCGTCCTCTACGAAGAACGTCCCGATACCTACGGTCAGGGCGTCCTGCCCAACCGGTTTCACCTTGTAGCGTCCCGGCGCGGGGTGGGCGGCGAACTGACTGCCCAGAAGGTCCAGAAATCGCTTGGGCAGGGGCGGGCAGACGACCGGGTCGTCCCCGCTGAGAACCATGCGGGAATTGGTGCCATGCAACGCGAACCATCGCCCACCGCGCGCCAGGAACCCGTCCAGCGCGTCCAGCCCGGACTCGTCCGGGATCAGGTTGCACGTATACGTCACGATCACGTCTGCCGCCGCGATGGCGTCCGGGTCGTAGACGTCGCGCACGGTCGCCCGCAGCCGTTCCTGTTCGCCCATATAGCCCAACAGGGAATGCCGCGCATGATCCATGTCGTGGAACGGACCGCCCACAATCAGCAAGGCATTGCAGCGCGGGGGAAAGCTCATGCGGCGTCGCGCCGATAGACCAGATCGGTCGAGCGGAAACTGAACACGATGTCGCCGTCCTGATTCTCGACCGTATGGGCCAGCACCGCCAGCCCGACGCCCGGGCGGCTTTCCGAAGGCCGCTTGGACAGAACCTCGGAGCTGGCGACCAACGTGTCGCCTGCCTTCACGCCCTTGCGCCAGCGCACCTCGTCCCACTGGACGCCGCAGACCCAATCGACGTTGCCGTTCTCTTCGTGGTCGAGGATGCGCCACAGCGCGGCCGTATAGAGCCCTGAGGCCACCAGCTCTCCGAACAGGCTGTCCTTCGCCGCCTCGGGGTCCGAATGGAAATATTGCGGGTCATACCGTGTTGCGAAAGCCAGCATGTCCTCGGCCGTGACCGTCAGAGGCCGCGAGCGCGTCGTCTCGCCGACCTCCAGATCTTCCCATTTGCGGTCGGGATGCGGGTCAGTCTTCCTGGACATAATCCATCAGCACCTTGTGGAAGTGACGGATGCGCAGCTCCTGATCGCCAAGCCACAGACCTTCATACGCCTCCGAGTGCATGCCGCGCTGCACGCCGGGCAGGTTCGCCGCATCCTGATCGATCACCAGGCCCATGGACCGCTCGCCATGCTTGAACCGTTCATTCTTCGGCTTTCGCGGTTTCTCCTCGCCCTTCTTCAGCAGCTTGAACATCTGCACGTCGAAATACATGCGGTCGGGATCGGTCTCGTGCGGACGTTGCCGGAACAGCATCAGGTCCTCGGCATGGGTGTTCATCGTGATGTTGGGGAAGATCATGTAGTGATAATCGTCCGTCAGCTGCTCGTCGTTCAGGTCCGAGTAATCGATGCCCATCTCGGCCCCGTGCTCGCGCTTGAACTTCTGAAGCGCGCCGCGCACCTCGCTGACCCGGCCGTCGAAATCCGCCGGATCCATCCCGGCCTCTTTCATGGCGTGCTTGATGAGGTGGGGGATCTCGGTGGTCTCGTTCACGCGGTGGCTGATCGTCGCGAACGGGATGAGATAGCGGTTGTGCTTGTCGTAGGTGTCGATCTGCAGGTGCTTGTCTTCGATGAAGTACAGCAGCTCGGGGTGGATGCCCTGCACGTGATAGCTTTCGTTGAAGGCGTCCACGCTGGTCTTCCAGTTGCACTCCCACTCGACGGTCCAGTCGGTGACCTTCACCATCCGGTCGAAGTGATACGGGCCCAGGTGCTCCTCGAGCGGATGGATGAAATCCTCGAAAGATTCGCCATCGGGGTCGAGGCAGAAGAACACGAACCCGTTCCATTCCCGCGACCGCACCTCGGTCAAGCCGCCGCAGGGCGGCGCGCCTTGTGGAAAGCTTTCGATGTCGGGGATGTTTTCGAACTCGCCGTTCAGGCGGTATTCCCAGTGGTGATAGTTGCAGCGAAACGTCGTGGCATTACCCTGTCCCATCATCAGCCGGTTCCCGCGGTGTTGGCAGACGTTGTAGAACGCCTTGATCGTGCCGTCGGGCTGGCGCGTGATCAGGATTTCCTCCTTGCCCAGCGACGTGACGATATAGTCGCCCGGCTCGGCCACGTCCTCGGAGGCGCAGCCCCAGTTCCAGACCTTGGTCCAGAGGCGATCCCACTCTTTTTGCATGAACTCGCGGCTTGTATACCGAGTTTTCGGGATCATGTCGGTCCCGAAATCTGGGTCCTCGGTCTTGTCGATCGGTGTCTTGGTATAGTCACCGGGCTTGATACGTTGAATGGTCATGGGACTCTCCTCACGCTCGTCTAGAATTGGACGCCCTTGGTATACCCGCCATCGACACGCAGTGTGGCGCCGGTCACCCACCGCGCCGCCGGGCTGCACAGGAAGACAGCGGAGCGCGCGATCTCTTCGGCCTCGGCCATGCGCCGGGTCGGCTGCTGGCGGAGGACCCCGGAATAGGTCCGGGATCGGGCCACCTTGATCATTTCCCAGTTCGATCCGGGAAACATGGTCGGCCCCGGCTCCAGGCAGTTCACCCGGATGCCTTTCGGGGCAAACTGCTCGGCCAGCTGCTTGGACCAGGTGATCAGCGCCGCCTTCATCGAATTGTAGGCCATGGGCGACACGAAAGTTTCAGCCGCCGCCATGCTGGACACCACCAGAATCGCGGCGTTCTCAGAGGATTTCAGGTGCGGATAGGCCTCTTCGACCGCGCGGGTCGCGCTCATCAGGTCAATCTCGAACGAGCGGTACCAGTAGCGTTCGTCATTGGTGCCTCCGCCGGCCGAAAGGCTGCAGACCAGAACGTCCAGCCCGCCGAACGCATCGCAGGTGTCGCGGGTCCAGGTGCGCACCGCCTCGCCGTCCCGGCCTTGCAACGCCGTGCCGAAACTCTTGACCCCGTGCGACTCGATCTCGGCGCGCGTCTTCTCGATCGTCTCGGGTCCGCGGGCGCAGATCGACACGTCGCAGCCTTCGGCCGCAAACAGGGTTGCGATGGATTTCCCGATGCCCCGGCTGCCGCCGGTGACGGCGACTTTCGATCCCTTCAGATCAAGGTCCATGACCACCTGTCCTCCCCTCAGTCTTACCGCGCACAACCTTGGCCCGCGCGGCCTCTTCCGCAACATGATTATACTTTACATGTATATCGGCAAGGTACTATTGTATACCAATATTGGATATTCCGCATATTCCATGTTTGAATACGGGGCGTTGCGAGGAAAAAGGAAGCCAGCACATGAACGATAGCTCGGGGAACACTGTCCCGGCAGTTGAAGCCGATCAAACGGGCCGCGGCGCTGGCGGAATCCTCGCAGGTGTCAAAGTCCTCGACCTCAGCCGTGTCGTGGCAGGTCCGCTGGCAGGGCAGACCCTGGCCGACCTCGGCGCGGACGTGGTCAAGATCGAGCGGACCGGCGGCGGCGACGACCTGCGCACACTGGGTCCACCCTGGGTGACCTCGCCGGATGACTCACTGGAACAGAGCACCTATTTCCAGACCGTCAATCGCGGCAAACGCTCGCTCACGCTGGACTTCGCGACCCCGGACGGGGCCGAAATCCTGCGCGGCCTGATCAAGGACGCCGATGTTCTGATCGAAAACTTCCGCACCGGGACGCTGTCACGGTACGGGTTGGGCTATGACGAACTGTCAAAGCTGAATCCGCGGCTGATCTACTGTTCGATCACCGGCTTCGGCCAGACCGGGCCCTATTCCGATCGCTCGGGCTACGATTACCTGGTGCAGGCGATGGGCGGTCAGATGGCGGTCACCGGGCTTCCCGACGGCATGACCGGCGCCGGACCCATGCGGGTTGGCGTCCCGATCGCCGACATCACCGCAGGCAACAACGCGGTGATCGGCATTCTGTCTGCCATCATCGACCGCGCGAAGACCGGCAAGGGCCAGCATATCGACATCTCGCTGTTCGATTCCCAGGTCGCGCTGCTGCTCAATTCCCTGTCGGCGTGGCTGAATGCCCGCGCCCCCCTGCCCCGCACGGGCAACGACCATCCCACGGCCGTCCCCAACGGCGTGTTCCAGGTGTCGGATGGCCATATCCTGATCGCCACGTTCAACGACCGCGAATTCGCCCGCCTGGCCGAGGCCTTGGGGCATCCCGAATGGGCCACGGACGCGAAATACGCCCGGTCGCGCGACCGCCTGGCCAACCGGGTCGATCTGACGCGCGACATGACCGAGGCGCTGTCGCATCACGGCAAACTGCACTGGATGAAGACGATCAACGCCGCCAAGGTGTCCTGCGGGCCGATCAACGACATGTCCGACATCGAACAGGACGAACAACTGGCCGAGCGCGACATGTTCATCAAGCTGACGCATCACAAGATGGGCGACGTGCGCCTGGTGGGCAGCCCTCTGAAGTTCTCGGCGACGCCTGTCGTGTACAACGCCCCCCCGCCGCTGGTGGGCGAACATACGGACGAGCTTTTGCGCGAACGCCTGACGCTCAGCGACGCGCAGATCCAGGATTTGCGGGCGCGCAACATCATCTGAGGGGATCACCGTGGACGACACCGGCGCCGAAGCGCAGTACCTCCGCAACCTGTCCGACGGCCGCTTCATGCTGCAACGGGATGAAGCTTCGGGACAGGCCGTCTTTCCGCCGCGCTTGCGTCGACCCGGCGACGGGGCGGCGCTTGGCCCGTGGATGGAAATGTCCGGTCGCGGAACCGTCCATGCGGTGACGATCCAGCAGAAGCGGGACGCCGCGCCGCGGGCGATCATCCTGGTCGATCTGGAAGAAGGCGGGCGCATGCTGTCGCAGATCACGAATGCCGACCCGGCCAAGGTGACGATCGGCATGCCCGTGCGCGCCGTCATCGTGGCCGAGGCCGACCCCCCGCACATCCTGTTCACACCGGCGGGAGATAGCTCGTGACCGGCTTTCCCCGCGCCCGCACCAGCGTCGTCGGTGCGTCCACCTTCGGTGTCGGCGAATGCCCGGGCTTCAACGCGTTGGAGATGACGGCCCAGGCGGGATACCTGGCGCTGGATGACGCCGGGATCGGCCTGGAAGAGGTCGACGGCCTGTTCGTCGCCCTGCCCGACGATTATCTGGGCGGGCTGGCGGTGGCCGAATATCTGGGCATCCAGCCGAAGATCACCGACAACAACCGCACCGGCGGTTCGTCCTTCCTGTGCCACGCGATCCATGCCGCGCTGGCGCTGGATGCCGGGCTGATCGACGTGGCGCTGATCGCCTATGGGTCGAACCAGCGCACGGCGTCGGGCGGGCTGGTCTCGGCGCTCAGATCCTCCGTACACGAGTTGGCGCACAAACCGATGATGCCCGTGGGCGGCTATGCGCTTGCGGCCAGCCGGCACATGCACGACTTCGGAACGAGCCGCGAAGACCTGGCACATGTCGCGCTGTCGGCCCGGGCGTGGGCCAACCTCAACCCCGAAGCGTTCCGCCAGGGCGAACTGACCCTAGACGACATCCTGGGCGCGCGCATGATCTCCACCCCGCTGACGTCGCGGGACTGCTGTCTGGTGACGGACGGGGCGGCGGCCGTGGTGATGACCCGCGCGGATCGGGCCAAGGACACGCGCGCGCCGATCCCCCTTCTGGGCGGTGCGCAGACGGTGACGCACAAGGAAATCGCGGCGATGCCCGATCTGACGGTCACGGGGGCCAGCATCACCGGCCCTGCCGCGATAAAGCAGGCCGGCATCGCCCCTGCCGATGTCGATTGCGTCCAGCTGTATGACGCCTTCACAATCAACACGATCCTGTTTCTCGAGGATCTGGGCTTCTGCCCCAAGGGCGAAGGCGGGCGGTTCGTGACCTCGGGCGCCATCGCGCCGGGCGGATCGCTTCCGGTGAACACCAATGGCGGCGGCCTCTCGTGCTGTCACCCCGGCATGTACGGCCTGTTCACCATGGTCGAGGCTGTGCGCCAACTGCGCGGCGAAGCCGGCGCACGTCAGCTTTCGTCCCCCGAAATCGCCATCAGCCACGGAAATGGCGGCGTGCTGTCCAGCCAGGCGACGCTGGTCTTCGGCACCCAGGCGACCGCTTGAAACAAGGGAGAGAGAGCAATGAACGACGATATTCTGCGACGGCTCGACCGGCTGGAAAGCCGCAACCAGATCCTCGAGCTGATCGCCAAGTACTGCAAGGCCTGCGACGATCGCGACGTTCCGCTGCTGCGGTCCATCTTCACCGAAGATGCCACGGTGCGGTCGCAGGACGGCATGATGGACGGCAAGGGCCTCAATGCGGTGATGGAGGTGTATCGCAAGCGGTTCGAGGTTCTGGCGATCTCGGTCCACTGGACTCACGACAACATCATCACCTTCGACGAAACCGATCCCGACCGGGCGACGGGCGAGTGCTTCTGCCACGCCGAAGCGCACCGGAACGGCCAGACGCTCGTCGGCTCGCTGCGCTATGACGACGAATACCGCCGCACCGACGAGGTATGGCAGTTTTCAAGCCGGACGCTGAAGTTCCTGTATTATGTCCCGGTCCAGGAATACCCCGAGGCGCTCGGCTCGAAAAAGCGGATGCGGGCCTATGGCGACCAGCGGGCCGCCGACTATCCCGAGACGTTCGACTGCTACAACGACTGGGCACGGCACTACGAAGGCGCCTGAGCTGTCGCCCGGACTGTGACCCATCCCCCGGTTCGGTCACAGTTGGGGCTTTCCTCGTTTCTACCCGATCAGTCCTCTGGCGGCAGAACCGCGGTCGCCTCGATCTCGACCAGGGCCTCGTCCTCGACCAGGGCCGCGACGACGACCATGGTCATGGCGGGGAAATGATAGCCCATGACATCGCGATACGCCGCGCCGACTTCCTTCTGGCGGGCGAGGTATTCGCGCTTGTCCGTCACGAACCAGGTCAGCCGGGTGATGTCGCTGACAGAACCGCCTGCGGCCAGCACCACCTCGGCGATGTTCTGCAGGGCCTGACGGGTCTGGCCGATGAAATCGTGGCTTTCGAAGACCTGGTCCGCGGTCCAGCCGATCTGGCCGCCCACGAACAGCACCCGGCCCTCGGCGATGATTCCGTTCGCGTAGCCTTTGGCGGGCTTCCAGCCGTCGGGATGAATGGTGATCGTGCTCACGGGATCAGTCCTCCTTGTAGGTCTCAAGCGTCGCGCGGCGTTCATCGGGCCAGCGGATCGACTTCATGCGGTCCAGATCGACGAGGACCAGCGTTCCTTGCGCCGTCAGTCGGGCCTGCCCGTCGCACGTCGCGGCGACGGTGACGTCCAGACTGGCGCCGCCGATCCGCCCGGTGGTCAGCGTCCAGTCCAACTGGTCGCCCAGGCGGGACGCCGCATGGAAGTCGGTCGCGATCCGGCCCATGGGAATGCCCACCCGTTCCACCGTATGCATCTGGCGAAAGGACCAGCCGACCGCCTCACCGAAGAAGCGTTCGACCACTTCGTTGATCATCTCGAAATAGCGGGGATAGAACACGATGCCGGCGGGATCGCAGTGCTGGAACATGACGTCCGTGGAATGGCGGAAAACGGCCATCTCTCAAGCCGTCCCGCGCCGGGCGGATCGTTCCATCGCAATCATATCGCGCCCTCCCTCGCACGGCCGGGGCCGCCTGTTGCCATCACAATTCCCCAGTGCGACATAAACTTCAAGCCTGAAGTTTCAGGCTTGAAATGTTTACCGGGCGATGTGACAGTCGACCCGACGATGCAGGAAAGGAACGCGCGATGAAGACCGTATGTCTTGGGGGCGGGCCGGCCGGCCTTTACTTCGCCATCAGCCTGAAACTGCGACAGCCCGACGCCGAGGTCGTGGTGATCGAACGCAATCGCCCCGACGACACGTTCGGCTGGGGCGTGGTGCTGTCGGACGAGACGCTGGACAATCTGGGCGCCAACGACGCGAAAAGCGCCGCCGCGATCCGCGAGCATTTCGCCTACTGGGACGACATCAAGGTCGTGAAGGAAGATGTCGAGATCACCTCGACCGGGCACGGCTTCTGCGGGCTGGGCCGCAAGCAGATGCTCCTGCTGCTGCAGGAGCGCGCGCGCGAGCTGGGCGTGGACCTGCGGTTCGAAACCGAAGTCGACGACATCGACGCCCTGCGCCACGAATACGATCTGGTCGTCGCCGCGGACGGCATCAATTCGAAGACCCGGACCCGGTACGAGGACGCCTTCCGCCCCGAGATCGACACCCGCGCCTGCAAGTTCGTGTGGCTGGGCACCAACGCCAAGTTCGACGACGCCTTCACCTTCATCTTCAAGAAGACCGACCACGGCTGGATCTGGGCCCACGCCTACCAGTTCGACGCAGACACCGCGACCTTCATCGTCGAATGCGCCGAGGATACGTGGAAGAACTTCGGCTTCGACAAGATGGGCCAGGAGGACATGATCGCGGTCTGCGAGAAGGTGTTCGCCGACCATCTCGACGGCCATCCCCTGATCTCGAACATGAAGCACCTGCGCGGCTCGGCCTGGCTGAACTTCAACCGCGTGTTGTGCGAGAAATGGCACCACGAGAATGTCGTGTTGCTGGGCGATGCCTCCGCCACGGCGCATTTCTCGATCGGGTCGGGCACCAAGCTGGCGCTGGAATCGGCCATCGCGCTGGCCGATCTGGTGACCAAGGAAGACAGCCTGGAAAAGGCGTTCGAGAAATACCAGGAAGAACGCCGCACCGACGTGTTGCGCCTGCAATCGGCCGCCCGCAACTCGACCGAGTGGTTCGAGGAGGTCGAACGGTACCTCCACCTCGACCCCGTCCAGTTCAACTACTCCCTGCTGACCCGGTCGCAGCGGATCAGCCACGAGAACCTGCGCCTGCGCGACGCGAAATGGCTGCAATCGGCCGAGGAGTGGTTCCAGACGCAGGCCGGCGCCAATGGTGCCCACCGCGCGCCCATGTTCGCGCCCTTCCGCCTGCGCGACATGCGGCTGAAGAACCGGGTCGTCGTCTCGCCCATGGCGCAGTACAAGGCGGTCGACGGCACGCCCACCGACTGGCATTTCGTCCACTATTCCGAACGCGCGAAGGGCGGCGCGGGGCTGGTCTATATTGAGATGACCTGCGTCAGCCCCGAAGGGCGGATCACCCCCGGCTGCCCCGGTCTTTACGCGCCCGAGCACGAGGCCCAGTGGAAACGCCTGTGCGACTTCGTCCATGCCGAGACCGACGCCAAGCTGTGCATGCAGATCGGCCATTCGGGGCGCAAGGGCTCGACCCAGCTGGGCTGGGAGACGATGGACGCCCCCCTGAAGGAGGGCAACTGGCCCACGATGTCCGCCTCGGCCATTCCGTGGAACGACGACCACGCCGCCCCGAAGGAGATGGACCGCGCCGACATGGACACCGTGCGCGACCAGTTCGTCAGCGCGGCGGAAATGGCCGACCGCGCGGGCTTCGACATGATCGAGCTTCACGCCGCGCACGGCTATCTTCTGTCGTCCTGCATCTCGCCCATCTCGAACATGCGCGAAGACGAATATGGCGGCAGCCTGGAAAACCGGATGCGCTATCCGCTGGAGGTCTTCCGCGCCATGCGCGCCGTCTGGCCCGAGGGCAAGCCGATGTCCGTCCGCATTTCCGCCACCGACTGGGTCGCCGAACGTGGCGTCAGCGGCGAAGAGGCGGTGGAAATCGCGCAGATGTTCCACGATGCGGGCGTCGATATCGTCGACGTCTCGGCCGGGCAGACCAGCGTCGAGGCAAAGCCGGTCTATGGCCGGATGTTCCAGACCCCGTTCTCGGACCGGATCCGGAACGAGCGTGGCATCCCCACCATGGCCGTCGGCAACATCTACGAGCCCGACCACGTCAATTCGATCCTGATGGCCGGGCGCGCCGATCTGGTGTGCCTCGCCCGGCCGCATCTGGCCGATCCCTACTGGACGCTGCATGCCGCCGCCGCCTTGCAGGACGACGGCACGCAATGGCCCCTGCCCTACGGACCCGGCGCGGACCAGATGCGCCGCCTAGCCGAACGGGGTGAGGGGATGGGGGTGCGCGTATGACCGACCTGACAGGTCGGACCGCCCTCGTCACGGGCGGGGCCACCGGGCTGGGCGCGGATCTGGCGCGCACGCTGGCCGAGGCCGGCGCGACTGTCTGGATCGCGGGCCGCCGGGCCGGGCCGCCGGAAGACATGGCCGAATCCCACGCGCGTATTCGCCCCGTGGTCGCGGATGTCACCGATGAGACCGCGGTGCAGGCGATGTTCGACACGACCGGCCCGTGTGACATCGTGGTCGCCAATGCCGGGGCTTCGGTCAGCGCGCCGTTCACCCGCACCGATCTGGCCACGTGGCAGCAGATGATCGACGTGAACCTCACCGGCGCGTTCCTGACCCTGCGCGAAGGGGCGATCCGCCTGAAGGGCGCCGATTGGGGTCGCCTGATTGCCGTCGCCTCGACCGCAGGACTGAAGGGGTACGGCTATGTCTCGGGCTATGCGGCGGCCAAGCATGGGGTTGTCGGCATGGTGAAATCCGCCGCGCTGGAAATGGCGAAGACGGGGATCACCGTGAACGCCCTGTGCCCGGGGTTTCTGGAGACCGAGATGACGGACAAATCCGTGCAGAACATCGTCGACAAGACCGGGATGACGCCCGAGGACGCCCGCAAGAGCCTTGAGAAGATGTCCCCCCAACGCCGCCTGATCCAACCGTCGGAAGTCAGCGCCGCCGCCATGTGGCTTTGCGGTCCGGGGTCCGAGGGGATCACCGGGCAGGCCATCGCCATCGCGGGCGGCGAAGTCTGATCGATCCTTGCAAACGCATATTTACCGCGCATTCCGCAAGATCCCGCTGGCCGCGACCCGGCCGCTCTGGCTAACCTCGCAATCAGGAGCTGGGGCAAACCCGGCCGACCGTTAACAGGAAGGACAAGATACATGAAACTGCGTTACATCTCGGGCGCGCTTGCCGCGCTTTGCCTTACCGGTCCCGTCGCCGCGCAAACGCTGGAAGTCGGTGCCTATCCGTCGAACCCGCCTTGGGAGTTCAAGAACGAGCAGAGCGAGTTCGAGGGGTTCGAGGTCGATCTGGTGCGCGAGATCGGCGAACGCATGGGTCGCGAGGTCAACATCCAGGATCTGGGCTTCCAGGCGCTGTTCGCGGCGACGTCCTCGGGGCGGATCGACATGGCGATCTCGACCATCACGATCACGCCCGAACGGCTTGAGAATCAGGCCTTCACCCAGCCCTATTACGACAGCGACCTTGGCCTCGTGACCTCTCAGGAGGATGTCGAAACGGTCGAGGATCTGGAAGGCCGCCCGGTTGGCGCGCTGGCCAGTTCAACAGGCGAGACGTGGATCAACGCCAATTCCGAGGAATACGGCTTCGGCGACTACCGGTCCTACACCACGCAGCAGAACCTGTTGCTGGACGTCGCCAACGGGCGCGTCGCAGCGGGCATCGGCGACATCCTGGGCTTCGAGTTCGCGGCCGAGCAGATGCCCCAGATCCGCGTTGCCGACCGCATCCAGACGGGCGAGCAGTTCGCGATCATGATGCCCCAGGGCTCGGACCTGCTGGAAGAGGTCAACGCCGCGATCACCGAGATCAAGGAAGACGGCACCCTGGCCGAGATCTATACCCGGTGGCTGGAAAGCGAGCCGGCGGAAGGCACGTCCAGCGTGACCGTCATGCCGATCCCGGGCCAGTAACAGACCCGGCCGGGCGGCGCCCCGCGCGCCGCCCGCCCTGCCCTACCCGGAACGGATTGCCATGGACTTCTTCCAGACCTTCCTGAATTTCGACGTGATGATCCGCGTCTGGCCGATGCTGCTCAAAGGCGTCGGCAACACGCTGGCGCTGGCCTTTACGACCGTCACCGGCGGCGGCATCCTGGGCGTGCTGATCTGCCTTGTCCGGCTTTACGCCCCGAAACCGATCCGCTGGCTGGCCATTGCATATATCGACGTGTTCCGAGCGATCCCGATCCTGGTGCTGCTGGTCCTCGTCTATTACGCCCTGCCCTTCGTCGGCATCCGCCTGTCGTCGTTCTTCGCGGCCGTCACAGCACTCGGGCTGGTGTTCTCGTCCTTCACGGCCGAGGTGTTCCGCGCCGGTATCGAGGCGATCCCGAAAGGCCAGGTCGAGGCGGCCAATTCGCTGGGCCTGCCGTTTCGCGTGACGATCTGGAAGGTGATCCTGCCGCAGGCACTGAAGATCGCGATCCCGCCGCACACCTCGAACGCGGTGGCCATCGCCAAGGACACCTCGCTGGCGTCGGTCGTGGCGATGCCCGACCTTCTGAAACAGGCGACGGACGCGCAGGCGCTGACGGCGAACCCCTCGCCGCTGATCGCCGCGGCGGTGATGTACCTGATCTTCCTGCTGCCTGCCGTGCGCCTCGTGTCCTATTTCGAACAACGTTACCGTCATGCCTGAGGCCCGAATGCCCCGTTTCGCCCGCCGGATTACCCAGACCTCGCCCAAGAATTTCGGCATGTTCGCCCGTGCCATGGCCGCGGGGGGCGACCTGATCCACCTGGAGCTCGGCCGCCCGGTCGAGGATACGCCCGACCACATCAAGGAGGCGACCGTCGCCGCCCTGCGCGCGGGCCACGTCCACTATTCCGACCTTCAGGGCCTGCCCGAGCTGCGCGCCGCCCTGGCCGAACGGATGGGCCGCGAGAACGGGCTGACCCTGTCGCCCGACGAGATCCTGGTGACCAACGGTCTGACGCAGGCCAGTTATGCCGCCTTCACCGCCTTTCTGGATCCGGGCGACGAGGCGATCCTGCTGTCGCCGCACTATCCCCAGCATATCGGCAAGATCGAACTGGCCGGCGGCGTCCCGGTCTTCGCGCCCTTGGATGCGGACGACAACTATTCCATCAAGCGCACCCTGATCGAACCGAAGATCACCGACCGCACGCGGATCATCGCGCTGGTGAACCCCTGCAACCCCACGGGCCGCGTCTATTCCCGGCCCGAGTTGCAGGAGCTGGCGGATCTGGCCATCGAACACGACCTGCTGATCCTGTCGGACGAGGTTTACGACCGCATCGTCT
The DNA here is from genome assembly GCF_900302445.1 of Palleronia abyssalis. Taxonomy (GTDB): domain Bacteria; phylum Pseudomonadota; class Alphaproteobacteria; order Rhodobacterales; family Rhodobacteraceae; genus Palleronia; species Palleronia abyssalis. The sequence goes on along the minus strand of NZ_ONZF01000013.1, from coordinate 66,054 downwards.
ATGACGGGGCCGAGCATGTCTCGATCGCGTCGCTACCGGGGATGCGCGAGCGGACGATCACCATGTCGGCGTTTACCAAGGCATATGCGATGGACGGCTGGCGTCTGGGCTGGCTGGCCTGCGATGCGTCGCTGATGCCGGGGCCGATGAAGATCACGACGTCAGAAGTGACCCACGTAAACACCTTCATCCAGCACGGCGCACTGGCCGCCGTCACCGGCCCGACCGAGGTTCTGGCCCAGATGGTCGATGACGACCGCGCGAGGCGCGATCTGGTCGTGTCCCGGCTGAACCAGATGCCCGGCGTCGTCTGCCCCAGCCCCGAAGGCACGATCTACGCCTGGCCCGACGTCTCGGGCACCGGCCTTCCCGCGCAGACCATGGCCGAGCGGATGATGGACGAAACCGGCGTCGTGGTCGAGGCGGGCAGCTTCTATGGCCCCGAGGGCGAGGGACGCCTGCGCATTTGTTTCGGCGCGCAGACGCTCGAGGTGCTGGAGACCGCGATGGACCGGATGTCGCGGTTCCTCAACGACCTGTAGGCCCCTGGGTCAGACCACCCGGCGGATCTGCGGGCCTGCGGTCATCGTGGCATAGCCACCGGTGATCGCCTTGCGCTCCTCGAAGCTCAGCACCGTCTCGATATCGGTGAAGCCTGCGGGGGCGCGCTTCTCGGCCTCGTCGATCACTCGCTCGGGGCCGCCGATCCGGTTCGTCCGCACCACCTCGGCCGTCTTGGGCAGACGCTCCTTCTCATAGGCCCAAAGTGCGGCGCGCGGATGCTCGGCCCGGGCCAGCGCGTCGGTCAGGCACCGCGCGTCCAGGATCGCCTGGCTGGCCCCGTTCGAGCCGACGGGATACATCGGATGCGCCGCGTCGCCCAGAAGCGTGACCCGCCCGAAGGTCCAGCGCGGCAGGGGATCTCGGTCGGCCATGGGGTATTCGAAGATCGCAGGCGACGCGCGGACCAGCCCCTCGATATCCATGCCGGGCACCGCAAAGCGCCGCGCGTGGGGCAGCACGGTCGCCAAAGACGCCTGCCGCGACCAGCTGTCGGGCGGCGGGGTGGACACGGCCGGGTCCTTGATCCGCACATTCACCACCCAGTTCATCAGCTGCGTCCGACCCATCCGCGGCGCGATGGGATAGAGGACGAACTTCCCCCCAAGCCCCCCGGCGATGGCCATGCTCTCACCGTCCTTCCAGACGGGCCATTCCGCCGCGCCGCGCCACATGACAACGCCCTGCCAAGAGGGCGGTCCCTCGTCGCGATAGAAGGTCCGCCGCCCAACCGAATGGATCCCGTCGGCGCAGATCAGAACCTCGGCGCGCACGGTCTGTCCCGCGCCGCCATCGACGGCATCGGTGAAATGCGCGGTCACGCCGGCCTCGTCCTGGATGAAGCCCGACAACCGCCGCCCGACCTTCACCGCATCCGGCCCCAGCCGATCCCGCACCGCGTCGTACAGAACCTTCTGGAACCGCCCCCGGTGGATCGAGAATTGCGGCACGTCGTGGCCCGCATGGGTGCCGCGCAGTTCCGACCAGACCTCCTGCCCCGCGCGGGTCAGGTAGGTCAGTTCGCGCGTGCGCACGCCCACGGTATCAAGCTCATCCAGCAGCCCCAGCGCGGCCAGTTCGCGGATGGCATGGGGCAGCACGTTGATGCCGACGCCGACCTCGCGCACTTCGCGCGCGGCCTCATAGATGGTGCAGGGAATGCCCCGCGCGTGGCACATCAGGGCCGTGGTCAGCCCGCCGATGCCGGCGCCCGCGATGACGACGCGCATGGCTCAGTCCTCCTCGGGGGGCAGGAAATCGACCTCGTGCTCGGCCGAGACGGCGACCACGTCGGCGGGGTTCGCATCGGGGCCAAGGTTGTGCAGCGCCCAGAACAGGTCGAACAGCCGCCGCGACGGCGCGACCCAGAACAGGCACTTGATGGTGCTGTCGGTCTTGTTCCAGATCCCGTGCGGGATCTTCATGGGCATGCGGATCAGGTCGCCCGGTTCGGCATAGGTTTCGACCCCGTTCAGTTGCAGGTCGAACCGCCCTTCCAGGACATAGATGAATTCGTCCTGCGTGGGGTGGATATGGGGCGGGATGAAGGTGCCCTTGGGCAACGTCGCGTGCCACGCCATCGAGCTTTCAGAGCGTTGCTTGGGGACATAGGTCTGCCCCAGCACGTTCCACGAGATATCCTCGATGCCGGAGTTCGATTTCGTGATACCGGGCAGCATGACCATGGGGGCTCCTTCAAGGGTCAGACGTGCAGGAAGCGGTCCTTCACGTCGGGGGTGGCAAGGATTTCGGCGGTCGAGCCGGTCCAGACCACGCGGCCCTTCTCGATCACCACGTGACGGTCGGCGAATTTCGTCAGCGCATCGACGTTCTTGTCGATGACCAGGATGGCCTCGCCCTCGGCCTTCAGTTTCGTCAGGCAGGCCCAGATATCGGCACGGATCAGGGGGGCCAGCCCCTCGGTCGCCTCGTCCAGAACCATCAGACGGGGGTTCGTCATCAGCGCGCGGCCGATGGCCAGCATCTGCTGCTCGCCGCCCGACAACTGGTTGCCCATGTTGCGCCGCCGTTCCTTCAGGCGCGGGAACAGGCCGTAGATGCCCGCCAGATCCCATTTGCCGGGGCGGGCGGTGGCGCGCAGGTTCTCTTCGACATTCAGGGTGGGGAAGATCTGGCGCCCCTCGGGGACCAGACCCAGACCGGCCAGCGCGATCTTGTGCGGCTCGGCCCCTGTCAGGTCGGTGCCGTCGACGGCGACGCGACCGCCGCGCGGCTTCAGCATCCCGAAGATCGACTTGATCGTCGTGGTCTTGCCCATCCCGTTGCGGCCCAGCAGGGTCACGACCTCGCCATCCTTCACGTGCAGGTCGATCCCGAACAGGATCCGGCTGTCGCCATAGGCGGCTTCCAGCCCCTCGACCGTCAGCATGCCGGGGCCTCCTCTTCCTCGCCCAGATAGGCGGCGCGCACCTGCGGATCCGAGCGTACATCCTCGGGCGCGCCGGTGGCGATGATCGCGCCATTGACCAGCACCGACACCCGGTCTGCCAGCGCGAAGACCGCGTCCATGTCATGCTCGATCAGCAGCATGGTCATGCGGCCCTTCATGGCGCGCAGCCGGTCGACGAAGGCGTCCGCCTCGGCCCCGCCGACCCCGGCCAGCGGTTCGTCCAGCAGCAGGACCCGGGGGTCGGTCGCCAGCGCCAGCGCAAGCTCCAGATGGCGATGTTCCCCGTGGCTGAGGGCCCTGGCCGGGACATCCGCGCGCTCCGTCAGGCCCGACCCGTCCAGCACCCGCATCGCGGCGTCGTTCAGCGCGGCCTCGGTCGCGACGGGCGCGAAGAAGCGAAAGCTGGAGCCCTTTCGCGCCTGCACGGCCAGCGCCACGTTCTCCAGCACGGTGAAGCTGGGCAGGACCTGCGTGATCTGGAACGACCGCGCCAGCCCGGCGCGCACCCGGTCGGGCATCGAAAGCCGCGTGATGTCGCGCCCGTCCAGCGCAACCGTCCCGGCGTCGGGTTTCAGCTGTCCTGAAAGCTGCGCCACCAGCGTGGTCTTGCCCGCGCCGTTGGGACCGATGATCGCATGCACCTCTCCCGGCTCGACCGTCAGGGTCACGTTGTCGGTGACTTGAAGCGCGCCGAAGCTTTTCGACAGGTTTAAGATGTCCAAGCGGCTCATTCCCGGCGCCCCCGGATCTGCTCGAACAAGCCGGTCAGGCCGCGCGGGCTGAACAACACCATAAGGACAAGGAAGATGCCGAACCACAGCCGCCAGTGTTCGGTCATCATGCCCAGCACTTCCTCTAGCAACAGGGCCGCGACCGCGCCGCCGATGGCCCCCGACAGCGTGCCGATCCCGCCCAGCACCACCATCACGATCAGCTCGCCCGAGCGGTGCCACGACATGAACGCGGGCGACACGAACTGCGCCTGATTGGCCAGAAGCACCCCGGCGACCGCGGTGATGCAGCCCGAGATGACGAAGGCCGTCAGCTGATAGCGGAAGGGCGGAAAGCCGATGGATTCCATGCGCGTCGGGTTCTCGCGGATGCCGGTCAGCACCCGCCCGAAGCGCGACGCCACGATGCGGTGGCACAGAACGAACAGCGCGATCAGGGCGACAAGCGTCGCGTAGTAAAGCGTCGTGTCGTTCTCAAGCATGTTCGAGCCCAGTACGGTCGACCGCCCGGACAACCCGTATCCGTCATCGCCCCCGTAGGCCGAGAGGGAGATGAAGAAGAAGAACGCCATCTGCCCGAAGGCCAGCGTGATCATGATGAAATAGACGCCCTTCGTCCGAAGCGAGATCGCGCCGGTAACGAAGGCGAACACGGCCGAGATCGCGACGGCGAACAGGGTCTGGGCGAAGATGTCGGTGACACCATAGCTCGACAGGATCGCGACGGCATAGGTCCCAAAGCCCAGATAGGCGGCGTGCCCGAACGACACCATTGCGCCGTAGCCCAGGATCAGATCCAGCGCCATGGCGGCGATGGCATAGGCCAGGATGCGGGTGCCGATCACGATGAGAAACGGATCGTCCAGCGCGAACGCCAGCAGGGGAAACAGCGCGAACGCCGCGAAGAGGATCATCGCGACCTTGACCCGGGGCGCCACCGCGGGCGCTGCGGTGCGGGGGGTGGGGGCGGTCGCGTCGGTCATGCCTTTGCCCCGAACAGGCCCGCGGGCTTGGCGAACAGGATCACCGCCATCAGGATATAGACCAACATCGGCGCCAGCATCCGCCCCGTCTGGTTCGCGGCCGACGGATCCAGCACCTCGCGCAGAAGGATGGGCCCGAAGACCCCGCCCAGCGTATCGACGACGGCGACCAGGATCGCGCCAAGGAACGCGCCCTTGATCGACCCGATGCCGCCGATCACCACGACGACGAAGGTCAGGATCAGCACGCTTTCCCCCATGCCCGTGTCCACCGACAGGATCGGCGCGATCAGCGCGCCCGCGAAACAGGCCAGCACCGCGCCAAGCGTGAAGACGATGGCGAACAACTTGCCGATATCGACCCCAAGCGCCGACACCATGGCCCGGTTCGTGGCGCCCGCGCGCAACAGCATCCCGATGCGGGTGTAGTTGATGACCAGGAACAGGCCCAAAGCCACGGCCAGCCCCGCGACGATGATCCCCACGCGATAGACCGGGTATCGCAGCGGCCCCATCAGCGGGATCGAGCCTGACAGAAGCTCGGGCGTCGGGACCGACAGGGGCGAGGTGCCCCAGACGATCTTCACCGTCTCGTTGGCGATCATCACCAGCCCGAAGGTCGCCAGCACCTGATCGAGATGCGAGCGGGCGTAGAGCCTTCGGATCACCACGACCTCAAGGATCAGCCCCACCGCGATGGCGGCGGGCAGCATCAGCAGCAACCCCCACCAGAAGCTGCCGGTCAGCGCCGCGAAGGTCGCGACGAAATAGGCGCCCACCATGTAAAGGACACCGTGGGCCAGGTTGACCACGTCCATGATCCCGAAGACCAGCGTCAGGCCGGCCGCGATCAGGAACAGCAGGACGCCAAGCTGCACCCCGTTCAGAAGTTGCAGAACGAACAGGTTCGCCATGAACGTGGTCCCCCTTCCCGGATCAGGACGCGTCCATCTGGCACTGGTCGGCATAGGTATCGACGTAGTCGTCGAAGATCTTCTCGCGGACCGAGGTGCCGTACATCCCGTCGTCGCGCTTGACCGCCTCGACCAGATAGAAGTCCTGCACCGGGTAGTTGTTCACCCCGAACGAGAAGTCGCCGCGCGGGCTGTCGAAATCGGCCTCTTTCAGCGCGGCGCGCAGGGCGTCGCGGTCGGTCAGGTCGCCATCGACCTTGCGCACGGCCGAATCTATCAGCTGCGCCGCATCATAGGCCTGCATCGCATAGGTGCCGGGAACGGCGCCGTATTCCTCGATATAGGCGGACACGAAGGCCTCGTTGGCCTCGTTCTCCAGATCGGGCGCCCAGTTGGCGCCGCCCAGAAGGCCGACGGCCGCGTCCTGCGTGGCGGGCAGCGTGGTCTCGTCCACCGTGAAGGCCGACAGGAACGGCATCGAGGACAGACCGGCCTGGTCGAACTGCTTGACCAGGTTCACGCCCATGCCGCCTGGCATGAAGGTGAACAGCGCGTCGGGCTGGAACGCGGCGATCTGCGCCAGCTCGGACGAGAAGTCGAGCTGCCCCATCTCGGTGAACACCTCGCCCGCGAACCCGCCGGTGTAGGAATTCTTGAAGCCCGCCAAGCTGTCGCGTCCGGCCTGATAGTTCGGCGCCATCAGGAAGACGTTCTGATACCCCTCGCTTTCGGCATAGGCGCCCATGACCTCGTGGTTCTGGTCGTTCTGATACGAGGTGACGAAGAAGTTCGGGTTGCACTCGGCCCCCGCGAAATTCGACGTGCCCGCGTTGGTCGAGATCAGGATCGTCCCCGTCTCGGTCACGGGCTGGTGGATCGCGACGAGGATGTTCGAGAAAATCGGGCCGACAACGAAATCGACCTCCTCGCGCTGGACCAGCTCGCGCGCGTCGTCGGCGGCCTTGTCGGGGCGCTGTTCGTCGTCGATCACGACGATCTCGGTCTCCATCCCGCCCAGTTCGCCGATGCGCTCGGCGGCCAGCATGAAGCCGTTGCGCGCCTGCTCGCCCAGGGCGGCGGCGGGGCCGGACAGCGTATAGATCAGGCCGATCTTCAGCACGTCGTCCTGAGCGGCGGGGGGCACGTCCTGCGCCAGCGCGGCGCCGGGCAGCGTCAGAAGGCTGGTCGCCAGAAGCATTGTCTTGGTGGTCATTGCGGTCATCCCTTGTTGGTTGTCGTTCAGGCCGCGCCGTCTTGCGGGCGTCGTGCCGTAATCCTGCATTCAGGGCGCGAATGGCATCGTTTCGCAACCCCGTTCTCATCCGGGACCATCCTGACGGGGATGATGCTGACGTCGGGGAAATAGTATTTCAAGCTCAAACTTTTTTTGCTTGAACCAAATTTGGGCGCCGCCTAGCCTTTGCTCATAGGTTCGGCACACATGCGGGGGATAGAAGCGCGTGGCGCAACGTGGGACGGAAACGACACCCGAAAACCGGGCCGGGGATGCCTCGAAAGCCCGTTTGCGCATGTGGCTGCGGATGCTGAAACGCACCCGCATGGTGGAATCCCAGCTGCGCGAACGCCTGCGGGCCCAGTTCGACACCACCCTGCCCCGCTTCGACGTCATGGCCGCCCTGGCCCGGTACGACAACGGCCTGAAGATGAGCGCGCTGTCGGGGATTCTGCGCGTGTCCAACGGGAACGTCACGGGGATCATCGACCGGCTGGTCGAGGACGGGATCGTCGTGCGCGTTCAGGTGCCGGGCGATCGCCGCGCCTCGCTGGTGCGGCTGACCCGAAAGGGGCACGAGGAATTCGCCCGCCAGGCCACGGCCCACGAAGCCTGGATCGACGAGCTTCTGGCGGATTTCGACGCCGAAGAGGCCGACACCCTGTCCGAACGGTTCGACGCCGTCACCCAACGGGAGAAGAGAGCTTGACCATCGACACCACCCATTTCCGCTGTCAGATCGAAGACGGCATCGCGACGCTGCGCCTGGACCGACCCGACCGGAAGAACCCGCTGACCTTCGACAGCTATGCCGAACTGCGCGACTGGTTCCGCGCCCTGCCCTACCGCGACGACGTGAAAGCCGTGGTCTTCGGGTCGAACGGGGGCAACTTCTGCTCGGGCGGCGATGTCCACGACATCATCGGCCCGCTGACGAAGATGACCATGAAGGAGCTTCTGGCCTTCACCCGCATGACCGGCGATCTGGTCAAGGCGATGATCCATTGCGGCGTGCCCGTGATCGCCGCCGCCGACGGGGTCTGCGTCGGCGCGGGCGCGATCGTCGCCATGGCGTCCGACCTGCGCATCGCCACGCCCGACACCAAGGCCGCTTTCCTGTTCACCCGCGTCGGGCTTGCGGGCTGCGACATGGGGGCCTGCGCCATGCTGCCCCGGATCATCGGCCAGGGCCGCGCGGCCGAACTGCTGTATACCGGCCGTGCGATGAGCGCGGACGAGGGGTCAGCCTGGGGCTTCTGGAACAAGGTCGTTGACGCAGATGCGCTCGAGGCCGAGGCCCAAGCGATGGCCCGCCGGATCGCGGATGGCCCCAATTTCGGGCACATGATGACCAAGACCATGCTGAACCAGGAATGGTCCATGTCGCTGGACCAGGCCATCGAGGCCGAGGCGCAGGCGCAGGCGATCTGCATGCAGACCGAGGATTTCACCCGCGCCTACAACGCCTTCGTCGCGAAGGAAAAACCCGTCTTTCAGGGGGATTGATGCCCGACCGTTCCTATCTCGACTGGCCGTTCCTCGAAGACCGCCACCGCGACCACGCCAAGGCGCTGGACGACTGGGCAGGCGATCTTGGCTCGGTCGATCACCACGACACCGACGCCGCCTGCCGCGATCTGGTCGCGAAACTGGGGGCCGATGGCTGGCTTCAGCCCACCGCCGTGGACCCCGCCGATCCGAACCCGTTGGACGTGCGGACCTTGTGTCTGTCGCGCGAGACGCTGGCCCGCCACGACGGTCTGATGGATTTTGCCTTCGCGATGCAGGGCCTTGGCACCGGGGCGCTGTCGCTTTTCGGCTCGAAAGCGCAGCAGGACGAATGGCTGCCCCTGACGCGCACCGGCAAGGCGATCTCGGCCTTCGCGCTGACCGAGCCGCAATCGGGCTCAGACGTGGCGAATTCGACGATGACCGCCACCGATGACGGTGACGCCTGGGTGCTGGACGGGCAGAAGACCTGGATCTCGAATGGCGGGATCGCGGATGTCTACACCCTGTTCGCCCGCACCGGTGAAGGCCCCGGCGCCAAGGGCCTGTCTGCTTTTGTCGTGCCCGCCGATACGCCGGGACTGTCCATCGCCGAACGGTTGCAGACCATCGCCCCGCACCCGCTAGCCACGTTGCAGTTCGACGGCGCGCGGCTGCCCAAATCCGCTCTGATCGGCGCGCCCGGTCAAGGCTTCAAGATCGCCATGTCGGTGCTGGACGTGTTCCGCACCACCGTTGCCGCCGCCGGTTTGGGCTTCGCCCGCCGCGCCTTTGACGAATCGCTGTCCCGCGTGGCCGCGCGCGAGGTGCAGGGCAAACCCCTGTCCGAGTTGCAGATGGTCCAGGGCCATATCGCCGACATGGCCCTGCGCGTCGATGCCGCCGCCCTGCTGGTCTATCGCGCAGCGTGGACCAAGGATTCCGGCGCCCCGCGCGTCAGCCGCGAGGCGGCGATGGCCAAGCTTTACGCCACCGACGAGGCGCAGAAGGTCATCGACGCGGCGGTGCAGCTTCACGGCGGCGACGGCGTGAAATCCGGCGAGGTTGTCGAGCGCCTGTATCGCGAGATCCGCGCCCTGCGCATCTATGAAGGCGCCTCGGACGTGCAGAAGGTCATCATCGCGCGCCAGACGATGGGCGCCTGACCGACGAAAAGATCAGAGGCGGGCCAACCCGCCCATCACCCGGCCCGAGGTTCCGGGCCACCAACATGGAGTGGACCGAATGCCTGACCGGTCTTTCGACGACATGCTGGGCCCCTCGGCCCACGTGGACACCTTCACCCGCGACAACCTGCCCCCGCCGGACCAGTGGCCCGACTTCCTGCTGGACAGGTTCGACTATCCCGACCGGCTGAATATCGGGGTCGAGCTGACGGACGCCATGGTCGCGCGCGGCCACGGCGACCGCGTCGCCCTGATCGGCAACGGGCGGCGGCGGACCTACAAGGAGCTGGCCGACTGGACCAACCGCCTGGCCCATGTCCTAGTCGACGATCTGGGCGTGAAGCCGGGCAACCGGATCCTGATCCGATCGGCCAACAACCCCGCGATGGTGGCCGTCTGGCTGGCCGCGACCAAGGCCGGGGCGGTCGTGGTCAACACCATGCCGCTGCTGCGCGCGGGCGAGCTGGGCCAGATCGTCGACAAGGCGCAGATCGAATTCGCCCTGTGCGACACCCGCCTGATGGACGAGATCGCCACCTGCGCCAAGACCAGCCAGTACCTCAAGACCGTCGTGGGCTTCGACGGCACGCTAAACCACGATGCCGAGCTTGACCGCCTGGCTTTGGAAAAGCCCGTGCAGTTCGACGCGGTGGACACGGGCCGGGACGACGTGGCGCTTCTGGGCTTCACCTCGGGCACGACCGGGTCGCCCAAGGCCACGATGCATTTTCACCGCGACATCCTGATCATCGCGGACGGCTATGCGAAGGAAGTGCTGAACGTTACCCCCGACGACATCTTCGTCGGATCGCCCCCCTTGGCCTTCACCTTCGGGCTGGGCGGTCTGGCGGTGTTCCCCCTGCGCTTCGGCGCCGCCGCGACGCTGCTGGAATCTGCCTCGCCCCCCAACATGATCGAAATCATCGAGACTTACCGCGCCACGGTCTCGTTTACCGCGCCCACCGCCTACCGCGTGATGCTTCGCGCGATGGACGAGGGCGCGGACCTGTCGAGCTTGCGCGCCGCCGTCTCGGCCGGGGAGACTCTGCCCGCCCCCGTCTATGACGAATGGATTGAAAAGACCGGCAAACCCATGCTCGACGGGATCGGCGCGACTGAGATGCTGCACATCTTCATCTCGAACCGGTTCGATGACCATCGCCCCGCCTGCACCGGCAAGCCCGTCACGGGCTACGAGGCAAAGATCGTGGACGAGGACGGCGCCGAGGCCCCGCGGGGCACCGTGGGACGGCTGGCCGTCCGGGGGCCGACGGGGTGCCGGTATCTGGCCGATGACCGGCAGGTGAAATACGTTCTGGACGGCTGGAACATCACCGGCGACGCCTTCACCATGGACGAGGACGGCTATCTGCACTTCGCCGCGCGCAACGACGACATGATCCTGTCGTCGGGCTACAACATCGCGGGGCCGGAGGTCGAAGCGGCCCTTCTCTCCCACGATGCCGTGGCCGAATGCGCCGTCGTCGGCCAGCCGGACGAGGATCGCGGCGCGGTGGTCGCTGCCCATGTGGTCCTTTCCGAAGGGCACACGGGCGACGAAGTGCTGGCCAAGACCCTGCAGGATTTCGTGAAAGCCACCATCGCGCCCTACAAGTATCCCCGCATCATCCGGTTCATCGACGCACTGCCCAAGACCGAGACGGGCAAGATCCAGCGCTTCCGCCTGAAGGATTGAGGGATCGGGCGCGTCCCCGCGGGCGCGCCCGAACGCCGGGCCTCAACCCTTGCAGGCGGCGATCTGATCCGCGATCGAGTGCAGTAGATCGGGATAGAAGTCCGGGCCGGTGTCGATATCCATCCCCAGCGGGTCGATCACGCCGGAACGCCCCTCGGTCCCGTCCAGCACGACGCGGACCATGTTCTGGTTGAACTGCGGCTCGGCGAATACGCATTCGACCCCCAGCGCCTCGACCGTGTCCTGCACCTCCTCGACCCGGGCGGGGCTTGGATCGCTTGCATCGCTCAGCGCGATGGCCCCGACGGCCTCGTAATCGAAGCGGGCCTCGAAATAGTGGTAGGCGTCGTGGAACACCACGAAGGTCAGCGGCCCGATCCGGTCGAGGGTCTCGCGCACGTCTTCAGAGGCGGCGTCGATCTCCTGCTGGCCGGCGGCGGCGTTGCTGCGATAGGTCTCGGCGTTCTCGGGGTCCAGTTCCGACAGCTCCGCGGCGATCACGTCCAGCCAGGCCTTGCCGTTCTCGGGGTCCAGCCAGGCATGGGGATCGACGCCCTCGTGTGCATGCCCTTCCCCGTCATGGGCATGGTCCGCGTCCTCATGATCGTGGTCGTGCTCTTCCTCGTGGTCGTGCTCGGCCTCGTCATGCTCGTGATCGTGCCCGTCCTCGTGCCCCTCTGCGTGCTCGTGGTCCTGCGCATCCTCGCCATCGTCGTGGTCATCATGCGCCTCGGCGTCATGGTCTTCGTCTCCATGGTCGTGGGCCTCGAAGGTCGCGCCTTCGCGGAACTCCAGGGTCCGGGTGCCCTCGGCGTCCAGAAGGCCGGTGACGACCGCGTCGCCTGCCAGCGTCTCCAGCGTGCGGCCCAGCCACGACGTCAGCTCGGGCCCGATCCAGAAGACCGCGTCGGCCTGTTCGACCGCCCGCGCTTCGGACGGGCGCATGGAATAGCCGTGGGGCGAGGTGCCGGGCTGCACGATCAGCTCGGGCGTGCCGACGCCTTCCATGACGCGGGCGACCAGGCTGTGGACCGGCGCGATATCGGCGGCCACGGCAGGCACGTCGGCGGTTGTCACCGTGGCCGAAACGGCGGCCAGGACACCGCCGGCTATTGATGATCTAAGGGGCGTGGACATCGAAAGCTCCTGTGATTATATAACAGTTCGACACCGACTAGATGATACAGTATCACATATCAAGCCCGTTCCGTCCGGAGGTCCGCATGTCCAGCCAGGCATTCGAGAAGCACGACCATAAAAGCTGCATCGCCGAAGGCGTGGCGGCGGCGGCAAGCTATTGCGCGGACCAAAAGCTGCAATTCACCAAGACCCGGCAGCGCGTGCTGGAAATCCTGCTGTCCGAGCACAAGGCCATCGGTGCCTACGAGATCCTCGACATCCTGCGCGCCGAAGGGCTGGGATCGCAGCCGCCCGTCGCCTATCGCGCGCTGGAGTTCCTGACCGCCCACGGCTTCGCCCACCGGATCGAGCGTCTGAACGCCTTCGTGGCCTGCACCCATTTCACCGGCGGCCACACGCCCGTCTTCCTGATCTGCCGGTCTTGCGACCGCGTGGTCGAGGCGGGATCGGACCCCACGCGCGGCGAACTGGGGCGCGCCGCGTCCGAGGCCGGGTTCGTCATCGAACGCGCCGTGCGCGAGGCCGAGGGGCTGTGCCCCTACTGCGTGGACGCGGCCTGATCGTGGCCCCGACCCTTGTTCATGCGCACGACCTGACGGTCGAATACGGCGGCACCACCATTCTGGACCGCGTCAGCCTCAGCGTCACGCGGGGCGAGATCGTGACCATCGTGGGCCCCAACGGCTCGGGCAAGTCGACCCTGATCCGCGCGATCCTGGGCGGCGTGACCCCCGGCCGCGGCTGGGTGGAAAAACCGCGCGGCCTGAAGATCGGCTATGTCCCCCAGCGCCTGGTGCTGGACCCCACCCTGCCGATGACGGTCGAACGGTTCCTGAGCCTGCCGCGCCGCGTTTCGAAGGCCCGCGCCCAGGACGCCCTGGAACGCGCGGGCGTGCCGGGTATCGGCAAACGGCAGATGTCGGTCCTGTCGGGCGGCCAGTTCCAGCGCGCGCTTCTGGCCCGCGCGTTGCTGGAGACACCCGACCTGTTGATTCTGGACGAGGCGACGGCCGGCCTGGACCAGCCCGGATCGGCCGCGTTCTATCGCCGGATCGAGGAAGTCCGGGCCGAGACCGGCTGCGGCGTGCTGATGATCAGCCACGATCTGCACGTGGTCATGAGCGCGTCGGACCGCGTCGTCTGCCTGAACGGCCATGTCTGCTGCGAAGGCACGCCCGACGTCGTTGCCGCGGCCCCCGATTACCGCCGCCTGTTCGGCGAGGGGACGAAGGGTGCGCTGGCCCTGTATCGCCATACGCACGACCACAGCCACGGGCACGACCACGGCCACGCGCATCACGAACCTGCAGACCGGGACGCCGCCGAATGATCCTCGACGATTTCATGACACGCGCGGCACTGGCCGGCATCGGCACCGCGCTGGCCGCAGCACCCTTGGGCTGTTTCGTCGTCTGGCGGCGCATGGCGTATTTCGGCGACGCCACCGCCCATGCCGCGATCCTGGGCGTCGCGCTGTCGCTGGCCCTTTCACTTCCGGTCTTCGCGGGGGCGCTGGTGGTCGCGCTGGTGATGGCGACAGCGGTCTCGCTGATTTCGGGGCGTGGCTATGCGATGGACACGCTTTTGGGGGTCATGGCGCATTCTGCGCTGGCCATCGGCCTCGTGGGGGTGTCGTTCCTGTCGAACGTGCGCATCGACATCATGGCCTATCTGTTCGGCGACATCCTGTCGGTGTCGAGGGTGGATCTGGCCGTCATCTGGGGCGGCGCGCTTCTGGTTTTGGCGCTGATCGGCTGGCGCTGGTCCGCGCTTCTGACCGCGACGCTGAACCCCGACCTCGCCCGCGCCGCCGGGGTAGATCCAAAGCGCGAGCAGCTGGTCCTGACCCTTGCGCTGGCGCTGGTCGTCGCCGTGGCGATCAAGGTGGTGGGCGTGCTTTTGATCACGGCCCTTCTGATCATCCCCGCGGCCACCATCCGCCCTTTCGCGACCACGCCCGAGCGGATGGGGATCCTGGCCGCGCTGGTGGGGATGGCGTCGGCGTTCGGCGGCCTTCGCGCCTCGTACAGCTTCGACGCGCCGACGGGTCCGACCATCGTCTGCGTCGCGGCCCTTCTGTTCCTTTTGTCCACGGTGGTGTCCGGGCTGCGACGGTCCGCGTAGGCGCCCTTGTCATGCGAACCGCAGCGCCTTACCTTTCCGGTCATCGCATTGCAATTTCCGGGGACGTAAGGATATGATGGAATCGGGCGTCACCGCCAAGGGGCAGACCACCCTGCCCCGCAAGGTGCGGCAATTGCTGGACCTGCATGCGGGCGACCGCGTCCGCTATGTCGTTCTGGATCATGGCGAGGTCCGGGTGTCCAAGCTGCGCCCCGTGTCCGAGCTGGCCGGTTGCCTGAAGGCGCCCCGCGCCGTCACGCTGGACGATATGGACGAGGCCATCGCATCGGGCGCGTCGCGGGGGTGATCGGCCTTGATACCAATGTGCTGGTCCGTTTCCTGGTCGAGGACGACCCGGATCAGGGCCGCGCGGCCCGCGCCCTGTTCGATCGCCTGACCGAGGCCGATCCGGGCTTCCTGTCGCGCGAAGTGATGATCGAGACGGTCTGGGTGCTGGAACGCGCCTATCGCTTCGACAGGGCGCAGATCTCCGGCGCCCTTTCGGGACTGCTGGATGCCGCCGAGCTTGTGATCGAGGCGGGCGAGGATATCGCGCTGGCTTTGGAACGCTATCGCAAGGGCGGACCGGGGATGGCCGACCACATGATCCGGATCGCCGCCGACCGCGCCGGGTGCGACACCGTCTATACCTTCGACCGGAAGGCCGCGGCGCAAGGCGACATGACGCTGCTGACCTGATCCGAACGCCCCGCCAGCGGTATCGCAATTCGCCGCGACATGACATAGATGTCGGTTCCACGGACAAGACACACGAGGTCCCGTATTGAAATCCATCAGACGCGCGCTCGCGGCCCTGTTCTCGGCCGATGAAAAGCGGCAGGAGATGCTGCGCCGTCTGCTGACCGAACAGGCGGCCTCGCAGCGGAAATGGTATGCCATCGCCATCGTCGCGATGATCGTCGTCGCCGCAACCACGGCGATGACGGCCCTTCTGATGGAATATATCGTCTACGCGCTGACCGCCTATGACAATCGCAGCATGGTTTTCCTTGTGGCTGGCGCCGTGGCCGCGACTTTCACCGTCAAGGGCATCGCGAACTATGCCCAGACGGTCGCCCTGTCGCGGGCCGGCAACCGGATCATCGCCGACCAGCAGGAGGACCTGTACGGCAAGCTGCTGAAGAACGGCGTGTCCTTCTTCAACAGCCAGGAATCCTCGAACATCCTGATGCGCCTGACCTCGGGGGCCTCGGCGGCGCAGAAGGTGATCGAGCTGATCGTCGCCTCGATTAGCCGCGATGCCCTGATGCTGATCGGGCTGTTGGGCGTCATGGTCTATCAGGCGCCGTTCCTGTCGGTCTTCGCGCTGGTCGTCGGCCCCATCGCCATCCTGGGCGTGCGGGGACTGGTGCGCCAGATCCGCGACATCATGCGCAGCGAACAGGCCTCGACCGCCGAGATCATGAAGGTCGTGCAGGAGACGTCGAAGGGCATCCAAGTGGTCAAGGTCTTCTCGCTCGAGGGCGAGATGCAGGGCCGGATGGGCGCCGCGGTGCGCAACGTCGAACACCGCCGCAACGCCATCGCGCGGATCGGCGCGGTCACCAGCCCCCTGATGGAGACGCTGGCCGGCTTCGCCATCGCCGGAATCGTTGCGGTCAGCGCCCTTTCGCTGTTCGGCGGAGAACCCACGACCGCGGGCGAACTGATGTCCTTCATCACCGCCTTCATGATGGCGTATGAGCCCGCCAAGCGCCTCTCGAAGGTCCGCGTCACGCTGGAGGCGGCCATGGTTCGCGTGCGCATGATGTTCGAGCTTCTGGACTATGACGAGCCCCTGATCGAGGCGCCCGACGCCACCGTGCTTCAGCCCGGCCCGGGCACCGTCCGCATGCGCGGCGTCAGCTTCGGCTATGGCGACCGGCCGGATGTGCTGAAACGTCTCGACATGGAATTCCCCGCGCGCAAGACAACCGCGCTGGTCGGCCCCTCGGGCGGTGGGAAGTCGACGATCCTGAACCTGATCATGCGCCTCTACGACCCCAAGGATGGCAAGATCACCATCGATGGGCAGGACATCCGCGCCGCCACCTTCGCCTCGTTGCGCGAACGGATCTCGTTCGTGGGGCAGGACACGTTCCTGTTTTCCCGCACCGTGCGCGAGAACATCCGCTTTTCGCGCCCAGACGCCACGGATGCCGAGGTCGAGGCTGCCGCACGCGAGGCCAATGCCCACGATTTCATCTCAGCGCTCGACAAGGGCTATGACACCGAGGTGGGCGAGAACGGCATCTTCCTGTCGGGTGGGCAGCGCCAGCGCCTTGCCATCGCCCGCGCGATCCTTCGTGGCTCGCAGATCCTGCTGCTGGACGAGGCGACCAGTGCGCTGGATGCGACCTCCGAGGGGCTAGTGAAAGAGGCGTTGGCCCGGCTGACCGGTCGCACGACAACCATCGTCATCGCGCACCGGCTGTCGACCATCCTCGAGGCCGACCATGTCTATGTGATCGAGGATGGCGAGGTCGCGGAAAGCGGCGCGGTGCAGGATCTGCTGCGCAACCAGGGCCCGTTCCGCAGCCTGTTCGATCAGCAGTTCGAGGGGCTCAGCCATGCCGCCGCCGAATAATCCACGCAAATCCGCGTCGGACCTGTTCCACACGGCCAAGGGGCGATTCCGTCGCGCCGGCCGGGCCGAGCAGGCGGCGTGGATCGCGGGGATCGTCGTGTCGTCACCGGTGACGGTGCCCGTGTTCCTGGGCGTCACGGTGGCCAAGGGAAAGCTGTTCCGACGGCGCAAGCGGCGCGCGCCCCGCTTCGTGCAGGCGACCGCCCTGCCCCCCGCCATTCCGTCCGACCCCACGGTCGAGGCACAGATGGCGGCTGAACCCGATACGTTCTGCCTTGTGCGCGTGATCGGCAACGACCTTCCCCCGCGTCACAAGATCGGCCAGGCGCGCGAGAACCTCGACTTCGTCCTGCGCCACGAGCCCGCGTTCGAGGCGTGCGAGAAAGTCTGGATCGTCAACCGCATCGTCGATCGGGTGGAAGAGGCGCAGATCATCGCCCGTCTGAAGGATGCCGGGCAAGACTTCCATGTCATCCCCTTCGATCCCGACGAATACGCGCAGGCCCCCTTGAATTTCTCGCGGTTCGGGATGCAACAATTCCTGCTGTCGGACGCCTTCCACAGCTTGGAAGACGACGCGCAGACCCGCGCGATCCTGCAGATCCACCGTCGGCGCAACGCCTATGTCATGCACAATAACGGCGCGCGGAACGCCGCGCTCGAGATCGGGGCGGCGCGGGCGAAATGGGCTTTGCCCTTCGACGGCAATTGTTTTCTGACCAATGCCGATTGGGAGCGTTTGCGCCGCGACATCGCCGCCGCCCCGGATCGGCAGTATGTCTTAGTCCCCATGGCGCGGCTTGGCACCAACGACGCAGCGTTGGACGACATGCGCCCCGAGGATGCCGGGGAAGAGCCGCAGATGGCCTTCCGCCGCGACGCGCCCCTTCGGTTCGACGAGGCGCATCCCTACGGGCGTCGCCCCAAGGTCGAGCTGTTCGCCCGTCTGGGGATCGAGGGGCCGTGGACCTATTATCCGAACGATCCCTGGGATCTGCACAGCGGGCCGGTCGATGCGGGTGCCCATCGCGTGGGGCGCGCGGGGATGGTGCGCCGCCTGGCGTCGGGCCGCGTCGATCTCGAAGCCGGGGGCCGCGATGCGTTGCGCTCGCGCGGTACGGCCCGCGCGTCCGCGATCCGGTCGCGACTGGCCGAGGCCGACCGCCTGATGCTGAATCATCGCGGCTATGACCCGCGCAAACCGGTCTTCTTCGATCCGGCCCACCTTCGCGCGCCGACGCCCGCCACGGCGGACGCCATCCGGGCCGCCGCCACGACAGCCATGGCCCGCGGCCCCCATGCCGTGACCGACAAGACCGAGCGTCCCCCCTCGGGCAACCCGCACGACTATTTCCACCCTGCGCCCTATTGGTGGCCCAATCCGAAAAAAGCCGACGGCCTGCCCTATATCCAGCGCGACGGTGAACGCCTGCCCGGGACCGAGATGTTCAGCCCCGACAGCCACAAGTTCGACCGCACCCGCTTTCAGATGCTGGGCGACGACGTGGTCGCCTGCGCGCTGGCCTGGACGGCCTTCGAGGATCGCGCCGCGCGCAATCATGCGATCCGGCTGGTGCGCGTCTGGTTCCTGGACCCCGAGACGGCGATGACCCCGAATCTGCGAATGGCGCAGGTCCGGTGCGGGCACAACAATGACGAGGGCGCCGCCACCGGCATCATCGAGTTCAAGGACCTGGCCTTCCTTCTGGACGCCGTGCGACTGATCGACGATTCCGAGCTGACCGCCGGGCTGTCGGACTGGCTGCGGCGTTATGCCGACTGGTTGCTGACCTCGCCCCAGGGGCGGAAGGAACGGCGCGCGCCCAACAATCACGGGCTGTATTTCGACCTCCAGCTTGCCGCCATCGCAGCCTTCCTGGGCGAGACGGAGATGCTGCTGGATTGCTACATGCACTCGATCGGTCGCGTCGAAGGACACTTCGATCCGACCGGCGCCCAACCGCACGAGCTGACGCGCACGCTGACCCAGCATTACTGCGCCTTCACCCTGCAAGGCTGGATGACGCTTCTGCATCTGTATCGCGGCTGCGGCCTGCCGATCCATGCCCAGCCCGAAATGGCGCGGATCGACAGGGGGCTTGCGTGGTTCTGCGCGCATCGTGGCACCAAATGGCCCTATCCCCAGATCTCGGAGTTCGACACCGATCGCTATGCGCCTATCACGCTGATGGCCGCCGACCTGCAGCTTGCCGCCGACATCCCGCCCGGTGATGCCGCGATCGCCGAGCGGCGCCCCTGCTTTCATCCCCATGACGGGGTACCGCCGTTCTGGCCCCTGATGCTCGCCCCGCTCGCGGTGCCCCAGCCGGAGCCTGCGGAATGACGCCGCCGCTGTCCGTGACCGTGGCCGCGCTGACCCGGCGGCGGCCGTTGATGCTGGCGAACCTGATCGACAGCTTCGCGGCGCTCCGGATTCCCGAAGGCTGTACGGTCCGCTTCCTGATCGTCGAGAACGACACCGATCCCCTGTCCCGCGACACGGTCGCGCATCGCGCCCCCCTGCCCGGCGGCGCGCTGGACTACGTGCTCGAGCCCGAGCCCGGCATCCCCTTCGGCCGCAACCGCGCCGCGAAGGAGGCCATCGCCGCCGGTCATGACCTGCTGGCCTTCGTCGATGACGACGAGGTCGTGGCCGAAGACTGGCTGGTGAACCTGATCGCCGGGTACCGCCAAAGCGGCGCCGTGCTTCTGGGGGCCCCGTTGGGCATCCATCCGCCGCAGAAGGATCTCAGCTGGATCCAGGTGAAGATGCATGACTGCATCCGCCGTCGATACGCGAAGAAGGCCACCCGCGCCGCCAGGCGGGCGGACCTGACCGGCACGCCGGGTGTCACCATCGTCACGAACAACTGGCTGGGCGAGACCGGTCTCTTCGCCGAGCATGGCATCTGGTTCGACGAGGCGATGCGCTATACCGGCGGAACGGACGCGAAGTTCTCGGCCCAGGTGAAGGAGGCCGGATTGCCCACCGCCTGGATCGCCGACGCCCATGTCCACGAGATCGTGCCGCCCGAACGTCTCAGCTTCGGCTATCAGTTCGCCCGCGGACGCGATCAGTCCAACACGAATTTCCGACGCAAGATCGACGGCAATCCGGCGGCGCGCTGGACTGTTCTGGTGACCGTGCCGCTCAAAGCAGTCAGCGCCCTGGGCCTTGCAGTGGCCCTGGTCCCGACGAATGGCGCGACGATGCTGGATCTGGCCCGCACGACCGGCTGGATCGCCGGGCGCCTAGGCGCGATTGCCGGCGCGAGATCCGACCTCTATCGCCAGACGACGGGGCATTGACGAAAACCGTTTAAATCTGAACAGTTAACCCATTGTTCACCGGTCCCCTATAACCACTTCGATCGTCCCATCTGAGGGGCTTTGGGAAGGGGACCGGGGTCGCGACCGCGCTGGCGGAACGACCGTCGACCGGGCGTGGTGGCCGACTCCGGGGCGGTGCCGGCGTTCTTGGGGATCGTGGGAACGCTGGCTCGCCTGACCAGCTGTCCCGCCTCATCCCTCACCGGATCCTGCGCGCACGCTCGGATCGGGCGGCTGCCGCGGCACACTTTCGGCTTCCAATCGCCGCGCAAGACGTGAACCATGCCCGCGAAGGCGGGTGCCCGCCACGTCCCGGGAGGAGTTACCATGTTCGTCAGATCGCTTGCCGCCGCCGCGCTGGCCCTTTTTTCCACGGCCGCCCATGCGCAGGAATATAGTTTCACCCTGCACCATTTCCTTGGACCGCAGGCCCCGGCCCACAGCCAGATGCTGGAACCGTGGGCGCGCCAGGTCGAACGGAATTCGGACGGCCGGGTCGCGATCGAGATCTTTCCGTCCATGACCCTGGGCGGACGTCCCACCGAACTGATCCAGCAGGCGCGCGACGGCGTGGTCGACCTGATCTGGACGCTGAACGGCTATACCCCCGGACTTTTCCCCCGGACCGAGGTGTTCGAGCTGCCCACCGTGTTCGAGAACGACATCCCGGCCACGAACCTCGCCATGCGGGCGCTGTTCGACGCGTATCTGGCCGAGGAATACCAGGGGCTGGAGGTGATGTTCCTGCACGCCCATGCCGGGCAAGGCATCCAGATGGTCGACATGGCCGCGCGCAGCCCGTCCGATCTGGAGAGAACCTCGCTGCGCATCCCCACCCGCACCGGCGCCTGGGTGATCGAGGCCCTGGGCGCCCAGCCCGTTGCGATGCCGGTCCCCGAACTGCCGCAGGCGCTGTCGAAGGGCGTCGTGGACGGCGCCCTCATCCCGTGGGAGATCATCCCCGCCCTGCGCATCTTCCAGCAGACCGAGTACCAGATCGAAGGGCCGAACGCCGAACGCCTGGGCACGTCGGTCTTCCAGGTGTCGATGAACCAGAGCCGATGGGACGATCTGCCCGAGGATATCCAAGCCGCGTTCCGCGATGCCAGCAACGAGGAGTTCCTGCGCCAAATCGGCGATGTGTGGCGGCAAGCCGACGACACCGGCATCCGCATCGCGGTCGAGAACGGCAACCAGCACCTGATGCTGACGGCCGAGGAATGGGCCTCGTTCGAAGACGCCGTCGCCCCGGTCGTCGAGCGCTGGCAGGACGAGGTTTCCGGATCGGACATCGACGGCGAAGCGCTGGTCGAGGCCGCGCGTCAGGCCATCGCGGACAATGCCACGCGATGAGGCTTGGTGGATGAACACGCATGAGTGACGATGCCCCGCCCGGCCCGGCCGACGGGGTGCTCGGGCGGCTTGTCACGCTGTGGGCGCTTCTGGGCGGCGGGCTTCTGGCCGGGATCGTGGCCGTGAACCTGTGGGCGGTGATCGGCGGCGCGGTTGGCATCCCCTTCGCGGGTGATTTCGAACTGACCGAGATGGGCACCGCCGTCGCCGTCTTCACCTTCCTACCCTATTGCCAACTGACCCGGCAGAACGTCACGGCCGAGATCTTCACCGCCCGCGCAAGTCCCCGCCTTGTCGCGTGGCTGTCAGCCGTGGGCTCGGCCCTGGCGGTGGTCTTCGGGGCGGTGCTGCTGTGGCGCATGTCGGCCGGGCTGATGGACCAGCGGTCCTATGGCTATGCCACGACGATCCTGCAGATCCCCGTCTGGTGGGCCTTCGTGCCGATCCTGATCTCGCTGGGGATGCTGTGCCTAGCCGCCATCGCCACCTTGCGCAACGACATCGACGGGGGGCGCTGAATGGCGCCCGTCACCATCGGTCTGCTGGGGCTTCTGGCACTGATCCTGCTGATCGCCGCGCGCCTGCCCATCGGGTACGCGATGATCGTCGTCGGCGCGGGTGGGATCGCATGGCTGAACGGGCCGGGGATCCTGTTGAACCAGTTGAAAACACTGGCTTACGGGCAGTTCTCGATCTACGATCTGTCGGTCGTGCCGATGTTCATCCTGATGGGCGCGCTGGCGACCCGGACGGGGCTGTCGCGCGACCTGTTCCGCGCCGCAAACGCCTGGTTCGGTTGGATGCGGGGGGGCACGGCCATGGCCTCTATCGCGGCCTGTGCGGGGTTCGGGGCGGTCTGCGGGTCGTCCCTGGCGACCGCGTCCACCATGGGCAAGGTCGCCCTGCCAGAGCTGCGCCGCTTTGGCTACTCCCCTGCCCTCGCGACGGGATCCATCGCGGCGGGGGGTGTGCTGGGCATCCTGATCCCGCCCTCGGTCGCGCTGGTGATCTATGCCATCATCGTCGAGGCCAACATCGTCGCGATGTTCGCCGCCGCGCTGATTCCGGGCTTGATCTCTGTGGGCATGTTCCTTGTCACCATCGCGATCTATGTCCGGGTCTTTCCCGGTTCCGGACCGGTCGGAGGGGCCGAGGATCGCGCCGCCTTCTGGGCCGCCACCCGCGGCGTCATACCGACGCTGATCGTCTTCGGCATCGTCATCGGCGGTATCTATGCGGGCCTCTACAATCCCACCCCGGCGGCGGCCATCGGAGTCTTCGCCGTCCTCGTCTTCGGCTTGCTGCGCCGCACGCTGGGACTTCGGGACCTGCGCGACAGCGTGCTGGAAACGGCGGCGACCACGGGCATGATCTATCTGATCCTTCTGGGCGCCGAGCTTCTGAAGATCTTCATGTCGCGCGCCCGCGTGCCCCAGGCGGCGGCCGAATGGGCCGTGAATTCCGGCCTGACCCCCATGGCGGTCCTGCTGATCCTGCTTCTGGCGCTTGTGCTTCTGGGCTGCCTGATGGATTCGCTGTCCATGATCCTTCTTGTCCTGCCCTTCTTCTGGCCCGTCCTGTCCGAGATCAATGGCGGCCTATATCAAGGGGCCGAGGGGTCGGGCTTCGGCATGTCCACCGAGGATCTGAAGATCTGGTTCGGCATCCTCGCGCTGGTCGTCGTCGAACTAGGCCTCATCACGCCGCCCGTGGGGATGAATGTCTTCGTCATCTCATCGCTGGCCCGCGACGTGCCCATGGCGACCACGTTCCGCGGCGTCGCCCCCTTTTTCGGGGCCGAGATCGTGCGCGTCGCGATCCTTTTGTCCCTGCCCGCCCTGTCGCTCTGGCTGCCCCGGGTGATCGCCGGTGGCTGAGGGGCGGTGGGGTGCGCTGACGATCCTCTGCGCGGGCGTGGTGGGGGTGCTGGCGACGTGGTTCTCGGCCACCGCGATCCTGCCTGAACTCACGCGCCTCTGGGCCCTGTCGCCCTCGCAGGGCGCGTGGCTGACCAACGGGGTGCAGATCGGCTTCGTCGCGGGGGCGCTGGGGGCGTCACTGGTGAACCTGCCCGACATCGTGCGGATGCAGCGGCTGATGGCGGTGTCTTCCGGCGTGGCGGCGCTGGCGAACCTAGGTCTGCTGGTCGCGGGTCCCGAGGCTGCAATCGCCTTGCGCATCCTTACGGGCATCGCGCTGGCGGGGGTCTACCCCCCTGCGCTGAAGCTGATGGCGACTTGGTTCGTCCGGGGGCGCGGGCTGGCGCTGGGGCTTCTGATCGGGGCGCTGACGCTGGGATCGTCCCTGCCCCACCTGATCCGCGCCGTGACCGAGGGCGTAGACTGGCGCGCCGTCGTCTGGGCCAGCAGTGGCACGGCCGCCGTCGGCGCGATCCTGTTCGCGGTTGCGCTGAAGGAAGGCCCCCACGCCTTCGCCCGCGCCGTGTTCGACCCTCGCAAGGCCGCGCAGGTGTTCACACGAAAGCCCCTGATGCTGGCGAACCTTGGCTATTTCGGCCATATGTGGGAGCTTTACGCCATGTGGGCCTGGATCCTGGCTTTCGCCTCCGCGGCCAGGGAAGTTCCTTTCGGTACGCCCTCGACCCTCAGTTTCATCGTCGTAGCCTCGGGCGCTGTGGGATGCGTTCTGGGGGGTGTGCTGTCTGACCGGATCGGGCGGTGCTGGACCACGGCTGGGTTCATGGCCGTTTCGGGCAGTTGCGCGCTGCTGATCGGTCTGGCCTTCGACGGTCCGGCTTGGATGTTCGGGCTGATCGCGCTGGTCTGGGGGATGTCGGTGATCGGCGACAGCGCGCAGTTCTCGGCCGCGGTCACGGAACTGGCGGACCCGGCCTTCGTCGGCACTGCGCTGGCCCTGCAACTGGGGATCGGCTTCGCGCTGACGGTCGTGGCGATCTGGATCGTGCCGGTCATCGCGGCCCTGTTTGGCGGATGGCAATGGGCGTTCCTGATCCTTGTCCCCGGCCCGGTGATCGGCACATGGGCCATGTTGCGCCTGCGCCGCATGCCCGAGGCCGTGGCACTGGCCGGCGGCGCACGCTGATCTTCCCCGCGGGGAAGCCCCCCCCCTACCCTGCCTCGACCCGGACCTCGCGCAGGGAAGGATCGACCTGGCGGACCGCGGCCATGATCGTGCCGGCAAGATGCGTCTGGACATAGCTGGCGTGGAACCGGCTGGGGGCCATCAGGCTTAGCACCCCCTCGCGGCAGGCGATCTCGGTCAGCGCGGCCAGCCAGGCGCCGTATTGAGCCTGTGCCGTTTCGTGCAGCCGTCCCTGTGCCGCGGCCCAGGTGCTGCCGTCCGACACAGGGGCCGCCACGGCCCGCAGGGGAACCACATTCGTGTCGGTCGCCGGTGTCGGGGACATGCGGTCGATGAAATCAGGCCCGATCCGGTCCCAGGCGGGGCGCGTGTCGGCAAGGATCGCATCGATCCCCAGCCCATAGACGCTGACCCGCCCGCGGGCTCCCTGCCGCTTCAGGACCAGCCAGGCGGAGGCGCGCAGGGCCGACATCTCGCGTTTCACGGTGCGGGGATCGACGGACCAAAGCTTCGCGATCTCGGTCTGGCCCAGCGTCAGCTCGTCGCGCTGCCAGTTGTACCGGGTGGTGATCAGGGCCATCAGGCGCAGGCTGCGGCGTTGGCGCGTCTTGTCCTGCGACAGAGCGAAGGCCGCCAGCGCGGATAACAGGTCGTATTTGCGGGACGCCGCCTCGCGTCCCACGGGTCGTGCGAATTGCATCGCCCATGCTCCTTCACCGCCCCACGGGCGTCTGCCGCCTCGGTCTTGGGCCTTATCTGGCCTCTTCTTTGGTTAAGACACCGTTACCCCGGCGTTCTTTGCCAATCTTCCGCCATTAGCGTCCTGTGAGGCGATTCTGTCAAGAGCGGTCGGGGATCGTCTTCCAAAACCCTACCCCGATATCTCCGTCAGGAGGGTTCTATGGTATAGGGGGACATTCTGGCTGTCCCCTAATCAGGGGCCAGATGTCCCCCAATCTGCGGTGGGTCGTCCCGGCCTGTCCCCCAATCGGTGGGTCGGTTGCGCAACGCGGCACGAGCTTTCGCCCGAATCGGTCCGAACGGTGGAGCCCTGCGTAGCAAGGCCGGATCCTTCCCCGCGGGGAAGATACCACACCCGGATCACATCGGCATACCGGCACTTTACGAAAAACCCGAATTCAGCGTATTTCGGTTTCGAGCAGGAATTAACGTCCACCGGAGGCGCAGATGTACACCCACGAGGATTTGGCGAAGCTGCAGGCGCAGTCGCTGAAGATGCAAAGCTTCATCAGACAGCAGACCTTCTCGCCCGAGAACGCCAAGACCTTGCGCCGCTTTTCCAGTTGGGAGGTGGCCGAGCTGATCTTCGGGATCAACCAGTCGACCTTCCGCGGACGGCTGACGGCGGACCCGTCCCTGCCCTCGGGCGAGGTCGAACAGGACGGTCGTCAGCGCTGGTTCAGCCTGGAGGAGATCACCGAGCTGCGCCGCCGGATGCGCGTGAACCGCAAGAGCCTGATGCCCCCGCGCCCCGCCGGCAAGCGCGCCGTCCGCGCAGCGGTCGCCAACTTCAAGGGCGGTGCGGGCAAGTCTACCGTTGCGCTGCACCTGGCGCATGCCGCCGCGCTGGATGGGTATCGGGTGCTGGCCGTCGATTTCGACCCGCAGGCGACGCTGTCCCATTCCATGGGCCTGTCGGACGTGGCCGAGGATTTCACAGTCTGGGGCATCATGGCCCGCGACCTGATCCGCGAGACCGACCGCATGAACAGCGCCGGGCGCGGGGCGGCCAGCGGCACTGCCCTGCCCCAGCGCCGCATCCCCCAAGCGATCCGCGAGATGGGCCTGGACGAATTGCGGCACGGCGACTTCATCAAACCCACCGCGTGGTCCACCATCGACGTGGTCCCGTCCTGCGCCAACGCCGCCTTCGTCGAGTTCGCCAGCGCCCAGTATCGCCATCTGAATCCCGAATGGTCGTTCTTCGCCGCGGTATCGCGATACCTCGACGGCTTGGCCGATGACGACTACGACCTGATTATCTTCGACTGCCCGCCGGCCATCGGGTATCAGTCGATGAACGCGGTATTTGCCGCCGACATGCTGTATATCCCTTCGGGCCCCGGCTACTGGGAGTACGATTCGACCACCTCGTTCATCGGGCAGTTGGCCGAGGCGCTAGAGGATCTGGCCCACGGGTTCGATGGATCCTTCCCCGCGGGGAAGATGGACCTGCCCAAGGCCTTCCACGATGTTCGCTTCCTGATGACCCGGTATGAGCCCGGGAACGAGCTGCACCGCGCGATGTTCGAAGCCTTTCGCAAGGTATTCGGGGATCATGTCCTGGAAAACCCGGTCGAGATGACGCGCGCGGTTGAGCAGTCGGGGCGGTTCCTGTCGTCGGTGTACGAGATCGATTATCGCGAGATGACACGAGAGACGTGGCGCCGTGCGCGGGCCAGTTTCGACCGGGCGTATATGGAATTCCGCGACTGCGTTCTGCGCGTCTGGGACGAGATCTGAGGAGGGCCGAGAGATGGTCAAGAAACGCCGCACCTTCGACATCGAAATCCCCGAGGATGACGGGCCGTCCCCTGCGCCCGAGCCAGAGCGCCGACGCGGCCCTATGGCCTCGGCCATTCGCGAGACGGCCGAGTCCGCCCGCGCGCGTCAGGATCTCGAAACCCAAATCCGCGCCGAGAACGATGCATTGGCCTTCGAGCTGGTCGAACTGCGCGACAAGGGGCTGGTGGTCGAGCTGGTTCCGCTTGACGCGATCCACGTCCAGAAGCTGACCCGCGACCGGGCGATAGGGGTCGATCCCGAACTGGACGAGTTGAAGGAGTCGATCCGCGCGGTGGGATTGTCCAATCCGATCCGGCTGGAGGCCGCGGGCGAGGGGGCGTTCGAGCTGGTCCAGGGCTTTCGCCGCCTGTCCGCGTATCGCGCGCTGCTGGCCGAGACCGGGGATGCCGAAACCTATGGCCGGATCCCCGCCGCCGTGATGCACCCGGGCGAGACGATGGACGGTCTTTATCGGCGGATGGTGGACGAGAACCTCGTGCGCAAGGATATCTCTTTCGCCGAGATGGCGCAGCTGGCGATCGCCTATGCCGGCGATCCGCAGGTGGCCGAGACGGACCCGGACCGCGCAGTGGCGGACCTTTTCAAGTCGGCGGGGTATCAAAAGCGCAGCTATATCCGCGGATTTATCAAGTTGATGGTGGCGCTAGGGAACGATGTCTCTCACCCGACTGGGATTCCACGTGCCTTAGGGACGACGTTGGTTAAGAAGATCGAGGCTGCGCCTGGATTGGCCGCGACGATCCGGGGGGAACTGGCCCGCGTCACGACGGCCGAGGAAGAACTTGCGATCTTGCGTCGCCATGCCGGTGAAGCGGTGGATCGGCCCGAAAAGCTGCGCGCCCCACGGCCGGGCAGCAAGGCCAAGACCAGTTTTCAGTTCGACCGGGGGGAAGGTGTGCGGGCGAAATGCACCGCCTCGGCCGGGCGGTTGGAGGTGCGGCTGGACCGCGATTTCTCGTCCATTGATCCGCGCAAGCTGGAACGGGCGGTGCGCGAGATGCTGGACAAGCTGGACTGACCTTCCCCGCGGGGAAGATCTTGCGACCGATGAAAACCTTCCCCGCGGGGAAGGTTTTTTCGTTTGCAACGCGGCGGCACGGCTTGGAACAAGGGCAGCAAGCCGGGGTTCCCGCACCCAATGCACATGAAAGGACGCCCCGATGAGCCTTCCCGAAACGATGCAAGCCCTCATCCTGACCCAGGACGGATTTTCGGCCACTGCCAGCGGGCCCATGATCGACCGCACTGAAGACTGGCTGGAGCTGAAGGAAGTCGAGGTGCCGAAGCCCGGAGACGGCCAGGCCTTGATCGTGGTGCGTCGGGCCAGCGTGAACCCCAGCGACATCCATTTCATCAAGGGCGAATACGGCCAGAAGCGAGAGAAGGGCCGCCCCGCCGGGATAGAAGGCTGCGGCGATGTCGTCGAAGGGCCGGACGATCTGAAAGGCAAACGCGTCGCCTTCATGACCGGGCCGGACGGCTCGGGTGCCTAGGTGCAGTACGCCGTCGCCGATGCCTGCATTTCGATGTGCGACGATCTGAACGACACCGACGGCGCCGCGAAGATCATCAATCCGCTGAACGCGGTGGCGATGGTGGGGATTGCTGAAGCCGAGCGGGATGCGTTCATAGTCATAGCTCGCTACCGGGCGAGCTGATGTGCGGACTGGCGAAAGGCAAGGGCCTGGAACTAATCGGAACCGTGCGCGGCGATGGCTCGAACGACGAACTGCCGGCGCTTTGTGCCACCCATGTTCTGAACACCGAGGATGGTGAGTTCGTGCTGCGAGCCCGCGAGATAATCCGGGACTTGAAGCCGAAGGTCGTGCTGGATGCCGTGACGGACCAGACTGCGGAGCGGACGTTTCTGTCGATGCCGTTCGGCAGTCGATGGATCGCGTATGGCAAGCTGGGGGATCAGGTGGTTCCGCGATGACGCACCCGTTATGCAAGCCATGACCGTGGTGGAGGTTCAGGCCCGGTTCGCCGACAGCCGGTGCAGCACGGACGTATCGGCTGAATCGGGGCTAGGTGGGCTGACGGACCGTCTACCCTACGAGTTGCGGATCTGAAACGGATAGCTAGCGGTATGGCAGTGACGCTGACCTAGGTTAGATGCGCCAGCACAACAATTCTCAGCTGGTGAATCGCCGCGATTTATGGCAAATTTGCGCTTCAGTTGCAGTTGATCGTGCTATAGTCGCCCCCTTGCCCTCTCAGATATACCCTGCTTCGTTGTTCGATTTCCTGCACTGCGGCCATTCGGTGGCCGTAGTACGACTGATCCGTGTCCGGGGCTCGTCCCCACGAGGGGAGGGCACGGCGATGTACGTGTCTTCCCAGATGCAATTCGGCACGATTGGAGGAGGGCGATTGGAGCATATGGCCGTCGCGGTAGCGCGTGAGATCCTGTGTTCCGGTAAGAAGGCTGCTCTGTTAGATGTTCCCTTAGGGCGCGAAATCGGTCAATGCTGCGGAGGTCGGGTCGAAGTCGAAATCTTCTTGATGGATGAGGCTACACGCGCCACCGCGCTTCACGCCGATGCCCAATCGCGGTTGGAGCGGCCAGCAGTCCTAATTTTTGGGGCGGGACATGTGGGTCGGGCGCTAGCCGAGGCTCTGGCTCCGCTACCGTTCGCCACCTCTTTAATCGATTCGCGTGTTGATGAGCTAGCGCAGGCTACCGTTCGCGTTGTGCATCACCTGACTCCTTTGCCCGAGGCGATCCTACGCGACGCTGCACCCGGAGCGGCACATGTGGTTATGACCCACGATCACGCGCTTGATTTTTTGCTGACCGCCGAAGCACTGAAGCGTCGCGATGCACGCTATATTGGGTTGATCGGATCGGCGACAAAGCGTGTCCGTTTTGAGCGTTTCGCAGCGGAGCACGACATTGTGACGGAGGGCCTTACCTGCCCCATCGGCGCAGGCGGCAGTGGTGACAAGCGCCCAGAACTCATCGCGGCGTTTGCGGCGGCTGAGATTGCCGCAACGCTAACCGGGTAGGATCCACGTCCTCGGCATTTGAGCGAAAAGGTTTTGCTGCTACTCCCTCCCGCGGGGGGGGGCAGGATCCATTGATCTGCTTGAGGCTATGGGGCCTACGTGGTTCACCGCTCTTGAACCAAAGGGGGCGTAACGCCGACCTGCCACTAAACATTCATCCAGCCGCGACCCGATCCCGGTTGGTGTTGATCCGACTCCCAACGTTGGAACTCCCGAGTGCTGGGTTTTCCGGCTTCGATTAGGGTGACAGGCTGGTGATGCCCTCCGATTTCGTCAGCGTGATCGGTAACTTATTGCCGAGGAGGCGCTCTACAAAGCCCTCAGCGACAAGGGCGACCCACGCCTATCCACCCTGCTCGGCGTATCGAAGGCGCTCGGCTTCCAGCTCTCGGTCAAGTCCAGCAATCCCGATCAGGCTGTCTAATGACGTGATGGGACTGACATGACGATGCTGCAGGTGCCCGTGCGTCCGGGCGAAATCCTGAAAGGAGAGTACCTCGTGCCCCTAGCAGGGTGCTGAAGAAGTCGGCGGGGCGGAACGATTTCCTCGGGAGCGGACCGGTTGCCTCGAGCTTCCGACCCATCGGACCGAGCGGTATGCCCGGCTGATGCCGCTTTTCGACTTCCGCGGCCAGCAATCGTGGCAGCCTGACGAGGTTGTTGGCCGCCATTGTCAGAACGAAGCGAGAGCGTACCCGCTCGACGCCGCGATAGACGGTCTGCCCCGACCCATCATGGGGTGCGCTTGAGATGGTCGGCCTTTCTGATTTGATTAGCTCGATTGGGTTGATTGTTTGGTTGGTGTTGGATCGTCCAGAGTGGTGTGGGGGTGTTGGGCTTTTTGGCGATTTTGGTTGGTTTTGGGCCTGGTGCTTTCGGATGGTTTTGGTTTTGCGCGGGAGCGTGGAGAGGAGAGGGTGATGCAAGTTCAGGCAATTCAGGAGCCTGCGGCGGAGACGGTGCCGCGTTACCGGCGTCCTTCGGGTCCGCAGGGTGTTGCGCCTGAGGGTCCGGGCGATCCGTCGCCGTCGCGGATTCTTGTGGAGGCGTTCGAGGATTTGCGGCGTCGGATGGCGGTGCTGGAGGGTCGGATCGTGGAGGGGTCGCGTGCCGGCGAGGTTGGGCGTCTTGCCGAGGCGGTTGAGCGCGTTGAGGCGCGTCTGGAGACGGGGCCTTCGGGGCGCCGGTCCGGGACGGGTCGGGCGCTGGCGACCGTATGCGTGGTGATCGCGTTCGGCATCGGTGTTGTTGCAGGCCAGGCGCCGCGGCTTCAGGAGGGCGTGGGGATCACGTTGTCGGCGGGTCCGTTGTGGCAGGCGGCGTCGGAGCGGTTCGGGGTTCTTCGCGGGGGTGCGACGGACGGGTCCTAGGGGGCGGCGCGCAGGATTTGTGTCACGCCCGTGTCCCAGGCGTCGCGGGCGGCGTCTTCGTCGCCGGCGAGGAGGAGTGCTGCAAACCGGATGCCCCGGGCATGGCCATCGCGGATGTCGGGATCGCCGCTTGTGGAGGCGAGATGTAGGCGGGTTGCGAAGAGGTCGGGCGCGCCGCCGGTGAGGTCGGCCCAGAGATGGAGCTGGAGGGCGGCGAGATCGTCGGTGTCGCGGGCTTCGGGGGCGGTGATGCGGGTAATGGCGCCGGCCATGAAGCCTGCGATGGCGGGGGTGAGCCATTGGGGCTCGGTTGCGGGACAGCTCCAGGCGGTGCGTTCGAGATAGGGGGCGAGCATGCGGCGGGCGCGTCTGCGCGCCCTTGCGCGTGCGATTGCCTTTTTCAGCCACATGTTTGGTCCTTTCGGGCGCGCTGCGTTTTGCGCGGGGCCTGTGGGAGTGTATCATCGGTCTGACATCCGTACCCATGGGAGTTTGGCCATGCCGAGCCGGGATCTGCCGCCGCCGCCCGATTTCACCGCGATGCAGGCGGGGGGCGAGGCCGGCGCGGGGGAGCGCGAGCGCCTGATGACGCTGATCGGGGCGCTGAGCGTTGCGTGGTCGAACAACGAGAGCGTGCTGATCTACCTTATGATGGTGCTTTTGCGGACCGACGACGTGTCCGCGGCGCTGGTTTACGGGACGTTGAACACGGTGCGGGCGCGGTCGGACCTGGTGTCGCGGCTGGCGCGGGTGCGTGTGTCGGACCCGGCCTTGCGCGAGGAGATCGAGGCGGTTCTGGCCGCGCTCGAGAAATGCGGCCGGATACGCAACGAGTTGCAGCATGCCTCTTTCGAGTTCGATGCCGCGGGGCGTCCGGTCTCGACGCGTTCGATGCGGGTGGAGCAGAACCGCAAGCGGCTGAGCTTCGGCCGGGTCCGCCCGGTCGACGCCGCGCGCCTGGCCAGGATCGCGGCCGTGATCGACGATCTGGGTCGGCTCAACCAGCGGATATGGGCACTCCTGCCGCGGCTCGAGCGGCACATGACCTCCGCGGAGGTGGCCCGGCCCCGGCCATGACGCCCCCCCGACCGACAGGATTACTCCCGATGGGGGAGGGGGCTTCGCTCCAATTGGCGAATCGGCAGATCGGCCGGGTCGGTGCAGCCTTCTGGTACCGCGGGGGGCGATCCCATGAGGGGGTCGATGACCCGGCCGCGGTTACGGGGGAGCCGGGGAGAGAGGTCGGTCGCGGGTGAGACAGTCGCCGCGAGGCCGGGATCGCCGTCTTCCGCATAGGGAGCCAGAACGATGTCCAGTGATTTTACCTATATCGACGACGACTCGGAGACCACCGAGAACAAGGCCGCGGCCGGTGCGATCGCCGGTGCTGCGGCCGGCGCGATCGCCAAGGGCGGTGACGGCGGCGAGGGCGGCAACGCCACGGTGAACCTGCGCCTGCCGGAGGATTATGGCAGCGACGATGACACGATCGACGCCGACCAGACCAACAACGGCGACAACCAGGCCAACGCGGTCCGCTCGACGGTCAACCAGTCGGACGATGACGGCGACAACCGCAACAACGACAACAGCAGTGACGACGACACCGATGTCGACGTGCGGGTGAGCGATGCGCTGAACGACAACGGCGACAATCGCGACAACGACATCGATACCAGCCTCGACAACGTGCTGAACGGCAATGGCGACAATCGTGACAACGACCACAGCACCGATACCGATATCACGGTCGACGACACGCTGAACGGCAATGGTCACAACCGCGACAATGACTACAGCACCAATCTCGACAATGTCGCGAACAAGGATCTCGATCTCGATCTCGCGGTCCGGGATGCGTTCAACACCGACGATTCGGATACCGACCTGCTCGACTGGAACGACGTGGGCGGGTTCGAGATCGACAGCCTGATCGCCGATGCGTTGAACGGTGCGGGCAACGACATGGCGTTCTCGCTCGACCAGACCAACCAGCTGACCGACAACGACCGCGTGTCCGATCCGGATGTCATCTACAACGGCGGCACTCCCGGCGGAACGGGTGGCATGGGCGGTGAGGGCGATGCTTATCCGCATGCCTATCCGGCCGATGCCGGAGACGGCGGGCCGGGCGGCGCGGGCGGCTTCTACCAGACCGCGAACGCGAATGGTGGCACTGCGTCCATGCACGACTTCAACGCCGGCGGGGCCGCGGGCGGCGCGGGCGACGATGCGATGGACATGAGCTCCATGACCTCGGCCGATGCGGCGCTGACGCAGGAGGCGTTCACGCAGAACCTGACGCTGGGTGCCAACATCCAGTACAACCTGGCCGAGATGTCGGTGGTTGGCGGCAATTCCGCCGAGACCGGCTCGGGCGAAGACGACGTCGCCTGACGGTGACGGGGGAGGGGGCCGGTCTTTCGGGGACCGGCCCTCTTTTTTCCGGACGGATCGCCCGATGCCCCGGCGGTCCGTTTTTTCCACCTCGTGAGGGCCCCCGGGGAACAGCACGATGCAGATGGACGATGTCGGCGACCAGATCGAGCGCTTTGCGGGCTATTTGAGGATTCTCGACGAGGAGGGGCGGGTCACGCCGGTCCTCGAGGGCGAGGCCACGGTGCAGGTGATCGACCTGGCCGGCCTTCCGTCGCAGGCCCTGCCGTACGTCTTCGCCGACGCGGTGCCACAGGTCCTTGTGCCCGGCCGGGAGAGCCTGCCGGCACCTGGTACGGGCGATCTACCCCGGATTGTCGGCGAGCAGAGCGCGTTCTGGGCCCCGATGCGGCTCTGGGCCGATCTATGGGAGCGCGATCCCGGGGTGCCGCTGCGCGAGGGGGCGCCCCTTTTTCCGGTGTGGTCGCAGGACGTGGCCATCACCATCGAGTATTTCCACGTGGGATCGCAGCTGATCGTCATCCGCCAGGCCAATATCCTGGAGGATGGCGATACCGTGCTCGCCAATCCCGACGCGGGGCGTCCGGACTGGGGCGATCCGGAGAGCGGCGCGCGGATCGCGGCGCTTTTGGAAGAGGCCGACCTGCCCGAGACGCCGGCGGGGCTCGAGGCCCTGCAGGCGAGCGTCGGCGATCCGGCGGCGTTTCCCGGCGCCCTTCGGGAGGTGCTCGATGCCCAGCTCGAGGACGGGGATGGCTGGGTGCAGGCGTTCGCGGTGGAGGGCGAGGGGGTCTGGGTCGACGGGGTGCTGATGGCGGAGGCGCCTTTGCGGCCCGATTTCACCTCCCGCGACGCGGCAGACGATGCGGATGCCGCCCCGGGCGCGACGCCCGGGATGCCCGCGGCCACGCCGGGGGACCCGATCGGGGGCGGGGACGCGGCCGTCCCCGCCGCGGGGGACGCCGGAGCGAATCCCGCGGGGGATCTCGAGGTGGACGGGCGCAACGGCCTCGAGCGTCCCGGCCTGGAGGCCGAGCTCGGCGGCAACATCGCGATGTCCACGGCCGTGATCCGCGATCTCAACGACGTGGGCGGCACGCTGGTGGTCATGGGCGACGTCCAGGACCTGTCGGTGATCTGGCAGACGAACCTTCTGTCCGATCTCGACACGGCGCATCTCGCGGGAGAGGTGGACGCGTTCGCCGCGGGTGCCAACACGCTGCACAACATCGCCCGCTTCGAGACGGCCCCGTCGATGCTCGCGGCGGAGGTGCAAAGCGCGATCCCCTGGTCGCCGTATTGGAGCGTCGACGTGGTCGAGGGCAACCTCGTCGATTTCAACATGCTGGTCCAGAAGACCGTGATCCATGATGGCGACGTGTCGGTGCAGCATGTCGAGACCGGCTTCCAGAGGCTGGTGCTGGGCAACAACGACAGTACCGCGATCGCCGATCTGATGGTCCTGCGCGACTATTACGACGCGATCCTCGTGGGCGGCGACATGATCCGCGCCAACATGATCTTCCAGCTCAATGCCCTGGTCGACGACGACGCGCTGCGCGTGATCGGCGCGGAGGGGTCGGAGGAGCCGGCCATGGCGGGGGGCGGCGAGAACACCGTCTGGAACGAGGCGCTGATCCAGCGCCTGGGAACCGACACGTTCACGCCCGTGACCGACGGGGCGAGGGCGTTCCACGACGCCCTCGCACGGGGCGATGAGACCGCGGATGCCTGGCCGGACCTGCCGGTTCCGGGCGGGGGGGGCGTGCCGCTGCGGATCCTCTTCGTCGAGGGCGACTACTGGGACGTCAACGCGATCAGCCAGGTCAACGAGATCCACGACGCCGATGCGGCCCTGCAGATGGGTCCGGGGCAGCTCTCGCTGATGACCGGGGCCAACACCGCGGCGAATATCGCGCAGATCATCGATTTCCGCGGCCAGGGCGACGTCGCGATGATCGGGGGCACGCATTACGACGACGAGATGATGATCCAGACCAATCTCTTGGCCGAGGATGCGACCGTACGGATCATCGATCCGCACACGCTGGCAAGCGAGGTCATCGCCTTTCTCGATCCCGACCTGCTTGTGGATACCGACGGGGACGGCGTGTTCGACGCCATAATGCTGAACATGGGAGACGACATGATGAGCGGAGTGATGGCGTGAGCGGGGAGGCCGAGGGCCCGCGCCCGCCCTTCGAGCCGGGGCTGCTGCGCCGACCGGAAGTCGCGCGGATGATCGACAACATGCGCGCTGCGGATCTTCTGGGCATATTGCCCGGGCGCAATCCGTCCCGGGCCGGCCCGGTGGTGACGGATCCTGCGCCCGGGGGCACACCCGCCGCGCGCGCCACCTCCGCGTCCGCCCCCGGCGAGCCCGCGCTCCAACGGCGCCAGGCGGACGAGGATTTCCGTGCCGCGCTGGGGCGGTCGATGGCGGCGTTCCGGACCAATATCGTGACGGTGGTGATCTTCTCCTTCGTGGCCAACGCGCTTTTGCTGGCGGTGCCGATCTATCTCTTCCAGGTTTCCGACCGGGTGCTGTCGAGCCGCAGCCTCGATACGCTGGCGATGCTGACGATGATCATCGTCGGGCTTTTGTTCGTGCATTCGCTCATCGACGTGGCCCGGCGGATCGTGCTGATGCGGACCGCGGCGCAGGTCGAGAGCCGTCTCGGGGCGCCGGTCCTGTCGGCTGCGGCGCGCGCTTCCCAGAACGGCTCCTCGATGGAGTTCCAGCGCCTGGGGGATCTGCAGCAGATCCGCGGCTTCATCACCGGCTCGACGCTGATGACGCTGTGCGATCTGCCGGTCGCGCCGCTCTATCTGGGCGTGCTGTTCCTGATCCACCCGCATTTTGGCTACATCGTCACCGTCACGGCGCTGGTGCTGGCGCTGATCGCGTGGCTGACCAAGCGCTTCACGGCCGTTCCGTTCGCAAAGGCCAACATGCATGCGGCGCGGGCGAACCTGCAGGCCGATGCGCTGGCGCGCAACGCCCAGGTCATCAACGCGATGGGGATGACGCCCGAGGGGGTTGTGCTGTGGGGCCGCGAGACCGCCGCCTCGCTCAAGGCGCAGATCCTGGCGCAGGACCGCAACGTGCTGGCGGCGGGGGTGTCGAAGTTCGTGCGGCTGATGACACAGATCACGGTCCTGGGCTGGGGGGCCTACCTGGCGCTCCAGGGCGGGCTCAGCGCGGGCATGATCATCGCCGCCTCGATCATCGGCGCCCGGGCCTTGGGGCCCATCGAGGGAGCGATCGAGGGCTGGAAGAACGTCGTGTCGGCGCGCTCGGCCTATGACCGCATCCGTCTGCTCTTGCAGAACTCGCCGCTCAACGTCGCCCGCCTTGAGCTGCCGCGACCGACCGGGCTTCTGACGGTGGAGCGGGTTCTCTACGTGCCGCCACCGCAGAAGAAGGTGATCCTGAACGGCATCTCCTTCGAGCTCGAGCCCGGGGAATCTTTGGCGATCGTCGGTTCTTCGGGGGCGGGCAAGAGCACGCTGGCGCGGATGCTGGTGGGCTCTGTCATGCCCACGGCCGGCGCGGTCCGGCTCGACCGGATGGACCTGCGCAACTGGAACATGCGCCAGTTCGGAGCCTCGATCGGCTACCTGCCGCAGGACGTGCAGCTTTTTCCCGGCACGGTGAAGGCCAATATCGCGCGGATGCGCGGGGACGCGACGGACGAGGCGATCTTCGACGCGGCCGAGATCGCCGATGTCCACGGTCTGATCTCGCAGCTGCCCAGCGGGTACGAGACCTTCGTGTCGATGGACGGCGCGCCGCTCTCGGGCGGGCAGAAGCAGCGGATCGGTCTGGCCCGGGCGTTTTTCGGGGACCCGCGGCTGGTCGTGCTCGACGAGCCGAACTCCAATCTCGACACGGCCGGCGAGCAGGCGCTGGCCGCCTCGCTGGCGCGCGCCAAGGCGCGCGAGATCACGGTGGTCGCGGTCACGCAGCGCCCGGCGCTTTTGAAGAATGTCGACAAGATCCTGGTCCTCGAAGGAGGCAGCGTGAAGATGATGGGCCCGCAGTCGGAGGTTCTGCCGATCCTGAGAGGCGGTGCGCTGCCCCCGGCCGCCATGGCGCCGCAACTGCAGGGAGGAGGGGACCAATGACCGCAATGCCCGATCTGGAGGCCATCTACGCCAATGTCCCGCGCCGGTCGCGGGGGGCGACGTTGTTTGGCTATGCCGTCATGGTGGTCGGCGTGCTCACCTTCGGCTGGTGGGCCGCCGCGGCGCCGATCGCGGGCGCGGTGGTCGCCACCGGGGTGTTCGTGACGACGGGCCAGAACAAGGCCGTGCAGCATTTCGAGGGGGGGATCGTGGAGACGATCCACGTGCGCGAAGGCGATGTCGTCGCGGCGGGGGAGGCCCTGTTCACCTTGAGCGCCACGGCTGCCGAGGCCAATCTTGCCCGGCTCGAACTCGCCAGGTTGCGTCTCGGGGCCATGGAGGCGCGTCTTCTGGCCGAGATCGAGGGGCGGGACACGCTCGACTATCCAGAGCAGATCCTCGCGGCGTCGAACGAGGCCGAGATCCGTGCCGCCCTGGCCGAACAGCGCGAGGTTTTCTACGCGCGCCGTGACGCGGTGGCCTCCGATCTGACGTCGCTTGCGCATGACCGGACCTCCCTGGAGCGCCGCCTCGACGGCATGCTCGAGGAAATCGAGGGGCTCGAACTCCAGGGCGGCTTCTTCGCCGAGGAGGTCGCGGCCAAGCGCCAGCTCTTCGAGCGTGGCCTGACCCCCCGCCCGTCGGTCCTGGCGCTCGAACGCGCCCAGGCGGCCAACACCGCCCGCATTGCCCGCGCAAAGGCCGAGGCGGCCGAGACGACTGAGCGCATCGCTGGCATCGACTCCGCGGTCGAGGGCGTCAGGACCGACGTGGTGCGCATCGGGGTCGAAAGCCTGCAGGAGGTCCGCGGCCGGATCGATGACATTGCCGAACAGATGCGCCAGGCGCGCGACGTTCTCGACCGGCTGACCATCGTCTCCCCGGTGGGCGGGATCGTGGTGACGCTTCATCACCACACGCCCGGCGGGGTGATCGACCCGGGCCAGGTCATTGCCGAGATCGTGCCGCTCGAGGAGGATCTCGTGATCGAGACGGTGGTGCAGCCAAAGGATATCGACGTCGTGAGGCGCGGGCAGGAGGCGAGCATCCGGCTGACGGCTCTGAACCAGCGCACGACCCCGGTGCTGTCGGGACGGGTGGCCTATGTCTCGGCCGACGCGCTGCCGGGCAACCGCGTCCGGCAGGGGCAGTCGGGCGATGTCTATCTCGTGCGGGTGTCGCTCGATGCAGAAGAGAAGCTGCGCGTCCGCGATTTCACGCCCCGTCCCGGCATGCCCGCCGAGGTCCAGATCCGCACCTCCGACCGGACGTTCCTCGAGTATCTGCTGCGGCCGCTGCAGGACAGCATGTCCCGCGCGTTCCGCGAGGATTGAGGCGGCAAAGGCCGGGTCGGCCGGGACATGGCCTCCCGGCAGGACCGGTCCCGGGGAAGGTCGCGGGCCCCTGCGGGAGGCCCGCGACCCGGACCGATCAGTCGGTCAGAGGTCCTCTCAGCGCGCTTGGGCGGGCCGGGTCCTCCACCGTGAGGCACAAGGCGGCCATGGTGCGGTTTGTCACGCCGAGCTTGCGCATGACATTCCTGACATGGATCTTGACGGTATTCTCGCTGAGCCGCAGTTCGTCGGCGATGAGCTTGTTGGGCAGACCGCGCTGGAGGGCCTTGAGCACCTCGCGCTCGCGATCCGACAAGAGGGCGGCGCCCCCGGCATGCGCGGCGTGCAGGTTCGGGTCGGTCTCGGGGCCTGCGTCTGGCGGAGCGGCGTCCAGCATGCCGTTGCAGCCGCGGAGCGCGGCCCCCCGGACGATTTCGGCGAAGACGTTGCGCGGCATGTCGAGCATGATCCGCGGCACCTGCGGATCGGATGTCTCGGTCTCCTGGCCGCTGCGCACGGAAAGCAGCACGGCGTTCGGGAACGCCTTTTGTAGAACCGGTAGGTCGCGGTCTTCCGAGACGAGACAGCACGCTACCGGCAGGAATCCGAGCTCGGCAGCCTGCCGGCCATTTCTGACGGAGAGCACCTGCATGCCGGTCAGGGTGCCGGTCAGGAAATCGCACAGGCATTCGCAGAAGATGCTTCGGTGATCGACGATGAGAATAGTGGGCTTCATGATAAAAATCTCCCATTTCCCCAACACGCAAAAACAAGACTCGTAATTAGTCATTATGGGCTGGGTATGCTTACAAAGCGTGCGCCCCTCCCCCAAGGTGCGTAGCCAGAGCCTACCAAGCCTTCCGGTTTCCACAAAGACAAATTACGCTACGTCAACCTTTGGTTGTCTTCATGGCTGGCGAAACGCCGCAGAAGGCTTGTCCCGGGCGCCGGAAAAGGCGTCGGATGTCTCTGCCGAGGGCCGCAGGAGCGTGATCAAGGGGGCTCTTTCGAGATCGAAGGCGGTGAAGACGCCCAGCGGGCCAACTCCGAGGAACAGGAGCGACAGCCCGACGATTCCCGCCTGCCGGGCCCGGCACCGCGTGATGACGGCTTTCGTGGTTCCCGGATCATGCAGCATGACCCAGAGGAAAAGGATTGTCATGTTGATGTGGACGAAGCTGTGCCATCGGAAGTGGTCGTATCCCAGGGGATAGAGCGCGAGCGGTGCGAGACAGGCCAGCCCGGCCATCCAGGCATATCCTGGTCTGCTGCGGGCGATGATCACGGCGATTGCCCCAAGCAGCACGAAGACCCCGGACATGATGACGACATATTCGAGATGCTCGCGCAGGGGCGCGAGACGGCCGACCTGCAGGGCGGAATAGACAACGTTTTGCGAGATATCGCCGAACAGGACCAGGAGGATGAGGGCGATCGAATAGTCGTCGGCTCCGAAGCGATCCGAAATCGTCACAGCCACCTCCTCCCGCGTCAGGATGTCGGCCCCCCCGAAAGTCCAGACCAGGGCGAATACCCCTGCGATCACGATCCCGAAGGGCAGGGTGCGCAGCGAGATCACCGGCGCGTCGTACCGGATCGCCCAGAGGACCAGGCCGATCGGAATCGTGACGAGAAAGGCGATCTCGTGGACTGCCATGGCCGCACATCCCACGAGTGCCAGGAGCAGGAGCGAAGCGGTCGCGTGCAACGCGCGGGACAAGAGAGCCCAGCTTCCCAGGAGCAGGACCAGGAGCGCGTCGAACCGGCCGAAATCGGCGGCGAGGTGCGGCATCGCGGCGGGGGACGCCCAGAGAGCGACCAGGATCGCCGCCATGGTGGGGTCGGCTCTTTGGCGAAGAATGGCATGGGCGGCGAGCGCGTAGAGGCCGCACAGGAGCAGGAGGACCGCCAG
Source organism: Palleronia abyssalis (assembly GCF_900302445.1). Taxonomy (GTDB): domain Bacteria; phylum Pseudomonadota; class Alphaproteobacteria; order Rhodobacterales; family Rhodobacteraceae; genus Palleronia; species Palleronia abyssalis. Next base: position 24,556 of record NZ_ONZF01000013.1, on the reverse strand, counting down.
GGTGAACAGACCAGGCGCAGCGTGCCACGGGCTTGCCCCGGATCGGCGGATCGCTTCGCCCACCAGGCCGCGCTTGAGGAACTCTGTCTCGTAGCTGAGAGCGAAATGGAGCGTCTTGTAAGGGGACAGGGTCAGGCCGTTCGAGAACAAGACGATCGATGCCGCCGTTACCGCGAGTATGCCAAGGACCGCCGCGACCGGGGGTGTCGGCACGTTCCCTCCGGCCGGGTCTCTTCGATCTGTCTTCATGGGAAACTTGCTACCTTCCAGCGGCGATCCCGGAGAAGAGCCGATAGGCGCTCTGTGTGGGGATGCGGCGCACAAGCCGCATGACGGGGGCGCGCAGGCGGGCGGGGGCCTCATGCGCGCTCCGCCCCGGACTGGGTAAGCGGACTGGTAAAGCGCACTGAGCAAGGCAGGCTCCAGGGCGGGGCGCGATCACCGGGGGCCGGCGCTTCGATGTTTCGGTCGGAACGCTCCCGCGCCCGGCCGGATGGTGAGGTTTGACTTTACCGCAGGCCCTGTCGCAAGACACTCTCGCTGGGGTTGTAGAAGGAACGCGCCCGGCCGGGACGGACAGGCTCGGGAAAGGAGCGGGATGCGGATAGCGAGATTGGTGCTCGGAGCGGTGATCGTGATCGTCGCGTTGTGGGTGATCGTGGCCGAGCAGATGGCCGGTGCGAGTGCCAACGCGGTGGTCAATGCCCGGCTGTCGACGCTGCGTACCCCCATCGCCGGGGAGATCGATCTGCCCGACCGGGCGCTTGGCGCCACGGTGACCGAGGGGGAAGCCCTGGGGCGGATGGTCGATCCCCGGCCCGATGCGGTGCGTCTGAATGATCTTGAAATGGAGCGGGCGTTCGCAGCCGCCGAGCTGGAAAGGCTGGAAAGCCTCGCGGCCGGGACGCATGACGTCATTCTCTCCCTTGAGGAGCGCAGTGCGCGGTTCACTGCGCGCCAGATTGCCGGGCTGGAGCTGCGTCTTGCGCATGCGCGCGATCGGCTGCGCCTTCTCGAAGCCGAAGCCGAAGCCGAAGCCGAAGCCGAAGCCGAAGCCGAAGCCGAAGCCGAAGCCGGGGCGGAGTCTGTTTCCGCAGCAGCGCGCCGACCGCCCGGACGCCCCGGGGGCGGGGATACGCCAGCGGACACAGAGGGGCGCACGAGGCCGGCCGGGGCGGGACCAGACGATCCTGTCTTGGCGGTGGGCGATCCGGTCACGCTGGCGCAGAGCCGGGCGCGCGAGGAGGTCGATATCCTTGAAAACGCCCTTGCCGCCGCCAGGGAGGGGGTGTTCGTGGGGGACGGGTACAACGACGCGCCGAATGCCGAGCAGCGCCGGGTGGAACTCGAGACCGTGCTGGACGGTCTCGAGACCGATCTTGCCGCGGCGCGGACCCGTCTGGAGGCGCTCGACGCCCGCCTGACGGCCGCGCGGGTGACAGTGAACCGCATGTCGGCGGCGGATATTCCCGCGACGGTCGACGGCCAGGTCTGGGAGGTGCTTGCCGCCGATGGCGAGCGGCTCCAGCGTGGTGAGCCGGTCCTGCGGCTGGTGGATTGCGACGGGCTTTTCGTGACGCTGTCGGTGACCGAAAGCGTCTACAACGATCTGCGGATCGGGGAGGCCGCGGAGTTCCGGCTGTCGGGCAGCGGCGCCGTCTATCGGGGCACCGTGACCCGGCTTGCCGGCTCCGGAGCCTCCGGCATTTACGGCAATCTGGCCGTGGCCCCGAGTGCCGAGCATCTGGAGCGCTACGACGTGGCGCTTTCGGTGCCCGGTCTTGTGGACGATCCCGATCTGCAATGCCCGGTCGGCCGGACGGGGCGGGTGTTTTTCGAGACGCGGCCCCTGGACTGGCTTCGGGACCGCGTCTGATGCCGCTCCCCGTGTGGCTGAGCGAGACGCAGTCGAGCGCTTTGCAGATGCTTCTGGTGCTGGGGCTTGCCCTGGTCCTGCCGGGGGTGGTGAACCGCTTCGACACCCGGCACCGCGCGATCCTGATGGGGATCGGTATTCTCCTGGCCTTGCGCTATGCCTGGTGGCGGGCGACGGACACGCTTGCCCCGCTCGGGCTGACCGTCGATTGCCTGGCGAGCTGGTCGCTGTTTGCGCTTGAGATCGGCACGCTGGCCAGTTCGATCAGCGCGAGTGTCCTGATGTCGCGCTTTCGCGCGCGCAGCGGCGAGGCCAGCCGGAATGCCGGGTGGTGGGAGCCCGGTCCCGCGCCCCGGGTCGCGGTGCTGATCGCGACCTACAACGAGGATCGGGAGGTGCTCGAGCGGTCCATCATCGGGGCGCTGGCGCTCGACTGGCCGTCCCTCGAGGTCTGCGTGCTCGACGACGGCCGCCGCGACTGGCTGCGCGAGCTGTGCCGGGCGCATGGGGCCCGGCACATGACCCGGCCCGACAACAAGGGGGCGAAGGCGGGCAACATCAACCATGCCCTGGCGCAGTTCGCGGCGGAGGGCGCGCCGGAGTTCTTTGCGGTGCTCGATGCGGATTTCGTGCCCCATCGCGACTTTTTGCGCCGCACGCTGGCTCTGTTCCACGACCCTGCGACCGGTCTTGTCCAGACCCCGCAGCATTTCTTCAACGCCGATCCGATCCAGCACAATCTCGGTCTCACCCGGTCTTATCCCGACGAGCAGCGTTTCTTCTTCGACCACATGCAGCCCGCGCGCGATGCCTGGGGCCTGACGATCTGCTGCGGGACGTCGTCGGTGGCGCGCTGGTCCGCCGTGGCCGAGCTGGGGGGGCTTCCCACCGACAGCATCACCGAGGATTTCCTGCTGAGCCTGGCGTTGCAGGAACGGGGCTGGGAGACGCATTATCTCAACGAGCCGCTGACCGAGGGGCTCGCGCCGGAAGGATTGAAGGAATACATCACGCAACGCGCGCGCTGGTGCCTGGGCCTGATGCAGATCGCGCGCGGCCGGCTCGGACCTTTCGCGGCGAACGGGCTGCGGCTGCGGGATCGTTGGAGCGTGATCGATTCGGTCTTCTACTGGCTGACGACCTTTCCGTTCCGGATCGCGGCCTTCGTCTACCCGTTGCTTTACTGGTTCTTCAATATCACGGTCGTGGATGCCGAGGTTCCGGAGGTGCTGAGCTATTTCGGGGTCTATTTCCTGTGGACCGTGGTGTCCTTCAACCTGCTCTCGCCGGGCATGCTCGTGCCCCTCCTGAAGGACGTGAGCCAGCATCTGGGCGCCCCCCAGATCAGCCGCGCGGCGATCACCGGCCTTCTCAAGCCCCACGGCCATCCGTTCAGCGTCACCGCCAAGGGCGGTGACCGCAGCCGGCTGCAGATCCAGTGGCGGCTGATGGCGCCCTATATCGTGCTTCTGGTGCTGACGCTGACGGGGCTGTGTCTTGGCATCGTCTCGGATCGCTTCGCCTATTACGATGCCGGAGATGGCAAGGCGGTGATCCTGTTCTGGACGGTCTACAACCTGTTCGTGCTGGCCCTCGTCCTCATCGCCTGCGTGGAGCTGCCGCGGCGCGAACGCCATGTCGCCGATGCGCCCGCGCGCGCGATCTTCGCAGTCGAGGGGGAGATGCCGCGCCGCGTCTGGGTGGCCTCACTCTCCCAGGACACGGCCCGCATCCGGGGCTGGGCCTGGGAGACGGGCACGCGCGGCACCTTGCGCCTTCCAGGGGTGGGCGACATCGAGGCCAGCGTGATGGCACAGACGTCCGGAGGGGTCCGGCTGCGCCTGGTGGCCGACGCGGTCGCGGGCCCCGCGCTGTTGCGTCGGCTCTATGCCGAGGGCGATGCGCCGGGCATCGTCGAGACGAAGCTTTCGGCGATCGTGCGGGACCTGGCGCGTCGCCTGACGTTCGGGCGCTCCGTCTGAGGGTACGGGATCAGGCCCGGTGAGCTTTCCAGGGGCGTTGCTGACGTAACCGCCTCCGACGGCGTCGGCTTTGAGGTGAAATATCGTGCTGACCAGCGTCGTCAGATCCCCGACAGGAGGGCATCAATGGCTCTCACGATCGCATCGCGCATCATCGCCAGCGATCCGACCCTGTCTCCCATCTCGCCCAGAGCAAGCGTCGCTGCGAGTTGCGGCATTACGAGATATGTCTTCTCGCCCAGCATCATTGTCGGGTTCGGCGAGTGTATGACCCGCTCCACCGAACTCGCTGGAACAAGTGGCGCGACAACCCTCGTCTGAAGCTGATCGAGAAGATCGTTCGGCAGGACAACGAGCTAGCCGCCGCCAGGCATGCGATAGAGATCGAACTGCGCCGCCATAAATCAGAATTTGCAAAATTCCGTCAGAGGAACTCCGTTTGCGTCGACGAAAGCATTATAGTCGGCAATAGCTCCTGCATTCTCCTGCCTCCAGGCGTCCGAACGCTTGGTGCGGATGGCTGCGATTACCCCGCCTTCGGCTGTCTGAGAGATGTTGATCCCGAGCCGGCGCGCTTCTTCGAGCACCGCGCCATCAAGGGTCATGCTGGTGGATTTCCGTGTGGGGGTCCCCATGGTCTTGCTCCGATGGATCGCCGGGCACACTGGACAATATACCGTATTCGAACGCTACTGCCGAACGCGACGGAGGTCTTCTTTTCCGTATTTTGTCGCGCGGAATGGCTCCCGACGCACCCCAGCCGTTTCGTTTCATGGCTGCGACCGGAATTGGAGCTCACGGGGCTTTTGGGAGTCAGGTCACGTCTGCTCGTCGAATTTCTGCTCCGAAGATTTCTTCGCGCGTCTCTGCCTGGCGTTGCCGTTCGCCTGGGAGAATTCTGTTCGAACTTGCACCTCTCATTTGCAGAGGGCTGGCGCCGCATCGCCTGACGTTCGGGCGCTCCGCCCGGCGGGGTCAGTTCCGCTGGGCCTCGAGGCGCGCGAGGGAGGCCGAGAGGCGTTGCAGCTCCGCCGTTGCGCGGATCTCGGCGGGATATTCCTCGTGGCCTTCAGCGATGCGTTCGGCGTTCTGTGCCAGCCGGCCGACGGGGGTCAGGTAGAGCCGGATGAAAAGCGCGGCGGCGAGCAGGAACGCCGCGGCAGTGACCGCAAAGACGATGCCGGCCGTGCGCAGGAGGTCATGTCCCGGCGTGATCGGAAAATCCCCGGGATCGATCCGGCCGATCAGGCGCCATCCGAAGGGGGGCAGGGCGCCATGGGTCACATCGGGGATCACGGTCGTGAAATACCGCCTGTCATCGGGCCAGATCTCGTAGCCCGCCCCGGCCACGCCCGCCGCCGCGGTGCCAAGGCTCGGCAGATCGATCCGGGCCGGTATGGCCGGATCCGTGCCGATCATCACCTCACCGTTGGCATTGATCAGCACTAGGTCCATCTCCAGGGCCGTGGCCATGTCTGCGAGGTACTCCTCGGCCCAGGCGGCGTTGATGTGAAAGCCCAGCACGCCCGTCATGCGCCCGCCGGGACCTTCGACCGGGATGGACATGTCGAGAAAGCGGGGTGGGGCGACGTCTTCGGCGGCCATCAGGTCCGCAAGCAGTACCGCTTCGTGCATGTCGCCGGCGAAATCCCCCTGGAGCCCTTGCTGGAACCATGGCCGCGCGCCGACATCGGCCCCTTCCAGCAGGCCTTCCGAGGCGGCCACGACCTCCCCATCGGGGCGGGCCAGCCCGGCCCAGGAGATACGCTGATCGGGGCCGGCGGCGGCATCGAGAACTGGGCGGAGCGCGGTCGTGTCCAGCGCGGTGATTTCGGTCGCGATGGCCGCGAGATGCTGCCAGTCCTGCTCGAGGGCGCGGGCGAAGGCCTTGGCCGCGCCGGCCGCGCGCACCGAGACGGCCTGTTCCATGGCTGCTTCCTGGAAGGTGCCGACCCGGTCGCGGACCAGCACATAGGCGGCGCCGGAAAAGAGGAGGATGCCGATCAGGACGAGACCCGTTAGCGCCCCGGGCAGAGTGATGGGGGTTTGCGTGCGGCTGGACATTCGGACTCCATTGCTCTCCGGTTGTGCTCGCTTATGTCATTTCTCGTCTCGTATTCACAGCGCCCGGCGCCGGATCGACGCCGGGGGCCCTCTGAGAGCATCGGTTTGAAACGCAGGACAGTGCTGGCCATGATCCCCGCCAAGGTCATCTCGGCGACCGCTCCCGCAGCCGCCCTTGCGGGCGCTACGTCCTGGCAGGACGCCTGGGAGGCGTGGAAGGCGGCGTTTCTGACCGGCGAGGGGCGCGTGGTCGACGCGCTCCAGGAGGCCGCGAGCCATTCGGAAGGACAGGGCTGGGGCCTTGTTCTGGCGGTCGCGTTCGACGATGCGGAGGCCTTCGCGCGCATGTTCGCCTGGACGGAGCGCACCCTCGCGGTTCGGCAGGATGCGCTCTTGGCCTGGCGCTGGCGGCCCGGCCGCGGGGTTACGGATTTCAACAACGCCTCCGACGGGGATCTCTTCTACGCCTGGGCGCTTTTGCGAGCGGCCCGGCGGTTCGGCGTGCCCGCCTATGCCGACCGCGCCCGGGCCGTGGCAGGGGCGATCGACGCGATTCTCGTCCGGGAGAGCCCGCAGGGCGGCCTGCTGCTGCGCCCGGCGGCCGAGCGGTTTTCGGGGCCCGGGGCCGAGACGATCAACCCGTCCTACTACATGCCCCTGGCGTTGCACGCGCTGGCGGCGGCCTTTGATCTTTCCAGGCTGGCCCGCGTGGCCGATGACGGCGCGGCGATACTGGCGCGGATCGCCGAAGCGGGCCTCGTCCCCGACTGGATCACCGTAACGCCCCAAGGTCTGCGCCTCCCTGACACCCTTTCCGGCCTCTATGGCTACGACGCCTTGCGCGTGCCTCTCTATCTCATCTGGTCCGGCCGCTTCGGTCATCCCGCCGTCGCCCGCGCGCGCGACCTCTTCGCATCGGCCCGGACCCGTGGCGTTCCGGTCCGGGCCGATCTGGAGGGCAAGGCCACCGAACGCAGCGACGCGGCGGGGTACCGTGCGGTCGCGACGCTGACCCGCTGCACGGGGCGTACCGTGTCGCGGGAAAGTCTGCCGCCCTTCACGGCCGACCAGCCCTATTATCCGGCCACGCTCCATCTGCTGGCCCTCGTGGCGGCTCTCGAGACGACGGATGCGTGCGTGCCGTGACGCCTCACGCGCTTTCGGGATGGGCCCCGGTCCCTTCGAGCCGCGGCCGCCGTTTTCCAAAGGGGGGCTGATCGGGGCCAGCTTTTTGCATTTCCTGTTGCCGGTGCCGATGAGGCGGCATTTGCCAACCTGCGCATGAGAGCCTAACTTAGTCCAAGTCTTGGACCAATAAGCGTGTTTGCGATGCGGAGACATACCGTGCAGATGAATATTGCGGAGGCGAAGGCGAAGTTGTCCGAACTCATCGCCGCCGCGGAACGTGGCGAGGAGGTGGTTCTGGCGCGAGGCGGGCACCCGGTCGTGCGCATTGTCGCGGCGTTTCCGACGAAGCCCAAGTTCCGCTTTGGGGTTGCTGCGGGGGAGGTCGACCGTGTTCCGGACTTCTTCGAGCCCATGGCCGAGGATGAGCTTGCTCTATGGGAATGACGGCTGTTTTGCTGGATACGCACACATGGGTGTGGAGCATGCTCGATATGCCGGACCTCAATCCGGCAGCCAAGGGGGTGATCGAGGAGGCTCAGACGGTCTATGTGCCGCCCTGTAGCTTCCATGAGATCACGCAGAAGCATCGGTCCGGGAAGTGGCCAGAGGTTGGCTCCATCGTGGCCCGGCTTCCGGCTCTCCTCCGAGCCCAAGGCGGCGTTGTAGCCCCTTACACGGCCGAGATGGCAATGCTCTCAGGCGGGATGGAGTGGAGTCACCGCGATCCATTCAACCGGATGATCGCTGCAACAGCGATCGAGATGGCGTGTCCGCTGGTTTCAAAAGATCCCGCGTTTGACGGACTGAAAGGATTTCCGGGGTGGAAGGGCCGACTGTGGTCTGAAGAGCCCGCGAAGAAATCTTCGTCGACGATTCCCCGCCAGTAGGGCGGGACATATTCCACCGACAAAATTTGCACCACGAAATGCAAGGGGCTGGTGATCGGGGCGTCACCCGCAAGAAATTGAAAGAGAGCTTCCCCCCTGGAGATCGCGGTCTTGGGACCCTCGGCGTGAAGAGCCGTCGGCAGGCTGTCGGGCCCGACCTTGCAAGGGTCTGGGCCCGTGGGGTCGGATCCGATGACCTTGCCTCACCCGGGATTGACACCGGATCCACGCCCCCCATGTTTCGGGTCATGCTGATGCTGCGCTCGATACGCTGACCGATCCACGCGCGCCCTTCTTGGAAGGGGCGCGCCTAGTGGGGAGGCAGCGCGTGCGGGATGTTCATCTTCCCTGATGACGCCAATGAGGAACGGGGACCCGCCTCCAGGCGCGCAAACCGTCCGGCCTCTTTGCCTTTCCGATCCGGATGCCAGGAGACGCGTCGTGCAGACATTCACCATCCATCCTCCCCTCGTTGCCCCGTCGAGCTTGCGCGAGACGAAGGCGCACGTGAAGGAACGTTACCTTCGGGTGCGCCGCCTGGTGTTTCTGGCGCGCCTTCAGGCTCTCGGCCTTCTTTGGGTCGTGGACAGCGAGGGAACATCGCAAAGGGTGCAGGTCTCCGGGGCGTTTGATGATCTCTCCTCCGACACCCAGGGGGAGATCATGGCGCGCCTGGCCGCGGCCGGGCTCGAGGAAAGCTCCGCGCCGACGAGCTGGGAGGTGCATCTGGCGCTTTCGGCCAGGCTTGAACGCACCATCTCGGAGGCTTTGCGTATCGGGAGCAGGGCCGAGGCGATGATCCGGCGCCGGGCGGAGCGGCTCCATGCGTGCCGCGCCCCGCATTCCGTTCCCGCGCAGCTGCGACCGGGCGAGGCCGAGAGGCTGATGGCGGCCAGCGGTCCGATTCCCCTGGCCGGTCCGCGGAGCGTTCATGCGGTCGACGAGCTGTGGGCCGCGGTTCACGCCACGGCGCCCTGGATGGAGTCGGCCAGTGCGCGGCTCTACCGGGCCATGCGCGGGGCGGTTGCGGGGGGGCGGGGGCCGTTCATGCCGCCTGTCCTGCTCTGGGGCGCACCGGGGATCGGCAAGACGACGCTGCCGCGCCGGCTGGGAGCGCTGATGAATACGCCGGTCATCGAGATCGATGCCGGGCTGTCGACCGCGGCGTTCCGGGTGGCGGGGGCCGACAGGACCTGGGCCTCGTCGCATCCTGGCGATCCGATCGAGGCGATCCTGCGCCACCGCGTGGCGAACCCGATCGTCGTGGTGAACGAGATCGACCGGGTGGGTGGCGGGTCGCTGAAATCGGGCGGGACGCGCAGCTCGCTGGCGGACGCGCTCCTGACGCTTCTCGACCGCGGCAGCGCGGCCGGGTTCAGGTGCCCGTATTTCGGGCTTGGCTTTGACATGTCGGCGATCACCTGGGTCCTGACGGCGAACACGCTCGACGCGGTCGACCCGGTTCTTTTGAGCCGGGTGATGCGTGTCGAGATCCCGCGCCCGGCCCCTGTGCATGTCGCGCAGATCGTCCGCCAGGGCCTCGGCGATCTCGATACCGGGATCGCGTCGGAGGCGGCCCGTCTGGTGGCGGCGCGGTGGGACAGCGACCCCCGCATGACCCTGAGGCAGGTCGCGGCGCTCGTCGCGCGCCTGCGCGACGGTGACTTGGCCCCGCGCCTTCACTAGAGACTGCAAGGACATCCGAGCATGCATGATACACCCGGCCGCCTCGCTCCTGCCGGTCCGATCCTGGCGAAGTCGTCTCAGGAGGGCCTTGTCGCTCCGATCGACTTCATCCTGCTGGTCCCCTACGGGCTGGGGGCTATCGTCACGCCCCTGCCGGGCGTTCTTTTCCTGGTGCTGCCCATTGCCGCCCCGCGCGCCCGATCGCAGCCGGCCACGTCGATGGTTCTGCCAGTGTTGTTATTCCGGGGCGTGGCTCTTGTCGCGGGGGGCGCGGTTCTGGGACGGATCGTGACCTGACCCTCGGAGCATCCCGCCGCGGTCGCGCGCGGGTCTGGCGGCGCGGTACCGGGGGGAGAATCGGGTGCCATTCTTTCGCCCAAGAGAGCGGGCTCGGGAGGGAATTTCGCAACCTCCTATGGGCTAATCCCGATGGGTATACATCCTCAGGTGGAAAATAAGGCGGAAACGTACTGTTTTCACGGTTTTTCATGGACAGGCGAGAAATTGCTGACTTATCAAAAATTCCGAGATTAACGTAAAGTTAACGTACTACCGAGCAGTACGCGGTCCGGGCGGCAAAAACGTCCTTCCCCATGACATGACAGGCAGGATCGCCCGCTTCGGGCGATGTGATTTGGTGTGTAATTTGAGGAGGCGCTGCGCTCGGATCGCGGCGTAATTCTGAATGTTGTGGGATATCGGTCGGAGACTTCTGTTTCCTCCTTTCGTGAAACGCATTTTATTATGCCTTTCAATGATTTCCCTGGCGGGGTGTTCTTCCGCTCCGGCGCCATTCGTGTCCGCAATGTTTTTCACGGCCCCCGGACAGACGCGCCTGACCGGAATTCTCGCCGAGGAAGAGGGCTTTGGTCTTCCCAGTTCGGTGGGGGGAGGTGGGGACCGCCTGTTGCCGAATGACACGCTGACGCCAGGCGACAATGTACTTATGTACAAGGACGTTTCCAGGTTGTCCCTGCGGTCGCACGTGGCGCGGACCTTGTCGAGTATTGGCGGAGCTCCGGCGCCGTTCGAGTTCGTGACCGTGCGCGATTTCCATACCGCGATGGATGGTGAAGGCCTTTACAAGTTCGCAGTGGCGCGGCCCCTCGATGGGACGACATGTGTTCTGGCCATTCGCGAGGTCACGTATGTGGGCTTGGAATTGGCGATCGGCGCGACGGGCACCACCAAGATCTTGCGTAATTGCGTCCTGGGATCGGCCCGGGACGCCCTTTCTCCAATATTGTCGACGACGGACGTATTTAATCCGTTTCTCTGATCGGGGTAATTGAAAATGAGAACTGCATTCTCGAAGCGGTCCGGCTTCGCGCTCAATCTTGCGTTCTGGTCACTCTCGGTCGCGCTGGTTGTTTTTTTCGCGAGCGTATCGACATCGGTCTCCGTCCAGGCCTTGCTTGGGCTTCTCGCGGTGGCCGCGATCCTGATCCTGCGCCCTTACATATCCTCGCCCACGGGCCGCATGATCTTTCTCGGGATCGCGTCCATCGTGGCCCTGCGTTACTGGTTCTGGCGGCTTCTGAACACTTTGCCGAGCCTTGACGATCCGATTTCCTTCGCGGCCGCGAGCCTTCTCTTCGGCATCGAGACCTACGCGATCGGGGTCTTCTTCCTGGGCAATTTCATCATGGCCGACCCGGTGCGCCGCGCGCCGCCACCGCCCGTTGAGGCGAACGACTTGCCCAGCGTCGATGTCCTCATTCCAAGCTACAACGAGCCGACCGATCTTCTGGCGATCACGCTGGCCGCGGCGTGCAACCTCGACTATCCGCGCGACAAGCTGACCATCGTGCTGTGCGACGATGGCGGGACCGACCAGCGGTGCTCCGATCCCGATCCGGGGAAGGCCCGGGCGGCGCAGCAGCGGCGGCGCGACCTTTTCGAGCTGTGCCGCAAGCTCGGCGTGACCTACCGCACGCGGCCGTTCAATCGCAGCGCCAAGGCGGGAAACCTCAACGAGGCGCTGGCGCATCTTTCCGGCGAGCTCGTCGTGATCTTCGACGCCGACCACGCCCCGACGCCGGATTTCCTGATGCGCACCGTGGGGTATTTTTCCCAGAACCCGCGTCTGTTTCTCGTGCAGACCCCGCATTTCTTCCTCAACGACGATCCGGTCGCGCGCAATCTTGGGCTCGGCGCGGCGCCCCCCGAGAACGAGATGTTCTACCGCCAGCTGCATGAGGGGCTGGACCGGTGGGGCGGGGCCTTCTTCTGCGGCTCTGCCGCGGTTCTGCGCCGCCGGGCGCTCGACGAGGTGGGCGGCATTTCGGGGACGAGCATTACGGAGGATGCGGAAACCGCCTTGCAGATCCACGGGCGCGGCTGGGAGAGCCTCTATGTCAACCACGCGATGATCGCCGGCCTGCAGCCCGAGACCTTCGCCTCCTTCCTGCAGCAGCGCGGCCGGTGGGCGACGGGCATGATCCAGCTTCTGATGACGCGCAACCCGTTCACGATGCCCGGGCTGAGCCTCTTTCAGCGGCTTTGCTACTTCAATTCGATGGTCTACTGGCTGTTTCCGGTGTTTCGCCTGATCCTGCTCATGGCCCCCTTGAGCTATGTCTTCTTCGGGGTGGAGCTGTTCGTGACGAGCGCCTCCGAGGCGCTGGCCTACATGTTGAGCTACCTCACGATCACCTATCTGGTGCAGAACACGCTGTTCGGGGCAAGTCGCCATCCGTTCCTGTCGGAAATCTACGAGATCGCCCAGGCGCCGTACCTGGCCCGGGCGGTCATCGGGGCCATCGTCAATCCGCGCAAGGCCGATTTCAAGGTGACGAGCAAGGACGAGACGATCTACGAGGATACGATTTCGGACGTGTTCGCGCCGCTCGCGGGGCTGTTTGCGATCCTGATCGCCGGGCTTGTCGTGATCGGTTGGCGCTACTACGCCTTCCCGGGCGATCGCAGCGTCCTCGAGCTCGTCGGCGCCTGGGTGATCTTCAACACCGCATTGACCGGGGCCGCGCTCAGGGCGGTGATGGAAGTGCGCCAGCGGCGCCAGGCGCCGCGCGCGCAGATCGCGGCGGCCGGATCGCTCGTCTTGCGCAGTTCCCGCCCCGAGGCGCCAGGTACGCCCGTCTCGATCCGGGACGTCTCTTATGGTGGCGCCGGTCTGAGCCTCAAGACCGCGCGGGCGGGGGGAGGCCAGCCGTTCTTTCTTGATGACAAGGTCCTGTTGGCGCTCGCGGAAGACGGTGCGGCGGCATCTGCGCCGATCGAGGCCCGGGTGGCGAATGTGCGAGTGGAGTCGGGCGAGACAATCCTCGGCCTCGCCTTCGACGCAGGCCAGGCCGCGGGCGGGCTGCGCACGATCGCGCGGCTCCTGAACGGCAGCAGCGCGCGCTGGGAAGCGGCCCGCGCCCGGCGGGGAAAACATCAAGGTCTCGTGGCAGGCCTTGCCCGTCTCGTCGTCCTTGCCCTTTCGGGGATCGGCACGATTCCGGCCTTGCTCTTGGCGGGACGTGGGGACACCGCGAACGCGCCGGCCGCCGAGCCGCAGCCTGGCGTCCGGATCCAGCAAGAGATCCGTCGTGAGGAGGCCGCAAGCGCGATACGCGCCGAGCCAACGCCCATCTTTGTCCATTCCGCCGGCAGTCGTGACCGCTCGGCGATCTCCTCGCACGGAGCCTGATCCATGAACCGTTCCTTCACGATGTGTCTTCGTGCCGCCTGCCTTTGCCTGGTCTGTGTGGTGGGTCTGGCCCCCGAAGGGAGGGCCCAGATATTGCCCGCCCCATCGCGTCCGGCAATGTCGCTCCCCGTTCCGCCAGGGAGCGCGGCGATCCTGTCCGAGGAGGGGGAGATCATCGCGCTGCCTTCCCTGGCCGAACGTGAGGTCGAGGACGCCCGCATCGTGCTTCTTCTGGGCACGCCGGACACGGCTGGGAGCGATGTGATCGCGCTGCCCGGCCAGGGGCCGGATCGGCAGGCCCCGCAGGCCTCCGGGCAGCCCATGCATCTTGCCGCGCTCTGGCCGCGCCGGGCCGGCATGACCGCGGGAACGCGGGTCAGATTGACTGGCGAGCGGGACGCGGTGGAGTTCCTGCTCTTCGTGGATGACCCACGGGGGGTGTCGGAGATCGTCCTGACCACCCAATCGAGCGCCTATGTCTTCCCCGAGCGGTCTCGGGTGTCGGTGACGATCGGTCAGACGGATCTGGCAAGCTTTGCGCCGGGCAACATCACCGAGGCCGGCCGGATCGCCTTCGAGGTTCCGCCCGGCGCCCTGCGCCCGGGACCCAATCTTCTGCGGGTTTCGGTCGATCACGCGCATCGGATCTTCTGCGGGGCCGAGGCAGCCTACGATCTGTGGACGGAGATCGATCTGTCGCAGAGCGGGGCGCAGCTTGCGGGACGCTCGATCGGGTCGGGCGCCGCGGGGTTCTTCACGGCCGCCGGAATCGCCCGCGGCACGGGGGATCCGATCCATGTCCTGGGCGGGGCCGACCGCGCGCAGGTCCTCGATGTGCTCGCCCGTCTCGGCCATGTCATGAACGGGGACGGTCTGTCGTTCAGCTTTGAGGCCCCCGAAGGAACCGACGCTGCGGCCCCTCTCATCCGCGTCGAGCCCGGCGCGCAGTCGCAGGTTCGGTTTTCGCGGGACCACCAAGGCCGCAGCGAGATGCGGGTGGTGATCGGCCCGGCGGGTCTGCCGGATCTGCGGGGCGATCTGGGACCGGGGATCGTGCTCGAGGATCCGCTGCCCGAGCTTGCGCGGAACCGGAAGGTCTCGCTGCGCGAACTGGGCTACGGCGATCACGAGGTCGCGCAAAATCTCTGGTCGGGTCGGTTCGGCTTCGCCCTGCCGGCCGACTGGCTGATCACGACCGATGCCCGGGCCGAGATCGGCCTGCGGATGGGAACGGCTTACATGCTGCCGGCGGGGGCAGAAGCGCGCGTGCTCGTCAACGGATCGGCAATCCGGATGCTGCCGCTGTCCGACCGTCTCTACGAGAGCGGCAAAGCTCTGCGGATCCGCTTTCCGTCCCGATTGCTGCGCGGCGGGCGGAACGAATTGCGGATCGATCTCGTCGTGCCCGGGGATCCCGCGGACCGGCCATGCCCGGTCGTCTCTTCGCCGAAGATGTTCCTCGATGCCGAGACCACGTTGTTCGTGCCCGCATCGCCGCAGATGGTCGGTCCCGATATCGGCCGCGCGCTCGACCGTTTGACGGTCGCGGGACTTCTCGATCCGGGCGACGCCGGCGCGATCGGGTCGGCGGGGATTGCCCGGCTGGCCGCAACGCTTCCCCTTGAGGGGGAGGCCGGCCCCGGGCCCGGCGTCAACCTTCGGGTTCTGGGGATCGACGAGGTTCCGCAGGCCAGCTTCGGGTCTCTCTGGTCGGGCCGCGAAGTCTTGCTGAACACCCTGCAGATCGAGACCGACCCTGTGGTGGTGACACCTGCGGTGGTTCCCGGTCTGCCGGCGCCGCCCCCGGTCGAAACCCTGCGCATGTCGGTTTTGCCGGAGGGCAATCCCGTCCACTGGCTGGCCGGGACCGCCGGCGACATGGCGCGGGGGGCCCGGGATCTCCTGCGCCCCGACATGGCCTCGGATCTGGCCGCCTGGATGGCGCCGCGCCGGGGGCAGGCGATGCTCTATCAGCTCGATAAGGAGAGCCCCGACCAGCTCTATCTCGTCCTGGCCAGCGGGGCCGACGTGCAGACGGTGTTTTCGGCCCTCGGGCGGGCCATGGTCTCCGATGTTCCGCTGGGCGGGCAGGTGGCGCTTCTCGATTGGGAGGGGAACTGGGCGAGCTGGGCGGATCGGACCCGCTTGCCGGTTCTGACGGGCAAAATGTCATGGGGCAATCTGCGGGCTGTCATCGGCAATTACGCCTCGGCGCGACCGCTTTATTTCGCGCTGGCGCTGATGGCGCTGACACTGGTCTCGGCGATGATCGCCCGGGGCGTCATCCTGCAGTCGCGGCCGCGGTCATGACCACGCGTCGCGAGCTGTTGCGATGGACGGCGCTGGCGCCGCTCGCGGGGGTGGCGGGCATGATGCCGCAAGCGGCCGCAGCCGACGCTCTGACCCCGCTCTGGCAGGCCTGGACCTCCGTCCACATGACCGCGGAGGGGCGCGTGGTCGACCGCTGGCAGGACAATGCCAGCCATTCCGAGGGGCAGTCCTACGGTCTGCTCCTGGCTGAGGCGATGGGCGACCGGGAGAACTTCGAACGCATTCTCGACTGGTCGACCCGCAACCTGGCCGTCCGACCAGATGCTCTGCGCGCCTGGAAATGGGCGCCCGAAAGCGGCGGTCCCGGGGATGGGCCCGGGACGGTCACGGACATGAACAACGCCTCCGATGGTGATCTCTTCCACGCCTGGGCACTTTTGCGAGCCGCGCAGCGGTTCGGCGTGGCGGACTGGACGCGTCTGGCCGGGGAGATCGGATCGGCTCTCGCGGCCAGCTGCGTCAGGCCCGATCCCGCGGGGAAGGGGGGTGTGGTCCTGTTGCCCGGGGCAGAGGGATTCGAGATCGACGGCGGCGTCGTTCTCAACCCGAGCTACTGGTGTCCGCGCGCCATGATGGCCGTGGGGCGGGTGGCCGGGTCCCAGGAGCTCGAGAGTGCTGGGGCGGACGCCGTAGCGCATCTGGCAACCCTGTCACGCAGCTCCCTGCCGCCCGACTGGGTGTCGCTGACCGCGGCGGGATATGCCGAGGCGCCGGGCAAATCCGCCAATTACGGCTACGAGGCCCTGCGCGTGCCGCTCAATCTCGTATGGTCGGGCCTGTCGGGACATCCGGCTGTGCTGCGCGCCGCTGCGGCCTACCAGCCGTTCCTGCTCAACGACCTGCCGGACATCCCGACGATCATCGCGCCCGTGGGGGGGCAGATCCTCGAGACGAGCCCGGATCCGGGGTATCGCGCGATCGCGAACCTGGCGGCCTGCCTGGAGCCGGAGAGCAACCTGCGGGCGATGCCGGCCTTCACGGCCGCCCAGCCCTATTACCCGGCCACGCTGCATCTTCTCTCCCTTGTCGCTCAACGTGAGGCTTCGTTCCTATGCTACAGTTTCTGAACACCTGCGGCGCCGCTCTGGTCGCGGTGTCGCTCCTGTCCTCCGCTGTCGCGGCGCAGGACCGCAAGATCAACGAATCCGATCTCGCGGCGCTGCGCTATTTCCTGTCGATCGATGATCAGGAAAGTATCACGGCCGAACGCCGCCGGCTGCTGGAGGCTTTCCCCGGGGCTGATGTCGACGAGATGATCGCGCAGATGGATGCCCGGGCCAGCATGGTCGACACCACGGAGATGTGGCGTCTCATTGCCTCCGGGGAATTCGCGGCCGCGCGCGATCTGATCGGGCGCACGCAAGCGGCGCGCCCTGACTGGACGCCGCCGGAGGACATGATGTCGGTCCTGGACGAGACGCAGGGTCAGGCGGCATTCGAGGCCGCCTTTGCTGCGCAGAGCCTTCCCGAGGCGATGGCCGCGGTGAATGCCTATCCCATGTTGATGACCTGCAGCCGCATCAACAACGCCTGGCGCCTGGCCGAGCTTCAGGCGGTGAAGGGGCTTTTGGATCAGGCCGTCATCACGAATTCGGGCATCCTGACCACCTGCCGCAACCCCGACCATGTCATCGCGACCTTGCAGAAGACGGCCAGGATCGGATCGCCCGAAATCATGGAGTCGTTGTTCGAACTCGCCGCCTCCCGCAATCCCGCGCTGGCGCCGCGGCTGGCGGCGCTCGAAACGGAACTGGCGCCGATCATCGGGGTACCGGAGGACCGGACCACCAAGACGGCCGGCCGGACACCGCCACCGCCCCGCGGCGTCACGCCGGCAGTGCGCCCGTCCGCGCCCCGCGTGGTCGAACCCCGCGTGGCCGAGCCCCGGGCGGTGGTGGCCCCGGTGCCCGCGGCATCGGCCGCTCCCGCGGCGGTCTCTACCGATACCGTCACGGCAGCGGCCCGGGCGGCGGACCGGCAGGACTGGTCCACCTGTCTGCAGTTGACGGCGAATGCCCGCACCCCCGAGGCGCTCGGCCAGCGCGGATGGTGTGCGATGAATTATGGCCGCCCCCGCGAGGCGATCGCGGCGTTCACCACGGTGGCCCGTTCCGGCGCGACCGCCACGCAGGTGCGCGATGCGACCTACGGGGCGATCTTGAGCTACATGTCCGCGGGCATGACCGCCGAGGCGGCCAATCTCTACCGCCGCGCCGATTTGTCGGCGGATCAGCGTCGGACCGCGGGGCGCACGGTTTTGTCCGCGCTCGCGTCCGAGGCGTTCGAGCGGAAGCGGTACCGCGATGCGATCGCCTATATCGACCGGCTCAGCCAGTCTGTCGGAACGCTTGACCGGGGCATGGCGATGCTGCGCGGGTATGCCTTGCTGAGGGAGAACCGGATCGGCCCGGCGCGCGAGCAGTTCCGCGCGGTACATGCCACCCAACCGGGTCCGGATTCCCTGAACGCGATCGCCCAGGCCGGGCAGTAAGCCGAGGTCCCCGTACCTGCTTGTCCACGAGAAGAAGCAGCTGGTAGCGCAAGGTAGCCGGCGGCGTGCAGGCTCGTCAATGTCGCCGCATCGACCTTGTCAGTTTTCACGTGGGCATGCGCGACTGCCTTCACCTGGAAGGAATTGGCAATCACCACCCGCAAAAACGCCATGCGGTTGCCGGTCGCTTCGATCACCACCTCGTCCGTCTTCTTCGATTGCCTGCCGAACCCCTACAGGGCCGTGCGGGTCATCTCGACCCGGCCTTCATGCCGGGTCAGACCGTTCTCCCAGATTACCACCTTTTCGGTAAGCGTCCGGCGTCGCTGCTCTGCCGCGCATAGAGTGTGCTGGATAGTGTCCACCATGGGATAGTGGACACTGTGGGTGCGTGATGGCGCGTCGGACGAAGCGGCTTTGGACGGATGAGGAGAAGCAGTCGATCTGTTTGCAGACGACGGCACCGGGTGTTTCGGTTGCACGGGTGGCGCAGCGCTACGCGATGAACGCCAACCTGATCTTCAAGTGGCAGCGCGACCCGCGCTATGCGCCGGAGGCTTCGGCAGAGCCGGACGCGGCCTGTTTCCTTCCCGTCGAGATCGTGGATCAACCCAAGCACGACAACAGCGGGACCGCAGCCGGTCCGGAGCCTGCGGCAGGCACGATTGAGATCGATACAGCGGGTGGTCATCGTTTGCGGATCAGCGGAGCCTATGATCCCGAGGCGTTGGCCCGGCTGATCCGGGGCCTGTCCGCATGATCCCTGTCCCGGCAAACACCCGCGTGTGGCTGGCAGCGGGCGTAACGGACATGCGGCGCGGGTTCACCACGCTTGCGGCCCAGGCGGAGACGGTGCTGAAGCAGGACCCGTTCGTCGGTCACATATTCGTCTTCCGCGGGCGGCGCGGTGATCTGATCAAGATTATCCCCCTCTCGTGACATTGCTGCGCAATGCACTGCCGGGCAGCGGGTGGGACGGCCAGGGTGCGTGCCTGTTCGCGAAGCGTCTTGAGAAGGGCCAGTTCGTGTGGCCGTCGGCGAAGGAGGGCAAGATCGCCCTGACGCCGGCGCAGCTGGCGATGTTGTTGGAAGGGATTGACTGGCGCCTGCCGCAGCGGAGCTGGAGGCCGCTGAAGGCGGGATAATCCGGTGCCAGCGGCACGCCCGGGATTCCTGTTTCGCCCTTGTTTTGGTATGATAGGCCATGCTGGACGTGGCCAAATTCCTACCCGAAGACCCCGAGGAACTGCGGCAGTTCACGGCGCTTTTGCTCGCCGAAGTGAAGTCGCAGGCGATGCTGATCGAGAAGTTGCGCCACTAGCTTGCCGGTCACCGCAGCCATCGGTTCGGGACATCTTCTGAGACGATCGAGCAGCTTCAACTGGCTTTGGAAGCCAGCGAGATCTCCGTCGCCAAGATGACCGCGAAGCTGCGCCTGCCGGACGAGGAGAAGGACAAGCCGAAGCGTCGTCCCATCCCCGATCACATCCCGCGCCAGGAGATCGAGCTGACCACCGGCGATGACGACTGCGCCCATTGCGGCGGCGCGCTGCGGCGCTTGGGCGAGGATGTGACCGAAGAGCTGGAGTATGTTCCCGGCGCTCGACCATTGTTCTTGAACCAATGGCGAACAAGGTCTTGCCATCGTGAACCGCATCGTCCGTCCGCGCCTGGCCTGTTCCGGCTGCGAGGCCTTTACCCAGGCTGCTTTGCCATCCCGCCCAATCGAGCGCGGTCGCCCCGGTCCCGGTCTGCTGGCGCATGTCCTGGTCTCCAAATACGCCGACCGAGACCGCCAAACTGAATGGCGTCGACCCGCAGGGATGGCTCGCCGATACACTGGCCTGCATCCCAGACTACAAGATCACCCGCGTGGATGATCTGCTGCCGTGGAACTGGCGGTCGGCCCCGGAGAAGGACCACAGCCCGGCATGACCATCGCTCGATTGAAGATTACCCTCGAGGCCATCGAGCCCGTCGTCTCGCGCACTCTCGAGGTGCCGGTCGATATCCGCCTTGAGCGGCTGCATCTCGTCATCCAGGCCGCGATGGGGTGGGAGAACTACCATCTCTACGAGTTCATGGTGGGCGAGATCCGCTGGGGGTTGCCTGATCCCGACTTCGGCACGGACGCGCTGCCGGTCGCCAAGTCCAGCCTCGCAGGCGTCGCCAGCACCGCCGGAACAGCGCCGATCTGTTACATTTACGACTTCGGGGGGCGGCCTTCATGCGACGCCAGCCACACCATGTCCTTGTCGACCCGAACCAACATCGAGCCGCGCTTGCGCAGCGACGCGTTGTAGTTGGACCAGTTCACTGTGCGGTAGCCGGCGGGCGATGGCTTACTCATGCGAGCCCTCTAACCGATTGGATTAGCGCTATTAATGGTCCGAAGCCAGAGTTCCGCGACAATGCCAGTCGACACAAACGACACTTCACACATGCCGACTCGCCAAACGACACTTTACACACGCTCAAACGACACTTCACACACGGGAAAATTCCATAGGCCTTTATATTTTCGGCATGAACCGTCTCATATAGCCAGCCTAAGAAATGGTCGCTCACTGTCGCGGCTCAGCGAGGTAAGCTTCACCGTAGTAGGCACTAAAGAGACATGCTTTCAGCGTTTTAGACGTAACGCTCCGGGGAGGGCCGCCTGACGCCATTCAAGCCAAAGTGGTAGGTCCGACCTTATGGCCGACCTTACGTTCAGACCCGAGATCGAAGTTCTTTCTGCCGCGGATGGAGTGCGACGCCGCCAGAGGAGCGAGGCGGACAAGCTGCGGATCGTCGAGGAGAGTTTCCTTGGGCACCGGCAGGCCAGTGCAACGGCGAGGCGGCATGGCATCTCACGGTCGTTGATGACTACTTGGCGGCGGCAATATCGGAACGGCGAACTTGGGGTATGCCGGCCGCCGTCGTTCACGCCGCTGGCGCTCGCGGTAGAGGCCCAAGATAGAACTCCCGAAACAGGGACGCTGCCTGCTGCCGAGGGCAAGGCGGAGATCATGCTGGCGAACGGGCGCCGCCTCGTGGTGCCCCTCCATATCGACCCCGCGGTGCTGGCGCGGTTGCTGCCGGCGGTCGACGGACAATGATTGCCCTCCCGGCGGGGGTGCGCGTCTGGATCGCTGGCGGGGTCACCGACATGCGCCGTGGGATGAACACTCTGGCCCTACAGGTTCAGGAAGGGCTTGGGCGCGATCCGCACGCCGGCGAGATCTTCTGTTTCCGGGGCCGCAAGGGCGACCTGGTCAAGCTGCTCTGGCACGATGGGGTCGGCATGTCGCTCTACATCAAGCGGCTCGAGGCCGGGAAGTTCATCTGGCCGACAAGCGCAAGCGGCGACGCTGTTCAGGTCTCTGCGGCCCAGCTGGGCTACCTCTTGGAAGGGATCGATTGGCGCAATCCGCGTTGGACGCAACGACCTGCAAAGGCGGGATAAATCTTTCCTTTGAGCCCTATTTCAGTAGGCATCGCGAGGTCCGTGTAGTAAATTTCCGCTATGCCAGATGCCGCTTCCGAGATCGCCAGATTGCGTGCCGCGCTCGCGGCCTCGGAGGCCCGTGTCGCGACAGCGCAGGCGCGTGCATCCACCGCCGAGAGCGAGCTGGCGCAGGCCCGCGCGGTGGTCTCGACCTCCGAGGCGATGATCAAGCATCTCAAGCTCGAGATCGCCAAGCTGCGACGGGAGCAATACGGCCATAGCTCGGAGCGCGGCGCTCGCCTGATCGACCAGATGGAGTTGCAGCTTGAGGAGCTCGAGGCCGCTGCCACCGAGGATGAGCTCGGCGCGGAGAAGGCGGCAAAGACCACCTCCGTCACGGGCTTCCAGCGCCGCCGCCCGGCCCGCAAACCCTTTCCGGAGCATCTCCCGCGCGAGCGGGTCGTAATCGAGGCGCCGACCGCATGTTCATGCTGCGGCTCCGACCGCATCGTGAAGATGGGCGAGGACGTCACCGAGACCCTTGAAGTGATCCCGCGCCGCTGGAAGGTGATCCAGACCGTCCGCGAGAAGTTCACGTGCCGGACTTGCGAGGCGATCAGCCAGCCGCCGGCGCCGTTCCATGCAATACCGCGCGGATGGGCCGGGTCGAACCTTCTTGCGATGATCCTGTTCGAGAAGTTTGGACAGCACCAGCCGCTCAATCGCCAGGCCGAACGCTATGCCCGGGAAGGCGTCGAGCTAAGCCTCTCGACCCTGGCCGATCAGGTCGGCGCCTGTGCCGCCGCGCTCGCGCCGATCCATGCCTTGATCCGCGACCACGTTCTGCGCGCCGAACGGTTGCACGGCGACGACACGACCGTGCCACTTCTCGCAAAGGGAGGGACGAAGACCGCGCGGCTCTGGACCTATGTTCGGGACGACCGGCCGTTTGCGGGCGGCGCGCCGCCGGCGGCGCTGTTTTACTTCTCCAGGGACAGGGAGATGACCCACCCGACCCGGCATCTCGCGGGATGGCAGGGTATCCTGCAAGCCGATGCCTATAGCGGATACAACGATCTCTATCGCGGCGACCGTGATCCCGGGCCGGCGAGCAGCGCGCTGTGCTGGAGCCATGCTCGCCGGAAGTTCTTCGAGCTCGCCGACATCAAGGAGAAGGCCCGCAAGAAGAAGCCGGACCACGACATCTCCCCCGTCGCGCTAGAAGCAATCAAGCGAATCGATGCCGTCTTCGACATCGAACGGGAGATCAACGGCCTGGATGCCGGATCGCGGCTTGAAGTCCGACAACTTCGCTCACGCCCACTGGTCGATGATCTTCACGAATGGATGCGGAGCGAGCGCGACACGATGTCGAAGCACAACCCGGTGGCCAAGGCGATCAGCTACATGTTCAAGAAGGACCGCTGGGAGGCCTTCACCCGCTTCCTCGACGATGGCCGGATCTGCCTGACGAACAATGCCGCCGAGCGAGCGCTGCGTGGCGTGGCTCTTGGCCGGAAGTCATGGCTCTTCGCCGGCTCCGAGCGCGGCGGCGACCGCGCGGCCTTCATATATTCCCTGATCGTCACCGCGAAGATGAACGACATCGATCCCCAGGCATGGCTGGCCGACGTGCTCGCCCGGCTGCCGGACATGACCGCTTCGCAGGTGCCAGACCTCCTGCCTTGGAATTGGGCCCCGACACGGCAAAGAATGGCCGCATGACTCTGATTGCCCGCCTTCGGATCATTCTGAACGACGTCGAGCCAATGCCGATGCGCCATATCGAGGTACCGCTGAAGATCAGGCTCGACCGGCTGCATGAGGTCATTCAGGCGGCCATGGGCTGGACGGACACCCATCTCTACGAGTTCCGCGTCGGTGATGCCGGTTGGGGACTGCCCGACCCGGAAGGGTTCTACGACGGTCCCATGGATGCGAAGAAGATGACCCTGGAAAAGCTGCTCAACCGCACCGCCACCAGGACGATCCAGTATGTCTACGACTTCGGCGATGACTGGGAACACAGTATCCGGATCGAGCGGGTAAACGATGCCACGCCGGGCATCAGCTATCCCCGGCTGCTGAAGGCCACCGGCGCCTGTCCGCCCGAAGATGTCGGCGGCGCCTGGGGCTACGAAGAGTTCCTCGAAGCTCTCACCGATCCTGACCACGAACAACACGAGGACATGGTGCGGTGGTCGGGAGGAGACTTCGACCCCGAAGATGCCGGAACTGACAGCATCATCGAGAGCTTCGACCGACTTGCCAAGAAATGGGCTCCGCGACCTCGCAAACCCAGGGCGGAGACAAAATAAAAGCCAGCTCCTACGGCCTACGCCGAATGCTTACTTTTAGACTGCTCCTGCAGTCGGAAGCTCAAGCTTCGGGCTGGCCGAGCTTTCAGGAAGCGAAACAGTGGCTTGCCGCAGCTTCTGAACAAAAGAGCGGATCTAACCTAAAAAAACCTCTTGCAGGTTCCCGGCTCCACCCATAGGTAGCGCTTCACCGCCGGCGCCGAGGTGCTGACGGGGATGCGGATGGGTCGCTGAAGTGGCTCATGACGCGGACGAAAATTAGACATATGGCAGGCGGGGCGCGCTGGAATATTTAGCGCATCGTGTTTGTTTTTTTGTCGTGCTCTTTGAAACTGACGGTATCTGAAGAGATATGCGGGCGGTCACGGTTCATTTCGATGGATCAGCTCTCGTATATCGGCCTCTTAGCTTTCGGGCGATAATGGAGGAGACAGCTTCACTGTTTGGCGAGTTACTTCGGTGACTTTGACCAAGCAGAAAGCTTTCATCGGTTATTCTGGGTATTGGCCTCAAGTAGGCGAATAGCCGGTAGGCCGTTGAAAGATGTGCGAGGGTTCGAGCGTCAAGGATACATCTTTCGGGATGTTTCAACTTGAGAGTTTGATCCTGGCTCAGAACGAACGCTGGCGGCAGGCCTAACACATGCAAGTCGAGCGCACCTTCGGGTGAGCGGCGGACGGGTGAGTAACACGTGGGAACGTACCCATTCCT